>NZ_CP051196.1:0-2812357 GCF_024181185.1 Treponema sp. OMZ 906 | reverse complement strand
GACGATTATTATACTACTACTTTCCTTTTTTTGACAATATGAAATTTTAGGCTAAACACATCTGGCATTTTTAAGGTGAGTGGCGCCATTGTAGGCGCTCACCTTATACCTATGAAATTTCGCACTGAAAGCAGGGCTTGTATAAAAAGCGCTCCCAGTATAGGTTTAGGGGAAACTATCCAAAACTGAAGTTTTTGGGCAGCCCTATAGAGGAGGCTTTTCTATGAAATATGATTTTACAACAAGGATAAACAGAGCCGGTTCAGGTTCACGTAAATGGGATGCGATGTATCAGGTCAACCCGCACGTCGATTCGTCCGTTGTGCCGCTTTCGGTTGCCGATATGGAATTTAAAATGCCGCCGGAATTAACGGAAGGGCTCAAGCACTATCTTGATAACGCCGTGTTGGGCTATACGGGGCCGACTGCTGCATATAAAGAGGCGGTGCAAAATTGGATGAAGACACGGCACAATTGGACGATTAATCCTGATTGGATTGTCCCCACTGCGGGTATCGTACCCGCGATTTTTAATGCAGTTAGAGCTTTTACCGAACCGGGAGACGGCGTTATTTTGCTGTCGCCGGTGTATTATCCTTTTTTTAGAGCAATACGCTTGCAGGGACGGAATGTTGCAGCGTGTTCGTTGCAGGAAAACGGCGGCCGTTATACGATTGATTTTGAAGCACTGGAACGGCTCGCTGCGGATCCGCGGAATAAGGCACTGCTCTTTTGTTCTCCCCATAATCCTGTCGGCAGAGTGTGGACAAAAGAAGAGCTGCATAAAATAGAAGAAATCGTATTAAAACACAATCTTTGGCTGTTTTCGGATGAAATTCATTTTGATATTATCATGCCGGGGTATACGCATACCGTTTTTCAATCGTTGGGAGATGATCTTGCCGAACGGACAATCACTTTTACCGCGCCTTCAAAGACGTTCAACATTGCCGGGCTGGGAATCAGTAATATCATCATTAAAAATGAGAATATGCGGAAAACTTTTGTAAATGCTCAAGAGCTTGGGTCGGGAGCATTGTTCACGGCATTGAGCTATAAGGCCTGCGAAATTTGCTATACACAGTGCGCGGCGTGGCTCGATGAATTTTTATCCGTAATCGATGCCAATCAGCGCATTGTGCAGCAGTTTTTCCAAACGCACCATCCCGAAATTAAAGCGCCGCTCATCGAAGGCACGTATCTGCAATGGCTCGATTTTAAGGCGCTGGGAATGGAACACAAAGCTTTAGAAGAATTTATGACGCAGACGGCGCAAGTGTTCTTAGATGAAGGATATATCTTCGGTGACGAAGGCCGCGGTTTTGAACGAATTAACCTTGCAGCTCCTGCATCGATTATTACCGAGACCCTCGAACGGTTGAGCCGCGCATTGCGGAACTTGAAGCGGTAAAAATAATTATATCACGCATGGGCTGCATGCAAGCCAATCAACCTTACCGTTCAGTACAACTGTCTTCGATTGCTTCAAAAAACGACCTGATGCGTTTACATTCCTTCTGTGCGAAATTTTATCCGAAATTTTGCACATTTTTTCTAGCAGATGGGTAAACGCATCAGATAGAATCGATAAGAATCGCAGAATAAATAGGCTGTGAGACCATTTGAGCTGCATAGCGGCGAAATTCTGGTTGAACAGCCTATTTATTCTGCGGGACTACAAAAAAAACTGTCTGATGCGTTTACCCAGTTTTTCCGTTCTTTGCATCTTTAAAAAAGCTGACGATAATACAGATCATAATGATGCCGAGCGGGAATGCGGCAATAATCGATAAGCTTTGCAGCTGACTCAGATTACTGCCGGTAAGGATGAGCGCTGCCGGCAGCAAGATAAAGACAACCGACCAAAAAGCCCGCAGGCTTTTTTTAGGTTCGCTGCTTTCAAGCTGCCGCTGCGAATACGATGCGATAACCATTGTAATTGCGTCAAAAGTGCTCGCATAAAGAGCAATCATCGTGATAATGAGCAGCACTAAAACGACTTTCGCAAGCGGCAGCGTTTCCAAAATGCTTAAAATAATCTCGGCAGGAGCGATACCCTCTGCAAGCCGTTCGGCTGCCGGTAATAATCCGTGCGTTTCCAAATGGAGTCCGTAATTCCCCAGCACGATAAACGAGCAATAGGTTCCCGCGATGCCGCACATAAGTCCCCCCAGTACGGTATTCCGTACCGTCCGCCCCTCAGAGATTGTGCCGATAAAGAACGGCGTTGCGACAAACCATGCAATCCAATATGCCCAATAAAAAATTGTCCACTGCTGCGGGAACCCTGCGCCGTCTGCGCCCGAAATCCGTAAGGGATCCATCCATGTGGAAAGCGAGATAAAGTTTTGCAGCATCTTCCCGATGCCGGTTATACTCGTTTCGATAATATAGAGCTTAGGGCTGAACAAAAACACAAAGACAATAAGGCTTGAAAAACACACAACGGCAATTTTTGCCAGATGAGAGATACCTTTTATCCCCAACAGCACCGCCGAAGTGTATACCGCTGCAATAATGCAGAGTACGACCAAGGTAAGCATCCGTGATTCGGGAATGCCAGAGATGGTGGAGATTGCCAGCGACAACAGCGGCGTTGCCAGCGAGAACGTTGTCGCGGTTCCCGCTAACAGTCCCACAACCGAAAAGACATCGATGACGGTTCCCAGTATGCCGTCGATTTTTTTACCGAAAAGGGGACGACACGCTTCGGACAGTTTTTGCTTTTTCCGCTGCCGTACATGGAGCATATAGCCGAATGCAACGGCGCATACGATATGGAAGCTCCATGGGGTTATGCCCCAGTGGAACAGCGGGTATGTTGCTGCCCAATCTTGTTTTTCGGCTGTCGTAAGCAGATGTTTCCCGAATGGCGAGGCCGTGTAGTAATATCCCCATTCAATAAGAGACCAGTATAAAATATCGGCCGCCATCGTAGAGGTAAAGATCATGGCGCCCCATGCAAAATTACTATAGCGCGGTTTATCAAGCGAACCTAACCGTATCGTGCCGTATTTTGAAAAGGCCAGATAAAACGCGGTACATACTACTCCAAAGCCGAGCAATATATAGAAAAAACCGAGTTTGTTGACAAAAATATTCCATAGCGTATCGATTACTTTCATCGATTGCTGCGGGAAGATGATCAGCAATGCTGCAATGCCGGTTACAATGCCGAGCGGCAAAAGCGTAATAACCCAATCGATTTCTCCGAAACCGTGCTTTTTATCGAGCTTCCGAGTGCTCATGTTGTGTTTGTTCATTTGCTGTCTCGTTATTTTGTTCATCTGAAAATTCTGTTGTTTGTATACCGTGTATCTGCATAACGTGTTTGTAATAATCCTTTGCATACCGATACATCTTTAGTCCGTACTCACCGAAATTTTCTCCCAGCGCTTGTTTATAGCATGTCCACAGCGCCCATAAGAAGCCTGCAAGCGCAACATAGATATAGACTCGCAGTTTTTCTTCTCCTTCCGGATCGCGGCGGAAATAGCGATGCATAAGATCGTTTATTTGAGCTTCGGAAAAGTAAGAGTAAATAGAAAACATTGCAAGGTCAGCTAGCGGATCGCACATCGCGGCGTATTCCCAGTCGATCAGCTTTACCTCACTGTCGCTGATAATAAAATTATCGCAGATTAAATCAATATGAGTCAGCGCTTCCGGTTTTTTCAGCGTGTCGAGCAAATGAAGCAAGGCATTCATCTTTTCCCGGACTTCGGCATAATCGTAAAACAGAATGCCGTGCTTTGCTTCTGCCTGTTTTTCATAAAAATTAATCCGCTCTCTAAAATCGAAACGATGCCGCACCGTAATACCGGAAGTATGCAGTTTACGGGCTATCCACATACACGCTTCCAGATCGTTCGGATTGCGAGGATCCGCTATGTGCATATTTTCTTCAAACTGACTGATTTTTACGCCGGTCGTTTGGTCAAAATAAATAACCTTATCGGAGATACCGAGTGGCTCAATCGCCTTATACACCGCATGTTCCTGTTTCCGATTGATAAGAATATCAGTACCGGCGCCCGGAATACGGAAAATATATTTGTTGTTATTCAGTTCAAATATGAAAGATTTATTGGTCATTCCAAGCCGCAACGGACGCAAATTTTTAATCTGCATTTCAGGCTGCCCGAATACGCGGGAAATCATTTCCATCCATTTATTTTGTGTAGAAATCATGTATGAGGTATCGAATTGACGCAGCTCTTCTAACGATTCAAATTCATATACCTGATTGGCAGGCTGCTTATTTGCAAACATCGTCAACGTGTTTAAGTGACGGCTCAATACGTCTTCCCAGTACCAGTCGTCCGTATCCTCGCGATGATACGCTTCTTCAATCATCGGACGGATGGCATCGGAAAAAGCACGTGAAAAATAAACCGGCCCGTACATCACCCATGCGTTCCTACCGCCGACTTTCACCTTCATTATCTTGTCATGTAAACCAAGCTGCAGTACCCATTCGGTAGTCTTTTCGTTCACTTTTACGGACGAATACCATGAATCGTACTCATACGCGTGATACATATTTTTCCGCAGCCAGTTGTCGCTGGAAAGAATATACGTATTTTTGAGCCTATCGCGGACATGATACAGCGTTGAAAGATTATTTTTGCTTTCAAAATCGGGATTATACACAAGTTTTACATTGTATTTATCGATGAGGTACTCGAATGTGTCTTTCAGGTAGCCGACGACTACGGTGATATCGGTAATGCCCGCTTCCTGCAGCTGTTTGATCTGACGTTCAATCATTCGCTCACCGAAAACTTCCAGCAACCCTTTGGGGATGGCGTAGGTGAGCGGAATAAAGCGCGAACCGAAACCCGCGGCCATGATGATGGCATTATCAACCTTACATGAATCGTATTCGGTATGAGCTTTAATGGTTAACACTCTTTTTCCGATGGCGGGCAGCCCGTTTGTTTTAAGAAGGCCATCCTGTTCCATAGCAAAGAGAATTTGATTGACATACGCGAGCGATATTTTTAACGTTCCGGCAATATCTCGTTGCGTAATCGCCGGATTTTTTTTCATCAATTCGATAATCTGAAGGTACCGTCTTTTCATGTAACGGAGTATATTTTAGGTTTTGTTCACTGTCAATAGCAGCAGTAGCCAAAAGTGAACAACAATGCAGCGGCATCGCATCGGAAGACTGATAATGCAGTTTTGCAACGCTATTTACCCCTTATCTTGTGCCGTAATATGCAGCGTTTTCTCTATCTTTAAGAGGAACGGTATCGCTTCCGTTTTACCGGCAGCATCTTTGGAATTATCGACAGGCAACTTTATTTCAAACGGATTATCATTTGACCACACCACAACCGAAAGTGTAAGCGCAGCATCCTTTTTACCGGAAAAATGAATAATAACAGGAAAACCCGGACGAGGAGAAGACACAAACGTTGCCGTATCCCCGGAAGCATTTTGTTCAAATCGAACATCGGATTCAAAAATTGCAATATCATTCAGTGCGCTCAATGTTACGGAAAAAGCTTCAATTTTTAACGGCGAATCAATGGTAATAGTCCCGATGCTACGCTCAAAGTAATTTTCAAATGAGGTACGAACAGTTAAAAAACTATCCGCGGTTTCCGCTGAACCCTGTGTATTGCCGCGGGTGTAATCCATTATCTTTTCTTCCGTCGGAGAATCGATATATTTTTTTACAACACTGCTTTCATCACCGTTAAGGTGTTGAATTAACATCCAGCGATTATGAACGGTGTTCCTCGTTGCCGGCATAACGAATACCCAAAGCATTAATACGAGAAACAGCCCGCCCATAACCTTACATTGAATCGGTATCCTAAAAAACGGTTTAGTAATTTTTCTTTTCTTATCAATACTAAGACCAAGCCTGATTAAAAACAGATCAAACGGAACAAAAATACAGGCTGATGCAAGGTTGATAAAAAATATGATATGAAACATATACTCACGATAAAGAATAATATGCGTCACAAACGGCAGAAGTGGTAAAAAAAGACACATAATAAATATAATTTGCAGTACGATATTTTTAAAATGATAGGCAGCCACCGAAACAAAATAAATGACCATAAAGATGATTGAAAACGAAAGGTAAAAAAAAGAAAAAATAAAAATATTTAATAAACAAACGACATGAGCAATAAATCCGTAAATAAAACGATTTGCCGGAAGCGGAATAAATTTATTAAATGCGGTAACGGTAAACATAAAAAACAGTGCAAACACATATTTAATCAATAGCGCCGTCAACGGAAATGAACTCAGTTCGCTCACAGACGAAAAACGCAGATAAAAAAGTGCTTCCGTTATCTTGGAGCCTAAGAAAAAACCGAGCCAATTGACCAAGAAAAAATAGATCGGCATCCACCACAGTTTAAATAAATCTTTTACATGTTGATCCCGTTTTTTTCCGAATAAAAAGCTAAAAAACATCAACCATAATAAAAAGAGTATTGACGATACGATAAGCGTTATAACTATATGCTGCTCGTTGATGATAACAAGCTTTTTATGCAGTTTAAAAACAAAATAATGAGTATCCCATTCATTACTCATACTCTGAATAACTGCAGGCGCAACCGAAGAAAAAAAATCCGATAAATCCGCACCGGTTTCTATTTTTATTGCTGGAATATTCGCCTCATTATAGAGCCGTAAAGCAGGGTCATCAGGCAGCCAACCGAGACGGTGAAACACAACTGCGTTAGTATAAAAGTCAATAGGAATATTTTTTTGTTCCAAAGAAGCGTATACCGCTTTTAGAAACCATGCAGGGGTTGTCCCTTTCGATGTTCCCGTAATAATCCGCGCGCTATCAGATTTATCGGGGGCAACAAGACATACAGCGGCATTCGGATATGTGATCAAAGTCTGAATTAACGCCTTAGTCCCCTCGTACCGCTTTACGGGAATGTCAACCGGTAATTCGGAAATATCATTTTTCGTAATAGCAACAATGATATGGGTATCCGGCGCATCAGCGGATAATTGTTGTGCATATTTTTGCAGTTGCAGGGTTATAGCAGTCGCTTGATTATCACTACCTACCGATGCGGTAAAGACAATGACCTTATCCGTTTTAGGCCCAAATTCATAAAAAATATTTTCTGCAATCAGACCTTGCACCGGTAAAAGAAGAAAAAAGAATACCCAACACAAACGTACTGCCGGTAACAATACTCTCTGAAATAAATAGTTATGCACGCAACTCATAAACTGTCATAACCCTGTACCTTACCGGTTGAAAACCATATTTCGATACGCTTATACGAACGATTTATTCTTCGGACAATGGACGCAGCTTGTTGCCGTGCAGATTCCTCGGCAATGACATCGGGATGATATTTTTTCAATAAGTGTTTCCATGCTTTTTTGCAATAATCAAGCGGAACCCCCGGAAGCACTTGCAAAACGGCAAAATCTTCCGTTAAAGCATCGGGAACAGGCACACGTATCGGTTCAACCTTTTGTTCAGGTTCTTTGTACGTTCTTTTTTTAGGAACACGCCGCTCAATTTTATTTCCGGCGCTTCGGTATCTACCCTGCCGGCCTTCTACCGCTTGTTCAAAGGGATCTTCATCCGTTCCAAGCCTATCACGCAGCAAACTGCCAAGAGTTTCGTAATAATCAGACATTATCGTATTTTCCTTTCTATAATATCATCAAATACGGCGCCAGAACCTCCGGTAACATCTTTCTGCAAAACCGATCCGATAAAATAATGTAAATACTCAGGAGACTCTCCGGCGGTTAAATTCTTTTCGGTTCGTAAAACGGCAATATCGCTATTTTTCAGCACGGCGCCTTTCTGTAAATCTTTTACATAATGCAGCGAACGATTCGTTTTACCGTAATTATCTTTTTCTGCAGCAGCAAGTTTTTTTTCACCGTTACCGGTAATGCGCTGCAAAAAATCCTTGGAATAGCCGTAACTCTGTGCCGCCTTAAAAATATCTTCATCGGATTTACCGGTTAATTCTCTTACTATTTTTGACATCTGCAAAAACTGTGCGGGTTCCAACGCAACAGGATCATCGAGACCGGCATCGCTGCGGGAAAGACAAATATGCTTTTCAAGAATGCAGGCGCCGCTCAATAACCCCGCTATCGGAACTGCAGCAGGATCAAGCGAATGATCGCTGATACCGACGGGACTGTTAAACAACATCGCCAAGGATTGCAGCACAGCCGTATTATAATCCGTTTCCGGCGCAGGATAGGCCGTCACGCAATGAAGCAACGCCCGCATATCGGCAGATAACCCGTTACTTTCCAAACAGCTTATGGCACGTTCAATATCGCCAAGCCGAGAAACACCGGTCGAAAGAATAACCGGCAGTCCGAATGAAGCAACACGCTCAAGCAGCCGAAAATGATTGAGTTCCGGCGACGCAATTTTTATAAAAGCCGGATTAAGCTGCCGCAATTCATCGACGGAACGAAGCCCGAATGCCGAAGCTGAAAAAAGCATTCCAAGCTTATGCACGTACTGAGCCAATTTACCGTAAAAATCAAAACTGCATTCCAGCTCTCTAAAGCGTTCATAGAGGGGAATCCTTCCGGTCGGTAAATTCACAAAACCGGTATCGGGATGCAAAATTTCATCTGCATACACAATCTGAAATTTAACCGCGTCTGCTCCACTTTCTTTAGCAGCTGCTACCAACTCTTTCGCTTTTTGCAAGCTGCCGTTATGCCCCGTTCCAATCTCCGCAATAATCAACACGTGCTCTTGCGATGAAAATATGTTTTTTCCTACCGTAAACGCTTTTATCATACTGAGCTTAGTATAGTAAAAACCGCCAATTCTGTATATCTCAAAAAGTTTTCAGTAGCAGAGCTTTTCAGTCAAGCTATTTCGGTAGTCAATTCCTTATTTTCTCCACTGTTCATAACCTCTGCATAATCGATGTAAAACTTGTTTATAAGACCTATGCTACTGTGTACATCTTTTTCAGCTGTGCATAACGATACAAATTGTGAACAATTCAAACATCATTATTCAAGCGCTAACTAACGGCTAACCAATGCTTTAACCTAAATATCAAGAAATTCACAGTGCCTACTATTACTATTACTAAATTTATATTATAATAAAGATAACCTCTTTTTAGGAGAAATCATGAAATTTACATTTACTAAAGAAGTTTTACTGAAAGAAATGGCTATTGCTCAAGAAATCATTTCAAACAAGACAGCAATATCCATATTATCAAATGTTCTGCTTATAGCAAAAGAAGGCAGCTTAACAATTCGTGCAACCGATATAAAAGTAGCCTTTGAAACAAAAATTCCCGTCGATATTGCCGAAGAAGGTGCAACAACCGTATTCTGTGATAAATTTACCAGCATTATCGCTTCAATGCCTTCAGGCGAAATAGAAGCGGAGCAAAAAGATCAAAAACTCATTATCCGTTCTATCAGCAAAAAAGCGAAATTCTCTCTTAAAACCATATCAGATAACGACTTTCCTCCTTTTACCGATTCTTCAAACGTTCAATTCTTCGAAGTTCCTGCAAAAGAATTTAAAGAAATGATAACTCAAACGATTTTTGCTGTTTCCGATGATGAAACTCGTTACTTTATGAATGGTGTCTACATGGAAAAGAAAGAAAACAATCTGATCTTTGCAGCTACCGATGGCAGAAGATTAGCATTTATTCAACATGATTTCGGAATTGCTTTACCTGATTTTAAAGGAAGCATTATTCCTCCTAAAATTCTTTCTATTGTGCAACGTCGATCTTCGGAAGAAGGTATGATTTCTATCGGAATAAGCGAAAAAAACATATTTTTCCGCTTCAATGCTTATAACTTTTCTTCGGTTTTAATAGACGGTCAATTCCCGAACTACGAACGAGTTATTCCCGAATCTCAAGCACATCATTTTGAAGCCCAATGTGATGATTTCTTACAGGCTTTAAAAAGAGTTGCCTTGCTTGTAGAGCAAAAATCCAAACGGATATTTTTAAAAATTTCTGCCGGTACACTCTCCATCACATCAAATGAAAATGAACTTGGAACGGCAAACGAAGAAATTCCCTGTAAATATGAAGGTGAAGAAATAACCATCGCCTTAAATTATATGTACCTTGAAGAACCGCTCAAGGTACTCGGTTCGGAAAATATCCGCATAGAATTTACCGATCCGATGCGTGCAATCACGTTACGGCCGGAAACAGATACTCATTTCTTTCATATCATTATGCCGATGCAAATGGAGTAGTATTTGTGCCGTTTTTGTCGATCTCTTTTTACAACTTCAGGAACCTTGAGGACAAGGCAATTGACCTCTCCGCTCCTGAAGTTTTTTTAGTCGGTCAAAATGGTCAAGGTAAAACAAACCTACTGGAAGCGTTATACCTTGCCGCTTATGGAAATTCCTTTAGAACCAGAAACGAAGCGGAAATATATAAAAAAAATACGAATGAATACAGTATTCGCGTCTTATTTAAAGAAAACGAAGAGCGGAGCCATAGCATATCGATTATTTCAAAAGATAAAAAAAAAATCATAGAAAAAAACTTAAAGAAAATTCACGACAGAAAAGATTTCATCTCAACTATTCCTTGCATTCTCTTTTGCCATGATGATTTGAATTTTGCGACAGGAGCACCGGAACGCCGCCGTTTTTTTATCGATCAATCTCTTTCTCTCTATGATCCGTCATATATCGATATTCTACGTAACTTTACAAAATTACTAAAATCACGCAATCTCGTATTAAAAGAAAAAAAGAGCGAAATACTGGATGTCATTGACGCGCAGCTCATTCCTATAGGCATACAAATTATAGAAAAGCGTCGTACACTTATTGAATCGTTCAATAAAATATTCTCTTCGTTATATGAAAATATCGGTGGGATAGATTCCGTGATGATCGATTACAGTCCTTCATGGAAATCGACGAATTTTGATGAAGTGTTAATCTCATTAATAGAAAAACGCCAGCTCGATTTTGCCATGAATACCAGTATGTCGGGGCCTCATCGCGATAAGATACGCTTTATCCGTAATAAAAAGCCTTTTGTACAAACCGCTTCTATGGGGCAGCAACGCTTGCTTTCTCTTGTCTTGAGAGCTGCTCAGGCATATTTTTATACGGAAAAGACGAAACGGTTGCCGGTATTGCTGATGGACGATGTTCTTTTGGAACTTGATCCTGAAAAACGGAAAAATTTTACCGAGCATTTGCCTCGCTATGATCAGCTTATCTGTACATTCCTTCCGGGTGAACCGTATCAAAATTATATACGCGAAAAAAGCCGTGTGTACATTGTTTCCGAGGGCAGCTTCCGTGCAGAATGACGTAAAAAAGCTTTCAGAGTTGATTATGAGCTATCTTGATAAGGTAGGGCTTTTTGAACAATCAAAGGTATTGGAAGTATATTCATCATGGGCGTCTATTGTTGGAGAGAAGCAAGCTGCCCATTCCAAGTTGCTTGATATTAAACATCAAACGGCGGTTATTGAAGTTGATCATCCCGGATGGAGTCAGCAGATTTTATTAAACAAAAAATATATTTTGCGAAATTTTCAAAAAAGATATCCTCAACTGGAAGTTAAGAATATTTCGGTTATTGTTTCATCACATTATGAGATTTCTCATCAATTTGGAAATACTGAAAATAGTGCTAAAGTGGTTCCCGATAAACAAAAAGTGACTGAAAAAGCTGCCGTACTATCAACACAGCTGGAAACGTCGATAAAAACTGATGATGTTGTAAAAACAGAATTACCGCAAGAAGTACAAAAAGCCTTTGAAAGATTGAGAATATCTATTAGCGAAAGAGATTAGAATAAATAACAGCGGATGAGGGGAGTCGGACCCCCGTCACGAGCTTGGGAAGCTCGGGTAATAGCCGTTATACGACATCCGCAGAACTTTTAAAGAATATCATTTATTGGTGTGGTACGTCAAGATATCAATTTGATAAGTTTAATGAAAAAAACGATATAAGCAACACCTGTGCAACAAACGAGAAGATTACCTCGATAAAGCAATAAAAGAATTAAAATTATATGAATAGAGATTTTCTTACAATCCTTTAAATGTTTCACGTGAAACATTCTGGGATACTATTTGTGAAACTTGTAAAAATAAATAACCTTGATACAGAGCATATATTGTACAGCAATAGAATATTAAACTCTCCGCACGAATAAAAAAGCCCCTCAAATATGTGAAGGGCTTTTCGTTAAAGTGTTGATTAAAACTGCTGATTTTGAAAGTAGTTATGAGTTGATACGTTCTTGATATTCATTTGATTCAGTGTTGACCAATATTTTTTCGCCCTGTTTAATAAAGAGCGGAACACGAACTACAAGGCCTGTTTCTGTTGTGATGGGCTTTGTTGCTCCTGAAACGGTATCACCTTTTACATAATTTTCGCTTTCTGCAACTTCAAACACCATTTTTGCCGGAATTTTTACATCGATAGGGTTTCCTTCCCAAATAAGGATTTCGTATTCATCTCCTTCCCGCAGATAGTATTTTTTATCGTTGATAATATCTGACGGAACTGAAATCTGATCATAACTTTCGGTGTCCATAAAGAGGTAGCTTTCCCCGTCTTCATATTGATACTGTCCTTTGTGTGTATCTACTGTTGCGTCTTCTACCGTATCGGCTGTTTTTATTGTTTGAGTTAAAACAGCTCCATCTTTTAAATTCTTCATCTTAACACGTGCAAACGCAGCTCCCTTTCCGGGATTTACAAATTCCCGTTCGACCACTAAATACGGACTACCTTTGTGTAATAACACCGTGCCTTTTGCAATATCTCCGCCTCTAATCATATTTCACCTCATATAAAATAAATTAGTATTTCAAAAACTGCGTGAAGGAAAGTTCAAAAAGTGATAATTTAAAAGGGTTTTCTTTTCTGAACTGTCTGAAATTTTATAAATCGTTATTGTATAATGATTTATTTAATAAACAGACTTGTTTCACAAATAATCTTTTTGAATATACCGAATGAAAAATCATATCAGTTTTTTTTAACTTATACAAGATTCGTATATCAACTTCGTATTGAATAAAAAGTGACATTTAATTCAGTTTAACCAAAGGGATCTTTATTGTCATTGCATCTCCTATAAAAACTTTATGTTTTTTGAAATTTCCAGGGAAGCCTTTTCCGTTATAATTACTGAATCCGAACGGCTCTTTTGGTATACCTATTGCATTTGTATTTAATTTTCCATCGTTGTTGATATCATGGTAAACACAAAAAGCGTAATCACCGCTTTTTAGTTGTATGTGATAAACCGCTTTTTCTTTATATGCCGTTAGCTTGACGGTTTGATATGGAAGCCGTTTGTTGAAACTTTCAGCCGAATTATGAATACTTATAACTAACGTTCCCGAATCTTCTGTTATATCGGTGATGACGATTTCTACGTCATAAAGCGTTTCGTTCTGCGTTGTTTGGGAATACACCAAACCGAGAAACGTCATACAGAAAAATATAGTAAATATTTTTTTCATAGTATATCTTCCTTTATATAATTTTCAAAACGACACTGTTCGAATACATCCGTACCTATAAGTGTGATCGCCTTTGCGGGACAGTTGTTTATGCACCGGTAACATATCGTGCAGTTTCCGGGATAAAATACAGCTTTATTGTTTTCGATATATAATGATTTTGAAGGGCAATTTGCCGCGCATATTCCGCAGCCGATGCAGCGCTCCATTCGGACATTGAGTCGTTCGCTCAGTTTTTTTGCATGTCGTTTAAACCATAGGCGTTGTCCGAACAGACCTACAATTCTGTGTAAAAAAGATAAACCATTTTTTGGGTATATTCCGTGTTTTATACATTCCGCCGTTTGTATAATCTTTTTTTGCGCTGCCGATATGAGTGCGGTATTTTCATCCGGCTTTTTTTTCAATAGTTTTACATCGGCAATACAGTCCGGCATACGTATGTGTAGACCTCCTATAATGACGGCTCCGTATTTTTGAAGCAGCCGTGCTGCAATGCCCGCTCCATCGCCGCTGAAAAGTCCCATCGTCGCAATAACAAAAACGTGCTTTCCGCAAAACATATCGGCATGTTCAAAAATAAATGTTTTTACAATACGCGGAATATCGCTAAAATAAATGGGGTAACCCAGTGCAATTTCATTCGATATGCGTAAGACTTCGAGCGCTTCGGGTGCTTCTATACTGACAGCTTTGCCATTTGTCGTTTTTGTCAATACTTCCATGCAATATTTTGTATTGCCCGTTCCACTGAAATAAATTCCGTTCATATACTATTCCATGCGCCGTTATTTTAAAAAAGACGGTTCAAGTAAATCCATAAAATCGATGATTTTTTCTTTCCAGTTTTTGTCGTAGTAGACATTTTTCATTGTCGCCAACGCTGTAAGCCCGTGTATAAAAGCCCATATTGTTATTAAAATATCATTTTGTTTTTCCTTCGGATATTTATTTTGCTTGAGTAATGACAGAACGTTATTTTTATACAGAATATAAGGGCTATAATTTTCCTCATCTGGTATAGATAACGTTAAATCCACCTTTATATCGGATTTGGAATATAAAAACTGAAAATAGGCGGGATTTTCAATAAAAAAAGAAACATAGGCTATACCTAGATTTTTTAACAATCCGGCAGTATCTTTATTTTCACTGATAGCCGTTTTGAGTGCTTTTGAAAAACGCTTGGTGATATGCAGCTGCATTGCATTAAGTAATTCTTCTTTGTTGTGAAAATGACTGTAGGGAGCAGCATGGCTGACTTTGCAAGCTGCGGCAGCTTTTCTTAGCGAAAAAGATTGCAAGCCTTCGGTATTGACGATTTCGATACCCTTTTCAATTAATAGATTTTTTAGATCCTTGCGATGATACGGCAGATTCGATTCACACATAAACACCTTCCTCTCTAATCTTGACATTGTTAAGATGATAGCTAAAAATCTTTACAATGTCAAGATTAGGGTATCAATATTGAAGAGATATATGATAAATTGTTCCTGAAACACTATCCTCCATAGGCAGAATAGACTTTCATCCCTCTTTTCCACACCATTGTACACGATATACCAAGGATTGTTATCCAGCCGAATGCTTTGCATAAAGAAAAAAGAGCGGAATGCATCGGCATATCATCAAGTAAAAGGCTTACCGGAATATGAGAGATAAAGGCAAAGGGGAGGTTTTTTAAAAAGGTAAATACGGATTTTGGTAAAAGAACGAGCGGGAAAATAATACCGGCGGAAATATGTTTAAGTACCCGTATTGAGGTATACAGTGAAGAAACTCGAGAAAAATAAAAACTATAGAGTGCTATCAAAAAATCAATTAAAAAGTTGATAAGATACCCTGTAACTAAAAAAGCTGCAAAAAAGACAATTTTCCATACGGACAACATAAATATAAAATATCCGTGCAGCACAAAATATAAAACCGTAATCGGAAGGGCATTCATAACAATAAAAACAAAACGATACGGTAAATCGACGGCAAGTTGATACAATGCATAGTTATACGGTTTTATCAGATACTGATTGAGAGAACCGAGTCTTATATCATCTGAAATTTTGAATACGGAAGTTGTCGAAGTAATATTGTATGTAATTAACGTTAAAAAGTAATACGACACTATTCCGTTTGCTTCAAGAGGAATGGTGCTGCTCTGAGCAGTAACGGCAAGCCACAATAAGACATTAACGGTAAAAGGAACGAGCGAAAACAAAAATCCTGAAATAAAATTAGCTCTGTATTCCAATTGATTTGCTAAGCTTATCTTAAAAATTTTATAATAGGTATTCATAATTTTTTCCTATAGTGAATTAAAAATAGTGTCTTAAAAAATCACTCATCTGCCCTGTACAATTTTCTGATAACGTCTTCCATGGATATATTTTCAATGGTAATATCGCTTAAATCTTCAATAAACTCATTGGAAATATTTTTTAGTATATCCAAACTTTCAGTTGAATCCGCAGAAATTTTTACCGTATCGTCAGCTGTTTTTTCTGCAGTGCCGACTCCTTTTTGTTGAAGCATGGTTATTATTTTTTCAGCTGTCGGAAATTTTAATTTGAGGATAAAATACTTTTGATTGAGAAAGGTGTTTTTAAAATTAATAAAAGAATCCGAGTATATCTTTTCTCCGTTATTTATCAAAATCAATTCGCTGCAAAGGGAAACAATATCGTTAAAATTATGACTTGTTAATATAAGCGTCGCATGATACGTACTGCAATAGTGCTTTAAAAAATCCCGTATGTTGTATTGCGTAATGACATCAAGGCCTATTGTGGGTTCATCAAGAAAAATGAGTTTCGGTTTATGAATTAAAGCCGCTATCAATTCCATCTTCATCCGTTCCCCCAACGACAGCCGCCTCACCTGAACATTTACCTGTTTTTCTACACCGAGTATTTCAATCATTGTGTGCAGCGTTTTTTGATACTCGGCCTCTTCAATTTCATAAATTGTTTTATTAAGTTCAAAAGAATCGATGGCGGGCAGATCCCACCAAAGTTGACTTTTATTCCCCATCACCATCGAAATTTGCCGCAGATACTCTTCTTTCTTTTCAAAGGGATTATATTGCAAGACACTCAGATTTCCTGTCGTCGGAAGTATTAAACCGGATAGCATTTTAAGGGTCGTCGTTTTTCCCGCGCCGTTTAAACCGATTAACCCCGTTATCGAGCCCTGATTAATTTGAAAAGAAAGATTTTTTACCGCAGGCTTATACAATTTTTCACGTTTAAACAAGTTTTTAATACTGCCTTTCAGCCCTGCCTCTTTTTTATAATACGTATAACTTTTGCAAATATTTTCTGCAACAATAATCTTTTCGCTTCTAACTGCCTGATCCGACATAACGCTTTACTCCTTTTTTAAAAATAAAATTCGATAATAACAAAAATAGTACATTTAAGATAAAAGCATAGAAAATAGCGCGTACAGATAATTGTTTAACGATGAACAGAACAGGGAAATTAAAGCAAACAAACAAGGGAATAACAAAGGTTAAAATTTTTTGAATCACTTTCGGATATATCTGCATCGGTTTATTTCCAATAGTAATTAATTCCGAGCCTATCCCCATAACAATATCCATCCGCATAAACCAAAAAGCAAGGCTCATCAATATAAACATAATCGAATAAATTAAAAAAAGGCCATTCAGTGAAAGCAGAATATACATCACTCCTTTTAACGGTGTGATAGGAATATTCAAATGTATAAGGCAATATATCAAACCGATAGTGTTTATGGCGATATTTTTTATTTGTGGAATGTCGAATGCATGGCATGAAATATTAAAGCGTGGATTTAACGGTTTTAATAATATAAAATCCAAGGTACCGGTATTGATCATTTCGGGCAGTCTTTTTAATCCCGATACTATCGCAAAAGTAAACACAGAGTCCGTCAAGCCGCCCTGAAAAGTCAACATCAGCATTTGATATTTATCCCACCCGTTTATCGTGTTGGTATGAATAAAAATCGTGTCTATAAAAATGATATACATAAACAGCCACACCAGCTCAAAAGTTCCGCCGCTTATAAAATCAAACTTATATTCCAGTAGATTCATAAGGGAACCTTTAAAATAGGCTTTTAATAGTGGAAGGTATCTTTTCATTACGCTGTACACTCTTTCCGGCAGTAGCGATGTTTTGAACCTTCCGTTCAAAACTCGCAGTTCAGGAATATCCACAGATGGGCATTCCTTGACTACGTATCTGCCTTAAAATAAATTGCACCAAATACTATCACAGCACGGCGACAGCTATCTGTCGTAATTGGATAAAAAAATTACATTTTTTTACAAAAGTTTTTTTACCAGCTTCAAGAAAGTCGGTATTAATGATGCTATCATAACAACATTGTAAATAATGAAAACCGGAAGAATTTTACGAATATTTTTTTTATTAAATACTAACATAGCTATACCTAGTATAAACAAAATAATTGCTACATAGCAAAACATTATTAGCTCTTTCATTGGTAAAGAAAGGTGAGCAAAATAAAACAATATCATTACAATCGCAGCTAATAACGCAAAAAAATATAATAGTATACCTAACTGATTTGCGACCGATTCAATATCATATTGTGCCTTTTCTTCATCCGGCATAGTATTGTACCCCGCTATTAAGTCGTATGCTTTTAATTCTCTAATTATAATACCGCCGCCGGCGAATGAAAGGAACATTAATAGTAAAATAATATATAACATAAAGCACCTCCGAGCACGTTAGCGTGTTTATTCATTTCATAAGCAAAATTGAGTATTATCGTAATTAGCTAAAAAACTTTTTGCTGTTTTTACAAGTTCCGCTTGATAATCTTTTGGAGATACGACGGTAACTGCATTCCCGAAGCTGAGGAGTAAGGCCTTCCACAACCGTTCTTTTGCAGGAACACGGATATGGGTTTTATATTTTTGAGACGGCAGTGTTTCGATAACGGAGTCGGGAAAATACTCTTCGATGAGTGGAATTTCCGCTTCGGAAAAAACGATTTCTATATCAATGCAGGTCTTGTAATACGCAAGTTCGGCTTCTCTCATCCTCTGCTGTATATCACCGTGATTTGCAACGGCAGTTTCTTTTGAAATGGCAAGCGTTTGAATCCGTGCAACTTTAAAAGTTCGATACTCTTTTGTTTCTTTAAGGTATGCAAACAAATACCACGCATACCATTTGTAATGAATGGCAAGCGGTTCCGCACAAATATGCGAACTTTTTCCTTCTGAATTACGGTAATCGAATGCGATATATTTTTTATCGCTTATCGCTTTTTCCAACAGCAGATTGAAATCTTGTACTTTTTTATTTTCTTTTGTAACGCTAAAATCCCAAAAGACTTTTCGCCCGTCTCCTTTTTCAATAATTGCATTGTATTTTTTGATTAAAGAGTTTAAGCTCTCGTTTGTGTATGACGTTGCAAGGCTTTCCAACGCATTGACAATGATTTGCTGTTCGCTGTTTTTGACGGTGAGGTTCTTTATTTTATAATGTTCTAAAACGGCATAACCGCCGTACCTTCCGCCTAATGTATACACCGGTATACCGGCTTCAGCGATACTCGCCATATCACGCTGAATAGTCCTCACCGATACATTAAAATACTCGGCTAAGTATTTTGCAGAGACTTTTTCATGATTTAATAAGTAGATAATGATTTCAAGAATCCGTTCAAGTTTCATAGATAAAATTTCAATCAACATCCTCGGCGCGGAGCCTTTGTCAAAACCATACATCCGTGTATAGTTTTGATTGCGATGTTGTGGATATACCAAAACATCGCTACTGTATGGAGCCACCGCCATCCGTGGCGGTAGAAAAACGGCGGTATAAAATCCTCCGTACGAATAAAACCGTGCTTATTACCAAATCAATTTCAGTGCTGCGACCGTTCCTATCAGAATTATGACGATAGCGATTGCTAATTTTCGACGTGTGCGGTATTCTTGCTCGGTTTTTGATCTCCGTTTGAGGAAGAACCGATCAAATAAGACGATTGCTGCTATTCCAAGGATAATTAAGATGATAAAACCAATAAGACCATAGCCGGTTTTATCGGAATACCCTATAAAGATATCTGAACCTGAGCCGTTGCCGATAAGTATATCGCCTTTCAGCTTTAAAAGGATTGCAATAAAAGAAATGATGAAGAGAAATAAGAAGATAAGTGCGGTAAAAAAGTACTGCCGCTGCAGCGGGTCATTTTTCGTTTTTATATTTAAAAAGGTTTTGACGGCAATTGAACCGAGAACCGTGACTGCGATAGCATATATAATACAAACAATAAGTAGCCGCATTTTTTCTCCATTTCTACCATAAAACATTGACTTTTTTAGTCATTGTTAGTATCGTCATAAAACCTAATTTTATTATTTATGGATGTGAAAAATGAACAAAAAGATTCTATCGATTATTGCTGCGGCACTTCTTGTGTTTTCTTTTACAGTAAGCTGTAAAAAGCAATCGGCAGCCGAGACTGCTGCTCCGGCAGCAGGCACTAACGCGGAAGAAACAAAAACAGAGGAAGGAAAAGAGCTTCCTCCTCCGACGAAAAAAGAAGTCGGGTATGCGTTTGGTGTTATGATGGGAACATCGCTTAAAGACTTTAAACTGGATGTCGATTACGGTGAATTGGTGAAAGGTTTAAAGGATGTCGAAAAGAACAAAGAAGTAGATGTTGCTGCTGCACAGAAGGTATTACAGCGGGCAAGCGAAGCTGCTCATAAAAAAGAGGCAGCGGAAAACTTGGCAAAAGAAACAGAATTCCTTGAAAAAAATGCAAAAAATGACGGTGTAAAGACAACCGAAAGCGGCCTGCAATACGAAGTTATTACCGAAGGAACCGGCCCCTTACCTTTGCCAACCGACACGGTAAAAGTACATTATAAAGGAACATTACTTGACGGTACGGTTTTCGACAGCTCCTACGACCGTGGGAATCCCGTTGAATTTCCGTTAAATGCCGTTATTCCGGGTTGGACGGAAGGTTTACAGCTGATGAAAGTCGGTTCAAAATATAAGCTTTATATCCCCTCTAAAATTGCTTATGGAGAACGCGGTGTTTCGCAGGTTATTCCGCCTAATTCAACGTTAGTTTTTGAAGTTGAATTATTGGAAATCCTACCCCCTGCAGCTGAAAAACCGGCAAAGTAAGCGTAAAAAATTACGAAAAAAGCCGTCTGATATCAACAGGTGTCTCTTGATATCAGACGGCTTTTTTTTTGTGAATTACTGCCGATAATCAATAACAGAAAGGCTCGGTATAACAAGCAGATAATGTGATAAAGCCGTGTCGATATTGGATAGTCAAATTATGAATATTGCAAATTTTTTTACCGCAACAAGAATGGTTGCTGCTCCTCTTTTTATTTGTATTTATTATCTTCCGCGCTATGTAGGAATATCGGAACAAACGGTGATGTTTATTCTTATACCGCTGTTTATTTATATGGAGTTTACCGATTTTTTAGACGGGTATTATGCCCGTAAATTGAAACAAGTGAGCGATTTCGGTAAGTTGTTCGATCCTTTTGCAGATGTATTTGCAAATCTGACCGTACTGTTGGCATTTATGCTGTCCGGTTATGTGCCGCTTCCTGTTTTTATCATTATTTTATACCGCGAATTGAATATTTTATTTTTACGGATGCTTGCACGGGGCAACGGTATTACCATCGGTGCGAAAAAAGGAGGTAAGACTAAAACGGTATGCTATATTCTTGCCGAAGGTTTTACGCTGCTTATTGAACTGCTAATTGCATTTTCGCTTGCAGAAAAAATCGTTACCGATATGATGATTATTATCAACAAAGGTATTTACTGGATTGCCGCCCTATTGTCGGTCGGCTCGTTTATCGACTACCTTGTATCATATAGGAAGAGTATCCGTGGCAAGTCCAAAAATTGACCTCATTGTTACGCCGTACGTGGTGGTCTGCATATCCAGCGCTTTTGCAAATAGGCGAGGCAGATACAAGGCGCGAGCAAAAATTAACCGCAGGCGTATCTTTGATACGTTGAGGATTAATTTTTGCGCAGTAACGCAGTAGATGCCCCGCATATTTGCAAAAGTTCCCTTGATTTTTTTACAATGCCAGGTATAATTACTATAATAGGCCTAAGTGATTATTAAAATGAAAGTAACGCGTATTTTTATTTTTGGTATTATATGTTTCGCTTCCGTATTCCTCGTTTTATGGTTGTCCGATAGCGGCAAAAATGACGCTTTTGACCATGGTGTAGGCGGCGGCACCTCTCTGCCTGCTGAATTACCGGAAGAACATGAGGTGTCTCCTGCTCCTCAGTCCTTGTATTATCGGGCATATTCGGTTAAACAAGGTGATATAGTCGGCACCATCGCTGCCGAATACGGGGTAAGTCAGGATGCGATTATCAGCCTTAATAAACTCAAAAATACGCGGACACTTCAAATCGGTCAAATATTAAAGATACCATCTATTGATGGTATTTCCTATACGGTAAAAAAAGGCGATACGCCTGAATCTATTGCCGACAAATATAAAATTTCCTTGGAAAAACTTGCAACAATAAATACGCTTACCGATAACACGATAGAAACGGCCTCTATTATCTTTTTGCCCGATGCCAAACTTGATTGGGCTACCTTGCAGGAAATCAACGGTGATCTTTTCCGAAGGCCGTTGCATAGCAGTTATTATATCACGTCTCGTTACGGCTGGCGGGATAATCCATTCCTCAGCGGTCAGCGAAGCTTTCATAACGGTATGGATATGGCAGCTCCTAAAGGAACCGCTGTTTATGCGGCATTAAACGGGCAGGTTATTGCGACCGGATACAGTACCGTGTATGGAAATTACATTATGATCCGCCATCATTCAGGATATCAAACTTTATACGGACACCTTAATACAATTCTTACTTCCAAAGGCAGCTTTGTTTCCGTGTCTTCAAAGATTGGAACGGTCGGAAATACCGGAATGAGCACCGGCCCGCACCTTCATTTTACCGTCTATCGGAACGGAGCAACGCTTAACCCTGCCGGTCTATTAAATTAACGCTGCGCTGTTGAAAGATTGCAGCTTCTATAATAATTGTACATGACTAATACAAAATCCCATAGAATCGGTTTTTATATTCTCATAGCCGTTGCCGTAGCGGCCGGTTGGATTGTCGCTTCGGGCATTGCGCTGTATGTTCGCGGTACGCAATTACTGACTATCCTGCCGGAAGAACAAGCTCGACAGGACGCGGCTTTCGGCGCAGATATAACCGCTGCTCGCGATTCCCTTGGAAACGAAGCTCGCAGATCTTTTTATACACCTCCTTTATTACATCCTGCACCTTGTACGCAAGGTATTCCGCAACCGGCTGCAATAAGCGCTCGTTCCGCTGTTGTGATGGACGCTGCGAGTGGAGCTCTTTTATTCGAAAAAAATCCCGATCAAAGTATTCCTCCTGCTTCATTAACAAAATTGGTTGCGATGTACACGGTGATGCAGGCTGTTGAGCGGGGAGAAATCAGCTTGACCGATACTATCACGCCGCCTGCAGAATCGTGGGCGGTAAATATTCCATCGGGGTCATCGCTAATGTTTTTGGGAAAAAATCAGCGGGTAACCGTTGAGGAGCTGATGAGGGGTATGGCGGTCGTTTCCGGTAATGACGCGGCGGTGGCGCTTGCAATTTATACGGCAGGCTCTGTGGAGACCTTTGTTCGGCAGATGAATGAAGCCGTCGCAGCGCTCGGTTTACAAAATACGCGCTTTGAGGATGCAAACGGCTTGAGTGAATATAACCGCACAACCGCCCGTGATTTTGCCCGTTTTTGTGCAGTGTATGTGCGGAAATACCCCGACCACCTTGCACAGTTTCACTCGCTGCGGGAATTCAGCTATCCGCAGCCGCATAATATGCTTAAAGCGCAAACAATTATCCGCCAGCCGGCGACAAATACGCTGTTGGGTAAACTGGACGGATGCGACGGCATTAAGACGGGGTTTATTTATGAGTCCGGTTTTAATATTGCGCTTACCGCACAGCGGAACGGTATCCGGTTTATTGCGGTTATTTTAGGCGGCGCCGGTAAAAGTATGGCGGAAGGGAAGGCACTACGGGAAGAGAACTGCTCAATATTGATGGAATGGGCGTTTTCTCACTTTTCCACAAGATATGCACAGAATTTTCCATTGGATATTCCGGCTATTCCCGTTGTCGGGGCAAAAGAACAGGCTAACAGAACGGCGCTGCTGCCGCTGCCGGATGATCCGGGCGGAAATGGCGGAGCTTTTACCGTTCCTCTTTCCGGTACTGAATTAAACGGTACAGCAGAGAATACCGCTGAAATTCATTTGCGTATACTCGTGCCCGGTGCGCTCGCCGCTCCCATTACAGCAGGAGAAAAAATCGGAAAGGTGCAATTCTTTACGGAAGATGAGGGGAAACCGCTGGTGCTTGCCGAATTTCCGCTTATTGCAAACAAAACCCTTGAAAAAGGGAGCGTCCTCCGTTGGAAATATGATAATCTTGCATTAAAATTGCATCGCTTTTTAAATCGTCGGTAAGGTGGAAAACTTTTTATATTAGGCATCGCTAAAAAACTCAGTGTTGAGAGCTGCCTTATTTATTTTATAGATAATTTTAGGAATACATATTTTGAAATACTTTATTGAAACGTATGGATGTCAAATGAACTTTGCCGAGTCTGCGGCATTGGAACAGCTCTTGCGGGAACGCGGCTGGGAGGCTGCCGAAGATATACAGCACTGCAATTTGCTGATTGTGAATACCTGTTCGGTGCGGATAACCGCCGAAACCCGCGTATTCGGGCGGCTCGGTCTTTTTTCTGCAATGAAAAAGAAGCGGAATTTTACGATTGTCTTAATGGGCTGTATGGCACAGCGGCTGCATGATCAGATAAAGGAAAAATTCCCGCTGCTTGATTATGTCGTCGGGATGTTTGAACGGGATCAATTTACAGCAATCTTCGATGCAGTTGAAAGGGAAACGCTTTGGGCAGGCACGAAGGAAGGTATCGCTGAGCTGACGGCGCTTAGTCCGCAGTCCAGCAATGAACAGCGCTATCATTTTTCCAAATGTTCGTATACCGAAGGGG
Source organism: Treponema sp. OMZ 906 (assembly GCF_024181185.1). NCBI lineage: Bacteria > Pseudomonadati > Spirochaetota > Spirochaetia > Treponematales > Treponemataceae > Treponema > Treponema sp. OMZ 906. Next base: position 2,787,747 of record NZ_CP051196.1, on the reverse strand, counting down.
CTTTTCAAAGCTTTGTCCCGATTATGAACGGCTGTAATAATTTTTGTACGTACTGCATTGTGCCGTATATCCGTGGGAGGGAAATTTCCCGTCCGGTTGAAAGCATTTTGGATGAGATTCGGTTTTTAAGCGGAAAGAATGTTCGGGAAATTACGCTGTTGGGGCAGAACGTCAATTCGTATCACGGAGTTGACCCTGCCACGGGAGCAGCGGTGAGTTTTCCGTCTTTGCTTCGTGCCGTTTCAGCGACGTGTGCCGAACAGGACGTTATTAAATGGATACGCTTTATCTCAAGTCATCCGAAAGATTTATCGGATGAGCTGATTGAGGTGATGGCGGCGGATCCGCGGATATGTAAATCGCTCCATTTGCCGGTACAAAACGGCTCCAACGAAATTCTTGCGCGAATGAATCGCTGCTATACTGTTGAGCAATACCTTACTATTGTTGAAAAGCTCCGTAAACGGATACCGGATATTGTACTGACAACCGATATTTTAATCGGGTTTCCGGGAGAAACACAGGCAGAGTTTGAAAAAACGCTCAACTTGATGAGGACGGTGCAGTTTGATTCGGCTTTTATGTATCATTATAACCCGCGTGAAGGAACCAAAGCGTACGATTTTCCCGACCGGATTCCCGATGTCGAGCGGATTAACCGGCTGCAACAGGTTATCGATTTACAGCAACATATTACCGATCTTAAAATGCAGCAACGGGTTGGTTCAACCGTTATGATGTTGGTTGAATCGCAGTCGAGAAATAATCCCGATGAATTGTTCGGACATACCGAACAGGGGGAGATGACTGTGCTTGCGGAAAAGTGTGATCCGAAACATATTGGACATTTTATGAAAGTTCAATTACAATCCGTAAAAGGGAAAACGTTTAGGGCTGTCCCTGTCGTATAAGGAATTCCATGGGAGGATATAATGCCGGGAAAGTTAGTGTATTTTATTATTGTAATGCTGATGCTTGTGCTGTTTATGGGCTTTAATCTATCGAACCGTTGCGATATTTCCGTCATTTTTTACGTATTTAAAGATGTGCCGATTTTTTTAAGTATGCTGTTTGCATTTTTGCTTGGGAATATTGCGGTTTTGCCCTTTCTTATCAGTAGCCGTCATAAAATGAAGAAGGCTGAAAAGCAAGCGGCTTTGTACCATGATGTTGAAAAAGTTGAATTAAAACCTGAAAAACGCCGTTGGTTCGGGAAAAAGAAACATTCCGAAGAGAACGGGACGGCAAAGCAGGATGCGTAGCTGCTGTTTAGGATTTAGAAAACCATATCTTTTTTTTATCATTATCTCCGGAGTAATGATGATGATAAATGCCGGTACCGGAGCCTTTGCGGAATCTTCGGAACCGGCATTGCAGCCCGCTGTGCAAACTTTGGCGCAAAAAGCCTTTGCACAAAAGACAGATGCGGCTGTCCGGCAATTTTTTGAAAAGAATTTGGCGACACTCCCGAATGCTCAGGCAAAAGTTCAAGCGCTGACGCTGTTGGCAGAGTATGAACAACATAACGGGAATTATTCCAATGCGGCGGACTGTTACCGGCAGGCGGCGGGGTTCGATACTACCGATAAAAAAACTGCGCTTTTATTGGATGCGGTTCGTGTGTTGCTTTGCGACGGCAGTATGGATTCTGCCCGAAGCCTGTTAAGTGAAATCGCCGCCGCGCTACCGGTGAGCGATGAAGATCCATATTACCGGAGAGCCGCCGTGTATGATACGTGGAGACTGCTCGCCGAAGACCGGGCTGATCGAGCTGTACCCCTCATTACCGCCTATACTAAGAAAAAGGCTTTTTCGGAATATCATCCTGCATTGCTGTTTACACTCTGGTGGGTCAATGGTGATGAGGATGCAAAGCAGCGGCTGCTGAAAGAGTACCCTGCCGGTATGGAAGCGGCGGCGGTGAATGGAACCGTTACCGTACAGCCGTCAACTTTTTGGTACTTAATGCCAAGGAGCGGACTTGCGCAAAAACCGGCCGCCGGAAGCACCGCTTCTAAAACAAGCACAGTCTCTAAAACAGGCACGTCATCGGAAGCGATAAAAGCTTCACCGCAATCGAGCGCTGCATCAAAAACTGAGGCTGCTTCTGCTCAACCCTCAAAACCGGCAGCGGGTTCCGAAACACAGGCTAAGCCTTCCTATTATCAGCTTGGATTTTATAAGACAAAAAAATATGCGGAAGCGCTTGCCACTGATTTGCAAAAAAAACATTTTACTCCCATTATAAAAGAAGAAATGCGTCCCAGCGGCACTGTTTATTTCGCCGTACTTGTTAAAGAGAACGCTGCCGGAGATATGGGGCTCCGGTTAAAGGATGCCGGATATGAAGCCTTCCCGATTTTCCCTTAGATTGTTCCTTTGGCCGTTTGCTGTATCGGTTGTTATTTCATATTTTCTGTTGAGCCTTTTGGGATGCGCTTCTGCCTCTGCCCGTAAACACGACAGCGTATTGCCTACCGATGATGCCGGAATGATTGAAGCAGTATTTTCTGCAGATACACAAATGCAAGCGGAACAGACGTTTCCGATTCCGATGAAGGAATACGACGATTCTATTTTACCGAATAACTATCTTGCGTTTACCGCGTATAAAGGGCAGGCTTATATTTATTTTTGGGCACAGGGGCTTGCTTCTTTCGATTTGTACATCAATAATCAAAAAGTTCCGACACAATCCATCTGTACGGGTAAACCGATGTGCTTTGATGCATCACCGTATATCAAAAACGGTAGAAATATGCTCTATATTGCGGCGCTTACTCCTGCCGGAAACGGTATGGCACAAGAACAACCTTCATTACAGGTAAAGATACCCTACCCTGTTATTTTGCCGCTTTCCAATTCGCAGGAGGCTTTAAAAAAACAACAGAAAGATGCACCGTATTCAGCCGAAACGCTCGAAATAGTCGATCAACTCCTGACTGCTGAAACGGAAGCGGGGTTTCCCGGCGCTCAGCTTGTCATTATTAAAGACGGCATGATGATTAAGAACAGCGCTTACGGCGCCATCAGCAGGGTTGACAGCGAGGGGAATCCGCTTGACGAAGTGATTCCGGTAACGGAAAAGACTTTATTTGACCTTGCAAGCAATACAAAGATGTATGCGGTTAATTTCGCCGTTCAAAAACTGATTTCCGAACGGCGCCTTGCGCTCACCGATACCGTTCACCATTTTTTCCCGCAATTTGTTGATGCTAAGAAAAGTAAAATAAAAGGCAAAGCCGATATTACAATCTTTGATCTTCTTACTCATCAATCGGGGCTTCCCGCCGGAAGGGCGTATTCGCAGAAAATTAAGAAACTTAAAAATGTTTCAGAAAAAAGCTACCGCGAACATACCTTTGACTTGATTATGGAAACCCCGTTGGTGTATCTGCCGCGGCAAACGGTGCTCTATTCGGATATCAATTATATGCTACTCACCTATATTATTGAAAAGGTAACGGGGATGGGGCTTGCCGAATATGTTGCCGACAATTTTTACCGCCCGCTTGAGTTGGATAGAATTTGTTTTACACCGCTCCGACAGGGTTTTATACTCGATGAGATTGCAGCAACGGAAATCCGTGCAAAACCGCGCACCCAAGCTGCTATTAATAGTGCGCAAACAACTGAACTCATTCATGGAACTGTTCACGATTCGGAAGCATATACGGCGATGGAAGAGATTAGCGGGCATGCGGGGCTGTTTGCAAATGCGGAAAGTATTGCAGTACTTGCTCAAGTAATGCTGAATAAGGGCGGATATGGTGTCAAGCGTTTTTTTGATCCGTCCGTTGCAGGATATTTTACGGCGCAACAGGCGCTTGTTTCAAGCATCGGGTTCGGGTGGCGGCGGCAGGGAGCGCAGGAATATACTTGGGCTTTTTCTCCCCTTGCCTCTGCCGGAACCTTCGGGCATACCGGCTGGACGGGAACACTTACCATTATCGATCCTGTCGAACATCTTATCATTATTTTATTAACCAATGCAAAAAATACGGTTCCGGCGCATAACACCCGTAACAGCCGATTCGAAGGCGATTATTATTTGGCAAAGCAGTATGGGGCGATCACGGCACTTATTTACGAGGCTTTTCGTCAGCCGATGCAAGCCCAGCTGGAGAGTATGCTCATCGAACTTGCCGAAAAGAAATATGAAATGCTGCAACAAATTTCAGCCTTTAACAACCAAGGCTATATCAATGACCTCGCAGCAATTATGAAAATCGTTAAACAACGCGCTCAAAAGTCTGCCGGATTGCGAAAATTTCTCAAGACTGAAACCGCGGCACAGATTCTGAAAGTTGTTGACGGCCGAATATAGAAACGGGATGCAGGGCTTGTATCGAGAGCAATCGTACAGGATATTTTTCAATATCTCTGTATCTACAGTTGCAACAGCAGATGTCAAACTTAATTCAGAAAGGTTAATTAAAAATTATGAATTACATTGTATTTATTTTTAGCTAATTCGATTGTATAATATCTATACTCACTATACTGGGTTCAGAATCATTACAAGTCCTCTGTTAAGAAATGAGGTTAAAAGAATCAAATGAAGATAAAAAAAATTGAACTGAATAATTTCAAGCGGTTTACCCATCTGCTGGTTGAGGACATTCCTAAAACAGCTAAACTGGTGGTCTTAGTTGGTCAGAATGGTTCGGGAAAGACATCGTTTATGGAGTCAATGAACCATTATTATAAATACGCCGGATACAGTAATATCGGCGATTACCATTATCTTAGCAAAACCGGCAATACCGATGATTTCAACTATGAGCGATGGTTCGATCATGCGTCAAAAATTGTGAGCATTGACTTCTACGATTTGACGCTACCAAAAAGTGTCGGTAACAATGACAATATAAGAGGACATTTCTATTTTCGAAGCGCATATAGAAACGAGCCTGATTTTAAAATAGATTCCATGCAGGGACAGCAAGTCCCTACCAACTCAATCCGCTTGAAATCACTTATCGAGAACGACCAAACGGTTTCTGCAAACTATCAGAGGCTTATTACCAATACCATCGTAGGCGTGTTTGATAATAAGAATGATACCAAAACCGTTGCTACGCTGCGTGATGAATTGATTGGAAAAATCAAAACAGCCCTTAAACGTGTGTTCGAAGATTTGGAGCTTTCATCGGTCGGTGATCCGCTTCAAAACGGATCCTTCTATTTTACAAAAGGAATCACCAAAGATTTCAGCTATTGCAACCTTTCGGCAGGAGAAAAAGCTGCTTTCGATCTGATACTGGATATGGTTGTTCAGTCTAAATACTATCCTGACGCTATTTACTGTATTGATGAACCCGAAACTCACATGCACACCAAACTGCAAGGGAAGGTGTTGCGAGAGTTGTATGTGCTTATCCCGGGTCAATCACAATTATGGATTTCGACACACTCAATTGGCATGCTTCAAGAAGCAGAAGAAATCGAAAAAGAACAGCCGGGTACTGTTGCCTTTTTGGACTTTGGCGGGAGGGATTTTGATACGGATCAAGTAATTCGTCCTGCAAGGATTGGAAAAGCGGTCATGGATAAGTTTTACGAACTTGCTTTTGGAGATTTTGCAAAACTGATACTGCCGCAGATAATCGTGTTTTGTGAAGGCGACCCTAATGGTGGAAAACGCAAGGATTTTGACAAGACGGTCTACACCACTATTTTTGCGGATACTCACCCGGAAGCGTTCTTCATTTCCGGCGGCTCATGTAATGACATAGAAAATATTGAGAAAACGCATGGAGAGATTATAGGGACACTACTTAAAAATACTCAAGTCATTAAAATAGTTGATCGTGATGACCGTAGTCAACGAGAAATTTACGACCTTGCTAAAAAGGGTATTAAAGTATTAAGAGAACGAAACCTTGAATCCTATCTGCTTGATGATGAAGTAATCAGAAAATTATGTAACTCAGTTGGGAAGCCTGAAGAATACGAGGAATGTATACGTGAAAAATGCGAAGCACTTGCTGCATCAACAAGCAGGAAAAATGCGCCGGATGACTACAAGTCTGCTTGCGGGGAGATTTATAACGCATTAAAAAAGCGTCTTATACTTACAAAATGTGGAAACAATGCGGATACATTCATTCGTGATACCATTGCTCCGTTAATTACACCGGATATGGATGTATATAGGCGTTTAGAGACAGAAATATTCGGAAACGACAATAACGGAGGAATTTCTAATGAATAAACTATACATGGAATCGCCGGATATGACGGCACAAAACATAGACCGCATTGCAGCCCTGTTCCCGAACTGCATCACGGAAATGCTGGACGAGGAACGCAGCACGCCGGAAAAAAAGGTGTACAAGCGGGCAGTCAATTTTGAGTTACTGAAACAGATGCTCTCTCCTGATGTAGTGGACGGTGCCGAAACGTACGAGTTTACCTGGGTTGGCAAGAAAGCAGCTATCGTGGAAGCCAACAAGCCAATCCGCAAAACGTTGCGCCCCTGTCTGGAAGAAAGCAAAAACTGGGACACTACCGAAAACCTCTATATTGAGGGCGATAATCTGGAAGTTCTCAAGCTTTTGCAGGAAAGTTATCTCGGCAAGGTCAAAATGATATATATTGATCCGCCGTACAATACAGGAAAGGATCGTATTTATCGAGATGATTTTGCTATGGCGTCTGATGATTACTCGGAAGAAAGCGAGGCAATAGATGATGCTGGAAATAGAATGTTCAAGAACACAGACACCAACGGCAGATTTCACTCAGATTGGTGTTCAATGATCTACCCTCGCTTGCTACTTTCGAGAAATCTTCTTACATCAGACGGTGTTATTTTCATAAGCATTGATGAGAACGAAGTAAGTACGCTAAAGTCAATTTGTGATGAAGTGTTCGGCGCGAGTAATTTTATCGCCGAGCTTATTTGGTCTGCTGGTAGAAAAAACGATTCTAAATATATTTCCGTTTCCCATGAATATATTCTGTGTTACTTCAAAGATGCGCTATGGATAAAAGAACACAAGATTTTATGGCGTGAAAAGAAACATGGCCTTACAGATATCTATGCTGAATATGAGCGTCTGAAACAAACGTATGGTAATGATTGCAGCTCGATCGAAAAAGAGTTGCGAAAATGGTACAAAACACTGGCTGACGGACATCCTGCAAAGGATCATTCGCATTATGACAGAGTAGATGAGCAGGGTATCTTCTTCGCAGATAATATCTCCTGGCCTGGCGGCGGCGGCCCCAAATATCAGGTTTTTCATCCTGTTACCCAAAAACCAGTAAAAATCCCATCGCGTGGATGGCTAACCAATGAAGCAACCATGAAAGAGTGGATCGCACAAGGGCGGGTCGACTTTGGAAAAGATGAACATGGCGTCCCCACCTTAAAGTCTTATCTGAAAGATAGAGAATATAGTGTTCCATACAGTGTGTTTTATCAGGATGGGCGCGCTGCTTCTAAACGTCTTGCAGCTTTAATGGGTGACAAAGTGTTTGAAAATCCGAAAGATGAAGAGATCATCCAGCGTATTATCCAGTTTTGCAGAACTGATGATGGCGATATAATTATGGATTTTTTCTCTGGTTCCGCAACAACTGCGCATGCAATATTTTTAGCTGATGCTGAAGAGAACAAGCATCGCAAGTTTATCCTTGTCCAGCTTCCTGAAACGATTGATCCACAGAAGGAATCCGACGAAACTGCTAAAAAGGTTGCTCAAAACGCGGTTAAGTTGTTGGACTTTATTGGCGTCCCTCATACCATCTGCGAAGTCGGCAAAGAACGTATCCGCCGTGCCGGAGACAAGATTAAGTCTGAAAACCCTAAGACTGCACAAGACCTTGACATCGGCTTCCGTGTCTTCAAGCTGGACAATACCAATATGAAAGACGTTTACTACTCCCCGAAAGAATACAGTCAGGACATGCTCGCAGGTCTGGAATCCAACATCAAGGATGACCGTACCGATCTCGATCTACTATTTGGCTGCTTGCTTGATTGGGGCTTGCCGCTGTCTCTGCCATACAAGTCCGAGCAGATCGACGGTTGCGCTGTCCACACCTATAACGGTGGCGACCTCATTGCTTGCTTTGATGCCAATATTCCCGAAAGCGTGGTTAAAGAAATTGCCAAACGCAAGCCGCTCCGCGCTGTCTTCCGCGATTCCAGCTTTGCATCCAGTCCTGAAAAAATCAATGTGTTTGAAATTTTCAAGCTTTATATGCCGGAGGATGCAAACGATATTACCAAACGTGTGAAGGTCATTTAAGAAAGGAGCTTCCGCATGAAATTACAATTTAAGCATCAGAAGTTCCAGGCTGATGCTGCAAAAGCGGTTGTTGACGTGTTTGCGGGACAACCATATCTTACTCCTTCGTATATGATGGATAAAGGCGATGGCAGCTATCAGATTGAACTTGACGAAGAAGAAAAATTTACCGGATGGCGCAATGAACGGATTATACCGGCGCTTTCTGATGCACGTATTTTAGAGAATCTGCAAAAGATTCAGCGAGCGAATCAGATTGCGCCGTCTCCAAAGCTCGAAGGCAGATATAACCTTACAATTGAAATGGAAACCGGCGTCGGAAAAACGTATACGTATATCAAAACCATGTACGAGCTGAACAAACACTACGGCTGGAGCAAGTTCATCGTAGTTGTTCCCAGTATTGCTATCCGCGAAGGTGTTTATAAGTCCTTTCAGGTAACGCAGGAGCATTTTGCGGAAGAATATGGAAAGAAAATTCGCTTTTTTATCTATAACTCTGCCAAGCTCACGGAGATTGATCGTTTTGCCTCTGATAGTTCAGTCAATGTAATGATCATCAATTCTCAAGCTTTTAATGCCAGGGGAAAAGATGCCCGGCGTATCTACATGAAACTGGACGAGTTCCGAAGCCGCCGACCGATTGAGATTATCGCAAAGACAAATCCGGTTATGATTATTGACGAGCCGCAATCTGTGGAAGGCAAGCAAACAAAAGAGCGGTTGAAGGAATTTTGCCCGCTTCTGACGCTGCGTTATTCTGCTACTCACAAGTCCGACAACCTCTATAACATGATTTATCGTTTGGACGCCATGGAAGCTTACAATAAGCGGCTTGTAAAAAAAATTTCTGTGAAAGGCATTACTGAAACCGGAAGCACCGCGACTGAGGGCTATGTATATTTGGAAAGCATCAACCTTTCTAAAGCAGACCCAACCGCTACCATTCAGTTTGACTACAAGGGGGCTGTCAGTGTCCGGAAAGTTACGAGGAAGGTTGGTATCGGATTCAACCTCTATGATAACTCAAACAACATGGAGGAATACAGAGACAACTTTGTTGTGAAGTTCATTGATGGCCGTGACAATCACGTTGAGTTCCTGAACGGCATCAAAATTTTCGCTGGAGACGTTGTCGGTAAGGTCAGCGAGGAGCAGCTGCGCCGTATTCAGATCAGGGAAACGATTCTTTCTCATATTGAGCGGGAGCGGCAATTATTCCATAAAGGCATCAAAGTGCTTTCTCTGTTCTTCATTGATGAGGTTGCTAAATACAAGCAGTATGATGCGTCCGGCAAGCCCTACAATGGTATGTATGCCGATATGTTTGAGGAGGAATACACTGATATTCTTGCAAACATACAGCGTGAATTTGGCGACAATGAATACATGAACTATCTGGATTCTATCAAGCCGCAAGACACTCATGCCGGTTACTTTTCCATTGATAAAAAAGGCAAGCTGACCGACAGTAAGATTTCGGACAAAACTGAAAAGACTTCTGACGATATTGACGCTTACGATCTGATTATGAAGAACAAGGAGCTACTATTGGATCGCGATCCTAAGAACTCCCCTGTTCGCTTTATTTTCTCCCACTCAGCCCTACGGGAAGGCTGGGACAACCCAAATGTATTCCAGATTTGTACCTTGAAGCAGTCTTCCAGTGACGTGCGCAAACGGCAGGAGGTTGGCCGGGGCTTGCGTCTTTGTGTCAATCAAGACGGTGAACGAATGGATGCCAATATCCTCGGGAATGATGTACACAATATTAACGTACTGACCGTTATTGCCAGTGAAAGCTATGACAGTTTCGCCAAAGGCTTGCAGAGCGAGCTCGCGGATGCTGTGGCTGGACGCCCTGTGGCTATTACTGCAGATTTATTTAAGGAAAAGGTCATCAGAGATATAAATGGGAATGAGCAGGTGGTTGACAATGACATGGCGCAGGCTATCTACTTTGATATGGTCGTTAATGGCTATGTTGACAAGAAAGGCGCTCTTACAGATAAATACTACGCCGACAAGGCAAACGGCAGCATTCAGGTCGCTGAGGAAGTAGCCGACTGTGCTGATGCCGTTTTGGAGATCGTGGATTCTATCTATGACAGTAACGCGATGAAACTTGAAAATGCCCGTGACAAAAACGTGGAACTTCAACTTGATCCCGATAAACTTGCTATGCCGCAATTCAAGGCGCTTTGGGAACGTATCAGTCCCAAGTCCGTTTATGTTGTTGACTTTGACACTGATGAGCTGGTACAGAAAGCAATTACCTGTCTGAACCGCAAGCTGCGCGTATCAAAAATCTTCTTCAAGGTTGAGACCGGTACGATAGAAGAAATAAAATCCAAGGATGCACTGTTAAGTGGAGAGTCTTTTGTAAAAGAGCAATCTGCTGTTTACGATGCTTCGCGAAAGATTCACGCTTCCTCCAGCGTAAAATACGACTTGATCGGTAAACTCGTTGAAGAAACCGGACTGACAAGAAAAGCTGTTGTGAAGATTCTGGCCGGTATTGAAAAAACAGTATTTGATCAATTCAAAGATAATCCGGAAGAATTTATTATCAAGGCGGCGGCGCTCATCAACGACGAGAAGGCCACAGCAATTATTCAGCATATTACCTATAGTATTCTGGATGAACACTATAGTACGGAGATATTCACCGAGCCGACGATGAAAGGTAAGTTAGGCGTAAACGCAATGAAAGTGCAGAAGCATCTGTACGATCATATCGTATTTGATTCCAGTAATGAGCATGACTTTGCGACTGATCTGGATACCAACACAGATGTTGCCGTCTATGTCAAGCTGCCGGATGGTTTCTATATTTCCACACCGGTCGGCCACTACAATCCTGACTGGGCGATTGCATTTTACGAAGGAACCGTAAAGCATATCTATTTTGTTGCTGAAACGAAAGGTTCCATGTCCTCAATGCAGCTCCGCCTGATTGAGGAGTCAAAAATTCACTGTGCCCGTGAACATTTCAAAGCAATCAGTAGTGGTGAGGTTGTTTATGATGTAGTTGACAGCTATCAGGAACTCCTCAACAAGGTCATGCGGTAAAGGTCAACTTTACACGTACGCCCCTTGATATTTCTTTTCAAATTCGATTGTCGTATTGGAGCCGTGTCCCGGATACACCTGCGTGCTTCCCGGTAATTCAGTAAAAAGTCGCTTGAGTGATTGGCATATCTGCATCTCATTACCGCCGAGTAGGTCGGTTCTGCCGCGGGAACCGTAAAAAAGAGTGTCACCGCTGAAAAGAATACCGGCTTCTTTGCTCCACAAGCAAATAGAGCCTTGCGTATGCCCGGGGGTGTACAGCACGGTAAAGCCGTTTACATTATCGCCCTCTTTATAAAAATCTGTCGGGTCGGGGAGCGGATGCTTTTCCAACGGTTCAATCAGTTTTTGAACATGGAGCGGAGCAAAGCTTTTAAAATGGGTTTCCGTACCGGCCGCTCCAAGATATGCGGCATCTTTTTCGTGAATCCACAAGCGGTAATCGGAATATTTTCTTACTAAGGCCGGTAAGCCGCCGACATGGTCAAAATGTCCGTGTGTCAACATAATTTCAAGGTGAGTAGGATGAAGTTTATCTAAATACTGGGATAATTCGGGACTTAATCCGCCAGGATCGATGACGGCAACACTCTTTTCGTTCAACGGGAACACCCATGTGTTAACCATAAGGTAGCCGGTTTCAAACTTTTCTATTGAATATTCCATAATAAAGTCCTTTTACAAGCTTGGAGGATGGTTGAGAATAGTATAGGCGATTTTATGGATTAAAACAATCACAACAAGCAAACACATCCGACTGTGTTTGAAAATATATGGATGGCTTTTTTGTAGAAAGATTACAAAGCCGATTATCAATTCATTATAAATAAAAATTAGAATCGATAAACCGGCTTTGTTGATGATTGTTAAAAATTAGTATGATTTTGAATCATATGACTTGCGGTTTTTTTTCATTAATTTGCGCTGAAGAGCTTTCTTCTTTCTATTTAAAATAGTAGACGGCTTTTCATAGTATTCGCGCTTTTTCCACTCGCGGATAATTCCCTCTTTTTCAACTTGGCGCTTAAAACGCTTAATCGCTTTTTCAAGGTTTTCGGAATCATCGATAACGATACTTGCCACTTACAGAATCACCTCCAATGGATTATATCCTTAGTATCTTCTTGTACGATAATGATTTTCCGGTTTCCTGTCAAGTAAGGAGAAATTCGGCTACACTATGCGTTTCGGTTGTGCATAATTTCAAGCTCTTCCATAACAAGATCGACGACAGCCTGTTTTTTGTCGTCTCCTTCATGGCAGCGTTGCTTGGCACGCTCACGGAATTCATTACAGTCGATAACGGGACTGACCTCTATGACAACCTTGTCTTGGCAAACAATATCGCCAAGCATATTGGCGGGATCATCCGAAATGCGTAGACAGTTACCATTAATAGAAACCAACATCATCACATCGGAGGTTCGGATGTATGAGTCGATTTCGCGGACACCCCGTTTTGTTTCGGGCTTTCCCGGGCGGTAGCGGGTGCCTGCCGGATATACGATAACGGCTTTTCCTTCTTTCCGCACTTCTTCTAATGTCCGCATTGAGGCAATATTGATAGTGCGGCTCCGTTTTTTCTCTTCTTCCAGTTGTACGGGATCGGTAATGCCGGCAAGCGTTCTACTCGGATAAATGACAATGCGCTCATACCCTTCGGTAAGAGCTGCTATCAGCGGATCTTCTTCGGTAAGCTTCATCCCGGCCATTGCGATAGAGCGATGGGCAAGTTCTTTTCCCGCATCCCCTGTTTGTTCCATTAAATATAAGAAGATCGGTAAATCGAGGTTGCTGTAGTGTTCGGAAAGGATAATTCCCTTCTTTCCGGCTTTGATTGCATTTAAAAATTCGATGATATGTGCTTCGGGGTATAGTCTTGAGCCGTCCAATAAGAGCTTCTGTACGGCAGATTCCAAGATTGAACGGATATGAGGATTTTCCAGTTTGTGTACATTTTCTTCAGTGATAATATTATCCTTACTTGCATACCGTTCAAATAGCGGTCGCAGCTCTTCAAGCATGTTTTTTAGTACCAAACCGTCCATTTTTTCCTCCTAAAAATTGTAGAAACCTCTAAAAATCCAACCGGATTTTTAGGGCGCACTTTATATAATCACAAATATTATAGAGCCTATTACCGGAATTTACCGGTTTCTACTACCTCGCTATACGGAAAGTCGCTCCAAGAGAGGCGGCAGTTCGTAAATCGACTTAATCGAAGGAATGCCGGACGTCTTGGTAAAATCCGTACATTGTTCCTTTTCGTCGATTAGTACGCTCTGCCCGCCGATTTGAACAAAGCCTTGAACGTAAGCGGGGCAATCATCCAAAAATAATGTTTCCGCAACTGTTTTATGTACCTCAGTAAGCGGTTTGATAAAGGCATCCGGCTGCGGTTTTCCCTTGCCTTGGTTATAAGAAATGTCAAAAACGCCGAGAAATAAGTCCCTGATATTAAAGAAGTCCAAAACCCGCTCCGCGTGTGCCATCGGCGCATTGGTCAAAACCGTCATCGGCAGTTGTAACGAAATTAAAAAACTCCGTAATTTGGGATCAGGCTGCAATTCGGAAATCTCCGAAGCGGGGTGTATGGCCTCAAAATAAGTATCTCTATCGTTGAAATGATATTCACACTCAAGCCATTCAAGCGTAGTGCCGTAGTTGTGCCGCCGTGTATGTTGCAGTTTTATGGCCTCTTCCAGCGGTACTGACAGAAAATCGGCAATAAATTGAAACATCCGCTCGGAGATTCTCCGTTCCATCAGGTTCGATGCAGAATAGAGCGTATTATCAATATCAAAAAGTAAATGACCTATCATCTCTGTTGCAGTATAGCACAAAAACTAAAAAAGTCCATTAAAATAGGCTTGTTCGGCGCTATAAGCATGGCTATTCACCGTTAGGCTGATAATCATAAAGCTGCCGTCTTTGTTTTTAATACACCGCTTTATATCTTTTGAAACTTGTTTCGATTCGACATCGTATATAGACTGTGTAAGGGTGAAGGCCGTCTGCGTTCCTTGGATAGTCGTATATGGCAGCAACGCTTTTGCAAAGGGGCTTGAGGCGGTCAATAATCGAAGTAATTGTTCGGGTACGGATAACTTATTCCCGCTTTCTGCCGGTGGTATATTGACCGTACTTACCGTTAAAAACGCCGTATTTCCGCACAGGAATGAATTGTCAGCGATTTTTTTCCACTGGCTATCTAAATGGAGCGATATGCCCGAAACGGTTACCGTTTCTTTTTTCGCCGTTTTATTAAGGGTAAATGTATTTGTTCCCTGTTTAGGCTCTGCAGGGCTGTAACCATAAAACACGGATTCTCCGTTGCCGTTAATAGAGCCGATTTCGGTTAATTCCAAAACCGGTTCTTTTTTTGCGCCGGTTATTGTTTTAAGATGAAAGAGCGGAACAAAAGACTGAAAGTCCAGTGTAACTGCGCCGCCGAATTCTTCCATTTGTTTACGTACCGTTGCCGTGCCGAATGGCGCTTTCCCGGCGCGGGGAAAGGTTTTAAGTTCATAGAGTTTAGGCAAAAGTTCCATCAAATAATTAACACTCAACGTATCATCAGGCGTAATGGAAGAAATAATCTGTTGACCGGTTAACGATAATTTCCCCTTTTCGATTTTTCCGCTAAACAAGATAGATACGGTACGGGGATTTTCGGGATCGTCGGTACGAATAAAAGCGCCGTAGGTTTCATCATTATAGTACAAAAAACCTATCCATGTAGGGGCTTTCCAAGAATAATCGCGGTAAATAACGTAGTCGCCGGAAAGAGTTCCCTGTGCCGATTCGGTTGCAGGCTTTTGCGCTGCAAAGAGGAAAGCCGGAATAAACGCCGTAATGCAGCATAAGATGAACCATGCAGCGCTTCTCTTGGGGGAATCGTGATAGTAATTCATTATAATCTCCAAACATTTCTAAAAAATGACCGATTACAACAACTCTGTCTTAACTCTTTTCGGCGTTTTCTTCCGCATATTTCTTAAATTCTTCTTCGCTCATTTTGTCAGCATAGAGCGGATAGAGCGCTTCGACTAAGTCTTCCAACGTAGGGAATTTTGCACCGTCTAATTTGTATGGCATTATTGCACCTCACTTATTGTATTGAGAATTTTGATGAGCTCTTCTTTTGTTCCTTTAATGAGCGGCACATTCGGAATAGGCGTATCAATACCGTGCAGATATTCGGGTATTATCGGGGATTCGCCGCATATCCGGGTAAGAATTTCACTTTCAAAGGCGGGATGATCCTTCGAGACCAACACGAGAGATTCCCCACTTCGCTGCCGGAATATATTTCGGTTTTGCGCCGCTGAGTATGCATGGGCGGTTGCCGTATCGAACATGATGCCATAGCGCCGATAGGAATCGCTGATAAGCGTTTGTGCTTCTGCATCCGAAACCGGCGCCGGGAAAATAATCGATTTCATAATAGCGGGGCTGAGCGTAAAAACTTGTTCAAGTCGTTCGATACTGGAAGGAACAGCAGGGTCGGCAGGGCCGCGTTCCGCAAGCGGGATTGAAGAAGCAACACAGCGGCAGCTTCCGGTTTCGTCGCAATTCAGCGCTTCCGTCGCATCGGTAATAAAACCTTTTACCGGTAAACAAAATTTCCACGCATATAAGCCGGCTGCAAGATTACCGTAGTTGCCCGACGGAACCGCATAGAATATTTCCCCCGCAGTCCGTGCCTTTATACGGGTAAACGCAAACATATAGAAAAACACCTGCGGCAGAATACGCCCGATGTTGACGGTATTTGCCAGTGTTAAGTTATACTCTTCTATGAGCTGCCGCTCTTGGTAAATAGAGCGGATAAGGTTTTCGACTGCGGCAGTGTCACCTTCAACCTCTACGGGATAAACGGATCCGCCGTTTTGGAATAAATGCTCGGGTTTTAGTCCCCTTGCATAGCCCTTTGGGTATAGGATAATCAATTTAAGATGCTTTTTGTTTCCAAATGCCGCCGCCATGCTCCTACCGCCTGCTCCGGTACTGGAGGCAATTACGATGGCGTTTTTTTCATCTATTGTCAGCAGATGTTCCAATGCAGAGGCGAGCCATAGAAAGCCGAAGTCCCGATGATTGCCGGTCGGGCCGTGGAACAGCTCCAGCAAAAACAGGCGGTCATCAAGCTGACGGAGCCGTGGGCTATATCCCTGGAACGCCGCCGCCGCAATCCGCTCGGAGATAACCGGACTAATCTCTTCTTTGAGCAATGCGGCTGTTAACGAACCCGCTATGGTCGAAAAGGTCGTTTGCTCATTCATGTGTAATATCCACGATCGTAAATCGTGTTCGGAGTACGGAACATATAAACCGCCGTCGGCAGGCATACAATCAAAGATTGCATGTTTAAAAGAAACAGTGATGTTGCTGTTTCGAGTGCTGACTAACTTCATAGTTTCAAAGCGCTCCTTTATCAAGCCGGTATTTTTTAACAAAACCTTCCGGCTTGTAGCTCATTTTTGCATGGCGCAGCCCCTCGTCTCCCAAATCTTGCTCGCGGTTGATGTACACGACTTGTTCGGAAAGCGATTGTGCAAAGGCATAGTTGATGTATTGATAGCTGCCTCGAAAATCGGTTCGTGCTTTTTCAAAATGGACAACGGCGATAGACCCTTGACCGGCTAATTCAGCTAAACACCATGCCACCGGCACACCTTGTACATAGAGGATAAGACTAAGAAAATTCTCTATCGACGGTAATGCTAAAGCCTGTTGTGCAGCCTCGTAATCGGTATCTTGGAGATCGGTTTGTTCCGTTGCCCAGATATCTAAGATTTTATATGCGTCTTTTTTTGTATCGGAATCCAATTTTTTTAAAGTAAAGTCCGGATAGTTGTGTAAAAATCCGTTTATGTGGTTCTTTTTTTTATGTAATTGCTTGCCGGAAAGCGTACTCAACGAGAGGCGGGTGTACAGGTAATCGAAATTGTCCCTGTCTTCTGCAGGGGAGGCTTTAAAATTTTGGAAAAGCGACTCATTGTTACTTAAATAGGATTCCGAGATTAATTTCCAGTAAGCACAATCGTTGTACAGTTCTTTAATCGTAGAAATAGGAAGAGGTGCCCCAATTGTGAAAAAAAACTGTTTTTGCTTCTCTTCCCCCAAAAAGAGCAGGGTATGCTCATTAAATCTGCTTATCTTATATTTATAAAAATTCCTAAAAAAATACAAACTTCCGAAGGTTAACTCCGAAATACCGTCCTTTAGCAACCGTAAATCGTTTTTAATTGCTTGTACAGCTTCAAGGGATAACGGAGAAAATTCAGGATACCGCGCGATGACGTCCATGTCCGCTATGTTACTCTTTTATGAAAAAAATCGCAAGTTCTTTAGAAAAGATAAAACATACAGATGAGACGTTTAACGCTATTTGTGAGAAAACGTCTCTGTATCTAAGCTGTCAGATCCAATAAATAAGCCGATTCCGGCAATGCGGAAGTATATCCGGTGTTCTTTGAAAGCGTTATTTCCGTATGGATTTTAGTGTTGACATATTCAATCATCGCATCCAGCGTTTTTTCATCGGGATTAGCCGTTAACAGCTTGTTTTCCCGTTCATTCTCGCGCATTCTAACCAGCTGATCGATGAGTGTATTTAAAATCTTCAGCTTCCCGATACTGACACCGTTTTGATCCTTCGTGCGCGGTACCCCGGAAACATATTGAAAATGAGAATAAACAACTTGTTTTGTATCGACCGGAAGATATGCACGCCCTCCGGCCGAAATACTCGTCATTGCCGCATAAGACAATGATGACAACGGTACATAATTCGATACCATACCGATCCCTCCACTATTCCAATAATCGGCATTTTTTTTATGTACTTTAGAATAATTACGAACATACGGATTGCCGTATCTGATTGAGTTGTTACTTACCGTTGCGGCATGACCGGTGTCTTTTTGATATAAGCATCGAAGGTAATGCGCGCGGATTGGTTTTCGGAATAGAAAGCATGGCGAACGATAATCTTCATCTTTTGATCTTCGTAGATGAAAGGTGTCTTGTCCGATACCTTTTCGGCTTTTGTGCTGTTGGTTTTTATCCGTGTATAAAAATCAAGCATTACGATCTGTCCATCAGATTCATCGCTTATTTTTACCGATTTTCCGTCCGGTTCGATCGAAAATAAGAATTGTTTATACCGGCATTGCGCATGACGAGGAATAGAAGAAGCGGGGATCGTATCTAACTTCAGTTGAACTTTTACAAGAACTGCATCGTATTCGCCGGTATCGATAATTCGATCAACATTTTCCGGCGGTTCATTTTCTAAAGGATAATGTTGAGAAAAATATTCAAAACGCGGTGTGTTATCACTATCATTAGTAGTCTGACGGTTTCGTTCCAGTATAAATTCCTCTAAAGCGCTGTGGATTTTTATGATATCTTTTTGTCCAAAATAAGCAAAATTGTAAAAGCCTACTACCGGCAAAAAGAGGATAATCGTGATAAGCGCCGTTACGGTGCGGAGCTGTGATGTTATATTTTTCCCGCTTAATGTTGCATAAAAAAAATACACCGCTAAAAGGCTGTTGATTTCGATTTCGTGCAGCGGCGGTTTATCGGATACGCTAAAGCCGATTCCTCCATACTTCCAAGCATTGATTGCTCGATCGCGCAGCAAAGCGACAATAAACAAAAGTGATGCGATACCAAGGAGACCGAGCATCAGCCGCACAATACCTTGCCGGTCTTTAAAATGCTGAATCATCAAAAGACAGATCACGATACTGCCGAGTACAAGATAGTATAATGGGAAAGGTATTCCCTCGGTAGAATACGGGAAACGCGCATACTTTATCAGATATATAAGACCGAGAATACTGAGCGGCACGAGCAAAACCGGTAGCAGTTTTTGAAACATTAGGGTAAAAAACTTTGAGTGTATGAGTGGCTTTGACCGGTATACGGCAAACACAGTAAGGGCGATGATTGTGGCTGTTGCATTAGTGATGCGGAAAATAATACTTTCGGTAAAGACGATATCAAGATCAAAAATAGCATTAATCAAAAAGATGGTGATAAACAGTATGCAGTAGATAGCTCCGAAAAACAGCAACGAAACAAGAAAATGAATAAATCGCAATTTAAATTCTTTCAGAAAGTCTTCCGCAGGGAAAAAGAAGATAAAAGCACAGATACAATATAGGTATATTAACGATAGATACACCAAATCAATGTTTTTATTGAGGGTTAAAAGACCGGTAAGATACATTGCGGTGAGGACAGCAATTTGACCGCAGAAGATCGTCAGTTTTGTACGGGCTGTCGCTGCTTTTATCTTGTCATTGCATAGCAAAACGACCGAAAACGAAAACAGAAAATTCAAGTGTATCGCATTCGGAATATATTTATAAAAGAGCTGCGATATACCCGCTGCTAATACAAAAAAGAATACGGACGGAGAACTGACAGCTGCTGCCCGTATACTCTGCGTAATTTCGCTCATTCTTTCTTTGAATGTCATAATTGTTTTCTTCTACCGCTCCGCAAGTTCCGGTTTTTTGAATAACGAGATAGCCCAAAACGACAAAAAGAAGCGGAATGCTTCCCGATGAATTAAGCCGATATCAAGGGCGACGGCCACGAGCAGGGCCGACCGTATGCCCAATTTGTTTTTACCGAATCCGATGAGCCAGTGTACAAAGGCTTCATCGTATTGGTAGTCTTGAATAAAATCGATGACAGTCTTTTTCAGCACGGGATCGCTCGTTTTTTTCGTTTCAAAGATTTCATCGAGTATATCGATGAAAAGAATAGACGGCGATTGTTTTTCGTTCCGGTATTTTTCGAACATATAATAAAAGTCGTTTTGGATACCCATTAAAGATGCGAGTGCAAGTAGCGCTTCGTTTTCGATATAGGGTGGAACGGTGTCCCTGCGGAGAATATCCAGAATAAACATAGGGGAATTATCTGCATTAAAAAGCTCCAGCGCACGTATCCCTTTCAGTATCAGCGCGGGGTTTTCCGCTTGCGAAAGGATGGTGCCGATTTTCGGCTGGCTGTAGCTGTCGTTCAGCCGGGCAAGGGCGACCATCGCTTCTCCGGCAAGATAGTAGTCGTCGCTGTCGAGCGCTGCCCGTAACGGGGTAACCGCCTGCTGCACATTGAATTTGGCGAGTATCCGTGCGGCGAGCGGCGCTGTGGTAAACGCACCCTGTTCAAGCTCTTTCAACACTACATCGCGTACTTTTGCATTGATAGTATTCATCGAATAGAGCGCCCGTAATGCGTTCATCCGAATCGTAAACCGCGGAGATTCAAGGTAATGCAGCAGCTGATCGCAGGATACCGATGAAGCAATTTCGCCGAGTTCGTTGAGGATTTTCTCTTCGGTTTCGATGGTCTCGCTCCGGTCTAATTTGTGCAGAAGGTTGAGCGCCTTCATATCGCGGGGAGAAAAGAGCACGGCAAGCGTTTCAAACACGCGGTAACTGCCGAGGTTCAAGAGTTTGCGCTGAAATACGATACCGATTGCGATAATGGCGATAACTATCAAGAAAAATATTTGATACGATTGCAGGTAGGAAAACCCTTGCACACGCAAAAGGTCGAGTATCGTTCCGCCGAGGATGGAACCAGCGCCGCCGGTAATCGCAAGGATAAAGTAATAGAGCATACTTAAATCCATCAGTGCCTCTTCCGGCACCATTGCGAAGAAATATGCTTGCGACGAATTGTCCTGCCCGACAAAACCGACATTGCTGATCATCGTAAATAAGATGAGAAAAACGGTACTGACTATTCCGGCGCTTGCAAGTCCCGGTGCAAAGAAAGCCGGTATTAACGAAAGGGCGCTGATTGCGCTGAAAATGATAAAGATCGGTTTTGCGCCGATGCGGTCGATAATCAGATGCATTAAAAGCCCGACGCTGAGAGCGCCTACAAGTGAGTATACGGATAAAATGGTCGCAGCGCTGTCGCGTCTACTGTAAACCTCTTTTGCATACACGATGATAAATGGACGAATCATTGCAATACCGAGACTGATAATAAAGAACGCCAACACGAACCGTCTAAAGTTTGCATCTTTAAAGGCATCACGAATGTGCCTCAAAAAAGTGGAGCCTTGGCGCGGGGTAGTATTGTCTTTCCGCTTTTGACGGTTCGGCTTTGCGGACTGAGGTTCCGGTATTCTAAACAGCAGGATAGAGGCGATAAAACCGAGCAGTATGCCGATCATGCTGGCAAGGTGATAGCTATGTACCGAAGGATCTCTCCGTAAAAGCCACGCCAGCAAAACAGTGGCGAGTAATGCTGCAAGATTGTTGATTAAGGAAAGACGCACGATATACGAGCTGCGGTCTTTCCCGGGCGCAAGGATTCTGATAACGGGATTATTGGCAATCATCCCGACGCCGCGGAAAAAATTGAACAGCCCTACCGCAAGCAATAGGCAATAGAGCGCATACTGATCGTGTCCCGCAGAGACAAGAAAGGGGATGGCAAGCAGCGGCAGCAGCGAGGCGGTACGCAAAAGCCATGTACTGCCGAATGTCTGCATAATGCTGAAACGCATCACCATCAATTTACCAAGCGGAATGGCAAAAAACGAAAGATACATAAACGCAGTCAGTAAACCGACTACCGTTGTGTTAGCTTTTAAAAAGAGCGCATAAAGAGTAACCGTATTGCCGGTAACAAGCGCAAAAGAAAAAGAATTGAAGATATTGTAAATGTCGTAGATTCGCCGCCCTTGTTTAATTTTATAGGCCGACAGTTGCTCATTCATCGGCCATATTGTATAGTGAACGTATGAAAAACTCAACGGTACCCCTCCGCTCGGAGGTCGCAAAAAGCGACCAATGGGATTTAAGCAAACTTTTTACAAATGATGCGGACTGGAATGCCTCACTGAAAGACATTACCGCCGCAAAAGACCGCGTATTAACCTACAAAACCGCCTTTGCTTCACCTGAAAAACTGACTGCCGAAACAGTACTCGGCTGTTTACAGGCTGTGGAAGCGGCGTCCCGTATTTCGGAAAAGACAAGCCATTATGCCTTTTTGATGAAGTCGGTAGATGAAAGCGATCCTAAAAACATCGAACGGGTTTCCCTCGCGATGATGGCCGACACGGAACTTTCTTCCGAAACAAGTTGGTTTATTCCCGCTTTGCTGGATATTCCCGAACAGACTATCCGCGGCTGGCTCGATCCTGCCGGAAAGACCGGAGCTGCTTTTGCTCCGTACAAAGTCTTTATCGAAAAACTGATCAGATTAAAAGCTCATACATTGAGCGAGAAAGAAGAAAAGCTTCTGTCGCTTTTAGCCGAATCGCAGGATGTCGAACGCCGCAGCTTCTCGACGCTTACGAATGTAGACTTCCGTTTCGGTTCAATTGAAACTCCTGACGGAGCGAAAGAACTTACTCAATCTTCATATTCACAGTTCTTAATCAATCCCGACCGGAATATCCGCAAGCAAGCGTATATGCAATTTTACGGCACGTTCGACACGTACAAAAATACGATAGCATCTTTGTACACCGGTCAGGTACAGCAGGATATTGCGCTCGCCCGCATCCGCGGATACGGTTCCGCCCGTGAACAGGCGCTCTATCCCGATAAGGTGTCGACGGAAGTATACGACAACCTTATTCGGACAATCCGCAAAAATTTGGAGCCGCTGCATCATTTTTATGAACTTATGCAAAAATCGCTCAAGCTTGACGAGCTGCGGCACTACGATGTGTACGTTCCGTTAGTCGGCGAAGTGCGGCGGCATACCCCGTATAACGAAGCCGTCGATATGATTACCGAAGCGTTACAGCCGCTCGGAGACGAATACGTAACGACGCTGAGGAACGGCCTTTTGAACGGCTGGGTTGACCGGTACGAAAATAAAGGCAAGCGTTCGGGCGCTTTTTCGTGGGGCTGCTTTGAAGGCGATCCGTATATCATGGTCAACTATAAAGAAGACGTTATCCGGGATGTGTTCACCCTTGTGCATGAAGGCGGGCATTCCGTGCACTCGTGGTATTCAGTGCGAAACAATCCGTTTTTAAGCTACAACTACACGATTTTCGAAGCGGAGGTAGCGTCAACCTTTAACGAGGAGCTGTTGTTCCGCTCCATGCTGAAAAACACGAGCGATCCCAAAATGCGGGCATACCTTCTGAGTATTCGTGTAAGTGATATTCTTGCAACGCTGTATCGCCAGACGATGTTTGCCGAATATGAACATATCACGCATAAGTTGGTCGAAGAGGGAACGCCGCTTACCATCGAGAACCTTCGCAGCGAATATCGCAAACTGCTGACCGCTTACTTCGGTCCCGCGATGCACTTTGAGGAATGCAGCGATCTTGAAGGCTTGCGTATCCCGCATTTTTACAATTCGTTCTATGTGTACAAATATGCAACCGGAATTTCCGCATCGCTTGCCCTTGCAGAACGGGTATGTTCGGGCGGAAAAACGGAGCGGGAGGATTACTTTAAGTTTTTAACCTCCGGCGGTTCCCGCTATCCCATCGAGTCGCTGCGGATTGCCGGTGTCGATATGGCTTCTCCCGAACCGGTTGAAGCAGCCTGCAAGCACTTTGCGCATTTAGTAAGCGAGCTTGAAAAAGCCTTAGCCGCTTTATAACCCGATTGCTCTGCCGCCGTGACTCTTGAACAAGCTCAAGCGATTATCGCTCCGCCTTTTTTCAGCGCTTTTTTAGAACCGGCGGCAGACCGGCGCGCCTTTATAACGGAACGGTTGGCAGCGCAAGGAATTCCCTACCGTACCGTTACTCTTCAAGATAAAACTCACATTGTTATTACCTACCGGCAATCTGCGTACAATCCCCGCTTTAAGATGAAAACGCTGATAGCGCACTATGACCGCGCCGCCGGTACACAGGGCGCAAACGATAATTCCGCCGCCTGCATACAGCTGCTGCTGTTTGCCCAAACGCTGCTGCATAAACGGGATGCGCATAATATCCGCATCATCTTTACCGA
Source organism: Treponema sp. OMZ 906 (assembly GCF_024181185.1). NCBI lineage: Bacteria > Pseudomonadati > Spirochaetota > Spirochaetia > Treponematales > Treponemataceae > Treponema > Treponema sp. OMZ 906. The sequence goes on along the minus strand of NZ_CP051196.1, from coordinate 2,763,434 downwards.
CGGCGAAGAAGCGGGGGCGGATGGTATTAAAAACCAAGGCGCGTACCGTTTGGGGCAAGGCCTGCGTGCCCTTTCAATGCAGCAGGATGACATCTTTGTGTTTGATATGTGCGGCAGCGGAGATACGCTCATCCTTTCCGAGTCCGGAATATACGGCAGGGATACACGGAAAACGGCGGTGCTTTCCGCTCTGCATCGGCGCTGCCGCATCTATGCCGACGCCGCGTGCAGGGGGCGCTGGCTTTCGCTGCCGACCGCCTACAGCGACAACGCAGGGCTTATTTCCGCTGGATTAACCGCACAGGTCATCACCGTATTGCCGAGGGCGGAAGCTGAGCTGCTGATGCGGTATATGCCGCACTCGGCTGGAACGCCCCTATCGGGTAACGTGCATTCCGCCGGATGTCATAGGTCGGCCGCTGCGGAAATATCCGCCAACGAAAGCGCCGCTCAAGCGCTTCAACGGTGTATCATCACCAATGCACACGTTCCGCCTGATTCGCCGCTTGCCGCCGTCATTCCGCAGACATGGCAGCGGATGCACACCCCACAGGACAGCCTCGAAACACTGACGCCGCAAGCTTTTATCCTAGTAGATAAAATGCTTCGGTATCTGGCGGGTGTGAAAGAAGCGGCCGGATAAAAGAACTCTAATACGCCGACTTTTGGTAATGAATCTTAGGTGATCATTTCCGGGGCGGTTTTTCAATACACAATACCGAAATAATCCAAACATTGCTTCATTATATCCTGTGCGGTAAGACACGTATCTCTTAAAAATCCGCGTTCATTTTTCCAATTTTTAATTCCTCTGTAGTAGTAAAGCTTTAGTTCTTCAGTGATGATAAACGGGACAATGTTATGCTTAAGACATTCCTTGAACAGTATCAATCTTCCGATACGGCCATTACCATCTTGGAACGGATGAATCGCTTCAAATCGGACATGAAAATCCAACACATCATCAAGAGTGATTTCCGATTTTGCATTGTATTCCATTAATAATGATTTCATCGCTGCTGCAACATCCGCAGGTTTTGTCGTTGCATCTCCACCCACTTCATTTTCCAGCGTTTTGTAGTCCCCAACCTTAAACCATGTTTTTTGACTGTCGGTTGTTCCGGATTTTAGGATATAATGAAGCTGTTTTATGAAACTTTCCGAAAGCTTCGTATGCGCACCTTCTATGATTACATCAATACAATGAAAATGATTTACCGTTTCAATAATATCATCAACTTTAACAACTTCATTTGTAACACCAAGCGTTTTTGTTTCAAAAATGAATCGAGTTTGGTCGTGTGTAAGTTTTGAACCTTCTATGTGATTTGAATTATACGTAAGGTCAATCTGAATTTTGTGATAAATTCCGCCTTTCAATCCGGTTTCTTTTTCACGTTTAAGGAATGATAAGAGCGTATCTTTTTTTGCCGTATGGCGAATTTTTCGATGGGGCTTTTCTGCATCAGAAGGGACATTCCATGTGTTCCCTTCTAAAAGCGCCCCCACAATTCTACCCTGTAAGCAGTAATTCCTTACACTCCGTTCACTCATGTGCCAGCGTTTTGCAGTTTCTTTAACGGATAGGTATGTTATCTTGCTCATTGGTACTATTTTAACATAGTATCGGCAATATATAAACAATCTTTGTATGCTTAAATTTGATTATATTTGGCCGTTCATCACTCAAGTTTATTCATGCGGCGATTCTAATATCCCTTTGCGGGGAGTGAAATATTTGTCATGTTTAAGACGGAACACTAGAGATCAAATAAGTAAAGCATAATAATCCTAAAAAGATAAAAAACCGGAAAATTTTCCTCTTGATAGCGTTAAAATTAAAAGCAGTAGGGTTGCTTAAAAGAAACTTTCACTTTATACTAAATCATAATTTCTCTTATTAATGGAAGCTGATGGGATCTGGTGGTCTTCGCGGTCTTCAAAACCGTTGGTTGCATAATTCGCAACGGCAGGTTCGATTCCTGCCTCTTCCGGTTTTCTGTTGTAGGTGTGGCTGTGCTAAGTGTTTTGTTTGTTGCAGCATTTTCGACAGATGCCGAAAAACTCGCTTGTGTGTCTAAAAAAGTTTGGTCTATAGACTATATATTGGACAATCGGGCTGTCCTACCTTGCTTAGAAGAAAAAGCCTACGATTTTCTGTTATTTGATTTTGAAGCAGGGGGCGAGTATCCGCCGAATATACTCAAAGAAATTTACGGGCAATATCCCATTTTACCTATCTTTTTATTATCACATCAGCATTGTAATTTTGTAGAAAAGGCCGCTTTTGCAACAAATATGATATTAGGATGTTTTTCTATTCCTTATGAATTCAATATATTACACAATACTATTCAAAATACGCTTGAAGGAAAAATTATCCGAATAATCGATATGTACGATATAGATCCGGTAACGGCTCCGCTCTATACGAAATTGCAGGGGCAGAGTATCGAAATTCAAATGATACGGAACTTTATTTTACAGACAGCACAGCAAAATTCTCATGTATTGCTGTACGGAGAAAGCGGTTCAGGTAAAGAAGTCGTTGCTTCGCTCATTCATTACTATTCTAAAAATCGTCCCGGTAGATATTTACCGATAAATACTACTTGCATTGCGGAAGATCTCGCAGAGAGTTTATTGTTTGGTTCGTGTAAAGGAGCTTATACCGGAGCAATCGATAAGGAAGGTCTCTTTTCAGAGGCAGATCAAGGAACATTATTTTTTGATGAAATAGAAAATCTTACACTGAATTTGCAAGCAAAACTCTTACGGGTTCTTGAAACACACGAATATTATAAACTGGGAGGCACTCAAAAGTACTCTTCTGATTTTAGATTGATTTGTGCGACAAATTGTGATCTGCAAGAAATGGTAGATCAGGGACTCTTCCGATTAGATCTTTTTTATCGTCTTGATGTTGCCCATCTTATCGTTCCCCCGCTGCGTCAGCATAAAGAAGATATCGGAGTGCTGGCATATAATTATTTAAAACAAACGAGAAAACACTTATCACGGGAGGCTCTGTCTCTGCTGTGTAAGTATAATTGGCCGGGGAATGTCCGTGAACTTTTTAATTGTTTGGAACGGGCGGTGTTTGCAGCAAAGGCATCTCCTGTACTGTTCCCTCAGCATTTCGACATTTAACATAGCATAGCTTTTGAAAAAGTTCTTCCAAATACCGCGCTTCCCGGGCGGATAATCCCGCTCTTGCAATTATCTCCTGAAAAAAACGAATGTTATCTTCTTTCCCTGCATGTTTAAAAAGACCCATTTTACATAAACAGTCGTTGATATGTTCTGAGGTTGAGGTAACCCGCGTATAAGGGATACGCTCATAGCCGTATTTTCGGGGACTATAGGCGCGGAATAGCGTATAGCAGACGATTTGCACGGCATGCGAAAGGTTAAGCGATGGAAAATCGGGGGCTGAAGGGATATTGATGGCAACCGAGCAAACATTTAATTCCTCATCGGTAAGCCCGGTTCGTTCATTGCCGAATACAAGGCCGGTAAGTCCTTCTGCCGTATTGAAAGAAAACGAAGCGAAATCCTCCGGTGTCATGCCCCATGATTTGCGCTTTTCTCCTATGCGCCGTGTTGTTCCGGCGACAATGCAGCAATCGGCAACTGATGCTTTTAATCCCATAATTGAAGGTTCAAAAAAACGGGCTTGCTGCCATATTGTTCCGGCATGGATGGCTAACCGGAGGATCTCTTCTTCATCATAATCTTTTTTGTTTCCTATAATACGTAAATCGGAACAATTATTGTTGGCCATTGATCTGCAAACAGCGCCGATGTTACGGCTTATTTCAGGGCGGCAGAGAATAACTGCAATCGGAAGCCGTTCTTGTGAGGTTGAAGTACTCATGGTAATTATTTTGTGTAGAGAACGCTTGCTATGTCAAGTACTTCGGAGTATAATGAAAAAAGTAAGCGTGGGGACTGCCTAATAAACCGTATGGAAGGAATACGCTATGGATAATGTGCTGCAAGGTAAAAGCGCATTGGTCGTCGGCGGGACAAGTGGAATTGGATACTGCTTAGCGCAATCGCTTTTACAAGAATCTGTTTCTGTTGTGATGCAGGGACAGAGCAATTCAAAACGTGTTGCAAGTCTTTGCTGCCAAGGAAATGTAGCCTGTTTTATCTGTGATTTGCAAAAAGCCTCCTATGTGGGGGAGCTGTGCAAATATGCCAATGCTGCCGATATTCTGTGCGTCGCTTACGGTCCGTTTTTGCAAAAACCGCTTGATATGACTTCTGCTCAGGAATGGAGTGCAACAGTATATGCAAACCTTACACTGCCTGGTATACTGGTTTCATCGGCTTTAGCTGGTATGAAAGAACGGCTTTGGGGGCGTATTTTGCTGTTTGGCGGTACGGAAACTCAAGTTTTACGAGGTTTTAGAACAAATGCCGTATATGGGGCGGCAAAAACAGGCCTTATATCACTTGTAAAATCCGTGAGTATGGAATATGCTCAATATGGTATTACAGCAAATGCCGTTTGCCCGGGTTTTACCGATAGCGGTTTATTGTCGGAGAATACTCGGGCGATATGGGCGAAAAAAAATCCTGATGGTGAATTGATTAATCCGACTACAATTACGGATGCTGCGCTCTTTTTATTAAAAGAGTGCGCTTATAATGGGGTTATACTACCGGTTGATAAAGGGTGGTCGTCGTTTTAGGGCTGAGTCCCTTGAATAGGGATATGAATATAGATATAATTTTTACTTCATAACAAGGATAGATTTGACAAAGGATTGGCATATGAATGACGCAGAAATAATTCAGAGTTTCGATAACGAAAAAGACAAAAGCCTTAAAATACAACTACAAAAGGTAGAAGGGCTTGAAAAATGTATCGTGATCATTCTGTCAGGATATGTCGATACGTATAATTCAACCTTCTTTCAAAAAAGAGTTACAACCCTTATTGATGCAGGATATATTCAGATTATTTTTAACTGTGCCCATTTGGATTATGTTTCTTCTACGGGGATAGGCTCTTTTACTGCTTTCCTAAAGGCTGTAAAAGGGAAGGGCGGTGATATTGTATTGTTAAGTCTTCAGCCGAAAGTATATGAAGTGTTTCAACTGCTCGGTTTTGCAACTTTCTTTACTATCCATGATTCCTTAGAAACAGCTATTGAATTCTTTAAAAATAAAGGAGCAAATATTACTTCTCAGGTTAATCTCTTCCCCAAAATTTTTTCGTGTCCTATCTGTGCAAAGAAATTAAAGGCGCCTCGTCCAGGTCGCTTCCGCTGCTCCGAATGTAAGACTATTTTGGCGATTGATAATAACGCACAGGTTTCGCTTGGTTGATATTCGATAATATTATTACTTGTGTAGAAGTTGTGGATATCTTGTAAACTATATATCTGCATTTCTTGCCCTTTATTATATCATTTATATTGTTTTTGCTGTATAAAGTTTTATGTGTAAAAGGTTTATGCCCTTTTAATGTAAAAGGGTGTCTGTTTATATCGGTTAAAAAAAAGAGAAAATAATAGAATGATATTGCTAATAACTTGTGGATAATCTGTTATGTTGGTGAGTAAGTTGTGAATAATCGGTGCCGAATTAATACTTGATAAAAAAAGATTCCTAAAATATGATGTAACCGTAAGGAGAAATTATGGCATACTATTATGAAGAACCGTCGCATACGTTTAATGAATATCTGTTAATTCCTCGCTATACTGGTATTGAGCATAATCCACAGAATATCAATCTGCACACGCCGCTTACCCGATTTTCTACAGGGAAAAAACCGTTGTATACGCTCAATATTCCGTTAGTTTCGGCAATTATGCAGTCGGTTTCCAATGATGGTATGGCAATTTCTCTTGCAAAAGAGGGTGGGTTATCCTTTATTTTCTGTTCACAGAGTATAGAAAAACAGGCTGCAATGGTTGCTGCTGTTAAGGACTATAAAGCGGGCTTTGTAGAAAGCGATTCAAACTTAAAGCCTGAAAATACTTTGGAAGACGTGTTGCGTTTAAAGGAGAAAACGGGGCATACGACAGTTGCTGTTACTGATGACGGTACTGCACATGGGAAGTTGCTTGGTGTTATTACCGGCCGTGATTATCGCCCAAGTAGGATGGCACGGGATTTAATCGTTGCGAAATTTATGACGCCGATTGAAAAGATCCATTATGCCGGTGAAGGTGTTACCTTAAAAGAAGCAAATGATATTATTTGGGAGTATAAGCTCAATTCCCTTCCCGTCCTTGATTCAGAAGGAAAACTTGTGGCTTTTGTGTTCCGTAAGGACTATGAAAGCAAAAAAGAGCACCCGAATGAGCTACTCGACGAAAAAAAGCGTTATTTGGTTGGGGCGGGGCTTAATACTCGTGATTATGAGCAGCGTGTTCCTGCGTTGGTGGCTGCAGGCGCTGACGTTTTATGTATAGACTCTTCCGACGGCTTTTCGGAATGGCAAAAGCGTACTATTAACTTTGTAAAAAAACAATACGGAGATAAAATTCCCATCGGAGCCGGCAATGTCGTTGACGAAGATGGATTTATTTTTTTGGCGGAGGCCGGTGCCGATTTTGTCAAAGTGGGGATTGGTGGAGGCTCCATCTGCATTACCCGCGAAACCAAGGGCATAGGCCGAGGGCAGGCGACGGCACTTATCGAGGTTGCCAAAGCTCGCGATAACTATTTTAAGAAAACAGGTGTCTATATTCCTATCTGTTCTGACGGCGGTATTGTGTATGATCATCATATTACAATGGCGCTTGCAATGGGCAGCGATTTCTGTATGTTAGGGCGCTACTTTGCTCGTTTTGATGAAAGTCCGACAAATAAAATACTGGTAAACGGCAGTTATATGAAAGAATATTGGGGCGAAGGCTCATCGCGGGCACGAAACTGGCAGCGTTACGATTCCGGCGGAGACAGTAAACTCGCATTTGAAGAGGGCGTGGATTCCTATGTTCCCTATGCGGGCTCATTGCATGACGGTGTTAAAACAACACTCTATAAGGTACGTTCTACGATGTGTAATTGTGGTGTCCTCACCATTCCTGAGCTGCAACAGAATGCCAAAATAACATTGGTCTCTCCTTCCAGTATTATCGAAGGCGGTTCTCACGATGTTGTATTGAAGGATGTTCGTTCCTCTATACACTAAATAAAAGCGATGGATAGTCCAAAGACTGAAATCCTATCGATCTTTTCTGTAAGGGTAAAGATGCATTATATCCGCTGAGGAGGATTGCAAAACAGTCTCTGGATGGTTCCCTTAAATTTAACTACGCTACCGCGTTTATGCTTGTTCGACTAATGAGCAGATGTATGTTTATTGTGGTCATCGTGAGTCTTGTTTTTCATTAGAGGCGGCTGACCTGTCGCATCGAGGGTGTCGCGCCAGAGCGAGCCGTCCGGTTCGACATAGTTGCGAGAACGGACGACGACATTGATCGGCAAATGAACAAACTTATTATACATAAGACCGACAATCAACTTTGTCTTTCCCGCCATAGCGGCATGTACCGCATTATTCCCAAGCCGTTCACAGTAAATAGAGTCAACCGGCGCTGCCGGCGCTGACCGGATTTGATAGCTCGGATCGATATACTTCAAGTTGATATGAATGGATTTTGACTTAAAATAAGCATCGATTTGCTCTTTTAAGAATACGCCAATATCGGAAAGACGCTTATTGCCTGAATCGTCGGTTTCATTTTTGCTTTGCATTAAGTCTTGACCGGCTCCTTCTGCAACAACAATAACTGTGTAATGACTTTGGGCTAAGCGGTCTTCCAAATGCTTTAAAAAACCGTTTTCACCTCGCATATCGAAAGGAATTTCGGGGATAAGTACAAAGTCGACCTCATGGCTTGCAATAGCCGTGTGCGTCGCAATAAATCCCGATTCTCGTCCCATCAGCTTGACTAATCCGATACCGTTGATTTGGGACTGTGCTTCCATACGGGCGGCAGCAACTGCTTCAGAGGCTTTTACAACTGCCGTGTCGAAGCCGAAGGACTTTTGAATAAACGACAGGTCGTTATCAACGGTTTTCGGGATGCCGACAACGGAGATACACAGGTCGCGTCGTTCAATTTCCTTTGCAATTTCTAAAGCGCCTTTTTGTGTTCCATCGCCTCCGATGACAAAAAGGATATTCAAATTGAGCCGCTCGATTCCGTCTACGATTTCGACAACGCGGGTACCTCCGCCTCGTGAAGTGCCGAGGATTGTTCCTCCTGTTTTATGACATGCATCGACAACCGTCGGGTTTAAGGGCATAACATCGAAATGGTAGTCCGGTAAAAGGCCTTTAAATCCGAAGCGAATGCCGCTGATTCGCTTAACGCCGTAACGTCCCCACAAACAGCGTACGACCGATCGGATCACATCATTAAGGCCGGGGCATAATCCTCCACATGTGATAATGCCTGCATGGACATGACTCGGATTAAAGAATATTTTTTCCCGCGGACCTGCTTTCTCGATAAGCTGTTCGCGTTTGAATGGCCCGTACTGCTCTCCGACCTTAGATTCCAACCGGAAGCGAATAAAATCGTCATTGGTAACGTAATTTGCAATACTGTCGCCGATTACGTTTGAAAGGTGAATAGGAGAAGGTATTTTACAGGGACCGAGTGTATCAATGGTAAAATTAAATTCTTCATTATAGCGCATGCTGTACCTCCGTTATATCGACAGTATCAAACTCCAAGGCAAGGGAGCCGTAGTTTTATCTTTCTGTAATTATCGATGATAACCTCTCCTACACTATCATAAATTTGCAGGGTTTGAAAGGGATAAAAAATTTTTTTTGATTGACAGATTTGCGGATTTTATTCATTATAGGTATATCTATGGCACAGAAAAAAGAATCTTTTCTTACACGTATATTACAGCTTTTTTTTCCACGGGATGATGCAGAGGCGATAAAGAAACGACATTTAAAAGCGTTGGCAAAGGAAATTTCAAAAAATAAATTCAGTAAGTGGTATAAACCTTCTTCGGAAGAACTCCAACCGCAGATGGCGCGTTTCTTTTTTGAGCTGTATAAAATTGTCGGTCCTGCACGGGCTCTCCTTGCAAGTGCCGCCTCGTCAAAGGTTCTCAAGAGTATCACCGTAGAGCAAAATTTGTCAAAACGACAGCATCAAATACGGGAAAAACTGACGCCTGAAGTCATCAAGGAACGTGCAAAAACGACCAATCAAAAAGAATTGAGTATTCAGGTACAGAAAGAATTTGATGCCTTTATGCGTGAGTTTGACGGCAAGAAGATAGACGAGATTGATACACAGTATCGGCAGCTCAATGAATTTATCCACTTTGTGCTGTTTGATTATTATTTCTTTTTAAAAAAATTCGATCCCGCTTTGCCGGAAGACAAATTTTCTTATACGCCAAACTTTGCCACTGTTAACGGCGAGTACCTTAAAGATGAATTAAAAGATTTTATCGTTGTGCTAAACGGACTTTCGCTTGATGCAAATTGGGAGAAGCTTTTCGCAATTATTACCGCATACAAGAATGTACAGCCGGTTAATGCTCCTCTGTGGAAAAAGCATCTGAGCCTTTTAAACGATGTCCGTCGTTCCCATATCTTAGAAAAAATTATTCAGCATATTACAAAAGATACTGCCTACACGGTCGAAATCAGTCCCTTCACCGAAAAGGTAACCGATGATTATCTTAAGCAAATAGAACGGTCGATTGATAATACGTTAAGAGACATTGTTATGGAGCAAAAGAATTCTCAGGTAGCAATGCTCGTGCAGCGTGTATTCGGAAATGTGATTTCGTCAGGTACTAAAAACTATAATCCGCGTTCCAATGCAGCATTTGAAAAACGGGGACTTGAAGGTTATATCTATGCTGATGCAATGAACTACCTTAAATCGTTTTTAGTCGAGTACTTTAAAAGTGATATCCGGGCTCTATCCGATTTAATTTTAGTACGTGGGCAATGGACACAGCAGGTGCTTTCTGCCGAATATTCCGAAAGCTACCACAATTTGATGCATATTTCGACTAAGCTTTTGGAGTTTGACGAAAAACTGTCAGAGGTTTCCGAAATGGGGGTTAAATTCCGCACGCTGTTGTCGCGAATGGAGCGGGAAAAAGAAGCCGGTCGTCAAGTGCAAAAACACTTGGATACCGTTAACGAAGCTGCTCTTAAACTGCTTAAAGTTGCTATTAAAAATATTATGACGCTTGGAAATGCTATAAAGAATTGTATTGCCGACTATGATAAACCCCATCGAGATTTACTGCAAAATTGGAAGGAAATTGAACAGCATTCCGACAAGCCGATACGGGAATGGATGACCGCTGTCTATACAAAAATTTATAACTTTATCATGTTGGAACAAGTGGTCTTAAAGAAAGAAGATTAGAAACGACTCAGAAATACAATCCTCATCTGCCGCTTTAATTCCGCAGTTCTCATGTGATGAATAACCTAACGTCTTTTTGAGAGGCTTTTTTGATGGAAAAGATATTTGACTCGGTACGAGAGCTGGATAAGCGGGCGGAAGATGCCTTTAATTTAAAAAACGGTGTACTGATGGAGCATGCTGCCTGCGGCATGGTTGAACGTATTCGAAATCTTCTTTCATCACGTTTATTGTACCCACAAAATATACAGGGACGTTCGAGGCAGAACAATGCTTTGGTTTTACCGTCTTCGCACATAAAACTTCCACAGGCAGAATTACCGCTTGTACAGATTGTCTGCGGTTCGGGTGATAACGGCGGTGACGGGTATGCTCTTGCACGGATTCTCGCCGATTTTTGTCTTGTTCGCGTTGTCTTAGTAAAAGAGCCGAAATCCCCCTTGTGCAAATTACAGCAAGATCGGCTTAGTCTGCTTGGCATACCGATAACGGACATGTTACAGGAGCATTGCGATGTACTTGTTGATGCGGTGTTCGGTACGGGAATCCGCGGCAGCCTCGATAGCGAAATGAGCGCTTTGATTGAGCGGATGAATGCGGTACAGGGCTATAAAATTGCCTGTGATATTCCGAGCGGTTTAAATGAGTTCGGCATCCCATCGCCTGTTGCGTTCCGCGCCGACGAAACCTGTACGATGGGCGCGCTAAAAACAGCACTCTATGCCGACGCTGCGAAGGATTATACCGGGGCTATTTATGTTTGTAATCTCGGCCTGCCGCGGCGCTGCTACGAAGGTGAGACCGGCACCTTTCTCTTATCGGTAGAGGATATGAAGCTGCCTCACCGCAGCGTGCAAAATACCCACAAGATGAGCTACGGACACGGCCTTTTTTTCTGTGGTGAAAAAACCGGCGCTTGTATGCTTGCTGCTTCAGCTGCTCTTCACTTCGGAATCGGTTTGGTTACCGTGTTCGGAGAGCCTGTACCTGCCGCTCCATTCGATTTTATGTATACGTTACAGCTGCCCGAAAACTTTTCGGCATCAATGGTCGGCTCCGGATTAGGGCGAAATTCCGATACACAGGCTCGGGCGCTCGGCTTCCTTTCACAAGAGCTCGTTCGGGAACGTCCGCTCATTCTTGATGCCGATATACTGCATAACCCCAAACTGCCTACACTGCTGTCGCTTTTCAAAGCACCTATTTTAACGCCGCATCCAAAGGAGTTCCAAAGTCTGCTTGCAAATAGCGGACTCGCACAGGTAAGTGTCGTCGAAATACAGGAGCACCGGTTTGAATATTTGCGGCTGTTTTGCGGCGCTTTTCCTCAGGCAGTCATAGTATTGAAAGGCGCTTATCCGCTGATTGGCTGCGGAAACCAAGTATTTGTGAACCCGCTTGGAACCAATGCGCTCGCCAAAGCGGGGGCTGGCGATGTCTTGAGCGGGATGATTACCGCATTAGCGGCTCAAGGATATCCATCTCTGGAGGCTGCGTATACCGCGAGCCTTGCTCATGCCGAGGCTGCAAAACTATTGTATACTTCCGACTACGGTTTAACGGCGAGTGCACTTGCACAAGCTACCGGTAGGCTGAAATAGGAAAAATAGAACAACCTATAGTCATGCTCACCTTAAAAAGTGTACATCATTGCCCCCTCTGTGCTATAATCCCGTTATGATGGAAAAAACAATGCTTAATATTGCGCACAGGGGATTCCGCAGCCGGTACCCTGAAAACACCATGCTTGCCTTTCGGAAAGCGGTGGAAGCCGGCTGTGACGGGATAGAGTTTGATGTGCATCTTTCAAAAGATGGTGAAGCGGTTATTATTCACGATGAAGCAGTTGACCGCACGACTGACGGTACGGGATTAGTCGGACAAAAAACATACCATGAGTTAAAAGCGCTGAATGCCGCAAAGCCGCATCCTGAAACGATAGATTTTGCTCCGATCCCTTCATTGCGAGAATATTTTGAATATATTGCGGAACAGCCACACATCATTTCGAATATCGAATTAAAGACAGGTGTCTTTGTCTATGAAGGAATTGAAGAAGTTGTATATCAGCTGATGAAGGAGTACAAACTGATTAATCGCTGTATTGTGTCGTCTTTTAATCACGAAAGCGTACTGCGGATGAAGAAGATCGATTCGGCGGTAACGTGCGGATTATTGGTAGACAGTTGGCAAATTCATCCTGAGCAGTATGTGCGGAACCTCGGTATCGAATGTTATCACCCATCAGCTTATTGTGTAACGCCTGAACTGGTTGGGGCTTTGCACCGGGCTGGTATCCGCATCAATCCATGGTTCGGCAGCATTCAGTGCGATTACCGGCAGCTGATTGAAATGGGGGTAGACAGTCTTATTACTGACTACCCCGATCGGATTACCGCGTTGCTGAAAGATCTTCATCCGGCGGCGGATTAATCCAATACCAATACTGCCGGTTTATTCTGACAAACGAGATAAATTTTATCGCAACCCGCACTACCAAATATACAATTTGTATATGCTGAATAAGTGAAGTATAATTCGGGATCAAAAAGAATAATATGAATGAAAGAGGGATGATAACATCCGGCAAGCATTCTCGGCTATCAAGGTTGGTTGCTGCTAAAAGCGAAGAAAGGAAAAATACATTATAGAAACTTACCACACCCGTGATATATACTATATTCTTATTCCCAAAGAGATAGGCAGCTGTGTAGGTAACGGCGAACGATAGTATTAAATGTGCAATGAGGCGGGCAGAAATTGCGCGAGATCGGACAATTGAATGAATTGCGGAGATTGCTGTTCCCGTCATAATAGTAATAATCAGAGCTTCTCCACCTGTTATATTGAAAAGGAGAACTGTGTCTGCTGCCGCGTGGATCGACGGTATTGACATAAGCCACGATGTCAAACCGATTGCAATGATTCCTTCATTGGATCCGAGTTTTCCAAAGCACATTACCCGCCGCTTATAGCGTTCCCAGAAACTTCCGATTTGCCCGGCATATAGATTAAAGAAACCTATTGTAATGAGAGCCGGTTTTGTTACCTTGAAAGATATCATCAGAATACCCATTAAAAGACCGGTCACAAAACAGTCTAAAAAATGGTCAAAATATTCACCAAGCGGTGAACCGGTGCCTGTTTTTCGGGCTTGCTTTCCATCGGCACAATCGCCGGTCAGATAAATCAGTGCAAGTACTGGAATAAGCCACCAGTGCCCGTACCTTCCGACATAGTATCCATGTACTGCAACACAAAAAGCAGTAATAATACAAAGAAAGGATGAAAATGTAATAAAATTTGCCGGTACACGATAAGGTAAAATTGCTACCAAGGGATTAACGAAAAACTTATATAATATCGGCGACAGAATAGATTGATCTTCTGCACTATATGAATATTTTTTAGCCATAGAAAACTCCGCGTAAGAGAGTGTTGCTTCCCGTATAACACTCGTGCTGCTGGTTATGCTGTACGTCTGCATTATACGGGAAAATATTGCCTACGCTCTTGTATAATTTTTTATTTCTGTTCTAATTCGGTTTGCAAGTTCGGCACGGGGAATGCGCACCTGTTCCATAGAATCGCGGAAGCGTAAGGTAACGGTTCCGTCTTCTTTGCTGTCATAATCGACGGTAACGCAGAATGGAGTTCCCGCTTCATCTTGGCGGCGGTATCGTTTACCGATTGCTCCTGATTGGTCATAGTCGGTACAGAAGTCTTCACGTAATTCCGCTTGAATATCCTGTGCAAGCTCCGCAAGGCCGTCTTTTTTCATCAAAGGTAACACTGCTACGGTAATCGGCGCAATAACCGGATGGAAATGCAACACGGTTCGCCAATCGTCATCATTGCCTTTGTCGGCAACTTTTTGCTCTTCGTACGCATCGCAGAGGAACATTAAGAGGTTGCGGGTTAAACCGGCTGAGGTTTCGATGATGTACGGAATATACCGTTCGTTGCCGTTATCCTGATCAATATACTGCATATCCTTACCGGAATATTCGGTATGGCGGGTCAGGTCAAAATTGGTGCGGTTGTGTACGCCTTCAAGCTCTTTAAAGCCCATCGGGAATTCATATTCAATATCGTAGGCGTCTTTTGCATAGTGAGCAAGCTCATCCGGGCCATGCTGATGCCAGCGCAACTTATCCATGCGGACACCGTGTTTTTTGTAGAACGCCCACCGCTGTTCACGCCAGTAGTTGAACCATTCGTCGTCGGTACCGGGTTTTACAAAAAACTGCATTTCCATCTGCTCAAACTCGCAGGTACGGAAGATAAAGTTTTTCGTTACAATTTCGTTTCTGAATGCCTTACCGATCTGCGCAATACCGAAAGGGATTTTCATACGGTTGGCTTGCGCAACGTTTTTATAGTTCACGTAGATACCCTGTGCGGTTTCGGGGCGTAAGTAGATGAGGTTGCTGTTATCATCTGTCGGCCCGATATGGGTTTTAAACATTAAATTGAACTTTCGCACATCGGTAAGCTCGCCGCCGCAGTCGGGACATTCTTTTTTTGCTAACTTGTTCTGATCAATCTGGTCGGCACGGAAGCGTGCTTTACACTTCTTACAGTCAACCAGCGGATCGGTAAAGTTTTCCACATGTCCCGATGCTTCCCACACGCGCGGGTGCATCAAAATAGCTGCGTCGATACCGACAATTGAGTTGTGCAGCTGGGTCATTTCCTTCCACCATGCGCGGGCGATATTGTTTTTTAATTCAACACCGAGCGGACCGTAATCCCATGCCCCGTTCTGTCCTCCGTAAATTTCAGAAGACTGAAACACAAAGCCGCGCCTTTTGCATAGGCTGACGATTTTTTCCATTGAAATTGCGTGATCTTCCATACTGTAAACTCCTCGTTTGGTTATTAAAGGCATCTGCCGGAACTCGCGGTTAACGAGGCTGCGCCATATCAGCAGCCGAAGTTAAACCGTTCTTTCAAAGTTTTTTCGATGCGGGCAATAGAACGATCTATACCTAAGATCTGTATCGAACCGACTAGCGGCGGACTTACGCGGCTGCCGGTAATTGCCATACGCATCGGCATCATAAAGTCGCCCAATTTAACGCCCGTCGCTTCTGCTTCCGCGCGGAACACCTCGCTTGCAGCGTGTTCATCAAGGTTTGCAATTGAGGGTAATACGGTTTTTGCTTTCTCCAGCACAGCCCGCGTCTTTTCTGCATCCAACTTTTTGGGGATAATCTCTTCTGCAGGCGGAACTGCCGGCTCTTCGAAGAGGAAGCGCACCATTTGCGGGGCTTCCGTTAAAAAGTGGAGGCGTTCTTTAATCAACGGCATCACCTTCATCAGCATTGCCTTTTGTTCATCGGTAGGTTTAAGCAGCGCCTGGTCGGCAAAACGTAATCCGGCTGCTTCACGAGCTTTTTGATCCTGCTCACCGAAGATACCGGAGTTCGCAATAAACGGCCATGTTAACTCAAAGAGTTCTTCATCGGTTTTAAGCCGCATATACTGCCCGTTAAACCATTCCAACTTTTTATAGTCGAAAATCGCCGGAGCCTTGTTGATGTGTTCGGGATTAAAGCGTTCTCCCAGTTCTTTAAGAGAGAACATATCCCGCCCTTCCTCATAAGAGCAACCGAGCATCGCAACATAGTTGATAATCGCTTCTTTTAAATAGCCGTTGTTGCGGAATTCGTTACAGCTGGTCGCACCATGCCGTTTAGAAAGCTTATGCCCGTCATTCCCCATAACCATCGGCAAATGGCAAAAATCGGGATGTTCCCAGCCGAACGCTTTATACATAATAACATGCATCGGCGTTGAGGGTACCCATTCCTGCGCACGCATAACATGCGTAATCTTCATTAAGTGATCATCGACAACGTTCGCCAAATGATAGGTGGGGAAGCCGTCGCTTTTCAGCAAGATGGGATCGGGGTTGATGTCTTCGTTTTTCCACTCGATTGTACCGAGAAGGACATCGTGGAATACCGTTGTTCCTTCAAGCGGCACCTTGAGGCGGATAACATAGGGCTTTCCCGCTGCGATATTCGCATCGATTTCTTCCTGCGTTAAATTGCGGCAGTGCCGGTCATATCCCGGAGGCATTTTATTCATGGTTTGAATTTTTCTGATGCGTTCGAGCCGTTCTTCATCGCAAAAACAATAATAGGCATGACCGCTTTTGACGAGTTTATCCGCATACTCGCGGTATAATTCGGAACGTTGAGACTGAATATAGGGGGCATACGGACCGCCGCGGGGGCCGCCTTCATCCCAGTCAATTCCAAGCCAGTCAAGGGTATCGTAAAGATTTGTTTCATATTCGGCGGCATAGCGGGTTTGGTCGGTATCTTCTATACGCAAGATGAATTTTCCGCCGGTCGCGCGGGAAAAAAGATAATTAAATAACGCGGTACGTACTCCGCCAATGTGCTGAAATCCTGTCGGAGACGGGGCATAACGGCTTCGGGTTTCCATATTTTTCTCCTAATCACTTTTTAAGAAAATGATAGTTCACTATTATAGAAAGTTTTATCTTTTTGAGCAAGTGTATGGTTCTGCCAGCAACGTTGCCTGAGCAAGTTGACGGATTTGTTAACTATAGTATATAATATAAGGAATTATTCAGAGATCATATTAATAAATGTATTAGTTACCATTACCAATTAGCAATTGGAGACACCATAATGAAAAAAGCACTTTCAATTCGTTTTAGACTTTTACGTGCGATCACTATAACGATCATTTCGATTATCGGTTTTATTAGTGCAGTTGTCGGTTATGAACTTTACAAAAGAAATACTGCATTGTTTAACGAGTTTACCGCTCAGCAATTTTTCAACGTTGAGAAATCGATCAACCTCCTCATGCAAAAGGGTGAGAATGTTGTTACCATGCTTGCTTCGCATCCTGCTGTACGAGGAGCCGATGATACTATTTATAATTATACGATAGAAGCACAAAAATCGGGAAGAATATATACGCATACTGGAAAAACGGAACAGGAGCTTGTAACGTTGTTTAAAGCTATAGAGGAAAGCTTCTCCGAATTCCAAGATGTCTATATGGGGACTCGATGGGGAGGGATTGCAACTTCATGGTCTGGGGAAGACGAGCTAGGGTATGATCCTCGCCAAAGATCATGGTATAAACAAGCCGCCGAAGCAAATGGAGCTATAGTTATCACACCGGTATATATTGCTACAGATGGTACTCCTGTCGTAGCGGTCGCAAAGGCTATAAAAGACGGTAACGGTACATTATTAGGATGTGTCGGTGTTGATATTAATTTGTCTGATTTAACATCATTTATCAGCAGTGTCAAAATAGGGAATACGGGATACTGTATGCTCGTGCAAGATGACGGGATGATTTTAGCGGATGCAGCCCATAGTGCATTCATTTCTAAGAACCTAAGTGATGTCGATGCCGCTTTCGCGAAAATCACTCAAAAAAAGGAAGGTTCCGTTTTTATTACATTGGACGGAAAACAGAGAAAAGCTTATATCTTTCCGTTTCCCGAATTAAGATGGAAGCTTATTGTCATTGTGGAACAAAGGGAAATCCTTTCGTTGTTTTATGCGCTGGTCAGAATTATGATTCTCATCGGGCTGTTGATGTTTGTTATATATTTCACATTGGCGATTATCGCTGCCCGTGCACTAAAGCGGTATTTTGCGAGACTTGAATCTATGTTTGAAAAAATTGCGGCGGGAGATCTTACCGATCGCGTGGCGGTAAAACGTAATAACGAAATCGGGCGGCTTATGACAAATTTGAATATGGCGATAGAACATACCCACACTATGTTGACCGTTTTAAAAGAAGAAGCCGATAAAATGACGGCGATCGGTTCCGACTTATCAAGCAATATGGAAGAAACGGCTGCCGCGGTAAAACAAATAAGTAGCAATGCCGCAACGGTAAAGGAAAAAGCGTTAATGCAAGCAGCCGGTGTAACGGAAACAGCTGCAGCCGGTGAGCAGATTCAAGGAAAATTAAACCTGCTTGTTGAAGGGATTGCAAGGCAGTCGGAAAGTATTACGCAGTCTTCGGCGTTAATAACACGCACTGCGGAAAATATGCTTCGTATTAATAAAATACTTTCACAAAATGATGAATTGATTAAAACCGTATACGGTCAAATGAAAGCGGGAACAGACGGGGCACGGGCAGCAAATGAGTTTGTCAAGAAGATTGCGGAACGATCGGAAGCGCTGCTGGAAGCGAGTCAGGTCATTCAAAATATCGCCAGCCAAACAAATCTTTTGGCGATGAACGCCGCAATTGAAGCTGCCCATGCCGGAGAATCGGGCAAAGGATTTGCCGTCGTTGCCGACGAAATTAGAAAACTAGCCGAAGAATCCAATATGCAGGGAAAACAGATCGGCGCGGTTATAAAAGAATCAACCGAAATTATCGCGCAAGTTTCAGAGGCGGGTATACAAGCAGAGAAAACTTTTACCGATGTTTATGGACTTATCAGTAACATTTCGGAGAAAGAAGATTCGATTGTAGACCTTATGCGGGAACAGGAAGAAAACGGTACGCAAGTTTTATCGGCTATCGAGACTATCAATAAGGTGACGAAAGATGTAAGCACCGCTTCCATAGAAATGCTTGAAGGCGGTAAGCAAATTGCCGAAGAGATGCAAAAATTGGCGGAAATTACACGGGAAACAACCGACAGTATGACCGAAATAGCCTCCGGCGCAGAGCAAATAACCGATGCTGTAGAAGAGGTTGTTTCTATTACAGAGCAAAATAAAACCAGTATTGATCATCTTGCGCAAGAGGTGGGGAAGTTCCGGATATAGCCTTAATCCGCCAAGGCTTTAACCGGATCAAGCCGCGCGGCTTTAACTGCAGGGCGGAGACCGAAGAAAATACCGATGGTTATGGACACGGCAAATGCAATAACTGAACCGCTAATATTCGGGCTAAAGACCATCTTGAAGTTGTCAGACTTAAAAACCGTTTGTACCAAAAGCATGCTAAGCCCTCCGCCAAGCAGCATACCGAATATCCCGCCCGTCAAACTCAACGTCGCGGACTCAACTAAAAATTGATTGCGTATTACCGCTTCGCTTGCACCGAGTGCCTTGCGGATTCCGATTTCCTTTTTTCGTTCCGTTACGGTAACCAGCATAATATTCATAATGTTAACGCCGCCGACCAGAAGCGACATAACCGCAATCACGGTAAGCACCACGCTGATAAGAGCGATTTGCGAATTGATTTGATTCAGTATATCTTTTTCCGAAAACGTCCATAAGGTGTTTTCAGCTTTTGCAAACGAATCGGAAAACGCCTTTATCTGCGCCGTTGCTTTGTCAATATATGCCGGATCGTAAATCTGCACCGAAGCGAGATCGGAATCATTTTTACCGATACCCAT
The DNA here is from genome assembly GCF_024181185.1 of Treponema sp. OMZ 906. Classification (NCBI taxonomy): domain Bacteria; kingdom Pseudomonadati; phylum Spirochaetota; class Spirochaetia; order Treponematales; family Treponemataceae; genus Treponema; species Treponema sp. OMZ 906. Next base: position 2,743,664 of record NZ_CP051196.1, on the reverse strand, counting down.
ATCCTCTGTAACAAATGAACGTGGCACCATAAAAGAACCGATACTGGAAAACCGATTGCGCGGCTTTACAACACCGCATACCTCAAACGAAAATGGAATAAACTGGCGCCCCTGATTATACGGAACGGTAAGCGTAACTCTTTTCCCGATAGCGTTTCCTTCGGGGAATAGCACCTTTGCTTCATCTTCAACCAGAATAATTTTATGCCGGCGATTTGCAAAATCATCAAGACTAAAGCTTTTCCCATAAGACCATTCGTACCCGTTTGCTTCAAGCGCACCGTATTCAATACCGACTATCCGCTGATTTTTCAGATAAAACGAATTATGTGAAACCGTTGCGTTGAAAAGGCCTGAATAAAATACGTCTTTTACGAGCGGTACATTTTTCTCTAATGCGTTACGGTATTTTTCAGTCAGCTTGATATGATACTTTTGTTTATCAAAATCCCAGCGAGGCTCAATTTGAATCATATTCATCGTATCAAGATTGAATAACTTCGCCATGCTTACCTTCATAGAGCTTCCGATATTGCTGATAACCGTCACAACGGTAACGCCGATTGCAATACCTAAAAGAGATAGTATCGTCCGCAATTTTTTACTGCGGAAATTGCCGAACGCATTGATAAAATCTTCCAACATAATTATTCCTTAATCAGTACCGACATGGATGTCGGTGATATACAGCAGTAACCTGTTTTGCATAAGCGCAAAACAGGACGTAAACACGGTACATGGAAGTACCGTGTTTACGTTTCTTCCAGCGCCTTGACGGGGTCGAGTTTGCCGGCCTGCCATGCAGGGTACAGCCCGAAGAAAATACCTGCTCCTGCGGAAATTAAAAACGCCAGCAACGCTCCCCGCATATTGAACGATAATACAACGTCACTTCCGTCTGAAAACTGAGATAAAATCGGCGTAACGGCAACAAGGCTGATTAAAAAACCTGCTGCAAGACCGATGCCTCCGCCGACAATGCTGATGGCTGCCGATTCCGTCAAGAACTGCGAAAGGATTGCTCCCGTCGTAGCGCCGATTGCTTTACGGATGCCGATTTCCTGCCGCCGCTCCGCAACCGTTACGAGCATGATATTCATAATACCGACACCGCCTATCAACAGTGAAAGCCCTGCAATACCGGACAGCACGGCGGCAATCATCGCAAGACTGCTCTGAACCTGTTTTTGCATCGACTGCGCCGACCATATCCGTACCGTATTTTTACTGTTTGCATATTCGTCGGAGGCTGCTTTAATCGCCTCTTCAACAGCTTCGATATCCATTACGGTGTCGTACAATTCAACATCAACCGAGTCAGCTTCCTTTCGGCCGAACTGCAGCCTTATAAATGAATGCGGTATCAATACAAACCGCTGCATCTGCCCTACCGTCGTCTGTTTTGTTTTAAGCACGCCGATAACCGTACACGTAAAAAGGAGCGGCGCATCATTCCCATTGTCTACCGACAGCGTCAGCGTTTTACCTACGGCGCTTCCTTCCGGAAATAGGCCTTTGGCAATATCTTCCCCAATAATAACCTTCTGCGCACCGCTCATAAAATCCGAAGCGGTAAACCCTGTGCCGTATTCAAGATGCCATTTCTGTGCTTCCATGTACCCGTATTCTACACCGAAACATTCCTTCGTGCCGGCGTTCAGGCGGCCGCGCATGACCGCGGCATTAAACGAATCAAACCAAAAAACGCGTTTTATCTGCGGTATCTTTTTTTTCAGCATATCAGCATAGCGGTCGTTAAAAGTAATCGCAGAATTCCGCCACGACGAAGGCCACACGGCTACTATCGAACTGCTGAAATCCTTAAACACCAAAGCAACGCTTGCCTCCAGCGAACGGCTTAAATTCATCGTAATAACAACCGAGCATACACCAATCATAATCCCTAAAAGCGAAAGGAGCGTGCGCATCTTATTGTGCCGGAAGTTCTGCAATGCTGAAAGGATGTCTTCAAACATGGGCGCCGTCCGTAGTGTCCGATGTATACGTTCCCGTATTCGCCGCACGTGCTTCCATATCCGGTATGCCCGCCGTGTCGGAGATGATTTTTCCGTCTTTAAGGTGAATGGAGCGCGGCGCCATTGCACCGATGTCAGGATCATGGGTAACAATAATGACCGCCGTACCTTGCCGGTTTATGTCAAAAAAAAGATCGAGTACGGACTGACCCGTTTCGGAATCGAGCGCTCCGGTCGGCTCGTCGGCAAGAATCAGTTTAGGACGGGTTACAAGGGCGCGGGCAATGGCGACACGCTGTTTTTGTCCGCCCGACAGCTCGCTCGGACGGTGTTTGAGGCGGTTGCTTAAACCCACTTTGTCCAGCTCTTCGGCAGCAAGTTTCTTCCGTTCAGAGGCAGGCAGCCCCTGATACCGAAGCGGCAGCATCACGTTTTCGAGAATGGTAAGCGTGGGCAGAAGAAAATACTGCTGAAAGACAAACCCAATCGTTCTATTCCGCAAAAACGCCAAATCTTTTTCGCTCATTTCGGCAGTGTTTTCTCCGTCAACATAGATGGCGCCTGCCGTCGGGCGGTCAAGGCAGCCGATCATATTCATACACGTCGTTTTACCTGAACCGGATGGCCCCATAAGCGAAACAAAGCTCCCTTCCGGTATATCGAACGAGACGCTGCGCAAGGCATGTACTTCGTTTTCTCCCATAAAAAAGGTTTTTACCACTGAATCAAGGGAGACAATCATCCCTGTTTTCACTACACGTCTCCTAGAAATCTCTATCGTTGTTCAGTTTTGCTTGATTTTTCAACACATCGTTTTCTTGCACGCCGGAGAGAATCTTCACAAAGCCTTTAATATACGGTTCGACGGTTACTGCAATTTCCTGTGTGGTATTGCCAACAACTTTATCGACAAACGGCTTCCCTTCCACATAACGGATGGCGTCTTGCTCTACTATAAGCGCTTCGGAGTCGGCGCCCGTTACGATGATTCCATTAAAAGAATAACCGGGAAGAATTTTCTCCGGCGGATTATCCAGCCGGATCAGCGTATCGACAACCGTCCGCCCAAGGCTGGTTAGGCGTGCGATTGCCGGATAAGAAATAACCTCCGCCTGCACTTTAATATCCGGTTCGGCGGGAAATGTCATATCAACTTTTTGTCCGACTGCAAGGCGAGACGCATCGCTTTCGGCAATTTCGACCGTGGCTTTAAGAAAACTGCGGTCAATCAGTGTGCCGAAGGTATCTTTTGCCTTGGCGTATTGCCCCTGCGTAATTTTTAAGGCAGCAACGATGCCGTCAAATTTGGCATACACCTTACGGTCGGCGAGCTGTTTTTCCAAAAGCCGCTGTTCTTGCTCCATCAAGCTCAGCTTTTGCGAGGCTCCATTAATTTGCTCCCGTTTTATCGCAAAAGCATGTTCTGCAACAGCATAACTCTGTTTGTCGGTATCAAGCGCAAACAAGAGTGCGCCTTTTTTTACTCTGTCGCCTTCTTTTACCAGCACCTGTTCGATAAACCCCTCGCCGGGTGCCTCCAAAACCTGCGTTTGTGCCGCTTCGATATAACCGGACACCTCAATTTGATTGTGTTCGATTTCCTTTTTTACCGTCAAAGGTGGCAAATCACCTGTTTTTGTGCTTTTAGGCTTCATAAAAATATACCAGCTGCCTACCAACGCCGCTATGCATACAATAACAATAATTCTCGTTTTCTTCGATTTCCGCTGCCGTGCTGTCAGCGGCTGTTTATTGATACTCATCGTGTCCTCCAAATTAGTAGTTTAGTTACCGCTTTTCAAACAGCAGCGCCGTATCGATATTGAAAATCATAACGGCTGTTTTAGCCTTTGCATAGCGGACTTCCGCTTTTTTATACTCAAGTTCTGCTTGCAGGCTTTCCACCTTGCTGATAACACCGTTGCGGTACCATTGGGCATGGTCATCGGCGTTTTGCTTATAGATGCTTAATTCATCCGCTGTCGCCGTTTGCTGCCATATCATCTGCTCCTTCGCTGTTTTATTGGTATGGAGCTGTTTTTGATACTGTTCCTTTGCATCTTCAATTTTAAGCCGTTCAATCGCATCTTCAAGTTCGGCATTTTTTTTATCGAGTTTCCGATACTGAATTGAAAAAGGATTCCAACTAAACGAAAGTTTAAGCGCTGTACTTTTAGGATCCGCAAGCGGAACTTCAACACCGGTATACGCCTTTCCGCCGGGGAATTGCACACTCAATCCGCCTAAGACGGAATGCTCATTTTTTGCGGAGGCATTGCCGATTTTCGTATTACGCAATTTATAACCGGCATCTGCACCGATGGAAAACGGAGACAGTTCAATATCCCGTTTCGCTGCATTTTGCGTATGCTGTTGCTCCGCTTCAACAAGTTTTTTATAAGCAGCTTGAGGATACTGTTCAATATCCGCGGCCTTTTGTATGGGGATGGAATCCCATAGCGACGTTAAAAACATTTGAGGTTTTTCATCGGTTGTAAGACCGCAGCTTTCTGCAAAAACATGGTATGACGCCGAAAAGTTAAAATCCGCATTCTGATGTTCCCGTTTTGCACCCAGCAGCTCTAAATTGGCCGTACGCATTTTTGTAGAACTGTCGGCATAGCCTTGTGCCTTTGTTTGATTATATTGAATCTCAGCTTTTACTTCGCTCAGTTCTTTATCAAGGAGTGTTGTATAATCGTCCAAAAGCCGCTGGATATCCTGCAAAAACTGTTTTTCGGCAAGCGCCAAACCTTCTTCTTTTGCCCGCCGCGCTTGATCTGCCGCGGATTGCGCAAGGTTAAGCGTATATTTTTTCGCTTCTGCATTTTTGGAATAGATATCGGTAGACACAGAAACCTCGGCGCCGGTTTCTTGCCGCTGCCCTACTTTACTATACGGCACACTGAGTTTTATGCCCGTGTTATTGTACGAAGGTAATGCGATATTTGCATACGGTGCAGTTGTAACCCCTCGTTTGTCTGCATCGGTGTTAAGAACAAGCTGCGTATTGCCGCTGCCGACTTCCATTGTTACTAACGATTCGGTTTTTGCTTTTTCTGCTTTGTTGGCTGCAATATCCGCCTGCATTTGCAGCTGCCGGTAATTGCTGTCATGTTCAACACGGTACTGTAAGAGTTTTTGGTATACCGAATCTTGAGCCACCCCTGTTTCCGTTTGAGCAAAAAGAACAAAAGCCGCGGATAACCATACCGTTATACAAGCAATCTTTTTCATAAAGGTGAATTACTCCTTGCAGACTATTTTGAGCACGTAAAAAAACGAGACTCTTAGAAGTCCCCTTCTACAATTTTTGGGAAAATATCTCGGCGATAGCCTCGATAAAGTGCTTGTCGGTATCGGTAAAATGATCGTATTCGGGAGCATCGAGATCAATTACACCGAATAAAATACCGTTGTGAATAATCGGTACAACCAGTTCACTTTTACTTGCCGCATCGCAGGCAATGTGCCCGGGAAAAGCGTGTACATCGGGTACCATGATCGTTTTTCGACTGACCGCACAATGTCCGCAAACACCTTTTCCATAACCAATTCGATAGCAAGCAGGTCGGCCTTGAAATGGCCCCAGTACCAATTCATCACCTTTCATTTGATAAAAACCTGCCCAATTTAAGCCGGAAATATTTTCCATGATAAACGCGCTGGTATTTGCCATTACCGCAATAACATCGGTTTCGCTTTCGATTAATGCACGATATTGAGCTAATTTTTCTTTCATCTTTCGCTCCTACTTTTATCTTTAACTAAGATCAACAATCCGTTTTTAATGTTGCCCGTGGTGTTTCTTTAAACGTTATAATACTATTTATAATATAATATATTGTCAAGTATAATATTTAAGTATATAGGGCGAACACATCAGACGGATAAATATAAATCGCAAAATCAGGAGACTGTTAAAAAAACGGCCTGATGCATTTGCCCGAAAATTCCAGTTATTCGCAGTTGACATTTTTCAAGTTCTATGCTCATAATAGAAACATGTTACCGCACGCTTACGTTGAAGCAGCCCTTGCCCGTCATGCGGCTCCCTGTCTGGCAGGAATTAAACCGGCGAACCTTGTGTCGTTTCCAAGTACCGATATCCAATGGTGCGATACTTATAATGAAATGTTGAATGAGCAAGGGATATATTTTACGCCGCTTTGCGTATGCGAAAATCGCACCCAAGTATTAGTATATCGGAAGGATTTGCTTACTTGCCTTTGTTTTCAGCCTCAAGTGGCAGTGGCGCTACGATATTTCGGGTATCTGCCGGAATATGGGCTCGATGCAATTATCATGCGGTTAAAAGAGCGGATGTCTGATTTTATAGGAACACGGAGCAGAGAGCAAGAAAAAAGCTTTCCGCACGAGATCGGACTTTTTTTAGGGTATCCTGCCGACGATGTAATGCAGTATGTAAAAACGGGCGGACAAAATTGTCTGTTTTGCGGGTATTGGAAAGTATACAGCAATCCCGAACAGGCATTACAAGTATTCCATCAGTATACGGAATGTAAAGAGCGTTTTGCTTTACAGATAAAAAGCGGCATGACGATCTTTGAGATTGTTTGTGCCGCTTAATGACAGAATAATACTTCTATTATTCTCATCACACTTTATAAGGAGTTTGCTATGGCAAAAGTTGCAGTAGTATTTTGGAGCGGAACCGGTCATACCGAAAAAATGGCTCATTGTATTATGGATGGACTGAAAGCCGGCGGAGCACAGGCTGAATTATTCCCTGTTTCGCAGTTCAGTGCGGATAAATTGGATAGCTATGACAAAATCGCTTTTGGCTGCCCTGCGATGGGTTCTGAGGAACTTGAACCGGATGAATTTGAACCGTTCTTTGCTTCTATCGAAAATAAACTTTCAGGTCGCAAAATTGCACTGTTCGGTTCTTACGAATGGGCAGACGGTGAATGGATGCAGACATGGGTAGAACGCGCAAAGCGAGACGGAGCCGATGTGTTTGAAGAAGGCCTCATTGCCTATGACGATCCCGATGAAGAAGCACAGAAAAAGTGCAAGGAATTCGGCGAACGGTTCGCGAAATAACCGTAAGATACGGTAATGAACGGCACAAAGATGTTATCTTTGTGCCGTTTTTTTATTTTATAATATAGGTTTTAAGCGGTGGAAAGCCGTTAAATTCTACAGATGCATAAGTCGCCGTATACGCACCGGCGCTAAGAAAGTATACCCTATCGCCCGGTTTTAGATTGATCGGAAGCTGGTATTTATATTTTTCATACATAATATCCATGCTGTCGCAAGTTGGCCCAGCGAGAATAACCTCCCCGCGCTTGCTGCAATTAGAATCCTTCGAGGTAACGATAGGATATTTGATGCTCTCGTTCAGCGTTTCCACTAATCCGTTAAACACACCGGCGTCGACATAAACCCAGCGCTGCAAAGCGGTATTGTTTTTCCTTGAAACAGTAATAACCTCAGTAACGAGAACTCCTGCATCGCCCACCATAGATCTTCCCGGTTCAAGGATAATACGCGGCCGCTCATCGCCGAAATCGTCGTCAAGATAGCGGTTAATTTCACTTGCGTATTCCGAAAGTTCATTGGTCGGCACCACATACGGGGCAGGAAAACCGCCTCCCATATTGATCATCTTGAGCTCGATATCTTCTTCTTCTTCAAGAGAACTCATCAGATACTTTGTTTTTGCAATAGCATCGTCCCATTGTCCGATATCCCGTTGCTGACTGCCGACATGGAATGAAATCCCGTAAGGAATAAGGCCGAGTTCTTTCGCCAAAATGCAGAGATCATACGCCATATCGGGGTGGCAGCCGAACTTACGGGAAAGCGGCCAGTCGGCACTATTGGTGTTTTCAACCAAGATGCGGACATAGATATGCGATTGAGGAGCATATTTTGCAATATTTTTTAAATCTTCTTTACTGTCGGTAACGAACAGCCGGATACCTTTTTCATAAAAATAGGCAATGTCTTTTGCTTTTTTAATCGTATTCCCATAGCTGAGACGATCCGGAGTGATTCCCAAAGCGAGGATTTTATTAAGCTCGTAGCGTGAGGCGATATCGAAATTGGCTCCTAAATCGATTAGGAGCTTTAAAATTTCTTCATGGGGATTTGCTTTCACTGCATAGTAAATATCTGCGGGGGAAAATAACTTTTTTAATTCAAGGTAATTTTTTTTAATGCGATCCAAATTGATAACAACACAGGGAGTTTCGAGTTTTTCGGAAAATTGCACCAGCTTTTTCCAGTCGCTTTCACTCATATAATCGGTTACGTTCATGTCCGCCTCCGGATGCGTCTATGGGATATTCGTACAGCTTTTTTTTGCTGTAAAGAATATCACTGTAAACATATCGTTTTTATCTGTCAATAATTGAATAAAAGATAGTATAACCGATTTCCCGATTTTTAAATAGAAAAAATAGTAATAGTTATGATAAAAGCAAAATATGTTTCATAATGACACATATTTTGCTTTGTGTTGGAAAAATTGACTCAATATGGTATATAAAATGACACATCATACCGGTAAACGGGACGTAAACACCTTACACAGTCGGATTTTGCCATTGAAGCTATTTAAAAAACGCCGATAAACGCTCACTTTAAGTTATAAAAAAGCCGTATAAGCGGAATTATTCGGTCAAAACAGCCTTTTTTCATCCGATTCTCTTATTAGGTATATTGTATAACTTGGCACGCTTGTTGCTATATAATTACTGAAGTTGAAAAACTTCGAGGGTTTTCTAAAAACCCTAACTTGTAAGCCTTTTGGAGGAAAACTATGAACTCATTAAGCATTTTTAATCCCTTATTTGCGGACTCTGTTCTTGACTCATTAAATCACGACAGCCCTCATTTCGGCGTTTTCAGTCCGTTGGCAAATGCAAGCTATCCGACTGTTGATGTGCGCGAAACAAGCGGCGCCTATATTATGGATATCGATCTTCCCGGTTATACGGAGAAGGACGTTACCATTCACTTAAAAGAACGTGTTTTGACTGTTGCTTCCAACCACGAAGAAACAAAAGAGAAGGAAGAAAAACCGAATGGCGAACAATTCCTGATCCGCGAACGCACACAGCGGCACTTTGTCAGACGGTTTACGCTACCTGAGGATATTGATCAAGATAAGGTTGAAGCGTCCTTTAAAAACGGTGTGTTGACCGTCACCATACCGCGTAAGGAGCTTGCTCCCCGTCGGCAGATTGCCATAAAATCAAACTAAGGGGTTCCCGATCAATCGGAATTAAGATTGACCGAGGCATCGGAAACTAACTAAAAAGCTCTCTGTATAGTCATTATGCAGAGGGCTTTTTTTATGCAGCCTATGTGTGGGTACCGTTCAACATTGTATTAAGCTGCATTTTCGCATTACATGGTTCTTTTTTTATACATTTGATTAGACTTATTGTACAAAAAATATGGAAATTCTCAATATTATCCACCTCCCTAAAAAATCTCCTTATCTTTTCATAAACAGGAAACTGTGGTACATTTTTCCCCATGATAGAGGGCGGCGGAAATGTTGAAATCCTTTATAGGGGAGATTATATATGAAATTACTTAGAAATGCGAAACGAATCGCATTAGGATTCCTCGTAACTGCGTGTTTAGTTTGCCTCTTCTCTTGCCAGACAATGGGCAGTGCATCTAAAAAGGAACCTCATGCAGCTTCTGAAGACACACATAAGAATGCCAGGATATATCACGCTATGGCGGAAGGGGTAACAAAGCAATGCCCCATAGAGGTTGATGAAGCGACTACTCTAACAAAGCTTGAATACAAGGAAGATCAGCATGCACTTGCCTATACCTATCTCTTTTCTGGCGGTGTATATGAAGACATGGATAAACAGACTTGGGCAATAGTGGAGAAAACAGCCGAAGGTATGTTAAAGGAAAAGCTAAAAACAAATCAGATGATCTATCAAATAAGAAAAGATAAGGTTACATTGATTTACATCTATACAGATAAAAACGGTAAAGAGCTATTTTCTGTGATCATCCATCCCGGAGAATATTAACGAAAGTTTGATTCGTTATTGCTCGATGCGGTACTGCCATTATTCGTTTTGAACTGCCTGTCCCCATGTCCGATGTTATGGTATATGTGTTGCCGAGTGTGTGGAGGATTTAGAGAGAAAATAATACTATCTGTCTACTCCACCGGCGGGAGCAATCGTGCTTGCACAATTTTGACGTCTTTATTTTTCTTTGAAATATCCAAAACCGCCTCTTCAAGTTTACGCTTTTTTGCCGCCTTTTCGGAAGCAAAAAGCTCCAGTTGGTTGTTGTCGCTGCCGATGTCTACCCCAATCCCGATGAGCCGGACGGACAGCGCCGGATCGAATCGGGAAAAGAATAGCTTCTGAACCCGTCCGTATAAATCCGCAGAATCGTTAATCAATGCTCCGCTCTGCTGCGCCGAGACGGTGGTAAAATCTGCATACCGTATTTTAATATGCACAGTACGGCTTTGGATGCGTTCATCAAGGATACGGCACATCAGCTCCGCGCTCAGCAGGAACAGCACATCGGAGATTTCATCTCTTTCATGCAGATCGGTTTCAAATGTACGTTCCGTACTGATGGAATGGCTTTTGTGCTCTTCGTTAAAAACATGCGCCATATCTCCGCGAACTGCTTGATACAGAAACGTACCCGCAGCATTCCCGATAATCAGCTGCAAAACAGATTCCTGTTGCTTGAGAATCTCGGCAATAGTCGTCAGTCCGGATTCGGCAAGCCGCGTCCGTGTTTTACTGCCGATACCCCATACATCGCTTAAACGCAGCGACTGCATAAACTGAGCTTCTTCGCCCGGCGGCACAACCAATAAACCGTCCGGTTTCGATTGCCCCGAAGCGATCTTCGCAATGTATTTATTAGAAGCCGCCCCTACGGAAACCCGCAAACCTGTTTGCGCAAAGACAGAGTTCTTTAAAAGCCGGGCAGCCGTTGCAGTATCGCCGAATATTTTTTCCGTACCGCTCATGTCCAGAAACGCTTCATCGACGGACAGCTGCTGTATATCGGGACTGAAGTTTTTAAAAATCGTCATAATCTCTTTCGATTTTTCATAATATCGCTGCATTCGTGTTTTTATAAAGATACCATTCGGACACAGGGCTCGTGCGCGGGCCATCGGCATCGCGGAATGCACACCGAACTTTCGCGCCTCATACGAAGCCGTCGAGACAACACCTCGCTTACCAAGCCCGCCGACAATAACCGGCTTTCCGCGATATGCCGGATTGTCGAGCTGTTCTACTGAGGCAAAAAAAGCATCCAAATCAACATGAAAAAATACCGGATTATGAATCATCGTATATTCAGTATATTCAACTGATATCAATCTGCAAGACGATGGTTCCTTTGACTTTTCGGGCGCTTCGGTATACAATCCAATAAAAGAGAATTGGAACTGTTTCAGTTTAAGGATGGTTTATTTTAAGCGGTACAAATGGTATCGCTTAAAAACACGTCGAGTTTGCTTACACAAACGTCGATTATTGACGTATGCGCGTTGCGCGCACGAATTCAACAGTCTCCAAAATTGATATTTTGTTCGGCTGTTGAATTTTAAGGAAGGTTTAACTATCTTTCTATTTAATTGAACATGATTGATTAAAGGGGTTCTCCTATGGCTATAAACTGTGGTATTGTCGGGCTGCCGAATGTCGGTAAATCCACCATCTTTTCTGCATTGACCCGGGCACCGGCAGAGGCGGCAAACTATCCGTTCTGCACTATTAATCCCAATGTCGGTATCGTCGATCTCCCTGACGAACGGCTCACAAAACTGTCAAAATTTTTTGAACCGAAAAAGACTGTTCCGGCAACAGTTGAGTTTGTCGATATTGCAGGACTTGTAAAGGGTGCTTCAAAAGGCGAAGGACTCGGCAACCAGTTTCTTTCTCATATTCGCGAGGTAGGCGTTATCGCACATGTCGTACGCTGCTTTGACGATCCCGACATCGTTCACGTAAACAATAAAATTGATCCCGCATCGGATATCGAAACCATCAATATCGAGCTCGCGCTTGCCGATCTTGCATCGCTGGAAAAACGAGCAGAACGAGCGGAGAAAGCAACCCGTATGGGTAAAGATATGCAGAAAGAAGCGGCGATTGCGATGAGCGCTATTGCGAAAATCAAGCCGTTACTGCAGGACGGAAAGGGTGCACGTAATGCCGATCTAACAGATGAAGAGCAAGCTGTGATGTACGACACACATCTGATTACGATGAAGCCTCAACTGTATGTTTGCAATGTCGATGAAGACGGAATAAAAAATGGGAATGCTTACATCGAAACGGTTAAAAAAATCGCCGCACAAGAAGGAGCTGAAACCGTCGTTATCTGCGGAAAGTTTGAAGCAGAGCTTGCCGATATCGACGATGCAGAAGAACGAGCCGCCTTTTTGGAAGAGATCGGGCTCAAGGTTTCAGGCTTATCGGTTCTTGCCCATGCAGCATATCATTTAATCGGGCTGCGCACCTTCTTTACCGCCGGAAAAGACGAATGCCGCGCATGGACTATCCACGCAGGAGATACCGCCCCCAAAGCAGCCGGTGTTATCCACAGCGACTTTGAACGAGGCTTTATCAAGGCGGAAGTCTACAGTTTTGAAGACTTCTTGAAATACGGTTCGGAACAAAAAATCAAAGAAGCCGGCCGCTATCGCCAAGAAGGTAAGGAATACGTCGTTCAAGATGGGGATATTATGTTCTTCAAATTTAACGTATAACTCCTTTGTAAACAATTGTATTGAAGTTTCTATATCTTTGGTGCGTTAATACGGTTTCCCCATTGTAACCTTTTTTGAATCGCGGAGTGTCCAGCTTTCGGCTTTATTGACGCCGGACTTTGCATCGCGTACTAACGATTTTGAGGCGGTTATCGGCGCGATAACGGCTGACTTTAAGACAGCGCCGCCTCGCCATACGCCGCTTGCAACGGCTGCTTCCGCTGCTTGTACCAGTTCTTCATCGTTCCATGCAGGAGCTGCGCCTCGCTTGGCAAATTCTTTTTCGGTACAGTAGAGAATGGCATCTTGAATATCACCGTCAGTTCCGGTTTTTATCAGAATCACATTGGCGTTCCGTTTGGGAATGCTCGTATACGGTCCCCAAAAATCACGTGCAGCAGGGCATGATTGCGTTCCGCCTGAAATAATTTTAGCGGTAAGTTCATCGCGGATACCTTCTTCGACGGAACGCCAGTGGTATACGATGGTCTCTCCTGCGGAAACTTCTGCGGCGGGAAAGTGATAATGCGGGTTTTGCTTATCCCCGACATTCGTGATAGTGATACCGGAAAGGTTCCCGCTTTCCATTACGATGAACTCAATAAATTCGCTTTTCGGTTTACTGCTGTACAACGGGCGAATTTCGGTTATCCGCAGTTTTGCAGGGCGCGTATTGGCTCCCTCAAACGGCAGCGCAAAATCGAGAACGCTGTGCTTTGTATCCGATACGGAACCGCGCAGTACAAAAGGAGCGCCGATTCCGATCGGGGCTGTTGGAGTAAGCGCAAAGGCGGTGTAGGTATCTACCTTACCGGATTGTCCTTCGGAATCGGTAAAGCCGTCGGGGATATCCATAGGTTCGACACTGCACACCTGCGTTTCGCCCGTTTCGGGTATAAAAATTTCCGCCGAAAGAAATTCCGCCGTACCGGAAAAGAACATCTGCACGGCATTGTTTTCCATCCGTGCGGTTTTGACTATTTTGACAGGTTCGGCTTCTTCTCCGATAATCTCGGTAAAAATCGGCTGCTTGGAAAAACCTGCACACCCTGCTCCGCACAACGCGCAGATAATTGATACAAGAAAAAAGAGTTTTTTCATCGTTTAACCTCCTAGGTATCTGTAAACTAATCTTTATATGCGACACGCACAGCTTTTTGGCTAAGGATTTTGAGGAAAAGGGAAATATTTTTGAAAAAGTGTGAAAAATTTTCTTATAGGGTAAATTTATGGTATACTTTTGTTCGAGGAAGAGGGTTATACCCATGCACAGTACATTGATTGATAATTCCGAAAACTTAAAACTTGTTGATACGCTTAAAAAACTCATCACCATACCCGGCATTACCCATATCGACATTGCAACAGGGTACTGGGACATTCCGGGAACACAGCTGATTGCGGCAGAACTTCGCGCATTCTTAGAGCGGTCGGCAGATACGCGTGTGCGGATTCTTATCGGGAAAGATCCGTATCTTTTTGCACAGTACAGCGCCGATGTCAAATATAAGGATGCCGACTATCCGCAGGATTTTATCAAAACCGATCTTGCCGATTTAAAGGTAAAATCCGAATACAGCCCCGCTGTACAGCTTTTACTGGATTTTTGCAAAGAACAGCATGAAGGCCTCAATGACCCGAAAATAGAGATACGCATTTTTCGCGGTGTAAGCGAGGATGATAAGCGACAGTTTTTCCATTCCAAGTGTTATATTTTGTACGGAACTGGCAGTGCATACGGGATTATCGGCAGCAGCAATTTTACTCAAAAAGGCTTACAAGAAAATTCCGAACTGAATTACCTTGAAACACATACACAAATAATTTCAGCAAAGCCGGACGGGATAAATCTTTCAAAAGGGCATACTACATGGTTCAATGAAAAATGGGCATTAGCATCCGATTGGACACGAGCGTTTTTGGAGGAGGTCTTAAAGAAATCGGAGATAGGGATAGAAACTGAAAAAATGGGAGATACAACTAAACTTCAACATGAACCGCCGTATACCGTACTTTCTCCCTATCAAACCTATATAAAGTTTTTGATTGATCAATTTGATGAAGTAATAAACGGCGACGGTAAAATCTCCCCCGATGCGTATATACCCCATGACGAAGACTTCAAACAGCTTATCTATCAAAATCACGCAGTGAACCAAGGCTTTTCAATTATGAAGCGGCATCACGGGTTTATCCTTGCCGATGTTGTCGGGCTTGGAAAAACATTTACTGCATTGATGATTGTAAAGCGGCATCTTTTAGAAACGAACTTTACGCATCCGGTGTTAATTATCACTCCTCCTGCCATTTATCAGAGCTGGATTGATTCGATCAACTATTTTGATAAAAATGAATTACCCGGTAAAAAAATCAAACCGCTTATCAATCTTACTACAATCGGGCGCCTTGATGACGGCGGCGAAAGCGATGGCTATGTTGATGGAAATGATTTTGATTTAGTATTTAAAAAACAACAATACGGCATGATTGTCGTTGATGAAAGTCATCGCTTTAGGAACAACAATACTCTCATGTACCAAAAACTTGATGACTTAATAGGAAGCATACAGCCTCAACCTTATGTAATGCTTCTTTCGGCGACTCCGCAAAATAATGCTCCGTATGATTTACGGAATCAGATTTATTTGTTCCAGCGCGAACATAAAAATGCAACCCTGTGTAACCTCGGCGGATTCGGAAATGATCTTGAGCGCTACTTTAAGGAAAAGCAAGACCGTTACAAGCAATATATTCAACGGTATAAACTTGTGAATGGGATAAAAATTCAGAAGACACCGGATGAATTAAATCAGGATAAACAAAATCTTATCGCAGATAATGGAGATATACGCAAACATATTGTTGAACCGCTGATAATCAGACGAACAAGAACGGACATTGAAAAATATTATCAGGATGACATGAATACCCAAAATTTAACGTTCCCTAAAATAAATAAACCGATCGCTATTCCTTATGAAATGAAAGGCGAACTGGGAAATCTTTTTAATAGTACGATAAATATTATTGCCCCACAAGTCAGCTGTATCGATACAGACGAATCGGGAAATCAAATCCTTTCGCTCGGTACCGAAGCAGGAAAAGACGGGCTCGGTTATTACCGTTACAGAGCAATTGAATTTCTGAAAAACGAAAAACATCGTGTGTTATACGAAGTAAAAAATTTAACGGTAAGTAATACGGCAGAACGATTAGCTCAGCTGATGGAAATGTTACTTGTTAAACGCCTTGAAAGCAGCCAAGCGGCCTTTAAAGAATCACTCCATAACCTCTCCCGTTACACGGAAAACATGATTAAGATGTGGGAAGTAAATCGTATTTTTATTTGTCCCGATTTAGATGTGAATAAAGAACTCGGCAATAATGCTATTAAAAGCAATGATGAATTTGAACAGTGTCTTGATATGCTTGCAGATAAAGCAAAAAAAGCAAACAAAAAATATTCCGGGCATGATGACACAGGCAGCAATCGAGAATATAAAAGGGATGATTTTGATGAAAGCTATATTACCTTGTTGCGTAATGATTTATTTCTTATCAAAAAGTTATGTGCACAGTGGGATATCCAAACCTCTGATCCTAAAATGAGTACGTTTATTTATGAAACCGCAAATCAGTTTCTAAAAAAAAGCAGAAATAAAAACCGAAAGTTAATTATTTTTACCGAATGTATTGCAACACAAAGCGCATTGGTTCAAAAATTAGACGAAATGCCGATACCACAGTGTAATGTCCTTTCAATTACTGCGGCGAATCGTGAGGTTATGAAAGATGTTATTGCTGCAAATTTTGATGCAAATTACAAAGGAGAAAAACGCGACGACTACCAGATACTTATTACAACCGATGTCCTTTCAGAAGGTGTAAACCTGCACCGTGCGAATTCAATTCTCAATTATGATTCTCCGTGGAATGCGACGCGTCTTATGCAACGGCTTGGACGAATTAACCGTATCGGTACTGACGCAAAAACGATATGGAATTATAATTTTTATCCTTCTACATTAGGCGATGCACAAATCAATATTAAAAATAGAACATATATAAAATTGCAAGCATTTCATGAATTATTCGGGGAAGATGCTCAAATTTATTCAACAAAAGAAGAAGTAAGACATTTTGATCCGGTAATATACGAAACAGCTGATGATGAAGAATCTCCAATCATGCCGTTTATTGCAGAATTGCAAGTATTCCAAAAAGAGCAACCGGAAGAATACACTCGGCTAAAAGCCATAAACGATCTCGCTATTTCTTCCATAAAAGCAGGAGAACACGGTTCTTTTTCTGCTGTACATGGGCATACTGACCGGAAAACTACTACACAATCTTTCTTGTATCTTGCTTCTAAAAATGAAGCAATAAAACAAGTGAGTCAACTGGAGTTTTTTGAGGCATTAAAACCGCTTATACAATTTGATACCGCACAGACCAATATAAATAGAGACACACTAAAGGATCTCCAGGAAGCAATTATGGAATGCTATGAAAAAGATAAACAAAATGCAGCATTGATTATTAGAGAAAGAAAAAGCAAACAGAATAAAGAGATAACGCAAGCACGAAGTAAAATCCAAGGATTATACACAAGCATTAACTCCACTGAATTGCGCACTATGCTCGATGTAATTTCAGAGGCGCTTATGCATCATAATTCGACATTAGCAAAAAAAGTATTAAAAACGAATTTTCAATCACCCTCATTATTCGATAATGGTTTTTACGACAATACCGTAGCCATTAGAGAACTCTATCAATTAGCACGACAAAATAATACAAGAACTGACACAAATGCTGCGCTTTCAACAGCGCTTATCACGGAATAACGAGAAGAGGAACACACTATGACAGACTTTCGCACTATTTTTGAACAAGCTTATCCCGGAAAAGATACGATATATGAAGAGATAATCCTTCCTATTTTCAAAACGGCAAAAGATTTGCGAAAAACAGCGCCAATTGCTTTAGCAGAATCCGATAAACAGACTATTTTACAAGCTTCAATCATAGCGCAAGTTTCAGGTACCTTTTTCATAACATTTGCCGATGTAACAGTGCAGTCTTCGGTACACTTAAAACGCAACCGAGTTAGTATTCAAAACTGTATTCGTACAATCATGGAAGATAATACATCTGCTCTGATCTTTTTCCATTTTGCTGATAATTTGAATGAGTGGCGGGTAAGTTTTGTGCACCGAGCAGAAACTCTTAAAACCAGCACCAGCGCAAAGCGGTATACTTATCTGTGCGGAACAGAACATCCTTGCCGAACTATCGCAGAACGTTTCCAGAAGCTGGCAAAAAAAGCCGACGAGGGTGCTGCTATAACTGTTGATGATATGCTGAATGCATTTAGTGTGGAAGCGCTGAGTAAAGAGTTTTATAAAGCACTCTTTAACTGGTATGAATGGGCTTTAAAACTTGTTACATTCCCAATCGGAGAGACGACAAAAAATACAAAAGGCGGTTTTAATGTTAAACAATCAGGGGATAACAACGAAATAAATCTTATACGCCTTATCACGCGGCTGATGTTCGTTTGGTTTATTAAGCAAAAAGAACTGATCCCATCCTGGATTTTTGACATTAACGAATTGAAAAGTATCCTTACCGACTTTAATCCGAATAATAAAAAATCAGGCAATTACTACAATGCGATTATTCAAAATCTTTTCTTTGCAACTTTAAATAGAAAGATAGAAGACCGTGCTTTTGCGGATGATAAAAGCAAAAGCTTTAATAAACAATTCGGAGTAAAGAATTATTACCGTGATAACTGTAAAAAAACTTTCTTTAAAAAAACGAATAAAGAAATCATTGACCATTTTAAATCGGTTCCTTTTTTAAACGGCGGTTTATTCGAATGCCTGGATGCGCTTAAAGATGATGAGAATAAACAAAAGAATATAGAAGTATTGAGGGACGGATTCAGTCGTGAGCCGTATTGGATGGCGTTTATACCGAATCATCTGTTTTGGCAAGAAGATGACGGAGGACATGAGGGGCTTATCCATATTCTTAACCGATATAATTTCACTGTAGAAGAAAATACTCCGAGTAATGTGCAGATCGCCCTTGATCCTGAATTGCTCGGTAAAGTATTTGAAAACCTCTTAGGTACATATAATCCCGAAACGAGCAAAACGGCCAGAAAAGGTTCCGGTTCGTTTTATACGCCTCGCGAAATTGTCGATTTTATGGTTGATGAATCGCTCAAAACATACCTTTTACAAAATGTAAAAGGTATGACAGATGACCAGACAAAGATTCTTTTTGACAACAATATCGATTCATATAACGAATGCAATAAAGAAGCGATCATAATAGCAGTTAAAAACATCAAAATATTGGATCCTGCCTGCGGTTCCGGAGCCTTTCCTATGGGCGCTCTTCATCGAATGGTGCAAATCATTCAAAAGTGCGGCGGTACAAAAGACGATGAAAAGTCGGTTTATCAACTGAAACTTTCATTAATTGAAAACTGTCTGTACGGAGTTGATATCCAGCCGATTGCCGTGCAAATTTGTAAGCTCAGATTCTTTATAAGTCTTATTTGCGAACAGGAAAAAAATAATAGCATAGCAGCTAACTACGGCTTTGATCCGCTGCCGAACCTTGAAACTAAATTCGTTGCGGCAAATACATTAATCAGCAAAAAGCAAAGCGAACAATCTGCCTTGTTTGAAGATCCCGAAATTAACAAAATAAAACAAGATATTAAAAAAGTACGTCATGCACATTTTAATGCGGCTACAGCAAAAGCAAAAGCTGAATGCAGAGAAGAAGATAAAAAATTACGGAAATCTTTAGCAGACTTACTCGCAAAAGACAGGATATATAATCAAGAAGAAGCCAGGCAACTTGCGGCATGGAATCCGTATGATCAAACTACTGTTAGTCCGTTTTTTGACAAGGAATGGATGTTTGATATAAAAGACGGCTTCGATATCGTTATAGGGAATCCTCCGTATATATCGACAAAAGATATTCCCGCAGAAGCAAAAAAAATGTATGAGGCAGAATTCGGATTCAACGATGACACATACAATCTTTTTACATTTAAAGGGCTAGAGCTTACCAAAAACAATGGTTCATTGAACTATATTATTCCAAAAACTTTCTGGACAACTCAAACAAAGCGAAATATGCGCAATTTAATTCTTGATAAAAATATTCAATATATCTTTGATACCGCAAATCCATTTGAGACAGTTCTTGTTGATACGTGTATTATTCAAATTTCGAATACTCAGTTCGAAAAATCAAATACTATTAAATTTATTGACGGATCTGAAAATCTACACAAGCCAATAATATTTGCACCCGTTCTGCAAGAAATATATAGAAACACCCAAAATATGGTAATTTTTAAACCTACAGAGAAAAACTTAAAAATCTGGCAATTATATGGAGCCAAAGTAAAGGAGCTTTATGATCAATGGTGGAATAAAATCGAGACCAGTAAAAAGATTGCAGAAAATGCAGTTGAATTGAAAAAATATCGCGAAAGTTTAAAACCTGGTGATATCGCGCTTCTTGGATGTCTGACAGAAGGCGGTCAAGGGCTTGCTACTGGAAACAATGGTAAATATATTGCTATACGAAAAAATTCAAAATGGGCTGACACTGTTATAGATGGCAGACCTAAAAAGTTAATAGCAGCGATGAAGGCTGAACCACTATTGGCAAAAGAATTAGGCAATATAAATCCTAAAGAATATTTAACAAGTCTTTCTGAAAGTGAAATAGCAGAAAAATTTGATTCCATAAAAGAAAAATATGGGCGTGATATTTTTGGACAAGGTTATATTTATAAACTCATTGAGGAGGAGGAAATTGCAGATGTAGAAAAACTCACGGATGATGAAAAAGAAAATGGGATTGATACAAAAAAGCCCTTCTATGTTCTATACGACAAAGGTGATAAAGATGGAAATCGCTGGTACTTGGAAACACCTTTTGCAATTGCTTGGTCTAAAGAAAATGTCCAATTTTTGAAGACTAATTCAGGCAAAAAAGGTGTCGGAATGCCCGTCGTTAGAAATCCTCAGTTTAATTTTAAGGAGGGATTTTGTTGGAATAATGTTCTAAATCCTAAAGCAAGATTACTCAAAGTTAAAATGAAATCTGCGTCGGTCAATGATGTCGGCTCAATGTCATTAAGTACTTTATTAGAAAATATTCCGAATTATTATCTTGTATGTGTCTTGAACTCCGACTTTATATTCGATTATTATCGAGAATTTATAAATTGCACTGTGAATATTCAAATAAACGATATCAGGCAGATTCCTATTATTATACCGACTAAAGAAAGTTTAAAAATAATATCTAAAACCTTTCAGGAAGCTATAGACTTAAAGAAGTCCGTGGTATCTGGTATATCCTTTGAGGAAAATAACGCTCTCGAAGAAATTGAAAAGCAGATTAATACATTCATTAATACTTTATATGCAATATAATTCTTCAACTAGTTTATCAAGTTGTTGTTGAATAGGAATTAACATCTTATCAGAAGCGTATACAGATAGCCCGGATAAAAACTGGTTTCTTTTTATTTCAATTGCTTTCTCATAGATATACTTGAACTGTAATAACTGTTTATTATTTGGAATTATAAGAGGAATTTGTCTTGCATCATTGATTTGAAATGTTTGTGTATTATTTATAAAAACATCTACATAATTGCTCA
Source organism: Treponema sp. OMZ 906 (assembly GCF_024181185.1). Classification (NCBI taxonomy): domain Bacteria; kingdom Pseudomonadati; phylum Spirochaetota; class Spirochaetia; order Treponematales; family Treponemataceae; genus Treponema; species Treponema sp. OMZ 906. The sequence goes on along the minus strand of NZ_CP051196.1, from coordinate 2,722,213 downwards.
TAAAAGTTGAATTAATAACACTGATAATAAAATATTCCGGAACAGTATCAAGTAGTCCATACATACTCATACTTTTTACGTCATTTATACTCTTTGTTTTCAGTCTGCATTTTAAAAAAGTTGTATTAATGTCAGTCCAACAAAATCCCTCCTTAAAAAAGAACGTATATCCTTGATATCGTGCTTTAATATCCGTCTTCAAAAATTGAGGATATTTTAGGTCTAATAAATACCTCGTATCCATGTATCATTTTCTTTTTTTTCCGGCAATCTAATTTCAGTATAAGCTAAATAGCGATATAGCGTACCTTTTGCAACACCAATTATTTCGGCAATTATCGGAATACTTACACCGTTATTATATTGTCTTAAAATAAAGTTATGGTTTTGCAAACATTTTTTATTGAGATGAACATTTCTTGATCCTGTTTTTCTTCCTAATATTACTCCTTCTGCTTTTCGCAGTTTTAACGCCTCTTTCGTCCGTTGGCTAATCAAATTCCGTTCTATTTCTGCACTCAAACCAAACGCAAATGCCAACACCTTACTCTGTATGTCATCGCCGAGCCGATAGTTGTCTTTAATCGTCCAGACCCTACATTCTTTTTTCATACAAATGTTGAGGATTTCCATAATCATAAACAAATTACGTCCAAGACGAGAAAGCTCAGCGCAAATGATTAAATCATCTTTTTTGATTATCCTTAAAAGCTCCCCGAGCTTACGCTTATCATAATTTCTTGTTCCACTAATAGTTTCTTCAATCCAGCCATCTACACTCAATTTTTCCTGTTTACAAAAATTGGTAATTTCAAATTTCTGATTTTCAATCGTCTGCTTATCCGTACTTACTCTGATATACCCGTATGTCATACTGCTTCTCCAATCAAGTAATATAAACGCCAGTATATCAGTTTTCATTTTAATTGGATGTAATATATGTATGGCTCCCTTAAGACGGTCGCCTGTACGGTGAGCGTACCGGCTTTGCTGCATCGCGAATGCTCCAGTCTTCGAGTGCCTCATCTGAAATGCGCGGCATAAAGCGCTTTTGTTTTACTGTTTTCATAGAAGAACCGGCTCCGACGGATTCGTTCCACCAATTGTATAAATGTACATTCGTTTTTACACCTAAAAAATCATAATCTTTTTCAAGAGAAATAAAACCGATGGGATCGTACTCGTAAAATTTCAATTTTGAATCGGCAGTATTCGGATGTGTTTCGTACGGAAGCCAGTTTTGCGGAATATAATTATTTCCGATTATTTTTTTATAATCGCTTGGCATTCCATACGCGTAAAGTAATTTTGTGTTGGTATCAACTGCCCACATTAAATTGTTAAGATAATTTTCAAAATATCCGCCTTTTGCTGCATAAGCTGTAAATTTAAAGAAGATAAAACGTTTGAGCATCTCCGCTTCAGTTGGATCATCATACAAAGGCAACTCAAAAGGATGAACGCCTTCTATGCGGTAATAGGTTACATCATTCAGCTTATTAGTGATGCTGAAAAAAACGGCAGTGCCGGGAACTTCGTCTTCATGGTAACGATATGTTTTATTCGCCTTCCCCCAACCGTCATCAGGAAGACAGGGTTCCCATTGGAAATCGGGATTAAACAGCACTTCAACTGCCGGAGCCGAACCCTTGGATGGCGTCGTAATTTTTGCCATGTGGATAACGAATTTTCCCAGTTGTGCTTTCTCATAAATGCAATCGGGATTGTTGGGGTCTGGCATAGCCGTATTTTCCGTCTGACCAAAAAGAAAAGAACTGAAAAATATAAGATAGCTGAAAAAAACAATACGATTTAGTTTCATACATGAGCCTCGCTTGAAAGAGATAGATTGCAACATGTTTTTGCAAATTAGAGAAACCTCTAAAAAAGTTGTTTCGTAGAGCCTTTCTATTGTGTAAACATCATTAGAGCGTAAAAAACAGAAAATTGTCAAGAATTGGATTGAACCATTAGGCTCTATTATATGACGAACCGATGTCAAGTTCTTTCCTGTATTTTGCAACGGTACGGCGAGCAATGGAAACCCCATATTTCTCCTGCAATAGGGCGGAAATTTGTTGATCTGAAATCTTTGAGCCTTTTGCACTTTGTTCGATCAGTATCTCTTTAATACAATCTTTTACCCCTTCTCGTGTTGAGGGGATACCGGTTGATACGAAAGTATTGGATTTCGAAGAAATTTGAGGCTGTACCGCTACCGAATTGGTAAAAAAGTATCGAATTTCAAAAGTACCCCACTGGCACTGTACATATTTCCCCGCGACAGCCCTTGATACAGTAGATTCGTGGATATCCAGTTCTCTTGCTATCTGTTGCTGAGTCAGTGGAAGCAGCTGCCTCTTATCACCGGTTAAGAAGAAAGCTTCTTGAGCCGAAACAATTTTACGCAGTACATCGACAATTGTTCTTTCTCGCTGGTTTAAACTTCCGATAAAAGCTTTCGCTTTTTGAATTTGCTCCTTTATATAGGTTTTATCGGTGGTATCTTTCGTATGGCTTATTAAGTTCTGAAATTCAGGCGAGATGGTAAGAAGCGGCACTTCAAAATCATTTATTTTTATACTGAACTCTTGGTTATCTCGTTCGATGGTGGCTGTCGGAACAATATACTCATCAGGTGTTATATCTGTGGTGAGACCCCTTCCCGGGAAAGGATTAAGTGAGGCGATTAGAGACAAAATATCTTCCGCATTCTCTTGGGTTAGTTTATAAGGAATTGCCGGATCTTCATTGACGGCACGGGCGAGTGAATATGGACGAGCTTTTTCCAGATAAGCGAAATGATTTGCTAAAATATCGATAGTATAAGCATAAACAGGGTCGATTTTGGTCTTCTTGTGGAATAATATCTTTGCTTGAACTAAAAGTGCTTGCTTAAAATCCTGCGTTGCGCATCCAATAGGGTCAAGCTGTCGAATAATCGATAATGCATGACATATTTTATGCCGTGTAAAAGCAATGCTTTTTTCGCCTTTATTTTTAGAGAGCTCCTCTTTAAAAAGTTTGTTTAGCGGAACGACATGGAAACCGTCATTCGTTAAATTTCCAATAATTCGTTCGGCAAAAGAGAGAGTGAGCGGATCCAGCTTGTGGATAAATAGTTGTTCCAAAAGGTGACTTTGTAAGCTCTGCTGCTGAGGCGCCGGAATATTTTCTAAGAAAGTCTGGAATACGTCGCTTGCTTCCGTCGAAAAGGCTGACGATGTTCGGTCGTTGCGGTAGTACGGTTCTTTCCGTTCGAGCAGTTTTGTCTGATCTGTTGATGTAGGAGGTATTTGTTGTGTTCCGTGGACAAGCTCTAAGGCAGGATTTTCGGCAAGCTCTTCCGCAATTCTTTCTCGAAGTTCGACGGTCGGCATTGCCAATATATCCAGCGATTGGATTTGACTTTGACTCATCCGCTGCTCAAGCCGTTGCCCGAGCGTTTGCCCCATCTGCTGCATGGTTACCGGCCTATCCGGAAGGCACACCCGATCGAGCAAGTACAACCGCGTAAAGACGTGCCTGCGGAATTGGGCGGTGTATAGGAGCTTGGCTTAGTTGAGGTGATGTCATTATAAATAATACTACTACCTTCCATTGTTATACAATACTGATAAAAAAGATTAATGAATACTAAAAGGAACGGCAAGCAGTTCCAATGTAACCGGAGATTACCGTGCATTGCCCATCCGCCGCCCAGAATGTCAATATATCGCATATTAGCAGCATGGTGGATATCTTCTGCGAAAGCTGTAATATCGGCAGTAAGGTGAAAATCCGATAAAAGCGTTAGTTTATGAGGGAGCGTTGCTTCAAAACCGACTCCTATTGCGGGCATCATTACTTGTTGACGGTATGATATTGCCGATCCTATATGCGGCATCCTAGGTAATGCCGGACTCCACGGTTCATACGTTCCGTCAAACTTTTTTTCTGCATATTGCAGATAGCCGCCGTAAGAATGCCAGCTGATTGTTGAGTAGTAAAAACTGAGCATCGGTTCTACTGTCACTGCAATACCGGCGCTCCTCATTGCTGCTGATTGCGGCATCGGCAACTGTAAACCGAGTTTTGCCATCCAGCTTAGCCCGTTAATAATTGTACAGTTATGTTTGGAAAATTTGGTTATTCCCGTCTGCGGAGGAGTCGTCAGAATCCCCTCAAAGTCCGAATCGGTCATGGGTGCGGTAGCCATCGACTGCATAAATGAAATATTCCCTTCAAGATGAATCCCTTTCGGGAAATATACGCCGCCGTGAATCGTATAAGAAGCCGAAGGTGTAAGCGGCCATTTTAGATCACTTAGAATGGCATCATAACGGCACACATACTCGCGGCTTTCGGCAATCATGGTGTTGAACGAAAATGCGATAAATCCGCTTACCGGAAATTTTTTTGTCTTGTCAGCAGTATCGAGAGGCTTTGCGTCTTGGGCTAAAAGTATTGGTGGTAAGAGGAAAAAAATGATAAAAAATATTGAAAACAAGCGACACGGCCGCATAGCGGAACTATAGTCTTAATTTGTAATCTACTCAATATCTCAAATGGAATGCTGCTGATAAATTTTTTTGCTTTTTCAACTTTAGGAGAGATCGGGCAGGGGGGATTTGAACCCCCGACTTCTTGGTCCCGAACCAAGCGCGCTACCCCTGCGCTACTGCCCGTTTGTGTGATTATATCTTAACGATTATAAAAATAAAAGCTCACCACTTGCGCGGTGAGCTTCTTCGGGAGCGACGGGGCTCGAACCCGCGATCTCCGGCGTGACAGGCCAGCGCGATAAACCAGCTTCGCTACGCCCCCGTAATGGCGGTAATAATATACCCATTTAAATAAAAAGTCAAGAGAAAAATTGCAAAAAATCAGGGTAAGAAGGTAAGCACATTGGAAACATTTCTAGCTCAAGAGGTTGTATGCTTCACATAAAAGCTTGAAAATGTTATAAAACTGAAAAAATAGGATATAATAATGATCTATGATAGAGCATAGGGCAAGAAACACCATACATAATATGGCTCTTTTTAGTAAAAAGGTATAGAATAAATGGCAAAAAATAAGCTGGTGATGCCGGTCGTAAAATGGGTTGGTGGCAAAAGACAACTCCTTCCTGCTTTAACCCCCTTGGTCCCGGAGCGATTTACAATTTATTGTGAACCGTTTTTAGGTGGGGGAGCAATGCTGTTTTGGAAGCAACCGAAAAAAGCGATCGTAAATGATATTAATCACGATTTAATACAAATGTATGAGGTTATCCACGATGATGTTGAGAACCTCATACTAGAGTTAGAAAAACATAAAAATGAAGCAGAATACTTTTATCGGATTCGTGATTGGGATCGGGATAGAGCTAAGTATGCCAACCTATCTCGCGTAGAAAAAGCCGCGAGAATTATTTACTTAAATAAAACCTGTTATAATGGCCTTTTCAGAGTTAATAACGCTGGTGAATTTAATGCGCCGTTTGGTTATTATAAAGCGCCTAATATTATAAATGCACCTACCCTTCGGGCGGTAAGCAATTATTTACGGGAAGCCGAAATTACCTTTTCGTGCTGTGATTATGCAGAAGTGTTAAAAAATATTCCCTCTGGAGCGTTTGTCTATTTAGATCCTCCTTATCATCCTGTTTCCGATACTGCTAATTTTACGGGATATTCTCGCGGAGGGTTTAATGAAGACGAGCAAATTCGGCTGCGGGAGTGCTGCGATGATTTAAACCGGCGTAAAATTAAATTTATGTTATCAAATTCGGCTACGGATTTTATTAAAGCGCAATATGGTAATTATAACCTAACTATCGTAAAAGCAAAAAGAGCTATTAATTCCGATGCAACAGGACGAGGTCAGGTTGATGAAGTGGTAGTAAGAAATTATGAATCCTAAGCAGAAAACACAAAACGATATCGCATGGGAAGCACTGTTTATAAAATATGATATATTGAATCGAATTGGGGCATGTGGACAATATATTATTTCTGCAGATCAGATTAAAGAATTCCGTGAGCCGCGTCTTATGGTTAAGTTTGATCATCACATAAACTTACCGCTTGTTTTTTCAAATAATCATCTTGCAATTCTTCCCGTTTCTCGTCGGGATTATGTTATTTCAAATTTTAAGGCATATCAATTGTTTGAATCGCGTAATGATACAATTATCCGAGCGACTTTACCAACGCATATTCAAAGTCTTGATGCTAATGAAGTGCCCAGTGAAAACGTTGCTATCAACTGTGCATTAGCATCAGGAATGTTTGCCGACTTCCTTAATGAAGAAACACTGTATCCGACAGTATCAGGACGAATGGGATCGGGTAGGTTTAACTTTGATATACTTAATTCAAGAACCGGGACTTTTTTTAATATGCAGATCAATAATTCTCAAATTGAAATAGATGCGGCTTTTGAAGGGATAGCATCGTTAGCTCTCATTGAAGCAAAACGTGACTTATCTGCTGATTTTCTTATTCGGCAGTTATATTATCCATATAGGGTATGGGAAAGTCGTCTTTCTAAAAAGGTAAAGCCGATATTTTTGGTATATTCAAATGGAATATACCGCTTGTATGAATATGAGTTTCAAAATTCAGCTATTTATAATTCTCTCGTTTTAATTAAACATAAAAACTATGCCATTGAAGATACCTCTATTGAAATGTCTGACTTGATAGAAGAAGCTGCTCAGATATCACAAGTTGTGCCGGAACCTGAAATTTCATTTCCCCAAGCGGATTCGTTTGAACGTGTAATTAATATGTGCGAATTATTATCTCATCAAGAGCTTAGCCGGGATGCAGTTACAGAGAAGTATGCTTTTGATATCAGACAAACTAACTATTATACGGATGCAGGCCGCTATTTAGGACTTATCGAAAAAAAATACAATGGGAAAAAACCAATATATTATTTGACGAAATACGGACGAAGAATAATGCGGCTTAATTACAAAAAACGGCAACTTGCTTTATGTAGATGCATCCTTCAACATAGAATATTCTTTAATGTATTCTCATTTTGCCAACAATACGGGAGTCTCCCTGATCGGACTACCATTGTTAAAATTATGAAATCCTCTGATCTTTATAACATAGAATCTGAAAGCACATATCTTAGGCGGGCTTCGACTGTCAGTGGGTGGATTAATTGGATGTTTGGACTGATTTCATAAACGACATGAAACTTGCCGTTTTATTCTTTGTTCCTTATATTAAAGGGCGGAGGTATTAAGTCAATGTGTCCTACATGCCATAAACCATTAAACGAGTCCCAATATCATGGTGCTTATAAATCTTGTCCATTATGTTCTCAAAATGCCGGTATCCATATTTATTATTTATATCCTGATGCTTTTGGGAAAACCCCTTTACGCGCGACTCCAGCACACCCTGATGGACCACAAAGTTATTGTCAAAACTGTCGAGGAGGGCAAACTGGGCCATTTCCAAACGGCTTGCGATGCAATCAAGTTTCAGATTCATAAGTTTTAATTTAAGTATTTTAGTGAGCCGTATAGATGCTTATAATTAAACGTCTCCTGTAAGACAGAAAAAGTAGTTCGCTTTGGTTCATATTTTTTGCGGGTTCACGAGACCTATAATCCAGAGAAATCAATTCTTGCCCTTTTCAGAGATTTTAAAGCTGAAAAGATGTGGTTTTAAATGAAAACTGAGCGGTTTTATCCAAAGTTCTCCGAAGCTTCTTTAATCATAAAACCAATCGCATTAACAATGAAATCCCGATAAAATTGATTGCCGTGATAATAAGGGTAAGTTCTATCACAAACCGCTTTTTAAACAAAGATAACAGCATAAACAAATTTTTTATATCCATCATCGGGCCGTATACTAAAAAACCGAGAATTGAACCGGAGGGAAATCTGTTTAAAAAGCTGCGGGCGATAAAAGCATCGGAGGTGGAGCAAGCGGAAAATACAAAGGCGAAAAACATCATCACAAGGAGCGAACCTGCCGCACTGCCGCTTGTTATGCTGAACAATTCCTGAGGCACAGCCGCGCGTATCAGCGCGGTGATAAACGCACCGAGGATTAAAAAGGGTCCTGTGGTAAAAAATTCCGAACAGGTGTGCATCAATAGGGCGTATACTTTTGCTTGCAGCCATTGCAGTTTGCTTTCTGCAGCGGTGTCGCCGAAATTGTCTGATGGAGGGCCGTCGCGACTGTTCTGCGCACTTGTTCTGCCTGTTGCAAGGCGAAACGCTGTATCCACATCCACGCCGCCAAAGATGTGCGGCTGCGCTGCCGGTTCCCTATCAAAATCTTCCTTTAAGTATTTTTCTTCAGGGTAGAACAGCAATATCAATCCTATACCGAAGGCAATTGTCAGCCCGAAGCACAGCCGATAGAACGTTACGGCTGGTTGTTGCGGGAAAGCGTACAGGGTCGAAACAATCGAAATAGGGTTGACGATGGGGGAAGCAAGCATAAAAGTAACCGCGATAGGCATCGCGACACCTTTTTTAATGAGGCTGCGCATCAATGGAACGGCAGCACATTCGCAGACGGGGAACAACGCTCCGGCAAAGAGCGCCGTTAAAAAGCCGATCCCGTATTTTTTAGGAAAAATCTTGATCAGCAGTCGGTCGGGAACAAAAGCGTATAGCGTCGAGGACAAAAGCGCTCCCAGCAGCATGAACGGCACCGCTTGCAACACGATGCCGGTAAAAACGGTATGTATGGTAGAAAAAAATGCCTGCATATAAAACCTTTCTACAACCCGTAATAATACAGGCAGGTGTCGAGGTTGCCGCTCTTTAACGGCCGCTTTTTGAGCGTAATGCCTGCACGCAGGAATATGTCCGCAAAAGCAGGTTTATCGGTAATAAAACCTAAGCGCCAGTTGTCAAACTCGTGCGGAATGGCCGTCATTTTCTCGTAGAGTGCGATTGCGTCCTGTTCATCGCCGAGGCGATCTCCGTAAGGCGGATTGGACAGGAGTACTCCTTCGGGATACGGCGCAGCCAACTCGCTAAAATCAGCTTGGATAAATTCGGGGCGCGGGATACGGTTATCTTTTCCAATCCGCTGCAGCGCTTTACCTGCAAGCATACAGGCACGCTCTGCATTGGCTTGCGCAAGCCGCACCGCCTCCGGATCGTTGTCGGAACCGCTCACCCGTACCAAGCAATCCGTGCGGATATTGAGCGTACCGCGCCGGCGTTCTTCTTCAATAAGCTGCCGGTCTTTTTTAGACGAATAGCAGGCAAAGGTTTCAAAGGCAAAGCTGCGGCCGATTCCGGGCGGAATATTATAGGCATACCACACCGCTTCAATCGGGATGGTACCCGACCCGCAAAAAGCGTCGTGCAGCGGCAGCTTCCGTTTCCATTGCATACACTGCAACAAAACAGCCGCCAGCGTTTCTCTCATCGGCGCGGTGCCTCCGCTTAAGCGGTATCCCCGCCGGTGCAGCGGCTCTCCCGAAAGGTCGAGCAGCAGATACACGCGGTTATGTTCTATATATATGCGTATGCTGTACTCCTTCCCCGTTTCCGGTAATACATCCATCTTCCATGCGGAACAGAGCGCGGTACATACCGCCTTATGAACAGCTCGCTGCACTGCATGTTCGGAAGCGAGTTTACTCTTAAAGGTTCTCACCTTGTCTACCGTTATCTTGGAATCTTTGGAAAAAAAACGCTGCCAATCCACCGCGGCAACGGTGTCATACAACGTATCGAAGTTATCAGCGGCAAATTCTTTCAGGACGAGATAGAGCCTGTCCGCAGTGCGGAGATAAAAGTTTGCACGCATGATGCTTACAACTTCCGGCTCCTTCAGCGTAGGGGTAAAAAAAACACGCCCCGGCAATCGGTTAACCGGTTTAAAGTCTAACAGTTTTAATTCATTTGAAAGGATCGGCTCGGCGCCGACTGCGCAAAGCGCTAAAAATTCAAGCATGAAAGGACTATATCGATTTTTTTTGCTTTATACAATTGGAGGAACGAACAAATTTATATATTGACATAAACCGCTAAATGTTTCAAATATAGTAGGTCATCTCTAAAAGTTCGCTTATCGGCTAAACGTTTTTTAGAGGTGCCCTATAACAAGCTGAAGGGGGCGCGATGCGTCAGTGAAAGGGTGCGAAATTTCAATCGAAAATGTGTCAAAAACATTTGGTGATTTTCATGCAGTGGATAATGCGGTTATCCACATTAAGCGCGGGGAGTTTTTTTCGCTGTTGGGGCCTTCCGGCTGCGGAAAAACAACGCTGCTGCGCATTATTGCCGGATTTGAACAGCCGGATTCGGGGATTATAACCTTTGATGGGCTAAATATTGTCGGCATAGAAGCTCACAAACGGCAATCGAATACCGTTTTTCAAACCTATGCGCTTTTTCCGCACCTGTCAGTGTATGAAAACGTTGCCTTTCCGCTTAGGATTCGCAAACGCCCGCAGGAAGAAATTGATCGGCAGGTTAAAGAATATCTGCATTTGGTGCAGCTCGATGCGCATATCTACAAAAAGCCGTCCCAGCTTTCCGGCGGGCAGAAGCAGCGGGTTGCCATTGCCCGTGCGCTGATTAATGAACCGCGGGTGCTGCTCTTGGATGAACCGCTTTCCGCATTGGACGCAAAGTTACGGGCAAATCTTTTAATTGAGCTTGATAAACTGCACGACCAAATCGGCATTACCTTTATTTTTGTAACGCATGATCAAAGCGAAGCGCTGTCCGTTTCCGACCGTATTGCAGTGATGAATCAAGGGAAGGTGCTGCAAATCGGTAGTCCGTATGAAATCTACGAACAGCCAGCTACAGCTTTTGTCGCAAAATTTATCGGCGAAACAAACCTCTTTGATGCAACCGTGGTTGCGTGCGAGCCGCATACGGACGGCTTTATGGTTACGCTTGACACACCGGCGCTGGGAACTTTGGTTAAAATTACCGACTACGATAAAACCGAAGTGGGGCAGCCGGTATGCTTTACCGTGCGGCCGGAAAAAATCCGCATCTCGTTGGAAAAGCCGTCTTCTTTGACAAAGGAATTGAATGTTTTCCGCGGGGAAGTTGAAGAACCGGTGTATTCCGGTTTTCAGTCTAAGTTTTTTGTAAAGTTGGAATGCGGTACGGTGGTACAAGTTTTTAAGCAGCATCAAAATTATCTTGAAGACGGGCCGGAAATCGAGTGGAAGGATACGGTATATGTTTCGTGGGCGGCCAATGACGGCTACATCGTCGAAGATTTAACATAAAGGTATATAAGACTATGGTACAAGATCATTCCCGGCGGCGGTACGCCTTTTTGTATACCTTTCCGATGGCAGCATGGTTTACCGTCTTTTTTGTGCTGCCACTTCTCATCATCGGCGTGTATAGTTTTCTTCAAAAAGGATTATACGGCGGAGTTGTACGGCATTTCACGTTCAGCGCATATATACAGCTTTTTACCGCAAGCTACGGGCTATTATTTGTGCGGACGCTCTGTGTCAGTATTGCGGTAACGCTGATTTGCATCCTACTGGCGCTTCCCGCCGGATATGCAATTGCACGGAGTAAGCATCAGCTGTTCTTTTTGTTTTTGATTATCATTCCTTTTTGGACAAACTCATTGATTAGAATTAATGCATGGATTTCGATACTCGGTACTCAAGGCTTCCTCAATGGGCTTTTAAAAAAACTGCACCTCATTACGGAAAGCATTCCGTTTTTATATAACCGGCAGGCGGTGATACTCGTGCTGGTATACATGTTTATCCCGTATGCGATTTTTCCGATTTTTTCGGCAATCGACAAGTTTGACTTTTCGCTGTTGGAAGCGGCACGCGATCTCGGCGCTACTAAAACAGAGGCTATCTTTAAGGTCATGCTGCCGAATATCCGTGCCGGAATCCTAACCGCCGTTATCTTTACCTTTATTCCGGTATTCGGCTCTTATACCGTACCGCTCCTTGTCGGCGGTAAGGATTCTTATATGATCGGTAATCTGATTGTCGATCAGGTAACGAAGATACGCAATTGGCCGCTCGCCTCAGCCTTTTCGGTGCTTATTACCGCCGTTAGCGCTGCCGGTGTCCTGTGGATGATGTACGCCAGCTTTAAGCAAGAAAAGCAAGCCGCAAAATAGTTCAGTTTAAACTACGTGCGAGCCGGATGCCAAGATAATTGGCGCGGCGGTACGGGTAGTACCAATCGTTGCGGGAAACCGTGCAGTTGTATGCTTCGTTGCGGAAGGAGCCGCCGCGGTCAACCCGTGCAGGTTCTTCAACGGTAGTAGGACGCGGCCCACCGTGCGGATCTTCTTCTATTGTTTCGGTTATGTTTAAAGCGGCTGCCCAATCATAGCACCATTCAGAAACATTCCCCGACATATCATAAAGTCTGAGACGATTCGGCTTTTTTGTGCCGATGGCATGGGTCTTTTGCCCGCTGTTGCCGAGATACCACCCGTATTGGTCGAGATTTGTATCGGTTTTTCTAGTATGAAAGCCCGACGGATCAAGCGGCGTACATTGCGTTCCTGCAAATGCATACTTCCATGCATCGATTTTTACATTACCGCCACGCGCCGCAAATTCCCACTCAGCTTCCGTCGGAAGCCGGAAGCCGTTGCTATCTTTAGCACAAACAACCTTGTCCCATTCTGCACGCTCTTCCTTTGCTGTTTTCTCATCGGGAATTCCGTCGTATTGAATCTTTTCCCAATCAATGTTTTTATTTTCAATACGGTAATACGGTTTCAGTCCCAGTTTTAAGCTTAACTTATTGCAAAACACAATTGCATCGTACCAATTAACCGTTTCTACCGGACGCAGTTTTTGGTCGCTGCCGGTATTAAAGTTACTCGGGTTATGTCCCATAACCGCTTCATATAATTCCTGCGTTACTTCATACTGCGAAAGCATAAACGGACTAAGTTTGACCTTTCTACCTTTGAGGAATACTCCTCTCAAAAGATATAGTCCGGGTATGTAAGTGTCTTCACCACCGTTGCAATATGTCTTCCAGCTTGAATCATCGTCCATGAAGATTTCGGCTTTCGTGCCTTTTGCGACGATTTCTGTAAAAGAGGTTTTTGCAAATGTTTTGCCGTCAAAGCTTATATCGCTCACGGGTACTCGTTCTGTCATACCGTTTTTACAGGAGGTCAAAACTCCGAATATTAACGGAGCGGTGAGCACCGTCAACAAAGCTATAAAATGTTTATAATTTTTATTGTCTTTCATAATTCTTCATAGTAAATGGGGAGGTCTTAAAAGTCGGTTGCTTTCAGGACATCCCCTGTGAGTTTAAATTAGGCCGTCAGTATTACAAACAGTAGAACACCTCTAAAACTTGCGTTTTTAGCGGCGCCCAAAATACTGCAAATGCACTATTCTTTTGTAAGCGTAGACCAATCTACGGTAAGTTTACCGGCATACTTTGAGTGCTCATTAGGTTCATTCGGACCTGCCGTGCCTTTTCCATCGCTGAACTGCGCGCCCATAAAGCTGGAGTTGATGTAAATCCACAAAAAGTATTCCGATTTTCCTTTGCTTGCAGGGAACGACATTGAGGTAACGTACTGAACTCCGGCAGCATGATCCGGATCACTTTCTGGAGGAGTAGCAGTATCGCCGGCTTTGCTGAGAGTGTATACTGCATTCTGTTTGTTACCGGCCATATCGTAGTAGCCGGGCTTCGAATTGCGCGGGTCGATAAACGTGTTTACTTCAGGCAGCGTACCGACATGTACACCCGACTTTATAAATTGCACGGTGAGCATCACGTTTCCGTCGCTGTCGACGGTAGCCCGAGTCCCTTTTAGTATAGGTTTATCCCCTTTCTCCGGATTCCCTTTTGCCATGTCAAGCTTCATTAGAGGCGCAACACAGCTCAAGTCCGATTGGACGGTGTAGTTTCCGGGCAGGATAGGCTTATTGCCCCCCCCCCCCCCCCCGTTATTGGTTTTCGGGGAATTCGGCTGATTACAGCCTGCGAATCCGATACATACGGCTGTTAAAACCGCCATAACAAAAAACATCTTTTTCATAAAAACCTCCTATAGATGTTAATTACTTCTAAATCTTTCAATAATAGGCAAAGGCATTACGCCCGGTAAAAACGAAACTCGCAACTCCAGTTTTCCGTCTTTAAGTATTCCGCGAACCGATAGCTGCTTTAATCTGATGGTTGTTCCATCGGCTTTAGTCGCAGGAATGCCGTGGTCGGGAGTAGGCGCATCATATTTCAGATAATACTCACTTCCGTTTTTAAATACCTGCACGCCGGGAACAGTATAAGGTTCGATCGTCATGTTCGAATCATAGGCAAACCGGTGCATTGTAAGTTTTACCGTATGCGTACCATCCGGTGTAATACCGATTTCCGGAGTAATCGGAGTACCGTCGGAATTTATTCCGCATGTACCGTGTCCTCTTGTTACATTTCCGCCCAACCCGACCAAATAGTCGAACGTTCCGGTATATGAAGCATTCCCGCCCCAATTGTCCGCGTTCGCACCGCTTGGCACTTCAATAACCGGTTCGTCTTTAATATTCGGATCAAATGCTATTGTAGGGGCATCGGTATTGCGTGGAATTCCTGTTTGCTTTGTCATAGGTACGCGTGTATTTTGCATTGCCCCGATCTCGGTAAGTTTGTCACCGGTAAGTAAAACAACCACTTCGTTCAAAGAATTTATGCCGAGCTGAACGGTCATTGCAGCTTTTGATTTGTCGTGATTCATTGCCGCTGCAGAATCTCCGCCTCCGAACCAATAAAGCGTGTATCTATTTACCCCTTTTTTTTCGGCATAATAATAGAACGAAACGGCATTCATTTTGCTTTCTTTGCTTACACTCATATTCCAATCCGCCCGTTCGTCATTGTATAAAATAAGCGACGGTTTTAAGGTAGTGCCGCTTGAAGCGGTGATATTTCCGTAAAACGTATATCCGTAAATTTCGGAAATATCATACTCCTTAAGATTCTGGCTACCTTGCCCGCAGGAAACAAGTAACAAGGCAAGTGCCGGCAATACGGCCAAGCAAACTCCCTCTCGAAAAAAACGATGTATGTTTTTCATAAAAACCTCCTAAAACTTTCGCAAAAGTTTTGATTTTTTTAGTTTCTGAACGTATATTTTCCTCCGACACGCAAGACAATACCATCGGTAAGGCCGTAATACTGTTTTTGTGTCTCTTTGTTTGTTCCCTTTATAAAGTGGATATTGTTAAGCATATTGTCCAAAGCGGCATAAATTTCCAGTTTTTCATCTAAAAATTTCTTTGAAATATCCAAGCCGACCATAAGGTAGTCCGGTGTATAGTACGCACTTTTTTCCGTCAAAAGCTGCGGTGAATTCCATTGCATACTGAGACTGATTTCCGTTTCGATAACGGGAATACGGTATGACGTATACGCAGTTACTCGATGATTAACGCGCAGGGCAAGGTCTTCCCAGCGGGCAGTAGGTGCATCGAAGAACTTTGCCCCCGTATAGGCATACCCGATTTTTATTTTAAATCTGTCCAATTCCGTCCCTGCCGAAAAATCACCGCCGTATGTCATCGCTTTATCTACATTTCGATACTCACGGATTTGCGGTGAAGATAAGCGGTCGATAACAACACTGTCAATCAAATCGAGGATGTAGTTGAAGTAGCCTCCGATGGAAAAGGTAAAAAGATTTTTTACATTCTGCTCAAGTCCGATATTAAAGCTGTGGGATTTTTCGGGAACAAGTTTCGGATTCCCGTAAAGAATAAAATTTCCTAAGCCGGGCGCATAGTTATGCCGGAAAATCCAGTATTTTTCTTTTAAAGACGGAATTTTATACCCCATTCCGTAGCTGAACCTCAGTGTGGTGGTTTTGACTGGGTTGTATTTCACACTGAATTTAGGCGTTCCCATATAGATAGTGCTGCTTCCCTGAATACCCGGAGCAACGGTAAAACGGGCGCCGGGGACAAGCGTCAGTTTTCCGTCAAAAAGCGAAATCACATCCTGTACAAACAATGCTGTTTCCAATGCATACTTCCGTTTTGCAAAGGCTGTTCCGCTCATAGATGTAAGTGCTGCATTTACACCGAATGTCAAATCGTTGATGGAATTCGGTAACCAGTGCGCACGTATATCAAACTCGGCATCAAGGGCATTGGAATGTGTCCGTTTTGAAGATGAATGAACACCCGCTTTGACATTATAGATGGTATCCAAAACGTATAATTTTCCGACAATAAAGCTGTCAAGATAAAACTTTTCACTGTTAATATATTTTCCCGTAATGCCTAGCTCTCCGCGTTGAGATGCATAAGTCAGATCGGAGCCTTTGTCAAACCCTGTTTTTGTGAAATTGCTTACCTGCTTCGAACCTGTGTACAATCCGTATACACCGACGGAACCCCACGTGTCTTTCCATGTAAATGTATTACGGACAAAACCTTGTAATTTTTTAGGGTTTTCGTAATACGTGATTTTTCCGGCAAGCGCATCGTGTACAGGCCGTTGTTTACCGGGATTATAATCGAAACTTCCGATCAATATATTTGAAATATGTTTACTTGTAATGGAAAGATTACCCGCTGTATAGTTTTTCCATCCTAATATTAGCGGCATAAAACCGATTTCTTCGGTAACGCTGCCGGCGATTTTAACTTTCGTTTTCTTTTGTTTTTTCGCATTTTCTGCTTCAGAATTATTTTCTCCGGAATCAGGCTCTTCGCGCTTTGTTATGATATTGATAACCCCTCCCATTGCCTCGCTTCCGTATAAAACAGAATCCGCACCCTTGATAACTTCGATGCGCTCTATGTTTTCAACGGGAATCTGAAAAATCGGCGTTGCACCGGATATATCGGTTGAAACGCTCACCCCGTCTATCATGATTTTTACATACCCGTTACCCAGTCCCTGCATCGTTACGGACTCATTGGCATTGCCCGCCGTAGCGGCACTTACCGTAACATCGGGCAACGTTTTTAAAGCATCACCCACTGTCTTGGCGCCGGATTTCCGTATGTCTTCATTTGTAATTGTACGCTTTTGTTCGACAGACTCGTCGATTTGTTGTTCAATCTTATCTGCACTCACCGTAATGACATCGTCTTCCGTTTCCTGTGCAAACAAAAGCGATAGGGAAAAACATACAATGCAGAAAATAATACATCTTTTCAAATTTCTACCCATTTTTAGTTAACATTGACTAACTTATAGTTTAAATGAAATTTTATTTTTATGCAATAGGGGTGATTCTCATTTTACATTTACAATTGGTAATAGATAATGTGTAATTAAATCGGTCAAAAGATAAAACGCGCGCAGAGCAACATGCTTGTTTAGCCCCCCCCTGCATTTAGTTTAAAGAAAAATCCATGACAAAAGAAAGGGTCATCGCACTCATACCGCTTTCCATTTTTTTAAAAGGCGATGCTTTTTTGATGGCGGTAAGACATGCTTTGTTTAAAATTTCGTATTCGGACGGTTCAAGGATGTCCGTTTGGGCAAGTGTACCGTCAGGATTGATGACAATGCGTACGCGTACTCTTCCTTCAAAACCGTTTGAACGTGCGGTATACGGATACGTTTTTTTTGAAGCGATGCGACCAAGCGCATAAGATTTATATGTTGCAACCGCTTTCGCATCCTGCGTATGGGAAAATGAATCTTCAGCGCCTGTAACAGCAGCGGTATTGTTTGATTCACTTTCGCCGATATCGGACGCCGAAGTATCATCGGGCGTTTCTTCGGTAGGTATTTCAGCTGGTTCGTTCGGAACCTCAGCCGGCTCCGGTACGGGAACCGGTTCGGCGGACGATGCCGGAATTGTCGGCACTTTTTTAGGCTGTACGGTTTTTTGTACGACAGGCGGCGCTTTCTTTGAAAGCCGTTTGACGATATGCACTTCCGACATCGCCGTATTGGAAACATTCGATGCCGCTGCAGCGCTTCGAATGTTCCACACAGGTAAACAAAACAATACGCCAACAAGCGTCATCGTACACAGCGCGGAGCTAATCCAGCGGGTCATGCACAATTCCAATGCGGCTGATTCCTGCCGCCTGTATTTTTGTCAGTATCTGCACAATGCGTTCAAAATCGACGGTTCGCTCGCATTCCAGCGAGAGTGCAAGTTCGGGATTCTGTTCATAAAGGGCGGCAAGTGTGGCTTGCAGGGTTTCAAGTGTAATAGTACTCCCGTCCAATTCTATTGCATTTGCAGTAACAGCGAGGACTTTTGTAGTGTCCTGTTCTTGCATTGTGTCTTCACTCTGCGGTAAATCGAGCGGCAAGGAGCTTCTTTTAAATTGAGTAGACACCATAAAAAAAATGAGCAAAATAAAAATGACGTCGATAAGTGATGTGATGTTTACAACCAGTTCTTCCTCGCGGCTGGATAAAAAATCGAGTTTATGCATCACTGCGCTCCCTGTTTTGCGGCGCTGCTTCTTCGTACTCTTCACCATACAGCTCAATGAGCATCATACGCTTTTCGATAATACGTTTAAACATACGGTAACACAACAGCGCGGGAATCGAAATGATCATCCCGAATGCAGTCGTAAGCATTGCTTCCCAAATACCGCCCGATAAATCTTGAATATTTACTGCGGCGCCTACCTCCGCCATCTTTGAGAACGAACCGATAAGTCCGGTAACAGTACCCAACAAGCCTATCGACGGCGACACCGCACTGATAACATTGAGCAGCCAAAGTCCTCGGTTCATTTCATAATAGAGAAGCGTGCTTTCTTTGATAAGTTCTTTTTGTTGCTGCGTTTTCGGAAGCTCGGAAAGTGTTGCTGCTTTTGCTTGCAATCGTTTAAGCACATCGTTTTTAGAACCCTTGCGCGTTTGAAAAAAATATATGCTGCGTTCAAGGCATTGGCAAAAACAAAAGCACAAGATAGCAGCAAGTACCCAGTTGAGAGGCCCGCCTAAATTAATAAATTCAATCAATTTCATATATTTATTATACCTGCCGATTTTTTACAAAAAATCCCAGCATAAATCAATACCCCCGACACAAGAAGCATTCGTACGGAAAGGAGGCACCCCAATTTATAAAGCTTTTACTTCTTCTTGCGAGAGTCCGACAATTTTGCAAATATCACCAAGCGGATAGCCCATAGCAAGCATCGTTTTTGCTGTTTCAAGCTTTGCTTGACGGGAGCCTTCGGTGAGACCGAGGTTTTTACCTTCATCAAAGGCATCCATCAGGGCTATGGGTAATATGTGGTATTCTTTCCGTGCTAATTCGTTGTGTTTTACCGTCTGTATCATCTGCTCGATCCTCCTTGTGTAATCGGTTGTTGCTTTACCTGTTTTCACATACTATAAAAAACCTTGTAACTCTTGATTGTCTGTTCTTTTAAATGCCTTTGCATTCTCAATATAATCTTTTTCGTATCTTTTGCAAATATGCGGGTATCTGCGTTGTCGCTTAACAAAAAACAGTCCTCGGCGTACAGCAAGTACGCCTGCGGGTGTTTTTTGTACGCTCCTAGCATCTACTCGGCCTATTTGCAAAAGGCTAACGGAAAGGCTTTTTTCGAAAAGTCTGGTTCAGCAGCGGCATGGATGCCGCTGGTTCTAGCAGCAGCGATGTTTTGCCGAATGGCAAAACTCGTGTTTTCCGATAGACACGGACGTCTATCGAAAAACACATTTCAATGTCGTAGGATGTACCGTCTTCATCTTTTACCAGTACATCAAGACGGACGGTTTTTGCGCCTGAATTGGTCGTAACCGTATTCTGAGACGAAAGATACGTGATTTTATCGATCTGTGCACTAAAGAGCATTTCAAGAAACGGCCGGCACAGCGATTCGTGTTCCATGACTTTACAAAACATAAAGTCATCAGCAAAGGTAAGTTCTTCAAAGGGTTTTCTAGTCATTCATACCTCCTACAGTCCTTATGCGACTTTTGGAGGAAAATGGCTTGAAAAATGGCGCAATTCTTAGTTAATTGCTTTTACTTCTTCTTGCGAGAGTCCGACAATTTTGCAAATATCGCCAAGCGGATAGCCCATAGCAAGCATTGTCTTTGCCGTTTCAAGCGCTTTTTGGCGGGAGCCGTGAGCCTCCCCTTCAACAAGGCCGAACGATTTGCCTTCAGCAATGCCGACCTTTCTTCCGTCGTACCGTGCACCTCGTTCACGCGTATTTACTAACATATATGCCCTCCGCACGAATAAAAATTTTTTTGCTCTTTATCAAAAAAAGAACTTGCATAAAACCGCAAAAATGTTATACTTCCTTTACTAGTTAGCTTAAACTAACTAAAATCATAAGGAGTTTCAAAATGAAAACTATGTCTAAAAGTGCAAAAAAGTTTTTTGCTGCAGCTGCTTGCATGGGTATGCTGCTCGTCTGTTTTGCGGGTTGTAACCAGCTAAATGGGGGGGGGGCGACCGAACAGCAAAACCCTAATAATCCTAGCAACTCGCAAAAGTCTTCCAAAAAACAGCTGTTAGAGTTTAAATTGGAAAAAGCAAACAATGCCGATGTCGGATTGAGCAAAGACGTAAAAGGACGCGTTAACGAAAAAAATTATAGCGTAACGATAGAAGTTCCTGCAGGAACAGATAAAACAAAACTGAAAGCTTCCTTCAAAATAAGCGACAAAGCAAAGCTCTTTATCGGTACGGTCGAACAGAAAAGCGGCGAAACCGTAAACGATTTTTCCAATATTACAGATGGCGTAAAACTTACCGTAAAAGCGGAAGACGGAACAACGCAAGAATACACTGTCAAAGTATATGTCGAAATAAGAATTCGTACATTCGGCTTTAAACAAATGGATAATACGCAGCTTCCCGGTGATGTAACCGCTGCTTATTGTGGTTTCTTAGGAGGGCGGGGTGTAATTATAATAAAACTCCCTGTAGGGACAACGGAAGAGTCTCTTAAAACACTTAAGCCGTCTTTTGGGACTTCTCCGGATGTAGAGTTGTTTGTTAAAGATACGAAATTAGAAAATGGAATGACACCTGTTGATTTTTCGGAGATAGTAGATGGCACTACGACGGAAAAATCATGGGGCGCGACGATTGTAGCCAAAGCGAGTGACGGTGGCACACTCACATACACTGCCGTTGTAGAAGTCGACTTAGAGCAAGCTCCCAAAACAGAAGTGGAAAAATATTTCGGCTCGTATAAGGGTGTGATACCGGGATTAGGCGAGGTTATGATAGTGCTGGCATGGGATAAAATTACCCTCTATTCATCGCAGATGAGCATGTATTACCAAAACATGGAATGGGAAAAAATGGCCGACGGCAAGTACACCTGTACGGCATATACAAAAAACAAACCCAAAGTTAAAGGTATGTTCGGTAAATCCAATTATACTTTTATTGAAGAAACTGGTGGTGTCATTAAGGTAACGGGGGCTATTATGGGAAGACCTGTGACAGCAACAAAACAGACGACCGATTTTGTCTGGACTCCGGAATGCGGATATAAAAAAGCAAATCCTATGTAAAAAGCTTGGCATTATCAAAAAAAGGCTTGTATAAAATTATAAAAGTAATATGCCATCGAATATAGTTAGCCTATGCTAACTAAAACTATAAGGAGTTTCAAAATGAAAACTATGTCTAAAAGTGCAAAAAAGTTTTTTGCCGCAGCTGTTTGTATGAGTATGCTGCTCATTGTTTTTGTAGGCTGTAACCAGGCCAATGGGGGAGCAACCGAACAGAAAAAGCCTACCGAACAGCAAAAACCTAATAATCCGCAAAAGCCGGGTGAGCAGCCGAAATCTGCCGAAAAGAGGATTCTTACATTCCTGTTTTTAAAGGAGGATAATAAAAGCTTTACAGAGCCAGGGGCGCTTGGTACGATCGACGAACTTTCTAAAACGATAGGTGTGATACTGCCGAACGGTATTGATATCACAAAATTAAAAGCCCGGTTTCTTTTGAGCGACGGTGCAAAAGCATCTGTAAATGGAAAAGCGCAAGAAAGCGGTAAAACGGAAAACGATTTTTCCAATCCTGTAAGTTACACGATAACAGCTGAAAATGGATCCACACAAATATACACAGTACGAGTTACAGTTGCTCCTGCAAAACCGGATGTCCCCGAAGGAATTACCGAAAAAGAATTCTCCGAGCTGACACCGGATCAGCAAAAGGAAATTAAGAGTTTATACGGCTATTATTGGGCAGGCGACGGCACAAGAAATGAGTGTCCTGCAATTAATGCAGGCAGACTTGCCGTGTATTCAAATAGTAAGCGCATGAGTATGGGCTTTACGAACCTGCGCTGGAGCAATGCTTCGCCTTCGACATGGGTATGTTTTTCGTATGGTGAAAATGACGAAGATTTCGAAACGAAAAGAATTGTCTTTACATTTATGAAAGATAACGACGGTACGATATGGCTTTGGGATACGATTGTGGCGATGAATGGGACGTATGGACCATATGTAAAAGGCAAAGATCCCGATAAGTTTGAAGAAAGCGGTGGAACATATTACACCTATGATAAAGCTACGTATGATAAAGAGCCTAAGAAGTCGCCCAAAATGTTTGAGCCGGCATTAAAATAAACATAGCATTTTCGCAGTAAGGTTTAAGCGATAGTTTATTCGTGCCGTCGGTAATAAGGAGGAA
The DNA here is from genome assembly GCF_024181185.1 of Treponema sp. OMZ 906. Taxonomy (NCBI): domain Bacteria; kingdom Pseudomonadati; phylum Spirochaetota; class Spirochaetia; order Treponematales; family Treponemataceae; genus Treponema; species Treponema sp. OMZ 906. The sequence continues at coordinate 2,699,654 of NZ_CP051196.1, read as the reverse complement.
AAATGAAAAACAACAGACTGGTTGCCTTGATATGTATATCGATACTTTCCATTGTTCTCGCCGGGTGTCGTACCCCTGCAGATAATGAAAAATCAAAAACACCTGCCGGTTATGCCGAGAAGTTTGTGCCGGATGATATCAGTGACAACGAGTTATCCGCTTTACCGGCGGTTCAAAAAGCTGAAGTTGAGAAATTATACGGCTGTTATTGGAACAATAAAAAAGATAACTGTATTAAAATCGGAGAGAACGGACTTATATCCTACTCAACCGTTATGAGTTTTAGTTATACGAACGTACGGTGGGCTAAAAACTCAGATACATGGATATGCTTTTCGTACCATGCCGACAATTATGATTATACTCAGGACGGCAGAAGAGTTGTTTTAAAATTTGTAAAAGACAGTGACGGCATTAAACTCTGGCAGTATGTTGTGCCGATGAAGCAAAAATCGGGTTCTTTTATAAAAGGTAAAATGGTTGAAGAGATTATAGAAGGCGGTAAAAAAGCTTATGTATACGATAAAGCCGATTCTTCTGCTCCCAAAATGCTTGAGCCTAAGAGTATCTAAGTGGATTTTCTCATCTGTACGGTATATCTCTGCAGATGAGAATGTAAGGTAATAAGCAAGGCAAAAATAACTGCGGCCTTATTTTTTATAGGAGATTATTGAATGAAAGTGGATATAAAAAAATATACAGCTATTAGTATAGTTGTTTGCATTGCAGTTGCGGCAATCCTACTAAGCGGCTGTGACAATTTGACTGGCAACAAATCAGTAGAAAAAGTTGTAAAATCTTCAGAGAAGAATCTTACATCGTTTGTATTTAAACAAAGCAATAACGAGTGGCTGAGTGCGGATATCGTCGGCATCATAGATGAGGCATCACACTCAGTACGCATAACGGTACCCGAAGCTGCATATAAACAGACAGATCCTGTAAAAAAGGGGAAGAAAAAATTTAAGGCAAGTTTTACGGTAAGCCCAAAAGCAAAACTGTATAAAGGTACGGCAGAACAACAAAGCGATGTAATGGAAGAGTTGTTTATTAAAGACAGAGCGTATAAAGTTGTTGCCGAAGACGGTTCGTCACAAATATATACAGTGTATATAAAGGTCGAATATGAAACGCCGGCGGTAGATCCTTCCGATGCCGAAACAATAAAGAAATTTTGTGGTTCGTACTTCGGGAAGCTTGATTTTGATCATCATTTTTATGATATATGTGTTGTTTACGACCAAGAAAAATTGTCCAGCTATTCTCAGGCGATGAGCGCAGTATATACAAACATACAATGGGAGAAAGTGTCCGGAACCGAATGGATTTGCAGAACATATCGTAAAGAGGATTTTGGACGGAAAAAGAAAAACGCAAGGAATACCCTAACGTTTAAGCTCGGTGCGGACGGTAAAGTCACCTGTAAACTAGTCGTAAACGCGATGGAGAATGCTCCCAGTGACGAGATGGAAAAAGGCGCCGATTATATTTGGGCTCCCGATGATGGGAAAGGTTTTAAAAAGCCGGAGGAATCTTAAAATTCATCATCTGCTTGAAGGGAGTCTCTTAAAATTCTGCCGAATTTTGCGAGGCTCCCTTTGTATTTTTGCGAGCAAGCTGTCCATGCAGCGATGTAAAAACACTAAAAATTGACAAAACGCACTGCATCTCTTATAATCCACTTTCCGAGGTAGCACAATCGCAATTACGAGGAGTGAGCATGTCTGATATACCGCAAGATATTCAACAGCAATTACCGGTTCCGTACCGTCATAGTCCGGTAAAAAGCCCGTATCGGCGGTTGATTCAAAAATTCGGGAAAAGCAAGCGGGATTCCGAACCGGCGCGTCATGCCCGTCGTGCCTATAAGAATCTTAATAGCTCTTGGTTTTCTTCTACGGTATTGACCTTTGTGCTGCTGTTTTTGTTTTTACCTCTTGCGATTATCGCAGTGTTTTCTTTTAACGAAGGCAAGGCGATTGTATGGTCGGGCTTTTCGCTCAAATGGTATGCCGCACTTTTCTTGGAATCCGAAAAATTATGGACTTCATTTTGGCACAGCATACTTATTGCCTTTGTTTCCGCATTTTGTTCCGTTGTTATTGGTACCTTTGCAGGGCTCGGTGTACAGTGGTACCGGTTCCGGGGTAGAGGGTATGTGCAAGCGGTAAGTATTCTTCCGATGGTGCTGCCGGAAGTTGTTATCGGTATGTCTACGCTGATTTTCTTTTCGGCAATCAACATACCGCTCGGCTTTCTTTCAATTATTATTGCACATATTACCTTCTGTTTGCCCTTTGTGTTTTTGCTGGTACTCGCACGCCTTGAAGAATTCGATTTTTCAATTGTCGAAGCCGCACACGACCTCGGTGCAACGGAGCGGCAGACCTTATTTAAAGTGGTGATCCCGGCGATTTTCCCGGCCATTTTATCCGGTTTTTTTATGTCGGTTACCCTGTCGCTTGAAGACTTTGTAATTACTTTTTTTGTGTCAGGCCCCGGTTCTACAACGCTGCCGCTCTATGTTTTTTCGATGGTGCGGTACGGTATTTCGCCGGTGATCAACGCGCTTTCCCTTATCATGATTTTAGGGACAATGTTGATTGCTTTTATTTTGCGTAATTTTTTAAAAGGAATCGCAGCCTCAAATTAAATGCTGCGGATTTGATTATGAGAAAAAATACTGAGATATCCTCCCCGGTTGCAGTGCATCCCGCATATCTGCGGAGCGAGGGGGCATTGCGCCGCTTCTTGAGGCAAACTATTATCCGTACCGGTTTCATAATTTTAATTGCTGCCATAATCGCCTTTGCTGTTTCCTGCGGCGAGAAAAGCGGTTCATACGGGCAATCTCATCAAAAAAAAGAATTGAACCATAGACTTCTCTTTGTGCTGGGAAAGGATTTTTATCAATATTCAGACCTTTTTACTTATCTTTCGAAAATCTATGATTCGGAGAGCCTAAAGGCAAATCTGCATATTTTAAGCTACAGCGATATGACCGCTAAGACAAAACAGCCGCGGCTTTCGATGATCACCGAACGGCTTGCGGCACAACCTGTTGAAGCGCTCATTTCTATCGGCATTCCCGAAGGCGGCGCCCGCATACTGCGTATCGCTAAAGAAAAATACCCTGACTTGCATATTTTTTCCCTGTTGCCGGTAGAAGAGATTTTGCCGCTCGAAGCCTACAGCGATGTCGTTGTGGACTTTGAACTGCCCGACTCGTTTGCAAAGGCCGACAGGGCGGTGGATATCCCCGCACATGATGTACAGACGCTGGTGCTCTGTGCCGTAACCGCTGTAGAACAAATCGATGAGTTGCCGGAACAGGAGCCGTTCCCGCGGTTTGCGCGGGCAGTTGCAACAACGGTCGACGTATTAAAAAGGCAGGGAATAGCGGCATGGGGCGGTATACCGTATGTGCTGCAGCCCTATAAAGACCCTGAACTGAATATCCGTTCATATAATTATCTTATTTTGACGTCGCCTTCGACCGGCGGGCGGGCAGATAGCGAAGAACTGGAAATGAGCGCCGTAGGGGAAAAACAATGAACCGTTTTACCTGCTGCGAGAATGGCGTTATTGCGGACGGGGCTTTCTGTAACCGGCTGCAGAAAGCGGATACCGCTTCCATTCTGCTGCTTTCCGACACGCACGGAGCAGTGGATGCAGTGCAGTGGATTCTATCGAATTTTAGCGAGGAATGCCAAGCTTGCCTTTTTGCCGGAGACGGCGCTCAGGATATCATAACCGTTGTGCGCGAAGCTACCACCGGCCTGATAACCGTTCCACCGGTTATTATTATGGCACAAGGAAATTGCGACAGCCAGCTCTATCCGCCGATTTTTCCCGACAGCGAAAACCCGAAGCCATTCGGGCTGCCGGTATATCAGCAAAAGACGATCGCAGGGCAGCATATTTTATTGGCGCACGGACATTTGCACCATGTTGAGCTTGACGGGCGTAAACTGAGCATGACAGCTGAAAGCCTCGGCTGCACAATCGCCGTACACGGACACACACATATACAAAGTATCGAAACTTTTGGCAGCGTTACGGCAATCAATCCCGGCAGCCCTTTGCGTCCCCGCGGTAAATCCTACGGAGGCTTTGCGCTTTTATCGCTCCGCACAGGGCAAGCGGGAAGCCCTGAAGATACAGCCACCGGAGACAGTTCAGTGACGGGGTTATTCAGCAAGGTGCAATTTTATCAGCTGATACGGGAATCCGACGGTGCTTTTTCTGCCTCCGCACACGCGGTCTATCCTATCCCGATACGCCAGAGTGCAGGGGATTAGTCCTTGGGCATGAATCAACACGGAGCTGTTCCAAAAAAGGACCCTCGATGGAGAGTGTCAGAGATTATCTTCTCCGCACGGATCAACATACCCCGACGCAAGCGTCGGGGTATTAACCACTCCCGTGTGCTCGTATAAGCCGCACTTGTATCAGCCTTGCCTTTCTCCTATTTTAATATTCCGGTTTCCAGATACAGTCTTTGACCGTTTTTTCTACATTATCCGTTGCAACACGGTTTAATTTTTGACGAACGGCACACGAAGCAACCGCGACGGCAACCGCTTCGGAAAATTCCGTTAGCCGTGCTACCGGTGGCAAAACCGCCGCGCCCGGTTTACCGGTTTCGATAAATGCACCAAGCGAGTGGGCGGCTGCAGAAATCATTTCATCGGTTACGAGTTTTGAATTTACCGCGATACTGCCTAAGCCCAATCCCGGATAAATCAGTGCATTGTTCGCCTGTCCGATTGTGTATGTAACGCCCTTGTATTCTACCGGATCGGCAGGAATTCCGGTTGCCACCATGGCGCGGCCGTCCGACCAATGAATCAAATCCGAAGCCGTAGCTTCCGCCAGTTCCGTTGGGTTACTGAGCGGGAAAATAATCGGGTGTTCGCACCATGATGCCATAGCGCGGACAATCTCTTCCGTAAAGGTTCCCGGTGTTGTTGATGTTCCTACTAGAATCGTCGGACGAATTGCCATCACCGCTTTTGTAAGCGAGGTGAGACTTGCCGCATCGGAAAATTCGCGACGTTTTCGCGCAAACGGTTTTTGCTCTGGCGTTAGATCGTCCATATCATCGAACAAAAGTCCTTGCTTATCAACCATATAAAAATGACTGCGAGCTTCGTCTTCAGAAAGCCCTTGGGCAACCATTTCTCTAAAAATACGATCGGTAATTCCGGCTCCGGCAGTTCCTGCTCCAAAGCACAGATATACCTGATCCGTAAGCTTTTGCCCGTTGATTTTCATAGCGCCGAGGATTCCCGCAAGCGTAATGATACCGGTTCCTTGGCAGTCATCATTGAATACGGGAAAAGTCTTCTGGTATGTTTGCAAAACCTTTGCGGCGTTCGATCTGCCGAAATCTTCAAAGTGGAGATATAAATCAGGAAACAATTTTTCCGCCGCTGTTACAAATCGATCGATGAAGCGGTAATATCTGTCGCCGTATATTCTCTTGTGGTGATTTCCGAGATAGAGCGGGTCATCAAGCAGTGTTTGCCTGTTTGTTCCGCAATCCAGTACAACCGGCAATACCGTTTGCGGATCAATTCCTGCGGCCGCAGTATAGACCATCAGTTTACCCACGGAGATGTCAACGCCATTTGTCCCCCAGTCGCCGATACCGAGAATTCCTTCCGCATCCGTCGCAACGATAAGTCTGATGTGTCTTCCGCCTGCGGCATGCCGAAGCGTCTCTTCGATTTGCTCCGGAGCATCAATCGACAAAAACGCTGCACCTTGTGTATCGACAAACTGTTCGCTGTACTGCTCAATACTTTCTGCAATAACCGGATCATAAACAATCGGCATTAGTTCAGCAATGTGTTCATGAAATACATAATAGAAAAGTCGCCGGTTGTGATTGAAGACATCCATAAGAAATCTTCTTTTTTCTATGCCGGAATTTTTTCGCTCCATCTGCCGGTAAATTCTATTTGCCTGTGTTTCAATATCGTCAATACACGGCGGAAGCAGCCCTTCCAGATGATATTTTTTTCTTTCTTCGGCAGAAAATGCTGTTCCCTTGTTCAAAAACGCATCATGGATAATGTCATACCCATATTTTTCCATAAAGGTTCCTCCATACTGTCCGTTTGCAGGATTGCGGATATCCTTCCAAATCTCAATGGAAACTCTCAAATGTACTTTTAGTACCGATACACAGTTTATCATGTTGTTATAAATTTTCTAGCTTAATCAATCAATTTTTTTGTCTATTGTCTCAACTTTTTTATTTTTGTATTATTATGCTTAATTTTTTTCTTCTGTAATAAGTTTCGTTATAATCGATCTATTCGATAACTGCGTTTCCGAATAGGTCTACGAGTTCTAAATCGTACAAATAGCACGATATGTGAACATCGCATTTATTGAACGGATATACATTCTGAATGCTTTCACTTCAGAGTAAGAAGCATCAGCATTTTTGAGTTTTGGGTATCTCTAAAAACTCGGTTAGATTTTTAGAGATACCCGACGAGTCTTTTTTGATAAGTCTTTACATTGTTATGACTTATCAAAAAAACATCGCAATCTAAATCTAAGGAAAACTTCTAAAAACGGAAGTTTTTAGAGGTTCCTTCTTGTAAAAAATAGTGCAGGGGATTAAACTCTCCGCACGAATAAGGGAGATTTGTCTTGATATGAACAAATTACAGTTTTTCTTAAAAAAGAAAGATATAGAGATTTCCGGTAAGCGGTATTTTATTGATGCAATGAGCGCAATGGCAATGGGACTTTTTTCATCCTTGCTTGTCGGAACAATCCTGAGAACCGTAGGGCAGCAGCTGCATATTACCTTTTTGACCGACACCATTTGGCCGATATGCCGCGATATGACGGGAGCCGCCATCGGTATTGCCGTTGCGCACTCGCTTAAAGCACACACCTTTGTCTTGTTCTCCGCCTCTATTGTCGGGTATGCCGGTAATATGTTCGGCGGTGCAGTCGGCGCTTTTATTTCGGCCATTGTCGGTACCGAGCTGGGGAAACTGGTTTCAAAAGAAACAAAGATCGACCTCATTGTGACGCCAATGGTAACCATTCTTTCCGGAAGCGTAATAGCCGTCTTTTTCGGGCCGTATATGTCTGCATGTATGAATTGGCTCGGCGGTGTTATTATGACAGCGACAACTCTGCGTCCGTTCCTGATGGGTATCTGCCTTGCGGTATTGGTTGGGATCATTCTTACGCTGCCGATCAGTAGCGCCGCGCTCTGTATGATGCTCTCTCTTTCGGGGCTTGCAGGAGGCGCGGCTGCGGCGGGATGCTGCGCTCAGATGATCGGCTTTGCGGTGATGAGCTATCGTGATAACGGATTTGGCGGCAGCTTTGCAGTCGGTATCGGTACCAGTATGCTCCACATGCCGAATATTATTAAGAATCCCCGAATATGGATACCGCCGATTGCCGCATCCGCCGTATTGGGGCCGGTTTCGACGATGCTGTTAAAAATGGAAAATACCCCTATCGGCTCCGGTATGGGAACTTGCGGATTAGTCGGCCAAATCGGCGCATTGACAGCGATGAGTGGAACCGGGCACAGCACCGCAAGCATCTACCTTTCTATCTTGTTGCTGCACATTATCGCTCCCGCCGTACTCACAATTCTTTTTACCGTGCCGTTGCGGAAAATCGGATGGATTAAAGACGGCGATTTAAAACTTGCGCTGTAACAGCCGTATTATGTATCGCTTAAGCCTTCTTCAAAAATAAATTGGATGTAGAGGTCTTCGAGTGTTCGCTTGGGGCCGGGGACTTGGAGTCTCCGGCGCGATTCGGCGTTGTTTTTCCGGTCAATAAAAGAAGCATAGAAGCCGCGCGGATCATCACTCGGAAATTCTCTTTTGAAGCCGAGTAGATTATATGCTTCGTCTCTGCTGAGGGCAGAAACTTTTCGTTCCTTCAAAATATTGCGGATAAAATTGATCTTTTCATAAGAGATACCGAATAAGAATTCTTCCAATGCTTGGCCGATTTCAGGGTCTGCCAATTTTGCAATCATAAACCGTTCCCACGATTCATCCAGCTCCATAGAAAGCAAAAAGAGTTCACTTACGCCAAGCATGGAACCGAAGTTCGGTGCAAGTTTATTCCGCGCTGCCCAAACCTTGTGCAAAACAGGGGCAAAGGATGATGAGTGTTCGTCCAGTCGATGCTCCCATAATTCCGTCAATAATTCCGCTATTTCTTTTCGTGTTTCATGCTGAAGATCGGCATTATCAAGGAGCATTGTATACACATCCTCGACCATGAGTGCAAACATAGAGCGCAATGTAATTCGTCGCAGCGCTTGGATATCTTTTTCTTCAAAAAAAGCGTTCATCGCTATTTTGGTGAGTGCGGAAAATGTCTGAAATTTTGCAATAAGAAAGCTTTTACCGAGAATAACCTTTGTCGGTAAAGTGAGCAAGCGTGAGGAAGGGGCGCTGCTGCAGAGTGTGTCTATTAATGTTTCTGTCGATCGGTGTTCTCCTGCAAGAACAGTGCTGCGTTGTATCGAAGGATAACGGGAGACAGCCATGGCCACTTGTTCTAATGTTGTAATACAGTTTGCAATGTTGCTCAGTACCCCGGGAGCATAAGCTTGTAAGCTTTTTAAGATCTGGTCGATTACGGCGTATTCGTCTTTATCGAATACTACAATATCGGCTGAATTGCTTCCATCTTCGGGTGTGTATGGCATTGAGAGCGTTGCAGACAAAGATGCATAAGTCATACGAAATCAGTATAACACAAAATCCGGATTCTGCCAAACATTTTCTTGACAGATACCAGGGTGACTGCACCGAAGCAAAAACTATTTGTAGTGCCAAAAGCTATTTACGACACAAAAACTATTTGCGGTTTACTTTTTTATGCGATACAATAGAATATCGAGCACCATTAAAAATTGGCCTTGAGCTTTTTGCGGTGTTCTATCGTTATAAAATAAAGGAATATGCTTCAGTATGGTAAAAGCTGTCTTTGCAGGTTCATTTGATCCTCCTACTTTCGGACATTTAAATATTATCGAGCGGGCGCAAAAGCTTTTTCCCGAAATTCATGTTGTTATTGCTGTAAATAAAAATAAGAATTATTGTTTTTCCGGCGAAGAACGATTGGATGTTATCCAGCAGCTAGTTTCTCGGTGGAATAATGTTTCCGTACATCTGTGGGATTCGCTGATTGTCGATTATGCAAAAAAAATTAAAGCGGATGTTCTGATCCGCGGCGTCAGGAATGATAATGACTTTTTATATGAATTCGATTTGGCAATGATGAACAAGAGCTTGAACCCGCAGATCGAAACGCTATTTTTGGTGCCTGATCCTAAATTTTTTGTGCTGCGATCCAGTTCAATTAAGGAGCTTGCGGCTTTCGGCGGTGATGTATCGACTATGGTGCCGCCGATTGTAGAAGCGATGCTGAAAAAGAAATTTTCACCCAAAAAATAGCGGAGAATAGCCAAAGAATGAACATCCGTGTTCATTCTTTGGCTACGAGATGATATGTTTTTAATTGCCGGGAAATGTGGTACCCTTATCCGACGGGATAAGGGGGCAGGCAGCAGGTTGACGCAAAACGTGAGGAAATCTTGAATAAAGACGAACCTCGGCTACGAGATTAACCTAAACCTGCTGCCGTAAATCAAAGAGCGGCCGCACCTCGTAGGTGCGTACCGCGAATAGGAGTTACGGTGAACTGCAAACCGGTAAAAGCTCCCTGTTCCCTATTTTATAACACAAGGAGTGTCGTATGCAAGGGACTGGAAGATGGATCGGATTGGATTTGAGCAAAGAAACGTATGAAATGTGTTACTTTGATCAGAAAGGAAAAGTTGGAAGATCAGGAGGAGAAACAACAAAGGCAGGAAGATCAAAACTGTACGCGAAATTGAAAGCGGAAGATATTGTCGCAATGGAAGTAAATAGTCTTGCGTTTGTGATGGAAAAAGAGATGAGAGTGATCGGCTGCACGGTAGTAATCTTAGATGCCTCACAGTTATCGATTATTTATTCTAGCACGAAGAAGACGGATAAAGAAGATGCATTAAAGCTTGCACGGTTGGTTAAGATATATGAAAAGGAAGATTTACCGATAGTGGATGTGCCGACAGAGAAGGAATACTATCGCCGCAAACTAACAAAAGAGTGCAAGACATTAAAAGACGACCGGACACAAGAGATCAACCGACTGCACGCGTTATTCTTACAGTGCGGAATAACGACGATGAAAAGGAGTAATTTGCAAACGGATGCAAATCGGCAAAAGGAACTTCCGCAGCTTTTTGGGTATGAATCAGGGCAGGCACAGCGGGTGTGTGAAAGGCTTACTCTATTGGAGGCACAAATAAAAGAGTTGGAGCAGACGATAACAAAGGAATGTAAGGCGGATAAAGATATCGAACGGCTGCAAACAATACCGGGGGTCGGAGATAAGACAGCGCTTGCTTTTACGGCTTATGTCGGAGATGGAAAGCGCTTTAACAATGGAGATGAAGTAGCAAATTATCTGGGCTTAGTGCCGCGGGTAGATTGTTCGGGGGCAATAAACCGATATGGGCATATAACGAAGAAGGGAAATAGGATTGTACGGGCGTTATTATATCAGGCGGCATGGGCTATAGTACGGAGTAAGCACGGGGGAGCGTTAAAGGCAAAATACTTTTATATGACGGAGCATGGGAAAGGAAAGAAGATATCGATAACGGCGATAGCACGAAAGATGGCAAAATTGTTGTATTTAGTAATGAAGAATAAACAGATGGTATATCAAGAACTGCCTTTCCCCGACTTACAAGCGGGATAAACCAGGCGTGTGAAACAAGGGATTACAGGGACGGGAGCGGTCAAGCAGAGAAAAAACTAAAAAGTTTTGCTTTTCTACTTGACAAAAAACATAGGAGAGTTTGCGAAGGCAAACTCGCTGCTGCTTATAACCCCGGACATCTCTGTCCGTTCTGAAACGTTGAGGATTTTCAGTAGCGGCACGGATGCCGCACGCATTAACCAGCAGCGATGTTTCAGCAGCGCCCGAAACTCTCGCCATCAAAAGTGTACATGGAGGTACACTTTTGATGATGCGACAACGCAGTAGATGCACCGTATATTTCAAAAGGACGTTGCCTTGTTTTTTTCATACGATTATTGTACACTCGGCCAATGAAAACCGATATCCAGATAGCACGCGAGACTCCTCTTAAACCGATACAAGAAATTGCATCAGAACTCCATATAGATTCTTCTGCCGTAATTCCGTATGGGTTTTATATGGCGAAGGTTCCGTATACCGCTATTATGCCTTCCCGTGTAAAAGAGCATAAGCTTATCCTCGTTACCTCTATGACGCCGACAAAAGCGGGGATCGGGAAGACAACGGTTTCTATCGGTTTGGCGCTCGGCTTACAGAGAATCGGGGAAAATGCGGTGTTGGCGCTGCGCGAGCCTTCGCTCGGTCCCTGCTTTGGGATGAAGGGCGGGGCGGCAGGCGGCGGTTATGCACAAGTGCTTCCAATGGAAGAAATCAATTTACACTTTACCGGCGACTTTCACGCCATTACCTCCGCGCACAACATGATCAGCGCACTGCTGGATAACTATGTGTTTAGAACGCAGAATACGCCGCAGGGTTTAAAAAAGGTAATTTGGAAACGGGTGCTCGATGTCAATGACCGTGCGCTCCGTTCAATTGTTACCGGCCTTGGTGAAGGAAACGGTGTTCCTGCCGAATCGGGATTTGACATAACCGCCGCTTCGGAAATTATGGCTATTTTGTGCTTCGCTTCCGACATCGACGATTTACGCCGCCGCATAGAAAAGATTATCCTAGGCTACCGACCGGACAATACGCCGTTTACGGTTAAAGACCTCGGTGTCGCCGGAGCAATTACCGTACTGCTTAAAAATGCGATTAATCCGAATTTGGTACAAACCACTGAAAACACTCCGGCATTTGTACACGGCGGTCCGTTTGCAAACATCGCGCACGGCTGCAATTCCGTTATTGCGACCGAAATAGCGCTTACCTACGGCGACTATGTTATTACCGAAGCGGGATTTGGAGCCGATTTAGGCGCTGAAAAATTCTTTGATATTAAATGCCGCAAGGCGGGACTTTCGCCTGCTTTAACTGTGCTTGTCGTTACCACCGGCGGGCTTAAACTGCACGGCGGCGTTCAAGAAGCGGAGCTGTCCAAGCCCAATAAAGAGACGTTCGTCCATGGATTTAAGAATATGGATAAGCATGTTGAAAATTTGCGTAAGTTCGGACAGACGGTGTTGGTGGTATTGAATAAATACGATTACGATACCGAAGAAGAAATCGAGTGTCTTCGTGCATACTGTCGGAATATCGGAGTACCGTTTGCCGTAAACAGCGCCTTTTCCGATGGAGGTGGAGGAGCAACGAATTTTGCCCGTACCGTTGTAGGGTTGATCGAAACGGAACCGTCGAAGCCGCTTACGTTTACATATCAGGATAGCGATGATATCAAGACTAAAATAGAAAAAATATGCAAACAGGTGTACGGCGCCAAAAATGTTGCTTACTCTGCCGATGCGGAAAAAATGCTAAAGCGGATTAGTACCTGGGGCGTCGATTCCTATCCGGTATGTATCGCAAAAACGCAGTATTCTTTTTCCGACGATCCCAAAAAGCTTGGCGTTCCGGAACAGTTCGGTATGACTGTCTGCGAAGTTATTGTAAACAATGGCGCCGAAATGATTGTGGCCGTTATGGGCGATATGATGCGGATGCCGGGGCTACCAAAAGAACCTCAGGCACTTCGCATAGATCTTGTAAACGGTTATATTGACGGATTAGCATAAATTACTATATTAGGGGGCCTGCTATGAAGAAAGGCTTTAGAGACTGTATCATTGTCGGCTTTGCACTCTTTGCAATGTTTTTTGGCGCCGGAAATCTTATCTTTCCGCCGCTGCTCGGGTTTATGACCGGCAGCAAATGGTTTATTACGTTTATCGCATTCTCTATTACAGGTATTTGTATTCCGATTTTGGGTATTTTTGCAATGGGAAAGGCAGGCGGCGATGTACAGCACTTTGCCGGTAAGGTTCATCCCGTTTTTGCCGATGTATTCGGTACCGTTATTATGCTGGGTATCGGGCCGCTATTAGCGCTGCCGCGGACAGCCGCAACAACGTATGAGATTGGCGTACTTCCGTTTAGCGCGTCGATAAGTCCCGTTGTCAGTTCCATCGTATTCTTTACGATTGTGTTGATATTTTCGATAAAACCATCGAAAGTAATCGATACTATCGGTAAATATTTAACGCCGGTGCTTATCATTGTGCTTGCGGCTATTGTTATCCGTGCCTTTATCGCTCCGCTCGGGTCGCTGGAAAATCCTCCTCCGCAGAATTTCTTTCTAAAGGGATTTCTGGAAGGATATCAGACGATGGACGCGCTTGCGGCTATGCTGTTTGCAACGATTATCATCAATAATATCAAGGAACGGGGATACTCTGACAAAAAATCGCTGTTAAAGATCAATCTTTCTGCCGGATTAATCGCTGCGGCAGGGCTCTTGCTGGTATACGGCGGATTACTGCATGCCGGCGCTTCCGCTTCGATGGTATTTCCAAAAAGCATCAGCCGCACTGCGCTTCTCATCAATATTTGTGCGAGTTTATGGGGTAATGTCGGAACGGTTATTTTGTCGATTTCGATTGCGTTTGCCTGTATTACCACCGCAATCGGTTTAACCGCCACCGCAGGACATTTTTTTAAAAAATTATTCCATAATAAGGTCTCTTATGAAGCAATTGTCATTGTCGTGTCGGTATTCAGCTGCTGGCTTGCTAATTATGGAGTAGAAAATATCATCCGCTATTCGGTACCGCTCTTGGAAGCGTTGTATCCGGTTTGTATCCTTTTAACGGTTATGAATCTTTTGGATGACTATATCCCCAATCGGTACTACTACGTCGGCGGAACGGTCGGTACGCTTTTAGTTAGCTGTTTGCAGGCATTTGCCTCGACAGAAGGTATTGTCAACGATTTTCTCGGCCTGTTCGGCGCAAAGCCCGTCTCCTTCGGTGGTTTGGCTGCGCTGTTACAAAAGCTTCCGCTTTCAAGTATCGGTATTGCGTGGCTTATTCCGGCAATCATCGGTGCGTTCTTATTCGGACTGCTTGGCGGAAAAAAGAAGGATTCCTAAATATCTCAAGGTAAAAGATAGAAAAGGGGGTGTTTATGACTATCGGTATATATATCGCACTTGGATGTTTTGTATTGGCTCTTATTATCATCGTCCTTACAGGGTATGTAAAAGCTGCGCCTGATGAAGCGATTATCATATCAGGATTAAAAAAACAAAAACGCTTTTTAATCGGTCGAGCGGGTATACGAATTCCGTTTTTTGAACGAAAAGATTCGCTTGCATTGGGGCTTATTCCGATAGATGTTAAAACCTCATCGTCGGTGCCGACTGCGGATTATATCAATATTATGGTGGATGCTATTGTTAATATTAAAATATCAACAGAGAGGGAAAAGCTTGAGCACGCAACAAAGAATTTTCTGAATTTGCCGTCTGAAAATATCGGCGCTATTGCCCGTGAGGTACTTGAAGGTAATATGCGCGAAATTGTCGGAAAAATGAGTTTACAGGAAATGGTAAATGACCGACAAAAATTTGCTGAATTGGTAAAAAACAATGCGGAACCTGATTTAGCGTCGATGGGTCTCGATATTATTTCATTCAATGTGCAAAATTTTACGGATAGCGAATCGGTGATCACTAATCTCGGTATTGATAATATCGAACAAATCAGAAAAACCGCGCAAATTGCCCGCGCGGAGGCGGAACGGGATATTGCAATGGCTCAAGCGAATGCAAACAGCAAGGCGAATGAAGCGAAGGTTAGAGCCGATCAGGAAATTGCGGAACGGGAAAATCAGCTAACGATTAAAAAAGCAGAATTAAAAAAACTGAGCGATTCCAAGGAAGCCGAAGCGGCTGCGGCAGGGAAAATCCAAGAGCAGGAGCAACGTAAAACAATCGAAGAAAACACCATAAAGGCCGAGATCGCTAAACAAGAACAAGTTATAATTCTCAAGCAGAGAGAAGCCGAGGCGATGGAGCAATCTCTTGATGCCCAGATTAAGAAAAAGGCTGAAGCGGATAAATTTGCAGCCGAACAAAAGGCGGACGCAAACCTTTATACCCGTAAAAAAGAAGCGGAAGCCGCAGCGTATGAACAAAAGCAACAGGCTGAGGCGTTTAAGGCAAAGGCAGATGCTGACCGGTATATTGCGGAGCAGGAAGCGGCAGGTATCCGTGCAAAAGGAGAAGCCGAAGCGGAAGCCATAAAACTGACTGCCCTTGCCGAGGCCGAGGGTATGAAGGCGAAGGTTTTGAGTGAAGCCGAAGGTATTGATAAAAAAGCCGAAGCCATGAAGAAGATGGGGGAGGCGGCTGTTTTGGAAATGTACTTTAATGCGTTGCCGGCTGTTGCAAAAAATCTTGCCGAACCGCTTGCAAAGGTAGAAAAAATTGTAATGTACGGCGATGGAAATAATACCAAGCTTATGAAGGATATTATCGGGACTGCAAATCAAATTTTTGACGGTACGAGCGAGGCTGCCGGTTTCAATGTAAAATCGTTGCTTGCGGGTTTTTTGGGCGGAAAACTATCCGCTGTGTCCGGACAGACGGGAGCTGCCGATACGCCGCAATCGGATAATCAGCCAAAAGAATAATGGTTGAGAAATTAGAGGTCTTTTGTCTTCCGGTTTTTTGCCGATAGTGTAACTATGGATATAATAACGTATCATGCGTCCGATATGGACTTGTTGCAAAGCGATCCGATGTCATTTGCCGTTCAGGTAAAGCATAGAAATGAATATATAGGAAGACAGGCGCAGCAGGCAGCGGTTGTGGCCGATATGCGTTTTTTCTCCGGTTTTAGCGGAGGGGAGGTACCGTATACAAAACCGCGGACCGCTTCTAACAGGGCTATACCGCGTATACGGTTTAATCCTTTGCCTTTTTTGCTGGTTTTCAGTATTCTATATGCAGTGTTAGCGCTTCCGCTGTTGCGCGGTGGTGCCGGTGCTTATTCCATCCGTACATTGAGCTTTGGTGAGGAGCCTTCGTTTGGGCGTGCGCTGCATTCATATATTTTCCCCGAACAGGAAACCTTTACCGATCAAGGAGCTGTGCCTGCTTCAGATGGTTATGTTTCGGCGGTAACGTTTAAAGATTATACGGTGAGAAAGGGAGATACTGTCAGCGGTATTGCTTCCCGGGCCGGATTACGGAATTTCGGAACGCTGTTGTCGGTAAATAACATCGATAACGCCCGTCGAATCAGTGCCGGGCAGGTATTACGGGTACCTTCGACGGACGGTCTTTTGTACACGGTTAAAAAGAACGAAACCCTTGCGGGCATCGCTGCTGCGCATAACGTAAGCGTTACCGTTTTGCTCGATGCGAACGATTTAACGCAGGAAACCCTGTCCGTCGGACAAAAGCTTTTTATTCCCGGTGCGGCGCTTTCGTCTTTTGAGCTGCGGAAAGCGCTTGGTGAACTATTTATCTATCCGATACGCGGTAGACTTACCTCACCGTTTGGATACCGGAGCGATCCCTTTACAGGGGTACGAAGTTTTCATTCAGGCGTTGATTTGGCAGCACCGATAGGGACATCCGTTAAGGCAACACTCGACGGAAGGATTGCCGAAACGGGGTTTAATCGTATTTTTGGTAATTATATCATTATTACTCATGATAGAGGCTATCAGTCTCTTTACGGTCATTTATCTGCGATTTATGTAAAGCGAGGGCAGTATGTTACACAGGGTGCGGCCGTGGGGGCGGTCGGTAATACCGGATATTCTACGGGGCCTCATTTACATTTGTCTATTTATAAAAATGGGAGATTGATCAATCCCTTCTCCGTTTTAAAATAGGTAATTATTACTAAACAACATGCGGATATCTCTAATAGTTGAAGTTTTTGAAGGTATCCTATTGAGGAGGCTTTTGTGAAACGAATTGTGTTCTCTTTATGTGCATTATTGTGTACATATACATTCTTGTTTGCTTATAACCCGCCTATTGGAGGGGAATCTGCTAATACGTTCTTTTCTCCCGATTTACTGGGTGGTCAGACAAGCGCAACCGGAGGACCGTTCGGAGATGGGAATCCTGCCGAGTTGGCAACAAACCCTGCCCTTTCGGCGTATGAACAGCGGGTCATTTTTGATCTTTCTTATGCCGCTGTTATCGGGTTTAATAAAGGTACTGCCGGTGATTTTGGATGGAAGGGGCATTTGGCAAATATCGATTTCTTATATCCCGCTCGGTGGGGCGTGATTGCTGCCGATGTTCATTTTTTTAATTCGTCGTTTGCTTCACTGCAATGGGGTACCGCCGCTTCGATGCGGCTTTCGTATTCAAAGGATTTAACGGATAAGCTGGCGCTTGGTATCGGGCTCTATGGTATTGTCGGTACCGGTTGGGGTGTCGGCGCCGACATCGGTGTACTGTATCGGTTTGGTGACCTCGGATTTGCGAAGGATTCAAAAGTCGGCGCTTCAATTACCGGAATGGGTAAACCATACAACGCCGGTAGGGGCGGTATTAAGGGGATGGCGAATACAAGCGGTTTTACCGGTATGTTTACGCCACGTGTCGGTTTCGCAACCACTTTTATTTCGGTGAAAAACTTTAAGCTTGGTATGGCTTTTGATCTGTCTTTTCCGACATTCCAAAACGTTGTTTTTGATGCAGGGTTGCATATGAAGTTTGCCGACATGGTTACCTTTAAAACCGGTTGGAACTTTAATCTGGTTGAAACACTGAATCACCGGCAAACTTATATACCCTCATTCGGTCTTGCTTGTACAATTAAAATTAAATCAAAAGATGCGAACGAGATGAATGCATGGGAGCAAAGCGATATTACCCCACAGGTCGCCGTTAAACCTTTATATAATAATATCTGGGTAATCGGTGCAGGGGTAAATGCGAAAGTTGGGAAAACCGATACGGCTGCACCTGTTATTAGTATTAGTTATCCTGAGACTAAATATATTTCTCCCAATAACGACGGCGTGCAAGATGTACTAGAAATTCCGTTATCAATTACTGATGAACGCTATGTGATGTCATGGGAATGTGTTTTTGAGAATGAAAAAGGAGAGCATGTCCGCACAATCGCAAATAAAGAAGCTCGTCCACAGCTGAGCGGAAAATCATTCTTGAAACTGCTGACGAAACCAAAGTCCGGCGTTGAAATACCGAAAACACTGCGGTGGGACGGTATGCTTGACTCCGGTTCGGTAGCGCCAGATGGAACCTACTATTTTACGCTTACGGCTTCCGACGATAATAATAACACGGCAAAAACCGAACGGTATGCCGTGGTGGTTGATAATACGCCACCGATGATTACCGTTACGCTTCCTACCGGACAAAATGCGTTGATTTTCAGCCCTGACGGAGATGGAAATAAGGATACGTTCCTTATCAAGCAAAGTGGTTCCGTTGAAGATAAGTGGACGGTAACCGTTACCGATGCCGGAAATAAGGTTGTGCGCACTGCTGATATCGTAAAGGCGGCGCCTTCCGACTTCCTTTGGGACGGAAAAAACAATGCAGGTGAGTTCGTGCCTGACGGTATTTACACCTATAAAATTGCCGCTACCGACCGCGCAGGAAACAGCGCATCACAGTCTGTCCCCAATATCATCGTAGACACTATTAAACCTTCAGTCGGTATTTCCATCAGCGCTAATGCCTTTTCCCCGAATGGGGACGGTGTGAAGGATACTATCACCTTCTCACCGACAATCCCTGTTCAAACAGGCTTACAGGAATGGAAAATCGATATTCAAAATGCAAAAGGAACAACGGTGCATACGATAACCGATGCCCGCATCGCTCCCATCACCTTTGACGGGAAAAATAAAAGCGGAAAGGTGTTGCCGGAAGGCAATTATAAAGCAGTGCTTTCCGCCCAGTATATAAACGGATATGCACCGAGCGAAACCTCGCCTGTTTTTGCCCTCAATGTTACCGCTCCTAAGGCAACGGTAACGGCTTCGACCGCTATTTTCTCACCGGACGGAGACGGAAAGCTTGATACGGTTACCTTTACACAGCAAATGAGCGCCGGCGATACTTGGGCAGCAGAAATTTATGCGCTTGACGCCGCCGGAAATATGAGTGGTAAGCCGGTACGCAGTTTCGCAATTACAAAAGATAATGCTGCGAATTTTGCTTGGGATGGACGGGACAATTCCGGCGCCCTGCTTGCGGATGGAAAGTACGCCTATCGCTTAGTAGGTAAAAATGATGCCGGTAATACCGGATATTCGGAGCCCGTTTCAGTCGAGCTGAATACCGAAAAGGCGAATGTTATCTTATCCGCAAATATGTTGGCATTCTCACCGAATAAAGACGGTGTGCAGGATACCATTGTATTTTCACCAAAACTGAAGTCGAATACCGCTGCCGCATCCTATACTTTCGGAATCTACGATACAACAGGCGCCGCCGTAAAAACGCTTGCAGGGAATGGCGTGCCTCCAGCATCAATCAGTTGGGATGGTATTGCAGATACGGGGGATACAAAAGGTCGACTCTGTGCAGACGGTTCATACTCTGCCGCTATCGACGTAACACTCACCAACGGGCAGACGGCAAAATCGACTCTTCCCGAAATTATGCTTGATACAAAATATCCCGAAGTAGAAATTTCTGCGCCTTATTTGGTATTCTCGACGGATAGTACGGCAAAACGTCCGAATTTACCCGTAACACAAAGGGCTTCTGTAGAAAACTTGTGGACGGGTAGTATTACCGGATCCGGTAATAGGGAGATGCGGAACTTCGCATGGGAAGGACAGGCTACCGATTTTGTGTGGGACGGAACCGATACTTCCGGAAATAAAGTACCCGACGGAACTTACCGCTATACTATTTTTGCGCAAGACCTTGCCGGTAACAGGACAATCAAGTTTCTTGATAATATTGTGATTGATTCGCGTGTGCCTAAGGCATATATCACTGCGGAATTACCGGCATTTTCGCCTAACGGAGACGGAATAAAAGATACGCAAACTTTGACTGTTCATACGACGCTTAAAGATGGCCTTGCTGCATGGTCGATTGCAATAAAATCGGCAGATAACAGCATTGCTACCCCGGTAAAGACATGGTCGTCGGAAAAAGGTAATGCCTTTGCTTCTTCCCTTCAATGGGACGGTAAATCTGATACAGGTAGGGTTGCGGCTGGTACTTTTATTGCAGAGCTTTCTCTCTTGTATACGAAAGGCGATGAACTGGTTGTCAGTACCGCTCCGTTTGTTTCTTCGACAAAAGCTCCTGTACTTGGTGTTACAATGGCACCCAAATATTTTAGTCCCGATAACGACGGCAACGAAGACGAACTCTTTATTAACCTGTCTGCAAAGTCGGATACACCATTAAAACAATGGTCATTTGAAATCCGTGAACCGGAAGATACTGGCAATAAGCTGTTCTGGAGTACCGGTGGAAAAGATAAGATAACCGAGCAAATTATTTGGGATGGCCGCTCGTTAAAAGGCGAAACCGTACAATCAGCTACCGACTACCCGTATACCTTTACCGTAACCGATGAAGTCGGGCAGATCTCCGTTGTGAAAGGCTATATCCCGATTGATGTGTTGGTTATCCGTGATGGCGATAAATTGAAGATTGCAGTTCCTTCTATTATCTTTAGAAAAAACGCTGCCGACTTTAATGAACTTGAACAAAACGTTGTTGATCGGAATATCAAGGTGTTAACCCGTATCGCAGAGATTTTGAACAAATTCCCTGAATATAAGGTACAGGTTGAAGGGCATGCAAATAATACAAGCGGAACGGAACGCGAAGAAAGAGAAGATCTTATTCCGCTTTCGGGAGCGCGTGCCGATGCTGTCCGTAGGTTCTTAATTGAAAAAGGCGTTGCGCGCGGTCGACTGTCGTCAGTTGGTATCGGTGGTACAAAGCCGATTGCATCGCTTTCGGATCGGGATAATTGGTGGAAAAACCGTCGCGTCGAATTTATCTTGATTAAGTAAGAATGAATGCCACAAAAGATAGCTAACCTTATCGGACTCGCAGGACAGTCCTGCGCGGGGAAAAATCTTGTTGCAGATTTCCTTAAAGAAAAAGGATGTATCGTTATCGATGCCGATAAAGTTACTCATGAGGTTTTGCAGGAACAAAGCGAGGCTGTGATAGCCCGTTTTGCTCCTTATGCCGAAAAACGAGATTTGCAGCTGCGGGGGCAGAACGGTTCATTGGATAGAAAGGCCTTGAGTATTCTACTTTTTTCGGAACCGCCTTTGCTGGCGGAACACGAGGCGTTTATTCTTCCCAAAATTGAAGCACGTATCCGAAATATTATTAATACTGCTTTAACCGAGCAGCCGAATAGGCCGATTGTCCTTAACGCACCGACGCTGCATAAGACCTCCCTAACGCCGGAATGTTCGTTTATCCTTTACATTAAAGCGCCGTTCTTTATCAGGCTTATAAGGGGTAAAAGACGAGATGCTATTCCACTTTGCCGGTTAATTACCCGTTTTTTGCAGCAAAGAGATTTCTTTGCTCAATACCTTTCGCAAAATGCCGATATTGTAAGCGTGGTAAACGCTCGTTCCGTGCAGTCTCTACGGAAAAAAATCGAGCGTGTGCTGCGCGAAAAGGGTTTTTGAGGACAGCTATGGAACAAAAGAAAATCTTATGGGTTATCCTTTCGGTAAGCTTATTCGTATTGATTATTTTCGGTATTGCACTGTTTTTATATTCACCGTCTCGAAATAGCGCATCGGCGCAGGGCGGAGGTGAAACTATTCCGTATGAAGCATCTGGGAATGCTCTTAATGTAGATCCTGATGCATGGGCGCGAGAGCCTGATAGGGTCGCGGGATTAGATAGAAATGCACCCGCTGCTGCCGGGAATATTATCAATCTGAATAATCTAAATATCATTTCGACTGATGGGCAGAGCGCCCAAACAAACGGGATTGACGTTTCCGATTTAACCGTACAGGCGGGTGATGCCGATGTCTCCGGCTTGCCGAAAGAATTAGCGGAACAGATCGGTATTGATACCGCTCCGGAACAGTCGGAGGAGCGACCTGCCCCTGCAAAAAGAGAAGATGCCTCCGCGCAGCCGCAGATAGCAGCAGCAGTGCAAAATCAGCCGAAACCTGTAGAAGAAAAAAAATCTACAAAATCAGGTGCTTCAGTTACCGTTAAGCCTAAGGCGAAAACATCAGTTAAGCCAGCTGCACCGCAGGTTCAGACTCTCTACTGGGTTCAGACCGCTTCACTTGCAAGCAGGATTAACGCTGAACGTGCACGGGATAAACTTGCTGCGCAGCACATGAAGGTCGAAATCTTTACTAAAGAGACACCTTCCGGATTAACACACCGTGTAAGAGTCGGCCCATTTACCAATAACACCGAAGCAAATTATTGGCTGAATAGTATCAAGAAAATTGAAGGTTTCGAAAAAAGCTATGTTACGGAAGAGAAGGTAAAGAAGAATAATTAAATACAACTATAGGGTAAGTGAGGAAAGGGAGCCGCGTTTGTAAGTAAAACCGGCTCCCTTTTTCTTTTTATATCAAAAGCGCCTCTTTATTCATGTGTGGAGGAGTTAATACCCTAGCGCTCTGCGCAGGGGGCGTTTATCCTACAAGATTAAAAAAATAGTCTAATGCGATTATCCTGTTTCTCTTATAACTGTTCGCCAGAACGGATTTTCTCTTCAAAGCGCTCGAGCTCTTTGCCTTTAAGCCCACTTTCTTTGCCTTGCAGCAGATTGCGCACGGCTTCCAATTCGGAGCCGGAAAGATGCACACCGGTTAAGATATGCTTTTCAAAAGATTTTGTTGCAAGTGGAGCCACGCTTCGGCAAATCTCCAGCAGCACAAAGGCGTAATCACGGATTTCCTTTTGAGCATGGCTATCACAACGGAGCTTTAAGAAGTGAAAGAGGTTGTGTAAATCGATTTGCCAATACATTTCCGTGTATGCTGAAAGGGGTAAATTGATACGGGCAAGTTCCCGCGCCAGTTTTGTATCGATAAGGGCACTGTATTCACGATAGGCGGTCTCCTGCTGTGCCTGCAGGGTATCCCGTATCTGGGTTCTCACCTCAAGCGGAGCGGGTTCGCTCATACGTCCCTGCCGGTTATCCGTACTTTGGAACGCGATATCCTCGGACGCAGGCAGATAACATTCATCCCGCATAATCGAATACCGCCCGGAAATTTCGTTGAGCCGTGCCGTACGGTGTCGCACCCATTGCCGCGCAACAAAAATCGGCATTTTTATATGGAAGGTCAGCACAACCTGCTCAAATGGGGACGTATGCTGATGCCGTAACAGGTAATCAATCAGCCCCGCATCTTCGCGAACGCTTTTCGTGCCATCTCCATACGACACCCGTGCCGCTTGTACAATACGCGCATCTCCGCCGAGATAATCAACCAACCGGACAAAGCCTTTGTCCAACACCTTATATTCTTTATCAAGAATTTCTTCCGCTGTGGGAACAATACAATGAGCCATATCTCATATATCGGTATTTTTCTGTTGCGTACTTAATTGATACCGTCAAGCGGGAGATGCCCCTGCGGTTTAAAATCGCCGAGCAATGCTCCGAAACCCGCGGTAAACGAGACCGGCGCGTAGCTGTAAAGAGCAATCGCCGTGGGTATCTCCGGGATACCGGATAGAAACACCGGCGAAAGGCAGGAGAAAATAATATATCGTTTGTTAGGATAGGCTTTATAGAGCTGCTGTAATACTTGGAGCGATGAATCGTTTGCAAGGCAGAAGATGACAGTATCACTTGCAGCCGCCTTGGTAAAAATGCCGTCCGACAGATTACTCGTTTTGGCGGCGGGAAAGCGTTTTAAGCCTGCCTGTAAAAAAGCGGAATACGAACCGGCAAGTAATATCTTTTCGCCCGGTTTTATTGTATACGGAATGTATTTGCCGCGAACAACGGTAATCGCCCGTGCGGCAAGAGAAAGAAAGAATGCCTGTCCTTCGGCATCGGGCAGTTTTTCGGGAATAGCATACACATCGGGATACAGCGGTACCGCATTGCCGTTTTTAAAATACCGGAGTTTGGTTTCGATAATTCTGCGCGCCGCATCTTTAACTCGCAGCCTGAATGCTTCGTTGGTTTGCATCCGCTGTAAATTTTCCGTCCAAAATGCATCGTAGAGGCGCGGCGTGGTAGAAGATTCGATAATATCGTTTCCGGCCTCAAGCGCAAGTTGTACTGCTTTGGCAACCGTACCGGCATAGCGGATGGCTCCGTGCATCATCATATCGTCGGTGATAACCAAACCTTTAAACCCGAGCTGGCCGCGCAGCACGGTTTGCAGTAAATACTGAGAGAATGAGGCAGGCTCTCCGTGTTCGGATACGGCGGGAAAGTGTAAATGTCCGGTCATAATTGCCGGTACCTCCGCTTCGATAAGGTACTGAAACGGAACCAGTTCGCGGTTGTAAAAGGTCTCTTTGGAGATGGCAATACTCGGTAGCTTGCCGTGGCTGTCAAGCGCGGTGTCTCCATGTCCGGGAAAATGCTTGGCGGTTGTCAGTACGCCTGCTTTTTTACTCCCCTGCACAAAGGCGCGTGCTAAAATTCCCGCCGCCTCCGGCGATTGTCCGAAGGAGCGCGGCCCTATAATGGAAGATTCATGGTTGGTATAGAGGTCTACCGTCGGTGCAAAATTGAGATTGATGCCAAGCGCTGAAAGCTCTCGGGCAATATAAAAACCTTCGTAGTAGGCGTCTATCGGATAACCGGAGGCGCCGATGGCGAGATTGCCTGGTGTTTCCGACGTACGTCCTTTAACGTGGCGTATCCAGCCGCCTTCCTGATCGGTTGCAACAAAGAGCGGGATACGGAAGCGGGTACTATTGGCTTTTTTTTGTAAAAGGCTGATTGCCTTCGCAAGTTCAACGCTGTCCTCAGTATTCCAGCCGAATATTTTGATACTGCCGAGACTCCGCTCGGTAATCCAGCTCATTAAAAGGTCGGTCGGCGCCTGCCCCGCCCATCCGAACATGAACGTTTGGGACAGCAGCTCTTCGTCGGTCATTGCCTCCGTAATCCGGCCGGCCAGTTCCGCGGCGGGTACGGGGTCGTAAAAGTCAGGCAGGGGTTTAAGACCGGCGACTTGAGTTTGAGCATTCAGTTGAGTGTTGAACTGCGGTACTACCAGCAGCGCGACGCCGAATAGGACTGCGGCAAAAAGATGTTTACGATGCAAAGCGGTTAACTGCGCAGGGTATCGATGTAAGCTGCAGCCGTATGAGCGGCAATCGCGCCGTCCGCAACTGCGGTAACTACCTGCCGGAAAGACTTTGCGCGCACATCGCCCGCCGCATAAAGCCCTTCGATAGAGGTACGCATATCCTCATCGGTAACGATATATCCTGTTGCATCCTTTGTTGCGTCGGGGAATAATTCCGTTCTGGGATTCATGCCGACAAAAAAGAAGACTGCATCACAGGCAAGTTCCCGCTCCTCCTGCGTTTTTACGTTCCGCAGTACAACGTCCGTTACCTTATCGGTTCCTTTAATCTCCGTGACGGTCGTATCAAATACCGCGGTTATATGAGGATTGTTCAATGTTCGGGTAACGAGCACTTTTTGCGCACGGAAGGTGTCACGGCGGTGCACCATCGTAACGGTATCCGTCAGATTGGCAAGAAAGAGCGCTTCATCGCAAGCGGCATCCCCTCCGCCGACTACAACGATATGTTTGTTCCGAAAGAAGGGGCCGTCGCAGGTAGCGCAGTACGAAACACCTTTGCCTTGCAGTTCTTTTTCTCCCTTTACACCGAGGCTGCGATGCTCCGCCCCCGTCGCAAGGATGACGGCAAGCGCCGTGTAGGTTGTCCCGGCGGTTCGCACGGTAAAAGTTTTATCTCCGTTTTTTGTAACGGCTTCCGCCTTATCGGACGCAAACTCTGCACCGAAGCCTATCGCTTGTTTACGCATATTTTCAGCAAAGTCGAAGCCGTTAACCGGTTCCGCGTATCCGGGATAATTTTCGAGCGAATCGATTAAAACAGCCTGTCCGCCCGGCGCTTTTTCTTCCAGCACCAATACTTTTAAGTTTGATCGGCACGCATATTGCGCCGCAGCCATACCCGCCGCGCCGGCACCGATAACGATAATGTCATAATTTGTATTCACTGTTATAATGTACGAAAAAAGAAACTCTTGGTCAATTGAACGCGCGCCTTGCAGAAAAGGCGGTAAAATAGTACACTCGAGCCTACATTTGTGACTTGGAGGTTTATTATGCGGTTTGTTCAAATAATGAAAGACAAAGCGAAAGAATATCACAATCGCTTGGTTTTGCCTGAAGCGACGGAATCTCGTACCCTACGTGCGGCTCGTGCGCTGGTTGATATGCAGATTCCCGCGGAATTATTTTTAGTTGGAAAGAAGGCTGAGGTCGAGGGGGCTTGTAAAAAGTTAGGTGTGTTAACCAATGGGTTTACTATTATCGATCCGGAGCATTCCGAATGGACGGAAGATTTTGCTGCAGCGTTATACGAAAAGCGGAAGGCTAAGGGAATGACCCCTGAAGAAGCAAAAAAGGAGATGCACGATCCCTTACGGTTTGCGGCAATGATGCTGGCACAGGATAAAGCCGATGCAATGGTTGCCGGTGCGGAGAATACAACGGCAAATGTACTGCGTGCAGGACTTACCATTGTCGGAGTAAAGAAAGGGGTTAAGACCGCCTCCTCTTGCTTTATCGTGGATACCAAAAGTACCGAATGGGGAACGAACGGGGTATTGATTTTCTCGGATTCCGCAGTTATTCCTAACCCCACCGCCGAACAGTTAGCGGATATCGCAACTGCGGCTGCTGAAAGTTATCGTGCTTTTGTCGGGCATGAGCCTGTTGTTGCGCTTCTTTCATATTCGACGAAGGGTTCAGGCGGCGATAAAGATGAGAGCCTCATTAAAGTACGTGAAGCTGTTAAGTTGTTGGATGAGCGAAAGGTAAATTTCTGCTATGACGGTGAGTTGCAACTTGATGCCGCACTCATACCGGAAGTCACTGATAGAAAAGCGCCCGGTAGCCCTATCCGCGATAAGGTAAATACGTTGATATTCCCCGAGCTTAATTCCGGAAATATCGGATATAAGTTGGTTCAGCGCTTTGCAAAAGCCGATGCTTATGGCCCCTTTATGCAGGGATTCGCAAAACCCTTATCGGATCTATCCCGTGGCTGTTCGACCGAAGATATTATTGTAACGGCAGTGGTAACACTCGTACAGGCTGGTAAAAAATAAATCTGAGCTGCCCGTTCGTGCAGATGGTTTACGCCCCCAACGCTCTGAGTCGGGAAATATCGATTTTAGGAGAAGGATTTCCACATCAGATGGCTACTACATCAATATCGTAGAATAGCATCTGATGTGTTTATACCGCTACCCGGATTAAAATTCATTATCAAAGATAGGTGATTCGAATAAACGATCTAGCTCCCGTTCGGAGTAGCGTTTGGAATTTAGAAAATTTTCTTTTACTAGCTCTCGCGTTTCTTTATCTAAAACAAGCCTCTTTTCATCCCGTAGATAAACTACCAGGTCTTCAAATACCGATAATGGAAGCCACGGGAAGGCAATGTCAAAAATATTATACCATGCATAGTATTGCTTCATATTTTCATCAGTTAATAATACCCCCTGATCTTTTAACCGGTCGCGAGTTACGGGGTGAATGGTAAATACCTTTTCATTTAATAAATTGCAATAATCCTCGGCAGAGAAAAAAGCGCCGGTTTTTCTAATCAGTTCGGTCTTTTCAACAGATGGGACATCAGCTAATATAGAGGCTGTTACAAAATTAAGCCCTTCATGGCTAATTTTGCTTAGTTCTTTACCTTCGCTTTCTGCCAAAGTAAGGCTTTCCTTTAACAGTCCTTTTTCTAAAAGCGGCTTTAAAATATCCATGGCTTCCATGGTTTTCAGTATAACCGAAAAAATAATAAAAAACCAGTCTATCTTCTTTTTGTGTACAATTTTTTTAAATGAAATTTTGTACTTTTTTAGGAAAGACGGGCAGTCGAGTTAGAACTGTCACAGAAAGCGATGGTTCTAAGAGAAAAGATATAAGAAGTTTCTGATTCGACCGCCCTGGTATTCAGCGGAGGGCATCAGCTTTTAAAAGCCAGCGATAAAACTCCATGCCGCTAACCGGTTTGTTGGGTTCAAAGTTTTTGCCGTCTGTAAGCGGCACGACGTCTTCTTCTACCGTACCGACTATCGCGTCAAAATAAACCCCGTCCATCATCACATCGGGGATGGGGAGCCGCCGTTTACTGGTATAATAGCGCGTGTATCTCTTCAACCGACTTTCATCATTACCGACAATCAAGTGCCATAAAAACAGTGCGGCATCTTTTTTCGACGCAAGATCCTTCAAAACATTACGCTCCGGATGGTACCACCCATCTTTTTGCAGATATTCGGCGAGTAGCGGTGGTTTCCATTCCGCCGTACCGGTTATAAAATCCAGTGCATTCGTAGAATCTTGCGTAAGCGTTGCCATTTCTACTAATGAAAGTTGAGGAGTTTGTAATATCTTTTCAGAAGATTTCCGAATGGAAGCTCCGTCTATTGTATAGAGCTGTAAACTCTGCTCTCGCTGTTTGCCGTAAAGCTGTCGGTACCCTTCGGGTAAAAATGAAAGAGAAGCGTCAAAGGCTGCGAGTGCATTCCGATAATCCTGTGCTGCGAAATAAAGTCCTCCGAGCTCCGCCTTCAGCCGATAATAGGTAGGATTTTGTACGAGTCGCTCTTCCAAATATGCTCTCCGTTTTTCCGGATCGGAAATAAGACGAGCTGAAACCAATTGCACATATTCATCATATTCATTTTGTTGCTTGGCCGCAGCTAACTGCTTACGCGCTTCGTTAGGTTGCCGTTGTAATAAGTATACGTCTGCAGAAAAAGCATATAGCCGTGCCAAATATGAAGAATCGGTAGAAGGTTCCCGCAACAAGGCTTCAATATCTGCTTGTATTCGTTTAACTTGTTCAGAACTATATTGTATCCTCTGCGAAACAATAGTGGCCTCAAGCGTTTCAAGTGTCTTTTCGCGCATAGCGCCTGCATCACCGGAATAACGAATATCCGTTTGTACCGAAGCGCATGAGGTGCTGCATAAAACGCAATAAAAAAACGCGATACTCATAATTGAAAAAATAAGCACGGTTCGCCACGCCTTACACTTCGGCATAGCGATTGGGGTGGCAATCCGATTTCGAAAAAATTGAATGTTATAATTATACATTGCTCGGCTCCTTTCTATATAATAGCAGACTCCACGGCAAAGTGTATCTGAAAAGGACGAAACGGGGATGTTGATTAATTTTTATTATGAATAATGAACGGCAGCGATGTGGAACGCACCGTTGCCGTTTTATGCTGCTGCCGTTGTATCGGCAGCAATTAAGAAATCTCTAATTAGAGATACTTTCTATCCTGTATATAAATCGATTAGGGATAGGTACGGCGGGGTTTCTCCTGAGCAACATTAACGCGGAGACGACGCCCTTCGAATTCCTTTTCGTTTAATTCTGCGATAGCATTCTGCGCTGCTCCTTCATCAGCCATTTCAACAAATCCGAAACCCTTTGAACGGTTGGTGAACTTGTCTTTAATTACGACTGCCGAAACGACTTCGCCGTAAGTTCCAAACAAGGTTGACAAACCTTCTTCCGTGGTTGCGTAGTTTAAATTTCCTACATAGATTTTCTGAGCCATACTCAAATCCTTTTACCTTTTGCGGTACTAAATATTGAATCCATACGGAAACAATTTCTATGAGACCTTTATTTGATTATGTAAGCTGAACTTTCGGCTCTATCATTAACAGAAACAACGATCACGTAGATAAACTACTGTAACACAGTTACGATAAACGGTCAACTAACCAATGCATACATAAAAAAAGGCTTACACCGTTTTTAGTGTAAGCCTTTGTATTATGCAAAAAAGCGTTTGAGGTCTTCGTCCACAGAAGTAATTCCCGCAAGGCCAAACTTGCTAACCAAGACTCCCGCTACATTTTTTGATAGGAAGCCCGGGAGCGTCGGACCGAGGTGGATATTTTTTACCCCGAGGGATAAAAGCGCTAAAAGAACAATAACGGCCTTTTGTTCATACCACGCGATATTGAAGATAATCGGTAAATCGTTGATATCGTTCAATCCGAAAATCTCCTTAAGCTTTAAGGCAATGAGCGCGAGTGAGTAGCTGTCGTTACACTGTCCTGCATCCAATACACGCGGTATACCGTTTATATCGCCGAGATTAAGCTTGTTATAGCGATACTTAGCGCAACCCGCCGTTAAAATAACCGTATCTTTCGGAAGGGCTTTCGCGAAGTCGGTATAATATGACCGCGCTCCCTGCCGTCCGTCGCAGCCGCCCATAACGATAAATTTTTTAATAGCACCGCTCTTCACCGCTTCGACAACTTTATCGGCGAGGGCAAACACTTGTGCATGGGCAAAACCGCCAATGATTTTCCCTGTTTCTATTTCTTGAGGCGGCGGACACGTTTTCGCTTGTGCAATAATAGCGGAGAAATCCTTGTGTCCGTCCTTATCGGCTTCGATATGTACACAGCCGGGATGTCCTGCCGCATTTGTCGTGTACATTCTTGTTACGTAGGAGGCTTTCGTCGGAATGATACAGTTGGTTGTCATTAGGATGGGGCCGTTAAAACTCGCAAAGTCGGAAGTTTGGCGTGCCCATGAACCGCCGTAGTTTCCTGCCAGATGCTTGTACTTTTTGAGCTTGGGATAATAATGCGCGGGAAGCATTTCGGAATGTGTATAAACGTCTACGTCTTGGCCTTCGGTTTGCTCAAGGAGCATTTCAATATCGCGCAGATCATGACCGGAAACCAATATACCGGGATTCTTCCGTACCCCGATAGAAACCTCCGTCATTTCGGGGTTGCCGTAGGTTCCGCTATTGGCACTGTCCAGTAAAGCCATTCCCTCTACACCGAATTCTCCCGTTTTCAGTGTGAGCGCAACCAACTCATCAACGGAAAGCGCTTCGTCGATTAATACGGAAAGCGTTTTTTGGATAAACACATCGACTTCTTCATTCTCATGCTTTAGGATATTGGCGTGCTTCATATACGCACAAAGTCCTTTAAGCCCGTAGATAATCAACTCTTTAAGAGCCCGCTTATCTTCATCCTTGGTTTGTAAAATGCCGATTGTCAACGCCTTTGCAAGCCGTGCAGAGGTATCGGCACCGATAAGAGCATCGATTTCGGCGTCCGCTTCAAGTTTTGCTTCTTTTCGCAAAGCTGCAATTGTTTCGAGGGTAAGCGTATTCTTTTTCTCAATCGCATCGGGATCAAAGTTAGCATTGGTAATTGTAACAAAGAGATTAGTAGTTACAAGGTGGTTCACCTCTTTTGTCACCTTCATCCCATGCTCGCGCATAGAGGTGGTAACAATGGAGAGTTTCTTTGTTGCCCAGATAAGGAAATCCTGTAGTCCTGCGACAACGGGATTCTTTCCGCAAACACCGACTTTTATACAGCCGGTATTCTTAAACGTCTCCTGACATTGAAAACAAAACATCGAATCCATACATAACTCCTTGTGTGAAATTCTGAATGACACGGATTAAAGGTAAGCTTCTGTAATTTCGGCTTTTTACAGACCGTCTACAACAATCTCGACTTTAATCCCATACTCTGGAGTCATTGTATCGTAAGGCGTCATGCCGATCGGTAACATTGGTTACGGATGGCCGATATTTTAATTTATAGAAATAAAAAAAAAGGCTTACGCACTTTCGTACGTAAGCCTTTGTGTTATGCACAGAATTGATGTGTGCGGAGAGTTTAATCCCCCGATGATGTTCGTCTACGCTCTTCGTCTACACGCTGCGTCGGGGGTGCTGATTAATACATTCCGCCCATACCGCCCATGTCGGGAGCGGGAGCCGCCGGAGCGTGCTTTTCAGGGAGGTTAGTGATAGCACACTCGGTGGTCAGCAGGAGGCTCGCAATGGAAGCTGCGTTTTGCAATGCAGAGCGGGTTACCTTGGCAGGGTCGATAATTCCGACCTTCATCATATCTACCCATTCCATTTTTGCAGCGTCAAAGCCGATACCACGCTTCTCTTTTGCTTTTTCTGCAACGACAGCACCGTCGACACCGGCATTTTCCGCAATCTGGCGGATTGGCTCTTCAAGTGCACGTTTTACAATCTTAAAGCCGATTTTTTCATCTTCGGTCAGCTTGGAAAGATCAGCCTTGTTGAGCGCGTCCGCAGCCTGAATCAACGCAAGACCGCCGCCCGGTACAATACCTTCTTCGATAGCGGCACGGGTTGCATTCAAGGCATCCTCTACGCGGTGCTTCTTTTCCTTCATCTCAACTTCGGTAACGGCGCCGATCTTAATAACCGCAACACCGCCTGCAAGTTTTGCAAGGCGCTCCTTGAGCTTTTCGGTGTCGTATTCGGAAGAAGAATTTTCAATTTGCTTCTTAATCTGGGCAACGCGATCGTTGATGTGCTTTTTCTCACCTGCACCGTCGATAATAGTGGTGTTCTCTTTATCGATTTTAACGCTCTTGGCCTGACCGAGTTGGCTGATATCGGCTGTCTCCAGCTTTAAGCCCAATTCTTCGGAGATAACCTGTCCGCCGGTCAAAATAGCGATATCTTCGAGCATTTCCTTGCGGCGGTCGCCGAAACCGGGAGCCTTTACCGCACAGGTCTTTAAGGCGCCGCGGAGGCTGTTTACAACTAAGGTTGCCAATGCTTCGCCTTCAACATCTTCAGCGATAATCAAAAGCGGGCGGCCGGACTGTGCAACTTTTTCCAACAAAGGTAGCAGGTCTTTCATCGTAGAAATGGTCTTGTCGTGAATTAAAATATACGGATTGTCGTACACGGTCTCCATGCGGTCACGGTCGGTTACGAAATAGGAAGAAATATAGCCGCGGTCAAACTGCATACCTTCAACATATTCGGTAACGGTTTCCATCGTCTGCGCTTCACCAACATCGATAACGCCGTCTTTTCCTACGCGGGCAATGGCATCGGCAAGGATTTTACCGATTTCCTGATCGTTGTTCGCGGAAACGGAAGCAACATGAGCAACTTCTTCGGAACCCTTAATTTCTTTTGCGTTTTTCTGAATGTCGTCTACGGCGATTGCGACAGCCTTATCCATACCGCGCTTTAATTCAAGCGGGGTCATACCGGCGGCAACGGCTTTTAAGCCTTCGCGTACCATAGAATAAGCCAAAACAGTCGCGGTTGTGGTTCCGTCACCGGCAACATCGTTGGTTTTTGTGGCAACTTCTTTTAAGAGCTGCGCTCCCATATTCTCAAACGGATCTTCCAATTCAACTTCACGGGCAACCGAAACACCGTCTTTGGTAACGGTCGGAGCGCCGAAACTCTTATCGAGTAAGACATTGCGACCTTTGGGGCCTAATGTAACTTTTACCGCACTTGAAATTTGTTCAACACCGGAAAGCAGCTTTTTCCGTGCTTCTTCATTAAACAGCAGTTGTTTTGCCATCTTATGAACTCCTTCATCATTATAACTGAAATTATGCTACGTACTGTAGTTTTTAACGATAGAACGCTCACTGTGTCAAAAAACTCGTAAACGTTCAAAAAGATATGATAGTAAAATACAAAAAAAAAGATAAACCGGCAAGTGATTTAAGAAACCAGTTATAAAATAAACGGACAGTTCTAAAAATCTACCCGAGTTTTTAGAGCTGCCCGCTGAATTTTAGGAATGCCTTGTTATATGCAAATTGGCTTTACCTGAGTGCCGCGCCTCGATATGCATGGACTTTTGAATCGATACCATGCGTAATCAGTTCAGGAATCGAATCTCCATCAATGTCGAGTAAATATGGGGTGCCCGTACCGGCGAGCGGAAAGCCGTCCAGCGGAGCCAATCCGGAGGTATATCCGTAAAGAGCGTTTCCTCCTCCCGAAATAAATATCTCATCTTTTCCGTCACCGGTTACATCGAGCAATGTGATACGGTAATCATCCGCAGTACCTGTCTTTAACGGTAACGAGTCCGTTATCGCGCCTTCAGTGTTGAATTTAAACAGATGTCCGTCTTGCGAAACGACAAAGAACGCTCGCAACGATGCAGAATACGCCAAATCCGCCTTACACACGGTATTAAGATCACACGAAGCGGTCTCCGCATAATCCTTCGACAAGCTGCGGATAGAAAACCGACCGTCTTCACTTACAAAAGCAGCGGCATAGTTTCCTTTTGTTTCTTCAAAGAATACCGGCGCTGCAGCAAAGATCCCTTCAAGTTCAATGGGATACCCTTCAACGATTTTTCCTTCTTTATTGAACAGGTACAAACTGCTTTCAAACGAGCGCGGAAGCGCTGCAATACCGTCTTTAAATATAACAGGGGCAGCCCGCAGTTTTGCATTCATTGTGTCGGAAGTAGACCAATTATCGGTTGTACTGGCAAGGAGTAGTGCCGAGTCGGAAGAAAGCGGTACCGCTATGCTGCCGTTAAAAGCAACCGGGTTAGGAAGGAGTTTTTCTGCCGTCAATACGGGATAGCCTGCAAAGGGTTCCAAGTTTTCGTTTGTCCGATAGATAGAACCGCGAGCCGAAACCGCCCACAGTGATTGAAGCTTTGAGTGTTTTATTTCGGCGGCAATTCCCGCCTTTCCATCAAGTGAAAGTGTTGATTCGCTGCCATTTAAAAGATTCATACTCTGCACATTTGAGCTGTTTGTCCAAAAGACGTAGGGAATATTGTCCGCAGTCTTTGCACAGATAATATCGGTTTCCGGTCGCTGTGAAAGAGAACGCGGGAAGGAAGGAATTTCTTCCAATTTACGTGCATCGGTTTTTTGCGTATAGAAATCCAAATGGACTTGACGTCCGGCCGCAAAACGAAGCGATAATATGCCTTTACCGTAATTCTTAAAGGCGGTTTTAAGCAGTGTATTTTGTTCCAAGAAGAACGGGATACTCCGATCCAGAGAATAGTATACTAAAAAAGACGTTTCGGCGGAAACGGCCTTTGCAATTTTCTTCCATTCATCGGTTTTTACCAAGAGTTTACCTGTGTCGGTTTCCTTTTTGCACATACCGAGTGCTTCTGCACTATTAGAGAGATATAAATAACCATCTTGTATCATATAAAATGGTTCCGGCAAGTCGATGTGGAAAGCACGCAGCAGTCCCAACAGCCACGAGGGGAATACAATACGCGGGATACGGTTGTCATCAACCACTGCAGCGGTACTGCGATCGATGAATATCGTATTAAACAGATCTTCCAGCAGATGGCGGCACTTTGCCTCATCTTTTAATGAAAGGAAGAAAACAGGTGTTTGAGAATCCCGATGAGCGAATACGCCGATTTCACTGCCCACCCATTCAAAAACAAGCTGGTTCAAATCTTTGTTAAAAAAGAACTTACTATTTTTATTCGTTGAATTGAATGTCTTTGTAAGCTCCGGAGGAAAAAAAGCTTTGGTATTTTCGTAGAGGAATTGAGGATCGCCGAGATTGAGTAGTGTTAAATAGGCTGTTCCCTCCGGCAGGCGGGATAGAATAGCCGGTAGTGTCGAGCGACGTTGCAGTATCGTACTTACTTCGCTTTGTTCCGAAATCCAATTGATGATGCTATGAAAAGAAACCGTGTTTTCATCAAAGTTGACGTCGAGTGCCGCCGGTTCGGGGAATGCAAGTTCGCGTACCATATTCCCGACGATATCTCGCTTTGCAGCAATACCGGAAAGAAAATACGACGGTTCCGCATATACGCTGACTGCTCCGCGGTTTGGGGCACGCAGCAGTGCAGTCAGTCGTTTACCGCTTGCTTCGGAGTTTTCGGCTAAACAGGAATAGAGCAAGTCTTTCGAGGTTGCGGCGACAATAAGATTTTTATAAAGACAGACGTATAGTGTCTGATCTTTAGTTAGCTCAAAAAGAAAGCCTTTTTGCGTATCGCCGTTTATGTTAAATTCAGTTTTCGAAAGGTTTGGCACTGAGTCAAGCAGTTCCGGTTTTACGGCGGTAATAAGAGGCAGCAGCTGAACCGCAGCGGAACGGACGCCGATATCCGCAACAAGCGCTGCATTATCGCCCTCATAAACAGCGATATTAATAGGAACGTTCAACAGCCGCTTAAACCAGTCGGATTGGAGCGTTGTGTTAGACCGCAATGCACGGAGATTCCCCTGTAAAGCTGCCGTTTCGGGAGAAGAAAGAAGCGAATCGACGGCGCTGAGGTACAGTCCTTTTTGCAGCGTATCGCTTGCAGAGCGAATAGTAACCGCAGCATAATATCCGTCGGCAATATGCCGCGCAGGATTCGTCCGGTTTATCAATGAATATCCGATTAACCCTGCAAGCGGAATGAGAATAATCAAAATAAGGACAAGGAGGAAGATACCGGCTTTTTTGAAAAATCCGCTTTTCTTCCGCTTTTTTTTCGTGGGCGGATGCGGAGGGGCATGTATCGTATCGGTGTCCTGTGCCGCCGTCTGCCGCTCTGCCGTATCAGCGTTTTCAATGGTCTGCGTATCAGGCGGTATTTCGACAGTACCGCTTACCGTAGCGTCCGGACTTGTTTCCATATCGATGTCCGGAGCGGGCGGCATATCGTGTCCTTCTGCTGGGTGAATGTGTTCATTGGTATTTAAATCGCCGGTATCCATAGGAATTCCTTATTCTTTAATTCATTATTGTAGTTTTTGTTTGAGTGCGCTGATTTGCTGGGCAGTCAGCCCAACGGTCTTAGTCAGATAGGTTTCCGCAACGGCTTTTAAATTAGCATCGGTAACAGCTTTGCCGCCGTTCATCTTTACGAACATATCGGTGATAATCTTCGCAATAACCGGATACCGCGCATCGGTTTTCTTGACGTTAAAGTAATTCATGTATGACAGCATATAGTCGTCGGCGACCTGCTGCACTGTGGCGCCCATCAAGGCTTCCAGAACAGCGGCAACCATACCTGCGCGGTCTTTTCCTTCATTGCAATGGACATAGAACGGCCCCTTGTGCTGTCCCATAAAGATCAGTCCATCCTTTAGCTTCGCGATAAATGCAGGGTCGCTAAAGTCAATTCCCATATTAAGAGTGATAACCTGTCCGTTTTTTACCAACCGCTCATAGTAAGGCGCTGCAGCAAGATGGGGCGCCATACTTTCGGCACTGTCTGCAAGATTGATAACGGTTACGATTTTTGCCTCTTCGACGAGCTTAGCGGCATACGGAGCGCGGGCATCGCCGAGTACCGGATTGCATCCTCTGTACAGCCGATTGGCTGCAATGGAACCCGCTTGAACGGCACGGAAGTTTGCGAATATTGCGTCGGAAGCATAATCTTCACGTTTCTCGGATTTAACCAAGTGGCGCATCTCATATTCCTGTAAATATGCACCTTTTTGGGAAAGTGCCAGCGTTACCGGAGTTCCCTCGACTGCGCCGGTTTTGCCGCTGCAGTTATCGTAGCTCATTGCGATAGCAGTGAATCCATGTGAAATCCTAATCAGGTAATCTCCTCTGTTAACGTCGCTGTAAGTTGCAACAAAGGGAGCCGTTACGGTCTTGTCACCAAGTTTTGCAAGCAATACATCGCCGAGCTCGTAGCCTTTTTCTTTTAATGCAGCTTCGGTAATGTCCGTTGTAAGATTGCCGTACTTGTCAACCGACGAAACGGTTCCTTGCAGCGGCTCATAGACCGGTTCTTGCGCACGTGCGCCGCCCGTAGTAGCGCATGACATCAGCACGGAAAGGCTGAACAATAATGCAATTGATAGATGCATAAAACGTTTGTGAATCATAAAACCTCCCAACATTAAAGCCTCGTGCAGAAAACTACAGAAGCTTCGTTTCTTTAATATATTTGATAGTAGTATATATGCTAATAGGGTGATAAACAAGGACTTTTGAAAATATGCGATGCCTTTGCCTTGTCGCTACGCTGGAATAAATGATCAACGTATCTTTTCTGCCACGGATGGCGGTTGTTCCACGAACGCTCTGCGTCGGGGTTGTTGATTTCACTAAATTAAAAAAAATTTGTACAAAGACTAAAGTTTTCAGCTTATACCGCCGATAAAAGATATGGAGATATTCTATTCGGAATCTCTAAAAACCGGGTAAGGTTTTTAGAGATTCTCTATTTTTCCTGAAAAGCACGGATGCTTTTCAACACCACATTTCATGGAGGAAATGCTATGGTTATCAACCACAACATGAGTGCAATGTTTGCACAGCGTACATTGGGTGTTACCGATGTACGTATCGGTAAGGACATCGAAAAGCTGTCCAGCGGTATGCGCATCAATCGCGCAGGCGATGATGCTTCCGGACTTGCGGTTTCCGAAAAAATGCGCGCTCAAATCCGAGGTTTAAACCAAGCTTCGGCAAACGCATCGAACGGAATCAGCTTTATTCAAGTTGCCGAAGCGTATCTACAGGAAACGACCGACATTATGCAGCGTATCCGCGAACTCGCGGTACAGGCATCAAACGGTATCTATTCTGCGGAAGACCGTATGCAAATTCAGGTCGAAGTTTCTCAGCTTGTTGCCGAAGTCGATCGCATTGCGAGTTCCGCTCAATTTAACGGCATGAATATGCTGACCGGACGCTTTGCGCGTGAGGGCGGAGAAAATGCCGTAACAGGCTCGATGTGGTTCCATATCGGGGCTAACATGGATCAGCGTATCCGCGTGTACATCGGTACCATGACTGCGCATGCCCTCGGCGTACGCGATTTGAGCGATAACCGTACGATGACCATCGAAACTGCGGAGGATGCGAACCACAGCATCGGTACAATCGATGAGGCGTTAAAGAAAATCAACAAGCAGCGGGCAGACCTCGGCGCATACCAGAACAGACTGGAAATGGCCGTTGTCGGAATAGACATTGCTGCAGAGAATTTGCAAGCATCCGAATCACGCATCCGCGATGCCGATATGGCAAAGCAGATGGTCGAGTATACGAGAAATCAAATACTCAACCAGTCCGGTACGGCAATGTTGGCGCAGGCGAATTCCAATACCCAGCTTGTACTCTCATTATTGCGTTAATTTTGGCTGTAACTCTCTTGTCTTTTTTTCGACAAGGGAGTATACTAGCTAACGTAATAACGAGAACCGGCGGGATACTTCCGGTGTCCCGTTAACATGATCTTTGAAAAACACCCTTAAGAAGCCCTGTATAGCAGTATTATTGGTCTTCGGTTGGTACATCGAAAGCCAATAATACTGTGTAAAAAACAGAGAGGAAAGGCGCAACCAATTTCCGTGACGTTTTTATACAGTGACCATTCCCGGCATGGATGCCGGATGTAGACTTCAAGGAGGGTTATATGATTATTAACCACAACATGAGCGCTATGTATTCACAGCGCAACACAGGCATCGTCGAAACCAGAATCGTAAAAGACATAGAAAAGCTTTCCAGCGGTATGCGCATTAACCGCGCAGGTGATGATGCTTCCGGTCTTGCAGTTTCCGAAAAAATGAGAAGCCAGATCCGCGGTTTAAATCAAGCAGGCCAGAACATACAGAACGGTGTTTCCTTTATCCAAGCAACAGAAGGGTATTTAGCTGAAACCACCGATATCATGCAGCGCTTACGCGAGTTAGCAGTTCAGGCTGCTAACGGTATTTACTCCGCAGAAGACCGCATGCAAATTCAGGTTGAAGTTTCTCAACTTGTGGATGAAGTAGACCGCATTGCAAGCCATGCTCAGTTTAATGGTATGAACCTGCTTACCGGACGCTTCGCAAGAGAGGCTGCTGACAATCAGTTGCAGTTGCATGTCGGTGCAAACATGGATCAGTCTGAAAAGCTCTTTGTTGGTACGATGACAGCTTTGGCTCTCGGTCTTACCGGCGGTATGCAGGGCGGCGAAGGCGATATGATCACCATCTCCTCTGTAGAAGGTGCTAATATGGCAATCGGTACTATCGACAATGCATTGAAGCAGATTAACAAGCAGAGAGCAGACCTCGGTGCATACCAGAACCGTTTTGAACTTGCATACAATGGTGTTGCAATTGCTGCTGAAAACCTGCAGGCTGCTGAATCACGTATCCGCGATGCTGATATGGCAAAGCAGATCGTTGAGTACACCAAGAATCAGATCTTGATGCAGTCAGGTACGGCAATGCTTGCACAGGCGAACACACAACCCCAATCGGTTATCCGCCTCCTTCAATAGCGCTCAGGAGAATTGGGAGAGAATACGCAAACCTAAATCAACAGTGAAGGTTTGAGTAAAAGAGATTTCTGGATGTTATCTCTTTTCCCCATGATTTAAAAGGAAGAAGAAGCCGCGCCCTTCTTCTTCCTTTTTTTTATCTAAAAATCTTCAAACGGTTGGAATCCGTAAATTTATTTTGCAGATCACGTAACTAATTTGACTTCGTAAAGATTATAGCTATTACAGCCGAAAATGTAATGGAAAAGGTTTATCCGGCTTAACGGTAAAGGGGTTGAAGTGTCCGATATGAATATTCCCGGCATAGGAGCCGGTAAATATGATAATCTCATTGAAACGCTGATGAAAAAAGAGCGTGCCCCGCGCGATTCAGCTGCTGAAGATTTAAAAAAATACGAACAGCAAAATGCTATTTGGCGAAAGATAAACCAGTTTTCTACCGAAATTCGTGAAAAAACGCGGGAGCTCTATTCATTTAATAATCCTTTTATAGAAAAGACTGTTACTTCTTCTAATGAACGGGCAATAACGGCAACCGCATCGCGAGATGCCCGCGAACAAACTTTTAAAATATCCATCAATCAAATTGCACAAGCGGATTCTTTTTTATCACAAGAGGTATCGAAAGACTTTCAAGTTCCAAAAGGTGTATACACCTTTACCGTCGGTGAAAAAAAATTTTCACTAAATTGGCAAGGTGGAAAATACCGGAGTTTTATCGATGCTGTTAATAAAAAAGGGAAAGATATTATCAGGATTTCGGAAATAAAGACTTCGCCCAGTGCCATTTCGCTACTTTTTGAATCACAGCTGACAGGGGAAGCTAATAAACTGGAATTTTCCGATGACGCACTATCCTTTGCGCTTGAAACCGGGCTGATAAAAAAAAATGACCGTCCTGCCGTTGACGCCGAAAAAACGGAGGCGGTAATCCCCGCCCAAACAACGGAACGTATTGCGTTTTCAAACCCGGTACGCAGTTCGCAACACTATGTGTTGGAATACACTGTATCTTTGCAAAGCGACGCTGAGGCGGCCGCTCCGCTTTCCGCATCCGGGGCCACTCCTCTCTCAAGCGAAGAAGCTATTTACGGGCAAGTTGGTTCCGTGTCGTATAAGGGGGTAACCGTAACCAATGCGCCGAGTGATTCAGGTATTGCGTCTGAAACGCTCGGACTTAATACAAAACCTACTGCACCTGTGGAAGACTACGGTGTGCTGTCTTTAGTTTCACCGCGTGGAACGCTTATTCCGTTACCTGCATTGGCTGATACGACCGAACTTCAAACCTTCAGTATCCCCCTGAGCGAATACGGCGATATTACCGGCATCGCCGTGCACAATAACAACACCGATAAGACCGTATCGATAGCTCAGATCAAAGTATATGACCCTAAAGCGACCGGTGAATACATACCGGTTAATCCCGTTTCACAGGCGCAAGAAGCAGTGCTTACGTTTGAAGGTATTCCTGTAAAACGGAGTACAAATAAGATTGACGATCTTATTCCGGGCGTAACATTAAAGCTTGAGGATAAAACGGATAAAAAAGAAAGTATCAGTATTAAACCCGACATGGAAGCAGCAAAGAACGCCATCATTGAATTTGTTGCAAAGTACAATCGGCTTTTGGCGGAAATCAATATCGTAACGAGTAATCAGCAGAACGTTATCGACGAGATCGAATATTTTACTGATGACGAACGCAAAACGGCGAAAGAAAACCTTGGTGCTCTTTTCGGAGATACGACGCTGTCTTCTTTAAAGAATAATCTACGCCAGATTGTTGCAAATGTCTATCGAAAGAACGCCGATACCCCGATAAGGACGTTATCTCAGATCGGCATATCGACAAAGTCTGACGTAAGCTCAGGCCTTAACGAAGCGCGGCTTCGCGGATATTTGGAAATCGATGAAAAGAAACTTGATGAAGCCTTAAAAGATTCGATGGAAGATGTCCGTTACCTTTTCGGATATGATACCGATAATGATGTGCTAATTGATGATGGTGTTGCGTTTCAGGTGTTTAAACAGATAGATCCATACGTTCAGCGGGGTGGAATTTTTTCTACCCGGGCAAATGGACTGGCAGCTCAAATTAAAACGAGTAAGGATAAAATTGCACGGTACGACAAGGCGCTTGAAAAAAAAGAGCTGGAGTTACGGCAAAAATATGGGAATAT
Organism: Treponema sp. OMZ 906; assembly: GCF_024181185.1. Taxonomy (NCBI): domain Bacteria; kingdom Pseudomonadati; phylum Spirochaetota; class Spirochaetia; order Treponematales; family Treponemataceae; genus Treponema; species Treponema sp. OMZ 906. The sequence goes on along the minus strand of NZ_CP051196.1, from coordinate 2,657,151 downwards.
GGATGGGGCTTTACGGAATTTGCAAAAACAGTCGGATATGATCAATAATTTCAGTAGACAAAATAAAGGCAGTTCTGACAACTAGGATACAGTGAATTATTCATATGGTTGCCGGGAAGATGATAGTCGAGGAGTATGGCTATAAATGATAATAAAAATTAATGGCGAAGAACTTTCATACACACTGGAAAATGAAAAGACCGTTGGCGAGGTATTAGGCAGTATTGAGGAGGCCTGTTGTCGTGAACATGAGACAATCGTACAAGTAGCGGTTGATGGGAAAGAGTTGAGTTCCCATGAGCTTGATTTGCTATTTAAACAGCCCGTCGATGCAGATATCACTATTGAACTTTCAACATTCTCCGGAGCGGAAATTCGTAATTACATGAAAGGTTTGACGCAAGAGTTGTCAAAATGTGCAGATGACTTTGAGCAGATTCCTGTATATATGCAAACAGGGAAAGATATGCAGGCACTTAAATTGCTTGGAGTGTTTTCAGAAAAATTGAATGAACTGTACCGGTCATTACTTTTATCTGATGTAACGGAACTCCCTTTCGATATACAAATTGAAGGGAAATCAGTCCATGAGTATCAGAAAGAAATAACAGCGCTATTGCGCGATATCGTATCGAGTATTGAAGAAAAAGATATTATTCAAGTTGGTGATTTAGCAGAATATGAATTGGCTCCTCTTGTCAAAACTTTGATAAATGGGGTATCATTAACCCTAAATTAGATGGAGAGGAAAGTAGTGCTTGTAGAAGATATTATCGATATTGAAAAAAAGAATTCTCTCATCTATTATCGGGAAGAATTTGAGGCTACCGCTGTTTACAATATTCTGGAAAGAGAACAAAAAGGGAAAATAGACTTTTTAATTGAAGTTAATCCTATCGGTCAAAAACAACTCTTCGTACAGCTTATCGATAAACCGGATTACCCTGTGTTGCCTATTCGTCTTGCATTAAAAGAAAAAATACAGCATTTGATTGATTCTGCCGCTCTGCCGCTTTAGAAAGATAAGAAACGCTGAAAGTGCAACATATTTCTAAGATCTACTGTTGGAAGCGGTATTGCTGTCGGACGATGAATGTGAGTAATATCGGGGTATTTCTAAAAGACTTTTTTTAGTAAAGCCTTGTTAGGTTTGGAGCAGACCATGGATGAATATTATATCGAAGGCGGTTTTCCCGTAAAGGGTACTGTTAAAGCAAGCGGAAATAAAAATGCCGCGCTCCCCTGTATCGCTGCCGCCGTTCTTACTGATCAGCCTGTTACGTTAAAGAATATCCCCGAAATTGAGGATGTTTCCGTGATGTTCGAAATCTTTAAATCGTTCGGTGGGACAATTGTTAAACTTACTCAAAATGAATATACGCTGCAATTAAAAACCGTAACCGATTATGAAGTCCCGGTGCCTCTGGCTCAAAAAATACGAGCTTCCATTTTGTTTGCCGGCCCGCTGCTGGCTCGCTATGGAAAAGTTATGATGACTCCGCCCGGCGGCGACGTTATCGGGCGGCGGCGGTTGGATACACACTTTTTAGCGCTAACTGAACTAGGCGCGCAGGTAAAAATAAACGGGCACTTTTTATTTACGGCAAATAAGCTTATCGGGCAGGATATCTTTTTGGATGAAGCATCCGTAACCGCGACCGAAAACGCGGTGATGGCTGCAGTAACCGCCGAGGGCGAAACCGTTATCACCAACGCGGCAAGCGAGCCGCATATTCAAGACCTCTGCAAGCTGTTGAACGCGATGGGGGCAAAGATTAGCGGTATCGGCTCAAATATTCTGACCATACATGGTGTGCGGCAGCTGCACGGCGCTGAATATCGCATTGGTGCCGATTACATGGAAGTTGGCTCGTTTATCGGGCTTGCGGCGGTAACACACGGCTCGCTTACCATCACCGATATCAACCCGCCTGATATGCGGCCGATAAAACTTGCATTTAACAAGCTGGGTATCCGTTGGGAAATCGACGGAACAAGTCTTACCGTTCCTGCACAACAGAGCTTAAAAGTAAACTGTGACCTCGGCGGCATGATTCCAAAAATCGATGACGCACCGTGGCCGGGGTTTCCTGCAGATCTTACCAGCATAATGGCTGTTATCGCTACGCAGGTGGATGGCACGGTGCTTATCCACGAAAAGATGTTTGAATCTCGTATGTTTTTCGTCGACAAACTTATCGGCATGGGTGCCCGCATTACGCTTTGCGACCCGCACCGTGCTGTTGTTACCGGCCCAAGCACTTTGCACGGTTCGGAGCTGGTTTCTCCCGATGTGCGTGCGGGAATGGCACTCGTCATTGCTGCCTGCTGTGCCCGCGGCGAAAGCCTCATCCGGAATGTGTACCAAATCGAACGCGGCTATGAACACCTCGTTGACCGGTTCAGGGCGCTCGGCGTACACATCGAGCGAAAGCCGGTCTGCGTATAACAATTGCATACAAATGGTACCTTTGCTATACTTTCCCCGATTATGAAGTATACACAGCTGCCTGTTTATGAACAAAAGGCACGTATTTTAGAGAGCTTGGAACGCCATCAGGTTATTGTCGTTGAAAGCCCTACCGGATCGGGGAAAACGACCCAGCTGCCGGTGATTTTACACGAGGCGGGCTATACGCAAACCGGTATGATCGGCGTTACCCAGCCGCGGCGGATTGCAGCTCTTTCCGTCAGCGAATTTATTGCACATCAGCTGAAGGTTCCGCTCGGCGATACGGTTGGCTACAAGATGCGGTTTGAAGATCATACCTCGCCGAGCACTAAGATAAAGATTATGACCGACGGGATTCTCTTGCAGGAGCTTAAGCTCGACCCATGGCTTAGCAAGTATTCCGTTATTATGGTAGATGAGGCGCATGAGCGCAGTTTGAATATCGATTTTATCCTTGGGCTGCTCAAGCGGATTTTGCAGGAGCGGCATGATTTTAAGGTGATTATCTCGTCGGCAACTATCAACACCGATATGTTTTCGATGTATTTTAACGAGTGTCCGGTTATTAAAATCGATGCGATGACCTATCCGGTTACGCTCATCTTTGATCCTCCTGCCATCACCGCCTCTACGGAAACGCTTGCCGCCGAAACCGCACTGCTCGATAAAATCGCGGTGATTGTCGGGCGGATTTTAAGCGAGGGTCGCCCCGGAGCAATCCTTGTGTTCCTCCCCGGTGAACGAGCGATTAAGAACTGTATCGAGCGGCTCTCGCATGAGTCGTGGTTCCGCAAGCTCTATCCGCTGCCGCTGTACGGGCGCTTGAGCAAGGAAGAGCAGGAGCGGGTGTTTAAGTCCCCGCCGTTCGGGAAAAAGAAGATTGTTATCGCAACAAATATTGCCGAAACCTCTATCACTATCAATGATATTGCCGCCGTCATCGACTCAGGCTTGTCAAAGCTGAATTTTTACAATCCCTTCACCTACACCTCAAGCTTGGACGAAGCGCCGGTGTCGAAGGCTTCGTGTAATCAACGGCGGGGACGCGCCGGGCGGACGCAGGAAGGGGTATGCTACCGCCTCTACACCCGCAAGGATTTTGAAACCCGCGTTATGTACACCACGGAAGAAATTTACCGCACCGACCTCTCGGAGGTGGTGATGCGGATGGCGGAGCTGGGTATCTACGACTTTGCGAACTTCGATTTTATTTCCCCGCCCGGCAAGAAGGGCATTATCGGTGCGGTGGATACGCTCAATATGCTCGGCGCGTTGGAGAGCGATAACAGCCTGAGTAAAATCGGGCAGATGATGTGCCTCTTCCCGCTTAGCCCGCGTCAATCCCGTATGATTGTAGAGGCGGTACTCTATTATCCCGAATCGATTGAGGATGTATTGATTGCCGCGGGCTTTTTATCGGCGCGCAGCCCCTTCCTCTTTCCCGACGGACAAGAGCTTGAAGCGAGAAAAGCTCATGCAGCATTCCGCGATCCGCTCGGAGACTTTGTGTCCTTCCTCAAGGTCTACCGGCAGTACATGCAAGCGGAAAACCAAAAGAAGTTTTGCGACCGCTTTTACCTCGACGAGCGGATTATGGCGGAAATTGCCAACATCAAAGAGCAGCTGGAGCTGATTGTCTCCGATATGGGCGTGCCGATCCTCTCCGGCGGAAAACCGGCAGATTATTTGACGGCGGTTGCCCGCGGCATGATCCAATTTGTGTGCGCTGCGCAGGGGCGGGATGTGTACCGCAGCCTTACCACCGAAAAGATTTCCATCCATCCGGGTTCCTGTATGTATAAGGAGCATCAAGCCTTTATCGTTGCGGGGGAGATTGTACGAACGTCGCGGATGTATGCTATGTCGGTGTCGCCTCTTTCCAAAGACATTGTAGCGCTGGTTGCTCCTGCGCTCCTCGATAAAAAAGCAGCGCAGGAAGCGCGGGCAAAGGCCGGTACTGCTGAAGGCAGGGCTGATAGGGCTGCAAGCGGAACCGGAAAAGGCAACGGTAAAAATGCACAGGGCGCCGGTGTGTCCGGTAAGCTCTCCGGCAGCAGCGGAAAGGCTGTAGGGCAGGGGAGCCGCATCAGCAGCGCAGGTGCGATCGGTGAAAAACATCCGCAGACGGTCTCCATTTGTGGAACACCGTATATCGTACAAAAAATGAAAGGTAAAAAACAACTGTTGCTGCCGTGGGAGCAGTTCAGCCGTACGATAGAGCAGCTGCGGGCGGAGCGGCAACAAACCGGTAAAACGGATGCCGATTGGGATACACAAAAGGGTACTGCTGCCGAAACGGTCGGCAGCAGTCAGGAGGTCTCCCCTCTTGAAAACGGCAGTATTGTCTATGACGGACGGCTGGAGCAGCTGAAAAACTTGCGGGCAAAAATCACCTTCGGCAGCTATGAGCTGTTAGCCGGAGAAAAGTTCGGCTTGGTGTTAAGCATCGCTGAAGCCTTTCCGCTCCAGCCCCTTGATTCGGAAACACCGTTCCCGCGGACTAAAAACTTCACGCTGCCTGATGACACAGCCGCCCTGCTGGAGCAGCTGCCGCTCATCTTCCGCACGGTTGCGGCAAAGCAGAAGAGCAAACAGCTCGGCTTTATCACCCTGTTCAACGATGGCAACGGTACTTTCTGGCTGAAAACTTCGCGTGGTTTCCACACGGCTCTGCACGAAAACCTTGCCTCCCTGCAACAGCTCATCGACAGTGCAGGTTCAGAACTGGATGAAGCGCAAACCGCAGCGGTCAACAGTCTCTACAGCAAAATTGCAAAACTGATATAGGCGATCGGTATCTGGCTTATCAACCTGACACGATAGCCGTAGAAGGCGGGCTTTACACCGCCGGTGAAATATGTAATAGTTGCGGATGTGAGGAGTTAATGATGGAGAAATTCGTTTCATGGGATGTAAGCTATGATGTGGGAGTGCCGAGTGTCGATAAACAACACCGCCACTTAGTAGATTTGATCAATAGCTTATATAATGCTTGTTTAGGGGAAAGGGCTGAACTTGAAGCAACATTTAGAGATGTGATGAAAGAGTTGGTAGATTACGTAATGATACACTTTAAAGATGAAGAAGCCATCATGGAACAAATAAATTATCCAGGGCTGAAAGAACATCGGCAAAAGCACGAACTGTTTGTTAAAGAAATTTTAAAATCCGTCAATGCCTACACAAACGGCAAACAACTTGTTCCAAATTCATTTGTCCGCTTTTTACGTGATTGGCTGTTTAATCATATCTTAATCGACGATAAAGCATGGGCACGTTATTACTTTTCACTTAAAAAATAAAACGGTAAAAGGCATCTGTAAAAGCCGGAAACTTTTACGGATGCCTTTTGCATATTACCAAACTTAGCGGGTAACGATACGGCTAAATCGTTTTTTACCGGCGCGTAGAATAAGCTCTCCCGCTTCGTCCAAGGTGGCGGCGGTAATGACGGTTTTAAAGTCGGTAACCGATTTGCCTGTGACAAGGGCACCGCCTTGCTCTATTAAACGACGGGCATCACTCTTGGTGGCACATAAACCGCTTTGAACAAATAAATCAACAATCGAAATTCCTTGCTCAAAAACGCTGCGGTTTATTTTCACCGTCGGCATAGCGGTTTTATCGCCACCACCACCGAATGCAGCTTTAGCGCCTGCAAGCGCCGTGTCCGCTTCGTCTTTCCCATGTATTTCTTTAGTAACTTCCCATGCGAGTCGCTCTTTTGCCTCGTTAATATTGCCGGCACAAATACGGTCAACCTCTTCGATCGGCAAAAAGGTGAACAGCAGCATAAAGCGGCGCACATCGGCGTCGTCAACATTCCGCCAATATTGAAAAAAGTCGAACACAGGAGTCATCTCTTTGTTTAAGAAGAGCGCTCCTTTTTCGCTCTTTCCCATTTTTTTACCGTCGCTACGGGTAATGAGCGGGAAGGTCAGGCCGAATACCTCATCGCCGGTCTTACGGCGGACTAAATCAACGCCTGCGACAATATTGCCCCATTGATCGTCGCCACCTATTTGCAGGCAACAATGATGTTTTTGATGCAGCATTAAAAAGTCGTAGCTTTGCAGCAGTTGATAGTTGAACTCAAGGAAGGACAACCCTGTTTCCATCCGTATCTTGTACGCCTCAAAGGAAAGCATTTTGTTAACCGAAAAACAGGAGCCGATGTCTCTAAGGAAATCGATATAGTTTAAATCGGCCAGCCAATTTTTGTTGTTTTCTGCAAAGGCTGTCTTTCCGTCAAATCCGATAAATCGGTCGAGCTGCGCTTTTATCTTTTCAACATTTTCATCAAGTTGTTGATAGTCCAGCATTTTACGCATTTCCGTTTTCCCCGAAGGGTCGCCGATGCGCCCCGTGCCACCACCAAGCAGTGCAATACCGATATGACCTGCATCGCGTAAATGCCGAACTGCAAATTGAGGAACAAGGTGCCCGATATGCAAACTACCGCCGGTTGGGTCGGTACCGGTGTAAAACGTGATCGGCTCCTTATCCATTAACGCGGATAGTGCTTCTGCATCAGTGCATTGCTGAAAAAATCCGCGGTCTATTAACGTCTGCAAAGCTTTATTCATAACCGGATAATAACCCTTTTTACAAATAAATGCAACTTTTGCACAGAACGATCGTTTAAAATATTTCAGATGTGAAAACCCTGAGCAAAGCCACTCATCCTATTCACTAAAACCGTTAAATGAGGTATCATTTTAGCCGTTTTATGAAAAAAAAGGGGGAGTCCGTTATGGATATTCAATCGGTATTAAAAAATCTACACCCGCTTGAAATCAAGGTATTAAAGAACTTTAAGATAGGCGAAGGATTATATGCGAAAAAACTGCAAGAGGTTTTGCAGTATAAAGAAGGTCATGCAAATCAGGCCTTTTCATGGCTCAAGCTCAAAGAATTAGTAAAAGAAAAAACGAGAAAGACAACCGTTGTCTACGAATTGACGGAGCTTGGCAAAGACTATGCAAAAAACGGATTGCCTGCCGAGCGGATTATCTTGTTGTTAAAGGAAGCAGGGCCGCTCAAGCTGCCCGAAATTGCACAGAAACTCGGTTTGCAGAATAAGGATGTCGGCTCTTCCTTCGGGGAGCTTTCCAAAGCGGGCTGTGCCGCGATGAATGATGAAAAAAAAGCGGCATATATAAAGGATCCTGACGATAAAAACTTTTTGCTGAAAAAAGCGCTGCTGAAACGTGCCGCGGAGGCTGCCGAATGCCGTCTGCCTGAGGACTCTTTAACGGAGGACGAAAAGGCCTGCATCGCCGATATTGCGAAAAAACGCGGTGCTGCGGATGCCGCATTCAAGATTATTGAACGGGACGAGATTGTTTACGCCTTTACGGATATGGTTGCCGCAGTGCAGAAGGCGTTGAATGCGGCGGGCATTACCGGCGATGAAACGGGACAGCTGACTTCCGAAAGCCTTAAAACAGGTGCATGGAAAACCCAAACCTTCCGCAGCTATAATATCCAGCTGCCTCCTGCCCGCGTTATCCCCGGCAGAACAAACCCCTACGTTGATTTTTTGGAGAGTGTCAAAGATAAACTCACGTCGCTCGGCTTCGAGGAATTTGACGGGCCGCTTGTCGAAACGGATTTCTGGAACTCCGATGCGCTCTTTATGCCGCAATTCCACGCAGCCCGCGACATTCATGATGTGTATTACCTAAAAAATCCCACGCACGCCAAAGCGATCGAGGAACCCTTCCTTTCCCGTGTTGCGGAAATTCATGAAACAGGCGGGGACAGCGGCAGCCGCGGCTGGAACTATCACTTTGACCGCGATTTTACCCGGCAGCTTTTGCTCCGCAGCCAAGGCACGGTATTGTCCGCTCATCAGTTGGCAAAGGCAAAAATCCCGGGCAAATACTTCGGTATTGCGCGCTGCTTCCGCTACGATAAGGTAGACGCAACGCACCTCTCCGACTTTTACCAGACGGAAGGTATCGTCCTCGGTGAACAGGTCAACCTGCGAACGCTGCTCGGTATCCTCAAGATGTTTGCCGTCGAAATTGCCGGCGCCACTGAAGTGAAGTATGTCGGCGGGTACTTCCCTTTTACGGAGCCTTCTATAGAGGTGCATATCAAGCATCCGGTACTCGGCTGGTTTGAGTTGGGCGGCTCCGGCATCTTCCGCCCCGAAGTTACCAAGGCAATGGGCATCGACGTTCCCGTTCTGGCATGGGGTATCGGTATTGACCGTATGGCGCTGATGGCATTGGGACTCAACGATTTACGCGAGCTGTTCAGCACCGATATCGAAGGTGTCCGGCTCCGCAGATAGCACGAAGCAGCGGTATGAAGCAATGCGGTAAAAAAGTGTGCGTAAAACAAAAACGATAATCTATGAACCGGAAATCTTCTTTACTCAAAAGCGGTATTAGCCTGTCCGTACTCACCCTTGTGTCGCGAGTTTTGGGGTTGATACGGGAAATGACCAAATCAGCCTTCCTCGGCACCGGCCCTCTTGCGGACGCCTTTACCGTTGCGTTTATGATTCCCAACCTGCTCAGGCGTATCTTTGCCGAAAACAGCATGACCGTTGCGTTTATTCCTACTTTCCAGACCTATCTGGAGGAAGAAAAACGCAATACGCCGGATGCAAAGGCGTCGATGAAGGAGTTTCTTTCCGCAACATTCACTATGCTGTCTTTTGCCGTAACGGGAACCGTCATCATCGGGATTTTGTGCAGCGGTCTGATTATTGCAGTATTCTTTCCGAAAATCGGCGACTTTTCCGCAACGGTGCTTTTGACACGCATCATGTTTCCGTACCTGCTGCTTATCTCCGTGGCGGCATTCTTTCAAGGAATATTGAACGGTGTCCGCAGCTTCTTACCGACAGGAATCACGCCGATTTTGTTTAACCTGTCCGTTATCGGCTGCACCTTTGTACTTGCAAAGCCCTGCGGTAATCCGGCGCTTGCAATGGCAATCGGTGTGGTAATCGGCGGCTCCTGCCAAATGCTGTTTCAGCTCCCCTTTGTGCTGCGCGCAGGCTTTTCGTTTAAGCTGATACCGTTCCGGCGCTGTGTACAGAATGCCGGAGCGCGGAAAATACTGAAGCTAATTGTGCCGACCTTGATAGGTACGGCGGTGTATCAAATCAACGACCTCGTTTCCACGGCGCTTGCGACATATTCCGGAGTTGGGGTCGCGGCAAGTTTGCAGTATTCAATCCGTTTACAAGAACTTATCCTCGGCATCTTCGCCGTTTCCGTCGGCACGGTTATCTTGCCCGACCTGTCCGCCCATGCGGTTAATAAGCAATGGGAAGTATTTCAAAAACTGCTATTGAATGCCGCAAAGATTATTGCGCTCGTAACCGTTCCTGCAACGATTTTCCTGCTCTGTTCGGGTGAACATGTCATCATTTTGGTGTATAAGAGCCGCCGCTTTACCGACGAGTCTGTCCGGCTCACCTTGCAGGCCTTTCAGTGGCATATCGCAGGGTTGTTTTTTATTGCATTAAACAGGATTTTAACCTCGGCTTTTTATGCGCAAAGCGATACCAAACGTCCCACGATTGCAGGCATTGCGTGTTTCGGAATCAATATTGTGCTTGCGGCGGCTCTAGCAGGCTTTATGCAAGGCGGCGGTATCGCGTTGGCACTGACCGCTGCGAGCGTCGTCAACACCGGCCTTTTGCTGTATTTTCTTACCAAAAGCGATTCGATGATCGATGTACGTACATTGCTTGTATCGGCCATCGGCTTTACCGTTAAGATACTGCTTTTTTCGCTGATTGCCGCCGCTCCGCTGTATTTTTTCGGAGCACGGCTCTACGACCCGTTAGCGGCATACCCCCGTATTATCGCACAAGGACTTCCGCTCTTTATCAGCGCCGCGCTTTTCGCACTGATTATTTTGACGCTGCTTTTGATAACGGGAGATTCCTTATTAAAGACTGCCGTACAAAAAATACGGCAGCGGTAAACGCATTAGGCCTTACCCTTGACAGGCTTGCTTAAAATATTTCTGATGCAGTTGCTGGGGGCGCGGCAGTTTTTGTCTTGAAAACTACCCGATTGTGTTTAAGACTTTGTTCAAGCGATTCTTATCAAAGAGATCCAGCGGGCGGCCTTCCGTAAAGCGGCGTGCCTCTTCTGTAAAGGTACCGGCAGTCATACAAATCCCCTTACCGGCCTTCATCTCTTTAATCCTGCCATGGAAATCACGCAGTACAAGCTCACCGACCGAACCTTGGGAACGGAAGAATCGGAATATTACGAGATCTGCCCATTTTGGCGTGTCGATTTCGGCAACAATATCGGTATAGGTCGCGAGGACGCTGATATCAAGGATCTTTACTTTAGCGTTTGGAAAAAAGCGCGAAACAATCCTGCGGCACAATCCGACAAACTCGCTCTGCCCCGCCATCAAATAGGTATGAAGATTCTTATTCTGATTTAACTCCTGATACCGCATAATGAGGGATGCAACATCTTTATAGCCCGGACTGACGGTCTGGATTTCCTTTAACTGTATTAGTGCCTTTTGTAAGTCCTGCGTTTTGATCCGTGCTGCAGCTAAATTATAACGCAGTTCATTCATGATATCCAACGGAATGCCGTCATGTTTTAGGCCGATTTCAAAATCTTCGATCGACTTCTCCAATTGACCCGCACGCATTCGTATTAAACCTGCATAGAGCGCTGCGCGCGGCCCTACTTCCGGCGATACTCGTAAATGCGTAAATATCTTTAATGCCTGATCGTTTGAGCCGACTTCATAAAAGCACTCTCCCATCGCAAAGAGGGCTTCCTTATTATCCGGCTGTACATCCAATACTTTTTTTAAACTGGGGAGCGCCTCTTGATATTTCCGTAAACTTTGGAGCGTGTAGCCAAGATATTTTAACGCCATCACGTTATCCGGTTGTGTGAGCAGCGCTTTCCGTAAAAATGGAACTGCTTTTTCATATTCTTTCTGGATATAATAAATATACCCAAGGTTATAGTTTATTTCAAAATGGTTTGGATTGATATTTTTTGCTAGTAACAGCCCCTTTTTTGCTTCTACAAACCGGTCTGTTTTCATTGCGCTGATGCCGTACCGCAAACTGATTTCAAATTGCTCCGAGGGGATGCGCTCGCTCATCTGATCTAAAAGGGGGGCATAAGAAGCATAAGCTTTTTCCCAATCTTGATCCTGGAAGTATATATCTCCGACCATTAAAAGAGCGGTGCTGTCATTTGGATTTTGTGCGAGCCGCTTTGTTGCTTCGCGTATCACTGCGGCCTTATTTTTTTTGCCAACTGATAACGATCCGCGGCCTTTGAGGCCTGTCATAGCGACCGTTACAACTGCAACAACTGCGATAATGATAAAAAGAGAGATAATTACAACAGACATACTTTATGTATTATCTTATCTATTGACATAACTGTCAAGATAAGACCAGAGTCTGAAATATTGCTTATTTACGTGTGCGGTGTCGCACGATATTCACCAAAAGACCCCACAATGGAATTAAATAAAGGAAAAAGGCCGATAAGAGAGCCGTGGCTGGAGCGCCAATAGAAGCCAACGGAATACTTACCGCTATCGACCACGGCATCAGCGGTGCAACGACGACGGCGGTATCCTCCAAGTAAGAGGCAAAGGTGTTTTTATCTTCTATAAGATCATCGCAAACTTGATGAGTCAACATAATTGCCAATGTTTGATTGCAGGCAATCGCCGAAGCAAAGACGGAAGCGGTAAGGACACTACCGAATGCGGTAATCCGGTTACTCAGTCGTCGCATAATCCGCTGCATTCCCTCAAAAAAATGAGTTCCCTTAAACATTCCTGAATAGCAGGACGAAATACAGATAATTATGGACGCCCGTATCATTGAAATAATACCGCCGCCGGACATAAGCTTTGCCAACTCCGTATCTTGAGGATGAAAGCCTAAAAAGATTATTTTCACCAGCTCCGACGTATGTATATGCTGAAAAAATATGGCACAAACCAAACCGGCAAGACAGCTTATCGTCATCGTTATTTTTACATCGATTTTAAGTAACGAAAAAAAGATGATAATGACGGCGGGGATAGTCGTAAAAAGCGAAAGGTTATAGTAATCGGCAAAAATATGAAAGGTCATACCATTTCCCATGCCTGAGTTACTGAGCACACTGTTTTCTGCACTGAAATTGATGATAATCCCGATGATGCCATACAGAACAGCTGTTACGATAAAGGGGATAAACGCTGTCCTCACCATCGTTTTAATATTATTAAAGATATCGGTGTCTGTTAATTCACTGATTAAATGCGCCCCCGACGACATCGGCGAGCAGCGATCTCCGAAAAATATTCCCGAGAGGATGGCTCCGCCTGCGTATACGGCCGGGATATTCATACTGTTTGCCAATGTCATACAGATAATGCCGATAGTTGCAGCACTTCCGAAGGCCGTGCCCATCAGAAATGATACAAAGCAGCATAGTAAAAAGCAGATCAATACCATAATCTGCGGAGCCGCAAACATAGACGCATAATATACGATAAAAGCAATGGTGCCGCACGCACGCCATATTGCAGTGATGCTACCTATCAGTATGAAAATTATCAGGATATTTTTTACGGTTAGGATCCCGTGGAAGGAATAACGGAACATCTTCTTCCACGTTTCTCCCTTGATAAGGCCGAATGCAAAGAAAAGTATATAGCCAAATATTAGCGCATAGAGAATCGAATAGTGAAGAATAACGCAGATAATTAAACTGACGGAAAACAGCAACAGAATACAGAATTCGAGCATAAACCCTCTACGTTCCTTTCCATCATTATTATGCAGAGTTATCTATCTGTCAATGAGGCGCCGTGCAAATGCATCAGGTCATTTTTCTAGCAGCCCCGCAGAATAATGGTGGATTGTGATTGTATCGAGGCAAAAAAAAGGTGATAATCACGGTATGGCTAAAGGAGAGATATAAAGGCCATACAATGACTATCACCGGGACTTGCTGTCGTTTGTCTTAAGCCAACATATAAGGTTTGAGCTTACTGTGCAAGGCTTTTGTAAATTTTTTCTATATTAGAGGTCATCCGTTCCATATAGGATAAACCGTCTTCAGCCGACTCAATCGTATAAATTGTTTGCACCGAAGCCCCGACTTCTTTTGCTAAGGTTGCCGAAACTTGCGGGCTGGCCGCATTTTCGGAGAAAACAACTTTAATTCCATATTGGTTACAATAATCTGCTAATTTTGCTAATTGTTGTGCACTCGGTTCTCCGTCAGAAAATACATCTTCCACGCTATTCTGTTCAAGCCCGAAGTCACGGCAAAGATAGCCGAACGCCGCGTGTCCGGTAACAAAACGGCGATGACTTACCTTTGCAAGGTTATCGCGGTATTTTGCTAAAAGCGCATCAGCATTCGCGATAAAAGCTGCGGCATTCCCCTTATAGAAAGCTGCATTTGCAGGATCTACCTCGCTTAAACCGTCGGCGATATTCTTAACCATCACTTTAGCAGACTCAAGGCTCAACCACGCATGAGGATCAACTGCATCATGGTCGTCGTCATGATCATGGTCATGCTCGTCGTGATCATGATCGTGCTCATCTTCGTGGTGGTGGTGGTGATGATGGTGCCCTTCTGCGAGTTCGATCGGTTTAATACCGTTACTTGCGCAGATAGTCTTTATCGTATCCTGCTTCACCGCATGGAGAGCATCCATAAGCCACGGTTCCATACCCAAACCGTTGTAAACAACGGCTTTTGCCTGCATTAAGAACTTTAAATCTCCTGCCTTGGGTTCAAAATCATGAGCTTCAACTCCCGGCGGGATAATCGTATGGACATACACCTTATCTTTACCCACGATTTCCGTGAGTTCCTTCATCGCATCAAAGGTTGCTGCAACGGCAACTTTTCCTTCCATGTTTTTCTCGGTTTTTCCGCCGGCAAACAGACTTACCGTGACGATGCTGAAAAACATCATACAAACTGCTGTAAAAAACAATTTCTTCATTAAAAACTCCTCTTGCAATGCTAGTTGCAAATCGGTTGCAAGTATACATAAATGCAAAAAGTTTGCAAGTAGCAAATAAGAATAAAAATTAATTAAATCTAAGGAAACACTTTAAAAAAACGAAAGTTTTTAGAGGTTCCCATATATCACACCTTTTATACTTGGGAATTTTTCCGCCCCTTTACAGAACCGGATATTAGTCATACAGTAGCAAGGATGAAACTGCTCCATACCGCCGACCTGCATTTGGGAAAGACGCTGCATGAAACGCCGTTGCTCGGCGTGCAGGAAAAAATGCTGAACGACATTCATGATATTCTTACACGGGACGATTATGCAGCGCTGATTATCGCAGGCGATGTGTATGACCGCGCCATTCCGTCGGCGGAGGCGGTTTCGCTTTTCAGCCGGTTCCTTGCCCTGATACGGGAGGATTGTCCCGATACGGCGGTATTTATCATTCCCGGCAATCACGACTCCGCGCAGCGGCTTGCCTTTGCCCGCGAGATACTGCAAAATCAGCGTATCTATATTGCGCAGGATACGAACAGGCTTGCCGATCCGGTAATCCTTACCAAGGGCGCGGAAAAACTTGCGGTATACCTGCTCCCGTTTTTAAACTTCGGAGCCTTTTCGGAAGAAAAAAAAGAAGTGTGCCGCGCCGCGGATGATTCGCAAGCGGAAATGGCGGCGGTTGCGTCGCACATACTGAAACAAGCGGTACGGCCGGATATACCCGCACTGTTAGCGGCGCACCTCTTTACCGTTGGCGGGCAGAGTTCCTCCAGCGAGCGAACCTTTATCGGTACGGCTGAATATGTCAATCCCGACCTTTTTTCTTTTTTCGATTATGTTGCGCTCGGACACTTGCACCGCTGCCAACGGATAACCGACAGAATGTATTATTCCGGTTCTCCCCTTCCCTACTCCTTTGATGAATCGGAGGATGCAAAGTGCGTTATTTCGATAGATATCGACTGTGCACCGAAACAAAATACCGCCATCGACAAGGAGATAACGTACTCCGGTGGGGAACTGTTTGATGCGGAGAACCTACAGCCTGCTATAGACGGCACAAAGGCTCCGCTCAACATTGAACGGATACCCATCATTTCCGAACGCCCGCTTAAACGGCTGGAAGGCAATTTTGAAGAGTTTTTTACCGGAAACCGCTACGACGAATGGAGCGGCTGCTATCTGGAAATCACGCTGAACGATGCCGAGGTTATTGCACACCCGATGCAGCTGCTGCGGCAGAAATTTCCGTTTTTGCTGAGTATCCGGCAAAAGAGTTTTATGAATCGGGAACAGCAGGATGGGGAAGAACAGCTGACCCTCCGCGAACGGACGGCTGAAGACCCGCTCACGTTAGCCGAAAATTTTAGCCGGTTTGAAATCGTCATTAACGGCGAGTCGAACCAAATGAAGCAGGAGCTTTTTGAACAGCTCTGCAAAGAGGCTATTGATGAGACCTAAAGAACTGATACTGCACAACATCGGCCCTTTTACCGGCGAGCATACCGTCAACTTTGACAGCCTCGGTTCCCTCTTTTTAATTTACGGACAAACCGGCGCCGGAAAGACCACACTCTTTGATGCCATTTCTTACGCCTTTTACGGAAAACCGCTCGGCGGTAGATCGGGCGTTATGCGGAATTTGCGGAGCCACTTTGCAGACGACTATGCAGTCTCCGATGTCATACTCACCTTTTTTATCGGAACGCAGCTGTACCGAATAAAACGGCAGCTGCCGTATACCAAAGAAGGCCGAAAGCTGGAAACACCGGAAGAAGTCTCCCTCGAATGCTACGAAAACGGCAGCTGGGAAAACCGCTCATCGACTAACAAGCGGGAAACCGATGCTTCAATCCAAAATCTGATTAAACTTTCCGACAAAGAGTTCAGCCGCATCGTCCTTTTGCCGCAGGGAGAATTTGCGCAGTTCTTGCGGGCGCAGTCGAGCGATAAAAAAGAGACGCTGATGCACTTGTTTCCCATCAAACGCTACTCGGATTTAATGCAGGAAGCGAAGCTCCGCGCAGACACGTTGCAGCAGGAAGCGCATATAATAGAAGCAAACCTTGAAACCCTGCATACCCGCTTTGTCTACCATCGTTACGAGAGCGACCGCGCAGAGCTGCTGAACGAAATTGACCGTATCAGGGATGAACACGGCGGTATCCTGACCGCCTTACAGACAAAGAATACCGAGCTTGAGCAGGAAAAAATACTCGCAGAGAAGCGAAAAGAGCTGGAGCGGGTTACCGAAGAGCTGGAAGCATGCCGCATCCGCGAAGAGGATATCCGCAATTTAAAAGCGAAGATCGAAAAAGCGCAGCGGGCGGCCCCGCTCGCCGTCCACGGAAATCAGCTCCTTGAGTTGGAAGCGGCATGTGCGGCGGACGAACGGCAGATACGGGAAAAACGGGAACGCATGGAAGAACTGACCGCCCGTATGAACGCTTTGCAGGAACGGCACAACGAGATCACCGCAAAAGAGCAGCAGCGGGACAGCCTCTATGCCGTCATCGACTCGCTGCGGAAAGCCGCCGTGTTGGAGCAAGAAATCGGAGCGGAGCAAGCCGAAGAAGACAAGCTGAAACGCGCCGCTGCTGCCGCCCAAGCGCAACTGCAGCGTATCGAAGCGCAGCTCACCGCCGTTACGGAAAAAACCGCCGTCCTTGCTCCTGCCGTCGATGCGCTTGACGAGCGGGAACATGCCTACCGCAGCCTGCAAACCCGGCTCGACATGGAAAAACAGCTGCACGATATGTTATGCAAACAGGAGCAGCTTGCTACCTTTTTGCACAGCTATGCGCAGGCTGCGGATAATGCGCGGACACAGCTTACGGAGATTGCCCGCGACTGTGATATTCAAACGGAACAAATCAATAGAATAGAAGAAGAAAAAAAAGCTGCGGAACGGCAGCGTGCAGCGGCGGCGCTTGCGGAACACCTCGAAGAAGGAAGCCCCTGCCCTGTCTGCGGTTCGATACATCACCCCGCACCGGCGCAGGGTATGTCAGAAAGTGCGTTCAGCTTTGACGAGCGGATAGAAGCGGCAAAACGGAGCGCAGCAAAACTGCAACATGAAAAAGAAAAAGCGCAGACGGCGCTCGCCGGTGCGGAGGCTTCGTATACAAACTATCAAAAACAAATAGATGAACGGGCGGCAGCGGCGGCTGATTTACAGCTGCGGTATAAAGAATGCAGCGCGGTTCCCTTTCCGGAAGGAAAGGATGCGGCGGAGAGCCGCATTAAGGAAACCGCTCAGCAGATAAACGAGGCAGTGCAAGCGTACAACGCATCCCGCAAAGCCTTTGCCGAACACAAAACGCTGGAAGAAGAAACCCGCCGTTTGCAGCGGGAGCGGCAGGAATGTACACAGCAGCACCACAGCGCGGAACAACGCTTAAGCGGAGTTTCCGCCGCGCTGCAAGAAAAACGCCGCCAGTTTAACCAAGCTTTTTCTCAGCTGCCCGAAAATCTGCGCAGCGTTCAGCTGAGCGCGGATACGGAAATTTTGGATAACCAGGGAACCGGCGGCAAAGCCAAAGCCCCCGATGCCCCTGTCGGCAAGACCGCACCGGAGCAATACGAAGTCCCCGATGCGGAAACCGCGTTGGAGCAATGCGAGGCGCTGCTGCAGGAACTCAAACTGACTATCAATGCTTATCATACCGATGTTTCCGAAGCAACGCAAAACCTTGAACGGATCCGCGGCGAACTTTCCGCAGCGGAAACGCACGGACAGGAACGCTCGCAGCAGCGCAGCGAAAAAACGGCACAGCTCGAAGCCGCGTATATAAAGGAAGGTTTTGCCGATTTGGAAGATCTACAGCAAGCCGTGTGCAGCGAACCGGAAGTTGCGCAGTGGAAAACCGAAATCGACACCTTTTATGAGCAGTACGCGGCGTACAAGCAGGCGGCGTCCGGATTGGAAAAAGACGTTACCGCAACGGAGCCGCGCGACCTCGATGA
Organism: Treponema sp. OMZ 906; assembly: GCF_024181185.1. Taxonomy (NCBI): domain Bacteria; kingdom Pseudomonadati; phylum Spirochaetota; class Spirochaetia; order Treponematales; family Treponemataceae; genus Treponema; species Treponema sp. OMZ 906. The sequence continues at coordinate 2,638,730 of NZ_CP051196.1, read as the reverse complement.
GCTGGAAACTGCCGTCGAAGCCCTGCGCCAACGGTATGACGAAATACAGGCGCGGCTCGAAGTCCTCAATACGGAGAAAGCAAAGCTTAAGGAGTTGCACGCCCAGCACATGGAACTGACCAAAGCCCTCGCAGTTAAAACGGCGGAGGCGCAAAACTGGGTAGCCCTTGCAAAAGACCTCTGCGGCAGCAATCCGCGAAAACTACAGTTCGACACGTGGATTCTTTCCGCCTTTTTGCATGAAGTAACCGTGTTTGCAAATAAGCGGCTTGAGCGGATGAGCGAAGGACGGTACCGGCTTGCCGTCAGTGAAGAGCACGGCGCAGGGAACGCATACCGAGGCCTCGACTTGGAAATCGCCGATGCCTATACCGGTAAATGTCGCCCCTCTGCGACCCTCTCCGGCGGGGAAACCTTTATGGCCTCCATCAGCCTTGCGCTCGGCCTTGCCGATTCCATTCAGGTACGAGCAGGCGGCATCAGAATAGATTCGATGTTCATCGACGAAGGCTTCGGGTCGCTTGACGAAAAAGCCTTAGAAAATGCCGTCAGCATCTTAGACGAAATACGCGGGAACCGGATGGTCGGCATTATCTCTCATGTCGGTGAACTGCAAAGCCGCATCCCGCAAAAGATTGAAGTGATAAAAACCGGAACAGGTTCGTCCATACGTCAAGGTAAGGCGCAACCTTGACTTTACTCGGATGGGAGTATAGTATAGGGACTCTTAATTAATTTTCGGGGTTCTTTAAATATCTTAGCTTTAGAGTATCTCGCTTGTCAAAGTAGGTGCTTATGAATTTGAAAAACGCACTGGTTAAAAAACTATACAAACATCCTCGTGTTATTTTAGGTATTATACTCGGCATTACGCTTTTTTTTGCGTTGCAGCTTCCGCGTATCCGATTTGATAATAATAATTTTCGTTTTATACCGGAAAGCGATCCTGCACGAATAGCAGATGCCGAGATGGCAAAGATATTCGGGGATTCGGTACCGCTCCTCATCGGTATTCAACGGCGTTATTCAACGATAATTGATTATAAATTTTTAGAAAAGATGCAGGAGTTGGATAAGCAATTGCTTGCGTTGCCACTTGTAAAAAGTGTCGTTTCGCTTACGACGACAACCCATATCGAAGCTGCAGGTGATTCAATTGTAAGTGGAAAACTTGTGCCGGAACATTTAACCGGTTCGCCGGAAGAATTGAACACAATTACCGAACGACTTCGCTCGTTGGATACCTATAACCGCAGTTTGGTTTCCGACGATTTAAAAGCAACACAGACTATTATCTTCCTTAATGTAAAACAAGAAGAAAGCGGCTCACCGGAAACGATTGCCGTGTGTCGTAAAGTGATGAGTATCGCGGAGGAATGGGACTTTCCGGATTCCGTTGCCTACGTGACCGGAGCGCCGGTATTCAGTGAAATTGTCAACGAAGCAACAAGTCATGATTTAATGTTCCTTGTGCCTATCGTCGTCATCGTAGTGGCGGGCGTCTTGTTTTTTTCGTTTAGAAGATTTACCGGCGTGTTCTTGCCGCTGCTCACCGTTATTATTTCATGTATTTGGGCAATCGGTGCGATGGCGTTGCTGCAAATTCCGTTGACCATCCTTTCGACGGTACTGCCCGTTATTCTGATTGCCGTCGGCAGTGCGTATGGCATCCATGTTATCAATCACTATTTTGATGAAGTAACACAGAGTAAGGAAATCTCTCGAGAAACTCACTCAGCGCAGATTGTTGAAGCTATGTCACGGGTTATTCCGCCGGTTTTTTTGGCGGCGCTTACGACCTTTGCAGGCTTTGTCTCGTTCTGCTTTACAAGCGTCGTTCCCATTTTTGAGTTTGGTATATTTTCGAGCTTCGGCGTACTTTCTGCCTTTATCGTTGCGGTAACGCTTATCCCGGCAATTCTTATTTTGCGTGGCCCCCGTAATCCGACCATCGGAGGGCGTTTCGGCGTTCAACCGAGCCATACCGGTATTATCGATCGGATTATTGCCGATACACTGATGATTGTCCATGCACATAAACGGAGCGTGCTGCTGATCAGTCTTGGTTGTATCATCTTTGCGGGGTTGGGAATTTCAAAACTCGTTATCGATAACGTATTAATGGAATACTTTGAACCGGATGTACAGGTCGTTCGATCCGATACCTTTATCCGCGAAAATTTCGGCGGTTCTAAATTGCTGAATTTAATTATTAAAGGCACCAAACAGGGTGATGTTATCCGCCCTGACGTATTGCAGGCAATTGATTCTCTTGCCGAGTATGCGGAAGAAAATATTCCCGAAGTAGGAAAAGTTACCTCACTGGCGGATGTTATTAAACGGTTCAATCAAGTGTATAACGCGGATGCGCCTGCGGCAGGACTTACGCCTACCGGTGCAAACTCTACCGAAAAGGGAGAAAAAGATACATTTGGGGATTTTGGCGATTTTGGAGACGATGACACAACGACTCCTCTTGATAAAACTGCAAATTCTGCCGTAACCGATACGGTGGTGAACACTGGCGTAGAAACACAAAAAGAACGGGCGTATACTTTTCCCGAAATCATCGAGAAACTTGCAGCTGCTCAAGCAGCCCGCCGCGGCAGGTATGTTTCCGCGACCGAGGTGATTGATGCGTTAAAGAAAGATATCAATTATAAAGGTGCTGCCTACTACGAAATTCCTACGGATCCTCAAAAATACGGCAAAGAGACGCAGGAAGAACTTTCAATGCTTATTCAAAATTACCTCTTGCTTATGGGTGGTAACGTACAGGATTTTATCGATGACATACATACCCCTGCTACGCTTAAAGTAAATATTCAGCTCAGAACGGTTGGTCAACACGATAGCGAACAAGCCTTGCAAGCGATAATGGCGTATGTTAAGGCCAATTTTCCCAAGGACATATCCGTAGAAGCAAACGGCTCAATGTTCATCGAACAGTCGTTAAATACCCTTGTGGTACAGTCTCAGCTGATTTCCGTGGCGGTATCGTTCGGTATCGTATTTCTCATTTTAGCGATTTATTACCGGTCTATTATCGCCGGTATTATCGGAATTATCCCGCTGATGATATCCGTTGCGCTGAACTTCGGGTTTATGGGAATTGTCGGTATAAAACTCAATATCGGGACGGCGATGGTCGCGAGTTTTGCAATCGGTATCGGTATCGATTATACCATCCACTATTTGGCGGCTTATCATCATGAATATACCAAACGGCGCGACGACCGGAATTTTCTTATCCATACATTCTACGGTTCGGGCAAAGCAATCCTGTTTAATGCGGTATCCGTCGGAGCAGGCTTTGCCGTTTTAATGCTTTCAAAGTTTAATATGCTGTCAGAACTCGGCTTGCTGATTGCCTTGGTAATGGCGACGAGCTCTTTCGCAAGCTTAACGATACTACCGACCATTCTTTCGATTGTAAAGCCGCGGTTTATTACGAAGCCGCTGCCGGGGGATAGTACAGAACCGTAGGCTTTGATATTTTTTTAAAAGATTTTTATGGAGGTATATAACGATGAAAAAATTACTAATGCTTTGTTTTTTATTGCTCTGCAGCATCACAGTGCTTTTTGCCGAAGAAACCGCTGAATCCATTATGAAGGGCGCTCCGTCAAAAATAACGATTGAAACAATCGGGACGCGGGCAAAGATGGAAATCCAACGAAACGGCACGACGATGGCGGAACTATTAGTCGATCAATATTCCGTGCAAAAAGAAAACGATCACCGCACCTTTTTGGAAATCAAAGCGCCTGCAAATGTAAAGGGGACACGTTTTTTGATGATTGCAAAAGACGGAGTTACCGATCAGCGGATTTATCTACCCTCGCTCGGAAAAGTACGCCGTATTACCGGTGAGTCGGAAGGAACCGAAAGTTTTCTCGGTACCGATTTTTCATATAATGACATGTCGTATTTGCAGCGGGACAGCAGTTTGGATACGTATAAACTGCTGCGCGAAGAAGAGTATGGCGGAACTCTCTGTTATGTTATTGAAGGTATCCCTAAGGATACAAAATCGGAATATTCTAAAACCAATGTGTGGGTAGAAAAAAATACCAAACATCTGGTAAAAATTGCCTTTTATGATCGAAAAAACGTATTGGTAAAAATCATGGAAATGAGCAATTACGAAGCAACTCAAGGTGTGGATACCCCGCGGGTTACTAAAATGACCACTCTTGCAACAAATACATCGACAACCATTAACATTATAAAAATGCAATATAATATGAATATACCCGATAAGATTTTTACTCCGCGTTATTTGGAGCAAGGTCGTTAAGTTTCAGCGTATAAAAAATAACCGGTATACCTCTAGGCTATACCGGTTCATTCGCGCGGAGCAGTTAATATCTGCCGTTTTTCGGCTGGGCTCTGCGCTGTAACAGCGTAGGCGTAATTATTCAATTACAGCAACAATATCGCCAGCCTTTAATATCAAGTATTCTTCGCCATCGATCTTAATTTGTGTCCCTGCATATTTATCATGCATCACTTTTTGACCGACCGATACCTTAATCTTTTCTTTATCATCGCCGACGGCAACGACAACTGCCGTCTGTGTTTTTTCCTGTGCGGTATCGGGAATGATAATTCCGCTTGCGGTTTTAGTTTCTACCTTATCGACTTTTACTAAAACACGGTCTGCTAATGGCCGTACTTTCATGTAAGAACCTCCTATCATAATGTACTTTTCGGTAGCAAAAAAATATGCCCCGCTTGGCATCCGGGGGCATTTTAACCGGATACGACTGTGTCAATTTAACCCAGTTTTACTTTTATTCATACTGAGTGTGTCATTTGAGCCGTATAAGGTTGAGTTAAATATACAAACAAAGATGTAAAAAGGCAAGTTTTTTTCCTATTTTTATGATTCCATGTCTAAAATGTCCGTAATAAGGCGACTTTGTAGCTGTTTTTGCCTTAATTATGCCATGTTTGTATAGAGAAAAACTTGGCATCTTGTTTGCTTTAATAATTGATATACAGGGTTTAATCAAGGTGATTGATAAAGCACCTTATTGATCGGCGAGTTCCCGCTGCATTGCACCGGAAAACCGTATACTTCATTTGCAAGGAGTTTTGACTTATGGAAAGAATACAGAATACGCGTACGGATAATAATATCTTTGCAACTTATTTGAGAGAGATAAACAAGATACCGCTGTTGTCGGTAGAAGACGAGGTAAAATACGCAAAAGCAGCTGCCGCCGGAGATGAAAAGGCAAAAAAAATACTGATTGAATCGAATTTACGATTCGTGGTCAATGTCGCAAAAAAATATCAAAATAAGAATATCCCGATTATGGATTTAATCAGCGAAGGTAATATCGGGCTGATGAATGCTGCCGACCGTTTTGATCCCGATAAGGGGTACAAGTTTATTTCGTATGCGGTATGGTGGATTCGCCAAGCAATTTTAAAAGCTATCTGCGAAAAATCTCGCATGATTCGACTTCCGTTAAACAGAGCAAACGAGTTGGTACAGATTGAAAAAGCCCGCAAGATTATGGGAAAGAGCGGAAGTGAACCGGAAGATAAAGAACTTACAGCCATCGCTCAAGATCTTCGCATTGAACCTGAAATGGTACGGACAATTATGAATGCTGCCCGTGACCCCGTTTCTTTGGATGCACCGATATTTAATGATAACAACGCTGCCAGTACCGGCGATTTTGTTGAAGATACCCGCTATATGCAGCCTGAAAGCTATGCACTTGATATTGATCTCCGTGAGAATGTCGATGCGTTGCTTGCTTCTTTGACTGAACGGGAGGCAGAGATCCTCCGCTACCGCTTCGGCTTAAACGGGTATGAGCAGCTTTCGTTAAAAGAAGTAGGTGTACGGTTTAATTTAACCAAAGAGCGCATCCGCCAAATCGAAAAGAAAGCACTTGAACGGCTGCAGTCGATAGGTCATCAGCACGAACTTGAAAGCTTCGTTGCATAAGACCGCGAAAGTTTGGAGGTTATTCTGCTACACTGGGTATACGGTACTCGGTGTAGCGGACATTCTTCTTTTCGACGGCATCGCGCAATGAACGCTCAATATTTGAGAGCACCGCATTGCCGGTTTTTACTTCGACGAACAGCACTTCATTAATTGTTCCAGTCGACATCCCCGGAAATGCGACAAAGTCGACCGGTTTTCCAACAAACCGAATTTCAGTCGGATCGGCAGGAAAGCCGGGGAAGAACGCCGCAAATTGTTCGGAGAGTTGTCCGTTTAGTACGGCTCGCGACCGTTTAATGGCATCTTCTCGAGCTGTTTTAATTTCTGCTGTGAGGTGTCTGCTGGCAATGAGTTTACCAATCTTCGTTCCAAGGAAGAAAGCGACAATAATGAATAGAATTCCCGTAGTTACTAAAATAATAAGCAAGAACTTTACTTCTAACGTATCAAGCATGACTCTCCTCCCCCAAAGAATTTCTTACCGACGTAATATATCGTGTTATTGTGAGTATCGGTTGTCCGTTGTATTCCTAAAGGATTCTATAAAATATCCGATATAAGAGTTGATTTTTTCTACGAAATTGAGGCGTTAGTGTATGTATCGTATAGTATCTGTACTGTGTTGCTGCTATTTTTTATTGTTATCCATTTCTTGTGCGTCCAGTGCCGCACAAGGTATTACTGTATCACCGGTAACGGACCTAAGTGGAGGTTCTGAACAAGAATACTCGAAACGATCTTCTCAAACAGAGGGATTGGGTAATAAAATTACCGAAACATCGTCAGAGACGCAAACAGCTGTACGGCTGCTTTCAGAGCTTACACAGGCTGTTGAAAATCACGATGTACATAAAGGGCTTGCATTGTTTAGTACTATTTATGAATCGTGCAATGGGCAAGAAGCTGATGCGAGCCTTATCGATGCTCGCAATCGGATAAAACCGTTATTGGAGTCTATTTCCATAGAGGTGATCAATAAACCCGCACCTGTGAATGCCGGATCTCCGTTCACACAGCCATTTACAGCACGTATTGTCATTACCATACCCGGAAAACAGTTCCCGCTTGATAATTATCCTATCACCGTTCTCTACCCATCCGCCGGTACAGGCAGCAGTTTAAAAAGAGAGTTTGTACGGACGGATTCCGATGGTTTTTTATACTTTACACCACCCACCCCCAATCGAGCATGTGATGGGAAACTTTTATTTTGTCTTTACCCGGTAAGAGCGGATACCGCTTTAATTAATGGCGCAGACGATAATCTATCCGTTTTCTTCCCTTATAAAGTTGCAACAACGGAGAAACGGATACCGTCTATTATTGCTATTCTTGATTATGATGAAAATAATGCGCCTATTTTTTCCAGTAATACAACCTCGACACGACTTCTTATGGGGCTTATGAAACGCGGTTTTACTAGGGTTGGGCTTGATGAATATCGTGAACTTGCTAATGCGGATGACACTTCTGTTATCCGTGCTGCGCAGGCGAAGATCGGCGCTGCTGTCGATCGTTTTATTTTCGGAAGAACATATATTACGGTAAATACAGAAGATAATATCATGTTTACCTGTACCATACGGGCTGATGTATCTATTTGGGATTTTAAACAGGCGCGGAAAATAAACCGATTTACCTTTACCCATACTGCAAAAGCTAAAACAAAAACTCAAGCAATTTCGCTTGCTCGTGCTGATTTGGGTGAAGCGGTGATTGCCGAAACATTCAACTACAGTCTGTAAGGCCTGTAAGGCTTTTTATCCCCTTGCCGTGAAGGCCGAATCAGCTTATACTTTACAGTATGAAGCTTTTTGTTGTGCGGCACGGCGAAACAGACTGGAATGTAAAAGAATTGGCATGCGGCGTTTCGGAATCTATGCTAACGGAAAAGGGGCGGCTACAAGCGCAATCCGTAGCCACTCGGTTAAAAGAAGATAAAGAAAAAAATAACATCACGACGATTTATGTATCTCCGCTCAAAAGAGCGAGGGATACGGCAGTATATATTGAACAGGCATTACAGCTTACGGCTATTCCTAATACTCACTTACAAGAGATAAATTTCGGTGATTTCGAAGGGAAACCGTGGAATAGTCCCGAGTTTTTATATATTCATAAAAATCCTTTTTTAAAATTTCCTGCGGGTGAATCCTTTGCACAGGTGGCGCACCGTGCATACAGTATTATAGAAGACGTAAAGGATAAGCATACAGGGGCCGGTAATATTCTTTTTGTCTGCCATGGCGTGATGGCAGCGGCTATTTGTACGTATTTTAAGCCTTTCTCAGCAGAGGAATTATTGCGGTTGGAAATTAAAAATTGCCAGCTGCTCGAGTTTGATTTGTAAGAATGGCGGATGCTGCTTTTCTCCAACCTGAAAAATATTGTTTGAGAGAAGTTTTCATTTCGGGAAAAAACGGAGCTTCAATAAGAGCGGGCATATCCGCCGGTCTTGAGGCGGGAAAATACAACCGCCACGCATGGAGTAAATAGTGCTTGCAGGTAGGCAGCGGATTCCCTCCGCGGTATTTACGATCCCCAACCAACGGATGGCCTGCGTTCGCGCTATGCTTTCGTATCTGATGTTTTTTACCGGTAATAAGCTTAAACAGTATCAGCGACGCATCAATCCCTCTATTGTAGCTCAGCGAATAACATTGCGTGATAGTTTTACCGCTTTCGTCTTCGACGGTAATAAGCTGTGTTTGCAGATTACCGCGTACAACGCCTAAATAGTACTTGCCTACCGTTTTTTCCCGCAGACATTGAGAAAACCATTGCGCTCCGGCAAGTGTCTGCGAAAAACAGAGCACACCGGTAGTATCTTTATCCAGCCGGTGCAACGGCCCTGATTTAAAAGAAAGGCTTCGCAGAGGATGACTAGCGGAGCTGGTAGAAGGCGGTATATCGGCGGATAATTGTGCCGTAGCATCGGAAAGTAGCGTGTCAATGCTGTGTTCCCCATGTACGGGAATTCTCGCCGGCTTATTGACAATGAGCAAGTCGGTTGTTTTTAACAAGATCGGGATATCGGTATGAATGCGAGTTTGCCTGCTTGAGACACGGCACCGTTTGCCGGAGATATGGTTTTGTTCACCGGGTGCTGATTGCTTCCATACCGGTCGTTTTTCAGCAGAGAGGAGTGTTTCGGAAATCGATAATGTATCGCCTACTGCCGTCCGGTAGTTAAGCACTGTTCGCTTGCCGTTGATGCGGATGGAGCCCTTACGGATTGCTGCATACAACGTCGAAAGCGGAGTGTCCGCCAGAAATTTTCTGATTACACGGTCAAGCCGCCTGCCGGCATCGTTTTCCGAAAGAATAAATTCCGTTTTATGCTTTTCCTATGCGGCCGATGCTGTTTAATACCAGTCGTTTAAATAGCGGAGCTGCTTTTTCCCCTGCGTCCAGCACTTCTCGTTCGCTCAATAAGGAACTGCTCATACCTGCCGCAAGATTCGAAATGAACGAGACGCCGCAAACACGCATACCGGCATGGCGGGCAGCGACTGCTTCTACAGCAGTACTCATACCAACGGCATCGGCGCCGAGCATCCCTGCCAGGCGAACTTCTTGCGGCGTTTCATAAGCCGGTCCGGTGAATTGACAATATACCCCTTCTTTCAGGGGAATATGCAAGGCATCTGCTGCTGCTTTGATATGTATTCGGAGATCTCTATCATAAACTTGAGTCATATCGGGGAAACGCACACCGAGTGTTTCGAAGTTTTTCCCGATGAGTGGAGAAGGCACAAGGCAGGTGATATGATCGGTAATCAGCATAAAATTACCTGCGCTGAAGTTTTTGTTCGCCCCGCCTGCCGCATTGGTTAAAAAGAGAATTTCCGCCCCCATCATTTTCATAATCCTGATAGGAAGTACCACATCGGTCATCGGATATCCTTCGTAATAGTGGATTCTCCCTTGCATAATAACGATAGGAATTTCTCCTATTTTTGCAAATACAAATGCGCCGCGGTGTCCCGGTGCTGTAGAAAGCGGGAAATTACGAATGGAAGCATACGGAATAGTCGCGTCAACCTCCAATTCGTTCGCCAGATCACCCAGTCCGGAGCCAAGCACTAGTGCGATCTTAGGGGGGTACGGAATGTGATCTTTGATATTTTTAAAACATTGTATCAATTTTTCTTCAGCAGTCATATAGTTTCCTTTAATCATCTATACCGGTACCCGTCAACAGGCGTTCTATGTCGGCCAAGCTTGTAATACGACTCGCCACAGTCTTGCTGCGTCCAGCCATTTTTGTATCATATTGGAGTGTTGCGCGGTAAAGTTCAAGCACCATTGAAGACAATAAGTTAAGGTTCGGGGCCAGATTACTGAATGCCATATTGCGGTACACTTTATCGGCAGTCGCCATTTTAGTATTTGCTTCGGCAATCGAATTAATATTGGGGAGGACATCGCGCCGGACTAAATAGATAAAACGGGCAAGCGCAATAATGTCATAATAGAGGTCATCAAGATGAAACCCTTGTAAGACAAAATCATCGGAATGTTCGGTCAAATCAACTATGTGCCGTGATAAATCAATATTAGAAAGAATTTGTGCAAACAAAGGACGTAAGAAACGCGTTGCGATATTTTCATTGTAATGCCGCCCAATTCTTACGATTATTTCAGCGATAATTCTATCATCCACTAACATGGACTTTACTATATATCAGTTCACAGGTTTTTACAAGTATAAACATCTTACATCGAAAACTTCTTCTTCATCTGGGCAAACATCTTGGCGATATCTTCTTCCTCCGGTTCCGTTTCCGGCTCATGATACTGCACCAGCTCAGCAGGAATTTCTTCCAAGAACGGCGAGGGGCTGCATTCCAGCAAACCAGCCTGCCTGCGCCGCGTTCGGCAGCTTGTAATAATGAGTTTGTCGCGGGCGCGGGTAATGGCAACATAGAACAGGCGGCGCTCTTCTTCCACATCCCCTGCATTTTCTTCCATACTACGGGCATGGGGGATAATGCCTTCCTCGGCGCCAGCGATAAACACCACCGGGAACTCCAACCCCTTCGCTGCGTGGATGGTCATGATATTCACCTCGCCAGTGTCCTCCTCATTTTGGTCATCGCGGCTCAACAGTGTGATGCGATTGAGATAAGTATACAGCGAAGGGTCAAAGTTGTCGGGATTTGTCTCCCACGTATCGATGGACTGCAAGAGGCTTTCGATATTCAAAAACTTAAAGCGCGCCGCTTTTTCGTTTTTCTGAAATTCCTGCGTCAGATAATCAAAATACTGAATGCGCTCTACGAGTTTCCGTACCTTGTTTGCCAAGCCCTTTCCCGAAAGCAGCTGTTTCCGTTCGGAACTTATCAGCTCGACAAATTCCTCCAAATCGGCAAGGCTCTTTTCGCGGAAGTCATCTGGCGGACGCTCAAGCAGCGCATGAATCGCCATGCGGATAGAGCACTCCTTTTCCGTTGCGATTGCAGAGAGCACTTCCAGTGTTTTTTTTCCGATACCGCGCCGCGGTGTGTTGATAATACGCAGGAGATTGATGTCGTCGTCGGGATTCGCAATCACCCGCAGATAGCTGATAATGTCTTTAATTTCTTTGCGCTGAAAAAAGCTCGTGCCGCCGGACATCCGGTACGGAATATTGGCATCGAGGAAGGCTTCTTCAATTGCGCGTCCCAAGCCGTTGGTGCGGATCAAAACACCGAAGTCCGCATAGTTCCGGTTCTCGCGCATCTTCTCGGTAAGGATGGTGTCCGCAATAAAATCAGCCTCTGCCGCCTCATTCTCCGGGATAAAAATTTCGATGGGCTTGCCGGAGCCGTTCCCCGACCACAGCGCTTTTTCCTTCCGGTTGGTATTGTGCGAAATCACCCCGTTTGCTGCCGCCAAAATCGTACCGGTGGAACGGTAATTCTGCTCAAGCTTAATCTCCACCAGGTGCGGGAAATCCTTTTCAAACAGGCGGATATTTTCATAATTCGCCCCCCGCCACGAATAAATAGACTGATCATCATCGCCTACCACGCAGACATTATCATCCGCAATCAAATGCATCATCTGATATTGCTGAATACTCGTGTCCTGAAACTCATCCACCATCACATACCGGTAGCGGTTCTTGTACACCGCAAGCACATCGGGATGTTCGGTAAAAAGCTTAATCGGCAGCATAATCAAATCGTCAAAATCCACCGCATTAAACAGCTTGAGTCCCGCCTGATATTCGTTATACAACGGACGATACACCGCCGTCTGTGCCGTAAAGTTTTTCTGCCCCGTCTTTATCTGAGAAAACAGCGTCCCCACTCCGTACACATCGAGCGTCTCCGTCGCAATTTTCAGTTCCTTTGCCGACTCCTTAATCAGCTGATTGCGGTCTACCTCATCATAAATGCTAAAATTCTGCCGCCATCCCAGCCGGTCAATATATTCCCGCAGGATTTTCACCCCCAGCGCGTGAAAAGTACTAATCGTTAAATTCTGTAGCTTCTTGCCCGTCAGCTCCTTAATCCGCTGCTCCATCTCCCGCGCCGCCTTGTTCGTAAAGGTCAACGCCAAAATCTGCGACTGAGGAATTCCGCTTTCCAGCATGTGCGCAATTCTAAACGTAATCACGCGCGTCTTCCCCGACCCCGCCCCCGCAATAATCAGCACCGGCCCGTTAATCGTATTGACCGCCTTCGCCTGCTCAGGATTCAAATTTTCCGTATTCATAAGAGTGGAGAGTATAGCATAAAACGTGGGGAAAAGAAAAGTTTATTTTCAGCCGCTGGAATAGTGCATCATCAACTGATGAACTTCCTTGTTCATCAGTTGATTGCGAATTTTGGCAAAGCCAAAATATCGCTTCTGTTATAACCACCGCCATCCGTGGCGGTACTGAACTGTCGAGTTTGCTTTGCAAACGTCGCTTATTAATGTATGCGCTGTTCGCGTACTAATGCAGCAACTTTCAAAGTTTATACTTTGTTCAGTTACTGCATTTTAAGGAATGGAAGAGTTAGGGCTTTTTGTTCGTTTAGGTGGTTATTTGGAGGGGGAGGTCTCCCCGATTAAAAGCTTGCGCCATGGACGGCGCAGACAGAAAAATGCTATGCGATGTTTTGCGATTCGCGAAACATCGCTGCTGCGTGGAATCACTGCTGTCCGTGGTGGTGGAGGAATGGCGGGTGTTTAACTCTCCGCACGAATAAAATTACAATGCTATTTGCAGCCTTTGTTTTAATGCGTTTTGTAACTCCTGTGAAAAATTGAGGTTTGCATTTTCCGCTGCCTCTGCAAGCCAAGCAGGTAGTGTTACATTTTTACGAACACTTTTGTCTTGTATCAAATATTTTTTATCGGTTTTTATAAGTGTAACGAAATCAGCATCTTGCGGTTTTGTTATATTTCCAATTTCCGTAGCTGCCGGTAACGTTTCACCATCTTGCAGCATAAGATACACTCTTCCCGTTAATGCTTCTTCAGCCATTAGTAAGGCTTCTTGTAAAGTAGAGCCGCCGGTCGCCAGTTCTAAATCTTTGAAAACAACTGAATAACCGTCATTATCTTTATAGAAAAATGCAGGGTATATATACATTCTTTACTCCTTTAAGCCTGCTTGCTTCAAAATACTATTTACAACATATTTTGATAATTCTTTATTACCATGAAATGGAATTGTTACTTTTCCTTTTTTAGAATCGTGCACATAATGATAATGAGAGCCTATTGTAGATTGTAAATACCAGCCGTCTTTTTTTATTAACTTTTCTATTTCTTTAAATGTCATAATTTATGATATGTATTTATGCGCATGTTGTCAAGTGACTTTACTCAAATGCAATTTTGTGAAAAGCTTTTTACAGGGCTACCCCCTTCCTTCTCTTCATTTTTGAGCATAAAAAACAACTTTAAAAGTCTGCAAAATTGGGCTGTTTATAATCTGTAGTCTTTTCGGAAAGCTCCCGTTGTTACCAGTTCCATCATAATTCAGCGGTTATTTCTTTGTCCAGCTCATTAAACAAGTCGCGAACGGAACCATAGCGTTTTGCAGGTATTTTCCCTGCAATAATGCCTCTCGCTTCTTCAATCGCCGCTTCGGTTTCAGCATTGAAGCGGGGCTGTTTCACCTCAAAGGGCAGTCCCCCTTCCATAATAGACTTATGAAGAAAAATAGAGATCGCATCCGTTACGGTGATGCCGAAGCTTGAGAAAAGTTGTTCCGCACTTGTCTTTGTTTCAGGATCGATTCTGATAGTAATATTTGCCGTCTTTGCCATGAATAGTGCCTCGTAAGTTATTCGTGCGGTTTAATACGCGCCATCCCCGCCAACGCTCTGCGTCGGGGTTATTTATTGAAGTACAGCTCCCTCTTTCCACGATTCAAAAATATACTCACGGGATTGATAGAAAAAATCCGTATTATAATTTGAAATTGCTCCGTCAATCCATGACGAATAAACAAAGACCAATGTGTCAACAATAAAATCAATAGATTCGTTCTCTGCACAAATATCTTCAATAAGGCGTTCGTATACTGCGCCGATTGTCCAATAATCCGGAACTGCATAATGACACCGTAAAACATTATCAAAGTCTCCGGATGTTATATTATAAATGGATATAACTTCATCGGCAATTTTTTCAATCGGTTCGCAATGAAGCGTGTCTGCATCTTTATAAAGTCTTTTTATATTGTTTTTCCCAAGTTGATTCGTGCGGAGGGTTTAATACCCTGACGCTTTGCGTCGTAACAAAGGGTATTAAAACCGACTGCAACCACCTTATGAGAACAACATACCCCGATGCTCTGCATCGAGGTTGTTGATTTACCAGTTTTGACCGTTCAATTTTGCAGAGGCGGCCGATATATTCCAAAAGACTGCACACATAAAATAACGAACTATTATTTTTCATCATATACCTCGTATTTCCCTGCTTCCGTGATAAAGTATCATCTAATAGGTTCCTTTGGTAACTATTAAACCTGTCCGGAAACTTCAGTTTCAGAACAGGTTACCTTGAAATGCGATGTTCTAAATCGTGCTATTTGCGCGATTTAGAACTCGTCGACCTGTTCGACAACGCAGTTATCGAACAGGTCTATTATAATTGAGATTTGTCTTTCTGAAAACATACTGCATTATCTGTAACCTGAACAACGGTTTGTTTGAACCGGGTGCGGCTTCTCGCCTACGCTCTGTGCCGGAGGTGGTGATTACATAAAAAAACCGCTCCAGGAGTATGCAAGATGGAGCGGTTTAAAATAGAGTATAAATCATTCACACTTATCAATACTTTTACGAACGCCTTTGACTTATAGCAACCTCCTTACAAGAAAGTTCTTGTATACTGTTATGTTAGCAAAAGATTACATTAATGTCAAGCATATATAACAAAAATAACAAAATAATTTTTACTTGCTAGTCCTATCGATGAGATTATGTTATAACACATACATGGATAACAGGGTAAACACATCAGAGATTTCTTGAATATCCCCGCAGAATGATGAGGCTGTTCAACCAGAATTTCGCCGCATTGTGGCTCAAATGGTTGCCCGGCCTCCTCATTCTGCGATTTTTATCTATTTATCTGATGCATTTACCCTTACCCTGAAAAAATATGCAAAATTTTGTTCAAAATTTTGTGTAGAAATGAAAGCAAACGCTTAAAATTTTTATAATGCGTTTGTTCAATATACATGGAGGTAGGTATGGCAGATGAATTCAGCTATGAAATTACACAAAAATATGGGGTTCTTTCTACTTCAAAAAGCGGATGGACAATGGAATTAAACTCAGTAGCATGGAATGGACGCAGCCCTAAATATGACCTTCGTAGTTGGTCTCCCGATCACGAAAAGATGGGCAAGGGGGTTACGCTCACTACAGAAGAGGTGACCGCGCTCAAAGCGTTATTGGATAGTATGCAGTTGTAAACATTTCTTCTATCGAGAACCTCAAAAGCGGACGGAGCTTTCAGAGGTTCTCATGACTCAACAATCTCAAAAACATCTATTCTAAGGTGGAAAAGTGCATTAAAGCCGTTTTTGCCTCGTCGCCGGTTTTTTCAATCATTGATGAAAAGTCTACTAGCGATGTATAAATAGTATCCGTTTGCAAATGAATTTTTTCGAAAGATTGATCGAGTTCATCACTGGTGGTTCCAATGCCGGTAATGACGGTTACTACTTGTTTTATCGTTCCGCCGATATCGTGTGAACTTTCCAGCGCGGCAGCGGCGAGACGGCTCAGCTCTTCGGCAACAACGGCAAAGCCTTTACCGGCATCGCCGGCATGTGCCGCTTCGATTGCCGCATTCATACTCAGCATCTTTGTTTGTTCTGCAATACTTTCTATAATTTCGGACATTTCTTGGATTTTCGAAACATTTTGGATAATAAACTGCAAATGCTCATGGGTTGTTTTGAACAGCTGATGCCCTGTTTTAAATGTTTCCACTAGCTTTTTTGCCGCTTCGGAATCGCTGCGGTGATTTTCAGCGGTTTGTTGTACCGAAGAAAGAATTTCTTTCATCTGAGCGGCCGAATGGTGGTATCCGGTACGCTCTTTCTCGGCTGTTACTTGCATCGTTTTATATGTTGCCTGCAGATCGGCGTGTTTCTTTTCCAGTGAATCATAGCTACGTTGGAGTTCGGTAAGATTTTGTTCTAGCTGTGTATTTCGCTCAAGAAGATCTGCCTGTTTTTCAGCAAAAGCACTATTCTTTGTATCGGGCTGCGTATTACCAGTAAAGCGGTTTTCCATATCGCTACGGTTTTTCGCTTTCCACGATGTTATCGATGCCTCGGATTCTGCAGATACCCCTGCTTCATAGTTGCCGAACGTGAAGCGCGTCGACTGTGCTGATTGTCCCGATTGAGACGACCGGAAAGGTGATACCCCGGAAGCAAGTTGTAGCTGCGATGTGGCATCAGCCGAGCCGTAGTTTTTCAAAGCATCACCTGCATCCACCAATTCTCCATCTGTTTTATAAACATATAAGCCGTTTCTATCCGTCCTGTTTTGCACCCCACTCAAACCGGTCGTCAATCTTTGCCCAGAAACATCAGTTTTTGGCCCTGCTTTCAGCACAATTCGTCTTTTCGCATTGCGGGCAAGTAAGATGGTATAAATAGTTTGTACCAGTGCCCATGTAACAAAAAGACCTAACAGCCAGGTTACCGAAATCAATATCCCCGAAAGAATTGCTGCCTGTTTACGATACCGGCTGGCGGCGCTCTCTAATGCGCCTGATACTGTGTCAAAGTTATTAACATGAGTGTTGATTAGTTTTTCAATTGTTTCCAACTTCCTTTCATCAAACGGCTTCGGTTTTGCTGCGCCCAACTGGTTATAGTCATTAACCAGTGTGGTAAATTCCGCATTTATTGAACGGGCTGAAGTAAAATATTCCGAAAGGCTGTTCCGCAATACAGCATCCTTTTCCGTATATTTTTCCGCTGCATATTCCACGGCAACTAATGTGGGCTCGTATTTACTTAACGCACTGGTAACAGAAGAAGGGATATGTACACCGGCAACACCATAACGATATATAGTACCGCGTACGTAGAGTATGTTACGTTCGTAACCGGCAAGTAGCACAATCTGATGTTCGAGCGTATCAGCCGGTTTAGAAATCTGCATAAAAGTTCCGGCCGCAATAAGCAATAGCAACACCAATATGCCCGATAAGATTCCGATTTTCAGTTTTATGTTCATAACAATAAGCCTCAGTATGAGTATCGGAAAATAATTCTCGATAGATTAAAAACAACCTGATGTAATTATCTTTCTTGCTCCCATAAAAACTTTTACAGGAAACATCAGTTTCCGAAAAAGCTTTTAGTCGTGCGCGCATTACGCGTACACGTAAAGAGATAAAAAGCTCCGACGCTATTTTAGGTGGAGCTCTTTATCGTAACTTCTTGTTTTTGCATAGATAACATGGTATATTCTATAAACTATTAAATAGCACCATCGTTCTAAACCGTCATGATTTTTTGGCAGCATCCTGCCTGTAAAGTAAGGGGGAAAAGATGTCTTATCATAAATATAGCAAATATCCTATGTGTATCAGTATACTTATTGCTTTGGCTTTTACTGCCGCCTGTGGTTTACAGCCTTTTTCAAGCGTTAGAATAAAGGCAAAACCGACGGTTTATGTACCGCTGGGTGAAAAAAGTATTACTGAAGCTGAAGTATTCACAAAACTTGAAGAAACGCTGCAAAAGAACAATAAAAACATTCGTCTGTACCGGTATCAGCCTTCCGGAGGGGATGATAAACTCCGCTATTTAGTGCATTATCCGCTCCAAACCTTAGAGCTTGATATAAGCAAGTATTTCAATGGGGATCCGCTGGGAAACGGCGGATCGGGAGACAATGCCGCACTTTCTCAAAATTTTGAGAAGAAGATTTCTGTTCCCGATTTACAGCAAAAGAAAGATGTTCCTATAGATGTGTCTGGTATCAATCAGGAATTACTTAATCGGTTTAATACCGGCACTGCAATCCCTATTACTATCCCGCCAGGTATAGCACCGTTCCTCTCACATAGGCAGTCTGTTAATGTCAGTTTTACAGGTTTTAATGCGATTTCTTTTGAAAACGGTGCAAAGCTCACGTTATCATCAAGCTCTGCGACTGTAACTTATACCATTACAGCAGCAACGATGGAAAGTCATGGAGCGTCTGTTCCGGGAACTATATCCCTTGATGGAAAGAAGATTGAATTTTCATTAGACGGTATTACTATAAACAACACGGTAAGGTTTCAATTGACGCTAAATCTTACAAGCGGTTCCGGTACTATTTCTCTGGGTACCAAGTTGGAAGGTGACATAAAAAAAGCGACGGGTGTAACTGCTGCTGATATTGATGTTTCTTTGCCGACTCAAACCATTCCTCTGTCCTTACCTACTGAATTTGAAAAGGCAACGATTGCTGAAGGTTTTATGAAGTTTACCGCGCAAATGCCGAACGAGTGGTCAGGCATTACGATAAAAGAAAAAATGAAGGTAGAACAAGGTGGGGTAGGCGGCTTCTCTATTATCCCTTCGGACTATCGGCCGTTAGGAAATACCGTTTCTCTGGAAAATCAAAATTTGAATAAGCAGCAGCTCTCCTATACTCCTGCATTCAAAGTAAAGCTGAATAATGCAACATATACGAAACAAGACAGTCTGCCTGTTACCTTAGCGCTTGATATTAAAAAGTTTAAAGAAATTACACTGCAACATCCTTCCGGCCTTACAGTTGATAGGGAGCAGGATGTTCCGCAAGATATGAAAGACTGGGTTAAAAAGATAAAGTTTAAGACAGTATCTGCAAAAATTAAACTTGATAACGGTTTACCAGCAGAAAATGATATAAAAATAAAGCTTTCTTCCACTAGTTTTAAAATGGTGCCACCAGAGGAAAGAGTATTCGTATCCGGCAAAACGGAACAAGAGTATAGCTGTAATGGCGGGACTGCTTTCGATTTAGATATTGAGCCTCTGCCTAAGTTTGATTTAAAAATGCAGGTGATTTTACCGAATACTACTGGCACTACCTTTACCTTGAAGAACATAGAGACAGGCAAGGATATAACATTATCCGGTTCTATTCAGTTTAATCCCGATTGGGAAGAAATTATTTTAAAGGCAAAAGCTAATCAAACCGTTTCTTTCCCACAGACGGGCAAGATGGACTTATCCGAGCTGACTTCAAAATTGAAAGATTCCGGCATAAAACTGGAAGAAATTCCTGCGTATTTTTATGCGGGCTCCGATTCGGGGTTGCTTGGAAGTACAAAAATGAATGTAAAATTAACGGCAACGTATATTAAGACGGGAGAGACGACTGATACACCGGCAGTCTTGGTAGACAAGAGTAATATTACCTTGAAAGCACTTCCTGCCGGTACATTCCCTTCGGATAAAATATTTATGGGCGCTATTCCGGATGCTATGCTTTCTATAAAGCAGGGAGAGTCCGGTATTACAAAGACCTTGGCGGGTATTATGAACGACTATCCGAAAAATTTGCAACTTACCTGTACGCTTAATATGGGGGAAATTCCGATTACCCGTGCGGAGTATAATACTCTCAAAGATAAAAAGCCTAAGGTAAGTATTGATCTTGTTTTGGATGTGCCGGTAGGTTTTAAAGTAGAGTCGGATCATCCGCTTTCATTGATGGATATGTTCGGTATAAATATGTCCGGCACCGATTTATTCGGCAGGCGTAGTGTTCATGATAAACCTTTCGGCCTTGATGATCAGATTTTAGATTCATTACAGGCACTTAATGTACATATTAACTTAAAAAATGATTTGAGCGGTCCTGTGCCTAAATGTATATTGCGATTCAAAGACGGTTCCGGCAATGCTATTAAGGGTGACTCTGACAAACCCATTAAAAAAGAAATAGCAGCGGCTGCAGGAGAGCAGACGGTAAAGCTCACTTCTTCAGAATTGAAAAAGCTTCTCGAAAAGTATCCCGTCTCACCGGAGTTGGTGTTGGAACTACCGCAAGGCTCATATTCGTTGAAGCGTGATTTTAAACTGGGAGCATCGATTACTGTCTTAGCGGAAACGGATATCAATTATTCGATGAAAGTGAACTAATTACCGGAATATCCTGAGGAAAGTAAAATGAAAAAAAAATGGTTTATTGTATTATATATCGTACTAGGCGTTGTTACGGCGTTTGGACAGGATGCGGTAGGTACGAGTACCGATTCTAAAATAGTAACCGAACAAGCAGCAACAACTGATCGTGATCAAGCCGATGGAGCTATCGTTCCTGCTCAAGCGACTGGCGCAGAAGAGGCAGAGTCTCCCCAAGAACATGCGGCTGCTCTACCCGAAAGCGAAGCGTCCGCTGCCGTTTCTGCTGCTGATAACGGCAGTACCGCACTGCCTGCTGCTGCCGAAAACGTTTCTGCCGCGCCGGCAGCTCATACGGATACCGGAGTGACTGAATTCCCGGCTTCGCCGGCTCCAAACGCAAATGCTAAAGACGAATCTTCCGGCGCCGGAATTGCCCCGGAACAGAACAATAAAGCGCAAGAGCAGAAAGATGTATCACAGTCGGTTGAAATGAATGAACCGACACAGCAGCCTAAGAAGGTTCGTCCGTTCTCTCTGCATACGGGATTTGTTGTTTCGGCTACCGCTGCCAATAATATGGTTTCTGTGTTGGATTTTTTTCGGCCTGAATTGGTTATCGACCTTAATCAACTTTCAAAAGATACGATGAAATCGGGCATACATGTAGGTGCGCTTTTGGATGTTGACACATTTTTCCGGTTCACCGTATTGGAAAAACATACGGTAAAGTTTTCTATTACCGCTAATGGGGATGTATGGGGAAATTTACCGAAGAGTTTGCTTGATCTTGCAGCTAACGGTAACCCGGCGATTGCAACCGGTCAGACAATTCATGGTACTTTGAATGCAAAGATCAATGTGTTCGCTGATGCCGGACTAATGTATCAGTTTAATAATCCGACTTACGGTTTTTCGGCACGGGTTGCATATTTTGCACCTGTCGCATATATGGAAAATCCCAGCGGAACATATAGTCTGTCTCCGCATATGACAGGCGGTGTGGTTGATGGTATTACACTGAAAGCTCAAGGTACTGCAAATATTTATGGGTATCTACCGGATTATTTAGCCAATAGAAATTTTTCTATACTTGAGGTTTTAAAAAACGGCGGTGTTGATTTAAGTTTAACCGGTGTATTCCGGCCAACAGGTTGGGTCGCGATTACGGGCGGTATCGACTACTTACCGATTATGCCGATCGTAACGACGAAAGGTATGCAGGCTACATTTAACTATGACGGTTCTGTGGCTAACCTTTTAGACGGTATTACGAGTGGGGGTACTTCCTTTTTTAACCAAACAACAAAAACGAGCCTTTCCGGTACCTTGGCTAAAAAGAAAATTATGCGCCCGTGTAAGGTAAGTATCGGCGCCGATTTTAAGCCGTTTCAAAATGATTACTTGATTTTATCACCATTTCTTGCTTTTCCGATTCTTAATGCAAAGCCGTATTATGTAGACGGAGGGCTTAAAATTGAAAGCCGTTTTGCAAAGGTGCTCGGCGTATATTTGGATAGCCGATATGTCGAACGGATGTGGAAGCATGAGTTTTGTCTTTTTATAGATTCGCGTTGGTTTACGTTTAACCTTGCTGCATCCGTTGCCTCGCAGGATTTCAAGCGGGCATTTACAACGCTGTCCGGTCTAGGGATAAAGCTTGGTATTGGTCTCGGTTTCTAGGATGTCCTTTTGAAAATATACGACGCATCTACTGCGTCATACGACAAAAAAGTGTCCTCAACGTATCATAGATACGCTTGCGGTTAATTTGTGCTCGCGCCTTGTAATTGCAGAACGGACACGGATGTCCGTGAAATTTAACAGAAGCGAGATTTGTGGCAGCACAAATCTCGTCGTTGAGAAACGTACACGGATGTACGTTTCTCAACAAGCTATTTTCAAAAGGCTAACGGAAAGCTAAATCCGTGTGTGCCCTAATGCGTTTGCCTTCCTTTTGTATGAAATTTTGCTTAAAATTTCGTACATTTTTTCTAACAAGCGGGTAAACGCATCAGGTAGAGTAGATAAAAAACGCGGAAAGATTGATACTATGAGACCATTTGAAACGCGAAGCGGTTCAACTCTGGTCGAATAGTATCAATCTTTCCGCGGGGTTGTTAAAAAGCAACCTGATGCGTTTACCCTACAACGACCGATTGAATTTTTTTTAAAAACATGTAAACTAATGCTCAAATTTATTCCGACATGAGGGGGCGGGTATGACATACTCCGGTTCTGCGAATTTGGCAATTCTGGCGTGTCCGGGCGGCGAACATTTTGCCGATGCGGTAATTAAACACTTAAAACATATTTATGTAGAAAAACTTAATAGAAAGATAGACAAGTTAATAAAACGATATAATTTACAAAAAGAAAGGCTTATCCGGGACATCAATTTTTATAACGACCTTATTTCTTCCGGATTACATGAAAATAACGAGATTGAAAAAATTCGTGTTCCCCGATTTAAAGTGAATGCTCGTTTTACCTATTTTACAAACGGTGAATTTAAGACTGAAATATTGGAATGTATCCGCGGTAAGAACGTATTTATTTTTCAAGATGTAGAAAACCATTATCCGCTTTGGGTGAATGAAGGTAAAAATCAGCATGTTTTTTCGGTGAATGATCATCTTATGTCGATGATGGTAACCATCGACGCCGTACGCTATGCCGGAGCTGCACATATTACACTGGTAGTTCCCGTCTATCCGTATAGCCGCCAGCATAAAAAGAAGGGGCGTGAAGGACTAACTGCTAGTATGTTAGGCCATTTTTACGAAACACTCGGCGTCGATCAAATCATTACACTGGATATCCATTCTCGTGAGATTGAGAATGCCTTTCATACGGCTCGTATCGAAAACCTCCATGCAAGTTATCAGATTATGCGCGAACTTTCAAAGATTGAAAATCTTGCTGATCCCAATGCAGAGTTTGTTATTGTTGCTCCCGATAGCGGTGCGGTAGATCGGAATAAATTTTATTCCAGCGGCCTAAAAAAACCGCTTGCGATGATTTATAAAGAGCGGGACTATTCCGTCGTTACGCAAAATGCAAAGCAATCCAATATTGTCAATATTAACTTATTAGGGGATGTGACCGGCAAAACCGCCTTCCTTGCCGATGATATGCTCGGTACAGGCGGAACCTTATTAAAGGCGATGGAGTTCCTTAAAAACAAGGGCGCAAAAAAAGTTATTGCAGCTGTGAGTTTGCCGTTCTTCACCGGTGATGCAACCCAACTTTTTGATGAAGCCTATCAAAAAGGTTTTTTTTACCGCATCATCGGTACTAATGCGGTATACCACGAAGAGTTGCTCAAGAAAGAATGGTATATTTCAACCGATGTTTCGGGGCTGTTCGCACAGACTATTTCGCGATTGCATCATAATCAGTCTTTAAGCGGCCTATTGGATAATAGGGATATTATCGAACGGATGCTCCATACTGCGGATCCGAATACACAGCATAAAATAGATAACAAATAAGATGAGACAAAGTTGGAATTGATATGGATGTAAAACAATCCTCGGAGATTACGGTTGCTATGCCGAAGAAATCGCTATTTTCTCATCAAGCGGCATGGATAAAGCCGGTTATCATTTTTATTATGATGCTGGTACTGCTTATCCCGCTTGCATTTATCCGCTCGCTTGTTAATGATCGGGAAGGGTACCGGCGGACTGCCGAAGCGTCTATCATGGAACCGGCTGGGGGAGAGCCTGTTATTGAAGGACTTGTGCTCGCCGTGCCGTATGACGAATTGGTCGAATATACGGATTCTTCCGGGAAGGTTGTCAAAAAGGGAAAAAAAACGGACTATATCCTCACGGTTCCTGAAACATATAATCTGGTAACACAGATTGATCCCTATCGCCTTTCGCGGGGTATCTTTACCGTGCCTGTTTTTAACGGTGATCTCGCGGTAACCGCCTCATTCTCAGGGTTCCAATTTAGTCAATTCAATATCGCGGAAAAAAATATCCGTTATAAGGATGCGGTACTTATCCTTGGGATAAAAGATAAAAAGACATTAACCGCTTATCCTGCGCTTTATGGAAACGGTAAACCGCTGCTTGAAGCGCTGACTGCCCCTGCCGGAGCCTCTCCGTTCCGCAATGCCGTGTATTACATGGTGCCGGAAGATATTGTGCGTTCCGGCTTTTCGATAGAAGGTTCCATTTCCATCCAAGGGGGTAAAAGCCTTTGTATCGTACCGCTTGCTGCGGACAACAGTTTTGCCGTACAGTCGACATGGTCTGCTCCCAGCTTTGCGGGAGGATGGCTGCCGAAAAACCGAACACTCGACAATTCGGGCTTTTCCGCCGACTGGCGTATTTCCGGGTTAAGCACGGTATTTCCCCGCAGCTGGAGAGCTCAAGATTTCAGTATATCCAAAGATACGGATGTGTACGATGAATACGACAGTTATGCGACAAAAGCTTCTCCAAGTCTCCGCAGTTCGCCCGAAACGGTAAAGATCGGTTTTATCACTCCCGTTAATCATTATTCGCAAGTAAAGCGGTGCATTACTTATGCGCTCCTTTTTTTAGCGGTGCCGTTTTTAGCGATCTTTTTATGTGAATTGTGGAGCGCGGTGCGGATTCATCCCATCCAGTATTTTCTTATCGGGCTTGCTGATGTGTTATTTTACTTGCTGTTATTGTCTTTTTCCGAACATGTTTCGTTTAGCCTTAGCTATTTGATTGCGACGGCTGGTGTGTGTACCGTTGTCGGATTTTATACTGCGGCAATTTTTAAGCAAATCCGTTGGGGTGTCTTGTTAACGGCGGTGCAAGCCATATCCTATTTTTTATTGTTCGGCATATTGCAATCGGAAGATTATGCACTGCTTATCGGCAGTATCGGTATTTTCTGTGTTGTTGCACTGTTGATGTTCCTTACTCGGCGGGTTGATTGGTATAGTACCCGTTTTGCCTCTGTACATACTCGTTCGGAAGTTGATGACGGCGATATAAACCAAATACTTGCAAACGACGAATCTTTCTCCGGCGGCGCTCAATAGGTTCATGCAAAGTGGTATTTTATGTGCCGATATCGGTACGTCGTCGCTAAAAGCAGCGTTTATTACCGAGGCCGGAACAGTACTCAAGTTTATACGCTTGCTGTTCCCTCAGCCTGTTCAGGCGGTAGACTGGGTGCAGGCCTTTTTTGCTGCATGGCATATCTTACCCGCTGATTATACGGTAGAAGCTATTTGTGTTTCCGGAAATGGTCCTTCGTTTGTTGCCGTACCTCAAAACCGCCGCGTGCCGGAAGCAAACATAAACTCTGCCGGACGCGTACCCAAGATACATATCAACGTTGACAGGCATTTATTCTCCGCGTCTCTCCCCCCCGATGATGTTATGAACGGTATTATTGATGCGGCAAAAAACGATGCCCTGTTTTTATGGAATGAACCTGTGTCGCAAGGGCTTACCGTATCGGGGCAGCAGGGAGCTACTATACCGGCGCCGCAAGATGGAGCTGCATCTATCCCGCCGACGGGGCTGTCCCTTTTTTTGCCGCGGATTGCGGCTTTCCGTGCAAAGTATCCTGATGTATTCGCCGGCGCCGCGCAGCTTTTTTCCGGGCAGGAATATGTCTCTTACCTTTTAACCGGCGCGGCGGTAACCAGCCTCCCTGATCCGCGCTACGAGGCGGCATATTGGAGTAAAGAAGAGCTTTTCCGGTTTTCGGAAGCGCTGCATATCGATACGGAAAGACTAGCCGGTTTGCTGCCGCCTTTCACAGCCGCCGGTACGGTAATCGGACGCTTTTGCGGTATTCCGGTTATCGCCGGTGTACCGGATTTTATCGCGGCGCTTATCGGGACGGGAACGCTGACGGCGGGTACCGCCTGCGACCGTGCCGGTTCAAGTGAGGGCATTAACGTTTGCATCTCGCAGCCGCGCCGTGCTGAAAAAACGCTGCTGCTGCCATCGGTTATGCCTGATTTGTGGAATCTGTCATCCGTTATTCCGTCTTCCGGCGCAGCGTTTTCCTCGTTTCTGGTGTCCCACGGGTTTTTAGGTAACGATTACATCGCCGCAATGGAACGGATCGCCGCAGAGCCGTTCGTTACTTCGGGTGCATATCCTGCGACCTTTGCGGGGCAGGGGCGTGCCTTTGTAGAGGAGCTTGCGTTCCGTATCCGGCACGGCTGTGATTTACTGGAACAAGCTTCCGGTTTTCATCCCGTGTATACCTTGTCCGGCGGACAGGCGCATAATGCTATCTGGTGCCAAATGAAAGCCGATATGACCGGTAGAACTTTTGCACTCCCCGCTTTTGCCGACGGTGAACTGATCGGCGATGCGGCGTTGGCACTCTACGGGCTTGGCAGGGGAGATAATCTTGCATCCATTGCACAGCGGCTTATCCGCATCAAGCGTTACTACGAACCGGAACCGGCTGCTGCGCATCAGTATGCGGAAAAGTATTTGTGTCGTTAATCCTGCTGTTTTAAAATGCCCTTGTTGTAGGCGCTAATCAGCATTTCCAAGTTTTGGATTTTTTCCTTCATGTCGGCGCCGGTGTCGGTATCCGCTACCCGCTTTCGTTCAACTAAAGTTTCGATTACCTCTTTGGTCGATTCAATGTCGAAGCCTTCGCGTAAAACTTTGTCAACGGACTCAAACGGGTGGTGGCTTATCAGCGTCATCCCATAAGAGTTATAGGTAAGCGTATAGCCTGCAATACCGGTGGTCTTTTGGTAGGCTTTTGAAAATCCGCCGTCGATGACCAAGAGCTTGCCGCCCGCTTTAATCGGACTTTCGCCTTTTACAACTTTGACCGGTGTATGCCCGTTAACGATATGAGCGTTGCCGCTTAGTCCGAACTCCTTGAGAATCCGTGCGGCAAGTGTTCCGTCATCCCGTTCCATCAGCTTATAGTACGGCGAGGACGGCTCCTTATGCGTTGCTTTATCATCGATAAAGTAGCGTTCAAAGGTGGTCATCTTTGTCTTGCCAAACAGCGTCGAATCCTGATTGCACCATAAGAACCACAGAAAATCCGCATTTTGCCCGGAAAAGTAGGCTTCCCGCGCCATCTGGTCGTATTTATCCATCAGGCTTTTGCCGTAATATACGGCGCCGTCTATCTCTTTCTCCTTAAAGCTGCCGTCCTCGTTCAGCAACAGGCACGCATGGAAGAGCAGGTTATCGTTATAGCGTCGGTACATGCTCCCCTTTGCATACAAGAACCTGACATGCTGCTTGAGTTTTTCGCTTGCCATGAACGTATTGGTCAGCGTATCGATGAGGTACTGTTCTTCGTCGGTGAGCGCTGTTTGATGTGCGGGGTCGATGGTCGGGAACGAGGTGTCGTTCAGGGGATAGGTTTTCCCTTCAATTTCGATGGTGCCCGCAGTAGGGTTGAGCGTTCGCAAAAGCTTTCGGTGTTCCATATTATATGAAGGATTTTGCTCGATGATATTCTCTTCAAGTTTGAATTGGATGATGCTGATTGCCTTATGCATTTTTGCCAGCAGCTCTGCATCGACGTCGAAGGGCTTTTTCTCGTTTACCTTCGGCATAAACTGCGTGCATGGATCATCCTTATACACATGCTGTGCAAAACTCACCAACGGCAAGAGACTAATCCCGTATCCGTCCTCAATGGAATCGATATTGGAATAGCGGAGTGCAATCCGTATCGCCGTTGCAACACATGCCCTGCATCCCGCAGCAGCACCCATCCAGAGGATATCGTGGTTGCCCCACTGGATATCAAGACTGTTCTGTGCCATCAGTGTATCCATCACTTTATGCGGGGACGGGCCGCGGTCAAAAATATCGCCGATAATATGCAGATGATCGATGGTACATTTTTTTATCACTTCGGATAGCTCGATAATGAACAAATCCGCGCGTCCGTATTCTACGAGGCTTTTGATAATTTCGCTGTAATAATCCTTCTTGTTAAAGCGGTGTTCATCCTCCTGCAGCAGCTCTTCCATTATGTAGGCAAAGCTCTTCGGCAGCAGTTTCCTCACCTTTGACCGCGTATACTTTGATGCTGTTGCCCTCGCCACCCGTACCAGCCGGTAAATGGTTAATTCGTACCAGTTTGTAATATTGGCCTCTTTTTCCGCTTTGATCAGTTCGAGCTTTTCCTTAGGATAGTAGATAAGCGTGGTGAGCTCTTCTAAATCATCGATGCTGACTGTTGAGCTGAGTTCTTCGGAGACTTTCCGTCGGATAGCACCCGAAGCATTTTGCATCACATGATTAAACGCTTCCGCTTCTCCGTGAATATCCGTCAAAAAATGCTCGGTGCCTTTCGGTAAATTCAGGATGGCTTTTAGATTGACCACTTCTTCCACTGCGGTAGTAACATTGGGAAATGAGCGGGAGAGTAAATCCAAATACTTTATATTGTGTCGGAGAGTTTCTGCCGGTACGTTTTTCATATATCTTTCCTTTATAGAGCATTATAGGGAGATTTCCAAAAATCGGCGGATTTTGAAGTTTCTCTCTACACGGTAATACGCATACGGCCTTTTGTCAAATGGAATAATGTTTGTTGTTTTGACACTTCCCCCTTTCTAACTTTCCGTTTTTGGTCTATGATAGGCTCAAGTAGCGAGGAGAGATGAAATGAAATGTTCACCGCTTAATCAGGCCTTATGCGGGGCTGCCATACCGGTTTCCGCTCTATATAGTCAAAAAAGCTGTGGCGTCGGTGAGTTCTCCGATCTTATTCCTTTTGCCGACTTTTGTAAAAAAGCAGGGTTGCGTATTATCCAACTTTTGCCCGTCAATGATACAGGTACTGACAGTTCTCCATATAATGCTCTTTCGGCTTTTGCATTGCATCCGCTCTATATCTGCTTGGATGATATACCGGAAGCGCATACCTTCAAAGCTGAGATAAAAAAAATACGCACTGCCTTTATACCGAACACTCCGGCGGAACGTTTTCGGTACCGGGATATACTTCACGAAAAAAATGTACTGCTGCATGCCGTATTTAATAAGGCTGAATCACAGATTATTGCGGATTCTCAGACCGGTGAGCTTGCGGAATGGATAAAGGCAAATCCGTGGATAATCGAATATGCAGTGTTTAAAAATATCAAGAGGCAAAACTATCATGCTTCGTGGAAGGACTGGAAAGAATGTGCCGATATGCGTTCTCCTTCAACGGCGAAAATCACTGCTGCATGGAACGATTCTGTCTTGAAACGAGAACATCTGTTCTATGCGTGGGTACAAATGCATCTGCATAAACAACTGTTAAAAGCCATTGCCTATTGTGCCGATAACGGGATTTCGGTAAAAGGCGATATTCCGATTTTGATGAACGAGGATTCCGTAGAGGTGTGGGCACATCCCGAATATTTCCGCGGTGATCTCCGTGCGGGCAGTCCTCCTGATGGGGATAATCCTACGGGACAAAATTGGGGGTTCCCCATTTATAACTGGGTAAATTTGAAAGTAACCGGCTACCGTTGGTGGAAGGAACGGCTCGCCCATGCATCGCAGTATTATCATGCGTACCGGCTTGATCATATCTTAGGTTTTTTTAGAATTTGGGCTATTCCCGAAGGGGAAACAACAGGGCTTTTGGGAAAACCCATCCCTTATGCGGAAATCACAATGAAAGATTTAAGAAAAGCAGGTTTTTCCCAAGAACGTATTCGATGGATGGCAGAGCCGCATATCAATACCGATATCGTTCAAACTGCGGTGAACGGCGACTATTTGTATGCGCATGGGTTATTGCATAAAGTTGCCGATAGAATCGGTACGGAGGAGCTCTGGCTTTTTAAAGATGAAATACAAAGCGAAGTGGATATACGTCGTTGCGGGCTGCCGCCGGAAGTAGAAACAGCTTTGCGGCAAAAATGGACTGACCGTATGCTTGTAAAAGCCGGAAAAGACTTACGGGGAACAGTTGTGTATACTGCGGCATATCTATACCGGAATACAACCGCATGGGGAACGCTATCGGAGGACGAACAAAGACGATTTTCATTGTTGGTCGAAGAGAAAGAAACAGAGCAAAACAAACTGTGGGCAGTGCAGGCAGAAGATATTTTGTCGGAATTATGTGCTTCCGTCGATATGCAGCCATGCGCCGAAGATTTGGGCGCGAAACCTGCGGCATTGCCGGAAATTCTGGGAAAATTACATATTTTGAGCCTGCGGGTATTCCGCTGGGAACGTGAATGGGAAAAGGACGGTGCCCCTTTTATTCCGCTGTGCGACTATCCTCAAGAAGCGGTTGCGGTAACTTCCGTGCATGATTCTTCGACACTGCGGGAATGGTGGGAGGAAGAATTGTCTTATGCAGATATGCTTTCGTTCTTTAATGCTCTGCGTATTGATGGTAATATACGGAGAGCCCTGTGTCCTATCGACGGGAAAAAGCCGCCCTATACGGCGGACTTAGCTGCAGCCTTATTGAGCGCTTTAGTCAAAGTTCCGTCGGTTTTTGCCATCTTTCCCATACAAGATTGGTTGGGACTCATGATTGATGAAATACATACGGTCAAGCCGCAGGATGAGCGGATTAACATCCCCGGTACGGTCAGTGATTCGAACTGGACATACCGACTGTCGTTTCCGATAGAAACTTTAAGCAAGGATAAAGAATTGATAAAACGATTGCGGAGTATAACGGCATTACGGAATCCGCCGAAGAAAAACCTCTAAAATCTACAGCTTTTTGGAGGTTTCATATATATAGCGCTCAAATAGAGCGGATTTATAAGAGGATTATTATGCGTGTATTGGTTATCGGTGGAGCCGGATATATCGGCAGCCACGTAGTTAAAGCGATGCTGGAAGCCGGGCATTCAGTTACGGTATTCGACAATTTATCGACGGGACAATTATGCAATATTTTCCCGGGTACGGAATTTATTGCAGGAGATACCCGACACAGTGACGATATTGATGCAGCTTTTGCCCGCGGATTTGACGGGGCTGTATACTTAGCTGCATTTAAAGCGGTGGGGGAATCGATGGTTGCCCCTGAAAAATACTCCATCAATAATATTTCGGCAACGATGAACATTTTAAATGCCGCGGTTAAGCATGGGTGCCTCCGCTTTGTGTTTTCGTCATCGGCAGCCGTCTACGGCTCGCCGGAATATCTACCAATTGACGAAAAGCATCCGAAAAATCCTGAAAGTTATTATGGGTTTACCAAGCTCAAAACCGAAGAGTTTTTGCAGTGGTATGACCGGCTCAAGGGGTTCAAGTTTGCATCGTTGCGGTATTTTAATGCGGCGGGCTATGATCCGGAGGGTGCTGTTAAGGGGCTTGAGCGGAATCCGCAAAACCTTTTGCCGATTATTATGGAGGTCGCTGCCGGTATGCGGAAAGAACTTCAGATTTTCGGCAATGATTATCCTACACGCGACGGCACTTGTATCCGTGATTATGTACATGTCAGTGACCTTG
This sequence comes from Treponema sp. OMZ 906, assembly GCF_024181185.1. Classification (NCBI taxonomy): domain Bacteria; kingdom Pseudomonadati; phylum Spirochaetota; class Spirochaetia; order Treponematales; family Treponemataceae; genus Treponema; species Treponema sp. OMZ 906. The sequence continues at coordinate 2,606,761 of NZ_CP051196.1, read as the reverse complement.
CGAAAGCGCATACCGACGCGCTGCACTATATCGATAAAACCGACAACAGCCTTATCGTCAATCTTGGCAGCGAAGTTGGCATTACTGTCAGCGAAATGCTTACCTCAGCGCGCTCTATTACCGGAAAGGCAATACCCGCACGCTTTGTTGGCCGCCGTGCCGGAGACCCCGCCGAGCTTTATGCAACATCTCAGCATGCCCGCGAAACGATAGGCTGGAATCCGAAATACTCCGATATCAAAACATTGATTGAATCAACTTGGAATATGTATAAAAATCTTTAAATACGGTGCGGCGTTTTTGCTTGTAAAGCAGAGAAAATATAGCCATATATTAAAAGAAAACCTCTCGGAATAATGCTTCCGAGAGGTTTTTAAATTAAGTTTGCAGAAATTTAAGAAAAGAACTTTTCAAGTTCGCTCATATCGGTAGTCTTTAGCAAATCCTTTCCGTCTTCATCAAGTACGACAACCATCGGAGCTGCAGATACGCCATGCGCACCCATAAAGCTTTTTCCTTCATCGGATGCAGCATCCATAACCTTCTTATCGACATCAGGCAGCCCATTGCAGTATGTCTTTAGTTTTTCACTTACATCGTCTCCTGTTGTTAATACATTTACAAGCATAAAACCTCCTCATGCTTTGTTAGTTTAAGTGCATTTGCTCCAGTCGTGTACACTATTCGGTCAAGATACGGATAATATCGGACTTGTCAGTTGCATTCAATATTTCTTGCCGTTTTTCGGCACTCTTGAACAGCAGACTGACTTCTGCCAAGAACTGCAAGTGCGGTCCTGTTTTGTCAATCGGTGAAAGTGTCATAATAAAAATACGGCATGGCTCTTGATCCAGTGAATCGAAATCGACCGGATGATCCGAAATGCCGATACAGGCAACGAGATCGTTAACCGAATCGGTCTTTCCGTGCGGGATTGCAATACCATGCTTCATTCCCGTAGACATTTTTCGTTCACGATCTAATACGCAAGCGCGGGCGACGGCTTTATCTTTTACTTTTCCTGCCTGAACAAGCATTTCAAGTAATTCATCAATAATTTCCTCTTTAGAGGTTCCTTTTAAATGGAGATTGACAGTTTCAGGTGTCAAAACGGTTTTCAAGTTCATATGTTTAGTGTACGGGACTTTGCTGGAAAAGTCAAGGATTATATTTTGTATTTTTATACCTTTAGGCAGCTCTAGAAGCCGAGGTCTTTAGGGGTATTTCTTTATAATATAACGTGCCACATTGTTTTAATAGTACATAAAAATTTTTCGTATGTCCTAAAAAGCACTTGCTCAATTTATCTAAAAACTATATACTCAATACCGCTTTGGGGAATTAGCTCAGGTGGTAGAGCGATTGGTTCGCAATCAATAGGTCAGGGGTTCGAATCCCCTATTCTCCATAGTTTTATTCCTTTCTATAATAATTTATATTGCAATTAATTCTTGAAGGAATTTTTCTCAAAACGGCTTAGTGGTTTGGTGAGAAATTTGCCTATAGTGTTTTCATATTGTGGGCATTGCATGTTCGTGAGTTTGTCGCCGTTCTCTTGCGTTCTTTAACTCGGTCTTGACTTAAAAAAATAAAAATAAAAAAGGACAAAAGGTACTTGACAAAACGAATGGTTTTTTGATATATTCTTTTTCGCTTGCTGCGATGCCAAGGCGAAGCGCAGTTAAGCAAACCGGTCTTTGAAATTAAAGGGAAGGGAAAGAAGAAAAAGCCAAAGAGCAAAATCTTTGGTAAGGAAATAAGCGTAGAACAAAGAATCAAGAGAAAGAAGGTGTGCAGGGCGATAAATAATTGCTTTGCATTATTATTTTCTTTCTCTTAAAGGTCAACGTTCCTAAAATAAAAGAAACGGGACTTGCTTTCAAAATTATGAATATCAGACGCCCTTCGGGGTGTTTGAAATAAAATAATGGAGAGTTTGATCCTGGCTCAGAACGAACGCTGGCGGCGCGTCTTAAGCATGCAAGTCGAACGGCAAGAGAGGAGCTTGCTTCTCTCCTAGAGTGGCGGACTGGTGAGGAACACGTGGGTAATCTACCCTTAAGATGGGGATAGCTGCTAGAAATAGCAGGTAATACCGAATACACTCGGCATATCACAAGAGATGTTGAGGAAAGGAAGCTACGGCTTCGCTTGAGGATGAGCTTGCGTCCCATTAGCTAGTTGGTGAGGTAAAGGCCCACCAAGGCGACGATGGGTATCCGGCCTGAGAGGGTGAACGGACACATTGGGACTGAGATACGGCCCAAACTCCTACGGGAGGCAGCAGCTAAGAATATTCCGCAATGGACGGAAGTCTGACGGAGCGACGCCGCGTGGATGAAGAAGGCTGAAAAGTTGTAAAATCCTTTTGTTGATGAAGAATAAGGGTGAGAGGGAATGCTCATCTGATGACGGTAATCGACGAATAAGCCCCGGCTAATTACGTGCCAGCAGCCGCGGTAACACGTAAGGGGCGAGCGTTGTTCGGAATTATTGGGCGTAAAGGGCATGTAGGCGGCTATGTAAGCCTGATGTGAAATCCTGGGGCTTAACCCTAGAATAGCATTGGGTACTGTATAGCTTGAATTACGGAAGGGAAACTGGAATTCCAAGTGTAGGGGTGGAATCTGTAGATATTTGGAAGAACACCGGTGGCGAAGGCGGGTTTCTGGCCGATAATTGACGCTGAGATGCGAAAGTGTGGGGATCGAACAGGATTAGATACCCTGGTAGTCCACACTGTAAACGATGTACACTAGGTGTTGGGGCAAGAGCTTCAGTGCCAAAGCAAACGCGATAAGTGTACCGCCTGGGGAGTATGCCCGCAAGGGTGAAACTCAAAGGAATTGACGGGGGCCCGCACAAGCGGTGGAGCATGTGGTTTAATTCGATGGTACGCGAGGAACCTTACCTGGGTTTGACATCTAGTAGAAGGTCTTAGAGATAAGGCCGGGTAGCAATACCCTGCTAGACAGGTGCTGCATGGCTGTCGTCAGCTCGTGCCGTGAGGTGTTGGGTTAAGTCCCGCAACGAGCGCAACCCCTACTGCCAGTTACTAACAGGTAAAGCTTGAGGACTCTGGCGGAACTGCCGATGACAAATCGGAGGAAGGTGGGGATGACGTCAAGTCATCATGGCCCTTATGTCCAGGGCTACACACGTGCTACAATGGTTGCTACAAAGCGAAGCGAGACCGTAAGGTGGAGCAAACCGCAAAAAAGCAATCGTAGTTCGGATTGAAGTCTGAAACTCGACTTCATGAAGTTGGAATCGCTAGTAATCGCGCATCAGCACGGCGCGGTGAATACGTTCCCGGGCCTTGTACACACCGCCCGTCACACCATCCGAGTTGGGGGTACCCGAAGTCGCTTGTCTAACCTGCAAAGGAGGACGGTGCCGAAGGTACGCTTGGTAAGGAGGGTGAAGTCGTAACAAGGTAGCCGTACCGGAAGGTGCGGCTGGATCACCTCCTTTCTTAGAGAAAGGTAAATACTAAATGCTTTGTAGGTTGTACACAAAGCGTCCGCTTATCTCCTCTTCTTTTCCTCCCTTTTTTATATTTTTGGTTTGTAGTAAGGGGATATAGCTCAGCTGGCTAGAGCGGCGGCTTTGCAAGCCGTAGGTCAGGGGTTCGAATCCCCTTATCTCCAAAAACGTAAAACAGAAAGTGTTTTGTTTTTACGAAGAGATCTTTGAAAAGCTAGGGAAGGGAAAGAAAGAATGCTTGAAGGTGAATTTTCTTTATTTAAAGTAAAGGGATGAACTGGAGAGTGAAAAATAAGGTGAAAAGAAGAATTCTTGACGGTTATTGAATAGATGATCGTTTTAAGAAGAGAACATAATATGGTCAAGCGAAGAATAGGTTTATGGTGGATGTCTTGGAGCCAGCCGGCGAAGAAGGCCGTGATAAGCTGCGAAAAGCTTCGGGGAGGAGCACATATCCTGTGATCCGGAGATAGCCGAATGGGGTAACCCGATAGGAGTGATTCTATCATTACACTCTTGAATAAAATAGAGAGGTAAAGCAATACTGAGTGAACTGAACCATCTAAGTAACTCAAGGAAAAGACATCAAAAGAGATTCCGAAAGTAGTGGCGAGCGAAATTGGAAGAGCCCAAACCCGTTAAACGGGGGTTGTAGGGCTGCACGGGCTTACGTACAGCAAGTGATAAAGCGAATGTATAGCGGAAAGGTTTTGGGAAAGCCTGACAGAGAGGGTGAAATCCCCGTACGCGAAATACAGTCGTCTTGCCGGTGCAGTACCTGAGTACGGCGGGACACGAGAAATCCTGTCGGAATCCGGGTCGACCACGATCCAAGGCTAAATACGAGTTGGCTACCGATAGCGGACAAGTACCGTGAGGGAAAGATGAAAAGAACCCCGGTGAGGGGAGTGAAATAGAACCTGAAACCATAAACCGACAAGATGTTACAGCCCTTTATGGGTGGTGGCGTGCCTTTTGTAGAATGAGCCTGCGAGTTACGGTATGCAGCGAGGTTAAGGAATAGAAGTTCCGGAGCCGGAGGGAAACCGAGTCTGAAAAGGGCGAAGTAAGAGTTGCATGTCGTAGACCCGAAGCCAGAGTGATCTAGTCATGAGCAGGTTGAAGCAGCGGTAAAACGCTGTGGAGGACCGAACTACAATCTGTTAAAAAAGGTTTGGATGACTTGTGACTAGGAGTGAAAGGCTAAACAAACCTGGAAATAGCTGGTTCTCCCCGAAATGCCTTTAGGGACAGCCTTATACAAAATTACCGGAGGTAAAGCACTGGATGGACTAGGGGGCTTCACCGCCTACCAAACCCAATCAAACTCTGAATGCCGGTAATCAACGTATAGGAGTGAGACTGCGTGCGACAAGGTTCGTAGTCAAAAGGGAAACAGCCCAGACCGTCAGCTAAGGTCCCGAAATACTGCTTGAGTGTGAAATGAAGTGTGGATACCTAGACAGCCAGGAGGTTGGCTTAGAAGCAGCCATTCCTTAAAAGAGTGCGTAATAGCTCACTGGTCGAGTATACATGCGCAGATAATGTAACGGGGCTAAGCAGTATACCGAAGCTACGGGTCTTATGCAGTATAAGCATAAGGCGGTAGGGGAGCATTCCATGGACTGATGAAGGTGTACCTGACAGGGGCACTGGAGGGGATGGAAGAGAGAATGCAGGTATAAGTACACGAAAAGAAAGGTGAGATTCCTTTCCGCCGAAAACCTCAGGTTTCCTGGGTAAAGGTCATCTGCCCAGGGTTAGTCGGCTCCTAAGGCGAGGGCGAAAGCCGTAGTCGATGGGAAATCGGTTCATATTCCGATACCTTTTATAATTTCGATGGCAGGACGCATGAGGCGACCCCCGGCCGGAGAACGGTTGTTCCGGTCGAAGTATTTAAGCCGTTATGAAGGATGGTAGGTAAATCCGCTATCCAAGGTGAGAAGCGACAGCGAGTGGATCGATGAGAGAAGCGAAGCGGGGTAAGTCATGGTGCCGGGAAATACTGTCTAAGGCTAGGTTATAAAAGACCGTACCGTAAACCGACACAGGTAGGTAGGATGAGAAATCTAAGGCGCTCGAGAGAACTCGCGTTAAGGAACTCGGCAAAATGCACACGTAACTTAGGGAAAAGTGTGGCCTCTGTTTAGTAATGAGTGGAGGTAGCATAAAGCAGGCCCAGGCGACTGTTTATCAAAAACACAGCCATCTGCGAATCAGTAATGAGACGTATAGGTGGTGACACCTGCCCGGTGCCGGAAGGTTAAGAGGAGCGGTGAGCAGTAATGCGAAGCTGTTAATTGAAGCCCCGGTAAACGGCGGCCGTAACTATAACGGTCCTAAGGTAGCGAAATTCCTTGTCGGGTAAGTTCCGACCCGCACGAATGGTGTAACGTATCTGGGCACTGTCTCAACGCGAGGCTCGGTGAAATTTATATACCGGTAAAGAAGCCGGTTACCCATAGTTAGACGGAAAGACCCCGTGAACCTTCACCGTAACTTACTATTGGGACTTGGTTTATCATGTGTAGAATAGGTGGGAAACAGTGAAACTTGCTCGTTAGGGTGAGTGGAGTTGCCAAGTGAAATACCACCCTTGATGAATTAGGTTTCTAACCCGTTCCGTGAAGCCGGAATGGGAACAGTGGTAGGCAGGCGGTTTGACTGGGGCGGTCGCCTCCTAAAATGTAACGGAGGTGCGCGAAGGTCTCCTCACGTCGGTTGGAAATCGACGCAGTGAGTGTAAAGGCACAAGGAGGCTTAACTGCAAGAGTGACAGCTCAAGCAGATACGAAAGTAGGTCTTAGTGATCTGGCGGTCGCGAGTGGAAGCGCCGTCACTTAACGGATAAAAGGTACTCCGGGGATAACAGGCTGATTTTCCCCAAGAGTTCACATCGACGGGAAAGTTTGGCACCTCGATGTCGGCTCATCGCATCCTGGGGCTGAAGTAGGTCCCAAGGGTTTGGCTGTTCGCCAATTAAAGCGGTACGTGAGCTGGGTTCAGAACGTCGCGAGACAGTTCGGTCCCTATCTGCTATGGGCGTTGGATATGTGAGAGGGGCTGCTTTTAGTACGAGAGGACCGAAGTGGACGAACCTCTGGTGTACCAGTTATCCTGCCAAGGGTAAGTGCTGGGTAGCTATCGTTCGGAAGGGATAACCGCTGAAGGCATCTAAGCGGGAAGCCCACCTCAAGATTACATATCCCTCGGGGTTTAACCCCGCTAAAGACTCCTTGCACACTACAAGGTTGATAGGTTGCAGGTCTAAGCACAGTAATGTGTTCTAGCCGAGCAATACTAATAAGTCGTGAGGCTTGACCATATTATCTTCTCTTCTTTGTTCTTTTCCTTACTCTACGCTTTCTTTCCTTATGTGCTTTATAGTGAAGCGCTTCCCTTTATTTAATAAATTTCGTTTCTTTTTTGTTTCGTCTTTTATTGCCCGGTTGCCATAGTGGAGAGGTCATACCCGTTCCCATCCCGAACACGGAAGTCAAGCTCTCATTACGCCGATGATACTGCTCATCTAGAGTGGGAAAGTAGGTAGCTGCCGGGCTTTTTTTTACTCCTCTGAGTGGGATAAAGGTAGGTATTGATGATGTTGTTTCCTCGCCCTATCTCAAAATATTGTGTATTGTATTTATTATTTCCGATTCTTCTCTTTATATCATGTGCTACGGCAAGAAATAATACTCATACTGATTCTATATCTGGACAGCCTGTTTCGGCCACTATCCTGCCATTACCTTCTGCCGCTGATTTGGCATCAAACCGTATCGACTCACAGGTTCAAACTGATATGGAAATAGCTTCGCCGGCAAGCATTCGTAGTGCCGTAACCCGTGTATATGCGACTTCTCAAGGTTTAATGAAGGAAAAACAATTGCAATTGACATTGGCTACCCGGTTGATGCGCCTTTTATATCCGCTCGAGTCTATCGATTGGAATACTCCGAATTATCAACAAGCTGACCCGTATCTTGATGCATTGGATCAAATTGAGAAAAGCAATTATCCACAAAACCTTGGAACAAATACGTTTTTCGATGCGGTTATTCCGGCAATGATTTTGATAAAGGGTGTCGGGGGGGAGGAATACGCTACTGTATTGGAAAAACGTCTCTTTATTGCAAGAGGCTTAAATCCTTCTTCTGTATTGCCCCCTTATCTTTTAGGGCTTTTATATGAGCAGCTTGGTAGGCTTTCAGATGCAGAGAATTACTATCAGATGGCATGGGCGCAAGATGAGAGCTGCTATCCGGCCGGTATGCGCTTTGCTTATTTAGCCCTCTTTAGTAATAACATTGAAACATCGTATAAAATTGCTGAAAGATTGTATACTCGTTATCCTGATGCTGTAATAATTCGACTATTACTTGCCGAAACATATCTTGACAAAAGGAATTTTGAAAAAGCTGAGGAACTTGTTTCCGCGGTCATCAAAAAAGATAATGATTTTGGGCGTGCCTTCTTTTTGCAAGTCCGGCTATATGTAGAAAAAAAAGAATATTTAGCTGCAAATACTCTGCTTGATGAGTTTGCCAAACAAAATAAGGTTGATAAGGCTTACCTTCTGTTGCGGAGCCGTGTATTACTCGAATGGAGTAAGAATATTGTTGAGGCAAAACAATGCCTTGAAAAGGCTGACTCTCTTTATCCGCAATCTCCTGATGTTATTCTCGCTTGTGCAAATTTTTGCTTTGAAACAAAAAATACCGTTAACGGGAAGACTACGAATGATTTTCTCAGTGTACTTTTAAAACAAAATCCGCGTAATATTCTTGCAATCCGCCTTTTGGTCAAAGAAGATATAGCTGAAAAACGATGGGGAAACGCCTTTGAACGCGCACAGTATCTATATAATAATAATCCTTCTGAGCAAGATATCGTGTTATATGCCCGTGTCTGCGCAGGGATGAATAACTGGGAAGAAGCGATGAATACGGCGCAAGCTGCATATATGGCTGCCGCCCAAAAGCGGCCTTCTGACGAAATTATCGCGTTGTATTTACAGGTTCTTTACGGTGCAAAAAAATACGGTACGCTTAGGCAAGTTATTAACCGCCATCTCAGTGATGCTCGATCTGCCTTAAAGTCAATTTTAATTTATTATCAAGCATTACTTGCGCCCAGCGATGAGGAGAAACTGACCCTCTTACGGTCGAGTCTTTTGTCCGATCCGCGTAGCTCGTTGACGCTCTTTGCTCTATATGAGTGGTATTTTAAGCATAAGGATTATCGCAAAGCATATTATTATTTGCAGCAAGTTATTGCGCTTGATCCTTATAATAAAACGTATCTTCAGCTTGCTGAAAAATTGGAAAGGCTTCAGTAAAAATGTAAGCGCATAATGCCGTGATTTAGTAGATTTTTTTAGCGATGAAGTGGGGCGCTAGCTGAAAAAAGGTTTTTCAGTATGAGATTGAGCGAGAAGTAAGCTGACTGTCTGGAAAATAAAAAGCCTGAAATAAACCGCGCTGTTTATTTCAGGCTTTAACCATCTCCTAGGGGAATTGAACCCCTGTTGTCGGGATGAAAACCCGATGTCCTAACCACTAGACGAAGGAGACATTAGTATTCATTGCTCAACAATGAGATATATTTATATCTCAAAAAAACATTATTGTCAAGTAGCTCTTTTTTATTTTTTATTCTATCGGAAAATTCAAAAACAGCAGGATGCGTTTCTGCTTTCGTATATATAACGTTATTCGGTAAAATTGATATTGACTTCCCCGATACCGGCTTTAACACGGATGGTATGCAGCGCATTTTGATTGTTGATACGGAATGTGGAGTCGATCCCTGTCGCACTGCGTCCGTCTATCAGTATCGAACCGATCCCTGAGGTAGCATTGATCAAATAATCGTCTTTTTTTCCATTTATGCGCATGTCTATTTCGCCGATTCCTGCGTTAATTTCAAGTTTCGTAAAAATTCTGCCGTCAAAGACGGTCTCTCCGATGCCGGTGTTCATCACAGTATCCGTAAAACTACAATTGTGAAAGACTGTTTCTCCTACGCCTGTTTCGATGTTTACATTTGAGGCGGTAATATTTTTGACGTCTACTTTACCTGCTCCGCTATTCAATTTAAACCGTTGATTTGCAGTAAAACCGTCAAGTATCAGTAAGCCAGCCCCGATATTGATGTTAGCGGTATCAAACAGTGTATTTTGAGGTATCTTAACCGTGATGGCTGTTTTAGAACGTCCCAGCCTGTCGCCTTTCCATCCGAATGGCCAACTCCATGTGTGGTTCTTTTTTGTGCTGATTACTAAGGTGTCGCCGTCAATTTGTACGGAAGCTCCGATCCTTTTTGTGTTATTTGTGATGCTGTAGGCAATGGATTGCTTATCATGCGGTTCAATTCGCAGCGCGGCATAAGAAACATCCGCTTTTAGCTGTTTTAGAACGGAAGCATCAGATATGAGCTGTGTTTCATTCGTATGTGTCGATAGGGCACTACTTGTATTTTCGTTATCCATACTCAATTCCTCCTTGTCCATACACCATCCCTCATCGAGATAACCATTGTCGTAGAAGGTCTTTTTCACGTTGCCACCCATCAGAATTCCAATAATGATGAGGAGTCCTCCAATTCCAATAATTGTAAATACCGTTCTTATTCTTCTTTTCATCGATATAATCCTAATATTCTAAAAACATATCTTAGCAATATTCTAAAATAAGAATGCTAAACCGCTGAAAAATAATCCTGCCAATAGGAGAGGGATGCTGCATAAAATCATAATAATCAACGTAATGCTAAAGATTAAGAGTTTGAATGAGAATTTCAGGAGACCGCCTGCGATGGCAAAGACTAATCCGCCTATTCCGAACAGACTAAGCAGAATGCACAAAATAATGATCATCAGCATTTTCCTCTCCTTACCGGTCAGTATCGCTTGTGTTTTTCCTGATATACTCGTATTCGAGCGGTTCTTCTTTTTTAATAGGCATTACCAATGCGCAGATAATATAGCAGAAAATACCGCTTCCGAAAAAAAGAGTCGCAAGAATCCACAGCAACCGGATAACGGTTGAGTCGATGTCAAAGTATTCGGCAATACCGCCGCATACGCCGCAGATTTTCTTATCGCTTTCACTTCGATAGAGTTTCTTGTCCATATAAGCCTCCAATGTATGTAGTTTTGAGAATCACTAAAAGCTCACTTGAGCTTTTAGCAATGCTCACTCATTTATTTATTTGATTTGTTTTTAATATGCTTGCCAATAGCGACAATTAAGGCGCTGATGCCGTAAAAGATCAGAAGTGCAAAACCGACAAGTATTAATGCACTGCCGAACAATAATAAGGCTGTGGCAGAGCCGAAAAACAAGCTGCCGATTCCTTTGATAAAAATTGCACCGGCGGCAATGATCAAAGCAAAGACAACTGCAAAGCCGGCAAATCCGAGCGCTACGATGGTTACTACTGCGGCGATGATAAGCGGTACCGCAACGGGCGCGGCGCAAATAGCCAGTATGGTAAACCAAAAAGCGCGCCAGCCACTTTTTGTAGAAGCGCGGGCTTTTTTTGCTTCTTTTACGGCATAATCGGATAAAATTTTTGAAGCAACATGTGCGGGGCTTCTCAGTTCCCGTATTACCTCTTGTTCATTTTGACTGCCGGCCTCGTCAAAGTATTCTTCGTAATACTGTAATGCAGCTTGTAAATCTTCTTTTGGCAGTCGGTGCAGCCGTGCAGCCAGCTCAGTCATAAATTCTCTACGGGTCATGAATGCTGTGCTCCTTTAAAAATTTTTTCAATCAATTCCTTGTAAGACTTCCATTCGTCGCAGTATAAGCTCTGCTGCCTTTTTCCTGCGGACGTTATGCGATAATATTTTCTATTGCGCCCATCAATAGGCATATCATATGTTTCTAAAAAACCGGCACTTTGCAAGCGTTTTAATACCGGATAGAGTGTCGATTCGGAGATGGACATGACGTCCTTTACATCCTGCGTTAACTTATATCCGTAGGAGTCTTCATTACTCAAGAGGGCGAGCACGCAGGCTTCAAGCAATCCTGAGTTAATTGAAAAAAGCACTTTTACCTCCTGAGGTTTATATTTCTAAATATACGCAACCATTTGTGGAAAAATCTAACCAAGTTGTTAGAGATACTCTCATCTTAGGTTGCAACTTTTATAATATTATTCATAATATAATATGTTGTCAAGTATAATATTTAAGAAAATATTACGATTGGCCGTTACACTCTCCTCATGACAACCGCACTGAAAATATGCTAAACAGGTTTCCCCGTTTGTGCGAAATTTTAAGCAAAATTTTGCACAGTTTATTTTAGGAGAAGGATAAACGCATCAGATGAATAAATCCAATTCCGTAGAATAAAGAGGTTGTGAGACCATTTGAACCGCAAAGAGGTTCAACTCTGGTTGAACGGCCTCTTTATTCGTGCGGATGGTTTAATCCCCCGACGCTTGCGTCGTAACAAAGGGTATTAAAGCCGACTGCAACCACCTTATGAGAACAACATACCCCGACGCTTGCGTCGAGGTTGTTGATTCTGCGGGACTGTTAAAAAATGAACTGATGCGTTTGTCCTAACGTTCCGGTCTATTAAAACTTCCTTAAATGATATATACTTCTGACCGATAATTGAAAGCGATGATGTGTATAAAAAAGATTTTTGCAGTGCTGTTTTTTTTCTCAAGCGTTCTTACTGTCTCCTTTACCGACCCCGCAGTGTTTGAATTAGGCGGAAAACATGGCTGGGGAATGTTGCAGTATACCGAAAATATACAGATGTGTCCGGGAAAATATGGGAATCCCGGTATTTCACTCAGCAGCAGTGCTCCAAAAATAACGCAGGAAACCGATCTTTATCTCAATTTTGATTCCCCTTCTATTGTAGAGGAGACTAGTTCCTATACGGTTGTCTCTTCGAATATGCGTTTCATAGGAGCTGAACAGGCGAAGCTCGGTGCAGGGGCGGCGATGTGCAGTCCCCATATAAAAACTGCAGGGTTAGTGCTAAAACCGCAGGACGGTTCTTTTTTTGCAGGCGAAAGTTCTGCCGGATCGTTTACGATTGAATTCTGGATAGCACCGGCGGTTACCGAGAGCGGTAGTATTATTCTACAGTGGTATTCGTCATATTTTGAAAAAGAACGCTTGACCGATCAACATATCATTGCACAGATTATTCAAAACAAGGTGCAATGGGATTTTTTTAACATTTGGCAGGATAAATATAATAACGGTATTTCCATTTTGCTGCGGGGACGCACCAATTTAATTCCATCGCAGTGGTCACATCATTTGATTACGTATGATGAAGAAATCGGGCTGTTAGAGTACCGGATGAATGGACATACGGAGAATATCGTCTACGTTACCGAGAATGGGCGAGAAAGCGATGCCATCTTATTATCAAAAATGGGGCACGCCGCAGACCTTTCAATCGGCGTGCATTATTCGGGATTACTTGATGAAATGAAAATAACCAAGCGATTTATTGAACCGCCGACTTTTGCCGAGCAGACTGCACTGTTTGACCGGTACCACCTTAATGGAGGGCGTTTCGAATCTCTGATTATTGATTCGGGGGGCTCTCTGTCTGAGGCAAAACTGTTAACCGTCTCTGCAGATACGCCGGTACAAACGGATGCTGTATTTTTTATTCGCTCCGGAGAGAACCGCTATGCATGGACAGATACGGAGCCGGCATGGAAACCTATACGCAGCGGGCAGGCAATTACGGGGATGCGAGGGCGGTTCTTCCAAATTGCGGGTGATTTGTATCCGGATGCAGAGGGACAGAAAACGCCTATTGTACATTCCATCAGCCTTGAATATGAAAAAGACTCAGAACCGCTGCCTCCTGCGCGCTTATTTGCAGAACCGAAAGACGGTAGTATCGAGTTGTCATGGACGCCATCGATTGATTTTGATGTAAAAGGTTATATGGTATATTATGGAGAACGCCGAGGAGAATATTTTTCGGCAGGCTCACCTCTGAATGTGGGTAAAGTCCTTTCTTATCGCATACCGAATTTGCATAACGGTAAAATTTATTTTTTTGCCGTTGCTGCCTATGATGACGAGGCAGGTACGCGGGTAGGGGCGTTTTCTCAAGAAGTATGGGCAAGGCCGCGGAAGGAATAGCGGTCAGAGGGATTATGTCAGACTCACTTGATTTTATCTTTGAACGTGCGAATTCAGCTTTAATTACTCAAGATTTCGAATATGCCGAACGGTTGTTGACCAATGTGCTGAAAAAACATCCGGACATACTACCGAGTGATAAGGAAAAAATTGAGAACTTGTTAGCGCGCGTTTATGGTGATGAAGGTAATCTTGAGCAGTCACTTGCGACTTATCTTTACTTATATGAACGTGCTCCCGATAATATTGAGCTGATGCTGAACCTCGGCCGTATCTATCGCCATTTGGAGCGTTATGAAGAAGCACTCAAGATATTAGAGAAAGCACAGGCGATCGGCGGCGATACCGATGAAGTATTATACAGTCTTGCAAAAACCTATAAAAAGATGGGGGAGTATGCAAAATCTGCTGAGTATTTTTCCCGCGCAATCGAAGTTAAACCTGATCATGCCCATGCCTATGATCGGCTCGGTAATCTGTATGTTTTAACCGGTGAAACGGATAAAGCAATTGAAATATATAAGCAGGGTCTCCGCGTAGACTCTAATCATCCCTATTTGAATTTCCACCTTGCCGGACTTTTATGCCAAGAAAAGAGGTATGAAGAAGCGATTGTATATTACAACTCGGCGCTTCGTGTTAATCCGGCATGGGGGGAAGTATTGACGGGCATCGCTGCTGCCTATTTACAACTGGATAAACTTGATGATGCATTGAATACCTATCGATCGTTGCTTCGTATAACCGGTGAAAATGCTCCGCTTTATACTAAGCTCGGTTATCTTTTTGAAAAGAAACAGCTTCAACAAGAAGCTGAGCAATATTATTATGACGCGTTAGCAATCGATTTCGGATATGCTCCTGCTGCACTTGCCTTAACAAATCTTTTAGAAAAGAAGCAGCGGTATAATGAAGCGCTTCCAATCTTACTTGCTGCGGAATCTGCTCCGGTAAATACCGACAATCATGCACTACGGCTTAAGGCTATCCAAATGTGCATATATGCTAAAGATTATGCAAAGGCTCATGAGCTTTTTGGACGGCTGGACACAGAACACAATAACAGTCTCAATGCTCTTAAATTACGGGGAGAGTTGTATGCCCTTACAGGCGAGGTTGAACGAGCTGAAGAGACATTCAGACAAATATTAAACATAGCGCCGTCAGCGATAGAGTTCCGCCAAGAACTCGCGGAGCAGTATCTTTTGGCGCATAAATATGAGGAAGCTAAGGAGCAGCTGAGGCTCTTCTTGAAGCAAAAGCCGATCGATATTTCCGCATTGATGGCATTAGGTAGAACCGAAGAATTGCTGAATAATCCTCAGGCTGCATATCAAGAATATCAAAAAGTACTCGAATTAAAACCGAATGCTATTGAAGCTCGATCTGCTCTTTCGCGGTTATTTCAAAAACGAGGGGATACGCTTGAGGCATTAAAAACGGCAAATGAGATCCTTAATATGCAAAGCGACTCCGAATCTGATGAACCGGGACAAGATATGGCTGCCTCACTCGATCTCTATGAGCAGGCAGCAGAAAACTATATAGCGGATCCGTTGTTAACCAAAAACCTTGAACAGCTGAAATCTGACGATTCGGATCTTTATATTTCTCCGGCTGAGCTGAACCCGGAGCCAAAACAGAGAATTCCTTCATTACGAGATATATCAATATCCGAGCGAGAACTCCCTTTTGAAATGCTTATCGAAGGGACTGAAGAAGTGAAAGAACTCCCGTCGGAAAAAGACGATGTTTCTATGGACGGTATACAGTTGACAACTGGTCAACAATCGGATATATCCGGTCAGCCCGTATTTCCGTCCCATCCAAGCACGGTATCTGTACCCCATGCATTCGGCGCCGGGAATTTTGATGCTACCGGGCTTGCAGCAACAGGTCGTAGTGCCGGTGACATTCCGCAAGTAAAAACCGGCTTGTCGGATGGCCAAGTAGGTGTAGCAGCCAGTGAGACTTTTGCTTCTCCTGTCGATGAACTTTATCTTAATCCTAATCATCTTGGAAATAGTGCCACCTTTGGTGTAGGCAGTATCTCTCAAAAAAATGCACGCGCATTGCATAAACGCCAAGATCTTCTTCGTGACGAGGTAATACAGGAAAGATTAAAAGATATGGATATCTACGGAACGACAATCGGTTTTTTACAGGATGTCATTTCAGATATTGATAAGCAACTGGATGAAAACCAATATGCGCAGGCAGTCGAGGTTTTGGCTGAAAGGATAGCTGAAAATCTTAGTCGAAAAATACCGCTTCAATCGACCGCTCTAAAGCAAGAACCTGAGGAGCAACCGGTTCAATCGGAAGAACAAACATTGCAAGAATCGGCGGAAATATCTCAAGAAGACAGAGTACCAGCCGCTACCACAGAAGAAGCTATTGCGACAGTAGAGGAAGCCGAAGACACTGCTGCTGCCACAGAAGCAGCAGTAGAAGAAGAAAATACTGCCGCTGTAGCAGAAAAGGAATCCGAAGACACTCCCGTAGAAGAGGAAGCTGTTGCAGTAACAGAAGGGGAGGAATGTCTACAGATTGCCGAACCACAGGAAACTTTCCCGGATACGGAAGAAGATCGTGTGCCGGTTGATAAGGATGTATCGGTGAATGATGATAGTGTTCAGGTTGTCGAAACTGCGGAAGAAGATATTTTTGGCACCGAGGAAAATCAGGCAATTTCACTTGAAACCGAAACTGTTCCGATTGATGAAATAATGGAGCAAGATCATGCCGAAGCGGTTACAGAAGGTGCAGTGGAGGAAGAACCTGTTGATATTCAATCTGATCTAAATCAAGAAGGTGACGCAGAAGTTGCCGTTGAGGATGAAGAAGTTGCTGCTTCCGAAGATTCCGAGATAGAGGAAGAATATGAGTCGAGTGATAACCAAACGCCATTTGTCCTTGATCAGGAACAGCAAAATCTTTTATGGTGCCATGCAAAACATCAGATTAAAGACTCACCTTCATTTGAGCAATATCTTAATACTACCGATCCCGAACAGCTTGCTCAGTTGTTCTTGTATTTGCGTGATTTAGCCGCCTATCTTCCGCAAGAAGAACTCGAAATATTTCTTAACAGCAGTGAAAGAATACAGATATATTATATTATTGCCCGGTTGTCGGGAGAACTGGGACTTAAAGAACGTGCGAATCTTATTAAGCAGGCCTGCAGCGTAGCGAGTGCTCAGCCGCCATATGATGATGTATCAGTATTTAAATTGCTGAGTTATTTACGTGATTTAAGTATTGAGTTGCCGGATCAGGATTTGGGGATAAGAGTAAGACAAGAATTGGAACAATTAATGGCGAATATGTCGGCGGTGTTGCCTGACTTATCATAAGATGCAAAGATACCAAATAGGTGTCTGTTATTTTTTAGGAGAATAACATGGAATTAAATAAGTATATCGATCATACTTTATTAAAGCCTAATGCCGTCGAGGCAGAGCTTGTTACTTTGTGCAAAGAAGCGAAGGAATATCATTTTGCTTCGGTTTGTGTGAATCCTTGCAATGTTGCGTTGGTAAAAAAAGAACTTGCAGGCTCCGATGTTATGACGTGCAGCGTTATCGGTTTCCCATTCGGCACACAGACAACCCAAGTAAAATGTGCTGAGACTGAACAAGCGTTAAAAGATGGCGCTGACGAAATCGATATGGTGATTAATATCGGAAAATTGCTGGAAGGCAATACAAGCTATGTTGAAAAAGAAATTGCTGCGCTTGCCTCAATCTGCCATGCAAAAAAAGCTCATTTAAAGGTCATTGTGGAGACTTGCTATTTGTCCGAAAAGGATATTGCAAATGTCTGTGTTGCGGTTGAACAGGCCGGGGCGGATTTTATTAAAACTTCTACCGGTTACGGTTCGCGCGGAGCATCGCTTGAAGATATCACTTTATTTAAGAAATATCTCAAAAAAGATACCAAGATTAAGGCGTCAGGCGGTATTCGCAGTCGTGAGGATGCGCTTAAATATATTGAAGCAGGGTGTTCAAGGATTGGCACTAGTAGCGGCGTCAAAATAATTAATGGGTAGATGCGCCGATCGATTGCTGTTTTCTCAAGCATGGTGAGTGAATGAATTGAAACTGTCGTATTGATGCCGTACAAATGATATACTTGCGGAGTATCTCGGAGGATATTCCGGCGAATACTATAAGAGTCAGGGGCTTCAAGATTTCCCGATATTTACCGATAATTATACCGTCGGCTTGTCGGAATATGCATGTCGGATATCAGTAGAGGCGCAAAAAGGGTTTTAGAATGAAAGATATTGAGTATTTAAAATCGCGACCAAAGTCGGATACGCATAATCATCTTAATTTGAGCATGAAGTATGAACACTACAAGCATTGGGCGGGTGTGGTTATTCCGAATTTTCCCCGCAAAATGGCAGGTCTCGATGAAATGCATCAAGTAATCGGTTCTTATACCCGCCCGCGCTGTAAAACGGCAAAAGACGTCAAAGCCCTTTTCGAAATGTCCATTCAGGATGCGATTGCCGACAACGTTGTTTGGCTTGAAACGTCAATTGATATCGGTTTTATAAAGCATTACGACAACAATATTGATAAGTTCTTATCGGATGTTTCGAGGCTTGTATCAAAATACAAAAAACAAATTGAAATACGCCCCGAAGTCGGTATTCCGAAAACACTCGACCGAGATTTTATTCGCACGTGGGTATATCCGCTTTTTGAAAGCAAGGTATTTAAGAATGTCGATTTATATGGCCCCGAGGTTTTTGAAGGGATCGAGGATTTCGGTTATATCTTTAAACTGGCCGAAAAACATAATATCAAAAAGAAAGCGCATATCGGAGAATTTTCGGATGCACAATCGGTTCGTAAATTCGTTGAATTTTTTGAGTTGGATGAAGTGCAGCACGGTATCGGAGCCGCTTCTGACGATTCGGTGCTGAAATTTTTAGCCGATCGTAAAATACGCTGTAATGTGTGTCCGATGAGCAACGTGATGCTGAGCGCCGTCCCCAGTTTAAAAGAGCACCCCATCAAAAAAATGATCGATGCGGGAATTCCGATAGGGCTCGGTACCGATGATCTGTTGTTCTTCGGCAAGACAAACAGCGATCAACTCTACGATATGCTGGAATGCGGGCTTATTACCGATGCTGATGCTGAGATGCTGATGGCGGTGCGGGGCTAGGTGATTCGTCTTCTCTGCGATTAGCCGGAGAATATACGAAACTAATCTTTTCTTATTTTATCGCGACCATCAATACCATAATGTCCGAAGGGCGGATGCCGGGAATTCTGCTTGCCTGTCCGATTGTTGTGGGCATTACCCGCTTTAAGCGTGCAAGCGATTCCGTCGAAAGCCCCGAAACCGCATCGTAGTTAAAATTCGGCGGGATGCGGCTCGTTTCCATCTTCTTCATTTTATCAATTCGTTTATCCTGCGCAATAATGTAATGCTCATAGCGGATTTCAAGTTCCGCCGAGTTTTTAATTGTCTCGGAATACTGTGCACTTGCGGGATCGCATCGACAGATCAGCTCAAGCGGAATGAGCGGATCGTGCAGCGCGTCGGCGAAAGACTTGCCGAGATGACACTGCAACGCGGGTTCCGCCTCCACAATGCTGCCGGTAATTTTCACCTCCCGCCAGTGTTTAATAAGCTCACCGCGCTGTGCAAGTTTTTCCTGCAGGCGGGTAAAGGAGCTTTGCTTTTGCAAGCCGATGCGGTATGCACGCTCGGTGAGCCGCTCATCGGCAGTATCGTGCCGGAGCTTGAGCCGGTATTCGGCGCGGGCGGTGAACATTCGGTAGGGTTCATCGACCCCTTGCGTGATAAGGTCGTCGATCATTACGCCAATGTAGGCTTCGTCGCGGCGGAGTGTGAACGGTTCGTAGGCTGCCGGTTGTGCGCTGCTGTGGCTGAAAGCTCGGGCGTACAGCGTTGCGTTGATTCCGGCGATGAGGCCTTGGCCGCCCGCTTCTTCGTAGCCGGAGGTTCCGTTAATCTGCCCCGCGGTAAAAAGCCCTGCGATCCGGCGGGTTTGTAAGTCTGGCCCCAGCTGCAGCGGAGAGACAACTGCATAATCGACTGCATACGCGGGGCGGGTGATTACGGCATCGGCAAAACCGGTGAGGGTGCGGAGCATTTGATCCTGCACATCCTCCGGCAGCGACGAAGAAAAGCCGTTGATGTACAGCTCATCGCTCATCAGGCCTTCCGGTTCGATATACAGTTGGTGCCGCGTGCGTTCGGGGAACTTTCGTACCTTATCCTCGATGGAAGGGCAGTAGCGGGCGCCCGTTGCGTGAATCTTTCCCGAAAAAAGCGGCGAGCGGTGAAAGTTTTGCCGGATAACCTCGTGGGTATGCTCGTTGGTGTAGCAGACATAGCACACTGCCGAGGGGCGGAATATTTCCGCCGTGTCGAAGGAGAACGGGCGCATCACCGCATCCGCCTCCTGTATTTCCAGTTGAGAAAGATCAACGGATTTCCGCAATACGCGGCAGGGGGTGCCGGTTTTGAGCCTGCTCATCGTGAAGCCCTTGCGTGCAAGGGCGCTGCCGAGACCGATCGCCGCTTTTTCGCCGAGGCGGCCTTCTTCCGCTTCGAACTCGCCGATGTAGATTTTCCCTTCCATAAAGGTTCCGGTGGTAAGCACCACCGCCCGTGCGGAAATTGTCCTGCCGCGCGCCGTCAACACCGCTTGTATGGTTCCTCCGTCCACAAGCCCGCTTTCCGCAGTCTGCGAGGAGATAACATCAACAACCGTATCTTGATAAATATGGAGATTTTTTTCTTTTTCGAGGGTGTACTGCGCAGTCTGCGCATATAAGAATTTATCCGCCTGAATGCGGGGCGATTGCACTGCCGGTCCGCGGCTTTTGTTGAGGAGTCGGTATTGAATCATACAAGCATCGGCGAGTTTTCCCATTTCGCCGCCGAGCGCGTCTATTTCCCGTACGATATTGCCCTTTGAAACGCCTCCAATCGAGGGGTTGCAGGACATCCTGCCGATAGTATCAACCGTTTGTGTAATAAGAAGGGTTTGTGCGCCCATCCGTGCAGCGGCGAGCGAGGCTTCGATGCCCGCGTGCCCCCCGCCGACGACAATCACGTCATAGTCCGAATAACGAAAATTCATAGCGGACATTATAGCGAAACGGCTCCTGTTTGTCTGGCATAGATTTGTATTTTCGGCTAAAAAGGAGAACAACTACGTATCAGCGATTTTGGGGATGCGTTTGCCCTTATGCCGTTTGCAGGGATTTGGGTATGGTGAATTTTCCGTATTATCTGTTCTCATTTGATTTCCTTGTTGCGGATATCTATCTCGGTGTGCAGGCAGTAATTCACCTCTTGCATTTGCCGATATTTGCCCCTATACTATTTCTATGCTGAGTCTTAAAATCGGATTACCGCAATATAAAAATTCTCCCCCAAAAGCGCAGATACCCGCATATTTGCAAAAGGTAGTTGACACACATAGCTTTGTCGGCATAATCACTCAGCAACTTAGCAGCAACGTATAATACACAAAACAAAGAAAGGTGTAAAAATCCGATTACAGTAAAGAATACCGGGTTTATCACGGATACTTATCTTTGCAATGAGGATGATTGTATATAAATAGAACATACAATGTGAAACGTTAAGCACTCCACCCGATGTTCTTGCATCGGGTGGACAGTGTTTTTGAAGATATAAAGACAAATTTATAGAGGAGATTTTCGTATGAAAACAAAGGAAAAGGGCAGTACGCTCTTAGGTTTTGCAGTAGGATTGGCACTTGCGGCGCTGATGATAGCAGGCTGTAAGACAAATGTAAGCAGCACCCCTGAAACGTTTGCGGTAACCTTTAGTGTGGATGGCGGCAACGGCAAGTTAAAAGCAAAAGCGGACGGTATAACGGAAACGACAGAAAGTCCTATAACCGTTGAAAAGGGTAAAACCGTAACCTTTACGGCAACGGCTGATTCGGGCTACAGGGTAAAGGGCTGGACGTGCGATGGAGAAGCCGTAAACGGCACGAACGCTTTCTATTCGTTTACCGTTACAAAAGGCGTCGAGGTTAAGGTGAGCTTTGAAAGCAACAGCGTCCCGCCTACACCACCTTCCGGCGATGTTGGTAGTTTTGAAGATACAGGCGACGGCTTTATAAAAATAAGTCCGCCTGCAGCGGGGATTACTGGTAAAGATCCGACATATACATTGCCGGGAACGGGAGATTGGGGGAAAGGGGTATTCCGCGCAGGGCGTAAGGTAAAATTGAGCCCTTATAAGCTTGGCAAAACGGAAGTGCCGTATAAACTGTGGAAAGAGGTATACGATTGGGCGACACAGCCTGCGAATGGATACAAGTTTGCCAATGCAGGAGTAAAAGGTAAAGATGGAAGCGGGACTGAAGAAGAGCCGGTAACGAATGTAAGCTGGCGAGACTGTATTGTATGGTGCAATGCGTATACCCAGAAAATCAAAGGGGAGGGGGAATGCGTCTATCGCAAAAGCAAAACCGATACTACGGTATTAAAAGACGCAACGAAAGGTAGTGAGTGTGATGCGGCGTATGCCGATATGAGTAAAAAAGGGTATCGGCTGCCGACGGAAGCGGAATGGGAATATGCAGCTCGTTGGCAGGGAAGCGACAACACCAATGCTGAACAATACGGGGATGTATGGCTTACCAAACTGAATAGTGCAAGCGGAGCGAAAGCTGACTGGAATAATGCGGATGAGACAAAAGCGGTTGCGTGGTATGGTGATAATTCAGACAGTAAGACCCATCCTGCAGGGGAAAAACGGAAGAATGCACTAGGCTTACACGATATGAGCGGGAATGTATGGGAATGGTGTTTTGATGGGTATGATAGTAATCCTACAGTAAATGATGCTTATACATCCGGCGGATTTGTAGTTGACCCGCAAGGTGCTGCATCCGGTGATAGCCGCGTCATTCGCGGCGGTAGCTGGATCGATAACGCGTTGCGCTGCGTCGTCGGTATTCGGGACAGCTTCAACCCGGACTTTCGCATCCACTTTCTTGGCTTGCGTGTGGCTTGTCGCCCCTGATGAAAAATGTACATCCTTGTACATTTTTCATCGACGAGTTTGAGGCGAAGCCTCAAACGTCGCTGTTGCGTGGAACCAGCGGCATCCATGCCGCTTTTGCCTGTGAGGTTGAGCAGCTGCGGGCTGTTGAGCAGTGTACGTCCGTGTACACTGCTCAACGATAAGTTTTTCTAGCGAAAGACTTACTACTGTTTGGAACCACCGCCGTCCGTGGCGGTATGCGGCGAAACCGAACCGGCAAAATGTGTCGTGTGGTGCAGTGTAGTTTTGAAAAAAAGGTGGAACTACGACAATCGGACAGGATGTCCGTGGTTCCACGCAGTAGCAAGTTTGTTTCAAAAACTTGCTGTTAAAAAAATGTACAGGACGTACATTTTTTAACGATGCGGCTCGAAAAATTTTTATGGGACTTTTCTATGTTTTAGGAAGTGCTCCATTGTACATTGTATTTGTTTAAGCGGTACAATCTTTGCATGGATTTTGATTGCTGTAGTGGTACCCTGCCGTACAAAAGGAAACAAAAAAGAAAAACAACAGGTAAACAAATGGCGAAATGTATAATTAGGTCATTGATAGTGTAATGTATTAAACGGTAGGGACAAAAAAAGGTGCTGATTCCGGTTCTAACCGCGTCAGTATCGCCAAGGATGGCGATTGTCCTATGCAGGAGCGATGTTTTTTTGCGTAAGCAAAAAACTCGCGTTCATATTTTGACAAGGATGTCAAAATATGAACAGGGTGGCAGCTGGAACAATAACGCGAAGAACTGCGTCGTCGGTAAACGGAACAACAACCCCGACAACAGCAACGACAATCTTGGCTTGCGTGTGGCTATGTCCAAGAATTGACGTCCTTGTCAATTCTTGGACGCGAGTTTCGGTAAGCTTCGCCTACCGAAACGTCGCTGCTGCTGACAGGATGTCAGTGGTTCTTCACAGCATCGAGTTTTTCATTAGAAAAACCCGAAGCGCACAAATGTACAAGGATGTACATTTGTGCGCGATGTCATCCGTGGCGGTACTGAGAGCTCACACAAATAGTGTGAACTGTCCCTATCGTGTACAGGAGACTTGTGGTATGGACTCAGGATATCCGTGTTCGTGCGCAGTAATGATAAGAGCTGTACAAATAAAAGGAAGAAACTGTCGGCAAAACTGCGAGTGGCGTACCGTTTCTGGTTTTTTTACTCAAGCCGAAAGGGATATGTCTTGCGCAAAAGAAGAAGAAACGTCTTAAAAACCGTATTAAGCAATACCGCTACAAGCATGAAAGCGGTGTGCGTGGACAGAGGAGGAATATGCTTTGCACATTACCCCTGTGTTGGCTCATGTTGCAATCAGCCGGTGCAGGAGGTATTGCAATAGGATTTTGTAATTAAAAAACTCAAAAATTCTTCATTTCTTTAGCCATTTTTGCATCCGTGCTTTATATATCCTGTTGGAACTACTGCTGTCAGTGGCGGTGCACGGAGGTGAATTACTATGAGAAAACACAACTGCTCAAGCCGATACATCCGTGTACCGGCTTGAGCTACGAGTTTTTGCCCAGCAAAAACATCGCTTCTGCATGGAACCAGCGGCATCCGTGCCGCTTCTCAAAGGATTCAGTCTTTGTTGATCTTTTCAGTAGTGATAGAACTGCAAAAAATAATTTTTTAGCACTGTATAATGCCCTGTATAATACGAATTATCAGTCTACAGCTATATTGCAAAATATACGGCTTAAACAAACAATGTATATGTCATTCGCTAATGATGTATCGTATCTCGTTGATAATAAAATCATCGTGCTTGCAGAACATCAGTCAACCGTAAATCCGAATATGCCATTAAAGAATGCATTAAAAACGATATATTAAGGGAATATTTACAAAGAAAGTCACGGGAGGTTATAAACATGTTAGTAGCTGAATATGATTACGATACCGATATTGCAGTCCAGAGACAAGAAAGTTTAATGCTTGGGATACAGCAAGGAGAAGCTCGCGGTTCCCGCCAAGCAAAGCTTGAAACTGCAAAATTGATGAAAGAGGAAAGGCTTTCGTTGAATTTAATTACAAAAATCACCGGACTCTCTCAAGCAGAAGTAGAAGCACTATAAGAATCAAGCTTTAGCCCCCGTTTTTCTTTAGATGGGGGCGTAGGAGAAGACTTTTCTTTTTATCGAAAAAAAGTCTTCCCCTTGTTTAATTTTCTAAAAGTGAACTTCATTGACTATCGTATCGTGCTCACGGTATAATTTCGACTGGTTTATTTAAAAGAGTAACTGCATCAGATATTTTTTGATACGGTTGCTCTGATGTGTTGGAGACGGTTATGGAAATAGGAATTAAGGGCGATGCCAGCTTTGTTGTTACAAAGGAAATGCTCGCAACTGCGGTGGGCAGCGGAACGGTAGAGGTATTTGCAACACCGGCTATGATTGCTCGAATGGAAGATACGGCAACGCACAGTGTGATGCCGTATTTGGACGAGGGGCAGGCAACGGTCGGTACACATGTGGATGTACGGCATCTTGATGCAACCCCCGAAGGAATGAAGGTGTTCATCCATACCGAATTGGTAGAGATCAATGCAAATGGAAAATTTCTGACTTTTCAAGTTGAAGCACGCGATGAGCACGGTGTGATAGGCAGCGGTATCCATGAACGGGCGATTATCAATGTCGGCCGGTTTATGGAAAAAGTGAATAAAAAGAAAAACGCATAACTCAAATTACATGTAAGGGAAACCTCAAAAAAACGAGATTTTTAGAGGTTCCTACTATTTTAATACGATGAGTATCTTTTAGCAATGCAGATGAACGGCGAAATATATCAGGATAATGAAATAGATGAATTCGGCATTATACGCGGAGAAAAGCGTGCGGGGGATGAAAAAGACCGCGCGTTGCGCCCGCAGCTTTTGAAGGATTTTCAGGGACAGCAAAACATCAAAGAAAACCTGTCGGTCTTTATCAAAGCGGCGCGGAGTAGGGGAGAGAGCCTTGATCACCTTTTTTTGATTGGGCCTCCTGGGCTGGGAAAAACTACCCTTGCGCAAATTACCGCGCAAGAGCTTGGCGTTGAATGCAAGATCACCGGCGCCCCCGCCCTCGATAAACCTAAGGATTTGGCGGGTATTTTGACAACGCTGTCCGAACGGAGCGTATTCTTTATCGACGAAATTCATCGGTTAAAGCCCGCCATCGAAGAAATGCTCTATATCGCTATGGAAGATTATGAGCTTGACTGGATTATCGGGCAAGGGCCGGGGGCGCGGACTGTTCGTATTCCGCTGCCGCCGTTTACGCTGATCGGTGCGACAACTCGTGCCGGTATGGTTTCCAGTCCGCTTATTAGCCGGTTCGGGATCGTGCAGCGCTTTGAATTTTACAGCGACGAAGAGCTTGCTTCCATTATTATGCGTTCCGCCGATATCCTCGAAATTAACATCGGGAAAAAAGCGGCCGTTGCACTTGCCCGCTGTTCCCGCGGAACCCCACGCGTTGCCAATCGGCTGCTGAGGCGTATGCGGGATTTTGCGTTTATCGAAGGCAGTGATACTATCCGCGAAACAACCGTTGCGCAGGGATTGGAAAAATTGCACATCGACCGGCTCGGTTTGGAAAACTATGACCGGCAGATACTCCGCTCTATCATCGAAAACTACGGAGGGGGACCGGTTGGGGCGGAGACCCTTGCGATTTCTATCGGGGAGTCGCAAGATACGCTTGAAGACTACTACGAACCCTACCTTATTCAAACGGGACTGTTGCAGCGTACTCCGCGCGGACGTATGGTTACGGAAAAAGCATACACCCATCTCGGACTAAAAATTCCGGCGTCAGCGGCGCAGACCGGCAGCCTTTTTGAGTAGACCGGCTGCCGCTAGAAGCCATCCGGCAGCGGTGCGCTCACCGTCATTGTGTTTTTGCTAATGGGATGCGAGAATATCAAGCTTTGTGCATGGAGCATTGTGCGCTTGTATTCCGGTGCGCCGTAAAGTGTGTCGCCTAAAATTGGCAAACCGACCGACGCAAGGTGAACGCGGATCTGGTGGGTGCGTCCCGTAAGCGGACGCGCTTCAATCTTGACGGCAGAAATACCGCCGATCATGCAGCGTTCCAAAACTGTAAACTCCGTGCGCGCATACAATCCGCCGTGCGTCGTGCTCAGCTCTCCCCACTTTGCCCGTGTGCTTTTAGGGCTTATGCGCCCGATATTATTCTCTACAAAAAACTTGGAGCCTTTCTCCAAATTACGGTATCGCTGCGTATTTCCCTTGTTTCCTGCAACGGCACATACGGCGCGGTAGATTTTTTGCGCGGTGTGTTT
The DNA here is from genome assembly GCF_024181185.1 of Treponema sp. OMZ 906. Lineage (NCBI taxonomy): Bacteria > Pseudomonadati > Spirochaetota > Spirochaetia > Treponematales > Treponemataceae > Treponema > Treponema sp. OMZ 906. The sequence continues at coordinate 2,579,759 of NZ_CP051196.1, read as the reverse complement.
TTCAAATATTTCGTGAACGGCAGCATTTACAGCGCGGTTTTTTGTAAACATAATAACGCCGCTGGTTTCGCGGTCAAGGCGGTGCATGATCCCTGCGTAAGGAGGATTTCGGAGCGCGGCTTTTGTCCATAAGTAGCGTACAACCGCCGCGTGCAGGCAGTCCCGCTTTTCGCCGCCGACAATCGTTTCTTCCGTCGGAAAAAATGCCGGCTTGTTCACGGCAATCAAATTGTTGTCTTCATAAAGCACATCAGCGGCAGTCAATTCAAAGGCAATATCATCCGCCTGTTTTTCAAAGAAGAATTTTTCTTTATCGAATTCGGCGCAGACAATCTGCCCTTGCAAAAGCTCATATGAAGGGCGGCGAATCTGTAGTCCGTCAACACTGACTGCTCCTGCGATAATCATCCGTCGTATTTTTGAATTTGACAGAGGTGTAATAGAAGCGTTTTCAACCGGAACGGATACGGCCTGAACAAGTTCCGAACGTAGGAAAATGTCGAGTCGCGTTTTTGTTTCTATTCGAAACGTGAATTTCATCTGATTATGATAGCCCTTTTGTGAAAGCATATCTAGCTTATTGAGCGTCATTTATCTTTCAATAAGTTTGTATTGCGGTAATGCTTCATTAACATGATTTACTATACTAATGGAACTGTTTTGTGTAAAATTATCACCGAACTTTTTAGATTGAATCTTTTAGGTGATAGCAATAGAGGAGCGGGACGTGAGCATCGAAACGGTATATCAACAAACATTATTGGATTATTCGCGGAGAACCGAACATAAACATCAGTTGGACGGAGCGACCGGTATTGAGCGCGGGCATAATCCCAGCTGCGGCGACGATTTAACCTTGCTGATTAAGCAGAAGGACGGGATTGTTGAGGACGCTTCTTTTTTAGGTGCCGGTTGTGCGGTTTCAACCGCTTCCACCAATATGCTGATCGATTTAATCAAAGGCAAAACGGTTAAAGAGGCGCAGCATTGTCTTGAGGTGTTTTTTAATATGATGGCAGGAAAGCCGCAGTCCGAGGAAGAATTGGAGAGCCTCGGCGATGCGCAGATTCTCAGCTATTTTGCCGAAATGCCTGCTCGTATTAAATGCGCGACACTGAGCTGGCACAGCGCACAGGTTTTGCTTAAATAAGATAATCGGGCCTTTCAGAACAACCTCATCGGAACATCAGACATGGAAACCAAGGCAACGGATAAGACTCATAAAACAAATAAACCGGCATTAACCGGGAATTGGGAGCCGCAGAACAAACTGCGGTTGGAACGCTTGATTGCGGAAAAAGCTTTTGCGGACAATTATGCCGTCTTTGATTGGGATTATACGTGTATCTTCTACGATATACAGGATAGCCTTTTTCTGTATCAGCTTGAACACCTTTGTTTTAACCTGGCGCCCGAACAGTTTGCCGTTACCATTCGGCACGAAATTCCGCAGGATATTCCGCTCGTCGGCTGCTTTAATAGCGAAGGGCGTCAGCTCACTGCAGCAGATCTTTCGGCGGATTTGGATGACCGCTATCGGTTCTTATATCATGCATATCAACATTTGAACGGGACGCTCCCGCTCGAGGAAGTCGTGCAAACCGAGGAATACCTCGATTTTAAGGCAAAAATTCTGACGCTGATGCGGTATGCGGTAACGGTCTGCGATACCGATATTTCTCAATCGGTATGCACGGGATTGACGCTCCCCGAATTAAATAGTCTTGTAGAAAAAACAATTGCCGAAGCGCTTACCGCTGAAATAAAACAATACACGCTCGTATCACCCATGCGGCAGGCAGGGCGAGCCGGTGTTGTTACCGCAACGTACCGGAAGGGGATACGGATACAGCCGGAAATACAAGAGCTGTTCCGCCGTTTTGAAGAACACGGCATTACTCCCTATATCTGTTCTGCCTCGCAGGAGGACGGCGTGCGGGTGTTTGCCTGTAATCCTGCGTATGGCTACTGCCTCCGTCCCGAACAAGTGTTCGGCAGACGGCGGCTGCGGAATGCCGACGGCGTGTTTACCGATGAGCGGGATTACTCCATTCCGCAAACGTGGCGGGAAGGAAAGGCGGATGCGATACGGACGTTGATTGCTCCGCGGCACGGCGGGAAAGCTCCCATCCTTATTGCGGGCGACAGTGACGGCGATTTTTGTATGATGGATGCGTTCAAAAATGAGGCATTGCTGCTTATCCTGTACCGCAATCAAAAGCCGCACGAAAAGCTCTATCCGCTGATACAGCGCGGTTTAGCCGAGCGCAATGCCCCCGATGCATCGATTATCGTACAGCATCGGAATGAAGAGACGGGGCTATTTATTTCCGGTGTGTCTGATTGTGCCGACGGTTCTGTGAACGTCCTTTAGGCGGTTTTGCTCGTCCGCCGGAGTTTTTGGGGCCGCGCTCTGCCGCCGATTTTTGCCCCAGCTGTTTGAGCTCTTCTACCCGCTGTGGATCGTAGAAGCCTTCCTTCCAGTTAAAGCGCACCGAGTCGGGGAGGGGAGTGCCGCTCCGCAGCGACTGTAAAATAAACCGATAAGCGCGGCGTTCAACGCTCGTATGCGAAAAATCCAGCAAAAAGCGTGAGAACTGATGATGCTGTAAGGCGTGGTATCGGTCTACAACCGAGAACGGCTTGTCGGACAGCACAAAAGAGGCGGACGGTGTAGAAAAAGCTCTGAATGCCTCGCCTTGCTTGTCGGAAAAGTAGAGAAAGTTGTAGTTTTTCGGCAGCGTAAAGCGCATCCTGAACAACACGGAATACGAAAAAAGCGGCAGCAGTACCTGTGGACGCAGCTCCGGCGCAAACACCGTTTCGATATTCGCCTGAGAGCTTTCGGCAGGGGGAATGTAAGCACAGATGCCGTTCTCCTGCAGCCACGAAACCGCCCAGCAGTTAAAGGTATAAAGGTACGGTCCCGCAACTAAAAAGTTCTTTTTATTGCGGAGCATGGAAATATGCGCCGGATTATTCACGATAAATTGTGTATACCCCTGTACGGTTAGCTGTTCAAGCTGTTCTGCAAGGATCGGTTCCTGTTCCTGCGGCACAAAGGGATCAAGCGAAATAAAAATTTCCCGTTTGGAGAACGGCAGCGGTTTTGCCTGTTGCTGATTTTGCTGCTGCGGATTGGGCTGTTGTCCAGCCAGCGCCGGATAGGTGTCCTCATTCAAATTGATAATAACCCGCACCGGTTTATCCGCAAGGATGGTATGCAAATCTGCAATGGAAGAAACTTGAACGTAGAGCCCTTCGGGGAAAATATCCGCAGGCTTTTTCGCAAGGCTCTTTTTGACGGGTGTCGCAGATGGTGCGGTTGTCGCAGCCGCTGATTTCGCCGGCAGTGCAGCTCCGGCAGGTGTCGCGGTTGCTGGTTTTGAAGGCGCGGACTTGCTTGTATCGCCGAGCGTCGGGAAGCCTGCTTCGAGTGTCAGCATCGGTAGCGCTTCGTCGTTGGGCTGTTTGCGGTATTTTTCGAGCGAGGCTGGCAGCAAACGAGGGTAGCGTTTGGTCATCGCCTTGGTCTGCAAAAGATATACGCTGTCGCCTTTGCCGGAATCCGCAGGCAGTTGCAGCCATGCACCGGATTTGCTTTCCATTATATCCTGAATTTTCCAGCTTTCGCGTCCGCTGTCGTCCTTCTTATGAATGCGCACCGAGTCGCCTTTTTCCGGCGTATAATGTCCGTCTTTCAGCTGTACATAGTGTACCGCCCTCGTGCCGTCTTTGAACGGGACTTCCTCCACGGCGCCTTTTTTAATGCCGTCGATAATGCCGAGGTAGATGCCGGTGCCGCCCGCCTGATCGGGGTTGAGCACCTCTTCCGCGCGGGCGCTTTTAAAGCGATAGCTTGTCTTTTTCCGTGCAAAGTCGTTCGCTAAAATACGCTTGCCCGTTTCGATCGCCGCCTTTTTATCGGCTTCCCAGTTGTCGATGACATACCGGTAGGCGGACACCACCGTGCCGACATACTCGGCGCTTTTCATTCTTCCTTCTATTTTAAATGAGGCAACGCCTGCCTGAATCAAATCGGGGATATACTCGATGAGCTGTAAGTCCGCAGGGGAGAAAAAGTAGCCTTCCCGGTCGCCCTCCGGCTCATGCGCCGTGTAGAGGCGGCGGCACGCTTGGGTACACATCCCGCGGTTTGCCGACTTTCCGCCGAGGTAGCTCGAAAACAGGCAGAGTCCCGATTCGCTGACACAGAGCGCCCCGTGTACGAATACTTCCAGCTCGCAGGAGGTGTTGGCATGGACAGCGCGGATTTCTTCCAAGCTCAGTTCCCGGGCAAGAACCGTCCGCGACACCCCCCAGCGGCTCATCGCATTGGCTGCCTTTGCACTCGCAATATTGAGCTGTGTTGAGGCGTGGAGCTTGAGATTCGGAAAGTGTTTGTGCGCCATCTGGATTAGCCCGAGATCCTGCACGATAATGCCGTCCGGGCCGACATTGTTGAGATATGCCAAAAACCGGTAGAGCCGCTCCATCTCATTCTCGGTTACAACCGTATTGACGGTAACATATATTTTTTTATTCCGCTTATGCAGTACATCAACCGTTGCCTCAAACTGATTCCACGCAAAGTTTGAAGACCGCATACGGGCATTAAAGCTTTTTAAACCTAAATAAACGGCGTCCGCCCCTTCCGCAATCGCTGCTTCCAATGCTTCGGGATTCCCCGCCGGCGCTAATAACTCGACCATCCTGCCATCATACCGAAAAATTACGGCGCTGCATAGATATGGGGTGACCGGTTTTATCGGATTATCTGGGAAAGCGTGAGGGGTATTGATCCTCGATGATTATACCAACCTTTAGACAGCCCTCATGAATTATGATACACTCAACCAATATGAAAATCGCAGTGACTTATGATATTTTAACGAATTCGATTTTCCAGCATTTTGGAAAAACAGAGCATTTTAAGGTTTACACAATTGAAGCCGGAAAAGTAACGAAAACTGAAGTAATCGATAACGGCGGTTTCGGGCATCATGATTTGGCAACCTATCTTAAAAGTCTTGGAGTTGAAACGCTCATCTTAGGAAACCGCGGACAGGGTGCGATTGATGCGCTGAATAACGCCGGAATTCATCAGCTGGCGGGAATTACCGGCTCCCCGGATGAAGCTGTCGCAGCTTTTTTAACAGGCACATTACAGGATGATCCGAATGCTCAATGCAATCATCATGGGGAACATCATCACGAATAGGATAGGACAGTACCTCTTTTTATAAAGTTGAGGTGTTCCGCATACTATGCTATAATCTCCGCTATGAATACCGAAAAAACGGCGGAACGGCTTCTTTCCGCACTGGAAAAAGCGATTAAAGGAAAGAAGGATGTTCTCCGTCTTTTTATTACCGCATATCTGACCGGCGGGCATGTTCTTTTAGAGGATGTGCCGGGCGTCGGGAAAACCACACTGGTAAAAACATTTGCAGCGCTCATCGAAAAAGACGGGCAGCCGGCGCGGTTCAGGCGTATCCAATGCACCCCCGACCTTTTGCCCTACGACATCACCGGTGTGGAAGTCTTTAATGCAGGGCTGAATACCTTTGAATTTATGGAAGGCCCGGTGTTCGCAGATATCCTGCTTGCGGATGAGCTGAACCGCACCCCGCCGAAGGTACAGTCCGCCTTGCTGGAAGCGATGGCTGAGCGGCAGGTAACCGCCGGTACGGTAACCCGTCCGTTAAGCCCTTACTTTTTTACGGCGGCTACGCAAAACCCTGTGGAAAGTTTAGGTACCTATCCGCTTCCCGCCGCTCAGCTGGATCGGTTCAGTATATGCCTGTCGATCGGCTACCCCGATGAAGAAGCGGAAACCGAATTGCTGCATGAACAAACGCACCTTCCCGCTGCAGAACCGGAGCCGGTTACGCCGGTTGTTTCCATAGAGGATATCGCAGCTTCGCGGGAAGAACAGCGGCAGGTATTTGTGCATCCCGTACTCGAGAAGATAATCGCGCGAATCGGAAAAGAGACCCGTGCCCATCCTGCGTTTAGGCTCGGCACATCGCCTCGCGCCGGTTTGCATTTACTGTACCTCGCCCGCACCTTTGCGCTTGTCAACGGACGCAATTGGGTTGAGGACGGAGATATCCGCACACTTAGCTCCCTCGTACTTGCTCACCGGTGCTTGATAAAAACCGGCGACGGCTCGGCTTCGGAACTCATCAGCAGCATCACCGAAGCGGTTATCCGCACCGCCGACAAACAAACGGATTGGACAAAACCGGCTGAGGCACAATAAGGCATGATGCGGATACGGATTACGAGGCACGGCGCAGTATACACCGTGATGGGTGCGCTACTTTTAATAAGCGGCTTGCTCCGCGGAGAGCTTTTGAGCGCGGTATGCGGCGGGGTACTTATGCTCTATGCCGGTTTCGCTGCCGCTGCTGTAGCGGTTACCGCCCTGTGTTGGAAATCGGAAGAACCTGACCTTGCCTCAGACGGCGGCGGCTTTACGGTTACTCCCGCCTGTTCCAAAACCGTGCAGTCAGAATCTGCAAAGACCTTCCCGCCTTGTGTTCCCGGAACCGCAGCCTTTTATACCATTGAATTTTCACTATCGCCTGAACCTACCGCAGAAACGGCCGCATGTCTTTCCATTCCCTTGCAGGGAATACAAACAAAATATCATCCTGAAAATCTAACCCGCGGACGGTACTTTTATAAACGGCTGTATCTCAATATCCGGGACTTTGCCGGTTTTTTTGCCGCGGCATATACGCAGCCGCCTTGCCTGTCCGTGCCCTACATTGTAGTACAGCCGGTGATTCCGCCGCAAAAAGCGGTATTTCCCGACCTCCGTTCCCGCGCCGTAAACGATCTGCCCTCACAAGAGCGCACGCATGAACTCTATGAATCCCGTCCGTATTTTCCCGGCGACGATCCGCGGAAAATTCACTGGAAGCTCTATGCACATACCAATACGCTTTCCATAAAGCTCGGTGCTTTTGAACCGCCGCCGGTTAAGCGCTTAACGATATATATAGAAGAGCCGGTGTGCATGAAAAAAAAAGAACGGGCTTGGGTTGCTTCCATTTTTGATGCCTTTATCGGCCGCCTTTCCGGCGTGATTATAGAGCTGCTCAATGCCGGAATCCAATGCTCTCTTCTATTATATGATTATCCGCAGCAGTCCTTGCAGCGGTACGAGATAACCGAGGAAGGCGCGTCCGCTGCTGCTGCGCAGATACAAACTCTGCTAGCCATACCGGCGCTCCGTGCTTCACCGGAAGCGCTTCCCGATGCGGCGGCGGTCTTTAGTGCAGTGCCGGACGGCGGGGAACTGTTATACTGCTATATGCCGACCGGAGGCGTCCTTCGAAATGCGTCTGTTGCGCCGTTTCGCCCACCGCATACAGAAGGTATAACCGGCGGCGGCGAACACATCGCAGCTTACCAAAATATTGCCGCTTACCGGAAAATCACCGCTTACAGCCGGAGCGGCGTTGAAACGTTGTTTTGCGTTGCCGTGCCGCCGGTATCGGAAAACTGTATGCAGGCTGATGAGCTAGCGCATCGTGTTCTTAGCCGGAGGGGGATACACCGGCTGCTGTATTCTTCCGCCGCTTCCGCACGGCAGGATGCTTTTTATCGAAAGGTGCAGGAAGCTGCCGAACGGGAACTCCGTATCTTTACCGCAGGAAATTGCCATGCAGAACTACTCTAAACCTGCCGCCGTGCTCCGTATATGTTCACTCCTGCTGCTCCTTTCGGTACCGTATCGCTATCTTGCCGGTATTCTGCCCGCAGCGGCACTGCCGGTATGGGGGCTTTGCTGCACGGCGGTAATTCACTTTCTGTATAGAAAGGGAATTCGTGCGGAAGCGGCGGGGATTATCGGCTTTTCCGCCGCGCTGCTTATCCCTGCATGTGTCCTCGGCTTGCTCGCGTTGATACCGCAGCTTATTGCGGATACTCTCTTTTTGCGCATCAAGCTGATATTCGGCTTACTTGCGCTCACCGCCTTCATCAGCGTTACCTCAACAGCGCTGTTCATTTCTACCGAACGGTGGCGGCGCTATGAACCGCTTGTTGCTATTCTCGTGTTCTCCCTGCTGTTTTTTCCGCAGCAGCACTATCGTCTGACAGCCTTTTCCCATCCGCTCTTTGCGGCGGGCTTTGCCGGTGTTTTCATGCTGCTTCAAATAACCTTGCTCTGCATTCCGTTTTTAAAACGCAGACGGTTCGCAGCGTTTGCAGTCATCTTTATCGGTTTAACGGCGGTTTTGCTTGCGCTCCTCATCAGGACATTTAATAAAGGCTCCGTTGGTAATAATGGCGGACTGCTCGAACAAAAGCTTTTCGAGTTCGATTTTTCTCAGTTTCTGCAGTTGCAGGATGAGGTAAAAATGAACACCAATCTGGTGATGGTGGTGCATGTTGATCAGGAATATGATTCACACTTGTTCCGCCGTATGTACCTGTCCGGCTGGAGTCCGCAAAAAGGTTTTTACGAAAAGTCGGCGCCCGGCGAACCGGAGCAGCCTCTGCGGATTACTCAGCAACCGGCGGAACTTCCGCATCAGTCTTTCCTGTGCCGCGAGCGGGTCAGTCAAGAAATATTTACCGTCAACCTTGATCCCGATTCCCTTGTCGCGCTCGATTATCCGCTGTCGGTAACGCCGTATACGGTTTGGGACACGGTGAGTTTTAAAGGCGCTTACAAGGCGGAAAGCGAGGTGCTGCACGGTGTGCCGCTCGACCTTATTACGGCGGAGCCTCCGTCGGGAAATCCGGCAGAGGGGCTATCGGCGGAAGCCTTGCGTTTTTATACGACCGTAGATTCCGGCACAAAGGCGCTGCTCTTTCCTATCGCGGAATCGGTTACCGCTCCCTTTGCGCTCTACTATGATAAGGTCTACGCCTTGCTCGACTATTTCCGCGAAGGCGAGTATCGATATTCGCTTCGTCCCGGGCAGGCTCCCGATGGCGATCAGCTCCGGTATTTTGTAACCGAATCGAAAAAGGGCTATTGCTCGTACTTCGCCTTTGCGTACTGCCTCATGCTCCGCAGCCTCGGCATTCCTGCGCGGCTCGCCGCCGGTTTTTTTCTACAGCCTGAATCGGGTATCCTCAATTATTATCCGGTGCGGGCGAATATGGCTCATGCGTGGGTGGAAGTCTTTTTCCCCTATCTCGGCTGGGTGGATATAGACCCGACCACCGAACAGCTCGCGGACGGTGAATCGCTCGATTTTTCTTTTCAGGCAGGCGGCGATCAATTTACGCAGCTCCTCGACGAAATTCTATTAAACCGCTCGGCGCTCCGTATTAGGCACGGCGGAACGCTTTCGGCAGCAGAAGCCCAAACCGTTGCTCAGCGTGTTTCGCAGTTCTTTAAAATGCACCGAGGAATACTGTTCTGCATTGCTGTGCTCGTTGTGCTTCTCTTGTACGGCGCCTTCCGCGCCTATCCGTATCTGATTATCAGATTTTCAAGGAATAACCGGAAAATCATTCTCACGCTGAAGCGGCTGCATAAGCATCCGAGCGATGCCTTTTACGCACTCACTCAAAAAGCAAAGTTTGCGCCGTCCTGTACCGATGAAGATATTGCGATTGCAAAGCAGCTCTACCGCTTGGAGAAAAAGCAGAGAAAAAACGCTTGGCATCGAAGTCGGAGGGACGGCAAATGAAAGCACAATACCGAAAATACCGCCCGACCGATAAACATCATAACGGCCATGCATCACGGAACGGGCTGCTCCTCGTGGTGTTTTTGTTTCTATTACCATTGTACCTCTTCCCTGCATCGGGTACATCGAACGCTGATGAGTTGCTGCAAAAAGCGGACGCGGCGGTGCAAGCGGAAAACTGGGATACCGCTGCTGCGCTGCTCGAAGAAGGTATCGCGCGATACCCGACAAATGAGCTTTTCCAACTCAAGCTCGGCGATATGTATTTTAGCAACGGACTGTACGAACCCGCATACCGCCGCTTTACCGAAGGCCTGCGTATCAACCGATACAACATCAAACTTCTGTACGGCGCAGCGAGCGCAGCAGCGGCGTTGAATAAAGCAGAGGAGGCGCGCGGTCTTTTGCACGAATATCTTTCGTATAATCCTACCGATATTTTCGGATGGTCAACGTACGGATGGCTCTGTTTTAAAACGCACCGAACCGATGAGGGGATTAAAGCGATGCTCGATGCCCGCAGCAGCTACGGCGACGACGGCTGTATTGCGAACGCGCTCGGAAATCTGTACGGCGAACTCTTCGACTACCGGAATGCGGCGCTCTATTACCGGAAAGGCATTGAACTCGCGCTGCGAAACGATTCGCTATACTCGGCCTCGGTGTATTCCTACAACAAGGCAATCTTGGAAACCGAATTCTATCATTTTGATCAAGCTGAAGAAGATGCCCGCAATGCTTCCGACTATTTTTCACGCTCATCGGGATATTTGATTCTCGGAGAGCTTGAAGAGCGGAAAAATAATTTTGACCGTGCGATTGCCTATTATGCGCAATCGACAAAAGATAATTATACGCCGCTGCCGCTGATCAATCTTGCAAAAATCTATCTGCGGATGGGGCATTGGGAGCAAGCGGAACGCTATATTACACAGATCGAGCGGGTTACCGACTATTCGTGGATTGCGAACTTCGGGATGAGTACCGCGCAGTTTTATACTGAGTTGTACGGCCTGTATCAGACATTATACGAAAAAAAATATGCAGCGGAAAAGATGCGGATACCTGAAAGCGCCAAGGATTTTTTTGTCCGGTCTAAAAATCTTACAAAGTATTCTGCTTTGATTCGATATTATCGAGCGGCTTTTAGTATACATAATTTGAAATTGGCAAAGGAGTACACGATAGCGGATACGGACGGCAATACGCACGGGTTGTATAAAAACAGCTTCTATTATCGGGCATTTCAGTCGGTACCGTTTAAGGCGCGGCGGTATTTACGCCGTGCGGAAGCGCTGGAAACCTCGGTTATTCCGGAGGCGCGTCCGTCATACATTGCCGAAAAAGGTATCCTGCTCCGCGATGAACAACTGCTGCGGGAAGCGCTGGATGCCCTCGACCCCGTATGGGAGAAAGAACTGCGGGAACAAGCTGCCGCGACGCTGATACTCTGCACAAGAAACGCCGAACTGAAAACCGCGTTCTATCAAGAGCTGCTGCAAAGCAATCCCGCCTGCTTTCCGGAACATTGGATACGGTTGCCGGTTACGCTGACCTGTACCGGTGCAGACGAACGGCTCAGCAAACGAACCGAGAAACGCATCGCCGCCGCTTTAAACAAATCGTTATTTACGGTTTCCGAACACGCGCCGTTTTCCATCACGGCAGTATGTACCGAAAGCAGCATCCGGCTCAGTCTTATCGGCCAAGACGGCATCATCTATTTCCGCTATGAACATCCCGCTCCCGTTGCCGATAACCATGAGGCAGCAGCCTGCGTCAACCATTTTGCTGCGCGACTGTTTAGAGTTGCTGTGAATAGAGGTACAAATTAATAATTGAGAATTAATTGCGGACAAACAGTCTCATCAGCGTAAAAACAAGATGTCCGGCAGTTTGATGATTTTGTTTCCGTAGCTTCAAGTTTCCTTTACCGAAGTTATCATACGGTATTACATCGATAATCGGCAGATCATGGAACAGCTCTTTTTATATTGACGAAAGCAAAGGGGGAATTATAATATAATTATGGATTCAATAATTTTTGAATGGGATCCGGTAAAAGCAGATTTGAATTACGCAAAGCACAAAGTAACTTTTGAGGAAGCAAAAACCGTATTTTATGATGAAAATGCACTATTGATTGCAGATCCTGATCATTCAAATATAGATGAAGATCGGTTTATTATGCTTGGCTTGAGTTCAGAAATGCATATGCTGCTCGTTTGTCATTGCTATAGAGAAAATGACAGAATCAGAATAATTTCTGCAAGAAAAGCAAATTTACAGGAAGCAAAACAATACGGAGGTAATTAATATGAGAGACGATTATGATTTTTCAAACGGAATCAAAAATCCCTATGCAGATAAATTAAAGAAACAGATTACCATCCGTCTTGATGACGAAGTAATTAATTATTTTAAAAATATGGCAGAGGAAACAGGTATGCCGTATCAGAATATAATTAATTATTATCTAAAGGATTGTGTAAAAGAAAAAAGGCACTTGGAAGTTGCATTTCGGAAATAGACGATGCCGGCATATCCATTCCCCATCACAATCAACAACCCCGACGCAAGCGTCGGGGTTGTTGTTCTCATAAGGTGGTTGCAGTCGGCTTTAATACCCTTTGTTACGACGCAAGCGTCGGGGTATTAAACCCTCCGCACGAATAAAAAGAACTGTTCAGGTGTGTATGTCGGAATGCGTGATAATTTAAAATCGGAAATATTACGGGAAAGTATATAATCAATATTGAATTTAACGGCACTGACTTCGATTACTGCGTCTTGATAATCCGTTATTGGTGATAGTAATGAAGCTCTCAGTATTGTTTCATCAATTGGAATAATCTGAAAAATATCAAACAATGTTGAAATAGTAGTTACTACTTTATTTTTATCTTTTTGTTCTTTGAATAAGAAATATGATAATGTTGTAACTTCATGTGCACAAATGTAGCCCGTTAATACACTTTCAGCGCACATATTAATGAGTCGCGCAGCTTCTTGATGAAAATTTCGTTTGTTTAAAAAATCAAGAATGATATTTAAATCAATGAGCACTTTTTTCATTGAATATTTGCCTTAATTCGTTTTTATCCGGAATGGGTGAGGTATGAAAGATTCCGTATAAAGCCTGTACTTTTGAATGGAGCGGCTGCGTTTGGTTATTTGTTTTTAATTTGCTTAAATATTGTTCAAATAACTTTGAGATGGATAAACCGTTTTGACGAGAATATGTATGGGCGAAGTTAATGAGTTCATCGTCGATATTAAGTGTCAGTTTTTTTTGCATAGCCCTCTCCTACGTATAAAATATAATAATACACGTAATAATTGTCAAGGAATCGAATTTTACCGCTGCTCACCTTACACCTCCGAAATTTCATATAGAAAGAATACGTCTGCTTTAAGTATTTCCGTTATATTTGCCCTGCCTATCTTGAATTTTCCTCTTGACTTTTGAGGGGGGGGGGGGGGGGTAATATGGAAGAAAGTATTTTGAAAGGAGCTTTATATGAAAAGCAAAAAATCTAGTTTAACAGCCGCGCTGTTTGCGGCTCTTATCGGTACAGCATTCGTGGTTACCGCGTGCTGGCAGGGGGCTCCCGCCGGAGGGAGCGGCATTCCCGGAGGGGGTGGTTTAGGTTCCGGAGGCGGAAATACTGCATCAAGTATCGAGGGTCGTTGGAAGGCTAATGGCGGTCGGTTGGTTTTACAACTTAAAAACGGGAAAGTTACATATACTGGTACTGTTGGTGTCGAGGTGTCTGACAGCGGTACATATACAATAACAGGGAATACAATAACATTTACCGGTTTTACTAATCCGGGAGTAAAAATGCTCTTCAATAGGGAATTTAAATACAAGATTGAAGGGAATATCCTTACACTATTGGATGGCGCAACGGATGCTCCCATGTATCAATTCGAAAAAGCATAGGGTATTTTACGTCGAAACGTAACATATTTTTGCAGTTACAATGACAACCTCTAAAATAGGAATAGAGGTTGTCTATAATTTTTTACGGTATGGTTAATACCAAAAAGGAGTTTTTTTTAAATGAGGAAAATTGCTATTATGCTTTTCTGTCTTGCGTTGGTTTCTGCACATGCGTTTGCAGAATTTGTTATGGTGCCGGGACTTGGACTTAGCTATTATTCCGGCTCAACAGGGGAAAAGTCTTCTGTGTCTATGGTTCCCTTTGGGGTCGGTTTTGACTTTTCGTACCTGACGGATTCGGGCTTTACGCTTTGCATGGATAATGATTTTCAGTATTTTGGAAAAGTAACAACTAAGGTTGATGGTAACTCTGTAGGTCTGAGCGTGAGTAAGGGGCTAGCATGGAATTCGCGGATAATGCCGGGATATACGTTTAAGTTTGCAAAAGACAATGCATATCTCCGTTTAGCAGGCGGACTTGCCGTAGGTACCTTCGGTTATGAAGTTACGGAGGCAAAGGCTGTATCCACAGCAATTACGGTAGGCTTGGCTTTTCATGTTGGTTTTGAATACTTTTTTACGAATATGATCGGTATCGGTGTTTCGATTAACGAGATTCCTTCCATTTTTTCAGGCCTGCCGGTCGGAAGTGCCAATATTTTCAATTTAAAAGTAGGTCCCTCGTTTAGGCTTGGAGGAAAAGGTCAAGCGGCTAAGAAATAAATGTTTATTGTTAGTCGTATAAAAAATAACGGCTGAAAAATACTGCGAGAAGCTTTGTCTCCTTTAATGAACTAATCCTGGTAGGAAATACTTTTTTCTATCGGGATTTAGGTGTTGATTAACCGAATTTCCGAACGGGAAGGTTAAGAAATAGGTAGTAAGCAACTATAAGGAAGAACGTTATGAAAACACTAAAGCGCTGGATAATGATGTCTGCGTTTGCAGTAATATACTGCCTTTTAGCAATATCCTGTATGACAGTAGATAGGCGCGGTGCTTTTCTTATTGATACGCCGAAAGCAATAAAAGAGCATAATATTATAGAAGATAAGATTCTTCCGTATATTGCCGAAGTGCTCGAGTACAATAATCCCTCCGGTACAAATAATCCGCAAGCAGCGCAGTATTTCCGTACAGTTAAAACCGCCAACAATATGAACTATGATAAATTCGTGGACTGTCAGGATTATGCTCTCCTTTTTTATGCGCTGTGCAAGTATTATCGCATTGATTGCAAGCTCGTCGGTAATCCCACCTTGCACCATGCATATAATCAACTGAATATCCGCGGCCATGCCGTTGATGTTGAACCGCAAAGTGGCGAAGGAACCGTATATGTTGTTGCAATGCACGGTTGGGAGCTTTCTAAAAATGGGCTTTTTATAAAACAGATCAATACGCATCCTGATAATATAGTCATGGATATCGATGAATGGAACGAACTGGGCAGACAAGGACGCTTTGTTAGCCCTGCCAATATGGAGCTGTTTAACTATGTTGTCAAAAACGGACATCTCCCTAATTGGGAAATGAGAAGCAATTATCCGATGCCGGATTTATTAACCGGTAATAGCGTTCTCTTGCTTACGCCTTCTATAGGCTACAATTATTCTTACTATGGAGTCGATACCACCGCTCGAAAATCAGATCAATTTACATTCGGTATAAACTGGTTGCAAGTTGCACGGCCTCCCACCCGCTGGTCATATATGATAGGTGCAGATTGGGCAATAGGCGGTAAAATAACCGAAAAGAACACTTCTCGTGCGCAATGGGGAGAACCGTATACGGCCTTTTCATCGGTTTTATCTGCACATCTACTCATCGGCTATACCTTTAATGTAAAAGATTTTTATCTGACACCCGCCGGTGGCATCGGGCTTTCTGCCAGCATATTCGGCAAGTCATCATTTATCTCTTTTACCGTACCGATCGATTTGGATCTTAAATATTATTTTACCCGCAGCGTCGGGATCAGCATTTCCGGTATGGGGACATTTGGTATAGGTTCCTTCATTACTTCTTCTGAAATGCCTGTTGATAGTGCTTCCGCATTCTTTCTGAGGGCATCAATGTTCCATCCTATCAGTATGAATTTTGCAGTAAAAATCGGTCCGACAATCAGAATTCCCGGTCAGAAAGGACTAAACGAAAAAATCCGTGAATTACAAAATAAGCGGAGATAGAGTGCAAATAATTTTGCTATAAAGGAGGCATTGCTATGAAAAAGATTATCGCATGCATGTGTTTGCTTGCTTTCATCGGAACGGCGCATGCGCAGGGAGAATTAGATGTCACCGATGTATGATTGGTCGTATACGGAAAGAGTGAACCTGAACGGTAGATGGTTTTACGGTTCAAAAGCAGATGGTTTACAAAATAATTTTGCCGATTCGTACCGCGAACAAGACGGCTATGCGATTGTCCTGGGGCGTAGATTGCATTATTGGCTCTACGATACCCAAACTTACCACGGTGGAGATACTTTCGAAATATGTAACCACATTGTTCCGCACTGGGTAGAGCGGCTCGGTTATGATATCGACTTTGATAATATAGAAGTGTATCAACCCAATACCGGTTTGGTATCTTCCGTAAAGGCTTTGATGGCACAACGCGGCTGTGATGTCAGCATGGCGCTCGTTGACGAAGTCGATTATATGTATGTTGTAGTCAATGAGCATCTGGCAAAATGGCGGCAGTACAAAACAACCTGTTATTTTTTGTTAGAGAATACCAGTCCACAGGGGCTGTTGACCGTATTTGATGCAATTGATAACGAAGAAAATAAAATGATAGAGCAGAGCGATGAATACAAAACCTGTCCCTACTGCGGCGAGCAGATAAAAAAAATTGCTGTTAAATGCCGGTACTGTAAACGAGACGTGTAAAGAATACGGAATATCAGGCTGGCAGATAAGTTGTCTTGCTTATTTTACAACAGGAGATACCGATGAAAGAATTTGTCATTTATGAACATCCTTCGGGAGACATTAAGGCGGTAAAAAAAGGCTGGTCGCATCCGGCGTTTTGGTTAGACGGTTTTTGGGCGCTGTATCACGATTTAACTCCGCAAGCTGTAACGGGAATAGCACTCACCATACTTTCTTTGTTAGGGGTTGTGGGAACTAATTGGGGAGGAGCTCTGGGATTACTCGGTGTGTCGGTTTATTACGGCATAAAAGGCAACGACTGGATTAAAGAGAAACTGATAAAGTCGGGATATGTGTCTAAATGTTCTTTACAGGCGGATAACCCCGACGGTGCCGTATGGCGATACAAAGCAATTCAAAAAGAGAAGCAGGCAAAACAAGCCGCGCAAACTCAAGCGGACGGTACTCAACCCGCCCCGAACACCGATGTAAAAACCTGTCCGTACTGCGGTGAGCAGATAAAAAAAATTGCCGTCGTATGCCGATACTGCAACAGCAACCTATCCGAGCCGCATCCTACACAGTCCGCAGTGGAAAATACCGAACACAATGCACATACGCATCCTGATGAATACAAAACCTGCCCATACTGCGGTGAAGAAATAAAAAAAACCGCCGTTAAATGCCGGTACTGTAATAGCGATTTACCGGAATCGTTACCTACTGTATATGGAGCTATAAAAAATGAATAAAAAACTTTTTTCTATGGCGGTACTGTCTATTATTTTGCTCAGCGGTATCGATACGGTACAAGCGGTAGCGCAAAATGTTTCTCCCGCTTCGGATTTTGAGTATGACTTAAATGGAGACGGTACGGGAGTAGTTATCCTAAAGTACGTCGGAAAAGGCGGTGATATCGTCATCCCCGACAGCATTGAGGATTTTCCCGTTGTTTCGGTTGGATGCGGATTTGATAACCTCTATTTGATACGGTTTATACCGAAGGAGATAAAACGATGGAACAGAGCGATGAATATAAAACATGTCCTTACTGCGGCGAACAAATAAAAAAGAGAGCTATTAAGTGTAGGTATTGCGACAGCGATCTATCCGGCTCGCATTCTACACAGTCCGCAGCGAAAAATACTGAACACAATGCACAGTCGAGAGGAAAATCGCCCCGTAAAAAGGCTTATACGAAACGTAATGGTGTAAATGCCAGGGATATTGGTATTGATTTAGGCGCGCTTGCTTGTGAGTGCGCACGGCATCTTGAAGAGGGAACGTGTACGGAAGAGTGTGATGCTTGCGTGTACAATGTGCATAACTACAATGCAACACCAGATGAGAAAGCATACGCACTTGCAATAGCTCAATCACAGGCAGATGCAACACAGCGTATGAAGGCACGGCAGTTTTCGGAAGATATTGGAATACTTATCGTCTATGGTATTGTCATCGCTTTATTTATATGGATGTTTTCAGCAATCAAAAGTTGTGTTTTATCTGTATTCAGATAAGTGTACAAGCATCAATGCAATAAGATTTATAGAAACGTCAGTAAGTTATTTAACCAGTCCAATAAACTATTGGGAAGATAGATATATAGCAAAGTATAACAGTGTTCCAATGGCTAAAAGGTTTGAAAAATATGGCACATTAAGAGAGTGGAAATGGAATAATTACAATGAGAGAGGATGGGTATGGAAGGAAGAGATTGGGACAGGATACGAAATAAAGTAGCAAGTCCAATACTTGAGATACGAAAGATGAAAAGAAAACTTTTAGTAATATGAATTTTGCTGGCAGGGAAAGTTTAAAGCAATAATGACTGGTTACGGAGCACATCGCTGTCGGGGATACGATCGCTATAGCACATAACAATCGACAACCCCGGCACCTTGCGTCGTGGAGTTGTCGATTTGTCTGATACGTTTACTTTGATAAAAAAATCGGCTTACCAGCTTTCCTGTCTGATTACGTAATCAGTGAAAGAATGATTTGCCAGTGCTTCTTTTACTTTTTCAAGATCGTCAGGTTGTATACCCGGAAGGACAACCCGTACCGATTTTTCAGTACGCTCATACGCAGGGTCGAATCCTGCTTTTCTTAGTTGGACAACAAGCCGCAGTGCATTTTCTTCCCGTGCAAAAGCGCCCAGCTGAATTCTCCACAACACGCCTGAAGTACCTTGTGAATAAACCGGCGCCGGAGTTTGTGCCGGTTGTGCGGAAGCTGAACGGTTTGCAGCACCTTTAACGGTATCAGGCTTTGCTGTTTGTTGATCTACAGATGACGGTTGTCTTTGTGTTGTGTTAGGCTGCGATGCTTGAGCTTGTGGTGCTTTAGACGGTGCCGTTTCTGCCGCTGTGTCGGAGCCTTTAACTGGCATATCGGACACCGCCTCCTTCTGAACAGGCACCGCTTCAGGCTGGGAATCGGTAACGGGATGAGTTCCTTTCGGTGCGGATTCCGTCGCTGTGTTGCTGTAAACATCAGTTGTCGCAACGAGTGCTGCATGATCAAGCGAATCAACCCTTTTAATCGAAACTCGTGTGATACCGCGGCTAATCATCCCCAAGGATTTAGCTGCAGCTTTTGATAAATCTATCTCGCGGTTTGGGACAAATGGGCCGCGGTCGTTTACGCGTACCACCACTTTTTTCCCGTTTTCAAGATTGGTTACTTCAAGAAAAGTTCCGAACGGCAGTGTTTTGTGGGCTGCCGTATAGGCATTCATATCGAAAATTTCGCCGCTTGACGTCGGCCGGCCGTTAAAAGCCTCTCCGTAATAAGATGCATAAGTTTCTGCTGTGAGTAATTCTTCCGCTCCAAGGGGTAATAACAACAATGCCCCCACTAGAGCTGACAGTACATGGTATTTTCTCATAAGATCCTCCCATAGCTTCATACAGACAATATCGGAAAACAAGAAAAAAAATTAAGTGCAAAAGTCGGAAGAGATTTTTAATGGAATGCAGAAACGTACCATCGATAAGTTCACAATAGATTAGACGCAGTCGCGTATAAATAGTTCAAGACATAGAATAAAGCACAGATAAGAAAATATATTAAAAAGCGGGGTTGCTCGGGACTTCCATGAAAAGAAGTGCCGGAGACGAGACTTGAACTCGTACGACCGTTACCAGTCAAGGGATTTTAAGTCCCTGGTGTCTACCAATTCCACCACTCCGGCAAAGATGATATACTATACCGGAATTTATAGAGGCGGTCAAGATTGTTTACAGACTCTCATTGTCATTTACATCATATTTCTCAAAAAACGGCACACTTTCCGCTGATACTGAAAGCGATGCAGGAAGAAGGGTATCCTTTTATAATGGATATCGGGACAGATGCCGGAGATTTTATCCCTCGGTATAGCACCGTTGCGGAAGCTTGCGGCAAAGACGGCTCTATACCCGATTTTATCCATTTTTCTGCGGGATTGTGGCCGGGGCGTGCCGCTATTGAACATTCGGCAGAGGCATTGCAAAGGCTTGAAGCCGATATTCAAGCGATCCTCAAAAGCGGGCAGCTGTATACGGCAGTCGGAGAATGCGGTATAGACCGGTATTGGAACCATGCCGGAGCAACGGGTACGGGAACCGATGATCTCGCCGGTGAAGAAACGCTGTTTAAAGAACAGCTTGCTCTTGCCAAACGGTACGGATTGGCTGTGATTATTCATTCACGCGACGGCTTTGAACCGACGCTCCGTTGTATCGACGAAGTAGGCTGGCACCGAGGCGTTATTCATTGTTTCTCGTACGGGAAGAAAGAAGCGGAGGCTTTTTTAGAACGAGGCTGGTATCTGTCATTTCCGGGTACCATCACATACACTGACAATGCGAAAACAGCTTCCACAATAGCGGAATTGGTACGCATGGTGCCTGACGATAAACTACTATTGGAGACGGATGCACCGTACCTCGCCCCTCAACCGGTTAGACGAGAGGTAAACACCCCGTTGAATATTTCGTATACCTATCAGGCTGCAAGCAAATACCGGCAGTGTTCGGTAGAACACTTATGCGAAACCGTGTACCGGAACTGCCACCGTCTTTTTTCGCTGCTGTGTAAAACCCCGGACATCCGTGTTCGTTCTGCATAGCCAGCACTTTTGAAAATAGCCTGCTATGAAAAGTCAAGTGGCTAAATGAAAATTTTGAGGCAGCTTAGAAAGCTCAAAATCAGGAGGAAAGAGCGGGAGATAATCAATATTGTTTTTGAGTATGGTAAAAACGACGTTAAGAAGTTTATGAGTAATGAAAGCCAAGGCTTGAGATTTATTCTTTCCTGCATTCATTTTTTTCTGATAGGCAAAAGCAAATGAGGGATCCCATTGTTTGACGGTGTTTGCAGCAAGCCACAGCGCTCTGCGTAGATACGGAGAGCCGCGTTTAGACATATGAACCCTTGTTGCCGAGAAGGAACCGGATTGCTTAATAACCGGATCCAGACCTGCGAAAGCGGTCAGCTGTTTTGGATTTTGAAAACGGGAGATATCACCTATCTCGCTCAAGATTACAGCAGCGAGCGTAGTACCCATTCCCTGTATTTTGGTTAATTTACAATCGAACTTGGCATACAGTTGTTCGATGAGCGTCTCAATTTGGCGTATTTGACTTTCTAAAAGTTCAAGTTGTTCGATCATTTGCTTTACAAGCAGAGACAAAGACTGAGAAGATAAAAGAACTGCAAAAGAATTTCGTGCACGTTCTCGTACTTGATCAGCTTTCTGCTGCTTAAAACGGCCTTTACTTGACTTGCGTAAGATTTCACACAGCCGTTCGGTGTCGAGAGCGAGGATTTCTTCAGGACTCGTGCATTCCTTCAGCAGTTCACAAGAGGTTCTGCCGAACATGTCGCTAAAAAGTGATTCATATTCGGGAAAAATCCTGTCCATCATGGAAATAACTTTGCGCTTTATATCACCTGCCATATCGACCAGATAGAAACGCTGACGAGTAAGGTCACGCAGAGCGAGCATATCATCGTTGGCAAGATTGGTTTCACAGTATTTCCCTAGCCGTATACATTCGCCAATCAGTTGTGCATCGATAGGATCGGTTTTTGTCCGTCGTATCTGCAACCGGCGCAGTGCATCGGACTGGAGGGGATTGATAACGTGAATGGTAAAACCTTTATCGCTCAGCCACGTATACAGGTTCAGCCAATAATGTCCGCTCGCTTCCATACCGAAAACGAATTGACTGATGTCAGTACTGATGTCGGCAAGTTTTTGAAGAAGACCGTTAAAGCCTTCGACGGAGTTGTCGACTTTGAACGTTTTACCGATGAGCTTACCGGTATCATCGGTTATAGCAGCAACGTGAGTTTTCTTGGCAATATCAATTCCAACAATAAACATAATGCTGTATTCCTTTGGGATAAATGGATTGGTGAAATATGAATGATCTTATCTCCGAAAGGCACACATCCTCGTGTGAGATACGGGGAATGCCCCCATCCTGCTCATCTGTGTACTACCTACCGGAGCTAAGAAATCCAGTCTATTTTACGGGGAGCACCCCCAGCGTGCAGACGGGTTATCTCATCATATTGCACGGGTATACTATCCCAAAATGCATAAGATCATTCAATGACTTTATTATACGAGGCGGTACAGATGCTAGGAGCGTACAAAAAACACCCGCAGGCGTACTTGTTGTACGTCGAGGACTGTTTTTTGTTAAGCGACAACGCAGATGTGCCACCTATTTTCAAAAGTACAGTTGACAGGCTTAATAGCTTTTCTTACTATGATAAAATATGAATAAACACATTACAGCAGACGAACTCCGTTCCAAGTATATCGCATTTTTTAAAAGTAAAGGCCATACGGAAATTTCCGGTAAGTCGGTTATCCCCGAAAACGATCCTACCGTACTATTTACCACCGCAGGTATGCACCCGCTTGTTCCCTATCTGATGGGTGAACCGCATCCTGCGGGGACACGTTTAACGGACTATCAAAAGTGTATCCGCACCGGCGACATCGATGCGGTAGGGGATGCTTCTCACCTCACCTTTTTTGAAATGCTGGGAAACTGGTCGCTTGGCGATTACTTTAAAAAAGAAGCTATTGGATTCAGCTTTGAATTTTTGACAAGCCCACAATATCTTAACATTCCGGTTGATCTCCTTTCCGTAACCGTTTTTGCAGGCGATGATAAAGTGCCACGCGACACCGAATCGGCGGAGATTTGGGAAAAACACGGTATCCCGAAAGAACGGATTCACTTTTTACCCCGCGAGGATAACTGGTGGGGGCCCGCAGGGGAAACCGGTCCGTGCGGTCCCGACACGGAAATGTTCATCGACACGGGAAAGCCTGCGTGCGGCGCCGCATGTCGCCCGGGTTGCAGCTGCGGTAAGTACGTTGAAATATGGAACGATGTCTTTATGCAGTACCGCAAAGAGCAAGACGGTTCCTATCACACGTTGGAGCGGCACTGTGTCGATACCGGTATGGGAATTGAACGTACCGTTGCAATGCTGCAAGGCAAGAAATCCGTGTACGAAACCGAGATTTTTACCCCGCTGATTGCCGCAATTGAAAAGATTACCGGCTACCAATACGGCAGCGATGCTGAAAAAGATGTATCCGTCCGTATTATCTGTGACCACATCCGTGCGGCTACCGTTATCTTGGGAGATCCGAAAACTGTGGTGCCATCCAATGTCGGTGCAGGGTACGTACTTCGCCGTATTATCAGACGAGCTGTCCGCCATGGCAGGAAGCTTGGTATCGAGGGAACTTTCCTCGCAATTCCGGCAAAGGTTGTCATCGAACAATACAAGGGCGCGTATCCCGAATTAAAAGAGAAAGAAGCAACCATCACCGCCGAGCTTGAAGCCGAAGAGAAACGCTTCCTCGAGACCCTCAAAAAAGGCGAGACTGAGTACGAAAAAATGAAGCCAAACCTGTTAAAAAATCCTAAAAAGATTATCCCGGGCAGGCTTGCCTTTAAACTCTACGATACCTACGGCTTCCCTATTGAGCTTACCGAAGAGCTTGCGCGGGAATCGGGTTTAACCGTTGATAAAGAGGAATTTGAAGAAGCCTTTAAAAAACACCAAGCGCTCTCTCGCGCCGGAAGCGAACAGATTTTTAAAGGTGGTTTGGCAGATCACTCCGAGCAGACCACCGCGTACCACACCGCGACGCATCTTTTGCATAAAGCGCTCAGGATGGTACTTGGCGATCATGTTGCGCAAAAAGGGTCTAATATTACGGCAGAGCGACTCCGCTTCGACTTTTCTCATCCGCAGCCGATGACTGCCGAAGAAAAGGCGGAAGTAGAACGTATTGTCAACGAGCAGATCCAAGCAGATTTACCGGTTACGATGGAAATAATGTCGCTCGAAGAAGCAAAGCGTGCAGGGGCGATGGCACTCTTTGGAGAAAAATACGAAGATACCGTAAAAGTGTACTCCATCGGGAACTTTTCAAAAGAGGTATGTGGTGGCCCACACGTAGAACACACCGGTGTATTAGGCAAGTTCGTAATCCAAAAAGAACAATCGTCATCGGCGGGTATCAGACGTATCCGTGCGGTACTTATAAAATGAGATATGTGAACCACCGGTAAGTAACTTATCGGTGGTTCATTTGTTTACAAATATCAAAACTTGAAGAGGATACGATGAAGAAAACTGTAATCATGTTGTTTATTGTATTAAGTTTGTCTATAAGCGGCGTCTTTGCCCAAACCAATTTGCAGCCTATTGCAGAAGTGAAGCTTACAGGAAGGACACCGATTACTCTTGGTCAGCTAAAAACTCGTGTTTCTGCCTTGGAAAAAGAAATCGGACGGAAGATGACTTTAGAAGAGCGGCAGCAAACGCTGGACGGTCTCATCAATGAGCGTTTAATCGTACAGGCTGCCGAAAAAGACGGAATAAAAATCATGGATTCGGAAGTAAATAATTACTTCACCGAATACGTATCCAATCAATTGGGGCAGCAGGTGTCCGAAGCAGATTTTGCAAAACTGATTAAAGAAAAGACCAATATGTCGCTGGATGAATATATGAAAGCACAAAATGGCATGACCCTTGCAGAGTTTAAGAGCTTTTTACGAACCCAACTGACTGCGCAAAGATATGTGATGCAGAAGAAACAAAAAGAGCTGCAATCGATTCCAAGTCCGAGCGATGATCAAATCCGTTCGTATTATGAGGTGAATAAACAGTCTTTCGTACAGCCTGACACAGTACAGCTTTTCCTTGTGGTAGCCCCGAAAGGCGACAAAGCAAGTACTGCGGAAAAAACGATAAAAGATATTCAAAAAAAACTGACGGCAAACTCGAAGGCTACCGCCGATATTCGGGCAAAATCGCAGGAAAAGAATTCAGGTTATCAGGCCGGAGAGATTTTTGTCAGTAAAACCTCATTAGCAGCTGAGCAGCTCGGTATTCCGATGGACGAACTTCTCAAAATCTTTAACATGAAGGTAGGAGATGTGTCTCCGATAACGGAAACAGGTGCTAATTACCAGTGTTTTGTCGTCCTAGCGAAAAAAGATGCGAAGATACTCGGTTTAAGTGATGTAGTAGAACCGGGCGGAAATGTCAGTCTCTACGAATATATAAAAAAGATGGTGATTATGCAGCGCCAAAATGAAGCACTTAACAACGCGCTGGTTTCGGTAACCAATGAGCTCCGTAAATCGGAAAATTTCGTCATATTTAAAACCGGCACCGATCTTGAAAAAGCTCTTTCGTGGTAAAGATGGCGATCGGGAGACGACGTGGAAGGATTCTTGCGTTTCAAGCGCTGTTTGCTTGGGATGCGGGATCGCTTTCGCCTGATGATTTATTGCGCTTCCCATGGGCGGAACGTACCAGTAAAGAGGTGCATGACGAAGATCTATTATTTTCACAGCTTCTTTTTTTAGGTACTGTTGAGCATATCAATAAAATCGATACCCTCATTACCAAGAACTTAGAAAATTGGGATTTTAATCGGCTTAAATTGGTCGACAAGGCAATTCTTCGCCTCAGTACTTATTCACTCCTTTTTCAACAAGACACCGATCCCAGGATCGTAATTAACGAAGCGGTTACTATTGCCCGCACGTATGGCACCGATGATTCCTTTAAGTTTGTAAACGCAGTACTTGACAGCATTAAACGAGAGTGTTTAGACTGCTCTTATGAAAAGGACAAAAACTAATCTCTTTCTTATAGGAAGTCTTTTCCTCTGCGTTATTGCCGCAGCATGTTCAAAAACAGATAAAAATGAGCTTTTTCAACAAAAACTGAATGTCATTGACGGTGTTATGCAAGAGGGAAATACTCAAAAAGCCCTGAATAACTTACGTGCATTGCGTAAAAAAGCACAGATCCCCATTCACTATTTAAGCATTGCAAAACGGGAATTACAGTTGCATTACCCTGTACAAGCTCTACAATCAATTCAGACCGGTCTAAAAAAATATCCTGATGACCCGATGCTTAACGCTGCCCTTACTCATACATTGATGCAGGAAGGACGGATAGAAGATGCTGCTGCAGCAGCTGAATCTTTGCGTGGCTCCTCTTATGTTGGTATTGGGGCGGAGGCTCTTATCCATATAGATAAGGAAAAACAAACATACCAGACGCCTGCTTCTTTTTGGCAAGAAAGTTTTCGGCTTACGGGCGAACATATTTTCTTGGAGAATGCTGCCGTAATGCTTGCTCACCAAGGAGACATTGCACAGGCAGCCGCACTCCGTTTCCGAATTGCTAAAGAAGAAGCGCTTCGGTCTCCCTATTTTTGGTCGTGCTTAGCTTATGATATGGGGAATTTCCAACCGGTACTGGATGATTTAGTCTATTCACTTGCGTATGCCGACATGGCGGGGCTCCCTGAAAACAATCCTAAGGTTTTTGAATATGCCCGCCGTCATCTCTTGCTTGCCGCTGATGCAAGTGCGGGGCTCGGTGATATGGAGCAGGCGCGTGGTTTTTGGCACATATATGTCGACCGTTATGCGGATTCTTCAAGCGAAGTTTTTTATAACTTAGCGATGACCGCTCCTACCCAAGACGAAAAAGCAGAGATATTGATCGAGTGTATTTCGCAAAATCCGGGATACTATCCGGCGGTGGCACAGTATGTCCGCGCTTGGTCCGCTATCAATGCGGGGCATGATCAAAAAAATCCCTTAGACGAATATCTGCAAAGCAAAGATTTTTTCTCATTACAGATGGAAAAAGGCTTGTTTGTGTCTTCGGCTTTTACGCTTTCCGCCGAGCAAGTGCTTGAGGAAGCCATGGCTGCCGATAGCGACGATATACGGTTTCAGCTAGAAGAATTTCGATACCGTTATGTGCAGCCGAAAAACTATGCACAGGGAAACGGAGAGATGTGGAAAATCCTAGAAGCCCATCCCCATAACCCGCTGGTAAAGGCGTATGCACGCTGGTACTTTGCTTCTTCGGGCGATTTTAATGCCTGCCTTGGAATCGACAAAGCAGACAACCATGATGAAGATATATTCTACAACGGTATCCGGCATGCAGTGCAGGGATACTCGACTGCAGCACTAAAGAATTTTACCGAGGTGGAAAACGAACACCGCTATACAATTCCTGCGGTGGTTGATCAAGCTTATATCTATGATGCACGCAATGAACCGGATATGGCAATTAAGTATTTTTCCCATGCTGCAGAGTTGCTTTCCGATAACCGTGTAAAAAGTAAGATGCTCTACGAAGCTGCACGGATATATGCCGAACACAATGGGATGCCGGAAGCAATCGCATTGTTGAATCAGTCGTTGAAACTCGATTCCGAAAACCACCGAGCAAATGTACTAAAACAAAAACTTATTGCCGACGGCAGTGTTAATCGGAATTCCGGTTTAGATACTATTTTGCAAAACGGCACAGATACCAATCCGCAGTAGTACGAACAGCAGGGTGGGGTTTAAAAAGGAGAATCGAAAGGTCGCAATATGGACGATTGGTTTGAAAATGAATCTTTTTGGGTACAGTATGCCCCTATCATGTTTGACACTTCACGATGGAAGGAGGCGCCTGCCGTTGCCGAAGGTATTTTTAAACTTGCCGGGACGGGACGACAGCCGCAGGAATTAAAAATTTTTGATGCGGGATGTGGTTTAGGTCGCATTGCCGTTGAGCTTGCTATTCTCGGTGCGCGGGTTACCGGTGTCGATCTTATTAAACCATTTTTAGATGCAGCGTCAGAGGCGGCAGCGGCGGAGAACGTAACGATAGAATGGGTGCGAGCCGATTTACGGGAGTTTATACGGCCGGGGGCCTTCGATATTGCGATCAATATGTATACGAGCTTTGGCTACTGCAAAACGATTGAAGAAGATGCCCTTATTATCAGCAATATTGCGCAATCCTTAAAAGAAGGTGGCTGTTTTATCCTCGAAATGTTAGGGCGCGAAATTGCCGTGCGGGACTTCACCGCCGGAGAATGGTTTGAGCGGGCCGGTTATACCGTGCTCACCGATTTTATGGTAGAAGGGGCATGGGAAGGACTACGATCGCATTGGCAGCTCTATTCAAAAGACGGCCTCAAAGCCGATCATACCTTTGTGCAGCGCCTCTATGCCGCTACCGAATTACGGCAGCTTATGCTGTCTGCCGGTTTTACCTCAGTCGAAATATACGGCGACTTTGACCGCTCACCCTATAATGAACGTGCTCGAACCATGATACTGGTTGGGTACAAATAGAAGAGATATCCCCTCTAATTGACCTTAAATTTTCCCACTTCTTGAGCCAAGCTTTCGATACTGTGTTTATTCTTCTGCGTAATCTGATTGACTTCCTGTACCGCATTGTTAATTTGTACTGCGCCAGCCGCCATTTCATTCATACTGTCAGTGATAATGCGGGTAAGATCATCTAATTTACGCATTTCCTGCGCGACACTCTCTCCGCCTTTCAACATTTCTTCAGAACCTGCCTGCACTTCTATTGTTACCGTGTTAATGCTCTTAATAGCAGTGAGTACCTCTCTGCTGCCGTTTTCTTGCTCCCTCATTGCTTCGGTAAGTCGATCACTCATCGATTTTACCTGTTCGGCTAAGGTAAAAATTACATTGAATTTTTCTTCTACCGTTTTTGAAGAGGTTGCAAGCATTTCAATTTCTCCGCTGAGCGTTTTCAACGTTGTAGTAATAGTTTTACCTTGCGCGGAGGATTCTTCTGCGAGTTTACGGATTTCATCGGCAACGACGGCAAAGCCTTTACCCGCTTCCCCGGCATGCGCAGCTTCTATCGCAGCGTTCATAGCCAATAGGTTTGTCTGTGACGCAATATGTTGAATAACGCTGGAGGCATCCATCAACGAACCGGATTCTTCGGCAATCTTTTGTGTTACAGTATTGGAGGAAACTAGCGTAGCTTTGCCATCGCCGGTCGCTGCAGTGAGTGTCCTGATTACATCGTCGGTTTTACCGAGCGTTTGCCCGATTGAAGCAATATTTGCGACCATTTCTTCTACGGAAGAAGAAGATTGTGCAACACTTGTCGTTTGAGTTTCGATGCTGGTGTTCAGCTGCTTTATCGTTCGGACAATCTCTTCGATGGTAGCAGCTGTTTCGGTAACACTTGCTGCTTGGGTAAGCACCTGCTGCTTTACTCCATCTATATTTGCGCTAATTTCATTCACTGCGCCGGCTGTTTCAATCATATTAGTAGATAATTCATTTCCTATTTCTTCCATTTCATTGCTGTTTCTACCAACCGCTTGTATTGAAGCGCCGATTTTAGTAATTGTTTCGTTAAAATATTCGGATAAATCGGTTACCTCATCATTGCCGATCACCGGTAGCCGTACTGTCAAATCACCTTCACCTTGTGCAATATTTTTTAAAGCATTAACAGCCGTCTGTACCGGCTTTACCATTGTACGGGCGATAATATATACAATAACGATTGCCAGCAGCAAAATGATAAGCCCCATAATCACCATAGTTCCGCGTAAGGTGTTGACAGTGCCCATAAACTCCTCTGCCGGTGCATTGACAAGCACTGTCCATCCGGTCGTTTTCATTACAGCGTACGCCGCAATTTTCCGTACTTTGTCGTATTCATAATACCCGATTGTAGAATCCTTTGCTTCAAGCGCTGTTTGCAAAAATACTGCAAGAGAAGTAAAAGCCGGATTCTTTTTAGCTTCTTCTATTGGGTTAAACTGATTCTTTATCAACTCCGTATCTTGATCAGCAATGACTATCCCTGTATCTCCTATCATAGAACAATTACCGGTTTGTCCGATAACGATATCTTTTACAGCATCATACATCGCGAATCCGTCGATTGTTGCTGCAAGTATATCATGTGCTTGATTATTATCATCATAAATCGGAACAGCAATAATGATAATCATTTTACCGCTGATAAGGGACATAAAAGGCTCGCACATCAAAGGTTTTCCTCGATAACTTTTAAACCAAGCGGTAGAAGAAATATCACTTGTTCGCCCGTTAGCTAAATAACCGATTCCGTTTTGAGTGATAATATTGAGTATTTGGAAAGAAGTATTTTTATCAGCGAGTTCTTTTAACAATACCGCCTTTTCAAAATACGATAATTCGGTACTTTGTAATGCCGGCATCTGGGCAATACCTTCAAGCAATTGAAACCACTGCTCAATTCTGCCGTCCAGTATTTCGGCTGTATCATGCGCCTTATCCAGCAGATGCGCTTCAATATTTTTTATTACAGCTTTGCGTGCTGTGTGGACGGCTAGAACACTTTCTATTGTTAAAGCCGTCACAATAAGAAACCCAAAAATGAGAATAAGTTTATATCGAATAGAAAAGCGTTTTTTCATTATTGATCTCTCCCTATGTACATAAAAGTATAGACCTTTTACCTACAGGTGTCCAGCAAGAAAAAACTACACGTGTCTGATAACTTCGCGGGGTTTTGAACCGTTTGCAGGGCCAACGATGCCGCGGGCTTCCATCTCTTCGATAAGACGTGCCGCGCGGTTGTACCCGATTTTCAGTTTGCGCTGCACATAAGAAGCGGACGCTTTGCCTGCAAAGGTAACAATTTCCAACGCTTGATCGTAGAGCGGATCATTATCGTCGGAGAACACGGCGTTATCATAGGGCTCGTCATCATCATCGACAAAGATTTCTTCATCGATATATTCAGGCTCGCAATATTCTTTTACACAGGCAACGACACGTTCTACTTCCTGTTCGGAAACAAAAGCGCCCTGTATACGGGTCGGGAACGGACGAGCAGCGCTTACATACAGCATATCGCCTTTCCCCAGCAGTTTTTCCGCACCCATCTCATCCAAGATGATTCGGCTATCGGTTTTTGATGCAACCATAAAAGCAATTCTGCTCGGAATATTTGCCTTAATCAAACCGGTGATGACGTCGATGGACGGCCGTTGTGTTGCAAGCACCAGATGAATACCGACTGCGCGGCTCATTGCGCACAAGCGCGCGACTGTAGCTTCAAGCTCTTTCCCCGATGTGGCCATAAGGTCTGCAAATTCATCGATGATGATGACAATATAGGGCAACGTCTCAGTTGCAATATGCTCCGATTTGATTTTCGCATTGAAGGTCTTTATGTCGCGCACGCCCATATTATCGAGCAAGGCATAGCGCCGCTCCATTTCGCAGAGCGCATATTGCAACGCTTGGAACGCCCGCTTCGGTTCGGTAATAACGGGGGTTAAAAGATGCGCAATATCGTTATAGAGTTTCAGCTCGACGATTTTGGGATCGACCAAAATCAGCTTTACCTCATCGGGACGACGGTTATAGAGAATCGACAAAATGATTGAATTAACGCAGACCGATTTTCCCGAACCGGTCGCACCGGCAATGAGCAGATGCGGTGTTTGTGCAAGGTCAAGGACTTGCGGATTTCCCGTTACATCTTTTCCGAGGGCAACGGGGATCGCCATCTTAGCGGCTTCCGGCAAATCGGTTTCTATCAGCTCCCGAAAGCTGACAATCGAACGCTTCTTATTGGGGACTTCGATACCGACTGCATGTTTACCCGGTATGGGTGCGACAATACGAACGCTGGAAGCAGCAAGACGCAATGCGATATTATCCTGTAGATTGGTAATCTTCGATAGTTTGATACCCGGCGAAGGCAGCATTTCAAACATCGTTACGACAGGCCCTTTACGGATACCGGTGATGGATACATCGATTTTAAATTCGTTAAAGGTCGATTTCAGCATCAGCGCTGCTCGCCTTGTTGCATCGTCAACAATCCAATATTCGCCGTCGGGATAATTCGTTAAAAGATCAAACGGGATGGCATATTTTTTCCGCGGCGGCGGGGGAGGTGCCGGTTTCGCCGGAATGATCGGTACGGTTTGTTCGATGGTTTCCAAGAACTCATCATCGGTATTCGATGTGTCGCTTTCGATTTCCGCTTTGTCACTTTCAGCATCTGTTTCGGCTTCGTTGCTTGCAATGCCATCCTCATTTTGTGTGTCGAAACCGGTAATTGCAATATCCGCTCTCGCAGTGTCTTCAACCGGTACAGCCGCGGCTTCGGCGCCAATGTCGGTTTCCGAGTCGATCACTACCATTGTATCGAGCAGGTCTGAACGTTCATTTGGCAGCGGTACGCCGTTTACAAAAACAAGCGGCATCTCCGGTTCTGCTTGAGGAAGCTCAGCAACAGAACTATCCTCTGCTGCCGGTACATTTTCAACCGGCTGCAGAGAAGTTGATTTCGATACAGCGACGCTTTCGTTTTCGGTAGCCGTACCGGTATCCGAAAAATCACTCTCCGTTTGAGAGACATCTGCTATAGTTTCATTTTCCGAAATTGTTTCTTCCGGAATAATATCCATTTGAGAAACGGCGTCTGCGACCTCTTCCGCTGTAGCCGGTGCATCGTTCTCTGGTGGTAGCGTTTCTCCTTCTACTGGAGCAGGAGCTTCGGGGCTATCTGCCATAGTCGGTGCATTTTCGACCGGTGGTGTAGGCGACGCTTCGTCTTCCTGCGGCAAGGGATTAGACTGCGCTTCTGAATGATCAGTCTGTTTAATGCGCTCAACGGGAGCGGTGATTTCCTCCAAACTTGCAAACAGGTTGTTCGGATCGGATGGGTCAAATACCGGACGGACAACCTCTTGTTCCTGTATATCCATAACAGCCGATAACGGTGTTGACAGCGGAAGCGGTTGCTCTTCGGTTCTTACTATCGTTTTGTCATCCTTTTCCGGTTTAGGCGTGTTAACCTCGATTTCTTGTTCGGAAAACTCAGGGCTCAAGTCTTCATCATCGACCCTTTCCAGTAACGGCAGTTCTTCCTCTGTAGCCGACGATTCTGCGCTGTCTCCCGATTGAATCGGCAGCATCTGCTCACGCTGCAGTATTTCGCTTTGTGCATCTGTAATGTCCGAAATGCCGGTTCCGGTCGCCTCGCAGAGAATACCGTCCGATTCTGTGGCGGTATCCGGTTCCGAAGGAGTTTCGGTATCCGTATCCGTTGTCTGTGCCTGTGGAGATGATGCCTCGGTCGTTGTATCTTCCGGTAAAGCTGACGCTTCCTCCGTATCCGTATTGCCGCCGCTTGTTTCTTCATTTTCAATGACACTATCTTTCTCCGGGATACCGCCTAAAGAGGGACGACGGCCGGATAGTTTTTCACTCAGCGTCAGCATTAAAAAAATTTCAAAACAGACAAGCAGCAACGCACAGATCAGTATTGAAACGGTTACAAACTGTCGGATAAGCGGAATCGAAACGGACGGAACAAAAGCATAGATGAGCCGCTCACCGATAATCGCGGTAACAAAATAGAACGGCACGCCAAGCAACACCGCTTTGGATTCGCGCGACCAGCCGGGGATAAGCAGTAACACCGCTCCGTACAAAAAAAGGAGAGGAATTAAAAAAGAAGAGAACCCATACACGGAAAAGACCCGCTGCCCCATCGCAAATAACGCATAGTGCGATGCAGTAAATCCGGCAATCGGTAAAAAAATGCCAAGCGTCAAGACAATACCGGCACAAAAGAACAGCACGCTTAAAATGACCGCTAAAACTCTAAATCGATTCTCTCGGTTTCCCATTAATGTTATCTCCCCTCCCGTGAACGCCTTTTATAAATGTAAAATGCCGACTGCAGCGAATAATATAATCCCCGCGGGGATAAGATAGTAGGCGAATAAGCCGAGCTTTCCCCCTTTTATCAATTTGAGCAAAAAGGTCAATGAAAAAAAACCTACGATAAAAGAGGTCAGCATCCCCGCAATCAGTGCTGCGATGCCGATTGAACCGCTTATGGTATCGGCTGATTTCAGTTCAAAGATAAACGCAGCGAGGATGGCTGGAATAGATAGAAGAAACGAATACTCTCCGGCTTTTTCGCGGTTTACGCCGGTTAAAAGCGCCGCTGCGATGGTGGACCCTGAGCGTGAAATACCCGGCAGTACGCCGATACCCTGCGCTGCTCCGATAATCACCGCTTGCAGCACGGACGGCACGGCAACGTTTTTTTTCGGTTGCAGTTTGGCCGAAAGAAAAAGCACAATGCCGGTAATAATAAAACAGACTGCGATAAACAGCATGTTTTTTGCCTGCACAATATCTTTCAGAACGATACCGATAACGCCGGTAACAGCAGTAGAAATGAGCAGTGCACCGATTAGTTTAAGGTCTGCACTGTCTTCTATCGTATTTTTCCTGATAATAAACCGGCCGAGTACGGTTAAAAGCCGCCATATCTGTTTGTAAAACACAATACAAACTGCTCCGAGGGTCGCGATATGCAGCAGAATATCAAAAATGATGGGAACATCGGTATGTCCCAAAAAGTACTCGGCTACGGCGAGATGACCGGAGCTTGAAATAGGAAGAAATTCGGCAACGCCTTGAACGGCGCCGAGTAAAATTGCTTGTATAATCGTCATAACAGTTCCTTAAAAAAGAGCCGCACAATATCTTCCGGCTCTTCCGAATAATAGAGTACTCCGTATACCGTTGCAGCGGACAGTAGTTTTCGCCCGTAATCCCGTGTTTCGGCGTATTCCAAACTTTCCAAAAAGAGATCTTCCGGCAGACCTTGTGCTTTTTTTTGCCATCCGCGAACGCGTGAGATACCTGCATTGTACGCAAAGCAGGCAGGCATAATACGGTTATCGGATCGGCGGATCATTTCCGCAAGGTAATATGCGCCGAATCTGATATTTATTTCGGGATCGGTAAGGCTGTAATCTGCAACCTTTAACTTTTTTGCGATATCCGCAGCTGTTGCGGGCATCAGCTGTGTAAGACCGACCGCGCCTGCCCCTGATACAACCTGATGCTGAAAAAAGCTCTCGCTTCTTATTAACGCATATAACAGATATTCCGGCAGCCCATATTCTGCGGCGTATTTCGAGACAAGTTCACCCCACGGACGGGGATACAACAGCTCAAGCTGCTCTTTTGTCGCCGCATCTTCCTGATTTTTTAACGAGAAGCGGATCACCCGTATCGAATCGGCATAGCGGCCTTCACTAGCCAACGTGCGGGCGATTTGTAGTGCCTCTTCAGCGGAAATCGACGGATACACGGCAACAATGCGGGGATAGACCATATCGTATAAACCGAAATGAAGCAAGCCGTCGATATACGTTCGCGCCTCTTGGGGAGAAAATGTGCTTGTTTGCGCTTTGCCCGCGTCGGCCTGAGTGTGCGATTCACCGGCTTGCGCTTGTGTGCCGGGGGATTGTGTACGTCTGACGGATTGCGTTTGCCCATTGCTTGCACTGTGAAAGTTAAAACTGTCTTTCAACAGCTGAGCGCCGCCGAGCCGGTATGTTCCTAAAATTCGGTAATACAGCGCATCGTGCGATTCACCGGCGGCTTCTTGTAGTAACCGTGCCGTTCTGTCCGGCGGGAGATGCCCTGCGCAGGCAA
The DNA here is from genome assembly GCF_024181185.1 of Treponema sp. OMZ 906. NCBI lineage: Bacteria > Pseudomonadati > Spirochaetota > Spirochaetia > Treponematales > Treponemataceae > Treponema > Treponema sp. OMZ 906. The sequence continues at coordinate 2,544,394 of NZ_CP051196.1, read as the reverse complement.
GCGTGTAAGCAACGGCAGCCTGCTGCTCCGGCAGTTGTGTTTTTGCTAACATCGTATGGAGTGTTTCTAAGTTTTTCCAGTCCTTTGTCGCAGTCAGCTGCGCCCGTAACGATTGTACCAAATCGGCGTACCATGCAGGGTTTTTCCAGCGGGCTGCCGTATCCGCCAGCGCTTTGAGGTAACGGGATAAGCCGAGCATTCGCATGGTATCCAGATAGTACCACATCGCAGAATCAAAGTCGGAAGCGGAATCGGCCAGTTCTGCTGCCTGTAAGAAAAGTTTTACGGCTTGTTCACGTTGCGCAGCGCCGCCGATTTTAGCCCTGCAACGGGCTTCGTAGAATAAAGTATAGAAGAGACAGCGGCGTGCGTCGATATCGGAAAGTTGTCTGTTGGAAACTGCTACCCGTACCTGCGCTGCAAAATCTTCAAAAAATGCAGCAGCATCGGCGGAGTTCTCTGCTCCATAAGTACCCGCCTTACCGATATCGGAGAGCAGTGCGGGAGAGGCAATGCCTACAAACGTATGCTCTATGTCAAAAGCTTCTTGTACGGAACTCCATGCTCCCACATAGCGTTTTTCAAAAACCGCTATGCGGGCTTCGGCGAGCTTATATAAAAACGGCGGCAGGTCTTTACCAAAGTGAGAAAAGGCATCAACAAGCTCCGCCGTCAGCGGGCCGGTAAGATACAGGGGTTCCGGCGCTTGTGTAATACTGCCGTAAGCACCTGTTTGCAAAAGGAGCCGAATTTCCAATAACGATAATCGCTCTTTTTCAGCCTGTGCCGGATCTTCTTGCCCAAATGCAGTAGGCGTTCCGGTAAGTTCTTGCAAGCGTTTTTGTACGGATTGTAAGCGGTCGGCAGGGGCGCCTGTTGCGTATAATTCTTCGCGGCATAGTCGGTTCAGCGGCGCCTCATATTGCTTTTCTCCAAGGTCAAAGTAAAAACGAGCGGCTTGTTCATATCCTGCACGTTTCAAGTGCAACCCGACATAGTAGGCGCTGCCGCGTCCCATCATTTTGACGCTGCGGTAAGCCGCGTTGTCCGCCTTTAAAAAAAAGTCATAGTTTCCTGCTTTTAAGTTTTTTAATAGAACAGCGCCTTTATCGGCTGCACAGGCTGCAACGGAAGTTATGAAGAGAAATAGAGAAAAGAGGGAAAGCCGGAACGGAAAAAGAGGCAAGCAAGAGCGCGGAAAACGCTCTTGCTTGCCAAATAATATCTTACTGCGGAGGAATTTCAATATAGGTTCCCGAAATGATTAAATCAGGATTTTTCAGTTTGTTATGCTTTGCAATCTTCGTATACAGCCACGGATTGCGGTAATACGTTTCCGATAAATCCCAGAGTGTATCGCCCCAACGAAGTTTATAACGGATTGCTTTCTGTCCTGATCCGGACGCAGCCGGTTCTTTTACCGCTGGCTTAGTCTGCTGAACAGACGGTTCTTGTTTTACCGGTTGTTCCGGCTGAACAGGCTGCGACGGCACCGGCTGCTCTATTGGAGCGGGGCCTGCCGGTTGAGGAGCAGGAGGTTCGGTTACCGCTTTATCCGCCGGTAATGAAGGTGCCGTATTTGACGCTGGTTGTTCTTGTATGGGATGTTTTTGAGACGGTATAACTGCGGCCACCTCAGGTTGCACGGCCATCGGATGGTCATCGTTGCTAAGATTCTTTTTCGTTAACAATAGAATGCCGAGAACTAATGCGGCAATACCGAGTAGAATAAGTAAAATTAAAAGCCAAACCGGCATTCCGCGTTTCGGCTGCGGTTCTTTTTCATCGTCTTCATCGGTATAAAAAGTTGCAGCAGAAAACTCAGGATGAGTTTCAGAATTATCATCAGCGTTTATGTTGGCAGAGGAAAGGTCGATATCAGCATCAGCCGTTTCCGAACTCAAATCAAAATCAAGATCATCGAATGCTTGATCTGCAAATGTTTCCAATGACACTCGCAACGCTTGGTGTGAACCCGAATCTTTATCGACAGCCTCAGCAGAAAGATTTTTATCTTCGTCAAGGACCAATTTTAATTCTATTGTTGGTTCTCCGGCTGTCTTCTCTTGAATATCTTCAACAATCAGCGAACCGATATACAAGGGATCAGAAGTATCATCCTCTTTTTTGAACAAATTAATTTGTACACTCCGTTGATTATCGCGTACCGTAGTTAATTCAAGCGTTTCAGAGGCTGATGCATCGTCGTCCATAATGGGAAGAAACATTCCATCTGCGAGTTTTATGCCTATTTTAGCTGCCATTACACTACTCCTTCTATTAAAACCTTACTTTTATAGTATCGGCGTATCTTGGTCAAGACAAAAGGAAATTCCTTTTGAAATATGCGGGTATCTCCTTCGTTGCTTCGAAAAAATTAATCCTCAACGTATCAAAGATACGCCTGCGGTTGGAATTTGCTAGGCGCCTTGTATCTGCATCGTCTATTTCAAAAGGCTTACGGCAAATGGTATTTCAGAACCGCCACGGAGGGCGGTGGTTCCACGCAGAAGCGACGTTTTTGCGCCGCAAAAACTCGCGTCCAGAAGTGTACACGGATGTACACTTCTGGACAGGCTATTTCAAAAGGCTTACGGAAGGGGTTCTCTGTTTCTATGACATCTGTTTCTGCAACTGTTGACAGGTGATAAGTTTAATCCTATCATACCTATACATTTTTAAAGATTTTGACTTTTAAAGACTTTTTAACGGATGTACAGGTGGATACGGTACAAATACAAGAAGAAAAACTGCATGACAATATTGTAATCGGCGTATGCCTCTCTTTGGTAGGAGGCTTCTTGGATGCTTACTCTTATCTATTAAAAGGTAAAGTATTTGCGAATGCGCAAACCGGTAATGTTGTGCTACTATTTATCTCAGTTGCTAGTTGGGAACCTCATAAAGCCCTTAAATATATCATACCCATTGTTACGTTTGCGATCGGTATATTTATCTCAGAATTTTTTAAAAATAAGCATTATGTTAAAAATTATGCACGGATGGTTATGGTATTAGTATTTGAATTATTGGTTATTGCTACAATCGGATTAATCGGTTCTTACTTCCGACATGATATTATTAATTCCGTTATTTCTTTTATTGCAGCGCTACAGGTTGCCAACTTCGATAAGGTTGACGGCAATCCGATAGCAACCACAATGATTACCGGCAACTTAAAAAGCTGCATGATAAATCTTGCAAAGTATCGAACAACAAAAGATATAAAATACCTGCACTCGTGCTTTAAATACTTTCTCATCATTGCAAGTTTCGGCATTGGCGTTTCATTTGGATTTATTGCCATAAAATACTATGCGGAGAAATCGATTTTATTGTGTGAGCTCTTTATTCTCATCGCATTTATAATGTTACAAAGAGAGGAACGGCTTGCGTAGAGCAAAAAGCGGCTGCTTGAAAATACGATAATGACCTCTAAAAGCTCGGTTATATTTTTAGAGGTGCCCGATAACCAATCTCGTACTATTCTTGTCAAACAGAAGCATATTGCATATACTCTTTCAATATTATTATATGTGAATTGTTTCAGAGGCATCGTGAACCGTGTGTTTTAGCATTTGCCTCAGCTCAGTCATATTAAAAAAGGATAGACTATGCCCAAGATCGATGTAAATGAACAGCTTTTTTTCAATTTATTAGGAAAAAAATACGATTATTCCCCCGAATTTGAACACTTATTAAGCTCTGCAAAGGCGGAGCTGGACGAAGCTCCTTCCGCAGCAGCACCGCAAGATGAACGCATTATAAAAATTGAATTAAACGATACCAACCGTCCCGACCTGTGGTCAACAGCGGGGCTTGCTCGCCTTTTGCGTATGCACACGGGAGGTGCTTCAAACAAAGCTCGGTATCAAGCATTTTTATCGACATTGAGCGAGCGGAAGGATTCCGGAAAACGGATAGTAACCGTAGACCCCGAATTACAGCATATCCGCCCCTTTATGACGGCCTTTGTCATTTCGGGCAAGCCCATCGACGATGCTATGCTAAAAGATATTATCCAAACACAGGAAAAACTGTGCTGGAACTTCGGCCGAAAACGCCGTTCCGTGTCGATGGGAGTGTACCGCAGCGAACTGATCAATTGGCCGCTACACTACCGCGCTGTTGACCCGCACACAACCTCGTTTAGACCGCTCGGATTCGACACCGAAATGACGTGTGGGCGCATTATCACCGAACACCCGAAAGGCAAGGAATACGGCTGGATACTCAAAGATATGAAGAAGGTACCGCTCTTATCGGATTCAAAGGGCGGTGTGCTTTCAATGGCGCCGATTATCAACAGTGCGGAGATCGGCGCGGTACAGCCGGGGGATGCCGACCTGTTGGTTGAGCTGACCGGTACCGATATGCCCTCTCTGCTGCTTGCAACCAACATTGTTGCCTGCGATTTTTCCGATGCGGGATACACGATTTTACCGGTCAGCGTAGAATATCCGTATGACACGGGCTTCGGTAAGACGATTACTACGCCGCTTTACTTCCAAGAGCCGACAAAGACGACGGTTCATGCCGTCAATAAGCTCCTCGGAACGGAGCTTTCGGCGCAGGACATTGTGGAAGCGTTAGAGCGTATGGACAACACCGTTACCGTCGAGGGGGATTGCCTGTCGCTGATGCCGCCTGCATACCGGAATGACTTTTTACACGAAGTGGATATTATCGAAGACGTGATGATGGGTAAAACCGTCGAGTTCTTTGAACCGGAAACGCCGCGGGAATTTACCATCGGGCGGCTCTCTCCGGTTACCCAGCTGAGCAGAAAGATTAAAAGTTTGATGGTCGGCTTCGGCTATCAAGAGATGATTTTTAACTATCTCGGTTCAAAGAAAGACTACATCGACCGCATGAATATAGACGGAGCGGCGGTAATCGAAATTGCAAACCCCATGTCGGAAAACTATCAGTTTGTCCGCCCGTCCATCATTCCGTCGCTCTTATCCGCAGAAACGGTTTCGGGAAATGCGGTCTATCCGCACCGTATCTTTGAAACGGGGAAAATCGCGTACCTTGCTCCCGAAGAAAATACCGGTACGCGCACCCGCCAGAGCCTCGGCTTTCTTAGCGTAAACCAAGACGCTAACTTTAACGAAGCCGCCAGCCTTGTCGCCGGTTTATTGTACTATCTGCAAATGGACTACAACGTATGCGAAACGCACGACCCGCGCTTTATCGAAGGGCGACAGGCGGGGGTCCTTGCCGATGGGAAACAAATCGGCATTTTCGGCGAATTGCATCCGCAAGTGTTAGAAAACTGGTCTGTTACCGTTCCGGCCTTTGCGGGAGAGCTCGATATCGAAAGTATCCTTGGTCATCTGAAGAAGAACTCTTAGGTTTCCGAGCGCTGACCGATAAAAAGGAAGCACATTCCGATAAAACAGAGTGTGTATGCAAGTAATAGCAGTAACGGCGATAGGCTATAAGATACGTCGGTAAGCAGGGCAATTACGAGGCGGGCACAATACCGTCCTGCCTCTACAAATCCGGTTGCTGCTACAAAAAAGAGCGGAAAAGCCAGCGCCCATGAATGCTTAAATTGACGGTGCGGCGGGATACGGAAGCGCCACGCCAATACTAGCATATAAATTGAAACAATCAAAATCAGGAAAACATCGCTGATCCTTGCTAATAGTTCCCGATGGTATATTTGCCCGGGGAAGCCGTATTGCCCTCCCCGCTGGCGGAAGGCGTACAGCTGCGGCAACGTCATGGTCTTTTCACCCTCATTAGCTGCAATAATAAGTTCAAAATCGCTATAAGAAAACGGCAGTCTTAAAGATGTCTGCCGCTCAATCGGCATTGTTCCTTCCAGAACGATAGGTTTTAGCACTACTTTATCGCGCTGTTTATCCACGGCTTGGAATAGCATACGGAGCATGGGCTCTCCTTCTGCGCTCTCAATCGGAATAAGTTTGATGAAAGGAATCCGCGACCGATAAAGAATCTTACCGTCGGTGGTGTATTGTGTAAGTTCACAATTCCTTCCATATATTTCCTTAATATTGTTGTTGGTGATATAAGAAAGACCTTCTATTGTTATCTGTGCCGGTGCTCTCGTACCCGAGGCCGGAGCGGTAAAATGAATATTCCGTGCTGTTTCAAAAAGCGGCAGAGAGGCTGTTTCATCAATAAAGAAAACTTCTTCCAACACTTTTTTTCGGGTAATGTCTATAAAACGGTCTATATCGGGGTCTCTTTTGAGCGGATTGTTTTGCTCAAGCATACGCTGTGCATTTACAAATTGGTAATATGCTTTGATGTAGTTCCCCTGCTGGATCATCTCGTATCCGGCTTTTTTTGCTTGGTATAAACGTATATCAAATTCAGCAGTAAGATCGGCAATTCCCTTTTCTATCTGGTTCCATGCTTGTGCTGCCAGTCGTAAGGCTTCTTCACGATAGGGCTCATTTTCGGTGCTGAGTTGGTATGCCCGCATGGCATAATAATGCGCGGTGTAAAAATCATATTTATTCATAAATCGCTTGCTGATAAACAATGCGCCTTCCGCTGTCAGATTTTCAGGGTCGGCACTCTCAGAAGCAGTCTCGCTGATATTGTTTCGCTTGTGATCGGCCACGTATGCTTCATGCAATACTTTAGCTTTATCAAAAAGCTGTAACGCGTCGGGGTTGTTTTTCCAAATCCCTAGGGCAGCCTTCACATTATCGTACGCTTTTTCGGCATCCCCGTTACGTAATGAGATATCGGTCTCTTTTATAAAATCGTAGTAATCATGTGTTTTAAAGTCGCTGTAGCGTCGATAGTCCATCAGCAATGGCGATACTATTTCTATAAAGATGATATAAATAGTAACACACGAAAAAAGCATAATAAATGCATCCTTTAAGTAACGAAGTAATATGTCGGAAAACCTCGGTACGGTATTTTGACCGCAAGTACCGAAGATGACGGCATATCCTATCAATACGGCGGAAACCAGTAAGCTTGGCATAATTCGTATAAATAAGATTCCTGTTTCCGCTAATCTCCGGCTTAACAAAAACTGAGGCAGTACATCGATCTTTTTGAAAAAAAACACATATATAAGGCAGCAGCCAAGTCCGATCACAAAGTGGATAAGAACAGACAGCCACCCTTTTAACATCTCAGGCATTTTTATGCAGCGCTCCTTTTTTTGGTCTTTGAATATATTAGCAGTATTTTTAAAACGCCTATAGAATGGAACACTACGGCAACAACGCACAAAACGAGTGGAATCCCGTATATGCTGTTTTCCGAATTTGTTATATGGAGATTAAAGAGCGTGGTTCGGAATCCTTCCAGCTGCATATAGGGGTATACGAGCAACAAACAACCGGAAAGGAGAAGTAAGAAAAGAAGGTTGAACAGATTCCATCGTGTTATGATGCATGCAAACCAAAATGAGCTAACGCAGAAAAAAAGCGCACCTGTGAACAAAAGGTATGTTGTAAAATATAACGTATAGGCAGTATATACATCAGAAAAGAGGCTGCCGGAACCTTGCTGTAATAAAGCCAGAAATAACGGTTTGCTTGTAAAAGCGGCCAACGCTTTGTCGATGGGTGCCGTTGTTTTGTAGGCTGCTATTGCTTTCTCGATGACGGAAAACTGCGCATAACAGATCGGTGCAATAACCGTTACGGTAAATATCAAACACACAAGAAACAGCGTAAGTGCTACGCTCAGCTTTGCAGGGTGTCTCATCAAGAATGTATACACCCCGATAATGGCCATCATTACCGCGAATGGGAGTACGTAACACGCCTTTTGTGCCATGCAGAGAAGCAGCAACCCCGCCGATTCTGATGCAAATGGAACGGCCATTTCATAGCGCAAGGCTATTCCACCAAAAAAGGCAAAGATAACAACTGCGCTTAAAAGGCTTAAGAAAAAAACGCCGGGAACCAGTAAAGCATTCTTCATAGGTATCCTTAGAGTAACACGTTATAGATACAATCTCAAGGGTACCTTTTGAAATCAACGGTACAGATGCCTTATTGTTAAACGATCTGTTGCGTTTGTTCGGTCGTGATTCTGCCGTTTTTGATGAACAGTGAGCGGGTGCAGTACCGTTCAACCTCATCTTTATTGTGCGAAACAAAGAGGACGGGGCACGCGGCGCGTTCGAGCGTTGCTTTTAAATCTTCGTGGAGGGAATCTTTCAGTTCATTATCGAGGGCGGAAAACGGTTCATCCAACATAATCAGCGTGGGGGCGGCGGCGAGGAGACGCGCAAGGGCAACCCGCTGCTGCTGTCCGCCCGAAAGCTCTTTCGGGTAGCGTCCTTCAAAGGGGGTGATGTGTAAAAGCTCCAAAAACTGGTCGGCAATTTCTTTTTTACGATTCCGGTCTTTTATTCCGCAGCAAATGTTTTCTCGCACGGTCATATACGGAAAAAGCGCATACGACTGAAACATGTAACCGGCGTTCCGCTCCCGTACCGGTACATTGGTTTTCCGCTCGGAATCGAAAAGGACATGATCGTTTAAGACAATTCTGCCTGAATCGGGTGTTAGAATACCGGCAATGGATTTCAGCGTCATAGATTTGCCGCCGCCCGATTCTCCGAGCAAGCCGACAATTTCTCCCTGTACGGCCGAAAAGCTCACATCAAGGGTAAAGCCTTTCATTTTTTTTACAATCGATGCTTCAAGCTTCATACCCGTTTTTCCCTCGAAAACATATTCATGATAAAAAGCGCCGCGCACGAAACAACGGTGATGACACCGACCCATATCCACGCCGTGTGCATATCGCCTCCCGCGGTCGCAAAGTAAATAGCCATCGGGATGGTTTGAGTACGGCCGGGGATATTTCCGGCAACCAGCAGCGTTGCGCCGAATTCTCCGAGCGAGCGGGCAAAGCTCAAAGCAAGCCCTGCAAGGATGCCCGGCCATGCTTCCGGCAGCATAATGCGGATAAAGATGGAAAGCTCGCTCATGCCGAGGGTGCGCGCCGCCCACACGTGATCCTCGTTTACCTGTTCCAACGCGCCCTTTGCTCCCTTATACATCAGCGGGAATGAAACGACGATCGAAGCGATAACCGTTGCCTGCCACGTAAATATGAGCGAAATTCCTGCTTTTGCGAGCAGCATACCGAGTGGGCTGTTTCGTCCGAATATAACGAGTAGGAAAAAGCCCAGTACCGTCGGCGGCAATACCATCGGCAAGGTAAAAAGCACATCGATAAGAACGAGTAATTTACCGCGGATATTCAAACAGAGCCGCGCCGCCGCCGTTCCCAGTATGAATACGAAAATCCCGGAAAGGACGGCTGCGCGCAGCGAGATAAAAAGCGGCGCGTAGTCAAACATAGTGTAGGTAATCCTTGAGTATCAGTCCGGTTTCAGCCGAACTGATATAAACGATGAACGTTACTTGGAGATAACGGTGAATCCGTAACGTGCAAAGACTTCTTTTGCCGCGTCGGAAAACAGGAAGTCTACAAACTTCTGCGCTTCGGCCGCATGAGCGCTTGCCTTTACGACACCGATCGGATAGATAACTTTTTTATGGCTGCCTTCGGGAGCGGTGGAACAGATGGTAACATCCTTGCTGATCTTCGCATCGGTTTCGTATACGACGCCTGCATCGACGTTGCCTGTTTCTACCCACGAAAGGACTTCGCGGACATCTTTTGCAAAGATAAGCTTGGAAGCAACCTTATCGGTAAGGCCAAGATTTTGAAAAATCTGTTCGGTATACTGCCCGACCGGTACGGATTTCGGTTCGCCGACGCCGATTTTCTTTACGGAGCTTTTGGCGAGGTCTTCAAAGAAATCAAGGGCAGCTGCGTTTTTGGGGGTAATCAGAACAACTTTATTTTCAAGGATGTTCTTTACACTTGAATCGATCATCATCCCCTTTTCCTTGAGCGCATTCATCTGCTTAATACCGGCGGAAAAGAAAACATCTGCCGGAGCGCCCTGTTCAATCTGCTGCTGCAAGGCTCCCGATGCACCGAAATTCGCGGTAATAGTTACCTGCGGATTTTTTCCGGTGTACATAGCCGAAAGATCCTGAATGCAGTTTTTCAGGCTGGCTGCCGCCGAAATCATAATTTCCGTCTTTTTGGCAGGGGCGGCATTTTCTTTGCTACCTCCCGCACAGAGCGGGGCCAGTATGATGCTGCCGATAAGCAGCGCTACAACGGTTTTCTTCATAAGATACTCCTTATGTATGTTGATTTATCAGCTTTGCTGATGAGTAGTCAAGCATCTCTATGCCGAAGGTTATGAAGTAATTCTAACCCAAGTTTTAGAGACGACCTAACATAAGATTTTTGGAAATGCTCTATGCTTTGGCTGCGACGCAATCCTGCGTGCCGCCGGTAAGCATCAAAAGTGCGTGATCCAAAGCGGGCAAAATGTAGGAAAGATTTTCCTTTACCGCTTTGGGACTTCCGGGAAGGTTGATAATCAGCGTGCGTTTTCGTATGCCCGCAATACCGCGGGAAAGCATTCCGTGCGGTGTTATCTTCATGCTTTCCGCACGCATTGCTTCGGGAATACCGGGGACGGCGCGGTCGATAACCGCAGCGGTCGCTTCGGGGGTTATATCGCGGGGAGCGAGTCCGGTGCCGCCTGTTGTAACGATAAGGTCGGCGCTGCCTTCATCGGCTATATTCGCCATTGTCTTCTGCAGCGCTTCGTACTCATCGGGGAGCATTACCGTAGCGGTAATCTCATATCCTTGACCGGTGAGCATTTCGGCTATTATAGGGCTGCTTGCATCTTCGCGCAAGCCCTGAAAGCAGCGGTCGGATGCACAGATAATAGCCGCTCTATACCGGACGGTGCTGCCGGTTACGGACATAAGCCGCCCTCTCCCAGCAGTGCAATATCTTCAACGGTGATGGGGTCGCGGGCAAGGATACGCGGCAACAGCCGATCGAAGACGGTGCGCTTGGCATACATCACACAGCCGGGAAGTCCTGCGATAGGAATATCGCCCGCATAGGCCAACAGCATCATTGCGCCGGGGAGGACGGGAGCTCCGTAGCTGACTATGCGCGCGCCGCTTGCGCGGATAGCGGCGGGGGTTTTATCGTCGGGGTCGACACTCATACCCCCCGTGCAGAGTACCATCTGGGAACCTGCCTGTATGGCTTTTTGTATCTCCGCCGTAATGGTTTCTACATCATCTCCGGTATTTATGGTTTTTAACGTTTCCACGCCATACTCTGCCAGCTTTGCCTGCACGACCGGCGCGAAAGTGTCTTTAATAACCCCGGTCAGAACTTCATGTCCCGTTACCAAAATGGTACAGGTTTTGATGCTGTAAGGAATGACGGACATCAGCGGATTGGAGGCATCGGCAATCGCAGCCACCTCAGTCATTTTTTCTTTTTCGATAAGGAGCGGAATAACCCGCATTCCCGCCGCCGTCTGTCCTTTTTTAAGCGGCACATAATTGCGTTGTGTTGCAATCATCACCTTACCGAGCTTGTTGATTGCAAAAAGCCGGTCGGTGTCGATTTTAAGCATCCCGTCAACCGTTGCCTTCAGCTCAATCTTGCCTTCCTTTGGGGAGGTCTTTTCCAGATTTGCTCCCATCGCCGCTGCAGCAAGAACTTCAGCCCCCTCATCTTCATGCAGCAGGTTTTCAGTCTTTTCCCAGACAAACAGGTGTTCCTTACCCATCGAGCGGAGCACCGGAATGTCCTCCTCTGTAACGATATGCCCCTTTCTAAACCGAGCGTCTTTCGACACCCCTACGATAATCTGGGTCAGGTCGTGGCACAATACGTGTCCGACCGCCTCGGAAAGCGGTATTTCTTTCATTAAATTCTCCACTTGGGGTAAACGCATCAGGCATATTTTTACAGCTTCGCAGAATTTTGTCCGGTGCGGTTGCCCTGCGTATCGATTTTACTAATCTACCTTGATATTCTTTACGAATGCGGCAAATTTTTGCTGTGCGTTGGTGAGCTGCTCCGTTGCGGTTGTGATGTCTGTTTTCAGCTCGTCCAGTTCGGTTTCGAGCTTGAGCAGCTTGGTTAAGAACGCTCTACCCTGCTGACTTTCAGAACCGACCGCCTCAAGATTCCTACGTACACGGTCTTGTTCCTTTCCGATTTCCGTCTGACGATCCTGCAAAGTCTTTAGGGCTTTTTCCGCCGCGGAAACCTTTTCTTTCTCCGTTATAATAGACGCAAATGCCTTCCGTACTTTTTCGGGAATTTCGGCATTGGTCGTGTAGGAAATGAATGTATTTGAATTCATATCGAATATTTTTTGAGTTGATTGATAGGTGCGAGCTTCTTCTACTTTTAGCTCGGTACCGGTATTGCCTGCAGCTTTAAACTTAAACCGATATTTGTTTGCAGTCGTTTCCGCAAGAGCTTGTTTTGATGTCAGCTCAAACCCTGCGTTCTTTGCGTGTTCAACAATAACGGTTCTCTCTTTTTTATTGGCATTTCGTATCAAATAAATCGTGCTTTGGACTTGCCGGTACGACGTTGTCATCACTCCGTCAGCCATCTTTATGGTTTCAATCGTCCTTGTGGAATCGGCTCGCTTTGAACCGGTTACTTCGATATCGTCTCCGTAAGCAATCAGGCGTTTTTCGGCTTCGGGTAAAAACTCCAAAAGAGCATCACCTGAGTATTCCCCCCCGTCAAGAACTGTAATGGGGCCGGCAGGCAGTTTTAAGCCTGATGTGTTTTCAATGCTGATACAGAACTTAGGATTAACACGCTCGTTATATGGAATGGATGAAAACACCGAATACTTTTCTGCAGGAAGAGTGGCAAGGGTGAGGGGAATCATCGTGCTTTGCTGCCGCTCAAGTGTAATCGGTTTTGACGGCGTAAAGGCAAACATTTCTCCCGCATTACCGGCTTCAGCTTGATTTTCAAAATAGGCCGAAGTATTTTTTTCCTCTAAGTCTTGATACTCCGCTTCATCATACGCTTCAGATGCATACCTAGACGCTTCCTTTTTCATCATCATCGACCGTTTTTCTGCGAGAGGCATAGCTGCGGCATATTCGACAGCCGTATCAGCCGAGGCAAATGTTTCTGCTTTCGCGGCTTGTGCAATTGCAAGCGGCACTTCGGGGCGATACGTATAGTAGGGGGCATAGAGGTTTTGCGTAAAACCGACCGGCCTTCCCGTTGTGAGGGTAAGCGTAATATTCTTCCAGTCGAGGTCGGTTGAATTGTCGATAATCGCCCATGCCTGAAACGCCGCTTTATCGGTACCCATGTCGAGCCGATAACTTGCTTTCCATACCGGCGCTTCCATAACATAAGAAAGACCGATTTTCCGTTCACCTTGCGCATCGATTTTAATGTCCAGTTTTTTGCGGTTCTTTGCCGAAGCGTCGAGGATAAGCGCCAAAGCGGTATTTAAATCTTCATTCCGTCTGGCATCGGTAAATTTAAAGGATTGAATGTCTGAAAAGGCGATAAGGTGGATGCCGTCTTTCGCTGCAAGCGAAATAAAGAAAGAGTCCGTTTCTTTTGAGCTGTTTTTATCGACGCTCAAAATCTTTCCGGTAATTTGATGAGGTGTAAACAGTTCCACTTCGGCGCCCTTTTGCGCTTTTAAAATATCGTAGAGTGTTGTAGCGGCGGAAAGGTCGATTTTTAAACTTTCCAGCGTTTTCCTCAGCGTGTCCTCGGACTGATAATTGACGGCTAAACTTTTTGCACCGGGATCCGTTACAACAAGCGATTTCAGCACATCGTTAATTTGAGCGGGTGAAAACAAGAGCGCTATATTCCCCGAACCGGTTACCGTCCCTTCATGTACATAGTGCGCAACGCCCGATGAGTACAACGTTACCTTTTTAAGCGGAATATCGTCCGCACTAAAGTTTTTCGCAGGTTCGGCTGTGATGCCGACTATACAAGCAGCAGATAAAATCATAGAAATCATATTCTTCATGAAAGCTCCCTTATTCATATTTTGATTATACTAACCGATGGGGAAAAATGAAAGGGCGCACGGCAATCCCCTCTTGTAATTTATAGAAATGCGCGTATATTTTTAAAAGCCCTTGACATTTCTAACTTGAAATAGTATAGTCGCGCTATTCAATTGGATAAACAGGTGAATACTGTTTGTCCGGTATTCTTTAAGAGTTTTCCGGTGCCGTAAAGCCTTTTTAGGCAGGTTTCCGTGTTAACGCTTTTTGAAAGCGTTAAGGGCTGTGGCCTATTACTCTGCAGGATGCCAAACCAGTCATCGGAATGGATTCTGATGATGATCAGGTGGATCCGAATAAGGCTTGTCGAATTGCTATGACGAGCTTACGCAACACGTCTTTTACAACGGTGTTTACTGTCTGATTATTCCTCATTCTATTCTTTTCTGTATTTGGTATCCGGTTTATAACGTTTTTTCATTTTCAATATGGAAATGGTCTCGCTGTTTGATGGGCGGGGTTTTTGTTAGTTGCCTATTGTCTGTTAGGAGGATTTACATGGCAAAGGAAAAGTTCGAGAGAACAAAAGTTCACATGAATGTTGGTACCATCGGTCACGTTGACCATGGTAAGACAACTCTTTCGGCAGCGATCACTACTTATTGTGCGAAAAAGTATGGTGATAAGCTTCTTAAATATGATGAGATTGATAATGCGCCGGAGGAAAAGGCTCGTGGTATTACTATTAATACTCGTCACTTGGAGTACCAGTCCGACAAGCGTCACTACGCACACATCGACTGTCCCGGACACGCCGACTATGTTAAGAACATGATTACCGGCGCTGCTCAGATGGATGGTGCAATCCTTGTTGTTTCTGCTCCGGACTCGGTTATGCCTCAGACTAAAGAGCATATCCTGCTTGCTCGTCAGGTTGGTGTTCCTTCTATTATCGTTTTCCTTAATAAGGTTGATCTTGTTGACGATCCTGAGCTTATTGAATTGGTAGAAGAAGAAGTTCGTGAAACCCTTGAGTCTTACGGCTTTCCGCGTGACACGCCGATTATCAAAGGGTCCGCATTCAAGGCCTTGGCTGACGGCGCTTCTGTTGAAGATACTGCTTGTATCGAAGAATTGCTGAAGACGATGGATAGCTATTTTGCTGATCCTGTTCGTGATGATGCGAAGCCGTTCTTGATGCCGATTGAAGATATCTTTACGATTTCCGGACGCGGTACTGTTGTTACCGGGCGTATCGAACGCGGTGTCATCAATCTTAACGAAGAAGTTGAAATTGTCGGTATTAAGCCGACGAAGAAAACTGTTGTTACCGGTATCGAAATGTTCAACAAGCTGCTTGATCAAGGTATGGCTGGTGATAACGTCGGTCTCTTGCTTCGCGGTATTGATAAGAAAGAGGTTGAAAGAGGTCAGGTATTGGCTAAGCCGGGTACCATTCAGCCCCATACTAAGTTTGAAGCGCAAATTTACGTTCTTTCCAAGGATGAGGGCGGTCGTCACAGCCCGTTCTTTACAGGTTATCGTCCGCAGTTCTATTTTAGAACAACCGATATTACCGGAACCGTTACACTGCCTCAAGGCGTTGATATGGTTAAGCCGGGTGATAACACCAAGATTATCGGTGAGCTGATTCATCCTATCGCTATGGATAAGGGCTTGAAGCTTGCTATTCGTGAAGGCGGCCGGACTATCGCCTCCGGACAGGTTACGGAGATTTTAGCGTAATAAAAAACAGGGCGGTCGGGTAGGCGCTATTCGGCCGCTTGTTTTTGTACGGAGGAAATATGGCTAAGGAAAAGATTCGCGTTAAACTTCGCGGATTTGATGTTGAGTTGGTTGATCAAAGTTCTAAAGCAATTGTACAGGCAGTACAGAAAGTTGGAGCAAAGGTGTTGGGGCCTATTCCGCTCCCTACGCGCATTAATAAGTTTACTGTGCTTCGTTCCCCGCACGTAAATAAAAAGTCGCGCGAACAGTTCGAAATGCGGACGCATAAACGGTTGATCGATATTATTGAACCTTCTGCGGATGTGATGAATGCTTTAATGGCGTTGGAGCTTTCGGCAGGGGTTGACGTAGAAATTAAACAATAAAAGAACGGTAGACGGCATTTAATCAGGATGTGCGTACCGGAGAAGCGATAAGTTTCTCAAGGAGTTGTGAGTTATGGTTGGTCTGATTGGTAAAAAAATCGGCATGACCCAGTTGTTTGATGACGAGGGGCGGCTGACACCTGTTACCGTTTTGCAAGTAGTGCCGAATACGGTGGTCGCAGTAAAAGATGCGGATCATTTCGGTTATGAAGCGGTTGTATTAGGAGCGGGTGAATTAAAAGAAGGACGTGTTTCAAAGGTGTATGCAAATCAATTTGCAGAAGGTGTTACTCCTGTCCGTCTTTTAAAAGAATTTAGAGGTTTTGATAAAGAAGTTACCGTTGGTGCAAAAATCGGTGTCGAAGTTTTGGAATCTGTCCGGTATCTTGATATTACCGCGATTTCAAAGGGAAAGGGCTTTCAGGGTGTTGTAAAGCGCTATGGTTTCGGCGGTGGACGTGCTTCTCACGGTTCAAAGTTTCACCGTGAGCCCGGTTCGACAGGGCAGTGCACCAGTCCGGGGCGATCGTTTAAAAACGTTAAAATGCCCGGTCACATGGGTGCCGAACGAGTAACGGTACAGAATTTGCGGATTGAAAAAATAGATCCCGAATTGGGCGTCGTTATGGTACGTGGTTCCGTTCCCGGTAAAAAGGATGCGGTTGTGTTCCTTAAATCCGCTGTAAAACGGGAAAGATAACGGCAGGAGAAGAGAATGGAAAAGAAAGTCTATTCGATTGATGGTAAGGAATTGCGGACAATTGAACTTAACGATGCGGTGTTCGGTTTGCCTGTGAATGAAGATGTCATTTACTATGCCATTACAAATGAATTAGCAAATATGCGTGTCGGTACGGCGTGTACAAAAGGTCGTGCTGAGGTAAACGGGTCCAATGCAAAGCCGTATAAGCAGAAGGGTACGGGGCGTGCGCGCCGTGGTGATAAAAAATCACCGCTTCTGATCGGCGGCGGTACGATTTTCGGGCCGAAGCCGCGTGATTACAGCTATGCAATTCCGAAAAAAGCAAAGCGGTTGGCGATGAAATCTATTTTGAGCTTGAAAGCTCAGGATGAAGACCGTCTTGTTGTTATAGAAGATTTTACGGTTGAAACCGGTAAAACGAAAGATCTGGTGAAGATATTGCAGGCATTTGTTCAGGATGAGCGCACGGTGCTTGTTTTGAAAGATGATGATGCAATGTTGAAGCGTGCCGGAAAAAATATTCCTACGCTGTCGTTTTTAACGTATAACCGTTTGCGTGCGCACGATCTGTTTTATGGACGGAAAGTGCTGATGCTTGAGTCTGCTGCAAAAAATCTTTCGAGCTTTTATGCGGTCGAGGGGGCTGAGTAATGCAATATACTGATGTTATTATAGCGCCTGTGCTTACGGAAAAATCAAACGAAATGCGTGAGCAGCGTAAATATGTTTTTAAGGTGGATCCGCGCTCTACAAAGGTGCAGATTAAGGAAGCAGTACGGAAGCTTTTTAATGTGAAAGTGCTTAATTGTGCTGTTGTAAACGTCGACGGAAAAATGCGTCGAGTTCGCTATCGGGCAGGTAAGACTGCAAGCTGGAAAAAAGCTATTGTGACGCTTGCTGAAGGCGAATCGATTAAAGTTTTTGAAGGTGCATAACAGCACTTATCGCTGCTTTGAAGGGGAAGATAAATGGCTCTTAAATTATATAAGCCTATAACACCGGGTATGCGCGGTCGAATTGACTTGCTGCGTGATGAAATCACTGCGCAGAAACCTGAAAAAAGCCTTACAACCGGAAAAAAATCCAATGCAGGGCGGGATAGCCATGGGCGTATTTCCGTTCGGCATCAGGGCGGTGGACATAAGCGGAAGTATCGTGAGATCGATTTTAAACGTAACAAGTACGGTATTCCGGGTACGGTTCGAACTATCGAATATGATCCGAACCGTAGTGCAAATATCGCATTGATCTTTTACGCTGACGGCGAAAAACGATACATCCTTGCTCCCAAGGGATTGAAGGTTGGACAAAAAATTATGAGCGGAACAATGGCTGCACTTGAGCTTGCGAATGCATTGCCGCTTGAATCCATACCGGTCGGTTTTACCGTCCATAATGTTGAGTTGACGCTTGGAAAGGGTGGGCAAATGGCTCGTTCCGCCGGTGCGGCTGCGCTCATTGCTGCAAAAGAAGGCGATTATGTAACATTGCGCCTTCCTTCAGGTGAGACCCGCTTGGTGCATAAAAAATGCTATGCAACAATCGGTGAAGTTGGAAATGCCGATCACATGAATATCAATTTAGGAAAGGCGGGACGTGCTCGTTGGCGCGGTGTTCGACCTTCCGTACGCGGTATGGCTATGAACCCTGTCGATCACCCGCTTGGTGGTGGTGAAGGACGCGGAAAAGGACGTAATCCTGTTACTCCGTGGGGTCAGCCTTGTAAGGGATATAAAACCCGTAAGAAGAAGAATACTTCGGATCGGTTTATTGTTTCACGGCGGAAGTAGGGAGTAGAGAATGTCAAGATCTGTTAAAAAAGGCCCTTTTGTAGAAAAAAGCCTGTACAAAAAGGTTGTTGAAATGAGCAAGACGGGAGATCAGAAAACAAAAAAGATGGTTAAGTCTTACTCCCGATGCTCCACGATTATACCTGAGATGGTTGGTTTTACTATTTCGGTATACAACGGTAAATCATGGATCCCTGTGTATATCACAGAGGAGTTTGTTGGACACAAGCTTGGCGAGTTTGCTCCTACCCGTATTTTCCGCGGGCATGGCGGCTCGGATAAAAAAGCGGCGAAAAAGTAGGTGGAAATAATGGCTGAAACAACTGCAAAAAACGGTTACCGCGCTACGATAAAGTATTTTATTGCTTCTCCGACAAAAGTTCGACCGGTTGCGAATGTGATTAAACGCAAGTCTTATACCGATGCAATGGCGATCTTAGAGCACATACCCAATAAAGGGGCAGCGCTGATTTCACAGACGGTTAAGTCTGCTGCTTCGAATGCTTTGAACGGTAATAAAAAACTGGATGAAGATATGCTCTATATCAAAGAGATCCGTATTGATGAAGGACCGAGACTTAAGCGCTTATGGTGCCGCGGCCGCGGACGTGCGGATGTTCAATTAAAACGAATGTGTCACATTACGGTAATAGTTGACGAAAAGGCGGGAGCGTAAGTATGGGACAGAAAGTAAACCCTATCGGGTTAAGACTTGGAATTAACAAAACATGGGCGTCTCGCTGGTATGCAAGTCCGAGAGAATACGCAGATTTGTTGCACGAAGACTTAAAGATTCGCGCAATGCTCCAGACGATGCCTGAGTGTAAAAATGCGGATGTCGCCGACATCGAAATCATCCGTCATCCTCAGCGTGTAACAATTGTTATTCATACTGCGCGGCCGGGTGTAATCATCGGAACGAAAGGTGCCAATATTGAAAAAATCGGCGCTATTATTCAGAAAGAACTGAATAAAAAAGTTCAGATCAAGATTAAAGAGGTGAAGCGTGCTGAATTGAATGCTTCTCTCGTTGCCCAGAATGTTGCCCGTCAGCTGATGGGGCGCGCCTCTTTTAGAAAAGCCTTAAAGCAGGGCTGCTTTTCTACGATGAAGGCCGGTGCACAGGGCATTAAGATCCGTGTTTCAGGTCGTCTCGGCGGTGCGGAAATGTCCCGAACCGAAGAAATGAAGGAAGGGCGGATACCGTTGCATACACTCCGTGCGGATATCGACTACGGTTTTGCGGAAGCGCATACCACCTACGGAAAAATCGGTGTAAAAGTTTGGCTCTATAGCGGCATGATGTACGGCAGCGACCAAAAAGATGACGCCGGTTTATTGTTGAAAAAACAGCGCAAGGAACGCGCTCCTCGGTCGGAAAAAGGCCGCGGTGAGCGTGCGGAAGCAGGGAGGGATTAAGCGATGGCTTTAAGTCCTAAGAGAGTAAA
Source organism: Treponema sp. OMZ 906 (assembly GCF_024181185.1). Classification (NCBI taxonomy): domain Bacteria; kingdom Pseudomonadati; phylum Spirochaetota; class Spirochaetia; order Treponematales; family Treponemataceae; genus Treponema; species Treponema sp. OMZ 906. The sequence continues at coordinate 2,524,459 of NZ_CP051196.1, read as the reverse complement.
ATACCGCAAAATTCAGCGCGGTAGAGTTAAAGGAAACGCAACGCGGTGTAATCATATCGACTTCGGTGAATTTGCATTGGTATCGCTTGAACCCTTTTGGCTGACTAATCGCCAGCTCGAAGCTGCTCGTGTTGCTTTAAACAGAAAGGTAAAGCGCGGCGGTAAGTTGTGGATTCGTGTATTCCCCGATAAGCCGTATACAAAAAAACCGGCTGAAACACGTATGGGTAAAGGTAAGGGGGCTCCGGAATATTGGGTCGCTGTTGTAAGACCCGGAACGGTGCTGTTTGAGCTTACCGGTATTGATCGCTCGCTTGCGGAAGAGGCTATGCGTTTGGCAGGAAGTAAACTTCCGTTTAAGACGCGCTTTGCCGAGCAGCCGCGCGAGAACTAAGATGGAGTTTTCCGAATGAAAAAGCCGAACTATAAAGATTTATCCCTTGCCGAATTGCAGGCAAAGCGGAGCGAACTTAAACAAAAATATATGGATTTGAGGTTTCAGTTTGTAGTGGGACACGTAGAGAACCCTATGCTGAAACGGTCTATGCGCCGCGAAATTGCAGCGCTGAACACATTTATCCGGCAGAAAGAACTGGCCGGTGTAAGTGCAGAGTAGGAGCAGGCCCGTGGAAGAAACAACGGCAAAAAAGAAATCCGGGAACCGCGAGTTTGTTGGTTTAGTAACCAGCGATAAAATGGATAAAACCATTGTTGTGCAGGTCGCTACCAAGAAACTTCATCGGCTGTATAAAAAGTACGTGCTCAATACAAAAAAGTATAAGGCGCATGACGAACAAAATACAGCTCACATTGGTGATACGGTGCGTATTGTAGAGAACCGTCCGATCAGCAAGGAAAAATGCTGGCGTTTGGCGGAGATTATTGAGCGTGCAAAATAACGAGTAAGGAGCGTCTATATTATGGTTCAAGTAGAAACAAGATTAAACGTTGCCGATAACTCGGGTGCAAAAATTGTACAGTGTATTAAGGTGCTCGGCGGATCTCACCGCCGGTATGCCGGTATCGGTGATATTATTGTAGTAGCGGTAAAGGATGCCCTTCCGACGTCTACAATCAAAAAGGGTTCTGTAGAAAAAGCGGTTATCGTCCGCGTTTCTAAAGAATATCGCCGTCCTGACGGGACTTATATCCGCTTTGACGATAATGCGTGTGTGTTGGTCGATGCGAATAAGAACCCCAAGGGTAAGCGTGTTTTCGGGCCTGTTGCGCGTGAACTGCGTGATATGGATTTTATGAAAATCGTATCGCTTGCGCCTGAAGTTCTATAAGGAGATTGAGCATTTATGGAAGGAAAAATCAAGATCCGTAAGAACGATACGGTAGAAGTGATTGCGGGAAGCGAGAAAGGAAAGCGCGGCGCCGTATTGCGTGTTTTACCTGAAAAGAATCAAGTGATTATTCAGGGCATCAATATGGGTAAAAAAGCAATGCGCAAGCGTTCTCAGCAGGATCAGGGTGGAATTGCCGAAATCGAGATGCCGATACATATTTCAAATGTCATGATAGTCGGTAAGAAAAGCGGCGTATCCCGCATTGGATATAAGATGGACGGCGATAAAAAAGTGCGTTTTTGCCGTAAGGGTGGAGAAGTATTATAATGAGCAATTATGTGCCACGGCTTAAGAAAATCTATACGGAAACGATAACGCCTGAGCTTACAAAAGAGTTCGGCTATACTACGGTTATGCAGGTGCCGAAGCTTGTTAAAATCGTACTCAGTATGGGGGTTGGCGAAGCATTGACAAATAAAAAATTGCTTGATGCTGCAGTAACCGATCTCGGTACTATTACCGGCCAAAAAGCGGTAAAAACAAAGGCAAAGAAAAGTATCGCTAACTTTAAACTTCGTGAAGGACATGAAATCGGGGCAATGGTAACATTGCGCGGCGCCAAAATGTATGAATTTTTGGATCGCTTTATTAATATTGCGCTGCCTCGTGTTAAAGATTTCCGCGGTGTCAATCCGAATGGGTTTGACGGGAGAGGAAATTATTCCTTAGGTGTTACGGAACAGATTATCTTCCCTGAAATCGACTTTGATAAAATCGAAAAGATTGCAGGTTTGAATATCAACGTCGTAACGACGGCAAAAACCGATAAAGAAGCGCGGGCGCTTCTTTTGAAGTTCGGCATGCCCTTTAGAAAGTAAGAGAGGTTTTCATGGCAACAACAGCAATGATAAATAAGGCAAACAGCACGCCGAAGTATTCCAGCCGCCAATATAATCGCTGCAGAGTATGCGGTCGTCCGCGCGGATATATGAGAAAATTTCAGATGTGCCGTATTTGTTTTCGCAAATTAGCAAGTGAAGGCCAGATACCTGGCGTTACAAAATCAAGTTGGTAGGAGGTAAAAAATGAGCGTTTCAGATCCCGTCGCAGATATGCTTACAAAGATTCGGAATGCAGCGGCAGCCGGTCATGAGAAAGTCGATGTGCCTTCTTCAAAGTTAAAACTTGAAATTGTGAAGATTTTGAAAACCGAAGGTTTTATTAAGAACTTTAAAAGACTTAACGAAGCCGGCGCAAGTACGATCCGGATGTTCTTAAAATACGATGATAATGAATTACCCGTTATCCATGGTATTGAAAAAGTGTCTACACCCGGACGCCGTGTATATTCAGGATATAAGATGCTTCCCCGCGTATATAACGGGTACGGTACTCTTATTCTTTCAACTTCGGTGGGCGTTATCACCGGCAAGCACGCAAGCGAAAAGCAGGTCGGCGGCGAGCTTATCTGCAAAGTTTGGTAGGAGGCGAGTGTGTCAAGAATTGGAAAACTTCCGGTGGCTGTTCCTGCCGGAGTAAAAATCAATATTGCCGATGGTGCGTTGACCGTTGAAGGCCCCAAGGGGAAACTTTCCCGTAGCTATAATTCGCTGGTACAGGTAAAGTTTGAAAACTCTGAGGTTTCCGTAACGCGGGTAAACGATACCAAAGAAGCCCGCTCATTTCACGGGTTGTATCGGAATTTAATTCACAATATGGTCGTGGGCGTCAGTCAGGGCTTTTCTAAGACCTTGGTTGTTAACGGTGTCGGTTACCGTGCAGAAGTGCAGGGCAAACTGTTGGTAATGGCTTTGGGTTATTCAAACGATTTTATCGCGTTGATCCCCGAAGGCATTGAAGTAAAGGTTGAACCGCAGGGGAATAAAATTATTATCTCCGGTATTGATAAGGAAAAAGTCGGCGAATTTGCAGCGCAGATCCGTAAACTCAGATTACCTGAACCCTACAAGGGAAAGGGTATCCGTTATGAAACCGAAGTCATTAAGCGCAAAGTCGGTAAGACCGGTGTTAAATAAGGATAGGTACTATGTTTAAAAAGCGAATCGAGAAAGATAGAAAGAGATTTAAGCGTAAGGTTCATATCCGTAAACGGATTTATGGAACAGCTGAACGTCCGCGTATGACTGTGTTCCGCAGTAATAAGAATATTTCGGTACAGGTTATCGATGATGACGCACGTGTAACTGTTGCATCGGTATCCACGCTCGAAAAAGATTTTAAGCCTTTAAAGGCAAATATCGAATCCGGAGCAAAAATCGGGGAAGAACTCGGTCGGCGCCTCAAGGAAAAGAATATTACGACGGTTGTTTTTGATCGGAACGGTTATCTGTATCACGGTGTGGTACAGGCGGTTGCAGACGGTGCCCGGAAAGCGGGAATAAATTTCTAGGAGCGGATATGGATCGTCAGAAAGATTTTAACAGAGACAGTTCGCATCGCGAGAAGGAACTGGTAGAAAAGCTGGTTAAGTTAAACCGGACTGCAAAGGTTGTAAAGGGTGGCCGCCGTTTCTCTTTTTCCGCATTAACGGTTGTCGGTGATCAGAACGGACACGTGGGATACGGCTTCGGCAAGGCGAATGATGTAAGCCAGGCCATTAAGAAGAGCATTGAAAAGGCGAAAGCCAATATGATTTATATCCCACTGAAAAACGGCACTATTCCGCATGAAGTGCAGGCTAAGTTCAAGGGTTCTTCGGTATTGCTTCGCCCTGCTCGTTCCGGTACGGGAATTATTGCAGGCGGTACTATTCGTGCAATTATGGAAGCAGCCGGAGCAGCGAATGTTCTTTCAAAATCCTTGGGGTCAAACTCCGCAGTAAATGTTGTGCGGGCGACTTTCGAGGCTGCATCGGAATTGATGGATGCTAAAACGATTGCTAAGAACCGCGGAAAGTCTATTACGGATGTCTGGGGGTAAACTATGGCAAAGAAAATTCGGATTACGTTAGTTAAAAGTACCATTGGACAAAAAAAGCCGGTTCGTGCAACCGTCCGTTCCTTGGGGCTTGGAAAATTGCATTCCGTAGTTGAGCACTCCGCTTCTCCCGCCATCTTGGGTATGGTACGGGCGGTTTCTCACTTAGTTGAAACAGAGGAGCTTGATTAATGTCTGATTTTATATTGAATGCGCCGAAAGGGGCAAATAAAAAGAAGCGCATTGTAGGCCGCGGTTCTTCATCCGGTCGGGGAACGACATCGGGTAAGGGAAACAAAGGCCAGAATGCACGCTCCGGCGGTAAAACCTATATCGGTTTTGAAGGCGGACAAATGCCGTTGTATCGTCGTGTTGCAAAAAAAGGCTTTTCCAACTATCCCTTTAAGGAAACGTATTCGGTCGTCAATTTATTTATGATCGACGAAAAATATTCCGATGGGGAAACCGTTAATAAAGAAACGCTGAAAGCAAAGGGGCTGGTAAAAAAACAGACTACTTTGGTAAAAGTGCTCGCTTCCGGAGAGCTTACGAAAAAGTTGACGGTTGATGTAGATAAAGTTTCCGCACAGGCGCAGGCAAAGATTGAAAAAGCCGGCGGGACGGTCGTTAAACAAAACGGCTAAACAGGCGGGCTTCATACATGGCTAACAATGCACTTGTAAATGTATTTCGGATAAAAGAATTACGCGATCGTATTCTGTTTACGATTGGAATTTTGATCGTATTTCGCTTGGGATCGGTACTGACTATTCCCGGTATTGATCCCCACGCCTTATCGGCATATTTCCAATCGCAGGTACGGGGAAATGCTTTTGTCGATTATATGGACTTCTTTGTCGGCGGAGCATTCTCCAACTTTTCCGTATTCATGCTTGGCGTTATGCCGTATATCTCAACTCAAATTTTGATGCAGCTTGCGTTATTCGTATTTCCGAGTTTGAAAAAGATTGCGGAAGATGACGGCGGCCGGAAAAAGATACAGGTATGGACGCGTATTCTCACCGTGTTTGTCGCATTGATTCAATCGTATGCGGTAACCTTTTATGCGTATATGATACCCGGCGCTATCGTGCTTCAAAGCCGGTTTATGTACATCTTTGTTACGATGCTTACCGTAACAACGGGTACCATGATAACGGTCTGGCTGGGTGAGCAGATTACGGCGCGTGGTATTGGAAACGGTATTTCGATGATTATCTTCGCGGGTATTATTGTCCGGTTACCCCATGCCGTTTCGCAGATGATCCGGCTGGTGCGGCTCGGCGAATTGAACCTCGTTTTTGTCGTTATCGCGTTGATTATGTTTGTCGGTATTATCGTACTGGTTGTTTATGAGCAGCAAGGGCAACGGAAGATACCGGTGCACTATGCGAAGCGGGTTGTCGGACGGAAAATGTATGGCGGTCAAAACACCTATATTCCGTTTAAGATCAATCCGTCGGGTGTTATCCCGATCATCTTTGCCTCATCGTTTTTGACGTTCCCGATTTCGATTGCGACAACGATAGGGCCGAATGTTCGATGGCTGAACAGCCTTGCGCATTTCTTACGCCCGAACGGCTGGTGGTATAATATTTTCTATTTGATCCTTATTGTGTTTTTTGCATATTTTTATACACAGATTTCGTTAAACCCCACAGAAATTGCAAAGCAGATAAGGGAAAACGGAGGTTCTATTCCCGGAATTAGAACCGATAAAACCGAGGAATACTTGCAGCGGATTTTAAACCGGCTGATTTTACCCGGTTCGTTGTATTTGGCGCTGATTGCTGTCTTGCCGACTGTAATACAGACCATTTTCGGCTTCCCTCAATCGATTTCGATGCTGATGGGCGGAACCTCGCTTCTCATCTTGGTTGGCGTTGATCTTGATACGATGAGTCAAATCGAAGCGCAGCTTAAAATGCACCATCACGAGGGGTTGGTAAAACGAGGAAAGCTCAGATCACGGAATCTGTAGTATTTCGGGAAAGGTGATTCTTTTGTTAAGGAGAAAAACAATATGAAAGTAAGAACCAGCGTAAAGCCTATTTGCGATAAATGTAAGGTTATTAAACGCAACGGAATTGTGCGGATTATCTGCACGAATCCCAAACACAAGCAGCGCCAAGGCTAATGGAGGAAACTGAAGAATGGCTCGTATTTCTGGGGTCGACCTCCCCAATAAACATGTTAATATCGCGTTGACGTATATCTATGGAATATCTCACTCATCTGCAAAAGCAATTTGTGAAAAGTCAAAAATTGATCCGATGCGGATGATCAACGATTTAAATCAGGATGAACTTGCCGCTATCCGTGCCGTTATCGATCAGGACTACAAGGTTGAAGGTCGGCTTCGCACCGAAGTTGCCTTAAACATCAAACGCTTGATGGATATCGGCTGCTATCGCGGTCTTCGGCATCGAAAGGGTTTGCCCGTCCGCGGACAACGTACAAGAACCAATTCCCGTACTCGCAAAGGTAAGAAGAAGACCGTTGCCGGTAAGAAGAAGTAATTTTGGAGGATAAGCTGTGGCTACAACTGCAAAAAAACGAAAAGAAAAGAAAAGCGTATATGAAGGAAATGTCTATATTCAGGCTACCTTTAATAATACCATTATTACCATAACCGATTTGAAGGGCAATGCGTTGTCTTGGGCATCCTCCGGCGGATTGGGCTTTAACGGTGCGAAAAAATCAACCCCCTTTGCTGCACAGACAGTCGCTGAAACGGCTGTACAGCGCGTCCAGCAGTATGGATTACGGGAAGTTCACGTATTTGTGAAGGGACCCGGTGTCGGCCGCGAATCCGCAATCAGAACGCTTGGCGTTATGGGGTTAAAGGTTCGCTCTATCAATGACGTCACGCCTATTCCGCATAACGGTTGTCGTCCCCGCAAGACCCGCCGTATCTAATAAAAAGGAGTTTAAATGGCTCGTAAAAATCTTTTGAAAGGATTCAAAAAACCAAAAGGTCTGGAGTTTGCGGCCGATGTCTCAAACGACAGCTATGGTAAGTTTACGGCGTCTCCCTTTGAAACAGGCTTCGGTACAACGATCGGCAATTGTTTGCGGCGTGTTTTGTTGTCTTCGATACAAGGGTATGCTATTTCCGCTGTAAAAATTACCTCTTACGGTGATGATGATGTCCCGCATGGTATCTCAAGCGAGTTTGAAGCAATTCCAAATGTAACCGAAGACACGATGGAAGTTTTGAATAACCTGAAACAAATGCGGCTGCGGCTCCCGAATGAGATTGAACAAGATGTCTTTTTGTTTGATTTTAAAGGTCCCTGCTCCGTTAGTGCGGCCGATTTTGCAAAACCCGGTCAACTTGAAATTTTATCCGGCGATCTCCATATTATGGAGCTGATGGAAAATGCTCATGTTGAATTGGAGATTCAAGTTGATTTCGGCCGCGGTTATGTACCGGCAGAGACGAACGAAAAATATGTCGAAGTGGTTGGGACAATCTCGTTGGATACCATTTTTAGCCCGGTTCGAAAAGTCAGCTATGAAATTCAACCGTGCAGAGTAGGGCAGCGCAACGATTATGACAAGCTTGTACTTGAGATCTGGACGGACGGTACTATCCGGCCTGAAGACGCTTTAGCGGAAGCTGCAAAAATTGCGAAAGAACATTTTACCGTTTTTGTCAATTTCAACGAAAATGAATTGCTCAGTGATGATGAATCCGATGAAAGCGATGAAATGATAAAGCAGTTGCTTGACACTCCGATCACCGAGCTTGATCTTTCCGTGCGGGCTTCCAATTGTTTGAAAAACGCAAACGTTTCAACAATCCGCGATTTGACCATGATGACCGAGGATGAGATTTCGAAAACTCGAAATGTCGGAAAGAAGAGTTTGCAGGAAATACAAGAAAAGTTGGCGGAACGTAATTTGAGTTTGGGTATGACTGATTACAGTCATTTAAAGAATTCGATCAAGTTATCGAGACAGAAGGAAGAAACAGATGAAGCATAAAAACGGCTTTAATCCGCTTTCACGTACTAGTGCACATCGCCGCGCATTGCATCGTAACATGGTTACATCACTGTTTAAGTACGAGCGGATTACTACGACAAAACAAAAGGCGATGGAGATTCGGAGAACCGCAGAAAAGCTTATTACCCGTGCTAAGGTCGATTCAGTACATAATCGGCGGCAGGCTGCAACCTATATTTGGGATGAGGCAATCTTGAATAAATTGTTTACCGACATCGGTCCGCGCATGAAGGATCGGAACGGCGGATATACCCGCGTACTTAAATTAGGGTTGCGTGAGGGTGATGCCGCACAGGTTGCAATTTTAGAGCTGGTTGACTATACGCTCGATAAGAGCACGAAGAAGTCGGCAGATGCAAAGAAAGACGGTGCAGACAAGGGCGCTGCAAAGTCAAAGGCAGCGGAGGGCTAAACTATGTCGAAAGCACATCGCGGGAAAGGAATTAAAAGCGTTCCCAATCATGGGCGGGGAACCTGCCCCGTAACCGGCCAAACCGGTGTTAAACTCCTGTATGAACAGGAAATTGACGGAAAGAAAGTCAATATCTCAAAAGTCGGCCGTGCAATGCTGAAAAACAAAAAGGCCGCCGAAGCTAAGGCGTAAATATAACGCTATGTTTTGCAAAAAACGCTCGCTCTGCCGAGCGTTTTTTTATGCCCTATTGTTTTTGCCATAGCGGTAGTGCGACTTGTCATACTGATAGTTTTGCTCATGTATCACATAAACAAACTGAATTTTGAAATTGCTCGCATTGTTTTAGGCAGGCATTACAGGCCGTTTTATATTTTTCTATTAGAGAGCCGCATTCAGTATATATTAATTTATCAAGCTTGATTCCTGTCCATGGCTCGTTCGGAAACTGTACAGTGTAATTATGTAACGTTTTAAGTAATTGACATATAAAATATCTTGAATCAATTCCCTCAATTTTGAAACTAAAACGGTCATTGGATTGAATAGTAAAACTCAGCAACGTTTCACTAATTTTTTTGCATGTTAATCTTTTATAGTATCCTTCCTGATCGATATTCACATATGCACTTTTATGTATTTCTAAATTTTCAACATGCTTAATCCATTGTAAAAAATTCGGAAATGAATCCATTATCGCCGAAAAATTTACTGTTATGGAATAATCATAATAATAGAAATGTAAGTTTGTCCAACCGTGATGAACATGATCAAATTTTGTAAAAAGCTTATAATACAATTGTTTATATCTGTTCATTGCTTATACCTCGGATTCTTATTATACCATACTATTGATTTAATCTCATTTATGCCCTATTGTTTTTGCCGATACAAAAGAAAAGACTATTATGATGATGATTGATTCGTGCGGAGGATTTAATACCCCGACGCTTTGCGTCGTAACAAAGGGTATTAAAGCCGACTGCAACCACCTTATGAGAACAACATACTCCGACGCTTGCGTCGGGGTTGTTGATTTGTGTAAAATTGCCGCTGCCAACCCTTATGGTTCTATTTGTAAGTTAGCTGGTAAGGCATGGATACCGGTAAAAGGTTTTGAATCGCATTTGGATGATGAGCTGGCTTTGCAGGCTCACGGTTTGCCCGAGCGTATGTGGCGCTTTTCTTCCGCTTCCGAAGGCCATAGTGATTTTAAGTTGAACGATAGTACTGTTCAATCAAGCAAGCTTGTGTATTGCGAAGGAATAGAGCGGGAGGTCTTTTGGAAACAGCTGTGCTGGGAAGAACCGTTTGTGGTGCGGTTCCGCAGTATTGGAGAAGCTGCGGAGCTGTTGCGGGCTATTCAGCGGAATTGGGCGCACTATCCGCTTAACTGTTTTAGGCGGGCGGAATTGATTGGGGAAAAACTGCCGTATATCAGCAAAAAAGAAAAAGCATTTCCGTATACCGTGCCGCTTGCCGGTATGGGGGTGTGGTCGTTGCTAGATGAGCATACCTTGCTTGCATCTGCGAAAACCTCGTCGCCGTTTCCGCTCGGCGTTATCCGTTTTACCGAAGACCATCAAAATCCGCCAAGCCGTGCCTACCTTAAATTATGGGAAGCCTTAACTCTGTTAGACTTTTACTATCGGCGTGCTGCAGAGCAAAAGGGAGGGGCTGTTCCATCGGTAATACCGGTAGAGTGGGCATTACCTCAGCGCGGTTCCCATTGTGTGGATGCAGGGGCGTGCCCCGGCGGCTGGACATGGGTACTGAATAATCTGGGCGCGGAGATAACCGCTATCGACCGGAGCCCGCTGGCAGATTTTTTGATGCGTGAACCGCGGATTACGTTTATGCAGCATGATGCGTTTACATTAACTCCCGAAAGTCTCGGTAAACAGGATTGGGTATGTTCCGATGTTATTTGTTATCCGCCCCGCTTACTGGAATGGGTTGAACGGTGGCGGGCAAGCGGTCTTTGTTCAAAATTTATCTGCACAATCAAAATGCAGGGGGCGCCCGACTTCGATACGATCCGCCGTTTTGCGGAAATTCCTCATTCAAAAATCGTTCATCTTACTGCAAATAAACACGAGCTGACGTGGCTGTGTGCGCCGTTCATTGATGAGTGACCGTTACATAATGGGTAATGGTTGTTGGTCTGGGGGCATCGGTGATATCTTCGCAAGTTTAGCGGAAGGCCTTTCTCATTTATATACCGCTGTGTAAAAGCGCTTCCCTAAAGTATGTAATCGTGAGTGCTCCAATATTCGCTTGCTGCCGTCGCTTAATTAACCTACAGGCTATCTTTATGATGATGCGTTCCATAGTAATGCGGCGTGTGTCCTGCCCCATCGCATCGAATTCAGCAGTTTTTGTGTCGCCGGCAGCGCGGCGGATTATTTCCGTACCGGCAAAGCCGTAGGCATCGGCAAGTATTTCAGCAAGCCGCCGCCGGATATACCGTTCGTTGTAGAGCGGGTCGCTTAATGGAACTGTTTTACACCGTTCCAACGCCTTTGCGGTAAAAAGCTGCGGGAGTGCTTCTATTGTGGCGGCTATTCGTTCAATAAAATTATCAAAAGCATCGGCGGCGGAGAACTTTTTGCGGGTAAAAGCGGCGTACATCCACGCACAATAAAGATTTGCGATAATATTGCCGAGGTCATATCCGATTGGGCCGTAAAAGGCAAATTCGGGGTCGATAATTTTCATGCACGGCTCGGTACACGGCTCGCTCGTTGTATTCTTATCGTGACTGGCATTCGTATCGATAGGTACGCCGATAGTATTGCCGATAAAAATTGAGCCGGTGTGTAAATCACCGTGGATAAGCGCCTCTGCCTTATTCATAAAGGTTTCCCGCAGTGAAGCGACTTCGGCTTTAAGCGCTTCGTCGTTGTAAAGTGTTTTTTGAATAAAGTTCTCGTTACCGGGGGTAATACGGTTGCGGTTTTTTCCGTTGCAGTACGGCTCGGAAAAAACAAGCGTTTCGGAAATTGCGCATAGTTCGGGATTGATAAAAGCACTTACCCGCTCCTTCTTTTCTTCCGGAGACAAAAACAAATCGCTTGTTGCGAAAACCGCATTCGCCAAAAAGGATGCAGCATTTTCCGCGAAATTTGCCGGAAGCGGACGTCCTGCCATCAGTTCCTTCCGTAAATTACCGCAATAGGAAATATCTTCCATGCAGATAATGCTCATTGTATCGTCGTAGGCATAAATACGGGGTATGAACTGCGGGGTAAGATCGGCGTAAATGCGGAGCGCTTCCGCCTCTCTTTTGCTGCGAGTAATATCGAGCGGACGTCCCGATGAACGGAGCAGCCGGTCTGCCTGCTTGACAATAATGCTTTTTCCGCCTATCCGTGAGCGCACACGGAATACATAGTTGATATTGCCGTCCCCGATTTCTTCCGCGTCGAGCGGTTCATCGGCGGAAAATAGCTTGAGCTGTTCAACGAGGTAGGCCTTTACGGTTTCCGTATCAAGTAAATAATGTGCTTTCATATAGTGTATCTGTATTGGGCATACCTAAAAATTCGGTTAAATTTTTAGAGGTTCCTTGTTGAGTATGTTCAGTTAGTTATGTCCTGAACAATCGGTAGAACAGTACGATCAGCAGAAAGAGAAGATAGCGAAACACGTAAAATATTTTAAAAGGATTGCGCAGCAGCTGCGGCAAAAACTCACGCCCTTTTCGAAATGCAGCGTCGGAAATGCGCTTTTTACGTTTTGCAAAGATATCGATGATATCATTATTGTGGATAAAGATGCTTGCAGGTAATTTGGCTTTATTCCGATAAATCCATCGGACACCGCCGGGAATACCGTTTCCGGCGATCAATAGTGCAGGGTGAGCTTTTACAATTGACAAGATAATATCCGGTTCCATACTCTTGCGGTAAAAACCGTTAAAGCGACCGACAATACCTATGCCAGGAAAGGTTACGTGTACATTGCGTTCGGCATCCAACAGATTCTGCGCCCGTCCTCCCAGGATGTAGAGCGTTTTATAGTGAGAATCGATGATGTTCAAGATTCTGATAATCATATCAAAGGAATCGCGTCTGATCGGTACGGGAAGTTTGAGGAACTGCGCCGCTTTTAATAAACTTCTTGAAAGCGGAAGACAGAGCGCTGCTTGTTCAAGCATTGCGCGGTATTCCGCATCGCGGCGCGCTCTGAGCAAATCCCAAATTGTAATAAACACGATATGCTGAGGTTCTCCTTTATCCACCATATCCATTATGGTTTGTTCAATATCTTCGTCGGGAAGAATGTCGATGGGGATTGCTAAGAGTTTTATACGGGTAATTGCCATTGGTCAGCCTCGTTTATAATAATTTGCGCCGCTGCAATTGCATACAGTGCGGCGGTTTCTGCACGTAATACGTTCGTTTTAAAATGAATGGTTTGGAATTCCGCGTCGCGAAGTACTGCTGCTTCCGCGGGGCTTATGCCTCCCTCCGCTCCGATTGCGAGCACGATATGGGAAGGCTTTTCTGCAAGCAGTTGGTGAAATCCGACAGATGTCACGGCGGCTTCGCTGCACTGAGCAAACACGGTAGTAGCAGCCGGTACAAGCGTTTTTAAGGTGTTGAGTGCTTCGGCAAGCGGAGCCGGTTCCATAACGATGGTATCGATCGGAGAGCCCGATTGCTGCCGCGCTTCTTTGATAATGCGCCTGAACCGTTCCAACTGTGCAGGGTTTTGTTTTTTTGCAATGGAAAATTCTCCGATTACCGGTAAAACGGCGCGCACGCCTGCCTCCGTTGCCTGCCTAATAATGGTGTCGGTTTTAGAGCCTTTGAGCACCCATTGCAGCAAGATAAGTTCGGCAGCAGGTGCGGCATACGCAGGCAAACTGTTTGCGGCTTCGTTGGTTGCACCCGCAGCAGCCGTCCCGCACACACTGAGAGGCGTTGTCCGCCGCTTTAACCGCAGCGTTTTCTTTACAGTATTTATCGAATCGATGACCATATCGGCGGCACCGCTTTGCGGCAGCTGCGCATGCAGGACATCACCCTCCCGCATACGCCGTACTTTTATCAAGTATATAAAGGCCTTGCCGCTCAAGGTGAGCATGCCGTTACCATCCGGCTCTTGCTCGATAATAAATTGCTTCATTACTTCGTAATACCGATTTATGAAGCCTTCTTCAACTTAGCTGCGGCTTTTTCTTGAGCTGCTTCTTCCTGCATTTGACGCACGGTTTTACTGTTTCGCAACAACTGCGGCAGGGTTCCGCTTTTAAGAATTTTGACAGCTTCCTGCAGCGGTGCGTCATAGTCAATATCAGCTGCCGGAGCAGTATGCGTTCTATTGTATTCCTGCCGAATCAAGATGCGGAGCAACTCTTTGTTCAATGAATACTCTTTTGCGAGTGTTTCCGCATATCGGGTAATTTGCGCAGCAGTTAAATCCTTGTTTTTCTCTACAAAGGTGGAAAGTTTTTCATCTTTGAATAGCTTTTCCAGCTGTTTTTCGTCATCTGCCGATAGCGGCGGAAACAGCAGTACCTCTTTGTCCGGTTTGATACCGGTCTTGTCGATATTTGCGTCACTCGGTGTATAATAGCGTGAAGTCGTCATCTTAAAGGAATCTTTTTGTGTCAACTCAAAGATCTGCTGTACGGAACCTTTCCCGTAGCTGGTTTCTCCGATGAGGTATGCACGCTTATAATCTTTTAAGGCGCCTGCCAATATTTCCGAAGCACTTGCCGAACCTTTATTGATAAGCACAACAAGCGGCACATCTGCAAACACCGCATCGATCGCAGCGTTTTTGTTAAACTCAAGGTTATTCTGCGGGATACGCGATTTTGTAGAAACAATCAATCCTTCTTTAATAAAAAGGCTCGCCGTATCGACTGCTGCAGTGATAAGTCCCCCCGGATTATTTCGGAGATCGAGTACCAATTTGGTTACGCCTTCCGCTTGTAGGCTTTCCATTGCTTCCCGTATGCGCCGGCTGCTGTTGGGGTTAAATTCTATCAGGCGGATATAGCCGATATCCTTATCGAGCTTCATGTATTTAATGGTCGGCACTTCAATCCGAGCCCGTACCAGCTTAACCGGAAACTCCATATTCTTTCCGCGCCGGACGGTTACGGTAACGGATGTACCGATTTTGCCGCGGAGCTTTGCCACTACATCCGCCTGTGTCATCTCGATAGTGGATTCTCCTTCGATTTCGGTAACGAGGTCATCTGCCTGAATACCGGCTTTCCATGCAGGGGTTCCTTCGAGGGCAGATGCAACTTCAATATAGGATGGACGTTCAGCTGTTGAAGCAGTAGGCTTGGTAAAGGTAATACCTATTCCGCCGAAGTAGCCGGTTGTGGTATCCTGTAATCCTACGCCGGTTAAGCTGCCGTTGTCAATATACATGGTATACGGGTCTTTGAGTGCATTGAGCATTCCTTCCGCGGCGCCCTGAAAGAGTACCTCCGGATTTACCTCATCGACATAATAGCGTTGGAGCGCCTCATTTAAGTATTGCAGGTATTGCATATACGGTATTGTACTTTGAGTCCGATCCTGCTGTGATTGAGCAAAGATAGACGGCGCATACGATACGGTAGAAATGAGAATAACGGAAAATAAACAGGTAATAATCCAAATTTTTCGCGGTTTCATAGAAAATATTTTCTATTATATTGGAAAATTGTCAAGCCTTTTATTGACCGGTTTTTATGCATTAATGATAAAATACTCGTGTCCCGTGTTTTTGATAAAACGCTGCAGGTCGCCGGAATCGATGAAAACCGTCGCTGTATTTTCATTTGGATGAAAGGTTAAAATGCGGTATTCGTCAAGCATTGATTTATCAAAGTATACGGGGACATCGTGTGCGGTGTTGTTTAATAAACCGAACGGTGACACCACTCCAGCTGCAAGGCCGAGTTTTTCCGCTAACAATTCTGCTGACGCAAACTTAAATTCTTTTTCTTCAAGCATTTCCGCACATTTTTTCATATCAAGCCGTTTTGCCTCATCCATAATGAGTAGAATACACCGTTTTTTATTTCTGTTCCGCAAAAAGAGCGTTTTTGTCCGGCATCCTTCTTTGCCTTCGATGTATTTATCGGCTTCTTCTGTAGTTAATGCCGGCGGGTGTTCAACTACTTCATAGCTGATACCCATATCTTGCAATGCTTTGTAAACATTTTCAGCTGGTGTCATAAAAATCTCCTTGTGTCTTATCCGGTTTTTTAAATACTATAACATAAATGACATAAAGCACAACACATCGATGTTTTCGGAATATATAAGGCAACCTCACTTATTCTGCGGGGCTGATAAAGAATACCTGATGCGTTTACCCTGTGATCGCGCTCAGGGCAACCGCATCAAAAATATTTTTAGCGGTTGTCTTCCTTCTGTGCGAAATTTTGTTCAAAATTTCGCATATTTTTCCGGCAAATGGGTAAACGCATCAGGCAGAGTAGATAAAAATCGCAGAAAAATTGAAACTGTGAGACCATTTGAACCGCAAAGAGGTTCAACTCTGGTCGAATAGTATCAATTTTTCCGCGGGGATATTAAAAAAACGGCCTGATGCGTTTACCCTGTGATCGCGTTGTCGAGGTCTTGCATAAAAAGCTGCATCCGTGTAGGCTTGATAGCGCGCCGTTTTTATGCAACGTTGTTTTTATGTTACGTTGTCGTGAAAAAAACGAGCAGTCTAAGGAGTGTTTTATGAAGAAACTGATTGCATCGGTGATTGGTGCCCTGCTGATTCTCAGTACGCTTTCTGCACAGGAAGAAGGGGCAGAGGAAAAGTCAAAGGTAAAATATTCGACAAATATCAATCTGGCTATTACCTATCCTTGGGCAGGTAAGTTGAGTGTAACGGAAGTTATTAAAGTTCCGGTTTTGAACTTTGATAATCCGCTTATGCGTGGTAATAATATTAAATTTAAACTAGGGGCGGAACTTACGCCGGTTACCGTGGAAGGGAAGTTTGATGTGGTCTGGACTCCGCTCGCTTTTTTAGAAATATACGGAGGGGCAAGTGTTGGATCCGGATGGACACTTGCAGGGTGGCACGGCCTTGCGTTAAATCAGAATGTTTCCGACACAACGCAGAAAGTTCCTATTAACTTTAAGAAGGCATTTTATACCGCTAATTTAGGCGCCGCTTTGCAATTTGATTTGGGGGCAATTATTCCGAATGATTGGACTCATATAATCGCGAGGGTTGATCAGTACTTTTTATACAAGGGCGTAACAGGGGTCGGATCGCTTGATTCGTGGGTGTTTCAGAATGATGACGGCGAAAACAGAAACGGTTTTACGTACTGTGGCTCGTATGTCCTAGGCTATCAAATGCCCCTACCGATGAACATGATTGCATTGAGAGTGGAAACGGAGAAAACCTTTTTTAAAGTTCCCTCTGACGCTGATAAACGTAATTGGGGCGAAGATCGTTATAATGTTGTGTTTGGCCCAATCATCAGCTTTAAACCGATCGATCAGCTGACGATCATGTTGATTGCACAATGGAAGACCGCTCATAACTATACAGTCGATGATTTAAAAACATTTTATCAAAAACGTACAATCGATAAAAGTAAGCTGGACAAGATAGTCTTTAAGCGTGTGGGGATTATCTTCGATGTGAATCTCCCCAACAACTAATGGGCATCTCTAAAAACTTGGCTAGATTTTTAGTGATACCCTGACAAATGCTCTACACCGTCGGAGTTCTGCGCAAGAATGTTTCGATTGTGCGTATGGCTTCGACGGCACGAGCTTGCGTTTTCGGGGAAGGATCGCGCAGCTTGTCCTTTAACAACACCAATGAACGTTCAACCATTTCCGGTTCGTATTTCCCGATGATGCGGAATATGTCCGGGGCATGCTCACGTACACCCTCCTTGTCGGGATCGTCCAGCATACGTTCAAATAAGCCGATGTATGGTTTAAAGACGGACGCTTTGGCGTTGGCAATACTTTGACACGCATCCAGCATTGCTGCCCGTACTTTGGGTACTGAATCGCAATGTAATTGAATAATTTTATCCAGCCGATTTTTTACCGCATTGATATCCGCCCTGCCTATGCGGCCGAGCGCTAAAACAGCTTGTTCCCGAATTTCCCAGTTACTGTCTTTTAATGCAGCAAAGGCACCGTCTATGAGGTGCATAATTTTTTCCGGTCTGTTATTTCCGATATGACCGATAGTGGTATATGCCTGCGCAATTACTTTCTCGTTGTTGCTTTTAACGCTTTGGGTAACGAATGCAATATCATCACCGGTTAACGTTGCGGGATTTGTTTGTGCCGTATAGGTAATACCTTGTAAGCGTTCAATAATTTTATTCATCTTTTCTTCCTCTGGATATTGATACGTGTGCGATAAAGATTTATATGTGTATCATATTTACGTACAAGATACTATAGGGCACTTCTAAATAAAGAAAGGTCAAGGGCTTGGAAGTCTTCCAGCACTTTTTCCGAATAATTCGGCGGATTAGTGCGTTTTACCCGTTCCATGGCTTGCTCCCATAACTGCAACGATCGGGTGTCCAACTCCGTACCTTTCGTTAACACCATACTGCGGTACGGCTGCTTGTGCAGTTGAATATTCCCGTACATTGCATGGTTTTGCAGCTTCCAGTTTCGATGGATATAGTCGCGTACCTGTGTGTACAGTTCGTCCCTCGAAGCGCAGAATATCAGTTCAATAGCTGCGGTATCGTCATTCGAGGTATCTATCCCGGCGCTGCTATTCCATTCTTTACGTTGATGTTCGATATATTCGGCGGTTTTAGGGTTGTTGGTAATAATCAGTTGCTTCACTGTTTTTTCCTTTTTATTTTTCGTTTAAGAGCGCTGCCGTTTCCATAATGCGGTCAAGCTCCTCCTGACTGTCGCATACGAGAGATGCTGCATAGTACAGTGCGATAGCTGTTTCGGTTGTGAGCATTCCCATCGGTACGGCGCCTTCTTTCCACAAGTCCCGTGCGCTGGCATAGTTGGAGAAGTCGATAGCTTCTTCCTGTTGCGAAGTACAGTAAAACCTACATTGCTGTTTTTTTCCGCGTTTCAGAAACTCTTTTAAAGAATATGAGCTGTCTTTCATATTGGCCGTGCCGTTTTCGTACAGCTCTAAAAAGAATGTGCGTATATCTTTTTGTAATGAAATAAGACGCTCGCTCCGAATACCGGGATAGGTTTTTATCAAAAACATATTGTCGGCAGCTTCGCTCAAGAGGCTTTCAAAAACGAGACTGTCGCTTTCTTCATAATCCGAAAGCAGTCCTTCTCCCCGAAAGAGCGGCGTTTGCATATTCCAGTTTACAAAGCCGATATCGCCGGAATCGACGAACTTGAGATTGAGCGGCGAAAGCACCTTACCGTTAAAAGAAACATAGACGCCGTTTTCTTTTTCCCATGCGAGCTTGATTGCCGCGTTAAAGTTGCGCCGCGCTTCCTCCGATTCCGAAGGGGCGGTACCGGATGCGGTCAATACGATGGAAACCGGCGTGTCGGCAAAAAGCCAGTATATCAGCGGCGCGGTATAAACAAGCGTGTCGGTTCCGTGTGTTATCACAATACCATTGGCCGTCCCCGAAGCGATTTTTTCGCAGATTGCGTGGATAAGCCGCGCCCAATCCGCAGGCTCCAACTCTTCGCTGAAAAGCCCGTCGGAAATACTCGGCTCAATGCGGATATGCCGTTTGGCAATATCGGTATCCAATAGCTCGGACAGAATTTTGGTACTTCCCGCTTTCACCTGTCCGTTTTGTATGGTAGCCGAAATTGCGCCGCCCATCGAAAGCACATAGATAATGCGAATATTCAATTCTTCTTTAATGAGTTGCTTTACCAACTGCTGGTCGGCAAATCCTTTTGTCCGCTTCATCACCTGCCCGCACAAGATTTCGAGGTATTTCATCGAACCGGTTTTGAGCAGTTCCGCCTCTTTCGGATGTTTGGCAATCAGTTCTTGAACGAGTGTCCGCAGTGTTGTTTCGTCGGATATTTTTATCCATTCATCTTGAGCAAGCAGAGCTGCGGGATCTGCGCCGTCGATGATAATCTTTTGCAGCAGGGTGCGGGCAATCGGATGGTTAATCGTTCCCTCCTGCGCAAGCCGCAAAATACGGGCAACGTATTCAGGCTGCAAAACAAAGGCGTCGATTGTTTTACCGGCGCGCTTCAGCAGTGGAATAATATCTTCCAGTATCCCATTTGCGGCGATTTTCGGCTCAATTCCGAATTGCAGCACCGCTTCAAAAAAATCCGCAAGCCGCGCCTCGGTACACAGTGCCCGTGCAATTGGAATGGATAGCCCGAAGGATTGAATATAGCGTAGCTTTCGCGATTGTTGATTTTCCGGAGCAGTTTGCAATACTTCTTGCAACAGCGTATCAGGCGCGGTGTAAAAGTGCAGCTCTTTTGCCGGTCTCGTTTTAACGTAATCGATAAAATCCCGCGTTTTATACGGTTCGGTACGCTCCATGCGGGCATTCCACAACCGGCTTTCCGAAATCGGCTCCTTCCCCTGTTTGAGCATATCTTCCTGCCGCCGTAAATCTTCGTTTACCGCCTTCCGTACAAAGTTAAAAGAGTTAAGGTTCCGCAGTTTTACATAGTGCTGCGGCGGATTGGGAAATTCAGTAGAAGCAACGTAGGCATTGCAGCGGATTTTATGACTGCTGTCGGAATCGGTGAGGAGTCCGATGTACCGCAGCCGGTTGTTCAGTTCGGTTAAAAACATCTCCGCTTCTTCGCCCAGTTCAAGATTGTTACCGGTGCGTATCCTGATGCTCGGCATTCCCGCAGAGCTGTAATCCATAAAAGCCTTGCCGTCGGCGTGCATAAGGCGGCCCGCATCTTCTTCGATGCGTATTTCCAAAATATCAATTTGCTTTTTGTGTTTGTGAAATTCGATATCGAGCATGCCTTTTTCCGCAATTTTTACCGAAGCGCCGCAAAGCTGATATTCGGGCGGAAGGGCGGGCATACCAGAAGGGTATTCATACTGAGCTTTTGGGATAAGCGTACAGCCGAGGCTTTGAGCGAGCCGATAGGCATCGCGGGCAATATGTTCTGTTAAAAGCAGCGGATATCCCGGTGTACGTGTACAAATAGGACAAGTTCCGGCTGCGGAGCCTGCTTTGCAGGAACAAAACGCTTTCTCATCCGATAACATTAAAACACGGATTTCAAGAAAAACAAACGATTGGTACAAGCGTTCCTCCTGCAGCACAGAAATGATATCAGCGCATCTCTAAAAAAATCAATAGGTTTTAGAGATTCTTATCAGAATATACAAAAAACAGAAAAAATTATACAACTATGCGTAAAAATATGATATACTATATACGCGAAAGATTCGCTGAATTATTTTATCGGCGGATTGTTGAGGAGCAGTGGTGAACAAGCGCGATTTTCCAAAAGTTCATTTTTATGATCAGGATTTTGTTGATATTTATGATAGAACGTGGTCGTTTATTCAGGATTTTTTATTCAATATAAAGACCGAAAAAGGAACAACTGAAAGTTTCTTTCTGTATCCCGATAACAACGGATGGTTTTTAAATCAATATGAAACCATCTTTTCATCGTTCTTTTTTGTCTATTCAAACCGAAACTATAGTGCGAATCAGGGATTGGATTTTTTCTATGCACATCAGGAAGAATCGGGAGCGATTCGCTCCAAGTACAATGTAGAAACCGGTGAGCCGGTGTTTGCAAGCGATAATCCCGAAGGTGTCGGTATGCCGCTTTTTGCATGGGCGGAATATAATATGTTCCACAAGACGGCGAATAAAAAACGGGTGAAGGATGTCATGCCGGTACTAACCCGCTATATGAAGTGGTTGGAAACCTCATTTAAGCAACCGAACGGATTGTATACCGTCCCGCTCGCAGCCGTAGAAATGTACAATACACCGCGCAAGAAAGCTGCCTATCTGGTAGACTTTAATGCGGCGGTCGCGGTTAACGCGCTGTATATGTCGGTGTTGGGGGATATCCTTAACGACAAGGAATTGAGTTTTCAGTATAAGCGGGTTTATTTTACGCTGAAAACCCGTATCAATGCCCTTATGTGGAATGCCGAAACGGGTTTTTATCACGATATCGATGCGGATGAACAAAAATTGCCGCAAAAGACAATCGCCGGTTTTTGGCCGCTGCTTGCCGAAATCCCCAATGAGGACAAGGCCGAACAGCTTTCCGCACACTTGCTCAATCCCGAAACCTTCGGTTCCGACCATCCTATTCCCAGTTTGTCGCTTGATGACCCTGCGTATAATGAACGCGGTATGGGGGCGTTGGGTAGTGTATTCCCGCATTTGAACTTTATAGTCATTAAGGGCTTGGAAAAATATGAGCGGTGGGAACTTGCGCGGGAATGCGCTATCCGCCATATCTACTATGTGCTTGACGGCCTTGCTCCCGACGGCAACAGCAAAAAAGGCGCGTTGTGGGAAGCGTATTTGCCGCAAAAAGAAGGCCCCGCGCAATGGCCTGACCATGAAAATTTCCCGCGCAAGCAATATCTTTTTTCGGCAGCGCTCTCGACTATCACGTTGATGATTGAAAATGTGATCGGGCTTTCTATCAGTTTCCCGCGAAAAACCGTCGATTGGATTATCCCGAATCTTGAGGTAATGGGAATCGAAAACTTGAGCCTGAAACGAAACCTCGTTACCATCCTATCGTCAAAAACGCAGCGGGGCTGGGAAATCCACATGGAAAGCGAAAAGCTCTATTACTTTACCATCAATATCCTCGGACAAAAAAAGAAAACGCTGCCGATACCCTCCGGTAAATGTTCGATGCTCATCGATAAACTGTAAGCGGAGCTGCCTGCAAAGTTTCGCGAGACCTTCACTATGATGGACTATCTTAATAGGGAACTTTCATGGATCGATTTTAACGAGCGGGTATTAGCGGAAGCGTGCTCTTCCTCGGTACCGCTTTTAGAGCGGCTCAAATTCATCGGTATTGTATCTTCAAATTTTGATGAGTTTTTTATGGTGCGGGTTGCCGGCTTGCAAGAATTTTATAAAAGCGGGCATCCACCTGCCGATGCTGACGATTGGCCGGTAGAAACGCTGTTAGAAGCCATCGTGCAAAAAACGCGCGTCTTGTTTGACATTCAAGAAGCGGTATTAAATACCGAAATTCTGCCTCAGCTAAAAGCGCATGGGTTTGCCTATTGCAAACCGGAAGAATGTTCCGAAGCGGAGCGGCGTTTTTTGGAAGATTATTTTTACCGGCACCTCTACCCGATTATTACCCCGCAAGTTTCCGAAAATGAGCAGGCGCTTGCAGACAGTGTTGCCAATGTGCGGCTGCACGTCGGGTTTTTGCTTTCGGGTGATGCAGGCGGACAAGACCGGCTCGCGATTGTGCCGGTGCCATCGGCTCCGCGCTTTGTCTTTTTGCAATCGGACCCTGCAAAAAAGGTTCGGTTCGTACTGATCGACGAGCTGATTCGGTATTTCGGCGGAGCGTTTTTCCCCGGCTGCCGGATTACCGGAACGGGAATCTTTAAGATTAACCGCTCCGCCAGTATGACGGTTGACGATTCCTCCGATGACGGTTTTATCGAGGCATTGGAAGAGGTTCTTATCAGGCGCCGATACTCGTTTGTCGTGCGGATGACGAGTACGCATGAATCCCCCGCATTGGTGCGGCGGATGAGCGAGTTGTTTCAGCTGGGCGAAAAAGATATTTATTTGAGCGAGGCTCCCATCGGACTTTCCTCTTTTGCAAAAATCACGGAAATAGACGGGTTTAAACGGCTGAGAAATGAAAAATGGAAGCATTTTGCACATCCTGCCTTTCCCTCTGACGGTACGCTGTGGGATAGCATCAAAGCACACGATATTCTACTGCACGTTCCGTATCAGTCATATAAACCGGTTATCAGGCTTTTATCTGACGCTGCGGAAGACCCTGCCGTAACGTCCATCCGTATGACCTTGTACCGTACCAGTAAAAGCTCGCCTGTTGTGCGTGCGTTGGTGGAGGCGGCAAAGCGGGGAAAACAGGTTACGGTATTTGTGGAATTAAAAGCGCGCTTTGATGAGGAGCGGAATCTCGGCTGGGTAAAGCGGCTGCAAAAACACGGTGTGCGGGTGGTGTACGATCTACCGCATTTGAAGGTTCACGCAAAGCTTTTGTTGATTATGCGGCGCGAGGCGCACGGTGAACAGGGCTATGTGCACCTGTCTACCGGCAACTACAACGACACCACCGCACGGATCTATGCGGATATATCGTTGTTTACCGTTCATCCGCGTATGATTGCCGACGCACACATTATTTTTTCGCGTCTGTGCGGTAAATATACACAAGAGACACCCCGCTATATCATTACCGCGCCTGACGCACTCAAGCGTACTCTGCTGGGCTATATCGAGCGGGAAATCGACTTTGCACGACAGCATAAGCCCGCCCGCATTATCGCAAAGATGAACAGCCTTTCTCACCCTGAACTGATTGCCGCGATTTACAAGGCGTCGCAGGCAGGTGTCCGGATCGATTTAAACGTGCGGGGTATTTGTATGCTCATTCCCGGGCAGCGGGGTATCAGCGAAAACGTCCGCGTCGTCAGTATTATCGACCGCTATTTGGAGCATAGCCGGATATTCTATTTTGAAAACGGCGGTAATCCTGAATGGTATCTTTCCAGTGCGGATTGGATGCCCCGCAATCTTGAGCGGCGGGTAGAGCTGTTGTTTCCTGTTTTGGATAAGCAGAATCAGAAGCTTCTGGATTATTTTTTTAGCGTGTACTTTGCGGATAACGTAAAGGCCTTTGAAATGCAACCGGACGGCAGCTGGCACCGCAAAACTTTGCAGCAGGGACAGCAACCGGTTCGGGCACAAGAAGCCTTGCATCGGTTTTTTGAGAGTCAAACTGCCGATTGAGCTATTTTAGAGAGCTCTTTGGAACGCAGTGAACTGATAGAGATCATTTTAAATTAAAAGGAATCATAGAAATTTGGGGAATCGGGAAACGAGATCGTATGGAAGTATATAAAAATGTAGACGACAGAAAAAATGGATAAAATTTTTCCTAGTTCCTATAGATAGGATGTGATTTTGCTTTAGCTTGTTTAGTGAGGGTAGGCTTAATCTGCCTGTTGTTGCTGCATTCCAGTGAGTATTCATAGTAGAAAGATGTAGCTGCTGCGATGGGTGTCAGTTTAGATTGAAAGCGTGAAATTTCCATGATATTATGAGGAAGGGGCTAAAGGGTGTTGGATGGACATAAATATATTAAAGGAGTAATTGAATGATTTTTGATGATTTACTTAAAACTGTTTTTTCGATTTGTGAAAAAGAAAGACCTGCACCTAAATCAGGAGAATTCTTATATCACTATACAGATAGTAACGCGTTATTAAATATTTTACAAAAAAATGAATTATGGGTTACTCAAAGAGACTTTATGAATGATGTATTCGAAATGAGTTATGCAGATAGAATTTTATATAAATCTTATCAAATTGTCTACGGAAAAAAGGCAGAGATAGAATATAAGGATTTTATTACAAGAAATATGTTAGATGCAAAAAGAAGTTATGTATTGTCTTTCACTACAGAAAAAGATTTAATAAGTCAGTGGTCATATTATGGTAAAAATGATGGATATAGTCTCGAATTTGAAATAAGTGATATTTTTCATTTCTTACAAAAACCTAAATTTAATCTTGAAGCAGGTAATGTCGTATATAGTGAAAAAAATCAAGTTGATATTTTAGTTAATATATTAAATTTCATTATTAAAAATAAAAAACAGCTGGAAACCAATAATTTAGATCCGGTATTAATCGACAATAGTGTACGGTCTGAAGGACTCCTTTTGCTTTTTCATTCATTAATAAAACAAGAAAATAATTATTGTGAAAAAGAATACAGATTTGTTTTTAATTTACAAAAAGATATTTGTTTTCGCCCTCGTAATGGAGTAATTACTCCATACATTATTATTAATCAAAACAAGGAATTACCAGTTAATGAAATCATGATAGGACCTCGATTCTCGGATATAATTGCAGAAAATGGTCTAATTCAGTTTATAGAATCTCTAAACAGGGTTAATACTATCAAGATTTCACATTCAAAAATGAGAATTAGATAAAAATTTGCCAACCAACACCCGCTTCAACCTGACATTGCCTTTACGGCAATGCAGGTTAAGCGAATGTTAGATTGATGGGGTTTAACATATGCGTAATGAAATTTATCAAAGAGTATTCTCAGATATGAAAGAAATATTTCCAGAAAAACCATGGCTTGCTGTTATGGAAAGGAATGGGCAACCCATGTTTGCAACGATGGATATTTCGATTTTATTTAGTAACTCTGTTTCCTATGGATTGTATTTATTGGATCATAAAAAAATCGAAGAGCTCGATCAATATGAGTATGATTGTGTATTAGAAAGTCTTGCATTTTGTTGGACTAGTATTGCTTTTTTAAAAAAAATTAATTCTAGTAAAATCGAAAAGTATAAAAAAAGAATATACGCCTCTTTCTCTAACTCTAGTGATTTATTATCACTTAAATTTGAAATGCTAGTATTTAGCATGGTTTCTTCCAAATATGAGGTGGATATCAAGGATGGTGATGTTGGTAGTGATACATACGATTTTTTAGTCCATCAAAACGAACGAAGCATTAAATTAGAGTGTAAATCATTTACATACGATAAATCATTAATTATAAAAGCAAATGCAGCAAATAAACTACTAACCGATATTATTGCAAATATTCATAAAGATACTAATAGTAAAAATATATTGTTCTGTAGTACTATAGAAATTAAAAATAAAATTAGTGATAAACTTGATAGTGTAAAACTATCTAATATAATTAACCAATGTATGAAGGGGGGTGTTCCAGAAATTAATGAGTTTTATACACTGCATGTTGATAAAATTGATATAAGCAACTTAACAGATGATGAAGTAGAAGCAAAATTCGCAAAAATCAATTATGGTGTAGAAATTGCTTGTATGACTAGTATAAGAAATAATGACGGCAATCTGTTCTGTGTAAAAATATGCGTGAGTAATATTGATTATTTTGTTGATGAGTTACGGAAAGTAATTCAAAAAGCATTTAAAAATCAAATAAAAGATGGAAACTCCTCTCTTGCGCTTTTTTTCTCAAATACTGAACTTTTTAGATTAATTGAAACAAATCTAAAGTTTAAGAGTATGGTCAGTAAAATATTGGACAAAGAAAATGTTAATAGCCTCATATTAGTTACTAATCTATTTGCAGAGGAATTACAAAGTTTCCCTTTTATTGGGTATGCACTATCAATAAAAGAATATCTAAGTTCAAGTAAGTATTCAGCAAAACTGATCACTACCTAACACTCGCTTCAACCTGACATTGCGGACAAGCCGCAAATGCAGGTTAAGCGTTAGTTAGGTTGACGCCTACGGCGCGGAGGATAAAAAATGAATAGGACGCTCTGTTTAAAAATACTTTACGGTGTAATACTTATATCACTTGCTACCATTGTTTATTGGAGTATATCAAATACTAACAAGGATTATCGCCTTGTTACTTCGCTTTTTATTGGTTTACTTTTGCTTATACCTGGAAGAATAAGTCAATACTTTTATCAAGATTTCTACACCGGTAGAAAGTATATGAATAAAAATGATTTAGATAAAGCATTATATCACTTTTTACAATTTGAGCGTTGTATTGAGGAAAAACCATGGAAAAAAACGATTCTCTGGATGACATGGTCTGTTTATACGATAGATATTTTAGCCATGGTTAAACACAATATTAGTTGTATTTATATAAATAAAAAACAATATGAAGAAGCAGAAAAATATATTAAAGAGGCTTTAAATATTGATAATAAATATCCGCTTCCATATTTAAACCGTTCTATTATTAACATGGCTAATGGTAAAAAAGAAGAATGCATAAATAATATTGAAAAGAGTATAAAACTGGGAATGAATAATAGTAAAGTAGATAAGATTATAAAAAATATGCAGTCTGTGTATGCTAATATTCAATCTGTTGAGTAAGTTCTAATTATAATTAAGCTGTTTGGAAACGAGAACAAACCTAACACCCGCTTCAACCTGCCATTGCCTTTACGGCAATGCAGGTTAAGCAGCAGTTAGGTTGACCTACCTAAAGGCAGGCGGGAACAGAACTAATCTATAACATTTATTTCGACCAAAAAATAAATTTATAAAATCATAGGAGGATTTTATGAGGAAAATTTTGGTTTCAGTATCTTTAATAGTAGTTACTGCTTTTTCAGTTTTTGCAGCAAACTCTGCAAGCGATTTTAGTTATAAACTTTCCGATGATGTTGAATCCATTATCATAACTGGGTTTAAAAATAATCAAAAAGTATATGATATTCCTCCAACAATAGAGGATATACCTGTCATTGCAGTCAAATCTGAATTTTTAGGTTTTCAAGGTATTAGCGAAATTTTGATAAAAATACCTGAAGGTGTAAAGGAATTTTCTTTAACTCAGATCTATTCAAGAGGAATTCCCTCAAGTCATATTACTATAAACAAACTTCCATCTACTATTGAGAAATGTAAGATACTTGCTCAGAAAAATCGAAAATCTCCTGCAAATCTTTATATTACATTAAAAGGCTCTTTGAAAGAATTAAATAATTTGACAGAAATTAGAACAGAATATGTTAATTTTGAAGAAAAGAGCATTATCATTCGCTCAAATTGGGCTAAGAATGAAGGTTATTTAGGAGCACCAGAAAACTACAAGTTTGAAAACTCAACAATAAAAGAGGCTATTTTTGAAGAAGGGTGTGAAATAATCGGAGGTTTTGGTTGGTGTCCGGATCTCAAAAAAATAACACTACCAACATCTGCAAAAAAATTAGCAGGTGATGGCTTCTGTTTTTGCAAACAACTTTCAGAAGTCGTAATTCCAGAAAGCTTGGAACGAATAGACTTCGGACATAGTAGTCAACAGTTTGACGGTACTTCCATTCCGCTGAAATTACAAGTTCGGTTAAAGAAACTTGGATATTCGGGGTCTTTTGGTAACTAAATTTAGGTATTATTTTTGTGCTCTATGGTGTTTATACATAGAGTACAAACGGTTAAGGAAAAAAATTATAATGCTGATAAAAGGTAATAGCATAGTAAGAAGTGTTTCTGGAATTTCAAAAAACAAGAAGCAGAAATTTATAGCTTTCTTCAAGGTGCTGTATATTGTTGGTGCAAAAATTTTAATGATAAAGAATTTGCATTAAGAGATTTAATGGGAGGCGAGAATTTCGAATGGATCGGCACTCCATTGTATACTCTGTGGGAAAAGCATAAGAAATTAAAGGCTGACAATCCGGTAAAATCAGCTGGAATTGATGCAGGTTAGATTTAAAGAAAGTAATTCTTAATGACAAGCGAAAATTTGAACTAAGAGAAAGCGGCAAATAAATATAGGTAGATTAAATAAGTATGCTTGCTTAAAACGCTTATTCGTATTACAATGTCATTACATTGAACTTCAGAAAAGGATGCTTCGTATGGCAAATTCTTTGGTCCAGGTAAGGGTTGATGACAAATTAAAGGATGAGGTTACCGCCATCTATGACCAGCTTGGATTAGATTTATCGACAGCAGTGAGAATCTTTTTCAAACGAAGTGTTGCGGAGAAAGGCATTCCTTTTGCAATGAAAATTGATTATAACAATAAAAAAGATATTATTCGAAAACGGGATTCCGTTAAACATTCTTAATGCAATGAATACACTAGCTGAAAGTGCAGAAGAGAATGGAGTCGCAAATTTGAATCTTGAAGAGATTAATGCTGAAATTTCTGCTGCACGAAAAGGGATATAGGATGCCGATATATGCTGTAATCGATACAAATGTTCTCGTGTCAGCTTTTCTAAAAGAGACTTCAGTTCCTCGTTTCTATTTGTTAATGGGAGAAAACAGGAATTCGTAATATGAGATTTTTAAATGCAATACTGGGAAATGTAATGTCAAAGTCAATAATATGCAAATATTTCGGGAGGTTTCCGTCTGACTTTATATAAATTACAAAGAAATATAGTAGTTGAATCTAGGAGGATTATATGTCTGATACAATGATAAATACATCAAAAAAACGATCTTATCAAGTTCCATATGAAGTTTTGGAAAAAAGGCTTGAATCCATTCCTGTTGAATTTCTTTCAGATGTTTCTGAGTTTTTTGATTTACTGGATTATAAAATAAATGTCATAAAATCTCAGAAGAAAGATAAACTATCACCTGAAGCAGGAATGGATTTATTAAAACAGATTACAGGCTGTGTTTCTTCAGATATAACTATTGAAGATGCCAAATCGGAGTATTTTTCTGAAAAATATGGATCGTAAAAATCTAAAATGAAATAAAACCTAACTGCCGCTTCAACCTGCCATTGCCTTTACGGCAATGCAGGTTAAGCGGCAGTTAGGTTGACCTACCTAAAGGCAGGCGGGAACAGAACCAATCTATAACATTTATTTTAACGATAACGAAGAAATAAGTTTAGAGGAAGTAAAATGAATAAAAAAGTAGTATTTTTTAATTTGATGAACTTACTAATAACCTTTCTTCTTGCTATGATATCCGGAGGTGTTACACAAAATATCAGAGGTAATGAATTACTATTAGGCTCTGTTACAATGGTTGCAGTACAATTATCTCCATTGATAACAGCTTTAATTTTTAGAAAAAAATATAATGAAAGGAAATTTTATGCTTATAAATTAAATAGATACTCAGTAATAGCTATTATATTTCCAATAACACTGGTTTTACTATCTTCATTTATACTTGATTTAATGGGAATGCCGTATGTTAAGTCAGAATACACGGGATATTTATTACTAATTGGTGTTATAGTTACTATTGTCGGATCTATTAGTGAGGAAATTGGTTGGAGGGGAACTTTATTACAGATTTTTGAAAATAAATATACTTCGTTTACCAGTTCACTATTTGTTGGAATACTTTGGGGTGCATGGCATTTCTTCAAAATAATGAACGTCGGATTCGTAGGATACCTATTATTTATCCCTACGGTTATTATGCTTAGTATTTTTATCACATATTTTTATAAGAAATCAAAAAACAATATTTTAAATGCAATTTTTTATCATACTTTTTTTAATTTATCAAATATGATTCTTTTATTTAAAAGAGAATCAATACAATTATATTTAACTATATTAGGCGCATCTGCATTGTTACTCATATTATTGTTTATGTATGATAGAGAGTATTTTAAATTAAAAAAAGCATAGAAATCGAGAGGATCGGGAACAGGGATAATATGGGAGTTCCTTATCTTGTAGCAGTTTAGATTGCAGACGAGTCATTTTTATGGTATTATAAGGAAAGGTCGAAAAGGACAAACATTGGTTGTGCTTTTATAATTTATTTATTCAGTTTCAATATTATAAAATTTTAAAAAAGAATATAATTTCATCCAGTCAAGCTCGATGAAAAAAAGTATGTTTTAGTAAGCAACTCAAGCTTGCTTACTAAAATGAAATTGAACTTTAGGGCGAAACAAGGTAGCGGTAGTACGCGGCTTTACGACGCTTGGAAAAAGTATACATAGAAGAAATCAGATATCAAGGTGTTGGCGGATATTTGTTTGCAATCGCTGCAAAAAAATCAATCGACTTTGGTTTTGATGGAATGATGTATGGATTTACAGCGAATAAAATTTTACTTGATCATTATGTCGAAAAATTTAATGCTGAATTTATCGGTATTCTTCATCCATTTCAATTTGCAATAGATGAAGAAAATGCAAAAAATATAATGGAGGTTTATACCTATGACTGGGCTAATGAAAAATTATAAAGAAACTTTAAAAGATACCCCGCAACCTATATTGTTGTCTCAAATGGAAAATAGTATAGATTTGAAAGCATTATTTTCTTATGCAAAAGCAAATAATATGAAAGTTTCTGAATTATCAGAAACTGATAAGAAAAAATTTGTTAGGGCTAGATGCTCGTTATAGTTTAAGTTTAATGTAAATTAAATAGAATTTAAATAGTAATAACACCTAATACTGTTTTCAAAGCCGACAAACCGGACAAGCCTTGTTGCAGGTTAAGCGTTAGTTATGTATCCAACGTCAAGCGTTGGGAAAGGATTAAAAATGTTATTAACTTATGGAAATATAAAAAAATCAAAAATTTTAAAATATATTTATTTAGCTGATTACAATGATGATGAATATCGCAAAGCATTTCTTGAATATAATAAGAGTATAGTAAAAGATTTTGAAAAATCTGATTTCATAAAAATATATAAATATTTGCATGATGCAAAAATCCATCTGAAACAAATTAATGGAAACGTTGTAATAAAAGTTAATACTTATTCAGAAGAAAAGAAGTCGATTTATTTTGATATTATTTTTGAAAAAGCTAAGATTTTATCTTGGAACACTGTAAAAGAAAACGGTCATATTTCAAGATTAAATAAAAAATATAAACCTCAAGAGTATGGGTACGAAGAATTTTACGAAGATAATGGAAAAAAATATGTGTCTTTGATTTTATTTGGAAATAAAATTAGAAAAGGTTTGTATTATCCAATGGCAACTCTTAATTATGAAAATATTAGGATTAATAGATCCGGTTGCACTTTAAAACAATGTTATGGCGACACTACACTAGGAAAAAATATTAAAAATCGGGTCAAGCTCGATTTTAATTAAAGGATATGAAATGAATAAAAATAAAATTGGAAAACTGATTTTAATTGGAATTAGGTATTACAATAGCAATAATGAATTGTTGGAACAATATCAGACAAGTGGAATCATAGAATCTATTACTGACAAAGAAATTAAAATAAAAAGAGAAAATTACAAAGAATTATTTGCAATTCCAAATGATGATAGAGCTATTATAGAAGCAAAGCCCGGTGACTATAGAGAAAGACAAAGTGGCAAAGTAATTAAAAATCCAGATTATATATCACAATGGACAGTTACTGGAAACGGCAGTAAAGAGAATACTGATAATTATAAAGAAAAAGGATTTGAATTAAAGTAATACACATAACAAAGGTTAGTAGCCGACACGCGGAAAAGCCGCGCGCGGTACAACCATTTATTAGGGCGACAGGCTACTGGACTGCTTTTCTAGAAGAAAAAATGAAAAGAACAGTTTCACTATTATTTATATGTATATATCTATTTAATTGCTATGCAATAAATTTTGCAATAAATTCTAAAAGTTATCCACATTGGGCTTTTCAACAGTATAATTTTTGTCATGAAGAAAATACCGATTTTAAAAATCATAACAATATTGTGCTTTTGACTCATACCGTACAAACATGGCCATTTGGTATTTTGTATGATGTTTTCAGTTTTTTAGTAGATAAGAATATATCATGGAAAAAAATACTGATTTATAGCTTTTCCTATCAGTCAGAGAATGGAGAAGTTTTTATCATTAAAAATAAAATAATAAACAATCATGGATATATATTCAATGAAATTAAAAAATATTGGTTGGTTAAAGAAATAAAAAATGAAAAAAACTTCATAGGAAAAATTGTATATAGTTTTGATGATGGCGAGCTGATTACAGAATATACTGAAATAATAGTTTGGTAATAAAGGATATAATTTCAGGCTTGGACGAAGAAGCGGTTTTCTGCTGTTTAGGAACAGTACAATATATAGAAGCATACGCTTCAAAAAATATAACAGAATTTTTCTTAAAGAAAAAAGGATTTAAGAAATCTAATTCTGTCTAAGAAATATTTTTGCCATAACACCCACTTCAACGCTGACAACAAGGACAACCGCAAATGCAGGTTAAGCGGTAGTTGAATGAATGCTGCGCGCCCGTTAGATTGACTTGCCTAAAGGCAGGCGGGTGTGGAACCGACCTATAACATTTATTCGTGCGAGGGTTTCATACCCCGACGCTTCTTGAGTCGGGGTATGATGATTTTAGGGTGCTACTGCGGTTTATCCATATATTTTATGCGTTTTTGCAATCGTTTCATCATAGTGAACTTTTTTTCTCTTTTATATATTTTAATACACTGCTCAAATTGAGATTTCGCTTTTTGTCGATATTCAGGATGAGCCATAAATTCTTGAAAATCCGGAATATTCAGCGTCATACCGGGGCGTATCTTATCGGGATGCTTTATTATCCCCTCATTCATCACCATGATAATGGGAAAATAGTAGGCTCTATCAAGACTTCCAAAGTGCTTCAAGGCAATTCGTGAAAGAATATCGCCTTTAACAACGGTGTACTTTTTGACACTTACCGTTTTCGGTTCTGCCTCCGGAACAGGTTCCTTTGGTTTAGGCTGGTCCGGTTCGGAAGCAGGAATAGGCGCCGGTTCTTTCGCAGGCGCCTCCTCTATCCGTTGAGGCTCTTCTTTCGGCGAAGGCGGCGATGTTGGACACGATGTAAACAAAGAAAATATCGCTATTGATAATAGCAAAAAGAAAAATGCTTTTTTCATATGTATAACTCCTTTTCCGTTATTATACATGAGAATAAAAAATTTTATCAATAACAGCATATTTTTTACTATGAAACAAAGCGTTTTAAGCAGCACCTAGAGTGGTGCAATAAAAGTGCAGTACCAACCTCGGCTTCAAAACCTCTATAGACAGGATGTGATTTTGCGCAACCGATTGACGTTTTGAATATAACTGAATACATTTGAAGCAGAGGTATAAAATGACGAGGACAATTACTGTTCGTATAGATGACAGTACATATGACATTTTCAAACTAGCCGCTGATGGGCAGAAAAGAACAATCTCAAATTATCTGGAATATGCAACGCGCAATTACACCATGAATGAGACAGTTGTCGATGATATCGAAAGGTAATTACAAAGGCCTATATCGGTTTAGAATAGGGGATTACCGTCTATTCTATAAAATATCAGAAGATACAGTCATTGTATTTATAGTCGACCTTGGAACACGAAAAGGTGCTTATAAATAATATAGCCTAACACCGCTTTCAAAGCCGACAAATGGGACTATGCTCGTTTGCAGTTTAAAACAATGTTGTGGCGACAGGTCGCTGGTCTGCTGTGGAGGAAAAATGAAAAGTTTAAGTAGAATTATATTCTTTTCTATTCTATTATTTTTGTTTATCTCATGTAAAAAGAATGAAAATAAAGATTTTACTGCTGCAGCAATAGATATAGAAAATTCTCAAAGAGAAGAACTGCTAACCGTTGAGGAAGTAAAAGAAAGATTAGATTTAAAAAATCCTGAAGTGAAAGAGTATTTTAAACCATTTTATGAATCTTTAAAAATATTAGATGTGGAAAATCCTACTGTTGAAGATCAGATAAAATTATTTTATGAAACAATAAAAGTATTGGATAAGGAATACTATTTTAATATATTTGATTTTGATTATAAACCAAGCGATGAATTAACAGAAATATTTCATAAAATATTTTTAGAAGATGGAATTTGGCAAAATATCATTTCGAATTTATATACAAAAGCATCACAACAACCGGACAGATTTCTTAATACAAGTAAAAGCATAAAGATAAAAGATATCTCAGTAGTTTCAATCACTGATAAGGAATGTACTTGTGTCGTAAAAGCAGAAGCTTCGCATTGGTTTTATGCAGACCATGGTATGGCGCTTACAAAAAAGAAATATTTCAAATATTATGATGATATTTGTATAAATGAAGAAGAGCTGGAAAAATTCGACCAAAAAGCTTTACAGGAATATAAGAAGATTGGAGAAGGAAAATTCGCGGGAAATACTATAAAGACAGAAGAAAATCATATATTCCATTTAGTAAAAAAAGAAGGAGTGTATAAAATAAAAGATTTTGTTTTTAATATTACCTCATTTACAGACGGCTAAGATATTATATATAAGAAGAATATTTTAGGGTGGAAGTATATTTATGAAAAAAGAAAAGATAGATATAATGCTTGTCAGGCAAGAATAGAAAGATAAATAATTCAATGCGTCTACCATCCGCTTAACCTGACATTCCCTTTACGAGAATGCAGGTTAAGCGAATGTTATATGGATACCCGCACTAGGGTACTTAGGAATAATAGAATAAATGAATTTTATCAAAGTTTTTTCCAACGGATTATACAATAGCAAAGAAGCCTATAGTTATTTTTCTGAAGATGAAATTATCAACATACCGTTTGATTTGTATAATTTAATCGATATAGACCAAAAAACTGAAAATGAATTTATTTTTCCAAATATTATAGAATTTCTAACTGATTTATACGTAACTCTGAATGTTAAGGACAAAGATTATAAATATATAGATTCAAAATTGGAGGAAATAAATTTTTGGGAAAAATTTTCAGAATATTTATACTCTGATTTTCTATATAAAAAAGAAGTTGCAATTTTAACATTTGCAAAAAAACGAAGCACAAGTAATTGCAAATATTTGGAGGCAGCTTTTATTAGTGAATATTACAAAAAGAATCCTATACTAACTGCCAGATGTTTAACAGAATTATTTTATTTAAAAAGTAAAAAAGCAAAGGAATTCAAGAAATTACTTGTTGAAAATTTTGATTTAATAAATTTCATTTCTATACTTCTGTTTGATGATGAAGAACTTACTAAGAAAGTATTAGGCTTAAATAAAAATCAAAAATACTTACAAAAAATAAGAGCTGACAGTATTCAAAATTTTGCTATGAATTTTGAAATATTTATAACAAATGTTCAAGGTGCAAACAAGATTAAAGATTTCACGAAAGATGAATATATTAAAAGTATTAATTATTTTGAAAAAATATATGGTTCCTATAAAATAGATAATTTTTATTCTTTTTATAAAAAAGCTTTACAGGAGATGGAAATATCACATAACACAGACCTATAGTCGACGCGCGTTTAGTCTGCGTGTGCAGTCCAGCCAGTTGTTAGATGGGTAAAAAGAGGGTAAAATATTGGAAAAAGATGCATTAATGCAAAAGGTGAAAGAATATACCTATTATCTTACAGATGAGTATTTGGAAGAAGTATGCAAAGACTTGTTGCAAATTAAAGATGCAAATCTTTTCTTCGAAAAATGTTATGAAAATAATGCTGTTTATACATCGGAGAGTCCTTGTTCATTTATTTGTGATTCAGTAACTCATTCGCATAAATATCGAGAATTAATATTAAAAAAATATGAAAATGATTGTATTTATAAATTTTGTGAAAAAATGCTATTTGATTCTTCATATATCAGACGAAGAGAAGCCTTAATTATAATCTGTGATACCTTAAATATTCATAGAATAAAATGTAAAAAAATACTGGAAGATTATTTTATTTTTGTAATAGAAAATGATCCACTACTTTTATATGATTATATAATGGAATTTACATGGTTGTATGCTTATGAAATTAGAATTAAGAGAAATCTCTATTCAAAAATCTTGAAACTAAATAACGAATATGCTAATCTTATATTATTAGAAACTTTAGATGATTTATCCATACCTCTTTTTAGTAGCAATGGATTATTAAAATATAAAATTTTATCAAAACTAGCAAGAAATCAAAATAGATGTGTAAATTTATTCGCTAAAAAAATGAAAAAAAATATGATTATTAGAAATTATAAGAAAAAAATTGATACAAAAAAATATATTCTAGGAAATGGTAGGTTAGAATTTAGTAATATAATGTTTATGAATAAAACTGAAAATTATAATAAAGATGATTTTATAAATTTTTATTTGAATTATGTAAAGAAAAACTTCTAACACCCGCTTCAACGCTGACATGATCTTGGCAATGTAGGTTGACCATATTCATATGGCAAGAGAAAATGAGGCAATTCCCCTCACCAACAATAGGCCTTTAGTAATAATATGTAAAAAATTATCTATGGAAGTTTGTAACTAAGCATGACATCGAACATCCGCATATATGAACCCAATTTCTATACGAGTGTTTGTATCACGGAGTATTCGTATATCCGTGATTTCTATGTTGCAGAAATTGCTTATCGGCATGGTTATCGAAATGTGGAAATTTTTCCGGTTGACAGATTACATCTTTCGGTGTGATACTATTAAGTAGAGTATAATTCGGTACCCTTAAAAGTTAACTTTTTTAAAGGTTGTCAACATGTTTCCGGCAGAATAAGCCGGTAAGGTTGGAGGCTGATTTATGAACGCACAACCGTCCTTCTCCGATTCTTTAAACTCTTTTATCGCCGATTGGAAAAATAAGCCGGGTAACCTTATTATGATTTTACATAAGGTTCAAGAAGAATTCGGCTATATTTCAAAAGAGGCTGCGCAAGAAGTTTCGATCAGAACCGGTATTCCTCTCGCCAATGTATACGGCACCATGTCTTTTTATCACTTTTTTAAAACGGAAAAACCCGGAAAACACAAAATTTGTATTTGCTTAGGAACAGCGTGTTACCTAAAGGGGAGTCAAGATATTCTCGATGAATCTCGCAGCCTGCTCGGATTAACGGAAGAACAGGTTACCGGCGCCGACGGAGAATTTTCTGTTGAGCCGGTACGATGCATCGGATGTTGCGGATTAGCACCTGTCCTTTCCGTCAATGGTATCGTTCATGGAAAATTGAAACGCGAAGATATGACAAAAATCATTGCAGATTGCCGCACACAAGAGCAAAAAATGCCGGATTAATGAAATATGGGGCTAAAACAAAAAGGAGTATCGGGGTATGCAAAAATTAACACGCGAGATGCTGCATAAACTGAGAGATTCGTTAGTAAACGAAATAAAAATCAGACAGACAGCCGATAAAATTGCTTATGTGATCGTCGGTATGGGGGAGTGCGGTCTTCAAAAGGGGGCAAAAGATGTCTTTACCGCAATCAGTGAGAAAGTAAATGCACTCGGATTACGCGGCTCCGTCGCAGTAATTCAAGCGGATATGGAGAGCTTCTGGGATAGAGCACCCGTCGTTGAAGTCATCATGGAGGGGCAAAAACCGGTAAAATACGGACGGGTTACCCCCGAAACCGCACAAAAAATTATAGAAAGCCATATTATAAACAAAAAGACGGTAACCGAATATATGTTGGATGCTGCGGAAGCTAGGGAGAATCACGTATGAACTATACCCATTATATCTTGGTGTGCGGCGGTTCTGCGTGCGAATCCAGCCATTCCGTTCGGATTTATGAAAACCTGGTAGAAGAAGTAAAAAAAGCAGGCGTTGACGATCAGGTAAGAATCATTAAGACCGGATGTTTCGGTTTTTGTGAAAAAGGCCCTATCGTAAAGGTGCTTCCGGAAGACGCTTTCTATGTCGAAGTAAAGCCCGAAGACGCCGCGGATATTATCAATGAGCATATTATAAAAGGCATTCAGGTGAACCGCCTCCTTTATGCAAAAGAGAAAAAGAGTGCGGAAGATGTGGATGAAATTCCTTTCTATAAAAAGCAGCTGCGTATTACTTTGCGCAATTGCGGATTAATCGACCCTGAAAATATTGAGGACTATATCGCTCATGACGGTTACTTTGCGCTTGAAAAAGCGCTTTTTGAAATGACGAGAGAAGAAATCGTCGCTGAAATTACCGCTTCCGGTTTACGCGGACGGGGCGGAGCCGGCTTTCCGACAGGATTAAAATGGGATGCCGGCTTTAAAGCAAAAGGCAATGTAAAGTACGTTGTATGCAATGCCGATGAAGGGGATCCCGGCGCCTATATGGATAGATCGACAATCGAAGGAGATCCTCACAGCATTATTGAGGCGATGGCTATTTGCGGCAGGACAATCGGTGCGAATAAGGGTTTCGTTTATATTCGCGCGGAATATCCCCTCGCAATATCCCGGCTGGAGAAGGCAATTAAGCAGGCAAAGGAATACGGCCTTTTGGGTGAACATATCCTTGGTTCTGATTTCAGCTTTGATATAGAAATCAGACTGGGTGCAGGTGCTTTTGTCTGCGGGGAAGAAACAGCGCTGCTCCGCTCAATCGAGGGGAAGCGTGGGATGCCGACGCCTAAACCTCCATTTCCGGCACAGGCGGGACTTTGGGGCAAACCGACCATTATCAATAATGTAGAAACGTTTGCAAATATCCCCATCATTTTGATGAAAGGAGCGGCATGGTTCAAAAGCATCGGTACGGCGGATTCCGCCGGTACCAAGGTGTTTGCGCTCACCGGGAAGGTGGAAAACTCAGGGTTGGTTGAGGTTCCCATGGGAACGACGCTGCGGGAAATTATTTTTGATATAGGCGGTGGTATTAAAAACGGTAAAAAATTTAAGGCGGTGCAAACCGGCGGCCCCTCAGGGGGAATTATTACGCCTGAGGCACTTGATACTCCTATCGACTTTAAAAACCTGCAAGCGCTCGGTTCTATGATGGGCTCAGGCGGTATGATCGTTATGGACGAAGATGACTGCGTAGTAAATGTTGCAAAGTTTTATATGGAATTTTGTGTCGATGAATCCTGCGGAAAATGCGCGCCGTGCCGGATAGGTACTCGTCAAATTTATGCGTTGCTCGATAAGATATCCAAGGGAAAAGGTGAAATGAGCGACTTGAATAAACTCGAAGAAATCGGCTTTGCCATGAAAAAAGCTTCTTTATGTGCACTTGGTCAATCTGCTCCCAATCCTACGCTTTCAACGGTAAAGAAATTTCGCGACGAGTATATCGCCCATATTGTCAATAAAAAATGCCTTACCGGTAAGTGCAAAGACTTGGTTAGTTTC
The DNA here is from genome assembly GCF_024181185.1 of Treponema sp. OMZ 906. Classification (NCBI taxonomy): domain Bacteria; kingdom Pseudomonadati; phylum Spirochaetota; class Spirochaetia; order Treponematales; family Treponemataceae; genus Treponema; species Treponema sp. OMZ 906. The sequence goes on along the minus strand of NZ_CP051196.1, from coordinate 2,484,091 downwards.
TATATTACTGAAAAATGTATCGGCTGTGGCGCTTGCGCACGCAAATGCCCTGCAAACTGCATTTCAGGCGAGCGGAGAAACCGCCATTCAATCGATCAGGTAAAGTGCTTAAAATGCGGAGAATGCTTCCGTAGCTGCCGGTTTGATGCAATCGAGAAAAAATAAGGGGGAATCTGCATGTTGGACATAAAGATAAACGGAAAACGAGTGCAAGTGCCCGAAGGCGCAACGATAATGGAGGCTGCCCGTGCGGCAAATGTAAAGATTCCTTCGCTTTGCTATAACAAAGACTTACCGGCATGGGGTTCGTGCGGACTTTGTATTGTCCATCTTGAGAACAGCGCCAGAATGATGCGAGCTTGCTGCACAAAGGCTGCCAACGGTATGAACATTATTACCCATGACCCCGAAATTGTACAGGCGCGGCGTTCCGTATTGGAATTGATTTTATCTAATCATCCTAAGGATTGTCTTACGTGCAGCCGGAATAATAAATGCGAACTTCAAAGTTTAGCTGCCGAATTCGGATTGCGGGAGATGCACTTTGAACACTACATCAATGAAAAACCGAAAGATGATTCTAACGGCGCTATTGTATTTGATCGAAATAAGTGTATTTCGTGCGGACGCTGTGTCGAAGTCTGTCAGCACATGCAGGCGGTACATGCGATAGAATATCAAGGACGGGGAGGAAAGACGATTATCGCTCCGGCAGCAATGGCTCTATTGAGGGATTCTCCATGCGTACATTGCGGCCAATGCGCAGCTCATTGTCCGGTCGGCGCGATTTACGAGACTCCGCCAAAAATGGATATGTGGGCAAAGCTCTCCGATCCCGATACGATCAGTGTCGTTCAAATAGCTCCTTCGGTGCGGGTCGCATTGGGAGAGGAATTCGGCTTAAAACCGGGGGATCTCACCACCGGAAAAATATATACGGCGTTACGCCGCATCGGGTTTGAGTATGTATTTGACAGTAATTTTTCCGCTGATTTAACGATTGCCGAGGAGGCACAGGAGTTCGTGACGAATTTTACCGATAGAACTTACACATTCCCGCAGTTCACATCTTGTTGCCCTGCATGGGTTGAATTCGCCGAAAAATATCATCATGATTTGATACCGCATCTTTCTTCTACTAAAAGTCCGATGCAGATTATGGGGGCGATGATAAAGACCTATTGGGCTGAAAAGATGAGCATCGATCCTAAAAAGATATTTTCGGTAGCGGTTATGCCGTGTACGGCAAAAAAATACGAATGCGAACGCAATGGTACCATGTCCGCTTCCGGTTACCAGGATGTAGATGCGGTTATTACAACGCGGGAATTTGCAAACTATATCCGTCAGGCCGGGATTGAATTTAATGCATTGGAAGAGCAGAAGGCAGATTCTCCGCTTGGCCCGTATTCCGGAGCAGGAACGATATTCGGTGCAACAGGCGGCGTTATGGAAGCGGCTTTGCGCACCGCCTATTTTTATATAACGGGAAAAGAACTCACCGCGCTTGATTTTTATCAAGTAAGAGGTCTTACCGGTATTAAAGAAGCTAAAATAGATATTGAAGGGACTGAAGTTCGCGTTGCCGTTGTCAATCAGCTCGGGAATTTACCTGAATTTTTGGAGAAGATAAGACAGTCAATTAAAGCAGACGAAGACCCGCTCTATCATTTTGTCGAAGTGATGGCATGCCGCGGCGGTTGTGTCGGTGGCGGCGGGCAGCCCTACGGTTGTACCGACGAGGTGCGGAAGCTAAGGGCTGCAGGTCTTTACACCGATGATGAAAGAGCTGTGATACGAACATCGCATAATAATCCATACATCAAGCAAGTCTATAGCGAATACTTGGGAAAGCCGAATTCTGAAAAGGCGCACCGTTTGCTGCATACGCATTACCAAAGCAGGGAACCGTATCATTTTAACGAGCCGTAGGGACGAAATATATTAAACGGGTTGAACCTGTTATCTGTACGGAGAGTTATCCGCACAGAGGGTTATCTTATATGCTATGTCGTAACAGATGGTATTAAAGCCAATAGTTTAGAATCGATGAAGGACTTAAGAAATAAATGATAAAACTTACTTTTTCTAAAAAAATGAAAGTTGTGGTTGTGGCAAGCGGTATTTTTTTATCAGCAGCTTTTTTATTTGGATTTTTATTTTTTCTGCTTACCGAAGTACATCCCGCTGTGACTTGGGGGCTGATGCTCCCGCTGTTTATATTATCTGGTACGCTTTCTGTTTTTAGTGTTTTGGAAGCATTCTTTGCATACTGTTCTTTTGATGATGAAAATGGGATCGAATTTTATTCGGGTTTTGCAAAAGTGAAGAAGATTCCTGTTTCTTCGCTTCAATCATTTCTTATAACTCAAAAAGGAATTTCAATTTCATACAAAACTTTAATCGGCGGTATAGAAAAAATAAAATCATTTACAGTCTCTATATATTTTCAGAATTTACAGTTACTATATGAATGGCTTGATTCTCATGCGCATAATTTATATGTCGAGCAGGTTGCGCAATCTATTAAAGAATTTACGGAATCCCATGATGAACTTTCAGATGATGAAAAAAATAGGCTTCTTCAAAAAACGTATATGATTGCACGGATTTTAAAATGGGGCGGCGTGCTTATTTCTATTCTTTTTATTGCTTGTATTTTTTTAGGTAGAAGTTTCATGCATATTGGTTTTATTGTGTGCGCAGCGTATCCGATTCTTTTGTTCCTGATTATACGTCTCTCAAATGGAGAAATTCGCTTTAATGCAAACAATACAGATTTATATCCAAGCCTTCTTACTCCTTTTTGTTTTTGTTCTGTGACGCTTTGTATTTTAGCTGCTATTTATATAAACCAAATATATAGTTTTTCAAAACAAGTTTCCGTTTCGGTATTTGTAATGCTTGTTATGTTCTTTTTATATTATATTTGCATAAGTGAATCAGAAAAGAAAATAGAAGAAAAGCGTTCTACCAGAATGCTTACAGTTGCCAGTGTTTTATTTCTTATGTTTTTATATGGATTTGGTTTTTCGGTTTCTGCAAACATCATACTTGATAAATCAAAGCCTACGGTTTTCGAAGTTACTGTCATAAATCAACGCATATTGAAAGGAAAACGGACGAATTATTATCTTGAAGTTTCACCATGGATTGACGGAAAAACAAAACAAAAAGAAATTTCGGTTGGAAGCACATTGTATTCTGAAGTAGAGCTTGGCAATATGGTTAAAATAAAATTGTACAAGGGTTTCCTCGGTGTTCCATGGTTCAAGGCGGTGAATATAAAATAAGAAAGGATTTGGACTGTTTGTTTTTATAGATATAAATAAGAAAAGTAAAATAATATAAAGCATAATTACTTGTAGCAGTTTTGATAGTGTTGATATTTAGAGATTTATACAGTATATTGTAGTAATAGGTATTAAAAATGACTACAATATCAGCAAAGATTATAAATGATGATAAAATAAGTTTTGAGCGGATATGTGATTCTATGGGAATCAATATTTCTTCGGCTATAAATTCTTTTGTAAAAGCTACAATTCGAGAAAATGGACTACCCTTTGCTCTGAAAGCATCCGAAGATTCGTATATTTATTCGGAGAAAATGTGTAATGCGGATTAATCGAATGTTAGACGGCGCTCTTACGATACAAAGGAAGAAAATATATGAAGAAATTGTTATCAACAATTATTTTTGTGATTTTTAGTATCCCTGTTTTTCCATTATATATTTTCGAGGAATTCTATTCTCTTGTTAGTCAAGCTGATTTAATAATAGTGGGAGAAATTATCTCTAGCAAAATTATAGGAAATAAAACGCAATATACTATAAATATTAAAGAAACAATAAAAGGTTACGCTGCAGAAAATTCAATAGTAACATATCAAAAGAATGGAATTAAAACGGGGTGCGAGTATATTTTCTTACTAAAAAAGCAAGAGGATATTTATGTAGATTATTTTGAGGGGATGACTAAATTTGAGATCGAGTATATTGAATATAAGGATGGGTTTAATTACTGTATTAGTCTCCCAAAAGATATTATTGGTGTAAATGACTTTACCATTCAAGGTAAACAGGATTTATCGGACGGTGGAAAGAGATGGAATGCTTTTTACTATCCAGTAGAGTATGTAATAAAATATATACGAGGTGAAAACACTTCGTGCTCAAGCACTACTGTTATTGACACTAACTATTTATGCTATCATCACCGTCGCGGTTCATTATTCTGCAGGGCTATTAAAAACTCCGGTATGATTGCCTTGAATATGGAAGGAGAAGAATTTGAAAAAATTTGAAGAACGGTTAACGCGTCTTGAAGAAATCAGCGAAAAAATCAAGAGTGCCGATCTTCCGTTGGAAGAAGCTCTTGCGGCTTTTGAAGAAGGAATCAAGCTTGCTAAAACCTTGGAAAAAGACATTGATAAAATAGAAAGTAAGGTGCAGATATTGATGAATCAGCCGGTGCAATCGCAGGATAAACCTGAGCTGGAGCTCTTTTCAGCTGATGACATATAGCGATGGATACCTCGTCTCAATCACCTGCTGAAATATCTCAAGTTTCTTTTTATACTGATACAGCTGTCGATTCCGCCGCTGTGTACAAGCCGGTAAAAGCGCTTGATGCGGAAACGGCACGGAAAATTGCAGCTGGGGAGGTTATCGACCGTCCCGCCGCTGTTATCCGCGAGCTTCTAGACAATGCAATCGATGCAGGCGCTTCAAAGGTGCAAGTGGAAATTTCAGGTGGCGGTATCGACCGCATTCGGGTTACGGATAACGGTTGCGGAATGAGCCGCGAAGACCTCGCAATCTGTACGGATACCCATACGACGAGCAAGATATCCACCGCGGAAGATTTGCTCTCCCTGCACAGCCTCGGTTTCCGCGGCGAAGCGCTTTCTTCTATTAAAGCGGTCAGTGATCTTGAAATTACCTCAACGAGGAGCGGACCCGCCGCATGGAAACTGCAGCTAGGGAAGATACTTCCGGCGCGTCTAAATGCCGGCACGGTAGTGCAGGTAGAAAACCTTTTTGAAAACTTCCCTGCCCGCAAGCAGTTTTTAAAGCGGGCTGCTGCCGAGACTGCGTTGTGTAGAACAATCTTTCTCGACAAAGCTCTGCCGCATTACCGTACCGCAATGCGCTTTATCACGGATGGCGAGCTTCGCTTTCTGCTTCCTCCTGCACAGTCGCTGCGGGAACGCTGCCTCGCTGCATTTTCGTTTAAAGAACCCGAAGTGCTCTTTTTTGAAATTGAAGGAAGCGGTGAGCATTTTTCGTTCCGTATTGTGCTCGGCAGCCCGGATGTTGTCCGAAGCGATAAACGCGCTATCATGGTATTTGTCAACGGTAGAAGAATTACCGAGTTCGGGCTTATACAGGCAATCGAGTACGGCAGCGAAGGCTATTTCCCCAACGGCGGACACCCCGTTGCGTTTTTATTTTTAACGGTAGAGCCTTCCCGTGTGGACTTTAACATTCACCCCGCAAAAAAAGAAGCGCGCTTTCAAGATTACGGCGCCATCCACCACGCCGTTAGCAGTGCCGTCGGCTCCTTTTACCGGCAGCATACCGTTGCAAGTCTCTTAAAAGAAAAGTATGACCCCAGCCTTACCCGCCCGTTGGATTTTCAGCACGGTTCCCCGGCAGGAGCATACCCACAGCCGCCGCACTCCGACACGACAGCCGGCCTGTATGGATACGGTAAAAGCGCTAACCCAGCCGCCGGTACAGCAGCCGATGACTATGACCGATATGGAAGGGAGTACGGAAACGATACCGTTGTACTACCTGACGGATACAACCACGAGGTATCCGGCACTCAAGCGGAGTACGGTTCTGCACAAAGCGGATACGGTAGCGCATTCCGCCAAATAGCGGCGACAGCAGCGGTTCCTTATTCAGTAGGGGAACACATTATTCCGCCGCCTGCGGCTTCGGGTACGGCAGCGTGTCTACAGCCGCCGCCGGATCTTCCTCCGGCTGATTTTAAGCTGCTCGGACAGGTCGCCGGTACCTTTATCGCAGTAGAAAAAAACGAGGCGCTGTATTTAATTGACCAACATGCCGCCCACGAGCGGATTATCTTTGAGCAGCTGCGGCATAATATCGGCGGCGTACAGGAGCTGTTAATCCCCTACCGCATTATCACTTCATCGGAAGAAGACGATGCGTTTATCAAAAAACATCAGGAGCTGCTGTGTAAAGCGGGCTTTTCCCTCTCCGATGAAGGTGCAGGCGTATGGCAGGTAACCGCCGTACCGGCACGGTGGACAGGCACGGAACGCGATCTTATCCGCGACATCACGGGCGTCCGTAAAAATGCCGATGATATCCTCTATCAGATTTTAGCCTCAGCCGCCTGCCGCGCTGCCTGCAAGGATCACGCCATCCTCGACCCCGTAACCCAGCAGCGCATTGCGGCGCAAGCCTTTGAACTTCCGGAACCCATCTGTCCGCACGGTCGCCCAATCTGGATTGTGCTTACCCGCGAAGAACTCTTTAAACGGGTTAAGCGAACGTAGACAAAATATTCTTGTACGGCTATGCAACCAATATCTCAGTACAATAGGCTAGGGAGCTTACGAAAGCGTTATAGGAACCAAAAACTATACTCATCTACAACTGTTATTGTGCAATCTTTTTTATCTATTTTAACAAACACCGTAATTTTATCAAATCTACGATTTTGAAAACCTATAAAAATATTAAATGAACCTTGAAATTTATCAGAATACTTAGACACAGTTACTAGTATTTTATTTTTATTCTGTGGACTTATACTATATTTTAAAATTTCAAATGGTATTTCTACTCGCTGCATATCATTTATTGACTCTGTCTGTAAACGAGTGATTTTATTGCCTATTTTTTTTACATTATATTCAATGATAATATCATTACCCTCCATTGAAATAAAATTTATTAATGGCGGTTTAGGTAATATACATGCAGATAAATGTATACAAAAAGAAATAAGTAATATTAATCTTGTAAATTTTCTGAAACCCATTTTATAGCCTTTGACTTATGATAATATAAGGAAATAAGCATTTCAATACCGGTAGATTAAACTTCTTGTAGTAAAAATCCTTATACGTTTCTTCTTTGAACTGCATCAAGATTCTTGTTTATAGACTTGAACAAACTCGCCGGCATTGACCTTTCTTGTGTTTTTCGCTAAAAAATTTTACAGGCTGATTAAATTTCAGGAAAATATCTCAACGAAGATTGTTAGGGACTCCCAATCCTTTTTTCATACTATTACTTTAAGGAAGCATTATGAGCGAAGCAATTTTTTTAGGCCGCGGTGAAACTACGGTTGAACTTTTACCGATGAGGGCGAATAGACACGGACTTATTACAGGGGCTACCGGTACCGGAAAGACCGTTACGCTCAAAGTAATTGCTGAAGCATTCAGCGATTTAGGCGTACCGGTGTTTTTACCGGATGTGAAAGGCGACCTGTGCGGTTTTGCCGAAAAAGGCGAATCGAGCGTTAAACTGCAAGAACGGCTCAGTCTCTTACATATTTCAAACTTTGAATTCAAAAGTTATCCCGTGCGGATGTGGAGTATCTTACAAGAAACGGGGCACCCCATACGCACTACGATTTCCGAAATGGGGCCGCTGTTGCTTTCGCGCCTTTTAGACCTTAACGAAGTGCAAACCGGCGTATTGAATATCGCATTCCGGGTCGCCGATGAGGACGGTCTCTTGCTTTTGGATTTAAAGGATCTTAAAGCGATGCTCCATTATATCAGTGAAAATAAGCAGGATTTAAAATTAAAATACGGTAATATCTCCGACACATCGATAGGAGCAATTCAGCGGAATCTTTTAACGCTCGAAAATGAAGGAGCGGATAATTTTTTCGGAGAACCGGCTTTAGATATCAATGATTTTTTTAAGCAAACATCGGACGGGCGAGGCTATATCAATATATTAAATGCCGTCAAACTGTACCAAAAGCCCATGCTGTATTCAACCTTTTTACTATGGTTCTTATCCGAGCTTTACGAAAATCTTCCGGAAATCGGTGATGCTGAAAAACCGAAAATTGTCTTTTTCTTTGATGAAGCTCACTTGTTGTTTGATAACGGCTCAAAGATTTTACTTCAAAAGATTGAACAAATTATACGTTTAATCCGGTCGAAGGGCGTTGCGGTCTTTTTTGTTACTCAAAATCCCGCCGATATTCCCGAAGCGATCCTCGGTCAGCTGGGAAATAAGATTCAACATGCGTTGAGGGCATTTACCCCTAAGGACGCAAAAGCCATACGCCTTGCCGCCGAGACCTTCCGCGTTAATCCTGCATTCGACACCGCTCAAGTTATCACGCAGCTTAAAACCGGCGAAGCCCTCGTTTCCGTTTTGCAGCAGGACGGCAGCCCTTCCATAACGCAGCGGACAATGATTGTTCCTCCTCACAGTAAAATGGGCGTAATCGACAGTGCTAAAATCACAGCACTGGTAGAAGAGTCTCCTCTTTTATATAAATACAAGGATCCGGTCGATCGGAAATCCGCCTACGAGATTCTTACCAAACAGTTTAGCGAACAAGCTGAAGCCGCAACGCGCCAAGCCGAAGAAAAACAGCTTGCAAAAGAAAACGCGGCAAAGGCAAAAGAAGAAGCTGCGCTTATACGAGCCGAAAACGCCAAAGCAAGGGCGGAAGCGGCAAAGTTAAGGCTGGAAGAGGCTGCAAAACGGAAAAATCAAAGTACCACTGATAGATTGGGAAGAATTTTGGTTGACAGTATCACCCGTTCGGTTGGACGGGAAATTACCCGCGGTGTTTTCGGCTCCATTAAAAAAATGCTCCGCGGTTGAGCAGTTATACAAGGACGGGCAAATGTATCAGGCTGTTAAGAAACCGTCTGAGGTGTTTGCCTCGGTAGTTCATCTTCTTTAAAAAGCCATATCAGTGCATCATCGATTGCTTTTGTGAGAACAAGTATATGTATATTTTGTTTTTCTTTCTGAGCGTATTTTTTCCACTGTTGCAATGAACGTTTTTTTAATTTTCGTTTTTCTTCTTCGATTCTTTTATCTGCTTCGTCTTTGTGCACATCAATGTAATGATATAATCCGCATGCCATAAAATAAACACCAAGCAATCGAACAAACGGTTCTTGTTCCGTTTCCAACATACGCGCGAATTTTTCTGCCGCCTCGTGGTAACGCTTCAACATTTGTGCTGAGAATGCGTCATAAAATGATATCCACGGAGAAGTTTTATGGGGGCTTCCGACAATATGAGTCATAAACTCGGCAAGCCCTTGATAATCATTTGAAAGCAGCTTAGCCGCCGCGAAATGAGGAGCAAAAGTTCTGATATATTCAGGTTTATAGTCCTCTAGTACGCGTTCGAGCCGCCTTAATATCTCAAAATCTCCCAATAAAATACTGATTTCACACAGTAGCTGCACTTTTTTGGCGGTAAGATGGTGCTTTTCAAAAATTTCCGTTTCCAAATAAAGGGAAAGCGCGGGCCAATCTTCAGCTTCAAGGGTTGTTATGAGTTTCCAGTTGTTGATAAAGAACATATTCATTCCCAGAAAGAGAATCGTAAAAAACAGGACGAATATCCAATAGTTTTTAAAAAAGCTGCCGATAAATTCAGTACCGGCAGTAAAGAATGAAAAAGAAAGCACTGTAAAGAAGATAGTCAACAGGATAGCATTAAAGATAATAATAAGCACTTTTAATTTCATTCAAAATCTCCTATAATCTATAAATAGATGGTGCGAATTTTTTAATCGCACTTTCAGTGTACTACAGGAGCGTATTTAAGTGAATACATTGAAACTTTTAGAGCTAAAAACTCCCGTATATTTTACGGAGGATGTGTACATTGATAAAAAGTTTTTATTATTTACAAGGGAAAGCTGCTTTACGGAGGAATTAAAAAGACTCCTTTCCGAATGGCAGTTTACGATTCTGTATACAAAAGGGATTGTAACCGAGACAGATCCTCAAAAAAAGGAAGATAAGAGCGGTGAAAAGCTCGGTGCAAATGGTAATGTTCAAGCTGTACCCGAGCAAAAACTTTCGGGAGAATTGGTAGAAAAGACTTATCAAAGATTCTATGCTTTTACTGACGAGGTGTATGGCGCATACCGCAACAAGCAAGCTCTCAATACCGAAAAGGTAATTGCTAAGATGAAGGAATTTTGCACTTTTGTACAAGAAAACCGGCAGTCAGTACTTATTTTGCAATCTATTATGCCGTATGATGTAGACAATTTCCTTGTTACCCATTCGCTCCGTTCGGCGGTTTTTGCCATTGTAATCGGTATGGAACTCAAAATGCAAAGGCACCAGCTGGTTGATTTGGCAACCGCAGCCTTGATGCATGAGATAGGTCTTATTCATATTTCCGAAGATATTTATTCCAGAGCGGGTGAATTATCAGATGAAGAAAAAAAGTACTTATATGTGCATCCTGTGCTGTCTTGTAAAATATTAAAAAAAGCAAAGTTTCCATTACCGATTTGCTTAGGAACGCTCGATCATCATGAGCGTGAAAACGGTACGGGATACCCTCAAAAGCTGACCGGTGAAAAGATTTCTCTTTATGGAAAGATTCTGGCGGTTGTCTGTTCTTATGAAGCAATGACCGGCGAACGCAAATATAAAAAGGCCGAAGACCCTTCAACAGGCTTATTAAATGTTTTACGGCGGGAGTCCTCACAATATGATGAGGAGGTTTTGAAAGCGTTTTTGAATGCGCTGTCGTTTTTCCCGATCGGTAGTTTTGTCTATCTCTCAAATAATACTGTTGCGCAGGTGATCGACAATAATTCGGAGGATCCCCGTTTCCCCATCGTACGTATTATCGATAAATCTGCAAAAGGAGCTTTTTCGGAAGCAATTCGAACCTCAATGGAGGGTATCCGTATCATGCGCCCCGCCCGCAAAGAAGAATGGATTGCTGCTCTTGGCAAGGGTAAAAAGAAAAAATAACTATCTCAAGTGTACAACAGTTTTGCCGGTGCCGCCGTGTTCGGGGCGGGCAAAGAAAAACTCCGCAACGTACGGAGTTGAGGCAAGTTTTTCTTGTACCATTGTTTGCAGTATCCCGTTACCCTTCCCGTGTACAATCGAAAATTCCTGCATATTATGCATCAGGGCGAGATCAAGCTGGTTCTGTAGGCACTTTTCCGCTTCGTCAAGGCGCATGCCCAAAAGGCGCAGCTCAAGCTCAGGACGGCTTTCCTTGTGCAGCTCCGCCTCTATGATAACCTGCGGTGTGCGTAACGGTGCGGCTGCGGGTGTGTTAAGCGGTTCAAGTTTATCGGCGGGGAATGTCATCTTAACGGTATCGACCGCCACCAGCCAATTCTTTTTTTCTTTCCGGATAATGATGCCGCGCCGATGTAGGTGGGGGATAAACACTTCTATGCCTTCGGCAAGCGTTTCCCTTGCAGAAGCGTCGCATGCGAGAACGCCGTTTGCCAAAACGCCGGTTGCAGGCATACCGTTTGCCGGTTTTCCGTGTGCTTGTGCCTGCTCACGATTTCGAAGCGCCTGCTGTAGGGTGGAAAGTTCCTCCTGTTCATTGCGGATATCCGTTTGCTCTTCTGCAAGTGTTGCCCCGAAATCGGCAAAGAACTGCTTGAGCTTAGTCGTTTTTTCGTGCGTCAGTTCCCCTTCTTGGATTTCCCGCACAAGGTTTTCTATTTCGTTACGTTTTTGCTCAAATAGATCATTCAACCGTTTATAGCCCTGCGAGCGGAGAACTTGCTCTTTTTGGCGAAGCTTGAGCGTGTTTAAATCGAAGCGGCGCTGCTTTTCTCGCAACGCCTTTTCTGTCTCGTCTTTTTCCCGCTCAAAGACGGCGAGCTGCTCATGCTTTTCCATCAGCCCCCTGATGAGGGCGGCGGCATCGGCGGAACTGTCTGCCATATACGCACGTGCGGCGCGGATAACGTCGGGGCTTAATCCGTTTTTTTCCGCAATATCGACGGCGCGGCTTTCACCGGGGATGCCCATCAGTATCCGGTATGAAGGGCGCAGTGTCGCCTCGTCAAATGATACGGAGGCATTCACGCAGCCGCTTTTCCGGTACGCATAGTTTTTCAGTACACCGTGATGGCTCGTTACAAAGACCCGCGAGCGGCGGGCAAACAGCTCATCCAAAATCGCCATGGCGAGTGCGCCGCCCTCTTGAGGGTCGGTACCGCTGCCGAGTTCGTCGAGGAGGATAAGGCTTTCTTCATCCGCCGCCGCCAAAAGCTCCCCGACGGTGCGCATATAGGCGGAAAAGGTGGAAAGCGAGCGGTCGAGCGACTGCTCATCTCCGATAGCGCAGCCGACGTAGCGGAACACCGGCAGCCGTGTTTCTTCCCCTGCGAGTACCGGCCAGCCTGTTTGGTTTAATAGAACAAAGAGAGCGGCGGTCTTCAAGCTGACGGTTTTGCCGCCGGTGTTTGGCCCGGTGATAATCAGTATCCGCTCTTCCGGTGCCAGTTTCAGGTCGATGGGAACCGCTGCTGCGCCGAGTAGCGGGTGCCGCGCCGCCTGTAAATAAAAGTACTGAGAATTCCCCGTGTCGGGTACAAACACACCGTTTTCCGTATATGCCCAGCGGGCGGCAGCCGCAGCACAATCCAGTTCCAGCACAAGATCGTATGCTCGTTCAAGCGCTTCCGCTTCCTCCGCGAGCTTTGCACTGATGCTCACCAACAGGCGGTGCAGCTCCTGTTCATACTCCGCCTGCGCTCGCATCAATTCGTTATTACGCAGTACAATGCTTTCAGGTTCAAGGTAAAAGCTTTGCCCCGACTGGGAGTATTCGTGGATAATGCCCTTAATCCGTCCTTTAAAATTGGAACGCACGGCGATAACCTGCCTGCCGTTCCGCAGCACGGGCGTAGGCGTTTGCAGCATTCCCTTGGTAGACTCGTCGGTGCAGTAGCTCCGCATTGTTTTTTCGATATCGGCTTCGATACGCTGCATCTTTTTTCGGATTGCCGTCAACGAGGGGATGTCGCGCAGTGCTCCGTTTTTGTCGATAAACGAAAACACCGCCTGCTCGGTTTGCGGAAGCGGCGGTATCGATTCGATGAGCGTACATGCGGCACTGTCTGTCCGCTTTTGCTTTATAGCCCACGCCTTCAACTCACCGACTTGCAGCGCTAAAAGCCCTGCCGCGTAGAGTTCCTCTACGGTAAGACAGACGCCAGCGGTATGCAGCTGTTTTAATACGGAAGCGAGCGGTGGGAGATTTTTAATAGGCAGCGGTTCGTCAGCTTGCAAAAACGAGAGAATATCCCGACCGAGCTCTTTCGTTGCGGCAATCTCCGCCGCATCTTGCAGCGGCCGTTTTTGTAGGCAGCGTACTCGTGCCTCTTCAGATTTACAATATCCTGCGATAATCTCCGCGATGCGGAAAAATTCTAAAACTTCGAATGTATGCGGTGTCATTACGCTCCTTACCCACTTCTGTTATAAGCGATAAATAGTCTATCAGTTTTTACTATTTATCGAAAGAGGTTTGTAATATGCATGTAATACGTTGATCCTGATCTAAATCTACCGATAACCTTTATATTTTTTATTTTTTCTTCTTAAGTGTTTTGCTATAACTCCGATATATGTAATAAGCACAGTGAAAAGGTTGTGCGCCTTGCATTGTGTTACGTTCTTCTGTGTCGGATAGCAGAGGATCTGGAAAATAATTATTGACATATCGGCAGGGATGCCGTGACGGACGCCGTAAGGTAAAAAACTCGTCAAAAATCGCCGAAGGAGTAGCAATATGATCATTAATCACAACATGAGCGCTATGTTTGCACAGAGAACTCTTGGTCAAACCAACGTGTATACTCAGAAAAACATAGAAAAACTTTCATCCGGTTTACGCATCAATCGTGCAGGGGATGATGCTTCCGGCTTAGCAGTTTCCGAAAAAATGCGAAGCCAAATCCGCGGCTTAAATAGAGCAAGTGCCAACGCTCAAGACGGCATTTCCTTTATTCAAGTTGCCGAAGCGTTCTTGCAGGAAACAACTGATGTTATGCAGCGTATCCGTGAATTAAGCGTTCAGTCTTCAAACGGTATTTACAGCGCTGAAGACCGCTTGTACATCCAGGTTGAAGTATCTCAGCTTGTTGCTGAAGTTGACCGGATCGCAAGTCACGCACAGTTCAACGGTATGAATATGCTTACCGGTCGTTTCGCTCGTGAAACAGGAGAAAACACCGTTACCGCCTCTATGTGGTTCCATATCGGCGCCAACATGGATCAGCGCGTACGTGCGTATGTCGGTACTATGACCGCTAAAGCACTTGGTGTTCGCGACATTGGTGACGAATCGATCCTTACAATCGATACGCCTGAAACAGCAAACCGTGCAATCGGTACCATTGATGAAGCCATCAAGAAGATCAACAAGCAGCGGGCTGATCTTGGTGCATACCAGAACAGACTCGAAATGAGCGTTGTCGGTATCAATGTTGCAGCGGAAAACCTCCAAGCCTCGGAGTCACGCATACGTGATGTTGACATGGCTAAGGAGATGGTAGAATTCACCAGAAACCAGATCCTGACGCAGTCCGGTACGGCAATGCTTGCACAAGCAAACCAGCAGACTCAAAGTGTGATGTCGCTGTTGCGCTAAGCATTAAAGAGTGACGGAAAGGGTTGCCTCCTACTAGGAAGCAACCCTTTTTTTTGCTATAATCAATCTAAAAGTTATATATTATGCGGCAACTTACCGAACTTGATGTTTATATTTTAAAGCAAGAATTTCCCGGACTCAGTCTGAGCGAAGATCCTGACATTGAACGTTATTTTGAATTCCGTTCTTTGAATAGGCAAGCAGAGGCATTGCGGCTCTATAATACAAAATTAATACATCGATATCCTGATAATAAGATGCGGGTGCAGTTGATGACTTATTACCGAAAGCGTGATTATCGGTTTCATATTTTGTTTACCGATTCGCTTATTCAGCTTGCGGATAGGACTATTATTCAGGTAAAAAGGGTTATTGTCTTTTTTGCGAATACCATTGCCCCGCTTAAGCGTGCGAAGGTTTATACGATTATTAAAGTATGCGAAAATGTCATTAATGCCATTTCTCCGAATCGATTTGCCGCCATTAGTTTTACCGAAAAATACACGCGGTATGCCGAAAGGCTCAAGTATCATGCTGCCGATATGCGGCAGGCTGCCGATATCATTCGTATGTATATTACCGATACAATTTCTTCGGTAAGAGAATACCGTGAAGAATGTAGTCGGAAAGATGCTCAGGAAAAAGCGCGGAGAGCGATTCAAAGGGCGCAGACTTCCGTTATCGATTTCTCAAAGATTGTTTTTACTAAAAAACAAATTGCATCGATAACTATTTCTACGTCTATAACCCGTGTTGAAGATAAGGTACTCGCCTATATTATGAAATATTGGAATCGCTATGCTGATGGTGCTTTTGAAAATATATTGCTCTTGTATAGCAGAAAGTACGGCACCAATCATTATGCGATTTTCCATGCAGTAAAAGTAGGCAGAGTGCGTAATTGGAAAGATGAAGAGCTGCTTCATGCAGTGCTCGCGAATGTAGCACAAGGGTACTATTACAGCATCTCCGGGGATCTATACCTACAACGTGCTTGGAAGAAGTTGAAGCTCTGTGTGGAACCAGCTGATCAGTCTCCGCCTCCGCAGGCTAAAGGATTGCCGGTACCGGCTGTAAAAAAAGCAAAAGCGGCAAAACGGTCAAAAAAACAGACTGAAAAAGTATCGGTTCAAGAAACGGACAAAGCGGAAAAGGAAACTGCTTCCATACGTAAGAAAAAAGAGACGAAAAAAAATGCTCAGGCTAATTCGGCTTCCGTGTTCGGAGCTGCGATGCCGTCTGCAAAAAAAGTATTGCAAAAAAACACAGTAGCAGCATCCGAATCAAGAAAGAGTACGAAATCGGTTGTATCAATTAAATCTGCATCGATCGGTTCTGAAACAAGTAAAGCCGTATCGGGTCGACCGGTTGCAGACCGGCAGGAAGTACTTAAACTAGCCGCTGGTAAGTCTGTATCAGCCCAGCCGACTGTAGAAGAAGCATCGGCTCCCGTTCAAATATACCCTATCAATGAATCTAAAGGTTTACCGGCATCCATCGCCGAAACGGTAAAAAAAGTAACGGGCAAAAGCTACGGCATCTATCGCGATCTCTTCTTTAAAGAAGTCCGCTCGGCAATCCGTACGATCCTCCAACATTCGGCAGTACAAAAATTATCGTTCTTTGGCAACGAACAAAACAACGCCGAAAATATCATCTATCAATTTTTAGAAACTAATTACGATAATCCCTATCAGCAATGGCAGGGCAGCAAAGAACAAGCCGATGTGTTCGCACAGGGCTTCCGTATTGACAGCCTCGAACCGATTATCCGCCTTTGGGCACAAAACACTCTCTGACGCACAGGACAATCGCATCAGATGCTTTGGCAATATCCCCGAAAAATCAGGAGGCCGTTCAACTCTGGTCGAATAGTCTCAATTTTTCCGCGGGGGTGTTAAAAAAACGGCCTGATGCGTTTACCCTGACGTTTACCCTGCGGAAGTTTGACATTTGAGGGGCTTACCGCTATACTTTTTTTATGCTCAGTAATTTCCATACCCATACTTATCTGTGTAAACACGCTGAGGGTACTCCGCTTGATTATGTACGGCAGGCAGCATCCGACGGTTGTTCCGCACTCGGGTTTTCCGACCATTGTCCTTATCCCCATGACGACATGTGGCTCTATTGCCGGATGGCAGCAGCGGATATACCACTGTATAAGCGTCTTGTTGAAGACGCAAAAAAGGAAGCTGATTTTCCCGTGTATTTCGGGTTTGAATGTGAATGGTCGCCGCAGCACCGCAGCTGGTTTAAGGATGAGTTAATCGGCCGCTACGGAGCCGACTATTTGGTGTTCGGTTCCCACTGGTTTCCGCTGCACGGCGGACTCGAATATATTGCGACCGTTACGGAGAGACGTTTGCTGCATACCTATATCGATTTTACGATTGAAGGGATGAAGTCGGGGCTCTATGCATTTTTGGCTCATCCTGATTTGTTTTTGAGTAGCATCCGGTCTATTGATGCGGACTGCCTTACCTGCATTGATGCGCTCATCGATGCTGCAAATGATTTGGGAATGCCGCTTGAAATCAATGGCTACGGGTTGATTAAATCGAAGGTGCGGCGGGATTACGGTGCGGACTATCAATATCCCGTAGCAGCGTTTTGGAAACGAGCGGCGCAAAAAAATGCCCGTATTATCTGCAATGCCGATGCGCACCAAATAGAACAGGTTTTAGCAGGAGTGCAGAACGGTATCGAGTATGCGGAAGACCTCGGTATACCGATAATCGATGCGGCGGAAGCGCTGGGCTTTGCGCATAAGTAGGATAAGTTCACCGGTATGTTGATGAGAGAGGAAATTTTTTTGAGGATACGCTATGCGTAAGGATGCGCCGCATGCAGCCGAACGGAAAGCAGCTCGTGCCGTTGTGGAAGGACGGGTGCAGGGCGTCGGGTTCCGTTATTGGACAGCACAGGTTGCACGGGAATTCGGCATTACCGGCTGGGTACGGAACTGTCCCGACTATTCGGTGGAGATATTTGCAGAAGGAGACGGCGCCACGCTCTATGACTTTTTCAATGTGGTACAGCACAGTCATCCCCGTGCGTATATTTCCAATTTTACAATTACGGCTGCGCAGTATCAGGGGTTGGAGTCTTTCGACGTCCGCTTTTGAAAATATGCATACCGTCTACGGCGTTACTGCACAAAAATAAATGCTGAATAAAAACTGAGTTTTTCATGTGTTTAGAGAAAAGGTCGTCTATGGGGATATAAAAATCTTAAAACTATAATTTTTGAAAAATTATTTTCAAGACGATGCCGAAGATAAATGGGAGGGAGCCTTCGGCAATAATGTTGATGTTGTCGGATGCAAAGGTGTTGCTATTACTGGGACAGAAAGCTTTAATGGCCGGGGTATGTGTGGTAAGCAAATATATACTCTAAGGAGATATATGAGAAAAACGTTGAGGGGTGAGTAAATGAAAAAGAAGTGTTTATTTATTTTTTGTGTTTTTGCTTTTATGTTTTGCGTTGGTTTGTTGTATTTGTCTATAAGTGTTATAAATGATAGGTCGCCTAAAATTGATAAGCAATTAAAGTTTATTGGGAAATTAAAAATGTATTTAATAGTGAATAATAACTTATCCAACGATATTATTTTTTATGATGGAGATGCACAAAGATTTTCTGATCTATTAAATGAAATAAAGAATGGAAAGGAGATCGCAATAGAAAATGTACCTAAGTGCGTGATATTTGAAGGAGTTTATCATATTGAATTAATTACAATGGATGGCAAAAAGTATTCTTATGAAATGGAGACAGAGAATGTTATTTACGATATGACGAATAATGTATTTATAAAAGTCAGTATGATAGATAGATTAAGAGCATTAACATTACAATATTTATTACAACAGCATTATTCTTTGAAATAACAATTAATGAAATATTACTTCAAGAATTGGATGTATTGGCAGAAAAGAAAAGATAAAAGATAAATGCTGGTGGAATATGCTGATGGAATATTGGCACGCATACCCTGAAGATATGCTTATAAGCGGTAAGATCAGCGCCTTGGATTGGACATGGTGGTTATGATATAGGGAACTTCTGAAAACTGAAAAGGCGAAAGAATAGGATGAATAGGCGGATTGCTCGGATTTGTTTTTATATTACTTTAGTGACATGTTTTATTGTAATTATATTGTATATAATTGGATATAGAGGAACCTATATTTTATATTATCTCCTCGGTGCTATTGCTGGTGCAGGAATGTTTCCAACTTGCTATTTAGATTTCAAAAATGACTGTAACAATGATGAAGTATCACCTTCTAATATTAAAGGGTTAGTCGCAACGGTCTTTGTTTTTCTGATTTGCTTTTTTATGCTAATTAAGACATTGATTGGATAAATCCCCTTTCAGTGAGAACAGCTGATTTTTTTTAATTTAGTGATTCATCAATTCAAAGTCAAGGAGGACGTCGATGGCCTTAAAACGAAAGCTTATTTTCAGTGTAGTCTTTATTTTTGTTGCGCATATCGCGTGTGGACAAGTTTTATAAGTTGCCGATAAAAAAGGAGATTGGATCGTTAGTATCTATGAATATGACAAGGCGTATACTACCATTGAAGCAGTTAATCTGAGAAATAGAAAGAATATAAAAATTGAAGGAATTACGAGGCTTGATCCTCGTATGTATTGGCTTAATGAAGATATACTAAGGATTGACTTTGGTAGTGCTGTTGCACCGGATATATCATCATATTTCTTTTCTACCAAGTATGAAAAATTTTCAAATCATATTTTTCTTGCAACAAATTTTGTAGATTTGAATAACGAATTGGTTCTCTGTGCAGATACTACTATTTCGATAGTAGATATATTTAATGCTGGAAAAAGTACTATACTCATACTACCGCATGATATTTTTCGTGCTGGGTGTTATTGGTTTTGTATAGGAAAAAAAACTAAATTTGATAATAAGACTTTATTTTTAGAGTATTTGGTTGAAGGGAACAATATGGATACATATAAAATAAAAGAATATGAAATTCCTAAGTAAAATATTGAATAATGGCAAAAATAATACGTATCCAGCAATTTTAACTAAAACAATTAGGGGCTGTCGGAATGATAAAAAATAAAATTTTAATAACTCTTATGATTTTTTCTTTCCTACTATTATGCTGTGTATTTATTTGTCTGGTTCGATTCTCCTTTCGTTAGTACCAATATTCAGTATTTCATTCACCGAATTTATTAAAGTAGCCTTGAATAAAAATGATCGGTGTCCCTTTATCGCCGCTGCCGGAGGTAAGGTCGCATAGCGAACCGATTAAGTCGGTTAATTGGCGAGGGGTCGTTCCTTGGGCTTCTTTTTGATCAATCTGTGACGAAAGGGCATTTTTTTTATGCTCGCTGATGTAAGTAACCATTGCTTGGTACTGTTCTTTATCGGACAAATCCTTAAAGTTGTTGTCCGCAAGGTATTTCAATTTTACCTCATGCGGCGTGCCGGATAGTCCTGCGGTAAAGCCGGGGGACACAACAGGATCGGCAAGCTCCCAAATCTTTCCGACAGGGTCTTTAAATGCTCCGTCGCCGTATACCATCACTTCAACCGTTTTGCCGGTTTTTTCTTTAAGCATGCACTGAATCTTTTCTACCAATGCTTGGCAATTGTTCGGAAAGAGCTTGATGGAATCTTCCGTCGCCTTGTTTGATCCGAGCAATCCGTACTTGTTGTTATATCCGCTACCGTTAACAGGGTGGGACAGTACATCGTCAAGCCCGTACACGCGGCTCGCACCGTGTTCCGCTAAGCGCCGTTTCGTATTTTCCCGCGTGTGGATATCGCAGGCGAGTACATATTTTGTTTCGGAAAGAACAGCGCACGGATCATTTGCCAGTAGGATAGAAGATTGTGCATTGTATTTTTTAATGATTGAGTTATAAAAAGAGATATAATCGATACCCGTAAACGGGTGTTTATATGCCCCGAAGCGCTGCGTAAACTCCTCAGCTGTAAAAGTATCCTGCCACGGATTTATCGCTTCCGCTTTACCCGTATCAGGATCCATCAGTCGGTTGCCTACCTCGTCGGAAGGGTAGCTCAGCACAACCGTCAGTCTGTTTCCCGCCTTTGCGATACCCTCCAAGCAGATAGCAAAACGATTTCTACTCAATATAGGGAAAACTAATCCGATGTGCTCGGTTCCGAATTTTGCCCGTATGTCGGTGGCAATTTGGTCGATGGAAGCATAATTCCCCTGCGAGCGTGCCACCACGGACTCCGTTATGGCAAGGATATCCCGGTCATGAATGGAAAAGCCTTCCGTTTCTGCCGCCGACAAGAGCGTATCAACCGCTATTGCGGCAATATCATCTCCGGCATGTACAATGGGTGCTATCAATCCCCGCGAAACCGTTCCGATCTTCTGAGGCATAATCTCTCCTTAGGATACCCCTGCGCGCACTCGGCTATTGAGGGTATTCTTCCATTTTATTTTAACCGGGCGGCAGCTGTTTCGGCTTTTGCCCTGCTTGGGTATAACTCTACACAGGAGCGTTGCAGCCAGCCATCCGTAAGGTGTACCCACAGTTCGCTCTCCGAATCTCTTGATACGAATTGCGTTCCTGTTACTTCGTAAATCTCCTTTCGCCGCGCATGGTTGACAATAATACCGTTTACTCCCGGGCTATCTTTTAACGAGATATACGTCTCGGTAATTACGGCAAACCGGTCGGCATCGTTTAAGGCGGAATCGGACGGCAGCGTAATTGAATCCAAACTTGCATGCCGTGTACAAGAAACCAAGCAGAACAAGAGACAAGCGATGGTGCATAATGTTGTAGTACTGCCGCCCCGTATCATATTTTTCACAATTATAACCGATAAAACTTTCGGAGTTCGGGAATGAACAGCGCATCAGACGGGACAATCGAAATATCCTGCAGCTCATCAATCGAAAACCATTTTAATTCAGAATGCACGGAAGAAGCACATGGTCGATCCTTTGGAATAATTACTTCGTAAGCAAAAAGATCGAAATTACGGTGTTCGTTTTGGAAATGCTTATGTGCAATGAATTGCCCGACGGATATGCGGACGGCGAGTTCCTCTTCATACTCGCGGATTAAAGCCTGCTGATGCGTTTCGCCTTCTTCGCACTTTCCTCCCGGAAACTCCCAATGCTCTCCGACATCGCCGCCTGGTGTTCGCAAGCCAAGCAGGAACTTGTTATCCTTGCGGACAATACCTACTACCGATTGGCGCATAGGCTATAAGAACAGTACCTGTGAAAAAAGCAGGTGAGTAACACCGGCAAACAGGCAGAAGAAGCCTATCGGCTGTTCAAAGGCAAGAATACGGGTAAAGAACGGCGGCAGCGTCAAATGATTTTCAGAGGCTTTAACCCAGCGGTCAAAAAATACGATACAACCGAGTATACCTGAAAGTGCGGGGATAATATCGCCGACTATCGGAGCACTTCCTCCGGCGGGGCCAACAACGGGGCTAAGCAGTTTAAATACGGCTGAAATTCCTGAAAAGATCAGGAGTACCAGCAAGAAAGTCGGATCATTTAAAAGAGGATATTTGATGTTGAATTCCTCTTTGTTTTTTGCGGAAAGGAGTAAAATCCCCCCCATCATTAAATTTGTGGTGACGGAAAGAAAGTAGAATGGTAACATATATGTGCCCCCGTAACGCATAATAAGCATTGCTAATAGAATAACGCATTTATAAAAAAAAAGCAATTCATGTCGCACATTCTTC
The DNA here is from genome assembly GCF_024181185.1 of Treponema sp. OMZ 906. Classification (NCBI taxonomy): domain Bacteria; kingdom Pseudomonadati; phylum Spirochaetota; class Spirochaetia; order Treponematales; family Treponemataceae; genus Treponema; species Treponema sp. OMZ 906. The sequence goes on along the minus strand of NZ_CP051196.1, from coordinate 2,461,712 downwards.
TGGCACTCCTGCTTCAGGGCTTGACCTAAAATGGAATTTCCTTCATAATTATTTCGTTGCCTTTGGGGGTGTAGCTCAGTTGGCTAGAGCGCTTGCATGGCATGCAAGAGGTCAGGGGTTCAATTCCCCTCACCTCCAGATAAAATCAACAACCACGACGCGAGCGTCGGGGCATTAAACCCTCCACACGAATAAAAAGAAGGTAGGAATAGAACCGCGTATGGATATATCAAATCTTGATCCTGATCTCGCAGCCTTATTGGAAGATATTCCTGTAGCTCCCTCTGCCCCTTCGCTTGATCTTTTTGATGATATTGGCGATGATATTCTCCTATCCGCTTCACCGGAAGCTTCCGGTAGTTCTGAACCGAGTCCTGCCCGCGTTGATCTTACTGTTAAAGCTTTCCCTAAAATCGAACATTTTTATAATAAAACGCCGCATACCTATTTTGATTCAGCGGATTTTTATAAAAGAGTGCTAAAAAATTGTGGTGAGGCTTCTCAGCGTTTGCATAATACGCTCACAAAATATCTTACCACCCGCGATCAGAAAGACCGTACCGTATACCGGCAGCAGCTTGTCACAAATTATTGGCAGTTTATTTCCGTACTTGTATTAAAATTACCAACAGATGAATTCGGAATTGAAAAAAAGTATGCGTTGCGGTACGGGCTCATTTTGCCGACGCTTTTAACTGCTGAACAAAAAGATACGTTTGCAAAGATTATCGATGAAAATTCCTACAATGAACCTGTTTATTACCTTGATGAGTGGTTCCATGATATTGCTGTCGGATTGATTAATCCTTCTTCCACCGACGAGGTACGGACAAAACAAAAAAATATTTCGACTCATTTCCAGCAACTGCTTAATAAGGCTCAGGGCAAATTGCAAAGTGCGGAAAATTTGCTCCGTGCAAAATCGGATGAGCGCTCCAATGCAGAAGAATTAGTAAAAAATCAAATTCATGAGCTATTTGTACATGATAGTCTTGCCGGTTTTGCAGGAATAAAAGCGCCTTTTACTGAAATACAGAAGCGTAATGTAAGCGATCTGGGTGACAGCTTGAGGCGGATTCTTGCACTGGATAAAGAACTGACAAATTTTTTGAATGAGTACCATCGTGTAGATGAAGATGTCCGTTTGTTAAAAGAAAAAATCGAGGTGAGCGGCGACGGCGAGTTGAACGTCTCCGATGTAAATACGGAGCTTGAAACCGTTCGACAAATGGTTAAGATGACTTGCGGACGACAAGGGAATCACTTTCCTATTTTATCGCGCGAATTTTTCCGGTGTACACCGAACGAAATCGGTATTAGAGAAAACGTATTGGATATTATGCGCTGGATTGAAAGTATTGATTGCGAAGCGTACTGTCGGCAGTACCGTTCTCAACTGAATAGAATACCTCCGTTTGTCGTACTTATTCCCTCTTATGGTGATATCGGTTTTTGTTGGGAACCCTTCGATCGGTATAATCGCGTAACCAGCCGCGGGCGTATTGCAATTCCAATGTATACAAAAAATTTGAAAAATGCACTTTTAACAGCTACCGCTGACCTTCGATGGCAAGTTGCAAAGGAAAAGGCTTCGTACTATTGGATGGAAGAGGGATTAACCGGCAATTACTATCAATGGTTCCAGGCTCAAAAACTGAAAGGTGATGTAAAAGAGTACTTTATCGAAGATTATTTAATCTGGATGACTAAGGAAAGTGAAGGAATACAAAAGCTCGATAAAGAAGTACGCAACGTATTCTGGCGATATATGCCGTTCAGCAAGGCTGTCAAGGAAGAACTGAAAAACCGTGCACCTATTTATCAAGAGCTGTGCCAGAAAGATTTAAATCGCCAGATGTCCGACGGTTATTAATCCCTATTTTAACTGCTTATTTTTTGTTATTTAATCCGTACTTATTCATTATTTTCTTCATTATCTTACCGTAAAAGAAAAACGACAAGATAATACCGGCAATAACAGAAAAAGGCAGCGCTGCTAAAATATGTTCATTCACGAATTTTGCCAGCAAAATAATAATTGTGGCACATACTGCGCTACATCCGGCGATAAGCACGAGTGTTATCAATGTCCCGATAATCAGAAAAAGAATAATATTCCGCATTTATTCCCCGTCTTTTGGTGCTTCCGGAGTTTTGCTTTTTCCTTTCCACTCTTGCATGAGAAGGGCAACAAATAAGCCTGCTCCACATATTACAATAGCGGAATCTGCGATGTTAAATGTTGGCCAGCGTTCCAAACCGAAAAGACCGAAAAATTTAACATCGATAAAATCTACAACGCCTTCCGCTCTAAAAAAACGATCGAGTAAATTGCTTATCCCGCCGCCGATAATACCGCTTAAAAACCAGCGCTGCACCCGTGAGAACTCCGATTTAAAATAGACTACGCAGATACCGGCAATAAAGCAGGCAGGGATACAGGCCATTACAATAAGGCGTGTAATAGAGGAAAGTCTACTTCCTAGGCTGAAGGCTGCTCCAGTATTGTAAACACAGACAATTCGTATGAGGTCTCCAAAAAAAGAAGCCCCCACAGACCACGGATCAATCGATTTAATAATCAGCCATTTGGTTAGTTGATCAAACGCAATAACCGCAAAGGTTAATATAAGCGGTAAGAAGTAATCTCGCTTGTTTTTTATATTCATCTGTACAGTATAGCCAAATTTTTTCGAAAGGTCTACAAACTTTATCAGAAATAAAAAAAAGCCGATACATAGGATGGAAACGAGGTTGTTATGATTTGTATTTATTTTGAAATTCCCTATGAACGGCAGCTATTGAGAATTGCTCCATTTGAAATACAAAAATTATTGAATACCATCGCGGAATCGGCTGAAGCAAACGGAGCCTCCTCATTTAAGATTTCGTGTGCTTCAATCTACTGTTTTAGCAGTGATGAAGTTGCTCCGATGTTTTCCGCTAATTTATTTTTGCAAAATTTAGCTGATTTATTGCGTGTTTATAAAAGGCGGGTTGTAGATTATCGCGTTATTATCGATTGCTGTGGAGAAACGGATTCCGAGGATGTTATCGCAGATTATTTTGCCGCTTATAGAAGCACCCTTGTGCCAAGCCGTAGCTTTTTTGCCTCCGCGCAAGCAGAACAGCTTTTGAAAGCCTATATCCGGTTCGAATATGTACCTAAGGTAAAACTTTACTACAGTGCCGATTTTATCGTACCGAAAACGGCTCATACCGAAACGGCGAAAACTCCGTGCTGCCTCTACGTTTCGAGTACCGGCACATGGATACACGCGCTGTATCATTTTATGCTTGTACATCCTCTTACTGAGTACGCGGTAACAGCAGCACTCTCGAAAGACGAACAAGTTCAATACGAAAAAGTTCAACATGTGCAGTATTATTTCCGTCGGAACCGTTTTTGTGCTGATTATCCTGATTATTTTATCGACGCGTTTTTATTATATACGCGTCTTTATTTTCAGGCCTTTGTAAAAAGTTATCATACTACCGAATTAACGGTTATATATACCGAAAAAAATGCGGAGGCAGCAAATCATCTGATAAGTGTACTCCCCATTACCGCCCATACCGAACTGATGTCGGAAAAATCGATGATATTTGACGGCTTATCGACTGATTTTTTACAACTTGCTTATCTTACAATATATGCACCTTTATTTATCTTTGACGATGAAATGTCGGAGTTTTTCCTTTCACTGCATAAAAGCGCCCCGTTTATTACAAGTTTGTATGAGTGGATGTATGCAGTTGGTATTACCGAGGTTAAAAACGATTTGTACTCGGTAAGCCCCTTGACTACCGATCGATTGGAGCAGCGGCTTGGAATAGAAAAAAACAAGGCAAAACGGTATATAGCCAATTTCCTATGGGGTAAATATAAGAGAGGGATGTTATGTCCCGATGAAAACCTGAAAGCTATTTTTGGTATGCTTCAATTTGTTCCGGAAGATCAATTTATGCTGCATCATTTCTTCCACAAGTACTCGGATAAGGAAATTCCTCAGATTGATATCAGCCCCTTTAAGTCTGCGGTCTTTTTTCCCGCTCTCGAAAGTTACCAAAAAGCATTAAAAATCAGGGAACAAAAAAATATTAACGAAGCGGTTTATGCAGTAAAGAAAGCGGTCAGTTCCGCCCAAGCGCATACGTTTCCCGCAGGAGAGTATCGCGCTCTTTCATGCGTTGCTTTTTTGCATTTATCTCAAAATAAAATAGAAGATGCTGTTACATACTTTCAATACGCGCTTGATATTGCCGAAGCACTGAACGATAGCAATTTTATATGCGAGGCATTGTTTAACCTCGGTATCAGTTGCTTTTTACAGAATAGTTTACATACTGCTGAAAATTTTTTCGATCGACTCTTACAGGATGCAGAGAACTATTTTGAACAGCCTAAAAAAATACCGTGCTTGTTCATGCAGGGGAGGGTAGCATTGCAATTAGGTGATTACGGCAAGGCGGAACTGTTATTTCAAGAGGCGGAAAAAGCAGCTTCGAAGCACTTCCAAGAATGGGTACCTCTTTGCAGGATTTGGTATGCAAGAGCATTATCCCAAAAGGGGCAAACAAGTAAGGCACAGCCGATACTCATTACAAACCTCGATAAGTCTCCCGATGCCCGCTTATTTTTGATTGAATCATTTTTGTTTGCGCCTATTCTTCGCGATGAACGTGCCGAGATACAGGTTACTCCCGATGCATTTGTCGTACCGTTTGAACCGTACCAGAGTGGTTTTGTGCTTGCAGAGGAATTAGTCTGGGGACAGCTGTATGGTAAACCGGCAATGCAGATATGCTATACCGCTTTTGATAGCTATTATCGATTTAGGCTTGCAGCGGACTTATTGGAAGAATCTGCTCCGACATATCTGCAACAACTCGAAGACACTGCACGGGATGCTCTTAAAAATCATGATATGTACGCTTCGATATATTCGTATCTTTGTTATGATGCGATTCGCCGCAGGGAGGGAAATACCTCCGATACCGCGAACGGATATTTAAGCCGATCGTTTAAGGCGTTGCAGAACTGTATGGATACGATGACGGAGAATACGGTGCGCGATAAGTTTATTTTCCGTAATGTGTGGAATGCGAAACTTTATGCTGCGGCGCAAAAAAACAAACTGATTTAAGGTTGTCGCTTTTTGAATTAAAATATGTTATGGAGCTTTTGTCTGTGAAGCCTGTGCTTCCTCTTCGGCTTTGCAGGTGGGACAAAGGCCGGTAAGTTCTATACTGTGTGATGTCATGGTAAAGCCCGTTTCGGATAAGATCTGATTTTCCAAATCGTGCAGTGGACAGACGGCAATGTCAGCCGAAGCCTTGCATTTACTGCATACGATTCGGTGGTGATGCTCTGTTCCCTGTTGAGAGGCAATCTGAAAATAGGCTTTTCCGTTGGGATGCATACTTTTTGTTACAAAACCGGATTCGGCAAGTGTATGCATTGTTCGATATACCGTCGATAAGTCGATTTGCAGATCTGCCCCGCAGGCTTCATGCAGCTCTTCGACGGAGAAAGCCTTATCCTTATCTTGAGATAAAATACTGATGATTAAGTTCCGTGCTTTTGTTTTGCGCAACTTTTTTGTAACGAGCGAGTTTTCCATACTTTTTGTGTCCTACGCACTATCTATTCGATAGATCGATTATATCGGAGAATGTTCTTTTTTGAAAGGGCAAAAACTCAGTGTTTTTGGAATTCCGCATAAGGAAGAGTGTGTATATTTTAGAACAATAAAGAAGCTTTAAAAAATAATCCGATATGTTTATTTTTCTGTCTGTCTATTGGCGGATATGCCTTTTTTTTGTATATTTATTCGTGCGTATAAGGGGATAGTATATGAAGCTTTATAGTAGAAGACAACTTATTCTTTCCGCAGTCGTTGCAGGCTGTTTTATTGCACTTGCCGCTTATGGGATGGGCTTCTATTTGGGGCACGGAACAAAAACGCCGCAGGGGGATGCCGCAGCCGAGCTTGAAGCATTGGCGGAAGGTAATACCGCCCTCACACAACAGAGCGGCGGGCAAATTGACGGTGTAGAAAATGCCGGTGACGGGAGCGTGTCTGTCTTAGAAGCAGCGGGGCAAACAAGCCCTTACCTGACAGCTACCGCGGAACCGGCGGGCCGTTACACCGCAGAAGAGAAGCAAAATATTTCAGTGTACGAAAATACCAACGATGCGGTTGTTAACATCACCACGGAAACGGTCGGGGTAAACTGGTTCCTTGAACCGATTCCGCAGGAAGGCGGTTCCGGTTCGGGCTCGATAATCGACAGTCGCGGCTACATCCTTACCAACACGCACGTTATCGAGGATGCAACAAAGATATTCGTATCCCTTTCGGACGGCAGCCAGTACAATGCCAAGGTGATCGGCGTAGACCGTGAAAACGATCTTGCTGTGCTCAAATTCGACCCGCCTGCAAACACGCAGCTTACAACGATAAAATTCGGCGATTCTGACGGGCTCAAGGTAGGGCAGCGGGTACTCGCAATCGGGAACCCCTTCGGCTTAACACGGACGCTGACGGTCGGTATTGTGTCCGCCCTCGGCCGCCCGATTCAAACCGATAAAAACGTCATCATCAAAAATATGATTCAAACCGACACAGCCATCAACCCGGGCAATTCGGGCGGCCCACTCCTCGATTCGGACGGCAAGATGATTGGCATCAATACGATGATTTATTCTACGTCGGGCAGTTCGGCAGGGGTCGGCTTTGCGGTGCCCATCAACACGGCAAAACGGGTTGTATCCGAAATTATCAAGTACGGAAAGGTTCGGCGTGCGTCCATCGATGCGGAGCTGGTACAGCTGAATGCTTCGATTGCAAACTATGCGGGGCTGTCGGTACAGCGCGGTTTGCTGGTTTCCCGTGTTAAAAAAGATAGCAATGCTGAAAAGGCGGGGCTTCGCGGTGGAGCGAATGCTGTCCGTTACGGTATTGGGAAGCGCGCTGCGGTTATCTACCTCGGCGGCGACATCATCACCCAAATCGCCGGTCAGGCTGTCAGCAACCTCAGCGAATACTACGCTGTTTTGGAAGATAAAAAACCGAACGAGAGTATCGCCGTAACGGTGCTCCGCGGAAATAAGACCGTAAAATTGACGCTTACCCTTTCCGAACGGAACGATGAATAGGTAACGAAGAAGAATGGCAAAAAAGAAAGCCGGCGGACGGATATTCCGGTGCAGCTCCTGCGGGTACAGCCAGCCGAAATGGCTCGGACGTTGTCCGAGCTGCGGCGAATGGAATACCTTAGAGGAGCAATTCCAGGAAGCGGACTTTACCCCCGGCTTTGCTTCGAGCGCCGCAGCCGTGCGGCAAACGGACGAAGCGCATCCTATCCCGCTTGAACAGGTGGAGGTGCACGATACCGTCCGTATCACGACCGGCATTTCTGAATTTGACAGAGTGCTCGGCGGCGGTGCGGTAAAGCGCTCGGCGGTATTGATCGGCGGCGAACCCGGTATCGGAAAGTCGACATTGCTCTTGCAAGCGGCAGCTGCCGCAGCAGCCGGAGCCGTAGGGCAGCGGACGCTCTATGTTTCCGGGGAAGAGTCCGCCGGGCAGATACGCGGCCGTGCAGACCGGCTTGGTGTTCCGCTCAAAAATATCGAACTGCTTTGCACCAATTCGGTGGAAAATATCGAAAAAGTATTGAATAATCTCAACCCGCTTATCGTCATTATCGATTCGGTACAAACACTTTTTTCCCCGCAGGCAGGAACTATCCCGGGCACGATCAATCAGCTCAAATACTGCGCCAACGAATTGGTGCAGTGGGTAAAGGAACGGGAGGCAGTGCTCTTTCTTACTGCTCATGTAACAAAGGAAGGCGTCATCGCAGGGCCGAAGGTTCTGGAGCACATGGTTGATACCGTTATCTCTTTTGAGCGGAATGAAGATGATGTGCGGTTCCTCCGTGCGCTTAAAAACCGCTTCGGTTCGGTGGATGAACTGGGAATTTTCAGGATGGATGAAAAAGGCTTGGCTGCCGTACAGGATCCCGCCGCGCTGTTTATCATTCAGCGGCAAGGTGAGCTGCCTGCCGGGTCTGCGACCGTGCCGGTGTTTGAAGGCAGCCGCGTATTTATGGTAGAAATTCAGGCGCTTACGGTACCCGCTAAGGGCACGATGACGCGCGTATTCTCCGATAAGATAGATTCCGCACGGGTCAGCCGCGTCGCCGCCGTATTGGAAAAACGGATAGGCTTGCGGTTCTCCGATCAAGATATCTATATCAATGTCGCCGGCGGCATCCGGCTGCGGGAACCGGCTATCGATTTGGCTTTAGCGCTTGCGCTCTACTCTGCGCGAACGGATATCCCCGCGCGTAAAAACGAAGCATTTATCGGAGAGCTTAGTCTTGCCGGTGAGATCAGACCGGTGTGCCGCTTAAAGCCGCTGATTAAAACCGCGCAGAGCCTCGGCTTTACCCAACTCTATGTCCCGGCAGCCACCGGCGACGGCGATGAGCCCGAACCTGCAATGCAAGGCATTTTCCGCGTAGAAAACCTCGCCGAAACAATCAAGCATGCGTTCGGTGCGGGGAAGTAAAGGCCTCTTGTGTTCTGCTGTGACTGTGTGGAATCACTGCCATTCGTGGAGAATATGGTAAGACTGCCTGATGTGTTCACCCTGGCGGCGGTTATAGCAACTTATGCTTAAATTTGCTATAACCGTGTTGATTAGAAATGCCCAAGGAGCTATTTATGCTTGCAGTAAAAGGAATTATTCGTGGCAATACGGTCGTTTTGGATGCAGCGGCTGTTCGAGAATATCAAGGTAAAACAGCTCTGGTAACCATTATTGACGATGTTGCTATATCTGAAAAAACTATTGGCGTAAACCTTGACATGTTTGTTAAACCGACCGAAAGAGGAAAAAATGCGGATATTTATCTAAAGGAACTGAGGAATGGCGATCGGGTATAACAAAATCTTTGTTGACACCGCAATTTTTATCTATTATTTGGAAAAACATCCACTTTATTTTGATACTGCAAAAGCATTTTTTGAGAGCTGTATAAAAAGCGGCAAAACGGTACTGACTTCTGTAGTAACAGTACAGGAATATTTGGTTTATCCGTATATGCAAAGCGATCAAGCGCTTATTGAAAATTTTAATAGATTCCTAACTGCATGTGGAATCCATGTTATCGATATTACCCGGCCAATTGCTGAAAAAGCAGCTGAAATCCGTGCAGAATTGCATTCGCTTAAAGGGATGGACGCACTCCAGCTTGCATCTGCTTTAATTTCCGGCTGTGATGCATTTTTTACCAATGATGTTCGTTTATGCCGGTACGATAAACTTTTCTGCCTTACGCTTGATATGTGGAAGCAATCACCTTAAATTTAAAATTACCTCAGCTCAAATACCATCTCTATTTGCGCGTCAAAGAGAATCTTTCCGATTGGAGCGCCGCCTGACTCCGAAGTGCCTCCAGCTGTCTGCGCGTACGCAACTCGATTTTGCACAGCGATATTGTATCCCTTTCCATTCCAATCGGAATAAGAGGGAGCTTCCGAAATGCGGATAATTTTACCGAGTGAAGGTTTATGATTGCCGCTTGATGCTGCTTCGCATAGAAGCTGCGCTTTTTCTTCCGCAGCTTTTACAGCATTGCGCCGTGCCTCATCCTTGTATTTTTTAACGTCTTTTGTAGAAAATCGGACATCGTTAATCCGGTCGATACCGTTATTTACTAAATCCGTTAAGAACGGTTCATAATTATCCAAGTTTGTAATCACTGCTGAAATATTCTGAGTAATTTCATAATAGAGGAATTTAGGCGTATCGGCATTGTAAGAGTATTGGGGATGAATGGTAAGGTTTTCCGCTGTAACGTCTTTTTGTTCGATGCCGTACTGGTTGAATAGTGTATTTGTTTTTTGCATCGTCGTATCGTGACGCTGTTTTGCTGCGGTAAAGTCATTTGCCTGCGAAACAATTGAAAAAGAGATCATTGCTTGATCGGGTGAAACGTACACGGTTGCTTTGCCAACGACGCTGATGCAATGTTCTTGCGCGACGTTTTTTTCAGTACAAGCCGTACTTAGCAGTACAGTGCAAACAGTAATTAATGATAAAATAATTGAACGGATGTATTTGTTCATAGGATCTCCTAACTAAGATAATCGAATCAGGACTGCCTGATATGTGTTGCATTATATCACAATCTTTCCACTATATAAATGAAGAAAGCCGTGCTATAATCAATTATGTTTTCTAAGAAAGCGTTATCGGAACGGGATACCATCAATAGAACAGTAGAGGCGATTGCCCGCGGAGAAAAGCGTCTCCTGCTTGTTATGGCAACGGGAACCGGTAAAACGTATACGGCATTTCAGATTATTTATCGCCTTTGGAAATCAAAAATAAAAAAGAGAATTCTGTATTTAGCTGACAGAAACAACCTTATAACGCAAACTAAAAAAGGTGACTTTAAGCATTTCAAGGATAAATGCCATATTATCAAACAGAAAACAATCGATACATCGTATGAAATCTACCTTGCCTTGTATCAGGGACTGACCGATTATGATGACGAGGCGGATGCTTACAAAAATTTCAGTCCAAACTTCTTTGACCTTATCATTGTAGATGAGTGCCATCGCGGTTCGGTTGATGCTGATAAAGCGTGGCATAAAATCTTACAGTATTTCAGTTCAGCAACACAGATTGGTATGACCGCTACGCCGAAAGAGACAGAGAATCTGTCAAATATAGAATATTTTGGAGAGCCGATTTATACCTATTCGTTAAAACAAGGAATTGATGACGGCTTTTTGGCTCCATACAAAGTGCTTCGCGTTGGAATGAATGTCGATTCGTGCGGAGGGTTTCATACCCCGGTGCTCTGCGCCGTAATAAAGGGGATGAAAGCCGACTGCAACCACCTTATGAGAACAACACCCCCGATGCTCTGTGTCAGGGGTGTTGATTTAGAAGGCTACCGTCCTGAACGCGGCAAGACAGATGTAAACGGCGAAATAATAGAAGACCGCCTCTACATATGTAGAAACCGGTATAGAGAATATTGAAGAAATGCAGGTGTTTACGATAGAGCCTTTGAAGAATCTGGGAACACCGGCAGAAATTGTAAAAATATTCGGCGGCAAAGAGAAGTATCTGGCTGCGCTCAAGGAACTTGAGAATGAAATATATGCGGCGTAAGATACTGCACGAATAAGATATAAGGGACAAGATGGATAAAATATCAATTAGGTTTTTTAATGATACGGAAGTTCGCGCTGTTTGGGATGAAGAGAATTCCAAATGGTGGTTTAGTGTGCTTGATATTATCGGGGTCTTAAACGAACAACGCGAATACGAAAAGAACCGTAACTACTGGAAATATTTGAAGGCAAAGCTCAAAAAAGAAAATAATCAACTGGGTAGTGTTACTACCCAGTTCAAACTTACCGCTCCTGACGGGAAAAAACGTTTATCAAACGTCATTGATTATAATCAGGTAATAGAGCTTGCAAAAAATTTTCCGAACAATAAATCTGTGCCGTTTATCCAGTGGTTTACCTATTCTGAAGAAACAATAGATGCAAAAAGTAAAACAAAGGCATACGCACTTTTTGAAAGTTCATTGCTGGATAGTATTGAAGTTGGGACGATACAGGGATTACAGCAGATTCATGCCTATCTTTTTGGAGGGCTCTATGATTTTGCCGGTAAAATCAGAACCGTAAATATTTCAAAAGGCGGTTTTCAGTTTGCGGCAGCAGAGTTCCTTGAACAAAATCTTGCCGGAATAGAGAAAATGCCGGATACAACGTTTGAACAGATCGTAGAAAAATATGTCGAGATGAATATCGCCCATCCTTTCCGTGAAGGTAACGGAAGAACAACAAGGATATGGCTGGATTTAATCTTTAAGCGTACATTAAAAAAGTGCATCGATTGGAGCAAAATCAATAAAAGAGAATATCTGGAAGCTATGGCGGAAAGCGTAATCGAGTCAAGCAAAATAAAGGTTTTGCTGCAGAATGCTCTGACGGACAAAATCAATGACCGTGAAATGTTTATGAAAGGGATTGATTATTCCTATTATTACGAAGAAGCGGAGTAATATGTACCATTTTCCGAATGTTTGGTACATATCTGTGCTATATATCCCAAAAAGGAGTATAATTGGGACATGATGGATTTACTGAAGGAATAGAAGATGGGAAAATGGAAGAACGTTAGGATTGGGGAGTTCCTGACAGAACGGCAAGGCCGATACAAACCCGATGATAACGCTATCGTAACATATAAACGCCTCGATAAAATAGATTTTTCCGGAACAATTCATATTTCCGAAAAACCTTCTAAAACTGATATGATTATTGTTCAGCCGGGTGATTTGGTTATTTCCGGAACTAACGTGGCAAAAGGGGCTATTGCAGTATATCAGGGAGTGGAACCCGTTACAGCAACAATCCATTATTCTTCATATATATTCGATGATTCAGTTGTTGATTTAGAGTATTTTAAATACTTTGTCAAAAGCCCCGCTTTTATCGAAACACTGAAAAAACAAGCAAAAGGCGGAATAAAGACTGAAATAAAGTCGAAAGTATTTTTACCGTTAGAAATATCACTTCCGGATTTACCAACACAAAAGCAAATTGTAAAAAGAATTTCTGTAAATCTAAAACGAGTAAATGAACTGGCAAAAGAAATAGAAACTCAAAAAGGATACGCGAAACAGCTCCGCCGGAATATTTTGCAGGATGCTATAGAAGGCAAACTTACCGCTGATTGGCGCAAAGAACATCCGGTGCAGAAAGGCAACCCCGACTACGATGCAGAGGCTTTGTTTGAGCTGATTCAGAAGGAAAGGGAAGTCTATAAAAAATGGAAAAAGTTACCGCCGATACTTGATGCGGAAAAGCCTTTTGAACTTCCTACCGGGTGGAAGTGGGTGAGATTGGGGGAGATAGCAGAAGGATTTATGTATGGTACAAGTGCAAAATCATCTCCATTCGGAACATGTCCAGTATTAAGGATGGGTAATATCCAAGATGGGATGATTGATTGGGAAAAATTAGTCTATTCAAATAATGAAGAAGAAATCTCAAAATATGCATTACGAAAATTTGATTTATTATTTAATCGCACCAACAGCCGTGAAATTGTTGGCAAAACAGCAGTTTATGAATCGGACAAACAAGCAATATATGCTGGGTATTTGGTCAGATTTAGGATTATTTTATCAAATCCTTATTTCATAAATTATGTGTTGAATAGCCCTATGCACCGAGAATGGTGTAATGCAATGAAAACGGATGCTTTAGGACAATCGAATATTAATGCGGAAAAATTAAAAAAATTTGTTTTGACTCTTCCGCCACTTGCAGAACAACAAAAAATTGTGGATATTGTTTCTGCTGGACTTGATAATATTTGGGAACTTAAAAAACAAATCTCACTACGAGAAGAATATACAAATCAACTAATGCGAAGTATTTTAAAGGAAAATTTTAATATTTGAGGGTAAATATTATGGAAATTAAGAACGCGATAATTCATAATGTAAAAAAAGAAATAAAAGGTGATGCTGATATAGAGTATTCTGAAAATACTCTGAACTTGCAAGATAAGAAGTGTCTATCGTTATTTGAAGAATTATATACATTTTTTTCTAAAAGTATAAAATATGGAGTATTTTCCTTAAATGAAAATACTATTTTTCATCAGAACTTTGATCATTATTTAAATACAGAAAATGATGCTTTCGTTTCATTTTCGAAAAATGTACTTCCCAATTTAAAAGATCGGATGGATTCTATTCCACAGTCAAAGGGTGGATATATAATTTTTGCAGAAATAAAAAATCACAATGAAGATTTTCTCACTGTTTTTGTTGTTCGCGATAAAACAGGAAAACAATTTTCTTATAAAGATAACACAATGCAAATAAATGAAGTCATACATATTGATACGAACAAGCTTGCGATGGCTTGTAGAATAAATATTTGCTCATACAATAATAAAAAAGATCGGTATTTATCTTTTCTAAGTACAACACAAGATGAAGCTTCTAAGTATTTTCAAAAATGGATAGGTGCAGAAGCCCAGAGTAAAAGTCATGAAGATACCAAAGCATTGCGTACCATTATAAATAGAATTGATATTCCAGAAGATGAAGATGGGAACACATTATCAAGAGAGCAATTTCGAGAAAAAGTATATGACTTATGTTCTAAGACTTATTCAAAAGATATAAATCTTAGAGCTGTGAGCGAGGAGATTTGGAAAGATCCTGATTATATTGCGAATTATGCTGCTAATCATGGTTTTATTATTAGTGATGAGTTTACTGCTGATGAAACAGAATTGAGGAAATTGAAGAAATACTCGATTTCAAGTGATAACATTAAATTGGATTTTCCACCTGAATATATTGGCACCAAGATTTATCCAGATCAAAGTAAAGATGATATTGTCATTATTAGATCAAAATCTTTTGCTGATAAATTACGGGCAGAACAATGATAGAAGATAAATATAAGTACTTTGAAATTTTGAATATCGCTGCAATGAAGGCAGAATACATAAACTCTGATGGAACATTTGTATTCATTGATATAACTATTCCAAAATTACTAAAGAAAGATGCCCAGAAGCACAATATTAAATTTGATGATGCAAGTGCGGAAACAGAGTTTAAAGTGGAAAATGATGATATAGTTATTTATCCGAATTTTGAACGGGTTGTTTCAGCTTTACCTATAGCTATAGAAAGTAATAATTTAAAAGAAAATTACTGTTATTACTCAAACAAAGAGAAGAGATTAGTTATTTTAGATTTTGATGCCGATAATAATCCTTATTCTTTTTATTTCTCTGATAAGAATGAAATAGAAAATAATAAAGAATATTCATTTTCTAATGTATTTTATTGGCAAAAAATCTATGAATTGCTCTATAAAAATATAAGTGAAGAAGCAAATTCTGATAAATCTATTTCGATTCATTCTTATGAAAAAGGAAAATGTCGGTTTAGCTATTTACCATATAATCCATTCCTGAATGACAAGGATTTACAAAGTACTTATAATCATTTTGAAGAGGTTTTTAAATCAACAAATCTTTATCCAATGCTATTAAAAAATAGGTGTGTAGCAATACTTTCGGAATCGAATGAATCTACATTAGAGGAACTTATTTTACAACTTGATGAAATTTGTAATAAAGTTGAAACCGATTTTGCAATTTTTGTTGAGAAAATAGATTTTGATTCTTATATTCAGAAGTATAATGAAACGCTTGCTGGATTTTTTTCCCAATCTCGAAGTATAATAGAAAAAATGTTATCGAATGTTTTTACTTTACCGTTGACTTATGCAGGAGTAGTATTTACGTTTGATAAATTAACTGACAATACTCTTGCACCATTTATTTTTGTTGCAATGTGTATTTATACGTTTTTCTCATGTGGCTTCCTGATTTATGAATTTATAGATACATTTGCAATAGATAAAACTTTTGACAAAGAATTAATATTATATACTAATAATTCTCCATTTCTTTTAGAAAAAGTTGAACCTGATAAGAAATTAATTAAGTATCGGCTTATTGGAATTAGAATAATATGTTTGCTGCTTGTTTGTGTGTTTGTATTATTAATGATAATTTTAGGAATTAAAATTCTTGCAAGTAGTAATACAAATTTAGAAGTTTTGCAATAGTCGACGACTCAAAACTCGCGTCCAGCGGGTGCCATGGATATCAAGTTCAGAACCGCCATGGATGGCGGTGGTTCCACTCAGTAGCAAGTTTTTCGTTAGAAAAACTTGTCGTTGAGCAATGTACAATGATGTACATTCAGAAGCAGCACGGATGCCGCTGGTTCCAAGCACCAATGAGTTTGCGAATAGCAAACTCATGTCCAGATTTTGACATGGAAGTCAAAATCTGGACAGCGTTAGGGATTGTAGGGGCGCGTAGCGTTCTTGCGCAGCAAGAATAGAGCGATAGCGAAAAGTTTATTTTCAGCCGCTGAAATAGTGCCTTCATCAAGCAATGTACATCCTTGTACATTGCTTGATGGCGAATTTTGGCACAGCTAAAATATCGCTGCTGCTATAACCACCGCCATCCGTGGCGGTAGTGAATGTCGAGTTTGCTTTCGCAAACGTCGCATATTGTATGCCGTTTCTCAGCTTAGCTTATGAAACGGCGTAATGCAACAGTTTCCAAAATTCACATTTTGTTCCACTGCTGCATTTTAAGGAATCCCGGAAAGCCCGACCGCCGCTTGCGGCGGGAACGCCCAAATGAAAAAAGTAACAGGAGTACACATGCCGAATATTGGTGGAATTATAAAATCATTGCAAAATATTATGCGAAAAGACCCGGGCGTTTCGGGGGATGCGCAGCGCATTGAATAGCTGGGGTGGATGGTTACACTTAAAATTCTTGATGACAAAGAAGCAGAGAATCCGGCAGGAGTTTTTGGAACAGTGCAATGTGCACACGATTGTGCGTTTGCCTAACTCCGTGTTTCAGCCCTATGCAAGTGTTGCGACAAATTTACTGTTCTTTACAAAAGGCGAGCCGACACGGGACATCTGGTACTGGGAGCATAAACTGCCGGAGGGGCAGAAATC
Source organism: Treponema sp. OMZ 906 (assembly GCF_024181185.1). NCBI lineage: Bacteria > Pseudomonadati > Spirochaetota > Spirochaetia > Treponematales > Treponemataceae > Treponema > Treponema sp. OMZ 906. The sequence goes on along the minus strand of NZ_CP051196.1, from coordinate 2,445,073 downwards.
CTACTCCAAAACAAAGCCTATTCGGAAGAGTGAGTTTGAACCGCTGAAAGCATGGTGGAATAGCCGTTTCGAAAATGAACGCGTCTGGAAGGTCAGTATTGAAACCTTAAAAACCAACGGCTATAACCTGGATATAAAAAATCCGTATATAAAGCAAGAAGAAGTGACGCACACCACGGCGGAATTGCTGGAGCTGCTGCACCGGTCATTTATAAAAAGCGATACGCTGTTAGCAGAGTTGAAGGAAGGTCTGCGATAGGGGCATTTTCTCTATAAGAGCTAAAAACATCCGAATAAGTTTGTCAATTTTTTCCTTGACGTAACGGTGCTTTTTCCGTATACTATTCAAACTTTGTCTGAGGAAGCCTTTTTCGGTCAACTCGGCTCAGGTTGTTTTATTTGCCAACTTAGCTCACCTGGCAGAGCAGCACCCTCGTAACGTGCAGGTACTCGGTTCAAGTCCGAGAGTTGGCTTTTTTATCTTTTTCCTTTTAATTCCATCACTAATCCTTATATATTGTGAGACATCCTAAAAAAAAATTAGTTTTTTGCGTTTTTTTGCTTGTTTTTGCGGTGAACCGTGCTATACTGGTACAAGGGTATTGCAGTATGAGTCAGACACAGTTTGTCGTTAAGGGTGATTTTGTATCAGCCGTAACAAAAGACCGTCTTGTAGCGCATCCTCATGCGTATGCGTTGTGCGAAAACGGAAAAATAATCGATTTTGTTACCGCATTGCCGGAAGGATCATGGGAGCATACCCCCTGTTTTGATTTTTCTGGTATGCTGATTGTCCCTGCCTGTGTTGACTTACACGTTCATGCGCCGCAGTATGCATTCCGCGGAATGGGGATGGAGCTTGAGCTCATCGATTGGCTGAATACCTATACCTTTCCCGAAGAAGCGAAATATGCCGATGCGGATTACGCTTTGCAGAGCTATCGGCTTTTTACCGATGACCTTGAAGCGAGTCCGTCCTGCCGCGCAGTAATCTTCGGCACCATTCATAACAGCGGCAATCGTGTGCTAGCGGATTTACTGAAAGCTAAAAAGATGCCGTGCCTCGTCGGCAAGGTGAATATGGATCGGAATGCGCCCGACTACTTATGCGAAACAGCGGAATCATCTTTTGCGACGACCCAAGCCTTTGTTGATTCATTTAAAAATGATGATACCGTTGCTCCTATTATAACGCCCCGCTTTGTGCCTTCGTGTACGCCCGCTTTAATGGATAATCTCGGCAAACTGGCAGCAGCCCGGCACTTGCCTATACAGAGTCATCTTTCGGAAAATAAAAAAGAAATCGCATGGGTGAAGGAACTTCATCCCGAATGCAAAAACTATGCCGAAGTGTACGACCGCTACGGCCTTTTAACCGATAAAACCATCCTCGCTCATTGTGTGCACCCTACCGACGAAGAAATAGAATTGCTGATTCGGCGCGGCACGTACATTGCGCATTGTCCCGAATCGAATATCAATTTAACCAGCGGCATTGCACCGATTGCGCGTCTTTTGGATGCGGGCGTTCATATCGGGCTTGGCTCAGATGTGGCTGCCGGTTCTCAACTGTCTCTTTTTAAAGCGATGATGTCGGCGCTTCAAGTTTCAAAAATGCGGCGGTATTTTTATGAAGGAGAGCGTGCGCTTTCTGTATCGGAGGCCTTATACCTTGGAACGAAAGGCGGCGGTTCCTTCTTCGGCGATACCGGCAGCTTTGAAAAAAACTTCTGGTTTGACGCAGTAGTGATCGATGATACACGGTTGAGTGCACGTACCGATTTTTCCGTTGAGCAGCGGCTGGAGCGTGCGCTCTATTTGACGGAACGGCACAACATGGTTGCAAAATTCGTACAAGGCCGTTGCGTATGGGATAAACGGGAGGAGATATAACTATGGATGAAAAAAGGTTTATCGATATTGCGGCAGGGCGGGTAAAAGCCGATCTGGTGTTAAAAAACGCTTTTGTGCTTAATGTATTTACCAAAGAGTTTATTAAACAGGATGTTGCGATAGCGGACGGCTATATCGCCGGAGTCGGACAATACGAAGGCGTTGTAGAAAAAGATTTAACCGGTAAGTTCGTGTGCCCCGGACTTATCGATGCGCACTTGCACATTGAGTCCACGATGGCGTCTCCGCGGAATTTTGCTCGCCAAGCGCTTCGTTGCGGTACAACCGCCGTTATCGCCGACCCGCACGAAATTGCCAACGTCGCGGGCGTTGACGGTATCCTCTATATGCTGGAGGATGCGCGGAAGGCGGTGTTTGCCGGTACGAACCAGCCGCTTGTTTCCATCTATTTTATGATTCCTTCCTGCGTGCCTGCTACCGACTTTGAACACACCGGCGGCGCGATTACCGTCTATGATATAGAAAAACTGTTGGATGAGCCGAACGTACTCGGCCTCGGCGAGATGATGAATTATCCTGCAGTCATCCGTGGGGACGAAGCCGTATTGAAAAAGATATCCGCGGCTCGGGAAAAGAAGAAGATATGCGACGGTCATGCGCCGTGCGTGCGCGGCCGAGATTTACAGGCATACTGCGCTGCCGGTATCCGTACCGATCACGAATGCGCTTCCTACGATGAAGCATTTGAAAAATTGCAGCAGGGAATGTACATCCTGATACGCGAAGGTTCTTCCGCGCAGGATTTGGAGCCAATTGTACGTGGCATGTTGGAGCATAAGACCGATACGAGCCGCTTTGCGTTCTGTACCGACGATAAAAAAATGAGTGATATTTTAGCAAACGGACACATCAACAATAATGTACGCAAAGCGGTGTCGCTCGGATTATCGCCGGAAGATGCGCTGTGTATGGCGAGCTTTCATGCGGCGCAGTGTTACGGTTTGAGCGGCAGAGGGGCTATCGCTCCGCGTCACTATGCGGATATTGTCGTATTTGACAATATAACGGACTTTTCAATCAATTCGGTATACAAAGCCGGTATTGAAGTTTCTTCCGTTCCGATGGCGCAAGAAACGGAGTCGGCGGCGGCAGAGGAACCGTCTTCGTTCTCCATTAAACGGATTACCGACAGCGTGCATGTTGTTCCCGTATCTCGGAGCGCCTTTAGCGCCGATCATTTTATGCCGTCGGGTTCCGATAATTTCCATGTTATCGGAATGCAGCGGGGAACACTTTTTACGAAGCATCTGGTGTTTCCGCGGCAGGAATGCGCCGAGATGCTCAAAGACGGGAAGCTCTGCTATTTGGCAGTGCTGGAGCGGCACAAGAATACCGGCAATATCGGCCGCGCTTTGCTGCACGGTTACGGAGTGTCGAACGGAGCCATCGCGTCGAGTATCGGGCATGATTCACACAATATCATCGTAGCCGGTTCCAATGCGGCCGATATGCACCGTGCCGTTGAAGAAGTAATCGATATGAAAGGCGGCGTGGCTGTTGTACAAAACGGCACGGTGCTCAGCAAGTTTGCACTGCCGATTGCCGGTTTGATGAGCGCTATGGAACCGGTGCAGCTTGCCGACTGTATTCACGACGCGGCCGAGAGAGCGCATACTATCGGCGTATACCCCGAAGTTGAACCGCTGATCGGTTTGTCGTTCCTTGCGCTGCCGGTTATCCCCGAATTAAAATTGACGGATTCCGGTTTGTTCGATGTAGTAAAATTTCAGTTTATATAGGGAGGTAAAAATGATAGTTGGAAAAGCGGTGCCCCGTGTCGATGCTTACGATAAGGTAACCGGCAGGGCAAAGTACGTTGACGATTATTTTCACAGTGATTTTTTGGTCGCAAAGGTATTGCACAGTACCATCGCGAATGGGTTGGTAACGAAGATCGATATAAGCGCTGCGGAGAAAATTCCCGGTGTGGTTAAGATTGTTACCTGTTTCGATGTGCCGGACATTTGTTTCCCGACAGCGGGGCACCCGTGGTCTACCGAGGAGGCACATCAGGATATTGCAGACCGCAAGCTGCTCAACAAAAGAGTACGCTTTTACGGGGATGATATTGCTGCCGTTATTGCGGAAGATAATGTGGTCGCCGAACGCGCGTTAAAGGCTATCACCGTTGAATATGAAGAATATCCGCCTATTCTGGATGTGCATCAAGCGATGTCCCCCGACGCGACCGTTTTACACGAAGCGTTCCCGGGCAATGTGCTGAAGCATACGGTGTTTAGCGTGGGTGAGTATGAAGAAACGCCGGATGATCCCGATACGGTTATGTTTGAAGGCGATTATGCCGTATCTCCGATTTCGCACTGCCATATCGAAAATCCCGGCTCGTATGCCTATATGAAGGGCGGAAAGATTATCGTGGTGTCTTCCACGCAGCTGCCTCACATTTGCCGCCGCGTATGCGGACAGGCGCTCGGTATCGACTGGGGAAAGATACGGGTTATCAAGCCGTATATCGGCGGCGGCTTCGGCAACAAGCAGGATATCCTGTATGAGCCGCTGAATGCCTACCTTTGTACGGTGGTCGGCGGACGGTGCGTACAGCTGTCCGTTTCGCGGGAAGAGACCTTTATGTGCACCCGCACGCGCCATGCGATGGAATTCCACATGAAGACAACAGTGCGGAAGTCGGACGGCAGGTTCATTTCGCGCAAAATGCTCTGCTATTCTACAAAGGGCGGTTACGCTTCCCACGGACACGCAATTACCGCGAATGCCGCCAACGAGTTTAAGCAGCTCTATTCGGCGGAAAAGGGAATCATTTCCGAAGCGTATTCCGTGTTTACCAATCATATTACCGCAGGAGCTATGCGCGCGTATGGGATTCCGCAAGCGGATTTTGCCCTTGAATCTTTTATGGATGATATGGCGCTCAAACTGAATATGGATCCTGTTGATTTGCGGCTCAAGAACTGTATGCGGGAAGGATACGAAGACCCTGTTACAAAGATTAGAGCAAACTCGGATGGGCTCTATCAGTGCTTGCAGAAAGGCCGCGAGGTATTCCACTGGGATGAGCTGCGGAAAAAGTATGCAAATCAAACAGGGCCGGTACGCCGCGGTGTCGGAGTCGCCTGTTTTAACTACAAAACCGGCGTTTACCCCATCTCGCTCGAAACTGCCTCCGCCCGTATTGTGCTCAATCAGGACGGCAGTATTCAAATTCAGATGGGTGCGACGGAAATAGGACAGGGCGCCGATACGGTGTTCTGCCAGATGGCTGCCGAAGTGCTCTCGCTGCCGATGGATAAGGTCTATATTTTTTCCGAACAGGATACCGATGTCAGCCCGTACGACAGCGCGGCCTATGCTTCTCGTCAAACATACGTGAGCGGCAAGGCGATTAAAAAAACTGCCGAATCACTTAAACGAAAGATATTAGACTATGCGGCGTGGATGCTCGATATGAAGGCCGATGAACTTGATCTGCAGCATGAAAAAATTATTGTCCGCAGTACCGGTGAAGAGCGGCTCACCTTGGAAGAGGTCGCAATGGAAAGCTGTTACAGTATGAAGGAATCTAATCACCTCAGCGCGGAAGAAACCTCTCATTGTACCGATAACTGCTTCTCGTTCGGCGCAACCTTTGTTGAGATTGAAGTTGATATCCCGGTCGGCAAAATCACGGTACTGAATATTTTGAACCTGCACGACAGCGGCACGCTGATCAATCCGCAGTTGGCGGCGGCTCAGGTACACGGCGGCATGGGAATGGGTCTCGGCGCTGCGACTGCCGAACAAATGCTCTACGATAATAAAGGCAAGCTGCTGAACGGGAACCTTTTGGATTATAAGCTGCCGACGGCGATGGATCTTCCTGACTTACACGAGCTGTTTATCGAAAATGCCGACCCCACCGGCCCCTTCGGAAATAAATCACTGGGCGAACCGCCGATTATTTCGCAGCCGCCGGCAATCCGCAATGCGCTGCTGCACGCCACCGGTGTTGCCATTAACAAGCTGCCGCTTAATCCTCAGCGGCTTTTTGAAGCGTTCAGCGAGAGCGGGCTGCTGAAGGAGGTAATCTAATGTACGATATGGAAAGTTTTTATCAAGCGACATCAATCTCCGATGCCGTAAGCGCCTTAGTCCGTACCGAAAATCCGGTTATCCTTGCCGGCGGCACCGACGTGCTTATTCAAATGCGGGAAGGTAAACTTGCCGGACGGAATGTCGTGTCTATTTTCGGCATCCCCGAATTGCGCGGTGTGAGCATAGACGAGGAAGGTACGATCCGCATCCGTCCGCTGACGGTCTTTAGCGAATTAACCGGAAGTCCCATCGTGCAAAAGCACTTACCGATGCTCGGCTATGCAGCCGATCAGGTCGGCGGGCCTCAAATACGGAATATGGGAACCGCAGGCGGGAACATCTCCAACGGTGTAACCAGCGCCGACACCGCGCCGAGTCAGCAGTGCTATAACTCGGTTGTCGAAATTACCGGCCCGGACGGAGTACGGTTGGTTCCCGTGCAGGAATTTTACGTCTCCGCCGGAAAGGTTGTGCTGCAAAAAGGCGAGCTGGTAACCTCATTCCTCATTAAAAAGAAGGACTACGAAGGCTTTACCGGTGATTACATCAAGTATGCGATGCGTAATGCGATGGATATTGCAAACTTGAGCTGCGCCTCCCTTGTAAAAACCAAACGGGAAAACGGCGCCTTAAAAATCGACGAGGTGCGTATGTGCTTCGGCGTTGCCGCTCCGGTACCGCTCCGCTGTAAAAATACCGAGGCTTTTTTGACCGGTAAAGAAATCAACGATGCGTTATATGAAGGCTTGCAGGAAGTGCTCCTCACGGATATCAATCCCCGTGACTCGTGGCGCGCGTCAAAAGCGTTCAGAGTTAATACCGCCAAGCAAATAGCGGTGCGATCTTTACGGAAAGCTGTCGAGCGGCAGGAGGTGTAGGCATGTTAAAAATTATTACAATGACGGTGAACGGAAAAAAGCACGAGCTTGCGGTCGATGTTCGGGAATCGCTTGCAGACGCGCTCCGCAATAGACTTTCGATGACGAGCGTTAAAAAGGGCTGTGAAGTAGGAGAATGCGGCGCCTGTACCGTGTTGGTGGATGGAGTGTCTGTTGATAGCTGTATTTACCTTGCAGTATGGGCGGACGGCAAGAGTATTTTGACGGTTGAAGGACTACAGGGCGAAAACGGAGAACTCAATCCGGTGCAGCAGGCCTTTATCGATGAAGCTGCCGTTCAGTGCGGCTTCTGTACCCCCGGGCTTATTATGACAGCGGTGGAAATTGTCGGAAGCGGAAGGCTGTATACGCGGGAAGAGCTGCGTAAGCTTATCTCCGGGCACTTGTGCCGCTGTACCGGCTACGAAAACATCCTCCGCGCTGTTGAAAAAGCGATGAAGCAAAACCTTGAACAAATGAAAAAGGCAGGAGCGTAAGACTCCACCTGAGTATTGGGCTCCGCTAAAAATCGTAAGCCTATCCGCGATGATGTTTTTCATAAGTTTTGGAATACCAATAACTTATGAAAAACATTGTATGAAACGCCTATTTTTTATGCAGCTTTTTTACTGTGCGCTGTATTTGTTTTTGCGGCTGATGATGAAAGCGAAGACACATCGCAGCCGCTTTTTTTTGTACAATAACTATCGGGACGGCTGTTTTTATATGCATTATACTCTCCGTAGGTTTCGGAGCAAAAGATGAATATCATTCAATCATTTAACGGAACGATGGCTTATATTGAAAGAACTATTGAGACAGGGTGTGATGAAGCGGAGATTGCGCGCATTTCCGGTTATTCCTATCCGCTATTCAGCAGAATTTTTTCGATATTGGTCGGGTATCCTTTAAATGAATATCTCCGTTTTAGAAAGCTCAGCCGAGCCGCCGCCGATTTGCGCAATACCGATGCTAAGATTATCGACATAGCATTGGCGTACGGCTATGAATCGCCTGATTCTTTTGCAGCTGCGTTTAAGAAATTTCACGGCGTCAGTCCGAGCGCGGTTCGAAACGGAAAAGAATTTAAATCATTTGCTCCAATTAAATTATCTTTAACTGTCAACGGAGGGCAAACTATGGAAGTCAAAATTGAAAAAAAGGGCGGATTTACGCTTGCAGGTATTCAAGTCGATGCGGATCGAACCAGTGATTTTCCGAAAGTCTGGGGCAGCCTTTTTGAAAAAGCTTCGCACGAAGAACTTGCAAAACTCGGAAACGGCAGGAGCTTCGGCATCTGTTCCGAGGTAAAAGACGGCAAAACGTTTACCTATGCAGCGGCATATGATTGCCGTGATGCACAAAAGGCGGCCAAACTCGGCTTGTCGGTGATGCACATCCCTGAAGCCGAATACGCAGTAGTCCAGCTGAAAGGCTCCGTTCCCAACTGCATCCACAAAGGCTGGAAGTATGTTATAGAAACCTTCTTTCCCGAACAAGGGTACTGTCATGCCGGTACTCCCGACTTTGAAGCATATTCGGAAGGGGATATGTACAGCAAGAATTACATGATGGAGCTATGGGTGCCTATTGTAAAGGCATAAGGCTGTGAATTACTCTTCCTCCGCAGTCCTGCATACGAGGTTGCTGCTGCGGGGGAGGCTGATTATTTTCTATGCTCAATAATCCATCCTTTTATGTCATTTTTAGACATTTTCCCCGAAGCAATGTCTAAACCAAAATCAATCAATTCTTGTTGTGAATAATTTACTTCAATATTATTCAACTTTAAAAAAAGCAACATTAAATGTACGCCGATTCTTTTGTTTCCATCTATAAAAGGGTGATTCTCAATCAAAGAGTAGCACAGCTGCGAAGCCTTGTCTAAAATAAAATATCAGGATAAAGATTGTTCCTGCCAAAAGTTTGAAATGGTGTTTTCAATGCTGAATCCAAAAGCTGCGCGTCACGTATACCATCCATACCGCCTGTCTTTTCGATAAGAGACCTGTGGATTTTTACTACTTGTTCATACTCAAAGAAAATCATTTAGCTAATTCCTGATACGCTTGCTTATTCTGATCGATGAGAGAATCGGAAATCGCAAAAAGTTTTTCATCAGAAACGGTATGATATGGCTTGTCATCTTCCAAAACGGTTATTATTACTTTTCTACCGTTATAATATTCAAGCGAAGGATAATCCGTAAGAATGGTATTTCCCTGAATAATCCCAGTTATTGCAAACATTTTGCTGCCTCCGGGTGGTATTATAGCATATATTGATTGTTTTTTGCAGAGCTTTTCATAAACATACCCCATGGTACTCTGATTCGAAGGGATGTAATTATTGTCAAATTAATTGATAAATATAACAATATCCGTTTGGGGCATAATAAATTCCGATTGGGATAGAGCATCCTAATACTGCTTAAATTTCTCTTTAGAGATTCCGGCTTACCTATCCCCTCAAAAGTACTTCGCTGAATATCTTTGATAAGCCCGTTTATTTTTTTCAGTGTCTTCTTGTCCTGTGCCTGCCAACGTAAATAATCATTCCCTGCTATCTTCCCATAATAGCCGCATTACTCTGCCTCAATCAACTCATGCTCAGCAAAGTGAGCCTTTCTCTTTTTTATATCACGCACAATATTTTTAAGATAGCGGATATTACTTTCAGAATAGAACGGATCAACGGCGACTTGTTTTTTTTAGGCTTATATTTTATAGTGTAGGTGGGAAATCCCACTATTTGGAGGCATACTATGCAGGCAGCAGCGGTCAGATCATATAATGCAAAAGTAGACTCAAAGAAAAGAATTACGTTGCGCAATACAATTTATGAATATTTTCATATTGAAGAATATGAAGATGGGAAAATTGTGTTGGAACCTCGGGAATTAACAAAACCATTTCAAATTTCTCAGAATTCTCTTTCTATGTTGGATTCCAGTGTGGATAATTTTAAAACAGGCAATGTATCAGCTCCTCTGAGTCTCTCCTCTTATACAGATATTGAATAATGTTCAACATTAGAATGGGTGTTCCTGAAATGAAACAATTTTGGGACAATTTAGAGCAAAAAATCAAAGCTAAAAGCGCAAGTAAAAAAGAGATTGAATTATTTAAAAAACTTGTCAGTTGCTTTAAGAAACTTTCTACTGACCCAAGGTATCCAAGCCTTTGTACACATGATATTGAGGCACTTACAAAACGATACGATCTGAAAGTTTGGGAATCCTATGTGGAAAATAACAAACCAGCGGCTGAAAGAATTTTTTGGGTTTATGGACCTGGTCGGGAGGATATTACAGTGATAGGCTTGGAACCGCACCCGAACGATAAAAAGGACGCTTACAATAAAATAACGCTTTCCATAGTAGAGAAATAGTCTTTACTCATTCTTTATACGATTCCTCAACAATACCTGTTTGGGGCATAATAAATTCCGATTGGGGTAGAGCGCCCTAATACCGCTTAAATTTCTCTTTAGGGGTTCCGGCTTACCTATCCCCTCAAAAGTACTTCGCTGAATATCTTTGATAAGCCCGTTTATTTTTTCAGTGTTTTCTTGTCCTGTGCCTGCCAATATAAATAATCATCCCATGCTCTATCTTCCCATAATAGCCGCATTACTCTGCCTCAATCAACTCATGTTCGGCAAAATGAGCCTTTTCTTGCATTGCCGCAAAGGTAATGGCAGGTTGAAGCGGATGTTAGATGTCTTTTATTTATTTTTCTATGATGAATGAGCTATAACACAGAAAAATTCTATATGAATCAAAGCGTACACACTTAACCCCAAAATTTGTCTTCTGCCGATTGTTGTTCGGCAAAAGTCCATACTTCTTGTATCTTGCCATTTTCTATTTTGAATAGATCAATCCCCGGATCATTGAGCTTATCAGCTCCTCTCTCCGCTACGGAAACAACACTTGCAGCAACAAAACACTCGTTACTCGCAGCCCAATTGGTAATAACTTTAAATGTACCGCCGCTCCTTTTTGCAAATTCACCTAGCCGCTCACCCAATGCTCGTTTCCCTATAATCGTACCTGAAAGCGAACTTTCGCCTCCCATGTGCCATACAACAGTGTCGGACATTGTTGCAAAAGCTCCCGCAAAATCGCCCTTTTCCAATGCATCTCGATAAGCAGCAAAGACCTTCATTACTTCATGTTTCATAACATTCCTCCAGTAAATATTTAGAAGTGGTTCTCACTTCTTTAAGTATCATTATAGTCTTTAGTCTTGATTTTGTAAGTACGAACATTTATAATACATAGTATCAAAAATAATACTTGAGAGGGTTCTTATAATGTCGATTTATGATAAGTGTCCCTTTGCTACTACTCAAAGAGTATTGCAAGGGAAATGGGCGATTATAATTTTATATCATCTGAGTACGGGCACAAAAAGGTTTAATGAACTCGAAAGATTAATGCCTACAACAACTCGAACTGTTTTAACAAGACAACTCCGCCAGCTTGAAAAAGATAAACTAATCGACCGCAAAGTCTTTGCCGAAGTCCCGCCTCACGTTGAATACTCTTTGAGTAAATTGGGAACTCAGTTTCAAAAAGTGTTAGACGAGATTGAGATTTTTGGTTTAAATTATATCGCCGAATTAAATAAAATACAAAAAGGAAAAAGTAGATAGCATCTTTATCGATGTATTACTTTTTATATTGAAACCTATTTAGGGAATCATTTTCAATCTATAGAATGCTTGAAATATCAAGATTTTGTACACCTGCACGTTTTTATTCGTGCGGAGGGTTTAATACCCCGACGCTTGCGTCGTAACAAAGGGTATTAAAGCCGACTGCAACCACCTTATAGAATACACAGTGCGAAACGTTGAGCACTGTGCCCCGACGCTTGCGTCGGGGTTGTTGATTGTAAATAAAGAATCTGCTTAGTGATTTGTACATCTAACAATGAGTTAAACCGCACAGACCTTGAGCCCGTGTCGGCTTTGAACTTCTTGTTATGGCATATTATTATGCATAAGCGTAGGCTTTTATTTCTTCTAATTGCGGAGCAAGCTCTAACTTTGCATTTCTTATATCAATATCATCCTGCAAAGCCATAAAATAACCGTCTGAAACTCCAAAGAATTTTGCAAGTCGTAAAGATGTATCTACAGTAATTCTTCTGCGATTATGAAGAATATCCTGAATGCGAGATGTAGGAACCTTAATTTCCTGTGCTACTTTATATGCGGAAAGTCTAAGAGGAATCAAGAATTCTTCATTTAAGATTTCACCCATTGTCGGTGTTTCGATATACTCTGCCATAGTTTTCTCCTAGTGGTAATCCACAATTTCTACATTATAAAAGTGTCCGTCTTTTTCTGTAAAACAGACACGCCACTGATCATTTATACGGATAGAGTGCTGTCTTTTTCTGTCTCCTACAAGTTGTTCAAGATGATTATTTGGAGGCACCCGCAAATCTTCAAGACACTTTGCATTATCTATTAACATAAGTTTACGCAAAGCAACTTTCTGAATTGTATTCGGAAGCCGTCTTGAAAACTCCTGTTTATAAACATGCTCTGTTTCTTTATCCGCAAAAGTCTTTATCATAAGTGTATTATACATACAGAGCGTGTATATGTCAAACAGGCTTTTTTTTGGCGGTGTAAAGCCGCGTTTTATTGCTACCTTGCTTAGCCCTAAAGTTCAATTTCATTTTATAAAACATTCTCTCTTATTACCTTAATATTTTATTAAAGAATTGGAAAATTCTATTTTATTCCCATTTAGTTTTTGGAGAACTTTCTTAAAGCTACAAACAAAACCATAATGGGTTCTCCTTGATTCTCCTGTTTTACCAAAACTCGAGATTTGACCTGATAAATATAACAATATCTGTTTGGGGCATAATAAATTCCGATTGGGGTAGAGCTCCCTATACTTTTTCGTAGAATAATCTTTTAAAAATAGACGGCTAACGCCAAAGATAAGGCAACTGTGTCAAAGATATTAGACGATACTATGAGGAAATTGACGAAGCGTGAGAATTATTAAAAAAGCGGGGTATCTTATCCTTGTTTTGGTGTGCGTGTCCTTCCTTTCGTTTTTGCTGGCAAATATTTCGGCGATTGATCCTGCGGAAGCATACGCGCGGCGGGTTGTCCGTTCTGCAAATAAGGAGTTGATTGCGCAATACCGTGAGCTTACCGGATTTGATAAGACGATTCTGCAGCAGTATTTGTCATGGCTGCATAAAGCGGTGCGGCTGGATTTCGGCGCATCGTACCTTACCAAAAAATCCGTACGGCAAGAACTCGGCAAGGCGCTGCCTGTAACGCTGCTGATTGCCGCCTGTGCATCGGCATTCAGCATCATTGCTGCCGTTCCGCTCGGCATAGCGGCGGCTTTGTACAAAAAACGGTTGGCGGATAAACTTATCGGCTTCATTTCTTTTTTGAGTTTTTCCGTACCCGGTTATTGCACCGGTCTTTTGGTTTTGCTCGTTTTCGGTATGCGCTTACATCTGCTTCCCGTTATCGGGCACGGGCAGGGGAGCAGTGTACTGTTTGCCTCTTTTACCCTTGCTTTGCCGATGACCGGTACGCTTATCCGCCTTTTACGCTCCTTCTTATTGGAAAATGAGGAGAAAGAGTATGTTCAATACGCGAAAGCCCGCGGGATTACCGACCGGAACATTATGACGCGTCATCTTTTACGCAACGCAGCTCCGATGCTTGTAACTTTGTGGGGACAAAATATCGGCTATCTTATTGCGGGAACTGCGATTGCAGAAACTATCTTTTCAATTCCGGGGATCGGTATGTATGCACTGAACGCCGCAGTTAACCGCGATTTTCCCGTCATCAATGCGTACCTTATTGTAACAGCGTTTACATTTACCGTGTGCAACGGCGCGGCAGAGTTTATCGGCGAAGCGCTTAATCCTTCCTAAAACGTTTGTTGAGGAATCGTGCATGAGGGGAAAAATGAATGCCGCGCTCGGCGCAGGGCTCGGTATGGTGTCGGTATTGGTTATCATCGCTGTTTTTTGCGATGTGTTGGCGCCGAATAATCCTGACAAAATCGATATGAGTGTACGGTTTGCCGAGCGGTCTTTTGCGATGCCGTTGGGAGCGGATGCGTACGGACGGTGCATATTTTCAAGACTGCTGTACGGCACGCGCTATTCCATGGGACTTGCCGCCGCAGTTATCGGGACAGTTGCCGTGCTTGCAACACCTATCGGGATGATTGCGGCGTTTAAGGGCGGCGTTGCGGATAAGCTTTTTGTGTTAAGCTGCGATGTGAGTATGGCGATGCCGCCAACGGTGCTGGTGCTTGCGGTTATCGGCATTATGGGAAACGGCGTAGTCAATCTGCTGGTAAGCGCGGTTTTTGCATATTGGGGGTGGTACGGCAGAATGGTGCGCAGCTATACGCATCACGAAAGCCGAAAAAGCTATATTGTCTATGCAAAAACCGCAGGTCTTTCCGATTGGAGCATTGCGGTAACGCATATTTTTCCGAATATTATGCCGAGCCTTATCGTACTGCTGACGATAGGAATCGGCGATGCGGTACTGATGCTCTCCGGTTTTTCATTTTTAGGGATCGGATTGCCTGCGGGGACGCCGGAATGGGGCGCGCTGCTGTCGGATGCAAAAAGCAGCTTTATTCGCGCTCCTCGGTTCGCCGTTTATCCCGGACTCTGTATCTTCTTTACCGTATGCGCCTGCAATATAACGGGGGAAGGTTTGCGCCGTTTCTTTTCTCCGTATCAAGGCTCCGTACAGGAACATATATATCAAACGACGAAAAGTGTGTCGAAGGGGGTACTGCCTAACGAAATCGTACAGGAAAGCATCGATGAATGAAGCGAGTATGCTCATGCCGCAGTATGCACTGTATACAGGAGAACCGGTGAAGGATGCCCCCATCCTTTCCGTAAGCGGCTTGTGTATCGAATATCCGAATGAAAGAACGAAAATACGCAATATCGGTTTTTCCATTGCGCGGGGAGAAACGTTCGGTTTGATCGGTGAAAGCGGCAGCGGCAAAACTTCCGTGTGCAAAGCGATACTCGGCTTACTCAAAGACCGTGCGCTGCAAAGCGGCAGTATCCGGCTGTGCGGTAAAGAACTGCTGCGATTATCCCCAAAGGAACAACAGAAAATCAATGGAAAGGATATCGGGTATGTCATGCAAAATCCTCATGCGGCATTCGATCCGTGTATGAAAATAAAGCGCCATTTTATGGAAACGATTAAGGCTCACCGTCATTGCAGTACACGTGAGGCTTTCCGGCTGGGGTATGAACTGCTCTGCGCCGTAGGGCTTTCCGATGCGGAACGTGTTATGGAAAGCTATCCGGGGCAATTAAGCGGCGGAATGCTGCAGCGGGTTATGGTTGCGATTGCCGTTTCGCTGCGTCCCGTGTTGCTCATTGCCGACGAGCCGACCGGCGCACTGGATGCCGGTAATTGCGGTATTGTGTTACAACTGCTTGCAAAAGCGGTAAGAGAGACCCAAGCTGCATTGCTGTTTGTTTCGCACGATATGAATGCCGTTGCGAATATTGCAGAATGTATTGCCGTGATGAAGGAGGGTGAAATAGTAGAGACAGGAACCGCCGAAACGGTTCTGAAAAATCCCCGGCATCCGTACACAGCCGAATTACTATCATCGTCAAAAGTGTACGTCCATGTACACTTTTGACTGCAAATTTTGGCAAGACCAAAATGTCGCTTCTGTATGGAACTACCGCCCTCCATGGCGGAAGATTTTTCTTTTCATGTGTGCACGTGGGTATTTTATAGAGGAGAAGCGATGCTTGAAGTAAAACAGGTAACAAAACGCTATACGGACAACGGCAGGAAAGGCAGCGTACCGGTGCTGGAGGATTTTTCATTGACGATCGGGGACGGGGAGACGGTTGCGCTTATCGGCGAAAGCGGTAGCGGAAAAAGTACCTTGGCGCGTCTTATTTGCGGTTTTGAAAAACCGACTGATGGCAGCATCCGGTGGGACGGCGAGGATGTTTTTCCGCTTGCCCGCAGGAGAACGCTCTACCGGCATATTCAACCCGTGTTTCAGGATAGCCTGAACTGCTTTGACCCAAGGCAAAAAATTAAGAAAAGCCTTTGCGAGCCGCTGCAGCATTTTTGCCGATTTTCTGAAAAGGAGTGTATGGCTCGGCTTGCTCCGCTGCTGGATATCGCCGATATTCCTGCCTATCTTTTGGAAAAGTATCCGCATGAATTGTCGGGCGGTCAGCAAAAAAGGATATGCAT
This sequence comes from Treponema sp. OMZ 906, assembly GCF_024181185.1. Taxonomy (NCBI): domain Bacteria; kingdom Pseudomonadati; phylum Spirochaetota; class Spirochaetia; order Treponematales; family Treponemataceae; genus Treponema; species Treponema sp. OMZ 906. Next base: position 2,428,961 of record NZ_CP051196.1, on the reverse strand, counting down.
TATCCGTGCGCTATCTATCAGACCGAAGCTCGCCGTGTTGGATGAAGCCGTCGCGGGTCTTGATCCTACGGTGATGTTGCATATCCTTCAGCTTTTAAAACGGCTGCAAAAAGAGACGCAATGCGCATATTTGTTTATCACACATGACCTGCAGGCAGCCGCTTTTATGACGGAAAATGAGGGGAAGATCATCAGACTTAGAAGTAACAAAAACAATGGAGGTTTGTATGAATACAAGGAAAATACGATGGATTGCAGCGGTGTCGGTTGCGGCGCTGATTGCCGTGTCGGGATGCAAAAATGCATCGGAGGTAAAAGGCCGTGATGAGTTGATTGTCGGAGAAGCGGTCGATTTTGCAAGTTATGAGCCGATTGGGATTATGGACGGGCTTGGGTTTTCTCATTATTCGGAGATGGTGTATGAAACGCTTGTCCGGTTTGAGAATGGGGAAGTGAAGCCGGCTCTTGCCGAAAGGTGGGAGCATGACGAACATTCGTGGACGTTTCATTTACGGCGCGGGGTTACGTTTACCGATGGGGAGCCGTTTACTGCGGAGGCGGTAAAGGTCAACATTGAAAAGATGCAGGAATTTGTCGGGGACTATCTCGGCTATTATGGGGCGGTTTCGCGGATCAGTGCGGTGGAGGCGGCAGATGAATACACGGTGCGGTTCCGCTATGCAGAACCTCACCCTGCCGTTTTGCAGGAGTTAAGTGCGTCGGCGTTTGGGATGCTTTCTCCTCGTCTGTTTGAAAACGGGAATAATCCCTACGGCTCCTATACAGCGGATACGGCGGGAACGGGGCCTTACGAGATAAAGGCGGCAAACTGTGTTGCGGGGCAGCGGTATCGGTTTACAAAAAATCAGCAATGGTATGGACAAAACGGCGGGCCGGAGTCGTTTACCGTAATGATTATCCCCGATGCGGACAGCCGCGCTCTTGCGCTTAAAGCGGGGGAAATCGATATACTGTTCGGTTCGTATCAAATTACCTACGATATGCTGGAGCAGGTCAGGATGCCGGCGCAGACCGGGATGACGAATCAGAACGGTGCGGGGGCCGGGTTGACCGTGCGGTTTTCGGATAAAACCTATATCACCCGGAATCTGCTGCTCAATGCGTCTTCGCCGCTTACGCGGGATAAGCAATTGCGTTTGGCGCTTGAGTACGCAATCAATAAAGATGAAATTATCAATACGGTACTGCACGGAAGCGAAGTTAAGGCGGATACGCTGTTTACCCGCGATATGCCGTATTGCGATGTTGCGCTGCCGCCGTATCAATACGATAAAGCGCGTGCGGTGTCTCTGCTTGAGAAGGCCGGTTGGACGGAACTGAATGGCAAGGGAATACGGATGCGCAATGGAACGCCATTACAGCTGCGGGCGATTTATCAGAGTGCAAAGCCTATCGACGGGCAAATACTGACGGCGGTGAAAGGGCAGCTTGCGGATATCGGCATTGATCTTGTCTTGCAAGGGTACGAAACGATGACGTGGTTCGATACCGGTACGTCGGGTGCATTTGAACTGTCCGTCAACGACACTTACGGCTTTCCCCAAGACCCGCATGTCTTTTTGACTGCGATGGCGGACGACGGGTTGGATAAAACCTCTCAGGCAGGCTTGGTGCAAAAAGCGCGCATCGATGCCTGTATTGCCGGTATGATGAGCACCGTAAACGAAGATGCGATACGGGACGATTATCGATTCATTTTAACAACGCTGCATGATGAGGCGGTGAACATACCGATTTCTTATGCGAAAGAGATGGCGGTATACAATTCGGAAAAGGTGAAGGATATTGCGTTTGCCGACAATCCGTACAGCCTCGATATGACGCGGGTAATAGTGTGGCCATAAAAGAATAGAGCATCTCTAAAAACTCGGTTAGATTTTTAGAGATACCCATCGGTACCATTACCTATTACCCACCAAAATGATGTGAGGTTGCTTCGGTTAGCTGTGCGGGTCGGAGATGATTTCCGTTAGTACGGCATTCTTTCCCTGTACTCGTATATGGACATATTCGCCGCCGTATAAACGATATTCTTGCAAAGAAGCCGATGTTAACGGCAGCGAAAGATAGTTTTCCGTGATAACGGTTTGCTGTCCGTTGCGCGGCGCTTCGACAACCCCGCATATCAGTTTTCCATCCCATGCCTGTAAATATGATACGGATTGCGTTTCCGCCAGTTCGTTCAGCTTTTTTATCCGTTGACCTGCGATCCGTTCAGGTACTTTTGGCTGCATTTTCCACGCCTCTGTTCCCGGGCGGGCGGAAAAGGGAAACGCATGTATTCCGGCAAACTCAAGTTCACGGCACATCCGGTAGGTTTCCTCAAAATCAGCTTCCGTTTCACCGGGGAAACCGGCGATGATATCCGCACCGATAAACGGATTGTCCTTTACGCGGCGGAGTTCGGAAACGGCTTGGTATATGGTTGCTTTCCTGTAGCCTCGGTGCATCGCTTTAAGGACAGTATCGCTGCCCGATTGTACGGAAAGGTGGAAGTGGGGGCAAATCTGCGGATGTGCCAGCAGCGGAACAAGTGTCTCATCTATCCTGTCGGGATAGAGGCTCGAAATGCGGATACGCATTGCAGTGTTTTCCAGTATGAGTTTGAGCATATCGGCAAAGTCTCCGACTTCGCTCCGGTACTGCGACAGGTTCACACCCGTCAGTGTTACTTCATGAGCACCGGTTTCTTCTATACAGCGAAGCCGTTCGAGGACTTCGGCGGCGGGCAGCGACACGGATTTTCCCCGTGCAAGCCGTATCCTGCAATAAGCACAGGCATCGTTACAGCCGTCCTGAATTTTCAGCAGTGCGCGTGAGTGGAATAAAAAATGCGGGGAGCTGAGTGCGAATAGCCGGCTCTCCCGTATGCCGTGTATGGATATGTTTTGTACTGATGAATTTTGTACCGGTTTGGTCTGTGTATGCTGCGGAACCTTGGTTGTCAAGTCGGTAAGGTAGGCGCGCACTGCACTTAGAAAAAAGGCTGTGTCAAAGTAAGCGCTGTCGGCTACCAATTTTGCAAGGTATGCCGGTATTTCGGTTAATAAATCTTTCTGTTGTCCGGGAAACGCGAGTATGTGGGGGTGCAGCGCTTCTATTGCTGCGGCTTCCAGTTGCGCATAGCAGCCTGTTACCAGAATAACGGCATAGGGATGTGTCTTCACCAATAATCTGATCAGCCGACGCGCCTTTTGTTCCGCTTTGCCGGTTACCGTGCATGTATTCACAAAGCAGAGAACCGTCTGTTCGGGCGGCAGCGCGGAAGATAATCGAATGGGAGCCGCGGATTCCGGGGCTGTTATCGTTGAAGTGCCGGCAGGCGTTGTACCGGCGTATCCGGCATAATCGGCATGACCGGTATAGATGGAAAATCCCGCATCGGTACACAGCGCGGCAAAGGACTCAGCCTCTGTTTGATTAAGCCTGCATCCGAGCGTTTCAATTCGTATTGAACATAATTGAACATTCATATTAATGAAGAAAACCTGCACAAAGAGTCAAGCAGAAGGGCGGGCGCTGCGACGGATTAAAAGCGGTGCAGTACGCGTTCATAACCTTTTTGAGCATCGGTTGAATTTTTATTCAGCTGCAATGCAGACGAATACGCCTCCAATGCTGCCCGGTATTCCTTTGCCTGTTCCCGCGAGTACGCAAGCCGCGTCCACCACACGCTATTGAGCGGTTCCAACCGGATAGCGGTAGAAAAGGCAATATCGGCATGACGGTATTTTGCCATGCGCAAATACAATTCTCCGATATGATAATACACGCCGCTTACCTTCGTACCGTTAGGCGCATAGGCGATATACTCTTCAAAGAGATGCAGACTCTCTTCGTTCCTTCCAAGGTGATAGAGCGCTTGTGCATGGCTTTCAATAAGCCGCGGATCATATTGCGAAACTTCCCGCCCTTTAACTGTCCAGTCGGCCGCTTCCTGATAGCGTTCGTCGGCAAGTAGCGCCCATGTCAGCACAACATAGCTGTCGATATTGCGGGGCATTCGTTCTATTTCGTTTAAACATACCGATGCGGATTCTTTATAGCGGCCTTCACGATATAATACCAGCGCATCATCACCCTTTTGTGCATAAATACAATAGGGAAAAAAGAGCGTTAAAAAAACTAATGCGATTCCTGCCGGAAATCTTTTGCGAAAAGCAAACACGTTCTTACAACCTCTAGTGCCGATTCATCGTACAAATTCCGCTGAAAAAACAACCGCTATCCAGTATTACTTCGGGAGCTGTTACGTCGCCGGTTAATTTACCTGAGGCAAATACATGTACGGAGGTTGTAGCAGTAACATTACCGATGACCTCGCCTTTAATAATAACGCGGTCTGCGTTTATCTTTGCCTTTACTTTTGCATATTCACTGATCATTAAATCGCTTGAAGATTGAATGGTTCCTTGTACGGCACCCTTTATCATAAAGGGCTTTTCAAACTTAATGATCCCGTCAAAGACAATATCCTCAGCTAAAACCGTATCGTAATCTTCTTCATCCAAATCTATCAACGCTATTTTATCCGTTTCTGTCATAGCACATAGAATAACAATGATTAACCGTCGAGGTCAAGAGGCTTTCCGGCAGGGCATTGTGCTTTTGTATCCAGTTCCGAAAGCGCATCGACTAAAAAACGGTTGAGGAAAAGCATGCCTTCTTCCGTAAGATATACGCGATGAGGTTCGATGCGGCACTGCCCGTGTTTTTCCCAGCTGCTGAGGGTTTCTCCGATAAAGGCGGTAATATCCGCGCCGAACCGCCGGGCAAAGGCTGTACGGTTAATCCCTTCCGAAAGCCGGAATCCCATCAGTAAGACTTCTTCCAAAAAGGTATTTCGGTCGATATGTTCGCACGGATATACCGAAGTGCGGTCGGCTGCAGTCATCCATTTATCGATATCTTTGCTCCCTTCAAAACGTGCTGCTGCGATAAATCTGCCGTTGCTATCTTCATATATCAAAGTGCCGCATGCAGCCGGGCCGATACCGGCGTATGGTTCCATATTCCAATAGATTTGATTATGCAGGGAGCGGTACTTATCCTGATACGAAAAATTCGATACCTCATACCGGATGTACCCGTTTTCAGCTAAAAGCTCGGTGTTTTCCCATAAAAGCTCGGAAATAAAATCTTCCCGGGTATCGGGGAGCGGATCTTCGCTGCAAAGCCCGTAGAGGGAGAGGTGCTCGATGCGGTAGTCTATCAGTCGCCGTACATCGTCGGAAAGGCTTGCCGCGGTTTGTCCTGTCAGACCTGCGATTAAATCGCAGGAAAGTGCACCCTGCCATCGGCGTTTTATCGTCTCCAAAGCCGCTATCGTTTTTTCTTTTGAACCGCGGCGTCCGTTTACGGCCAATACATCGTTATCAAAAGTCTGCACGCCGATGGAAAGCCGGTTGACGCCGCCTTCGCTGCAGGCTGCAAGCCAGTCAGCGGTAATATCCTCAGGATTTGCTTCTATCGTAAATTCTTGAACCGGCTGTTTCTGTCCTTCACAGACTCCAGCGGCAAGCGTACGAATATCATCGGGGTGCAGCAGCGAAGGTGTGCCCCCGCCGATATAGACGGTTTTCCATGCTTCAATAGCAGAGCGTTCTTTAAAAAAGCGAACATCCTGCAAAAGCCGTTCAATAAATTGAGGATTAGGATGGTATGGGCGGAAATCCGCCTTTTGCGTTATCGAGTAAAAATCGCAATAACGGCATTTTTGTGTACAAAAAGGAATATGAATGTAAAGACCGGAAGGTTTCACGGTTTTGGCTTAAAAAACCGAAATATGAGAAAACGGCCAATATCGCATCAATATGCGTCCTTTGATCTGCGTTGCCGCCTGTAATGGCCCCCAGAGGCGGGAATCACTTGAGGCAATCCGGTTGTCGCACAACACAAAATATTCCCCTTCTTTGAGCGTCATTTCGGGATAAGCTCCTGAGAATGGCAGTGATGTATCCCAGTTCTCCGGCAGGTTTTCGATTTTGACGTTATAGTCGTTTTCCGTTACTTCAAACTCGGTTAAGAAATGCCCACCGTTTTTTGTTTTAATATGCAACACAAAACCTTCCATGTATATCGTATCGCCGGGGATACCGACAACACGCCGGATAAAAGGCTTCGCTTGCGACGGTTGATTGGATTTAAAAGGATGAACCAGCTGAAAGGTAAAAAAAGCAACGATTTTTTGAGTCGTTTTTTCAAAAAAACTTTGATGAGGCCGTTCAATCGGTTCAACCGTTACCAGAGCGCCTCGTTCGATATCTTTTTGAGCGGAATAAAAAGGAGTCGTGATAACCATATCACCGGAGGAAAAAGTCGGCTGCATTGTATCCGCTTGGATACGATATGTCGTAATAATATATGAGCTGATCAGCTGATAAAAGATAAACATGAGAAAGACAATACAACAAATGCGGAGCAATCGAAACCGTTTTGCCCGCCGCTCAGTATAGGAAGTAAATTTGTACCGTTGAAAAAACATAAAAAACCTATTTTACCAGTGGTGCCGACATATCCGAATGAATGATGCCGGAATACCTTTTGAAGATACAGTACCATTTTGTCTCTACGTTGACAAGTATTTTCAGATGAATATAATGAGTTTAATGGACGGAGAGTCGATAAAAATTATCGCAAAAAATAAAAAAGCGCATTTTGACTATTCTATCGAAGAAACAATAGAATGCGGGATTGCGCTGCAAGGTACCGAAATAAAATCGGTGAGGGACGGGCGTATTTCATTTCCCGACTCGTTTGCCGAAATTATGCAGAATGAGGTATGGTTAAAGAATTTTCATATTTCGGAATACGTTTATTCTTCAATATTTAACCATGATCCCGACCGTCCTAAGAAACTACTGCTGCATAAAGATGAAATTAAACGATTAACTCGAAAAACGGAAGAAAAAGGCTATACACTCATTCCGCTTGAATTTTATTTAAAGCGAGGACGGATTAAGGTTATGCTCGGCATCTGCAAAGGGAAAAAGCAGTTTGATAAACGTGCCGACATAAAAGAACGGGATATTAAGCGGGATGTACAACGGGAATTGCAGCTAAAGAACAGGTAATAACGAGCAATGAAATATAGAGAAACAAAGAAACTTTACATAATGCTTCTCCTTCTGCTTATTAGCCTGCCACCGGTGCTTTCGGCGCTTCCGGGCGTTGCCGTATATCAATTACAGGCTCCTACTATGAACGAACAGATTGCCCAAACGGTTGATAATCTTGTTTTCTCTTTTATTAAAGAACTTAAAACCTATACTATCTTTGATTTGCGTAATGAGTCCGCGCCGGTTGATTTTCCTAAAAATCCGGCTATTGAATATATTTTCTTCGGGGCATTGGAAGAGGTTCCGGAGGGGATTAAGCTTGAACTTATTTTAAAGGGACGAAAAGATCAGTTTACCCGCATCATTTCAAAAGTATACAATAATATTAACAAGATTCTCCTTGATTCCCGACTGTTAGTGTTCAACCTCTTTGACTTTTCGGTTCCGCTGGAGCAACTTGCGCGTTCCCTGCCGCAAACTGAGCAGAATACGGAGTTCGGGTACATCGACACCGTTGATTCGCTTGCTGGTTCATGGAAGGGGGAGCCGGGGCTCGACCGTGTGATGATCTTGCGCGGCGGTCGCGGAATGGCGGTATTTTCAAGCGGTGTGTCCGTCTCACTCGATTTAAAAATCGATAACGGATACTTGCTGGTAACGCAAAAAGGCAGTTTGCAGCCCCGCCAATTTCTCAATTTACCCGATGAAATTGCCCGCCAAGCGGTTCAAAAAACCAATCCTCCACAGTGGCGCTTTTTGGTATCCCCCGATAAAAAAATTCTTTCAGGCACAAAGGTCGATGCTCAGATTCAATACAATGAAACGGCTATTATCAGTGTTAAATACGATACCGCAACGGTAGAATGGCTGCGCGATTAAGCCTTTATGCACTACGAAGATGAAGCGGAGGAACGTGTATACCACCGCCTTAATGCCGATACAATAGCAGGCTATCTTGAAGAAACCGGCAGCTTTGCGTCTTTTTTTGACCGCTATGAAGAACGCCCGTCACAGCTCGATCTTATCCGCGCAATAACACATTGTTTTAACGACAGCGCAATCGGTGTTTTTGAAGCAGGAACCGGCGTTGGGAAGAGTTTAGCCTACTTGCTGCCTGCCTTTGAATGGGCGCTTGCAAATAAAGTTCGCATTGTCATCTCCACCGGCACCATCAATCTACAGCATCAGCTCATCGATAAGGATGTTCCCGACGCCTTAAAAATACTCGGTGTATGCGGCGAACAATCGGAACAGCCGCAGGCGGTGCTCATTAAGGGGCGGCAGAATTACCTCTGTTTGCGGCGGCTCATGCAAACGATACAGGAACCTGATCTTTTTAGTCATGAGGCGGAAGAGCTGGCAGCCATTCAAAAATGGGCGCAAACATGCCAAGACGGCGCCCGCTCTTCACTCCCGTTTATGCCCGCGGCAGGATTGTGGTCAAAGATTTGCTCCGAATCGGATAACTGCCTTGGGCAGCGCTGTCCTTTTTATACCGACTGTTTTGTGATGAAGCTGCGTAAAAAAGCGGAAAAGGCAGCGCTCTTAATTGTTAATCACCATCTGCTCTTTGCCGATCTCGCCAGCAGAAAAGAAGGCGCCGGTTATGATTCAACTGCCGTTCTGCCGCCCTTTAACGCAATCATCTTTGACGAAGCTCACACGATTGAAGAGGCGGCAAGCGGATTTTTTTCGCGTACCTTTTCCCGCTATGATTTAACCCGCTGTATTACAACGCTTTCCCGTACTAAAAAGGGAAAAGCCGCCGGCTGTATCGAAAAAATCACTGCGGTTTCTACTAAAGCCGAGTTGATGCCTGCTATTATCGCCGCTCTTGCAAAAACGCAAACGGCTTACTCCGTATTGGAGGCGCGGGCGCTCTCGTTTTGCGGGAATGTGAGCAGTCTCGGTTTTACACAGGTTCCGGCATCGAAGACGGCGGCGCTGCTTGCCGCGTGCAAGGATTTTTACGCGGAGCTGAATATCCTGAATGTCAAGCTCGCGGTGCTGATTACCAATGCCGAACCGGATGAAGGTTCTCCGTATGAAGAAGCGGTGCGGGAAGGTTCGCTTGCACTGCACCGGCTGCAAGACATTTCCGAAACGCTCGAAAATTTTTTCCGTTGGAAAGAACTGCCCGAGTATGTCTTTTGGATAGAAAAATACCAAAGCCCTGCGGGGGAAGTTCCGTACTTTAATCAAACGCCGGTGGATATGTCGGGTTTGCTGCGGCAGGCGGTATTCATCCCCTTCGATACCGTCATTGCCCTTTCCGCAACCCTGAAAATCGGCACGAGCTTTTCGTATTGGCTGGGCAGGGTCGGCTTGCATCCTTTTTCCGACAAGCCGGTGCGCACCGGTACCTTTGAATCGCCTTTCCCGTACGACAAAAATGTGCTCTTAAACATCCCGACCGATGCACCTGCCCCTGATGATGAGCAGTTTCAGCAATTTGTGAACACCGCCGTTACCAAATTGATTGAAATGACCGGAGGAAAAACGCTTGTCCTGTTTACTTCTTACGAGTCGTTAAAACAAACTTGTGCGTACGCCCGCACTCAGCTGCCCGATATGGAGCTTTTACAGCAGGGAGAGGACGACCGCAGCCGCCTCTTGCAAACCTTTAAGGAACATATCGAAAGCAGCTTATTCGCGACCGCATCGTTTTGGGCAGGCATCGACGTACCGGGCGAGGCGCTCAGCCATGTCATTTTGGTAAAACTCCCTTTTGCCGTGCCGAGTGCACCTCTTTTTCGTGCCCGTGCCGATGCCATCGAAAAAAGAGGCGGCAGCTCGTTTATGCAGCTGAGCGTCCCCGAAGCAGTCGTACAATTCCGGCAGGGCTTCGGCCGCCTGATGCGCTCGCAAACCGACCGCGGCATTGTAACGCTGCTCGACAAGCGGGCGCTTGTGAAACAGTACGGAAGAATCTTTATCGACAGTATTCCTAAAACCAAGCAATGCTTTGCATCTTTAGAAGAAATAGTTTATACTGTCGAAAACTTTTTGTATTGACAGGGACTTTATGCTTGGCGTTTTTTGTATTATATGCTGTATCGGCACTTTGGCCGGATGGGCGTTATTAAACCGTATTGCTTATGCTATTCACCGCTCGTGGTGTAAAAAAATCAATGCACATATTTCGACCGTTGTCGCGCACCGTATCTTTTCGATTTTTTCTGCTTATCTTAATTTCCATTTCAGAGGGGATTATTCTCTTGTGCCGCAGCTGCCGGAACAGTATTTGCTGATTTCCAACCACCAAAGCATCTTAGATATTGTGGTGTTTATGAACTATCTCGGTGGAAAGCGTGTTCGTTTTGTTGCGAAGAAGGAACTGGCAGACTATGTGCCGTTAGTTTCCGTTATGCTGAAAAGTGACGAACACTGTATCGTGCAGCGTACCGGTAGTCCCAGTCAGGCCATGCAGGCAATGGATGCATTCGCGCGACGGGTGATGCGCAACAATTGGATACCGATACTCTTTCCTGAGGGAACCCGCTCAAAGAATGGCGAAGTCGGAACTTTTCATTCGGCCGGTTTCCGGCGGTTTTTATCCAAGGCACCGATGCCGGTAGTTGTTGCCGCGGTTGACGGCGGGTGGAATATTTCTTCGGTAACTCGGATGGCAACCAATCTACGTGGAGGCGCATATCGGGTAAAAGTTCTTAAAATATATCCGACACCCACTACAAAAGAAGCCCAGTTAAAAGTTTTGGAAGAAGGTAAGGCTTTGATACAAGAACAGCTTAAAGTCTGGCGACAGCTGAGTAAGTAATGGGTAATGGATAATTTGTAGTATTTGGTAATTGGTTTCCGATTACTTTGAACAAGATAAAGTGCTTGTTTTGCTTCCCCTTTTTAAAGTTTGCATTTTATATTCCGATACAAGTATAGGAACGTAATCCACGGATTTTCACGCGCAGGAGTTGTTATGCGAAAATTTTATACCATAATTGTTATGGCGGTCTTTGCGGCTGCCGTTTATGCCGGCGATCTTGCAAACTTTGTTAATTTAGGCTTTTCCGCTGACGGAACTAAGTTTGCTTTCGGCCAATACGGTTTACAGGATAAAACCTATCGCGCGTATGCCGAAATTTACGCTGTCGATGTAGGTGCCAATACTTTTCTCCCCAACGGTATTTTCAGAACATCTCCTTCAAAGCAAACGGAAGGAAAAGAAAGTAAATCGACTTTCCTTGCACTGCAGAATAGGGCTCAAGTTTCACTGAGCAAGTGGGGTATTTCCGAAACACGGCAGGGACGTGTTCTTTATGCGCAAACAGAAGCAACTGAAGGAAATCAAACACTATTTTTCCGCGACTTCCAGACAAGCGACGAATATACGGTTGTGCTTAATACGACACAAAAATCAAAAACGGAAAGTTCATTTTATTTAACGGTAGAAAAAACAAAACCGAATGGTACCAAGGTAAAAAAAGAAGTCGGCCGCCCCGATTATGTGCGAAGTGGTGTTAAAAATTATGCCGTTAAGAAAATACTGATGGACGATACCTCTCGCGCTCTGATTTTCATCATAGAAAAAAAAGAACGCTCTGTGGCAGGTGATTCGTTCCGTTATATGGTTGAAGCGACTTTAATCGACTAGCTATTTAAATTTTTATTTATTCGGTATATACTAGTAACTATGAGTACTGATATACTGATAACAGACGATCGTTTAAATTTTTCGTTAAGTTTAGCTGATTTCCTACGAGTACAGGGTCAACGCGTAATTGTTATTTCCGATGCCGAACGAACAAAAGATAAAAAAGCGGAGAATGCGATAGGCCCTGTGCTATTATGGAATCGCCAATCCGTATTCTCTCTTCAATCTTTACCACTCCAATTTAAAAATTTACAGTTGAATATTGAAACTGCTCTGCTGATCTTTGATGCACCGGCATATACCGAATTATATTCCAATACCGGTGTATTGCATGCCGATAAGATTGTTACCGAATTGATTACTGCAAATATACAGTTAGCCTACACTTTCATGCGGTATTTTATTCATAAAAAATCGGGGAAGTTAATATTTGTACATCGAGATGTCTCTCCTTCATGCGGGAATATACCGGTTGCCGCTGCTTCCGGGGCCTTTGTGAGGATGGCGGAGGCAAGTTCGGCAACGATTGCACAGGAAGAAAACGCTCTTTTGCAAACAATGCTTGTTCGTCTTGAAGGAGAAGATAATGCTCTCTATACCGAATGGTTGGCTGCACAAATAAACCAGTCAGCATTATCGCGCATACCCGGTAAATGGATAAAAGCAGGACAACGCGGATTATTTGGAAAATAGGATTCTTCTTTTAGGCATTCTTTAATTATCATTTGTTATTGAGGAGAGAAATGATGGATACTAGAAAAAGGAATATATCCCTGCGCGCTAAAATTTTGCTTGCCGGCGTCGTTATATTGTGTATTTTAATAATATGCGCTTGCGCTATAATCGGTTTTCAAGTATATCAGGTTAATATAAAACAATACGACCGAACCTCATCCCAGCAGTTCTCGCTGATAGAACAAACGATCATGCTGTTTATGCAAAATAATAAAAATACGGCAAAAGTGCTTGCAGAGCATCCTATCGTGCAAGTTGCTGATACCAGCCTCAATAATTATACGACTACAAAGCAGAACATGATACTGAAAAATGTACCGAAAGGAGAGATAGAGCAAGATATAGTAACGCTGTTTAAGCGTGTCTATAACGGATATTCCGATATCGCGGAAGTTTTTTTCGGATCAAAATGGGGCGGGTTTGCCAGTTCGTGGGATGATACCGTCAGCGCGGGATTTGATCCGCGAAAGCGTATATGGTATCAACAAGCGGAAGCTGCCGGTGGCGATACCGTTGTGACCCCTGCGTATATGTCGACGATAGGGGCCCCTGTTATCTGTTTTTCCAGACAAGTATTATCGCCGGAAGGGCGTTTTATCGGAAATCTGGGACTTGAGGTAAAACTTGAGCAACTTACTTCATTTATTGATTCGATAAAAGTCGGCAAGGCAGGATATGTAATGTTGTTTCAAAATGACGGGACTATTTTAGCCGATCCGATGCATCGAGATTTAGTGTTTACAAAGCTGGATAGTACCGGTAATCAATACCTTAAACATTTTCAAGATATCGGTATCGAAACGAAAGTTGTTACGATCGATAATATTCAGTGGCGGATACGGGTTTTTGCTATTGATGAATTAGGATGGAAAATAGCGATATTGATGCAAAATAGTGAGATATTGGAAAGTTTTTACCGAATCGTTATCAGTATGGCAGCAGTCGGAACGGGGATGCTGATTATATTTTTCTGGCTTATTTTCTGGTTCTCAAAACGTATAAAAGGATATTTCCGAAAGTTACAGCTTATCTTTGCAAAAATGGCATCCGGCGATCTGACCGGACGATTTTACATTAAGAAAAATGATGAAATCGGTCGTCTGATGATCGATTTTAATACGACAATGGATAAGGTTGCCGGTATGATTAATTCGCTTATCCATGAATCGAAGGCGATGCAGCATGTGGGAGATGATCTCTATAATAATATGGCCGAAACGGCAAGTGCAATAAACGAAATCAGTGCAAATGTGGAAAGTATTAAAAGGCAAGCAAAAACCCAGGCTTCGAGTGTTCAAAAAACCGGCAATGTAGTTGAAAATATTATTGCGCAAATTCAAGAACTGGATAAAGAGATTACAGTACAAGCAAATTCAGTTGCGCACTCTTCTTCTGCAGTTGAAGAAATGGCTGCAAATATTGTTACTATTACGCAAACGCTTGAAAAAAATAATGATTTGATAAAAGAGATGTATTCGATGACTCGTGAGGGGAAAAACGGCGCTAATACGGCAAACTCGGTAGTTAAGCAAATAGCAGAACGATCCGATGCACTTTTGGAAGCGAGTCTGATTATTCAGAATATTGCAAGCCAGACAAACTTGCTCGCTATGAATGCCGCTATCGAAGCCGCCCATGCGGGAGAAACCGGAAAAGGTTTTGCGGTTGTTGCAGATGAGATCCGTAAACTTGCGGAAGAATCAAATGCACAGGGAAAGCAAATCGGCGGTGTTTTAAAAGAATCTATTGAAATTATTCGTACGCTGATAGCTGCCGGTAACGGTGCCGAACAGACCTTTGATAAGGTATATGAACTTGCGACCCGAATTTCCGATCAGGAAGACTTTATTACGCGTTCCATGCAAGATCAGATGAATGCGAATAAAGAAGTATTGGCAGCGATTAAAGATATCAATATTACTACGAATACGGTACAAGCCGGTTCATCGAAAATGCTTTCGGGTAGCGGAGAAGTTGCGCAGGAGATGAATAAACTGGATGGATTGACTCAGGTTATTACCAACAGCATGGACGAAATGTCTGCCGGTGCTATTCAAATAAATAATGCTGTTGTAGAAGTAAATGAGCTGGTTCAAAAAAATAAAGAAAGTATCGAAATATTGGCGAATAAGGTAAAAGAATTTACGATATGATAAAAGAAGCGGAAAAATTTGCGGGTACTGTGATCTATGATATTTTGACGGCAGTTGATTCGTTGTATAATGATATAGACGCAGGTCAAAAAATATGGAAGGCAAAGAGCCCCATGCAATGCCCTGATGGCTGCGGTAGTTGTTGTGTTCATTTTGAACCTGAAGTATATGAGGCTGAAGCGCTGTATCTCGCGGCATGGATGCTGGAAAATCAGAGCGAGCGGGCGGAACGTATTGCCGAAGCGGACAGCGGTGCTTCTATCGGAGGCGACGGTTGCGTTCTGTTTGACCCCGAAAGCCCGTATCACTGCACGGTGTACGGCGGACGGTGTCTGATATGCCGGTTATTCGGTTTTTCGGGAGATCATGGTAAAGACAGGCGTATCCGCTGGAAGCCGTGTCGATATATGGAGCCTTCCGTAGTTACCGGTAATGCAGCAGGCGGAATTTCCGGTACCCCTATCAACGGGATAGGTACGGTGCAAGATGTTCAAACGGGGCGGCAATATGGAGAAGAGGAGATGATGCGGTTATTCGGTGCTGTTCCGCCGTATATGGGCGCCGCTTCGTCAAGCCTTTTGGCTCTGAATCCCGATGATACACACCCCCTCCCGCTGCGGATTGCGCTCCCTGCTGCGATTAAAAAGCTGAAAATGTTGTTGCACTTTATCACACCGCCCGAACCCGATTGTCCTTCACCGCATCCGTTAAGTGCCTAGCACTGCCGCTATCGTGAACTTCATGATACTTTTAGGCTTGAGCCGTTCGGGAAAGACTTCCGTAGGGAGACTCCTTGCTAAACGGCTCGGCTGCTCCTTTTACGACACCGATGAGCTTATCCGTATCCGTACCGGTTTAACGCCGCGGGAGCTTTGCCGTCAAGGAGGGGTATCCGCATTACATGCTGCGGAAGCCGCTGCCCTGCGTGAATGTTGCGCTCTACATGACTGCGGCGGGGATGCCTTTGCAGCCGAGCCGTTGCTGTCTTCCGTATCTCTGTCCCTGCCAACCGACGGCTCCGCTGAGAAACCGCAGGGGGCAGCCGTAGAAAACTGCGCTGTCATTGCGGCGGGCGGCGGCATCTGCGATAACACGGAAGCGTCTGCCATCGTTGCAGCAATACCGCTGCGGGTATTCCTCTATGCAACGGAAGCGGCGCTTTTTGAACGCTTGACGCACGATGCGCTGCAAACAGGGTATTATCCGGCATTTCTACGCTTTCTGCCTGTTGCTCAAAAAGCGGAAGCGCGGCATCTGTTTATCGAATTGTATACGCGCCGCACCGAACTGTACCGCAGGAGCTGCAACCTTATCATCGACACGGCCGGCTTGGATTGTGCCGCCGCCGCTCAGAAGATAGCGGAGCAATCCTCTCACTTTCCGCGAACCTGATACACAAGCTTAACATCGTAATACGGCTTTTCATTTTTTACCGAAACTTCCAATTTGCCGGAGTGTACCTTTCCGATACCGTCTCGCTTAAAACTGACATATACGCCGCCGCCATACACGGGGTTTTGCAGGTATATAAGGCGTTCATTTTCGGTTTCTTCCTTTCGTACTGCTTGGGAAAACGAACCGGCGATACCGCAAAAAACGCCGTCGGTAATGCAGAAATGACCGTTTATATGGATAGCATACTTTTTTAAGATAAACGGATTGGCAGTTTTATCCTGTAATTCAACGGAAGCTCCGGCAGTCGCTTTTTGGAACCATTGAACGCCGTTAAACCATTTCGGTTTGCTTATGCATATCAGTTCCGTTTTAATAGTATGCAGTTCATTGCGGTAATCCCAGCTTGCCTTCCAACGGATTACTTCATGTTTTACCTGTGTAATAAGCCCGCCGTTATGCAGCATTGTTTTATCTTCCATACTGAATCCATAGAGCGCGGACAGCGAGAAAATGCCCACCTTAAAGTGCGGCTGAATAAAAACGGTAACCTGTTCGTTTTGCTGCTTTCCATCCCAGTTGACGGCGCGCGCTCCGGTATAGCTGCCGCCGGTTCGTATACCCGCATACCGGTACCAAGCATCGATTTCGGCTTGTACCGCACCGGAAACTGTTTTGTCTGCCGCATAGCTGCAAAAACCGGTTGTCGAAAACGAGACAACCGGATGAGTAAAAACGGCGTTTAAACCGAAAAGCGTGTGGTAACGCTGCCGGATATCTCCACCATATATGCCTGCGGATTCTGCAGAAGATGTTTTTACCTCTCTGATCAATTCCGGCATAAAAGCGGTAAGATATTGAATGGCAAAGTTGATGTCCGTTTTTTTCTGATTCATACGCCAACCGCCAATAAGGCCGTAGCGCATCCGCTGCTTCTTTGGTTCGGGACTTGCAAAAAAAGCGCCGTTCCATCCGCTGCCGTATACTTCAACCCCATATTGAATAGCCTTTTGCGCATTCCCGATACCGATGAACTGTTCTCGCGGAAATTTGACTCCGCCGTAGCTTGCTTTTGTTTTCGAAAAGCCGGAAAACTGCGCCGTTTTTAAGAAACTATCAAAGGTAAGGCTTCCTGCACCGAGGAAAAGCGTTGGGATATTTTTTTCAGGAAAAGAAGGTTGCAGTGCTGCAAGCGGATACAGCCCGACACCGAAATTTCTCACCGAAAGTTCAAAGTAGGGTACGGGCATCGGCGATTCAAGCTGCAAATAACCGATGTAACCGCGACCGCTGACTCCGGCAGAAATCCGGGCGCCTTTATGAACACTGTGTACATATCGGAAAAAATAGTCGCGTTCCGGGGCTGTGTGTTTTGCATCAGCCTTATCATTCTGTTGTATGTCCGATGAGGAATCCGCTTTGTCTATTTGTTGTTTGACCGATTCGTCTGTCTGTTGGGTAAGCGCTTTATCCGTTTGCTGCTCAGTTGATTCGCCCGTCTGTTGTCCGCCGCCTGTTTCCGATCCGGTTTCGGAAGCTTTATCGAAATTGTATTCATCCGTCTCGGTGCCGGAATCCTCATCGGAATCTTCATTGGAGTATTCATCGATATCGTATTCCTCGCCGTTTTGTAGACCGAATATAAAACGGTCATTGGTTAGACGGTCAAAAAGCGATTGTTGCCCGTAGACTTGCGTAGAAACGCATCCGAAGAGGGTAACAAACATACACAATAGGGTTGGCATACACTTGATGCCGTAATAAAATTTTATAAGGTTCATGCCCCTTTTATGCGACATCAACGGCGTTTCGGCTAATAATTTTTATGTTTTTGGAAAAAAAGTGAAGAAATACGTGGAAAGATAGCGATGTCTTTCCTCCTACTTCTGCGTAAACTTAATCTTGTACTATACCCTATTCAGTTTGCTGAAATAAACGCCGAGCGTAAAGTACAGCAATAATACAGTACACGCGAAGCTTGTATTTCCTCACAGATAATAATACACACCGATGTTCCAAAGCTCGTGGACTGTACCGGCTACAAAAATATTCTCTGCGCAGTAGAAAAGCCATAATTGCAGAACCTTTAAAACTTTGAACAGTTGAAAAAGGCAGGAGCGTAAGTCTCAGTTAACGAAAATGCTGTCTTATCAGCATGGCTGATAACGCTACAGTCTAAAAATAGGCCCTATTTTAACGGTAAAGGCATTTGTTAAAAAAGACGGAAACCCGATTCCAACCATATCCGTTGCTGTTATGTTTAAGCCGCTTTTTTTACTAAAAAAACAAAAAAGACCTATATTAACCGGCATACCTACTTGCAGCACCTGCGGATATCCCCAGGTTAATCCGAGCCCTGTTAAAAGATTAATATACAAGTTCTGTGTAGGCTTGAACGTATATCCTAGCAAAGAGCGGGATATAAAAAAGAAAGAAGGAACACGCATTTGGCTATCCGTAACATACGCGGGGCCGGCTGCAAATCCGGCATCTTCAATAAAAGTAAAGCCGTTGTCCAAAATAACTCCAACCGTAAATTCAAGGTAACCGTTGTGAGCTTTAAAATAATCGATATTCTCCGATGAAGGATTGATAGGATTTTTCACCGTAAAGGCATTGGTATATGTATACCCCACGGAGGGAGCTAAAATTATATCATGATCTGCAAACAAGCTTGAAAGAATAGCGACAGCAAAGAAACAGAATACTATATTTTTTTTCATGTGTATTTCTCCTTAAGGAAGCAGCGCTGACTAATTCCGACACGGAATAATCAGTGCTGCTTTAAATAAGCAATGGACACCGCTTAGCAGTTAATCAGTCCGAAAACCATAACGAACAACGCGACGGTTTCGCAAAGACCGACAACGGTAATGTACTGACCGAAACCTTTACCGGTTTCCGCCAACGCATCAGAACCTGCTGCGGAAGCCTTACCCTGTGCAATAGCGGAAGCTGCAATACCGAGACCGCACGCAACACCGACACCTAACAGGAACCACGGATCCGCTTTTGAAGTAAGCATTTTGTTCATCAGCAAGAAGCCGTAAATGGTCTGCGTGAGCGGGGCACCTGCAAATGCGAGGAGGATGAAGGGAGCCGGTTTATTATTCAAATAACACCGCTTCCACGCCCCGATTGTGCCCTGTCCTGCGATAGCAAGCCCTAATGCCGATCCGAATGCCGAAATACCGAGTGCAGCTGCTGCACCAAACATACCAAAACTCATTGAAATCCTCCAAGTTTATAATCTACTCGATCTATCTCACCGCTCCCGCGTATGAAATAAGAAATGTTAGCGTTACCGCTTTCTATCCGCCGATACTGACGTACCGGCGTTTTATCACATCTTCTAAGAACGTCGGCTTTTTAAAAGCTTCTCGTTTTAGAACCCTTATTCTGCAAAAGGTTCGTATTTGAACCCTGCCCACGTTAACCCGACATGGTTTGAAAACTCTAATGTATTAAGCCGCACTCCGTGTACGATGACCGAAAGTACGTTCATAATATAGTTCAAGCCGTGTCCGAAGAATAACAGCAGCACGCCCAAAAAGATGAGGAAGCTGCCGAGCGCCGGCCCCGCCATTTGGTTGACTGTCGCGCTGATTGCAGAACCTGCAAGCCCGACTGCCCAAAGACGGATATAGCTCATGATATCGGCAAAGACGTTTACCACCCCTAAGAACATCGTGATGATATTTTTAAGGCTGTCCACGATACTCTGCCCGATACCGGTTTGATAATTTGAAAAAATAAAGTTGAGCGCAAAGCCGCCACCTACCGCAATCATTACCGGCTGGTTAATCTGGTACCGCTCGGCGCTGACGACAAGGCTTAACACTACAACATACATTCCGCAGAGCATCGCAATGGAACCAATGTGTCCCAGTATCTGCGGAGAACGGATATTCCGCACAATCGAGATGATATGCCCGATTGTCAGCTGAATAAGCCCGAGTGTAAAGCAGAACTGCATCAAGTTGGCATTTCTGATGCTCTCTTCCGTTACGTTCGAGATAGCCGGTACGGACAGGTTTTTCAGCCATGCGGGGATGTACTCCACCGAGATGCCGAACCAGTTGCAGGTTGCAGTTCCCCAGATAACGGTGAGGACACCGAGGTAGAGGAACATCTGCATAGCGAGCGGAGCGGGCTGCTCTTTCGCTTTTGCTTTGACGATTCCGATGAGCGATAAGATCACGAGGATGCCGCCGTAGCCTGCGTCCCCGAAAATCATTGCAAAGAAGATACCGAAAAAGAGCAGGAACCAGAGCGAAATATCAGGTTCGCGGTAGCCCGGCACGGTACCGAGGAAGTCCGTTAGCGGGGTAAGCAGCTGTACAAACCGGTTATGCCGCATGGCAGTCGGAACGGCATCTTCTTCAGCAGGATCATCTGCAATAAACGCCCAGCCGTTTGCCTTTGCAAGCCCTGCAAAATCAGCTTGTTTTTCAGCAAGAATATAACCGGAAAGCCGTGCAAGCCGTATCGGCTCTTTTGCGGCAGTCCCGGTAGTGCCGTTTGCAGCATTTGCAGTATTGCCGGATGCGGCAAGCGTTACCGAGCTATCGATACCGGAAGCAGCCGCCGTATCTTCTTCAAGCGGAATGACTTCCATACCGGCACGGACGGTTTCAAACTCAATCTCTTTTGCAAGCTTTTTTGCCTCTGCCTTTAACGGCGCAAGCAATTCAGTCCGTGTCCCAATCTTTGCTTTGAATGAGGGCAGCTGTTTTTGCAGCCGTTCCCTTTCGGTATGCATTGCCGAAAGCCGCATATCCGGTAAAATAAGCGGACTAAAATCGGACGGCAAATCGGCAGGAACATCTGCGGTTTTGGACACTATCGCAAAGCGGACTGTTTTTTTGCCGCCTGCAAGCCGTACCGTTTTAATCGTTTCAGGCAATGCTGTATATGACTTTTCCGGAAGCTCACCCATCGTCAAATAGATGCCATTTTCTTCAAAGCTGTGTATATCTTTGGGCTCAAAATCCCCCCAAGCATTGTATGCTTCAATGTCGCCGGTCAGCTTATTGATTGCAGCCCGTGTATTTGATTCTTGGTCTTTGAGGTCAAGAATCTCGTCAACTGCCTGCAATAGGTCATTCCGGTTCAATGTGAGCGGTTCAGTCTTTGCTTTTTCCGCTTTTTTCGGCTGCGATTCGGTAATCAATGCTTCCGCTTGCTGTACTCTCGCGTATGTGTTCTGCAGCTCCGTCAAGGTATCGCTTGAAGCAGCTTCCTTTTCGATATGCACCGCACCGAAGTTCCGCAGTGTTTTTAAAGCCGCCTTTTTCTGAGAATCCAGCACAAGGAGCGTCAGTTTTTTCATTGGTAAAATCATGCCGTTTCCTCCTCATCCGGAGCGTTCTTTTCCAAGTTTTTCTTGGAAATCTTCCCGCGCACAACCGCCGCTACCTGCTGATCTCCCAGATACACGGAAATTTTTTTGATGTTCCGCTTTGTTTCCGGTATCTTTACCTTTTCAAACAAGTTGACCCGCTGCGTTGTGGTACGCAGTTCGTTGTTGAGCCGTGCAACCTGTTCGTCGAGGATTTGGGCTTCAAGATCGAGCGATAAAACCCGCTCCATCCGGTCGCAGGCAATGTCGAGCCAGAGCGGCGTTGTAAAAAGATCGTAGCTGCTGCGTTCAAAGTCCGCCCCGGAAAATACCGGTATCGAAACACCGGCAATATTTCCCGTCGAGGTACGCACTTCTTTCACCTTGAGGATTTCAGGCGTAAAGACTCCCGCTTCACCGAAGACGGCAATCCACTGCTCAAACTCCTTGTGCAGCGCATCGCGGTTCAGCCGAACCTCTTTTGCATGCATCTCAATCGTGCGGATTTCGGTTTGCAGCTGCTGTTTTTTAAGCTGAAGCGTCGGCAAGTACCGCTGGAACATCTTGAGCGATTCTTTTTGATTTTTCAGCTCGTTTTTCGTCAGTTTAATAGCCATCGCTATTCCTTATAATATAGAAGGAAACGCATTAATCCGCGGAGGGATTGTTCTGCGCATCCTTGGGCCAGAAGGTTTTGATCAAATCGGACTTAATACCGGTTTCCTCAGGAGTAAAGCAGGACGAAAGAATCTTCCATCCGTTATCGAGCGCTTCCTCAAGCGGAATGTTCACGGACAAATCCATCATGCGGGATTCAAAAAGCTCACCGTATTTCAGCAGCTTGCCGTCCCATTCGCTCATCATAAAGCCCATAGACTTTTTCTCAAGCGTGTCCTTGTAGGAAGCATAGAGCTTGATCATATTGTCCATAAGCGCACGGTGATCTTCACGGGTCTTGCCGTTGACGTTCTGCTTGAGACGGGAAAGACTTCCAAACGGTTCGATGCGTCCGTGTTTAAGGTAGAACTGACCTTCGGTGATATATCCGGTGTTATCGGGAACGGGGTGCGTTACGTCGTCGCCGGGCATGGTGGTAACGGCAAGAACGGTAACCGAACCGGCATCGTCAAAGTCAACCGCTTTTTCATAGCGGGCGGCAAGCTGGCTGTAAAGGTCGCCGGGATAACCACGGTTTGACGGAACCTGCTCCTGTATAATGGCGATTTCCTTCATCGCGTCGGCGAAGTTGGTCATATCGGTTAAAAGGACGAGGACATCCTTGCCTTTGAGTGCGAATTGCTCACCGACTGCAAGACACATATCGGGGATCATCAAACATTCTACCGTCGGGTCGGCGGCGGTGTGTACGAACATCACCGTGCGGCTCAGCGCGCCTGCTTCTTCCAGCGTGTCCTTAAAATAGAGGTAGTCGTCGTATTTCAGTCCCATACCGCCGAGTACGATGACATCAACCTCAGCCTGCATTGCGATACGTGCGAGCAGTTCGTTGTAGGGTTCACCGGAGCTTGAGAAAATCGGTAGCTTCTGGGAAACCACGAGGGTGTTGAATACGTCGATCATCGGAATACCGGTTCTGATCATGCGCTTTGCCATAATACGCTTGGACGGGTTTACGGACGGGCCGCCGATTTCTACCATATTATCCTTGAGCATCGGGCCTTGGTCGCGCGGCTCACCCGAACCGTTAAAGATACGTCCGAGTAAGTCATCGGAAAAGCTTACCTGCATTTCCCGACCGAGGAAGCGTACTTCATCACCGGTGGAAACGCCGCGTCCGCCTGCAAATACCTGTAGCGAAACAAGCCCTCTATCCAGCTTATTGACCTGTGCAAGCGAGGCGCCAAAGCTTGTCTGTACCTGTGCAAGCTCCCCGTAGGACACATCTTCAGCCTTGACGGTTATAACCGAACCGTTAATGGATTCAATCTTACTGTACACTTTCTTCATGATGTGCCTCCGCTTCTTTTATGAGTTTTGCCGCTTTTTCATCCAGCCCTGTTGCCTTATCGGAAAGCGCTCCGGTAATAGCTGCTTCGTGCTTCTTAAATTCCGGCGATTCCCACGGCGAATAGTTATAGTCGATAAAGGACTGGCGCAGCTTGTTAAAGTATGCGCGGGCTTCATCCTTGGTATTAAAGGAGAACTGAGAACCCAATATGCGCAGGATCAGTTTGTAAATATAGCGCTGGCGCTCTACGGAAACGGCATCGTCAACCTTATCGAAGGAGTTTTGCTGTAAATAAACCGCGTCGAGGAAGTCTCCCTTCAAGTAGACAATAAAGTCTTCCATACTGGTACCTTCTTCACCGACAACCTTCATCATCTGTTCGACCTCGGTACCGCGGCGGAGCATTCCTCTGCCGTATTCCACCTGTGCCGTGCCGAGTACGCTCGGGTATTTCGACCATGAATCGAGCGGGTGGATGGCGGGATATTTACGGGCATCGGAGCGTTCGCGGGAAAGTCCGTGGAAAGCGCCGACAACTTTGAGCGTTGCCTGCGTAACCGGCTCTTCAAAGTTACCGCCTGCGGGGGAAACCGTGCCGCCGATCGTTACGGAGCCTTTGCTGCCGTCCTTTAAACGGACAATACCGGCGCGCTCATAGAACGCTGCAATGTAGGATTCCAAATAGGCGGGGAAGGCTTCTTCACCGGGGATTTCTTCCAAGCGTCCGGACATTTCGCGTAAAGCCTGCGCCCAGCGGCTGGTGGAGTCTGCAAGGAGCAGAACGTCAAGCCCCATCTGGCGGTAGTATTCGGCAAGGGTAACGCCGGTATAAACCGAAGCCTCGCGCGCCGCAACCGGCATTGACGATGTATTACAAATGATAACCGTCCGCTCCATTAGGGTGCGTCCCGTGCGGGGGTCGGTTAATTCAGGGAATTCTTTTAAGGTTTCTACAACTTCACCGGCGCGCTCACCGCAGGCGGCGATGATTACGATATCAACCTCTGCGTTACGGCTGGTTGCGTGCTGTAAAACGGTTTTACCGGCGCCGAACGGCCCCGGAATACAGTAGGTTCCGCCCTTTGCTACCGGGAAGAAGGTATCTACGGTGCGGATTTTGGTAACAAGCGTTTCGGAGGGCTTGAGCCGTTCGGCATAGCAGTCGATTGCACGCTTTACCGGCCAGCGGAAGCTCATCGTAAGCGGGTACTTTTTCCCGCGTTCATCGATTACTTCCGCAATGGTTTCGTGTACGGTGTACTGTCCCGCCGGATTAATGGAAGAAAGCGTGTATGTGCCGTACATACCGAAGGGAAGCATAATCCGGTGGGTAAAGTTCCCCTCCGGCACGGTTCCCAGCACATCGCCGCGCACGAGCGTATCGCCGACCTGTGCAACCGGCGTAAAATCCCACTGTGCTTCGGTAGGAAGCGCATTTAAATAGATACCGCGCTCCAAAAAGTAGCCCGCCTTTTCTGCAAGGTCGGGGAGCGGGTTCTGCAAACCGTCATACACTCTGCCGAGCAGTCCCGGCCCAAGTTCAACCGACAAGAGATCGCCGGTAAACTCAACTTCATCACCGACGCGGATACCCTTCGTAATTTCGAATACCTGCATCTGAGCAACGGAGCCGCGTATACGGATGATCTCGCTCTTCAATTTGGTGTCGCCGATATGGACGTAGCCAACTTCGTTTAACGTAACCAGACCGTCAAACTCAACGCTGACCATATTCCCGTTAATACCGACTACCTTTCCTTTCGTTCCTCTCATATCTTTTCTCCGAGAATTTGTGTATAAATTGAGTGATATTCTGTGCGGCCGGTTTCCATCTTAAATTTTGAAGCCCGTTCGCTCAACAGTAATACAATTCCATAGCCGAAAACCGCTTCGCTATCAAAAAAATGCAGTTTCCGCAGCTGATCCGCTGCCGCAAGCCGCGCATTCAGCAAATACCGTTCCGCCGCTAAGGGGTCATCGATGTTGGAAACCCCGCGCACAATAGCGCCGATATCAAAGGCGGAAGCAGGTGTTTCTGCAGGAGCAATCCGCTCATCCCGTTTCAGCTTTGCAGCGCGTATTTGTTCAAGCGCAAACCGCAGTTCTTGTTCAAACGCATACCATTCGTTCACCACAGCAGAAGCCGTATGGACAGCCTCGCGGGGCGGAACGAGCGTTAAAGATTCCAGCACGGCGGCATCTTTTTCAGTTAAAAACCGCAGGGCAAGCTCTTTAAATTGCGCGTAAGAAAGCGGAGGGTCGGTGTGCGGCATAATTGACGGCAGCTGAGCCATCAAATAATAGTATGAAGCCACTCCTTATAACTCCTTTACCGCATCCTTCAACAGGCGTGCAGCGCGTGAGCTGATATAGGCGGAAAACAAATCGGCAACCGCTTCTGCAGAAAAATCATAGTATGCCGAACCGTCCTTTACCCCAATTCTAAAGCCGCCTGCAAGCTGTGCATCGGATTTAACCTCGATGCCTTTTTCAACCTCTTTCTTAAACGCAGCGAGCAAAGCACTTTCCAGCTTTTTAGCATCTTCAGGGGACAGAATAATGGAAATATCGGCTTCGTTTGTTTTAATCCAACCCTTTACCGCTTCGGGAATCAGCGTTTTGAGTACATCGCTGTTATATGCCGCTGCGGTTTCCGCTTTGATGAGGGCATCGAGAGAAGCGGTAACTCCTTCTCTAAAGGCGATGAGCGCATTGCGGCAAGCCTGTTTAACGGCAGCCTCCGAAGCGTTTGTAAACCGTTGGGATTCGACTTCAGTCTTCTTCAACAAGGTTTCAGCCTCTTTTTCCGCATCCGCAACGATAGCCTTTGCCTTTTTCTCCGCTTCGGCAATGATACCCGCAGCTTGCTGTTCAGCAGAAGCAATACCGTCCTGCTTGATCTTTTCAACAAGATCCTGTAACTGAACTTCCATAATCAACTCACCTCTCTTATATCGTATATATCGATTCGATCAATTTCTATTCTATCAGTCCTCTACTAAACCGTAAAGCGCCACTGCGTTTCGTGCCGATACACTTCGTCGGGATGAACCCATACGGAAGGGAATTCAGGACGATTGGGCGAATCCGGTATATGCTGAGTTTCAAAGCACACGCCGGAATGCTTGTTGTACACATCACCGTTTTTGCCCTGCTCTCCGCTTAAAAAGTTTCCGGTATACATCGTAATTGCCGGCTGTGTTGAATAAATACGCAGCGCTCTGCCTGTCGCCGGCTCAGTTACAACCGCAGCAAGCGGAACATCGTCCGCACCATCCGCATCGAGCAGCCATGTATCGTCATAGCCGTTTTTCAATTGAGCAAAATCCTGTGATAACAACTTCGGCGTACGGAAATCGAACGGCGTCCCTGCTACGGGCACCAGCGTGCCGGTCGGTATAAGCAAAGCGTCAACCTCTGCATAGCGACTTGCCAAAAGCTGAACTTGATGATTCAACACTGAAACATAACTTCCATCATCCTGCATCCCCGCAGGGTTCAGATTAAAATACGTATGATTTGTCAGACTGATTGGAGTTGTCTTTGTTGTATGAGCTTCGTACCGAAGCGTGATAGTATTGTTTTTGTTGAGGGTATACGAAACGGTAAGCTGAACTTCGCCGGGAAAGCCTTGCTCTCCGTTAGGACTTATTCTGGAAAAACGGATACCCGCCTCATCACTGCCGGAAATAGGTTCCGCTTGCCACAACTGCTTGCCATACAGAGGATAACCGCCATGCAAACAATGTCTCCCGCCGTCATTGCGGGTCAGTGTATAGCATTTTTCTTCTATAGAAAAGCGGGCATTTGAAATACGACCTGCACATCGCCCGACAATGGAACCGAAATGAGGTTTATTGCAGATATACCCTTCGAGCGTTGAATAGCCGAGCACGATATCGTCATATCCGCCCTTGGCAGCAGGTAATAAAATCGCGGTAATACAGCAGCCGTAATCGATTGCCGAAAACGACATTGTGCCATTAGAAACCGTAAAAATCGATACCGCATCTCCCGATGACAGCATCCCGAACCGCTCTTTCTTTACTTCCATACTACCTGCCCAAAGTTACCTGCAAAAAAGTAAACGCTGGTATTTATTGTACAAGCATTTCCACAAATTTACAAGGATGCTTTTGAAAATATGCAGGGGAAACGCATCAGGCCGTTTTTTTAACACCCCCGCGGAAAAATTGAGACTATTCGACCAGAGTTGAACCTCTTCGCGGTTCAAATGGTCTCACAGTCTCAATTTTTCCGCGATTTTTATCTATTTTCCCTGATGCGTTTCCCCCTTTGCTGGAAAAATGTGCGAAATTTTAAGCAAAATTTCGCACAGAAGGAAGGCACCCGCTGCAAATATTTTATAATGCGGTTGCCCTGTAAAAATAGGCAGGTGCATCTGCATCGCCTGTTTTCAAAAGCGCTGGCGATGCAGTACCGCCATGGATGGCGGGGAAGCTAAGCAGTAGCGATGTTTTTGCGTGAGCAAAAACTCGCGTCCGGCAGTGTACACGGATGTACACTGCTGGACAGGCTATTTTCAAAAGCGCTGGAGGCGGCGCATCTGCGTTTTAAAAGGCTGATGGAAAGAGTGTTGATATATATCGGCCGCCTGTTTTAAAGGCAGCCGAACAGCGTTAAAATTCATGCCATGATGTTGGGATAGGCTTTCCGGAAAAGGTGAGGACGCCTGTAAAGGAAAGTGCACCGCTTATCTGCACGCTCAATGTGTGAGCATTTTTATCTTCTCCGGTAATAGTTACGTCTATTTCTTCATCCGGTATGCCGTGGCCGCTTTTCTTTGCTTTAAAGGCCGAGCTGCCATCATAATTCCCTGCAAAAAACTGCATCGTCTGTTCGTTTGCTTTTTTGATGTTTATGTGACTATAAGTCGTTCCATCTAATTCAATATTGACCAATAGGGATACATCCTTTATTTCGCCATTTTCCGCATGAAAGCTGTATTTTCCCGGCTGCCGGTACCACAGCGTATTGGGGATATACTGTGCGTTAGTATGCAAGACCTCTCCTTCAATGTGGTACTGATATACATACACCTTTTTGGCTCTTTCAAGGTGAGCATCTACAGCCTTTTTTAGGAATAATTTCTGTTTTGCTCTCGCTTCTGTAAGCGGAACCGTTTTGTCAAAACCAAAAGTCTTGTAGATACTGTCATGCCATAATTTTAATACTGTCTTAAGCAGCTCACTCTGTTCTTCCTTAGTTTTTTTCGAAAACTCTTCATAAGACATCATTGAAAGCAAATGTTGAAACCAGTTTTCGAAAAGCTCTTTATCGGTCTTAAAGTCAGGCTGATCCGGGAATTGGTGTACGGTGGTTCTGATGTCTTGCAGTGTAACCAACGGCATTTGCTGCAATTCAAAGAGAGAAAAGTACATATCAAATAGTTGTTCAACGGTTGCGAGGTGTTTTTTGGCCATTTTTTCTGGTTTCAGCAAAGCATAATCGCCTATATTACTATTATAAATAATTGATTCAACTGTTGCCGTTATAGTTTTGGCAACGGCATCAATGCTCACACGGTATACGGCAGTAGGTTCATCGTCTCCATGGCGCAGCGTCAGCTTATTGCCGTCAAATTCATAAGTTCCACCGTTTCCATAGATATTGGCTTTTCTTGTAAACTTCTTTCGAGCTTTTATTGTAAGCGTTTTCGGTCTTGTTGCCTGTTCACCGGTAGCATTTTTTTTCAGTGTTGCAGTCAATGTTACCGTCCGGTCGGCCAAATCCCATGTCTCAATATGCCCGCTATTTCCGGCAATCTTTAGTATGCTGTCATTAGAAGATGTCCATGTGAGTTCATACTCTGAGGGAGACTGCGGCAGCTGAATATCGGCATCAATTTTGTCCGGTATTGTGTTGACAATACTCTCTACAACAGTTTGAAGATCGGGTTCGTTGTTTTTAGGATATACGGTTACCGTAACGTTTTTTTGGGCTTGGGCATTTCCTTTTTTTGCGGTTGCAGTCAATCTTACTTTCTTTGTTTCCGTTTCATGCGGTGTAACCGTACCGTCCGAAACTGAGATAACCCCTGCCGGTTCTGCCTTCCATTCTATAGTGACCTCAACCTCAACAGAAGAATTATCGCTCTTCCTAATAGAAACCGTTTTTTTGGTACTTAACTGAATAGGCGTATCTTTCGTCACAAATGAAGGGATCGATCTTACCGCCTGTTCTGCCGCACTGATTACCGCATCCTCATTTGTGCCGCGTATCGTAACATCAAAGTTTTTTGTTGCGGAAGCGTCCCCTTTTGTGATGGTTGCCGTCAGTATTACCTGCGTATTCTCTTCGGGACGAGTAATACTACCGTAACTGTTCCATTCATTTTCTTTCTTTATCTTGATTATATTTTCACGGTTTGATTGCCAACTAATCTTAGTGTCATGTAATCCACTCACAGGAAGATCCAGCCAATGAGAGCTTATGCTGTCTGCAGTATCTCCGTTTTGAAAACTGAGTTGTAAAGCCTCTTTTGCTTTTTCAACCTTTTCTTGATCCGTTAAGGTAGGTTTAAATTTCACTTTTACCGTTGTGCCCGCTGTAATTTTTACTCTTGCCGTTTGGCTTCCTGCGGCGCCGGAACCTTCTTCAAAGGTGTTGCCGTCGATGCTCCACGTATCAACACTATAATCGGAAAATGGCTTTGCGGTAAATTCAACGGTTTTCCCCTTTTCGACTTGATCCCCTGAATTGATTTTAGTACCGTCAACTTTCGCTTCAAGGGAACCGTTCCCGCCGTCTACGCTAAAGGTGAGCGCAAATTTCTGGACAGCCGGCGTTTTGCTTTCGTTGCCCATATTCTGCTTACAGCCGAAAAACATTACCGCTACAACGAGTGCAATGCAGGCAGAGAGCGTTTTCATAAAATGACGTACACTTTTCTTTGCATCATGATTCATAGAATTCTCCTGATTTTGATAGTTTTATATATGGACGATAAGGAAGTCTCAAAAATTGGTTGGTTTTTTGACAGCCCCATTCTTCATTATGAGGTACTCTTGAAAATCTGCTAACTAAACCTTTTAGGATGCTGTGAACTAATACGAATACTGTGGGAAAATGATAGCATTGCAGCCGGGCGCCGCTTGAAAAAACGGTAAACGAGCGCCGGTATATGGAATTGGTTTTTGCAGAAGTATGTTTTTTGAGCGTAGAGGGGGGTGGTGCAGAACAAAGCGGACTGCTTATCTGGTTTTGGCTGAGAACGCTATCGGATGCTACATTGTGCTGAGTGCTGAGTGCTGAGTGCTGAATGCTGAATGCTGAATGCTGAATGCTGAATGCTGAATGCTGAATGCTGAATGCTGAATGCTGAATGCTGAATGCTGAATTGTGCCGGAAATTTTGCACGTGTCAAGTGCTTTACGGCATTTTTGAGAAAATTGATAGCGAGATAATTCTCCAATTCGGCTTTGCATAACGCTATTATTATAGAAGCAAAAAGGAGAGAATACAAGTGCTTTTGAAAATATGCAGGGGAAACGCATCAGGCCGTTTTTTTAACACCCCCGCGGAAAAATTGAGACTATTCGACCAGAGTTGAACCTCTTCGCGGTTCAAATGGTCTCACAGTCTCAATTTTTCCGCGATTTTTATCTATTTTCCCTGATGCGTTTCCCCCTTTGCTGGAAAAATGTGCGAAATTTTAAGCAAAATTTCGCACAGAAGGAAGGCACCCGCTGCAAATATTTTATAATGCGGTTGCCCTGTAAAAATAGGCAGGTGCATCTGCATCGCCTGTTTTCAAAAGCGCTGGCGATGCAGTACCGCCATGGATGGCGGGGAAGCTAAGCAGTAGCGATGTTTTTGCGTGAGCAAAAACTCGCGTCCGGCAGTGTACACGGATGTACACTGCCGGACAGGCTATTTTCAAAAGCGCTGGAGGCGGCTCATCTGCGTTTTAAAAGGAGGGCTGTGCGATTGCTGCTTCGTATCTTAACGGCAGAGAGCCGATGCGGCTTTGGCAAGCTGCTCACCGGTTAGTCCGGCGCATTCAAGAACATCCTGCCGCGAGCCCTGCATAAAGACGGTGTCGGGAAAAGCGCGTACTGCGGTTTTTATGCCTGAAAGTTGTTTTTGAACCAGACCTTCCAGATAATGCCCGACACCGCCGATATATGCGCCGTCTTCGATAAAGAGTACCGCAGGGTATTTTTTTGCTTTTTCCAAGAAAAAAGCTTCGTCGATGGGTTTTAAGAAGCGGAGATTGTATATATCAGCGGATATCCCTTTTTGTCTAAGCAGCGCTGCCGCTTCGGCTGTTTCCGGGTATATACCGCCGGTACATACCAGCAGTACATCGCTGTGTTCTGCCGTTACGGTGAACACGCCGCGACCGGTTTCCATCGGCAGCGAAAATGCGGGGCATTCCGCTGCGCATGTATTTTTAGGATACCGTATTGCAACCGGTGCATCCAACTGCAATGCCCATTCAAACATCGCCCGCATTTCCGCTGCCGAGGCGGGAGCGAGCACTGTCATATTGGGAATACTACGTAAAAAGCAGATGTCATAGAGACCTTGATGGGTTTCGCCGTCATAGGGAACCGCTCCCGCACGGTCTATCGCAAAGATAACCGGCAGTTTTTGCAGTGCAACGTCATGGATGATTTGATCGATTGCCCGCTGCAAAAACGTACTGTAAATGGCTGCGATAGGCCGTAAACCGGCTGCGGCAAGTCCGGCGGCAAAAGTTACCGCATGCTGTTCGGCAATGCCGACATCAAAAAAACGATCGGGAAACTGCTGCTGGAACTGCTGGAGTCCTGTCCCCTGCGCCATTGCAGCGGTAATTGCGGCGATATCGTCCCGTTTTGCCGCCTCATCAGTGATAATATGAGAAAATGCTTCGGTAAAAGAGTTGGTACTCGCTTTTTCAATTTTCCCATCGGCAATATTAAACGGTCCGATACCGTGGAAAGCGGAGGGATTATTTTCCGCGAGCGGGTAACCTTTCCCTTTCTTTGTTTCAACATGAATAAGCACCGGTGCATCGATATTTTTGACATTACGGAATACTTTTTCAAGTTCTTTTTCGTTATGCCCGTTCAGCGGCCCGACATATTCAAATCCGAGATCGGCAAAAAGATTGTTCCTGTAAAAAATCCCCTTGGCGCCCCGCTTTAACCGGTGAATCAAAAAGTTAATACGCCTGCCTAAAAACGGAATTTTGCCGACAGCGGTATCAAAGATGTATTTAAACTGCTGGTATCCTTTCCGCACGGTTAAACGGCTGAGGTATTCGGAAACTGTCCGTATGTTCGGAGAGATAGACATCTTATTATCGTTGAGGATAACAACCAAATTCTTTGTATATGGGG
The DNA here is from genome assembly GCF_024181185.1 of Treponema sp. OMZ 906. Classification (NCBI taxonomy): domain Bacteria; kingdom Pseudomonadati; phylum Spirochaetota; class Spirochaetia; order Treponematales; family Treponemataceae; genus Treponema; species Treponema sp. OMZ 906. Next base: position 2,396,333 of record NZ_CP051196.1, on the reverse strand, counting down.
TAACATTTAGGAGCGCTTCAAAGGCCATGCCTCCGCTTAAAGCCCCATCACCGATAACAGCGATAACCTTTCCGTTTTGGTGCTGCAGCTTTCGCCCGATAAGAATCCCCTCGGCGGCCGAAATTGAGGTGGAGGCATGCCCTGTATTGAATGTATCATGGGGGCTTTCTTCCCGTTTGGGGAATCCTGCGAGGCCGTCCTTTAAGCGGAGTGTCGAAAAATTGTCATACCTTCCGGTTAGGAGCTTATGAGGATAGGATTGATGCCCCACATCCCAGATGATTGCGTCTTTCGGACTCGAAAATACTCGATGCAGCGCAATAGTCAATTCAATAACACCGAGATTGCTGGCAAGATGTCCACCGTTTGCGCCTACAGTCTCCAAAATAACGCTGCGCATTTCCTGCGCTAATATACGAAGCTCCTCTCGAGAGAGAGACTGCAGGTCTTTCGGTTCCCGTATTGATAAGAGTACGTTTTTATTCATGTAGATGCTCAGTGAACTGCCGAATACATAAAAAAAGGGCTGTGAAGATACTCAACAAAGCCCTTTCTCACCGTAGTGAAAGCGATAGAACAATACGCCTATAATAATCTTGTGAATAAGTAAATTCTTTTCTTCTTATGCTTATATACTTACGTATATACGGATATAATAAAGAAGGATGCAAGATTACTGAAAACCTCTAAAAAGTTTAATCGTATTTTTAGAGGTTATTTATTACTTGTTCTTATGTCTATTCTTTCGAAGCTTCTTCTTTCGTTTATGCGTTGCTATTTTCTGTCGCTTCCGTTTTTTTCCGCAGGGCACGTGAACACACTCCTTATTTATAAAGATAGGAGATAATAGCCGAACAGCAGTAAAAAGTCAAGGCTGCCGTTTTTTCTTGAAAATGCGGTTGCACAAATGATTACGGCAACAGGACGTGAACTGTACTATCACGCATGGGAGAAATCCGGAAGTACCCATTACTACGAAGTTGATTTTTTAATTTCAAATGGCAATAAAATAGCAGTGTTTGAAGTAAAGTCGTCCGGAACGGGTAGGCACGAATCAATCGGTGCATTTGCAAAAAAATTCTCGACAAATATCGGCGCTCTGTATGTATTGTCTCAAAAAGATGTGAGTACGGAAGGAGCCTTGCAAAAGAAGCCGGTATATTTGACACCGTTTCTTGTTCAGTAAACGGTAGCTATCTTGTATTTTGTGCAAGTAGATGTACAGTATCAACAGAATAAGTATACGTGATTGCCCCAATGACAATTACGGAAGTCGAAAATGAAAATTGGTTCGACGCCTACGGTGTGGGCAACTGACATTATGAATAAAGGAAGGGAACAACCGGTTGTACAGGAATCCTGCTGTGCAGTAAAACTTGACTGTACAGCAGGAACGCATAGATGGGGATCCGGATGGGATATCTGTTACTCAAGTACGGCAGGCAGAACCGTATCTTTCGGAATAAAAATTTCAAATTCGCCGGAAATGAAATTGTTTGAAGTATTGTATTTATAAATTTTCTTGTAATACACGTTGGTAGCAGTTCCGTTTGCGAATAGCTGCGACGATCCCTTCCACGTTTTCGTAGTTATTTTACCCCCGGTATTGGTGCTTTCTTGAGTCTGACAATCCGTAAAGGTTCCGACTTCCCTTTCTCCCCACGTAGTCTCCAAAGAACCGTGTTTAATACTGTTAAAAAATATCGTAGTGTATGTCGGCATACCGGTAGAAGATATCATTTCTGCCGGACCGTTTGCCTGCGTGAATTTCCCTTTTATCTTCAAATCTTCCGGGAATTTAATCCCTTCTTCGACCGATAACCCGGGCTGAACCGTACAGTGGCCGTCGCTTTTAAGCGTAATCGTAATGTATCGGAAGCCTTTCCCGTTCAAATAAAAAATACCCTTCCAGACACCGCCGTCTATATTTTTTGCATCAAGACTGTATTTTCCGCTTGTAAGGTAGTCGCTACTGCTTACGCTTTCTTTTTTAAGTGTAACGCTGTGTACCCCAGCCCCTGCAAAGTGTCTTTCAAAATTGCTTTCATTGCTGGTAATAGTCAGATCATTTTCTGCCCATGTGTATGTTCCGTAGGAACCCGTAAGAAATTGTTCGGCAGCCCTTGATCCGTCCGGACAGGCGGTACAAAACAAAGCCGCTGCAATAATGGCTGTCGCTGCTGTGATAAATTTTAATTTCTTCATTTATCTTTCCTCCTATCAGTATGTACAATGATAGTTGATTTATCCGATTTAATCTACCGGTAAGGTATCGCCTTAAACAGCGCTTGATACTCATCTTATTTTCCCCACTGTCCCTCTTCGTCCTGCTGTATTGCTGCCAGCCGCGAAACATAGTGTGCAACATGAGTTTGCACAATGTCTGTGATTGGGGCGGTGTAAAAGCCATCGTTATTACAGTCAGCAGTAAGGATTCTTTCTGCGGCGGCGGAGAGCGGCAGAAACCACACTTCGCCGATAGCGGTGTCGTCGTACTTTTCGCCCTTATACACGCCTCGAATAGTCATGCGGTAGTTACCTTTCGGAAGGATGAGCGGGTTTTTCACTGCGTTCAGCGCTATCCATTGGTGTGAAAAATCGTTCATAGTGGCGGGGAAGATGTCTGCAAGTTCGAGTGCAATCGGCTTTTGAAGCGCGGAGGAAGTGAGCATCATCGACTTTACGCGGTTGTTCTCTTGCCATGTAGCCCCCGCATAGCCTGATTTCGTGAAGACGGTAAAATCCGGGTCGCCGGAGCCATAATCGCTGTATAGTCTCCCCGCGAATCGGGCGAGTCCGTTTGAGGCGAAAGGACCAAGCGCGGCTTTTATTAGTGTAAACTCAATCCACTCGCCGATCCCGTCACCTGCACGCCCCTCGACCCAGCCGTTGAAAAGGATTCCATCGAACGAAGTTTCCACACCATAACCTGATGTGCGAAGGTGAGCGTCTTCGTTTTGATAGGAGAAGTTGGTGTGTTCGCCATCTCCCGCGATTTTGTACGAACCTTTGTAGGCGGAAGACGAGCGGACTCCCTTGACGAATGTCTGCCTGCCATCTTGCCGTTCCCACACTATGGAAAAACCGTCGCGGTACGGCGTTTTGGTTTTGAACACGAGGTATTCGCCTTTCTGAGGTTTGTAGTTCTCTACTGTATATAGATTAAAGTCAACCCCATTTATCGAAAGCTCTCCGAATTCCGTTTCTTCGAAATTTGCCTGAGAGCCGTGCGCAGTCATTGTGCCGTCGGAAAGCACCACAAAGCTTTTCATCGCCCCTTTCCATGTGCCTCCTGTGGAGATGTCGTAGGTTAGCGCATAGGTGTCCCCACGGTAACTTTTCTTTACCGAATCGATGTCATATTTGACCGAAAGTTTTGACCGTGCCGCCGGTGCAAAGTGCAGCTCATGATAGAAGTGAAGTACGAGCGTGAGTGTGTAGAGTTCTTTTACATCATGCCAGTCATTTTCCGAAATGTAGTTCGTACCTTCCTCGTCCTTTTCCACCGTTGTTTCGATTCCCACGGTCAGGATCGGAACACTGTTCCCATCCTGTTCTATGGAGCACGGTCTCATGACTGAATCGGAACGCTCCGTGCGTGAAAGCTCTGCGAGGTAGTCTTTTGCCGAAAGTGTACGGAGTTTTTTGTCGAGCGAGAGAAGTGCCTCCTTTGCAGTGCCCTCGATGCCGCTTTTTCCGAACGCAATAGCTATCACCGTCTCGTTCGCCATGTAGCCATTTCCTACAGGCACTTCGGCGGAAACAGTACCATCTTTTTTTACGCTGACTTGTGTCTTTACCACCACAGGGAATGCACACGGCACGGTGACGCGCTCCCGCGTGGTGTTCAGAAAATCAAAGCGTGCGGTTACTTCGCGCCCGCTGGTTTTATGAAACGTGTCGCTCTTCCTGTCATATTCACCGATATACGTATGCTCCACAACCAGAAGCTCTCGCTCCAGCGCGATTTTGTCGTTCGGCTCCTTGACATAGATGTTCCCGTAAGTCCAGTCCTCCGGCTTGTATGAGCCGCCGTCGTCAGTAAATGCCGCGAATGAGGCGAACAGAAGTGCTATGATTAAAAGTGATTTTTTCATTTTATCTCCAAGCGGTTCAGTAAGCTATCCGTTGAATGGACGTGTTCAATTTCTTTTATAAATTAATTAGATTATATCATAGGAATGCTGCCATTTCAATTAAAATTGCCATCGTGGTTTTGGGAAGAAGAACCGGTGGAATACAATAAACTTTTTGCAATCCGTGCAGGAGTTAAGTTCTTCTTGCTTGGTCTTAAATTGGAAGTTGATGAAACTGATTTAGTGTATTAAAATATTTAGTTGCTAAAACATATTGACATCGACTGCATTTTAATGTATTTTTATTTTAGTAGCTAAAATAAAAAGGACAATGCAATGAATAATGTAGAAAATCTCATAAAACGGACGGTAAAAATTCAGTATAAAATAAACGCTAATGATAAAAGACCGAGGACTTTCGGTACACAGCATACTTTGTACCAAAGTGAAATTCATTTTATAGAAGCGATAGGTTTGGATGGCGGACACAGCGCTTCCGAGCTTTCGGAAAAACTCGGTATTACAAATGGCGCTGTAACGCAAGTCGCCGATAAGCTGATCAAGAAAAAATTGATAGAAAAATATAAAAAAGCGGATAACAAAAAAACCGTTTATTTTAAGCTGACGAAAGAAGGAATCGTTGCGTATAACAATCACGAAAAATTTCATGCCGGTTTTAACGAGAAACTTGCAGCGTATTTAAATTCACTCTCAAAAAAAGAATTTGACGCAATTGCTCGTTTAGCAGAATTGGTAGATAACAATATTCCCGATTTAAGCTCAAATGAAGGCGTATGGGAGGGTTTACTATGAAAGCTGCTATCATTGTATTTAGTCCTTCGGGACACACATTGGCTGCTGCACGCATGATTCAGAGGAGTATCGAAGAGAAAGGCGGCACAGCGGATATCATAAATATTACAAAAGATGATAACCTGTTGTTTGCCTCAAAATCCGAAAGGCAAAAAATCTTGGAAGAACGCTTACAAGAATTCGATGCTCTTTTTGCAGGCGCGCCGGTATACGCAGGACATGCGGAAACTCATGTATTGCGCATCCTTGAAGCGCTGCCTGAACCGGATCAAAAGCGTTCAAAAATTGCCGTTCCGTTTATCACGTACGGAGGTGCTCATTCATTTATTGCATTGGAAGAGATGGGGCGTGCATTAAAAAAGAAAAAATATGTGCCGGTTTTGGGAATAAAACTTGCCTCCTTTCATACACTGAGCAGATTTTTTCGTACCAAAATACTGGAGCACAAGCCCGGTGACGCGGAAGAACGCTTAATAGAGAAGACCATAAGTATTATTTTTAATTTATGTTTGCATATGGAACATATACAAGACAATAGCAGTTCTTTTGCATATACCAAAGTCCCTATGCGTCTTATGCTGAACATACTTTCGCAAGAAAAAATACATGCAAAGTTTAAAACCGTATCGATTATACAAGAAAACTGCCGTGCATGTAAAAAATGTATTTCAGTGTGCCCTGTTAACAATTTTATTTTTGCAGATGGTAAGGTATCGATAAAAGATCAAAAAAATTGTATCTTATGCGGAGAATGTTTTTATCATTGTAAAAGCAACGCAATCGATTTTGCATATCGAACGGTTGCACAAAAAAGATTAAATGATGGAAATATTATTTTGGAAAAAGACCTCTCGGCCGTATACCCCAAACGATACGGCTATATAAATAATGAAGGAGAATTATGCTATGAGTAATGTATGCATTGTATACAGTTCAACACACCACGGGAACACTGAAAAAGTGCTGTATAAAATAAAAGAGAAGTACCCCGAAACGGTTCTGATCAAAGCTGTCGATTTTAATCCCGATGATTTTAAGCGATATGATACGGTCGGTTTTGCCTCCGGAATTTTTTACTTTAAATTTGCAAAACCGGTCGATACACTATTTGAACAAGCACTTGCGAGCGACGTACAAAAGTTGTTTTTTATTTACACCGCCGGAGCGGTTAATGCAGGGTTTGAAAAAACGCTGCGTAAAAGAACCGAACAAAACGGAAAGATCTGTCTGGGTATATTCGGCTGTAAAGGTTTCGATACCTTCGGCCCTTTAAAACTCATCGGCGGTTTAAACAAAGGTCGACCGAACGAAAACGATTTTAAAAATGCAATCGATTTTTTTGAGAAAAATATTATAAACGCGTAACGGTTTTTTCATACTTTCAAAAATAGAAGAGAAGGGTAGGTGAAATATGGATAAGATTTTTCAACAGGATTTAACCAAAGAAGAAAAAGTCGGCGGCATTTTTATTGTCAAGCTCTTGTTTAAAGCGCCGGTAACAATGCCGGCTCGGGAACAGATGGAAGCGGTGATGCAAAAGCGCTTGGGAGATGCCGAATGTTTTTCGTACGATTCGGACACTGCTGTAGCGCAGTTTGCCGCCACTCGATATCGGGCGGAATTTAAGGATGGGGCGTATCCGCCCATGCTGATGATTGCTCCCGCCGCCTTTGATGAAAATACCATTGACGATTTTACCAAAAGCCAGATGTGGGACTGCGGAGACGATAAAGATGCTATTTTGTCCGAATGCCGATATGCACTCATCGGTACCGATATGCTGGCGGCGGCGCTTCCCGCATCGGAGCGAGCTGAACTCGATATGGATTTTACGGAGGCACTGGTCGAGCTTTTCCCTGACTGTACTGCCGTTTATTTTGAAAATTCGGGAAAACTTTTTACTGCAGAAACTATCCGCAACCATGCACTTCCCCGTGAAAACCGTTTTATTCAATTTGCCGTGAACGTCCGCTTTTTTACTATTCAAGGCGGCGAAGATATGCTTGTCGATACGCTCGGCATGAGCTTGTTGTTCTTGCCCGACATACAATATCATTTTCATGGACTTGATCCGAACCTGATGGTAAATCATGCATACAACACCGCGTTGTATCTTTTAATAAATGATAACCCCATAGAAACCGGCGACACCATTGACGGCATACCGGACGGTTCTGCACCGCCTGAACGATGGATATGCCGCTACGAAGAATCGCTTATACAGCCTGTGCGCGAAGTCCTCGATATAGATACCGGTGCCTACGCTGCGGGTAACAGACAGTATGAATAAAGAAGCTAATATTATGGTTTTACAAATAAACACAGCAATTATTCACGGTTTTGTCTGGTCGGTAGTGTGGATGATAATAGTGTCGGTTTCAGTTCGCAAATTTCCATGGACGATAGCGCATGACTATCCGAAAGACGTAGTACAATGTGCCGATATACCGCCACCGGATAAAAAGCAAAAACGACAGAGCATTGTCTTTTTTGTTTGCAGTTTTTTAGTAATTATCGGTACGGCTGTTTTGTCGGTACTTTATACCTATGGTGCCAAAAGTGTCTCGTTCATCACCGTCTTTTTCCATCTGTGGATTATGTCGATGATATGGAATGTAGTTGATTTAACCATTGTAGACTGGTTAATGATATGTGTACTCACTTCAAAATTATTCATTTTTCCGGGAACCGAAAACTGCGTAGGCAATAAAGATTATCTGTTTCATTTTATCGGATTTCTAAAAGGGATTGTTGCAATGACGCTTACAGCTTTTATGGTGTCCGGTGCACTTTTTGCTGTTATGCTGTTAATGCGATAATATAATATATTGTGAAAAGAGCTGATTTAAGCAACTATTGTGATTTTTGAAATAAAATAACTGAGGCTATACAATGAAACTCTTAATCTGGGAGTAAGAACGTATCGAATATTTCCGGCATATTTATTTAATCTTCCGTTTTTTTTAATTGCCCGTATACTGCAAAAAATGATATGGCTTATCAGTCCCTTATTTTTAGTGATTATTTTATGGTCATTTTGCGGCGATACATGGAAGGAACACGGTTATCATCTGAACATATTGTATGACCATTTTGCAATGCTTTTCAACTCCACTTTTGATTTCTCTTTGTGAATAGACGGTTTATGTAAGATCGGTTAAAATATCGTGCATAATCATTGAGAAGTGAGGCGGTATATGCGAAAACCGAAAACTATTATCAGTATTTTTTGTATGTTTGTATTTGCCGTAATCTGTGGGACGCATGCTGTCGCACAAGAATACGGAAGCGTCGATGACCGAATAATGGATTTTTATAAAACGAAAGACTACCAAAAAGCGCCGGAATTATTGGAATCTTTTTTTAACGACCATCACCCTGACAGAGAAGCCTCGTGGTATTATCCGACGGTATTCTTTTTTTCGAAAATCTTTCCTACGGAACAATCTTTCAATCAGCTTATGACCATATATGGCAAAAGCGATAGCGAAGAGCGGCGATTCCTTATTCTGGTTGTCAGCCTCAAAGATAAACAGCTTTTGAATAAGCTTTATGAAAAAGAAAACGATGCTTATTTAAAAGGCTTTATCAAAGGTATTATCGATGATAAGACCAAGTATGATCCGCTGACAGCCGATATCACTAATTCAACGGAGCTCGATATACTCTGGAGTATTTTTTTTGCAACAGGCGATTCCGCACCTATTCGAAAAATTGCCTCGGTGTTAGCATGGGAAGATATTTTTAAGCATAAGATTACGACGTTTGCGGGCACTAAAGAACAAAAAAAAGAGCTTATAAAACTTCTTTCCGATTTTAATATTAAATATAACAATGAGGAGCCGGATGCGCCCATGGAAGACTGCGATATTTCCGTGTTAGATAGCTATACGGAACATCTTGAAAGTTTTAAAAAACTCATTAAAACACTGAATATAACAGGTGAAGAATTGTACCGTGCATCTATAAAAAATGCAGCCTTTTGGTCGCTCGCCGCTAATTTAAATCGTCATTCTCTGGTAAGAACCGAATGTATGAAAATTGCCGATGACAAAGCTGCGCCTGAGAGGAATTTAATACTTTTTATTTTGGTTAAATCTGTTATGTACTAAATTTGAGAACATACAAACTATAATAATCTCAAAGACCATTGCTGAAAGGATTGCGGAGGAAAAATGAAAAAGAAGATTTTTGAGTTTATCAAAAAAGCGGATTTTGTGTTGGTGTTTGTTTTTGCTTTTTTGGGGATTATAGCTCTGGGTTCAGCACTCATCAATGATTTGTTACCGTTTCATCGAACACGGGCGCAGCAGATTGCAGTTGTCGAGGATGTACAAGTAGAAATTAAAGAACATCTGGAATTTGAGAGAAAAATAAAAGATGTATATATTTTTAGCGTGAAAAGTTCGGCGATTAAGGTGGATGAGGCATACGGTACGGAAAAATCCAAGTGGTCGGGAAATGGATTTTCGAATTTGATAGGAAGAAATTCTGATGGAGATGGTATCACAAACCTTGTTTTTGTGAAAAATAATGGGCGGGAAGAATACAAGTTGTTTCCGGCAAATGTTTTCATCTATAAATATTGCTTAGCAGCAGTTGAGGATGAGCAGCCCCCGAGGTATCCTCATGAGTGCAATGTGTATGCCGTCATTAAAAATGATACAACAAACGATAAGATTTTAAACAGCAAAGATAATATTGCGCTTTACGTTTCCGATTACGACGGTACGCATGTGAAAGAGATTGCGTCTTCCATAATTACGTTCCGCTTTCTCGGCGGCGAAGAAATTCTGTTTTCAGAATATGACGGAGCGGTACAATCGTATTTTATTTACGATTGCAAGACAAATGTAAAAACATTGATAAAATCCGTAAAGCAAGAGATTATAGAAAAAGAAATTGCGCTGTATAAATAATAGAAGGGTAGGTGAAATATGGATAAAATTTTTCAACAGGATTTAACCAAAGAAGAAAAAGTCGGCGGTATTTTTATTGTAAAGCTCTTGTTTAAAGCGCCGGTAACAATGTCGCCTCGAGAGCAGATGGAAGCGGTGATGCAAAAGCGTTTGGGAGATGCCGAATGTTTTTCGTACGATTCCGATACTGCCGTAGCGTAGTTTGCCGCCACACGATTGATCCGAACCTGATTGTAAATCATGCATACAACACCGCGTTGTATCTTTTAATAAATGATAACACCAAGCAAAGCAGCGTATACAGTCCCGCCCCCGTATTCAAAATCAACAATGGCCTCTCATCACCTCACGAAAACATAGAGTTCTGTAATTGCTGAATCCCCTTTGTATCTAATACGTTCTGCGATTCAATGCGGCCGTTTTTCACTTCAACGGCGATATCACAGGCCGCCGCAATCAATTCATAATCATGCGTAATGACAAATATATAGGTGTCATCGGCTTTCAGCGTTTTAATGAGTTCTGCCGTTTGCATCATGTGAAAGAAGTCAAGACCGCTTGTCGGTTCATCAAATATCAAAATTTTCTTTTTGCAAAAGACTGCTGCCGCAATCGCGACACGTTGTTTTTGTCCGCCGGATAACGTCATAGGATGGCGGTCTTTTAAACGCTCTATATCCATCTTGGTCAAAACGGCATTCAACGCCCCCTCGTCCGGATTTTTAACGCCGAGCACAATTTCTTCCTTTACGCTGTCCGTAAACAACTGATGATTTACTTCCTGCATCACCATATAGCTCACGAATAAGCGTTCTTTTGCCGATTGAATATTTCCGTTTAGCTTAACAGTGCCTTTCTTATTTTTTAATAATCCACCTATCACTGAAACCAATGTCGATTTTCCCGCTCCATTGTTTCCGGTAACCGCAATGACGGTTCCTGCCGGAAAACAAGCCTCCGGTATAGTGAGCGAAGGCTGTCCCTTATATTTCGTATAAGAAAAACAAACGTCTTTCATCTGTATCGATGCATTACCTCCGATATCTCCGGTGCTTTCGCTCTGCTCTTTTATAATAGAAGAAAAACCGCCTAACGAAACCGGCCGTATACCGGTTTCCATCCGTTCTGCGATCGACATAGAATCCAATTCTTGCATGGTGTATTCTTTTTCAATTTGTCCTTCTTTCATATATACCGCACGATCCGCCAATTCTTTGAGATACCGGATTCGGTGTTCCGCGATGACGATGGTTTTTCCGTGCGCTTTTAAAAACTGCAGCATCGATCGCAATTCATTGATAGCGTGATTGTCCAAATTGGAAGAAGGTTCATCCAAGACGTAAATATCGGGATTAACGGCATAAATACTTGCGAATGCGATTTTTTGTTTTTCTCCGCCTGAAAGTTGAAAAATGTTTCGGTCAAGGAGCGAGTTTATATGCAGCGCATCGGCGGTTTCATATACTCTATCTCGAATGAGTTTCGGCTCCATTCCGAAATTTTCACATCCGAATGCAATTTCACTTGTCGTATTAACGGTGTAAAACTGTGTACGTGGATTTTGAAAAACGGTACCGACTGTTTTTGCAATCTCATACATCGGTGCGGTAACGGGATCAATTCCTTTCACCGACACACTGCCTGTAAAAACTCCGTTATAAAAGTCAGGCAGCATACCGCAGAGAAGCCGTATCAGCGTGGTTTTTCCGCACCCGCTTTTTCCGCAGAGCAAGACGCATTCGCCTGTTTTAACAGAGAGGTTGATATTTTTGAGGCTTGGCGTATCCGCTTGTTCATACGTAAAAGAAACATTTTGAATATGGATCATAGCCTCACTCCCAGTATTCTAACAATGCACATACCGGCAAAAATACCTGTAACAAGAATCAAAAGCGCTACGTCCTGCCGCTTGAAACCTATCTCCGTCATACAGGTATGTGTGCCCGGATTATCAAGCCCCCTGCATAATGCCGCAGCTGCCAGTTCATCGCTGATGTTCAAGATTGAAATAAAAAGGGGAATCAATATATACGTAATCGTTTCCGACGGTTTGAATAAAAGACTCCGCGCATTACATTCAATGCCCCGCATACGCATCGCGGATTGAATTGCAGTCCATTCTTCTCGAATGGTAGGGAAGCAGCGAAAAATTACGGAGCCGGTTATAATCATATTTTTTGGAAGGCGCATCTTCCACAGTGCAGCTACAAAAGCGCTCACCTTTGTTGTTTCAACAGACCACTTTGTTAAAATAAAAATCGGTAAAACCTTGCGTATCAGCGCAACGGCAAAGTAAACCAGCGAAATCAAAGAATGAGACATATAGGGGTGTATCAGTTGTTCAATAGCGGCGCAGACTGCAAAGATGCCGATGCACTTGATTGCGTTTTTCCGGTGTCCTCCGACCGCAAGAATGAGGGAACACAGCAAGAACACGCCCATTTCATAGAATAGCGAGCGGCCTAAAAACATCAGAATATCAAATTCAATCAGTAATATCAATTTAGTTCTGGGATCAAACACTAATCCGTTATTCTGCCGTTTTGTTGTATAGAGTCCGCCCGCAGAATGCTTCATACAATACCTGCTTTTTCCAAACGTTTATGCAATACTTTTTTTGTGAACAAAGAACCGAGCAGCGAACAGAGCGCCGTTGCAATCATCATAACAAGAAGCCCCCACCATGGGGTAAGCAAGCGGACAGTATCGACAAACGCTTGGCTCATGCCGCCTTTAAGTGTACGCTGAAAAAAATACTCCCGCATAAACCAAATAGGGAGAAAGCCTCCGAATACATTTAAAGAAAAAACCATGTGGCTGATTGTGTTCCACTTAAAACTTTTGTATTGGCCTTTCTTTGATAACAGTACGGCAATAAGACCGGCCGGAACGGAAACCAACGGCGCAATGGGGATATGCCCGGTAGCAATTAAAACCAGACTGGGAATGACCGCCGCAAGAAAGATCGAAATCCACCCGGGCGCCTTTGTCAGCATCGTATGGTAGACCGGCGCTGCAAAGAAAGCCAGCAGTTCGGGCATCAGCAAGAAAAGTACTGCAATAGGCATACAAATCACGCCGATGATGACGAAGATTACCAAATAGAGCGCGATAAAAAGACCTGCGGCAATCGCTCCTCTGGAAGACTTTGTGTTTTTTTGATTGTCCATAAAAAACTCCTTATATATAATTATAGATATTCACCCTTATTATTTATTGCAATAGTTTGTCGGTAACTGCTATTACATCCTCCATCGTGAAGTTTTGAGCGCTCTTGGTAAACTTTCCGTTATAGATAGTTCCCCACGAACCGTAGAGTATAAATGTCGCAAACAGTTCCGCATTTTCTTCCGTTAGTTTTAGCCTATCGGATAAATGGCCGTCATTATATGCCTGCAAAAGAAACTTGGCGTACGGTTTAATCATGCGGTTTAACATTTGGAGAAAATCCCAAATTTTATACGAAGCATCTGAAATGGACACATCGCCGTTTGGTATAAACCGCTCCGTATACCCGCTGATATCTTCCCGAATCATACTACGGAACGCAGCAAGTTTTTTAGAAAACGGAACGGTATCGTCTTCCAGCATCCGGCACTTTCGTTCCAAGCGTTCGGAAATGTATTGCTCCATAGCTGCAACGTAAATATCTTGCTTTGACTTAAAATAGTAATAAAACATACCGGGAGCGCCGTCAACAACATCAAGAATATCTCGTACGGATACCGCCTCATATCCTTTTTCTGCAAAGAGCTTTGCCGCAATTTCAATCAATTCCTGTTTACGGACTTCAGGTTTTTTGCTGTTACGCTTCAAAAATCAGCTCCTTCGGTTTTGTTTTACATGTTAGATGAGGCTAACCGTACAAAGAAAAAAACACTCACAGAACGAGTGTCTGTCTATAATGCACCGAACGAGAGAAAAAGTCAAGAAGTCACATTTGTTTTTGTCAGATAATAGCGTGAGAAAGAAATCATGAGCTTTGCTTGTTTTTTCATATTACTTGCCGTATAGTAGATATGGAGGCATAGTATGGCAATGTTACAAGTCCAACGGCAATTTACAATGATTTGACTTTAGTAACGAATAATACAAAGCATTTTAAGAATATTCCATTATTAGAATTAGAAAACTGGAAAACATAATTAGGCAATAGAATTGGAAATTTCTGATACGACACGGGATTTTTAAGATAAATTATGAAAGCTAAACTTACAATATATAACCATATCGGAAAACTGTACGGCTATTAGACAGGAATTATAAATGAAACTCTATGAAGCTTCTTTGGAGTCAATAATGCGAGGATTAATCAGTTTAAAGTATAGAATCTTTGTGTAACAGGATTCCCGTCGTTTATTTGTGCGGAGCGTTTTTAATACTCCTGCCGATGGTAAAAACTAGTTGTTTTTGCCATCGGTAATACAGCTCCGTTTTAATTAATGCATAGAACCTTTTAAAAAGCTCCGGCAGCTATCAAGAACATGCTGCACCATTTCTTCTTCAGATACATCAGCACGTATACAGGTAGGAGCGCTCTTCATTTTTGCGGCTTCTTCGACGGAAGTCCCGTACCAGAAATGCATGTGAGGCGGGACAGCGTGGGGAATGGTAATTGCGAAATGAGCCAACTTGCCTTTAAATGCAGGATCAGTAGCGGAAAATGCGCGGTATGCCGGATGTGCAGCATGTGCACTATCTTGTATATATGAACTGCGGCTGATTTCTTTATTGCCTTTCCATACGATAATCTCATTTTTACCATTTCCTGCAACAAATTCAATATGAGTAAAATCATCGGCGGTACCGAATGCCTTGTACACCAGTGCCATAATATCTTCTTTTGTATAATCACCGCCCTTCGGATTTTGTCCGGCAAATTCTTTAATCAATTGCGTGTAAACATTTTGAATAGCAGGGCGCGGATCTTCGCAAACGGTAACTGAATTTACCCATTTGCCATTATATAACGCAAGCGGCTCTTTGGGTAATTTTTCTGCTGCCACTGTATTGATAACAGCCGTAAACTGTTTAAGTACCTCTTCTTTTGGAAGATTTGCTTCTACAAAAGGAGCTCGCTTCAAAGGATCCCCATGTACCAACGATCGAATTCCCCATTTGCCGAAGCGGGCATCAAATGATTTTATTCCGGTTTTTTTATCAACTTGAGGAGCCGTAACAACAAAATAGCGCAAATTCTTTAATTCTTGAATTGGTTTTACCGCTTCAAATGTGAGCCAATTGCGAGTCGAATCTTCAACCATGGGGCGTGTACCTTTAAAGGTATATTCACACAAAACCTCTTTCTCAGAACCGTCGGCAGTACGTACAGTAAACACTACCGTATTTGAACCGTCAAAAACAGCTTTTATCACCGGCGCAGCCACCGCATAATGTACTGCTGCTTTTAATCCGCCTTCACTATAGTACGGCATTGCGGCAGCATTTTTGGCGTATACATCCTGCAAAACAGCATCATCTTCAAAACGGCTGAGGGGCTGCCATGAACCTTTCATAACAGCAAGTTCTGAAGCTGCTGCAGTATCCGATACCGCGGTAGCAGGAACACTGGCACAGCCTGCAAACAGGCACACCGACAACAAAGCAGCCCCTACAGCTGCCTGTAAATACTTTTTAGATGTCATAAAAACCTCCGTAAAATACAAGGGTAGGGATAGTGGCGCAAACAATCAAAAATGTCAATGGTATCGCATCCAAGGTTTACATATCGATCATTTGATATGCAGCGTTGCTCATAATAATAATTTTTTGATATTTACATTAGATAAAGACTTTGAGCAGTATCGGAAATATATCGATATTGAATTGGTAAATGATATAGGAGATAGATTGCCATAAATAAGAAATCGGCATCGTTTATCGTGATGATACGGAGGTAACAGAAATGATTATGTTTTGATATTATTTAAAATACAATAAAGATGTGTATATGATACAATCATTACAGCAGCTTGCTGACATTACCGGTTTTGAAATGTGGATATTTTGGAATGACAGAAATTCCATACCGCTAGAGAAAGAAGACTCAGGATGCCCTAAATATTAATTCTCTTCAAAATAATCCGAATCAATCCGTTTTATTGTATAAACATCTTGTGTGCTTACGCCAAGATTATTTTCTATCATTAATTCGGTCAATTGTTTTCCGTCAAGTAGTATTATTTTCGCATCAATATCGGTAACATATTTCTTTGCTTCGTTTGTAAATGTTGAGGTAGTAATAAATATCCCCTTTTTCGCTTTTTTCCCTAACAATGCCCCCGCAAACTTTTGTATTTCGGGGCGTCCGATAGTACCGCTATCCCATTTTTTTGCTTGAATGTAAATAACATCAAGGCCTAACTTATCTTCTTTAATGATGCCATCAATTCCTTCATCGCCGGACTTTCCAACTACCGTGGCAGCTTCTTTGATTGAACCGCCGTATCCCATCTTAACCAATAAATCAATCACTAATTTTTCAAATTTTGAAGGGCTGATATTTTTAATGGTAGACAATAACTCATCTGCCAATTCATCTTTTATACTGAGATAACCGCTTTCAAGCAATTCATGTGGGGTAATGCTTTGTTGAATATTATGTTCAGTTTTATTATTTTCAGAATTATCAGGCTCTTTTGTCGTCTGGAATTCATTAAAAGCATCATATTCTTTGAGCATTTTGGTATTGATAAATGCAGGCTTCTTTTGCAAGAGTTTTTTTCCTTCTTCTGATATACGAAAATAACCTCTCTTCGTTTTGAGTAACAAACCTGCTTTTGTTAAATATGTTCTTGCCCATCCAATTCTATTATTAATAACAAATGCTGAGCCGCTTGGTAATAATTCTTGTTTTTCTTTCTCAGTTAAATTAAATTGATTTATCAATGCGTCAGTAGCTTCTCTAAATAAATGCTCTTTACCATCTTCTGCAATTTTCATAAGCGGTAACATGCACTCTTCATACGTTGGAATTGCCATTGTTTCCCTCCTAATGTAGTCGATATTAAGAAACACTTTACGCTTGTTGCAGTGCATTCAACCAAGCTAAATAGTCCCTTGCGCTCTGTTCTACCTCTTGCCGTGCAGCTTCGCTATATCCCGCGTTACTGTCTATCGTATGGAAGATGAACGGCGGGCGGTAGTCTGCATTGCAGTATTTCGCTGTCAGTTCAAACGGACGCAGTACTTCGGCAACGCTGTACCCGACAGCACCGTCAGCGCGGTAGTCTACGGCCGGCGCACCGAGCGAGACGGCAAGTGCAATTTTTCTGCCCGTAAGCGCTTTGCCTTTCGAGCCATAAGCCCAGCCATGAGTCAGCACTTCATCAAACCACTGTTTCAGTAGCGGCGGACAATTAAACCAGTATACGGGAAATTGCCACACCAGTGCATCGTGAGTTTCTATCAATTTTTGTTCAGCCGCTACATCAATCTTACCTTGAGGATAGGCAGTGTACAGTTCGTGGACAGTAAAGCGATCGGTGTGTTGCCGCACTGCAGCCGCCCAGTGTTTATGAACGGTAGATTGAGAAATAGTAGGGTGAGCAAGAATAATGAGGGTTTTTGGCATGGTAAGTTCCTTGAATGAGTTGTGCCGAGAGCATACCATCAAAGATAAAAATGTTCTATACTGACGATAGGAAACTGAAAACTGTATGGCTATTAGACAGGTAGTAAAATGAAACTCTTAATCTACGGTGCAGGTGTAATCGGCAGTTTGTATGCCGCTGCGTTTGCTGAAGCAGGATATAACACCACGGTGTACGCGCGAGGGGAAAGGCTTAAAGCACTGAGAACCCTCGGTCTACAGTATGAGAAAAGCGGCAAAGTATGCAAAGCAAATGTTACCGTTATCGGTACATTGGAAAAAGATGATTGGTATGATTTTATTTTTCTAACGGTAAAGGAAAATCAAGTACATACGGCGTTACAAGAGTTGAAGCACAATATCAGTCCGAATATTGTTACAATGGTCAACACGCTTGAACCGTACGGTAATTGGGAACGTATTTGCGGAACAGGACGTATTATACCGGCATTTCCGGGTGCAGGCGGCAGTTATGAAAACGGCATCCTTAACGCGGACTTTACGCCGCGTATTATTCAAGTTACGACCTTTGCCGAAATCAATGGGAATAAATCCGAACGTTTGAAAAAACTTGCCGCTCTTTTTACCGCATCGAACATACCGCATGGGATTGTAAAAGATATGCACTGCTGGCAGCTCTGTCATCTGGCGATGGTTGTTCCGATTGCCGATGCGTATTATAAAGCAAAAAATCCGGAAACGGTTTGGAAAGAATCGAGCATTATGAATGAAACCGTACGGCAAATCAAAAAGAACCTTCAAACGCTGTATCATTCCGGCGCAAAACTTTCACCGCCGAAAATGCATCTTTTAAGACTTTTGCCCGTCCGGATATTACAGCATATTTTTACGCTCATTTTCAAAAGCCGTTTCGGATATATGTTTATGTACCGGCATTCGATGAAAGCTCCCGATGAAATGAATCGGTTGCATGTACAATTTTATCGGTATCTTTCTGCGCGATAATGTTATACACTGCATCATGGATAACCGAGTTGGTGATTAATAAATCATCGATTTCTTGTCGCGGCTTATTCGATAGGTTGGTTACCTTACCGCCCGCTTCGCTGACAATCAACTTACCGGCGCAGGAGCTTAAACCCATTGACGGCTTGACGTTGATCATCGCTTCGCTTTTGCCGGTGGCAAGCCAGATAAGCTCATAAACCGTACAAACAATTATCCGTATGCCGCGTACGTGCGGCTGCAATTTTTGTATAAGGTCGAGTACTTTTCCGCTGTATTCGGCATTATAACTCGATGTTAAACAAATACTGACAATCGATTCGTCAAGCCGCGAACGCTGCGACACCCGCAGTTTCATAGTGCCGCAGTACGCTCCCTCGCCTTTGATTGCGTAATAAATAGCGTTATTCGGCCAATCGAATATGATACCGAAAATCGTTTCTTTATTTTTCCGCAAGGCGAGCGTTGTGCCGAACATTGGAATACCGGCAGCAAAATTCACCGTACCGTCAATCGGATCGATAAGCCATTCGTACGGGCTTTCCCCACGGTTTTCGCCGTATTCTTCGCCGATAAACGTATGATCGGGCAAGCGCTGCCGGATGCCTTCTACAATTGCTTGTTCCATAAACCGGTCGGTAAACGTGGCAATATCGTTCAATTCTTTTTTTTCAATTCCTTGAACACTATACCGTGATGCTTCCCGATAGGCTCCCGTTACCAGCGGAATCAAATAATCGTAGAGGTGATGTAATGTTTCTGATGTCATGCTGCTATCCATTAAACTGCAAGTGTGAACCCCTAAAAACTAACCTTGAGTTTTAGAGATGCCCAAGTGACCCATTGCAATATTTGCTTCGGTTTCTTTATCGAAGAGGATGATGGAGTTACCGGAAAAATCGAATGAGACTTTTTTATCAATGTCATAATCGACACTGCCGAACACAACGGAAGTAAGAATGGTGCCGTGTGAATTGATCTTAACGGTTGTTTCCATGCCCGCAGGTAAGGTTGAAAAGACGGTTCCCTCTGCACTTCCATGTTCGCTTATCTGCACATATTCAGGACGAATGCCGAGAATAACGCTTTTTTCTTCAAATGGGAGCGGCGTATCGCTGACAAATTCCGCCTGCAATCCGCAAAATTGAATGGTACCCTTACGGTATTCCGCCTCGATAAAATTCATAGTAGGATTGCCGATAAAGTCGCCGACAAATACACACGACGGCTTATTGTACATTTCGAGCGGAGCGGCGTATTGCTTTAACAGTCCCTTTTCCATAATGCAGACCTTCGTAGAAAGCGTCATCGCTTCCAACTGATCATGCGTAACATACACAAATGTGGAATCGGTAGTGCTGTGCAGCCGTTTCAGTTCAACCCGTATTTCCGTCCTCAGCTTTGCATCAAGGTTTGACAGCGGCTCATCCATAAATAAAATTTTTGGATTGGGAGCAAGCGTGCGCGCAATGGCAACCCGCTGCTGTTGTCCGCCTGAAAGCTCACTCGGATATCTTTTTTCAAATTGCTCGATTTTCAGCAAGGCAAGCAGCTCCGCCACCCGTTCTCTGATGCGCCGGCTATCCCACTTTAAGTTTTGCAAGCCGAATGCGATATTTTGATACACCGTCATGTGCGGCCACAACGCATAGTTTTGAAACAAAAAGCCGACATTCCGTTTTGACGGCGGCACATTGATTCCTTTCTCCGAATCGAAGACGGGTGTACCGTCGATAATAATCTTTCCCGATGTAGGCGTTTCCAGTCCCGCAATCATCCGGAGCGTTGTCGTTTTTCCGCAGCCGGAAGGACCAAGCAGCGTTACAAATGCACGGTCGTCTATTGTCATATTGAGGTTATCAACGCCGACAAACTTTCCCCATTGCTTTGTCACCTGTTCCAATATAATCTCAGACATCTTATTTTCCTCCTACGCCTTTGGTAACGCTTGCGCCTGTCAATTTATTCACCATCCAGTTGATAAGCAGCACGATAATGACAATCAATAAGTTTAACGCATTGCCGTACTGAGAATATCCTTTTTCGTTGTAATACATCAGCAGGGTTGTTGTAATGAAGTTACTATCCACAATCAAAAGCACAAACAAAGACAGTTCGCGCATACACGAGATAAACGGCAAGAGATATCCCGACAAGAAACTCGGCTTTTGAATCGGAAAGATAATTTTCAGCATCCGTTTCCACCACGGCGTATTGGTTAAAATTGCGGCTTCTTCTATTTCGCCTGACAGCTGCAGCATCGCGCCTGTGGCGGACTTCGTTGCAAAAGGCATATATTTAATAGCGCCGACCAACACGAGTAGAAAAAACGACCCGTATAAAAACGACCAGTTAACCGACAGTGCAAGGTACGCCATACCGAATGCCATCGAAGGAATAAGATATGGAATAAACGCAAGTGTGCTCACGATTTTTGATAGCTTGGAATGCCGTTTGTTTACGACCGCATAGCCGACCAACAGTCCACACGTACCGGCAATCAGTGCGCAGGCAAGTGAGAGCAGTAAGCTATGCCCCAGCGCACTCCATACATGTGCATTGACCAAAATACCGCCTTCCCAGTTATAGTATTGCGCTTGCAGAGCTTGCGAATTGGGGTCTCCGATCCAGAAATTAAACGACATATTGCCGAGTGTATAATTACCGGCGCTTTTCAGTACCGATTCCAGTGCAAAGGTGATCATCGGCAGAATGGAGATAGCGAAGACGATAAGAAGACCTGCTGCTGCAAGCGGCCGCCGCGCTGCTTTCAAATTGATGAATGATACTTGCGAACTCTTGCCGGTTACCGTTGTGTATGACTTCCGTTTTCCGGTAAACAGGTTGTTGATGCCCAGTACGAATAGCCCTAATACTACCAGCACGATACCGACTGCATAGCCTTGCGCCGGATACGCCTGATTAAAGTAGGTCATCGAGGTAGTTAACGTCATAAAGCCGATAGGAGTACCGAGAAAAACGGGTACCGCATACGCGCTTACGGAACTGGCGAACACCAGCAAAAACGTATTCATCATCGCAGGAGCTACAATCGGTAAGGTAATCTTTGTAAGGATTCTCCAGCGCGGCGTTTTTAGAATGGTTGCCGCTTCTTCAAGATTGGCATCCATGTTTTTCAGAATACCGCCGATCAGAATATAGGCAAACGGCGCATAGTGAATACCGAGCGTCATCCCGATAGGGAATCGTCCGTAAACAAACCACTCCGGTGCATAGACATGGAATAACGAAGCGATAATCCCGTTTGCACTGCATCCGTGCACCGTTACGTTAGCAAACATATTGTGCCAAAAAAGTGCAATCGTCCACGACGGCATAATGTACGGAAATAAAAGCAGCGCCGATATCGGTTTTTTCAGCGGGATGTTCGTCCGGTTGATAAACCATGCAAATACTCCGCCGATAACAATCGCAACTGCGGAAGCAATCAACGCCATGGAGATTGAGTTAAACAGCGGAACGTAAAAGTAATTTTTACTGTAGTTATAGTCCGACGTGAGTAAAAGCGATTTCCATCCGCTGAGCGATATGCTTCCCGCCGGCTCTCCATGAAACAAAGCCTCCCGTAAATGTACGGTAAAACTTTCGATAATCATCGAAATGAGCGGGAAGATAGTCGTTGCACCGAGTAAAATGAGCGCAACGGTAAGAATGATATTTGAGGGCTGAGAGAAAAACGCTTTTAACTTGTTGCCGGCCCTCTTCACGGTAAGTGTCATAGGTTTCATATATATACAAGATACAAACCGGATCAATTATACCCTTCAAGAAGTTTGACAATCGATGCCCAATCTGATTTTACATCGGTATAATTTTCCAGCACAAATCCGTCGAGTAACGAATCTATGTCCTGTTGTACCATGCTATTTGTAGAATACACTCCATTCCCTTCCTGATAGGTTGCAATGCCTTCTGCCGTTGACAGATAGTTAATAAAAAGCATCGCCGTATATGGACGGTCGGTTGTTTTTGCAATCTGCGTATAAAATTTATACGCATAACCGTTGAAGCCTTTCATTTTATTGAAAAATTTTACTTTGTTGTACGTTCCTTCTGCACCGGTTGAATACTTTGTTACCGGAGAAAATCCGATAACAGGCTTTTCTGCATCGACAACAATCTTGGAGGCTATCTTTCCTTCACTTTCGTAATCGGTTGCTTTTTTCAAAAAACCGTCTATAAATAAATAGCCTGCATTCTTAAAGCCTCCGGCAGCAACAGCGGAATCACATGTTCCTGCACCGTATTTTTCGTCATAGGCAGCAGACAATTTTTGTGCCCATGCATCGGTTGTCAACGCTGCCATAAACAGCTGGTTAATCGGCTCTCCCGCTTTCCGGTAATAGACTGCCGATGAGGTGTCGATTAAATCCCACACATTGGAAAGCTCTTCATCGAATTTTTTATCCATTGCAAATTCTTTAAAATAGTACATAAACGCGTACATATCGCTCTTCGCTGCGCCGGGTACAACGGGATTATAATTGATAAGATTTCCAGCGCCTAATTCAACACTTAAAGAAGCTCCGTTCTGGGTAACGACTGCATCAATTTCTGCCGAACCACCGTCAATCAACTTTTCAATAGCAGAATAGAAATCTTTTTCATTCTGCTTTACGCCGGAGCCGGTTCCTTGCAGTCCGTATTTAGCAAAGAACGCCTTAACCGTTTTATCGGTTTTCGAGGAGGTGGAGTACACGGTAAAATCACCGGTTTCCGCCTTTGCACGCTCGATTAACTGTTCAATGCTTGTGTCTTTCGCATTATTGATAACACTCAGCACATCGTCCGCTTTCTTTTGCTGCCCGCATCCGGCAATAAGCCCGATTAGTAACAAACAAAACGCTACAATTCCACATTTTTTCATGTTAGAAAACTCCTTTTTTGTTCCTGTAAATTTTTGAAAAAATAAGCGGGCACCTTGAAAGATTCGAAACGGTTTTTCAAGAGCCCGGATGAGGTTGATTATACCGCTGCTTTCAAAAACTTGTCAACGAAAAAGATAAAATACGCTGGACAAAGAAGAAAGATGGTTCTATCCAGTATTCTTACCGTTGCGGCGGGTATGCAAGCAGGGTTAATTCTTGTACTTCCCATACAATTAGTGCTGATACTGTTGAAGCCTTGATATTATCGGCAGTTAAACGCTTTTCAAAATTCGTTCTATCGGAGTTTACCTCTATTTAGACATACAAACTGTTGACAATAAAACTCCTATATAGTATGATTTGATAAACTACTATATAGGATCTTTTGTATGGAAATGAATGGAGGATTTCTGGTCACCAAAATAAAACAGCTTGGAGACCGGATCTTTGAGAGGATTCTCAGTGAAAAGAATATTGATGCGTTCAATGGAGCCCAGGGGCGTATTCTTTATGTGCTGTGGCAGGAGGATGGAATCCCAATTGGGTCACTCTCGATCAAATGTGGATTAGCGATAACTTCTCTTACGACGATGCTGGAAAGAATGGAAAATCAAGGGCTGATAAGCCGCGTTCAGTCTGAAACGGACAAAAGGAAAACACTCCTGTTTCTGACTGAGAAAGCACATGCCTTAAAGGGCGAGTACGATTCTGTATCTGATGATATGGGCAGCATTTACTACAAAGGTTTTTCGGAGGAAGAAATTACCCGGTTTGAGGAATGCCTCGACCGCATCAGAAAGAATCTTGAGGATTGGCAGGAGTCATGAGTATTTGTATCAAAAATCAGATTCAGAATATGAATATCGTCATCGGCTGCACAGTGGGGTGTGCATATTGCTATGCCCGCAACAATGTGAGGCGCTGGCATATGATTGATGATTTCGCTGTTCCTGAGTTCTTCCCGGGTAAGCTCAAGATGATGAAAAAGAAACGTCCGCAGAACTTTCTTCTTACCGGCATGAGCGATCTCTCCGGATGGAAGCTGGAATGGAGAGACGAGGTATTTGCAAAGATCCGTGAAAATCCACAGCATCAGTTCCTGTTTCTTACCAAGCGCCCCGATCTGCTGGATTTTGATACCGATCTGGAAAACGCATGGTTTGGCGTTACGGTAACGAGGAAAGCAGAACTGTGGCGTATTGACGCCCTTCGGAAAAACGTCAGAGCAAAACACTACCATGTTACCTTTGAACCGTTATTCGACGATCCCGGTTCAGTTGACCTTTCCGGAATCAACTGGATTGTTGTCGGCACCATGACTGGAGCTCAGAGCAGGAAGGTTCATACGGAGCCGGAGTGGGCATGGTCTCTGACGGATCAGGCACACGCGCTCGGCATTCCGGTGTTTATGAAGGAAGACCTTGTCTCTATCATAGGGGATGAAAATATGATTCAGGAAATGCCAGAAGAATTCAATAAAGTGTTGGTGGTACAGAGATCATGGCAGAAGTAATCGATGGAATCCTCATTAGTGAGGTGGAAACAAAGAACATCATGACCAAGTCCAGTCTGCCGGTAGGCGGTTACTCGGTCAATCCCTATGTAGGCTGTACACATGCCTGCAAGTATTGCTATGCTTCTTTTATGAAGCGCTTTACCGGACACAAGGAGGAATGGGGCACTTTCCTTGATGTGAAGCATTGGCCGGAAATTAAAAATCCGAAGAAGTATGCCGGGCAGCGGGTGGTCATCGGTTCTGTGACGGATGGCTACAATCCACAGGAGGAGCAATTCGGGAATACCAGAAAACTTCTGGAGCAGCTGATCGGCAGTGACGCAGATATTCTAATCTGCACAAAGTCTGATCTTGTGGTACGGGATATTGATCTGCTGAAGAAGCTTGGACGAGTAACCGTTTCATGGTCGATCAACACACTGGATGAAAATTTCAAGAACGATATGGACTCTGCTTCGAGCATTGAGCGTCGTATCGCTTCTATGAAGCAGGTATATGATGCAGGTATCCGTACAGTCTGTTTCGTATCCCCGGTATTCCCCGGTATCACGGATTTTGAAGCGATCTTTGAGCGGGTAAAGGGTCAGTGCGATCTGTTCTGGCTCGAAAATCTCAATCTTCGGGGCGGTTTCAAGAAGACGATTATGGATTATATCGCTGGAAAATATCCTGATCTTGTACCGCTTTACGATGAGATCTATAACAAGCATAACCGCAGCTACTTTGAAGCACTTGAAGTAAAAGCTGAGGGAATGGCTAAAAAGTATGATTGTCCCTTTGTGGATAATGAAATGCCTTATGGCAGAGTCCCGCAGGGACATCCGGTGATCGTGGATTATTTCTATCATGAGGAAATCCGAGGGACAGAAAATACCGGAAAAAGAAATCGTTAAACAGAAATTGACCGAGCTCTTTGAACGAGGGAGACTCCTTGTCCGAAGGGCAAGAAGGTGCAACCGAGAAGACTTAGAACAATTCCAGTTTGCCAGTATCTTAAACAGAATATGAACAACGAAAAACATCGTAGTAATACGGTGTTTTTTGTTGCTTAAAACCTACAATTTCATACATGACCACAGGTTAGTACAAACCCTTGTGTGATTTTTTGAAAGGCTTAGAACGGGGATTTTCCCCGATTTTCACCCCGAAAAGTCACATAAAAAGGCTTGAAGTATCTTTCCTGTAGTTTTTTATTATCAGTTTGCACGCTCGATTAACTGTTCAATGCTTGTGTCTTTCGCATTATTGATAACACTCAGCACATCGTCCGCTTTCTTTTGCTGTCCGCATCCGGCAATAAGCCCGGTTAACAACAAACAAACCGCTACAATTCCAAATTTTTTCATGTTAGAAAACTCCTTTTTCGTTCCTGTAAATTTTTGAAAAAACAAGAGGGCATCTTAAAAGCCTCAAAACGGTTTTTCAAGAGCCTGGATGGGGTTGATTATACCTTCGCTCTTAAAAATTTGTCAACGAGAAATATAAAAATATGAAAGGTGATAGTATTTTCAATACTCTTGCGGCTTATCCTGCTGCCTAAATAATCAACAACCCCGACGCAAGCGTCGGGGTATTAAACCCTTCCGCACGAATAAAAAACTATTTGCGGCGGGGCTTCGGGAGGCCGGTAGAAAGCTTCGTGTTTTTCGGCGCGGCATATCGGAGATGCTTCCTCACACATAAAAAAAAGGCACTGCAAAACTTTTACAGTGCCTTTCATAACAAAGCCGCTTGCCTCCAACCGGAAGCAAGCGGCTTGTTTTTATCGTTACATTACTGGAGCCCCTCTAACAATTTTATTTGATCGTTAGAGGCATTCTCTATTCAGTATCCGCTTAGAACGGGCGGTCGGCCAGATACTTATACTCCTGCCAGCGCCGCTTTGCCTTCGCAACCGCTTTATCAAGCAGCATTTGAGCACGTTCGGGGTTTGCATTCTTTAACGACTTGAAGCGTACTTCTTTGTACATAAAGTCTGCAAGGTTAAAGTCCGGCTCTTTGCTGTCAAGCTGGAAGGGGTTCTTACCTTGATCTGTTAAGCGCGGATCGTAGCGGTACAACGGCCACAGACCGCAGGTAACGGCCTCTTTCTGGTTCGACATACCCTTCGTCATGTTGATACCGTGGTTGATACAATGGCTATATGCGATGATGATCGAAGGCCCGTCATAGCTTTCAGCTTCACGGAACGCCTTGATAACCTGCGACATATTTGCACCCATGGAAACCTGCGCAACATACACATAGCCGTAGCTCATCGCCATCATACCGAGGTCTTTTTTGCTGGTCTCTTTACCGGATGCGGCGAATTTTGCGATAGCGCCGATCTGCGTTGCCTTTGACATCTGACCGCCGGTGTTGGAATACACTTCCGTGTCGAGTACCAGTACGTTGATGTTTCTACCGGAAGCAAGCACGTGATCCAAGCCGCCGTAGCCGATATCATACGCCCAGCCGTCACCGCCGAGTATCCATACGGAACGCTTAACAAAGTGATCGGTCAAGGACAACAGCTCTTTTGCAAGCGGGTCGGAAGATTTTTCCAATTCCTTTTTCAGATCGGCAACAAAGCCGCGCTGCTCATCGATTGCCGCATCATCGGCCTGCGTATTGCTCAACACCTTATCGATAGTGGCCGCAGCGATACCTTTCTCTTTGAGCTTTCCGGCAACTTCGCGCGCGTATTCCGCAAGCTTATCGCTGGTTAAGCGCATACCGTAACCGAATTCGGCAGCATCTTCAAAGAGGGAGTTCGACCATACCGGCCCTCGTCCGTCCGCGCGTTTTGCATACGGAGTCGTGGGGAGGTTACCGCCGTAAATGGAAGAACAACCGGTCGCGTTTGCAATAACGGCACGATCGCCGAAGAGTCGCGACAGAACACCGATATAGGGAGTTTCACCGCAACCTGCGCAAGCGCCGGAGAACTCGAAGAGTGGGCGGCGCATACCGATACCTTTCGGCTGGCTCAAGTTGACCTTGCGCGTATCGGGGTCGGGAAGGCTCATAAAGAACTTCCAATTTTCCGATTCAACAGCACGGTGCTCGACAAAGCCTTCCATATTAATCGCTCTAATCGCCGGATTTTCCTTAGACTTTGCAGGACACTGCTCCACGCAGATACCACATCCCGTACAATCTTCGGGAGAAACCTGAATGGTAAAGAGGAAATTATCGAATTCCTTGCCCTTATACGGTATAGAGCGGAATGCGGAAGGCGCATGGCCGATATTGGATTTATCGTAGACCTTCATTCTGATAGCAGCATGAGGACACACAATGGTACACTGACCGCACTGAATACAGAGTTCGCTCTTCCAAATCGGTATATGCTCTGCAATTGCACGTTTTTCATACTGAGTCGTTGCAGTCGGGAAGGTACCGTCTGCCGGAATTTCGCTCACCTTTACCGCATCACCTTCATTGATAGCGATTTTGCCTAATATTTTGCGGACAAACTCCGGCGCATCGGCGCTCATTGCGGCATGGCGAGAAAGTTTACTCGTCGCCTCTTTGGGATAGGTAACCTGTTCAACCCCTTCAAGCGCCATATCGATGGTCTTGATGTTCTTCTGAACGATTTCCGGTCCTTTCTTGCCGTAGGATTTTTCGATAAATTTCTTAATCAGCGCTACCGCTTCGTCCTCGGGCAAAATACCGAAAATCTTAAAGAATGCGGTCTGCATAACGACGTTGATACGGTTGCCCATACCCGCTTTTTCCGCAATCTTGACACCGTCGATAACGTAGAACTTCGCTTCTTTCGCGATAAGGTCTTTCTGCACTTCTATCGGCAGATGCTCCCATACTTCATCCTTATTCCAGTGGCTGTTTAAAAGGAAAGTACCGCCTTTTTTAAGGCTCTTGAGCATATCGTAGGTTTCGAGGAAGGTGAATTTATGACACGCAATAAAGTCTGCTTGTCCGACGAGGTAGGGCTTGCGGATCTTTTTCTTGCCGAAGCGCAGGTGCGATGTGGTAATTGATCCGGACTTCTTGGAGTCGTACACAAAATAGGCTTGCGCGTTGTTGTCGGTCGCTTCACCGATAATTTTGATGGAGTTCTTGTTAGCGCCGACCGTACCGTCCGAGCCGAGCCCGTAGAACATCGCCTGATGCATACCGGAATCGTCAACATGGAAGTGATGATCGTAGGCAAGGCTTACATGCGTTACGTCGTCTTCGATACCAACGGCAAAGTTGCTCTTCTTTTCTCCTTCCATATTATCGAATACGGCTTTAACCATTGCCGGAGTGAATTCTTTTGAACCCATACCGTAGCGACCACCGAGGATAACGGGATAGTGAGTAAAGGGGCATTTCTTTGCAGCCTGCATTTCACCGATTGCAGTGCGCACATCTTCGTAGAGGGCTTCGCCGAGCGAGCCGGGTTCTTTTGAGCGGTCGAGTACGGTGATATTCTGTACGGAAGCGGGCAATGCTTTTACAAAGGCTTCCGCGCTGAAGGGGCGGTATAAGCGTACTTTGAGTAAGCCGTACTTTTTACCTTGGCTATTCAGATAGTCTACGGTCTCTTCTACCGTGTCAGCACCGGAACCCATCAGAATGATGACCGATTCCGCATTGGGATCGCCATAATAGTCGAACAAGTGATAAGCGCGTCCGGTTAAGGTCGCGTATTTATCCATAACCCGCTGAACGATTTCGGGGGTTGCCAGATAGTATTTATTAACCGCTTCGCGCGCTTGGAAGTATACGTCGGGGTTCTGAGCGGTTCCGCGAATCATCGGTTTTTCCGGCGTTAAGCCGCGGAGACGGTGTGCGCGTACCAGATCGTCATTGACCATCTGGCGCATCACATCCTGCGAAACTTCTTCAATCTTCTGAATTTCGTGAGAGGTTCTAAAACCGTCGAAGAAGTGGAGGAACGGAACGCGCGCTTCAAGCGTCGCAGTATGAGCGATAATCGCGAGATCCATAACTTCCTGTACGGAGTTGGAAGCCAGCATTGCCCAACCGGTTTGGCGGCATGCCATAACGTCCTGATGGTCGCCGAAGATGGAGAGTGCACTGGTTGCCAAAGCACGGGCTGCAACGTGGAATACCGTGCTGGTAAGCTCACCGGCAATTTTGTACATATTGGGGATCATCAGTAAGAGCCCCTGTGATGCGGTAAAGGTTGAAGAGAGCGCTCCCGTGGTTAATGCACCGTGAACGGCTCCGGAGGCTCCTCCTTCGGATTGCAATTCGACGACTTGCGGCACGGTTCCCCAGATATTGGTTTTTCCGTGGGCGGAATACTCATCGGCAACTTCCCCCATCGGGCTTGACGGCGTAATAGGATAGATTGCGATAACTTCGCTGAGTGCATGCGCAACGTGACCGGCGGCAGTATTACCGTCAATCATTACGAGGTTTTTTTCAGGCATAATATCGTCCTTCTAAAGTATGGTGTGAATGGGTGTGTATATTATATTATTCAATATAATATATCCGATTTGCATACAGCATAGTCTTTTAATGCAAAAAGTGCAAGAGTTGGACAATAGTTTCTTTTTGCCGTTTAAGTGCATTTTAAACGGAGCTTTATCGAGGTAAAAATCTTTTAATCCGCTATTCATGATTGCCCCCGTGTGCTATACTTATCGGCAAATGAATTTTTCTAATTGTAATCTTAATTCCACTCTTTTACAGGGGCTTGAAGAAGCCGGTTATATTGAATGCACGCCTGTTCAAGAGCAGGTGTTTTCCGCAGGAATGGACGGTTCCGATCTTTATGTACAATCCCAAACAGGTACGGGAAAAACAGCTGCGTATCTGGTAACGCTGATGCAGCGGATGCTTGCTGCAGGAACCGAAGACCGCCGCCCCGCTTTGATTCTTGTTCCCACGCGGGAACTTGCCGTACAGGTCGAAGAAGAAGCGCTTAAATTAGGTAAACATACGGGGATCCGTGCCGCGAGCTTTTACGGCGGCGTCGGGTATCAGCAGCAGGAAGAAGCGCTTAAAAACGGAGTAGACCTTATCATCGGTACCCCCGGTCGCGTTATCGATCTTGAAAAATCAAAAACCATGAAGCTGAAAAACGTCGGCTTTTTAGTTGTTGATGAAGCAGACCGTATGTTCGATATGGGCTTTTATCCCGATTTGCGCAGCCTCCTTTCGGTATTGTCCAAGGCGGAAGAGCGGCAAACGATGCTGTTCAGCGCGACCTTAAATACATGGGTAAAAAACCTTGCATGGGAATACACCATCGATGCAAAAGAAATCACCATCGATGCGGATAATGTGACGGTTGATGAAATCAATCAGAAGCTGTTCCACGTGGCTGCGGAGCAAAAGATGTCCCTGCTGCTCGGTATCTTGCGTAACGAAAAACCGGAGAATGCTATCATCTTCTGCAATACCAAAAAGACAACGGAGATTGTTGCAAAGCGGCTGCGCATTAACGGCTATGCGACGGAGTTCCTCATCGGCGATTTGCCCCAACCGAAGCGGCTGCATATTATCGATTCGTTTAAGGCGGGTAAACTCAGCTGTTTGGTTGCAACCGATGTCGCGGCGCGGGGAATCGACATCAACGACCTCGCAATGGTTATCAACTACGACCTTCCGAATGAGGCGGAGAACTACGTACACCGAATCGGTAGAACGGCGCGGGCGGGAAAGACTGGCGCTGCGTACAGTCTCTGCTCGGAACAGGATGTGTACAACCTTCCCGATATCGAAAAGTATATAGAAGCAAAGATACCGGTTGTTATTCCCGGCGAAGAGGATTTTGAAAAAGACCGCAGCGCCGATCAGTATATACGGCTTGACCGCGACTCCTTTGACGAAGAACGATCCGGCGGACGGTTCGGACGCAAACCGCGCCCCGGCGAAAAATCGAGGCGGGAAGAGAGAGACTCCCGGCGCGGCGCTAAAACAGCGAAACCTGCGTCCCGACTTGCCGATTCCAAACGCAAAAAGAAAGGCACGCAGGGAGAAGACAAAACCGATAGAAAATCTGCCGACTCACTCGGCGGTTTGAGCTTTGAAGAGCGGATGGCATATTACAAAAACCGGTACGGAAAAAAACTTGCCTCACAGGAGAGCGCCGCCTTTGGGGATCCCAACGAGGGTACGGAAAGCGCCAAAGAAAGCCGCAATGCTCAGCCTGCTGCCGACAAGAAAGGAAAGGCGGGAGCCCCAGTAAACCGCGCTAAAAACCGGCAGGGACAGCCTGAGAAAAAGCGGCGCAAAGGTGATAAATATGTTCCGTCTCAAACGGGCGATACACGGCAGGGAGCAAAGCAAAAGAGACGGCCTAACCAAGACCGAATGCCGGAACAGCGGAGCCGAACCGGAAAGGCGCCGGTACAGTCTTCGGCACAAACTCAGCCGGTAAAACAAAAAACGGGCATATTCGGTATGCTGAAAAAATTGTTTACCGGAAAGTAAGCGGCAAGAAATAAGGAGGAATACGTTATGGATGCAGTAGAACGCTTTTTTAAATACATTGCAGTCGATACCAAATCGAATGAGGATAACCCCGAATGCCCCAGCACCAAGGGACAGCTTGAGCTTGGAAAGATGTTAGTGCAGGAATTGCACGAGCTGGGCGTAGCCGATGCCGAACAGGATGCGCACGGATATGTCTACGGAACAATCCCTGCCAACACCGATAAAAAAGCGCCGGTTATCGGATTTATTGCACACATGGATACCGCGCCCGACTTGGACGGAAAATGTGTCAATCCGAAAATTGTGCACTACACAGGCGGCGATATTAAACTGAACGAAACCTATTCGCTGACGGTAAAGGAATTTCCGTTCCTCAACAAACTTATCGGCGAAGACATTATCACTACTGACGGCACCACGCTTTTGGGCGCGGATGATAAATCGGGCATCACCATCATTATGGGGATGGTTGAATACCTCCGCGACAACCCGCGGGTGCAACACGGTACGATTAAAATCGGCTTTACCCCCGATGAGGAAATCGGCAGAGGTGCAGACCTCTTCGATGTAAAAAAATTCGGAGCGGATTTTGCGTATACCATCGACGGCGGAGAAATCGGCGAGCTGGAGTACGAAAACTTTAACGCTGCAAGCGCTAAAATCGAAATTCAGGGGAAGAACGTCCATCCGGGTACGGCAAAAAATATCATGATCAATTCGCTGCGAGTTGCCGGCGAGCTGGACGCTATGCTGCCGGTAGAACAAAAGCCCGAATATACGGAAGGGTACGAAGGCTTCTTTTTGCTTACTCACCTCAACGGCGCAGTGGATCACACATCCATGTCGTACATCATCCGCGACCATTCTACCGACAAATTCGAGCAAAAGAAGACGCTGCTGCGGAATGCCGTGGCTTTTTTGAATACAAAATATGGCGCCATCATCACGCTTTCCATTACAGACAGCTACTATAATATGCGCGGACAAATTGAACCGCATATCGAAATTATCAACCTTGCGAAGAAGTCTATGGAAGAGATCGGCATCACGCCGATTATCCATCCCATCCGCGGCGGGACGGACGGCGCACGGCTTTCGTTTATGGGACTCCCTTGTCCGAACATCTTTGCCGGCGGCTTTAACTTCCACGGACGTTTTGAGTGCATCCCCGTAAGCTCTATCTATAAAGGGATCGATTTACTCATCCGTATTATCGAAAATGCCGTAGGGTAAATAGGCTGTGATTGTTAAAAATAGGTTTGTTATAAGCTACCTTGGAATAATTGACATGATATAATAGATAATGATAATGATAATAGATATTATGTAATTAATAATCGTTCTACCGCCTTGCGGCCATATTCGTGTTCTAGAGTGAGGATAAGCAATGAAGAAACAACTCGGCTTGCAAAAAAGACTGATTATTATTTTTGCAATATTTATTGTTACCGTATCGATTTTGCAGACTGTTTTGGCAGGCAGTATTGTCAGACGGGCCATTACTGCAAAAGTTATGGAATTACTGCAAAACAAAGCAACTACAACTGCCGAAAAGATCGATCATGAAATTGAGGATCTTTCCTTCTGGTTGGAAGGAGTTGCCGATACGCCGGTTCTGTTTGATGAAAGTTTAACTATTCAACAACGATTGCAAGAAATCGATTTCCTGATTAAACGTCAACCCTCCGTAAAAAACTACGGTATGGCAGGTATGGACGGCAACCTCATCCGTGCGGACGGGAGTAGTTTTTTTTGCGGCGATCAACCGTGGTACAACACGGTGATGAGCGGAACACCGTTCTTGTCCGAACCCTTTCAAGCAGGAAAAGATGTTTTTCTTATCTCGTATGCAATTCCTATGTATGATAAAGATAAGCGGATTAGCGGCTTTTTTTCTATTGATATAGACGGGCAATATCTTTCCGATATCTGTAAAACGGTTACCGTTGGTGCAGGCGGTTCGGTTTTTATCGTCGGGACGAGTAGGAGAGTTATCGGTGATACCGATTTTAGTCGCGTTACAGCAAAAACGTCCATTAGCGAGGCTGCGAAGACCGATAAGGACATGGCTTCGTTATCTGTGCTTGTCGAATCGGTTTTTAGCTCGGATGATGTTGTGAACGGTTCGGGTTCGTATAACGGAGAAGCTCAATTTGTCGTAGGCAAGAAGATGGAAACCGGATGGGTTGTAATGCTGCGTGCACCGGCTAAAGAATTTTTAAGCGATGTCCGTATATTGAACCGTTGGATGTATCTGATCGGTATTGCAATGCTGCTTATCGCTGCTCTCGTAGTGTATTGGTTGTCACGTCGAATTATCAGCCCGATTGTACGTGTCGCAGCCGCATTAAAAGATATTGCACAGGGCGAAGGTGATTTAACCGTCAGTTTGCCGGTAACCGGCTTGGATGAAATCCGTAATCTTTCAGAATATTTTAACCAAACGATCGGAAAAATCAGAACAGCTATTCAATCCGTTGATAAAAATGCCGGGGCAATGACAAAGATAGGCGATGAGCTTGCCCAAAATATGTCTGAAACCGCCGGCGCTGCAAATGAAATCAGCACTCATATTGAGGACGTAAAGAGGAAGATATTTACTCAGGCCTCAAGCGTTACCGAAACATCCGCAACTATTGAAGAGATTATTCAAACCATTAAACAATTGAACACCAGTATTGCAACTCAAGCTGCGAGCGTTTCGGAATCTTCCTCGGCTATTGAAGAGATGGTTGCCAATATCGCTTCGATTACCAAGACTTTGGAGAGGACCGATGAATCGATAAAATCACTTGCATCTGCGACCTCCGACGGTAAAGAAACGCTGCACAGCTCCAATGCCATTACGCAAAAAATCGCCGAAGAGTCGGGCAGCTTAATAGAGGCGAGCGGTGTTATTCAACATATTGCCAGTCAAACAAACTTGCTTGCAATGAATGCGGCAATAGAAGCTGCCCATGCCGGCGAGGCGGGGAAGGGCTTTGCAGTTGTTGCCGATGAGATACGCAAGCTAGCCGAAGATTCGGCAACACAGGGAAAAACCATTACAACGACGCTTAAACAGTTCGGTACGGAAATCGAAAGCCTCTCAAATTCGGCACAAAGCGTTGAAGAAAAATTTAATGCTATTTTTAATCTGTCGGAACAGGTTAAGATGATGAGTAATCAACTGACCGAAGCAATGCGCGAACAGGAAAATGCCAGTAGGGAAGTGCTTACCGCAATTAAGAATATCAATACGGTTACAGTAGAAGTTAATAGCGGTTCCGCGGAAATGCTGAAGGGCGGTGAAAAAGCTGCAAAAGAAATGGCGATACTTGACGATCTTACCCGCGTTATCACCGGCAGTATGGATGAAATGACGTCGGGTGCATCATACATCAATACGTCTGTCCAAGAAGTTAACCAAATTACCCAGCGTAACAAAGAAAGCATCGCCGGTCTTGCTGCCGAAGTAAGCAAGTTTAAAGTCAATTAAAATAAATAGGGGAGGGACTTTTCTTTTTTTTCGATAAAAAGAAAAGCCCCCCGCTTGAGTTGCCTTCATTAAACTTTCAATAGACATAAAACCACATAAATAAAAACTTGACAAATTTACTTGGTAAATTTACAATATATTTACTAAGTAAATTGACGTGTGTGCATAATGCGCACGGCTAAAAACTTTTTTGGAAACCAATGTTTCCTGCAAAAACTTTTATGGAGAAAGGTATGAAAAAACTATTCATTGTAATGGCGTACATTATTGCCTGTGCCGTATGCGTTACAGGCTGTTCAAAACAGGACTCTAAAACCTCCGGTAAAACGGAAATCAGATTTGCTTCGTGGGACAGCGCCGAAACTTTGGAAGCTCAGCAAAAACTGGTTGACCGCTTCAATGAAACTCATAGCGATATCAAAGTTTCATTGGAAGCCTACGGCGACGATTACGACACCAAGATCAGCGCCGGTATGGGATCGGGCGACGCACCGGATGTTATGTATATGTGGAACTACCCAGCCTATTATGAAGGCTTGGAAAATTTGGAACCGTATATCGAAAAAGAAGGTAAGGCCTATAAAGAAAATTTCTATGAAGCCCTGTGGCCGTACAATCAAATGAAAGGAACAATATACGGTATGCCGGTCGGTTTTACCACACACTGTCTGTATTTTAATAAAGATATTTTCGATAAAGCGGGGCTGGCATATCCCTCTTCCGATTGGACATGGGATGATTTGCAAAAAAATGCTCAGCTTATCACCGAAAAAGTTCCGGGCGTAAAAGGATTCTCATTCCAGTTAAAGGCAGATCCGTACGATTTTGAAATGTATCTGTGGAGCAACGGAACAAGCTATATGGATAACAACGGAAATACCGACGGATACTTGAATTCTGCCAAGAGTATAGCCGTATTCGATATGTTCCAAAATATGGAAAAACAAGGATGGGCTATTGCAACCGAAAAAGGCGGTTCGGACGAAATGAGCGGCGGTAAAACCGCTATGTATGTTTACGGGGGTTGGGCGATTGCACGTTTTAATCGAGAAAACTTGAATTACGGTATTGTCGAAATTCCCGCCTTTGCAGGAGCAGGCAAAGATTCTGTCAGCATCCTCAGCAGTTCGGGAGTATCGATTGCCAAAAGTTCAAAACATAAGGACGCTGCGTGGGAGTTCATAAAATACTGGACAGGTTCCGAATTAAACAAAGAGCGTATCGGCTATGAGCTTCCCGTTTTAAAATCCGTTGTTGCCGAAGAGGATATTATGACCGACGACAAAACCGCTCCTTTTTACACTATGCTTGAACATAGTGCAGGCTACACTCCGTCGGCTTTTATAAGCCCTACCTGGTCTGCTCTGTCGGATGAGTTATCCTTAGCTTTTGAAAGAATCTTTAATCCGACTACATTGGAAAGCAGTGCAAGCGTTCTAAACGAGATAAAATAAATACGCAGCACATAAAGCAGTTTGCTTTACTAGACCTGTTCGATAACTCCGTTATCGAACAGGTCGACGAGTTCTAAATCGCGCAAATAGCACGATTTAGAACATCGCATTTTAAGGAAAACTGTTCTGAAACTGAAGTTTCCGAACAGGTCTACTATAGTGCGGAACCTCAAGTACCGTGGGGATGTCGAAAAAGTAACCAACTTTTGAGACATCCCCATGGTGATTTAAAATTTTACAGTTTTTTTTCAAGATAAGGACATTAGGAGGAATTTTTAAAAATGAAAAAAAAGAGCGTAATAGCTCCTTATCTTTTTATTTCTCCATGGGTGATAGGATTCATTGTTTTTACGGCAGGGCCTTTGCTGATGTCGCTTATTATGAGCTTTTTTGATTGGTCTATTACAAAGCCGCCTGTTTTCGCCGCCTTTAAAAACTATATTACGATGTTCACACAGGATAAGCAGTTTTACCGTTCGCTGTTTATCACATTAAAATATGCCGTTATCTTTGTGCCGCTGAATATGTGCCTCGCGCTGTTTTTGGCACTGTTGATTTCTCAGCCGGTCGCGGGCGTTAAATTTTTTAGAACAGTCTTTTATATCCCCACCGTTATTTCGGGTGTTGCCGTTTCGATTGTGTGGGGATGGCTGTTGAATGCCGATTACGGCATCTTCAATTATCTTTTGTCTTTAATAGGTATCTCCGGCCCTAAGTGGCTATTAGATCCGTCGTGGGCATTGGTTGCCGTTGTGCTAGCAAGTGCCTTCGGAGTCGGTACGATGATGCTCATCTTTTATGCAAATATCAAAACCATTCCGGCGGATTTATATGAAGCTGCCGATTTGGACGGAGCGGGCGTTGCGCGTCAGTTTTTCAGTATCACCCTTCCGATTATTACACCGACCATATTATTCAATTTGATAACTTCGTTGATAACGGCATTCCAACAGTTGACACTGGTTATGCTGCTGACCGGCGGCGGCCCGTTAAATGCAACGTACTTTTACGGATTGTACGTGTACCGCAATGCATTTAAACATCACCGTTTGGGCTATGCTTCTGCGAATGCATGGGTTATGTTCATCATTATTTTGATATTGACGATGTTGGTGTTTAAGTCTTCTTCCGCATGGGTGTTTTATGAAACAGAAATAAAAAGAGGGAAACATGAGGCTGTCGAAAAAAAGTAAAATACTGATATACATTCTGCTGATAGCAATCGCTCTCTATTTTTTATTTCCGTTTATATATATGTTGCTAACCGTGTTTAAAACGGAAGCGGAGGCAAATGCATATCCGCCCCGCTTTTTCCCTAAAGAATGGCGTTGGGGTAATTTTGCTGCTGCATGGAAGTCCCAGCCCTTCGGGTTGTATTTTTTTAATTCGGTTCTTATTACGGTTATGACGACGATCGGGCAGCTCATTGCCTGTTCTTTAACTGCATACGGCTTTGCACGGTATCGGTTCAAAGGTAAAACCGTTTTGTTTATCATCATGCTTTCTACGATGATGATTCCGTGGGATGTAACAATGATTCCACTGTATATGGAGTTTAATCTTTTCGGTTGGATCAATACGTTAAAGCCGTTGATTGTGCCCGCCTTCTTCGGTTCGGCCTATTATATTTTTTTGATGCACCAATTTTTAGCGGGCGTTCCGCGCGACTTTGAGGAAGCCGCCCGTATCGACGGTGCCCATGCGTTTCAGATTTATGCACTGATCTTTATGCCGATATTAAAACCGCAACTTATTTTAGTTGCAGTTTTAAATATGCTGACGGTATGGAACGACTATCTCGGCCCGCTTATTTTCTTGCAGAGTAGAGCAAAGTATACGCTCGCGTTGGGACTTGCGTCGTTTAAAGGTGTGCATGATACGCAGATTATTCCCATTTTGTGTATTACCGTCATTATGATTATCCCGCCTATTGTGTTATTTATGATCGCACAAAAATACATTATCGAAGGCACCTCAGGAGCAATAAAATGAATACATACGGTTTTGCATATAGCATTGATATGGTACCTTTCAGTGCACGCGGTTCGTATTTTGCCGTTTCGGAAAATGAAGGAAAAGTATATATACGGGATCTTCACGGAGGGGACGGTGCCGATTCAAATATCTATGAACTTTCGATAGACGGTTATGTATGGAAAAACTTGATATGCGAAAGAACGGAAACCGTTCTTTCATTTCATGCTCAAGATGATGCCGCCTGTTTTGTTATGCTGTTATGTACTGCGGATGATCGGCTGTTTATCAAAGCTGCCGGTTTTACCATCCGTTTAAAAGGAATTACGGACGGCGCATACGATACGCTTGTGCAGGTTTCCGAAGGGGAATATGAACATCAGCTGTATGATAAACAATTAAAAATATGCATGTCGGTTTTGGAAGGGCGCTGTACTGCAAAATCAAAGTGGACGGTACGAGGAAGTGCCTGTCCTGTACTTACGGTTAATGCCGATGGGCAAGCTGCCTGCGCCGTGCTTAGAAGCACAACCGTTTCTTTTCGTCCTGATGTGTGCACAAGGGACGACTTTGATAAAGCGGAGCAACAGCTTGCAGCCGAGTATGATGAATGGAAACGCCGCTTTCCCTGCTTCATCGAGGCGTATCAAGAAAGTCATTCGCTTGCCCGTTATATTGTATGGAACAATACCGTCCATGCGCAGGGAGCATTAACCTGCGATGCCGTGTATATGTCTAAAAACACCATGTTTAATATTTGGAGCTGGGACAATTGTTTTACGGCGCTTGCATTGGGCGGCGCGTATCCGAAAGAAGCCTACGGACAGCTGAAAATATTTTTTGACACGCAGGATTCTTTCGGCGCCTATCCCGACTATGTAAATAATGCCTTTGCATCATTTAACTGCTTAAAACCGCCCATTCATGCGTGGGCATATAATAAATTGCTGGAAGCGGATCCGCTTTTTTCCCGGCAGGAATACTTTTTACCGGCGTATAAAAGTTTTTGCCGCGCCGCTCTTTATTGGCTTGACCACCGCCGTCCGAACGGAAGCGCTTTCCCGTTGTACTATCACGGTAACGATTCAGGCTGGGATAATGCTTCCGTTTTCCATGAAGGCGTTCCGGTGGAATCTCCCGATTTAAGCGCCTTCCTCATTCAAAAAATGGATATCTTGTCCTCCTTTGCGCAAAGGCTTGGCAATGATACGGAGGCTGCACAGTGGAAGCGGCGGGCGGATGAACTCTTTGACAGCCTTATGGACAGGTTTTATGAGGATGGCGCTTTTCATGCATGGAATACCGGTACGGGCAGTAGAATTGGAACGGGGCACTCGCTGCTGATGTATCTGCCGTTGGTTATTGCCTACCGTATGGATAAACGGATTGCCGATGCATTAGTGCATGATTTGGAACAAAACTTTGAAGCTCCGTTCGGACTCACTACCGAGCAAAAAAACAGTCTGCTATATAAGAAGGGCGGCTATTGGCTCGGTCCCCTGTGGGCGCCTGTAACCTATTTGTTTATCGATGCCCTAAGAGCGAACGGATATCCCGATTTCGCAAAACGTTTGGCGTACCGTTTTTTTGAGGTAACAAAAATCGGTTTAATGGCAGAAAATTACGATGCGTTTACGGGCTGCGGGTACGACGATCAGGCCTTCACATGGCCCGCCTGCGTATTTTTGCAACTCGAAAAAGAATTTCACAGTTTATATTAAAAGTAGGGTAAACGTATCAGACAAATAGATAAAAATCGCAAAATCAGGCGGCTGGACAAGCATTTGAACCGCGAAGAGGTTCAACTCTGCTTGAACAGCCGCCTGATTTTGCGGGGTGTTAAAAAGAGAGTCTGATACGTTTACCCTGAAGAAGGACGTAGATGGAACGGCAAAAAAAACGATGGGAAGATGAAACGCTTTTACACATTGGACGGAGGGAAGCACAGCCACGCCTTATGCGCAGCGGTATGCATCCTACCGATATATCGCTGAATGGTACATGGGACTTTTTATATCTGCGTGCACCGGAATTTTCACCTGAAGGTTTTTTTGAAAAAAACTTTACGACAAAGGAATGGAATACGATACCGGTGCCTTCATGCTGGCAGATGCAGGGATACGGGCAGATGCATTACACGGATGTGTGGTATCTGTTTCCTGTCAATCCCCCGTTTGTGCCGAGTGAAAACCCAACCGGAATATATCGCCGTTCTTTCACTGTACCTGATACGTGGCAAGACGGTAAAACAATACTACGGTTTGACGGTGTCGGCAGCGCATTCGATGTATGGATAAACGGCATTCATTGCGGATATAGCAAAGTAAGCAGGCTTGCTTCCGAATTCGATATTTCACATTGCGTGGTTATAGGTGAAAATCAAATCACAGTACGAGTTTACCAATGGTCTGACGGTTCGTATTTGGAACGGCAGGATATGTGGGTATTCAGCGGGATACTTCGCGATGTAACGGTGTATCACGAGAGTACATGTTCAATTTCTACTTGCTTTGTTTGCGGCGATTTAAAAAACGGATACAAGGACGGTGTGTTATATGCCGATGTTCTGCTGAGTGCAGAAGCCGAAGGTGCAGATTATACGGTAGAATATCATCTGTCGGAAAAAGACAGCGGACGGGAGATAGCACACGGCTACGCTGCCGTTCAAAATAGTACCTGTAATACAATGCAGGATGGTGTTCAAAACGGCGGTACGGTATTCTGCTCGAATAACTGCAATTCCGGACTCAGAGTGATACGCAAAGAAATTTCCTCGGTGCATACCTGGACTGCCGAGACTCCCTTTTTATATTGCTTACAGCTTGAACTAAAAAAAGACGGACGAATACTTGACACTGCAGCGCTGACGCTCGGTTTTAGAAAAATTGAAATTATTGACGGGAATTTTACGGTAAACGGAACAGCGATATTGTTGAACGGCGTCAATATGCACGATTTTAGTCCGGCCGGTGGCAGTACGGTAGATAAGACCGTTGTCGAGCAGGACATCATATTGATGAAGCAGCATAACATCAATGCCGTCCGCTGCTCTCATTATCCCAAGGCAGATTATTTTTACGATTTGTGTGATACCTACGGCTTATATGTTATCGATGAGGCCGACTTGGAATCGCACGGGTTTGAATGGATACAAGCGACGAATTGGCTTAATGAGACGGCATCATGGGAGCACGCCTATATCGATAGATGTGAACGGATGGTAAAGGCTCATTACAATCATCCGTGTATACTGATGTGGTCGATGGGAAATGA
Organism: Treponema sp. OMZ 906; assembly: GCF_024181185.1. Classification (NCBI taxonomy): domain Bacteria; kingdom Pseudomonadati; phylum Spirochaetota; class Spirochaetia; order Treponematales; family Treponemataceae; genus Treponema; species Treponema sp. OMZ 906. The sequence goes on along the minus strand of NZ_CP051196.1, from coordinate 2,353,980 downwards.
ATCGGGCATGGGTACCAATTTTAAAAAAGCCGCAGACCGTATCCGTTTGCTCGATAAAACACGGCTCCTTCATTATGAGGGTGATAGTAATGCGGAAACCGCAGATGTGTATTCAACAATGTACACCCGTTTAAATCGGCTTCAGGAAATTGCCGAAGGCAATGACGCGCACGGTAAACCTCATCTGCTTTGTGAGTATGCTCATGCGATGGGAACGGGGCCGGGTAATCTTGAAGAATACCAGAACCTGTTCCGCCGGTATAAAAGATTGCAGGGCGGTTTTATTTGGGAATGGTATGATCACGGAATTCAAATCACAAAAGAAGATGGGAGTATAACGTATTATTACGGTGGTGATTTCGGTGACGAACCTACTAACTCCAATTTTTGTATCGACGGTTTATTAATGCCGGACAGAACGCCCTCAACAGGCCTTTTGTGTTATAAAGAAGTTATTGCTCCGGTAGATTGTCGTCCGGCAGATCTTGCTAAAGGCCTGATTACAATCCTGAACCGCTACGATTTTACGGATTTGCATGATATTGCTTTATGTTGGCAGGTTGTGTCTAACGGTACGGTATATGAAAGCGGCATAATCGATATGTTGACCGCCGCTGTGGGGAAGGAAGAGACAATCTGTATTCCCTATTCCTTACCAAAAGAATCATTTGAAGCATATTATCTGAATATACAATTTACGCATAAACACAAGACCTTATATGCGGATTCGGGTTTTATTGTTGCAAAGCGGCAGCTCTTATTACCGGTCGCGCGGATACCCCGGCAGCGCTTACACGACACGGAACACGGTTTGCAGATATCAGATGGACAGGCAAAACTTACTGTGTCCGGCAATGGGGTGCAGGTAGCGTTTTGCAAGGTAACCGGTAGACTGCTTGAATATACGGTAGACGGAATAAGCTATCTATGTGAAGGTTTTACCCCGAATGTCCGGCGCGCGTTGATAGACAACGATATGTATAAAGTTAAAGATTGGAAGGAGAAATATTTTATACATAAACAACAAGAACAGTTGGAAGCCTTTACCTACAGTTCCGAGAAAAATTATGTAGCGGTACATATTTCCACACATTTCTCCTTTTTAAATCAAGCATTCGGATTTAAATGCGAATACCGTTACCGAATATTTCCGGACGGGGAGATTGAATTTGACCTGCAAGCACGTTCATTTGCGTATACCGATTTTGTTCCTCAGATGATTCCGCGTGCGGGAATAGAATTCAGTATGCCACTGCAATTCAACCGTGTTACATGGTACGGATTAGGTTTCGAAGAAAATTACTGTGATATGAAAGCCCATGTTCAAAAGGGCCTGTATTCCGCGTCGGTACAAGACATGCACACCGAATATGTTAAACCGCAGGAAAACGGACACCGGGAAGAAGTCGAACGGCTCCTGTTGAGCGGCTCCGGTAAAGGTCTATTATTCAGCTTTGAAAAGCCGGTAGGAATAAATGTGCATGATTATACAATTGATGCGCTGGAGAAAGCTGGCCATATCGGCACCATAAAAAAAGCCGGAAGAGTAGTGGTGCATATCGATGCAAAACACAGCGGACTCGGTTCCAACAGCTGCGGCGAAGAACAAATGTATAAAAACAAAACCCGTATTAACGATTTTGCAATTACAATGCGTTTCCGCCCTGCGGGGGCGGCGGATTTCGTGGAGAGATTATGACGAAAAAGAGAAGGAGCTTTCTTTCCCTTACCCATTAGTTCAGCGCTTCAACCTCGGCTTGGGAAAGACCAGTCATCTTCTCTATAAACGGAATTTCGCAATTTGCTTGTTTCATCAGCCGTGCCGTCTCAAGTGCTTTTTGACGAGAACCTTCGTCGAAAGCATCCATAAGAGCTACTGGTAAGATATGGTATTCTTTCCGTACTAATTCGTTCTGTTTTACCGTCTGTATCATCTGTTCTATCCTCCCCGTATAGTCCGTTGTTATCTTACCGGTTTTTACATATTGTAAAAAGCCTTGTAGATCTTTATTATCAGTTGTGTTAAATGCATTTGCATTCTCAATATAATCTTTTTTTGTATCTTTTGAAAATATGCGGGTATCTGCGTTGTCGCTTAACAAAAAACAGTCCTCGACGTACAGCAAGTACGCCTGCGGGTGTTTTTTGTACGCTCCTAGCATCTACTCCGCCTATTTACAAAAGGCTAACGGAAGGCTTTTTTCGAAAAGTCTGGTTCAGCAGCGGCATGGATGCCGCTGGTTCTAGCAGCAGCGATGTTTTGCCGAATGGCAAAACTCGTGTTTTCCGATAGACACACACGGACGTCTATCGGAAAACACATCTCAATATCATAGGATGTACCGGCTTTGTCTTTTACCAATACGTCAAGACGAACGGTTTTTGCTCCCGAATTAGTGGTAACGGTGTTTTGAGACGATAGATACGTGATTTTCTCGATCTTGACGCTAAAGAGCATCTCAAGAAAATCTTTACAGATAGATTCATGTTCCATAACCTTACAGAACATAAAATCGTCTGCGATTGTTAATTCCTCAAATGGTTTTTGAGCCATCTTACACCTCCATATTGTCTATATACATCACGGATGTAAAAGTGGCTAAGAAATATGGAGAAAAATTACAAAAAAACACCTTCAGACAGGAGTTTCTTCCAATGTGAAAGCGGCTGTTTTAATTTGTAATTTGTAATGGGTAATTAGCTCGTTTTTGCTGTCTGTAAAAAGGGTTTATACTCTATTACGACTCAATAAGCACGGTGGAGGAACGGCAGGTATGAAATCCGCACGAATCAAAAAAGTGATAATGCAATACGGGGAGGCGCAGGTACATTGACATTTCAGAATTGCTACAGAATTGCAGCGGGATTTATCGACAAAGTTTGCAAGATAGCTTATAGTTATCGACTATAACCTATCCGATAACTTCGGATAGGTTTATAGGTTTCCCGTAGGATTACAATTATGAATAAAGAGCTTTTAGGCGTTGTTGGATTATTATCGGCTACCATATTGTGGGGTGCAGGGTTTCTTGCCGTAGATCTTGCGTTGACCGCATTTACGCCGATGCAAATTATGGCGGTGCGTTTTTTTCTTGCATCAATCATTATGTTTTTTGCTGCACGTAAAAGTTTGCAGAGCGTTTTAAAGCAAGAGGTGATAGCCGGTGTTATCATGGGGCTGTGCTTATTTCTTGCGTTTACGTTACAAACGATCGGTTTAAAGTTTTCCACACTGTCTAACAACGCATTTTTAACAGCGACGAATGTTGTCTTTGTTCCCTTCCTCGTGTGGGGTGCATATAAAAAGCCCCCTGCACTGCGTGAATTCGCCGGTATGATTTTAGCGATGGCCGGAGCAGGATTTTTAACATTGACAAAAGATTTTACTATCGGCATCGGAGATACGCTCTCGCTTGCCGGCGCATTCTTTTTTGCCTGTCAAGTTTTTTTTACCGGTAAATATGCTCCCCATTATCGAACTGATATCCTCAGCTTTGTCCAGATAACAACTGCCTTTGTCTTATCCTGTATTTCCTTGCCGTTTACCGGCGGAATGGCGGGAATAGTGTGGAGGAAAAATGCTTTATTATCGATTTTATATCTCGGTATTGTCAGCACGGCAATTACCTATTTTTTACAGACCTCATCACAACGATATGTAAAGCAAGTACAGGCTGTTATCATCTTGTCGCTGGAAGCGGTGTTTGCCACTCTTTTTTCCGTGTTGCTGATACACGAAAAACTTTCATTTCGAGTACTGTGCGGCGCCCTATTGATTTTAAGCGCTGTACTCATCTCGGAGCTGAAATTGAAAAAGCTATTGCGTTTTAAAAAAGAGTTATGATACGGTAACGTAATGGCTACAATAAAAGATATTGCCGAGAAAGCAGGTGTTTCGGCTGCTACCGTATCGCGTGTTTTAAATTATGATGAAACACTCAGTGTTCTTGATGAAACTCGTTGCCGTATTTTTGAAACGGCGGCAAGTCTTGAGTATGAACGGAACAATAAAAAACGAAAAAAAAATAAGTTAAAAATAGGATTGTTGAGTTCATATTCCCACGAAGAAGAACTTGCCGATCCGTTTTATTTAGCAGTACGTGTTGCTGCCGAAAAGAGAATGGAAGATGAAGGTTTTGTGCGAATTGCCGTTTCAATAGCATCACTTGACGGGTTTGTACCGTCGATGCATGGGCTGATTTGCCTTGGCACCTTTAGCCGTTCCATTGTGGAAAAAATTGCCGCATTAAGAAAACCGGTGGTATTTGTAGACTGCAACCCCGATGAAAACCGTTTTGATTCTGTGGTTATCGGTATGGAAAAAGCCGTCATCGGTGTACTCGATTATTTGCGCGAAAACGGCCATTCAAAAATAGCCTTTGTCGGTGGCGGCGGTACGGAACTCGATTATGACGGAAACGAAGTACCTGATATCCGCTCAGAAGTGTACATAAATTATATGAAAAAATATAACATTTGGCGGCAGGAGTATTTGTGTAAGGGAGATTATTCCCCTAAGTGCGGGTACACCCTTATGAAACAACTTTTATTACAACAGGAGCCTCCGACTGCCGTATTTGTCGTAAACGATTCTATTGCAGTCGGTGCATATAAAGCTGCGTATGAATTGGGATGGAAGGTACCTGATCAAATCAGTATTGTCGGTTTTAACGACATATCTTCTGCAAAATATATGGTCCCGCCGCTTACCACCGTCAGTCTGCACATGCGGACAATGGGAAGGCAAGCCGTCGGTATCTTAGCCGACCGTATCCGCTCCGACAGAGAAGTTCCGGTAAAAGTTGTCATCCCTTGTGAACTGATTGTGCGTGAAAGTGTACGGAATATTTCACCGTAGGCTAAATCTGGACAATGTCGGGTTTTTCCGCTATGCTTAACAACCTTGTATGGACTATGTAGAAAGTTTATTTAACACGAATTTTTTAGAGTATGCCAGTTATGTTATCCGTGACCGTGCAATTCCCGATGTAGAGGATGGTTTAAAGCCGGTACAACGGCGTATTCTGCATTCTCTTTTTGAGATGGATGACGGAAAGTTCCATAAGGTTGCCAATGTTGTCGGCTACTGTATGAAGTATCACCCGCACGGGGACGCTTCCATCGGGAACGCATTGACGGTACTCGCCAATAAAAGCCTCTTTATCGACAAGCAGGGGAACTTCGGCAACCTCTTTACGGGGGACGAAGCCTCCGCCCCGCGGTATATCGAATGCCGCATCACCGAATTTGCAAAAGATATCCTGTTTAATCCCCATATTACGCGATATGTTCCTTCTTATGACGGCAGAAATAAGGAGCCGGTTGTATTCCGCGCCAAACTGCCTGTCGTACTGCTCATCGGGGCGGAAGGAATCGCCGTCGGTATGTCTACCAAGATACTTCCGCATAATATCCGCGAAATCATCGAGGCGGAAAAAGCCTGCCTTTCCGGCCAATCCTTTACGCTCTATCCCGACTTTCAGACTGGTGGGCTTATCGATGTGTCCGACTATCAGGACGGCAAGGGCAAGGTGCTGGTGCGGGCAAAGTTGGACACCTCCGACGATAAACGGATTGTGATCCGCGAACTCCCCTTCGGCAGCACTACCGAAAGTTTAATTGCTTCGATAGAATCGGCGTCGAAGTCGGGAAAGGTAAAAATTTCGGAAATTAACGACTATACGGCTGAACAAGTAGAAATAGAACTCAAGCTGCCGCGCGGCGTGTACGCAGCGGATGTTGTCGATGCGCTCTATGCGTTTACCGATTGCGAGCAATCGATCTCCTGTAATTTGCTGGTCATTCAAGACAATCTGCCGGTACAGACGACTGTTACCGAGGTGATTAAAACTCACGCAAAACAACTGACCGCCCTACTGAAAGATGAACTTTTGTATGAGCAGGAGATGCTGACCGACCGGCTACACCTCAGAACACTCGAGCGGATATTTATCGAAGAGCGGATTTATAAAAAGATCGAAACGATGAAAACTGCCGAGTCGGTCATTAAGGCGGTTATCAAAGGGTTTGAACCGTTTAAGGCAGAGCTGATACGGGAAGTAACGGAAGACGATGTAGACCGGCTCCTCAAAATCCCCATTCGGCGTATTTCGCTCTACGACATTCAAAAAAACCGTGCCGAAGTGCAGGAAATTTCCGCCCGGCTCAAAGAGATTGCCCGTCTTTTAAAGAATCTCAAAAAATATGCGCTCAGCGTCCTTGACGGGATACTCGCAAAGCTACCGCCCGAAGTTACGGCACGCAAAACAGAGATTACCGGCTTTACCAAAGTAGATGTGAAAGAAGCGGTTAACCGCGATTTATCGCTCCGCTATGATGAAACAACCGGCTACCTTGGCACCGCCGTAACTACCGGAAAAGAAATACTCAAAGTTTCGCCATATGACCGCATTTTTATCCTGCGTAAAAGCGGAGTATACACCATTTTGGATGTGCCCGATCGGCTCTTTGTCGATACCGGTATGTGGTACTGCGGTTTTGCGGAAAAAGAATTATTGTCACAAATCCTCTTTACGGTTATTTATAAAGATGAGAAAACGCAATATCCGTATATTAAACGGGCACGGGTTGAATCCTATATCTTGAACCGCGATTACCTGTTTGTACCGGATACGGCGACTGTGCTGTATGCGGGCACGGCAGAAAATTTCGAGTTTACAGTGCAATACGCGCCTAAACCTCGAACAAAGAAGACCGAGGAGCGTTTCAAAACCGCGGATTATCCCGAAAAGGGATTAAAAGCGCAAGGAGTACGTCTTGCAGAACGAGAAGCGACAGCAGCGGCTCCGGTAACGAAAAAAAATAGTAAAAAGTAACGGGAAACCTCTGGAAGTCGAATCTTTTTAGAGATGCCCTGCCTTGTAGGGAGAAAACTGCCTATGCAAACAATCAATGAACTAAAACATTATACCTTTCAAGCGATGCTGGAAAATAGCATCAAGCGATTTGGGGAACGCCCAGCACTTTCATTTGTGTCGGGAGAACCGATTTCGTACAATGAAGCCGGTGAGCAGATAAAGCAGCTGCAGCAACGTCTGTACTGTCTCGGTGTTAACCCCGGCGATAAGATTGCAATCTACAGTCATAGCGTTCCTCATTGGGGGATCGCCTATTTTGCGATTGTTACGATGGGTGCCATTGCCGTGCCGCTGCTGCCCGATTTTACCGACAAAGAGGTCAAGGCCTGTTTGGAGCATTCCGAGACGACGATGATCATCGTTTCGGAAAAACTGATGAGCCGAGTACCCGACACCGTTTCCGTTCTCATCGATATTCAGGACTTTTCAGTTAAAAAGGGTACGGAAATAAGAAACGGCAACCCTCCGCCTCATACCTGCAAAGAAGACGATACCGCTTCCGTTATTTATACGTCCGGTACGACGGGGCGTTCCAAGGGTGTGGAACTTTCGCATAAAAACCTCGTTTGCAATGCAATCGCAGGACAGTCCTGCCAGCGTATTAACGAGTATGACCGGGCGCTTTCCATTCTGCCGCTTTCTCATGTATATGAATTTACGATTGGCTTTTTGATGTTCTTTTTGAACGGCGCCTGCGTGTATTACCTCGAAGGAATCCCATCGCCGCGGATACTCCTTCCTGCTTTGACGAAGGTACGCCCGACGATGATGCTAAGCGTTCCCATCGTTATGGAAAAAATATACAAAAATAAGATACTTCCTGCGCTTACTTCCTCGCCGTTCCGTGCATGGCTGTATCATACTAAGCTCGGCAAGAAACTCCTTAACCGCCTTGCCGGAAAGCAGCTGAAAAAAACGTTCGGCGGACACCTGAAATTTTTCGGATTGGGCGGCTCGAAAACCGATACGACCGTTGAGGAATTCTTGAGAGATGCTAAATTTCCGTATGTTATCGGGTATGGTTTAACGGAAACGGCGCCGCTTATTGCCGGTTCTACCGTCCGCCAAAGCGTTCCGGGCTGGATCGGTTACGCTATCCCCGATGTCGAAGTTAAAATCGATACCCCTGACCCCAAAACCGGTATCGGGGAACTGTTGGTCAAAGGACCAAATGTGATGAAAGGCTACTATCGCGCCCCTGAACTCACAAAAAATTCGTTTACCGAAGACGGCTGGTTCAAAACCGGCGATCTTTTTATGATGGATAAAAGAGGGCATTTAGCGATTAAAGGCCGGTCAAAGAACATGATCCTCGGCGCCAGCGGTGAGAACATTTACCCCGAAGATATTGAGTTTGTGCTGAATCAGCATCCGCTCGTAACGGAATCACTCGTGGTTGAAGGAGAAAAGTCTTCTCTTGTCGCCTACGTACAGCTTGATGAAGAAAAAATCGCAGCCGAGGTGCAAAAAGAACAGAATCAAAACAAAGAAGGCTCTGCCATTCAAAATCTGCAATCCGCCGTAGCAGGCGCTGTTTCCGGCTTGACGGATGCGATGGCTTATAAACGAGCGGAAATTTTAAACGAGATTAAATTTTTCGTTAATTCCAGTGTGAATAAGATGTCGCGGATCGATAAGATCGAACCGGTCGAAGGGTTTGAGAAGACTGCCAGTCAAAAAATTAAGCGATATCTCTATAATTTTGCAAATCGAGGGAAAAAAGAAGGCGAGGTTCCGGCAGGGAAATAAGATACCTGCAAGTCTGATCGTGTAATTTTCTCTGAAATGCTTGACATTTTTTCCTATTTTCAGTATAAGTTTGTCCATAGTTATTTATCACTTTCCCCTGTAGCTCAGTAGGCAGAGCAAGTGGCTGTTAACCACTGGGTCCGTGGTTCGAACCCGCGCGGGGGAGCTTCCAAAGCTCAAACAGTATGACTGTTTGAGCTTTTTTGTTTTTATCCGGTTACCGGCGCCAAAAGGCGGGTACACATAAGATAACGATGGTATAAAGCTCCAAACGACCTGCCAGCATAGAAAAAGAAAACACAACCTTTGCCCAATGCGGAAAGAATGAAAAATCTCCACCACTTCCGACCTTGCCGAATGCGGCGCCGATATTTCCGACCAACGTAAGTGATGCAGCTATATCGGTAAGGATGTCTGTTCCGGTTAAGGCCGCCGCTAAAAACGTTACCAATAGACACACAAAATAGACGAATATAAAACCTGCAACGCTGTATACAACGTCTTTCCGTCCCGGGCGGCGGTTCAGTTGAATACTGAACACACCATGTGGGTGTAAAAGCCGTTGCATTTCGTTAAAGGCTTGCTTACGTAAAATAACCCAGCGAATAACTTTGATACCGCCTGCCGTTGAACCGGAACACCCGCCGACAAACATCAGTAAAAAGAGGAGCGCTTGGGCAAACGCAGGCCATGCGCAGTAATTCACCGTAGAAAATCCGGTGGTTGTCATAATCGACGCAACATGGAAAAAGCTGTGCCGAAAAGCGGCTGCTATGCCGTAAATCGGCACAAGCACTAACGCCACACCGACTCCTGCACAAAAAGCGATACGGATATACGCCCGTAATTCGGAATTCCTAAAAAATTCTTCGGGCTTTCCGGTAAAAAGGTGAAAGTAGAGGCTGAAATTCACGCCCGCCAAAAACATGAACACTGTACAGATAATTTCAATAGCTGCCGAGTTATAATACCCGATACTGGTATTTTGCGTTGAAAACCCGCCGGTTCCAAGCGTAGAAAAACTGTGGCACATTGCTTCTAAAAACGGCATTCCTGCAATACACAAGAGGATAATTTGCAAAACCGTCATCCCCAAGTAAATAAACCAGAGCGCTTTTGCCGTATGCGTAATCTTTGCCGTTACTTTTCCCTTGTCCGGGCCGCTTGTCTCACTTTTTATCAGCTGAAAACCGCCGACGCCGAGCAACGGGAACAACGCCACGGTTAACGCAACAATTCCCATACCGCCGAGCCAGTGCATTTGCGTACGCCATACCCGCAGCGCCATCGGATAGCTTTCGATATTCTGTAAGGCGCTTGCGCCGGTGGTCGTAAATCCGGAAACCGATTCAAAAAATGCATCGCTAAAGTGCGGCACAAATCCCGACAGCATGAACGGAACCGCACCCAATAAGCCCGCGCCGAGCCATGCGGCGCTTACCAAAAGGATTCCTTCGCGCACGGTAAGCTGAATCGGCTGTCGCTTCGTCTTGATAAATAGAAGAAGTGTTATTGTCCACAAAACTGCCATCGGTATAAAAAATGCCGACAGCATGTTCCATTCATGCATATAAACAGCAACGGAAACCGGAATCAAAAAACTTCCGGCAACAATCGAAAGAATGATGAAGATGATGGTTAAACATTGGAAGAATTTCATTTTTTACCGGCAAAATACTTAATAACTTCGTCGCTTTGTGCAACTTGTACGATAATGGCGAGTTTATCATCCGCTTCAAGGACGGTATTACCATCGGGGATACGGCAGCCTGTTTCGTTCGTAATGAGCAGTATAAGGAACACACCGGGCATTGCAATATCTTTCAGGCTTTTCTCTACCGCTTCCGAGTGCTCGGAAATAATGACCTCGACTATCTCGAGCTCGCCTGCGCCCATCGTATGGATGCGGGTAAGATGCTTACCGCCCAGATGGCTCATAATAACGTCAACCGTAACGTCCTTTAACGGAATTGCAACATCCACACCGATTTTATATGCCACGTTCGACATCACGGAGCTTTGCACAAGCGCAATGGTTTTGGGGATGCCGAGTGTTTTAAGATACGCGGAAGTAATCATATTCAATTCATAATTTTGCGTTGCATTGATAACGAGATCGAAGGAATTAAGCGCAATCTCTTCTATAAATGCCTCATCGGTAACATCTCCGCTGTAGATGCGCGCTTCGGGATACTCCGCCGCGGCTTGTTTTGCAAGGGCGCTGTCTTTATCGATAATGGCAACTTCCCAGCGAGGCTTTGAACGGAGTCCGAACAGACGTTTGAACATACCAAACGAATGCTTTTCGATAAGGCTCGCTGCAACCCGCTTGCCAACCTTCCCGATACCGACCAGTGCAATCTTTTTGATAGGTTTCACCGTGAATCCCGCAAGCGCATAAAACCGCTCGATATAATTCGGCAGCGTTAGAATTGAGATTCTCATGCCGGCATGAAGCACTGTCCCGCCTGAAGGAATAACGGTCTTATTCTCATCCTCTACGGCAACGACGACGAAAGGACTATCGATAGCAACAGTGCGAATATTTTGCAGTGTAACTCCGTCAAGCTTGCTTCCTGCACCGATGGTAAAACAAGTGAGCTGATACGGAGAATTTTCAAAGGCGATAATATCACTGACAGCGCCATGCTCAACCGCATTAATGATGGCGAGTGCCGCTTCTTGGTCGGGATGCACCAAAAAATCGATACCCAACGTACGGTCTTTTCCGGTGTTCAGCGATGCAACGTAATTTTCATTTCTTACGCGGGCAATCTTCAGTACCTTGGGGGCAAGAGATTCGGCAACACCGCAGATAATCATATTCAGTTCGTCGCTGTCGGTAAGGGTAACCAGCGCGTCTGCCCGTTGGATTGCCGCTTCAGTCAAAACTTTCGGATCGTTACCGCTCGCTTCCGTTACGGTACAGTCCAAGCGATTGGCGGCATGGCGGGCGGTTTCTTGATTTTGTTCGATAAGAACCACATTATGCTTTTTTGCGATTAATCTTCGGGCAAGCTCAACTCCTGTTACGCCCGCACCAATAATAATGACAGTCATTTCGGGCTATACTAACACAAAAGTACCGGCATGGACAGGGGTACATTGATGGGTACATTGATGGGGAATGCTCCCATTGATAATTCTTAATGAAGATTACCAACGGGAATTCCTATTGGGCATTTCTAAAAACTTAGGTATAGTTTTTACCCTGATCGTCTCTTTCCCGCTATTGCGTAGTACCGTTAGGGGTAAGGCTGTGTCGTGGTCAGTTTACCGTCCGAGCCGACATACCAATTTTGACTGGGATAGCCCCCCGGCGTTACCGTGAACTTGCGGTAGTTGTTGTTAACATCACCCTGCAATACTGGCCTGGTGGAATACGCGACATAGTTTGCATCTTCCATTGAGATACGCGCAAGAGGCGTCGGAGCGTCTAAGATACCCACAATATGAATATATGAATAAGGCGTTAAAAAGACATCGTTTTTTCCTTTTTTATTCTCATCCGTACCGTTCGAAGGGGTGATTTTGGTACTTCCCTTTAATGTAATGGCTCTATTATTAGAAATACATACGCCACCACCGGCACTGGCTGCTTCGCATCCGGTAATTTCAGTATTGTTCAATATACAATCGCCGGCATCCTGGTTGATATAGATACCGCCGCCTTGCCCATTGTTCGGCGCCTTGTTGTGTTCAAGTTGTGCATATTCCAACGTAACCTTCCCTTTATTGTAGATACCTCCGCCCGAGCCATAATTACCATTGACTACACAGTTACTAATAACAACAGGCTTAGTATCGATTCCTTTTACGATTAATGTTCCCATATCGGCTTCGGCATTAGAGTTCGGATCGCCGACATATATTCCGCCGCCGCCGCGGGTTGGAGAGCCACTGGTCACCATATTATACCGGATAGCAACATTTTCTTTAATTGTACATTCTCCCTTTTTTCCTATGTAAATACCGCCGCCTGAAGTTTTTGCCGTATTGCCTTGAGAAGCGTTATCCCCGCCAATCTTACAGTCTGCCTCTATCATAAGCTTTGCACTATGTACCGCGATTCCGCCGCCATTTTTGGCTGTATTTCCGGAAATACGAGCGTCGTCTGTTAAAGTCAGCGTACCGTTTACAGAACCGCTTGTATTTGTTTTTATGTAAGCACCGCCACCGCTGTAATCGCCAGCGTTATTGCCCGCAATAGTGCCGCCCTTGACGGTATACTTTGAGCTATCGTTATAACCCCCGCCAAAATATATCCCCGCACCGCCATTGTTAAAATAAGGATCCGAATCCGTACTTGTAAGGCTATTATTTTCTACGGTAACGCTATCCAAAACTCCCGTTATATATGGTGTTCCATTGGAAGGGTTGAATGCAATACCGCCGCCTCGCAAACCTGCCGTATTACCCGAAATACTTGTCCCAGTTATAACGGCTTTCGTATTGACACTGCCCGATGCAGCTACACATATTCCACCGCCTTCTATATCTGCCCCGCAGTCCGCAATAGCGCAGTTCTTTATCGTTAGCTCTTTAATATTCTTACAGAAGATACCGCCGCCCATACCATCGTAGCCTCCCCCCGCAGCCTTGCCGTTTTTAAGAGTGATGTTTTCGAGCGTAAGCTTTGTAAAAGAACCTGTTACCTTAAAGATACGGCGTGCATCTAAGCCAAGTCCTCCCTTATTTGCATCAAGGACATCAGTAGTCCGATTACCGCTCTTACCGCGTATTGTGAGGCTCTGCGTTATGGGAATTTCGCCGTTGTTTCCGGGGGTGCTCGTTGCTTGTATTATGCCGTCTATAACGATAGTATCGCCTGGATCTGCACCAGCTATTGTTGTTTTGAGCCTACTCCAAGCACCGGAGCCTCCTGCTACCACTGTTTCTTTCCGCAATATCAGCTCTTTATCATCACTGCTCGGAGCTAATACCCAATCATTCGAAGGGGTATCCGTTAAATGGAAGTAGTCTTTATAGGCAGCAGAAACACCGTCGGGTACTTTTACCAGTGTTTTATCCCTTTGAAGACTATAGTCATACGGTTCAATATTGATATGGGAACTCGCTGCCAAGTTTTTTGCCGTTACAAAAGCGCTGTTACTACTACCAACCATACACAGACATAACGTATTTGTATTCCCGGAGTTACCGACTTTCGCCGTACCGGTTAAGGTAAGACTTGGAGTGTATCCTGGAGTGGGATACAAATATATGCCTGAACCTTTTTTTCCTGTTCTTACAATATTACCGTGTATATCAACACTATTGAGTATGCAGTCTCCTTGGTAGATATAGAGACCACCGCCATCGTTTAAGGTGGTATTTCCCTCAATGCTTCCGCCATACATGGTAAGGTCACCTTGATTATAGATACCGCCGCCTTCATGAGCTCCCGTATTATTTTTTATGGTACATGGGCGGCTGCCGTCTGCAGTCCCAAGGGTAACACGTGCACCCGGCCGTGTGTAAATACCTCCGCCCCAGTGTTCCGCTTTGTTAAAGTCAAGAATTCCGCCGTACATGGAGAGCGTTCCCTCATTATAGATGGCTCCTCCATCCTGAGCGGCTCCGGATCCGGATGCAAGACCTTTCGTAAGGGTAAGATTTTCCAGCGTGAGATTACCGCCGTTTTTTACCGTGAATATGCGGTGTTTTACTAAAGGAGCATTACTGTCTGGAAGATGGCTATTAGCATCGAGTATATCGGTATTCGCATTATTGTGCTTACCTTTTATCGTAATGCTTTTAGTAACTTCGATTGCGCCGCTGTTACCGTCAGCACTTGTTGCTTTTATTGTGCCATTGACCAAAAAAATGTCTCCATCTTCGGCCACTGCAACGGCAGCTTTAAGCTGTCCCCACGCGTTCGATCCTGCGCTTATTTCCACTGTGTTATTGCGTTTTGTTTTATAGCATACCACTTCTTCCGGACTATTCTCAAAACCCTCTTTTACAGCCCACGCCGTAAGCTTATACACAGCATCCGGAACGGCAGACAACTCTATCGTTACAGGCGTTGTGCCGGAACTTTCGTTCACCGTTGACCCGTTACGTTCCAATCTATAGTACACCACAGCTCCGGGCGTAGCGGTTTTAGCTTGCAGTAATATCTTTCCCGTACCGGATTGATATGCTATTTCATGCGGGTCGGCATTTGTTCCGCTCTTAGGAGTTTCACTCCACGTACCTGATGTAACGATTATTTCTACCGATCTAACCTTATTTATATTTGTTGATGTCTTTAATTCGTCAGCAGAATACAAACCGGCCTCATCACCCAATCGGAATCGATACTGCTTGGTAGCCCCGCCCACCGGGACATCGGTTTTTATGCGAAGTATCCATTTCCCGCTTGGTAATGAGTCAGGTAAACTCCCTGCTGTAATCTCTGTTGGCAATAATTCGGTTGTCTCACCGGCTTCCAACAACCGTCCGCCCGCACTACTGATATCAAAGCCGCTTTTATCTTCTTTTACCTTTAACGGTACCGAGGTGTATGAGCCGCCCCCTTCCGCAATGGAAAACTGCGCAATATCCTTATGCAAAAGTACGGAACCGTTTATTTCCGTATCCATGCCCCTGGCTTCAAGGAACAACACATAGTAATGCTTACCGCTTCCATCGGCTGCAGTGGTCTTGCCGATTGCCCGATAGGTAAGATTGGGCGGCGGGGTATTCGCTTTTACATTGAGCTTAAATGTTTCTGAAAATTTTCTGCCGTCTTTGGCATACAGCGTAATCGTCGGCCCGATATTCTTTTTACCGTATTCATGTTTTTGTAAAAATTTCTTTTTATATGTGAGCGTTAATTGACTGTATGAATCCTGTGCTAGTTCATAATCATCGGGTTGTGTTGGGCTGATTGTCGTTGTGCCGGCAACGTCTGTGGGAAAAACGACAATATCGGTAGGGGCGCCTGCATCTCCGGGCAGCTGAAAGGTGAAGTTTTTGGGATTACGGACGGTAAATGTTACCGTTACATCGCTTGATGAAGGAATACTCTGTATTGTGTCTGTATCGGTTTGTACGGTGATTGCAGGGTCAAAGCCAGACCGGACAATTGCAGCCTGTGTTGACCAATAACTTAAATAGTTGTCAATATCTGCTTGATAGTTTTTACATCCGGCACATAAAACAAAAATTACCAAAAAACTAAGAATCTTACGCATAGAAGAGGTCTCCTTCTTCTCGTATTAAGTTACGTGGAAACGGCTGCCACAATCTCTGTTTTACAGGTCGCGATGAGATTTACTAACGCGACACTTACACTGCTCCATCCATCTTAGCCGGATACTATCATAATACCGATTAAAGGTAAATTGCAAAAAGCCGTTCCTTAAAATTGAACAACTGAACAAAGTTTCAACTTTGGAAGTTGTTTAATTCGTGCGCGGCAGCGCACATACAATCTGCGATGTTTGCGTAAGCAAACTCGACGTGTTTTTAAGCGGTACCATTTGTACCGCTTAAAATAAACGTTCTTTTTTCTAGCAGCAGGGTAAACGCATCAGTTGAATAGATAAATCGCAGAATAATGGGGGTGGGGCGACCATTTGAACCGCGAAGTGGTTCAACTCTGGTCGAACCGCCTCCATTATTCTGCGGGGACACGAAAACTGCACCTCCTTGTACAGTTTTCGTGTCAAGTTTTTGCTCAAGGCAAAAACTTGTGGCTGTATAGCATCACCGCCATCCGTGGCGGATATGAAAAACATCTGATGTGTTTACCCTGTCAATTATTTTTTCTTGACCATTTGCGATTCCGTTAGTATTTTCTATTTGTCAAACGAGAAATACAAACGGCGGTTCTGCTGATAGACAGATACACGCCGGAGAATTTGAGGAATGGAATGACAAAGAAACACGGAAAAAAACATGAGCAGGAGTGCGAGACCCAGCCGGCAGAGCAGAACGGTATGAACACGGACTCCGCAGCCGGTAAAAAAGCCGCAGATGCAAACCCGCATGGTAACAGCACGAAAAATGCCGAACAACATGCGGCACCGGAACAGCAAACCGGCAATCAAGAGCATGGAAATACGGCGACCGGACAAACTGCTCCGAATACGGAAGCATCGAAAGATACGAAGCCGGAGCCGTCTGCTGCCGAAAAGCTCGCATCTTTGGAAGCAAAGTGCAAGGAATTGCAGGATCAATATCTGCGCAAGGCGGCTGATTTCGATAACTACCGCAAGCGTATGATAAAAGAAAAGCAGGAGGCAATCGATTACGCAAACACGAATTTGATTTCCGACCTCTTGCAGATATTGGATGATTTTGACCGCGCAATCGAGGCCGGTAAAAAAGCCGGAGAAGATAGCGCCGCCGCTTTTATGCAGGGCGTTGTGATGATCCGGAACGGCTTATCTTCGCTACTTGAGTCGAAGTACGGTCTGCAGTATTACGAAGTGCAGGGAAAACCCTTTAACCCCGACATTCACGAAGCCGTTGCGACAAATCCTTCGGCGGAGGTTACGGAACCGACTGTTGGAGCGGAACTGCAAAAAGGGTATAAATTGAAGGAACGGATTCTCCGTCCGGCAAAGGTCATGGTATTGATGCCTACGTCGGCAGAGAAAAAATAAGATAATCCTTTATTTAAGGATCAAACAAATAAGGAGTTTTTATTATGGGAAAGATTATCGGAATTGACTTAGGAACAACCAACTCTTGTGTTGCGATTATGGAAGGCGGAGAGCCCGTCGTTATCCCAAATGCCGAAGGAGGACGTACCACGCCTTCTATCGTTGCGTTCAAAAAAGATGAACGGATTGTCGGTCAACCTGCTAAAAACCAGATGATTACCAATCCCGAAGGTACCATCTATTCGGTAAAACGGTTTATCGGCCATCGGTACAGCGAATTAACCGACGAGTTAAAACGTGTTCCGTATAAAATCGTACCGCAGGGTGATGATGTCCGCATCGAAGTGGACGGTAAAAAATACTCAACTCAGGAAATTTCAGCGTTTATTCTGCAGAAAATGAAGAAAACCGCAGAAGACTATTTAGGTGAACCGGTAACGGAAGCGGTTATCACCGTTCCTGCATACTTTAACGACGCACAGCGCCAAGCAACAAAGGATGCCGGTAAAATCGCAGGATTGGATGTAAAGCGGATTATCAACGAACCGACGGCGGCTTCGCTTGCATTCGGCTTTAACAAGGATTCAAAGAAAGAGAAGGTTATCGCGGTCTACGACCTTGGCGGTGGTACCTTCGATATTTCGATTTTGGAATTGGGCGACGGCGTATTCGAGGTTAAATCGACCAACGGCGACACCCACTTGGGTGGCGATGACTTTGATAACCGCATTGTGGAGTGGCTCGAAAAAGAGTTTAAGGCCGATCAGGGTATCGACCTTTCAAAGGATCGTATGGCATTGCAGCGGCTCCGTGAAGCGGCGGAAAAAGCAAAGATCGAGCTTTCCAGCCGTGCAGAAACGGAAATCAACCTTCCGTTCATCACCGCCGACGCAAACGGTCCCAAGCACTTGCAGAAAACGCTGACCCGTGCAAAGTTTGAGCAGATGACCGATGACCTTTTTGAACGCACGAAAGAACCGTGCCGCAAAGCTCTAAAGGATGCAGGGCTTGAACCGAATCAGATCGATGAAATCCTGCTGGTCGGCGGTTCTACCCGTATGCCGAAGGTTGCGCAGATTATCAAAGAAATTTTCGGTAAAGAAGGCTCAAAGGGCGTAAACCCCGACGAAGCGGTTGCTGTCGGCGCTGCTATTCAGGGCGGTATTTTGGGCGGCGATGTCAAAGACGTACTGTTGCTCGATGTTACCCCGCTTTCGCTCGGTATCGAAACGATGGGCGGCGTGTTCACTCCGTTGATCAACCGTAACACCACTATTCCTACCCGCAAGAGCCAGGTATTCTCTACTGCGGCTGACGGACAAACTGCGGTTTCAATTCACGTCTTGCAGGGTGAGCGCGGTATGGCAAGCCAGAACCGGACGCTCGGCAACTTCGACTTGGTCGGTATTCCTCCGGCTCCCCGCGGTGTTCCGCAGATTGAAGTTACCTTCGACATCGACGCGAACGGTATTGTGCATGTTTCCGCAAAAGACCTTGGAACGGGTAAAGAACAGCACATCCGCATCGAAAGTTCCAGCGGCTTGAGCGAAGATGAAATCAACCGCATGGTGAAGGAAGCGGAGGCCAACGCCGAAAACGATAAGAAAGAGCGCGAAAAGGTTGAGGTACGCAACGAAGCGGATTCGATGATCTATCAGACCGAAAAGACCTTGAAGGAAATGGGAGATAAGGTAAACGCAGCTGATAAGCAGCGTATCGAAGATGCCGTTGCAACCTTAAAGAAAGCGATTGAAGGCGGAGATACTGCCGACATTAAGTCCAAGACCGAAGCGTTACAGCAGGCTGCATACAAAATTGCAGAAGAAATGTACAAGCAGCAGGGCACCGGTGCAGCGGGAGCTGCCGGAGCGGGTGCAGCAGGCGGTGCTGCCGACAGCGGCCCCACCAAGGGAACCGCCGACGACGTGGACTACGAAGTCGTAAAAGACGAAGATAAATAACTAAGAAGTTTTTCTTCTATGCGAAATTTTCTTGAATTTTTCTTGAAAATTTCGCATATTTTTTTTACAATAAGGGTAAGCGTAACAAATAAATAGAAACAAATCGCAGACGGAGAGACTATTGTTGTTAAGAATAGACTTTCCGTTAGCCTTTTAGAAAGAGGCGAGGCAGAATAACCTTATTATTCTGCGGATATATTCAAAAAATGTCTGCTGCGCTTACCCTAGGAGCTTATTTTGGCACAACGAGATTATTATGAGGTATTGGGTGTAGCAAAGACCGCTACTGCTGATGAAATAAAAAAAGCCTATCGCAAATTGGCAATTCAATATCACCCTGATAAAAACCCCGGAAATAAAGAAGCGGAAGAAAAATTTAAAGAGGCGACTGAAGCCTACGAAGTGCTCATTGACGATAAAAAACGCAGCGTCTATGATCAATACGGTTTTGACGGTGTTAAAAATATGGGCGGCGGTTTTGACCCGTCCGCATTCCAAGGCTTTGAAGATATCTTCGGCGGCGGCGGAGGTCTTTCCGACCTGTTCGAAAGCTTATTCGGCGGAGGCAGCTTTGGAGGATTCGGCGGATTCGGTTCATCGAGCCGCGGTTCGTCACGAGGCAGCAGCGGCCCCGCGCGGGGCGCAAACCTCCGGTATGACCTGCAGATCGATTTTACCGACGCTGTATACGGCAAGAAGATTGAAATACAGTATTCACGCGACGAGCATTGTTCGGAGTGCAAAGGCTCGGGAAGCGTCGGCGGGAGCGGCAGAAAGATGTGCCCCGACTGTAAGGGTACCGGACAGGTACGGCAGAATACCGGCTTTTTCTCCATTGCGAGTACGTGTCGGCGCTGCGGCGGATCGGGAACTATTATCGAAAATCCGTGCAAAAAATGCGGCGGTTCCGGCTTAGAGCGGAAAAAGCAAAAAATCATTATCACAATTCCCGCCGGCGTAGAAGAAGGAAAGCGTATCACCATTCCCAAACAGGGGAATGCAGGTTCAGGCGGCGGCGATTACGGCGACCTCTACGTATTCATCTTTATTAAGCCGCATCACTTATTTGAACGGCACGGAAATGACCTGTACTGTGTAATTCCCATCTCGATGACGCAAGCCGCGCTCGGAGGAGAGATAACCGTAAAATCGCTGAACGATAAGCGCCTGACGGTAAAAATTCCCGCCGGTACGCAGCATGGCGATGCGCTCAAGGTGCGCGGAGAAGGTGTTCCCGCAGCAAGCGGCAGAACCGGCGACCTCTACCTCAAGGTCATCATAAAAATACCGACGCGAATATCTTCAAACGGAAGGAAACTGCTCAGCGAATTTTCGGCAATGGAAGGTGAAAATACGGCGCCGGAGATGGTATCGCTGTCTAAGCTATAGGTAAATGCATCAGACCGTTTGGTATATAACCCCGCAAAATAAGCGGCTGTATCAGCAGAGTTTCACCGCTACGCGGTTCAAATGCTGCTCCAGCCGCTTATTTTGCGATATGTGTAGCACCTGTCTGATGCATTTACCTTGCTTACGGAAAAAAGGGGATGAAATTTTATTCAAAATTTCACCCCAAGGAAGGTAAACGCATCAGACTGTTTGGTGCGGTTGCCCGCAGAATAATGGGGCTGTTTCGTCAGCCTTTTGAAAGAGACGGTGTAGATACGAGGCGCAAGCACAAATTAACCGCAGGCGTATCTTTGATACGTTGAGGATTAATTTGTGCGCAGTAACGAAGTAGATGCGCCGTATATTTCAAAAGATGGGGGAAGATGATGAAAAAAAAATCAATACTGGCGGGTATTCTGTTTTGTCTGTGCTGTGCGGCGGCGTTGAATGCGGAAGAGGCAGCCGATGACTTCGGCTTTGACAGTGAGGCGGAATCGGGCAGTGCTTTTTCGATTGATATCGGCGGAAAGCTTTCCCTCGGCGGCTCGTTTTATTTTAACGATTTTAAGACTTTTAAGGATGTACAGCCCGGCTCGCTGGTTGAGGGAAAGCTGCACGTTCACGCAACGGCGCCGATGACGGAAGCGTATTTCGGCGTTAAGCTTAACGGTAAAACCCTCGCTCCCTTGCTCGGCAAGGAGCAGGACGTTTTTCCCAAAAGCCCCCAGATTGCTCCGTGGATTGACGAAGCATATCTCAAAATGCTCTTTGGTTCGGTAGTCATTACCGGCGGTATCCAAAAGATGAACTGGGGACGAGCGGAAGATTTGAGCGTGCTTGATATCGTCAA
This sequence comes from Treponema sp. OMZ 906, assembly GCF_024181185.1. Lineage (NCBI taxonomy): Bacteria > Pseudomonadati > Spirochaetota > Spirochaetia > Treponematales > Treponemataceae > Treponema > Treponema sp. OMZ 906. The sequence goes on along the minus strand of NZ_CP051196.1, from coordinate 2,332,556 downwards.
TCCTCGCGATAAAACCGACCTTACGCTGATGTATGCCCCGCAGGAGATGAAAATTGCCCGCCCGCTCATATCCGCTACTGTGTACCTTCCGCACGATCTCAAACTGGAAGGCGTATATTTGCCGGTATTTGAAGGGAACCGCATCGTTACCGGAAAAACCGGCCGCTGGTATTCGCAGCAATTTGACCGGATTGTGCAAACCGACCCGTCGTTTTTTACCCGTGCGGTTAGCACAGTTAAAACCAATACCCTCGCATATTCGCAGGGCGGCGGGCGGCTTACGGCTGCCGTAGGAGGCAAGCACGACTTCGGCATTCAGTATTTTTACGGTTGGCTGCCGGAGCTTGCGTTTAAAACCCTTTCCCCTACAACCTTTACCGGTCTCTATAATCCCTACCACCACATCGGTATCGACTACGGTGTCGGAGTCGGCCCCGTATCGCTCAGTGCGGAATTCGCCGCAAATATCACCTCGGATTTATCAGGCAATAATCCTTCCATATATAACCCGTCGCTTGCGTGGAATATCGGCGCGGTCTATTCCGCACCCCTCGGCTTTCAGCTCAGCTTAACGGCAACAGAAAATATTCGGCTTCATCATAACAGAAGCGTTGCTCAAATCAACGATGTGGAATACGGCAAAAAAGCAACGGATACAAAGCTCGCATTTTCCGTATCGCAAACGCTCTTGCGTAATTCCTTGGAATGGAAGCTTGGCGCCATTGTCGGGCTTGAAGACGCAGACTTTTGCATTATGCCGGGTATTCACTGGCAGCTCGCAACCTTGCTTATCGACTGTAATGTCGGTATCTTCGGCGGTAAAAAGACCGGAAACTTCGGACAATTTTCCCGCAATAGCTTTATCAGGCTCACTCTCGCGTATGAGTTTTAAAACAGGTTGCCTTGAAATGTGATAACCGAGGATACGTATGACATATACCCAATGGTATGATTCTCCGCTGGGGAACATTTTGCTGGCAGCAGACAGCGCAGGTTTGACCGGCGTGTGGTTCAACGGCGAAAAGTTTTTTGCTCAGTATCTTGAAGAACAGCATGAAGAAAAAGAAACTCCGTTTTTGCACCAAACAAAGCGATGGCTTGATGTCTATTTTTCCGGAAAAGAACCGGATTTTACCGTACCGTTCCATTTTAACGGAACGGATTTCCAAAATGCAGTATGGAATATCCTCTGTACTATTCCATACGGGCATACAACTACCTACGGTGAAATAGCTAAGCAGATTGCCCGCTGGCGGGGTCTATCCCGTATGTCCGCACAGGCGGTGGGCGGCGCAGTCGGTCATAATGGAATTTCTATTATCGTGCCCTGTCATCGCGTTATCGGAGCGAACGGTAACTTAACCGGCTATGCAGGCGGCCTTGATAAAAAAAGAGCATTACTGACGCTGGAGAAAATTCTTTAAGATGCAGGCAAATACAGTGTGGGTATGATAGATATATTAAAATTTGCGAAAGACTTGGAATCGGCACCGCAGCAGATGATACACAAAGCGGGCGGCTGCAATAATGAAAACGGCTTCACGGTGATTCTCGATAACAGCAATACGGAGCAGGCTCAGTATCGGGACGCGCCGCTTTTCTATGGTCAGACACTGACGATAAAACCACCGAATGATAATACAACAGCACAACAAACCACATCATTCGGTAATAATCCCAAGCCAACGCAAAAAACGGCACCGGATAGAGCTTCAAACAGCGCAACACCAAAAGCGAAAAAGTATGTTCCGGAGCAAATCCGCAGAATGAAGAATCTCTATCAATATGGGAATGGTTCTTTTAAGCAGATATGTAAAAACTTCTATGTGCAGGGAAAATTCATGGAGAACTATGAAGATAATGTTCCTTGGAAAGGAGAAATCAGCACTTATTATTGGTCGACCTATCATAATTTATCTTTAGCTCAGCTGCGTGGGTATTTTACATGGCGGACTGAATTGCGGAAGGGAAACTATCAGAAGCACTGCGAAACGTTTGTATCGATGTATCTGTATGAGCTGCTCAATGGGATAGGAACGAAATCGGTGGAAGACAGTCTTAGGAAAATGGAAGAATTTGAAACGGGTTATATCGATTCAGGATTTGGCGACAAATATCTGCGAGATATGCTTCATCGCTGGATGCTGGAATTCGCTGTATTGAAGGGACTTGCCCCGGATATTACCCGTAAATATGCGGACAGCGACATACTGGAAAAAGACGCCGCAGTTGAAATTCTTCACTATCCGGAAAAATTCAATGCTCAGGAAGTGTTTAATGCGCTCTGTGTGTTCGGTGGGAAGAAGACTGCCGAATCGAAGCTGATACAAGAGCGCGGGACGGAAGCTATCACCCTCTTTGCAGCGGTATGGCAGCTTGCTTCCGTTCAATATCAAGAAGATGGAAAAAAACTTTTTCAACTTTGTTTTGGGCGCCGAAGAGCACAGGACTGGCACCCTCTTGAGTACACACTTTACTATGATAATAGTAAGAAAAGAAAATCCGTCGCATATGAGCTGAATCCTTCTCGATCATATCTCTTTAAAGAGGGAGCATGGTATGTGGTAACGTATCAAAGCTACTATTTTAATAGAAAGATAATTGCTGACTTTTTACATGAAACAGACCGGAGACTGCGCTTATACCTGAAAACAGGCCATCCGTTAAAAGAGCGAAAAGAAGCGGCGTGGGCGGTATCTTATATAGAAGCGGTTATCGCAGCGGATGCACAGGCAAAAATCGAAGCTGCGCGTCCTAAGATCTCGATTGACTTTTCAGGCCTGGATAAAATCAGAAAGGATGCGCTTGAAACTCAAGACAGCCTGTTAACCGAGGAAGAGACGATGGGCTCGCCGGAGGCTGCGTCCAAACAGACGGAAAACTCAAAGCACACCGGTACTCCCGAATATGGCGGAGATGCTATACCGGACGCTGCATCTATACCGATTCCGGCGGCCGTTCCATCGACCGCATCTATGCCGTCCGCAGCAGCGCCGTCAGGTTCAGCATTCGGAGCATCCGGTTCATCCGGAGTGTCCGTTCCGTTAGATGATATGCAAATGCAGCTGTTGCGGATGCTGCTCCGCGGAGAGCCGGTGCTGGAATTGATTGCAGCACAGCACGGAATGCCGAGCGTTATTGCCGATGCTATCAACGAAGCCTTGTTTGATCTTATCGGCGATACGGTGGTAGAATGCGACGGCAAAACAATTATCCTTGTGGAAGATTATCGTGATAATATCATCGGGATATTGGGAGAAGATATAGAATGAACGAAGCGGAAAGAAAAGTTCCAAAACGGATTGCGCAAACGGTATTGCATTCTTTAAAAGGCGGTGTTGTGCCCCGTATCGGGCTGCCTTATATCACTGTCGGAAGAAAAAATGAAATCCAAGCCTTGCTGCATGATGTTGATATTATCTCCGAAGGCGGCGCTTCGTTCCGCTTTATTGTCGGGCGGTATGGCGCGGGGAAGAGTTTTTTACTGCAAGCTATCCGAAATTATGTGATGGATCGCGGGTTCATTGTTGCGGATGCAGACCTGTCTCCGGAACGGAGGCTGCAAGGAACGCGGGGACAGGGGCTTGCAACTTATCGCGAGCTGATCGGGAATCTTTCCACAAAGACAAAACCGGAGGGCGGTGCACTCACGCTGATATTGGAGCGGTGGATCAGCACCGTGCAAAGTGAAGCCTTGCAAGAAAGCGGGCTTCAACCCGGAGACCCGGCACTGACTGCGCTTGTCGATCAAAAGATTTACGCGGTAACCGCTTCGGTGAGCGAGCTGGTACACGGTTTTGAGTTTGCTCAATTACTTTCAGCCTATTATCATGCCTACCTCAAGAGCGATGATGAAACGAAAGCAAAAGTAGTGCGGTGGTTCCGGGGCGAATATGCCCTCAAGCGTGAAGCAAAGGAAGAACTCGGTGTCAATATCATTATTACGGATGATGACTGGTACGAGTATCTCAAACTCTTTGCAACATTTTTCCGGCTGGCGGGTTATTCCGGCATGATGATTATGATCGACGAACTCGTCAATATTTATAAAGTTCCCAACTCCATCACGCGCCAGTACAATTACGAAAAACTCCTCACTATGTACAACGACACCTTACAGGGAAAGGCAAAATACCTCGGCATTATCATGGGGGCAACACCGCAGGCGATAGAGGATAAGCGGCGCGGTGTGTACAGCTACGAGGCGCTCCGCTCCCGTCTTGCAGAGGGGAAGTTTTCCAAGCCCGGTGCACGGGACTTACTTGCGCCGGTAATCCGGCTTGACCCGATTACTGCGGAAGAAATGCTGATCCTCTGTGAAAAGCTCGCTGTGATGCACGCCGGTCTCTACGGCTATGAGCAGAAAATCACCACAAATGACTTGGCTGGGTTTATTAAAATTGAATATGAGCGAATCGGCGCCGATGTGCATATCACCCCGCGCGAAGTAATCAGGGATTTTATCGAGTTGCTGGATATTTTGTACCAAAATCCGGGAATGAGCGTTATCGAGTTACTAAACTCCGATACATTTTCGTACGCAAAGTCTGATGCGGTATCGGACACCACCGATGAAAACTATGCCGAGTTTACGATTTAAGGTGAGTGCGCAGAAGAGCGATGGATTGATGAACGAAGAAATGAGCAGAAGCGATTTTTTATACGATTTTTCTTGCAGACAGTGACGTACAGCCAATTAACAGCGTACTTTGTGCTTTGGCGGTTAAGCTATCTATGCGGTATCTTTAAAAATTCGGTAGTCTGTGCTATAATGAACATGTCTGATAACTGCGTTTTCGAACAAGTTTAATACTCGAACTTAGCATAGGGTTCGAGTTGAGTTTTGAACTGTGCTCAAAACTCATGAGTATCGGCCGACCGGTATCCATGCCGGAATAGGATGAACAGGTATGAGTACGGTAAACAGAAAATATAAAGATTCAGTGTTCGTTGATCTATTCAGTGAGGATGAAAAGGCTAAAGAGAACTTTTTATCGCTCTATAATGCCTTGCATAATACTAATTTACAGCTTTCATGCCCAGTAGAAAACATACGCCTTGATAATGTCATGTACATGAATATTGTCAACGATGTTTCCTGCCTTGTAGACAACAAAATCATCGTTCTTGCGGAGCATCAGTCTACCGTAAACGAGAATATGCCTTTACGCTTTTTGGAATACGTCGCAAGGATCTATGAAAAGTTACAAGCACCAACAGACAGGTATCTAAGGAAGTTATCAAAAATCCCGACACCTGAGTTCTTCGTCTTCTACAACGGATTAAACGACTACCCTGAAACTACAGTGTTAAAACTATCCGATGCTTTTATTACAAAACCTGAACGGATACCGTTAGACCTTGAGGTAAAGGTATATAACATAAACAAAAGCAAGGGAGCTGAAGTATTGCGCCGTTGCAAAACCTTAGACGAATACAGTTTGTTTATTGAAGAGGTGCGCCTTCAAACGCAACTCGACCCTGAAAACGGCTTTACCAATGCAGTAAAGATATGCATAGAAAAGGGAATCTTAAAAGAATACTTACAAAGAAAATCACGGGAGGTAATCAATATGCTAGTAGCCGAATATGATTATGACACGGATATTGCGGTACAGAGAGAAGAAGCAGGCAGAATAGCTTTTGCGCAAGGAATATCTCAAGGCTCCCGTCAAAAAGCTCTCGAAACGGCAAAAATGATGCTCACTATGGGCTATCCCCTTGCAGATATTTGCAAAATAGCGGGTATCTCCCCAGCAGAAGTCGAAGCACTATAGCTACCTACGCGTACTTCCGCGGTTACTTTAAAGATAAACCGTAAAGGCGCTAAGAATGCAGAGGAATAACCAAAGGGTGAGCTGACTGGATTCCCCGTACTCAGTACTGACATGAGCGGCGGTGATTCAAATGTGTACAAGAAGGTACGCTACTCAACAGAAAAACTGCGATGGACATTTTTAATCAATACGCCCCTTTTGTACAGGATTATATTTACCGCTCCGGCTGGCAGGCGCTTCGTGCGGTGCAGAATGCGGCGGGTGATGCTCTTTTCAATACCGATAACAATGTGCTGCTGACGGCATCCACCGCCTCCGGCAAAACCGAAGCGGCATTTTTTCCAATCTTGAGCCTCTTATACGAAGAGCCTGCTGCCTCGGTGGGAGTGTTGTACATTGCTCCGCTCAAGGCGCTCATCAATGATCAGTTCGGACGGCTGAACGAGCTTTGCGAGGAAGCGGGAATCGCCGTAACGCGATGGCATGGTGATGCGCCGCAGAGTCAAAAGCGGAAGCTGCTCCGTAAACCGGCGGGGATTTTGCAGATCACTCCGGAATCCCTTGAAGCGCTGATGATCACTAAGCAGAGCGAAATCCCCGCTTTGTTCCATGACCTACGCTTTATCGTCATTGATGAAGTCCACTCCCTGCTGCGTGCCGACCGCGGCGGGCAAACCTTTTGCCTGATCGAGCGGCTCTGCCGGACTGCGGGCTGCAATCCCCGGCGGGTTGGGCTTTCCGCCACACTCGGTAACCCTGAAGAAGCAGGCGCTTTTCTTGCTGCAGGCAGCGGGAGAGAAACAGTTATCCCCAAATGCGACGGCGGCAAAGAAGTGTGGCGGCTTTCGATGGAACACTTCTTCAATACGGAGCCGCAAGCTGACGAAGGTAAGCCCATCACAGTAGAGGCGCTTACCGTAGAAGCCGCGACGGACACTGCCCCCAAGGCTGCCGATCCGGGGATGGGCTATATCTTTGAGCATACCCGCGGTAAAAAATGCCTCGTGTTTACCAATTCCCGCGAGGAGTGTGAATCCGTATGCCAGCACCTCCGGCAATACTGTGAAGCCAACCACGAGCCCGACCGCTTTTTAATTCACCACGGCAACCTTTCCGCTTCGTACCGCGAAAGTGCGGAAGAAGAGATGAAGGATGACGACTCGCTTATCAGTGTGTGCGCTACCGCTACACTGGAGCTGGGGATTGATATCGGGAGACTGGAGCGGGCATTCCAGATTGATGCACCCTTTACCGTTTCCGGTTTTTTACAGCGTATGGGACGTACCGGACGGCGCGGCACTCCTTCGGAAATGTGGTTTGTTATGCGGGAAGATCATCCCGAAGCGCGGGCGATGCTGCCGGAGATGATCCCGTGGTATCTTATTCAAGGGATTGCACTCGTTCAGCTTTATATCGAAGAGCGCTTTGTGGAACCGCCGCGCACGGAAAAGCTGCCCTTCTCCCTGCTCTATCACCAGACCATGAGTACGCTTGCCTCCTCAGGCGAGATGACACCGGCTGAGCTTGCATCCAGAGTACTGACACTTTCGGTATTCCGCCGCATCAGTCAGGAGGACTTCCGCACCTTGCTCCGGCACCTTATCACTATTGATCATATCAACCGCACGGAAAACGGCGGGCTGATTGTCGGGATTACCGGGGAGCGGGTTGTCAATAATTATAAGTTTTACGCAGTGTTCCAAGAAAATATCGAATACACGGTGCGTTCCGGTTCCGAAGAGCTGGGAACAATCGTCAAGCCGCCGCCTGCGGGCGAGAAGATAGCCATTGCAGGCAGGGTGTGGGCAGTGGACGAGGTGGATCACCAGCGGCGCGAGGTATACTGTACGCTGGTAAAGGGGAATATCCCTGCGTATTTCGGTGATGTGGCAGGCGATATACATACCCGTATCTTGGAACGGATGCATACTGTCCTTGCCGAACAGAAAAGCTACCCGTACCTGATGCGCCATGCCGTGTGCCGGTTGCAGGAAGCGCGGAATACGTTCAGCAAGGCAGGGATGGACAGTCATCCGCTCATTTCCCTCGGCGGCACTCTGTGGGCGCTCTTTCCTCAGCTGGGTAGTTATGCCTTTCTTGCGCTGGAACGCTTTCTCAAGCGCCGCTGCGGTGCACGGCTGGGCTTAAAAGGCTTGAGTCCGTCCAGACCGTACTACCTGCAGTTCACCATGCAGGTAAGCGCACAAGAATTCTATCGCATTATTGCCGAAGAAGCCGCACAAAACTTTGACCCGCTGGAGCTTGTGTACGAGAACGAAGTTCCTATCTTTGACAAATACGACGAGTATGTTCCCTCTGAGCTGGTGCGCAAAGGATTTGCCTTAGGAGTGCTGGATATCGCCGGAATGAAGCAGCGGGTACTGGGATGGAAGGGGAATGCGGAGAAAGCATAATATGAAATACAGACTAAGTTATACAATATGTCTATACTTCTAAGTAACAACAATATCGGATACTCTTATGAATAACATTACAAGACAAATTTTTCGTGCAGTATATGAAGGAAAGTGGCTCTATGTTGAGTACTGCAATAAAAAAAGTGAGCAAGTTTCTCGATTCTGGATAGGAATAAAAGACATTCTCAAAAATAAGGACGGAACATTGTACACTTTACAATGCAGTGGCCTCCATCTTCATACGTATACACTTGCAGATAATATGTTGCTTTCTGTAGAACGTATACTATCGGCAAGTATTGTAAATGGTACATATATGCCGATAAATCAACATCTTGTTGACGATATTGATTGTAATCCTGCAAAGTATGAATTACTATTTGATGGCTCTGCAAACTTCAAAATTCTCAATTACCTTGCGGATTGCAATAAATTTGAAAGTATTCCGTCATTAAACAATGATTTTTGCCTCATAGAAAATTTAGATGACAATGTCCTCCTCAGTAATCCACAAGAATATTGCTTATCTGATACGCAGTATCGAGAAATTGTTGATGCGTTTAATAAAAAACTGAATATAAAGCAGAAAAAACATCAAATGGAGGGACAGCTGTGTCTAAATAAACTAAGCCTTTATACCCGGAAAGGGCTATATGTACTTGCGTATCGTGAAATATTTTTAAATGTCGAAAAACATACATTAGAAATATCAAACGAAATTTCTTTTAATAAAGAATTCTATATGAATGCCGATTCGGACGACGGTAAGATTGAAAGTATTCGTCGCTTTCTTGAACCATGTGAATTATATCTACTCAAAGATTTTGATAAAAACTTACAAAAAATTGAAAACATTATTCAGGAAAAAATTTCAAAAGAAAAAATAGATGATCGTCCGTATTTTTTATATTTACAACGAAATGTCAAAGTCAATCTTGAAAAAGAATACGAATCGATTCTGACTATGTATGAAACCGGTAAGGTCTCCATTCCAATACGTGCATTCTTCGGCGAACTGCATAGTATTGAAAAAAATGAAAATGATATACCTATAACATTACTGAATAAAAAAATAAATCTTGATCAGCTGCTTTCCATACACAATGCAATGCATAGTCCTGTATCATATACGCAAGGACCGCCCGGAACGGGCAAAACCAATACAATAATAAACACTATTATCACCGCATTCTTTAACAACAAAACGGTTCTATTTTCTTCGTATAACAACCATCCAATCGATACTGTGTTTCAGACTTTAAGTTCACTGCAATATAAAAGACACTCCGGAACTATCGATACTATACCATTTCCAATTCTCCGCCTTGGCAGTAATGAGAAAGTAAAAGAAGCATTAGACTATATAGAAACGCTGTATCAAAAATGTTCAAACATTACAATATATAGTACAACACTTGAACGAAATAAATACGATACGATAGAGCGAACAAAAAAACTATCGACATTGTTAAAAAATCATCAAGAAACGGTAGAACTTGCCGAACGAAAAGATACACTTGAAGCAATGCTTGAAAAAAACACAAGTATGGAAATGCGGCTTGTTTTGGAAGGACAGCAGCTTAATGCAATCAGAAAGAAACTTAATGAAATCCCCAAGGTTTCCGATCAGGATGCTCTTAATCTTTTGGAAAATGATGAAAATGAATTTCTAAAATATCTTTATTATATATCAGCAAGATATATCCAACAGCTCTCAGAACCGGAGTATGATGATCTTCGTCTTATTTTAAAACTTGAAAAAGAGGAAGAACGCATTACGGCTTTTAATAAATATACATCCGTCGATGATAATATTTGCAAACTGCAAAAGATTTTTCCGATTATTGCAACTACTTGTATTTCGGCGCATAAACTCGGCAGTGGCAAACTTTGTTTTGATTGCACTATAATTGATGAAGCCAGTCAGTGTAATACAGCTCTATCACTTATCCCGATTATACGCGGTAAAACGCTTATGCTGGTAGGTGATCCGCAACAGCTTAATCCGGTAATTACCTTGGATGAGAATATCAACAAAGCATTAAGAACAAAATACGGTATTTCTGACGATTACGATTATATTACAAATTCAATCTATAAAACTTTTTTAGCAAACGATTCAATCAGCGAAGAAATCTTACTTCATAATCATTATCGTTGTAATAAAAAAATCATTCAATTCAATAATGAAAAATATTATAACAACCGGTTAAATATAGTATCAGAGTCTACGGTTTCGGAACCATTGGTATTTTATAATGTTGATAGTACAAGAACTAATTTTAAAAATACTTCCAAACAAGAAGCGGAAGCGATTGTACATTATATAAAAAATAATCCTGATAAAAGTATCGGGATTATTACTCCGTTTAGAAGTCAAAAGGAACAGATAGAATTTTCAATAAGGGAAGCTGGTATCAATCCAAAAAAATACAGTTGCGGAACGGTTCATGCATTCCAAGGCGACGAAAAGGATGTTATTCTATTCTCACTCGCATTGACCGATACCACTAATAATAAAACTTACGAGTGGTTAAAAAATAATGGTGAGCTTATCAATGTTGCAACATCCCGTGCAAAAGATCGCCTTGTGATATTTTCAAATAATACTGTTCTTAATCAGCTGCACCGGAATGCAGAGAAGACAAAATCAGACGATATCTATGAACTTGCGGAATATGTAAAAGCAAAGGGCTCATACAAGATAACAAACTGTACAAATGATTCGCGAGCACTTGGTACAAAACCGTATAAAACGGAAACAGAAGACGCTTTTTTGGAAACATTGAACCATGCACTTTCAATTATTTCTTTAAAAAATAAAAAATACTGCGTCGAAACAGAAGTACAAGCTTCGCATATTTTTAAACCGGGGACGGTTCATCGGGACTATTTTTTTCGATGCAGTTTTGATTTTGTGATTTATAAAATCGGCTATAGAAATAAGAAAGAACCAATCCTTGCGATTGAATTAAACGGACGAGAGCATTATAATAATGCGACCATAAAAGATAATGACACGAAGAAAAAAGATATTTGCAAAGAGCAAGGATTTACCCTTATTCCTGTAGAAAATTCTTATGCTCGGCGGTACAACTATATCAAAGATATATTAGTCGGATATTTTGGTCAGGCGCCCGATTCATATAAGTAGACAGATTGTTAATGGTGTATATAATTAGTCCATCGGTTGGTGCACCGAGTGAGACGGCAAGTGCGATTTTTCTTTCTGTCAGAGCTTTGCCTTTTGATCCGTATGCCCAGCCATTTATTTATAATCTCTATGCGAACATGCTGTTAAAAAAACAAGACAGCGTATAGGAGGACACAATGCAGAGCCATACAAAAAAAGAGCTGGGAGTTCATCCGTTTTTATTCCCGATGCCCGTACTCATGATAGCGACTTACGGTGAGGATGGAAAAGTTGATGTAATGAATATGGCATGGGGCGGTATCTGTGCAGAAAATATGGTTTTGATGAATCTTGATGAAAAACATAAGACTGCGGCGAATCTCAAGTACAAAAAAGCGTTCACCCTCAGTGTTGCGGATATCCCTCATATCGAGGAAGCGGATTTCTTTGGTATTGCAAGCGGAAATACGATGCCGGATAAATTTGAACGCAGCGGCTTAACGGCGGTTAAGAGCGCCAAGGTGGACGCACCGATTATCCAAGAGTTTCCCCTTACGCTTGAGTGCAAAGTAGTAGAGATAAAAAATGCAGTGTTCGGCTTTTACGTTGTCGGGGAAATCGTCGGAGTTCTTGCAGATGAGGCTGTTTTAAACGAAAAGGGCAAAGTTGAACCGTCAAAGCTCAATGCATTCATTTTTGATCAATTCCAAAACGGCTATTATGCCATCGGAGAAAAAGTCGGCCAAGCATGGAAGTCAGGCGTAGATTTGATGAAAAAATAGCTTGATGCGTTTACCTTCCTTTTGTGCAAAATTTTATCCAAAATTTCGCACATTTTTCCGGTAGACGGGTAAACGCATCAGGGAAATAGCTCCAATTCTGCAAAATATATAGGCTGGGAGACCATTTGAGCTGCGTAGCAGCGAAACTCTGGTTGAACAGCCTATATATTTTGCAGGGCTGTCACAACTACCTGATGCGTGTACCCGCAGCGTGCTGGCGTTGACGCAGTACAATCTTTGGGTTACACTCAGTCGTTATGAAAATTTGGTTGAAATATTTTATCGGTATTGTGTTGGGGGTAACCTTTGCTCTTGTCGCCGGTGCTGAAAATACGCTATTTGTACAAGCTGTAGACTTTTTATCAAAAGCAGCGATACAGTTCGGAAGGTATGCCCTCTATCCGGCAGTTTTTTTCGGATTTACGCTCAGTATCTTTGAATTACGTGAAAATAGAAGTCTGCTCAAAGTTGCGATTATTACAAGCCTCATTATCTGCGGTGCCGCATTATTATTGTCCTGTATCGGATTAATATCCGTACTTATTCATACACCCGCTCGTATACCTATTTTTGTAGAAGGCATATCCGATGTACAAGTTCTTGGTGTGAAAGAATCGCTATTACAATTACTTCCTTCCAGCTCGTTTGAAGCACTGATAAATGGAACCTATATCCTGCCGCTTTGCATTTTCGGTGGGTTTGCAGGAGCCGGCTGTGCCGTTGACAGAAATATTGCGAAGCCGACCATCACGCTTATCGATTCCTTGGCGCGGATTTCTTATGCGGTACTGGTCTTTTTTGTGGATATGCTGGTATTCGGTATGGTAGCCGTTTCGTCCTACTGGGTAATTAAATTTCACGAAATGCTCTTGACTGCGGTTTTTGCCGATTTTGCAATTCTGCTTATTGTCGATTTGTTGATTATCGCGCTTGTTATTTATCCCGCATTATTGAAAATCTTTTGCCGCGATATCAATCCGTATCGAGTTCTCTATGCAAGCCTCGCACCCATGATGGCAGCTTTTTTTTCACAGGATACCCATGTTGCGCTCAGTGTATTGCTGCGTCACTCCAACGAAAGCCTCGGTGTACGCCGGCGCATTTCCTCCGTTGCCCTTCCTGTTTTCTCTATTTTTGGAAGAGCGGGTTCGGCTTTAGTCATTACCGTTAGTTTTGTTGTGATTTTAAAATCTTATTCGATTAATGTATTTAGGATAGCTTTTAGCGATATATTTTGGCTTGTGGGATATGCCTCTCTCTTTTCATGTTTGCTCGGACGGTTTTCTATCGGGGGAACATATATTGCGCTGACCTCCTTGTGTATGCTTTACGGACGAGGCTTTGAGTCGGGGTATTTGATTTTACGTCCGGCTGCGTTTTTTATCAGCTCCATCGCGGCAGCAATTAACGCATTAACTGCAATAACGGGAACCTATATCACAGCGTATCGATTCAACATGACCGGCAGAAAAGATTTACGATTCTTTATTTAACCGAAGCCGGTATTGAAGTGTAAAATTATGGAACAAAAATTTCCCGTTTCTTCTCTGCTCAAAGAAATCAGCGGATATTTCCATGAAGCGGGCTTTTCCGCATATCTCGTAGGAGGGGCTGTCCGCGATTTTTTCTTAAAGAAAAAAGCAAGCGATTGGGATATTGCAACCAATGCGCAACCGCAGGAAGTAATGCGCTTATTCCGGCGGACAATTCCTACCGGAATAGAACACGGTACCGTTACTATCATCTATAAAAATAAGCATATCGAATGTACAACTTTCCGTACCGAAACGGATTATATCGACGGACGGCACCCTGCAGCGGTTGCATATACGGCAAGTATAGAAGCAGACCTTGCCCGCCGCGATTTTACGATGAATGCCATTGCAGTTTCTCTTCCTGACGGAGAAATCGTCGATCCCTTTAACGGCAGAGCGGATATCCGTGCAGGGCGGATTCAAACAGTCGGGAATCCGCTCGACCGATTTTTAGAGGATGGCTTGCGTCCCGTCCGTGCTGTCCGCTTTGCAGCGCAGCTCGACTTTACCGTCGATGCAGGAACATTGCAAGCAATCCCGCAGGCGCTGCATATCACCAAAAAAATTTCGATTGAACGATTCCGCGAAGAGTTTACAAAAATGCTCAGCTGTCAAACCCCGCTTACCGGCTTGCGGCTAATGGAAAGCACGGGGCTGCTGAATCTCTTTATTCCGGAACTGATGGAATGCCGTGGCATCGGGCAGGGAAGCTATCATCACTTTGATGTACTCGACCACAGTTTTCTGGTGTGCAATGCCTGCCCAGCAGGAATGGAACACATCCATATCCGGCTTGCGGGACTTTTCCACGATATCGGGAAGCCCGCTGCCCGCAAGGAAGCGGCGGACGGCAGCTGTACCTTTTACCGTCATGAAGCTATTTCCGAGAAAATGACTCGCAGCATTATGCGACGCCTGAAATACTCCAATGCCGAAATAGAAAAGACTGCTCATTTAGTTGCCGAACACATGTTCCATTATGATCCTTCATGGACTGACGCCGCTGTCCGCCGTTTTATCGTCCGCGTTGGGAAAGAAAATATCGATGATTTATTTGCGTTGCGAAAAGCGGATGTTTTCGGGCTCACCGGTACGTATGCAGAGCCGAACTTTCTTGTAGAATTTACGGCACGGATTGATACGCTCCTCAAAGAGGACGGGGCGTACAGCCTTAAAGATTTAGCGGTTAATGGAAAGGATCTAATGGCTATCGGTATCCCGGCGGGGAAATGTCTCGGTCTTGTTTTGCATGATCTTTTGGAAACGGTATTGGATGATCCTGCGCAAAACACTAAAGAGGCGCTCTTACCCATTGCCGCAGCGCTCTATGAGCGGATACAACGGTTTCAATAGGTATGGGTTAGCATTTTTTCCCTACAGTCTGTTTTATACCCTCCGTTAGATTTGAGAGGTGACAAGGTGCAAAAAACGGTATCAAAATTGAAAGATATTAAAGACATGACATCTTTCAATCGGTCTATCGTAAAACGATAGTTTCGGAAGATACCGATTAGCATTGGAGTACAATATGAACATATCCGACACACAGAAAAAAATATTGGAAATCGGCAAACAGGAATTTTTGCAGAAAGGTTTTAAGGATGCATCATTAAGGAAAATTGTAGCGGATGCCGGTTTTACGCAGGGGGCATTCTACGGTTATTACCCCGATAAGGAAGCATTATTTACCGCGCTGGTATCCGAAGCGGCAGACGGTTTGGTTGAACAATTCAAACATGCGCAAGAAGCTCACTTCGATTTAATTGAAAAAAGTAAAACGCAATTCAGCAGAAAACTGTCTACGGAATATCTGCAGATTTTCGTAAACTATATTTATGATAATTTCGATGCATTTAAACTCGTAATTTGCCGGTCTGCCGGAACAAAGTACGAGCACTATATTCACGATTTAGTTGAGCTTGAGGTATCCGTCACCGAAAAATACTACCGCCTTTTACGAAAGCGAGGAAAGCTTGAAGGTGTTGTGAGCCGTGAACTGCATCACATGATTACAAGCGCCTATTTTACCGCCGTGTTTGAAACAGTTGCTCATGATATGTCTCGCAAAAAAGCGCTTGAGTATGTAAAAGAATTAGCCGTCTTTTTTAACTGCGGTTGGGACGGTATTTTAAAGCTAACGTAAGATTGTGAAGTGGTGTCGCTGTAAGCAATACTATTTTGAGATATGACCGATGATGCATATGCAAATCTCGTATATAGGATCAACTAAAGATTGACATGCGTAAACATCTGTGTATATATTATCATATATACGGAGGATTATTATGGTTTGTGCAAAAGTCTTTATGAGTGGGAACAGTCAAGCGGTGAGGATTCCAAAAGAATTTCATATTGACGATACAGAACTCTTTATCAAGAAGATTGGAACAACAATAATTTTGTATCCTCAAAATCGTCCCTGGGAAAATCTTAAAAAAAGTTTATCGGAATTCTCTGATGACTTTATGGCGGAAGGGAGAAAGCAACCTTCATTGACAGAAAGAGAAGCATTTTAATGTATTTGCTGGATACGAATATTTGTATTTTTCTCATTAAGAATACATTTCCCGTTCTCACTAAAAGGATTTTTTCGACAAGCGGTAATGATCTGTTTTTATCGTCTATTTCAATCGCTGAAATGGAATATGGCGCCTCAAAAAGTCAGAACAGAGAAAAAAATCGAAAGGCTTTATTAGACTTTTGTATTGATTTTAATATTCTTGATTTTACGGCAGAAGATACGGAGGCATATGGTATGATCAGATCGTATCTTGAAAAAGAGGGGAACGTTATCGGTCCGTATGATATGCAAATCGCAGCCCAAGCTATGACAAGAAATTTAATCGTTATAACAAATAATTACGATGAGTTTGCTAGAATTCCCTGGATAAAAGTAGAAGATTGGACAAAGAAATAGGACAAACCAAAACAGCCGATTCAACTTAACATTGTGGTGCAATATCTAACGGCTAGTGTTATGAGGAGTACTATGCGTTTTATAATTGAAACAAAGAAATCAAAGGATGAGATTCTGCAAATCATACGTGGCAATACTTACATAGAAACTTCTGTATTTGATTTTCCCAAAGGAGACAAATATTTTGAAGGGAGCGTATCTGAAAATTCATTTAAAATTTGTAGATGTATACATTATCGAAATTCATTTTTACCTTTGATAATTGGAACTATTGAAGCACATGAGTATGGTTCAACAATCAACATCAGAATGAGAATGGCTATCTCTGTTATCGTTTTTTTAGTTGTATGGTTTACCGGCGTGCTTGCGGGATGTTTAATAGTTCCATTCGCCGGATTTCCTATGCCGGCTGCTTTAGTCCCTTATATCATGCTTGTTTTTGGGATTTTGCTTGTCATAATCCCAAATAGAATTGAAGCTAAAAAGGCAAGAGAAAAGTTAGAAGAGCTTTTAATATAAGCTTAAACGAGAATTTTTCCTACCACCCTCCACTCCCTTGACAAAGTTGCTCCTTTTCTATTTTATATCAGTGATATATATCATTGATATAAAGCAATGATGAAAGGATGGAAAAATTGTCAAAAACCGGTGAACATACTGCGAAAAAAACCGCTTTACAGTATCTATTGGAGCTTGCAAAACCCTGTAAGAGGCTTCTCATCACTTCTGTGATTTTTGCCGTATTGGGTGCAGCTGCGGGAATTGTACCATACCTTGCCGTGTCCCGCCTTATCATTCGGATATGCGCACGGGATTATACCCTACAGGCAATTTTTGTAACGGCGCTTATTGCACTTGCCGGGTATCTTGGGCAGCTCTATCTGTCTACACTTTCTACGATACGTTCTCACCGTGCGGCATTTACCGTGCTGAGAAACATCCGTATGCAGCTGACGGCAAAGCTCTCCCGCGTTCCGATGGGGTTTATATTGGATACCCCATCCGGTAAATTCAAAACAATGCTGGTTGATACGGTAGAAAAACTGGAATTACCGCTTGCTCATATCATACCGGAACTGACGGCTAATCTGCTCATTCCCTTTTTAATGTTAGTCTATTTCTTTTATCTTGATTGGCGCTTAGCGCTTACCGCTTTTGCAACTTTTCCGCTCGGTCTTATTTGTTATATGGGAATGATGAAGGACTATGAAAAACGGTATGCAAAAGTTCTTACAGCAAGTAAAAATATGGATGCCGCAACGGTTGAATACATCGGCGGCATTGAAGTGATAAAAGCCTTTAATCAAAGCACCGTATCATATCGGAAATATACTGAGGCAATAGCGGAAAATGAGAATGCGAAAGCGGAATGGTTTAAAAAGACCAATCCTTACTACGCTGCGGGAATTGCAATTGCTCCTTCCAGTTTATTAGGTGTGCTGCCGCTCGGCTGTTGGTTTTTCATACACGGGAGTATATCCGCCGGAAGTTTTATATCGTGCATCATTCTGTCGCTCGGTCTTATTGCACCGCTCATTCAGGCGCTGCGTTACACGGACAGTCTTGCAATGGTAGACTCTACCGTAAAAGAAATTGCGAAACTGTTGGAAGCGGAAGAAATGAACCGTCCGAAGAATGCTGTGCCTATTAAAGAAAATACTATTGCATTTTCTCATGTATCGTTTGCATATAGCGATACGGAAGTTTTGCATGACATTTCATTTCAAGCGGTTCCGAATGGGATGACTGCATTTGTCGGTCCGTCCGGTTCGGGAAAATCTACCGTTGCCCGCTTAATCGCCTCCTTTTGGGAAGCAAGCAATGGTTCGGTTATGATAGGCAGCTGCGATGTACGGAACATTCCGCTTTCGCAAGTGATGGGGCGGGTTGGCTATGTTTCACAGGATAATTATTTATTCCATTTATCCATTCGGGAAAATATACGGATTGGAAAACCGGACGCTACGGATGCTGAGATAGAACAGGCTGCAAAGAAAGCGAGCTGCCACGATTTTATTAGCGCACTTCCTCAAGGGTATGATACGATTGCAGGAGACGGAGGGAATAATCTTTCCGGCGGAGAGAAGCAGCGCATTGCAATCGCACGCGCAATACTAAAAGACAGTCCCATCATTGTGCTGGATGAAGCGACCGCTTTTACCGACCCCGAAAATGAAGCAGTCATTCAGCGTTCTATCGGAGAACTGGTCGCAGGAAAAACATTGATAGTCATTGCGCATCGGCTTTCGACTATCACGATGGCAGATAAAATCATCGTTATGAATCATGGACGCATTGAAGCAGAGGGGCGGCATCAATCGCTGTTGGAATCGTGTGAACTGTATCGCACACTGTGGAATGCGCACATCAGCGTAAGCGATAAAAAATCTGGGGAGGCTGTATGATTACTATGTTTAAACGATTGTTGCATTTTTCAGGTGCGGAAAAAAGAAGATTGATACTCTCTTTTATTTTTCATATCGGTAATTCGTTTTTTGAAATGCTTCCCATTATGGCAATTCTGACGGTTCTCTCCGGAATCCTTTCCGCTATTTCAGGAAATGGGATGCCGTACAAAACGATCTGGGTCTCACTCGCAATTATGCTGCTCAGTGTTGTAGGCAAAATCATTTTCATCAATATCGCTTCTATAAATAGAACATTGGGAAGTTTTGCCATGTGCAGCGAGTGGCGGATGAACCTCGGTGAAAAATTAAAGCGTGCACCGATGGGGTATTTTAGTGAGCATCGATTAGGAGACATTACCGCTGCGGTTACCACTACGCTCGGTGATCTTGAAACAAGTGCGGTAACGGTGCTGGAGGCGGTTGCAGGCGGATTTATTCACGCCTTTGTTATTAATGTATGGTTGTTTGTTTATGAATGGAGAATCGGATTGCTGATGCTTACCGGTCTTTTAATCTCGTTCTTGATTTATGCAAAAACACAAGCTGCGGGAGAAAAATATTCACCGCGCAGGCAGGCGGCGCAGGCACAACTGGTAACCGGTATTTTGGAATACATTCAAGGAATGACAGTGGTAAAAGCATTCGGACTCGGCGAGCAATCCGGTAAAACGGTTGATGCAGCAATCAGTGAAAGCGCAGCGGCAAATATCATTTTGGAAAAAATTTTCTCCGAACTCGCAGCTGCTTTTCAAACAATATTCAAAGTGGTTAGAGCGGCAATACTCATTACAGCCCCCTATCTTTTAATGCATGGAAATATAACACCGGAAAAATGTTTGTTGCTGACTGTCGCAAGTTTTATGATTTATGCAACGGTGGAACTTGCCGGAAGTACGGCCGCTGTTGCACGGGTAGTTGATGCTTCTCTTGAGCGGCTGGAAGAAATATCGGATATGCCGTTATTGGATGAAAACGGTACGGAGCATATTCCGAATAATTATGACATTACGGTTCGGAATATTTCTTTTTCTTACGATAGAAATGATACAAAAGAAGTGATACGGAATGTCGATTTTACGGTGCCGCAGAAAACAAGCTGCGCGATTGTCGGGCCGTCCGGTTCGGGAAAAACAACACTGTGTAATTTAATTGCGCGCTTTTGGGACGTCAGTCAGGGTGAAATTTTACTTGGCGGTATCAACGTTAAGGACTACACATGCGACAGTCTTTTGAAAAATTTTTCTATTGTGTTTCAGCGCGTATACCTGTTTGAAGATACGATAGAAAACAATATCCGTTTCGGTAGGCCGGATGCAACGATGGACGAAGTGATTGCCGCAGCAAAAAAAGCCTGCTGTCATGATTTTATCACTGCACTGCCGGACGGGTATCAAACTAGAATCGGAGAAAACGGAGCAACTCTGTCGGGGGGAGAAAAGCAGCGTATCTCCATCGCGCGGGCAATTCTCAAGGATGCGCCTGTTATTATTTTAGACGAAGCGACTGCCAGTGTCGATCCTGAAAATGAACACGAGTTGCAAACAGCTATCGAGGAGCTGACAAAAAATAAAACGCTCTTGATGATTGCGCACCGTTTAAATACGGTACGCAAAGCGGATCAAATTATTGTGCTTGACGAAGGACGTATTGTGCAACGGGGTACTCATGCCGAACTTATGAAACAGGCAGGGCTATACCGGAGATTTGTCGGCATCCGTGAAGAAGCAATCGGGTGGAAGATTGATCGGAGAGAACGTTAGGAATGGGCGGCATAGACGGCTTCACTTTTTTCGAGATATTTTTCTAGGAGGTTCTTTGTAAGAAGCGTTCCTCCTAGTATAAGCTTTGATAACAGGTCGTAGCCATAAAAAACATGTCGAATATCAGAGTCATACTGAATTTATGTACCTACAGTAACAGTACATATACACCGTACTGCATATTAATCCCACAGTCAGCGGTTTGTAACGTCTTATTTAAAAATGAAGATAATAAGAACTTGCGAAAACAGGTAAATATTTGAGAGCTACCTAATAGCAGTATACAACAAACTCGTTTATCGTAGTTCCACGTCTGTTGCTTTGCCGTTTCTTTCGGCAAAGTTCTCTCCGTCAGCGTTCGGTTCCTTAAACACCTTGAAGCGTACCTGCATTCCTTCCGTAATCTTTTTACGACGGGAAGATTTGGTAAGGTTTGTAAGACCAAAGTAGAAATCGCCGTGATCGACAGTTTCGATAATTCCCCAGTTTCCTTTAAAGCGTTTAATGGTGCCGCTTAACGTATCGCTTTTTTGTTGTTCTTTCGCTTTAATCCAATGGTTGGGCGGAACCAGTCTATCGGTTGTCATTTCATATTGATCGGGAAAAGCTTCAAGAATTTCTCGTAAGGTATTATGGTTATAAGATCGGGGATCAAATTCCGGCATACTCCGTCGGATGGATTTGCCTAAATCGGAAAGACTGACCCATCCGTCTTCCGTCATTCGTGAGTTTTTATAGGCATGGTTTAATAATTTTTCCAGAGAATCGAAGGGAGAATCTTGACTCTCCTCTTCAGGGGTTGTTGCACTATCGAGGTTTTCCAGATATTTAAATTCATTACAAGCGTTTACCCAAAGAGCCTTAGCATTTTGTTTCCCAATACCGAGAACATAAAGCCCGTACTCCCGCAATTTAAGCGCAAGGCTATAATAGTCGGAATCAGTCGAAACGATGCAAACAGCATTAATACTTTTATTGGTGTTGGCAAGCTCGATAGCATCCATAATGATAGTATTATCGGTTGCATTTGGCCCGTTACGAAATTGTTGTACCGGACGAATGGGGATCTTTTCAAGCCAATTTTTCCACCCGTTCATATTCGGTGTTGTCCAGTCTCCATATAAACGTTTTATCAATAATTCGCCTTCTTTAGAAACTTCGGTGATAATGGCTTCCAAAAAACTCGGCGGAATATTGTCGCCGTCGATCAGTAGTACATATTTTCTGTCCATACAGATATTGTATCCTTATTTGTATATTTTTCAAGGAGGCGCTTTTTGCTGTAAGAAAAAAAACGGACACCCATACTCTATATGAGTGTCCGAGATGTGTATAGTTTTAACTGTAAAACAGCTTAATGGAGAATAATCCTCAATAAGAAGATAACAAACAGTATCCAGCTGATAATCGGGATTTGCTTGAATTTACCTGTTATGGCCTTCAAAATAACGTAGGAAAGAATGCCATACACAATACCTTCGGCAATGCTGTAGGTAAACGGCATCATAACGATTGTCAAGAACGCAGGAATACCTTCCGTAGGATCTTTGAAATCGATTTCGGCTGCGGCACTCAGCATCAGGAATCCGACAATGATAAGCGCCGGTGCAGTAGCTGCTGACGGAATCAATAAGAAAAGTGGCGAGAAAATCAAGGCAATTAAGAAAAATACACCGGTTGTCAACGCGGTTAAACCGGTTCTTCCTCCGGCCGCTACGCCGGAAGTGCTTTCGACAAAGCTGGTAACGGTAGAAGTTCCCAGCATAGCACCGAAAACCGTACCGATAGCATCGGAGAGCAACGCCTGCTTTACCCGTGGGATATTTCCATCTTTGTCGATAAGTCCTGCGCGGTTGGTAACGCCGACTAAGGTCCCGACCGTATCAAAAATGTCAACAAACAGGAATGAAAAGAATACCGTAAAGAACTGGAAACTGAAGATATTGCTGAAATCGAAATTCCAGAAAACCGGAGCTGCCGGAGCGCTTACGATAGACCAATTTTCCCATCCGCCGAACGGTGCCGTAACACCCATTGGAATACCGATTACGGTAGTAATTAAAATTCCAAGGAGAATTGAACCCGGAACATGTAGAACGTACAGAATTGCAGTAATAACCAGACCGATGAGGCCCAATAAAGCAGCTCCTGAAGTAACGTTGCCGAGACCGACTAATGTCGCAGGATTATCAACGATGATTTCCGCATTTTTCATACCGATTAATGTGATGAAAAGGCCGATACCTGCTGCAACCGCTTTCTTCAGATTGATCGGGATTGATTCAACAATCGCTTCCCGTACATTGAAAAAGGACAGCAAAATAAACAGTAAGCCTTCGAGGAATACTGCCGTTAATGCTGTTGCGGGTGAATACTTCATTCCGATAACAACAGTATACGTGAAAAAAGCATTTAAGCCCATGCCGGGAGCAAGCGCGACAGGAAGATTGGCAAGTACGGCCATTATCAAGGTTGCTATTGCCGCAGATAATGCGGTAGCCGTAAATACACTGCCGGGATTCAAGCCTGCATCGCTTAAAATGAGCGGGTTGACGGCAAGAATATACGCCATTGCAAGGAAAGTTGTTAATCCTGCAATGATTTCGGTACGCACATTCGTTTTGTGCGCTTGAAGCTGAAAGAGTTTTTCCATAAAGTAGCCTCCTTTTAGAATAAATGAGTACCAGTCAGCATTTCTATTAGTGTATCACGGAATAATTGTTTCCGCAAGAAAATTTTTTTTTTGCTTCCTTATTTTTTTTTAGGCTATATTGTCAGAATAAATGCATCAAGCCGTTTTTTGTACCTCCGTGTACACTTTTCAACGTCGAGTTTTTGCTGCGCAAAAACGTCGCTGCTGCTTATAACCCCGGACATCCCCGCCCACGAATGTACATCCGTGTACATTCGTAGGCTGCAAGTTTGCAAGCAAACTTGTTACTTCTTGAAACCACCGCCATCCGTGGCGGTTCTGAGATACGTTGAAGATTTTTCAGTAGCGGCACGGATGCCGCTGGTTATATCAGAAGCGATGTTTCAGCGATGCTGAAACTCGCTGCCAAAAGTGTACAAGGATGTACACTTTTGGCAAGGCAACGAAGTAGATGCGTCGTATATTTTCAAAAGGTATATTTGACAGAACTAGGCGTTTCCAACTATACTAATCACGATATGACAATAGCCGGACGTAATAGAATCTTAATTTTCGGTATTTGTATTACTGCGCTCATGGTAATCGGAAGCATAAGCTGCTGTATTGTTATTGTTGCGCATAATTTGCTTGCGAAGTTGCCGACAGTCTCGGAAAGTACTTTTCAGTTATTTAGACTTCCGTTTTTTGCCTATAATAATTATGCAGCCATGATCGGTATCGCAGCATTTCCGCTAATAGCATTGGCACTGCTTGTTTGTATTTTCTTTCTTTTCGAAAAAACTCATGCTCTTGAGATTTCTTTTTTTGGCTTGTTTATTTTCGCACTGTCTGTTGAAGCGTTACAGCTCCTTTTTCCGTTGCAAGAACGGTATCCGCTATTGACCGTTTTTATGGCTTCCGTTGCACGGATTATTTTCTTCTTTCGGTTTGGAGCCTGCTTGGCGCTTTTAACTTCAAGCCTCTTTGCCCATAAAACTTTTACGCGGGAAACGGGATCTATTATTTTCTTGCTGAGTTTTATCGCGTTTGCATTGTCTCATGTTATTCCGATCGATACCATTCAAGTGGTCTCGTTTTTCTCATTTTCTCGCTCCTATCGCTATCTCCTTTATTCCTTTAGTGGGATTGTCTGCGTATTGGCAGTTGTATCGTTTTTGTTGGTCGGCATTTATCGCAGTATTACCGAGTATCGGAAGGCTGCAATTCAGCTGTTGATAATGTTAATTGCATATACGCTTTTACTGTATACCGGTTCCTGGTTTTTTACTGTCTTTGGCATTGTAGCTTTGCTAGTAGGTGGGGGCTTTTTCCTCAAAGCAATTCATCAGTTTTATCTGTGGCAATAGCTTACGCATGGAGCAGTAAGGCAAGAAAACCGATAGCAACCGGTATCAAAAGGTTGTCATAATCTTTTAGGGGCAGCATTTCGATACACGCCCCGGCAATACCCAATACAAGGCTTTTCCAAAACTTTCCGCTGACGGCAAAGGACGAAAGGAACACAGCGGCAAAGCAGGTTACACTTCCGGCAACGGTCTTATCTTTAAAAAAAGCTAAGTGAATTTTTCCAAAACGCTTTCCGACAAGGCTCGCAAGGCCGTCCCCGAAAGCAAGTGCAAATATTGCAATTTTTGCCGTATGCATGGGGAAAAACAAAAGTGCGGCAAGCACTCCGGTGGCAAGTGTTAGCGGTCCCAATACGAACCGCCCTTTATCGCGTGCCCGTGATGCGTAACGAGTAATATGCGCAATGATACCAAGCTCATAGCCGCGCATACGAAAAAATTCTGAGATACAGTAGAGCAGTGTGATAGCAACAATAGCGACAATCGTAGGCGTATACCAATGTTCGGCAAATACAACGGTTAAAGCAGAAGACAGATGAATGGTTTTCCTAAACACTTCAACCAACAGTTCCTCTACGGAGGCAGTTTGAGAGAATGTACGGTATCGGAAGCGTTCAAACCATTTCATATAATCCCAATATACTATTAGCCTTTAAAACAACAGGAACTTTGCGATTCTAAAATAAACGATAAGGCTGACAGCATCTACAATCGTGGTGATGAGCGGGCCTGCCATAATAGCGGGATCCATGTGGAGTTTTTTTGCAAGAATCGGTAAAAGTCCGCCGGTGAGTTTTGCAATAGTAACGGTTACAACAAGCGTTAGCCCGACACTTGCAGAAATCAGAATCGGTTTTCCGTCCAAGAAATAAGCCTTTACAAAAATAGTTAGCCCGAGCAGCGCACCTACCATAATTGCGATACGGAGTTCCTTCCATAATACTTTACCCCAGTCGCGCAGCTGAATTTCGCCGGTAGCAAGACCGCGGATAATCAATGTCGATGACTGGCTGCCCGAATTTCCGCCGGTATCCATCAACATAGGAATAAATGAGGTGAGTATGGTAAGTGTTGCCAGCAGTTCGGTGTAGTGTTCGATAATCTTGCCGGTAAAGGTTTCCGAAACCATCAGGAGCATCAGCCAGCCGATACGGTGCTTGGCGAGTGTAAAAACGCCGGTGTTCAGGTATGCGTCTTCGGACGGTTGCATAGCGGCCATAATCTGGAAGTCTTCGGTAGCTTCCTGCTCCATAACATCCATGACGTCGTCAACGGTGATAATACCGATCAGCCGTTTTTCCGCATCGACAACGGGCAGGGCAAGAAAGGCGTACTTCTTAAAAACCGCGATAACGCTTTCTTGATCATCGTGCGTGTTCACATAGATACATTCGCTTTCAAAGATATTTTCAATAAGCTCCTGTTCGGGCGCCAACACGAGTTCTTTTAATGAAACGATGCCCTCAAGTACCCTGTTAGCATCGGTTACATAACAGGTATAGATCGTTTCTTTTTTAAGTCCCGTCTCTCTGATGTAGTCCAACGCCTGTTTTACCGTCATCGTCTTTTTAAGGCTGACGTACTCAATCGTCATCAGGCTTCCTGCGGAATCGGGAGGATATTTGAGGAATTGATTGATGAGCTTGCGTTCTTCTTCGCCGGAGTTCGCTAATATTTTCCGTACTGCGTTTGCCGGCATCTCCTCTACAAGGTCTACGACGTCATCAAACGCAAGTTCGTCCAAAATAGGACCGAGCTCTTTATCGGTAATCGATGAGATAAATGCGCTTTGCTGTTCACTCGAAAGGAGTGCGAATACTTCGGCTGCAAGATCCTTGGGAAGCATTCTAAAGAGGAATACTGCATTTGCCGCATTTTCTTTATCCAATATTTCAGCGACATCAACCGCGTTCATCTCGGCGAGTTCCGCAATTAATGCCACGTAGTGCCTATTGTCGAGCAGCTCTTGAATCCGCTCCATTTCCTGCGTCTTATCTTCCATAGTTAAGTCCTAGTATACTTAAAATGGCCGGTTTCTGCTATACCGGTTTAAAAAAATGTATAGGTACTCTATAATGCTCCCAATGAGAAATATATTTGGGTCGAATCTCCTTATGAAAATGTCTGTATGCCATTTACGCCAACTAAAGACAGCGGCGGTATTGTTCTTCTTGTTTTGTATTGTATGCCAAGAAGCCGTTGCAGAAAATCGGTTAAAATTGGGAATTGAACAGTTGCCGCAATATCGTGCCATTTTTGCCGGAAAGCGAGTAGGACTGATTACCAATCAAACCGGTATCGATTCCGCGGGAACGCCCTCTGCGGTGCTGTTGAGCCGGTCGGTGCAGCTTACGGCGCTTTTTTCGCCCGAACACGGTATACAGGGCAACGAACGGGAGGGGGCATCCATCGGACACAGCGCCGATCCGCGAACGGGGCTGCCGGTATACAGCCTTTACGGAAATACCAAACGGCCGACGCCGGAAATGTTAAAAGATATCGACATTCTCTGCTTTGATATTCAAGATGTCGGAGCTCGTTTCTATACCTATATTTCCACCATGGCATACGTGATGGAAGAATGTGCGCGGTATAAAAAACAATTTGTCGTGTTTGACCGCCCAAATCCGATTGGTGGCACCGTCGAGGGGAATATGCTGGAGCTTGAATACCGTTCCTTTACGGGATATTTTCCCATAGTGCAACGGCACGGTATGACGGTCGGGGAACTTGCCTTGCTCTTCAACACCGAATACGGTATTCATTGTGATTTGACGGTAATCCCGATGACAGGCTGGGATAGAGAGACCTACTTTGACGAGCTGCCTCTGATATGGGTGCCGCCGTCTCCCAATATTCCGTCGCCCCTCACCGCGCTCGTATATGCCGGTGTCTGTTTATTTGAAGGAACCAACCTTTCGGTAGGACGGGGAACAACGATGCCGTTTCAGTACCTTGGAGCGCCTTATATCGATGCTTACCGTCTAGCTGATCAGCTGAATCGGTTGGGCTTGGACGGCGTGCGTTTTTTGCCCGCATTTTTTACCCCATCGATTTCGCTCTATACGGGGCAGCTCTGCGGGGGAGTACAAATTGCCGTTACCGACCGCCGCAGTTTTTCGCCCGTTAAGACGGCAATTGCCATGTTCTACGAACTCAAGCACCTCTACCCCGACAAGTTTACGATAAACAATGTGGGCAAAAAATATTGCGGCCTCCATTTATTAACAGGTTGTACACAGCTCACCAATCCTTTGCAAACTACGCAGGATTATTTTACCCGCATTGAAAAAGAGACAAAGCTGTTTAGCAACATCCGCAAGAAATATCTTCTGTATTAGTTAGTATTTTAGCAGAAGGATAAACGCATAAGACAGATAGCTTAAACACCGCATAAAAATTAAGGCTGTGAGACCATTTGAACCGCGAAGAGGTTCAACTCTGGTTGAGCAGCCTCAATTTTTATGCAGGAATATATCCGGTAATGTTTTATGCGGTTCAGTAGCATGGTCTTCCTCTTGCGCCGAAATTATCGATTATGCTAGTATACGGCCATGGTTAAATGTCCTAAAAGATACATATTCGTTATAGTGTATGTGATCTTAGCAACGCTGCTCTCCGCTCAAACGGTAAGCGGTAAAAAAGATATTGCAGTCTTTAGACTTTCTCATTCGGGATATGTCCCCTCCGAAGTTGCCGCAAGAATAGATCAACGGATTATCGATGTTGTTACTTCTTTTAAACGGTTTAACGTAATCGGTATGGAGTACCGGCTCAACTCAAACAATATTGTGTCCTTTATCGATCAAATCAAAAGGATGAAAGAACAGCAGTCGGAAATTTCCGAAACCGTGTTATCAGGAGAAGAGGCTTTTACACGTGCCGATTGGGAACGGCTTACCGGAGCCTTTTTGGTATTTGCTCCCCGGATTACCGACTATGATGAACGTCTTATGTTTGAAGAAACTGTAGTTGAGGGCAAAAAAGTTATAAAAAAGTATTGGATAGTCAGAATAGAAGGGGCTATATCTATCCTTGACGTTTCCGGTTCCGCGAGTGAGCGGGTTATACCGCTATCCGTTAAAAAAGTCGCAAAACGGCGTTCCGATGCGGTTGACGAAGCAATCAGTTCTTTAATAAGTTCGGTTTATACGGCAATTAAATTTGAACCGGAGTTTGCATTGGCAAGCGGAGTACTTGCCGTTGACCATGAAAACAATACCGTTACAATCGAGCTGGGAAAGGATATCGGTATAAATGCAGGAGATGAATATATCCTGCAAAAATCCATCTCAGTTGCCGGAAAGCAGTCGGTAAAAGAAACCGGTTTGTTAATTATTTCGGAAGTACACGATACTTTCTCAGTTGCAAAAGTGATTTATGCAGACCAGCCGATTGTCGAAGGGGATTCTGTTAAAGAGCTTTTAGGATCCCGTATTCTACTGCAAGGATATGCAGGTATAACGGTTCCCATTACCGGCGTAATGACAAAAGACTCAAAGGAGTTTTTGCGTGTTCAGCCGACTTTCGGTATACGGGCTGTATACAAGGCAAATTTTCATCTCAGTATATCGGTCGGATATGAGTATGCCATACAACAACCGATTGGATCCTCCGCTGTATTGAGTGCAAAACCGATGCGGCTTACTCCTTTCGGAACAGGATATTTAGGTATCGGGGTTTATAATTTCTATACATCCCGTTTTAAGATTACACCGGAATTACAATTTTGCTTTTCGGGTACATCCGTTGCCGCGCAATCAAATTCAGCAAAGACTTATACCGTTACTGCAACTCAACTCGGCGGGAGGGTGCTTGTATCGGCAGATTACTTTATTTCGCGGAATTGGACGATAGGCGGGAGTGCCGGATTCGGCTATATGCATAATTTACTGAGTCCCGCGCAGGCGGCTGAAAAATTGAAAAAAGAAAGCCTATTTCCCCCGCCGGAACTCGATAAGGTTAATAATTATGCATGGGATGTTCTATCATCACACATGAACTTTCATGTTTTTATAGGAATAACCCGCAGGTTCTAGGCATGCACCTCAAGCTAAGGAAACTGTCAAAAACTGAAGTTTTTAGACAGCTGCCCGATATAACTCACACGATAAGGAGAAAACTATGAAAAGAAACATTGTATTATATGCACTGCTGCCGGTGCTTTTGACATCATGTACCGTTATGCCGCGGATTCCGCAGTACACAGGCAACAACCCTTATTATGCCGGTTCCGGAGAGGGATATACGTTTTTGGAGGCACTGACTCAGGCAAAAGCGAATACCCTGCGGCTTGCCGTTATCGACCTTATCGGAGAGACGGAAGAAATGCAGAATCGTAGTAAGTTACATTCCGCTTTTTACGCCGGGACAAGACCGAATGCTTACCTTGAAACCGACTATATGCGTATTTTGCGGCGCGATCAAACGTACCGTGGATACTATTGTGAGATCACCGTACCGGTAAAAATGGATGAATTACGCCGTACACTCGATATGATCGGTACCTATTCTGCAAAGGGCGGCAATATTCTATCGAGTCCTGAAGTACATGAGGCAAGAATCAAGAGCGAATTGCAAGGAAATAATGTCGGATTTATCACACAGTATGTCGATAGTATGCTGTATATGGTTGTTCCAAATCAAAAGGCAAAAGATGGGAGTACATTTTCCAAGTCTGCCGTTAACATGGCGAATAAATACCTGCTTGACAACGGGTACCGTGCCGTTGATTATGCCGCGGTAGAAGCATTAAAATCAGATAGTGCTACGCTGTTTACTCAAGAACCTGATACGGCTGATCTTTCGGTTGTACAGTGGATTGCACAAAAACTTGGCGCT
The DNA here is from genome assembly GCF_024181185.1 of Treponema sp. OMZ 906. NCBI lineage: Bacteria > Pseudomonadati > Spirochaetota > Spirochaetia > Treponematales > Treponemataceae > Treponema > Treponema sp. OMZ 906. The sequence goes on along the minus strand of NZ_CP051196.1, from coordinate 2,301,987 downwards.
GATGTTTATATTGAAGTGGACGGTTTTGTGCAGGGCGGTCGAGAAACAGGCGGTTACTATGCTCAAGCTGAAGTTAACTTGAAAATGTACAATCCGTCTACGGGAGAATTACTCGGCGCTGTACCCTATAGCAGTCCTAAGACGTTCGACCGCGGAAGTACCGAAGCTGCGGCACAGAACGCGATAAAGTCAACGGTCTTTAAAGCAATGAGTGTTGCCGTTGATCAAGCGAAAAAAGCATTGGTGCGGGATTATGCACAAGGTATTCGGTATGAAATTACTATTAACAATAGTTCCGACAGTAAACTGATGAACAAGTTCCGAAATGTATTGAACACTAAAGTCGAAACAATACGGGTTGTGTATCAATCTACCGCTCAAACAAAGTACGCAGTACAATATTTCGGCAGAGTGGAAGATATGGAAAATATCGTCTACTCGGCAGCAGAAAGTGTTCCCGGCATGGAAAGTATTTCACTGGTTATGATCCGGGGTAAAACACTCATGTTCCGGTTAGGACGGTAAAGGAACGTCGAAGGTATACCTTCCTTAAAATTGAACAACTGAACAAAGTATCAACTTTGGAAGTTGTTCAATTAGTACGCGATAGCGTACATACAATCTGCGATGTTTGCGTAAGCAAACTCGCAGTGTTTTTTAGCCGCGCGATGTAAGCGGCTGAAAATAAACCTTCCATAAAATGCAACAGTTGAACAAAGTTTCAACTTTGGAAACTGTTGCATTGGTGCGCGTAACGCGCATACGTCAATACGCGATGTTTGCGTAAGCAAACTCGACGTGTTTTTCAGCGGTACCATTTGTACCGCTAAAAATAAACCTTCTATATTTCGCTGCAGTTGCCCTGTGTGTGCTGATGCACATGCTCTTCCGCCCGTTTAAAGTCTTCAGGTGTATCGATGTCGAAGGCTTCCATTTCGGAGCGGAGCGGGGAGTGTAGGATCAGATCAGGGTGAGCGTTCATCACGGTTCTGCCACCGACACTTCCGTCCAAGCGGCTGAGCTCACCGGCTAGTGCCGCCGGAAAGATAACCGGAGAACAGTGCTTGCCGTTAAAGGCAGCAGAAACGATGCGGTTGGGATTATTCTGAAAGACGGCGCAGAGGTCGCGGATACTGTCGGCTTGCAAAAAAGGCTGATCGGCGGTGCAGAATAAAAAGCCGCTTGGGTGATGAAGGAGAGCGGCTGTGTTTACTGCAAGAGCTTCCGTATAGCCGCGGCACGCAGCTTGTACTGCAAGAGCCGCCGAATGTCCCTGTCCCCGCGCCGGATCCGGATTAAAGGCAATATCACAGTGGAATGATTGGCGGGTTGCGTTGCCGGCGTCAAGGCTCTTTTGGCATCCGTTGTGCACAGGTGGTTTTTGCGTAGATTTGATTTGTGTCAGCTGCGCTATCATTTCTGTTATGGGCTGCTGTGTTTCGGCATTTACCGTAATCACCAGATGGGTAATACCTGCTTCAAGCAGTGTTTCAATGACGTATCCGATTAAGGGTTTTCCGCAAAGCGGAAGCAGCTGTTTACAGCAGCCCATGCGGGTTGACAGTCCTCCTGCAAGGAGAATTGCAGTGGGGAGTTTGATGGGGCTGCCGGTATTGTTGTTTTCGGACACTGTCGAGATTGTTTGCATATTACTCGGCATCATTTGTTATCGTTTGGAACTCCGATTTCCGCAGTATCTAAAAATGATGCAAAACTTTGCGCTCGCCCAAGCCGTTCATACAGTTCTGCTCTATTTTGCATAGTCAGATGGAATACTACGGTTTCCTGCATACGTTCCAAGACCGGCAAAAAGCGCGTCCTATGCGGCTTTACGACGCCGATGATATAATAGCGGGAGTCGGAAAGCAGATCGCATACGGCTCGGAAAAAAAGCTCCGCCTCCGCTTCCATAAAGCCGAGTTCATCCATTAAGATTACCGGCAGGGTAGGGGACAGTGACGCTGCATCGCAATCGGCGTCGGAATGTTCGCCGCCAATCGAAGAAAGTATTACCTCCTCCGCTTGCTTCAAACACATAACCCCGAATGTATCAAATACCGGGGCAAAACCGACCGGTTTTTGCTGGGGACATATTCCGACTTTGTTGCCGGTTGTATACCGGTATCTTGCGGTACCGGTGACAACCTGATGCATATACACTGCACACTCCGGCGGCGCTTCTCTTTTTGTAATAAAGCCTGATGGCTGCAGGTTGAACTTTTGTATAAGGGCTGCAAGAAACGTAGATTTTCCGCAGCCCCGTTCGCCGGTAACAAAGAATATCCGTTTTCCAAGTTCCGAAACGATCGGCCTACCGGCGTCGAAATTGTCAGGATCATTGGAAGGTTTATTCTTGTGCGGCAATATGCTCAAATCGGTTAATCCTCTTTTGATTTCGGCAGCAGGAGGTTCAGAATAAGCGCGGTAACAAAGGCACCGACGATAGCCTGTTTAAAGATATTCTGGAACCACATCGGTAAGTGCTGCATAACTTCTTGTACATTACTCAGACCGAATGCAACGCCAAGTGAAGCCGCAATAATGACAACATCACGTTCTGCAATCTTTCCGCTCTGGTAAATTAGGTTTAAGCCGCTCATCGTGATCATACTGAACATCAGCAATACACCGCCGCCCAATACCGGGTTTGGGATAGTCGAAACGATTGCTCCGAGTTTGGGGAAGAAACCGCACAATACCAAGAAGCCTGCGCCGATACCGATGGTAAAGCGGTTGACAACCTTTGTCATACCGATAAGCCCGACGTTCTGGCTGAACGAGGTGTTCGGCATAACGCCGAAGATGGCTGCAAACATACTGCCGAAGCCGTCTGCATGAACTGCGCCCTGCAATTCCTTGTCGGTTATATCGCGTCCGAGACCGCCGACTGCAATGCCGGTGTTATCACCGATTGTTTCTACGGTTGTTGCCAGGTAGACAAGCAGAAATGGAACGATGGCATCCCAATGGAAGGCGAGGTTCAGGTGTCCTACGGCAAAGAACGGCAACGGAGCGGAAATCCATGCGGCATTTCTTATCGGCGTAAAATCAACCATACCGGCAAAGATCGCGACAATATACCCTGCGATAAGTCCGACCAGGATGGAGGAAATACTCAAAAAACCGGTAAACATTTGCCGGATAAAGATAATCGTTAAAAAGACGAAGAGTGCGACTAACAGATTCTTTATCGAACCGAATCCGGGAGTTTTTTCAAGACCGACTCCACCGCCGACAAATTTAATACCGACGGGAATAAGCGAAATACCCAACGTGGTAACAACGGTTCCCGTAACAACATGCGGTAAGAACTTGCGGAGCGGTTTAACAATAAACCCGAGCATAAACTCCATTAAACCGCCGATAAGGGATGCACCGAGAATGGCAGCATATCCGTTTGACCAGTCGCCCATTGCGGCATATTGCACTCCTACGCCGATAGCAACGGGGATAAATCCTGAACTGGTTCCCATAACGGTGGGGAGTCCCGAACCGATTTTCCAGATAGGCCGCAACTGGACGAACGTAACGGCGCCGGCAACAAACATAGCGCTTTGCAGCAACGAAACTTTGATATCCGCCGGGATATTAAGTACACCCGATATAACCAAAATCGGTGCGAGGTTTCCGGCATACATAGCCAAAACATGCTGCATACCGAGAGGGATTGCGGTTTTTAGCGGAACACGGCCTTCAAGCTTATAAATATTTTCTTTTGAAATACTCATAATCTCCTCTTTAACTTAAATTGTCACCCGCTCAATCTCACCATAGTAATGATAGAGATGCGAATGCTTACTCATTCTATCAGTATAGCCCTGAATACGGTAAATAGCAAGAAAAATTTATGAGATAACCTAAAAATTATTTAGCTCGTTCATCGGTCAAACCGGTGAGTTGTTCTAGCAGAGAGCCGGTATCATCTTCCGCAAGGATAATCAATTTATCGCCGGGGTACAGTATGGTATTGCCGTCGGGGACAGACTCATGTTCGCCGTGCATAACGCCGATGATGCGGCATTTTTGAGGCCAGTCCGTTTCACGGACTTTCTTTAATGCAGCAATTGAGTGCAAGCCGATCGGCAATTCATAAAGTTGCGGGCGATATGTTCTGTGTTTATTGCTTGAAGATTGTATGTCGCCTTGCTCGGCTTCGAGTATTTGCTCCAATAAGATGTGGTCATGCGCCTGCGAACCGATAAAGCTTGCCGTCAAATAGGCTGTTAGACAGGTAAGTACCAAGCCGCTTAGCTGATGGAGTGCCCCACTCGTTTCAAACACGATAACGCAAGCCGTAAGCGGCGCTTTAATAACGGTAGTAAAACAGGCTGCCATCCCAAAGAGAATCATAGTATTCACATGCTCCGGTGCCAATAAACCGAGATGCACGAGCGCCGTTGCATACAATGCGCCGCCGGTTGCGCCGCACGCAAGGAGCGGTACGAAAATACCGCCGATCGCGCCTGATCCCGCAGAAATGCCGGTAAAAAGCAGCTTAACGGCTAAAAACATCAGCAGCGTTGTAAGTGGGAAGGACTGTTCAGTCAGTGCCTTTATCAGCCCGTCTCCGCCGCCGGAGGAATAACTTAGCCACAACCCGACCGGCAGTGACAACAGGAATGGAACAACCGGCCGCAGAACCGGCGGAATATGGAGTGTTTTATAGCATCGTTGGAAAAAATAGATCGACTGCTTAAACCCATGTCCGACAAGCGCACCAAACATCCCAAGTCCTATCAGCCATGCAAATTGAGAAAGTGGAAATTCTACGGTTGTAAAAAATCGGAAAATCGGGCCGGATCCTAAAAAGGCACTTCCGGCAAAATCGCCGGCGAAAGACCCTGCCATAACGCAAGCTAAGAGTAACGGCGTTAAATGATGATGAATATCTTCCAGAGCAAAAACAATTGCAGCAAAAGGGGCATTAAAGGTTGCCGAAAGGCCGGCGGCGGCGCCCGCAGTGATTAGACATATCCGTTCGGTAAACGATCGTTTTCCCAGCCGCTCGACGGCATCCCCGACATAAGCGCCAAGCTGCACGGAAGGACCTTCGCGACCCATTGAAAGCCCCAGTCCAATTCCGAGGACACCACCGATAAATTTGAGGGGAAGTTCCGAAAGCGGGGAGAACTGCAATTTTTTCATAAAGACGCCTTCGATCTGTGCTACTCCGCCGCCTTTAATCATCGGCCATTTCGTAATAATAAAACCGATAAATAATCCTACCAGCGCCAACCCTGCCAGCGCAAGAACAACGCCGGGAGCACCAACTGTCCGAATGACACCGTATAATGCAACACGGATATTCTTAATATGGGCGATCGAAAGACGAAAACCCGTAATAACCAGCCCCGTCAATAAGCCGGTTAAGAGGCTTTCAAACACTAAAAGCCATTTATTCTCTTGCCTTTTTTTCAGCAATGTGCCTGTTTCCGAATTGGTATTCATAATAATTCTTGAGGATTCCATCCTAACGGGGTTGAAAAAAGATCATCGACTATTAAGATGTTCCCGCTTCCTTTAGATTACAACTGTAAACCGCGTGCAGCGGCGATTACTTCCTTTAATTGACGGGCGGTGCGGGTAACCGATCCAAAGTCGCCGGTTTTAGCTCCCTTTGTCAGCGATCCGCCAATACCGAGCACTGCAGCGCCGGCTTTAATCCATTCGGCTGCATTTTCGACGGTAATGCCGCCGGTCGGCATATAAATTCCCTGCGGAAGCGGCCCTTTAAAGGCGCTGATGATTTTAGGCCCGAAAAGCTCCGCCGGAAACAGCTTGAGAATGTCTGCTCCGAACTCAAGCGCCCGCACCGCTTCCTGCGGCGTCATCACGCCGGGAATGTACGGCACCGCATACCGATTGCAGAGGCGGGCACAGTCCTCGTTAAAAGACGGCCCGACAATGTATTGCGCACCGGCAAGGATACACACCCGCGCGGTTTCCGCATCGAGTACCGTACCGGCTCCCAGCAATACATCCGCACCGAATGCTTCGTTTAACTCACGGATAATTTCGTCGGCATGCGGTACCGTCATCGTAATTTCGATTGCCGTGATTCCTCCGGCACGCACCGCCTCCACGATTTTAAGCCCCTGCGCTTTATTTTCCGCCCGAATAACGGCAACCGCCCCCGCCTCAATCAGCGCTTGTATCAGTTCATATTTTTTCATCATTTCTCCTTCTTCTAAAATAAGCTGTGCAAAATTTTGCCTAAAATTTTGCACAGCTTTTCCAAGGGAAAGGCAAACATATCAGACGGATATATCCAATGCCGCAAAACAATGGATCAGGAAGATAATCTTTCCGTAAGCCTTTTAAAAATAGGCGGAGCAGATGCTAGGAGCCTAGCCGAAATAAAACGGAGACGTATCGGGTATACGGCGAGTATTTATTTCGGCGTAGCGACAACGCAGATGCCCGCATATTTTTAAAAGGAAAGGTTGAACGGCCTTAATTATTCTGCGGGGATACCCTAAAAGTACCTGATACGATTACCCTGCTTCTCTCAGCTAGTCGACTTGGATGGTAAACCGTTCCGATTTTTCATTGCCGGTAATGTCCCGGGCTGTAATTAATATATCGGATTTTCCGCGGTTTAAGATAATTTTCCCTAAATAGAGTTCGCCTTTCCGCCGGTACAGCAGCGTATCGGTAATAGCGGTATTACCTAAATAAGAACTGCCGTCTTTCTGCGTAATGATTTCAAATGGAATGGTTCGAATATTTGTTCCGTTTACAAAAATCGTAATACGGAAGGGGCTAAAGCTATGGCCGCCTTGCACAACCGTGTCAGAGATATCCGCATATAATTCATAGCTTCCCTGCCGTACGTTTTTTTGCCCGCTTACTTGAAACGCGGTGTCCTGTTCATTTATCAAAACGATATTTTGTATCTGCGGTGCTATTTTATCGTTAACCGATGGGAGCAAGAGCAATGGATTGATATACACTTTTTTTTGATTATCACTGACTTGAAAGATAAGGGCATTAGGTTCCCCCCATCCGCTGTTTCCCGTTCTTCCGATAACCGTAGCTGCTTCGGTGGTTACTCTGGTTCGGAACATTGTGGTGTCGTCCAGATTTCCGTAAACCGTTTGGAGTCCGTCATCGTGTAAAAATATTAGTGCATTTCCGAGTGTGGAAGGAAATGAACCGGTTCCGTATTTTTTATCCAGAGCGATCAAGAGTATTCCGTCATCGGCAGCGCGTACCGCTGTTACATCCTCAAAGGTTAAACCTTGTTCAAAAGTATTTTCACCGATGCGCTGTCCGAAAAGCCTTAAGAATTTTTGTGTGTCAGCAGGCCATTCCAATGCGGACAATCCAGCAACACATACCGCTGCAGCTAAAATGCAAAAGAAAAATCTTTTCATATCAGTATCCTATTTATCAATTTATTTTATATCGATACGCGCTAATTTTGTGTCGGTTGCGAGGAATATCGTTCCTTGCTCCTGCATAAGAAAGATATTTTTTGAAGGAAAAGAGGTTCGGCCGACGACATAGAAAGGCGCTTCTATAAACGATAATGTTGAGCTTTGCTCCTGCTTGCTTATAATCGCCATAATATTCTTATATGGATTTTGACCAGCGGAGATAATCGTACCGCGTTGAGGTATAATACCTGAGATTAACCGATCGCAGTCGATAAAACCGATACCTTCGGCACACTCAAAGACAGCATTTTTCCCGTTTATATCGAAATCTACAAAGACCTGCTTGCGAAGATTTCCTTCTAATTTTCGGTGATGTATGATTTTATATTTATTGCCGTCTATCCGTATAAGCAGCGCCCGCTGGCTGTCAATTCCGCACACACAGGCAGCGAGTTTTCCATCGGTAGAGAGTGCTGCTCCCAGTATGACCTGATAGTCGCTGCCACCCGGATAAAAGTCGGACAGCACATTGCCTGCAGAATCGAGGGCGACCAGTTTGCCGTCTGAAAACCCGATGATGACGCCGCTTTCTGTGCTATGAAAGGCGGTAATCGGTGCGGTATGCAGGTAACGCCAGCGCGGTTTTCCATCGGTATCATATTGTTTGACAGCATTTCCACCCGGCTCAAACAGGTAGAAACGGCCTTCGTCGATGTATACAAAGCCCTGTTCTTCAATGACAGTTATCAGTGAACCGTCGGGGCGATAAATCGGCGTTTTATAGGCATCGCTGCCGTATTCCGTCCACGCTGCAGAAGAAGCTGAAATGCGCTGTGTAACGGGGGATGAACGGAGCAATTCGCCGTTGGCGGTAAAGTAACCGAATCGGTTCTCCGTCAAAAAAACTTTTGGTGTTTTGCCGACGAATTGTTCCGCTGCTTCCTGTTGGTTTGCATTTTTGGCATCGCTGCCCATCCCTTCCAATTCTGTTTGAGCGCTATCTGGTGTAATGGCGCGTACCCATACGGGTTTTAGATAGATATCGGAACCAAGCGGTATCGCTGCTGCGAAGATATATATGAATAAAAAAAGGATGGGAAAGATAATAAAACGATTATCGAAAGCTGTAATTTTCATAGTCTATATGGTATAATAGTAGTATGAAAGATTCAAGTAAGTATGATCATCTCTTTGAACAAGCTATGGAGGCGGCAAAAAATGCGTATGCTCCCTATTCTCATTTTAGAGTAGGTGCTGCGCTGCTGCTTGATGATGGCAGCGTTGTTACCGGTGTGAATGTCGAAAACCGTTCTTACGGATTGACCAACTGTGCCGAGCGTACTGCTATTTTCCGTGCCATCGCAATGGGTAAAAAAAATTTTACCGCTATTGCAATTGCCACTCCCGATGCGGATTATCCGGTCGGACCGTGCGGTGCGTGTCGGCAGGTTATTTCAGAGTTTATGCAGCCGGATGCCCCGGTTGTTTTCGGGTCATCCGCCGGTAATAGAATCGAGACAACCGTAGGCGGAGTCTATCCCTTCGATTCACTCCACGAGCTGCAACAAAAATAAGAAAATTTATCTGCTGATAAAAAAATTGAGCTGAGATGCTCTAAAAACTCAGCCTTTTGGGTTTTTCAATTGCCAAAAAAGGAGGAAATAATGCGGCAAGAACATGATTTGTTAGGTTATCGGGACGTTCCCGACGAGGCGTATTACGGCGTACAAACACTCCGCTGTACGGAAAACTTCAATATTACCGGCGTGCATCTCTCCGCTTATCCGGGTTTTATAAAAGCCCTTGCGATGGTGAAACAGGCGGCGGCACAGGCAAATTATGAATTAGGTTTATTGGACAAACCGATGGCGGAAGCAATTATCGCCGCCTGTAAAGAAATTATTGCAGGTAAGCTGCATGAACAGTTCCCTGTAGATATGATTCAAGGCGGAGCGGGAACATCAACCAATATGAACGCAAATGAGGTGATTGCAAATCGTGCGCTTGAATTGTTGGGGCATAAAAAAGGCGAATATACATTCTGCCATCCGAATAATCACATCAACCTTGCGCAGTCCACCAACGATGCGTACCCGACGGCAGGTAAACTCGGTATCTGCTTACACACGGAAAGTCTGATTACCGAGCTTGAAAACTTGGTTGCCTCTTTCCGCAAAAAAGGAAAGGAGTTCGGCAGCCATATCAAGATGGGACGTACCCAGCTACAGGATGCAGTGCCGATGACGCTCGGTCAGGAATTTGAATCGTATGCAGCGAGTTTGGAGGGCGAAGTGCCGCATATCCGGCAAGCTGTTTCGGGCTTACTCGAAATAAACATGGGTGCTACCGCTATCGGCACCGGCATCAACAGCGATCCCGCTTATGCGGATTTGGTAACCAAGCGGCTTGCGGAAATTTCAGGCTATCCCGTTAAAAAAGCGGCGAATTTGATTGCCGCAACGAATGATACCTCCTGCTTTGTGTCCTATTCAGGACAGCTGAAACGACTTGCGGTAAAAATTTCTAAGATATGCAACGACCTGCGTTTGCTTGGATCGGGGCCGCGCGCCGGGTTGAACGAAATTCATCTTCCGGCAATGCAGCCCGGTTCATCGATTATGCCCGGTAAGGTCAATCCCGTTATCCCCGAAGTGATGAATCAGGTATGCTTCCGCGTTATCGGAAATGATACGGCAGTGATGATGGCATCCGAAGCGGGACAGTTGGAGCTGAATGTCTTTGAACCGGTCATCATTTACAGTATTTTGGAATCGATTTCGATTTTAAACAACGGTATGTCTACGCTTCGGCAGCGCTGTATTGATGGCATCGAAGCGAATGTCGAGCGGTGCAAGGAGCTTACCTACAGGAGTATCGGCTTGGTAACAGCGCTTAATCCGGTACTCGGCTACGAAACCTCAAGCGATATTGCCAAAACCGCTCTCAAAGACAACCGCAGTGTTTATGACCTTGTGTTGGAACGCGGTTTATTATCGAAGGAGGCGCTCGACGAAATTCTGAAACCGGAGAATATGACGCAGCCTAAGAAAATGCACAAGCTGTAAGAAACGGGGCTGTCCAAAAACCTCAGGTTTTAAATGTATAGCCTATCCTAACGCGAAAAAGAGCAGCGGTGCAGGCATCGCTGCTTGCGTTTGCTTTCTATTTATCCTTTTACGGCGCCGGCAGTTAATCCCCTAATAAAGTTTTTAGACATCGTGAGGTATAATACCAAAACGGGAATGGCCGACAAGGTAAGCACAGCTAAAATCCGAGACCAATCGGTCATATACTGTCCAAACAAGCGTGTTACGCCGAGCAGCAATGTCTTGTGTGCATCTTGGTTGATAAAGATAAGCGGGAACCATAAGTCATTCCAGAACGGAATAAGATTATAGATGGCAACGGTTGCAAGCGCGGGACGCAAAAGCGGCAGGATAATAATGGTAAAGACTTTGTTACGTGTCGCGCCATCAATAACGGCAGCCTCGGTCAGTTCAGCAGGAATTTGACGGATAAATTCAGTTAAGACGAATACGGCTATCGGTAGCCCCATCGCCGTATATACGGGGAACAAGCCCCAGAGCGTATTTAAAAGCCCCAGTCCTTTAATCAGCTGCAAAAGGCGGATACTACCGATTTTGATCGGAAGCATCATCCCCGCGATAAAAAACAGATATAAAAAACGGGAAGCTTTATGTTTCCAGTTTACTAACGCATAAGACGCCATAGCGCCGAATAATAACACAAGAAAAATCGAACCGAGCGTTACAAAAAGGCTGTTGCGGAAATATAAAAAGAAGTCGCCGTCCGTTATAACCGACACATAACTTTCGAAATTCCATTTTTTAGGCAATCCGAAAGGGTCGGTATAAATGTCGAATTTAAACTTAAACGAATTGACAATCATCGTCCACAAAGGGAAAAGCACTAAAAACGTCCAAAAAATAAGTACAACATGAGAACCGAGATGCATTCTGTCACGTGAAAGAGAAGCTTTCATCCTATTTCCCCTTTACTTTAATTCTTGTCGCCTTGCGTCAAGCGTAGCATAATACCGACGCCGATCATCAGCATAATAAACGTTACCGTTGCAATTGCGGCTCCCATACCGGGATTGGGGATACCTACGGGGTGCTGCCCTGCAATTCCTACGCGATAAAAAAGCGTACCGATCAGATCGGTCGCATATTGCGGCGCACCGTTTACATTTTCCATCGCAAAAACAACGTCGAACGCATTGAAGTTATTTACGAATGTTAAAATTGCAACCATGCCGAGCACCGGTTTTATTAACGGGAGTTTTATATATCGAATTTTTTGCCAGCCGTTACAGCCTGCAATGTCGGCAGCCTCCAACAAATCGTCCGGAATGGTTTGTAAACCGGCTAGAATCATCATAGCGGGGATACCCACCCACTGCCACGATGATACCAACGAAATAGCTGTCAACGCATATTGCTGTTCACCGAGCCACGGTTTTATGAGCGTTTCAAGGCCGATATTTTTTAACAGGAGCGGCAAGGCACCCCACTGGGGGTTGAGTATAAGCTTCCATAAATATCCGGTAACCAAAATAGCCAACGTAACCGGAATAAAAATAATCGTTTGATAAAAACGTGTCCACTTCATACCCTTCGCGGTGAGCATGAGCGAAAATGTAAGGCCTAAAACGTTTTGAACCAGCATGTGAATAAAGAAAAAATACCACGTATTGCTGAATGCACCCCAGTACCGGCGGGCATTTTCGGCATCACCAAAAAGAGCTTTATAGTTATCTAAGCCGACAAAGACATTTTTACCGGAGACCGAAGAACCGGAAAAAAAACTAAGCCTGATTGAATCCGCCAGTGGAAAAGCCATAAAGACAGTGTACACGACAAAAGCAGGCAAAAGATATATAAGCCATCCGTACTTATCACTTTTTTTAATATGCATATTTGCAACTCCGTCGCTCAAAGCAACATGAACGGAGGATGGGTTGCCTTAAAGGTTATTCGTGCGGAGGGTTTAATACCCGCCGTCCTCGGCAACGCTCTGCGTCGTAACAAAGGGTATTAAAGCCGACTGCAACCACCTTATAGAACATACAATGCGAAACGTTGAGCATTGTACCCCGACGCTTGCGTCGGGGGTGTTGATTTACCGTTTCGGCAACTCATCCCGTCCGTATCGGATAAGAAACTAAACCTTAAGGTTTATACGATTTTGCAACCCCTGCAGCCAATGCATCGGCAGCTTGCTTAGCGGTTTTTTCACCTTTCATAACAGCGATAACGCCCTGATTCATCAGTACATAGCCGCTGGGGGATCCATCCATCCAGCGTTCCCATACAAAGCGTGCATCCTGCAGTTTTCCTGCGGTAAGCGCGAGAATTTCATTTGCGTGAGCATCTTTGATTTTGATGGGGGCATTAATCATCGGGAAAAAGCCGGTCGGCATAAATTCGGCGCAAACGGTTGCGCCCTGTACCGTACATAGCCATGCTAAAAAGTCTCTACATTCCTGAACATGCTTACTTGCCTTATTATACGCCATACCTGTGTCGGGATGGAAACAAACGGCTGCTTTTTTACCGGCAGGAGCGGGCGGTATAAACGTTCCCCAATTGAATGAAACGTCTTTAAATGCCCCGACATTCCACGATCCGTCTACCCACATGGCAGCCTGTCCGGTAGCAAACAATGCAATTGAATCGTTGTAGGTAAGAGCGGCAAAACCGTTGGGGCAATATTTTGCTACATCGGCCATTGCCTGAAAAGCGCTTACCATTTTAGCATCGTTCAAAGGTACCTTGCCCGACTGATATGCCATACGACCTTCGGCTCCACCGACAAAGCCCGGTAAAATACCCATCATAAAGCATTCATTAATGTCCCATTCGTCGGCAAGTCCGTTGGCGATCGGTGTAATACCGGCCTTTTTCAGCTTATCGCAGACAGCTAAAAAATCTTCCCATGTCTGTGGAACCGCAACTCCGGCCTTCTTGAATATGTCCTTATTATAGTAGACAACTTGTACAATTGCATTAAACGGGACGGCAAAGTTACGTCCGTCGGCGGCAGTCCATGGAGCACGATTCCCTGCGGTAAAGTTCGATTTTAAACCGGGAATGTCCGATACATCGGCAAAATAGCCATCCATAAGCAATTTTTCACCGGTTGCATACGAACGAGCATACATCAGATCGGGGCCGGTGCCGCTTTCAAGTTGCAGCCGCAACGTCGCATTGTAATCGACATTGATAGTCGGTTTAAATTCGATTGTTACATTCGGCTTTACCTTTTTGTACTCTTTAAGCAGCGCGCTGATCTGTGCAACGTCATCGGTACGCCAAGAACCCATCGTCAGCGTAACTTTCTCTCCTCCGCCCCCTTCATTTGCACCGTTTGCAAAAACGGGAGAAAATGCCGCGAGTAAAACACCGGCAAGCATCACAGCCGTGAATTTTTTCATAAAACACTCCTCCAACAAAATATTTATTGTCCGCCTAAAAGCGAAATTGGGTTTTGCAACGCAAAATCCGCAGTATAGCTTTAGCAGCGTTTACTATAGTATCACCCGTGAATTTCGATTTGTCAAGAAAAATCTATTTTCTTGTTTTACACTTGACAGATAATACGGAAACCGATATGATGCATCTCATATTTATGCCAACTTAGCTCAGCTGGCCAGAGCACGTGATTTGTAATCTCGGGGTCTAGGGTTCGAATCCCTAAGTTGGCTCATCGATATGGGGAGATTCCCGAGCGGTCAAAGGGGGCAGACTGTAAATCTGTTGGCTCCGCCTTCCAAGGTTCGAATCCTTGTCTCCCCATTTTTATTTCAAAAAAAATAAAGGCGAATATACCAGCTGAGGTTCGCCGGTTTTCATTTCTTATCGATTTTCCACTGTTTACGGATGACAAAAATGTGTCTTCTCTTGACTTAAAGTCCTAATTTAATTGTATTATGTATAGCAAACAGGAATAGATTCTTTAGGCCGTTAAAAAATAGAAGTTTTTGGATTTTTCAGTATTCCCTGTACAAGTCTTAACGGAGGCGGTTATGAATGAGTTTAACGGTGTGGCTGATACGATGCTTATACCGATGGCTGCGCGGATTTATGCGTCTAAACATTTTCCCGAATATTTTTATGATGGAACGGCTTTGTCGTTGGAATCAAAAATTCCGGCAGGAGCATTTGAGCGGATTTGGAAATCATCATCCCAATATACGATGCTGGCTTCAGTCGCCCGCTATTATAATTTTGACGAGATGATAAAAGGTTTTTATGACAAGCATGAAAAATGTAATATCATTAACCTCGGAGCCGGGTTGGAAACGGCTGCGTTTAGATTGCCTGCCATCAATGTTCCTTTTTACGAAATCGATTTACCGGAAGTGATAGAGCTGCGTAAAAATATCTTGGGAGCAAAAGAAAACGAAACGCTTATCGGTGCGGATATCTTTAAACTTGAGTGGGTAGAGGGTATAGACACTTCTCTTCCGTCTTTATTGGTCGTATCCGGTGTATTTCAATATTTTCGAGAAGAAAAGATAGTAACTTTTTTATCGGAGCTAAAAAAACGTTTTCCGAAGGGTGAATTGATTTTTGATGCGACAAACGCAATTGGTATAAAATATGCCAATAAATATGTACAAAAAACAGGCAATACTTCGGCGCAGATGTACTTTTATGTGGATGACGGTTCTGCTTTTGCCCGAAAATGCGATATGGAACTGATGGAGCAACGTACCTTTTATACCACTGCGCGGAAGATGCTGAAGCGTAAATTAAAACTGTATACCCGTATCGCGATGAAAGTATGTGACGATGGGGGAAGAACCATTATTTTGCATTTAAAACTGAATTAACCGGGTACTAAAATCGGATACCCACAAACTTTAGTTTTCCTCTTGTTCAATTAGGAAAAGTATGCAATAATAAGAAACAAATGGCTGTTAGTGTAAGACTCCCGGATATTTTGCGCACTTATGCTCTGCGCTTTAATAGTCCATTTGTTGGGATTAGCGAATTAACCGATTATTTACGAAAGTATGCTCAAAGAAACATAGCCGAAAAGCCTGATGTTGCTTCTTTCATTGATATATCGGAAACAAGATTGTTAACGGAGCTGGAAGCTCTTGAATCGGAAGGGAAAGTAGAGCTTATCGACGACAAACGGAAAGGTAAAGTTGTCTTTGTCCCATTCTATTTTCTCGATAAGGTGACACGTCAATACGAGATGATTCGTGAAAAACCTGAATTACCTTTTCCGCTTGCCAGCGCAATACCGCAGAATTTTTCCAAGCGTTTTCTCCGTTATATTAGAATCAATACCGATTTTACCGAGTTGCAGCCGGAACCGGAAAACGATACCTTTCTGTATCAGCTTATGTTTCCTGACGACACCCCTCCGCTTATTTTCCCGGGAAATTTTTCTACCGATCAAATGCTTGATCTTGCAATCGCAAAATTACGGTTCTTCTTTCAGAAGGATGAATTACGAGATTTTATTCAAAAAAAATTGATAACGGCAAACCCCGGAAAAGAGTATTCAATTAGAAAGTTTATCCTTACGATTCAGGCCCACTCGTCCGAAGCAATGTACACATTAAAAAAATCGGGTGATGTATATTTGTACTGGAGCTATCTTTGTTCCGTTGTAAAACAAGAATTTTCGAAGAAAACCGAAAAAATGAGCGATGAAATCACCATTTTGCAGGCTATCTTTATTATCGAATATCTGAATAACTATTATCGGAATAAGACGCAGCAGTCGCTTCAACGAGAAACTGCCCTAAAGAATCTCGATTTGGCACTTCAGAAACCTCCATATTATTTTAATAAGGCTGCCATTGTTAATTTTAAAGATTCCCGTGGAGTACCGTTGCTCGGGCAATATAGTCAAAGTGATCTTGAGGAATATATACAGGAAAAAACCGGTTCGGATGGAGATGCTAATTTACCCGATCTTCTCAGTTTCAAAACTCCTGATGGGGAGCGGTATTACATCATGTTGGATAAAACGGTACCATTAATTATCTCGCTGGTAAACGATAACCGAAAAAAATTGCGGGATGTTTGTTTAAAGAAATGGTATCAACAGCTGATACGGTTTGAACAATCCGATGCGATGCACACCGATTCGGCATTTAACCAGTTATTAAAAACTTTATGTGCGGAGTACGTACCGATATTGTATGCCTTACTGGGTGCCCCGTTTATTCCCATGCTTTCAGCTGACAAGCGTATTACGGAACATCAAGCGGCTGAGATTCGAAGAATATTTTCCCGCGACCGGTTATTATCCTATACCGACTTGTTTATGATGAACAGGCAAGAGCTTTTAACGGATGCAAAAATTCTATTGCCTTTTTGGTATACGATTCCTATCATATCTTCTATTATCGCTTTCTTTATGCGACCAAAGAAGACGCGTCGCTCCGCCCGGATGGGAAATTCTAAAGCCGAATCCTTGCCACAACAACCGGGGACCACTAATAAAAAGATTTCACCACGGGAAATTGCGAGCGAATTGCAGGCTGAGTTTATTCCTGCAAATAAAAGTTTGCAGGACTGTATTATTGAGCAGCTTGATCTGTGGAATACAATTATCGATCCTGCAATTAGAAAGCAAAATACCGATGATGTTAACTCCTTTATCAGAGATCAGGTAAAGATAGCACATAGAACGCAGTCTTTTACCAAACTGACATCCGACCGTATTCGTAATTTAGCGGATGCAATTGTCAGTACGCCCGGTTTGGCAAAAGTAAAAAATAAAGGGGCGTTAAGGCTTTATACGGAGTATTATATATTGTGGCTTGTGCTGCACTCTGTGTAATGAGATAAGTACACCGGATGATCGGTAAACGATGCATTTCATATTTTATGGAGGAAATTGGTATGGCTATACTACATTTAAATCAGGAAAATTTTGACAAGACAATCAACGGTGCCGAAACGGCATTGGTAGATTTCTGGGCTCCGTGGTGCGGGCCTTGTAAGATGCTTGGCCCCGTTTTTGAAGAAGCGGAAAAGGAAGTTAACGGAAAAGCCGTTCTTGCGAAGGTTAATGTAGATGAACAGCAAGACCTTGCAGTAAGATTCGGCGTTACCAGTATCCCGACGCTCATCCTTTTCAAAAACGGAAAAGAAATTAAACGCTCTCTCGGATTTATTGATAAAGCCAAGATACTGGCATTACTCTAATAAGCAGACAGTCATTCTACCCCGAGGCAAAGTATCGGGGTATTTCCCCCTCTGCATCAATAAGAACATATTTTAGGAAATACCGACCGGTTGAGCGGTTTCATCTTACGGAACCGCCGGTCTTTAGATACCCGCCTTATATACCCGTTTTAACGAAAGCGTTTTTTTTGTTTCCAATGATATCCTTGCAATAATGCCGCAGAATATCGCTTCTCCGCTTTCCGGTATGTTGAAGGTTTGCGGGGCAAGCGTGAGGCTTCGGGCTACAGCAGCCTCAATAGAGCTGCCGATGATCGAATGGAATGCCCCTATCATACCTGCATCGCTAATGTAGCCGGTACCTCCTGTGAGAATACGTTCATCGGCGGCTTGCGTATGGGTATGAGAGCCGAACACACAGGAAACACGCCCGTCAAGATAATACGCGAGGGCTTCTTTTTCCTGTACCGATTCCGCATGGAAATCCACCATAACTATTCCGTCAGCCTGTTCCGTTAATAAACGGTCAGCCGTTTGGAAGGGACAATCGATCGGGCGCATGTTTTCCCTTCCTTGTATATTCAGTACCGTCAACGTACCCTGTGGTTTACGCACGGTGATGATACCGCTGCCCGGCGCAAGCGGGTAGTTTGCGGGGCGCAGTATCCGTGGTTCCTGTCCGAAACCGGCTCGCAAGTCAAACCGCTCCATACTGTGATTCCCGCCGGTAATAACATCAACTCCGGCAGCAAATAAACGCTTGGCTTGTTCCAATTCTATGCCGGAGCCTTTCGCCGCATTTTCTCCGTTTACGATTATAAAATCAAGTTTTTCAGCTTTAATCAGCTCCGGAATCACCCGTACTGCAATATCGACGCCCAGCGTTCCGCAAATATCTCCGCCGAAAAAAAGAGTCAGTTCATCACCCATTATGCAATCTACCGCTTAAAGATTTCGTACACTTTTTTGAGGGCGGCGGCGAGGGCATCGATGTCTTCCTGCGTGTTGTAGATACCAAGGCTTGCGCGGCAGCAGGAGTTGATGCCCATATATTCCATTAGCGGCTGCGTGCAGTGGTGTCCGCTCCTGACCATAACGCCTTGCTCATCCAGAATATACGCAGTGTCGTGCGAATGGACGTGTTTGACGTTAAAGGCAACGGTCGGTACCCGCCGCTGCGCATCCGTATAGTACGCTTCCACAAAGTCGAGGCTTTTTAAGGCGGTTAAGAGTGAGCGGTGCAATCCTTCCACATAGCTATGCAATTCTTCAAGCCCGAGCTTTTTCAAAAAGTCGATACTCAACTGTAAAGAATGAATCGCAGCGGTATCTAAGGTGCCGCCTTCGTACTTTGCACCGCCCGCTTTAAACTCGCTGGTTTGTTCACCGACGAATTCAATCATGCTGCCGCCGTAGAGGAAGGGCGGCATTTTTTCGATAAGTGTGCGCTTGGCATACAGCACTCCGGCGCCGAACTCCGCATAGAGCTTGTGTCCCGAAAACGCGAGAAAGTCGCAATCCCATGCCGCAACATCATGCGGAAAATGCGCAATAGACTGAGCCGCATCGATAACGGCGACGGCGCCGTGCTTATGCGCTTCCGTGATGATCTCCCGTACCGGAAAGACAACCCCGGTGGTATTGACGGCGGCGGTTACCGCTACAATCTTGGTACGGCTGCCGAGCAGGGCTTTAAAACCTGCCATGTCGAAGTTGCCGTGTTCATCAAGGTAGACATACCGCAGCGCGGCGCCGGTTTTTCGTGCAACGAACTGCCACGGGATAAGGTTTGCATGATGGTTGGCAATCGAAATGATTATTTCATCGCCGGCATGAAGCTGCTCTAATCCGTAGCAGTATGCAATGATATTGAGCGATTCGGTCGCATTCTTGGTAAACACCACCTCGCCGGAATCGTCGGCGCCGATAAAACCGCTTACCGCAGTGCGGGCGGCTTCAATCAGTGCGGAGGATTCCATCGCAAGGGTATGGGAACCGCGTCCTGCGTTTCCGTTGCTGCGGGTGTAGTACGCCTGTACGCCGTCGAGCACTGCCTGCGGACGCTGCGCGGTTGCGGCAGCATCCAAATAGTGAATATTCCGATTTTGCAGTAACGGGAAGTATTGCTTATACATGTGCCGCCCCCATTTTGCCTTGAGCACTGTCTGACGCCGCTGTTTCGGTGCCGGATATCGCCGTTCCTATTTTGGATGCTGCAGCCGTTTTATCCGCTTGCGCCTGAATCTGCGTTGATAGGCGTGCATCAAATTCTGCGTTCAGCCGGTTCCTTATTGCTTCATCAGGAATACTGTTAAAGACGGGGCGGAATGCAGCGTCGATAATCAGCTTTTTGGCGCTGAGTTCGTCGAAGCCGCGGGTCATTAAATAGTAGAGTTTTTCTTTGTCGATGGCGGCAAAGCTCGCGGCATGCTCCCCGATAACGTCATCTTCATCGCAGAAGATAGTCGGGATGCTCGCGCCGACGGCATTTTTATCGAGCATGATGCTGTTATCTGCAAAGCGAGCGACGGAGGCTGAGCAGCCCTTATTCAAGAAAATATTGCCGCGGAAAACCTTATGCGCCTCGTTTTTGAGCGCGCCGCGGGCTTTTATCTCCGATAGCGTGCTCTTGCCGTTGATAATCAGATTATGTTCAAGATCCATCCGGCGCGTTTTATCGACAAAGTACAGCGGGAAGATATACACTTCCGCCCAATCTTCCTGCATATAGGAAGAATAGGACACGCCGCTTTTTTGCGAACCGAGCTGTATGTCGTGAACGGTTACCCGTGCTCTTTCGCCGACATCCATCCGCACCGTTTCAAAATTGAGCGCGGTGTCTGCAAAGTTTTGAATTTTGATAATTTCGACTGCGGCATGTTTTCCAATACGGATACTGATAAGTCCGTTCCGATACGATTGCAGCGCGGGGGATTTTTCGTCGGTATCGAAGTAGAGAATGAGCCGCGCCGCAGCGTTATCCGCTATGTCGATATAGCTCTGGTCAAACAACACGGAATAAGCCGCGTCAACGGTGAAGTGCACGAAAAAGTCTTGACCGGCAGCACCGACGACGCCGGCAAGATTGCCGCTGTCTTTACCGCTTTGAGTATTGCCGCTTTCGGTCTTATCGTATTCAGCAGCGTTATCAGCTTCAATTTTGAGGTAAAAGCCGCTGTTCCGCTTTGCCTGCACCTCATCGGTAAAACGCTTCCCCAGCCCGCAGTTTTTCTCGCGCGGAGACTTTTCGGTGTTGAATATTTTTGCAATCTGCTCCGCACTGCATGTTTTGAGGAAGTCTTCAATCGGTAGATACTGTGCGGTCTTAGATTCCGTATGAAAAAAGATACCGGAAAAAGGAGCCGTCGGTACATCCTGTATATGATAATCGAGCCGTTTAAAATAGTTGTCGTTTCTCATCAGCCTATCGTTCCCTCCAGCTCAATAGAAATAAGGTTATTCAGCTCGACGGCATATTCGAGCGGAAGCTCTTTGGAGATCGGTTCGACAAAGCCTTTGATAATCAAGGATTTAGCTGTCGCTTCGTCGAGGCCGCGCTGCATCAGATAAAAGACCATCGAATCGCTGATACGCCCGATCTTCGCTTCGTGTCCGATGTCGGCATCATCGGTATGGCTTTCGATAATCGGGATGGTGTCGGTGCGGGACTCGTTATCCAGCATCAGGGATTCGCATTCGGCGAGCGCCTTTGCGCCGGTTGCATCCTTACCGATAACCAGCAAACCGCGGTAGTTCGACTCACCGCCGTTTTTCGCAATGGAGCGCGAGTGCATTTCGGACACGGTGTTCTTACCGATATGGACGGTTTTAGTACCGGTGTCGAGACACTGCCCCGCGGAAGCGAAGGTAACACCGGTAAACTCGGAGCGCGAGCGGTCGCCTTTCAAAATACTCATAGGATAGAGCATCGTTACGCGCGAGCCGAACGAGCCGGACACCCATTCGATAGCGCCGTCTTCTTCTACGATTGCCCGCTTGGTATTCAGGTTGTAAAGGTTGCGCGACCAGTTTTCGATCGTGGAATAGCGCATGGTCGCCTTTTTGCCGACATACAGCTCGACGGCGCCCGCGTGGAGCGCATTTTTATAGTACTTAGGTGCGCTGCATCCTTCGATAAAGTGCAGATAGGCGCCCTCATCGACGATAATCAGCGTGTGCTCAAACTGTCCTGACTGGTTCGCGTTCAGTCTGAAATAAGATTGCAGCGGCAGCTCTACCTTGACGCCCTTGGGTACATACACAAACGAACCGCCCGACCATACCGCACCGTGCAGTGCCGCAAACTTATGATCGTTCGGCTTTATTAACTTCATAAAATGCTCGCGGACAATGTCTCCGTAACGCAGCACCGCCGATTCCATATCGAGATATACGACCCCTTGGTCGGCAAGATTTTTCTGCAGGCTGTGATACACCACTTCGGAATCATACTGCGCGCCGACGCCCGCCAGCGAGGTTTGCTCCGCCTTGGGAATACCGAGCCGGTCAAAGGTCTGCTTAATCTCCTCCGGTACCTGATCCCAGTCGGTCGCCATCGGCTTTTCGTCCGAAACAATGTAGTGAATAATCTCTTGAATATTCAGGTCGGAAATATCAGCGCCCCAGTCCGGCATCGGCCGTTCAAAAAAATACTGCAAAGATTGCAGTCTGAGGTCGAGCATCCACTTGGGTTCCAACTTGCGGGCGGAAATCTTTCGCACTACATCTTCATTCAGCCCCATACCGGTGGAATACTGATAATCGATTTTGTCCTTTATATCGTAAATGCCCCGCTCAATATCGGAGACGAATGTACGCTTCCGCGTTTGGAACAGGGGCGAACGGGAATCTCTAAAATCATTACTCATAGCCGCTCCTACATCCCTGCGTATCCGTGCTTTTGAATATGCTCTACCAGCTCGATGCCACCAGTCTTTACCAGTGATCCGTTAATCAACACGTGGACATAATCGGGCTTTAAGTAATCGAGTACCTTGCTGTGGTGAGTGATGATTAAGATGCCCATATCCGGCGTTTTGAGTTTTGCAACGCCCTCAAATACAATTCTGGTGGCATCGATATCCAGTCCTGAATCCGTTTCGTCCAGAATAGCGAGTTTGGGTTGGAGCACGGCGAGCTGTAATATTTCGTTTTTCTTTTTTTCGCCGCCGGAGAAGCCGACGTTCAAACTGCGGTCTGCATACTCAGGATTGATACTGAGCGATTCCATCAGCCGAAGCAGCTCTTTGTGAAAGGTAAGCGCCGGTATTTTTTTACCGGTGACGGCTTCCTTTGACGCGCGGAGAAATTCTTCGACCTTTAAGCCGGGAATTTCTTCGGGATTTTGGAAGGAAAGAAAGATTCCTTTCCGTGCCCGCTCAAAAACAGGCAAATCGTTGATCAATTCCCCTTCAAAAAAAATTGAGCCTTGGTCAACTTGAAAGACGGGATTACCGACAATCGCTGCAGCAAGCGTAGATTTTCCGGCGCCGTTCGGCCCCATAACTACGTGTATCTCGCCCGCGTTGACGGTCAAGTTCAAATTATGCAAAATCGGCTTTTCATTCACCGACAGATGTAAATTTTCTATATGTAATAGCGGTTTCATACGCAACTCCTTCGTGTGAAATACATAAGTAAAATATTATAACAAGATGCAAAATACGTTACAAGAGTTTTATTTTTGTACAGAAAGGAGCCGCCGCTTAAAATATTCCCGATGCATTTGTTTATGGTCAGCTTGCTTAAAATCGGCGAATATGCTACATTCATTCCGTTGTTTAAAAACGGACGATTAACTCAGTGGTAGAGTGCTACCTTCACACGGTAGAAGTCACTGGTTCAAACCCAGTATCGTCCATTTTATCTTTCTCATCATTTACTACAATACTACAATTCAATATTGCTACAATCCGATGTCGATTTAATTAAACTTTTAAGATTTGCGCTGTGCCCTGCCGAAGCATCATATCCGCAAGCACAATGGCAACCATCGCGTCGATAACGGGCATAACCCGCCGGTAGAGGCAGACATCATGCCGTCCCGTAATAGCATGACTTATGCGGTCTCCGCTTGCAGTTTCCATTATCTGTTCTTGAGCGATTGAAGGCACCGGTTTTATGACTGCCTGAAACACAATGTCTTTTCCGTCGGAGATGCCGCCGCTAATTCCCCCGTGATGATTTTTATCGAGAGCATTTGCTTCCGATCCGGACATACGCGCCAGCTGAAAGCCTGCACCGAATGCAATGCCCTTAACGCCGCCGATGGAAAGCACCGCCTTTGCGAGTTCCGCTTCAAGCTTATCAAAGACCGGCTCGCCGAGACCGGCAGGAACATTCCGTACCGCGCACTGCACAATAGCTCCGGCGGAATCGCCGGCCTGCTTAATCGAAGCGAGTTTACTGTTTATTTCCGATGGGAGTTCATCCGTTGCAGAGATCGGGGCGCAGGAGATGCCTGCAATTTCTATTGCTGAGGTTTGGATAGTGATCGGGAGGGTAGTGCCATACTGCAGGCGGTTTTCTCCGTCAGCGGATGTGCCGTCCAGCGGTTTACCGTCAGCCTTGCACGCCCTATACTGCGCAGGATACGATGTCGAACAATGTGTCAACATTTTTTTTGCGATAACACCGGCGGCAATCCGTGCAGCGGCTTCACGCCCCGATGCGCGTCCGCCGCCGCGCCAGTCGCGGCGGCGGTATTTTGCCTCGTAGGCAAAATCCGCATGACCGGGACGGTATAGGTCTTTTAGTGCTTCGTAGTCATGCGGACGCGCATCGGTATTGCGCAGAAGCACCGCAATCGGCGTTCCGAGGGTTTTGCCTTCAAATACGCCGGAAAGGATTTCGGGTATATTCGGTTCCCGCCGCGCGGTTTCAAAAGTACCCGAAGGCCGTGCCGTATTAAACGCAGCGGTAAAATCTTCAAGCTCCAGCGGAATACCGGCGGGGCACCCGTCAACGACAACGCCGATTGCGGCTCCATGGCTTTCGCCGAACGTAGTAACTCTAAAGATTGTTCCGAATGTATTTCCTGCCATGGCAGTATCTTATTCTAAATACCAGCAGAGCACAAGATCGCCTTTATGGTAACCTTTCAGACTTTGTAAATGTTTTATCAATTGTCGATACATACGACTAAATATTTTTACAGGAGAATAATATGAAGAATTTTAACCGTACTTTACGTATAAGTGCAACAGTCGGTTTTATTTTGGTGCTATGCTGCTTGGCGTTTGCTGTCTATGCGAAGGATAAAGATAAAAACAAGAAGCAGGGGATCAGCTACGAGGCCGACATCGACTATCCCGTTTTTGAAAAAGAACCTCTTCTCAATGCCCAAGTTTCCGATGTTGTTCAGAAGGCTCTTGAAGCCTTTAACAGCGAATTCTTTTCTGCGGAAGCGCCCGCCTATCCGCAAGGTTTTCAATTCGATATTGACAGCAGCTCGGTATATGAGGATTCGAAGCATATCAGTTTTCTCTTAACTGTCTATCAATATGTCGGCGGCGCAGCACATGGTAGTACCACCCTTATTCCGATAACCTACAGCAAGCAAACAAAGAAACTGCTTTCATTGGAAGAAGCTTTGCAACCGGCAAAAAAAGACTGGCTTGCAGCTCTTTCAACTGAGGCACGTAAACAGCTGAATGCTCAAGTTCAAAAGAAGACCTTTAGCTCCGACGAGGATTGGATTAACAGAGGCACGGAACCTACAAAAGAAAATTTTGCGGTCTTTAAGCTTGAAAAAAATTCCGTCCGCATTGTCTTTAGTCAATACCAAGTCGGGCCGTATGCTTCCGGTATGCCGGAAATTGTTGTTCCCCGCTCGTTGTTTAAGTAGGTTTTTACAGCGTAGATTTTTTATAATATTATGATATGATGCCGGTATGGATCACGTATATTCGATACAAGAGATTACTGGCATTATCAAATCGCTTTTTGAGCAAAATTTTTCCTCCCTCCGTATTGCGGGGGAGATTTCCAACTGCCGCCCTTCAAGCACCGGGCACCTCTATTTTACCCTAAAAGATGAAAAAGCCGCATTGCAAGCGGTTATGTTTAAAGGCCGTACATGGACACTCGGCTTTGAGCCGAAAGACGGACTCAAGGTTATTGTATCAGGTTCGCTGTCGGTATATGAGCAGCGTGGTTCGTACCAGATAATCGTCGAAACGATGGAGCTTGCCGGAGAAGGCGCTATTCTGAAAATGCTGGAAGAGCGGAAGCAGAAACTTGCGCGCGAAGGCCTTTTTGACCGAGACAGGAAGCGCCCGTTGCCGTTTTTTCCGCTCCGTATCGCCGTGATTACCAGCCCAACGGGCGCCGCCCTGCGCGATATCCTCACTGTACTTTCGCGCAGGAACCGCACGGTAAGTGTTACCGTGCTTCCCGCTCCCGTGCAGGGAGCGGAGGCGGCGCCTGTGCTGGTACGCCAGCTGGAAACCGCCAATCGGTATAAACTCGGGGAGCTTATCATTATCGGAAGAGGCGGCGGCTCTTTGGAAGACCTGCTCCCCTTCTCCGATGAAGCAGTTGTCCGCGCCGTTGCCGCTTCGGAAATTCCGGTTATCAGCGCAGTCGGGCACGAAATCGACTGGGCACTCACCGATTTTGCAGCGGATGTGCGCGCACCCACGCCGTCTGCCGCCGCCGAGCTTGCCGTACCGGTCTTAGATGAAATCACCGATACCATCACTCAAATACAGTCCGATATGCTGCGTAGTATCGGCAGCGCTTTGGAAAGAATACGGCTTACGATTAAAGGGTTTACACCGGAGTCGCTTGAGATGAAATTCCGCCGTATCGAGCAGCCGCTTTTAATGCGCCTTGACGATGCGAAAGAAAATCTGCTGTACACAATGCAGGCGCGGCTGACTAACACAAAGCACCGGCTCGCCTTACTAATCCGAACCATTGAAGGGGCAAACCCGCAGGAGATCCTCAACAGAGGATATTCTATCGTCTACAATCGGCAGACGGGACTTGTGCTCCGCCGTGCGCAGGATGCGGTAGCTGCCTGCTCACTACGCATTAGGCTTGCCGACGGCGAAATCAAAGCCACTGCTCAAGGACAGTGGGATACACATGAGTCCTAGAGATTCGTAGGAAAAAAATTTTTTCCTATGTCGATAAAACGGAGTGTCTATGTTATTAACCATAACGGCGGAAGGAGAAAATGCCGCAGCTTTAAGCTTTTTGCTGCACAAGCATCCCGATAAATTACAGCAGGTTGAGCTGTCAGTCGGTGCTGCATATATATTTTATCCGGAGTGTGAAAAAGAAAAAGTGACAGCGGCTCTCCTTTTGGATATTGATCCGATCGGCATGGTACGTAACGCAAAGAATTTTGCCGGGAAAGATTTTTTACTGGGGCAGTATGTCAACGACCGGCCGTATGTTGCGTCTTCTTTTATGAGCAGCGCAATTTCAAAGGCGTTTTCGAGTGCGATGAACGGCAGCTGTAAAGAGCATCCTGAATTTATCGATATGCCGCTTGCCTTAACCGCCAAAATCTCCGTGCTGCCGGCACCGCGGGGCGGTGAACTGTTGATTAAACGGCTCTTTGAACCGCTCGGGTACATAGTTGAAGCGGAACGGCACCTGCTCGACACACAATTTTCCGAATGGGGCTACGGAAAGTATTTTACGCTTACGCTTAAAAATACACTGACGATAAAAGAATTGCTTTCCCACCTCTATGTACTCATTCCTGTTTTGGATAACGAAAAGCACTATTTTATCACACAGAATGAAGTTGAAAAATTGCTGCAAAAGGGCAAGGGCTGGCTTGAGCAGCACCCTGAACGGGAAATTATTGTTTCGCGGTATTTAATCAACCTAAAATCGCTGGTGCGTTCCGCCTTTGAAGTACTGCAGGCAGTGGAAGACGGCATCATACCCGACACTGATAATGAGGCTGAGCAAGATGAACTTACGAAAATAGAAGATACTGCTGCCGCTCACACTCAGCTGCAAAAAGTAAAAAAAGAGCGGCTCCATGACATACGGCTCAAACTTGTCGCAGAAAAATTAAAGCAGAGCGGGGCTGCAAGCGTTATTGATTTAGGCTGCGGTGACGGCAAGCTGCTCAGACTACTCTTAAAAGAAAAGCAGTTTACCCGGATTGCCGGCACTGATGTTTCGTATTCGGAATTAGAAAAAAGCCAAGACAAACTCCACTGGAACGAAATGCCTGAAAAGCAGCGCGAGCGGCTTTCGCTTTTTCAAAGTTCACTGACCTATCGGGATAAACGGTTCAGCGGGTTCGATGCCGCAGCCGTTGTTGAGGTAATAGAACACCTCGATCCCAACCGCTTGCCTGCGCTGGAAAAATCCCTGTTTACCTACGCAAAGCCTCAGATCATTGTGTTGACCACGCCGAACCGTGAATACAATGTGCGCTACGAAAATCTTTCAGCAGGAAAAGTGCGGCACAGCGATCACCGGTTTGAATGGACCCGCTCGGAATTTGAAGCATGGGCGGAACGAGTTGCGCGTGAAAATAATTATACGGTTGCATTTTTCCCAGTCGGTGAAGAAGAAGAAAACATAGGAGCGCCGTCGCAGATGGCGGTATTTACGTATGGAAATTAGAATACCAAAAACAGCCTTAGTACTGCTCGTGGGTGCTTCCGGCTCAGGCAAGAGCAGCTTTGCTAAAAAACATTTCGCCCAGTATGAAACCGTTTCGTCGGATGCGTGCCGCGGTATCGTTTCCAATGATGAAAATAATCAGGCAGCCTCAAACGATGCCTTTGAACTGTTCTATTATATTATTTCAATGCGGTTAAAAAAAGGCTTACTCACGGTTGCGGATGCAACGAATATTCAGCCTGATGCACGGAAAAAACTCATCAACATTGCCCGTTCCTTTCACGTACTGCCTGTTGCTATCGTCTTTGATGTGCCGCAGGAGTTATGCGAAACGAGAAATCAACAACGCACAGACCGGAACGTTCCGCCTCATGTTATCCGGCGGCAGCTGCAGGATTTAAAGCGTTCCCTCAAAAGTATAAAAAAAGAAGGCTTTAAAAAACTCTACACATTCCGGTCGGAAGAAGAGGTCAATAACGTGCCCGCGATTGTGCGGGAGAAGCTCTATAACGATAAGGCTGAACTGCATGGCCCCTTCGATATTATCGGGGATGTACACGGCTGTTACGAAGAGTTGATTGAGCTGCTGCAAAAACTCGGATATATAGTAGAAGAAATAGCAGATGACGGTACCAACTACGGGTTAAAAGTCAGTCATCCTGAAAACCGTACGGTCATTTTTTTAGGTGATTTGATCGACCGAGGCCCCGCATCGCCCGCCGTACTGAAATTGGTTATGAGCATGGTCAGAAGCGGTATAGCGCTCTGTGTTCCGGGCAACCATGATATGAAGCTCCACAAAAAACTCACCGGAAAGGCAGTGCAGGAAAAACACGGCTTGGCTGAAACACTCCGGCAGCTTGAAGGTGAACCCGATGCATTCAAGAACGATGTAAAAGAATTTTTGTACGGGCTTGTCAGTCACTATGTGTTGGATGCAGGAAAGCTCGTGGTTGCCCATGCGGGGCTCAAAGAGGAGATGCAGGGACGCGGTTCGGGAGCGGTACGCTCGTTCTGTCTGTATGGAGAAACCACCGGAGAAACGGATGAGTTCGGCTTACCGGTGCGGTACAACTGGGCAGCGGAATACCGCGGACGTGCAAAGGTTGTATACGGACACACCCCTGTGCCATCCGCACAATGGCTGAATAACACCATTGATATTGACACAGGCTGCGTCTTCGGCGGCTCCCTCACCGCGCTGCGCTACCCCGAAGAGGAACTCGTTTCGGTACCGGCTCACACAATGTACTGCGAACCGGTGAAGCCGCTGGAGGTAGCAGAACTCAGCAGCGCGGCAGTCCAAGCAGTCCTGCTGCCAATGAACGAGGAGGCAGTACCTCCAGTTGGTAGCGGAACAACGCAGCCGTCGGGGGACAAAGCAGCAGCACGCACCGCTGGCAGCAACACTGCACACAATACAATCATGTCATTGCAGCATCAAGATGATGATGTCCTCGATATAGAAGACGTAACGGGTCGGAGGATTGTTCAAACACGGCTTAAAAACAATATCTTAATTCGGCAAGAAAACTCCATCGCCGCTCTGGAAGCAGTGAGCAGGTTCGCGGTAAACCCTAAGTGGCTTATCTACCTGCCGCCTACCATGTCTCCCTGCGAAACAAGCACACTCGACGGCTTCTTGGAATATCCCGCCGAAGCAATCGGCTATTACAAAAACCGCGGGGTTCAAGCGGTGGTTTGCGAAGAAAAGCACATGGGTTCCCGCGCGGTACTCGTTATCTGTAAAGATGAACAAACCGCAGCGCACCGTTTCGGTATTACCGGGGAAGGATTCGGTATCTGTTATACCCGCACGGGGCGGAACTTTTTTAACGAACCGGAAACCGAACAAGCGTTTCTAACAAGGGTACGGGATGGGCTTACCCGCTCAGGCTTTTGGGGAAAGCATCAGACCGATTGGGTGTGTCTGGATGCAGAACTGATGCCGTGGTCGGTAAAGGCGCAAAGCCTTATTCAGGCGCAATATGCAGCAACGGGATCCGCTGCGCTCAATGCACTTTCGGAAGTGGAAGCCGTGCTGCGTGTAACGGCACAGCGCGGTATAGAAGGTGCTCATGAGATGCTGCATACCTTTGCAGAGAAAAAGCATGCAGCGGAAAAATTTGTTTCCGCATACCGCGCCTATTGCTGGGAGGTTACCGGCATCGATGATTACAAACTTGCACCGTTCCATATTTTAGCAACGGAGGGTGCTGTTCATGCCGATAAAACCCACCAATGGCACATGGAACAGATCGCCGAGATCTGCCGTGCGGATTCCACGCTTTTTAAACTGACGCCGTATAAAATGGTGCATTTGGACAACGAAGCGGAAATTACCGATGCGGTAGCGTGGTGGCTTGAGCTTACGGGTAAGGGCGGCGAAGGCATGGTGGTAAAGCCGTATCAATTTACCGCTTATGGTACAGACGGTACGCTTTTACAGCCTGCCGTAAAATGCCGCGGGAAAGAATATCTCCGGATTATCTACGGGCCGGAATATTGCAAGCCGGAAAACCTTACCCGGCTTAAAAAACGGGGACTTGCAAAAAAGCGGAGCCTTGCCCTCCAGGAGTTCGCCCTCGGTATCGAAGCGCTCGAACGCTTTGTACGGAAAGAACCGCTCCGGCGTATTCACGAAAGTGCATTCGGCGTGCTTGCTATGGAAAGTGAGCCGACCGACCCGCGGCTGTAAACACAATCGACATCTCCGACGCAAAGTGTCGGGAGCTTAAACCCTCGTATGGATAATATTGACAACCGTACTCTTTTTATTTACAGTTAAAAAAAGAGTTATAGAACACAAAGAATAGCCGCAGTATTATTTAAAGGCTTTTCTCCGGTGTGTTCCACTATTTTAAGGAGATAAACATGAAAGTAGCTATTAACGGATTCGGCAGAATCGGTCGGCTTGTGTTCCAGGCATTGGTTGAACAGAATTTGCTTGGAAAGGATAAATTTGATGTCGTTGCGGTTGTCGATCTTTCAACCGATGCAAAGTATTTTGCCTATCAGCTTAAATATGATTCCGTACAGGGCAAGATGAATGCCGAAATCGGTACAAAAGGCGATGATGTACTGGTGATTAACGGGCATGAAATCAAATGCGTCTCCGGCAAGGGCTTAACCCCTGCTCAGCTTCCGTGGAAGGAATTAGGCATCGATCTCGTTATCGAAAGCACCGGCTTGTACACAAACGAAAAAGCCTACGGCCATTTGGAAGCAGGTGCAAAGAAGGTTATTATTTCCGCGCCTGGTAAAAGCGCTGACGCCGCAAAGCCCATTAAAACCATCGTTATGGGTGTAAACGAAAATGAATATGATCCTGCAAAACATCACGTTGTTTCCAATGCAAGCTGCACCACCAACTGTTTGGCACCTCTTGTTCATGTCATTTTAAAAGAAGGTTTCGGAATTGAAACGGGATTGATGACAACGATCCACTCTTATACCGCAACACAGAAAACCGTTGACGGTGTTTCGATGAAAGACTGGCGCGGCGGACGGGCAGCTGCTATCAATATTATCCCGTCTACGACCGGCGCTGCTAAAGCTGTCGGCGAAGTATTACCTTCAACAAAGGGCAAGCTGACCGGTATGTCATTCCGCGTACCGACTCCCACCGGTTCGGTTGTCGATTTAACCTTCCGTGCAACAAAAGATACCTCTATTGAAGAGTTGGATGCAGCATTCAAGAAAGCTTCCGAAACCTATATGAAGGGGATTTTAGGCTATTGCAACGAAGACATCGTTTCCACCGATATTATTCACGACAAACGATCTTCCATCTATGACAGCAAGGCAACGCTCCAGAATAACCTCCCGGGCGAAAAGCGCTTCTTCAAAGTAGTTTCGTGGTATGATAACGAATGGGGATATTCCAACCGCGTTATCGACCTGCTCAAATTTATGAATAAATAATTTTTTTAGGCGCTGTGGAAATGACGATTCGCTTCTGCAGCGCTGCCTTCCTTTCTAATCTTTACCGCATTCCTGCCGCTCTGGCGGCTTTGTAAAATATACCGTTTTTAAGACTTCCGCTCAAACACAACTTTCTTCCTTTGTCGTATGCTATACCTTTAGAAAGTCACACCATCGGTAAGTACGTTATGCAAAAGAGCTTGCCGTATCTTCACATTGGATCGGATTATAACAAAACCGCGCCTTGTCAGCCTTAGCGATTATTTTTCAAGCACCTCGGTTTTCCACTCTTTGATAGTCCGTGTATCTTCAGTAAAGCTGCTCCTGACCAGCATAATCTTCTTCCCGTCAGTCTTATACTGTTCAGCGTAACCATTGTTTTTAATCTGCTTGAGCGCATCCTCTGCACTGCCGTTGCCGGAGAGCTTAAATTCGAAGAGGTACATGCTGTCCGCTGTGCGTACTATACAATCGGAGCGTCCGGTATTACAGTGTACCTCAGTCTGTACAAACTGTCCCATGAGCGCAAAGATCAAATACACCGCTGTTTGATAGTTCTGCTCACGCAGCTTCAGGTTCTCTTCACTGAAATTATCATAGGGTATCCCCGCTATAATCGACTGCATCCGTTCCATAAAGCTATCGACTTTCCCCTCACGGATGTCTTGTACAAATCGTCCTACCCATACCCCTGTTTGACCGAACGGTACATCCGAATATGCGGGTAAAAGATTATGTAAAAAGCCATACCGGACTTCATCATTCGGGAAGCCGAGCCGATAAAGTCTGAGATCACCTATATATTTCTTTATGGTTAAGTATCCTGCTTGAAACAAAATAGGCAGTGCATCTTGAGCTACGGCACGATAGGTTTGCAGCCCGTCTTCATCCAGCTCAACATGACCGTCCAAATCGGGAATAAAGTAACGAGCCTCTTTTAAGTAATTAACCAGAAATGTCGGTGTTCCCGTTCCAAACCAATAGCTTTTGATCTCTTTATCATCAAAGGCATTGAGTATGCTATAAGGATTGTACATTCCTTCTCCGGCAGGATGGAACAGGTACCCGTCATACCATTGCTTTAAGGCGACAACAGCTTGCTCATAGTCAAACTGCTGTTTTTGGGCGAGTGCTCCTATTTCAGGTTCAAAGTTACCTTCCAGTTCTTTCTGCGTGATGCCGCAGATACCGGCATAGGTTTCGTTCAGGCTGATATCTTTGAGGTTATTCAAATCGCTGAATATACTGATCTTGCTGAACTTAGTTACTCCTGTTAAAAAGGCAAAGCGGATATATTCATCGCAAGTTTTAATCACCGAGTAAAATGCCTTGAGCGTATTGCGGTACTCTTCGCTCAGTCCTTCTTTCACGCCCATTGTTTGCAGCAATGGTTTATCGTACTCGTCTACGAGAATGACTACTTGCTTGCCGGTCTGTTGATATACCCGTTTCAGAAGTTTTTCAAAGCGTGAAGCAAAAAACGGCTGTTCTTCTTTCGATGCCAAAATACCATATACAGACTCCGCTTCGGATAACATAACATGCAGCCGCTCATTTAGGGCTCCTGTGTCGGTATATTTTCCGACATTAAAATCAAAATACAGCACAGGATATTCAAGCCATGCAACTCTGTTTTCGCATACCGCTTGCTCCTCTTCCGCCTTTTCAAGATATAGTCCTTTGAATAGCTCTTTTTGACCGCGGAAATATGCAGCCAAGGTCGAAAGGAAAAGACTTTTTCCAAATCGTCGCGGACGGCTGAGGAAATAGGCTCGGCCGCTTGTTACCAATTGAAAGATATAAGCTGTTTTATCTACATAGAGAAAGCGATCGTCCCGTAATACCTTAAAACTCTGTATGCCGATCGGCAATTTCCGTGGAAAGCTCATGTTTACAGTTTAGGATATGTTGTATGCTCTGTCAATCAACAGCCCGTCGACAGCGGAAAGCATCAGAAGATTAAACGTTTCGCATAGATTGAATGTCCCTGCAGCTTTGCTTTGATATTACCACCATGTGTAAAAATAACAGCCTCTTTTACACAAAAAAACATTTGACAGATGGAATTTTGGGGTGTATCCTGTATGTAAAGTTATGAAAATGTTTTCTAAAAACGTTTTCATAAAATTAGATTCGATGCGAGGATGATATGAAAGCGTGGGAATATATTTACGATTTAACAAAAAATGCCGTTCCGGTGGTGCTATCGGAAGACGAGCAAACATGGGAGGCGTCGAATGCCGCAGAAAAGCAGGTGGATAATCTGCTCCGTGTGCAGTGGGCAAGTCATGTGCCCGGCTCTCATGCCCCTGAAAGCGTGGTGATAGCGGCGGTTCAGTCTATAGAAGCGTTGGGCTGTGACGTAAGCGCCGCAGAGGACTTGATTCCTGAAGGGCTTGATGCACTAAAACGGAATGATATGAAGGCGCTGCAGCGGATTACTGCCCGCATATTTAATATCCTTTTTATGTGCCCGAGCGATACTGCAAGCGACTATTGGAAAAGTACGCTCTATCAAAGTTTCGACGAATATGAAAAAGCAATTGCGTTTCCCGCAGCAGAAACGGAAACACTGTCGAATGCAGTATTGTACGATAAAACAAAGGCCGCGTGGCTTGGCCGTTTATGCGGTGGTGGTTTTGGAACGGCGCTTGAAGGATATACGACGGCACAGCTAAAGAAAAAATTCGGCGAAATCCATACGTATGTGCGTAAGCCGAATACTTACAACGATGATATAACGTACGAGATCGCATTTCTCGAGGCGTGCTTTAAAGCACAGGGAATGCCGACAAGTGCCGATATTGCCGATCAATGGCTGGAGTTAATTCCCTGCGGTTGGTCTGCCGAACAGGTTGCATTGGATAATTTACGTAGAGGGATGTATCCTCCGGAAAGCGGTCTGTTTAGGAATCCCTACCGTGAATGGATCGGTGCACAAATGCGGGGTGCCGTGTGCGGTCAGGTAGCCCCGTTGAATCCTCGTAAGGCTGCACTGCTTGCATGGCGCGACGCGGAAATTTCGCACCACGGGAATGGAATTCTCGGAGAGGTGTTTAACGCTGTTTTGGTCAGCCTTGCATACGGCGCAGACCCCATGCGGAGATGTTTGGAAAAAGCCGTTTCCTGCATTCCACGGGATTCGGAATATGCCTCTGTGCTTCACTTTGCATTGGCGCAGTGTATGAAGAAGCAGGATTTTTATGAGGCATGGGCGGCATGCGAAGAAAAATACAAGCGGTATAACTGGATCCATGCGTATCCGAATGCAGCGGCAGAAGTAGTTGCGTTGTATTTCGGCAAAGATAATTTTAACGATGTCATGCACTATATCGCAATGTGCGGTCAAGATGTCGATTGTAATGCTGCACAGCTGGGAGCTGCGCTCGGTGCAAAATTAGGCACAAAGGGAATCGAAGATCACTGGACGGATCCTTTTGGCGATGAAATTATAACCTATTTACGGGGAAATAAAACGGTAAGTTTGCAAGAACTTATTAACAAGACCGTATCGGTCGTAAAACAATTGGAGGATGTATGAAAAAGATTCTTTCTGTCAGTCTGTTTGTACTGTTAGGCATGTCTATGTTTGCTTTCGGTGCAAAAGAGAACAGCGGTTCAAAGGAACCGAGTGTCGCGCTGATTATCAATGGAAACCTTGGAGATAAGTCTTTCCATGATTCCGCAAACAACGGTATGAAGATGATCGCAAATGAACTGCATTGCAAAACCAAGGTGGTTGAAGTCGGGTATGATGACTCAAAATGGGAACCTGCATTGCGTGATCTTTGTGATGAAAAGCACGATATTATTTTTTGCGGAACGTGGCAAATGCAGGCGCTTGTATCAAAGATAACAAAAGATTATCCGAATCAAAAAATCATCGTCTACGATACGGCAATGGATTATGCTTCCGATTCTGCGGGGCTGTTTAAAAATACCTATTCGATAGAATACAAGCAGAATGAGGGTTCCTTCCTTGCAGGCGTACTTGCCGCGGAAATGACAAAGGGGAAGAAAATCGGGTTTATCGGCGGTATGGATAATACCGTTATTCTCGATTTCTTAGTCGGTTTTATACAAGGTGCAAAAACCGTTTCTCCCGATATTAAAATCATTTCTTCTTTTGTCGGAAATTTCAGCGATTCTGCAAAAGCAAAAGAACTTGCGTTGACACAGTATCAGATGGGTGCCGACATTATCTTTGTGTGTGCATCGAATGCCGGAGAAGGCGCGCTGCAGGCTGCAAAGGAAAAGAATAAATTCATTATCGGTGTGGATAGCGATCAGGCTATGCTGTACAAGCAGACCGATCCTGTTTTATCAAACCTCATTATTTCTTCGATGCTGAAACGCGTTGATAAGTCCATGTATCTTGCAATGAAAGAAATACAAAGCAATACACTGGTATGGGGAAAACGTGTAGCATTGGGAATAAATGAAGGTTGCGTCGGTCTTGCAGATAATGAAGTGTATCAGGCGAAAGTTCCTGCCGAAGTTCGCAAGCATATTTCCGAGTATGAAACCCAAATCAGAAATGGAAAGATTGCAGTTAAGACAGCATTCGGAATGGAGCAAGCCGATATAACAGCATATATCGATTCCGCTCGCCCATAATTAAAAAAGCATTGCACGGAAGCTGGGGATGTCTCGAACATAACTAACTTTTTGGGAATCCCCGGCCTCACTTTCCGTGCTTATGCGGAGACTATCCGAATGAATGTTGAAAGTACGGCAGATGATATTTTAGTAATGAAGGATATTTCAAAAATATATCCTAACGGTGTTACGGCTAATAGGCATGTCAATTTTTCGGTTCGTGCCGGAGAAATTCATGCGCTTGTCGGTGAGAACGGTGCCGGTAAAAGTACCTTGATGAAAATATTATTCGGTATTGAGCAACCGACTGAAGGTACGATTTTATATAATGGAAACGAATTGCATATCAAATCCCCGCTTGACGCTATTCGTCACGGATTCGGTATGGTACAT
Source organism: Treponema sp. OMZ 906 (assembly GCF_024181185.1). Lineage (NCBI taxonomy): Bacteria > Pseudomonadati > Spirochaetota > Spirochaetia > Treponematales > Treponemataceae > Treponema > Treponema sp. OMZ 906. The sequence goes on along the minus strand of NZ_CP051196.1, from coordinate 2,264,915 downwards.
CAGCACTTTATGCTTGTCGAATCGATGAGTGTTGCAGAAAATATCTGCCTTGGAATGGAACCCGGAAAAGGCCCGTTGATTCATAAAAAACTCATGAACGAACAGGCTCAAAAAATTATCAATCAATATCATTTTGTTATTGACCCGAAAGAAAAGATTAAAAATTTGCCCATAGGGACGCGCCAGAAAGTAGAAATTCTGAAGGCGTTATATAAAGGTGCGCGCATTTTAATTTTGGATGAACCGACCGCTGTATTAACTCCGCAAGAAACGGAAGAATTATTTGTTGAATTAAAAGAGCTGCGGAATTCGGGATGTACGATTATATTTATCAGTCATAAATTAAATGAAGTTAAAGAAATATGCGAAAGGATAACCGTATTGCGTAACGGTACTTCCGTCGGCGTGTATTCCGCCGGAGAAATTTCTGAAAAAGAAATATCGAACCTTATGGTCGGTAAAAATATACATTGGGAAATAGAAAAACAACCAAGCGTTCCCGGAGAGACCGTCTTAAAATTGCGGGATGTATGTATGGATGATGATGCCGGGCGTCCCATACTCAAGCATGTGAGTTTTGATTTACCTGCGGGGAAAATTCTCGGTATTGTCGGTGTTGAAGGAAACGGGCAAAAAGAGTTGATCGATACCATAACCGGATTGCAGCACTGTACTGAAGGAAGCGTAATGTTAAACGGTAAAGATATAACATCGCGCAGTATTGCTGCAATCAGAAAAGAAGGTATCTCCTATATACCGCAGGATAGAATAAAAGTAGGAACGGCGGTAACTGCTTCCATTCAAGAAAATTTATTTGCCGTCTTTACGGAAGATGAGCGCTTTGTACATAAGGGCATTCTAAAGGAGAATGAAATAAAACAATGGGCTGATACGCTTATCAATCAATTTATGATTAAAACAAAAAGTGCCGATGTGCCGGTAAAAATGCTGAGCGGTGGAAATATGCAAAAGGTTATTATTGCACGCGAATTTTCAACCTCGGCAGGATGTATTATCGCAGATCAACCGACAAGAGGTGTTGATATCGGCGCTGCAAAGTTTATTCATCAAAAGATTATTGAAATGCGCGATAACGGTGCTGCTATTTTGGTGAATTCGGCAGATTTGGCGGAGATTCTGGAAATAAGCGACAGTTTGGTTGTAATGTACGGCGGTGAAATTACAGCATATTTTCCGGATGCCGGTATGGTTAGCGAAACTGAGTTGGGAGAGTATATGCTCGGCTTAAAAAAGCAAGGTGCACACGAACTTGCAGGATGTTTACGATGAAATTAATAGGACGCCTTTCATTTGAAAAAAGATTTGAATTGATACGGTTTGCTACAGCGATCGGCATTGCGGTGCTCTTATCGTTTCTTATTATTTTATTTGTCAGTAAAGAACCGCTGCTCGCTTTTTCAAAGCTCTTTTTAGGGCCGCTTGAATCGGCACGCCGTTTCGGTAACGTACTTGAGTTATGTATTCCGCTCAGTTTTACGGGTCTTGCAGTTGCCGTTATGTTCAGCGCAGATATGTTTAATATGGGTGCGGAAGGGGCGTTTTATGTGAGTGGCGCCGTTGCAGTATTTACCGCATTGCTTATACCGCTGCCACCTGTTATTGCACCGCTTGTATCGATTATTATCGGCGGGTTATGCGGCGCTGTCGTTTGCTGGGTTCCGGCTTTTTTAAAGCAGCGATGGAATGCAAATGAGTTGGTTTCGTCTTTAATGTTGAATTATGTATTCTTTTACATAACCAAATATTTTGCCAATACGACCTTTAAAGATCCGTCGGCAGGATTTATGGCGACGTACCTGATTCCTGCCAATGCAAAATTGGCACGTCTTATTCCCGGAATGCGATTGCACTTCGGACTGTTGATATTGTGTGCCGTAGTAGTGCTGACCGTATTGTTTATCCGCCGTACGGCATGGGGGTATCGTCTGATGCAAACCGGAAGGAATATCCGCTTTGCCCGTTATGCCGGCTTAAACACGACGGCAATTATCGCATACTCACAGCTTATCGGCGGTTTTATTGCGGGCGTCGGCGGTTCGGTTGAAGTATTGGGAATGTATGACCGGTTCCAATGGCAAAGCTTGCCGGGGTATGGGTTTGACGGTATCGTTGTCGCTATTCTTGCAAAAAATAAACCGCACTATATTCCGATTGCTGCTTTCTTTTTGGCGTATTTAAAAATCGGTGCCGATAAGATGGCGACATCTACGGACGTTACTGCAGAAATGGTTTCAATCATTCAAGGTGTTATTATAATGCTTGCCGCAGCTCAGGCCTTTTTAAGTAAATGGCGACAAAAAGCACTCATTAAAATGCAACAGGAGAGCGGCTTAGATGGATAACTTTTTGAGTTATATTTTAACTGCGGAGTTTGCTTATTCCGTTTTGCGTGTTACGACTCCGCTATTGTTTGCCGCACAAGCTTCGGTTGTTGCGGAAAATTCAGGTGCATCAAATATAGCATTGGAAGGCATTATGCTTTTTGCCGCGGCATTCGGAGCGCTGGGGACCGGCTTAACCGGCAGTTTGTTTATAGGCTTTTTAATTGCGTTAGGCGGCGGTTTATTAATTGCTGTGTTACTGGCTTACTTTGCGCTGTATCTAAAAACAGACATCATTTTATCCGGTATTGCGTTAAACACATTGGCTGCAGGCGGAACGGTATTTATTATGTATGTGCTGATTCACGATAAAGGCAGTACATCCTCCTTAGTTTCATTGGTGTTTCCTAAAGTGGTTATACCGGTTATCGCCGCTATTCCCGTGTTAGGCAGCATTCTGTCGGGGCAAAACGTGTTGACATACATTGCGTTCTTTACGGTATTTGCCGTCTGGTTTTTGCTGTATAAAACAAAGCTTGGCATGCACATTCGCTGCGTAGGCGAAAATCCCGATGCAGCTGAATCCGTCGGGATACCCATTCGTAAGACCAGAGTTATCGCATTGCTTATCAGCGGATTGTTGGCATCGTTAGGCGGTGTATTCCTTTCGATGGCATACATGAGCACCTTTACAAAGGGCATGGTAGCGGGACGCGGTTTTATTGCGTTGGCTGCTGCGGCAATGGGACGGTTGGCTCCGGTGCCGACGATGTTTGCAGCCTTGTTTTTCGGCTTTGCCGATGCCTTGTCGAATGTATTAGCGGCGATGAGCATCCCAGATGAATTCATAAAAACCGTTCCTTATATTTCAACCGTTATCGGACTGATTGTATTTTCAGCATGGCGGAAGCGCGGTAGAAAAGCGCAAATTGCTTGAAGGAGAAAACTATGGACAATAAAATACCGATTATAATTGACTGCGATCCCGGGCATGATGATGCAATAGCATTGATCATGGCGTTTGCATCCGAAAAGCTCAAAGTGTTGGGGGTCAGTGTCAGCGCCGGTAATCAAACCATTGAAAAAACATATACTAATGCACGCAAGATTATTTCGTTTTTAGGAAAAGCTTCGCCGCTTGCAAAAGGGGCATCGTATCCGCTCGTCAGAAGATTGGAAGTTGCACCGAGTGTGCACGGTGAATCAGGGTTGGATGGGCCGGTTCTGCCGGAGACGGATTATACCGGTGTGCCTGAATCCGCATGGGAACTGCACCGCCGGCTTATCTCTGAAAGCTCCGAACCGGTAACGTTTGTCGTAACAGGGCCGTTGACGAATCTTGCAATTTTGCTGTTAGCATATCCCGATGTGAAAAAAAATCTCAAGCAGATATGTTTAATGGGCGGCGGTATCGATCACGGTAATTGGTCATCTGCAGCGGAATTTAATATCCTTGTCGATCCCGAGGCGGCACATATTGTATTTTCGTGCGGTATTCCCATTGTGATGTGCGGACTGGATGTAACCGAAAAAGCGATGATCTTTTCGGAAGAAATAGAAAGACTGCGTAAATCCGAAAAACGGGTTGCCGTGCTGGTTGCAGAGTTGCTCGATTTCTTCGGCCGCTTTCACTCTGATTTGGGATTTGAAGGCGCACCTATCCACGATGCGTGTACTATTGCGTATTTGATCAAACCTGAGTTGTTTAAAGTATGCGATTACTATGTTGTTATCGAGACGCAAGGAAAGTATACCGCCGGTATGACGCTTGCAGATAAGCGGGTAAATAATAACAGACCAGAACCGAATGTTACAGCTTGTATGGATATCGATCGAGAAGGCTTTGTCCGGCTGCTTGAGCAATGCTGTATGGCGTATACATAAAATAACAGGAAGCATGAAGATGAAAAAGATATTGGTTATCGGCAGTTTAAATGCCGATATGGTAGTTCGTGTTTCGCATATACCGGTAGCAGGCGAAACGATTTTAGCGGAAACTGTCGATATGATACCGGGCGGAAAAGGAGCAAACCAAGCATACGCAGCTGGTTCGTTAGGTGCGCAAACGGTTATGTTCGGAGCGGTCGGCGTAGACCGCTATGCTGAAATCGAAAAGAAGAGCTTACAGTCTGTAGGCGTGGATGTTTCCCGTCTTTTAGTACGCACCGATTGCGCAACAGGACTTGCGTGGATAACGGTAAACGATGCGGGCGATAACAGTATTGTTGTTGTTCCCGGTGCTAATAAAACACTGTCCGAAAAAGATATCGCCGATAACGACGATTTGCTGCACAGCTGTGATATCATATTGTGTCAGCTGGAAATCCCGATACAAACGGTAGTGTACGCCGCCCGCAGGGCAAAAGAATTAGGCAAGACATTTATTCTTGATCCCGCTCCTGCACCGAAAGTATTTCCCTCCGAACTCTGTGCATACATTGATATTATCAAACCGAACGAGACGGAACTCTCATTACTGACAGGTAAAGATGTTTCGGACTATGAAAGCGCTTCCGATATGCTGCGTACAAAAGGTGTAAAGAATGTCATTGTTACACTCGGCGAAAAAGGTGCTTTTGTAAATTCCGAATCGGAGGGAAAGCATCTTGTACCTGCTCGTTCCGTTCCCGTTGTCGATACGACAGCCGCCGGTGATTCTTTTACGGCTGCGCTTGCGGTTCGACTTGCGTCCGGTTCTTCGCTACTGCAGGCCGTCCGTTATGCAACTGAGGTCGCAGCAATTGTTGTTACCCGTAAGGGAGCGCAAACTTCAATCCCCTCGGCGGCAGAGGTACCCTTTGACGATAAATGATATAGCCGAGCTTGCCGGTGTTTCAGTTTCGACGGTTTCAAAAATTATCAACGGAAAGGATAAAGGGATAAAGCTTGAAACACGCGAACGAGTGCTTAAGATCGTTAAGGAATACCGGTACACTCCCTATGATTTTATTAAAAATAATACGAATTCAAAAAGCTTTTTATTAGGGCTTGTACTGTCGGGCATAAAAAAACGGCAATCGATCTCAAACGGTTTTTTGCATGAAGCGGAGCGGCAAGGGTACCAAGTGCAGGTGTGTCTTTCTACTTCTGCGGAAAGCGAATCAAAACACATCGCCGCCTTATGTAAGAATAGGGTAGAAGCGGTTCTATGGGAACCCGTCGAAGTTGCTGCAGAAAATGATACTTCCGGTATTGTTGCAGAAGGTGATAGTGTCGGAACGGCAGCGGTGCTGCATAAAAGCGGTATTCCATTTGCAGCGCTGAATACCGATGCCGTCGGTTTCAACGGTATGCTCTATGACTACCAAAAAGCGGGATATACCGCAGCAGATATATTGCTACGGTTGGGACATACGAAAATACGCTGTGTATATGACGGAACCGATATGCAAGAATATGCAATACGGCAAGGCGTTGAGCGGTGTCTATTCGATCACCATTGTTTATATGTTGAATGTAAAAATGTTCAGGAAGCGCTTTCGGTACATAATTGTTCTGCGCTTATTTGCTGTGATTGGGATACGGCGGTAACGGCGTATGAGTATGCAACGGTACATAAATTCCGGATACCGCAGGATCTTTCCGTTATCTGTATCGACGATGCGGAATATATCAAACCCTTTCCGCCCATATCGGCGATTCCGCTTTCCTTATTTCATTTCGGAGTCTTTGTATGCCGGTATTTAATAGATAAAATCGAAAAGAAAGCAACGGATATACCGGCATATACCGAAGCATTTACTTGTAATCATTACAAAAGCATTGATCTGCCTGCACCCTTGCGTAAAAAACGAATCATCGTTGTAGGCAGTATCAATATGGATATCTTGCTTACCGTAAACAATTATCCTCAGACCGGAGAAAGCATTTCTGCTGAAAGTGTTTCGATAATACCGGGCGGCAAGGGGATAAATCAAGCGGTCGGTGCGGCGAAGCTCGGTGCCAAGGTGTCGCTGGTCGGCAATGTCGGAAGGGACTTTGATGGTGATATGATTTTGAACCTCTTACATGATAACGGCGTTGATGCAACGGCTGTGCATGTAGACGAAGAGCATTCTACCGGTAAAGCCTATATTCATATCCAAGGTGATGGAGAAAGCGGTATCGTATTATACGGCGGTGCTAATGAAATGATTTCTGCAGATTCAATATACCGCAGCGAACAGCTCTTTACCGATGCAGTTTTTTGTTTGTTGCAAACCGAAATACCGATGGAAGCAGTTAAAAAGACGATTGAAACCGCACGAAAATATAACGTTGCAATTATGCTGAAACCTTCCGCCGTAAAAGAAATAGCGGAAGAACTTTTACCGGAACTGGATTATTTTATTCCGAACCGTAAAGAATTATACAGACTGTGTCCCATTGCCGGAACATTGGAAGAAAAAGCCGCATGGTTTTTGAAAAAAGGCGTCAAGACGGTTATCGTAACGCTCGACAGCGATGGCTGTTATGTACGAACTTCCGAATACGAGCGATGGTTTCCAGCTGTCGATATATTCAAACCCATCGATACAACCGGAGCTGCCGATGCCTTTATTGCGGCATTGGCCGTCTTTTTATCCGAACAAAAAAGCTTGTCTGACGCATTGCCGTATGCACTTTATGCCGCCGGATTTTCGACAACGCGGGTAGGGGTTGTTCCGTCTTTGATCGACAGAGCGACATTGGAGCAGTGTTGTATATAGGCCGGCGGATTATGGTGGAAGCTGTGTAGGAATTAAGGTGGATGAAAACGGATCGGTGTGGGATTTATATTTGGATTATATTTTCTTCTTTTTTTATTTACAAGCGAGAAAAACGGATTTATACTTTATATGTAATGACTCAATAGTAATGCAAGCTCACGGGTCATTCATAAATCCAATTCACAGGAGGGTACTCTTTATGGTAACGTTTTTGCTGTGTATTGCAGCACTCATTGTCGGTTACTTAGTGTACGGTACATTTGTAGAAAAAGTGTTTAGTCCGAATGAAGCCAATCGGACTCCGGCTATGGCTAATCCTGACGGAATAGACTATGTGCCGATTTCAAAACCGAAAGCTTTTTTAATCCAGCTTTTGAATATTGCCGGTTTAGGGCCGATCTTCGGCGCAATCTCCGGCGCTTTGTGGGGACCAAGCGTTTATCTTTGGATTGTCGGCGGTACGTTGCTCGCCGGAGGTGTACACGATTATCTTTCCGGTATGCTCTCAGTACGTAATGACGGCGCCAGTATTACCGAAATAACCGGTAAATACTTAGGTCATACCATGCAGAATATCATGCGTGTATTCGGCTTGGTGCTGCTCGTTATGGTCGGTGTCGTATTTATGGTGGGGCCGGCGGGATTGCTTGCGCTGCTGACCCCGGAATGGCTGAATGTAAAAGTGTGGACAATTATCATCCTTGTATACTATTTCCTTGCGACCCTTCTTCCAGTCGATAAGGTTATTGCACGATTCTATCCGATTTTCGGCATTTTCCTTATTTTAATGGCTGTCGGCGTTTCGATTGCAACAATGCTGAATAGCGGAACCCGCCCTATGATGGAACTGACACTCGAAAACCTCTACCCAAGTGCACACCAGCGCCCTATTTGGCCGTTGATGTTTATTACGGTAGCGTGTGGCGCTATTTCAGGCTTCCACGCAACGCAGTCTCCCATTGTTTCGCGTACGTTAAAGAATGAAAAAGAGGGACGCTGGGTTTTCTACGGCGCAATGGTTGCTGAAGGTATCATCGCAATGGTATGGGCGTCGGCAGCAATCGCGTTCTTTTGGAACAAAGACGGATCAGGTACCGGCCTTAAAGCTCTCCTCGACATCGGCGGTGGTAATTCAAAATCGGTTTACTCCATCTGTACAGGCCTTCTTGGGACGGTCGGCGGTGCAATCGCTATGGTTGGCGTTATTGCGTGTCCTATTACTTCGGGCGATACCGCGTTCCGCAGTGCTCGTATGATTATTTTTGACTGGTTTAAACTCGACGAAAAGAAATTGAAGGTACGGCTTTCAATCGCGGTGCCGCTACTGCTGGTCGGATACTGCATTTCGCTTATCAACTACAACGTTGTGTGGCGCTATTTCTCATGGTCAAATCAAACGCTTGCGATGATTGTTTTATGGACGGGCGGCGCTTACCTTGCGACAAACTATCCTAACCGGAATCGCTGCTGGATCGCGGTTATTCCTGCTACCTTTATGTCGGCTGTTTCCGTTACCTATCTGATGTATGCGCCGGAGTGTTTCAATCTGGTTCGGCTCGGCATGCAGGGAATTACGATTTCGTATGTCGTCGGTATTGTCGTTGCAGCGGTATTCTTTATCATCTTTATGACGAGAATTTATATGCGGCCTCAACAGAGCCTTGAAAGTCAACGGAAGATTATTATCGGACGTGCGCATCATAGTAATTAAATAATATGATGAAGAAGCCGCCTTAACAGAAGTGACGGCTTCTTCATCACGCCGGTAATCTGTCACACGTTCTTTTACAGCATATACACATTTGTGAAAATCGCTAAAAAACTGAAGTCTTTTGAGGATCTAATACCGAGCAGCTTTTACATATCCGTATTATTTATATTGAAGAATAGAGATTAAAAATAAGCAGTTATTAAAAGCAAACTAAAGACAGGAAAAGAATAATGCCGTCGGACAGAATCGAACTGTCGACACAAGGATTTTCAGTCCTTTGCTCTACCGACTGAGCTACAACGGCAAAAATAATAAAGAACTTATATCCGATTTTTTTACATGTGTCAAGTATCCATGTACAGCTTTATTCTATATCGTAGATAATCTTTTCGGGCGGCTGTTCAAGCAATTCAGGTTCCTCTAAATATTTATGCAATTCATGGAAAGCGGATGCATAGTAAAATCCGTCGCAGATGCGCTCATCGGTTGTAACAGTAAGGTCGAGGTTCCGTATGTTAGTAACCGTGCCATCTCGCGTAATTTCTTGTGATCTCCGCATTGCACTAAAAGTAATAAATACGGGGGCATTACCGAAATTATACAAATGGTGAAATATAGGACGGATACCTAATGATCCCATAGAAGAGAATACAACAGAACAGTGAAAAGGACTGAGCAGTCTCAATCTTTCCGGTAACAAGTTGTGGAAATCGAGCCAGTTCAGAAACGCGATCGCTGCACGTAATTGAAAATTCGGCATAAATCCAAGTTTACGTGCGATTTTATCAAAAGCACTCTCTTTTTCTTTCCGCGTATTTCGATATTCATCTATTTTATGGGTCATCTCGTTATATACATCAGTAACGGTTGCACTTCGGTCAAAGAAAAACTTCATCATTGTTTCTTCGGCTTCCAGCGTCATCTCTTTCTTGACAGCCATAACAACTTCTATATTATGGCGAGCATAAAGCCGTAATCCACTTAAAAATCGGTTAATTCCCGGCCGTTGAGATATAGTTCGTACATAGGCAGCGATCACTACATGCATAATACCGAAACCGGTAAGGCCTTCTGCCCTCTTTTTATGCACGAAATGTTCAATTGCCGCTACATTGATGCTGTCTTGAAATAAATTTTGTGATCCTATTCTTGATGGCATAATAAAGGGAGCCACTACCGTCATAGGCTCTACCGAACGGATACGTCTTCCTTCTTTTCTATCGCCGAATCGTCGTTTGGCTGGAATGGGCATAGCTACTTTTTTAAGTTCCAATTCAGTTTTTTTGTCTTTCATATTTTGCATTTCCTATTAAATGTTATATTTCTTATTAGAGGTACTTTATTATTCATAAATTATTATTTTTTGCTAGAGAACCGAATCGACAAGTGTCTTAAAAGAGCTATCCAATGTTTCATTGTATTGCTGAGGCTGTACCATAAAAAGGCCGTTTTTAACGATAATTGACGCGTGTTCTTCTCTGTTATAGGAAGAGTCATTTTTTCGAAATTGCTGTGCTTTTTCTAACAGTCCCTTCTGTTTATCAGTTGTGTACATTTGCCGCACTGCAAGTATTTTTGAAAGTAAATTTGTAAATTCGCAGAGGTCATCGGGAATTTCCTCCATAAGTGTGCGGCTAGGCATCGCATTAGTTATCCCGGATAATAAAGTAGTAAACTCGTCCCAATGCTTATTCAAAAAATTTATAATAATCTCTTTTTTCATTTTTTCCCTTGTTGATTGGTTCTCCCTTTCTATATCGGCATAAAATGAGGGGCTTTCAATAACAAGAAAAAATCACCTATTAGGGAAATAGAGTTTTAGGTACTGTTCGACAAAAATATGCTTCCAAGAAAATTTCGTATGGAGTGCTGTGTATGCCTGTAAAATAATATTTTTAAAATATGGAATATCGATGAGTTTTGTTTTATCGCTTGTAAAAAAATGTTCCGCTTGTTTCAGTATGGCCTCCGTTAATATTTTAATATGTATGTCGGTATTTTGTTCTTCGCCGTCCGGGAGCTTGTATAAGAAGCCTGTTTTTCCGTCTATGATTTTCTGTAAGCCCCCTTGTGCGTTTGCAATCGGGATAGTGCCGTAAACTTGCGCGATAAGATCCTCCAAGCCGCATGGTTCAAATAAGCTTGGTAAAACAATGAAGTCCGCTGCGGCAGTGATGAGCCGAGCAGCCTTCCGGTTATATCCCTTGCAATACACAAATTTCCCGGGCAGCGCGGCAGCGAGAGCGATTGCTTCGGCTTCAAGCTCGGGGTCTCCCTGTCCCATTACGATGAATCGCAGGCTAGGGGAGTGTTCCAGTATAAGGGGAATTGCTTTGAGTAATACGTCTACGCCTTTTTGCCGAACCAACCGGCCGTGATACATCAGGTAGAGTGTTTTATTTTTCTCCTGTCGGTCTATGCTGCCGTATTGCTGTATGCCATCATACAGTGGCGCTGTACAGGTCTGCGTCTGCAATTTATCCAATAAAAATGAACGGCAGGCATATTTTCCTTCAAATTGTTCTTTTTGTACGTCGAATGCAAAGGGAAGCCCTGAACATTCCGTATTGCAAGGATTATAGGCTGTAAAGTCAATTCCGTTGGTGATACCGGTAATGTGAATATGCCTTTCGGCAAGGCTTTTTGAAAAAAGATAGGAATACGGCGAATGTTCCGGCGAAATCAGTTGTTTCGCATACCACGGAGAAACCGTCGTTAAATCGGCAAAGTCGGAACCGACAAGAAAGGGTTCGACGGTATAATCGATTTTGCCGTATTCCAATACTCTGCGGGGGAGGTCGGTTAAATGTGCCGCATATTCAAATGAATAAAAGGTTTGACGGTAGCCGTCCCCTGCGTTATGAATAGTGATAAGTGCGCGTGTATGCCTAAATAGCCGCCTACCCGTACAGCGGGCGAAGATAAACGCAGGCAGCAAAGCGGTGTGGGCATCATGGCAGTGCAATACCTGCGGAGCGATATGATGCCGTAACCCATAGCAATAGATTGCTTTTTGGAATAATACATTCATTTCATGGCTGTCTACGTAACCGTCTCCTTTTTTAAGATCGGGCCGGTGCAGCTTTTCCCTAAAATAATCGAGTTCTTCGGTGCAGTAGGTATAAATATCTTTTTTTTCCGTGAAAATGCCGGAGTCGATAAAGATGAAACGGATGTTTTTCCTGAAAAGTTCAAAATATCTCACTAAATGCGATGTGTCGCCGACACGGATGTTCACTTCTCCTGTACAGTTATCCAGGACCTCGCTATTGTTACCGTAATGGGGCAAAAATACCGTAACCGCAAAACCGGAATCGGCAGCTGCTTCTGCCAACGATTTTACAACGTTTTTTACGCCTCCGGCTTCTGCAAAACCGGCATATTCACGGCTTACAACCCATATCGATGTATTATTTTCCTTGATGCTCATAAAACTAGAATGTCCTTAAAGAAAGTAAAGGGAACTTCTAAAAAACTATAGTTTTCAGAAATATCCACTAGACTGTGCGATTAAACAGATCCGGCCTGAGTTTTTCCGCCTCGCCCAAATAAACCGGTACGGCTTTCTTTTTTCCATAGTAATAAAAGAGAAAACGGATTATACCATGAGGACTGCCGTCGATATTCGGTTCCGCACTGCAAAAAAGCACAGTCGCAGAAGCATAACCGGCGGAGCGCAATAAAGTTGCAGGATTTGCTGCCGTTATATCGGATGTAATCGAAAATTGTAGGGAAATGATGTCTTTCTCATGCAATCTGTTGAGTTCCAAAAAGCGTGTGTATGCGGTAACGACGGCAGTTTTGATCTGCTCCTGTGTATTTTGGGCGCATACGGCTGCTCTTCCTGCGTACAGTTTTTTCCGAAAAATCATTGTATGTCCTTATGCCTGATTGATACCGTTAGAAAGTAGAAGAATAGCGGAAGCTACGATTGCGATTGCCAGCCCGAATATGCAGGCGATACCGCTGATAATGCAGCGACCGAGGTAGTAGGGTTTCCGTAAATAAATACTATAGTTAATCTCAAACAAAAAGGCAAAAACAGCAACTAAGAACAGTAAGATGCCGCCTGCTATCAGAAATCGTAGAATAATAATCTGACTTGAATCCAGAAAGTTTTGAACATTCCCCAAAATAAATAAAACAAATAAGGCAATCAGAACGGTAAAGAGGAAAAGTACGGTTCTATGCAAAAAACGAATAGTGACGTGTTTTCTAATTATCGGAGATGCCATTATTGATCGAGTATAACTTGTCCGATTGGAACATGCAAGGGTGCGCATTGCCTAGTCCGGATAAACATCAGCTCGGTGATGGGGTGCGCTTTATCGAGGCCTTTTTGTTCAAACTTGGTTTTGGGACGCCATGGCTGCGGAGGGGCGAAACCTTCGTATTTTGAACGGAGCCCTTCGGTGGCCGAAAGTTCGGCAAAGGCGTCCTCCGCATAGTCGTACCAATCGGTTACCATGTAAAGGTAGCCGTTTTCTTGCAGTTTTTGAGCCAGCAGGTCGGTTCTCGGGCGATGGAGCAGCCGCCGTTTGTGATGTTTTTTCTTTTGCCACGGGTCGGGAAAAAAGATATGGAACCCTGCAATTGAGGCGTCGGGAATCATATTTCCCAATACTTCGATAGCGTCGTGTTCGATAATGCGGATATTTTTAAGATCGCGCTGTTCAATTTCGTTTAACAGCTTCCCGACCCCTGCTTGAAAAACTTCAATTCCGATATAGTTGTTTTCGGGATGCTGTGCTGCGATTTCAGCTGTTGCGACCCCCATGCCGAAGCCTATTTCGATGATAACCGGATGCTCATTCGCAAAAATCCCCGGAAAAGAAAGCTGCTGCGCTTTGTAGGGGATGCACCAGCGCGGCGCATATTCGGCATACGCTTTTTTTTGAGCCTCAGTAATCCGCCCCTTTCGCAGTACAAAGGTTCTGATGGGGCGTCCCTGCGGCGGCGTATCGGCTATGCCGGTTTTTTCACTATGGTCTGTCTGTTCTGTTATCATGGTATTCCTTCTTTGCTGTGAGAGCGGCCTAAAAAGAACCTGTTTTTTACAGCTTCTCGTGATTCACTTTTTCGATAAGCGAAAAATACAAGGGGCCTGCTCCTCCGCAGGTATCGGGTAAAAACCGGCTGCCAAACAGCGTTTTTTCGCCGAGTATGGGCGGTGTACTGTTTTTGCCGATTGTTTCGGGATTTGCCGCGCCAAATTCCATTGCTGCGGTACCGCTATGGATGGCAGCTTCGGTTCCGTATTTTTTTAACAGCTTTTGTACAACGCTGTCGTTTTCCTCATCGGCAAGCGCGCAGGTGGCGTATACTAAAAAGCCGCCCGGTTTAAGCAGCAGAAAAGCTGCCGAAAGGAGCGCCCATTGCCGCTGTGCCAGCATTTTAATCCGTGCAGGTGTCCAGCAGGCAAGGTATTTTTCATCGGTAATCACATGGCGCTCCGAAGAACAAGGCGCATCCAGCAAAATGCGGTCGTAATAGGCTTGCCGATAGCGGGGGAGGGTAGCGGCGTCATAGCCGGTAACTTCGATACGGGCGCTTATGTCCGGCGGCAGGTGTTCATCAACTACGGTTAGCAGCCGTGCTCGGCGTGCCCGCGACAACTCGTTTGCCTGTATCTGCGCTTCCTGTCCCATACCGGAGGCGAGAACCAGCGTTTTGCCGCCCGGAGCGGCGCACATATCCAAATAGTTGCCCTCATCAATCGGCGGAAGCGCCTGTGCCGCATAGATACTCGCTCGGTCAAGATAATACGGCTTTCCGCCGCATACCGAAAATGCCACCGGCTGCGTCTCTTGGAGGAGCGCTTCCCGAAGCGCCGTCCAACGGTTGCCGAAAAGAGCGTTGTAGTAAGCTTCAAACGCGGCTGCCCCGCTTACCTGCTTCGACCGCTTCACAGGTGCCGCTCCGCGCCTATCTGATGGCTTGTAGGTAATGCAGCCGGGGCAGTTGTGTCCGTACCTGCTTCATGGTGTCCTTTATTTGTGAACGCTGTATTGTTTGTGCATGCCTCTATGCAAGCTTTCCAGAGGGTATCGGGCTGCATCGGCGGCGCTTCAACGGTAATGTTTTGGTGCGTAACCGGATGGATAAACGAGAGCTTGTAGGAATGCAGCCGTATGCCGCCGCTCGGTTCACTGCGCCGCGCTCCGTATTTTAAATCTCCCTTGATGGGATGTCCGGCGGCTGCCATCTGTACCCTAATCTGATGCGTGCGCCCTGTTTCCGGACTGATACGGATAAAGTCGTACCGGTCGCCTTCTCCGCATAAAGTCCAATATAAAACGGCTTTTTTAAGCGCCGGCTCCTTATGCTTTTTAGGTTTTGTGATATCGGCAGCAGTTGTATTTGCATGAGTTATATCGATAGGAGCCGCGCCGACAAAAGCTTTTTGTGTTTTGGTATGAAAGCCGAGCCAATGCTCCAGCCGCTGCGGCTCCGATACTGCTGCGGAGTGTACTGTAGACCGTTCGCATATTGCCCAATATTCTTTTTGCACAGATCCGGCTTCAAACGCGCGGGAAAACAGCGTTTGTACCTGTGCAGAAAAAGCTAGCAGTAGAAGACCGGATACGGGAGTATCAAGCCGGTTGACTGGAGTGACAAACGGTTTATGCGGAAAAAGCGGCGCGAAAAAGGTTTGGGAATGCTCGCCGCTTGCTTTATACGCAACCGCACAGTAATCATCTTCAAAATAAATACGGGATGTTTCTTTGTACATAGTTCACAACAATAAAAACGCATTATAGTTATTTTTTTACGATGAGACAAGATACTTGACAAAGGTTTATCCAAGTGTTATGCTAAAATAAAAGGAGAAGTTATTATGAAAAGTTTGATTTTTATGGGATACCCCCCCCGCATATACTGCTGGGGGTAAACTTATTGATAGTAAATTATCTGTTAAGGAATCCTATTCGTTCTCTTACTCCTGTTGATGGCCTATACAAACAGCAGATTTCGGAATAGTATATTTGCGCTTGTAACTATTACGAAGGATGCTTTCTTTAACTAAGAAAGAAAAAAGTTAGGGCTGATATGGTATACAGAACAAAAACGGTAGAAGATACTATTAACTTTGGACAGGCTTTGGGCTGCTTACTCAATGCAGGCGATGTGCTCGCATTGCAAGGGTCGCTTGCTGCAGGGAAAACGCAGCTGACAAAAGGTATTGCGCAAGGGCTTGGTATATCCGAAGCAGTTACCAGCCCCACTTTCACCATCATATCGGAATATTACGGACGGTTGCCTCTTTACCACATGGATGTGTATCGTCTCAGCTCACCTGAAGATTTTTTAGATCTCGGCGTTGAAGATATGCTCTACGGTCAGGGCGTGTGTATCATCGAGTGGAGTGAAAAAATTATGTCCGAATTACCGGCACGCACCATCCTTATCCATATCAAAACAGAAGAAGATACAAGCAGAACTATTACTATCACAAACTGGCCGTATCAAACGGACAGCTTAATCGAATATGAGGCGGCACCATGAATATACTTGCAATAGATACCCTCACTCCGACCCTTACAATTGCGGCGCTTGGCTCTAAAGGATTGGTTACTCAATCCTTCGCCGGCAACGGTCCGTCCCATGCTGAACGGTTGCTCCCTCTGATTGATGCTGCCGTGTCAGCAGCGGGATTTACTGCCGCCGACACGGAAATAGTACTGGCGCCGGAAGGACCCGGTTCTTTTACCGGCCTAAGACTTGGCTTCGCTGCGGCAAAAGCGCTACAGCTCAGCAGTAATAGCTGCTTTATTCCCGTTCCTACACTTCCATGCATTGCATCACAGTATGAGGTGTGGAATGGAAGTATTGCCGCAGTGATAGATGCAAAAAGAGATCGCTTTTATATCCAACTCTTTAAAAACGGAACAGCAGTAACGGAAGCTTTTGACAAGACGGCGGCAGATATGCTCCCGTACTTTTCGGAAAACGAAGAATGGCTGGTTACCGGCTACGGAACGGCAGCGTTTAAAGATGCTGTTGCAATTTTACAAAGTAATATTCGCTTTTATTTTATTGAAGCGGCTCCTCTCTCTTTTGCATATTCAATGATTAAGTATATGCAAAGGCACGGTAATGTACTGAAGAATGCTGCAGATTATGCGGGGCCTCAGTATGTTCGGAAGAGCGATGCGGAGAAGGACTAATCTATGGAAAAAAGTATATCATCGGGACGGAAACAACAAATTGCAGGAGAGATGTCAGCGGCAGAACAAGAGGCGTATTTTAACGAGCTTGCTGAATTAACAAAAGTAGGGAGTATCCCTACGATGATTGTAGACAGTAATTTGGTTATACGCCACATGACCGAAAGCGTATATAAACTGTTTGCAGGTTATTATACATTGGAAAAAAAGCCGTTTTTTAATGTTTTCGGTAGAGTCTTTACTCAAACGGAAATAAAAGACTTTTTTGAAAGTATACGATCGCGAGAAAAGGGTTGGTCATGGATCGGTAATATGGTTCATAAATCGCATACATTAAAAACATTGTATACGAGAGTACGGTTCCATCCGCTTTTTGATAAGGAGAATCGTTACTTGCTTGGATATTGGGTAATTATTGAAGATACAACGGCTCAACAGATCGAAATGTATAAAATGATGTTAAACGGTTTACTGCAAGCATCTATGTTGAAAGATAATGATACCGGAAACCATGCACAACGGCTCAATTTTTATTGCCAAGAATTTGCCGATTACTTGTTTGGACTTAACCGGTATCCTCAAATTACCCAGGACTTTGTCGATAATATTTCCTTTTTAGCTGCCATTCATGATGTGGGAAAAATCGGGACGCCGGATTATATTCTGCAAAAACAAAGCAAACTAACCGGCCTCGAATGGGAAGTAATGAAGGAACACACAATAAACGGAGCGCTTATTATGTCTTCTTATCCTATTGCAATGGCAAAAGAAATAGCGTTAAGCCATCACGAGCGATGGGACGGCTCTGGGTATCCGTTTAAATTGGAAGGAGAGATGATACCGCTTTCGGCGAGAATTGTAGCGATAGCTGATGTATATGATGCGTTACGTATGAAGCGTTCGTATAAAAACGAACTTTCTCATGATGAAGTGGTACAATATATTTTTGAAAATGCAGGGAAACATTTTGATCCACTGCTGGTAACACATTTTAAAAAGATTCACCATGCATTTGATAGAATATGGCAAACCCTCAAAGATGAACAAGAGGAACATTCTCCGGATTCCGTGCCACGAGCGGTGGTGTAGTGAGCGTTTAGCGATCAATTCATAATCAAAAGTTATCATTCCCCTGAATCGAATCGGACAGCTTGACGGTTTTTCGAGAATATACGGCACATCTGTTGCGTTGCATCAGGGATACCGAAAAAGTAATCGGTTTTTGAGGCAGCCCCCTGTTGATTCCATTGCACTATCGTATGCATGTATCGGCGGCGAAATCCGCATCGGTGATGAGCGAGTAGGCATAGCCCTGTTCCGCAAGGAATTTTTGACGGTGGTCGGCGCATTCTTCTTCGACGGAATGGCGGGTTACCAGCGTGTAAAAAAATGAATCGCGCTCTTTAGGACGGAGAATGCGCCCGAGTCGCTGGGCTTCCTCCTGCCGGCTGCCGAAAGTTCCGGAAATTTGGATTGCCACGGAAGCATCGGGCAAATCGATTGCGAAATTCGCTACCTTGGAAACCACCAGTACGGAAATGTCGCCTGCTCTGAATGAGTCGTACAACACTTCCCGTTCGGCATTCGGTGTTTTTCCGGTAATGAGCGGCGCATGTACCGCTTCGGCTATCTTTTTCAGCTGTGTAATGTATTGCCCGATAATCAAAATTTGGTCGTCGGTATGCCGTGCAAGCAGCTGCCGGACAATCTCGTTTTTTGCTTCGTTCTCGCTCGCAATCCGGTGTTTTTCGCGCAAAGGGGCGGCGGCATACTCAATCTCTTTGGAAACCGGCAAGGGGATGCGTATCTCCGTACAATAGGCGTGGGCAATCCAGCCCTTTTCTTCCAGTTCCTTCCACGGCACGTCATAGCGCTTCGGGCCGACGAGACTGAATACATCACCTTCGCAGCCGTCCTCTCTGATCAGCGTTGCCGTTAAGCCGAGCCGTCTAATCACTTGCAGCTCTGCGGTAATGCGGAACACCGGAGCCGGAAGCAGATGCACCTCGTCATAGATAATCAAGCCCCAGTTCCGTTCACGAAATAGTTTAAAATGCGGAAACTCCGATTCGGTGTCCGGCCGCCATGTTAAAATTTGATAGGTTGCCACGGTAACGGGCTTAATCTCTTTGGTATCGCTTGAATAAATACCGATGGTATCGGGTTCCAGTTCGGTTTTATCGATTAACTCGCGCTTCCACTGATGCACCGCGGCGGTGTTGGTGGTTAGAATCAATGTATCAGTGTTCAGCATAGACATAACCAGCATACCGACAATCGTCTTACCTGCACCGCACGGTAGTACAATCGTGCCGAAGCCTGTTCCCGGCCCCTTATCACCGGTAAAGGTTTCCGCCGCTTCCCGCTGATAGTCGCGGATAATAAAATCTTTTCCTTTTTTTGTCTGTGTACGTAAAGCTATCGCAAGCGGCGCACCGTCTTTCAACGGTACCTCATCGCGCACCGGCCAGCCCATTTTCAGCAACGCCTGCTTGACCGTACCGCGGTTCAAAAGCGCAATTAAAAACGAACGCGGCTTTTCTGCAGCAACCAGATACTTTGCGAGCTTCGGCGAAGCTTTTAATTCCTGATAAATCCGATCGCTTTCCGCTGTCAAATACAAAAACGAATTATCTTCACACTCGGTCAGTTTGATCTTGCCATATCTGCTGAACGTTTCTTCCACCCAACCGAGTACCGCAGGGGGAATATCAAAGCGGGAAAAACGTTTGAGCGTCTCCGTAATTTTTTCGGCAGTGAAGCCTGCGCTTGCGGCATTCCATAACGACAAGCCGGTTAAACGATAGGTATGCAAATGTTCGGGGGATTTTTCAAGTTCGGCAAAGGGGATAAGTGCAAAGCGTGCATCCGTTGCTTCCGGCGCATGGACGTCGAGTAATATGGAGCGGTCGCCTTGAATGATAAGCGGTTTTAACGAAGCGGACATAACGGATAATTTTACGCTATCCTTCACGTTTAGTCAAATCGGTCTTTTGAAAATAGACGGCGCATCTACTGCGTCGTTACGCAAAAGCGAATGCTCAACGTACAGTAAGTACGCCTCCGCTTCGCTTTTGCTAAACTCCTTGTATCTGCGCCGTCTATTTTCAAAAGCGCTGGCTGTAAGGGGATTTCTTTCGTTACTGCGCACAAATTAATCCTCAACGTATCTCAGAAGCGACACGGATGTCGCTGGTTCCATACAGTAACAAGTTTGCAATGCAAACTTGCAGCCCAAAATGAACAAGGATGTTCATTTTGGGGCGAGGATGGCGGGGGTATTAAGCAGTAGCGAGATTTGTGGTATACACAAATCTCGTCGTTGACCAGGGTACAGGGACGTACACTGGTCAACGGCGCATCTGCGGTGTCGCTCGTTCAGCGAAGTACGTCCGTGTACTTCGCTGAACACAAGTTTGACCGGTGTCAAATGGATTATCTTCGCTGTGCTGCTTGTTTTTCCGCTGCCATCGCATTGCGTAAAATGGTATTTATTCGGCTCTGATACCCCTTACCGTATGATTTAAGCCATACAATAATGTCCGAATCAAGACGGATTGAAAGAGGTTTTTTTATTGGACGATACATTTTAAAAAACTCTTCTTGTGTTAGCTCCGGAATATCAGATGTATCAATCGGTTGTTCAGCAAGTGTTTTTAACTGTTCTATCCGCTGTTGTGTAAGCATACTTTTAGCTTCCGAAAGTGTCATTGACTGCATCATAATACAACTCCTTTTCCTTATTTGTTGCAGGACGTGCCGATATAATTCTTACCTTTTGATTTCTTTCCGTATAAACAACCAACACAATAAGAACATTCAAAACCGTGCCGATAGCTAAAAATCTATCCTCTTTATCAGAATGAGCGGCATCATATAACTCTATATGAAGAAGATCATCAAAAACCAAAAGAGCTTCTTCAAAACCTATTCCATGTTTTTGCCTATTGATGGTATTTTTTTCGTTATCCCATTCAAATAACTCATTATCCATACTTAACTGTATATACATTTTAGTCATTTGTCAAGCGTATATTTTTTAGAGGTTTTCCTTAGATTTAATTTGCGATGTAAAAAATTTTAAATAGACAGCAGGCTGTAAGTCTGATAAAATGTGTTCTACAAAAGTTTTTATAGGAGATGATATGAACTATTTTGTTCTCATCGGCATTGCGATTATCATCGTCGGTTTTATTTTTAAACTCGATGTTGTCGCAGTCGTATTGATTTCCGGTCTCGTTACCGGATTAATTGCAAAAATGGGACTGGTTGAAGTACTCAATGCAATAGGAACGGGATTTGTCAATAACCGTTATATGAGCTTGTTTTTTATTTCGTTCCCTGTTATCGCCATTATGGAACGGTACGGCTTAAAACTACGCGCTGCGGAATGTATCAAAAAGATTAAAGGCGCAAGCGCCGGTATGGTTATTTGGCTCTACATTGTAATCAGAACGATTGCTTCCGCTTTTTCAATTCGGTTGGGCGGTCATGTTCAGTTTATCCGTCCGCTCATTTTGCCGATGGCTGAGGGAGCCGCACGGAAGAATATCAAACTGACTGACGAAGATATTGAAAAAATCAAAGGGCTTGCCGGCGCTTCCGAAAACTACGGAAACTTCTTCGGGCAAAACATATTTCCCGTTGCATCCGGTGTTCTGTTGATTACCGGCACCTTGAAGGAACAGGGACTTGATATCAGCAATATCGATGTCGCAAAGTATTCCATTTTAGCGGGTGTTGCGATGGTGCTCATCGCGCTTGTCCAGTGCTGGCTGTTCGAAAAGCACTTAAGAAAAGGGGAGAAAAGCGATGTTTAGTTTTATCCATTCGCACAGTATGATTATCGATGAAATCATATACGGCCTCTGCGGTCTTGTTTCCATTATTACCGCATTCATCTCTTTAAAAGGGAAAAAGCATTTGAGCGGGACGTTTTTGTTTTGGGGTATTTTAGGCTTGTTGTTCATGTTCGGCAAAGTGATCGTATTGAACGTTCCGAACGGCGGAGCCATTATCGGCGGTTTATTGATTTTGCTGGGCATCCTGACATTGACAAAACAGGTAAAGATTGCAGACATCCCGACTGCCGAAAAAGAAGAGGTAGAAAAAAATTCGCAAAAGGTCGGCAATAAGATTTTTATTCCGGCGGTTTTAATCGGCGTTGTAGCAATGCTATTGGCGCAGGTCAAAAGCTTTAATATTTCGCTTGGAACCAATGCCGCAGGTAAGGCAATCATCTTCGGTTTTTCGACCGCTCAGGTTGTCGGCGCTGCATCGATTATTGCGTTGATTTTCGCGGTGGTGTTGGCAAAACCGACATTGAAAAATACCGTCAACGATACTTCAAAGATGCTGATGCAAGTCGGCTCCTCCAGCTTACTCCCGCAATTACTCGGCGTTTTAGGAGCGATATTCGCAACTGCCGGTATCGGTAAAATCATCGGTCAGTTTGCAAGCGGTATTGTACCGCAAGGAGTAGCCATTCTCGGTGTTATCGCCTACTGCCTCGGTATGGTAATCTTTACGATGATTATGGGTAACGCATTTGCCGCCTTCACCGTCATTACCATCGGCGTCGGCGTTCCATTTGTTATTATGCAAGGCGGGAATCCGGCAGTTGTCGGTGCACTCGGTATGACCTGCGGATACTGCGGCACACTTTTAACGCCGATGGCGGCGAACTTCAACATCGTTCCCGCAGCAATTTTGGAAACCGAAAATAAATACACGCTTATTAAAACGCAAGCTTTTATGTCGGTTGCCTTGATCATCGTGCACATCATCTTGATGTCAATCTTCGCCTTTTAGGAGTAGAAACAAGGGCAACCGTACTGGAAATACTTTACACGGTTGCCTTCCATCTGCACAAAATTTAAAAAAATTTTGTGCAGTTTATTTTAGCAGAAGGGCAATCACATCAGACAAATCGAGCAAATTCCGCAGAATCAGAGGCTGGGCACCCATTTGAGCTGCAAAGCAGCGAAACTCTGGGGGAACGGCCTCTGATTCTGCGGGGATATCCAAAAACTTTCTGATGCGATTGCCCTGTAGGAGCCATGATGAAAATTTTAGTTACCGGATTCGATCCCTTCGGCGGAGAAAAAATCAACCCCGCCCTGGAAACCATTAAACGATTGCCTGATACCATTTTAGGCGCACAGATTATCAAACTCGAAATTCCGACTGTTGTAGGAAAGTCTTTAGCAAAGATAAAAGAAGCGGTCGAGAAAGAAAATCCCGATGCGGTGTTAAGCATCGGGCAGGCAGGCGGCAGATCCGAAATTACCGTAGAAAGAGTCGGTATCAACATTGACGATTGCCGTATTCCCGATAACGAAGGGAATCAACCGATCGATGAACCGGTGGTAAAAGGCGGCCCCGCTGCATATTTTGTTACCGTTCCGATAAAGGCTATCGTTGAAAACATAAAAGCGCATAACATTCCCGCTTCAATTTCCAACACGGCGGGTACTTTTATCTGCAACCATGTTTGTTACGGTGTCGCGCACCTTGCGGCAGCCAGAACGGCGGCAGGGAAACCGATGAAAAGCGGCTTTATCCATATTCCGTTCCTGCCCGAACAAGCAATCGGGAAACCGGCGCTTACGCCCTCGATGAGCTTGGAAACAATTGTCAGCGGCATTACACACGCGCTTGAAGCCATCGTCGAACACGGTTCCGACATAAAGGTCTCAGGCGGGAAAATCTGCTAACAGTAGGTTCAGCATGAGTATTATCGGACTGTTAATTACCGCCTTTTTACCGGCTGCCGCAGCGGTCTGTATTGCAATAAAAAAACACATTCCCGTTTATGCGCTTACCGCCGTATTCTTTGCAGCAGCAGCGTCATTGCTTCCGGTGCTTGCGCTCCAGCATGGTGTGCATACTTTTTTAGATGCCGGTATTGCAAAACGATCGGAAGCGGTGAGGCTCCTGTTTAACAGCTTTATTACGGCAGCCTTGATAGAAGAAGGTGTTAAAGCAGCGGTATTCGGTTTAACGGCCGCTATGGTTTTAAAAAAAAGATTCGGGATTACACAGAGTATGCTGCTTGGCGTATTCTTCGGCTTTGTCTTTAGCGGTTTTGAAAATATCTCATATAGTTTGCGGTATTCCAATGTGCAGTTTCTCCGGCTTGTTACCGCCGCCCTATTACACGGGACGCTCGGCTGTTTTTATGCATCCATGGCATACACAAAAACAAAGCGGAAAGCTGCGTTCGTCTTTCTCACAGCGGTTGTTCTCCACGGGCTTTATAACTTTTTTATTTCGCTGGGCGGCGGCTTCATACTCCCCGCAGCGGCAGTGCTCGGCATTGCCTGCTTATATGCGGGACGGCTTGTTACGCCTTCGCGTCCTTAATTAAGAACCTCTAAAAACCGCAGTTTTTTAGAGGGGCTGTCCAACAACTTCAGTTTTTGGACAGTTTCCTTAGATTTAGATGCGATGTTTTGATTTAAGTCATTACAGTGTAAAGATTTAAATCAAAACTCGTCGTGCATCTCTAAAAGCTAGCCGAGCTTTTAGAGATGCACAATTCTAAATATCAACTCTACCTCAAGGTCGGAAGCCTTATAATGCCAAAAGATGATGTCCGAAGTTTGCTCCACCGATACGGGACTGAGTTGATAGAGTTTATACAGAAACGAATTTGCATTCAGCGGTTCTTGGCGTAAATCCATCGTAATCTCGTACTGCTGCGCTTCCGTCTTCCGGCACAGAAAATAAGCGGTCTCATTCAGCTCGGCGCCGTTAGCCGTAAAGCGGCGGTCTGCACCGTACAAGAACGAACCGTTTGCGGCGGGAGCGGAACAAAATGTATAAATCAAATCGTCTTTAATTTCCTTACCGTTTATCCGCAACCGAATAAGCTCCGCCGCAGCCCCTTGTGCAAGCGCAATGTGAGCATCTGCCGCATTGCCCGCGCCGGTATTTCCGGCAGTACCGGCAGCATTGTCCGTTGCAACTGCCTTCGGCGCGGCAATCCCCTCCGCCGTTTGACCACCGACCATTCCGCTAGCGCGGGCAGCGCTATTTTCAGCCGCTGTGGTTGCTTTCTGTACAGCTTGGCCGGTTTGCGTAGTTTCCTTTTGAGCAGCTTGAGCGGTTTGCGCTTGCAGTTTTTCCAGTTCAGTTAAAATCTTTGTTAAAACGGCGCCGCCCGTATCGGTTTGCAAACCGGTTACATTGCCCAAACCTGCATTGCCGCCTAACCCCGCATCAGTGCCGAGCAAATTATTGAGCAGCGTTAGGTTACCGCTGTTTTGGCTTAATGCCGCCAGCGTTTTAGCGTTGAGCCCATTCAGCGCCGTTGATTTTTTTACATCGCTTTTACCGGAATTACCGGAAGCGGCAGCGGCGTTACCTGTCTGTTTGCCTTTCGTCCCTGCTGCGGACGATGGAGTGTGCTTTTGCTGTAAAAATGCCGGAGGCTGAATAACGGGAGGCGCCGGCGGCCGAGTGATCCCTCCGCCGATAGTAACTTCAGGAATGTCCGGTATCGCAGGTATTTGCATTTGCCCGACTCCGGTATTATCCGCAGCAAGGGGAGAAAGCAACCGCAGCAAAAAGAAAAAACAAAAGATAAACGGCGTTACGGGCAGCTTTGCAAGCGTGTCTTCCAACTCGCTGAGCCGCGCTTGCAGGCTGACAATCGTGCGCTCAATTCGGCGCTTTTCATTTTCCAACTTACGCCGCGGGTCTTCATCCTGCGGTTTACTTTTTACGCTGTCGCGCACAAACGCAGGACTGTGCTTTTGTAAAAAAAGATCCTCTGCTGCGGCGCGTTTATCGGGGTTTGCAATATTCGCAACCACCTTCATCGCTTCATAGCCGAGTTCCGGCTTTACATCGAACGCATGTATTTTCTCAATCGTCGCAGCGGAGGCGCGCGGCAGGCACAGCACACGGTCGATATAATCTTCGTAGCGGACACCGGCTTGCTTACAGAGCACCCGCGCCTTGCTCAAAAGCCTGCCGAGTTCCTTCATCAGCTTGCCATCCTCCGCCATGATGGTCGTCCTAATTGTATCCGTCAGTTCGAGTAGCTCAGGCGATTCTTCCATAGCGATTTTATACAGCCCCTTCTCCTCCGCCTTTTGCAGCAGCCGGTGAAAATAGCTCCAAAACCGCTGCGTATGTACACGACCGGAACGGGTGCCGTCCAGCTCGCAGAGCCGATGATGCGTATATTCGTGAATAGCGGTGTACAGCAGTTCGTTATCGACGGAAAAGTTTTTATTGTGCAGCAAAATCTCATGCGTATCGCTTTTATACAGCCCGTTGACTTTCTTGCTCGCCTTACCGGTAAACGTTACCGAAAATTCAAGCCCCGACTCTTCAATCTGCAATAATATCTCTTTTACCTGATCCTGATTCATTGCGCTCCTCTCGTATCCCATGCGCCGGAGTTTGCAAGACACACTGCAACAGCGGAAGTAACGGCGGTTTCCGTACGCAAAATTCTCCGTCCCATAGTATAGGCAGTGAACTGCTTTTTTGCAAACAGCAGCCGTTCATTCAGACTCCAGCCCCGCTCATTCCCGACGGCAAGCCACAGCGTTTGTTTTCCGTCCCACTGCAGCTGAGGCAGCGGATGCATCACAGGAATGCAGCGTGTGTCGCCTTGTTCACTATGCGCGTGTTCAACACGGTCTTGCCCAATATGGCCTTGTTTCATGCGATTTTGTTCAATAGAACCTTGAGAACCTTGCTCAATTTGAAAAGGAACATCGAGCGCTGCCCGCAGATGATCCGGACGGATATCATCCTCATACCGGTCGAAAAAATGCCGTACACTATAGGCTCGATACACTTTCGGAATATGAGTATCCCCTGCCTGACTGCATCCGTCAATCAGCAGCCGCTCTATCTCCGTTTCCGCAGCGATATCCGCCTGCAGGTAGGATTTCTCACCCAACTCGGTGCCGGTCAGATACAACGCTTCAATCCCAAGCCCTGCGACATCACGCAAAATACGGCGCAGCTGAATGGGACGCGGAAACCCGAGTATCAGTCTGATGGGCGGCAGCACGGAATCATCGGCTCCTCCGTCCGCTTTGTCCGCTACAGTAAACCGTGCAGTCAACAGCTCATCGGAAAAGGAAGTGATCTCCGCCATTCCTTTTTCGCCGTCAATGATACCCGCCTTGAATACCGCCCCCGCGCCGAGCTTCAGCACTTTTTTGATATGTAAAAAGCGTTCATCAGTTTTAGCAAAAGAAAAATTCCCGTCTAAAAGTTCTTCCTGTCGTAATAAAATGATATTCATGGCAGCCTTGCCGCCCTTAACCCGTGATATGTCTTAATGTAAAATTGAGAACAATGTATGCGGCATAAAAGATAAAAAGAACCGCGCCTTGCAGACGTGTTATGACGCTGCGCTGACGTGTTGAACAAAAGCGGAAAATGCCAAGCACCAGCAGCATAGTCGGGAATTGCAGATAGTAAAAATCAACCGGCACACGGATACCGGCGGGAGTTACGGCAGCCGCTACACCTAACACAAAGAGGACGTTCAAGATATCCGCTCCGATGATGTTGCCCGCCGCGAGTTCTCCGTGTCCTTTCCGAACGGCGGTAATTGCAGTTACCAATTCAGGTACACTCGTGCCGAACGCAACCAAAGTTGCCGCGATAATACTCTGCGGAATACCGATCTTTATGGCGGAAACTTCTACCGCAGGGATCAGTATCTTAGACGAGAGCACGACCACCGTGATTCCTACAGCCAGCCACACAAGTAGCAGCCACAACGGCTTTTGATTTTCTTCTGCCGTATCCTGTTCGCTCTCTTCCATAGATTCTTTTGCCCAGCGGAACGATATGTACATATAACACGCGAGCAGCACGACAAATATCCAACCCATCCACTGATAGATTTTCCCCTCCCTGCCCGGAGAGAAAAAGGGAAGCGAAACAAGTGTCAACAGCAGCGCTGCCGAAAACTGAACGGTACCCTGCCGATGGATGAGCCGTTTGTCTACCGGCACCGTACCAAGCATGGCGGCAAGCCCGATAATGAGAGCCGTATCCGCAATAATCGAGCCGATAGCATTCCCAAGCGCAAGCTCCGCATTGCCTTTAATTGCTGCCAATGTAGACACCGACGCTTCGGGCAGGGTCGTGCCGAGGCTGACAATCGTTGCACCGATCACCATCTTGGGCATTCCCCATTTGAGCGAAAGGGCAACCGCACTGTCTACCAGCCAATCCGCACCCTTACTCAGCGTAAACAAACTTGCAACAAGCACAATCAACGATATCACAACCGATGAATTCATTAAAAAATCATGTAAGAGCGCGTCCATATAAACCTCTTAAAATATCAGTACCCGGAATATGTGGAAATATACCGGTTTAGGCGGAATCACGCAAGACGACTTGCAGGGCACAGCCGGATACACCGTTCGGTATGCACCTACATAAACTTTTTAACGAGGTTGAAATTTTTCTCGCTGTAGGGATGATAGCGCATCGGTAAGTCTACCAGCAGGGATTTTTTCATTACGCTCTTTTCGTGGCTGAATGTGTAAAAGCTTTGTTTTCCGTGGTAATTCCCCATGCCGCTTGTTCCGACGCCGCCGAAGGGCATGTACGGTGTCGCAAGATGCACGATTGTGTCGTTGATGCATCCGCCGCCGAACGATACTTCCGACAGAATCTTCCGCTCTACGGCGGCATCCTTGGTAAAGAGATAGAGGGCAAGCGGCTTCGGACGGGCACGGATTTGGTCGACAGCCCACTGCACATCGCTAAATGAGATGAGCGGTAAGATAGGGCCGAAAATTTCTTCCTGCATAACCGGCGATTCAAAGCTGATATTGTCCAGTATCGTCAGCGGTATAAAACGCCCGTGCGCATTCTTTTCCCCGCCGATAACAGCCATTTCTCCTTCCATTAAATGTGAGAGCCGTTCAAAATGTTTGCCGTTGACAATCCGCGTCATATTGCATGAGACATACGCGTCCGTCGGAAAAAATTCACGGAGAACTGCCTTACACTGTTCGATAAACGCTTCTTTTACCGCAGTGTGAATTAACACATAGTCGGGAGCGACGCAGGTTTGTCCGCCGTTCAGTATCTTACCGAAAAGGATACGTCGCGCCGCCGCTTTCATATCGGCGGTTTTATCGACGATACAGGGGGACTTGCCGCCGAGTTCGAGCGTTACCGGCGTCAGGTTCCGCGCAGCTGCTTCCATAACAAGCTTACCGACTACCGTACCGCCGGTAAAGAAGATGTAATCGAACTTTTGCTCCAAAAGCCCGGCATTCTCTTCTCGTCCGCCGGTTACAACCGTAACAAAGCTCGGATCAAAGGTTTCCGCAATCAAATCGGCGATTACTTTTGAGGTTTCGGGAGTGTAATTCGAAGGCTTTATCACCGCGCAGTTGCCTGCAGCAATCGCACCGGCAAGCGGCGTCAGCGTTAAATTGACCGGATAATTCCACGGCGACATAATCAGCACGGTGCCGTACGGTTCATAATAAATCGTACTCGACGCTAAAAAATGACTGAGCGGCGTGCGTACCCGTTTCGGCTTCATCAATTTTTTCAAATGTTTCGATAGAAAGCGGACTTCTTCCTGCACCATACCGATTTCCGTAAGGTAAGTTTCCATCGGCGCCTTGTGTAAATCCTTATAGAGCGCATCGCTTATCCGTTGCTCATACGCGTGAACGGCGGCTCCCAACTTACGGAGCTGTTCTGCGCGGAATTGATATGATTTTGTCGCATTTGATGCAAAAAAAGTTGAAGTATTCCGCACCAATGCGGCGATGGCTATTCTTGTCATATAATCGTTCTCCTCCGACGTAAAGGCTCAAGAGAAAAAAAGTATGATAAAATACGATTCTTCCCCTATCCATTTCGACGGTTTGCTGATATAATCTATCTATAAAAATACTACTATTGGTTGCTGGGATACAACAGCGTAGGTCATTATTATACTATAGAAAAGCCTCTATATAAAGTAGAGATTTTTAATAAAAATCAATATAACGAAGGAGATTCAACATGGATTTTACGTTGAGCAGAGAACAGCTCATGGCGCAGCAGCTGTTTCGCGATTTTGCGCAAAACGAAGTAAAACCGCTCGCTGCCGAAGTCGACGAAGAGGAAAAATTTCCTGAAGAAAATGTCAAAAAGATGGCAAAGCTGGGATTCTTCGGCATTCCCGTCCCGAAACAGTACGGCGGACAGGGGGCTGACGTTTTAACCTATGCCATGTGTGTGGAAGAAATGAGCAAGGTATGCGGAACAACCGGCGTTATCATTTCCGCGCATACTTCACTGTGTATCGATCCGATTATGCACTTCGGAACGGAAGCACAAAAGATGAAGTATGTACCCGATTTAGCCGCCGGTAAAAAGATCGGTGCTTTCGGGTTAACCGAACCGGGCGCCGGAACCGATGCTCAAGGTCAGCAGACAACCGCAGTGCTTGACGGCGATCACTGGGTGTTAAACGGCAGCAAAATCTTTATCACCAATGCGGGCTATGCCGACGTCTTTATCGTTATCGCAGTAACCGGCACGGTAAAAGATAAGAAAGGTCGTTCTATGAAAGAAATCAGCGCATTCATCGTAGAACGAGGATTCCCCGGTTTCTCCATCGGTAAGCATGAAAAGAAAATGGGTATCCGCGGATCTTCCACCTGCGAGCTGGTATTTGAAGACTGCATCGTGCCGAAAGAAAACCTCCTCGGCGTACAGGGACGCGGCTTTATCATCGCTATGGCAACCCTTGACGGCGGACGTATCGGTATCGCAGCACAGGCGCTCGGTATTGCGGAAGGCGCTATCGAAGAAACCATCAAATATACAAAAGAACGTGTCCAGTTCGGAAAGCGCATCAGCCAGCAGCAGAACACTCAGTTCCAGCTTGCGGATATGGCAGCCCGCACTCAAGGCGCTCAGTATCTTGTCTATGCGGCAGCATGCAAGAAACAGGCAGCCAACGAAAATCCCAATATTCGTTATTCCGTAGAAGCGGCAATGGCAAAGCTCGTTGCGGCTGAGGTCGCAAGCGACGTAACCCGACGCTGTCTGCAGCTCTTCGGTGGATACGGCTACACCCGCGACTACCCGATTGAGCGGATGATGCGCGACGCAAAGATTACGGAAATTTACGAAGGCACGAGCGAAGTTCAGCGCATGGTTATTGCCGGAAACCTCGGCGTCAATTAAGGAGGACAAGAACAGATGAAAGCTATTGTTTGTGTAAAACAAGTTCCCGATACATCCGGAAAAGTTGCCGTCAAAGAAAACGGGCAGCTTGACCGCGCTTCGATGATGACCATCACCAACCCCGATGACTTAAACGCGATTGAAGCGGCGCTGCAACTGAAAGATCAAACCGGCTGTGAAGTTGTCGCTATTTCGATGGGGCCGCCCCCTGCAGAAAGCATGCTCCGTGAGCTGTTGGCGCGCGGCGTTGACAAGGCGGTACTGGTTTCCAGCCGTGAGTTCGGCGGAAGCGATACGTATGCTACCAGCCAGATTTTGGCAGCAGCTGTACGCCGCGTCGGTGTAGGACAGGAAGACGTTGTATTCTGCGGACGGCAGGCAATCGACGGCGATACCGCACAGGTAGGCCCACAGATCGCTGAAAAACTGAATCTCCCGCAGATCACCTACGCAGCTGATATTAAAAAAGAAGGCAACACACTGACGGTAAAGCGTATGCTCGAAGACGGCTATATGATGCTCAAGGTAAAAACTCCCTGTCTTATCACCTGTATTAAAGAGCTGAATGAACCGCGCTATATGAGCGTCAGCGGTATTATGGAATGCTACTCAAAGCCGTATGAGGTATACAATTACGAAACCTTGAAGGACGATCCGCTCATCGATAAAGACACGATCGGTTTGGAAGGTTCTCCGACAAACGTATACAAGTCCTTTACCCCGCCGCAGAAGGGCGCCGGTACGATGATGGAAGGCGCCGACAAAGCCGCTTGTGAAAAGCTCGTCGGAATGCTGGCAGAAAAACATATCATTTAATGAAGGAGGAGAATGTACAAATGGCTTACGATAGCAAAGACACTGAAGCCTTCAAAGGCGTGTGGGTATTTTGTGAACAGCGCAACGGAGAAATCCTCAACACCTCGTTTGAATTATTGAGCGAAGGCCGGAAGCTCGCCGATGAATTAAAGGGCGAACTCTGCGGCGTTGTACTTGGAAAAGGTATTAAAGAAGATGCATTAAAGAATCTCGGCGGCTACGGTGCCGACAAGGTGTACTACTGCGAGCACGATCTTCTTGCCGATTATACAACCGATGCGTATACAAAAGTGATTACCGCATTGGTGCAGGATAAAAAACCGGAGGTTTTCCTCATCGGTGCAACAACCATCGGACGCGACTTAGGCCCCCGCTGTGCCGCACGGCTCCATACCGGATTGACCGCCGACACCACGCACCTTGACGTCGATACGGAAAAATACAAGGAATTCCTCCGCACCAGCTCGACGATGGATGTCGAAAAGACACCCTTTAAGGTAAATACCAACTTGAAGATGACCCGTCCGGCTTTCGGCGGTCACTTGATGGCAACGATTGTGTG
Organism: Treponema sp. OMZ 906; assembly: GCF_024181185.1. NCBI lineage: Bacteria > Pseudomonadati > Spirochaetota > Spirochaetia > Treponematales > Treponemataceae > Treponema > Treponema sp. OMZ 906. The sequence continues at coordinate 2,232,435 of NZ_CP051196.1, read as the reverse complement.
TCCCCGCTTCCGCCCGCAGATTGCAACCGTGCGTCCCGGCGTTATGAAGAAGCAGGATTTTGATTCGGCAAAAGCGGCAAAGACCGTAATTGAAAAGCCGAAAGTTGAACTTTCCAAGGCCGATATCAGCGTTGATATCCTCGAAATCAAGAAAACAGCAAAGAATATCGTAGACTTGATCGGAGCAAACGTCGTTGTTTCCGTCGGCCGCGGTATTGGTAAAGACCCCAAAGCGGGTATCAAACTGGCAGAAGATTTGGCTCAGGCGCTCGGCGGCGTTGTCGGAGCTTCCCGTGCCGTTGTTGACTCCGGCTGGATGGATGCAAACCATCAGGTTGGACAGACCGGTAAAACCGTACATCCGCACATCTATGTGGCAGTCGGTATTTCCGGAGCAATTCAGCACCTTGCCGGTATGCAGGATTCCGAGTACATCATCGCGGTCAACAAGAACGCTGATGCGCCGATCTTCGGTGTAGCCGACTACGGTATTGCAGGAGACCTGTTCAAGGTACTGCCGATGCTGACCGAAGCGGTTAAAGCGGCAAAAGGCAGCCTGTAATTTTTTAAGCTGTGATGCAAAAAGCCTGTTTTTCCTATGCGGAAGAACAGGCTTTTTTAGTTAACCTACCCAAAGCTTTATGCTAAAAATTCATCCGGCGTATACACGGGTATTTTTGACCCAAAAAAATCTTTTTTATTCGTGCGGAGGGTTTAATACCCCGACGCTTGCGTCGTAACAAAGGGTATTAAAGCCGACTGCAACCACCTTATGAGAACAACATACCCCGACGCTTGCGTCGGGGTATGTTGATTGCGTGTAATAATGCAATCTACCGACACTTCTAATGCGCATTGATATTGCAAACCATCTTCAAAATCAGGAAATGTTTTATTCTTTAAAGCATTTAAAATGCTTTCTTTATTTGCACTACCGATTTCAATGATTTCGAATAAATTGCAAAAAATTTCTCGTACATTCTCTGCCGGAATATACTTCTTTAAGATATAAAATAACGTTCCTTAAAATTCAGCAGCCGAACAAAATATCAATTTTGGAGGATGCTGAATTGGTACGCGATAGCGTACGTACAATCAGCGAGTTTGCAGCAAGCAAACTCGACGTGTTTTTTAGCCGCGCTATTTGAGCGGCTGAAAATAAACGTTGAAATAGTATGAACTGCTACAATTCCTGTTATTTCGTTATCTTTACATTTCTTAATAATAGTTTGTGCATTATTAAAAAAAACAGGACGCTTTGCCAGAAAATCAACCAAAATATTTGTATCAAGTAAGACTTTCATATTTCGTAACCGCAAATTCTATAGCTTCTTGTTTATAATCAATATCCGGCGGTAGGCAACCAGCATACTGTATCAGGGCATCATAAGCTCTATTTTTTTCTTGCTGAGGTATTGTTACAATATGTTGTCTATTCGTTTTTTTCATTTTTACAAATAAATATTCAATATAATGCTGCACTTCCTGCTGCAGCTCCTTTGAAAGCATATTGTATTGCCGCATCATTATATCGTTCATAGAATGCTCCTTATCTACCCATCCCATAGCAGTATAGCACACTTTACCGTTTCATTAAACTCTGCGAGCTTGGTCGTCTTTGCAGCTACTGTGATAGCAAATGGCTGTTATCGTTTACCGAAAATGCAGCATCACCATTTCTCCTTGCTGCAGTACGAACTGTTTACCGGTACACATAAACCTTAGTTCATTGCTATCCTTATTTTCAACAACGACCTCAGGCTACATCCCTTGCTTTACTTGGCAACGGCAAGGCTCACGGTTAGTTGGGTGCAGGGCATTTCCTAAAAGAGAAGATGCCCTGCAAAGCCGGTAGGGAATGGATTAAAACATCTTGCTTCGGTTCTATCGGTTTTATAACCATATTCGGCGGGCAGCATTTTTGAACGGCTTTATTGGAGCCGCTCAAAATAAGCATAGCACATTTACCGGCAATTAAAAACATGTCATCTCTTAGCATCTGCAGAACGGACAGGGATGTACGCTGTTCAACAGACCTGCGGTACTTTTTTGCCTAACTCCTTGCATCTGCTCCGCCTATTTGCAAAAAGCTGATTTTTATAGAGCCTTTATTTCTTCAATGGAAAGGCCTGTTCCTTCAGCTATTTTATCAATATCAAAACCAAACTGCTTAAAAGCCTTAGCCGTTTCAAGTTTGGTTTGATAGGCTCCCTGAGATATACCTTGTTCAATGCCTTCGGCAAAGGCTATTTCCCGTTCTTCTGCTCGTTGTACGGCTATATCGGTTTCATAATCATATTCGGCTAGTAACATGTTTATAATTTTTCTATTTCCGCTTGAGTAAGCCCTGTACCCTCAGCAATTTTTGCTATCGGTATACCCATTTTCTTAAAAGCTAAAGCTGTTTTTATTACTCCATCGGAAAAGCCTCGCTTAATACCCTGTTGTATTCCTTGTTGTATTCCAATTCTTAGACTTTCTTCTCTCTGTACTGCGATGTCCGTATCGTAATCATATTCGGCTACTAACATATTTATTACCTCCCGTGATTTTCTCTGTAAGTATTCTTTTAAGATTCCTTTTTCTATACATATCTTTACCGCATTGGTAAAGCCATTTTCAGGATCAAGTTGCGTTTGTTTTCTTACCTCTTCAACAAAGAGACTGTATTCTTCAAGCGGTTTACAGCGGCTCAATACTTCTGCTCCTTTGTCCTTATTTATGTTATATACCTTTACCTCAAGCTCCAGCGGCACTTTTTCTGGTTTTGTTATAAACGCATCAGATAACTTTAGAACTGTAGTTTCAGGGTAATCTTCCTTGCCGTTATAGAAAACGTAGAATTCCGGCGTAGGTATTTTAGACAGCTTTCTTAAATATCTATCGGTCGGAGCTTGAAGTTTTTCATAGAGCCTTGCTATGTATTCTAAAAAACGCAAAGGCATGTTTTCGTTTATGGTGGATTGATGTTCTGCAAGAACGATAATCTTATTGTCGACAAGGCAGGAAACATCGTTGATTATGTTCATATACATAACATTATCGAGCCTTATGTTTTCTACAGGACAAGACATTTGCAGATTTGTTCCGTGCAAAGCGTTATATAGCGATAAAAAGTTTTCTTTAGCCTTTTCGTCTTCTGCAAAAAGATCGACAAAAACCGAATCTTTATATTTTCTGTTTGCCGTAGTCATAGCTGTTTCCTCTCTTGTTGTATTATAGCATAGATGGGCAGGTTTTAAAGAGGGGGTACCCTCAGCGATTTTTGCTATCAGTATACCCATTTTCTAAGCTAAAGCTGATTTTAGAGAGACCTTTAGCTGTAATCAACAAAGGTCGATTATTCGTGCCTCGTTCCTTATGGTTTATCCAAAAACAGCTTTCCGTAAGATAGCATTTATGCGTGGTTGGTACTCTTGAGTTTCAATCTGTAACGCTTCTATTATGTCACTATCAATACTAACCTGTACAGTGTGGTTTTTACGTTTTTGTAATGTTGCATGAAGCTCATAATAAGGGCGGAATTGTTTAAGCTCCTCTTTTGTCTGCTTTGGGCAGTCCGAAAAATCAGTATTTTGAAAATTTTTGATTTCGTTTAGCCGTTCTTCCGTAAGCAGCGGAAGATTTTTAACTTCATCGAGCGTCATAGTTTTCATAATATTCTGCCTCCTCATCAACTTCGGCTTTTCGTGCAGAGATAAGCCGTATTGCTGATGTTTGCAGCTACTGTGATGGCAAGCGGCGTTTATCGTTTACCGAAAATGCAGCATCACCATTTCCCCCTGCTGCAAGACGAACTGTTTGCCGGTACACATAAACCTTAGTTCATTACTATCCTTATTTTCAACAACGACCGTTAGTTTCTTGTGCACCGGTATCGGCGTAGAAAATGAACGGTTCCTTATAAGCGGAACGAAGGTCCAATGCTGATATTGAGCATATCGATAAATAAATAGCTTGTTTTTCTTTTTCCGTCAGCCCCCCTGTATGAACCGAAAGGAATAAATATAAACGAGTTAAGCGCCGAAACATATAACCCGTATTTTTTTGGAAAATATGTTGTGAATGCAATTTCCGTGCTGACAGTAGGCATGAGTGTGACCGGCCTGAAAAAATGAGCAGGAGAAAGCGCAAATCCCGGGCCGATACCCGCGGAGATTTCAAAATTACTGCCTCTACCGTGAGTATACCCGAACATAAAATGAAATAGAGTAAGCGGCAAAGATACCAATTTCGGTGTCGGTTCATCAGGGTCTTTGGGATAGGTTGTAAACCACACCGCCGTATTATTATGGATAAAAAAACTAAACCCGGATTTTTCTTTTGTAAAAATCATATCAAGATTAAGTGATGGTCCCATAATGATATACAAATCCGGCGGTATCCCTAAAAATACCGTTGATAAAGCAAATGACGGTGCAAATACATACTGTTCAAAAGCCCGCTTCCGCTGTTTTTTAGATTTTACCGTAGGCTGAGTTGTAACCGATCTTTCTTTGGGATAGATACGGAAGGACGCTCCTAAGGCGGCACCTACAGTACTCAACACTTGCATTTTTCCATCATCTGCTAAAGCCGCAGGTAAAAAAACAAATTTATTATTTAATGTGAAATACAGTCCGTATTTTTCGGTAAAGAATTTTGAAATACTTAATTGAGTTACGAGTTCAGGTAAGATAAACATCACCCCCAAGCCGCCTGCTGCCGTAATTTCCAAATCGGTTTTTACTCCGTGGGTATATCCGAACAATACCCCGCCATGCCACACCGGAATATAACCCGCTTGTGCAGAATCCTTGTTTGTTGCGGTGTAGGCAAGCGGAAAAAATACTTCATTTAAGAGTAAAAACGAAAAACCGGATCTAAGGGAAAATTGCATATCGAATTTAATTGAAGGGCCTAAGACGAACGGAAGTTCCAATGTATTTTTTGATGTAGAAAGCTCAAAACCGATACCCATGCCGGCAGTCGGCGCAAAAAGATATTCGTCAAATCCGGCGTGTTTCTTCTGCAATGGCGCAGTATTGTTCGGCTGCCCGCTGCTCGTATCATGTTCTCGGTGTTCGACTTCCGCCGTATCATTGGACTGCAGCGCCGTTTCTTGTGAAAAGCAGGGAATCGCAGAGAAAAAACAAAGAAGAAATATAAAATAAAATTTGTGCATTTATTCATCCCTCCGTTCTCATGTATCACTGAATTTACAGACGATGGAAAAGCGGTATGATGGGGATATTATACTATCCTGCCGGGCAAAAGTAAAGCAAACCGCTAATTGCGTTTAAGAGATGCTCAATCCGATTTTTTTGTGTATAATACATTATTGAGCTTTCATCGCTGATAGAAACCAGATCATAGGCATCTCTAAAAAGTCGGTTAGATTTTTAGAAGCTTCACATATTTAAGAGGTTATTATGCGCATCATATCCGGCTGTTCCACTATAGAAGATTGTATCCGCCGCTACGGTACGGACGCCCGCACCTGTTTTGTGTTTCCGTCACGGATTGCGGCTCGGCTTTGGATGCATCGTGCGCTTGCGTTGACCGGCCTTGCAGCAGTTCCTGCCGAACTGTTTATCGCATGGGATGCCTTTAAGGCGGAGTGCTGTATCGCTCAAGCGGAAAATAAAAATCCGGCGTCTCAGATTATCCGCTTGCTTTTTGCGCATCATATTGCAGCCGACAATGCTGCGGCGGAAAAGCCCTTTCTACAGAACATCATCCCGGCGGATTACGCAGCCGACGGCGCTATATTTGCGCAATGGATTGCCGGTATTTTGCCGCAGTTGGATCACTGGGAAAAACGCGCGGCGCAGCATAAAGCCGGTAAAGACGCCGAGTTCTCCGATTTACGGATTTTGAAAAAAGCATATACGGAATTTTTGGATGCGCACCGCCTCTTTGAACCTTCGTGGGCAGGGGCGGAATTTATCCCGCATGCACAACAGTACATTTTACTCTATCCCGAATTAATGGAAGATTTTGACGAGTATTGCAGTCTATTGGAAGAACGGCCGGAACTGTCGATACTCCCCTCCCCAGCCTTTAAAACGGAAACAACGCCGCTTATCCAATTCGGCACCATGCGGGAAGAGATTCGTTCAACCGCGCTCGCTGTTGAGCAGCTCTTGGCAACCGGAGTTCCCGCCGATGACATTGCGCTCAGCATTGCCGGTATTGAAGATACCGTACCGTATCTCAAGCGGGAGTTTGCATTGCGGAATATCCCTGCTGAATTTCGGCTCGGGTTTAAACTCGGCGAACAGCAGGCGGGGCAGCTCTTTCCGTTGCTTGAACAGTGCGTACAGGAACATTACTCGTTTGAAAGCCTTAAACCGCTGCTGCTCAATCCTCATATTCCGTGGAAGCATCCCGCGCAGATACAAGCGCTCATCAATTTCGGCATAAAAAACAACTGTCTCGTTTCGTGGAAGGATGAAGGACACTATAAAAACGTCTGGAAGGAGGCGTTTAAACTCCCTATCCCGTATAATCCCCATAGCAGTGCTGAGGGAGAGCAAGCCGAAAAAGAGCAGGCAAAAGAGTGGCTCATCCCCTTTATGAAGGCTGCGGAGCGGTTCGTGCAGGCTCAAAGCTTTTCTGAAATGCGACGGCAATATATCCTCTTTAGAGCGCAGTATCTGAATCCCGACGGCTTCTCAGCCGAAGATAATGCCGTCATCGGCCGCTGTATCACGCTTATGCAGGAATTGGTACAGCTTGAAGAGGATTTTACCGACTGTCTGCCTGCACAACCCTATCGCTTTTTTACCGCCCAACTTTCCCGCGAAATCTATGTACCGCAAAATACCGGAAGAGCGGTCAGTATCTTTCCGTTTAGAGTCGCGGCTGCAACGCCCTTTGCGCATCACTTTGTCCTCAACTGCAACCAAAAGGCAAGCAGGGTGATCTATCAAAAACTTCCCTTCTTACGGAAAGACAAACGGGAAGAACTCGGCGTTGTCGAAAAAGATGCAACGCAGGCCTTTTTTGCGGTGTATGCAACATACGGCACAGTGCGCTTTTCCGTTTCCGAACAAACCTTTTCGGGCTTTACCGTCAGCAATGGTATTTTTACCGCCTTTGCTCCTCGTCCCGACCTGAATGACAGCGACTCTCTTTTGCAGGAATATCGCTTCTTTAAACGGGAAGAACCTGCGCCGGAAGCGCTGTATTCCGTACAAAAAGCGGGATTTGAACAATTCGCAGGTATTAAACAAGAACGCGGCTTTTCCTTTTTAACCGAACCTTTTAACGGCAGCCTACCGGTACTTTCTGAAAAGCTCAAAGACGGACACTATACGGACGGGGCATTCCGCATCAGTCAAAGCGGCTTACATCTTTTTTCCGACTGTCCGGCTCAATGGTTTTTGTCGTCGGCACTTTCCATCGACGAAGAAGACACTGATGCGGAACTTTTCAATCCGCGCTATATCGGTATCATTTGTCATCGTATTTTGGAGCGGCTCTATCAGCGTATACGGGAAAACGATAGGGTGTTTATCTCTGCGCATCTCGCCGATTATAGGGAGTGGGCTGAATCGATATTTAATGAGACCGTTCACAGCCAAACCGATTTCCGCGGGCCGCTCGCCGCGCCTTTTATCGAATCGATTAAAAAGCGCAGTTTAAAAAGCGTTGACTTTGTGCTTACGTTCGATGCGGAAAAGCTGGACGGCTATGCGCCGTATTTAATGGAAGGCAAGCTGCAGTACCGGAGCGGAGACATCCTTTATCACGGGCTCGTAGACCGCATCGCCTATCAGGAAGCTGAAGGCCGCGCCGTTATCATTGATTATAAAACCGGCAAGGTTCCGTCCGCTACAGACTATACCTCGGAAGCTATGCGAGATTTCCAAATGCCGATGTACATCTTCCTTGCAGAAAATAGACTGAAACAAGAAGTACTCCATGCTTTTTTTCTCGGTATTACGAAAGAAGAGAGAAAGTACATCGTCAACGATAAAGAGGTGATACCTCAGGGAAGTGCCCGTTCTTCTAAAACGAGGGAAGAATTTGAACCGTCGATTCAGGCTTTTTTACAAATTGCTCAAGCGTACGCGCAACAGGTCGGTATGGAAGACTTTAGAAAACCGGCAGCCGTACAATGGCACGATTGTATGGGATGCCCCTTTCACACTATTTGCAGAACAACCTTTACCGTTGGGGAATAAGACTTATATCTGTTGTATTTAATAGTATACAATAGATTTAAACGTACACCAAAACCGATAGAGCGGCAAAGATAATCTGCAATACTATCATAATCAAAAATAAAGGCGCCATAAATTTATACCACTTATTTATTGGTATCCCCATAAGACCGCATTCAACAGCACATGCTGTAGGCCAAAACATATTTGAGAAACCGTCTCCAAATTGATAAACCAATACGGCTGTCTGACGGCTTAAATGTATAATATCGGCGACGGGAGTCATAATAGGCATTGTAATTGCAGCTTGACTTGAAGAACCGGTAATAAAAAAATTTATTATATTCTGAATAAAGAGCATCCCAATGGCGGATATATATTTTGTTCGTCCGTATAAAATACTCGATAAATAGTAAACAATTGTGTCGGATATTTTTGCATTTTGCATTACCAATACAATACCTCTGGTAAATCCTACAACCATCATAGAGCCTACCATACTTTGAGTCGATTTAATAAAAGTTTTACATATTTTATCCGTCGAATATCCTGAAGTTATTCCGGTTATAATCATCATCATAAGGTACATCGCCGCAATTTCATTAATATACCATCCCAGTTTGGTTGTCCCATAAAGCAACATAGCGATTGTAAAAACAAACAACATCAAACAAATTTTTTGTCTTACTGTTATAACAGCTTCTTTCTGTTTAAAAGGGAAAATAAGCGTCCGTTCTTCGCCGTATAAAATAGACTTTTTAGGATCTTTTTTTACTCTTCTTGCGTACTGCAGTAGATATAAAATAACCGTTACTTCAAATACAATAAAAATTAAAATTCGATATTCAATCCCGGAATACATACTGATGCCGGCAATACTTTGCGCAATACCTACTGAAAACGGATTTGTCGTAGCTGCAGCAAATCCGGTAGCAACTCCGACAAACACTATAGCGCCTCCTACTACGGCATCATATCCTAAGGCAGTAACAATCCCTATAAAGACAGGCACCATACCGTATACTTCTTCATAAATTCCCATCGTTGAACCAAGGACGCCAAAGATGAGCATACCGACAGGAATAATCAAATATGTTTTTTTACCCAACGCTTTTATAAGAATATTTATCACACTGTTTAATGTTCCGTTATCAATCAACAGATATACATAACCATAAGCAAAAATCATTAAAAACATTATTCCGGCTGCACTGACATACCCTTTTTGAAGCGTCAAAAAAATATCAAAGAAATGAGGCTTTATACCCTCCGCATAATGAAAGCTATCGGGAATAATTATCATTTTTCCCGAACTTTCATCCAGCACTCTATCAAATTCTCCAGACGGAATAATATATGCAAGTGCTATAACCGATAACAGAATAATACCTAATATCACATAAGTATGAGGCATTTTAATATTAAGAAGCTTATTCTTAAACTGTATCATAGCCGCTCCATTATTAGAACTACACTGATTATACTGTGAGATATCGCTAAAAACTCGGGTATATTTTTAGCGACCCCTTATAGGTTTTCCTGCAATATATACAGTTTCAACATTCGTATCATAATCAAACGGATGTTTTGACCAAATTACCACATCTGCATCTTTTCCTACAAGAATTTCGCCTTTTCTATCATCAATGCCCAATACTTCAGCAGGATTCTTTGTTATAGATTTTAAACCTTCAATTTCATCCAAGCCTGCGCGAACGGACTGCGCTGCATAAACCGATAAATAATATATTGGCGTAACATCATGATCTGCTGTAATACATATTTTTATGCCGGCTTTATTTAAAATCCCTGCCGTTTTAAAACTTCTGGACATGCTTTCCAATTTTGAGCGCGGGTACATGGTTGGGCCAAGAATAACAGGATATTTATGTGCAGCCAAATGATCGATTATAGCTTCTCCATCGGTACAATGGATGATAACCAAATCAATATCGTATTCCTTACATATTCTTATAGCTGTACATATATCGTCACAACGGTGCGCATGAGCATGGAACGGAATCTTTTTATCTATTGCTAAAAGCATATTTTCTTTTCCTATATCCCGCTTAAAATAATCGCCCCGTTTCAAAGCTTCGTCCTTTCTATATTTATAATCAAGGCTCTCTTCTATACATTTACGCAAAAGGTACGCGTTTCCCATTCTCGACTTAAAAACATATCCGGCCTTTTTCGGATTCTCGCCGAAACTGCATTTTATTGCGGCTTTCCGTTTTATCAACATCTCTTCAACTGTTCTACCATATAATTGGATAACGCTATTCATTCCTCCAATTACACTATCGCTACCGGGACATACACAAGCGCATGTTACCCCGTGAGCAGTTGCTTCTTGTACAGCAGAATCGAAGGGATATATTGCATCGATTGTATCAAGATACGGCATAACTGCTTCACTATAATCATTGCAATCATCTCCGATCGCTCCGCGGCCTTCTTCACTAATGCAAATATGACTGTGAGCATCAATCAGTCCCGGTGTTATATATTTATTTGAAGCATCACAAATTTCTTCATTTTTATCGGCATCCAATGTTTCTGCAATTTCGGTTATTTTTCCATCAATAATTCTAATATCTTGCCGAACAAATCCGCCGGCTTGAAAGTTTAAAATATTTCCGTTCTTTATAAGCATAATTCCCTATCTCCTTTTCTTTTAAAAATATCATTGATTATTATTAATGATACCCTATAGTTACCGCAATTGTCATAAATACTATTTCTAGCAACAGCACGATAACAAAGAGCGGCGTAACAAATTTATACCATTTATCAATCGGCACACCCATTAAACCGCAGCCTAAAGCACAAGAGGTAGGCCAAAACATTTCCGCAAACCCATTACCGAATTGATAGGCCAACACGGCTATTTGCTTGCTTAAACCGATTAGTTCAGCAGTAGGAGCCATAATCGGCATTGTAATTGTCGCTTGACTGGAAGAACCCGTAATAAAAAATTTTATGATATTCTGCAAGAAGAGCATTCCAAAGGCAGATATATATTTACTTGTTTCCGAAAGTAGGGATACCAAATAATAGACAATCGTATCTGAAATCATTCCGTCCTTCATAACAATTAAAATCCCACGGGTAAATCCTACAATTAACATTGATGATACCATAGACTTTGTAGATTCGATAAATGTCTTACATATTTCCGTAGCGGAATAACCGCTCGCAATGCCTGCAAATATCATCATCATTAGAAACATGGCTGCTATTTCGTCAATATACCAACCAAGTTGAGTCGTGCAATATAATAATATACCTAAGGTAACAAAAAAGATAAGCAAACAAACTTTTTGCCTTCCGGTCATTTTTATACTTGTCAGTTCCTCAATACTTTTCTCTTTTATGATATAAGGATCGGAACCGTATAGTATCGATTTTTCAGGAGTTGCTTTTATTTTTGCAGCATAGCGCATTATATAAAATATTGCAGCAGCTTCAAATACAACAAAAACCGCAATTCTTAATCCTAATCCCGAATAAGCGGCCACGCCTGCCACGTCTTGAGCAATAACGACATTATACGGATTAAAAGTACCTGCGGCATATCCGATCGTAACCCCCAGATATACCATTGCACCACCGACTATTGCATCGTAACCTAACGCTATTGCTATTCCTACAAAAACAGGGAAAAGACCATATACCTCTTCAAAAATCCCCATTGTTGAACTTAACACTCCAAGAACAAGCATGACTATCGGAATCATAAGCTGTACATGTTTACCGACAAGTCTAACGAGTGCTCCAAGAGAAGCATCCATCGTTCCATTTTTTACCAGTACATATACAAATCCGTATGCAAATATAATTAAAAACATAATATTGGCTGCATCGACATACCCTTTCTGTAAAGAGAGAAATATATCAAAAAATCCTGGAGCTTTAGTATCAATAAATTGAAAACTGCCGGGAACGACGACCATTTTTCCGGATATTGGTTCCTTTACTCTTTCATATTGCCCTGCCGGTATGATGTGGGTAAGGATGGTCATAATAATAAGAATACTTATGAGAATTACATAGGTATGGGGAACTTTAATACGTTCAAACCATTTTTTTGCTACCACAGTGTCAGACATACAAATACCTCCTGTAAAATGAGAAGTGCAGGTAATCCGCAGCTCTCTTATAAAAAATCCAATAGCCATTTATTTAAGGTAACCGGTTCTTTAGATTTATCATAAAGCTTAAAGTAACTTGAATGTCAACAAAAATTTTATTATTATTTCGTTCTATGAATAAGGACTTAACAATCGGCGAAGTTTCGGAGCTTTTAAATATCTCCTGTCCGACATTACGGTATTGGCAAAAGGAAAATATTTTTCCTGTTAATCAAGATGGTATGAATAATTATAGAAAATATTCGGTTGCAGATTTAGTCAATATTGCCGAAATCTCGTTTTATCGCAATCTTGGTATTCCTATAAAAGAGATGCGCCGGTTTAATATGTTAAATTTAAATGATTACGAAAAAATACTTAATGATGCCTATACAGACTTTGAAACAAAAATAAACAATTATAAAATAATGTTGAAAAAAATTATTTTAAAAAACCGACAAATAAAAAACATAAAAGAGCTAAAAAATACAGAATATGCGTATGAAGATATACCCTTTAACTATGTTGTAAAGTTTGATTACGGAGACAAGCAAAAGCTAATACAATACGCGAATAATCCTTCTCTCTATGTACGTTGCATTAACAGCTCGGATATTAATGATGATGAGAGGGGTATTATTACGCAATATCCCGATAAAACGGATAAAATTCTTTGGGAAAAAACTGAAAAACAGCGTTATATTGTTTTTCTTGTAGAAGAAATTGTAAATCGAAATTTCTTAAACAATATCCCTGAAAAGCTAAAAATAATACATAAAAGACATAGGACGGGAAAAATTCTCGTAAACTATTTAATAAGCGAAAGCATACGCAATCAAAGAATAGATTATCTAAAAGCCTATATAGAAATACTTTAAGGAACCTCTAAAAACTGATTCACAGTCCACAAAGCGGATAACTTAATGAATTTCATTACAGAACAAGCCGATAGGCTTGCCGTTTTTAGAGGTTCCCAGGCAAAACTTATTTTGCAAATACCGGCTGAACGGCTTTTACCCATTCGTCGATTTTTTCGTTCACTTTAGCATCGCCCTTGTCCAAGCACAGACCGAGCATTCTGCCGCCTCTTTCCATGCGGGAGAACTTAAATTCATATCCGCAGGGGCATACATCACCGACAAAGCGGGCGCCGCTAAAGCGGAGCTTATCATAGAAGTCCGCAGCTCCGGAGCAGAAGCTGTCGGGATGGCGTTCTTGGCTTCCGACGCCGACAATCGCGACATTTTTCCCGGAAAAATCAACGGTGTGCAGCAGTTTTATTTTACCGCCCCAATCTTCCATTAATGCGCCGAAGAAATAGCTGGAGGACATCAGTATGACATTCTGGTAGTCCGCTATCGCATCAACTTTCGTATCTTTCATATTGTGCAAATCGGCTCCCAGCTTTTCCGCAATCTGCTTTGCAAAAGTTTCGGTTACGCCGCCTTTACTTGCATAAAAAATTCCTGTTTTGCTCATATAACGCTCCTATTGATGATGGATTTATCATTACTGACACATCAACTGTAACTATAATATAATCATTCCTATAGAAAAAGCAAGAATAAGTCTTATTTTCTTCAACAGGCATAGAGCTTTCGGACAATAAAGAGGGCTAAACGGCGAGGTAGTAAACGGTACAGGCTTATCAACAGAGCATAGGGAGCGTTATAGGGATACAAGAAGCCAATCCGCTTTTTATCCGCTAACGATGCAATAAAAGAACCGAGTTTATTCGCCGGTATGCCATGCCGTTCATCACGTTCCATCTTTGAGATACTCTTTGTGATTCTTCCGGAATACACATCGTTACCGGCATTCGATTTGTTACGAACATCCGTAAACGGAGTTGCGACATCTCCCGGCATAATAAGCGCACACTGTATACCAAACGGGAAAACTTCAGCGGCAAATGCTTCCAACAATTTCCCAAGCGCTGCTTTGGAAGCGGAGTAAAAGGCCTGAAAAGGAATGGCAATTTCTCCTGCGACCGAACTCACCGCGAGAATCTTTCCAAAGCATTGCTTCCTCATGTATGAAGCGGCTGTCTTCATCGTTAAAAAAGCGCCGAAAAAATTTACATCCAGCTGTTTTTTTGCATCCTCAAGCTTCGTAAACTCAACGGCTCCCGAAATACCGAAACCGGCAGCACAGACACAGACATCCAATCGAGCTTCCCGTTCCCATACCTCGGCAAAAACTTTGATCAATGCATCTTCATCTGTTACATCCGCAGAAAAATGCTCGCCATATTCAGGTACTTGACCGTTAAGTGTGCGCCTACTGACGGTATACACAGTATAACCGCTATTGTTTAAAGCTTTGACCGTTTCCAAGCCGATTCCGCTTGTTCCGCCCGTTACCACTGCGACTTTTTTTGCCTTTTTTCCGTATTCCGTATTCATTGTGTTACCCCATACTATCGAATCTTGCACGCTACCGTAGCTATGATAATGCATAATATACAAAAAAAACTCAGCTAGAAATAGGCTTTTTAAAAAAGAGGCTTGACAAAAAAATGGGGATGATAGTATAACATCTATGGTGTAGGAGCACCTTGGATATAAAGCTTACGAACGGTAAGAGAATACTTCACTTATCAATAACATATCTTTTGGCAAGAGTATCGGCCGATATTCTTTGAATCCCAGTAAAAAATGTCAATTTAAAATAATAACAGTACTAAACGGTTTGAAGAGAAGTTATAAAACTGGATGGAACTTTTAGAGACTTTAGTTTTCAAAAGTTTCCTTTATACAATACAAAAATTTTGAGGAGGTCAAAATTTGAGCAAGCTAAAAGGTATTCTTCTGTTGCTGATCGCGGTAATTGTGATGGGATGTACTACACAACCTAAGCAGCAGAAGGAAGAAAAGCCTGTTGCAGAAACGCAGCAGGTTGAAAATGCCCCTGCGGAAGAGAAAATAGATGAGCCGCAGCAAAGCGAGAAAAATAATACCGGCAACGAAACGACGGTTTATTTTGCTCCGAAGACGTATAAGATTGATACGTTCACCGCACATAAGTTGGACAGTATTGCCGAACTGTTGAAAGCGAAGGATGTAACACAGATAAAAATTGTCGGACATTGTGCAAAATTGGATAGCACAAAAGAAGAAGAAAAACTGTCGTTACAACGTGCGTATGCCGTCGCACAGTATTTTGAATCAACCGGAGCCTTTACAGCGGGTAATATTACCATATCGGCGGAAGGGGCTGAGCACCCCGCAGGATCTCATGCGGAAATTTCCGAACGGAAACACAACCGCAGAGTTGAAATTTATTATTAAAAAAGATGCGGAGTCATCTTTTATAGTATTTGGAGGTAGGATTTATGAAGAAATCACTCTTTGCCGCTGCTTTTGCGGCTCTTTGCTTCTCAGTTTGGGCACAAGTGCCTGAAACAATGACCCATGATTATCAACGCGCGGCAATGCAATACCGTAACGGTGATAAACATTTTGTCAACAGCGATGTATTCTTTAAGCTTAATTCGGCAGATAAAGAGACGGGTCTCGATTTTGTCGAATTCTCACTGGACGGTTCGAGCTTTATGACTTATCGCAATCCCTTCCAGATCTTGGAAGAAGGTAAACATGATATTTCATATCGTGGTTTCGATAACAGCAAAAACCTTGAAGTTGCAAAAACCCTTTCGGTAATTGTCGACAATACTGCGCCCAAAACGACGCTGAATACAACTGAACCGTTATTTTACAAAGGTTTAGCTGCTTACTGCTCTGCAGAGACAAAATGGTATATTTCGGCAATCGATGATTTAACCGGTTCCGGGACTGCGGGAGCTTATATCGGCACAGATTTGGATTCTTTAGCACTCCATGGTAATGGGAAAGAAGATGAAGGTGCTTATTACTCTATAAGCGAAGAAGGACCCGCAAAGATATATTATACAGCTGTTGATAACGTCGGCAACTTAGCTCCTATTTCGGTAACATCCGTTATCGTTGATACAACCGCTCCGACTGTTTTTATCGAAAACAGTGATCGCCTTATCAATAAAGATGATGCATACATGATTTTCCCGAGTTCCGATGTCGTTGACGAAGAGGGACGTATTATCGTTTCAACCAAAGAATCGGTGGCATTTGGTGCGACCGACGAACTTTCCGGTGTTGATGCACTTTATGTCAAAATCAACGATGCCGATTACGTTAAGTATATCGAGCCGCTCCATTTTTCTACCGACACTGTTTACAATATCGATGTAAAAGCAATTGATAACGTCGGTAACGTATCGGAGCCCGTCTCATACAAGTTCTACGTAGATAAGATCACTCCTGCATCTGACATAGAGATTATCGACAGAGAGGGAAACGAACCGGCGACATGGAGCGTTCCCGCCGATGGTCAATAAATCGGGTACACTGAAACTTCAACAGTGTTGTTCAGCTGCGCTATTTTAGCGGTTGAAACTTAACCTTTAGTTAACCGGAGCACCGATTAATCCGACCAGGATTAGTCGGTGCTTTTTTTATATGCTGAGATTTCTAAAAATATAGTTAGATTTGCTTTGTACCGGAGTATTTCGGTTCGGTACGTCCTTTTTTACCTAATTGCCCACAGGCGCCGCCGATAGTTCTGCCACGCTTTTGGCGAACTGTTACATTGAGATTTTCCGCTGTTAAATAATTATAGAATGATCGTATTTCGGAATCGGAAGGAGTGTTATACGGTAATTGCTGCACGGGATTCCACGGGATAAGGTTGATATGAACGTTGAGTCCTTCGGCGAAAGCGCGTACTTGCTGCGCAGCTTTATAGGAAGTGTTTACATCTTTAAGCAGCGCGAGTTCCAGAGTTACCCGCTTATCGGTTTTATCATTAAAATAGCGGATTGCCTTTTTTAATTCGCTGAGCGGATTTGCTTTTGTAACCGGCATCAAGGTTGTTCGCAAGTCTTCGTCCGCGGTCGTCAACGAAACGGCTAGGCGAATATCGAGTTTGCTATCTGCAAGCTCATAAATGCCTTTGCAGATACCGGACGTGGAAAGCGTTATCCGCCTGTGTGAAAGATTTCTGCCCTTGGGGTGAGTAAGAACGGCTATAGTTTTTGCGATACTGTCGAGGTTTAATAACGGTTCGCCCATGCCCATAAACACGATATTGTCCAACTTACCGCAGATTTTTTCCAGATGCAAAAATTGTTCTACAATTTCGTTGGGGCTAAGATTACGCAAACAACCGAGCTGGCCTGTTTGGCAGAAGGTACAGCCCATCGGGCAGCCGACTTGGCAGGAAACACAGGCAGTCCTACGCGAAGCTTTATCAAACAGCAGTACCGTTTCAATGCTGCTGCCGTCATGCAAGCCTATTCCGAGTTTTACCGTACCGTCAGGATCTTTCAACACGGTTTCGCATACAGTATCGCACGGCGTATATTCATCGGTAAGTCGTTCCCTCACTTTAAGTGGAAGATTTGTCATACCTTCAAACGACGAACACCCCTGCGCAATCCATTGAAAAATTTGTATAGAGTGAAAGCGTTGCGGTAAATTGCATACCGCATCAATTTCTTCCGGCAGCATTCCCGAAAGGGCTGTTTTTTTTACAATGCCGTTATCGCTCTGTCCCAATCACCACTGCCTTAATTTTGTAATGAAAAAAGGGTATCGCTTACTGCTTGGTTTTTAATGCCGTACTGTTGGAACGCTTGCAGTACTTCAATCGCTTTGGCTTTTTCGTTTATGTGAATATAACAGTCGGCAAGTTCAAGGTAAATACGATAGTTTTTCCGATCTGCCTGCAACAAATGCGTTAAACTGGTTATTGCTTCATCATATTTTCCCTGTATCTTGCACAGAATCGCAAGCCCAAGTATCGCATAAGAATCATAATCGATATCGAGCGCACGCTGATAAATCTGCTCGGCTTTTTCATAATCGCCGATGTGCCGGTATGCATCGCCCATACGGGTAAGAATTACTTTATTATTCGGATCTTTACTCAGAATTGCTTCCCAGTATTTTATTGAATGTTGCTGCTGCTTCATACCACGATAACAATCGGCAAGACCAAAAAGTCCGTAAAAATTATCGGGATCTTTTTCAAGCGCTTTCTCAAAATAATACACACCGCGGTCGAATTGCTTCATCTTTCGGTAACAATTTCCAATCGATGTTAAGATACGGATATCGACATTTTCAGGATTTTGATCAAAAATCTTTTGCCAATAAACGAGCGCTTCTCGATACTTTTTAAAATCATAATGGAGGTGCCCCAAGCCGATGAGCGCATAAGGATTGTTCTCTTCGATCTCAAGTACTTTCAAATAGAGTTTTTTTGAATTTTGAAAATCATGTATCTTTCGATATGCATCAGCAACGCGGGTAAAGACGGTAATGTTTGCATTATCATGCTCAAGGTACTGTTCCCAAATTTCTATTGCCTTAGCATATAAATTCATATTTTTATAGCAATCTGCTAATCCGAACAAAGCATAATTATTCCCCGGATGGTGCCGTAAACATTCACTATAGTATTCTGCGGCTTCTTTGCATTTATTCCGCTTTCGTGCGGCATCTCCAAGTCCGACAAGGGCATAATTATTGTTTTCATCAAGTTCCAACATTTTTTTAAATTCAGCTTCTGCCCGATCAATTTCATTTGCTTTTAAGAGAAGGTAGCCCTCGCGTGAAAGCTTTGTAAGTTCATCGGTTCCTTCTGCGTGAGGAAGCTCTTGAGCAGGAAATAACGAATCGGTCTGCTCGGAATAACCATTTTCAATACTTTCAAACATTTTCTACTCCTTTTGTTTCAGTATCTATTAACACTCTAATGAGCCGAACAAGCGAATCAATAATCGGGTCGGATTTTCGTTTATTTTTCGCAAGACAATACATGCGGAGCGCTTCCAGTGTATTATCATGCGCAATATAGTAATCGCCGACTCTTGTAAGCCCGTCCGAATAACCGGTCGTAACAAAGATACGTTGAGCTTCGTTTATAAAGCCTTCGTTAAAGAGTTGGTTCCCGCGCCGGTTTAATACTACCTTTTGTTCAGAACTGAGAGGAGTGAGTGCGTTTTCCGTTACTTTAATAAAATGCTTATTGTCCGATTCCATTTTGCTTCGTCTTTAATAAATTCATAAACTTTTCTGAAAAACAGAACGATTTATTTTTAATACTGATGCACTTATTCTATAAGATAGGTGCGTTTATTGCAAGCCCCCGCATTTGCTGCACGAAAATCTGTTTTAAGAAGGTGCCTTAATTAGCTGATGGGAAACAAAACTAACTTGTTTAGTTCCGCATGTACGATGTTTTGCGCTTCATCTTCTTCAAAAGCATATTCCCTAAAATACCGCCCGAGGTTACGAAAATAAGATACAGCCATCCTGAAAGCGAAAAATGCGCAATCGGAGTAAACAGAGCGCCTATCACCAGTCCTACATTGATGAGATTCACCGAAAGCTTAAACGACGATACATCGCAATAATCGAACCAATGACAAGGTTTAAAATATCGAATTTGGACAGCCCTTCCTTTTCTGCCGGCATATCGGAGCCCTGCAAATTACGATCCTAATTAAAATTGTACTTCGTAACAATGGGTTTCCGGCCGTTTTTTATATCGTTGAAATACTCATATACGCTTAAGCCCAAAAACGAACCCATGATATTGTATACATTCTTGTACCCACGACCTTGCATCGCACAAATCGCATTGTAACTGCGCTGGCTGGATCGGCAATGCACATACACAGGTTTATCCTTCGGAATCTCGTGCATCCGTTCCCTGAGTTGGCTTAAAGGAATATTGACTGCGTTTATAATATGCCCCATCTCGAATTCACGCGGTTCGCGCACATCGATAATACAGGCATTCTTTTCCACTAATTCGCGTACCATCGTAACAGGCACCTGGTTGAACACACCGTTCAAAATATTCATTCCCACCAGCGCCGCATGGTTTACAACGTCTTTAGCGGTTCCGAACATGGGTGAATAACACAGCTCGAGCTCTTTTAGATCCTCAAGCGTACCGTTCAGCATGATAAACGAAGCAATAACATCGACACGCTTATCGACATTACCCTTTCCAACAGCCTGTGCCCCCAGAATTCTTCCCGACGGTTTTTCAAAGATAAGTTTGAAAAAGAGCGGATTCGAGGCGGGCATAAGACCGACCTTATCGCCCGGAATAACATACACATAATCGTACTGGATGCCGTTCTTTTTGCAGTCCTTTTCGTTAAGACCGGTGCAGGCAGCATTGTAATCAAAACAATGGATAACCGAAGAACCGATAACGCCCGTGTTTCTGTGCGGTATGCGGTACATATCGTCGGCAGCGGCACGAGCCTGCCGCTGGGCGGGGCCTGCAAGCGTAAGGCGTGTCTTTTTGTTGGTAATAAAATGCGTTACTTCTATGGCATCCCCGACGGCATAAATCCCGTCTACATTTGTTCGGTAATTATGGTCAACTAAAATGGCACCTGTTTCGCCGAGCGTCACTCCTGCGGTCTTTGCCAGTTCCGTTTCGGGGCGTACACCAAGCGCCATAATAACGGCGTGCGCTTTCTCCTTTTTTCCGCTTTCCAGTACAATAAAATCGTTCCCGATTTCCTTAATGCCGTCGCCCAGAATAAGATTAATGCCCTTATCGTGCAATTCTTTATGTAGAATTTGTGCCATATCGTAATCGAAGGGAGCCATAACCTGATCCAATTTTTCGACAAGCGAAACATTTTTCCCTGCAAGCCGGAAATTTTCTGCAACTTCCATACCGATAAAACCTGCGCCAATAACAGCAATATCGTCTATCTTATTGGCATGAACATAATCGTCTATCTTTTTTATATCGACTACGTTGCGTACAGTAAACACGTGCGGTTTATCATGCCCCTTAACGGAAGCGGGCACAATCGGCGAAGCACCGGGCGACAACACCAGCACATCATAAGCTTCTTCAAATTCCTTGCCGGAAGTCAAATCCTTTACGGTAACCGTTTTGGCCGCAGCATTTACCTTTAATACCTCGTGCGAGGTTTTTGCAATGATATTATATTGCTTTTTAAATTGCTCCGGCGTCATTAAAACGAGGTTCTCACTTGCAGGCACCATTCTGCTTAAGAAAAACGGCAGACAACAGTTAGAAAAAGAGACATTCGGTCCTCTTTCGAACATGATAATTTCGGCGCTTTCGTCCAAACGTCTTACACGGGCGGCGGCGGAAGCTCCGCCTGCGACGCCTCCGGCAATCACAACTTTTTTTGCCATATTATTCCTCCTGGTAAAGGCAGAGTCAATTTGAACTGCCCATTCATTATACAAGTCATTATAAAAATATATATAAAAAAATACGACACTTCTTCTCAGAATATATCGTATTCCGTTTATAGAAGGAGGAACGAGCGATTAAAGGTTGAATTGAAACGATGGAGATTCAAACAAGAAGGCGTCGAAGAATTGGGACACCTTCTTGTTTAAGTTTTCACGGAAGTCGGTTAAACTTTAAATTTATTAACTTCGGCTACTAAGCTTTCAATATTGTGTTTATTTTTTTGTGTAATTTCATTTACTTCCTGCACGGCATTATTTATTTGAACAGCTCCGGCAGCCATTTCATTCATACTGTCGGTAATGATACGGGTAAGATCGTTCAGTTTTTGCATTTCTTCAGCAACGCCTTCGCCCCCTTTGAGCATTTCGGCAGACCCCTCGCTTACTTCAACCGTTACCATATTGATATTTTTAATTGCGGTAAGCACTTCCTTGCTACCGTTTTCCTGTTCACGCATCGCTTCGGTCAGACGATCGCTCATCGATTTTACTTGTTCCGATAAGTTAAAGATGGTACTGAATTTTTCTTCAGCAGTTCTGGAAGAATCCGAAAGTGTTTCAATTTCTCCGCTTAAAATTTTCAGTGTTGCAGTTATTGCTTTACCTTGTGTTGCAGAATCTTCCGCAAGTTTGCGGATTTCGTCGGCGACAACCGCAAAACCTTTACCGGCTTCTCCTGCATGAGCTGCCTCTATAGCGGCATTCATAGCAAGTAGGTTTGTCTGCGAAGCAATATGCTGAATAACGCTCGACGCTTCCAACAAGCTGCCCGATTCCTCTGCAATTTTCTGTGTTACGGTATTGGCGGTCGCGACCGTCTCTTTCCCGTCCCCTGTTGCAGAGGCCAGCTTTTTAATAGCACCGTCGGTACTTTCAAGCGTCTTGGTAATTGAAGCGATATTTGCAACCATCTGTTCTATAGAAGAAGATGACTGCGCAACACTTTCCGCCTGCATTTCGATACTGCCATTAAGCTGCTTAATCGTTCGAACGATCTCTTCAATAGTGGCTGCCGTTTCGGTTACGCTTGCGGCTTGTGTCATTGCCTGTTGTTTTACACCTTCGATATTGGCGCTTATTTCGTTGATGGCGCTCGCGGTTTCTACCATGTTGGAAGCAAGCTCATTTCCGACTTCTTCCATCGATTGGCTATTTACGCCGACGGCACGTATCGATAATCCAATCTTCTCGATTGTTTCATTGAAGTATGCGGACAAATTCGTTATTTCATCATTCCCAAAAACCGGCAAGCGAACCGTTAAATCCCCTTCGCCGTGAGCAATATCTCCCAATGCAGCGACAACCGCCTGAACAGGCTGCATCATTTTATAGGCGATAATATACACAATGACAAGCGATAATACTAAAATAATAATACCGGTAAGCATAATGCCTTTGCGAAGCGCGTTCACGGTTCCCATAAATTCATCCACCGGAGCTTTTATAATAACCGTCCAGCCGGTTACCGGCACGGTAGCGTAAGAGGCTATATACCTGATATCATCATATTCATAATAGCCGACTTCACTTTTTTGAGTATCAAGTGCATGCTGGGTAAAAGCCGCTAAAGAGGTAAGCGATGAGTTTTTTTTGACTATTTCTAGCGGATTTTGTTTACTTGTTACCATCTCATAATTTTTATGCGCTATGACAGTCCCTGTTAATCCGAGTATATAACATTCACCGGTTTTTCCGACGATAATATTGCTTATCTCTTGGGAAAGCAATTTTGCCGGTGCCGCCGCACTAAGAACACCGATGATGGTATCCATGTCGTCATAGATCGGAACAGCAAAGAGTATTTGCATAGTATTCGTTATTTGCGAAAGGAATGGTTCCGTAATATAGTTTTTTCCCTTAGCAGCGGACTGAAACCATTCCCTGTCACTTACAAGCGTGAGGGATCTATGCGCGTCATACCGATTACCTTCGAGATCGCATACGCCGAAGTAATCTATATTTGTATTCCGTTCCGCTTCTATTGTTATCATTCGCGCCTTTTCCTGCAATGAAAGACTGTTATCACGTAAAAACGGCATACGGGCAAGTCCTTCTACAAATTGTACAAAGGAAGAGGCTCTTCCGTCGACAATCTCTGCAACGTCTGTTGCCTTGTCGGTAAGATGGACTTCAATTTTTTCCATAACGGCTTTACGGGCTGTTCTTATTGCCAAAGTTCCCAGCGTAATGCCCGCCGCTAAAATCAATAACCCGAAAAATAAAACGAGCTTATATCTAAGCGGGAAAATTCGTTTTCCGGTATTCATAAGATACCTCCCGTCTTGTAATGATGATTTCCGCACGTACGTATCGGGGGGGGGGGGGGGGGGGATTATACTTTTTTCATTCATTTTGTCAAGTATCTCCTTTTAATATCAAGATTACATCAAACTACCGCATTACATTGAATGCCGTGGAGGATCGTCCGTGTTAGCAGTGAATAGTTGATACAAGAATCCGCTACTATATGGAGTACTTCACTTGTAGGATGTGTAGCCGTTAAAACGGCCTATAGAGAAAAGCCGATATTATTGAATCCCCGTATATCAACTTTCTCTAATTAAGAGCAGATACTATCATTTTACTATTGACTGTTCAAGCGTTTAATTGCTTTATAATATTGAAATTAAAATATTGTTACACGATATACACCGAAAAATTGACATTCTAAATGATAACAGCTACAATAAACAACTATTTACGAGGTAATTCATGGCACTATTTTTCCGTGTTTGTTCGGGGCTGTCTTTCGTTTTTTCTCTCCTATTAATTGTCAATAATATGCATGGTTTAGCCTTTGTAGGAAGTGTTGCCGGTGTTATTTTCTCTTCCGCGCTCACTTACGCGCAATTAAAGTTAAACCGGAAGAGAACCTATATCTCACTCGTTTTTACGAGAAAGCTCTTTGACTACTGGCCGTTTGTTATGATAGCTTGCTTTGTATGCTCCCGTGCACTTGTAGAGCATTCACCTTATACAATGGATGCCATTCTTGCGCTGCTGTGGTTCGGTATCGTTATTTTAAAAGCAGTTACCGTTCATTATATGAAAAATAAACATTTGCAAAAATATTTCCCTGATATTACTCCCGTTCAATTAAAGAAAAAGATGCTTCCGCTCAAGGGTAAAAAGGACGGTGCAATACTAAAATCAATTCTTATCGAACTGCTCGAATGGGTGGATGCCGCTTTTTATGCGATCTTTTTTGTGCTATTAGTCAACATCTTTATTTTTCAGGTATACCGCATTCCATCGGAATCTATGGTGCCTGAATTTATGATCGGTGATACGGTTATCGGTGTTAAAACTCCTTCGGGGCCTTTTTTCCCGCTTTCTTCTTTTAGACTTCCGCAATGGAAAAAGTATCAGCGCGGCGATATCGTTATCCTGAACAACCCGAATTATCCTGATACGCCCAAGGCACGGCTTAAAACATTTATGTCGCAGTTGGTGTATATGCTCACCCTTGCACGAGTGAATCTTAATACCGATGACAACGGCAAACCGAAAGCGGATCCGCTGGTAAAGCGGGTTACCGGACTTCCCGGCGAAAAGCTGATGCTGGTCGACGGGGTTTTGTACGTTAAACACCGCAACGATACCGAATTTTTACCGGTAGAAGAAGATAGCCTCTATGCAAATTGGGATTTAGCGAGCCTTCCCATATCAGAACGCCGGTTAATCAAAGATATATATATCGGCTCCGAAGAACTGCGTATAATGGAAGCAGTTGAATCACAGCGAAAAGCACTCAACTTAAACGATGCGGTAAAGCAAACCGAATCACTTGTCAACCGACTTTCGCTTTTAAAAGGCAATAACGACACGGCGGCAGCTGCAGATTTCTTACAGGAAGCTGAATATGAGATGAGTGCACTCTTTCGTGCCAACGATACGATAAGCCGCGAAATTTTAACGACCAACGGCGGACTTGCATGGTTCCGCAGCTTTATGACGGGATGGATTCCCTATTGGCAAAGCGGCGATACACAGCAAGCTTCGTTATACGAAAAACGGTTTGCGCAGTTGAATGCACTTATCAAGCTCTGCTTCGGTAAAATCATTATCCGCAATATTGAACTGTTCCGCGCAAACGCTACCGCGGAGCAATTCATCAACGACGAAGTACGGAACAGTCTTTTACAAGAAGCGCAAACTTACGCCTTTTATCTTGCATGGACTAATCAGCGCAACATGAATGTATTTCCTGCCGGACAGGATGAGTACATTCCTGAGAATGCGTATTTTATGATGGGGGACAACCGGTTTAATTCAACAGATATGCGCCATACGACTGTTTTTAAGCTGACCTCCGTAGATAAAAACGATGCACAATCCATTCGATTTTTAAGTAATATTGAACCGAAATATGTCCCTGCGGAAAAAATACTCGGTACAACGATACTGCGGGTATTTCCCTTCTCGCGATTTGGAGCTTTATAAATGCAATTGGAACCCGCACAAGAACAGATTAATGCATGGTTTAAAAACCTTGGCTTTCCTTCTTTATTGATGCATGAGCCGAAAGCTCATTTTGACTTTACCACCGCCTCTCGCCGTATTCTCGTAGTAGGGCCGATGGGGTCA
Source organism: Treponema sp. OMZ 906 (assembly GCF_024181185.1). NCBI lineage: Bacteria > Pseudomonadati > Spirochaetota > Spirochaetia > Treponematales > Treponemataceae > Treponema > Treponema sp. OMZ 906. Next base: position 2,206,263 of record NZ_CP051196.1, on the reverse strand, counting down.
GGAAAAACAGAATATGCGGGACACGTATGGCGGGATGCGCAAGTCGCCCGCACTAAAAGCGGCGCCGTGCAAAAGCTGACCAGCGGAGCAAATTCTCAAAAAGATTTGTTTGATCCTGCAAGCGGTATCGGCTCGGCGGATAGGCGATATACCTTTTTTGCACGCTACAGCCTCGATAAAGAGCGTTTTCCCGACTATCCTGAGGATGCGCTTGCCTACCGCGGCGGTTATCAACGGTGCGGGGAACATATTGCGACGGTCGGTAATTCGTTTGCGCTTGAAAAGCTGTTGCAGGAAAATCCGCATATCGGTACATGGATTATCGATGAGGCAGCATTTTATGACGAACGGCTCGCATACGTGATTAAAAAAGAAAGCGACCGCCGCGGCCTTGTGTTTGTGATGCCGACCTTGCTGCTAAACTTCCGCGGCGAAATTTTCAATGCAACAGCGCGGCTGCTGGTAGAAACGGCAACGGAAATATATCCGTTCTCCGCTTATTGCGAACATCCAGACTGTCTGCAAAATGGCTACAATACCTATCGATACTACATTGTAAACGGCGTTGAATGCCCCGCCCTCTATTTTGATCCGCTGATTATCATCGGGGGAGACCGCAAAAAAGAAGACCCTTTTGAACCGAATTACTGTACCCGCTGCGATCAGCACCATTTTTTACCCGGTAAGCAGTACACGTTCTTTACGTTAAAGCCGCTTGGAATAGAAGCAAGCAGAGGAAATATGCAGCCGCTTATGCAGGAACTTGCGGCAATTCAAGATAATATGGAGCATTCCATATTATTTAATACGTTTAAGACTGAATATCTCGATTGCGCCAATCCTTCGCCTGAACGGATCAATGCGCTCCGTGTTCCCTGCATCGCAGAACGAGCGCTCATCTTCCTTTTTGCCGAACAGAATCTACTCTCCGCTGATCAAATGCGCACATTGGTAAAAGAGCTGCACTTAAATAAGGAGTATCTTGATAAGCGGCTATCCGACAACAAACGACCGCTTGTGTGGAACTGAACAGGCACATTATTTGTGCGGAAGGTTTGGTACCTTTGTTCTTATCCGTTCCCCATTATTTTCATCGGTTTTGTGTACCGGCTTGCCAGAATGCAAACGGAAATAAGCCGACAACGCCCAAGTACAAGATAACCTTTAGCGTAGATGAGGTCTTTACAGCAAAGACAAACAAAACAGAAATAAAAACCGATACTACCGTCGAAAAGGACAAAACCGTAGCCATTACCTTAAAGCCCGATGACGGCTTTAAGGTAATGGGCTGAACGCTTGACAATCAACACCCCCGACGCAGATCATTGCCGAGAAACGGCAGGTATTAAACCGCACGAATAAAAAAGATGATTTTTTCTCCATTTCTTTAGCCATTTTTGCATCAGTGCTTTATAAGAGATATTACTAACGGAGGCGAAAGATGGCTAAAAAACCATTTGAAGAATTAACAATCGCAGACGATTTTATGTTCTGCAAAGTCATGGAACATGAATCTATTTGTAAAGAATTTCTTGAGATACTCTTTAACGCTAAGATAGAGAAAATCACGTATCTATCGTCCCAAAATACCGTTACCACTAATTCGAGCGCAAAAAATGTTCGTCTTGACGTATTGGTAAAAGACGAAGCCGGTACATCTTATGATATTGAGATGTGTTTTCCGATAGACGTCCGTGTCTATCGGAAAACACGAGTTTTGCCATTCGGCAAAACATCGCTGCTGCTAGAACCAGCGGCATCCATGCCGCTGCTGAACCAGACTTTTCGAAAAAAGCCTTCCGTTAGCCTTTTGTAAATAGGCGGAGTAGATGCTAGGAGCGTACAAAAAACACCCGCAGGCGTACTTGCTGTACGTCGAGGACTGTTTTTTGTTAAGCGACAACGCAGATACCCGCATATTTTCAAAAGATACAAAAAAAGATTATATTGAGAATGCAAATGCATTTAGCACAGCAGATAATAAAGATTTACAGGGCTTTTTACAATATGTAAAAACCGGTAAGGTAACAACTAAATATACAGGGAGGATAGAGCAGATGATACAGACAGTAAAACAGAATGAATTAGCACGGAGAGAATACCATATTTTACCGGTAGCTCTTATGGACGCTTTCGATGAAGGTGAAGCCAAAGGTTTCGCCGAAGGTTCCCGCCAAGCAAAACTCGAAACAGCAAAGATACTAAAACAGTACGGAGATTCCATGCAAAAGATAATACAAGCTACCGGTCTTACTCGAGAAGATGTTGAAGCGATTAAATAAGACGTCAGTGGTTTCGGATAGCAACGAGTCTTTCACTGAAAAACTCGTAATTCAAAGATGTACAAGGAAGTACATCTTTGAATGATGCTGTTCATGGCGCTGTTGACCAGTGTACGTCCCTGTACGCTGGTCAACGACGAGTTTTTGCGCAGCAAAAACGTCGCTGCTATATGGAACCACCGCCGTCCGTGGCGGTGCTGTTTTTATTTTTTTGGAAGGTCACTGCGGGTTTTAATGACTTGTAAGATGAGCCCGTAATTCACCGCTTCGTCTGCCGAAAGCCAATAGTCGCGATCGGTATCTTTAGCAACCTCAGCTACGTTTTTACCGGTCTCTTCGGCGATAAGCGCATTTATTTTTACGCGGATTTTTTCAATTTCTTTTGCGTGAATTTCAATATCCGTCGCAACCCCTTTGATGCCGGATAACGGTTGATGGATGAGGTAGTGGCTGTTCGGAAGCCCAAGCCGATAGTTTTTCGGCGCTGCTAAAAGAATAAGCGCACCTGCACTGGCTACCAATCCCATACCGATCGTATAAACCGGCGGCTTAATGAACCGGATCATATCGAAAATCGCAAAACCGGCATCAACATCTCCGCCCGGAGAATCGATATACACATAAATCGGTTTTGAAGCGGAATCGGATTCGAGTATCAAAAGCTGGCGGATAACTTTTTCCGCCAGTTCTTTATTCACTTCACCCGACAAGATAATTTGACGGGTATTCAAGAACTTCTGCATCAGCTGATCATTTGCGCTATCGCTTGTTTTTTCTTTTGATGTTTCTTCCGCGTTATAAAAAGTATTCATGAGGTGTCCTTTATGAGTATAAAACATCCCTGAATCGTTTTGATTTTCAGAAATGCCTATCAATAAAAATACGGTTGTCATAAAAACCGTTGACGTACTACCATACTAAAAAAGCACACTTTAGTACAGCGGGTATGGAATGTGTGTGCGCAGCAACGCCATAGATGCGCCTGCCGTAAGCCTTTTGAAAATAGTGATACCGGATACAAGGCGCGAACAAAAATAAAGCGGAGGCGTACTTGTTGTACGTCGAGCATTTATTTTTGTGTAGCAACGCCGTAGACGGTATGCATATTTTCAAAAGCTCCCGAGGCGTTTGATTTCTTCGATTTTATCCCTCACCACCGCCGCTTCTTCAAAGAGGAGCATATCGGCATATTCAGCCATCTGCGCTTCGAGCTTTTTGATAAGCTTTTTGCGGTCGGCGGGGTTCAGAATATTGAAGCTGTTGACAAGCGGCTCGGTTTCGGCGCGGGCGGCTTCTTTTTTGATTTCCGTTTCGCGTACCAAAATATCTTCAATCGATTTTTTTATGGTTTTAGGCGTAATGCCGTGCTCATCGTTGTAGGCTTGCTGAATTGAACGGCGGCGGGTGGTTTCTTCTATTGTTTCCTTCATCGCGTCGCTGATACGGTCGGCATACATCACTACGCTGCCGTTGGCATTACGCGCCGCCCGTCCGACAATCTGTACGAGGCTGGTGGTTGACCGCAAAAAGCCGATTTTATCCGCGTCGAGGATGCCGATAAACGACACTTCCGGCAGGTCGATACCTTCCCGCAGGAGGTTAATTCCGATGAGCACATCGAACTCACCCGCCCTCAAGCCTTTGAGGATTTCTACCCGCTCGATGGTTTCCACCTCGCTGTGGATATACTTCACCTTTAAGCCCAAACCGGTGAGGTAGTCGGTAAGGTCTTCCGCCATCTTCTTGGTAAGCGTGAGGATGAGGCTCCGCTCATCCTTTGCGATACGCTTTTTCACCTCGCCGTAGATATGCTCCATCTGCCCCTCGCTCGGATGAATTTCGATGAGCGGGTCTAACAGACCGGTCGGGCGGATAAGCTGTTCAACAACGCGGGTAGAATATTGCAATTCTTTGGGGCCGGGTGTTGCGGAAACAAAGACAGCCTGATTGAGCATTGTTTCAAACTCATTGATTTTGAGCGGGCGGTTATCCAGCGCGCAGGGGAGCCGGAAGCCGAAGTCTACAAGGTTCTGCTTGCGGCTGCGGTCGCCTTCGTACATCGCGCCGATCTGCGGAAAGGTTACGTGGCTTTCGTCCATAAAAAGGAGGAAGTCCTTGGGAAAGTAATGAAAAAGCGTTGCAGGAGGCTCGCCCGGCTTGCGGTTTGCGATCGGCGCTGAATAGTTTTCTATCCCCGGGCAATGCCCCATCTCGGAGAGCATTTCGATATCGTATTCGGTACGGGTTTTCAAGCGTTCAGCCTCAAAGAGCTTTCCCTGCGCCTTGAGCGTTTCCAAACGGGCATCAAGCTCCTGCTTAATCCGCTCGATGGCATTGGGGATAGCATTTTCCGGCATAACAAAGTGCTTTGCCGGATAAATCGAAAGCTCTTCGTATTCTTGGCTCACTTCGCCGGTCAGCGGGCTAAAGCGGCGGATACGCACAATCTCTTCCCAGTCAAACTCGATGCGGTAGGCTTCTTCCATATACGCAGGGAATATTTCCATCACATCGCCCTTCACACGGAACCGACCACGCTCCAATACCGCATCGTTGCGCTCGTATTGCAGACTGATCAGCTGCTTTTTGAGTTTACCGGGATCAACGGTCTGCCCTTTTTCTATGGTGATGCGTAAATCGCGCCACGATTCGGGTAAGCCCAAGCCGTAAATGCACGACACTGTTGACACAACGATGACATCCCGCCGCTCCATCAAACTGAATGTTGCCGAAAGCCGGAGTCGGTCTATCTCATCGTTGATAGAAGCGTCTTTTTCGATATAGAGGTCTCGCGCCGGGACATAAGCCTCCGGCTGGTAGTAATCATAGTATGAAACAAAGTATTCGACGGCGTTTTCAGGAAAAAAGCCTTTGAACTCACGGTAGAGCTGCGCCGCGAGCGTCTTGTTGTGGCTGATAATCAGCGTCGGTTTTTGCACCGCCTGAATGATATTCGCCATCGTAAAAGTCTTACCCGAACCGGTAACACCTTTGAGCGTTTGGAACCGGTCGCCGGCAAGTATGCCGTCCGAAAGCTGCCGTATCGCATCGCCTTGATCACCCGCAGGCTGATAATCCGCCATCAGTTTAAACTGTTTCATATATGGATGAGATTGTACTGTATTCTGTAGTTTATTTCTATCATTTTGGTACGGGTACACGAAAATACGCAGTAAAGAATGTAATATCACCGACGTCTGTTGCGGTGCTGATGCGTTTACTCTGATGTAGTCGGCAATTTGCTTGTAAAAAGCATCCCCATATATTATAATAAATCAATGGAAAATTATAATAAATCCGCGAGCGGGCAGGGCGATGAACTTTTTGTCTGCGGCGGATGCAATGCAAAAATCGGCGCTGGTGTTTTGAGCGCCTTACTGAAAACTCTCCCTAAAACTTCACACGAAGGCTTATTGGTCGGCTTCGACAGCTCCGATGATGCGGCTGTTATTCAGCTGACACCCGATATAGCAGTCATCCAGACCCTTGATTTTTTCCCGCCGATGGTAACCGATCCTACCCTTTTCGGGCAGATTGCAGCAGCGAATGCTTTAAGCGATGTGTACGCGATGGGCGGCGAGCCGGTATGTGCAATGAACATTGTCTGCTATCCTGAGGAAGCAACCCGCGATAATGCATACACAGCGCTGCAAAGTATTCTAACCGGCGGCGCGGAAAAGGTAAAAGAAGCAGGGGCGGCACTCGTTGGCGGGCACTCCATCCACGACCCCAAAATAAAATACGGACTTTCCGTGATGGGAACGATACACCCTGAGCGCATTTGGCGAAACAACACCCCGCAGGCGGGAGATGTGTTATTTTTAACCAAAAAACTGGGGATCGGGATTATCACCACCGCGTACAGCGCAGGAGAAGTCTCCCGCGCCGCCTTTGACGAAGCGGCTGCCTCAATGACCTACCTCAATAAATACGCAGCCGAGGTTCTCCGGAACTTTACCGTTCATGCCTGCACTGATGTAACCGGTTTCGGCTTGAGCGGACACCTTTCGGAAATGACCGGCACGGATTTTACCGCCCGCCTTGAGGCAAACCGTATTCCCTATATCGAGGCAGCGTATCAGGCAGCCGGTGAATTTTTGCTTACCGCCGGCGGACAGCGGAACCGGAACTTTGCCCAAGGGAAAATTCACTTCGGCATAAAAGATTTTGCGCTCGAAGAAATTATCTTTGACCCGCAAACCTCAGGCGGTTTGCTCTTTGCCGTCAGCCCCGCCGAAGCGGAAAAAATCAGACCGGCCTTTGCCGAGGCAGGCATCAGTCTATTCCAAATCGGCACCATCGAATCGCGTGCGGATTATCCGATTACGGTGAAATAATGGTTACTTAGTATCTATGGAGGAAAATGCTTACAAGATTAACATTGACAAATAATTGGTATCATATATAATACCAATTATGGATATTCCAATAGTCGTTATAGATACAAATGTTATGCTATCGGCATTAAAAAGTGTAAATGGAAAGTCAAATCAGTTATTACAAGAAATCGGTACCGGTAGATTTGATTTTGCTATTTCAGTTCCGCTTATTTTAGAATATGAAGCAGTTTTGAAAAAACACTTAGATAGAGCATACTATTCCGATGCTGATATTAATGATTTTTTAAATTATCTATGCCAGATTGGAAAGCATATACAACTATTCTATTTGTGGCGACCATATTTAAGAGATGGCTTTGATGATCATATTTTGGAGCTTGCGATTCATTCAAACAGTGAGATGATAATAACATTTAATAAAAAAGATTTCAAAGAAGCGGAACATTTAGGAATCGTTGCGCTAACGCCGCGGGAATTTATGGATATATTAAATGGAGGTCAAAAATGAGCACATTGAGTATTAGAATCCCGGATTCATATCACACAATGATAAAAGAAGTTGCTAAAATCGATAACATTTCAATAAATCAATTTATTGCCGCTGCAATAGGAGAAAAATTATCGGCACTACAAACGGAACAGTATATTGAGCAACGGGCAAAAAACGGATCGCGAGAAAAGTTTTTAGCTGTTTTACAAAAAGCTCCTAACAGCAAACCTGAAGAATGTGATGTATAAAACCTCATACGGATTATCCGATTGTGGTGAGATAATATATGGAGGAATGATAAAAAGCATCGGCTACAATAGCGCCTCCGCTTTTTATCTCGAGTTTGCTTACGCAAACTCATATACTTTAATTGCGCTTTCTCAACTGACATTTACGAAAGCGCGGCTAAAAACCTTTTTCGGAACTTGATAGTTCCTGCAAAAGGCTTTTATGGAGGAAAATGATGATTGAAGTAAATGCGATGGGCAAAGTGTGTCCCATTCCCGTCATTATGACGAAAAAAGTATTACGCGAAAACACCGCAGGAGAAAACATCCTGATACGGGTGGATAACGAAATTGCGACCCAGAACCTGACCAAGATGGCAGGACAGCTGAATATCAAAGCAAGCGTTACCAAGCTGAACGATGCGGAATACACCGTACTCTATGACTTTCAAGGATGCGAGGCTTGTGCTATTTTGAACGACACAAGCGTGTTGGAACAAGGCGCTGACGAATATGTTGTGGTGATCAATTCCGACAAGATGGGCACCGGTGATGAAGGCTTCGGCACAAAGCTGTTGGAGAACTTTGTGTATGCGCTGACCGAACAGGATCGGATCCCTAAAATGGTGGTGATGTATAACTCCGGTGTCCGCCTTGCAACCGAGAACGAAAAAACCGTCAATGATTTAAAAACCTTGCAGAACAAGGGGACGGAAGTGCTTGCGTGCGGGCTGTGTTTGGATTTCTACGGTTTAAAAGAGAAACTGCAAGTCGGTTCGGCTACCAATATGTACCGTATTACGGAAATTATGCGTACCAATAAGGTCGTAAAGCCCTAAGCTATGCAGAACGAAGTATTTTGCGTTATTTCATTTGATAGTACTCATCAGGCAATCGCAGCGGAAATGGCAGTGACCGGTCTCTCCGGCGCCCGCCTGATCCCGCTCCCTCCGGAAATCTCAGAAGGCTGCGGAATGGCGCTGCGGGTCAACCGTGAAGATGCTGAAAAAGCGGTTGACTTATTAAAAACAAGCGGAGCCGCGTATCAGGATGTGTATACCCTTACCGTCCACGGTGCAGACAGAACCGCAGTGAAGATGTCTGGGAAATAGTCAGAAGGGTAAGTAGTATGATTTATTTTGATAATAGCGCGACGACGCTCCATAAGCCGGACAGTGTTGCGGATGCAGTGTATGACGCGATAGTCTCGCAGCAGTTTGCAAATCCGGGGCGTGCTGCGCATAAAACCGCCCATGCGGCGCTTGCTTCTTTGTATAAAACCCGTGTTGCCGTTGCCCGCATCTTCCATATAACAGATCCGCTGCAAGTTGCACTGTGCCAAAATGCAACGGCAGCCTTGAACCTCGTGCTCAAAAGTTTGTTCGGAGCAGGCGATCACCTCATTACCACCGCGCTTGAACATAACTCCGTCTTGCGTCCGCTCTATCAGCTGGAAAGTCAGGGGGCGGAACTGTCGATTATCGGCTTTGATCTTGAAACAGGCGAGCTTGACTATACGGCAATGGAAGCGCAGATACGGGGCAATACCAAGGCGATTATTGTTACCGCCTGCTCCAACGTTATCGGCGCAGTCCCCGATATGCAGAGAATTTACAACTTATGTAAAAAGAATGGACTGACGTTGATTATCGATGCATCCCAAAGCGCCGGTACCATGCCGATGGATATTTCGCACTATGAGCAAACTATTGTCTGCTTTACCGGGCATAAAGGGTTGTATGGTCCGCAGGGTACCGGCGGCATCGTCGTGAACGGCGACTTTGCTTTTAAGCCGGTGTTTTCCGGCGGCAGCGGCATTCATTCTTTTGACAAAACACACCCCGCAACAATGCCTGATGTCTTTGAAGCCGGTACAATGAATGTCCCCTCCTTTGCGGGACTGACTGCAGGATGTGCATATATCGAACAGCTCGGACAAGAGAATGCTGCTGCGTACTTAGCGAAGCTGCGCGCATACTTTTTTAAACTCGCCGCAGACCTTCCATTTATCACGCTCTATGCACCGAACGTGCAAAATGCCGGTCCCGTTATCGGGCTGAACATTGGAACCGTGCCGTCTTCTGAAGTGAGCCGCCTCCTTGATGAACGGTACGGCATTGCAACCCGTCCGGGTGCCCACTGCGCTCCGCTTGTGCACCGGAGCTATAAAACGGAAGCACAGGGGATTGTCCGCTTCAGCTTTTCTACGTTTAATACAACGGAAGAGATAGAGGCTAGTATCGATGCTCTTGGGGCCATCAGCGAGTCCTTTTGAAATATGCGGGTATCTCCTTCGTTGCTGCGAAAAAATTAATCCTCAACGTATCAAAGATACGCCTGCGGTTAATTTTTCCTCGCGCCTCGGATCTACCTCGCCTATTTCAAAAGGCTTACGGAGGAGTATGCTTTACGATACGCTGCTGCTGAAAAATTAATCCTCAACGTATCATTTCCGACATGGATGTCGGTGGTTTTCGACAGGAGCGAGTTCGCATTGCGAACTCGTCGTTAAGCAGTTGTACAGGGATGTACAACTGCTTAACAGTCTATTTCAAAAGGCTTACGGAAAGCTATATACTACGTGCGGCTACTGGGAATCCTCAACGTATCATTTCCGACATGGATGTCGGTGGTTTTCGACAGGAGCGAGTTCGCATTGCGAACTCGTCGTTAAGCAGTTGTACAGGGATGTACAACTGCTTAACAGTCTATTTCAAAAGGCTTACGGAAAATGTGTTTTCAAAAGCGGTAGGGGTGTGTGCAGCGCATTGAGTACTGCAATAAAAATTGCCGTATCGTAGTCGTTCGTTCCGATTTGCAAACTGGCGATATCGCTCAATGGGAAAGGAACAATCCGCCGCTGCTTCAAAGTCGCCGGTAGTCATATTGAGAAAAATAGCGGTGGTAAGCGTTTCCGTCTTCATACCGGTAATTCCGGCCAGCATCATACAAGCGCCGAATTCTCCCAACACTCGTGCAAAGCATATTATCCAGATGCAGCCTATCTGATATTTGAGGTTTGGAAGCACAATATGAAAAAATATCTGTACATTGGATAAGCCGAGATTTTTTCCGATAAAAACATAATTATGATCGAGCATATCAAAAAGTGCGGAAAAGTTTTTAACGGTGTATGGAAGGTTCACAAAAAACTGTGCCATCACAACACCGGCCGGTGTATACGCAAAATCAATACCCTGCGGTTGTCCTTATCATCGCAGACTTGATGCGTTATCACATAATATGATATGTATTTAACACGATTTTTGATAATCGTTCCTATTGTTAGAAATATTTATTCGTGCGGAGGGGATACTACCTCTGCGCTTTGCATCGGGGGGAGGGGGATTATCAATTTCAAAATATTTTTATATCTTTATGGAGAAAAACAGTGAATGCAACTACCTTTTTTTCGCTTACATCAAATGTAGCGCTCTTTTTTATGGCTCTCTATTTTTTATTTAAAATAAGACCGATAAAAGCCGCTTTGGTATATCATACAAAAACACAAGCGGAATTTATTGCTGCAATCGGGCTAACATTAGTCTTTTCTATTTTAAATATTTTGGCTTCGGTTCTCGGTATCCAAGTGGGAAATGCGCTCGCGAATATCAGAACAGGCGTTGTCGTTGTTGCAACGGCGCTGCTTGGACCTCTGCCGGGAATCATTGTCGGACTGATCGGCAGCGTGTATCGATACACTGTCGGAGGATGGACAGCGCTCGGCTGTTCTGCAGCAACTTTTTTCTCAGGTATCGTCTGTGCCGGTATCGTCTTGATCCTTCGGCAGAAATACGAACGCATAACTTTAACGTACAAAACGATTTTGCTTTTTTCAGGTTTCGGTGGAGTGTGGGAAATACTGCACATCATGGTATTTGTACCGCTCCTCGGAGAGAAACCGTTCGCAGAGGCCGCCGCGCTCATGTTCGATCTGCTTCTCTTTCCGCAAATCATTATTAATGCCGTTATTATCGCTGCGGTGTTATTCTTGATTACGGATCTTGGAAAACAGGAAAACATCAAACAGCTGCAAGAAGATGAGGCGCTTTTACGCGCAAAGCAAACGGCCAATCAATCGGTCATAGAAGCGATTCATCACGCTCTCCGTAATTTGACGGAGCACGGAACCATTCTTGAAGGAACAATGCAGACTACGTCAGAAGGCGCCGGTCACATTGCCGGAAATATCAATAGCCTCAAGCAGCAATTGATGAATCAGGCCGAGAGTGTAACAACGACCGACAGTACGGTAAAAACGATTTTGGAAACACTCAATACGCTCGACGGCTACATTGTTATCCAATCAAATAAACTTATGCAGTCTTCTTCATTGATAGAAACGATGATAACAAACGTGAGAGCCGTTACCGAATTACTTGAAGAAAGTAATACCGTTATCAAAGATGCGTATCAACTGAGTATGCAAGGAAAGGCAGGGGCAAAAAATGCCAATGAAGCGGCAATGGAAATTGCCAAAAGGTCAGGCGATCTTTTGGAAGCAGGTGAAGTTATTCAAAATGTGGCGAGCCAAACTAATCTCTTAGCGATGAACGCAGCTATTGAAGCGGCACATGCCGGTGAATCGGGTAAAGGTTTCGCTGTCGTTGCCGATGAAATTCGGAAATTAGCGGAAGAATCAAGTATGCAAGGAAAAAAGATTGCCGCGGTCATTAAAGAATCTTTACAGATTATCCAGAAATTAACCAATACCGAAAGCACGACTGAAAAGGCGTTTGAACAGGTATACACATTGGTGAGCAAAATTTCCGAGCAGGAAGCCGGTATTTTGGAAGCAATGCAACAGCAGGAAACCGGCAGTGAAAAAATTACCGCAGCTATTACGGATATCAACGGTATAACACATGATATAAAAACTAAATCGGAAGAAATGGCAAATAACGGCCGCCATACTGCAGAGGAAATGGCGATGCTCAATACCCTAACCGCAGCGCTGACAGAGAAAATGAGCGAAATGACCGGTGATGTATTGAACATCAACAAGGCAATCCAAACCGTCCACGAAGTTACTCAAAAAAATGCACAAGCTATCCAAGAAGTCGTACGGGAAGTTGATTCATTCCAACTCTAGCAAGGTATCAGGGCTTTCGCATTATACATATTCTAGGCGACTGCTGTCTTTTTGTGCGAAATTTTTTCGGTAAATGGGTAAACGCATCAGACAGTCAAAACCATAGCGCAAAATAACGAGGCTGGAGCAGCATTTGAGCCGCAAAGCGGCGAAATTCTGCTGATACAGCCTCGTTATTTTGCGGGGGATATACTCCTAACAACCTGATGCGTTTACCTCCATTATATTAACGATTTGACACGGTATTTTTATTGAGGTATACTTATTGAACTTATTTGAGGAGGCGCAAATATGCGAAAAATAAGCTTAAAAGCGGTACTGGGAGCAGCTGTACTGGTATTAAGTGCATTTGTCATTTGCTCATGTACAAAAAGCGAGGAAACGACAAAGAAAGCTATGAAAGTCGGTATGGTTACCGATGCGGGGACGATTGATGATAAATCATTCAATCAGGGAACATGGGAAGGCATTATCCGTGCGGAAAAGGAACTTGGCGTTGAGATTAAATACTTAAAGCCGGTGGGGACAACCGAAGCGGACTATGTAAAAGAAATCTCCAACCTCTATGATTCAGGATATAAATTCATCGTTTGCCCTGGCTTTAAATTTGAAACTGCAATTTTCAAGGCACAGACAAAATACCCTGATGCAAAACTCGTCCTTATCGACGGCAACGCTCATCCTGCCGATTCGTATGATGCTCAAAACGGGCCGAATACCATCGGTATTCTCTTTGCCGAACAGGAAGCAGGCTTCACTGCCGGCCTTGCCGCAGCGCTTCAATTAAAAGAAGGCCGCTTCGGATTTATCGGCGGTATGGAAATTCCGGCTGTTCAGAAGTTCAACTGGGGATGGCAGCAAGGTATTAAATATGCCAATGAAAATCTTGGAACGAACATCGAAATGCATCCGGAGGATTTCGTATATCAGGGAACGTTTAGCGATATCGCAGCGGGACAGCAGATCGCTGCTTCCATGTTTGACCGCGGTGTTACCTGTATCCACGCTGCAGCAGGCGGCGTCGGCGTCGGTGTAATCAATGAAACAAAAGCACGCCGTCAGGTCGGAAAAGACGTATGGGTTGTCGGTGTCGACGTTAATCAGTATAACGAAGGATTACTCCCCGATAAAAAATCGGTCGTTTTAACTTCTGCAATGAAGTATGTAGACCGTGCATCTTATGATATGGTCAAAGACGAACTCGATGGTAAATTTCAAGGTGGAAGAACACTTATTTTGACTGCAAAAGAAGATGCGGTCGGTATTCCTCCGGAGAACCCCAACCTTTCCGATGAGGTACAAGCGAAAGTGAATGAAATTTATCAGCAGATTAAGTCAGGCGCCATTGTCGTTGCCGACAAGCAGGGCGATTTATTCCGCTAATCGATAAGCGTTTGTTTTCTGCAAATCCGAGGATGTATGACTACGTACGCCTCGGATTTTTCTTTAATCGTTTATTGAGAAATCTCTAAAAACTGAGGTTTTTAACAATAGTAATTAGATAAAAGTTTACAGTGTAAATAAAGGAAGGCCTGATCTGTCTGAACAATATGCTATTGAAATGCGCCATATCCGCAAAGAATTCCCCGGTATTGTTGCAAATGATGATATAACATTGCAGGTAAAAAAGGGGGAAATCCATGCAATTCTCGGGGAAAACGGCGCGGGTAAATCCACTCTTATGAGTATCTTATTCGGTTTATACCACCCTGATGCGGGAGAAATCCTTGTAAACGGTAAACAGGTGGTTATCAATAATCCGAATGATGCTAACGAACTCGGTATCGGTATGGTACATCAGCATTTCCAGCTTGTACATAACTTTACCGTCACCGAAAATATTATCCTCGGAAAAGAAGGTGGCTTTTTTCTCGACTTGCATAAGGCCGAAAAAAAAATAAAAGAATTAAGCGCCCGATACGGATTACAAATCGATCCGAATGCACGCATTATGGATATAACAGTCGGTATGCAACAGCGTGTGGAGATTTTAAAAATGCTGTACCGCGATGCGGAAGTGCTCATCTTTGACGAGCCTACCGCCGTTTTAACGCCGCAGGAAATCGAAGAGCTTATCCAAATAATGAGGAATCTGGTAAAGGAAGGAAAATCCATTATCCTCATCACCCATAAATTACAGGAAATTAAGGACGTTGCGGATCGCTGCACCATCATACGGCGAGGAAAATTGATCGATGTGATAGACGTCGCCACTACTTCCAAAAACGAGATGGCAGCAAAGATGGTCGGGCGTCCGGTGGAATTTAAGGTACAAAAAACGCCTGCACAGCCCGGCGAAGTCGTACTCGATATACAACACCTCAAAGTTATCGGTGCAAAAAAAGTACCTGCCGTCAATGACTTTTCACTGCAAGTGCATAAAGGCGAAATTGTCGGTATCGCGGGGGTTGACGGGAATGGGCAGAGTGAGCTTGTTCATGCACTTTCGGGATTAATGCCGATTGCGGAAGGAACCGTTCTGCTAAGTGGTAAGGATATCACGAAGACCTCTATCCGCGAACGCAATGAATCGGGTATGGGATTGGTTCCCGAAGACCGCCAGAAACACGGTTTGGTTATGCAGTATACGATTGCCGAAAATACGATTATCAAATCATACTACAAAGAACCTTTTCAAAAGCACGGGTTCCTGCATAAAAACCGGATGTTCACATTTGCGGGTGATATTACCAAGCAATTCGATGTTCGCTCCGGCGAAGGGGTTTACTCGGCTGCACGGAACTTGAGTGGTGGAAATCAACAAAAGGCTATCCTCGGCCGTGAAATTGCCCTTGATCCGGAACTGCTGATTGCCGTACAGCCTACCCGTGGGCTGGATGTCGGCGCTATCGAGGCAATCCATAAAGAATTGGTCAAACACAGGGACAGAGGGCGAGCCGTATTGCTCATTTCTTTTGAGTTGGACGAAATCTTTAATCTGTCGGATCGAATTGCAGTTATGCATCGCGGCACCCTAACCGGTATAGTTCGTCCTGAAGAAACTACGGTCGAGGAAGTGGGATTGATGATGGCCGGAGATACGCGCAAACATGGAGGCCAACAGTGATGATAAAAAGACACACTTCGCTTTCGGATAATACCCTTGTAATCAGTCTTTCCGCCGTATTGCTCGGTTTAATTGCCGGAGCGATTCTGATTATTTGTATCGGAGAAAATCCTTTTACCGCTTTTTCTTACCTTTTCCGTGGCGGACTTATGAATATTGAACGCATCGGGAATACGCTTGCAACGGCAACGACACTCTTATTGGTGGGGCTTTCCGTTTCATTTGCATTTAAAACCGGACTCTTCAATATCGGAGGTTCGGGGCAGATGCTGATCGGCGGATTGCTTGGCAGTATGTTTGCCTTGTCGGCGACATCTATGCCGCGGCCGATCTTTTTCATTGTACTGATTCTTATCGGTATCGCAGGCGGAGCGCTTTGGGGCGTTGTTCCCGGCTTATTAAAAGCGCTGTTCAATGTGCATGAAGTTGTTTCTACCATTATGATGAACTGGATTGCG
Organism: Treponema sp. OMZ 906; assembly: GCF_024181185.1. Lineage (NCBI taxonomy): Bacteria > Pseudomonadati > Spirochaetota > Spirochaetia > Treponematales > Treponemataceae > Treponema > Treponema sp. OMZ 906. Next base: position 2,190,307 of record NZ_CP051196.1, on the reverse strand, counting down.
TATTGGCTCGTTTTTTATATCGTACCGGGCTACTTAAAAGCGGAATATCTGGAAACGGAAAGTAAATCCATCGCAGTTGCCCGCTCGCTTCGTACCCCATGGCTTACCGATTTGTTCAGCAGCGAATATGTAAACTACGGTATCTTTCTCGGTATTCTTGCAATGATCCTTCTTAAAATTATCTTGGATAAGACTACCCTCGGCTTTGAATTAAAAGCAGTCGGTTATAACCGTAACTGTGCGGAATACGCAGGAATCAAAGTAAACCGGAATATCGTTATTTCGATGATGATTGCGGGAGCGCTGTCGGGTTTGGCGGGACTTACCTACTATACCGGCTACGCACTGAATATGCAGATCGGCGTAATGCCCTCACAAGGGTTTGACGGTATCGCCGTTTCTTTACTTGGCGCCGGTACTCCGGTCGGCGTTGCGCTCAGTTCGATTTTCTTCGGCGTGCTTCATGTCGGTAAGGGCTTTATGAGCGCAAACACTATTGTTCCGCCGGAAATTGCAGATACCATCATTGCGGTTATCATCTATTTTACAGCGACCAGCCTGCTCTTTAAACGCTTCTGGGGTATGATTTCCAAAAAAATACGCACACGTCAAACAGCAGGGCTTGCTGCGGAGGAGGTATAACGTATGTGGCATATTTTAACCCTTATTTTTCCATATGTAATTGCATATACGATTCCTCTTTTGATTACTTCGCTCGGTGGGCTATACAGCGAACGGAGCGGCGTTACGAACCTCGGCCTTGAAGGATTGATGCTGATCGGCGGTTTTTCCGCAGCGGTCACTATCAATTTGCTGCAACATTCCGTTCCGGCTGGGATTGTTATTCCTATCGGCTTGCTGGTTGCCGCTGTAGCCGGTATCCTTTTTTCGCTGTTGCATGCCTTTGCGTCGATTACACTGAAAGCGGATCAGGTTATCAGCGGTACTGCTATCAATATGCTCGCCGCCGCGTTAACCATCTATATGGCTCGTACCATAACCGGTTCGGGAAACGTACGTGTTGCAGGTATTATCCGGCAGGACGTCCCCGGACTTTCAAAAATTCCCGTATTGGGGCCGCTCTTCTTTTCGCAAGTGTATTGGAGCACGTGGCTGGTACTACTGATACTTATTCTATCGTGGATACTGCTATATAAGACCTCGTTCGGGTTACGGCTGCGTGCTTGCGGCGAGCATCCGTCTGCCGTTGCGAGCGCCGGTATCAACGTACATCGGATGCGGTACTTTGCGGTATGTGCGAGCGGTGCGCTTTCCGCATTGGGCGGCTCCATCATTCTCGTAACCTATTCGGGAGAGTTTAACGGCAGCGTAGACGGACTTGGCTTCTTGGCTATCGCCGCTTTGATCTTCGGTCAATGGAAGCCGTTCGGTATTTTGGGTGCAACCTTCTTCTTCGGGTTTGCCCGCACCGTTGCGAATGTTTCACAGGTTATTCCCGCTTTAAGCGGTATACCGCCGGTGTGGCTCAAGATATTTCCCTATCTCGTTACACTGATAGCCCTCGTGCTGTTCAGTAAAAACTCCGCCGCGCCAAAGGCAAACGGCGAACCGTATTAAAGAATCCCAACCTTATGCGTGAAATTTTTAAAAGTTTCACGCATTTTTTTTAAAGGAAGTATAAAATGGACACAAAAATATTCCTTATCATTTTTCTTATTTTATGGATTGGGCCAATAATAGCCGGCATAATTGTTGCAAAAAAGAAAAATCGCTCGCCCCATTGGTTTTGGCTTGGAATTTGGCCGGGAATAGGAATATGGGTTTTTATTGTAATGTTAATTTTAAAGCCTTTAGAAATCTGTGAATCATGTAATAAAAAAATTCCTAATGGGGCTAAACTTTGCCCCTATTGCGGAAAAGAAACAGTTTTAGCAAATAAAACCGAAACTGAAATCAAAGATATAAAGAAAAAACAAAGTAAGAAAATAATAATTACTGTAGTTTGTGTTTTGTTTATTATTATTGGCTTGTCCTCCATAATTGTTATTTCGATAATGCAAATATTTAAAATGAGCACACCATTCAAGCATTCAATAGAATTAATTGAAACAAACCATGAGATAATGGAGTATATTGGAGCTGATTATAAACAAATAGGAATGATATCGGGATCAATTAATGCACGTGGAGATTCTTCCGGTGATGCTTCAATTTCATATAAGATAAAGGGAAAAAACGGAATTTCTAGGGTTTATGTAAAGGCTAAAAAAGAAAATGGGATTTGGACATATCAAAAAATCTTATTTTATAAAGAAGTTGATAGCCCTAATGTTGTGAATCTATTGGAAGAAAAATAATTGCTTAGTAGCCGTTCTATGTGGTACTGTAAACCTGGATTTTAGACTTTCTTTGCTATTATAATATTCCGGTTCCTTTACATCTATGACACTTTCCAGAACCTTTACACGCAACACAATTATGATTATAACAATGCGTATCGTAATCCTGTCCAGTCCCATCGCAGTGTGAGCATTTTCCAGTTCCACGGCATTGCAGACAGGGTGATTCTTTTACTTCACAACTTGTAAATCCAACTGCTACTGATATTGTCAATAGATAGACTAGTAGCACAACAAATGTATTCCTTTTCATTTAAGAACCCCTATAAATTTTCCGCAAGTGGTTAGCTTGTCGACCTAACATTATAGTTTCAGAGTTTTATTTTCATCCCATTTAAATGTCATATACATCTATACTATACATACTATTTTATCGATTTGTCAACACAAAATATTTTATAAAAAACGGTGCGCATGTGATGTGAAAAAGCTTTTTAAACTGAATCTTAAAAGTTCAGCTTATGTTCAGCAACTAAAACTTGCTGAAAAAGATTTTTCTCTTTTTAATCGGCATATGCAACCACAGCAGATTTAAAATTTCCGTTATCATCAAAATCAATATATAATTCCCACATAGCAAGGAAACCGTCAGATTTTAACCAATAAGAGGCCTCATTATCACTTATCCTACCTTCAAGTTTTGGTTTTCCTAGCAAATCGAATATTTCAGCTCTTTTGGGTTTATCTTCATTTAATTTTTTAATAAGCGAATCGGTCATATAAAATCGATTTTTTTCTCTCATCCATTGTTTTTTGTTAAATGGAATCTGTCTTTGTGAACATGAAACAAATACTATACAAAATAATATAAATATAATCGTAATTTTTCTCATTTATTATCCCATTATAGCGCCCCAGCGGGTGTTAGATCAAATAAATTATTTAATAAGCATTCCAAAATATAATGAAAATAAATACACATCCCCATGCATTCTTTGTTATAGTTCTAATTATTGATAAAAAACTATTGTATAAAATAATAACAAGCATTGTTGATATAAAAATGATCCATAAATCAATATCCGACTTTTTCTTTAGTTCATTTTTTTCATTCATACTTTATAACTCCTGAATTGATAATTCGTACGATAGTACGTTCATCTAACAGAGCGGCGGATAAGCTGGGAGAAACGAGAAAGCCGCAATGAGATTTTACGCAGAGACAAGCTGTTTATATTCCATAATCGTAACTTCCTGTTCTGAAGAGACGCAATGCTCAGCACGATTATAAATATCTTGCGCAGTTTCTTCGCCAAAATAATATACAGTAATTATATACTCAGTGTCATTTTCTGAATTATATATTGATACTATAACATGTTTTTTAGTTATTTTCGTTTTAAATCAAAAATTATATTAAAATGATCAGGCTTGACTTGATTTTTCCGATTACTATTAAAACCAATCTGTATAGCCGATAGTTATTCCGATTGAAAAACTATTTTCGTTTTTTTCTAATCTTTTTGATATATCATCTTCTTTGATAGAATGATGTATGAGCATCAATGGATAATAATTTAAATTAAGTCCAATACTGAATCCAGATTTGAAAAAATATGTAATATTGCTTCCTATTCCTATATAGGCTTGTCCAATTGTGGTCTCTTTTTCTTTATTTGATGTTCCTCCAAGAAGAAAACCGAATGAAAGTCCCGGAGAAATTATAAAACCGTTGTTTTTTGTTAAAAGTAAAAGAAAGGAAGGTGCAAGCAAAGAACCAAATCCTAAACACAAGGTTTCTTTACTATGTGAAAAAATTATATTTCCATCAAAATGAACTCCAAGTTTTTTATTTTCTTTGAAAATATTGAATCCTAAATATAAACTAGGTTTTGGAATAATCAATCCAATTTCATCAATAACTGCTTTATCACAATTAAAACCTAAATCAATGTTTGCCCCAACTGTAATATAATTTTGTGATGACAAAGGAGAATAAAGAAACATAAAAAGTAACAGAGATATAAGACATCCTTTTTTCATTCTTCCTCCAACCTGCCCGAAGGGCAGTCAACATAACATTCACTTAACCTGCGGTGCAGCAAAGGCAATGTCAGATTGAAGCGGGTGTTAGGTGATATTCTTAAAATCTTTTATAAAAGTAAGAAATTTATATAAAGCATTAGAAATATCTTTATTAATTAAATCTAAATATTGTGTATCAATTATTTTTCTTGCAATTTCTTTATCAACTTCTTTACTTTTTGTTGAGCTTATTTTTAAGTTTTTAATAATATTCAAATAGTTATCTTTAGGTAATAATAACGATAAAGAACCTCTTAATAACTTTCCTAACAGCCACATAAAATTATCAAACTCATCAAATTTAATTTTTTCATTTTCACAGAAAGATATCAATTCATGTAAAAGATTATCATTTATAATTATAGCTTTTTCATAAAAATATTTCAGCACGTCATTTATATTTAATTTTACCAATGAATCTTCTATCGGAAAATTATGACCTGAAACAAAGTATAAATATTTTGATATTAATGAACGGGCTGCTCCAACTTTTTTTCCATATTTTCTTATTCCATATTCATTTTTCAATAATATGCTTATTTTTGAATCTTCACTATCTTTCTTATATTTTTCTATTTCCGTTAATAAATACTCATCTTTTCCAATTAAAAATATTTCATTTGATAAATCTGTTATACCAAATAATCTTCGTCCCATATTTGTTGAATACAAGGAATCTATTATTGTGAGTCTTATATTTACTGATTCTATAGAGAAGTTTTTTCTTGTCTCTTCAAATATTCTATCGATTACTTTTCTATAGAAAATATATTCTGTTTCATTTTGTAATATATCTATGGCTAATGTAATTAAACTTTTTAATTCATATTTATTTTTCATAATTTTCTCCAAAGCGGTGCCGTATAGGCACATTAAGCAAGTTTTATGACAAACCAAATGTCGGTTCTGAAAATAATGTTCGGTTTTATTTATAATCAGATAAAACTTTTTCTAAATCTTTTGTTCCATAAGTGACATGTATTACTGTTGCTACATTATTTTCAGCAACATAAAAAATCGAATAATTTCCGACATAAAAATAATGTACACCTTTAGAATACTAGAGTCCATCCGGATACGAGTGATGACTTTCTGCCATATAACTTAATTCATTCATTACCGAGTACAATCGATTTAAGACATTAAGAATATATCCGTAAATTCCGGCAATATCCTCTTTTGCCTGGTCAGATAAAACTATGCTATATTCCATTATGCAAATCTTCTCTTGATTTCAGAAAAAGCTTCATTCAACGGAGTTACACGCCCATTTTTCATTTCATCAAAACCTTTTTGCATTTTTGCTGAAAATTCTTCATCAGATTCTGACATACCTTCAACTTGAGACTGATTGTATTGATACAATAAATATGTTAAATATTTTGAGGCATCTTCAAGACATGACTCAGGAAGAGTTTTTACTTGTTCACAAACTGAATCGTATGACATATAAACCTCCACTCATGTTATTATATCATATCTTTATGAGAAAAGCATCTGCATATCATAGAAACGTTTCGCTTTCAATCTAAACTGTCAGCTGCACCTTTCTACCATATAAAAACGGTTCGAGTGTTTTTTTGCCGCCGAGGAGCATGATTAAGCGGTCAAAGCCCATCGCGACGCCCGAACATGGGGGCATACGGGCGCAGATCCCGCCGAAGTTCTCCGGTACGGGATGCGGAACCCGCGCCGTTGCGTTTTTAACCGCTGCTTCATCCGCAAAAGAGCGGTTGATCTCTCCCGCATCCCGCGCTTCGGTATAGCAGTTTGCGAGCTCTACTCCGCGCACATATACTTCCCACCGCTCTTTTGTCTTCCATATAAAACAGTGCCCGTCAGCGGCGGTATGCTGTTCCGACCGTTCCCGTGCAAGGCAGGGTACCCGTGCGGGATAGTCCAGCAGTGCAACCGGCATATCGAACGGAAGCTGCGGTTCGATGCAGTGCACCAAGAGCAGTTCGTATAAATCATCCCAGGCCCAGCTTTCATACTGCGCTCTGTCGCCGAGGCCGAGCCGTTCAGCATGGAAGGCAAGTTCCGGTGTTTCCGCTTCGGCAAGGGAAAAACCGGCGAATCGTTTAAAGGCTTCGTCCATAGTCAGCTGCAAAAACGGTTTGGAAAGTATCGCACCCAATTCGGGATCGGCAAGCGGCAGCCCCGCAACTGCCTGCGCCATAGTCTGTAGAAAAGTTTCGGTAAGCGTGACGGAATCGCGGTAATCCGCCTGCATGGTGTAGTATTCCAGCATGGTAAACTCAGGGTTGTGAATATGTCCGACGGATTCGCAGTTGCGGTAACATTTGGAAAGCTGAAACACCGATCGCCCGTGCGCGGCGATAACTGGTTTGATGAATACTTCCGGGGAGGGGACAAGAAAGAGCGGGACTGCCGCTTCTTCGCCGGTCTTAAAGGGTTTGAGGTATTCTGTGCGGAACACTTCGAGACAGCTTTCGGGGATGAGCGCCGGAGCAAGCGCCGGAGTGTCCAGCTCCAGATAGCCATGTGTAATAAAAAAATTCCGCGCAGCCTGTAAACAAGCCGCACGGAATTCGATAGCTTCTATGTCCACTGTTTATTCCCGAATGCTCAAGTGCAGTTCGGCAAGCTGCTTTTCATCAACCTCGCTGGGGCTTTCGTCCATGGGGCTGACGGCGAAGGTGTTTTTGGGGAAGGCGATTACTTCTTTAATCGAGGTTTCGCCTGCCATCAGCATCACGATGCGATCAAGACCGGGGGCAATACCTCCGTGGGGCGGCGCTCCGTATTTGAATGCTTCCGTTAAAAAGCCGAACTTCTTTTCCGCATCGGCGGGGTTAAAGCCGACGATGTTGAATATCCGTTTTTGCAGCTCCGGATTGTGGATTCTGATTGAGCCGGAAGCGACTTCGTAGCCATTGAGTACGAGGTCGTACAGGTCTCCCTTTACCTCGCCGGGGTTTTGCTCCAGCGTGTCGAGGTAGCGTTCCTGCGGCGCGGAGAACATGTGGTGAGCGGGATCCCATTTTTGCTCATCTTCATTCCATTCAAAGAGCGGGAAGTCGATAACCCACAAAAAGGCGAATACTTTTGGGTCAAGTAGATTTAAATCCTTACCGAGTTTGCTTCTGACAGCGCCGAGTGCGGTGCAGGCAGTTTTATATTTTGCATCGGCAACAAAGAGGAGGAGGTCGCCGTCCCCGGCATTCAGCTTTTTGCATATTTCAGCCTCGGCACCGGCACAGTATTTGGCAATACCGCCTTCAAATGCGCCGCCTGCAACTTTTGTCCATGCAAGCCCCTTTGCCTTGTAGATTTTTGCCGCAGCTTCAAGCTCTTCAATCTTTTTGCGGCTGTAGTTTTGTGCCTGTCCTTTCACTACAAGCGCCTTGACAGCTCCTCCGGCGGCGACCGCATCTTTGAACACGGCAAATTCGGTGCATTCAGCCAGCCATGCGGCATCCTGCATCTTCATCTCAAAGCGAATATCGGGTTTGTCGGTGCCGTACAGGTCGATGGCATCATCATAGCTGATTCGCGGGAAGGATTGCGCCAAGTCCGCACCGATCGTCTTTTTGAATACCGTGCGGAACATATTTTCGGTAACATCGAGCACGTCATCACGGGAAACAAAGCTCATTTCAATATCGATCTGGGTGAATTCAGGCTGGCGGTCGCCGCGTGCGTCTTCATCACGGTAGCAGCGGGCAATCTGAAAATAGCGGTCAAAGCCGGAGACCATCAGTATCTGCTTGTACAGCTGCGGGGACTGCGGCAGCGCATAGAACTTGCCCGGATAGAGGCGGGAGGGTACCAAATAGTCGCGTGCGCCCTCCGGCGTCGATTTAATAAAGGTCGGCGTTTCAATTTCCAAGAAGTTTTTCGCTGTGAGGTACTCCCGCACGGCGAACGTAACCTTTGAGCGCAGTATCAGGTGATCCTGCATAGTCTGGGAACGCAGGTCGAGGTAGCGGTACTTGAGCCGGAGGTCTTCGTTGGCGTTGGTTTTTTCGTCAATCTGGAAGGGCAGCACGGCGCTTTTCGACAGCACGACAATGCGCTGCGCCTTCACTTCGATATGTCCGGTTGTCATTTCCGTGTTGACCATGGAATCGGGACGCTCCCGCACTGTGCCTTCAACGGCAATACAATATTCCATCTTCAAACCGGCTGCGATTTCCTTTAGTTCAGCGCTTGCATCGTCATCGACAACCACCTGTGTCAGCCCATAGCGGTCGCGTAAGTTTATAAAAGAGATACCGCCGTGGTCGCGCTTGCGGTGCACCCATCCGTTTAATACTACTGTTTTACCGGCGTCGCTTTTTTGCAGCTCTCCGCAGGTAACTGTACGTTTCATTTCTATCATAATGGAATAAGTATAGTTGAAACGGAGTGTTTATGCAATTCGTGTTCTGATTCATGCTGGACAGAGAAGAGAGAGTAATCCCCTCAACTTGCAAATAGGTGGAGCAGATGCTAGGAGCGTGCAAAAAACACCCGCAGGCGTACTTGTTGTACGTCGAGGACTGTTTTTTGCAAAGCGACAACGCAGATGCCCGCATATTTGCAAGTTACGCAGACCACTGTTCCGATTCTCTCTGCAACCTATACATCTCACGGTAAATACCGTCTTTTTCCATCAGCTCGGCGTGGGTACCGGTTTCGGCAATGGTACCTTTGTTGAGCACGATAATCTTATCGGCATTTTCTACGGTACGGAGGCGGTGAGCGATGACGATGACTGTCTTACCTTTTATAAGCGTACCGATGGCATGCTGGATAAGCGTTTCGTTTTCAGGGTCGAGGGCGGCGGTTGCTTCGTCCAAGAGGATGATCGGTGCGTCCTTGAGGAGAGCGCGGGCGATGGAAAGCCGCTGGCGTTCTCCGCCGGAAAGGGTATAGCCGTTTTCGCCGATTTCCGTGTCGTAGCCCTGCGGCAGTTTTTCGATAAACGATTCACACTGCGCGGCTTTTGCGGCGGCGAGCACCTGCTCTTTTGTCGCATTCCGGTTGCCGATTAAAATATTGTTGTACACCGTGTCGTTAAAGAGCACGACATCTTGGAATACAATCGAAAATGCGCCCAGCAGAGTTTCCGGTTCTACCGTAGAAACATCGACGCCGCCGATGCTGACTGTACCCGATGACGCATCCCAAAAGCGCGCAGCCAATCGCGCAATGGTGGATTTTCCGCAACCGGAGTGTCCCACGAGAGCCGTAATTTCGCCCTGCTTTGCAGTAAAGCTGATTCCGCTTACCGTGTTTTCTCCAGTATCGTTTGCGGCACCGCCTGCATTATGTGAATTACCGGCAGCGCTTCCACCGATGTCAGTCGCACCTTTGCCGCTCGGTTCATTATACGAAAACGACACATTATCGTAACAGATATCATACCCATTCGGCTTAAAAGTTTCGCTTCCCGTTTGCTTGGGATAATTGACAATCGCCTGCTTCCGCTCAACTGCAATCAGTGTATAAAAGAATTCGGCAAGCAGCATAAACACTGTCGTCAACGGATCGAAGATACGACATGAGACCAGTAAAAAAACGATATAGGTCAACAGTTCGATTTGCCCCTGCGACAGCAAGTACGCTCCGTAAGAAATGACGAGCGGAAAGCCGAACCGGATCAACGCAGCCACACCGAACATAAGCGCTCCGATCGCAGCTTCCGATTTGAGCGCAACGCTCGTCGTTTCGGTAATATCGTCTTTGAGCTTTTGCACATACAAAGCTTTTTTATCGGAAGATTTCAACACCTTGATATTGTCTATCATCTGCTGCAGCGAATCGTATATCCCATCCTTCCGTACGATGACGCTTTTCATCTTTTTTTCCGACAGCTTCCGGCAGCCGACAACAATAAAAAATCCTGCAAAGGCGCAAACAAACAACGCAATAGTCATCCGCCAATCCAAAAACGCTAAAAGAGCCGCCGCAATTAAAATCGAAATAATACCGCCGAACATTTCCGGTACGACATTAGAAAACGCTTGTTCAATCGTTGTAACATCGTTTAAAAGCGTCGAGGTTAAATACGATAAATCTTGCCTGCCGAAATACGACAGCGGAAGCTTCCGAAGCGACTCTGCAAGCGAAATACGTACATTCGCCGCTTCTTCATACGCGCCGTTATACGTTCTGCCGTACTTTAATTTCTCAAGGATAAACAGCACGGCAATAAACGCCGCTCCGGCTGCTACCACCGCCCATACATTCGGGGCTTGAAAACCTTGCTGCATAATACGCGCCAAAAAATACTGCAGCACATACAGCGAAAGTCCTAGCGGCACCATCACAAATAAATTGATAATAACCCCGAGCGTAATCGACAAGCGTAAATTCCGCGTCCCCGCATCGGATAACGCAAAAAATCTTTGTAACATAATTTCTCCATATTGTAGGGGAAGACCTTTCTTTTTTTTCGATAAAAAGAAAGGTCTTCCCCTACGACCCCTTCTAATCAGAACCGCAACGGATGGCGGTGGTTTCATACAGGAACGAGATTTGCGTTTGATGCAAACCCGACCTCAAAGTTAGATATTCAATTCCATTTCAATACATTCCCATACGCCATCCGGCATCATATAGGTTATAACTTTTCCTGTTGGTTGGAAACCGGCGATTTCATAACAATGCCGAGCGCGTTCATTATTCGTAAACACTCTCAATGTTATTTTTGAAGCATGCAAAACGTTTTTTGCATATTCTATTGCAAGTGCTACCATTTCCTTTCCGTTTCCCTTTCCTCTGCTCTCAGGCGAAAGTATAATAAACCCAAATCGGACGAGTGTTTTATCGTCTTTATTTGGGTACCGGATAAACAAATGACCGAGCACGGTGTGTTCGTCAACGGCGCAAAGAGGGATGATAGACTGTATACCGTTCATCGAATCATAGTATTCATTTAACTCATTGCCGTTTAACGGAAACCGCCCTATTCTGTCGGCAGACCATTGATAAAGCTGCTTTGTATCCTTAATCCAACTGCAAATGATTTTGGAATCTTGCACCTCATATTTTCTTAATATCATGAACACCTCGATAATATTTTTATAAACCGGTTACCAATACCATCTTATTTAATTATCAATTATCAATTATTTACCCTTTCCGCGCTGTTACACACAGATACCTTTTTGCAAAAAGCGAGTCGGTTTGTATACCGGTAAAACCTGTCGAAGTCAGCAGTGCACTCAACTGTTCACCGGTATAGATTTTCATACCGCTGATTCTTTTCGGCCATTTTTCATCGCCTTTATGAAGCCCGTCTACTTCGTTGCAGATAAAAAAGTGCGCTCCTTTTTTGAGCACGCGGAACACTTCTTTAAACGCTGTTTCTATTTCCGGCCAAAAATAAACCGTTTCAAATGCCGTCGCAATATCGAATGAATCGTTTTCAAAGGGCATAGAAGAAACGCTTGCTTGCAGTATACGGCAGGTTCCCCGTTCGATATACGCCTTATTGCATTTCGTCGATTGCGCAACACAGACATCGGAATAATCAATACCGGTTACCTCTTCGCAGCCGCGCTCAAGCAATCGTTTGACATTTGCGCCTCCGCCGCATCCGATATCAAGACCGCTGCCTAAAATTTTTCCATCCAAATGCGAAAAGCCCCATTCCGCCATGCGCGTATGTCCTGAATTCATTCCCGCGACAATCAGCTTACCGATAAAGCCCGCAGGCTTCCTAAAATTATCTCCTAAACTCATTTCTGTCTCCTTTTATGTACTGTGATATTATTTTGGGCGTTCCGGTTTAGTTTTGCTTAAGCAAAACTAAACCGTCGGGCTTTGCGGGGTTCCGCTATCGCTCCATTCCTACGGAACAGCTGCGCTGCCCCTTCAATCCCTAACGCTTATTACCAATGTGTAATGTCTATCAGGTAATTAAGAAACTGCTCTCCTCATTACCCATTACCTATACTTTCCATTCGATGCCTTTTTGGAAATTGTCCCACATACTTGCGTACAAACCCTTCCGCGCAAGCAGTTCCTTATGTGTGCCTTCTTCTGCGATTTTGCCTTCTTCTATAACACAGATTTTATCTGCGTTTACGACTGAGGAAAGGCGGTGTGCAATCATGATGACGGTTTTGTCTTTGAGCAGTACGTCGAAGGTCTTTTTGATTTTGTATTCGTTTTCGGCATCGGCAAAGGCGGTTGCTTCATCCAGTACGATGATGGGGGCATCCTGCAACAGGGCGCGGGCGATGGCGAGCCTCTGGGCTTCTCCTCCTGAGACGTATGTGCCCTTGGTGCCGTACACCGTGTCGATACCGGCGGGGAGTTTTTCGATAATGTCCATACACTCGGCTTTGCGGAGTGCTTCCATTACCTCTTCGCGGCTTGCATCTTTTTTGCCGTAGCGGATATTTTCTAAAATGCTTTCCTTAAAAAGCTTATTCTCTTGGAACACAAAGCCGACAGTGTGCAGCAGGTCTTGTGTTTTTATATCGCGGATGTCAATACCGCCGATGCTGATACTTCCTGCATCAACTTCCCAAAAGCGGCCGAGCAAATTTACCAGGGTTGTTTTGCCGCCCCCTGAAGGACCGACCAGAGCAGTGAGCGAATGTTCGGGAATGCTGAGTGTGATGCCGTTTATCGCGGTTCGGCTCTGAGGAGATGGGGCTGCTCTGCCGGTGTTTCCTCCGTCTGTTTCCGGTGCGGTTTTTGCAGAGGCGGCAGCCGGTTCCGTCTTATATGAAAATATCACGTTGTTAAATGCTATATCATATTTTTTAGGCAGTATGGATGTTTCCGGTTCTTTGGTCAGCGGTGCTTGCAAAATATCTTCGATACGGTTGAGCGCATCGTTTGAGCGCTGATAAAACGTGTTTGCATACATAACTTTCATCAGCATTGTGTAGGTAACCGGTGCGAAAGCAAGGTAAAACACAAAGCTGTAAAAAAAGTGCGGGTCAAGCGTTGCTGTCCCAGCCATCAATAACGCTGCCGGAAGTAAAAAGACAAACCCGAGTTTGATAAGCGATAAAAAAATCGCATAGCCGTTTTCCCACGACATCGAATATTGGAGAACGAATTCTTTATAGTGCATAATAGAGGTGTAAAAGTTTTTGAAATAGTAAACAGACTGATTAAAAGTTTTGATAACCGAAATACCGCGTACATATTCGGTACCCGCGTTGTTCATCTGCTCAAGCGCGTCTTCATACTTTTGCATAAAGCCCGAGTTGGTGCTAATCCGCATTAAAACAGCTTGCAGAACAAACGCAAGCACAAGCGGTAAAAGAGAAATCAGTCCGAGCCGCCAGTCGAATACCAATGTAAGCGCGAGTATCGCAAAAGGAGAGACCATGTTTTGTGCGGTGTCAGGCATATTATGAGCAATGAGCGTTTCAAGTTGATTAATGTTTTTTTCAAACACCTTGCGTACCTTGCCGCTGACATGCGTAATATGCCAGCCAATGGGCAGGTCTGCCAGTGTTTCCGCCATCCGTATCGAAAGGTTTTGCTGAATGGTAAATGCCGTCGCGTGTGAAAGCATGAGCGCCGCGTAATACAGCACAAAGCCCGCCGCCGCAGCACCGACCGCCCACAGCCCGTAGCGTGTAAGAGCTGCTGCATTCACCGCTTCTTTTGCCGCAACTGCGGAAATCACATCGCGCATTACAAAGAACACCATAATGTACGGCACAAAACTGACGAGTGCGCTTAAAGCGGAAAGCACCAGCGACAGCGATAAAAATTTCTTGCTGTTGCCCGCATAGCTTAACAGTCGTTTAATGGCTTGCTGTTTTGCCGGATTTCGTTCCTGCTGCTGCGGTGTCTTTTCTCCCCGTGCCGGATTTTCCTCTGTAGTATTTGCCGGGGATTGCCGGTCCTTTGTAGCGTTTTTCCCCAGCGACCTTTTTGTATCATTCATAGAGAATAATCCTCCATATCAAATAATCGACGGTGTCGTCAGCTATTTAGTATAGAAAATATATGCAAACAGGAATAGATTGTCAACAATATCTAACAAAGATACTTGTAGACAACAACCGCTTCTTTAAGTGCTTCATATAAGCCGTTTTAATTAAACATTATTTTCGTCTTTTCCATGGAAGAAAGCGATTAACCCGTTTGCAATACGCTGCGTATTCATCGCCGAAACGTTCGGAAAGCCATTGTTCTTCCGTCAATTTCATAAACACGGTAAGGTATACCCAAAAGAGTGGCGGTAAAATCAATACATACCAATTTCGGCAAAATAGCAGTACTCCGGTACAGATAAATAAAAAAGCGGAATAAATGGGATTTCGTACAAGGGCATATACGCCGCCGGTTGCAAGCTGATTTGCTTTTATCGTAATATCGATACGGGAACCGAATACTGCAGCGCACCACAGTGCGATGCCGCCACCAATACACAGTATTCCGGCAATGACAAAAACGATTGCAATGATTGCACTACGCACGTTTCCGCTTGTCAGTAGATCGAATTTTACCGCGGTAATACCTGCGGCAGTGAACGCAATCATAATTGCAATACATACAGGACCGATACCCATTACAGGGAGATGTTCTTGTTCATTTGTTTTCATAGGGGACGAGTCCTTTTGCTGCGGATGGTGCCGATCAGATGCTGTAAGCTTAACAGCGGATGTCGGAATAACATACGCGGGCCGCTGTAACGCATAACCGCGCGGATTTGCCGGCGCATTTCCGGTTTGTAGCAATGTATGGGGCAAACGTTACAAAACGGTTTTTTCTGCTTCTCGCTGCGATACCGGCATTGTTCAATCCGTTTGTGCGTATATGCTTTTAATGCCTCGGTGTCCGGCACCGCTGCATCAATATTCTCTGCATCGACCTGTGAAGAATGAGAGTGGTGCGCCGCCGCATACAAGTCGATCATCGAATCAACTAAACGTACTTCATCTTCTACGGTCATGGTATGTATACCGGCAATGCTTCAGAATAACGGACGCGGGCGCATTCTACGGAAGAGGGGCTACGCTGCCGGTGCCACTGATATCTGGGATAACATTGGCGGGGTTGCCTTTATAAAGAACACTGCCACTCCCACTGATATCGGCTGTTAAAGAGTCTGTAACCCATATTTCGGCAGAGCCTGAGCCGGAAATGGAAATATTCGCCTCCTTGGTTTTCAAGCCGGTAGTTCTAATCTCGCCGGAACCGGAAATGTCTACCTTAAACGTTTGGGCTTCCCCTATCGCTTTAAAATCACCCGAACCGGATATTTCCAAGGCTAAGTTTTTTACCTTAATGTTGTTTGCGGTAATATTGCCTGATCCTGAAATAGCAATCGACATTGCTTTTCCTGACATATTATTAAATAAGTTAATCTCCCCGGTAATCGAATCGGAAGTTGTTAACCGCTCTAAAATCGGCATCTTAATTGAAGCTTTGCAGTGGGCGTTGCTTATAGCGTACCCTTTTTTGAAGCCGATATGGAGGTTATGATTACCATCGACTCGTATATCTAAATAGTCAAAAAGATTTCTATCGGCATCTACGGTAACGGAAAATGTTACGTTCTGTGTTATCTCGACAGTCCAGTCGCCGCTGACGGAAACGGTCTTAAAATCATTCAGTGGAAAGTTCTGTTGTGTTATGTTCCCGTTCCCGCGAATAGGGATGAGCGACCCCGGGCAGCCGCCGGTGGCAAACAAAAGCAATACGATAACGGTAATGTATACGATACTGGTTATATTGTTTTTTGTCCTGTTCATCACAACCCCTCAATTGATAAAATTTGTGGTTTTTAGCATACTTTAAGGCTGTAAATATGTCAATGTATCATCCAAGGCTGTCATCCGAAGAAAATTCAATACTTGACATATCCTTCTTTTTTATGTTATAAACCCGCGATTCAAATTGAGAGAGGCAATAATGACAAAGCGCTTACGGCAACACCAGTATAATCCTTGTGTACCATTCGGAGGTATAATCCGCAGGGGTTCACCCTTTCAACTGCCGGTAAGCATTATTACCGTAACAAAAAAGGATACTGTTTTCTAAATGAAGACAGTATCCTTTTTTTTTTGCTTGAGGAGTGTAAAATAAAAGCCGTACAAATAGCACGGCTTTTATTCGTGCGGAGGATTTAATACCCCGACGCTTGCGTCGTAATAAAGGGTATTAAAGCCGACTGCAACCACCTTATGAGAACAACATACACCGATGCTCTGCGTCGGGGTTGTTGATTTACTCAAGTTTGCCAAGCGCAAACTTGTATATCTTATGCACGTTCTCACTTCGTTGCGAACGCGCGTAAAAAGTCAATCGAAAGTTGATACTTTCTTCTTGACTTTTTATGGGAGGTTCTATGATAAACGGGAAGAAGGATATCATTTCAATGAATGATTTCACCGCAGAAGAAATTCTGCTCATTTTGAAAAAGGCGGAAGCAATAGAAAAAATGTCCGATGAGGAAAAACTTTCGCTGATGCACGGCAAGATTGTCGCAACCATGTTTTATGAACCGAGCACGCGGACAAAACTGTCATTTGAGTCGGCTGCGATGCGGCTCGGTGCAAATATCCTCTATTTCGATACGGAACATTCATCGGTTAAAAAAGGGGAGTCCTTTTCGGACACCATACGTATGGTGGAATCCTATTCGGACATCATTGTTATTCGCCATCCGATGGACGGAGCGGCGCGCCTTGCTGCTTCCGTTTCGCATAAGCCGGTGTTAAACGGCGGTGATGGATCAAACCAGCACCCGAGCCAAACGCTGCTCGATTTGTATACCATTATGAAAGAAAAAGGCACTTTGGAAAATCTCCATATTGCTTTTACCGGCGATTTAAAATACGGGCGTACTGTTCATTCGTTGGCTAAAGCCCTCAAGCATTTTCATCCGGTTATCTACTTTGTTTCTCCGTCAAACCTTGCCATGCCGCAATATCTGCTTGACGATTTGGATGATGCAGGGGTTACCTACTATACAGAAGAAAACTTTACCGGCTGTTTGGATAAACTCGATGTATTTTATATGACCCGCATTCAGCGCGAACGCTTCCCCGATCCGGAAGAATACGAAAAGGTGAAAGGCGTTTATATCATCAATAGGGGCAACATAGAAGGGAAGTGCAAAGACGATATGATTATCCTGCATCCGCTGCCGCGTGTGAATGAAATCGATGTGGATTTGGACACTACAAAATATGCGCGTTATTTTGAACAAGCGCGGAACGGCATCCCGATTAGACAGGCAATGATGATGCTCTCCCTAGAACGGTAGTAGGGAATGAAGTGTATTAAAGTCAGAAGGAGTTGAATGATGGAATTACAGATAACTGCATTGGAAAACGGAATAGTGATTGACCATATACCGCCTGAGCGTACCTTTGCGATCGTCAAAATGTTGAAATTAAAAGAGTATACCGACATGGTAACCGTCGGTTTTAATTTGCATAGCAAGGCGCACAATAAAAAAGGTCTGATTAAGATTGCCGATAAAACATTGACCAAATCGGAGCTGGCAAAAATTTCGCTGTTGGCGCCTCATGCGACGGTGAACATTATTAAAGACAGTAAGGTTGTACAGAAAATACCGCTTGAATTGCCAGATGAAATTGAAGCGTTTATACACTGCGAAAATTTTAAATGTATTTCAAATAATGAAGCGGTACCGTCGCGGTTTATAAAGGTACATTCGCATGGACAGGACTGCTACAAGTGTTTTTATTGTGAACGGGTTATTCCAGTCGCCGACATTAAGCTTAATTTAAATTAGCGGAGAAGCGGTATGGAACACCGGTGCGGAAAAAAGTATTTTGAAAAAACCGAAATTGTTTCCCATGAATATGCGGGAGCCGATTGTTACTGTCTTACCGTCCGATTGCCGCGGATGATGGAAGGTTTCGATCTTCCCCGTGCGGGACAGTTTTACATGATCAGTTTGCACGATAAATCCCATATTTTACCCCGCCCCATCAGTCTGCATTCATTTGATGAGAAACAGGGAATCTTGAGCTTTGTATACCGTCCGACAGGTGCCGGCACACACGAATTAACGCAGTACCGTGCCGGTGAAAGCCTTGCTATTCAAGGCCCCTTGGGGAACGGCTTTATGGTTCCTTCCGCCGGTTCCTGTCATATTATCGCGGGAGGCGGTATAGGACTTGCGCCGCTGCCTCAACTGATACGGGCGATTCGGAGCAGGCAGCCGGAAGCGCGCATTATTTTTTTTGCAGGAGGACGCAATCGGCATATTCAAGAACTTATCGATTTTTTTGCCCTGCCTGCGGATATTGAACTCATCCTTTGTACCGATGACGGCAGCCTCGGTATTCACGGGTTTGTGCCGGACGTACTTTCAGCGTATATTGAAAAACACCGCAGTAGCGGGGCTTCCTCTGCGGACATCGCGATGATCTATGCCTGCGGGCCAACTGCAATGCTGAATAAAATACGTGCGTTTTCGCAGTCGGCGCAGTTACCCTGTCAGCTTTCCCTTGAGCGCAGGATGGCTTGCGGTGTGCGCGCCTGTATGGGATGTTCCATTCAAACGGCTGCGGGGGTTAAAAAAGTATGTGCCGACGGTCCTGTTTTCGATGCGCTTTTATTCCCGCACGAATTGCCGTAACAATGAGAGAATGAGCCGTGAAAATGAGAGAGAATGATATGAGCAAACTTACACTTGATTTTTTAGGTTTACATTTAGCGAACCCGTTGATGACGGCGAGCGGCTGCTTCGGCTACGGTACCGACTATGCGGATTTCTTTGATCCGAATATACTCGGTGCGGCGGTACTGAAGGGGTTAACGCTTGAGCCGCGGGACGGTAATGCAGGTGTGCGGATTGCAGAAACGCCGTCCGGTATGCTCAACTGCGTCGGCTTGGAAAATGTCGGCTATGATGAGTTTGTGCGGCGGGTATTGCCGGAAATCCTTCCGCAGCTGCACATCCCGTTGATTATTAATATTAACGGCAAAACCGCAGAAGAATATGCGGAACTTGCCGCCCGGCTGAACGGCATCGCGGAAGTCGCGGCCGTAGAGCTCAATATTTCCTGCCCGAATGTAAAGCACGGAGGGATGGCTTTCGGTACCGATCCGGCGCAAACGGAGCGGGTGGTCTCACTGATACGGGCGGCAAGCCGGAAACCGCTCATCGTGAAGCTGTCGCCGAACGTTACCGACATTACGGTTTTTGCCCGCATCGCGGAGGCCCAAGGCGCGGATGCCTTGTCGCTGATTAACACGGTTTCCGGTATGGCAATCGACATCACTACGCAAAAGCCTCTGCTCGGTAATATTTTCGGCGGACTGTCCGGCCCGGCGGTAAAACCCATCGCGGTCAGGATGGTCTATCAGGTGTCGCAGATTACGTCGCTGCCGATTGTCGGGATGGGCGGTATACGGACTGCGGAGGATGCAATCGAATTTATACTTGCAGGCGCTTCGGCAGTTGCGGTTGGGTGCGGTCTTTTTAACAATCCTTGCGCTGCGGTAGAAATACTTGACGGTCTTGAACGGTATTGTGAAAGGCATCAAACTGCCGTTACGGATTTGGTTGGCCGCAGCCATCCCGACGGAGGAGCTGCATACCGCAGCAAACTCAAACATCGCAGTACTGTTCGCAATACCGTTCAATAAGAGGAGAGTAGGGGAGTCTCGAAAGCAAACAGCTTTGAGATACCCTCATCCCGGAGGAGTTTTACAATATGGAAAAAACACAATGCGGAACCATCAGCAGCGCTGTCCGCGAAAAATTGATTGTTGCGTTGGACTATGACACACTCGACCAAGCAGCCGCCCTCGTGGAGCAGCTCGGCGATAGTGTTACGGTGTATAAGGCAGGGCTCGAAATTTTCTTACGGACAAAGGGAGCCATTGTCGATTACTTGCACGGAAAAAACAAAAAAGTGTTTTTGGATTTAAAGTTTCACGATATTACCAACACGGTTGTACAGGCCTGCCTTTTTGCAGCGGAGCAAAATGTGTTCATGTTCAATGTGCATTGCTCTAACAGCGAAAAAACCATGCGGGCAGTCGCCGAGATGCTCAAAGAAAAAGGCTCTCAGAGCATTTGCATCGGCGTAACGGTCTTAACCAATTTAAACGCACAAGACTTACAGCAATTCTACGGAGCTGCCGTCGATGTCGAAACAACCGTCGAAGCGATGGCGGCCGCTGTCAGCAATGCCGGTTTACAGGGTATTGTCTGTTCCGCTCAAGAAGCTGGCGCTATTAAACAGCGTTTCGGCAAGAATTTTATTACCGTATGTCCGGGAGTCCGCCCAGCCTTTACCCAAAGCGGCTCGTATGCTCAAAACCGCAAAGAAGATCAGGCGCGGGTGATGACTGCCTACGAAGCGGTAAAAAACGGAGCCGATTATTTGGTGGTCGGCCGCCCGATTACCCAGCATCCCGATCCCGTTCAGGCGGTGCACGCGGTTTTGGAGGAAATTAGAAAGGCAACGGAGGACTAAACGGTGCTCATACTCAAAAACGGGAAAACCGTCCGCAACGAAATTATCGACCTTGTAATCAACGGCGATATAATAGATGACATCATCATCAAACAGGGGCTGTCCGCTCAGCGCTGCATAAAAGAGGTGGATGCCGTACAGGATTCGCAGGAAATTGACTTGGAAGGTCGCGTCGGGGTTGTTGACTTGGAAGGCCGCCTCGTTATGCCGGGTATTATCGACCTGCATACCCACATGAGAGATCCGGGTCTTACTCATAAAGAAGATTTTTATACCGGCTCGCGTGCCTGTGCGAAAGGCGGCATAACGACCTTTTTTGATATGCCGAATACGCAACCGCCGACGGTAACGGCTCAGGCTCTTACGGAAAAAATTGCACAGGCGGCGCGGGTTTCAGCCGTTAATTTCGGCTTTCACTTCGGCGCCTCAAAAAATAATAATATTGATGAAATCCGGCGCGTTATCGGCAGCGGTCAGGCGCGCAGCACGAAGGTGTTTATGAATGTGAGTACCGGTCTTATGCTGATTGAAGACACCGCTCTGCTGGCTGAAATTTTTAAGGTCGGCGGCTTGGTCTTTGTGCATGCCGAAGCGGAGATGATCGACAAAGCGATTGAGCTGAATGCCCGCTATGGGAACGGTCTGTATATTTGCCATATTTCTTCCGAAGAAGAGATGCGGACGGTCATCAAGGCGAAGCAAAATCCTGCATTACATAACCGGCAGCATCCCATTTATGCGGAAGTAACGCCTCATCATCTTTTTTTACACACCGGTATGCGCGAAGCGAGCGCCGAAGCCGATATGCTGTTGCGGATGAAGCCCGAACTGAAAGCGCAATCCGATACTGCATTTTTGATGCAGGCCGTCCGGGACGGCTATGTCGATACCATCGGCACCGATCACGCGCCTCATACGCTGGATGAGAAACTGGCACAGCTGACTTTCGGCATCCCCGGCGCCGAAACCTCGCTGGCGCTGATGCTTACTGCGGCGGCGAAAGGAAATATCACGCTGCCGCTGCTTCAAAAGCTGATGAGTGAAAATCCTGCTGCAATACTCGGCTTAACGCACAAGGGGGGACTTGCAAAAGGCGCCGATGCCGATATTACCGTTGCCGACACCGCGGTACACTGGCAGCTCGGCCGAAAGGACATAGTATCGAAATGCGGATGGTCTCCTTTTGAGGGCTGGAACTTTATCGGTAAAAATTATATGACTATTGTAAACGGCAAGATAGTCTACCGCGACGGCCGTTTTGCCGCCGACTTACGGGAACGTCCCGCCGGACATTTCGTATTTCAGGCATAGGGAGGATGGAATACTGTGTGTAATTCGATTTGTCGTGACAAAAAAGAAATAGAAATTGCGGTTGCCCGCACGCTCTTTGAGGTAAAAGCCGTCAAGATTAACGTTGCAGAGCCCTTTACCTTTGCTTCGGGGATACGCAGCCCTATCTATTGCGATAATCGCTCTCTTTTAGGTTGGCCTCAGCAGCGCACCCTCATTACGGAGGCCTTTACACAATTAATTCCTGCCGATACCGATGTGATTGCAGGCGTTGCTACGGCGGGGGTTCCGTGGGCTGCCTTCATTGCAAATGCCTTGAATAAACCGCTTGCTTACGTGCGTTCCGCGCCGAAAGATCACGGAACGGGCAGCACAATAGAAGGGGCGGCCGTTGCAGGTAAGAAGATAGCGCTTATCGAAGATTTAATCTCGACAGGAAAGAGCAGCATCGGCGCGGTGAAGTCCTTACGTGCAGCCGGAGCCGCCGAGGTGAGTTTAAAAGCGATTTTTTCATATCAATTTGCGCAGGCTGATACCAACTTTAAAAACGAAAACTGTCCCTTTGAAGCGCTTTCCCGTTTTTCGGTTTTAATTGAGCTCTTGCAAAAAGAAAAGTATTTAAGCCCCGAAGAAGCCGCTATCGCGCTTGAATGGAACAAGGAACCCGAAACTTGGTTTGACCGTGTACGGCGCGGGTAAGGGGAAGGAACCGTTTCTTTCGTATTGAGGTGTGTCATTACTGTCGCCGCATGGTGATGCCGGTAGGAATAAGTGTGTTAATTGGCTTGTCTTAGTATCGAAGCGGTGTACAAGTCTCTACTTTTTACACCGTATAGCTTGTAGATGATGTTTCTCCTCCGCAACCTGTCCAGTTTGTATGGAAAAATGTACCCGGAGCTTTATCGGTGCGTTCATACGTGTGCGCACCGAAGTAGTCGCGCTGCGCTTGTAAAAGATTTGCCGGAAGATGGGTACAGCGTATACCGTCGAACCATGCCAGCGCTGCGGAAAGCGCCGGAACAGGAACTCCATTGAGAACAGCGAACGTTACCGCTTGCCGCAGTGCAAGCTGCGTACGGCATAAAACTCCGCTAAAATAGGGATCGGCAATTAAATTCTGTAAATCTTTATTGCGGATGTAGGCCTCGCTGATTTTCTCCAAAAACACCGATCGAATAATGCAGCCTCCGCGCCAGAGAAGTGCAAGTTCTCCGAGATCGATTCCCCAGCTGTGATGCTCATCCGCTGTTTTAATCAACTCGAATCCTTGTGCATAGGAAATAATCTTAGCAGCGTAAAGCGCATCATGCAAAATGCGTAAGACTTCATTGCCGGTGGCAGATGTGTCGGACTGTTCGGCAACAGATATTCCTGCTGCATCCGGTGCCTTTGTTTGTATACCGGAGAATACTTCCGACGTTTCCGTCCGCTGTGTCCGTTGACTGCTTAAACAGCGGGCATATACCGACTCGGTAATCAACGTGAGGGGAACACTCTCGGATAAGGCCGTCATACCTGCCCACTTACCTGTTCCCTTTTGTGCGGCTGTATCTGCAATTTTGTCGATTAAATAGGATCCGTCCGTATCGTGGTAGTTGAGGATATTCGCAGTGATTTCTATCAGATACGAACAGAGTTCTCCTTTATCCCAATCGGAGAAAACCGTGCTCATCACTTCGTTAGGCATTTTGAGCACTTTGCGCATAATGTCGTATATTTCGCAGATAAGCTGCATATCACCGTATTCAATCCCGTTATGCACCATTTTAACAAAATGCCCTGCACCGCCTGTTCCAATCCAATTACAACAGGGGCTCGTATCTATGTGTGCGGCAATGGTTTGCAGCAGCGGTTGTACAAGCGGCCATGCGGCTGCGCTTCCGCCGGGCATAAGAGACGGCCCGTTCAGAGCACCTTCTTCTCCGCCGGAAACTCCCATCCCAATATACAAGATTCCTTTTGCTTCAACCTGTTTTATACGCCGCTCCGTATCGGCAAAGTTGGAATTACCGCCGTCAATAATAACATCGCCTTCATCTAAAATCGGCAGTAGACTTTGAATTACCTGATCGACAGGCTCACCGGCCTTTATCATCATCAAGATTTTTCGGGGACGTTCAAGAGAAGCGGCCAATTCCGACAGACTGTGTGCAGGAATAAACCGCTTTCCCGCACCCTTTGAACCGGCAAATTCATCCGGCCGTTCAGGGCGAATATCAAACACCGCAACAGTGTAACCTTTGCTTTCCATATTTAATGCAAGATTTTCTCCCATAACGGCAAGGCCGATAATACCGATAGATGCTTTCATATTCTTCTCCCTGCAATTGCTCTGCGCATTTTTGCTAAGTTCTGTAAGCCGGTTTCTTTCAGCCTATTCATGACCTCAACGTAGAGCACATTAATGAGCGTACCCACCGCCAAACTGTCCGAAAACGATTCCGAAATAACCGAATTGAGTACGGGACTCACCGTCAGCAATATATCCGCACAATGCGCAAGCGGTGAGTTGTCATAACTGGTTATGACAACGATCGGGCATTTATGTGTTTTCAACTCCTCTGCCAACGCAACAATATCATAATTTCTTCCCGAATGGCTAAACAGCAATGCCACATCCTCAGCGCATGCCTGTGAAGCGAGCATGAGCTGCATGTGAAATTCATCAGTGTACATACATGCAAGCCCCGTCCGTAACAGCTTATGATAAGCATCGCGGGCGTTTACATTTGAACCGCCGAATCCGAACAGCAGCAAATGTCGGGCAGTTGTCATAAGCTCCGCTGCTTTTATGACGGCTTTTTTATCGAGGAGTTTCCGGCTGGATTCGAGCGCCTGTATGGTATGTTTAAAGATACGGTCGATAACATCTTCTTCCTGCTCATCTCCGTCAACCGCTATTTCAAAAATATGCGCATTATCGGCAGCACTTTCGCGGGCAAGCGCAATACGGAATTTCTGATAGCCTTGATAACCGAGCTTTTTAACAAACCGTACCAGTGTCGCCTCGCTGATACCGATTTGTGCTGCCAGCTCGGTGATACTTGGATCAACAGTAGCCCCTTTGTGCTCGATAATAAAATCTGCAATGAGCCGTTCTTTTTCACTGAGTGATCCATACTGGTTTTTAATAGTATAAAGAACACTTACTGTTGTTTCGCTTTCTGTATTCATCTTATTGACCATCTCTCTTATTAGTATATCTTGAAAATTTTTTTTATGCAAGGAATATTTTTTTCTTGACAGTAGATATTCTTCGGTGTAAGCTATTAGTATAGTTCACCTCAATTGTTTTTTTGAGGGATCGTTTAGAAGGAGATTGCAGATATGCTGAAGATGCCGGCGTCAAATAAACCGGTTGATCCGCTTTTAGTGTTTACCATTATATTTACAATGGTTTCGCTGATTGTGTTTGCCGTTATCCCATTAGTAAAAGTACTCATTCAAAGTTTTATTTCGTATGAAGGTGTCGTTTCCTTTGATGCATATCTCCGTGCGTTTACGTCGGAAGAAAATTTTAAGGCACTCAGTCATAGTTTGACGCTTGGGGCAGCGAGCGGCATCCTTTCTACTGCTATCGGTTTTTTGTTTGCCTACAGTGCCGCTTATGTCCACATGCGCTGGAAGCGGCTTTTCAACCTGATTGCCATGCTTCCGATTGTTTCGCCGCCTTTTGCCATCGCATTGTCGATTATCTTGTTGTTCGGCAGCAGGGGGCTGATTTCTTACACGCTGCTCGGTTTACAGGATGTGAATATCTACGGATTCCGCGGGCTTTTGTTTGCACAAACGCTCTCGTACTTTCCTATTGCATACTTGCTTTTAAACGGAGTGCTCGGTTCGATTGATCCTTCAATTGAAGAAGCAGCCCGCAATATGGGTGCTTCACGGGGCAAGACCTTTCTTCACGTTACGTTGCCGCTTTGCTTACCCGGTATTGCGAACGCATTTTTGCTGGTATTTATCAAATCGGTTGCCGACTTCGGGAACCCCATCACCATCGGCGGCAACTATCAGACCTTAGCGACACAAATTTACTATCAGGCAATCGGTAATTATGATATGCAGGGCGGCGCAGCGGTGGCTATTTTATTGCTGCTGATTTCGATCGGTCTTTTTGCGCTTAGTAAGCTCTGGGTAGAAAAGAAAACCTTTGTTACCATTACCGGCAAG
Organism: Treponema sp. OMZ 906; assembly: GCF_024181185.1. Classification (NCBI taxonomy): domain Bacteria; kingdom Pseudomonadati; phylum Spirochaetota; class Spirochaetia; order Treponematales; family Treponemataceae; genus Treponema; species Treponema sp. OMZ 906. Next base: position 2,164,062 of record NZ_CP051196.1, on the reverse strand, counting down.
GCGGCACGCGGACGAGTGCTGATTGATGAAAAACATATCGCAGCGCCCATCAATGCAGGCTGCTATTTTATTTCGTTCATCGTTATCGGCTTGTATATCCTCATTCCACTCGTTTCGTTTGTTAAACTATGGGGTATCAATTATACGTTCACCCTTGAACATTACCGGTATGCATTCGGTATCGGTATGAAGAGTCTTCGTGACTCAACGCTGATGGCGGCGCTTGCGACTCCGGTTACCGGTATATTGGCAATGGTTATCGCCTTTTTAACGGTACGTAAGCGGTTTGTCGGTAGAAAAGCAATGGAATTGATTTCAATGCTCGGTATGACGGTGCCGGGTACGGTCATGGGAATCGGCTATGTGCTGTCCTTTAATACTCCGCCGCTTGTGCTTACCGGTACAATGCTCATCATCGTGCTGTCGTATGTGTTCCGCTATCTTCCCGTCGGCGTACAATCGGGCGTAACCTCGTTAAAGCAGATTGATCCTTCCATAGAAGAAGCAGCGGCTGATTTAGGCGCGAACTCGTTTACGACATTTACAACCGTTACACTGCCGCTCATTAAAACTGCATTTTTCGGCGGACTCGTCTACACTTTTGTAAAGAGTATGACATCGATCAGCGCCGTTATCTTTTTGGTATCGGCACGGTACAAGCTTTTGACGGTTTCCATTCTCGATCAGGTAGACTCGGGAAAATTCGGCGTCGCTTCGGCCTTATCAACGATGCTGATTGTCGTTGTATATATTGCAATTGCAATCCTCTACCGGCTGATACGGCTGCTCGGCGTAAATAAAAAAGACATTAAATTGACATAATGGGTATCTCTAAAAGCTCGGTTAGTTTTTAGAGATACCCTTGTTCACACAATGAGGTAACGATATGGTAAAGAATGAGAAATCTCAACCGGTACGGTTAGAGCACATTGTAAAAGAATATGTTTCTCCCGATAAGTCGGTGTTCCGCGCAGTCAATGATATTGATCTTACCATCAATGCAGGCGAATTCGTAACGCTGCTTGGTCCTTCCGGCTGCGGAAAAACCACTACGCTGCGGATGATCGCAGGTTTTGAAACGCCGACGTCAGGCGATATGTTTCTGGGGACTGAGCGGATTAACACGTTAACACCCGATAAGCGCGATACGGCGATGGTGTTCCAATCGTATGCGCTGTTTCCCCATTATGATGTGTTCAATAACATTTCATACGGATTGAGGCTCCGTAAATTATCTAAAGAAGAAATCAGCCGGAAGGTCGGAGCGATGATTGAGCTGGTCGGACTAACCGGTATGGAAAGCCGCTTCCCGACGCAGATATCCGGCGGACAGCAGCAGCGTGTGGCACTTGCCCGCGCCCTCATTATGGAACCTGCTGTAATGCTGTTTGATGAACCGCTGTCCAACCTCGATGCAAAGCTGCGCGTAAATATGCGTACCGAAATCCGCAAGATTCAGCGGAAGCTCGGCGTTACGAGTATCTATGTAACCCACGATCAAGCGGAAGCAATGGCGCTTTCCGACCGTATCATCATTATGAATAAGGGGAAGATAGAGCAGGTAGGCACTCCTCAAGAAGTATATCTGCGTCCGGCTTCCGTTTTTGTCGCCGACTTTATCGGGCGGGCAAACTTTATCAAGGGCGAGGTAAAGGGACGCGATGAACACGGACTTGCCGTTGAACTGTACGGTACGGTGTTGCACATAAAAAATTATGCGGATAAACAATTCACCGTAGGCGACACGGTAACGGCAGTGGTGCGCCCCGAATCCGTAACGGTCGGTACGGAAGGGCAGTTTGAAGGCGATATCGTGATGTCCGCTTTTATGGGCGCGCACCAAGAGTACCGAGTTAAACTCGGCGATACCGTACTGGATGCCGAACAACTTAACCCGATGGGCGGTAAATTGTTTGCGGAAAATGAGCATGTATCTATCCGTCTGCATGAGGATAGCATATATATAGTAGATTAGGACACCTCTAAAAAACTCAAGCCGGATTTTCAGAGGTTCCCATTAATGAGGAGGTCTATATGAAAAGGATGTGCAGTATGATGCTTGCGGCAATCGCTGCGGCAGGGATGCTCTTTGCCATGGGCGGGCAAGCGGAGCAGGGAAATGGAAAACCGAAACATTTGACGATGTATGTCGGTTATGTTGAAGAATACGGTATGAAGGTTGCAGCAGAGTTTGAAAAAGCGACCGGTATTCATGTCGATTTTGTACGCATGAGCGCAGGCGAAGCCTTGGGTCGAATCCGTGCCGAAAAAGCAAACCCGAAAGCAAGCGTATGGTACGGCGGGTCTGCCGATTCGTTCATCACTGCAAAGGGTGAGGGATTATTGGAAGCATACGTTTCGCCGTCTGCCGCAAAAATTGCACCGAACTTTAAAGATGCGGAAGGTTATTGGACAGGGCTTACTGTAGGCTATCTCGGTTTTATCTGCGACAAACGCTGGTTTGAAGATCACCCCGGTGTCGCCTATCCTGAATCGTGGGACGACTTATTAAAGCCTGAATTTAAAGGACAGATTATCGTATCGAATCCCGGTTCCGCTTCTACCGGTTATTTGTTGCTTTCAACAATGGTACAGATGCGGGGAGAAAAAGAAGGTATTCAGTATATGAAGGCGTTGAACGGTCAAGTTAAGCAGTATACTAAAAGCGGTGAAGCGCCGTCTCGTTCGGCTGCGCTCGGTGAATGCGCTGTCGGCATTACCTTTTTGCACAACGGTATCCGGCTGATGAAACAAGGTTATACCAACATTCATCTTTCCGTTCCGAAAGACGGCACCAGCTACGAGGTGGGTTCCGTTGCCATGATCAAAGGCGCTCCGGAGGCTGAAGCTGCCAAGATATTCATCGACTGGTGTATGACTCCCGCATGCCTCGAAATCGGTCAGAAATACACCGACTCCTATCACTTTCTGACCAATCCCGATGCGCATACTCCCGATGAAGCTGTTGCATTACGCGATACCAAACTCATCAAATATGATTTTATCTGGTCGGGTCAAAACAAGAACCGCCTACTTGAAGCATGGAACAACGCAATTAAGTCAAAGTAGAACAAGACGGTTATTAAATCATTGTGCATAAAATGCGGTCTGTGTTTATAGCAGATCGCATTAAATTTATAAAAGATAAAAATATTTCATACGGCTCGTTTTTCTTCAAGTCGCTGTAACATAAGCATACTATTTCAGAGGGACGTTTTGTTTTCGCAATATCTGCCGGAACTTACAATGTAAGGGCTGAGAGGTTTTTTATTTGTGCGGAGAGTTTAATACCCGCCGTCCTCGGCAATGCTCTGTGTTGGAGGTATTGATTGGTCAAGTTCGGGTATCGTTATTGTTTAGTCATCCTTTATATGAATGTCGAGTTGCTGGAAGGGTACGATTATATTTTCCTGTTTAAGCTTTTCATCTATTTCGATGAATAATGAATTACGTAAATTTCCAAAGTCTCCGATTTTTGTCCATGTCATAAGCGTAAAATCAATACTTGAACTTGAAAAGCTTGTCCAAAGAATTGAAGGCGCCGGATCATCAAGAGTGAATGCATTGTTTTTTGCAACGGCTAATAGAATTTGTTCCGTTCTTCTTAAATCAGTACCATAAGCGACGGACAATTCCGTCTTTACACGCCGATACGGAAACTGTGAGTAATTAATCAGGTTTGCTTTTATGATGGTCTCATTCGGAATTCTGACATATTGGCTGTCAAATGTTTTGAGAATAACCGACAATAAATTAATTGCTTGCACAGTGCCTATTGTCCCGTTTACTTCGATAGTGTCGTTTATTTTAAATGCCCGTTCGGTTATAACAAAGAGTCCGGAAATAATATTTGATATTGAAGTTTGTGCTGCAAAGCCAATAGCAACGCCGGCAATTCCCGCAGCTCCAAGTATTGCACTGATATCTATGCCTAAACGATGAAAGGCTGTTAACACCATGACAGTAAAACCCGCGTATCGGATAATCTTATTGATTACATGCTGTATTTGCAGTGAACATTTTTTTACTGTGATTTTTTTTACGATGGAATTAACTACTCTAAAGAAGAGAGAGAGAACAAAAAGAATTACAATAAATTGTGTAATACTCCATATTTTTGCAGTGAGTATTTCGTTTGTTTCGGTAGTAAAAAAGCCGGTGAAATTTTCGATAACATTGCTTATACTGGTCATAGGTGAGAGCTTAGCATAATTATAAAAAACAATAAAGGTATTAAAATTGTGAAATGATAGGAATACTTTAACTAATTTGTACAACTATTGGATGGGTTCTTTTTCCCATACCACCTACACACCACCGCAACGGCAAACAGGAACGATAAAAAATCGGAAACCGGCTGCAACAGGTAGATCCCGGTTTTTCCGTATAGGGCAGGTAAAACATATAAGAGCGGCACATAAAAAAAGCCTTGCCGTGAAATTGATATCAGGAGCGCTGAAAAATAATTGCCGATATTCTGCATGAACATACTGCTGACGGCAAAAGCGCCGAGCAACGGCAGCGAGAAGCATTGCATCCTGAGTATCTTAATTCCGGTAGATACAACTTCATCATCGTTTGACATCATCTGCATACATTGTTCGGCAAAGATGTATAAGATTATTGAGGCGATTGTTAAAAAAACGGTACCCACGGCAACGGTAGTAATAAAAGCTCTTTTTACTCTGGAGTATTTTTTTGCGCCGTAATTCATTGCACAAATCGGTTGAAACCCCTGTCCCCAGCCGATCATAATCATAAAAGCCAATGCGACAACTTTTGAACTTATCGTCAAAGCAGCAATCATACTTTCACCGTAGTGCGCTGCCGTAACATTGAGCAGCACCAATGCGGCACCGGTAATTGCCTGCCGCGAAAAATTAGGCAGACCGCCCGCAAGAATATGATACATGCGCGCCTTGTTGCATTGTACTTTTTTTAGATTGAACGAAATACTCTCGTGTCGTTTTGCTAAGAGCGTCAACACAATGCACCCGATTATCTGGCCGATGAGCGTTGCATAGCCTGCACCGATAAACCCCATGTTAAGCGGAAACATCAGCAGCGGATCCAGCGCCATATTGCTCAACATTCCGGAAAGTAAGCCGATCATTCCATCGCGTACATTCCCGCACAGGCGCAGCTGATTATACACGGTTATTGCGTATAAACTGAACGGAATGCTGATGATAATGATCTTTAAGTACTGCACTGTAAAGGTGAGTACATCCTGCGATGCACTACCGCCGATCAGTTTTGCAAGCGGTACAACAAAAATATATGCTGCGATTGCGATTACGATGCCGGTTACGATTGCAATGACAATACCTATTGAAGAAAAAATTTCCGCTTCCGCATAGTCTTTTGCGCCGATTTTTTTTGACATTACATTACCGCTGCCGTAGCCGTACCAAAAACCGATTGCTTGAATAACACTGACAAAACTAAATACCACACCGATTGCCGCAATCATTGAGCTGTTGTGTAATTGTCCGACAAAAAAGGTATCGGTTAAATTATATATAACGCTGATCAACATGCCGATTATTGTCGGAATTGACATTTTGACCAATAGCGGAAAAATCGGTTTTGTTAAAATGTTAAACCGTCTTTGTTCTTTTGAATCCATCTCAACAGCTCCGCACTTCACCGGTATTGCCGTTAACGGTGATGAGGTCGCCGTCCTTGAATTTGGTGGTGGCAAAACCGACGCCTAATACTGCCGGTATATTAAACTCCCGTGCAACAATCGCAGCATGGCTGAGTGCAGAGCCGGTATCCGCAACGACAGCGCTTGCAAGTTTAAAAAGCGGTGTCCATTCAGGATCGGTGAGATGACAGACAAGCACATCTCCTTTTTGCATCTTATAAAATTCTTTAGGTGTGCGGATAAGGCGCACCGTTCCTACAGCAGTTCCCGGGCTTCCGCTCACCCCTTTCAGCACATCGCCCTTTGAATTGAACACCAGTAATTTTGAAGCTTCCCAAACCTTTTCCGCAAGTGGAAATTTTTCATTCCGCCTTGCGATCTTTTCTTTATAAACATCACTGATATATCCGGCTTTCAATACTTCCATTAACTCACGGTGAAAGAGATTTGCAATTCCATGTTTATAATCTCCGCTATTTAATAGAAGAATATTTATCCGCTTTACACACTGCCTAACATAATAAAAGAGTGTTTCCCATAAATACTGCGATTCTTCTCGAACGACATGGAAGTATCGGAAGTGCTGTATGTCTTGTTCTATACGCGGATATTTGTTTCCATAAATATGCTTTAATTGCTGTATTAAATTCGTATAATTTTTATTCTTATTATCATCGGAATCCTGATCGGTTGTATCAGAGGTGTTTAATAACGGGCGTATAATATTGACAAGCCTATTGGGATCTTCAATAAACGTTTTTGCTTCGATGCAATAGCAGTTGTAATCAGACTTAAAACCGTTGCATTTGATAAAATCATCCGCAAGCTTTTTAAATACAGGAAAATCGATACATAATGTTTTAAAGCTCTCTCCGGATAATATAGCTTCCGTTAGAGCTGTGTTTTTCCGTATCGTATCCGCCATGCGTGAAATATCATTGGTAACGACAGCTGTTTTATTATTGAGTTCCCAATAAAAATCAAAGGCGGAGTAGTTCGTATCTACACGTTTGATTATTTTGGTGAATTTTTTGCTCATTAAAAAAGATGGAAATAAGGCATATTTAAATCTATCGTATGTAAGTTTTTCTGTCAGCGCATAACTCTGTTCCATAAATACAGTACATTCGGCTAACGTCATATTTTCGAAATCTAAGGTTTTAATATGTGCTATCTCTTGTTCATACTGAGTCATAAAATTTTTACATACGTCCGAACAATAGCCAAAATTTTTGAGCATCCGTATGATTTTAAAGATATGAAAAATACGCAGAGTAAACCCTTTTTTATTTTCCGGAAGTGTCTGAATACCATCGTCATCAATTGTAGGATTCGAATTAAAAACAATACCGCCCTCTGCGAATATCCGTGCTTTTTGGTCGTTAATTGCTATCATATAATCAAAGTCCAACGCGCGGTAGGCAAACGGCATTTTTTCAAACTGAAAAGCCATATTTTCTTTCATCATTTTTGATAATGGCCTTTTTGAGATATATTTTTGAATAAGCTTCTCATCATCATTGTTTTTTAAGGTTGTTATTGCGCGTGCTTGCAAAATATATATTTCGTTCTTTTGTATTGCCCATTCAATATCCATCGGCATACCGTAGTGTTTTTCTATTTTTAATGCAGCGCTCACTAGAGCTGCAATCTCAGTATCATTCAATGCCCGCGCTGTTCTTTTTTCCTCGCTTACCGATTCTTCTTTTGTGTTTTTATCCGCATAGACAATTTGCGTTTCTTTAGTTCCGATAGTTACTTCCAGTACATCTCCTGATTTATTTACAATATAACTATCTGCCGTCACCCGGCCGCTTACCACACTTTCTCCCAATCCGTAACTTGCGTTGATCTGCATTTCATCTTTGTTTTGTGTTACCGGATTGACGGTAAACAGAACGCCCGCTTTTTCACTTTCTACCATTTCTTGAATGACAACGGCAATCGCTACAGCGCTTTGATTATACCCTTGGTTAAACCGGTAACTTACCGCTCGCTCTCCCCATAGTGAAGCATAGCAATGGCGTATTTGAATCAGTACATCTTCTATCCCTTGCACATTTAAATACGTTTCCTGCTGGCCTGCAAAACTCGCATCAGGTAAATCTTCCGCTGTTGCCGATGAGCGAACCGCAACCCTCGCAGCTTCTCCGAGTTCCGCATATTTATTCCGTATCTCTTTTTCCAATTGAGCGGGAAAATGTCCTACTATGATTTTTTCTCGAAATACTCCTGCTGCGGATAACAATGCCTGTTCATCCGTTTGCGCCTCTGTAAGAACACGCAAGATAATTTCATCTATGTTATTTTCTTTGAGAAATTCCCGATACGCATCTGCGGTAATCACAAATCCCTTAGGAACCGGTATTCCCGCAGCAGTCATCTCACCAAGGTTTGCTCCCTTACCGCCTGCAATGAGTACATCATCTTTATGTATCTGTGTAAAATCAGCTATCCGCATTGTATTCAACTCCTTTAAGGAAAACGCGCACAGTATTTTCGGTGCAGTTTCTATTCCTTTTTTCTTTTAAGCGGTTCCATTCATGCCGCTATACTTCTATATACTTATTCACAATTCCGGAGATAAATGTTTGCAGTACATCGTTAAAATACGATTTATCAAATTGATAACACTGAGAACACAAAACCGAACTTCCGATAAATGCGCTCATTAAGCCTTTTTTATCAACCCTTTTTACCGCATTATTTTGTTCCCAATATTGTATCAGCTTTGCTAAAAAATCTTGATACAGTATTTCGATTTTATGCACTTCATTTTGCCCCTTTACGTCAAATAGCTTAAACGCATCCTGATAAATAGGCTGACTTTGAATTTTTGTCATAAGATCAATCGAAGATTTGTATATCATGTCCGTGAGAAATGCTGCCGGGTCGGTAAGCGAAGTTGAAAACTTTTTTTCACTATTGCGTAGTTTCTGATTTGACCGGTACACAATGAGTTCGATAATCAATGCATCCTTATCCTTCCAAAAATGATAAAAACTTCCCTGCGCAATACCGACCCGCTTTGTCAATTCGGCTATACTTAACGATTTTGTGCCCTTATCGTGAAATAAATCGAGCGCGGTTTCCATAAGCGCTTCTTTTATTTTTATTCGTTCTTCTTCGGTAAATGCTTTCGGCATACTGCATCCTTCGTTCATACGGAGCGTTTAATACCTCGTCACAGTGTTTCGGGATTACTCACTCGTCTCTATGTTTGTGAATATTTTATCATTTATTCATTGCTAATATAGCAAAAGACTTCGTGCATGTCAATGAATATTTTGCTTTATATTTATTGATTGATATAGGGAAGGGGAACGCCTATGGGATACCGGGTACTTATCCGTATGGAAGCCGGAAAGGAGGAAAAGTGCGTAGACGATGATTGATGTCACCTCTCGCATATTAAATCTAAAGGAAACTGGGGCTTTATTTTAGGCGTTTTTTGTGATACGCTATATTTGTGTTTAAAGCTGGGCATCCCTGAAGAACAACTGAGCCTTTCGAGATGTCTATGAGGCGCTTTTCACCGGCGTTGCCGGCGGCAGCACCGCCCGGAATATCCCTTCTCGGGCGGTAAGTGTTACAAAATGGTATGTATAGGAGCTTCACTATGAAGAAAATCGGTGTTGTAGGTGCAGGCACGATGGGGCAGGGGATTGCCGCATCATTTGCTTCGAACGGGTATCAGGTTACGGTGTGCGACATAAAGATCGAATGGGCACAGTCGGGAATAGATAAGATTGCGGCAAATTATGACAAATTGGCCGCAAAGGGCAAGATAACCGCAGAAGCGGTTGCCTCCATCAAAGGCAATTTAAAGACCGGCGTATACAAAGATTTAGCCGATAGCGACTTAATTGTCGAAGCTATATTGGAGACCGCCGAAGCTAAAAAAACGCTCTTTACCGAGTTGGATGGTATTTGTAAAGAATCAGTCATTTTCGCGACGAATACATCTTCCCTGTCTGTTACCGAAATTGCGAAGGGCATTAAGCACCCTGTTATTGGAATGCACTTTTTTAATCCTGCCGATAGAATGAAGTTGGTAGAAGTTATTTCAGGAGTCAACACGCCTGTCGAAGTAAAAAATACGATTATAGAAACGGCAAAGAGTTTGGGAAAAACACCCGTTGAGGTACAAGAAGGACCCGGTTTTGTTGTAAACCGGATCCTCATTCCTATGATTAACGAAGCCGCTTTTATTCTGCAGGAAGGTATTGCGACTGCTGAACATATCGATACGGCAATGCAGCTCGGCGCAAATCATCCGATGGGGCCGCTTGCACTCGGCGATTTAATCGGTCTTGATGTCGTGTTGGCGATTATGGACGTATTGTATCGTGAAACGGGCGACAGCAAATATCGCTGCTGTACGCTTATCCGTAAGATGGTACGGGGTGGATTACTCGGACGTAAAACCGGGAAAGGCTTTTTTGACTATTCAAAGTAAAAGCGGAGGTATGACAGATGAATACGGTACTGTTCCATATAGACGGACATATTGCGACAATCACCATTAATAAACCGCAGGTTTTAAATGCGCTCAGCACCGAGGTGTTGACCGACCTTAATCATGCATTGGATGAGGTTGAAAAAGCTGAAAACATTTATGCAGTGATTATTACCGGCGCCGGAGAAAAGAGTTTTGTAGCGGGCGCCGATATTTCGGAAATGAAAGATAAAAATAAGGCACAGGCAGCAGAATACGGTGCCTTTGGGAACAAGGTGTTTTTGCATATTGAAAACTTCCCGTGCCCTGTTATTGCTGCAGTGAACGGCTTTGCTTTGGGCGGCGGTTGCGAACTTGCGATGGCATGCGATATTCGTATTGCCTCGGAAACCGCCCGCTTTGCGCAGCCCGAAACAGGCTTGGGTATTACGCCGGGATTTGGCGGTACGCAGCGGCTCGCACGACTTGTCGGGGCGGGGCGTGCAAAAGAGCTGATCTACACCTGCCGCACGATAAAAGCGGAGGAAGCGCTTGCAATCGGTCTTGTTAATAAAGTAACAAAACCGGAAGCCTTAATGCAGGAAACGCTCGCCATGGCGCAAACCATTTGCCAAAAAGCTCCCTTTGCAATAAAACAGGCAAAAGCAGCCATCAATAAAGGCCTGCAGGTAAGTATCGACAAAGCGCTTGCCATTGAAACGGAAGAATTTGCTCAATGCTTTACAACGGAAGACCAAAAAATGGCTATGAACGCTTTTGTCAAAAAAGAAAAAATCGAAAAGTTCAATAACCGCTAGGAATGGTCATGGATTACAGTACGTTATACAAACAAAAGCTGACTACAGCGGAAAAAGCAGCTCAGGCGGTCAAGTCGGGCGATTGGCTCGATTACGGATGGGGCAATAACACCACAGTCGCATTCGATAAAGCATTTGCCGCCCGGCTGCCTGAGCTTGAAGATATCAATATCAGAGGCGGTGTTTTGTTGCGAGAGCCGGAAATCTTTAAAATAAAAGCTCCTGCGGCTCACTTTACGTGGAATTCTTGGCACATGTCAGGGTATGAACGTAAAACCATCGTCGCCGGATTCGGCTTTTATATACCGCTCCGCTATTCGGAGTTGCCGCGCTGGTATTACGAAAATATTAAGCACCTCAACGTAGCGGTTTTCCAAACGACCCCGATGGACAAAGACGGTTTTTTCAATTTCGGTTTGAATGCCTCTCACCTCAAAGCAGTTACGGATTGTGCGGATATCGTCATCGTAGAAGTCAACACTAATATGCCGAACTGTATAAACGGCGTCGATGATAAGATTCACATTTCCGATGTCGATATGATCATCGAAGGGGATAATCCGCCGATAGATGAGCTTGTCGATAAAGGCGAACCCACCGAGGTCGATAAGGCCGTCGCACAGCTCATTATCGAAGAAATTCCGAACGGAGCGTGCTTGCAGCTTGGTATCGGCGGTATGCCTAATACGCTCGGTGCGATGATTGCAAAGTCCGATTTAAAAGACCTCGGCGTGCACACGGAAATGTATGTCGATGCTTTTGTCGATATTGCAAAAGCAGGAAAAATTACCGGCACAAAGAAAGCGATCGATCCGGGGAGGCAGGTGTTTGCTTTTGCGGCAGGAACAAAAAAGCTCTACGACTATGTGCATAACAATCCTGCATGTATGGCGGCTCCCGTTTCCTACACGAACGATGCACGGGTTATTTCACAGATCGATAACTTTATGTCCATCAATAACGCAGTGGATATTGACTTATTCGGTCAGGTGAATGCCGAAACATCGGGAACAAAACATATTTCGGGAGCGGGCGGACAGCTTGACTTCGTATTGGGCGCATATTTATCCAAAGGCGGTAAGAGCTTTATCTGCTGTTCGTCAACCTTTAAGGACAAGAATGGAACACTGTCTTCCCGTATCCGCCCGACACTTGAACCCGGTTCCGTCGTTACCGACACGCGGGCGAATGTCCATTGGTTCGTTACCGAATACGGAAAGGTCAACTTAAAGGGCTTACCGGCATGGCAGCGGGCGGAAGCCTTAATTTCGGTCGCGCACCCCGATTTTAGAGATTCGCTCATTGCCGAAGCGGAAAAACTTCATATATGGAAGCGCTCCAATAAACGATAGCCATTCTCCTGCGTAGGGATGTCGAGAAAGTAAACTAACTTTTGCGACATCCTCGTACGGCTTTTTCAATCGAAATCCAAACGCATCGGGATATTGCAAAACAAGATTCCGGTGCGTTTGTTCCTAATCTCCGCTATAAAAGGAAAAGAGTATGCAACCAATTAAAAATATCAAGGCGGTTTTTTTTAGCCCTACCGGCAATACCAAGCGGGTGGTTGAACGGCTGGCAGCGTTGCTTTCACAAAAGTTGAATCTTCCGGTTGAATCGGATGACTTTACGCTGCCTGCAGCTCATGTTGACGCCAGAACGTATTCGTCTGAGGATTTGGTTATTTTCGGTGTACCGACTTACGCAGGGCGTATCCCGAATAAAGTGTTGCCCTTTGTGCAAAATCTGTTTAAAGGGAAGCGAACCCCTGCCGTAGCAGTTGTTACCTTCGGTAACCGCAGTTTTGACAATTCCTTGAGCGAGCTTCACATGGAGTTGGAAAAGAATAATTTTTCGGTAATCGGTGCCGGTGCGGTAGTGTGCAAGCATGCGTTTGCCGAGGTAGGTATCGGGCGACCGGATGATGCCGATGAGAAGCGTATAGCCGCTTTTGCCGATACCGTTTTTGAAAAACTGCAAAAATCCGCTTTGCCCCTCTCCAATGCCTCGATAAAAAGGAACGAAGCTCTTACCGCCTATTATGTTCCGCTCGGCACTGACGGCAAACCGGTGAATTTCTTAAAGGCAAAACCGGTTACCGATAAAGCTAAATGCGACAACTGCGGCGTTTGCGCAGCCGTATGTCCGATGGGTTCGATCGACAAAAACGACGTGTCATTAGTTCCCGGTATCTGTATAAAGTGCCAAGCCTGTATTGTGCATTGCCACACCAAAGCAAAGTCGTTCGACGATCCGTTGTTCCTGTCGCATAAAGCTATGCTGGAACAAAACTATACGCGCCCTGCCGCTTCGGAGTTTTTTGCAGAGTAAAAAACGTCGCTATTGTGTAAAACCCCGGACATCCTCGCCCAAAATTACATCCTTGTACACTTTTAATGATGTGACAACGCAGATGCGCCGTCTGTTTGCAAAAGTTATAGGAGGGCAATCGTATGCAACACCAGCGTGGCAGAAATGCGAGAAGCCTCTTTTGAAAATTGCTGATACGAGATTGCGGCAGGCTCCCCCGCATTGTCGGAAATGCAGCGCAATATTACAAAGGGTACGGCGTTCATTACGCAGGTTTGAGCAACAGCGGCGCCTTCCATTTCGACACAGTCGGCCTTAAACGTCGAGATGATTTCCTGCTTTACCGCAGGGTCTACAATAAAGCGGTCGCCCGAAGCGACGCGGCCTGCAATCATGCTGTTGGTATGTGCAAAATCTTCCGCACGATCTGCTTTCAGACGGGTAAACGTTTCCGTTATCGCAGTACGTAGACCGTCGTCTGCCTTCCAAAACGGAGACGCAGTACCGGCGATCTGTCCTTTCGCATAGCCGAATACCGAAACATCCACGTCGTGCTGTACCGCATCGGTAGACACAACCAAATCGAATATATGCAGCGAATCGTTTAAACCTCCTGCAGTGCCGGTGTTAATAATCGCCTCCGCACCGAATTCCGAAATCAGCAGCTGCGTACAAATCGCTGCATTCACTTTACCGATTCCGCCGCACACACTGATAACCGTATGCGTGCCGTGTTCCGCTTCATAAAATACGAGCCCTGCTTTTTCGATTTTCCGCCCTTGCAGACTTTGTCGGATGTTTTCAATTTCCTGTTGCTCCGCCGCAAATATACCAATTCTCATCTCTCTTCCCCTTCTTCATAATATAACCTGCACAAAATTTTTTCAAAATTTTGCGCAAAAGGAAAGCAACCGCTTAACTTTCGGGGCGGTTGCTCTGATTTTTATCCTCTCACTCGTTAGAATTCTTCGACGGTTCCGTTTGAATGGCTTAAAAAGACACGCGGGGGTTTTTGAGTAAAGAAGCCGTTTTCGATAATGCCCGGTATTGCATTCAATTCGCTTTCTAATTTGACAGGATTGATTTTTGCATTAGCCGGCCATTTTATATCCATAATGAAGTTTCCGTTATCGGTGATAACCGGCCCCTTTTTCCGGATTCCGTCGCGGATAATCATTGAGACTCCATAAGATTCCAGTTTTTTCATAATGCTGAGCCGTGCTTCCGGTACAATTTCAATAGGGAGCGGAAAATTCACCCCTAATGTTTTGACGCTTTTTGTTTCATCACCGATAACCACGAATAGTTCGCTGTTATACGCGATAATCTTTTCGCGCAGCAATGCTGCACCCCCGCCTTTCGTAAGATTCTTTTTTGAATCGATTTCATCTGCCCCGTCAATTGTTAAGTCTAGCGATCCGTTAATTCGTCCTGAACTGAGAGAAAAAATCGGAATGTTGAATTCCTCACACGCTATCGATGTTTGAAAACTGGTAGGGACAGCGGCGATGTTTTTTAATTTCCCCTTTGCAATATACTCAGCCAAGCGTTTTACGGCAGGCATCGCGGTGGAGCCGGTTCCGAGGCCGATCTTCATACCGGAATAAATGAGCCCTTCAGAAATCAATTTATCGATAGCAGTACGGGCAACTAATACCTTCTGATCTTCAACACTTATTGTGTTACTCATAGGAACCTCCTGTAAATAGTTCGAATTGTTTATATGCTTGATACCTCAGCATATCATATCCGTTGCAAATATCGCAGCCGGTAGCTTCGGCACGTTTTAAGAGTGCTGTTTTCTCAGGGGTGTAGATAACGTCAAACACCTTTTCTGTACCCGAAAAGCTGTAAAACTCAAGCGGGTCTTCACCTTCATGCATCCCGACGGAGGTAGCCTGTATGATAACATCGGAATATTTTTTGAGCATGCGAACGGATGCTGAGTCTAATACCGCCCAGTGAAAATTATACCGCCCCGCTAGCTGTTTTGACTTTTCTGCAGAACGTCCGAAGATACAAGCTTTTCCATGCAGCAGATGTACGGCATTGGCGATTGCATGAGCCGCTCCGCCGGTACCGATAATCGCAATATGTTTAAAGCCAAGGCTTCGAATGTTCAAAAACTCTTGTAAAGCCCGCGAAAAACCGTCGATATCGGTATTGAAGCCTCGCCGTTTACCGCCGTCAAATAGTACCGTATTTACTGCTCCGCAGGCTGTCGAAGCGGGGCCGATCGAATCTAAAAAAGGAATAATATCGAATTTAAACGGATGGGTAACCGAGAGTCCTGCTACCCCTGTACAATCGGCGAATGTAATGGCTTCCTGAGTGTTCGCAGCTGAAATCGGAATATAGACAGCGTTGATCCCTTTTCGTTCAAAACCTTTATTGTGAATAGCGGGGCTCAGGCTCCTTGTCGTATCCGTACCGATAACCCCGTATATTGCGGTATTTTCATGTATTGTGCGAAAGTGATACAAGTCGCTGAGCGTAATAGGATCGATGTATTCCTGTTCTAAATGATACTTTGCGATGTACTCCCGTGGCATGGTATATACAATCGGGGAATGTAGTTTTGCCGCTAAAATACGGGAAGGAATACCGTATTTACCCATAGCAATTAAGATATTTTGCCCATTAAGCTGCTGTGCTTCTTTGAATACCGCCGTCGCTTCTGTAAGATTGTCTGCCTTATATGCAATCTTTACAATTTCTTCATCCGTCCGCCGGATATCCCGTATTTTAGCGGCAATATCCTTGATCGGTGCTTTGATACTGTGGAGGCTGCGAATAATACCGATATTAAAAGCCTGCGCCGCTTCTTCCAAACTCGGCGCCTGCACATCGGATTCGAGGTCGAGATATGCAAAATTATTCAGTGGATTGGTATCCGCAAAGGCAAGACCGCGGGCAAACAGTGTGATACGAGAACCTTCTCCGCCTTTGAATGTTCCGCCGTCTAAAAATCTGCGTATGGTTAGAATGGCCGGTATATGCGCAATCTTAGGAAACGCGCGGATATACAGCAACTCCTGCGGATCAAGGAAATCTGCCCGCAGTTCGACGATGTCGATCCATGGGCGGTACCTCTCGATTAATTGGATATTCTTGTCGATTGTATTTTCCGTCAATACGAGGCATATTTTGGGTACCATGTCGACAGTATAGCACAAAGCAATTCCTTTTGAAATATACGACGCATCTACGCCAAAACTATACATCCGTGTATAGTTTTGGCTACGAGTTTCAGCTTTGCTGAAACATCGCTTCTTATATAACCAGCGGCATCCATGCCGCTACTGAAATAAATACTCGACGTATCAGTACCGCCAGGATGGCGGTGGCTCTAAGCAGAATCGAGTTCGCACTGCGAACTCGCAGCTAAAGAATGAACATGGACGTTCATTCTTTAGCGTGCCTCCGGTTGGAATTTGCTAAGCGCCTTGTATCTGCATCGTCTATTTCAAAAGCGCTGGTTCAAAGATATACGACGCATCTACGCCAAAACTATACATCCGTGTATAGTTTTGGCTACGAGTTTCAGCTTTGCTGAAACATCGCTTCTTATATAACCAGCGACATCCGTGCCGCTACTGAAAGTCGGTATCGGGAAAATTAAAACTTGCAAACAGACTCAAAGGGGTATATAATAAGCGTATGATAGCAAGAGTTTCAGCTTCGCAAGAAGATTATTTGGAAGTTATTTATGATTTATCGCACGGTACCGAGTCTGTCCGTTCAATCGATATCGCCAATTTGTTGGGAGTTTCGAGGGCGAGCGTGAATAAGCGTTTAAGCTTGTTAAAAGATGCCGGTTTTGTCGAGCATGAACCGTACGGGTTGGTGCGTCTTACCGGAAGCGGATGTGCTGTCGCAAAAAACGTTCGTGAACGGCATAACACGCTGTACAAGTTCTTGACCGATATATTGGGTGTAGACGAAGATACCGCCGACCGCGAGGCGTGCGAAATGGAACATGCAATCAGCCAAGATACCTCTGATAAGTTATATGCATACCTCAGTAAACTCAATAAGGCGCCGCAGCCGACCGATAAGATATCAAAAACCCAAAGAGTGCAAACCTCTTATGACCGTCTTATTAAATAATATATGCGCAGAGTTTATGCCACTCTAACCGGAATATGTTTAATCCTCTTTTGTACAACCTGTAAGCCGTTTACCGCAGATATAGACGAATATTTAAGTCGTTGGGCGGCGGAGGTGATTGCTACGGACTACCGCATCAATCCGTCGTATTCAACGAATGTTGCCGGTGCATTGTGTGTACCGTCCATTGCTGATGATGGAACCGATACCGATGTAACGGTTACGGTTAACCTGCACAATCCTAAAAACTTTAGGCTCGTTATGCCTGCTGCTCCTCCCGCCGATGCGGGAAAGGTTATCCGCTTTCCCGGGCTTTCGCCGCAGCCGACGTATGGCACGGACTATACGTTAACGCAGTCGGCGGACGATACGCTTACCCTGACGTATAAAAGCAGCTTTTTAAAAAAGTATGAATGGGGCACCGGAGATATCAGTCCCGAAATTAGCCTCATCGCTGCCGATAATGACAGAGTATTTGGCCAGAAGTTCCACCTAAACCTAAGGGCTGACACTTCCCCTGCTTTGGAGTACAAAGGTATCGGGAAAACACAGGTAGGCGGCAAACGGTACTATGTGCTCATATTTCAAGCGAAGGGCATGAATGCCATGATAGGCACGGAGTATGTACACAAAGACATTAAAAAGCTGCACATTACAAAAGAAGGCAGAGCAAGCGCTGTTTACACCATTCAAAATATTAATTTTAGCTCCCAAACATTCAGCTGGAGCCCCGGTGATCCGCTTTTAGATACTGCAACGCCGTGATTATGAGGGAGCCGCGCCTGACTTCCCGGCGCCTGCGGATAAATGGCTCATATACTATAAAACGGATATCGAAATATCTCCTTCGTCGGCGGCAAAAACATACACCGCACAGCTCAGCGATGCGGCGGGGCTTCGTTCAAACGAGGTTAAATGCAGTACCGTTAAATGGGAAGTCGGAGAAATAAAGCTTGAGGTAACAAATCCATCCTCGTATATCCACCAATCCGGAGAAACCGGCGAACAGGCTCATCCGTATCGTATAAGATGTGATGAAGACGGTGCAACGCTTAAAGCAACATGTAATACGCCCGGTGTTACTATTTCGTACACGGTTTACGACATAACAAGCGGTACGGAAGCAAAAAAAAGCGAGGGTTCGGGAGATTCGCCGCTTACGGAGATACAGCTCCCTGCGCCCATTAATCCGGGAGACATAAAGAAGTATAAAGTTTTTCTTAAAGCCACGGCACCGGGATTTACCGAAGACACCCGTGTGGTGTACTACACACTGACCCGTGCAGGAGGCGTAACTATAGACGCCTCTGTCCAACACCCGCATCAGGTGTGGAAAAAGCTGAGAGAGGCCGTTGAAGACGCTAATGCAGACGACATCATCGCCATAAAGGGCGAAATAAAAGCGACGAATGTCGGCACACTTCCAAATGCAAACTGGGGCAAAATCATCATTGACAAAAATCTCACGATACGGGGCAAAAACGGCAAGGATACCGACATTCTTAACGCAAATACGGATGGAACCGGCAAAACACACCGTATCTTCGAAGTGCAAAGCGGTGCGACGCTTATCCTAAGCGGGCTGACGCTCAAAGGCGGTAGGGCTTCCGCAGGGGCAAGCGGCGGCGGCATTTTTGTTCAGAGCAGCGGAAGGGCAGAGCTTTCAAACTGCACGATTGAAGGCTGCAACGCGAATAAGGGCGGAGCCATTGGAAGTCAGGGAGGAATCGTTACCATAACCGGCTGTACGCTTACGGGCAATTCGGCGACTGACGGCGGCGCCGTGTATGTAACCGCCGGAGGGACATTCACCATGCATAGCGGTACCATCAGCAGAAATACGGTGCAATCGACGGCTCCGAAGGCGAGGGGCGGCGGTGTATTCGTTAGCGTCGGTGCAACGTTTACGATGAAAGGCGGCACGATAAGCGATAATACGGCAACTACAAAAGGAACCTCCGTCGGTTCAAAAGCGATGGGAGGCGGCGTCTGCGTCAGCGGCAGCGGAAGTAAGTTCATTATGGAAGGGAATTCCCCTAAAATTACCGATAACGAAGTTAAAAAGGCGGGCAGCGGCACTGACCTATTGACAATAGGCGGTGGTGTGTGCGTGTGTGACGGCGCAATATTCGAGATGAAGGCCGGCTCCATAGAAAATAACAAAGCGCTTGAGGGGGATCAGCGATATTTTGGACACACAGGTGGCGGCGTATGCGTAGGGGATAGTGTAGATGGTGGTACTTCCGATGCTACCTTTACGATGAAGGGCGGTACCATCAGCGATAATGAAGCCGGATACGGCGGCGGTGTTGCCGTTACGAACAATAGCTCGTTTAAGATGAGCGGCGATGATAGTAAAATTTCCGGGAATAAGGCCTCATATGAAGATTCATCCCATAAAAAACAGGGAAGTGGCGGAGGTGTTTCTGTGCTTTATGGTACACTGGATATGACGGGCGGTGTTATTAACGGCAATGAAGCAGGATACGGAGGTGGTATTCATGGTAACGCTCGTGGTAGCAATAACGGTGAAATTATCGTGTCCGGCAATTCTACTATTTCCAATAATATCGCAGACAGTGGCGGCGGAATTACTTCAGAGTATAAACTTTCTATAAAAGAACATGATTCTAAAACACCTACGATAAAGGAGAATAAAGCAAACTCTATTTGCGGCGGAATATATCTCCGCTACGATAATATACTAAGCTTTACCGGAGGCACTGTAACCGGTAATACCGCCCCGTCCGGTTTGGGAAAGGGTATGTATCTGGAAACTAAGAGAACGAAGGTTGAGATGTCCGGAAGTGCAACAGTTGATAAAAATAATGATGTGCATTTGGGCGGTTCCAACTCTAGCAACTATGCGTATATCACCGTTACCGGAGCGCTTACAGAACCACACGCGGCAACGCTCACAGTGAGAAGCGATTTTGGTTATACTGAGGGGCGGGAAGTTGTAAAAGGAGACGGATTTCCGCTTACGCTAGGCTATATCAACAAATTCCCCATAACCAAACAGACCATACCTGAGCAGGAATGGACGACGGAACTGGGCACCAATGCACTCAAACTGAAAAAGGAGTCCTAGAAAATCTCTAAAAATCTAACCAAGTTTTTAGAGGCGCCTAGTAGGATGAAACGTTGATTTTGAGCTCCGGTGCGGTGCTAATTAATTTTCCATTTTCCGTGCTGTTGAGAAAGACGCTGCACGGGCATGGAAATGACTCTTCCGTCGTCTCCCGAAAGTGCGATAATGCCGGTAATCAGATTTATCTCGCTGATGCGGAACAGGGTATTGTCGTAGTAGAGGCTGGTACCGATGGTTGGCAGCTTTTTTCGGGTTTCCACATACCAGTCATACTCATACGCTAGGCAGCAAAGCAGGCGGCCGCATTGTCCCGATATTTTGAGCGAATTTAACGAAAGGTTTTGCTCTTTTGCCATCTTGATGGATACCGGCCGTAGCTTGTCAGTTACGGCGTGGCAGCAAAACGGTCGGCCGCAGCAGCCGATACCACCCGCTATTCTCGATTCGTCGCGAACACCGATTTGCCGCAGCTCGATACGGAGACGCAAAATAGCGACCAAATCTTTAACCAACTTACGGAAGTCGATACGGCTGTCCGCAGTAAAAAAGAAAATCACTTTAGGGTCTTCCAGCAAATAGTGGCAGTCAACCAACTTCATATCGAGCTTATGGATAAGTACTTTTTCTTTAAAAAGAGCGCTTGCTTCTTTTTCTTTTTTCAGATTTTCTTTTTGCCGCTGAAAATCCTCATCCGTTGCCTTTCTGGTAACCGTAACAATATCCTTAATTGCCACTCTGATGGGATGGTGTACCAACCCCATTACATGAGCCATATCGTCTCCGTAGCGTGTGGGGGTAATAACATAGTCTCCGCTTTGCAGATTTAATTCCGTCGTTGTTGCATAAAAAGTTTCTTGTGAATATTCAAGTTTTAACTGATAGAGCGGTTGAGGAAAAGCCCCCTCTTGCAGCGGTTCTTCAACCTGCGGTATATCATCGGTATCTTCCAAAACGCTTAAATCATCTATTTCTTCATATTCGGTATATGTTTCTTCAAATTCAACATCCATTTTGTACTCCCGTTAGGTAATTAAATCTATAATCAAGCCGTATATTTCTTCAAGTCGCTCCAAAATAAAAAGCTGGCTTTTTTGATCGCAGAGCAGCTCACCGGCAAACTTATCGAGTTTTTCATTGATAATGACAATTTGGGTAAAAGAGCGCGGCCGTAAGTGGTTGGTCTTATCGCGTCGTAAATGAGTCCGTGTCGTAACCGTATATGCTTCGCGTGCGACATAACCGATAAAGTTTTTAACCGCTTGCTTATATCGTAAAATCGTTTGGGGATTTTGATGAGTCCGCAACGTATCACCGGCGGATCGGACATCATCTTGGAGTAACGCGATTGCTTCCTCTTGAGGTAATTTGCTCAGTTGTTCGAGTATGTCGGCTTCGTTTTCCGGTTGTGTTTGAGGTAAGACGCTTCGCAGCATCTCTTTAAATTTATTTAGTTTTTTTTTGTCTTTTTCCGATTGTGCCGTTTTTGTTTGCAGAGACGGCTGGACGGTTATCCCCGCTGCATAGCTCGAACTCTCTATCTGGTTTCCCATCTTTCTCCTTTATTTTGAATAAGAAAAAGTGGATGAATGCAGAGCCTGTCGGTTAAGATACTTTTTTTCCGCTTCCTCAAAGCCGGTTTGCTCGCCGGTTGCAGAGCAAAATCCGTGCAGGATAACATCATCGTCGACCCGCAGTTTTTTTGTCAGAACCGACCCTATCACCATTCCCGAAGAAAGAATGATAACATAATCCGGCGCAATAATATCCCCCTGCACAATCCCTCCGACACTCACCGAAGCTGCCCTGATGTTCCCCCGTATTCGGGCATCCTCCCCGATAATAACGCGTCCTTGGGTTTGCACGTTGCCGTCTATATCGCCATCTATCCTCAAAAGCCCCGACACCGTTACATTCCCCGATATCAGTGCTCCCGGCCCTACAATGGTATTGACCGAAATATCATCGATAAAGTTTTTTTTTGCCATACTATTGTTTTGTGTTGGAAGCTTTTATATTCAGATATTTAATCGGATCTACGACATCGGAACCGATATGCACTTCATAATGTAAATGCGGTCCGGTTGAAACGCCGGTTGTCCCGATATATCCGATGGTTTGCCCCTGCTGTACGTACTCGCCTCTGGTAACGCGGTAAGATTGCATGTGTGCGTAACGGGTGTAAAAACCGTGCTTATGCTTAATGATGATATAATTTCCCCAGCCGGGATCGAATTCTACGGTAACCACCTGTCCGTCGGCAGTCGCCACGATGGGATCTCCCGAACGATAGGTAGAAAGGTCTATTCCTTTATGAATATACCATTGGCCGGTAAACGGGTGCCGGTTCTGGCCGAACGCCATCGAAATATGCCCGATGCCGCCCTTAATCGGCCACAAGCTCGGAATATCGGAAAAGAGGGTAGTTTGCATATTAAGGAGTTTTCCCATTTCCTGTACCGGCAAAACGGCATCGTTAAGGTACGAAGTCAGTTGCTGCAGCTCCGCAGCCTCTTTCAGCGAGCCTTCCGCGACCTCGTGCATATTGAATAAGAAGGACAAGTCTCCGTTTGTGGCCTGCCCCACAGGAACAGCAGTCTTTAAACCGAGCGAGGAAAATGTTGAAGTAAGCGCTGTTTGAAAATTTCGCGCCGTTTTTAAAAGTTCATTTGTTTCATCCCGCAATACATCCAAACTTGCCTGCGCTTTACGAGCTTCCTCTTTGGTAGCGGACAGGTCTTGTACCGACACGGCAGTTTTGTGTGCAAACCAAAAAAATGATGAGAAAAAGCCGATAATCGCGATTAATGTAAAAAGTAAACTAAAAATACTTGTCTGAAAATTCAGCACCTTCTTTTGTGAGTGCGGAACTATCATAATAGTCAGTTTCTTCCTGCCGCCTGCAATGACGCTCTTAAAAAAATGCAGAACCGCTTCGGCTGCTTTCTTTATCTGTTTCGATATATATCGTACAATGTTGTTTTCGGTTTTCTTATACCCTCGTGTTCGGGACACTTTTTGCACCTCTTTATACAATGCTAATAGTTAAGTATACCAATTAACGCCTTACCTGTCCAGCATTCGCTTGCATCAGGGAAAACGTACCAGAAATATTTTAGGCGTTTACCTTCCTTTTGTGCGAAGTTTTATTTAAAACTTCGCACACTTTTTCTTGTGGACGGGCAAATACACCAGGCAGAATAGATAAAAATCGCAGAATAATGGAGGTTGTGAGACCATTTGAACCATCTTCAACGGTTGTACATCCGTGTACAACCGTTGAAGGCGAGTTTTGTGCGTGCACAAAACATCGCTGCTGCATGGAACCACTGCCATCCTTGGCAGCTCTGGTTGCCCAATCTCCATTATTCTGCGGGGTTGTAAAAAACAACCTGATGTATTTGCCCTGGATGGTAATCAATATGTGTCTTCCATCTGCATAAATTCGGCGCGGACTTTGGCGAGCCGTTCCAATTCTCGTGTTATTGTGCGTTCGTAGTTGAGCTTTTTTTGCGCGATCCGTTCTCGCTCATCCTCCCAATACTGTAGGTCGGTTAAAAAAAGGAACTGAAACTTCCGCACATTTGCCTTTTCCGCCCAAAGTGTTGCTTCTTTCCAATAAAATAAGGCGGTATTATAACAATCTTCGGCCATCTTCAAGCTTTCGATGTTTTGTTCTTTCCACGGCGCATTATAAAAGTACGCGACCTGTTTATCGTATTTCATGCCGAGCCTCAGGTGCTGTTCTACCATTTTGAGGTTTAAGTGCATCATAAACAGGTACCGGTATTTTTCCCAGTCCGTTCTGTCGTTTATCTTACCCAACGCATACAGGGGATTACAGAAATCCGCATTGATCGCCTTTTCAAGCCAATAGATATTCTCAAGCGTATCGTCGGGATACTGCTGATAATGAATATGGTACAGCTTATAATACTGCTCTTTATACGTTACAAAGTATGCAGGCAGCATCGCTGTTTGGGCGAAAGAGAAAAAAAGTAACACTGCAGATAAGCAAAAATGCCTTTTCATCCTTTATACTATCGGCAAATTGCAGACTATGCTCCAGATGTTTTCGTGAATTTTTGCTATTGTTTGGGCGGCATCGATGCGAATAATCCGCATATCCGGCACCGTTTCCGCATAATACCGGAAAATGGCATGGTATTCGTCCGCGACTTTTTGTTGAAACGCCTCTTTTTCGTATATTTCCCGCGGGATGTTTCGCTTTCCGATCCGTTCCATCGCAGTTTTCGCAGGCAGGTCAAAGAAAAAAAGGTATTCGGGGAGCGGAAACGGTGCATTGATTGCCTGCGCCAACTCCTTTCCCGCCGCGAGCCCCTGATAGGCAAGGCTGGAAAACAGATAGCGGTCGGAAAAGACCGCCTTCCCCGCTTTGAGCTGTTCTAAAATACCTTCTTTACCATATATATGTTCGCAGCGATCCGCTCCGAAAAGATACGCAATCGTCTTTGCATCAAAGCCCGCTGCACCGGAAAGCGCTTCGCGGATTAACTTCCCGATGGAATCTCCGGTCGGTTCACAGGTAAAGTGCACAGCATCCTGCCGCCCGCGAGCTGTAAACGCTTCCTGTAACAACCTCAGCTGACTCGTCGTCCCCGTCCCGTCCAGCCCCTCAAACACCACAAAATTTTTCAAAATCATCTATAGTTTTTCCTTAGTTCTTCCTTTTTTCCAGCCGGCAGACAAACACATCAGGCAGAATAGATAAAAACGCAGAAAAAAATGAGGCGGTGAGACCAGAGTTCAGGAGACTGCGTAGAATCAGTGCTTTTGAAAATAGATGGTGTAGATACAAGGAGTTAGCTGAAAATAAAGCGGAGGCGTATCTATGATACGTTGAGCATTTATTTTCAGCGTACGACGCAGTAGATGCGCCATATATTTTCAAAAGAAGTCTGATGTGTTTGTCTAGCATGCTTATCTATCATAACAATTTCTTTTTTGATATAATAGCCCCCTAATGAAACCTGCCGCGCGAACTAAAGTAGAGTTTTTGTTATTTTTATGTATACTTATCCTCTCTTTTGCGGCGCTTCGCCCTCTGATGCAAACGCTGGAAAAAAAGTTGGCGGCAGTACGTTCGGCACTTTTGACGGAACTGGAGCAAACGTATAATGTACGCCTGTCGTATGAATCGTTATCTCCTTCAATCATGCGATCGATTTCGTTGCGGAATGTAAAAGTTTATGACGCTGAACACAGTGTTGAAATTGCTTCTTTTGAAGATTTTTCCATCCAATATCGGTTCTGGGCGCTTTTATGGGGAAATACTGCCGAAATTTTAGATTCCGTGAATATTGCCGACGGATTTATAGATATAGACTTAGTGCATAATAAAGCACTTGCCGAAAAGCTTAACGCGGCAACGCACGTCCGAACTTCCGCTCAACCCCCGGCAAATACCGAGCGGATTTTTTCTTTCCTTTCTGCTCAAATGTTGAATGTGCATATTAAGAATGTCCGCTTGCGGTTTAAAAATGTTGTACACGATATAAATGCAAAAATAGCGGACGGATATGTCGGCATTGATGCGGAGGCAATCACGATTAGCCTGAGCTGTACTGCTTCTTACCGCAATACTGATTATACAGCCATCGGTCAGGCCGAGACGGGCTTCACCATTGAAGGGAAGTTTGACAAAAATTTAACTGCCGGTTCGGCAGTTGCCGACTTCTCTCGTATTTCTACCGATCGGTTCGGCATATATCGGGTAAAACTGTTTGCGGATTATCGTGATAAAGTTTTTACCTTTAATACCATGCAAGATTTCCAGCCGGTTGACTTTACCGCAAACTGGAATATTGCAACAAACGATATAACCGGAAGATTCAGCTGCAAAGATTTTGCCCCTTTGCAGTCCGTTAGGGTATACAATGCCCCCATAAGCCTCACCCAATTTGCCTCTATGACAATGTCCGGTAACTTTCAATTTATGCGTTCAGGACAGCATATCCAATGGGCTACCGATTTAACTGTTGCTCTGCCGTCGCTGCAGCTCCCTTCATATCGGCTTGCACCTTCTCGTTTGCAGCTTGCGGCTGAAGGAAAGGATGCAGAGATCGACGTTTCACGGCTTTCATTATCAGGGGCAGATGTAGATGTCTTTTCCGAATTTACTTTTAACCTCAACACTATAATCCCTACAGGGAAGGCATCCATAAAACGGTTTAATCTTCCAACCGGCGCTTCGGTAGCGGCAGATTTTCACTTCTTAAAGCAAGGAAGGACATTCTTTTGCAAAATACCGAAGCTAATTGTCGGCGAAGGAGCCCTTCATAACATCACTTTGACTGTTACCCCTTCGGCGCAGAAGGCTGATTATACCTTATCTGCCGAAGACGGATACGGGAAGTATCGTTTTGACGGATCCTATATTTATAATGAAGGTAATGGTAGCGCATCTGCTTCTCCCCGTTTTGCAGAACTGCATGGGGCATTCGATGCCGTGGGTATCGGTACAATCTGCGGCTTTATTCAGGCGATTGTTCCCGGCGTAGATATACCGCATGAAGCGGTCGAATCGCTCCAATGCACAACCGAATTTTACATTTCAAGTGATTTGCGCAGTTTCTCATACAACTGCACCAGGTTCATTTTAGTTTCAAATATACTAAATGACTTTTATGCACTGTTATCGGTAAAGGGTAATCAATCTTCCTT
This sequence comes from Treponema sp. OMZ 906, assembly GCF_024181185.1. Lineage (NCBI taxonomy): Bacteria > Pseudomonadati > Spirochaetota > Spirochaetia > Treponematales > Treponemataceae > Treponema > Treponema sp. OMZ 906. Next base: position 2,136,964 of record NZ_CP051196.1, on the reverse strand, counting down.
TGCATTGACCGATATCGAACTGTCCTATAAAAATATGTCCGTCCGTGGAAATGTCAATGCCGATTTTGAGCATTTAAGCGATATTATTTTTACCAGCTCTTTAGCTATTAACTCAATCGGCTATCAGGTACAGGGATTTTTTTCTCAGAATGTTCTCAGTATTTACGGTGACTACGGTCTTGCAATTAGCGCCCTCTATGAAAAAGGTACGGGATTTAAGGGAACCGTTAAGACCAGTGAAATACCGCTACCTTTTCTGCCCCTCTTTTTAACCTTGGATTCGGAGTTTCAGTATCATAATCGTGCGGATTGGCTTTATACTATCGACGCCGGATATATCAGTTACGGAGCCCCTGCTTCATTGACTCCGGCAAAAATTGGCTTTAATTTTATGGGAAAAGCGGATCCTTCGGGATTGTTTTTGTCTGAAGTAAAACTTGGTGAAGACGCCGCTCTTACCGGTATGTTGGCCGTAACAGCAGCTCCTGCGCCTGATGGTGAGGGCGGACAAAGCTACACTGCCGAGATGAATCTTGTTTCTCCCGATGCCACCGAAAAGCTTGAGCTTGCAGCAAATCTCGATCTTTCAAGCGGAGATATCCGTGCAGACGGATCGCTTAAACTCGATAATATTTCGTTGGCCCGCTTTTTATATACTCAGGGAAAGGGACATACTGTGTCGGCCGATACTGCTTTTTCGGTTGCGCAGGGTTCCTTTTCAGCTCGATTGAATTTGTCTGAACTTTCAGTGTTTGTGCAAGGAGAGAATTTGAATCTGGCCGGTTCCCTGACGGTAGAAGATGAAAAAGCGGAACTGAATATTACACAGCTTGACTGGGGTGCGCATAAGGTTTCCGATATAGTGGGTAGTTTTTCTCTGGCTGAGATGACCGGAAAGCTCGAAGCCGATTATACCGGTATGATTGCCGACAAACAGCTGGAGGCTCATATCGGTACTGAGTATACCGGCGTACAACCTGATGAAAAAACGAAACGGGCATTGTTTTCCCGACTTAAAAACGTAACGGAGCGCTTTACGATTAACACCTACTTGAGCAATTGGCGGTTCGGCGATTTTACGGGAAAAGATCCTGTACCGCTTTCAATGATCCGTGATCCGGGCGTTACTGCGTTTTATGCAGGGAAGAATGATGATATAACCGGCTTTATTTTAGACGATGGTGTCGTTTCGCTCCAATTAGCGGAATCGCTTCCGCTTAAGCTTAATTTGGACGGTACGGTGAAAAAGGATGCTTTAAATTTGCAAGTGTCGGGTATCCGTGCCGATGTTAAGCGGATATGGGATATAACCGGCTTGGATTATGTACTTTTTTACGGCGGAACACTTACCGGAGATTTGTCGATCGGAGGCAAGCCGATAGAGCCTGAGTTTAACGGGAAATTAGTCGGGCAAGATATAACCGTCAACTCACCCCACTATGCACCGGAAATGTATGGCCCTGTTTTACTCGATATTATTGCGGACGGTACGGGTCTAGAGGTTCCGTATACCGTATTGAAAGGCCCGTCGACGGATATTTGGGCACGGTGTACCGCAGAATTTTCAGGTTGGATTCCTAACAATATTTCAGTCCAATGCGGAACGTTGGGAACCAAGATGGGTGTATTTAAGACTGATAATATCTTGTTCAAAGCAGACGGTCTTGCCGGCTGTACTGTTGAAATAAAAGTAACGCCTACGCTTGTCGGTGTATACGGGTCTGCAACATTTGATTCAGGGTATTTTGTGTTTAAATTTAACGATCTTGATAAGTTCAATGCTAAATACGGAGGGGAGCAGGGTGTCGCTTTTGATATGAAGCTCGATTTACAGTTTGGCCATAAAGCCGAATTCCGCTGGCCTACCGCAGATTTTCCGATCTTAAGAACGCTTGTCCCTACCGATGCCCCGCTTTCATTGATTGCCGATGCCGGAACCGGTGACTTTACAATGAAAGGTGATATAAAGATGCGGGGAGGAGAAGTCTTCTATATTAAGCGCAGTTTCTATATCCGTGAAGGCGCTATCACCTTTGCGGATGTAGCTAAGGAAATTGAACCGTTGGTAACATTAAGGGCAGAGATTCGCGATCGTGATAGTAACGGTGAGCCGCTACGGCTTGTCTTGACGGCAAAGGATCAATCATTATTCAGTTTTAATCCGGAAATCAGCTCGGATCCGCCCCGTTCTACGAATGAAATTATGCAATTATTGGGTCAAGTGGCTATCGGGGATACGGGAAAAGATAATCTATGGCAAAATCTGCTGGTTTCCAGTTCCGATATTCTTGCACAAGTGGGTTTTCTCAAAAAAGTGGAAAGTAAAGTCAGGGATTTTTTAAGACTGGATGCTTTTTCTTTCCGTACATTGCTGCTGCAGAATGCTATTTTCGGCAACTTGTTCACGGCAAATCAGAATACTACTTTAACAATGAGTAACTATCTTGATAATACAAGTGTTTATATAGGGAAATATTTCGGTTCGGCTATCTATGCGGATGCGCTGTTGCACCTAAGCCACTATGATTCAAAATCGCTTAAAAACGGCGGTTCAAAGCGTCCTGTTTATAAGGATCTTTTATTTCAACCTGAAATCGGTTTGGAAATGGCAACTCCCTTCTTCCTGCTCCGTTGGTCGGTTGCCCCGACAAAACCGGATACCTTATTTGTAGGAGATACTGCATTGACTTTTTCATGGAAATATTCATATTAAACTCAATACCCTAAAGAATAGTATTATCCCGTAGTTTGGAAAGGATGCGGGACGGTAGTACTGTTTGGATAATATAATGTTAATGTAAATGAAATAGAGGAGTCTTTAATGTTAAAAAAGGTGATAGCCGTAACGGCGCTCATGTTATCCTTCTGCTTTTTATGGGCACAAGCTCCCGATAATTGGTATGAAAACAAACCGATATCAAGCATTGTTTTTCAGGGATTGAATAGTGTATCAAAAACCGAAATGGACGGCATTTTTGATTCATTTAAAGGGAAGCCCTTTTCCGATGCAACGTACTCGGAAATACTGCAAAAATTATATGCGCTCGATTACTTTTCCAATATTATACCCAAAGCGGTTCCTGCCGACATCGATTACCAGTATGTTCGGCTTGAATTTGAGGTAACCGAAAAACCGGTCGTTACACTGATAAAAGTAACGGGAAATCATCAAATTTCACGCGGCGATATTTTATCCAAGGTACTGTTGAAAAAAGGTGATATCTACAATGAGATAAAAAAGAATGCCGACGAACAAACCATCAAAAATTACTATATAGAAAAAGGTTATGCATCGGCTGTTGTGAGTTCAAGTGTATCCGATAGTCCGCAAGGCGGTATTATCCTTGAATTTACCATTACAGAAGGGAAACAGACGATTGTTTCTGCCGTCGCGTTTGAAGGTAACGTTGCTATAGGAGAAAAGGCTCTGAAAGGAGTCCTCCTTACCAAACCGGCAAAATTTCTCGTAAAGGGAATCTTTCAAGAAAATCTGCTCGCAGAAGATAAGACAGCTATACAGCAATTCTACGGTGAACGTGGTTATATCGATGCACACGTTGAAAATATTATTCGGGATATAGATTCCGAATCCGATCCGCAAAAAAACATGGTAAAGCTGACGTATGTCATTATGGAAGGCGAACAGTATACTTACGGCGGGACTTCTTTTGAAGGAAATAAGATTTTTTCTACCGAAGACTTGACTGCAAAAATAAGATTGACACCCGGCAATGTTTTGAATATGACCAGATTTGAGCAAGGCTTTCAAGCCATCGCCGATATGTATTTTGAAAGCGGTTATACTTCTAATTATATTGCAAAAGCAATGCAGCGGGATTCAACAACTAAGAAAGTATCGTTTGTGATTACTATTGTTGAACGGAGTAGAAGCCATATCGAAAATATTATTATTCGTGGTAATAAGCGGACAAAAGATTACGTTATACTCCGCGAGCTTTTATTCGAGCAAGGCGATGTATTTTCCAAATCAAAGTTTACCAACAGTTTGCGCAATTTATTTAATCTGCGTTATTTCTCTACGGTTGTACCGGATGTACAGCCCGGTTCCGAGCAGAATCTGATCGATGTTATCCTCAATGTTGAAGAACAGTCGACGGCCAGTATTCAATTCGGGATTACGTTTTCGGGCATCTCTGATGCAGACAGTTTCCCGCTTTCGTTATTTGTTCAGTGGCAGGAACGAAATCTTGCAGGACGCGGGAACGAACTATCGGTTAATGCGACTGCGGCAACGGACAATCAAACGCTCCAGCTCGGTTATGCTGAAAATTGGTTTCTCGGCTATCCGCTGACGCTCGGTTTTGACCTGTCGCTTACGCATAAATTGTTGTTTGATTATCAAGATATGGTATTCCCTTACGGACCGTTTAAAAATAAAGAAGAATTTGAAAAAAATAAGGACTTGGCAAATGCTTATCGGATGCGTTATGACCGCTTTGAAACAACGTTCGGCGTTCATACCGGCTATCGATGGTATAACCGTTTCTTTACCACTACGTTGCGCGGGGGAATTAACTTTTCATTGGTCAAGAACTTCTACGATACTACGCTCTATCGTGCAGCCGATCCGACGGTACGGCAGCAGCAGGCTAAATGGCGGCTCAGCAACTCGGTTTGGACACGCCTCTCGCTTGACGGACGCGATATTACCTATGACCCGAGTAAGGGCTGGTTCCTAAGTGAACAGGCCTCTTTCTTTGGCCTTATACCAAAAGTCGAAGATGAATATTTCTTCCGTTCCGAAACAAAAGCGGAAGCATATATTACTCTTGTCGATTATCCTGTTTCTGGAATTTGGAACCTAAAGTTTGTACTGGCTTTTTATACGGGCTTTTCGTTCCAGATTCCGATGCCGAACAGTCATATCGGAGATAGCAGTAAACTCGCTATTGACGGTATGTTTACCGGTCGGGGATGGCTGACGCTGGGATCGACCGGTAAAGGGAATGTGTTGATAAACCATTGGATAGAATTTAGATGGCCGCTCGCACACGGTATCCTATCCTTTGACTTTTTTGTCGATGCGGCTGCCATTAAAAAAGATTTGGCAGATTTAAAGACCTTTAAATTCGATGATTACTATTTCAGCTTTGGACCGGGGTTACGCTTTGTTATTCCGCAATTCCCGTTACGGCTGATGTTTGCCAATACCTTTAGATCACAAAATGGAAAGCCGGTTTGGGGCAACGGTAAAGGCGCCGACTGGCGGTTTGTATTATCGTTTAATGTACCAAACCTATAAGAGGAGTAAATAGATGAAAAAATATGCTTTTATATTATTCTGTCTGGTGGCGGGTGCCGTTGCATTATCGGCACAGCAGATAACCCGTTTTGCAGTGGTCGATACTTCCCGTATTTACTCTACTTTTTTGCGGGATTCCCGTTCCGTTCGTGACTATCAGGCAAAACAGGTAAAGTATCAGGCTGAAATACAGCGGATGTCCGATGAAATTATCGCGCTTCGCCAAAAAAAAGTAGATGCGGAAGCAATCGGAAAATCCGATGCCGTTCAAAAATACCAGGCCGAAATCGACGCAAAGACAAGCTTTTTGCTTGAATATTCTAAGGCGTGTAATGATGAGTTGGCGATGTTGCGGAAAAGCTTGGTAAGCGATGATGTGTTTTATTCCCGCCTTTATGCCGCGATTAAAAAAGTCGCAGAGAGCCAAGGCTATACGATGGTACTGAACTTACAACAGGGTGAAGCGATTATCTGGTATAGTCCGACTGTCGATATTACGGAAACCGTTATCCGAGAACTCAGTTCGAATTGATATGACAAAGCCGGCGTCTATCACCCCGATGATGCAGCAGTATCTCTCAATCAAGGCACAGTATAGAGATGCTGTTCTCTTTTTTCGCTTAGGCGATTTTTATGAGATGTTCAATGACGATGCGATCGAGGTGAGTAAACTGCTGAACCTAACGCTGACACAGCGGACGGGAAGTCCTATGTGCGGCATTCCGTATCATGCTTCGCGTATTTATATTGCGCGTTTGCTGCGTGCCGGAAAAAAAATTGCGATTTGTGAACAGGTCTCCGATGTCGTACCCGGCGAACTTACCGAGCGAAAAATTGTAGAAGTGATTACCCCCGGCACCGCTACGGGGGAGGATTTTCTTGAACAAGGGCAAAATAATTATCTGGCTGCCGTTTACTGTACACCGAAAGAAATTACCTGCGGTACTGTTACGGATGTGTTTATCGGTTTTGCGTATCTTGACGTCAGTACGGGGGAGTTTTTTGCTACTTCATTTCCGCGTGCCGATTTTGCAGAGCAATTCAAGAAAGAGCTTGGCCGTGTACAGCCGCGGGAAATCCTTATTCAAATATCGCTTGCCGATTCGGTACCAGCTTTAAAAACATTGTGCGGAGAGTATCCGCAGATGCTGCAAAACCTCTATCCCGACTGGCATTTTTCCGCTTCGTCCGCCGAAAAGAGGCTTTGTGCGTGCTTTGGTACCGAAAACCTTAAATCCTTTTCCTTAACGTCCGCTTCTCCCGAATTACCGCCGGCAGGACTGCTGCTCCAGTATTTGGATCAAACGACAGGAGCTGCTCTGCCCCATATTACAGGTATAAAGGTATACCGCGATTCCGATTTTGTGATGATGGACGATGCAACGCGCAAAAACCTTGAGCTACTGCAGAACCTGCACGATAATACGGATTCTTTTACCTTGTTTGAAACCGTCAATTATACAAAGACGGCGATGGGGACGCGCCTTTTGCGGCACTGGCTCTACCATCCGCTCAGAACTGCCGCAGAAATAAACGCACGGCTTGATAAAACGGCTCTACTTTTTCGCAATGAAAAGGCGCTCGCTGCCGTGCGGAACATACTTGCTGCAGTGCTTGATATACACAGGCTTACCGGCAGGGTAGCAATGCAGCGGGCACATGGAAAGGATCTGCTGGGGATTAAGCAAAGCCTTAAAGCCTGCATCGAGCTTGCCCGGCTGAGTAAAAGCAATAGCCTCTTTTTTTTACAGCTGCCGCAAAAGTTGAGCGATGATATGGAGCGGATCTATACGCTTCTGGATAATAGCATCGCCGAAGATTGTCCGATTGTCCTTGCCGAAGGCGGACTGATTAAGCAGGGTTGGTCAAAAAAACTGGATGAGCTGCGCGATACGCGGGATAACGCCAATAAGCTTTTAGAAAACTATTTGGAAAAAGAGCGGGAAAAATCGGGGATTAAAAACTTAAAAATCAAGTATAACCGGTTAAGCGGCTATTTCCTTGAGGTAACCCGCGGCAGCCTGAAAACGGCAGAAATTCCTCAGCATTTTATTAAACGGCGCTCACTGACAACGGCCGATCGCTTTACAACTGAGGCTTTAAGTAAGCTTGAAACGAAGCTGAACGATGTCGGCGAAAATATTATCGCGTGCGAAAAAGAGCTGTTTTTTGCAGTACATACGGAAGTATACAATCGAATTGAGCTTTTGCATCTCCTTGCAAAAGAAATCGCGGAATTAGATGTGCTGCAATCTTTTGCATACACGGCAGCGCTCCATGCATGGGTAAAACCGGAATTTTCCGCCGACGGCCTCTTGGATATCCGCGATGGTCGGCACCCTGTTGTAGAAAATCATCTGCCGACGGGCGAATTCGTGCCGAACAGTATACGGCTTTCTTCTTCCTCCGTTTCGGATATTCCCTCTTTTGCGCTCATTACCGGCCCCAATATGGCGGGTAAAAGCACCTTTTTGCGGCAAACGGCGCTCATTACACTGCTTGCACAGATAGGATCCTTTGTGCCGGCGGAAAAAGCACTGCTCACTCCCGTCGACTGTATTTTTTGTCGTGTCGGTGCAAGCGATAACCTCGCCCGCGGGGAATCCACCTTCCTTGTTGAAATGACCGAAACCGCATACATCCTGCGGAATGCTTCGGTCAACAGTCTTGTTATCATGGACGAAATCGGAAGAGGGACTTCGACGGGAGACGGATTTTCAATCGCGCGGGCGGTGAGCGAATACCTTTTGCATACGATCGGTGCAAAAACGCTCTTTGCAACCCATTACCATGAATTAGCGCAGCTCACCCATCCGCGGCTGCAAAAACTGTGCTTGGATGTGCTGGAAACCGAAGGAAAAATCGTATTCTTAAAGAAGGTTATCGAAGGGGTCGCAGCCCATTCATACGGGGTACACGTTGCGGAACTTGCCGGGCTGCCGGAAACGGTTATCCGGCGGGCGACGGAGCTGCTGAACGCACAAGTTCCCGGTACTACCATACTTACGGACTTTACCGTGCCGGAGAAGAAGATAACGAGTCCGGAAAAGAATCTCTTTAGTGATGAAGAAATGGTTATAAACGAAATCCTTTCTACAAACGCCGACGAAACCACGCCGCTCCAAGCCCTACAGATGCTCTCCCGTTGGAAAAAAACGCTCTTTGCCGGGTGCTCCTGATGCTTGCATTTTTCGGCCGTTCTGATTATGATACGGGCATCACACATATCAAGGAGTATGATTATGGCTTATAAGATCTCCGATGCTTGCGTCAATTGCGGTGCATGCGAGGGCGAATGCCCCGTAGGCGCTATCAGTGAAGCGGATGGAGCACGGGTTATCGATGCTGATGCTTGCATCAGCTGCGGTGCATGTGCCGGCGTTTGTCCTACGGAAGCAATTTCCGAAGGATAACGGTTTAGGTTTCTTGGCGGCAGTTCTGGAACCGCTCTCAACGGTTCGGTATGCACAGGCTGCCGCTATTATGTTGATTACAAAAGGTTTTAAGCGTGAAAGAGTATTTTCACAAAATAGCGGCCGGTTATAAGTCCCTATTTTTGAAGGTGTGTGTATTCGGTTTACTTTTAGGAGGCTGCCTCCTCTTTAGTTTCTGTATTGTCTATCCGCTCTGGCTGTTGGCAACTCGGTACACACAAACGTATACCGCTATCAGTCTTTTGCTTTTTTCTGCGCTTCTGTTGTTTTTTATTGTTAAGCGCAGTATAAAAAGCTATAAAGCCCATCCGCGAAGATTCCTCTATTCGCTCATAAAAAAGCTCATTCTCTTCGGAGGATTGATCCTCTTCTTTGTCTTTATTTTTGCTTATCATCGTATTTTGGCCTTTTCGGTGCTTATCCTCTCGTTTATATTGTACGGATTCGTAGCTTTCGGGTTTTCGGAAGACCGGATATAGCGCTCTCGGCGATGAAAGAATTTCCACTCTGCTGTGTACTTATTTTTTTTATTTCTATTGCTGCGGTTGCCGAAAACGCTGAACTGCCGCTGATACCGGAGCTGTCTCCGCAAAATCATATTTTTCAGCAATATAGCGATGATGTCCTCTATGCACGGAAAGCGCTTGCCGCAGGGAAAACCGCTCGCGAATTACCCCTGCAATTTTATCGCTATAGAGCACGAAAAGAGGATACCGTTATCCGAATCGCTGCCCGATGCAGTATTCCGTATGATGCATTGATCACCTTAAACGGTATCGAATCCGTTAAAACCGATATTTCAGGCAAGATGTTCTTGCTGCCGACTTTACCGGCGCTCTATCTCCCCGAAAAAGCGGTTTCCGATATAGAAAAATTGACCGAAGCGCTGAGTAAAAAGCTTAAAACCGAATCTTTTTCCATTACGCTCCCTTCCGCTGCAAATCCCGAGAAAAAGATACGGGTAGAATGTTTTCCGAATGCGATGCTTGACAGCACCGTGCGCAGCTTCTTTTTTGTTCCGTTCTATCGGTTTCCGTTGCAGCATGCTGTTGTTACGTCAGACTTCGGTATGCGGAAAAGCCCTTTTACCGGAAAATCAACCTACCATGCAGGCATTGATCTTGCCGCCCCAACCGGAAGCCCTGTCTATGCATGCGCCTCAGGTACGATTATTGAAATTGCATACAGCAATATCTACGGTAATTATATCTTGCTGCGCCATGACGACGGCAGGGAAAGTTTGTACGGGCACTTAAGCAAGGTTCGTGCCCGCTTGTATGAAAAGGTAAAATCAGGTATAGTAATAGGGTATGTCGGTTCTACCGGTCTTTCCACAGGGCCTCATCTGCACTTTGAGGTACGTGAGCAAGGGAAGGCAAAGAATCCGTCCCTTTTCATTGATACAAAGAAAGCAAAGTCATGAAGCAGCTCTTGTGTATAACATCATATTTTTTCTTTTTTGCCGTTTCTTTTTTTTACGCTGACAGTTTTAGGATCAGCAATATGCATTCGTATGTCTTTGACAGGGATGCATTTGCCCCCGTATCGCTTACCATCGGTTATAATGATGCGGTTTCGTTTGCGGTTAAAAGCGATTTTTTGTTTTTGGAAGGGATAGAACTTGAAATAAAGCAGGATAAGACAAGTATGAATTATCCTAATTCCATTGCCTATACGGTATATACCGATATAAAACCGGAACCTTCAAAGAAATATGTCGACTATTCTGCAAAAAAAATCAGTACGGCATTGCTTCCGAATAGGTTTTCGCATATCCTGAGGATTCCGTTAAAAAAAGACTATACTTTTAAGCACATAAAGAATAGCGAACTCTTACCGTATACAGGCAGAATTGGTGTAAGTCCTATTATGCTGCGGCTGAATCCTGTTATGAAAGGCTTGCCTGACGATTTTGAGCAAGCCTCTTTTACGGTTATTATTCGCCCCCTTCTGATCGCTGAAGGTGGTTTAAAGCTGAAGCTTCAATTTCCCGAAAAGGAACAGAAACCTGTTACCGTACAGTTGAATAACGAATATCTCACGCAGTTCGAAAATTTGCAGCTGTTATTGCCGGGGACGTATTCGGTAAGTATCAGTTCGGATGCGTACCGAACTGAAATGCGCTCCTGTATTGTCGAGCGGGGAAAAATAACGCAGTTGGAAGTTCAGTTGAAATCTATTACGCCGTTACTGCACATACAAGCACCCGAAAACACGGCAGTGTTTCTTGATAATCAAGAGATAGGGCTTTCAAAAGAGCCACTGCCGGTTACCGTAGGTATGCATACCGTCGTCTTTAAGATGGGCAGCTATGAACTAACCCGTCAAATTACCGTTGAGGAAGGAAAGACCTACGAAATGACGATGACGATGGATGTCCTCTTGCAGGAAATTGCCAATTAACATTGAAATACATTAAGGTTTAGTACCTCAAAGCCGATATATAGAGTATCGGCCGGTTAGTTCCCCTCCCACCCATTAACCGGCCGATAGCCAGACGGCGGGCCGGTTCTTTAACCGGCTTTTTTTTTGTGCACCCGCTTTTAAAATACTAATCTTATTCCTGCTTTGATATTTAACGAATTGGCAATCTTGCCGGATACGTCTGTATCTTTTATTGACCGAGTGGAACTAATTTGGGTTTCCGTGTATACGGGTGCATATAAAGTATCCGATACGCCGCCGTAAATACCTATCATTTTGGTAAACATATAGGAAATATTCAAATCGACGCCGCCTCCGATATTGGCTTGCGATTTAGAAAGTGGTTTGTTGTATCCGCTTCCGCCGATGCCGAGTCCTGCACCGAGTCTCAGATCAAAATTCTTTGAGGGGTGGAATACATAGAAAAATCCGAACTGGCTGTCGATTGCATAGGTTACGCCTGCCGGACTTCTGGTTCCTTCATAGTGAGTTTGGTATGACTCCTTACCCCAATAGTATCTCCCAAAAGCAAAGTTTGCGCTTACGTATACTCCGAAATTTTTGACGAATTCGGCACCAAACAGAACATTCAGACCGCCGGTATGGGTTTGCCATGATCTATGTCCGCTGCCAAAATGGAAGCTATTGGAAGGCTCGTGGCTGCCGAAGTAGGTATAGACCGGGCCGAGTTCAAGGTTCATCTTTACGTTAGCGGAAAGAAAACCTACCGAAAATACGGTGAGTAAACAAAGAATACAAATTCTTTTCTTCATATCTTATAATCCTCCTAAAAGGTATAAAGTTAGCGCAAGTATGGCATTTTTACCGGTTTCGGTCAATGAAACGACAGGGGGTAAATACACCGAAATCGCTATTATGGAAAGCGGCTGTCTCGGCATGATTGTAATTAGTATTTGTGTTTTTATCGAGGACGGTGTATACTACATTTAAAAAAAAGGGTAAAGTGTGATTACCTAAAAAGATAGCATGTTGAATTCTATGATAAAGACAAAAGGGGATATACGAGGAGGTAGGATATGAAAAAGCAGTATGTGAACTCTGTCAGTATTCTTTTTGCAATACTGTGCCTTGCGTTTACGGCATGTAATGGTATGCTTACCGGCGGAGACACCGGCACGGTACGGGTTGTTATTGGAGGCGGAACTGCCCGTTCAGTTGATGGAAAAGGCCTCCCTGCGCTTAATGAGAATAATACCGTTATCACCATTGCGGATGAAGAGGGAACTGCACTAGCACGGGAAACAACATCGGTTACGGTCACGCTTGCTATCGGTACAAAAATTACCGTAAAAGCGGTTGTTACAACAGCGGCAGGAGAGTGGCACGGTTCCGAGAAGCACACTGTTACGGCAGGGGATAATTTCATTGCAATAAAACTGTCTAAAGCACCGAAAGGGTTTGCCAATCTGCTGGTCTCTATTACGGGGAAGCATCATTTAGGCAGCAATATCGTATCCTTGAGCACGCAAAACGGTACAAAACTGCTCGATGGAATTCTTATCGGCAAAAAACCGGTAACGGCACGGGACAAAATCGGCAGAATATATGTGTTGTATGCAGATACTTCATCTACTCATCTTAAACGCTTTGATGTAGAGGGTAATGAAGATACCGGATTTGAAACAAATCTTACTGCTGCACTGCCGTCCGGTGTTACTATCGGTGGTATTGATAATATCGCGATTGATATAGACGATAATTATATCTTTTTGTTTAAACAAAATACCGTCTATTGCTTCAAGGAGAAAGATGATCATTCGTTTAAATCTTTTAGCAGTGCTTCATTCTCGAGTGCGCCGTCATCCACAGAGGCTCGCGCCGTTGCGGTATATGATGATGTACTGTTTGCTGTGTATGATCAGATTTTGTATGCCTGTGAGTTTGAATTTACAAATTCCCTCATACCGGGCAATAAGATTTTACAATTTAAATCGCCTACACTAGCGAATAAAAACTTGGATAAACTTCGCACAGATAGTGACTTCGGCAATAATCGTACTGAGTGTACCGGACTATTTGCCGACAAAAGCGGTGTGTACTGTCTGCTTACTCAGCGGAAAGAGGAAGCAGGAAAAAAGTATGCGCTTGGGCAGCTCGTTCGCTATGAATATTCCGGCAGCGCGCTTACCAAGAAAACTGAGATAGGACTTAATCCTGCTGCTCCAACTGCAGACCCCATCGCCTTTAATGCACAGTATTTTTCTAACCCCATCGGTTTTATCGGCTATGACGAAGACAATATCTACATAGCGGATGACGGTGTAAATATCGAGTATCTGAACGAAAATTGGCGGATTAACGGGAATAAAAACCGCATTGCCGCATTCAACCGCGGAAACGATAGTCTGTCTTTCAGTGACTCTGGTGCAACATGGTTTACAGAGCACGCCGTCTATAAAAAGCCCAATACAAAGATACTGCTGTGGGAAAAGCGAAGTCCTGTCATGGCTCTTTCCCCCATGAACTATTGGATAAGTACAGACGGAACGGATATCCGTCCCTCAGACCTGCTGTTTGAGGATTCTACAAGTCCCACAATAGAGCCTGCCGATGTTTTCTGTTACGACCAAGACGGCAATCTGTATATTTTGTGGAAAGATAATTCTAATTACAACGTTAGACGGTTTGCGCTGAAAGAAGACGGTACTTATGATAAGGATACAGCTGAGACTCCGGATCAAAATTTGGATTTAACTGTACCCTTCTCGCCTAATGCTGGCTGTGCCATTGCGGTAGATATTTCCGACGGGAAAAAGTATCTGTATTATGTAAATACCGCTAGTACTCCGGCGCTCGTAAAAAGGTTTGAATGGACTGCGTTATTCGGTTCCGGTTTTAAGGATCCTACCTACAGTATCTCAATCCCGGCGGTCGAAAAAGTTACCGCGCTTGCAGCAAACAAGGACGGGCTGTTTGTCGGCACAAGGACAATGAGCATATCTCCTGCCGGTTATACATTATCGGTAAAGCAATATGCCAAACAGGACGGAGCCGATAAAGGAACGATCGCTGTCGGGGCATTCCAACCGACTCCTACCGAACCTGGTTCTCCCTATCCTCCGTATACGAAAATTATGAGCGCTATTAACGACTTACAGATTCTCGACGGTGTGTTGTATGCCGTCACTTCAAAAGAAGAGTACGGTATGAAAAAAACTAGTTTCGATTACAAAGCCGATACCTTTAAAAACAGCGGCAAGCTGTATAAAATCGGCAGCGCGAAGGATGGATTCTCCGGTAGTGCCGTCGAATTGGCTAAAAAGGATCCTGTAGGTGCGGCAGGGAATGAAGTCGGCTACGGCTTTTATCGCTTTATTGCCGTAAAATACGACGAAGCCGAGCGGATCAGGCTCATTATCGCCTCGGACGGTGCATGGGGTAAGGATGGAACTGTTATTTTCCCTGATCGGCCTTACTGTAAAAATGCGGACAAGGTATTGGAGTACGATTTGAAAGGCAGTTTACAAGGCGAACAGAATTCGGGCGGAAGCTTTTCTAAGGTGTTACAAGAATCCGGCTTTGAGTGGAATTAAATCGTAGGATGAGTTTTATTTCTCGAGCCGCGCGCTTCGGGCGAGCGGCTCGGCATAAGCCGCTTGTAAGCCTTTGCGTTCCCGTATACGGGACGGAGGGGCTTATTGGACGGTTTTTTGAAAGCGTGCTGCAGCAGGCGAAAGCGCCACTTTTTGAAACCATCGTCGTAAATGACGGCAGCTCCGGCGCAAAAGAACTGCGGGGTATTGTTAAAACATATACAAAGCGGTTTAAGGAGCGGGGGCTGCCGCTCGTATTTTTGGAACACAGTAAAAACCTCGGTACGCTTGAAGCGCGCCGGACGGCGGTAAATGCGGCATCGGGCGAATACCTTGCCTTTGCCGATCCGGACGATGAGCTTCCGCCTAATGCTCTCCGTATATTGTACGATGCAGCCGCTACGTCGGGTGCCGATATTGTACACGGCAAGGCTGCGGTATGCGGTATGGAAGGAGAACCGGACGCACGTGTTGCAGCCTTTGCTCAAAGGGCGCAGAATGTGTACGATGGCGTTTTAACCGGCGATGAAATCCTCCGTACATATATCGTTGAACGCTCATACAGCAGTTTCGTATGGGGCAAGCTTTTTAAAACCGATCTTGTTCAAAAAGCGTACGGCGAAATTCCGTTTACCTATTGTACAATGGCGGAAGATATGCTGCTCTATTTTTTTATTGCCTTGACTGCATCGAAATCTGTCGGCGTATTAGAGGACGGGTATACCGAAAAAGCGCATACATACGCCGGCATACGGGATGTTGTGTATCACTACCGTATCAACACCGGCGTTACTTCCCGCCGTACAATCGCCTGCCTTTCCGAATGGCAAAAGGTATGCTCCGTTGCTTCGGTTTTTACCATCATCCTTTCATATTTAGATGAGCATCCCGCTGTTGACGGCGGTATCCGCGAAGCCATACAGGATTTAGGCCGCGCTCACTATGCCGATAACCTCAAGCAGCTGGAAGCCTGTGTGGTTCCTTCATTACAAAGAGAGGCGCGGGCTATGCTGGATGAGTGGTGGGGGCTCGCATAGGTGCGGACTTATGCGCTCTTGGTCGGCTGCCGATCTATCAGTCTGGCATATTTCATTGATACGGATGTACCCTTGTTTTTTCCCCGGAAAAAGGATAAATTGACGTATTCCCCGTAAAAATCATTGAGGAAAGTCAGAGTTTATGCCGCATCTTTATATCCCCGAACACTATCGGCCGGTTTTAACCGGTAAAGAAACGGAACAGGCTATCGTCCGTATCAAAAACTTTTTTCAGCTCACCTTATCGACCCGTTTGAACTTAACCCGTGTTACAGCGCCGCTCTTTGTTCCCAGAGGAAAGGGCTTGAACGATGATCTGAACGGTACGGAGCGGGCAGTGCGTTTTCCGGTAAAGGATATGAACGAGCAGGAACTTGAGATTGTACACTCGCTTGCAAAGTGGAAGCGTGTTAAAATAGCGGAAATGGGATTACAGTCCGGCTTCGGTATTTATACCGATATGAATGCGATCCGAGCTGATGAGGAACTTGATAATATCCATTCGCTGTATGTCGATCAGTGGGATTGGGAGCTCGCGATGGAGGAGTCCGACCGAACGCTCGATTTTTTGAAGGCAACCGTAGAAAAAATATACGATTGCTTAAAGTGTACCGAGTTTTTCATCTATGATAATTATTCTGCGATAGAGCCTATCTTGCCGAAGCATATCACCTTTATCCATGCGGAAGACCTCTATGCGCAGTATCCCAATCTTTCCGGAAAGGAACGGGAACGGAAGTGCGCCCGACAGTACGGTGCTGTCTTCTTAATCGGTATCGGGGCTCCGCTCAAAAACGGAGAACCGCATGACGGCAGGGCGCCCGACTATGACGACTGGATTACCGAAACCGGCAGCGGACGGCACGGATTAAACGGAGACTTGTTGGTGTGGAATCCCGTGTTAGATGATGTGCTTGAGCTCTCTTCAATGGGGATCAGGGTAAGTCCTCAAACGATGAGGGAACAGCTTGCCGCCCGCAACTGCATGGAACGGGCATCGCTGTTTTTTCATACCAAGCTGCTGAACGGAGAACTGCCCCAAACCATCGGCGGAGGAATCGGGCAGTCGCGGCTCTGTATGTTCTTCTTGCGGAAAGCCCATATCGGTGAAACGCAGGTTTCGGTATGGCCTGATGATATGCGGGCGCAGTGCGCGGGACGGAGCATTCTGTTATTATAGAACATTTGTGAATGAATTTATCGGGAGGCATTACGATGGACATTCGGCATTCGGTTGCTGCGTTTTTCGGACGGCATAATTTTGATGCGGAAGGCCCCACGGTCAATACGGTTATCGATACGTTGCTGTATGATATGGAAGAAGGACTGAAACGGGATCCGAGCATCCCCATCGGTACGGGGCCGGCTCTGGATATGATTCCTACGTGGTTTATGCCGCCTCAGCAGCCGCCCAAAAATACTTCGGTTATCGTTATCGATGCAGGCGGAACCAATTTCCGGTCATGCTTGGTTACCTTTGACGAAAACAGCGTCCCGTCCATCAGTCAGCTTGAGCGGAAGCCGATGCCGGCAACCGATCGGGAATACTCCAAAGCGGAATTTTTTGATACCATCGCCTCTTATTTAGACCATTTGAAAAACGCTGCGGATTCTATCGCATTTTGCTTTTCGTATGCGATGAAGATTACTCCGGCAGGCGACGGCGAAGTGCTGCAATTTTCTAAGGAAATCAAAGCGCCCGAGGTAATCGGCTCATTAGTCGGTCAAAATCTTGAGGCGGCGCTGATGCAGCGGGGTTGGAATAAGCTGAAACGCATTGTACTGTTAAACGATACGGTTGCGGCGCTCCTCGCAGGGGCATCAACTGCTGTCGGCGGGAAAAAATACGATTCGTATGTGGGCTTTATCCTGGGAACCGGAATGAATGCTGCGTATATCGAATATCAGAATATTCCGAAAATTGCGTCGAACAGCGCCGGTACCGTAGCCTTGCCTGCGCAGATTGTTGTCTGCGAGTCGGGCAAGTCGAACAAACAGCCGCGCAGCGATTTTGACGAAGCGTTCGCAAAAAAGACCGACCAGCCGCAGATGTTTTGGTTTGAAAAAATGTGCTCCGGCGCCTACCTCGGCTCGGTTGCTTCGGTGATGATACGGGCAGCCGCTGCGGACAATCTTTTTTCCGCCGGCGTTAAAAAGGCTTTTGCTACCATTGCCGACCTTCCGCTCATCGATGTAAACCGCTTTTTGCAAGCGCCGTATTCCGATCAAACCCCGCTCGGACAGCTGTTAGCAGACGGCACGGAGGAAGACCGCGAGGTTCTCTACCGGATATTGGATGCGCTGATTATGCGCACGGCACGGCTCGCTGCGGGGAATATCGCGGCGGCTGTCATTAAAACAGGCAAGGGAAAAAATCCTGCGCTGCCGGTTTGTATCCTTGCGGAGGGTACAACGTTTTTAAAAACGTACCGGTTGCATGATGCCGTCATTGCGTACCTCTATCGGGCGCTGACGCAAGAACGAGGCATTTATTTTGATGTGGTGTCCCTCGAGCATGCAATTACGTTCGGCACCGCCATCGCGGGCACGATTTAACAATGTAGCGCACCTCTATTTCGAAGGATGCGAAGCAAATCTAACTGAGTTTTTAGAGGTGTGCTGTAACAATGTAACGGAGGTTTAACGAGACTCACATGGCGGAGCTTTTTTATCTGGCAAAAATCGGAGAAATCAATCTTAAAAAAGGGAACCTAAAGGATTTTGAGCGGCGGCTTGCGCAAAACTTCAGAAGCTATTTTGACGGAGCGGCGCCGAACGTACAGGTACGCGCCGGGCGGATGTATGTACGGGCTGATGAGGCTTTGCAGTCGCGGGTAGAAGCGGCTTTAAATCACCTTTTCGGCATTACGAGCTGGGCGCAGGCAAAACCGGCGGATAAAACGCTCGACGCTATTTCCGAAACGGCTGTTACCGAAGCCAAGGCCTTGCAGGCGCAAGGCGCACGCACCTTTAAAATTGAAGCCCGCCGCGCCGATAAACAATTTCCCCTTACTTCCTATGATATTGCACGAGAAGTAGGAGGCGCCATCCATACGGCGGGGATTTTAACCGTCGATGTGCATAACCCCGACGCAGTTATCAGCATCGAGGTACGCGAAAAGCAAGCGTTCATTTACGGCGTAGAGCATACCGGCAGGAGAGGCCTCCCCTGCGGCTGTTCGGGACGGGCGCTGCTGCTGCTCTCGGGCGGAATCGACTCCCCCGTTGCCGGATACAAAATGCTCTTCCGCGGTATGAAAGTCGATTACGTGTATTTTCATTCCCATCCGTATACGTCGCCGGAAGCTCAGCAAAAGGTAGAAACCTTAGCAGGTATTTTAGCCCGTTACGGGCTTGGCGGGTACCTTACCGTCGTGTCGTTTACCAAGGTGCAGCAGCACCTCAAGCGGACGGTGCCGGAACCCTATTTGACGCTCCTGCTCCGTATGTGTATGATGCACACGGCCGAAATGCTGGCTGAAAAGGTTAATGCGCAGTGCTTGGTTACGGGAGAGAGTCTCGCGCAGGTGGCAAGCCAAACAATCGAAAACCTTACGATTACCGACAGCTGTGCAAAACTCCCGATCCTGCGTCCGCTTATCGGCATGGATAAGGAAGAAATCATACGGTATGCAGTTGATATCGGTACCTATCAAACTTCCATACTGCCGTATGAAGATTGCTGTGTACTGTTTTCACCTAAGCATCCGGTACTGCATACACGGCAGAAAGATGCCGAAGATATCTATGCGCGTATAGACATAGAGCCGCTGCTTATGGAAGCCTTCGAGCAGCGTGAAACAAAAAAAATAGAATGGGCTTTGCCGTAAAGAAAGGATTTTATTTATAATGCATAAAAAATTATTACCTGTTTTATATCTTTTGTTTTTTTCTTCTGTTCTCTTAGTGGGTATGAGCGCTGATGATGCCTATCCTATTATTGAAAAAACAGTTTCGGCACTGCCGATGCAAAAGAATACCATATATTATACAAGTGATGATGATATACAACTCATACTCGGCACAGCAGCAGATACAGGTATTAACTTGTTTGAACTGATCGATTGTATGTACCGTTATCTTGCCGTGAATAATAAGCGGCTTGAAATTTCGGGAAAAATTCTTCGCAATGCACGAGCCTCATTTAGCTACGGAGGATATCCTGTCGAGCAGCTCTTACCGATAGATACTATAGTGAGCGTACAAGTCGGAGCTTGTTTTACTAAAAATCAAAATCCGCTTGAGCTGGAGCTTAATGCCCCTTACAGCGTTTACATTGAGATTGCAACGGCTGCATACGATACTCGATGCGGTTTTACGAAGCTGCAGCCGCTCAATTTTCTGGAATCTTATGGTATGTATATCAAAAAATGGAACATAACAAAGCAGATACGAAAAATCCATCTGTATGAACCCGGTTTCGGCGCTATATACGCTCGAGGTTTCTTTAAACCGAAAAAATGGGAACTGAGAGCTATCAGCCGAATTCCTCCTCAGTCCGCTGAACCTTGAGATTTCAGTTCATTATTTTTTTCCTGAAGTCCCAGTTTTATTTCTTCTGCCCGTGCGATATCCCGTTCGGCTGTTTCGATGAGCTTTTCGTACTGCGTAATGCCGTCTTTATACCCGGCAATTGCTTTTTGTAATGTTTCTATTTTATGTACCTCGCCGGCAAGAGCAATTTCGTTTCCGATATATTCGATGTCGATTGCATTTTTTTCCAGCTTTACGCGATACTCCGCAATGGAGTCTAAATACGGTTTAAACAGATCCGGTACGCCGGTAAGGGATTCGCCGGTTCTCATTCCTGCATCGGTATAAAAGATATCGCTATACTGCGAACCTTGCCGTCTCTCGGCTTCTTCAATTTTTTCATCCGTATCTTTTATGGTTTCAGTCAGTGTATTGATTCGTTTCTGGGGGGTATCGATAACACCGCATTCCGCTAGCGTTTCTTCAAGCTTTTTCTGCTCGGCAGTCAACGCTTCCTTTCTGTCTTCCGTCTCATCTTGTTTTGAAACGATTGCTTGGAGGGCAAGATACGCTGCTTCAAGTTGTTCCGGAAAGGAAGCTCCGCGTACCTCTTTTATAACAGTATCGGTGAGGAACTCTTCTCCTGCAGCAATAATTTGCTCGTTCATTTTTTTCTGTAGGCCGGCTAATTTCCCTTTTAACGATAACAGCTGCGGACTCAAGGTCAGCTTTTTAAAAAAGTGTGCATCGTTTTTTTGGCGTTCAAGTTCTTGTTTGTCTTGCTGTACCTTTTCGATAGACTCTTTGAGCGGTCCAATTGATTGTGCAATCTGTGCAATTTGTGGCAGCGGATTATTTTGATAGGTTTGAAAGAACAGCAAAATAAAATCGTTTCGTGCTTTTTGATATGTGCGCTGCCGTTCATTTAACAGTTTGTCGACTTCCTTGGAAAAAGCTTTTAATTCATTTTGCCGCGATTGTGCCGTTTTGATGCTCAAAATAGTATCCGAATCCTTTCGGCGGGACTCTCTCAGTATTTTCCACGCCTCAAAGTCCCGTTCGTCAATGTGAGGTGTCGTTTCTTTACGTTGCAAAACATATTCGAATTGGGTTTCGCCGTATTCTCTGTACAATGAATTAAGCATTGTTTGTAAATCTTCTCGCTCTTTTTTTTTGTCCGCTAAATTTTTCTTCAGATTATCCATACAAAACCGCCTTTGTTCATCCCATGAATATAAGATAAGAGAACACTATCAATATATACGTTTATTGCGAAAAAGACTATATCCGGTGCAAACACACAGCGACAAAGTAATTACCCGTATATTTTTGAGCCAACGCTTTTGAAAATAGTGATACCGGATACAAGGCGCGAACAAAAATAAAGCGGAGGCGTACTTGTTGTACGTCGAGCATTTATTTTTGTGCAGCAACGAAGTAGATGTCCTTACAGCCAACGCTTTTGAAAAGAGACGGTGCAGATACAAGGAGTTAGGCAAAAAAGTACCGCAGGCGTATCTTTGATACGTTGAGGACACTTTTTTGCTGTACGACGCAGTAGATGCACCGTATATTTTCAAAAGAACAAAAGGATGATAGAATATCATTATGCATTTAAGTATTTGGGCGCTTGTGTTCCTGTGGTTCTTCGTTTTTTTGGCGGGTTTTGTCGATTCCGCGGCAGGGGGTGGTGGATTAATCTCGCTGCCTGCGTATCTGTTTGTCGGGCTTCCGCCGCATACGGCAATCGGGTGCAATAAGTTTTCCTCTGCATGCGGAACCACACTTTCTGCAGCGCGTTTTTTTAAAAACGGAGCGGTCGACTGGCAGGTCGCTGCAATTTCCGCAGTCTGTTCATTTGTAGCTTCGTACCTCGGTATAAGAATTGCATTGATGATTAATCAAGAAACGCTTAAAACCGTATTGGTTATCGTCCTCCCGATTGTCGCCGTGCTCCTTTTATTCAAGCGCAACTTCGGTGCGGAAAATCAATCAGCTGATATTCCTAAAAAGAAAGCGTTTATTTTAGCTGCCTGTGCAGGATTGGTGATCGGATTTTATGACGGACTGATCGGACCGGGAACGGGTACCATCGCGATTATCGTTTTTTCTGTAGGGATGAAGTACGACCTTAAAACCGCTTCCGGCAATGCAAAAGTCATGAATCTTGCATCGAATTATGCATCGCTCATTGCTGTTATAACCGGCAACAAGGTCATCTATTCCATTGCAATTCCTGCCGCCGTATTCGGCATCATCGGAAACTATATCGGGGCGGGTTTTGCAATAAAAAAAGGCACTGTGTTTATCAAACCGCTGATGATCTGCGTTATCGTGCTGCTATTCGGAAAACTCTTTTACGATGTTTTCGGATCGCTGCTGTTTTCGTAATTGCCGATGAGCATGAAATATTCACTTTACGACCCTTATGATTATCCGCTATACCGTCCGCCGAGCGAGGCCTATTCGTTAATCTTACAGGTAACACTCGGCTGTTCGTATAACCGCTGTGTCTTTTGCGGAATGTATCAGACAAAAAAATTCCGGATTAAGCCGATTGAAACGGTGAAGCAGGAACTTGTGATGTTTGCCGAACACTACCGCCGTGTCGATAAGGTGTTCTTGGCTGACGGCGACGCGTTAACCGCCCCGACGGAATATTTGGTTGAGGTGTTGGACGCGATTGCTGACGTTATTCCTCAGTGCAAACGGGTGTCCTGCTATGCAACTCATCTCAATATCAGACAAAAATCTCCGGAAGAATTGCAGCTGTTGGCCTCAAAGGGATTGACGCTTTTGTATCTCGGTGTGGAAAGCGGCGATGATGAAACGCTCAAGTTTATCCGAAAGGGAACAACGGCGGCGGAGCTGATCAAACTTTCCAACAAGGTGAAAGATGCCGGGATGGAGCTGTCGGCCACCTTTATTTTAGGGATTAACGGCGCCGAACGGGACAATACGCAGCATGCGATTAAAACCGGCGAGATTATCTCCAAAATGTATTTGACGTATGCGGGGCTGCTCACCCTGCGGCTTGAGGATGGCAGTTATCTTACCAAAGCCGCCGCCGAAGGAAAATACACAATCGTCGGGATTGAAGAAGTCGTTAAAGAACTAAAGCTGATATTAGAAAATATCCATGTTGAAGAGATGACCGCTCCGGTGATTTTCCGCTCCAATCACGCCTCCAACTTTTTAACGCTGAAAGGAACGCTGCCACAGGATCGGGACGCAATGCTTGCGCAAGTCAACCGTGTTCTGGAGCGGGGCGTATATCCTGAACACCAAAAATATTATTTATAGAGTCGCAAGCATGGGGCGAACCTACCGACTTCTTTGTAGTATATGTCTCCATTATTCTGCGGGGCTGCAAAAAACAACCCTGATCGGTTACCTTGTCACTGGGGGAGGTTTTCGGGTATAGTATTCGCCGTTTTTGAGGCCTTATGTTTACTAAAGATTTTGATTTTGATCTTCCGAAAGAATTAATTGCGCAGTACCCTTCAGCCGAACGCGGAAATGACCGGCTGCTCGTGTTACATAGACGGACGGGGACGTTAACCGATGCGATGTTTTCCGACTTGTCAAATTTTTTATCGCCTGATTATTTAATGGTGTTTAACAACACAAAGGTGCGCCATGCCCGTTTGTATGCCCATACTGCCAGCGGCGAGGCTGAGTTTTTGTTGATTGAACCGCTCGACGAAGGCTTTGTGTGGAAAACCATCGTAAAGCGTGCCAAGCGGCAGCGGGAGGGGAAGGAGTACACCTTTAACGACGGCACCCGTGCCGTGCTGATTCCACCCCCTTCCCCCAATGCAGCGGAGCCTGATTGCAAATATGTACGCTTTGACCGCTGCATTGATGACCGTTGGCTTGAAGCCAACGGTCATATCCCGCTGCCTCCGTATATCAAGCGCGGCGACACGAATGAAGATGCCGCGCGGTACCAGACCGTGTACGCAAAGAACACCGGATCGGTTGCAGCGCCTACCGCAGGACTCCACTTTACGGAGCCGATTTTACAGGAACTGGATAAGCGGCATATTGCACGAACCGCCGTAACGCTGCATGTCGGGCTCGGTACGTTTTTACCGGTGCGGACTGAAGTGGTCGAAGAACATACAATGCACTCCGAAAAGTTCTTTATTTCCGATGAAACGGCAGAGATGGTTGAAAACGCTCACCGGAGCGGTAAAACCATCCTTGCTGTCGGGACAACTTCGGTGCGGACGCTCGAATCTGCATGGAAGTCCGATGTGCAGCAGCTGAGTCGCGGGATGCAGGCGACCGACATCTTCATTTATCCCGGCTTTCAGTTCGGGCTTACCGGAGCCCTGCTTACCAACTTTCACACGCCGCAGTCGAGCCTCGTTATGTTAGTATCCGCATTTGCCGGCCGCGACAATATCTTTGCCGCTTACCGCCATGCAATAGAAAAAAAATACCGTTTTTTCTCTTACGGCGATGCCATGCTTATACTTTAAGAAAAGCGGCATATATCCGGGGCAATCCGCATTAAAAATATTTTAAGCGGGGGATTCCCTTTCTGTACGGAATTTTATGCAAAATTATGCATATTTTTCCGATATTTTTTATTTTTATTGACTTTTTTGAATATTTATGCACTATTATTCTATAGGTGGCATAAGTGAAACAACGGCTAACAAGATTAAAAACAATCAGAAAATTGATAAAATCATACCCGATTGAATCTCAGGAGATGCTGCTCGGCTATTTGGATCGTGAAGGATTTTCCGTTACGCAGGCAACTTTGTCACGTGATTTAAAGATGCTTAAGGTGAGTAAGGTTTCTAATGGGAAGGGCGATTATGTTTATACAGTGCCGAGTGAAGACCACCCCCATGAAGCGGAACAAGCAGGCATCCAAGATTTTTTGCGCGGGTATATTTCTATAGATTATTCGGGAAATATGGCGGTTATCAAAACATATTCGGGACATACCGAATTAATCTCGATGGCGCTCGAAAATATGGGGTTTGACTCCGTTCTCGGTATTATTGCCGGTCGGGATAACTGTGTGTTTATTTGTTTGAGAGAGGGAGTAAGCGGTGAACAGTTTTTACGTGAGCTGAAAGACCGGATTCCCGAATTGGAAGATTGATAGATGTTTCTAAGAATTCGGTTTGTTTTTAGGGGCGTCGTGATACTGCTTTAAGATATGATGTGGAAATGCCGATACCATAGAAGTATGAAAAGCGCTTGTTTTAGGATGTCTTCTTGTCTAATAGGAAGTATTCTCATATGCATAGTAGGTATAACAACAGCTTTCGGAGCCGATGTGCCCGCACCGAATTCAACGGCGGTAAAAAAAAGTACTGAGAGTAAAGAATCCGTTGTTACGGTAGAAACGGTAGCCGGTAAGGATCTGAAAGCTGTGCGCCTCTATCCCTTGGATCAAATACCGGATTCTGCTGAAATTCGCGAAGCGATTACGGCCTCATGGTTTTCCGCCCCGATTGAAAAAGTCATCAAAAAGGCGCCCGAATTGCATACGGATTCAAAAGGAAATACGTTTACGGTATCGGGGAAGTATGCGGAAGACAGTAGGAATATTTACACTATCTCTATTGTTCCCCATCTTACTGATTACAGTTTCCCGGAGCACAATCTTATACCGCAAGGTACATGGATACTGTACCGAAGGGTTGATACCGGGGCTCCCTTATCGATCAAGATATACCCGCGCGAAAATCCTGCTCTTTCGATTTCTCTCCGACCTGCGAGTCAAAAAGCTTACAGCGGCAAATCGTTTATCGATATATGTCTTTTTAATGCGTATGTGCGAAAGGATATTGCCATAGGCGTCCCTTTTGAAACGCTTTACCATATTTCGCTTTTACGGTTGAAATCCTTGAGTCAAGCAATCATTCCATGGGATTTATTTAATCCGCCACGTGATAACAGCTCTGTTAAAACGATGTCGCGCATAGTCGAAAATCTTCGGTATCACTTAGTACGATTGAAAGACGGTTGCTTTGACCACGACGGGAAACCTGTGCACATCAGTAGCTCGCAACCGCAAACCGAAGCGGAAATAACGGCTTCGATGAATATCGACCAAATCCGTTCTGAAATAATCGGTGGTGTTGATTCGGCCGGCTTTGCAAAGTGGATTATCGATGGGATGATCCGTCCCATTGCAGGGCAGGGGACGGTTATTGAAGCGTTAAAACGTGAGACTGATGCGCCTAAAACACATTTTATAAGGCCGTATCTGGATACCGAAAATGTCTTTTTCGGATTGGATTGGATACGCAATCTTGGTGCTGCCGCTTTAAGCTTGAATTTGAATCGTACCGTTTATCCCGACTCTTCCGGATTGGATGTGAATAGTTGTCCTTTTGCGCTTACCGGCGCGGCGATCCCGATAAATACGAATGCAAAAACCGGATTGCTAAAACAACCTGCTTTTTTGGGGTATCAACGATATGCAGGGTATCAGATATCGTATCTTTTACCGCTTTTATATTATTTTACTCTCGTCGAGCCTGATCATTTTTATCTTGCATGTGTCAGCACGGTGTCTTCAGCTACGGAGCTGAGAATGTATGACAGGGTAGTTGTATTCTTTCCGTATTTTGACGGTTGGGGCGAATTCCACGTTGATATCTATGAGAACAGTGAACGGATACCGATCGCCGAGTTTATCGAAAAAAATAAAGATGCTTATGCCGCTTTTGTACGTGTGCGCGCTCCGGAAGCAGGCCTCTTTAATCCGTAAAATTTTCTCTGAGTCCTTGACACTTTCCCGTTCTTCTGGTATCCTCAGCTGTCATTTTGCTTCTGTAGCTCAGTCGGCAGAGCACAACCATGGTAAGGTTGGGGTCAGCGGTTCGATTCCGCTCGGAAGCTTTTTGTTTTTATAGGAGGTTTGTGATGGCTAAGAAAACATCTGTTGAGCTTATCGCACTGCAATGTACTGAGTGTAAGCGAAAAAATTATACGACCGCAAAGAACCGGAAGAATATTCAGGGTAAGCTTGAGTTAAGCAAATATTGTCCGTTTGATCGTAAACATACCTTACATAAAGAAGCAAAAGTTAAATAAGTATTTGAAGTCCGACCGACCTAATGGCCTGCGGCTTTTAAATAGAGGTCAGTAGCTCTAATGGTAGAGCGTCGGTCTCCAAAACCGAATGTTGAGGGTTCGAGTCCTTCCTGGCCTGTTTCATAAAAAAGGGGTAGATATGTCAAAAATAATTACTTTTGGAAAAGAATGTGTTGCCGAGCTTCGTAAGGTGGTTTGGCCTACGCGTGATGATGTTGTTTCTGCTGTGAAGGTTGTTATTGTTTCTACCATTCTTGTTGCTATTTTTCTTGGTGTTGTCGATACATTCTTTGTCGCTTGTTTGGGTTGGTTCTTTTAAGGAACGGTTATGGCTAAAGAATGGTATATTTTGCATATCTTTTCAGGGTATGAAAAGAGAATAGAGCGTGCAATACGTTCGTTGATAGAGAATGGCGAAATTCCTGCCGGAGTTATCTCTGAGATTAAGATTCCCGAAGAGGAATTGACTGAGGTGAAAGACGGTAAAAAGCGAGTTGTTCGCCGAAAGTTTTTACCCGGTTATATTCTTATTGAAATGGACTTGCCTGCTGTAAACTGGAAGGGGGTTTGTACTCCGATTAGAAGGATACACGGCGTTACCGGATTTTTGGGTGTTGTCGGTGATGCGCGCCCTCAGTCCATTTCTGCGGATGAAGCGAAAAGTGTTTTACAGAAGTCCGGTGAAATCAAAGGTGAAAAAGCTCGGGCGGCTCAGTTGTTTACAGCCGGTCAGCAGGTTAAAATTATAGAGGGACCTTTTGATACCTTTACCGGCACTGTAGAAGAAGTTATGGCGGATCGCAATAAGCTGCGGGTGATGGTTGCTATATTTGGTAGAACTACTCCCGTTGAAGTGGATATGCTTCAGGTTGAATTGATTTAAGGGATATTTCTTAACACTTAAGCGTTCGACGATGTTTCCGTGTCTTTTTTTTGATTTTCATTTTATGGGAGGGAAATGGTTTCCCGTTAGTACCAGAAGGAGATAATTATGGCAAAGAAAAAGGTTACTGCGGTTATTAAATTGCAGTGTCCTGCCGGAAAGGCGACGCCTGCTCCGCCTGTCGGGCCTGCGCTTGGGCCGCATGGCGTAAGCGCTCCCCAGTTTGTGCAACAGTTTAACGACCGCACAAAGTCAATGGAGCAGGGACTGGTTGTTCCGGTTGTTATTACCGTCTATTCGGATAAAAGCTTTACTTTTATCTTGAAGACTCCGCCTGCTGCGGTTCTTATCAGAAAAGCGTGTAATATTCAAAAAGGTTCTTCAAATTCCATAACTCAAAAGGTTGCAACTTTGTCGAAAGCAAAGCTTGAAGAAATTGCAAAAATGAAGATGCCTGATATTACTGCAAATGATCTGGAAGCCGCAAAGAAGATTATTGCAGGGACTGCACGAAGTATGGGTGTGGAGGTTGAGCGCTAATGAAACACGGAAAAAATTACCGCAATGCGTTGAAAAAATACGATAGCGCTGCTCTTTTCTCTATTCCTAGAGCTGTGGAGTTGGTGAAAGAGCTGAAGTTTGCGAAGTTCGATGAGACGGTTGAAGTGCATGTGAGCCTGAAACTTGGTAAAAACCAAAGCGTTCGTGATACCGTTGTTTTACCGCATCAGTTTAGAGGTGAGAAACGGGTATTGGTATTCTGTAAAGAAGATCGCGTAAAAGAAGCTTTGGAGGCCGGTGCTGCGTATGCCGGTGCTGCCGATTATATCGAAAAGGTTAAAGGCGGTTGGCTTGATTTCGATATTGCCGTTGCTACTCCTGATATGATGAAGGATGTCGGGCGACTTGGTATGGTGCTTGGTCGGAAAGGCTTGATGCCAAACCCCAAGACGGGAACGGTTACCGCTGATATCGGTGCCGCTATCAATGAGCTTAAAAAGGGTCGTGTTGAATTCCGTGCCGATAAAACTGGTGTTGTGCATCTTGCAATCGGTAAGGTTTCGATGGATACGGATAAAATTGCCGAGAATATTACAATCCTTTTAACTGAAATCGGACGAAAAAAGCCCGCTGATGCAAAGGCTGATTTTATTCAGTCGGTTTCCATCAGCTCTACGATGGGGCCGGGAGTCTGGCTTGACTATAAGGTAGGAGAATAAGATGGCACTGCGAGCACATAAACCGCAGCCTGCAAAAACGGCTGCTATCGAAAATATTACGAATGAGTTAAAAGCTGCTTCGTCTTTCATTTTTACGGAATACCGCGGGTTGTCTGTCGAGCAGATTACACAGTTGCGCGCAAAGCTTCGCGAAAATAATTGCACCTACAAAGTTGTGCGCAATAATTTTGCACGCATCGCTTTCGATTCCGTTAATTTGGACGTTAAAGACTATTTGGTCGGTCCTACTGCGGTTGCAATGATGAGCGAAGATGCTAACGCCGCGGCGAAAACATTATTTGAATTTGCAAAAGAAACTCCTGCGCTGGTGGTAAAGGGCGCAGTAGTTGACGGGGAATTCTACGATGCTGCAAAGATTGAAGCATTCTCAAAATTACCCGGCAAAAAAGAGCTTATTGCAATGTTTATGTCTACGGTTAATGCAACGACTGCAAAGTTTGTGCGTACCCTTCAAGCTATCGTTGATAAAGAAGGCAGTGCTTCCGGCTCTGCTCCTGCATCAGCTGAAGCATAACCGGGTATCCCTAAAAATTCGTTGGTTTTTTAGAGATTCCCGATTTTTGAATGCGGCAGTCAGGCTTCATGCGCTGTCTTCCTGTCTGCCGTTACTGCAGCTTGTATAAGCTGTGAAATTTTAATTTATAGGAGAAGATAATATGGCGGCATTAACAAACGAACAAATTATTGAGGCAATCAAAGAGAAAACAATCCTTGAGCTTTCCGAATTGATTAAGTCGATGGAAGAAGTATTCGGCGTAACAGCTGCTGCTCCGGTTGCAGTTGTTGCCGGTGGCGCTGCAGGCGGTGCGGCGGCTGCTGAAGAGCAGACTGAATTTACCGTAACGCTGAAAGGTTTGACAGATCCCAGCAAGAAAATCGGCGTAATCAAAGAGGTTAGAAACGTTATTGCCGGTCTCGGTCTTAAAGAGGCAAAAGAACTTGTAGAAGGCGCTCCGAAAGTATTGAAGGAGAATGTTTCTAAAGAAGAAGCTCAGAAGATTAAAGAGGCTATGGCAGCTGCCGGTGCAGAGATTACGATTGCTTAATTCTTTTAATATGAGCCGGTTGTGCTATGCAACCGGCTATTGTTTGATTCTCTGATTTTTTCTCAAACACTATGTTAAGCTTCCTCGTGAATAGGGGAGGCTTTTGTAGTTTAAACAGGTAAAAATATGGTAGTAAAAATAAAAAGCTGCTTAAAAAGTCTGTTTTAAAAAATGGGTCGATTGTAAGACGGTTGTATACTATGTGCTGTGCAGTACGTTGTGCTCATTCTAAGTTTTGATAGAGACGCGGAACTGCTCGGGCGAGAGAAGGGGGATAACGGGATGCCTGTGCGGAAAACGGTTAATCGCCAATATATCGGAAAAAATATCCAAAATTTTATGGAGCTGCCTAATTTAATTGACATTCAGCTCGCATCGTATGAAAAATTTTTGCGCCGCGGAACACACCAAAGCGGGAATACTTCGGAGGAAGTCGGTTTGGAGGATGTGTTTCGGACAACCTTCCCGATCGAAAGCCCGAATGGCGATATGACGTTGGAGTATCAATCGTATACGCTTGATGAAAATGATATTAAATTCAGCGAATACGAGTGCAAGCAGAAAGGCTTGACTTATGCCATTCCGTTAAAGGCTCAGATAGATTTGGTATTTAACCAAACCGGTGAAATCCGCCGTAAGAGCATCTATATGGGTGATATTCCGTTGATGACCGAACGCGGTACTTTTATCATCAACGGTGCCGAGCGCGTCGTCGTATCTCAAATACACCGCTCTCCGGGCGTTATTTTTTCTCATGATAAAGGCGTCTATTCAAGCAGGATTATTCCCTATCGTGGAAGCTGGCTTGAATTTGAAATTGACCAGAAAAAAGATCTGATTTATGCAAAGCTCGATAAGAAAAAACGTATCTTAGGAACCCTGTTTTTACGGGCACTGGGATATGAAACCCGCGAACAGATTATCGACTTTTTCTATAAAACCGAAGTGTTGCCGATTGCGGAAGGGGCAACGGAATACGATAAGCTGGTAGGTCGTGTGCTTGCCAAGCGGGTTACCGTGACCGACGAATCCGGAGAACGGACGCTTTATCAGGCCGGTGAAAAGATTCATCCGCATGTTGTCGATGAGCTTCGCCAAAACCATATCGCCGAAGTTACTGTTATCGATTTCAAAAAAGAGGGTAGTCTTGATTCTCCCGTTATCATCAACTGCTTTGAACGGGAGGAAATCCGTTTTGCCGATACTGCAAAAGGGCAGGAACCGACGAAGGAAGAGGCACTGTCTGTTGTTTACGCCGCTTTAAAGCCCGGCGATCCTATGACAGTAGAAGCTGCCGAGAAAGATTTGACCTCGATGTTTTTCTCTCCTCGTCGATATGATCTCGGACGTGTGGGGCGGTACAAGCTGAATAAAAAATTTGATTACGAGCATTCCGTTGAAGAATGTACGCTTATCCTCGACGATATTGTAAATACGATGAAGTACCTCATTCAGGTTTACATCGGAGACGCTTCAATCGATGATATCGACCACCTCGGTAACAGACGTGTCCGCTCCGTCGGTGAGCTGATGACCAATACGCTTAAAACCGCGTTTCTCCGTATGGAGCGGATTGCGCGCGAGCGGATGGGGTCAAAAGAAATTGAAACGATTAAGCCGCAAGAGCTTATTTCCATAAAGCCTATCGTGGCAACCATTAAAGAATTTTTCGGGGCAAGTCAGCTTTCACAGTTTATGGATCAGGTTAATCCGCTCGCGGAGCTTACCCATAAACGCCGTCTGAATGCATTAGGCCCCGGCGGTCTTTCTCGCGATCGCGCCGGTTTTGAAGTCCGCGACGTTCACTACACCCATTACGGACGGATGTGCCCGATTGAAACGCCGGAAGGTCCGAATATCGGTCTTATCGTATCGATGGCAAGCTACGCGCATGTCAATGACTACGGCTTTTTGGAAGCACCGTATGTCAAGGTTGTCAACGGTGTTGCAACCCGAGAGGTTGAATACCTTTCGGCGATGGACGAAGATAAATATTACATTGCACAGGTGTCCACTGCAGTGCAGAGCGATGGCACGATTACAGCAGAACAGATTGCATGTCGCCATCAGGGAGACTACACGACGCGTAATTCAAAAGAAGTACAGTACATGGACGTGTCGCCCAAACAGATTATATCCGTGTCTGCATCGCTCATTCCCTTCCTTGAGCATGACGACGCAAACCGTGCGCTCATGGGTTCAAACATGCAGCGGCAGGGTGTACCGCTCGTATTCCCCGAACCGCCTCGTGTCGGTACCGGTATGGAAGGTAAGTGCGCGTATGATTCGGGTGTGTTAGTCAAAGCAAAGCGGAGCGGTACGGTTACGTTCGTTTCCTCCGAGAAGATTTCCATTGAATCGGACGCGCCGGAAGGAACGGAGGAAAAGGTTCGCGACTATACGCTGCTGAAATATCAGCGTACCAATCAGGATACCTGCTATCATCAGCGACCGATCGTTGCCGTCGGACAGCATGTAGAAGTCGGTGATGTTATTGCCGACGGGCCTGCAACCTATCAGGGAGAGCTCGCACTCGGCCGCAATATTCTGGTCGGCTTTGTGCCGTGGAACGGGTATAACTACGAAGACGCTATTTTGATTTCCCGTCGCGTGCTGAAAGAAGATATGTTCACGTCGGTGCATATTAAAGAGTTTACGACGGAAGTCCGTGAGACCAAACTCGGTTCGGAGCGGATTACCAGCGATATTCCCAATAAGTCTGAAAAAAGCCTCGATAACCTTGATGCGGAAGGTATTATCCGCATCGGTGCGCAAGTCCGCTCCGGCGATATATTAATCGGAAAGATTACGCCTAAAAACGAGTCGGAGACGACACCTGAGTTTAAGCTGCTCAATTCGATATTCGGTGAGAAGGCAAAGGATGTTCGCGACTCCTCATTGCGCGTACCGCACGGTGTTGAAGGTACGGTTATCGATGTACAGCGCTTGAAGCGTTCTCAGGGTGATGATCTTAATCCGGGTGTTGATGAGTTTATCAAAGTTCTCATCGCGACAAAACGTAAGTTGCGCGAGGGTGATAAGATGGCCGGCCGCCACGGAAACAAGGGTATCGTTGCCCGCATTTTGCCGGAAGAAGACATGCCGTATATGGAAGACGGTACGCCGCTCGATATCTGCTTAAATCCGCTCGGTGTTCCTTCTCGTATGAATATCGGTCAGATTTTGGAGTCGGAACTCGGCCTCGCGGGCTTGCGCCTTGACGAATGGTACGAAGCGCCCGTATTCCAGTCGCCGACCAATGAGCAAATCGAGAAGAAACTGGTTGAAGCGGGTATCCCCGCCAACTCAAAGGTGAAGCTGCGTGACGGACGAACCGGTATGCCCTTCCAGAACGATGTATTTGTCGGAGTTATTTATTTTATGAAGCTCGCTCACCTTGTTGACGACAAGATGCATGCCCGATCCACCGGCCCGTATTCGTTGGTAACTCAGCAGCCGCTCGGCGGTAAGGCTCAGTTCGGCGGTCAGCGTTTGGGAGAAATGGAAGTGTGGGCGCTCGAAGCTTATGGTGCGGCCAATACGCTGCAGGAGCTTTTAACCATTAAGTCGGACGATATGCACGGACGTTCCAAGATATATGAGTCTATCGTGAAGGGACAAGCCGCAACCGCCGCCGGAATTCCCGAATCGTTTAACGTATTGGTACAGGAATTGCGCGGTTTGGCGTTGGACTTCACAATTTACGATGAAAAAGGAAAGCAAATCCCGCTGACCGAGCGTGATGAAGAATTAATCACCGAAAACAGCTCCAAGTTTTAATTGAGATGAGGATGGGCTATGAGAGATATACAAGATTTCGACAATATTATGATTAAATTAGCTTCGCCCGAAGCGATCCGCGCGTGGTCGTACGGCGAAGTAAAGAAACCCGAAACAATTAACTACCGTACCCTGCGTCCTGAGCGGGAAGGGCTTTTCTGCGAGCGTATTTTCGGTACTACAAAAGAATGGGAATGCTATTGCGGTAAGTTTAAATCAATCCGTTACAAAGGCGTTATCTGCGACCGCTGCGGTGTCGAGGTTACTCATTTTAAAGTACGCCGCGAGCGTATGGGGCATATCGAATTGGCAGCACCTGTTTCTCATATCTGGTACTATCGGTCGGTGCCGAGCCGAATGGGGCTTTTGCTGGACTTACCGGTTGCGGCGCTCCGTTCGGTGTTGTATTACGAAAAGTACATCGTTATTGAGCCGGGTGGAACGGATTTAAAGAAAAATCAGCTGTTAAACGAAGACGAATATCGCGATGCTCAGGAACGGTACGGCGGAGCCTTTACCGCAAATATGGGAGCGGAAGCCGTTAAAACCTTATTAAGCAACTTAAATCTGGATGAGCTCGCTGCTCAGCTCAGAATGAAGATGATAGAAAAGGGTGCAAAAAGCGATAAGCGGCTTTTAAAGCGCATCGAAATTGTCGAGCATTTTAGAACGTCAAACAATAAGCCCGAATGGATGATCCTTGACGTTATTCCGGTTATTCCGCCCGATTTGCGCCCGATGGTACAGTTGGACGGCGGACGCTTTGCAACCTCGGATTTAAACGATTTGTACCGCCGCGTTATTCATCGGAACAGCCGTTTAACTCGCTTGATGAGCTTAAAAGCACCCGATATCATTATCCGCAACGAAAAGCGGATGCTGCAAGAAGCGGTAGATGCTTTGTTCGATAATTCGAAGCGGAAGCGTGTCATTAAAGGTTCGTCAAACCGCCCGCTTAAATCCATCTCGGATATGCTCAAAGGCAAGCAAGGGCGCTTCCGCCAGAACCTGCTCGGTAAGCGCGTTGACTATTCGGGACGTTCGGTTATCGTCGTCGGGCCCGAATTAAAGCTGTGGCAGTGCGGCTTGCCCACCAAGATGGCAATGGAGCTTTTCAAGCCGTTCATTATGAAAAAGCTCGTGCAAAAAGAAATCGTTTCCAATATCAAGAAAGCAAAGATTATGGTTGAGCAGGAGGCCGCTCCGGTTTTTGCCATTCTCGATGAGGTTATCAGCGAACATCCTGTTATGCTGAACCGTGCACCGACCTTGCACCGGCTCGGTATTCAGGCCTTTGAACCGGTTCTTGTCGAAGGGAAGGCTATTAAGCTGCACCCGCTCGTTTGTAAACCCTTCAACGCGGACTTTGACGGTGACCAGATGGCTATTCACGTACCGCTTACACAGGCGGCGCAGATGGAATGTTGGACGCTGATGCTTTCAAGCAGAAACTTGCTCGACCCTGCAAACGGAAAGACAATCGTATATCCGTCACAGGATATGGTTCTCGGTCTGTACTATTTAACCAAGCAGCGTTCATTAAAGGAAGGTCAGCATATTCGCCGGTATTCTTCGGTTGCCGAAGTAATGATGGCCGCAGAGGCCGGTTCCATCGGTTGGCAGGAACTGATAAAGATTAAGTACCGCGGTGAAGAGGTTGAAACGACGCCCGGCCGCCTCGCCTTTAACGAAGAGATGCCGGAAGGAGTTCCGTTTGTCAATACCGCTCTGGATGATAAGCAAATCCGCAAGCTGATTGAAACCGTGTACCGCACGAAGGGAACATGGGTTACCGTCCAGATGCTCGATAAGCTCAAATCCGTCGGGTATTACTATGCGACTTTCTTCGGCGCGACGTTGAGTATGGACGATATCATTATCCCTGCGGAAAAATCGGCTATGCTTGAAAAAGCAAACAGCGAAGTTCTTTCTATATATAATCAGTATCGCGGCGGTCATATTACGCAGGAAGAGCGGTATAACAGGGTTGTTGAAGTGTGGTCAAAGACAAACGAAGAGTTGACCACGATAATGATGGATACGCTCGCAAAGGATCAGGACGGCTTCAACACAATTTATATGATGGCCACCTCCGGTGCTCGTGGTAGCCGTAACCAGATTCGTCAGCTTGCCGGTATGCGAGGTCTTATGGCTAAGCCGAGCGGCGATATTATCGAGTTGCCCATTCGTTCAAACTTCAAAGAAGGTTTGAACGTTATCGAATTCTTTATTTCTACGAACGGCGCCCGAAAGGGTCTTGCCGATACCGCGTTGAAGACTGCTGATGCCGGTTATCTAACGCGTCGTCTTGTCGATATTGCACAGGATGTTGTTGTCAATGAAGAAGATTGCGGCACCATCAACGGTATTGAATACTCGGCGGTAAAATCCGGAGACGAGGTTATTGAATCTTTGAGCGAACGGATTGTCGGTAAGTATACGCTCGAGCGGGTTGAGCACCCGATTTCGCATGAGCTCTTAATTGATGTAAACGAATATATCACCGATGAGATTGCTGCGAAGATCGAAGAAGCAGGCGTCCAGACCGTTAAGCTCCGCACGGTATTAACCTGCGAGTCCAAACACGGCGTTTGTGTCAAGTGCTATGGCCGCAACCTTGCCCGCAATAAGATTGTCGAAATCGGCGAGGCGGTCGGTATCATCGCCGCACAGTCCATCGGTCAGCCGGGTACTCAGCTCACGATGCGTACCTTCCACGTCGGAGGTACGGCAAGCAGCACGACCGAAGAGAATCATATCACCTTTAAATATCCCGTCATCATCAAGGATATTTTGGGAACATCCATTCCGCTTGATGACGGCAATCTCTTGTTTACCCGGCGCGGTACGCTTCTGTTTGAGAAGGTACTTAAAGAGTATACGCTTGCGGCAGGGGATTCCGTTGCGGTGGAAACGGGTGTTCGCATTCTGCGCGACGACGTGCTGTATACCGCTGCGGATGGCACGGTTATAAAGAGCCCGCTGAACGCTTTTGCTTATTTGAAGGGTTCGACGTTGTATTTGACGGCGCCCGAACAGAAGACCGAAATCAGAAACGGTTCTACCGTTGTTATTAAAAAGGGTGATTACGTACCGGCTACCTCGATTGTTGCAACCTTCGATCCGTATAATGAACCGATTCTTGCGGAACAGGACGGATTTGTCCGGTTTGAGGATATTATCCCCGGTTCGACCCTCGAAGAAGAAGTCAACGATGAAACCGGCGTCGTGGAACGCCATATTTCCGAATTAAAATCGGATATGACCTTACAGCCCCGTGTATTTATTTCTGATGAATCCGGTAATGCGCTCGGTTTCTATTATCTACCGGACGGCGCTCAGCTGATGGTCGAAGAAGATACGCAGATTAAGGCCGGTACCGTTATCGCAAAACTTGCAAAAGCCGCTGCGAGAACGCAGGATATTACCGGCGGTCTTCCCCGTGTTTCGGAACTCTTTGAAGCTCGCCGTCCCAAAGTGCCTGCAGTACTGGCTCAGGTCGCCGGTACCGTTTCGTTTAAAGGCTTGCTGAAAGGTAAGCGCATCGTTATTGTGCGCGACCATTACGGCAAGGATTATAAGCACTTGGTTCCGATGTCCAAGCGACTGCTTGTCCGAGACGGCGACACGGTTGAAGCGGGTGAGCGGCTATGCGACGGTAACCTTGATCCGCATGATATTCTTGCAATCTTGGGTGAAAATGCACTTCAGAATTATCTGATGAATGAGATCCGTGACGTTTACCGAATGCAGGGCGTTTCCATCAACGATAAGCACATCGGCGTTATTGTCCGCCAGATGCTCCGTAAGATTGAGGTGGTTTCCGTCGGCGATACCCGCTTTATCTACGGTCAGCAGGTTGATAAGTATCAGTTCCATGCGGAAAATAAGCGCGTTACCGCGGAAGGCGGTCAGCCGGCTATCGCTCGTCCGATGTTCCAAGGTATTACCAAAGCGGCATTGAATATCGATTCGTTTATCTCGGCTGCTTCGTTCCAGGAGACGACAAAGGTTTTGACGAATGCCGCTATTGCCGGAAAAACCGACGAGCTGCGCGGCTTAAAGGAAAATGTTATTATCGGACATCTTATTCCCGCCGGTACCGGTATGCCGCAGTATCGTTCGGTTAAGCTCTTTGATAAGAACATGAGCGACTTGGACGAGCAAGTCAATGAAATTCTCGAGCGGCGCAGACGCGAGCTGGAAGAAGCGGCAGCTGCCGAAGCCGAAGCGGAGATGGATGAAGAAGATTTTGATACGGATGACGATCTCGGCTACGATGGTACGGAGTCCGTCGAAACTTCTTATGATGAAGAGCCTCGTGAAGAACCTGCAGGAGATGCTGGGGATTTTGAGGATTGACAGTCTGCATATAGTGCATTAAAATAAACAACTGTTGTTATAACTTAATCCGTAGTGCTGGCGGAGAGATATAAGGAGTTAGGGCAAATGCCTACAATTAATCAATTGATAAAGCAGGGGCGTAAAGCGGTCGTCTCGCGAACCAAGAGCCCTGCATTGCAGTCATGCCCGCAGAAGCGCGGTGTATGCACCCGTGTAATGACGGTTACGCCGAAAAAGCCGAATTCCGCATTGCGGAAGGTTGCCCGTGTGCGTTTGAGCAACGGTATCGAAGTAACTGCCTACATTCCGGGTATTGGACATAACTTACAGGAACACTCCGTTGTGTTAATCCGCGGCGGCCGTGTTAAGGATTTACCGGGTGTGCGATATCACATCATCCGTGGAACAAAGGATACGCTCGGTGTTGCCGATCGTAAGCGCGGCCGTTCAAAGTACGGCGCGAAGAAGCCCAAGGCGTAAGGGAGGTTTATTATGGGACGAAAAAAGAAGACTATCAATAGACCGATTGCGCCGGATGCACGCTATAACAGCGTCGTGCTTTCAAAGTTTATTGCTCGTATGATGCTTGACGGAAAAAAATCCGTTACAACGGCTATTTTGTATGACAGCTTTGATGTAATTAAATCGAAGACCGGTGAAGATCCTCTTACCGTATTTACCAAGGCGCTTGAGAATGTTAAGCCGCTTGTCGAGGTAAAATCTCGCCGCGTCGGTGGCGCCACCTATCAGGTACCGATCGAAATCCGCGAATCCCGCCGCGAGGCGCTCGGAATGCGTTGGATTATCGGCGCTGCCCGCAGCCGGAACGGTCATGCAATGTCCGAACGTTTGGCTGCCGAGGTCATTGACGCCTACAACAATACCGGTACTGCCTTCAAAAAGAAGGAAGATACCCACCGTATGGCGGAAGCGAACAAAGCCTTTGCGCACTACCGCTGGTAGTTTTATATCTGCCGGTACCGATCGTTATCGGTAATGCAGCAGAGCGCGAAAAGCCTTGAAACAATATGTTTCAAGGCTTTTTTTATTCATCTTTCCGATAATGCTTGTATCCGGGGTGTTTACCCCATACCTTATAGTCGGCGCGCATACGGCAGAGGCGGTCTATGTTTTCGCGAGAAATTTCTTTTTCACCGCCGAGGATATGGGCGTAGATACTGATTTTTGCCGAAAGCTCCAGGGTCTCCATTCGGTAATATGCGGTTAAAAGATCACGGCCGAGGGCAAGCGCGCCGTGGTTTTCGAGAAGAAGCACGTCGTGTTCGGGTAAATACGGAGCAATCGCTTCGGGAACTTCGTCGGTTGACGGCGTTCCATAAGGGGCAAGCGGTACCGAACCGATGGTAATAACCGATTCAATGGTTGTATAGCGATCCAGCGGTAGGTGCGCGACTGCAAAGGCCGTTGCGGCAGGCGGATGCGCATGGACTACAGCGCCGACATCATCGCGATCTTGATAGCAGCGTAAATGCATTCTAATCTCCGACGAGGGTTTATACCCTGATGCGCCTTCAATGATTTCACAGTCTTTGGTAATGATCAGCAGTTTTTCAGGAGTGATGAGGCTTTTGCTGATACCTGTCGGCGTTACCAAAAAATTTCCGTTTTCCAGCTTAGTCGATACGTTCCCGTCATTTGACGCTACCCAGCCAAGCTGCCACATTTTATGGCAAATATCGCACATCTGATCTTTAATCTCTGAAATATTCATAGCGTTCAGTATACTGCGGAATGCTCTTCTGTCAATTTAAAATGGCTAAAACTATAGAAATTTTTTGACAAAACCTTCGCATATTTGTATTATTCGTATGATCCGATTATGGGGAGTATAAACCTTATGGAAAAGGCGATAACGCGGCCGCTGATAGTGCGCAGAGGTATGCCGTATTTTTTGTTGTTTTCAATATATGCGATAGTCAATACCTATCTGCCGATTATGCTTAGAACACTCGGGTTTTCAACGGCACAGATCGGTATTCTGCTCGGTGTTATCGAAATAGCGGGTGTATGTGCACCTTTCTTTATTACGCGCCGACTTGATAAAACCGGTCGTTACGGATTGGTCATGTGCATATTCGGGTTTGATATTGCGCTATTGCTGTTACCGCTCCTCCACTCCCATTCTTTTTTTGTTACGGCGATCTGCCTTGGTATTTTCGCCATAGGTTTTAAGGGAATGGTACCGGTATTAGACGGATTCACAACAAAAGCGCTTGGACAGCATAATGCCCAATATGGGAAAATTCGAGCGCTCGGTTCTGTCGGCTTTGTCGGAATGAATCTATTTTTGCAACTGCATCCGCTTATTTCGGGAAAAAGACCCATTTCAATGATGCTGAGCATTAGTACGGGGGCACTGTTGTTTGTGGCAATGCTCCGATGGGTGCCCGATTTATATGATCCGTTGCAAGTTCGGGCAGATAAAAAGAATGGTGCGGAAAGTCTGACCGGAAGGAATACGGTGTTGCCGGACGGTGCGGAACCTCTTGCGGTAGAGCAGTTCCCAAAGGATTTGATACAACTGAATGCACAGGAGACTGTAACGCCCGCAGGACAGCGGAGGGCACCTGCCGTATTTGCTAAGTTATTTTGGGAATACCTGTTGTTGATTTTTCTCGCATTCTTAGGGTTAGTTCCCTGCCAACGTTTTTTTTCGCTCTATGTAGAAGAATATATCAAAATAGAAGCATCTGCCGGTTTATGGGCTCTGTCGGCAATGGCAGAAATACCGGTGCTTCTTATTTCCGGAAAGCTTATCCGGCATTTTGACAAAGAGCGGCTCCTTGCTGTCTGTTTATTTAGTATCATCGTACGGAATTGCTGTTATATTTTTATCCCCGGCATTGCAGGCGCTGTCGTAGGACAGCTTTTGCATTCGCTTAGTTTCGGCTTATTCCATCCGTTGAGCGTGCTGCTCTGCGTTTTGCATAGCCGTGGCAATACAGTAACTGCGATGACCTTTTTTACTGCAGCAAACGGTGTCGCCTATGTACTCGGCAGTGTGATCGGCGGATATATTATCGAATATATGGGGTATCAGGCTCTTTTTTTATTGTTTAGCGTATTCCCTGCTATCGGTATCGGCTTTTGTCTTCTGTGCCTGTGGCAAAAAAGCAATTGAACCTCCCTCTAGCGTGGATTGCGAATCGGTTTTTAGAGATATTCATCAGTATTTCCCAGCGATTGACACATCGACACCAAACCATTTTTCGGATATTCTCCGAAGGGTTCCGTCTTGCGCCATATCGACAAGAAGAATATTTATCGCTTTTACCAACTCTTCGTCTTCTTTCCTAAATGCATAACTATAAGTCGCGATATTGATCGGATCTCCAATTACTTCGTAAGGTTTCTTTTCTATTGTGGTTTTATTGTAATATGTTAGTAAGTTCATGACGGCAGCGTCAAGTTGTCCATAATCCAATGCAGTTAGCATGATCTCCTGTCGGGGATAAAGATATGGCCGGCGTCCGTTATTAATATAAAGAGGGGACTTCATGACAATTTTACGCATCTCCTCATCGGACAGCATACCAATTCGCTTATTCCGTAAATCGGTAAATTGGCGGAACTGTACTTCACCACTAAAACTTTGTAGCACAACAACGACCAGCGCATCGCGTAAATACGGTATACTTAGTAAAAAGCGTTCGGCATTGGCCTCATTATTGATGAAACCGCTTGCGATATAATTAATTCTTCTGTTTTCGAGTTCTGCAATTCTGTTTTGGGATGTAATGGGGACAAGCCGCAGCTTTACTCCGAGCTTTTCGGTAACGGCTTTGGCTATATCTACTTCGTATCCCATGATTTCACCCGTACTGGAAAAAAAACTGAGCGGAGGAATTGACGGGTCGACGCCGACTACGAGTTCGTTTTTGACAATGACTCTTGCCAATGAAGAATCGTTTATACCTTCTTCATTTGTTCGCTGCTCGGTACAGGAAAGAATTGTAAACAGCAAAAGAATACCAAAAAAAATTTTTACTTTCATTTTTACCTCAGTACTATTAGAATCTGGTATTCAGTATTGACAAATTAGAACCGAACCATTTCTTTGAAAAGTTCGGGATAGTATTATCTCCATTCATTTCAATCAAAACAGATTCAATTTTAGCTACAAGCGATTTATCCGTTTTTCGAAATGCAAACGTATAATATTCGGTGGCAATGGCTTCGTTGATAATACGGTATCGTGGATTTTTGTCGAGCATATTCCATGAGTAAATAAGATCTAATACAGCAGCATCGCATGTTCCTGCATCGAGGGCTTCATACAGGTGATTAATAGAGTCAAGCTGCCGGATGCTCACATGGTCTTTCAACACTTCTACATCCAACAAAGCTTCGTCTCCTGCTGTTCCCACCTCAACTGCTATCCTTTTATCTCGTAACTGTGCCAACGTTTGATATTCTTTGCTTGCAAGAGCTACGACAATTTTCGCATTTTGAAGATATGGCGTACACATCCGATAGTGCTGTTTCCGGTCTTCCGTAAGGCTGAAGCCGCTCGCAATGCAATCAATTATTCCCGTATTCAAAAGAATCTCTTTTTGTGTCCAATCTATCGGATAAAAGATAGGATGAATGCCGAGGCGGCGGCATAATTCCGTTAATATATCGATATCATATCCCACTATTTCGTTCTTTTCATTTCTAAAAGAGAGGATGGGAACAAAATCTGAAACACCGATGACCAGTGTGGCTTTTACCTGAACCTTTGACCAAGACGGATCTTCAATATATTCAAGTTTATTACTGCGGCATGAAGAAAATAAAATACATAGTATACATAATACTGCACATGCAGTTACCCGTTTTTTCATATTTATCTTTACAACCTTCAACAACAATTTTTCGCACGGTGAGTTTAATACTTCTGTGGCCACAGACTAACACTTTTTATGAGTCCTGTAAAGAGAAATTGTTCAGAGTGTTCAGGGTAAATTGTTCATGTCCGTTTGATGGAATCGCATTAGGCTGCTCTTACTGATGAGTTCTATTTTACAAAATTGAAAAATTATTGATTTCACGAATATG
Source organism: Treponema sp. OMZ 906 (assembly GCF_024181185.1). Classification (NCBI taxonomy): domain Bacteria; kingdom Pseudomonadati; phylum Spirochaetota; class Spirochaetia; order Treponematales; family Treponemataceae; genus Treponema; species Treponema sp. OMZ 906. Next base: position 2,093,353 of record NZ_CP051196.1, on the reverse strand, counting down.
AAAAGGGTAAAAATTGATTTCCGTGAAAAGTTATACTGTAACATTGAAATTTTCGGATAATCGTGTTATAGTGCACCGCTTAATGCATTCTGAAAAGAGATATCCTGTGATATGGATTTATAAGGAGGAATGATAAAGAATGAAAAAAATATCTTTGCGTATATTCACAATTACATTGGCACTTGCGGCGTTTTGTTTCGCAGGGTGTAGTAAAAATGAAGGGGCGGCGCAGCAGGCCGGACAATCGGTACAGGAAACGCAGACTGCGGTACGGTATAAGGACGGCGTTTACAAAGCTGTTTCCGGTATTAAAGACGATTGGGGCGGGTATGCTGAGGTAACGATAACCGTTAAAGACGGTAAAATAACCGACTGTGAATTTCTGTCTTACGAGAAGGACGGAACGCTGAAAGGCGAGGACTACGGCAAAACCGACGGAGTGATTAAGAATGCCGGTTTATACAAAATTGCGCAGAACGCAATTAAGAATGCCGAAAAGTATGGACCGAAACTGGTTGAAACGCAGCAGCTTGATAAAGTGGATGCGATTGCCGGCGCGACCGTATCTTATGAACTGTTTGAGAACGTAGTCGGTATCGCGCTTAAACAGGCGAAGGCGGAGTAGTAACGATGGCAGCTTCCGAACCGGTCAAAAAATTAACGGTTATCGAACTTGCGAAACAGAACCTTAAACGCAAGCCGTTTAGGACGGTGAGTTTGATTGTGCTGACCGCGGTGCTGGCGTTCAGTCTTTTTGCAGGCAGCTTTTTGGTCAAGAGTTTGAACGGCGGAATGCAGTCTCTGTCGAACCGGCTGGGTGCAGACATCATTGTCGTACCGCAGGGGTATGATTCAAAAATCGAAAGCGCACTACTGCGGGGTGAACCGAACAGCTTTTACTTTAAGTCCGAGGTTGTAGATCGCCTTAAAAAGATTGAAGGGGTTGACCTTGCTTCTCCGCAGCTTTTTATCGCAACCCTTTCCGCCGGATGCTGTTCGTTTCCGTTGCAGGTAATCGGCATCGACTTTGATTCCGATTTTAATATCAAGCCGTGGCTCGAAAGACAGATTCGGTTACCGCTTACCGATAATCAGATTGTCGTGGGCAGTAACATCGTCGGGGATACGCAGTCCCAAGTTAAGTTCTTTAATCAGCCTTTTGTGATTACGGGACGGCTCGCAAAAACAGGTATGGGCTTTGATAACTCCGTGTTTATGACAATTGAAAATGCAAAGCGGCTTGCAAAAGAATATGAGCGGATTATGGAACATCCGGTTGCACAAGACGAGGATCTTATCTCCAGCGTTATGGTGCGGATAAAACCGAATGCCGATGTCAAAACGGTTGCCAAGCGCATCCTCGCTGAGTTTGAAGGTGAACAGATTTATCCTCTTATTTCCAAACGGATGATGACCAATATTTCCGCAAGTATCGCAAACCTCAATGTGTATATTTATGTGCTGCTTGCGCTGCTCTGGCTGTTGTCGTTCATTGTACTTGCAGTGTCGTTTTCTTCGATATTCCATGAGCGGAAAGAAGAATTCGGAATGCTTCGGATTATCGGCGGTACAAAGAAAAAACTTGCGCAGCTTGCTTCTGCCGAAGCGTTTATCATCAGTGCATCAGGTGCGGGAATCGGAACGGGACTGTCCTGCTTAATTGTTCTCTTGTTTAATCAGGCAATTATCGCCGGTCTTAAAATGCCCTTTCTTACGCCGCCGGTTTTGTGGATACTGTTGTGCGCCCTTTTAACCTTATCGGTTATTTCGGGTATCGGCCCGCTTGCTGCGCTTAAAACCATTCACGGATTTTCCAAACAAGAGCCTGCGTTACAGCTGCAAGGATAGGGATTATCTATCTGTTCCAACATTCCGCAACTGCCGGTTTTGATAATCCGCCACAATTCCATGCAGTTGCAATTTTGCAGGAAAACACTGTCATGGCTGATAATAATGAGTGCGCATGATATTTTTGCAAGGGCAGTTTCGAGAAGTCTGGCAGAAAGAATATCCAAGTGATTGGTCGGTTCGTCCAAAATAAGAACTTTGAGTGGTTTTGACATTGCAAGTGCAATCATGAGCTTGCGAAGTTCGCCGGGACTGATCCGCTTGCTGTCAATAAAGGTAAGCAGCGTTTTGGGATTCGATCCCATGCGGTACACCGTAGAAAGAATTTCACTTCGCAGTTCTTTATCGAGCGAGAAGAAGTGTGCTAACACTGCTTGTTCTTCTGCTTTCGGAATTTCCTGCGGCAGATAAAATGAAAGACTTTCTCCATCGCTTTTCTTTTGCAGATCAGCTTCCCGTATCCGGTTTAATATGGTATGTGCAAGCAATGTCTTTCCTGTTCCGTTGGCTCCCGTCAGCGCAATGCGGGACTGCTTTTGCACCGTCAATTCGGGAATCTGCAAGGTATAACTGCCATCTTCTCCTGCAGTGATGATTTGCGGCGGCAGGTGTATGAGTACCTTTGGAATGAACACTGACGTGTCTGCTTGCGCCGGTGAAAACCCTTCCTTACGGTTCAGCGGTTTTGCTTGAGTATCGCGGCGTTTTTCGGCTTGTTCACGGCGGCTGTCAAAACATTTTTTTACGGTGCCCGGCGTACGGTCTTTACCGGTAACAATGGCAAGGCGGATTTTTTGTGCTGCATCGTGGTCTTTGCCGCCGTACACATTTCTCAGGCGGTTCTTAGAATGTTCTGCCTCGCGCTGCCACATATCTGAAAGTGCTTTTGCTTTTGAAACCCCTGCATCCGCTTTATGCCATTCCGAAAGGCAGGAAGCTCGCTCTGTGTCCCAAAGTTCAAGCGCTGTACTTACATTCGCAGCATAGAGCTTACCTCTGATTGAATCGGCTCCGTCTGCGAACGCTGCCGATTCCCGATATAAGTAGAAGGTAGCGGTACACAATGAATCGGCAAAGGCGCGGTCATGACTGACAATGAGCCCTGTGCCGGTAAACAGTTTTAAGGCATTTATAATGAGCTCTTTTGAAACGGCATCCAAGTGATTGGTCGGTTCGTCAAGCAGCAGAACCGAAGGACGCTCCGCTAAAGCACAGGCAATTTGCAGCCGCTTCTTTTCTCCGCCCGAAAGTGTTTCCCAGCGTTCAAGCTGTTTTGCCGTAATATTAAGCAGCGAGAAAAAGCGACGCACTTCGTTATCCGCATCCCAGAACAATGTATACGCAGTATCGGGCAGTTCCGTACTGTTTTGCGCACAGTATACTGCCGATTCGCATTTAATTATCCCTGAAAGCGGCGGTAGCATCCCTGCGATTAATTTGAGTAATGTCGTTTTTCCGCAGCCGTTTGCACCGGTAATACATGTCCAATGGGATGCTCCTCCAAGCGCTGCGGAGAATCCGTCGAATAATATCTCCGCAGAATCCGGATATGAAAAAGAAATATCTTGTAGTGTTATCATTCCGATAGCTGCTCCAAAATGAAGTCTAAATATGTTTTACTCGATGCCATAATTACCGATGCCTTACGATTTTTTTATTGATGATAATGTGTACCGCACTGAACAATATATAATTTATTATCTTCAGCTTTATATACAAGTCGATTTGCCGCATCTATTCTTCTGCTCCAATACCCTGATAATTCATGCTTTAATGGTTCAGGTTGTCCTTTTCCCTTATCGATACCATTTCTTTCAATATCTTTAATTAAATCATGTGTAGTTTTTATCAATTTTTGCTGATGTTTATCAAAAAGTTGGCAATAATCTTTCCATGCAATATCAGACCAAACTTTTACCATCAATCAGTTTCCTTCAGTTCATGAATTTGACATTTTCCGGTTTCAATCTGATGTATACTTTTACGCAAATATTTCATATTTTCTTCCGAATAAATATACGGATCCTCGGATGCTTTCAGTGCAAAGGGCAAGCCATTTTCCCGAATCGTGGCCTTTACAAAAGAATTGATAGCCGAAGAAATATTGATACCCATAGAATCACATATTCGTTCAAAACTTATTTTATCGTTCTGTGTGATTTTTGCTGATATTGTAGTCATTTCTAATACCTCTTACTACAATGTAATACATGAGCTCCCAAAAATCAAGTATCCTGTCTGTTAAAAATTTGATTTATTCGTGTGGAGAGGGCGGGGAATTATTTTTAACATCACTTTCAGTCTAAAACTTAATGTGGAGCAGCTCCATAGTATAAATACCGCACACTTTTTATCTTTTCTTCTTCATTTTCGGCGCCGGTAATTCATCATACATTGCATTAAACAAGCCCGTTATAAATGCTTTGTCATCAACTTCGTCTACTAAAAGCATTTCTTTTGCGCCTTGATACGGCAATTCGTAGGAAGCATTCGGCATATACGCAATTGCCGCCGGAACCGCTTTTACCAGTAAGCGGTCATCGTAGATACCGCCCACAATTTTATCTCGATAGTAAATGATAAATTCTCCCATCATTGCGCGATAGCGTATGTCTTGCAATTCCGATAACTGCTCCAAAATGAAGTCTAAATATGTTTTACTCGATGCCATAATTACTAAAGTCTACTGTTTTTAGCTGTTATTTGTCTATACTGTTCATTTCGCATTGTTTACAAAGTGTTTTTTTACTTGACACCACTTAATAATAACGTTATATTAAAAACCGACAATATTGTCGGTTTTTTGCAAGGAGGGACTTTATTTTGAAAGAAGAAAAACAAAAAGTCGGACAGATGAGAAAAAGAGAAATTCGAGAAGCTGCAAAAAAATGCTTTTTAGATAAAGGCTTTCAGAATACAACAATGGAAGATATCATTACGGAAATAGGTATGAGTAGAGGCGGTGTGTATCATCATTATGCAAGTACAACTGAAATGCTTAAAGACTTGATGCTTGATGGAAATGAATACAGAAATAGCTTGATAACTGAATATTTAGCGCATAATCGGAGCAAAGATAAATATCAGCAAATGGGTGATATTTTAACAAGTAAGGCATTAGCGAAAACCGATTTAATGAAGCTGTACGCGCTTCTTTTACAAGCAAAAAACTATAATCAAGATTTGGAAGATTTATATCAAGAACTAAAATTGCATACAACCAAAGAACTTGATCTCATTGCAAAGAAACTGGGAATTACAGCACATATTTTTAAGGATGGCTTTTTAGTTCATTACATTAACAGTTTAATCGTGAGTTCGGAAGTGCTTAATGCACGAAATTCTTTTGACGTTCATAAGAAGTATATAAAAGAAACAATGATTCAATACATTATTGATCTTGAAAAAAATAACTAAACCAATAGGAAGAGGTGAATTACGATGAAACAAGATATGAAAACACAGCTATTAACTAAAAGTCCTAAAGAATTACTGTTTAAGTTAGCCGTTCCGGGAATAATCGGAATGCTGGTTATCGGTCTATATCCGTTTATGGATGGGATATTTGCAGGACGGATTATTGGGGACTATGCGATGTCGGCAATTAGTGTATCCATGTCCTTGACAATTATAAATGGCGGAATATCGGCTTTGATAGGCGTAGGCAGTGCATCGATATTATCACGAGCTATCGGTAAGGGCGATAAAGAAACAATAGATAAAATATTCGGCAATTTTTGTTATTGGGTTATTTTATTTTCTGCAATTATCACAATAGTAGGTTTGATATTTACACCTCATTTTTTAGATATGGTTGGCGCTAAAGGAAATATTAAAGAGCTGGGGGGGAGATATTTGCGGGTTGTGTTCTTTGGATCTCTATTTGTTAATTTCGCTCAAGCGGGTAATATGACAATGCGCGGCGAAGGGGCATTAAAACAATCAATGATGATTATGGGAACGGGAGCCATACTCAACATTATGTTAGACCCTATTCTTATGAAGCTCATGGGAGAGTATGCTATTGAAGGAGCTGCTATCGCAACCGTATTATCTCAGATCGTACAAGCTTTATTAACATTTCATTATTTTTCAAAGAAGAGTTCATTTGTGAAAATCCATAAAGTCAAAAAGTACAAAGCAATTTACCGTGAAATGTTTAGTATCGGCAGTTCGGCAATGATGATGCAAATTTTATTTGCGGTGCAGCAAACATTTTTATTTAAGCAAGCCTTTGTATATGGCGGAGATAACTGGGGAATTTTGATGTCTGCAACAATGAGATTATATATGTTTTCATTTATTCCGTTATGGGGAATGAGTCAAGGATTGCAGCCTGTTATAGGAGCAAATTTCGGAGCAAAACAATACGGGCGAGTAAAAGATACGATGAAGATTTTTATGTATGGAGCAACTATTCTTGCGGCTGCTTCGTGGATACCGTCAATGTTTTGTTCCGATACATTACTGTCGTTATTCAGTGTAAGACATCAGATTATTGAAGCCGGTGTTAAAAACTTTAAGATGTTTTATTCCACATTTATTTTATACGGAATTATGATTATGACATTGACCTTTTTCCAATCCATTGGAGACGGTAAAAAAGCAGGGATTATTGTACTGTTGAGACAATTGGTATTATTTATTCCGGCGATACTTCTGTTGCCGCAATTATTCGGAGCGTCAGCTGTTTGGTGGGCGGAACCTATTGTAGATTTTACAATGATTATAGTCGGATTGTTTTTAATGCTTAATGAAATGAGAAAAATAGAAAAGGAAGTCGCTTAAGAGATTCCTTAATCTTAAAACAATGAACTTTTTATGGGAGATGATACTCAATGACAGGGTTGAAAAGGATGAGCCATTAGATATGTATTTTTCTCCCAAGCCGTTTCTCCAATCTCCACTGCGGTGGGACTCCATCGTCTCCCCAATATTCATCCATCGCAATGATTTTATTATCTTTTAGTTTTATAAACGATACCACATGAAAAGAACTTGTTCTATCAACACTATATACGTTGACAGCGGTGATGATTAGATTACCGATTTGTTCTATTCTTTCGATTGTTCCGTCCCATGTTCCCGGATACTCGCAATTTGCTTGTATGTATTCTTCAACCGTGAAATGCTCATTGGTACAATGCCAGTTGATATATGCCGAATCGGAAAAGTAAGTGCGTAATTGTTCGGCATCCTGTTTTAATATTGCATTCAAAAAATCTTGTATGTTCATAACCAGCCTCAAAGTTAGATATTCAATTCCATTTCAATACATTCCCATGCGCAATCCGGCATCATATAGGTTATAACTTTTTCTGTTGGTTGAAAACCGGTGGCTTCATAACAATACCGTGCACGCTCATTATTCGTAAACACTCCCGCAGAAACCGCCTTATTCTGTCGGCAGACCATTGATAAAGCTGCTTTACATTCTTAATCCAACTGCAAATGATTTTTGAATCTTGCGCTTCATATTTTCTTAATACCATGATCACCTCAATAATATTTTTTTATAAACGACACAACGGATTCTTCTTACTTCACCGCGCGCGTTGCAATGTATGACGGGATATGCAATTCGTGCAAGCGTCCTTCTCCGTTCGTGTCTTCGTATATATCGGTGAGCGTGAAACCTGCGCGCAGCTGTCCGCCGATTTGTTCGCTTACTGTATGAGAAAATTGCCATCCACAGTCCGCTTCTTCAAGCTGTTTGCGGTGCGCTTCGTAAACAAGCGGATTAAACGGAAGTGCGTTGATAATCTTCTCTTCTTTTTGATCGACAATATAATTGATCCCCGTATCAAGTCCGCACAGTAACACGCCGCCTTTTTTGAGTATACGAAAACATTCCAAAAACACCGGTTCAACTTTTTCGATATAGCAATTGCTTACCGGATGGAAAATAATATCGAAGGATTCATCGGCAAAGGATAGCGGTTTTGACATATCTGCCCGTATAATGTTAATTCGATAACCTTCTCGTTCGGCAACGACCCGCTCAGATTCAAGCTGTTTTTCAGAGTAGTCAAGCACGGTACATTCCGCTCCGGCTGCGGTAAAAATCGGCATTTGCTGACCGCCTCCCGACGCAAGTCTTAACAGCTTTTTCCCTTTTAAATCACCGAACCATTCACGCGGTACCGCTTTTGTCGGCGTCAATACTACAGACCATTGTCCGTTTTGTGCATTGATATAGGTTTCGTGATCAATGGGCTTACCCCATTCCCAGCCTTCAGTAATCCAACGGTCGATCACCGCTGCATTTGCATCCTGATAATTTTGATGTGTATTCATAAAATGCTCCCATAAAAAGTCAAGAAGAAAGTATCAACTATCGGGTTGTCCCTATCGGTTATTACTTTTTAAATAACCCCTGCTTTTTCAAAATGCTTTTTTAGAAGCTTTTTTGAAATCATTGCACCAATAATCGCGCAGATTGCTATAATAATAAGCATTATTACTGTTGTGATTGGTGAAACTATTTTAGTTAAAATATCTAAGTATTCATCTCCAAATAGTTCCTTATAAGAAGTAATTGTCTGTTCCGCATAAAATAAGAACGGTACATACATTCCACCAAATCCTGCAAGTACACAAAATATCATATATCCTACGGTTAAACCTATATAATCCCCTATGCCTTTTATTTTTGCGATCAGCATTGCAGCAATTCCACCGGTAATACAGCTGATTATATATGGCGGATAAAAGCCTATCAGGCTGGTAAGTACACAAAACAGTAATATCATCCATGGATTTTTTGTTTTAGTAGGTACTAGGAAATAAGCGATTGCTCCTATGATTGCCCAGATAGGAATAGCAAAAAGCAAGGTATATGGTGATATAAACAGAAATGATAATACTCTATACAAAATCTGTGAGCATAAAACCATTAATGCGGTAACAATCAAATCTTTGAGTTGAAACCTTCTTTTTTCTTTCATTATTCAGTCCTCCTTGGAGTTTAATAATTTTTCATTTTCATAACAATAATGACTGTATAAAATGTTACCATTGCTATTAATAACAATGCATCAAATATACTGAAATGAATTTCAGTATAGCTTGTCTTTTTACATGAGATACCAAGTCCTCTTGTTTCAACAGAGGCTGCCAATTCTGTTGCAGTAGACAATATTCTCATCAAGAGTGGTATTATCATCATTTCGTATATTTTAAACGGATGCTTTAATACACCTAATACTGAGATGTCTATCCCTCTTGTTTTAATGCCCTGCCTAATACAAATGACATCCTGCTTTATGGTAGGAAAAAATCGCAGGATTACCGCCAAAGGAATGTTGATATAATACGGAATTTTCATATTATGAAGTGTAGCCAGTATTTCTGAAATATCGGTAGTTTTAGCCAAATTCAAAGCCGCAAATGCTATCGTAATAAAACATAAAACAAAATAATGTATAGTTGTTGCAATAAACAACGGACTGATTTCAGCTGCAAGAAACAGCCCGCTGTATATAACTAGGAATTTTATACCGGTCTTAAAAAGACCGCTCAACATTGCAAAAGTAAAAACCGAAAGGAATAATGATATTTCATATTTTTTCCCTGTTAATACAAAAACCAGAATCCCTACTAACAACACCTGCAACAGCTTAATCCTGGGATCATATCTTACCCCGTGCTGTTTACAAGATTTAAGCATAGTTTTCAACCTCTTTTTGCAGCAAAAAATTTTTTATTATCTTAAAATCAGAATTATCAGTTAGTCGAATAGTGTTATTTATTTTTCCCTCCTCAACAAATACTGCTTTTGTAGCGATCTTGCTTAAAAATTCCAAATCATGTGAAATGACAAAATTCAATACTTTATGTTCGCGAAGAGTATTTATTGCTTTTGCAACGGCTCTCATATTACTATAATCAAGTCCCGAAGTAGGCTCATCAAAAACAATAATCCGTTTATTTGAAGTCATAGCTGCTGCGATAATTACTCTCTGTTTTTGTCCGCCTGAAAGTGCCTGAGGGTGATAGTCTTTAAATTCAAAAATATTTAATAATTTCATTGTATTTTCAATTTCGTCATCATCTATATTACCATGAACTTCTCCGCTTAATCTTAGTTCCGACACAACAGAATCGGAATATAATTGATAGTCGGCATCCTGCATTACGAAATACACACTTTTATACAGTTCCTTTTGTTTTATTTGTTTACCATCAAGAAAGAATTGTCCTGTTTCACTTCTAAGCAGGCCTGCAATAATTTTTCCTAAGGTGGTTTTGCCTTCACCGTTATGCCCGATAATGGCCACGGTATCTCCATAATTAGCCTTCAAACTGCACCTTTGAAGAATGGATAAGGAGCTTTTATATGAAAATGATACATTGTCAATTTCAAAATCAGCGTATTCTTTATTTCCGCTTTCTCTCTGTTCCAAAGAAAATTCGATTGTATTTAAATCAAATGTTCTTAGATTGCATTTTTCTAAATCACCGTTATCCATATTTTTTATATCATTTCCGGGAATGTCTTTAACTATCTTCCCGTCATTCACTATCAGACATCTGTCGCATAAATCTGTCAAATAAAACAACCTGTGTTCTGAAACAACTACCGTATGTCCCGCTTCTTTTAGTTTCTTCATAAACTCTTTTAATTGTATAATTGAACGAATATCTAAGTTTGCTGATGGTTCATCGAATACATAAATGTTAGGATTGAGAGTTTTTGCTGCAATAATCGCTATTTTTTGTTTCTCCCCGCTTGATAAAGAAAATATATCCCTATTCATAAGATTTTCAGCCTTAAAATCACTAAAAGCAGCTTCTACTCGCTTTATTATTTCGTTTCTGTCGATTCCATAATTTTCACAGGCAAATGCAGCTTCATGAGTGCTATTTGTTGTAAAAAACTGATTCCGCGGATTTTGAAATATGGATGCGACATTTCTGCCAAGTACACCGGGAGAACTTATTTTTATCCCTCTCCCCAAGACCTTCACCTGCCCTGATAAGTTTCCTTCAAAAAAATGAGGAATCAAACCGTTTATCAATCTCATAACAGTTGTCTTCCCGGAACCCGACGCTCCCGTAAATAGCACAAATTCACCCATTCTTATTTTAAAATTTATATTTTTTAGACAGCCTTCTGTCTGTGTTCCGTAATTAAAACTCACATTATTAAAATCAATAATAGTATCTTTCATTTTATCACTTATATTTTCCAACCGATTGATTTTTTTCTTATCTCAATGAAATGTCTGTATATTCCCTCTCGATTAATCAATTCGTTATGATTTCCCTGTTGCACAATTCTCCCCTTATCAATAACAATAATCTTGTCGGCTTCTCTTACCGTAGATAATCTATGCGCAATGCTGATAAGCGTTTTATTTTTGGTTAATTCCTTTATCGCACTGATTAGCATATATTCATTTTCAGGATCAACACTCGAGGTCGCTTCATCAAGAATAACAATAGGAGCATCTTTAAGAATTGCTCTTGCAATAGATATTCTCTGTTTTTCTCCGCCTGATAATGTGGAGCCGCCTTCTCCGACAACCGTATTATATCCGTCCGCAAGGCTCATAATAAAATCATAACACTGTGCTTTTTTGCAAGCTTCTATAACCTCAGCGCGTGAAGCATTAGGGTTACCGAATTTTATATTATTTTCTATTGTGTCATTAAATAAATACACCTTTTGAAAAACCATACTGATGTTTTTTAATAAACTTTCAGAAGTAAACTCTTTAACATTCTTTCCATCTATAAGAACTTCACCTTTCTGAACATCCCAAAACCGTGCTATCAGATTGCAAAGGGTTGTCTTCCCTGAGCCCGAAACACCGACGATTGCCAAAGAGCTTTTTGAATCTATTTTTAAATGTATATCCTTTAAAATTTTCCTTTCATTGTATCCGAAGCTAACATCCTTAAACTCTATAGTGTAAGACGATAAGCTTATATTCTTTCCGTCCTTATCTAATGAAGGAATATTCGAAATATAGTCGAGCCTATCCAGCCAAGTTGCCAGCAATTTACTTAGAAATGCACCATTATTCACCAGTTCCAGTTCCATAAATATTAAAAATGCCGATACGATAAACATCAGTGAATAAGAAAGCGGGATAGTGTGATTTAAATATAAAATCACAGAAACAAAAACCAACATGCAGCTTGCTACCTTAAAAACCATTTCGTAAAGTTTCATTACCAATGCGGTAGCTTCTGTTACTTCTATGTCAACTTTACATTTTTTACTAAAAGCTTCTTCGATTTTGTTTTTACCTTCTTTGCCACTTTTAAATGCACGAAGAATGGAAATACCTCTGATATATTCGATAGAGTCAATAACCAGTTCTTCTCCTGCTTTCTGCATAACGGATGAATATTTTTCAGCTTTCTGTGCTATTATTCCAAGTAAAAATGCTCCGAGAATAATTGTTATCAAAGAAATTATTCCTACTGGAATACAAAATATCAATAGCATAACTGTCATACCGAAAGCATGAAAAAATCCACCTACAATAAAGTTCAGCGCAAGCATTGCCATTCCTTCCAAATCGGAAATTGTTGTTGTTAGAATAGTTTGAATCGTCCCTAAATTATTTTTCGAAAAATAACCCATGGGTGCTTTCTTTAATTTTTCTCCTATTTCAATTCTCTTGTCTCTGAAAATCTCATACCCAGATGCACTTAATTTTCTATCGCAAAGATATTGAAATATAAATCTCCCTAATATACTTATTCCCACTATTAACATTGCTTGCATAATAATAGTCATGTTTAATTTTTCAAGATTGATCATTATCAGTAAAACCGCAAGTAACATAAAAGAAGCAAAAAAAGACTTTAATGCGCCGAAGATAAGACCTATAATGATACTGGAGCGATACTTACCTGCTATTTGAAATATTCGTTTTACAATATTGAACATTTATGCCTCCATATCTTCATCTATGCCGCTGATATAATTTGTCCACAATGATGCATATTCTCCATTTTTATTTAATAGACTTCTATGAACTCCTCTTTCTACAATCTCACCGTTCTTCATCACTAAAATGTTATCTGCATTTATAATTGTAGAAAGTCTGTGAGCAACAACAATCAGTGTTTTACCTTTTATGAGATTATTTATCGCTTTCTGAATCAAATATTCATTTTCAGGATCTGCGAAGGCAGTCGCTTCATCTAAAATTATCACTTTTGACTGCTTTAATATTGCTCGTGCAATTGTAATTCTCTGTCTTTCTCCGCCGGAAAGGGCACCTCCGGCATCACCGACGATTGTATTATAGCCATCTTTCAATCCGATAATAAAATCATGGCACGCTGCAGCTTTTGCCGCTCCTATGATTTCTTCATCATTTGCATCCGGCTTTCCTATTCTGATATTTTCTTTTACACTTGTATTAAACAAAAAATTATCCTGAGAGACATAACTTATTTCACCACTCAGTTGTTCAAAGGGAATCTCTGATATTTTTTTTCCGCCATAATATATCGTTCCTTTTGTTGAATCCCAAAAACCAGCCATCAACTTAGCAATTGTTGATTTACCGGAACCTGAGCTTCCTACGATTGCCGTAACTGTATGAGGTTTTATTCCAAAATTGATATTTTTCAGTACTAGTTCAGTATTATCATAAGCAAAAGACACATCTTCAAATCGATATAAAGTATCATCAAAATTCACTTTCTCTTTTGGTCTGACAAGCTCGTCTTTCGATAAAAAATCTTCTATAATTTCTAAACTTGCTTTAACCATATTAAATTGTTCGGAATATTTTCCGATTTTCATCAAATGAGCAATAAAGCCGATAGGTAAAATAATGCATACAATAAAATTTGATAAGGATATTTCTGATTTCATATATAAATATGCGCCGACCGGTAACGTTCCAAGTAAAGTTGACGGCATAACGGCCTGAACAAAAGCTGACCATAACCAACTCTGCTTCCACCAGCTCAGTGTACTATCATGAAAAAAATTAATCGCGTCGGTAAATTTTCCATAGGAGACCGCACTTTGATTAAATGCTTTTATCACTTCAATGCCGTTTACATATTCGACTAATGTACTGTTCATATTATTTTGAGCATCCGTATACGTTTTACTTTTCACTTTGTAATCTTTCATCATGCCTATATAGCCGAGCATACCTAACGGAATCGTAAGTAAAGATGCAAAGCCCATTCGGTAATCCAGAGTAAAAATTAAAATCAAAAAAAATACAGGCGAAACTATGCTTGATGTGATCTCAGGCATAAAATGAGCCATAGAATCTTCAAGTTTCGATATAGTATCTACCATTAAATTCTTAAACTTTCCTGTCGGTGTATCAATCATCACGCCCATCGGTACCTTTAGCATTTTTTCTGCGACCTTACTTCTTATATTTTTCAAAATATGATAGGTTGCTTTATGCGAAGTCAGCGTTGAATATAATGTAAATACTCCTTTTAAAATCTGTCCAGATAAGGCTATTACAGTTATTTGCAAAGCAGTTCTAACAGAAGCCTCAGATACATATATTTTTTCTATTAATTGAGCTATCGCAAGAAATGGTATCATTCCGAACAACTCACCTATAATTGCAGAAAATATTGATTTGTATAATGCTCTTTTATTATCCGCTGCATACTTCATCAGTAACGCGATTGCATTATTTTTTTTATTTTTCACAAACATTCCTCTCTATACTTAGATACTTAGTTCCTACTAACCTTGACACGAGAAAGGTTATTTTCGGGTGTTGAAATTTAGCAAGCCGTTCCAACCATAATATTGAAAAGCAACAATACTTTTTATATATTTGTTTGCATAATTGTGTGGAATGTTATGTATGATACATTCACACAAAGAAATGATATATCCTCTCGTAAGCATATAAACTTCAAATTCCTCAATCTTATCAATTCCTAATTTCTTATTTCCGGAAGAGTGTATTAACCGCATGTTTTTTTTCGTGTATCTGTTGACAATTTCTTCAACAAAATTTTCAACCATTGAGCCTTTGCTGCATTCAAAAATAAGCTTAAACTCCTCGAAATGTTCATACATATAATTTACAAAGTTCATTGCCTCGGAAAACATGGCCTCAATAACAATATGTTCATCTTGCGCTAACAGCGTCTTATAATCTTCACTCTCATTCTTGGTTTCAACCTCAACCACAACTTCTAAGGTATATTTGTATACATCTTCAATCAGTGTGAAAAATAAATCTTCTTTGTTCTTAAAATGACGATATATCGCACCTGTAGTTACATTTGCCGCTTTTGCAATTTCACCTACCTGAGCCTTATCAAAGCCTTTATTCAGGAATTCTTTTTTAGCACACTCTAAAATTCTATTTTTTGTTATATCCGAACAGTAAGACATTTAGATTCCCCATAGCCTTAAAAATGATAATAATATTATTTTTGATAATTAGATTATCAAATCTTTACATTTTGGTCAATAGAGCGTTCATCTAAAAATTTTCTCTATTTTTCTCACCAACGGGAAAATTAATGAAGCCGCTGCCTTTATGCGGTGGCGAGCGGCAAAGATAGTATGTATGAGTGGTCTTCTACTTAAACAATTAAAATATTACTGGGCATCTCTAAAAACATTCTTTTCGCTATCTTTCAGTCCGAATATTCAATTTGCTTACAATTTTTTCTTCTCTTTCGTTTCTCCAATCTCCATTGAGGCGGAACTCCGTCATTGCTTCTCATAAACAAAACATTTCACTATGTCTAAATTTTTTATGTGCATCGGTTTTTGAACAGGATAACGCTGTGCAAGTATGCTCAGCATTGTCCGCATCTGAAATCCGTGACCTACAATCACCGCATTTTTGTTTTCCATTAAAGACATCAATGCTTCGATTTCATGCTTGACCTTCTGTTTTGTTCTTTCCTGCCGCGGATTGTTGCGAAACCACTGCACCCGTCCCCAGAATAGCCATCGCCAGAGCGAAAGCGGCTTATCAGAATCTCGATACGGATAAATCGGTATTTCCGAAAGCTCCGGCAACCGTATCGGTGTTTTATCAGGAAAGAGCTGAGCAGCCGTGGCAATGCTTCTTTTTAACGTACTCGTATAAAGTTCAAAATGCTCCGGCAATTCATCTCTGATAGACCGAAGCTGTGAATCGTTGATCTGTTCTATCGGTGCTTCATCATACTCAGCCTGTGCCTGAGCAAAGCCCTCAGCCGTATATTTCTTTTTCCAATTAAAAAGCACGTGTGCATGCCGTATCAAAATAAGCATTATGGTGCATACCTCATGTGTTCCCGCTACAGTGTGCTTTGTGTGTGTTGAGGATCAATCTTTGTGCAGCACCACCGGAGATAGTCAGTGTAACAGAATACGCTCTGTTAGAATCTATTAGAACGAGACATTAACGATATATAAAAGAGGGTGAAAAGTCAATAATGGATAATAGGGCATTTCTAAGAACGATTCGCCGTATTTTATATGGGAAAAAGGAACAAATCGCCCAACCGGTACCGCATGCCGCTTAATCAGTATGCTGGAAAATCAGACATTTGAAACACTGCCTTTTGTAAAAAGGATAGCAACTGCTTAACCAACAGAATCGTTACTGCATCGCCCATGTTGTACAATAAATGATGGGATATACAGTTCTTACCTACTACCTACAATCTTTTTTATGCAGATAGACAAATAGAACAATTATAAACGACACGGATTGGGCAATTGCAATTCTTAAAAACATCAATTCATCACACCCCGTAGAAGAAACAATATGAAAAATATTAATGATTGTATTATTTACAAAGTGATCACCCATTGCCATATAAATAGAGCCGGTCAATTTTGTTAATAAAGCAAATTTAAATCCGATAAATCCGGAAGCAGTAACCAACAGAATAATATTTACATACATACCTTCAATACTGCTGCTGCCGTCAAAATAGTTTCTTACAGGTCCGATAAAATGCCATAATCCAAACAAAACAGAAGTAATAAGCACAGATACAAAAAATGTATGATTTTTCTCAAGCATTTTTGTAAACAGGCCTCTGAATATCCCTTCTTCCATAATCACATTAATGATATTCCCGATAATACAAATTACAAAAAAGAGTAGTGAAGTTTGATTTCCTATATTTTTATCTACAGAATAAGAACTGACATATAATTGTAATGATTGAAAATTTTTATTTGAAACAGCTATAACAATCTCTATACTATAAGCTAATACATATATACAAATTCCAAACAGCAATCCCATCAATGTATATTTTACAGCTCTATTTTTATTAAATCCGATATCTTGCGCTTTAAAGTTATATAATTTAGCTGCTATGAATAAAACAACTATCCCTAAAAGTTTGTGTAAAAATGCCTCTCCCCAAAATGTTTGATCCGTACGAATAATAAAATACTCTATAAATCGGAATATAAAGCACAATATATAAATCACGAGAACGGCAAATAAGGGTTTATTGATTTTCGTCATTTCTTATTTTCTCCCATGATTTCTTCATCTTCATTCTTATCGGCAATGACAGTTAATCTGCCTTTCCATGATGATAGTGTTAATCTCTTTTTCAAAGTGCTCCTCCCCTATGGCTGATTCATCTAGTTATACAGGATACTATCCTCGTGCCCTGCTCAACAAGCCGGTAAGCGTTTCCTCAATAATTTCCTTCCCCGCAAAATACGTTCCTTGAATGGCAGAACTGCTTCCGCCGCCGCGGCCGTTGAGCTGTTGGTTTAATGTTTTTATGTGCGGTTTTAAATCGATGGCATTGCTGACGATGACGTAATTGTATGCTGTCGGTTGTAGTCCTTCCGGTTCAACGGCAACCGCTGATAATGCTGCGCAAGTGTGCATTTTTCCTGTCGCTAAAAGCAGATTGCAGAACGAGCGCAGATATTCGATACTGAGATTATCTTCAAAATAAAGAGGTGCGTTCTCAACATCTGCCGCCGACTCCGCTTTCTGCTTTAGATATTTTTCGGTCATTTCATGGAGTTGCTGCTGGAGTTTTCCTTTTTCGGCATTTAATTTTTCCACCGCATCCTGCACTTCGGAGGGCTTTGCCGATAAGCAGCGGGAGATAGCCCGTACTTGCGCCATCTCTTGTTCGTATGCAAGAACCGCCTTTCTGCCGCAGAGCACTTCCAAACGGACGCCCTTTTTGCGGTTTGTAAAGTTGAGGATTTTAATCAAACCGATTTCGCCGGTGGCGGTAACATGTGTTCCGCAGCATGCGCACGAATCAAGTCCCGGAATGGTGATAATGCGTACGGTACCCGAAAGTTCTATTTTGCTACGGTACTGCATTGTTTTGCGCTCTTCGGCGTTCGGAAAGCTTTCTTGAATCGGAAGATTTGCACGGACAATTTCATTGGCACGCTGTTCCGCATCGAGTACCTGCTCGTCAGTCAACGGACCGCTAAAGTCGATGGTGATAAAACTTTCTCCCATGTGGAAACCGACATTTTCGTACCCGTAGGTTTGCGCGAGGATGCCGGTAAGGATATGCTCGCCCGAATGTCCTTGCATATTGTCGCAGCGGCTTACCCAGTCCAATACTCCGTGAACTTTTGTTCCGGCAGCAAGCTCTCCATCGGCAATATGAATGATGCGTTCACCTGCAAATTGCGTATCAGATATTCGGACAGTCTTCTCAGGTTGTCCTTCCGCAACAAGGCTGCCCCTGTCGCCGGGCTGTCCGCCCCCTTCGGGATAAAATGCCGTATCCGACAGTTCTATCTCATACCCTCTCTCGGTTTTTGAACAAGCGGTTACCGTCGCATCGAATTCTCTGATATACGGTTTGCGGTAATACAGTGCATTAAAGTTTTCCATAAATATTCCTTGTATCGAGTAAGTTCATTATACTCCGATACGGCAATAAATCCAATCATCTTTTATCTGTTGAATACGTATTGTCATCTCTGCTAAACTCAGATATAGTAACTATATTATTATAGACAAGGCAAGGGCGTCTCTAAAAACCAAGCGAGTTGTTAGGGAAGCTCGGTATGCGGAGGGATTTCTCTTTATGCGGGAAAAGAAAATTTTTTCTATTCGTAAGAAGTTGCTTATCATTTTCGGAACATTGATTACGGTAGCCGGTGTTATACAAGGTTCCTTATCGCGGTACACTGCACAGCGGGCGCTTACCGCGCGGGTCAATGCGCATCTCATTGACAAGGTAAACGATATCGCCTTATTTATCAGTAGCGATATTAAAGGGGACTTCAGTTTCTTAAGCGGTTTTATGCGTAATCCGGCAATAAAGGACCCTTCTGTGTCTTTTACGGAAAAAACGCGAATTGTGCGTGACGATATCGGATATGCAGACACTCTCAGTTTTTTTAATATATGCGATACTAAGGGAAACAGCTATTATGCCGACGGTACGGTTAGCTTTGTCGGGGATACGGATTGGTATAAGAGCGCGGTGAGTGGAGTTTCTTTTATCACCGAACCTCATATTTCAACGCTCACTAAAAAACTGGAAGTTATTTTGGCTGTTCCGCTATTAGATAATGATGATAATGTTATTGCGGTTTTGGGTGCAGGGCTGGGGGGAACCGTTATTTGCGATACCATATCAGAGATCACAATCGGTAAAACGGGAAATTGCCATATTTTAGGAATGGACGGAACAACTATTGCCCATAAGGATACATCAATTGTTGAATCGCAACAGAATACAATGGAACTGGCAAAGACTGACCGCTCCTTTGCATCTATCGCAGAATTTCAACGACAAGCGATTTCAAGTTCTTCCGACGGTATCGGTTATTACACTTATGACGGTAAAAAGCATATTGCAGCCTATACGAAAATGCCGGATACGAAGTGGACAATTATTATCGCTGCTCCGGCGGAAGAGTTTCTCGGCGCAATTACGGATTTTCGTAAAATGATCATTATCATCGGTGTTATCATACTGGCTGTAACGCTGACAATTGTATTTTTTATTGCGGCGAAGATGGTGGCTCCCGTCCAGACAGCGGTTAATGCGCTGAAAGATATTTCGCAAGGGGAAGGCGATTTGACCGTGCAGCTTCCTCTTATCGGTAATGATGAGGTAACGCGGCTATCGGAATATTTTAATGAGACGATTAAAAAGATTCGTTCTTCCATACAATCTATCGACAGCAATGCCGGAATAATGCGATCGATTGGCGATGAGCTCGCTCAGAATATGACCGAGACTGCGCAAGCTGTCCATAAAATAAATGAAAATATCGACGGTGTAAAACAGCAAGCGTTGACACAGACTGCAAGCGTCGGAGAAACGGCAGCAACGGTTGAAGAAATTATCAAAACGATACGGCAATTAAATACCCGCATAGAAAGCCAGTCGGCAAGCGTATCTATTTCTTCTTCTGCGATAGAAGAGATGGTTGCCAATATCGCATCGATTACCGATACGCTTGAAAAGACGGACGGGGTTATTAAAACGCTTGCGGAAGCAACCGCCGACGGACGGGAGATTATCGTGAATACCGGCAGCGTTACTCAAAAGATTGCCGAGGAGTCGGGCAGTTTGATGGAGGCTTCAAGTGTGATTCAACACATCGCATCTCAAACGAACTTACTTGCAATGAATGCCGCTATCGAAGCAGCTCATGCCGGTGAAGCCGGAAAGGGGTTTGCGGTTGTTGCCGACGAAATCCGCAAACTTGCAGAAGATTCCGCTGCGCAGGGTAAAACAATTACTGCGACGCTTAAAACGTTGACTGTAGAAATTGAAGGACTTTCTACTTCTTCGAAAGTTGCAGGTGAAAAATTTGCTACTATTTTTACGCTCTCCGATCAGGTAAAAAATATGAGTACCCGTTTAACAGAGTCGATGAGGGAACAGGAAGACGGAAGCCGCGAGGTATTGGAGGCAATTAAAAACATCAGCGAGGTAACTGTTGAAGTAGAAGCCGGATCAGGTGATATGCTGAAAGGCGGAGAAGGAGTTGCGCACGAAATGAAAAAACTCGATGGGCTGACCAACACAATCGCTGCGAGTATGAAAGAAATGGCGGCAGCGGCAGTGCAAATCAATAATGCAATCCAAGGCGTAAAAGAAATCACCAATAAGAACAAACGAAGTATCGAAAATTTGGCACAGGAAGTATCCAAGTTTAAAATATAGAAGAGAGGCTTTAGGGCATCTGAAAAAACTCGGGTAGCTTTTAAGGATTCTATGCATA
This sequence comes from Treponema sp. OMZ 906, assembly GCF_024181185.1. Lineage (NCBI taxonomy): Bacteria > Pseudomonadati > Spirochaetota > Spirochaetia > Treponematales > Treponemataceae > Treponema > Treponema sp. OMZ 906. The sequence goes on along the minus strand of NZ_CP051196.1, from coordinate 2,072,343 downwards.
TTTTCTCTTGAGTAATTATGCGGCATAATTACTCAAGAGACGTTTTTGTATGCTCTATTTTCCAAGCCGTTTTTTTATTTCCGCAATTAAAGTATTCAGTTCAACGCCGGTGCGTTCGCTCGCAATTTTAATCGTTGCTTTTGGCAGCATAATCCGTGCAAGCGGCGTTTTCAGCATTTTAAACTTGGGGCTGATTTCTTCCATTTGATCTTTTAACGCAGGATAATCTTCAAAGATATCTTTTAAAAGCGTATCGGCGGTAATATCCGCTGCGGAAAGTTTTTTATCCCGCTGCGGAGATTCGGAACTCTGTGTATGTGACGTATCGGCTGCATTTTTCGCATCGGCGGTATTGCCGTTATGAGATTCATGTGAGTTTTCTTGGATAACGGTTTGGCCGCTTATCTCGCCGCCTTTTTTCCATGTCAGCAAGGTTTGCGAATCAGTTAGACTGCGGATATGTGTACAGTCCTGCATCATCTCAAGGATACCGCGGAATTTGCCTTGTTCGTCGCGGACTGCCGTATACAGGATGTAGATAAAGATGCCGGGTTTATTGATCCAGAATTCCGCAGAGTCCTGTTCGCCCGAGCGGAACTTTTCGATAATCTCTTCGACGATATGCACGCTTGCCCGCGGGTGGCAGTTTTTAACATTCCGCCCGATGACGTTTTTGCTGCGCGGAAACACGCGGTGCTCCGTATCGGAATAAAAGCAGACCATTTCATTTTCGTCTACATACGAAAGATCGACCGGTAGGTGCCGGTAAATCAAATTGATTTGTTCGAGTGTCAGCTTGCCGGTTGCCACGTCAAAAACGGAACTGGTTTCACCACCGACATTTAAACCGTGCTTGCGTAATACTGCGGTTAAATCATCCGTTAAAGAAGAAGCAGTGCCGGTAGCGCCCTGCGTTTGTGTATCGTGTGCCGTTTGTGCGGAATTGTTTTTAACCGTTGAACTATGTGCTCCGCTGTCGTTTATCCACGCAAAGCCGATTTCTTTGTCTCCCGATTTCATCTCTTCAAATTCTTTTTCAGTGATCATCGCAAGCGAAGTAGGATACAAAATTGCTTCTTCTTTTTGCAGTAAGTCACGCACATCGGCAACAATCGAAGATTGCACCGCAATAAATTGGTCGTCGGCATCCTCTTCCAGCAGCTTTCGCGCATCCCGTATTTCATCACGGATAAAATTATCCAGCGTCCACATTGTTGTCGTAGGTCGGTCAAAACCTTTTTTTTCCAAAATGGAATAGAGCTGATTTTGTTTGCGTGACAGGTGTATTCTGAACTGATCCAGCCGGTCATATATGCCGAGCCACTGATTTTTGATAAGCGGATATTGGACGAGATCCTCGATTTCCAATAGGATTTTTTTGAGCGCATCGTTTTCGCGGTAATAGCACATGATAGGATGATCGTCGGGTAAGTCGGGGCGGCTCGTATCCATAATGTCCTCAAAAAGCTCAAGCATTTTTTGAATGTCTTCTTTTTGGCATTCATTTTCGTCAAACTCTTTAAGTTCCTGCTCTGCGAGGGCGATCTCGTACGGTTTTAAGGAACCGACTTCTTCCTTTAATATCCGTTTAGCATCCGTCAAGCTGATTTTGCCTGCATTATAGTCATTCTTCAGCTGAAGAACCGTTTTTATCTTTGCATCATTTACTGAATCTAAATGGCGTTTCATTTCCATAGGTGTCCTCCGTATAAAGACTGTAGTTTCTTATTCCCGGAAGCGATAAGAGATATCTGTTAGTCTTTATTTACAATGAAGATAAGGAAATATCTAAGATGCGTCAAGTCAATCTCTTCTGCAAGCCGCATGGAATAGATATAATCGCTTTATGGAAAAACACGATGAACTGCTAAAACACGCTCATACTGTGCTTAAAACAACATTCGGTTACAATGAGTTCCGTCCTATACAAAAGGAAGTGATTGCCTCCGTGCTGTCGGGGCGTGATACGCTTGCTGTTATGCCGACCGGCGGCGGAAAATCGTTGTGCTATCAAATCCCTGCGCTTTTGTTCGGCGGTATTACGCTTGTTGTTTCTCCGCTAATTTCACTCATGCAGGATCAAGTTGCTTCCCTTGTAGAAAACGGTGTGAGTGCAGTGTTTTTAAATAGCTCGCTTGAATGGGGCGAGTATCTCGATGCGGTGCAGCGTATTAAGTCGGGGAGTGTCAAACTGGTATACCTTTCTCCGGAAGCGCTTGCGGCGGAGCGCACGCAGTCTATACTGCATGATGCAAGCCTACCGGTTAGCTGCATTACCATTGACGAAGCTCATTGCATTAGCGAGTGGGGGCATGATTTCCGTCCCGACTACTTGGCAATTTCGAATATCCGTGCGCAGTTTAGGGATGCGGTTTTCCTTGCGCTTACGGCAACGGCAACCGCACAGGTACAAAAAGATATTACGGCAAATCTCCGTATGAAAACGCCGGAAGTTTTTGTCGCGGGTTTTAACCGCGCAAATATTTTTCTTGAAGTACGCTCCAAGCGGAATGCGCTGCGCGAGGTCATCGCCTGTCTTGAACAACACAGCGGTGAAAGCGGAATCATTTATTGTTTTTCGCGCAAGCAAGTTGATAAGCTCACCGAACAGCTCACGGATTCCGGCTACGCGGCGCTCAATTATCACGCAGGGCTTTCCGACGAAGAGCGGAGAAATCACCAGCAGCAATTTATCCGTGATAAGGTACGGATTATGGTTGCGACGGTTGCATTCGGTATGGGAATTGATAAACCGAATGTCCGCTTTGTTATCCATTATGATTTACCCAAGTCGCTCGAAGAATATTATCAGGAGATTGGGCGAGCAGGACGCGATGGTCTTGCCTCTCACGCCCTGCTTTTATACAGCGCAGGCGATGCACATAAAATTCGCTCATTCTTTAGCGAGTCAGCGGACAGTGCCAATTCCGAACGGCTCTTGCAGGCAATGCTCAAGTTTGCCTCCGCCCGGACATGCCGCCGTCATTTTCTGTTGTCATATTTCGGAGAGCGGTTTGTTCCGGCGGCGACTAACGGGAAACCCGAAAACCCTGACGCAACACCGGAAGACATCAGCAGTGAATCCGAAAACGCTGCCGAACAAAGATGTCCTTTCCCATGCTGCGATGTGTGTTCCGCGCCTCCGCCTCCGCTGACGGATGTTACCATCCCGGCTCAAAAGTTTATGAGCTGTATATACCGCACGCAATCGCGGTTTGGGCTTTCGTATATTGTCGATGTGCTGCTCGGCTCAAAGCAAAAGCGGATTATTGAAAACGGACATGATAAAGTTTCAACATGGGGAATCGGGCGGGAGCTTTCAAAAGAGGATTGGTTTGCGCTGTCCGATGCGCTCATCTATGCGGGACTTATCGAAAAAAACGGCGACTACCACGTGCTCAGCATCACGGAGAGCGGCAAACAGGTGCTTACATCCCGCGCAAAAATAGAACTTCCGGTAGAGCTTATGGGGCAGCGCGCTTTGACTCAGCGCGGATCTAAAAACTCCGGCATCGACGCTAAGACGCAGGGTACCGCATCTAAAAAAGGTGAATATAAACGAGGTGAATTTTTACGCACTTTGGATGAGGACGATGCGGCGTTGTATGGGGCAATAAAAGAATGGCGCAAGCGCACCGCCGAAGAAGAAAACGTTCCGCCTTACGTTATATTCGGAGATAGAACAATCGAAGACCTCATCCTCAAAAAACCGCGCACGGTACGTGAACTGCTGAACGTATTCGGTATCGGCGAAATAAAAGCAGAAAAATTCGGTGCAGCGCTTTTGCGTCTTGTGGAAAATACGGGAAGGTAGCAGTGGGTGGGCAAAAAGAATTTGCGAAGAAGAGGAGCAGGCTGCTGAAAAATCGTTTTTTAAAATACAGCAGTTAAGGAAATCTTTAGATTTTGAAACTTCTCCAATTATTTTGTAAATCGCGATACCTTGAAATACGTGCTTATACGTGTTATAATTGTATCATAAGGTGATGCTATGACAGCAGATGAGATTATAAAACTATTAAAAAAAGCCGGTTATGAAATTACTGCCGGAGCAAAACACGATAAAGCAATCCATAAAGAGACAGGTAAAATGATTGCGATACCTCGGCATAAAGGTGATGTTCCGACTGGAACAGCGCATAATATTCTCAAAGAAGCAGGTTTAAAATAGTAAAAGGAGGCATAATATGAAATATACATATCCCGTTATTTTTGAATACGATGATGGAAAAATAGGTGTAAGAGTTCCTGATATTTCCGGCTGTTTTACATTTGGAGAAACAATCACGGAAGCAATAGAAATGGCAGAGGATGCCATAGCTATGATGCTTGCTCATTATGAAGATCATCGGCAACAGATACCGGAACCGAGTGATATATCTAAAATTAAAATAAAAAACGGATTTGTGAATTATGTAATAGCCGACACTGATGCTTGGCGCAAACAGTTTTCTGAAAAAGCAATAAAGAAAACTGTTACTATTCCGGCATGGCTCAATTATAAAGCGGAAGAAGCCGGGGTTAATTTTTCACAAGAGCTACAAAACGCATTGAAACAGCGGTTGCAAATTGCATTGTAATTTTATTCGTGCGGAGAGGTTAATCCCCGACGCTTGCGTCGGGGCTGTTGCTTGTAATAGTAAAAAAATAAAAAGTAATCGTATTAATCAAAATTTTCCTAGTACGCTTCCCCGTCCGGTAATCGCCTCATGATGTATGATGCCATCTCCCGACAAGGCGCACCGTAATAGGGATGGTGCAAATAAGCCCGATGCTTCCGGCAACAGCGCGCAGTACCTCGGAGGCTAAAAGTTCGAGGTTGATAATTTCGGTAAATCCGTTGGAGAATAGAATAAACAGCAGCAGTACCGGAATGGAGGTGCTGACATACGCCAAAATCAGTGTGTTCGACATTGAGCCGATAATGTCTCGGCCGATATTCATGCCGGATTTTATCAGTTGTTTTTTTGATATATCGGGACTTACGGAAATAATCTCCCACATTGCCGATGAGATGGACATTGCCACATCCATCACCGCGCCGAGTGCACCGATCATAATACCTGCAAACAACAATCCTTGATAGTCAATCCTACGGTGCTGCGGTATAAAGGCAAGCATTTGCGCGTCCTCGTTTCCCAGCCCTGTCAGCATGAGTATCTTACCGGCAATAAATGCGAATATCCCTGCGATGATAACGCCCCCGATTGTACCTATGATGGCTGTATATGTTTTTTTATTGTTACCGCTGATGATTAGCAGCGTGATAACCGTTGCGGAACTGCATACAGCGAGCGCCAATAAGATCGGATTAAAACCCCGTATAATGCACGGGAGAAAAATACCGAAAATAAGACCTACGGTAATGCCGAGCGTAATCAATGCTTTGAGGCCGTTTTTTTTGCCGACGATAATAAGCGCCGCTGCGAAGATTACGATGAGCGCATAGACTTTTGTGTCCCGTGCACGCTCGTAGATTTTTAAGTTTATTATCTTTCCGGTTTCTTCATCTTCGTCCACCTGCAGTATCATTTTTTCATGGAGCCGGAAGATAAGCCGGTACGGAATTGCCAGTTCAATAGTGTTGCGGACGGTATACACTTCGCCCTTATGCTTGCCGGTTAAAATTTCTATTTTTAAATGCTGATACCGAAAGTCGGATTCAATCGGAACATCCGGTCTGCTTTCCGCGAGGTCATCATATACGATTTCAATAACGCGCGCTTTTACCACCTGATTCTTCGGCAAATTAAGTTGCGTGTCGTAATATTCCGCCAATCCGGCATCTTTTGAATCGGTGTCTGCCTCTGCAAATACGGGGATTTGCGCTGTAAGCATAGTTGTAAGGATGAAAAAAAGAAAAATACAAAATCGTTTGATTTTTTGCTGCATGACGAATACCAAAAAGAAAAACAAGCAATGCATGTGAACATACATTGCTTGTTCCATTGTGTATAAGGACTTCCTTTTATTTTTTGCTGATATCTTTGATGTAATCCGGAGCCTTCGGCGTAATAGTCTTTGCCGCTTTAATTTCGTCGATTAGGGCATCACGAATCGGAATATATGTTTCGACGACGTTCGTTGCCTTCGAGAAATCGTATTTATCACCACCGGTAAACATAAAGTCATTGACAACAACCTTATATGTTTTGTTCATATCGAGCGGAGTTCCATCGGCTAATGCGATAGAAGTGACTCTGCTTTCAAAAGGTTTGGTGCCGTCGTATTCAACCTTTAATCCCGCAAACTGTCCGTCTGTGATATTCGGGTTCATAATACCGTGATCAATTGCCTTTTTGATTTCCGCTCCGCTAAGGTCGAAGGTGACTAAGAAATTGTCGAACGGCATGATTTCGTACAGATCGCCGACGGTAATATTTCCCGCTGCAAGCGTTCTGCGTAATCCGCCTCCGTTCTGGATAGCAATATCGGCTTTTCCAACTTTCCGTTGTACTTCTGCTGCCCATACGCCGAGCAAGGTATTGCTGCCCTTATCCTTTCTTTCATGGGTAAACTCACCGGCTGCGGTACCGATTACTTTGCTCAAGATCGGTTTTAAGTCTGCATCGTATTTCGCATAAATAGCCTTCCCAGCTTCATCCTCGACGATAGTGTCTTTGTGCTTCCAAATTTCATCAAGGGTAGGAGTGATCGAAGCGATATTTTTATTTTCATCAAAGGTGATGCTGAGTTTTCCAACTGCGCGTCCGTAGCAGTAAGCTTGCATAATCGGCATACCGTCTACAGCGCCCTGTACCGGTCGATGGCTGTGAGCTGACAATATCGCGTTTAAGCCCTTAATTTGAGCAAGCGCGACTGCATTTCCAGTGATTTCTTCACCCTTCTGATCGGAATCTATGTGAGTTAATGCGATAATGGCATCCGGTTTCCCTTCTTTTGCTTTTCCGGCCAATAGGTAATCAACCCATTGCTGTCCGGCTTTAACGGGATCGGTAAACTCTAAACCGCTGACATGTTCCGCTTTTGTTAAACTGACCGTATCGGGATGAGCTAAACCGACAAACGCAATTTTATAACCGCCTTTAGTGATAATCGCGTACGGCTTTGCCCACGAGACAGGCTTCTTGGTGTTTTTGTCGACGATATTTGCCGCCAAGAAGGTAAAATTGCCGTCTTTCTGCCATTCCTTCATGTGCGTTACGCCCCAGTCGAATTCGTGGTTTCCGACTGCGCATACCGATACGCCCATTGCCTTCATCATTGCGGAAACCGGTGCACCGTAGGTCAAATTGGAAATTGCAGTACCTTGATAGTTATCACCGCCTGCTACGACAATCGTATTCGGGTTTTCCCTTTGTGCGGTGTGCACATAGCCGAGCAGCTTTGCCATACCGGCATTTTTTCCTTTACCGGGACGGGCATCTTCTGCAACGTTACCGTGGAAGTCGTTAAACAAGATCACATCCACCTGATTAGCCGGCGCTGTTGCTTCAATAGCGCTGTATTGCATCGGTACGGGTGCGGGAATATGTTCCGGCTCAGTCGTTTTACACGACGAGAACAGCATAAATACAGCCGCCAATGCAACAAACAGCGTTTTAAAAACTTTTTTCTGCGTCATTTGCATACTCCTTGTACTTTGTAGTGTAAAACGGATACAGAAAAAATGCAAGGAAAAAAGAGAGAAAAAGTTATAAGGAAAACCTCTATAAACCATGGCGTAAATAAAAAGATATGACGCTGTTGTATAATGATTGGATTTCTTATGTTAATTAAGAATGATATGCTGTATAATACCGCATATATAGGAATAAACATGAAAATAAATGAAGTGCTTAAAGATTTACAGCTCAATTGGCAAACAGAGCTGCAAAAAGATGAAGGCTTATTTTAGACAATGCAGTTGGCATTGTCTAAAAACGCTGCGAGTTTGCGTAAGCGCAAACGTCGCCTATTGACTGCACTTTTTCATTTCGTTGCAAAAGTGCGGCAATTCGCCAATCCTCGCCTTTTGATAAAGGCTGTGGTTGTCGAATTTATAGGAATGGTTTTTTGCAAAAGCACGGGATAAAATAGATACTGCATTTACTGCAGAAGATGCCTTTAGCGCTATAATGGAAGTTGTGTTTTTTATACAGTCTGAAACAAACCCCTATTTATGTACCGAATGTATTGAGCTTTTGTATTCACTTATACGAAAAAGTGATACCACAGAAATCCCTAAAGGCTTCCTTCAAAACCTTTATATTTTGAAGGAAAAACTCGCAAAAGATATGTACTCATTAAATATCTTACAAGAAATTGAGGCTCACTATAGAATATGAAGGTCGTTTTCGGCCAAAGAAGCTGATACAATCTCTAACGTTACAGATCGCGGCTGCGATGGAAAAGCCTTTCTATTTAATCAGCGAATAAACTATCAATTTGATTACTATATAACGACGTGATCTTATAGCGCATTACATCCTGCTTTGCCGAGAGTTCTACGCCTGCTTCAAAAGGTTTGGCAAGGAGTGCAAAACGGTTGATTCGTTCAAACAGTTTAAAGCCGTTTTCATGGTTTATCAGCGAAGCGATCTGTCGCTCAAAAAGTTTCTTGATTTCCGGTTTTGCCAGCAGGTCTTCAAATGAGTCTGCCAATATCCCTTGCTCTGCCGCATAGCTTTTAACCTCGGTTTCGTCTGCGACAATGAGTGCGCCTAAAAAGCGCTGATCCTGCCCGAGAACTACGGCTTGCGCGATGAATGGTGATTCCTGCAGCTTCATTTCAATCGGTACCGGCTCGGTATTTTCTCCGCCGCGTAGTACGATCGTATCTTTTTTTCTGCCACGTAGGATAAGTTCGCCGTCAAGCGTTTTTAATCCGAGGTCGCCGCTGTCGAACCAACCGTCCTTGTCGATGACCGCATCGGTTAAATCCTGCCGCTTGTAATACCCCTTCATAACGCTGGTGCCGCGGATCATTACGGTACCGAGTTGACCTACCGGCAGCTCGGTACCGTTGTCATCGACAATCTTTACCGTCGTACATGACAGCGGCTTCCCGATAGTACCGAATACGGGGCGCCCGAGTGGGCGAACCGACACAACCGGTGCCGTTTCGGTTAAACCGTAGCCTTCGGTAACGCTTACACCGATAGCCCAGAAGAACGCATCGATATTCGGCGGTAGTGCCCCTCCGCCTGAAACCCCTTGCCGGAAGCCGGTGCCGAGTTTGGTACGGATCTTTTTAAACACGAGCACGTTACCCAGCGCGTAGAGCGGCAGGGAGAAAAGATACGGTATAAAGGAAATAATAGGACGGGTGATCTTCGTATAAGAGACAAAATGAGGATTAAGCCCTTTAACATTCCGTGCATGGTGTGCATGGAACAAGCCTACCGCGACAAAGAAGTTGAACAGTTTTTGCTTAATACCGCCTGCCTGCTTCATTGCCTTAAAAACACCGGTATAGACGGACTCCCAGATACGCGGCACCGATGGGAACAGCGCTGGATTGGTTTTTGCGATATCTGCAAGCAAGATGCTTCCCACCGGTTTGGAGTACACCATCCCCGCGGCGGAAGCTAAGATAACGTATTCGCAGAGTCGCTCAAAGCTATGCCATACCGGCAGTACCACAATGGCCTTTTCGCCGGGATAGAGGATAACCCTCGTTTTAAGGTCATCCAGCTGCACAATAAAGTTTTTATGCGTCAGCATAACGCCCTTAGGTTCGCCTGTCGTACCGGAGGTAAAAATGATCGTAGCAACTTCCGTATCGCTGCCTTTTTCCAGCTCCCGTTCAACCGCTTCGGGGTGTTCTTTCCGATATGCCATACCCCGTTCGATAATCTCATCGTAACTGTACATTGCAAAGCGGGAAGTGTTGCCCTTTGTTTTGAGCTCTTCATCGTGAATATCGAAAGGATCAAACACAATGAGCGTTTTGAGCAGCGGGAACTGTTGCTGATTTTTTAAGATTTTTATAAATTGATCCCGATTTTCTATGACAGCAGCTGTACATTCAGCGAAAGATAAAATGCGTACTAAATCCTGTTCGGTTGCATCACAGCCGCGCGGAACATCGGCTGCTCCGATCGTCATAATCCCCATGCTGGCATGGTACCACTCTTTCCTGTTATCTGCGATAAGGCCGACTCTGTCTCCCCGCGTGATGCCGAGGGATAACAGTCCGCCTGCAAAACTCAATACCCGATCAAAAACATCAGTGTAGGAGAGCGGATTAAAATCGCCTTGCTCATTCTTGGAATATTGAGCGGCAATATTCGGATATTTTTTTGTAATTTGTTGCAACAATTGCGGCATTGTGATGTCGTTCATGCCAAAACGCTAGCATAAAAGAAAAAATCAGTCAAGTAAAAGGCAACCTCATCAGATGGTTTCCGGATATTCCCGCAGAATAATTGATGCCGTTCAACCAGAACTGCCAAGGATGGCAGTGGTTCCATACAGCAGCGATGTTTTGTGCGTGCACAAAACTCGCCTTCAACTGATGTACACGGATGTACAGCAGTTGAAGATGGTTCAAATGGTCTCACAGCCTCTTTATTTTGCGATTTTGTTCTATTTGTCTGATGAGGTTACCTTTCTGGTAAAATAAAATGTGTGAAATTTTTGACAAAATTTCACACAGAAGGAGGGCAACTTCATCAGACGGTTTCCGGATATTCCCGCAAAATAAAGAGGATGTTCAAGACGTATGATTGACGGCAAAGAGGTTTCCTCTTACAATAAATAACAGGAGCTAACGATGGATGATTGTATTTTTTGTAAGATTATTAAAGGTGAAATTCCGTGCATGAAAATCTATGAAGATGAATATACGATTGTCTTTATGGATATTGCAAAAGATGTTGACGGTCACATGCTGGTCGTCCCCAAAAAACATGTTACAAATATCTTGGATGCGGATGAAGCAACGCTCCATCATATAATGGATACGGTAAAAAAGGTCGCCAACCATTGCGTGACTGACTGCGGATACGAGGGTGTCAATATGCTCAATGCAAATAATCAATGTGCAGGGCAGACGGTCTTTCACCTGCATATACATTTGATTCCGCGAAAATCAGGTGATGCCGTGCCGAGCTTCCCGAAATTCGGTGGAGCAGTACACCCGCTCGAAGAAACCTACAAAAAGCTCAAAATCTAAGAGTATCAGGGCAACCGCATTAAAAATATTTTTAGCGGTTGCCTTCCTTCTGTTCGAAATTTTACTTAAAATTTCGAACGGTTTGTTTTAGAAGAAGGACAAACTGCATCAGACAATATAGATCAAAATCGTAAAATAAAGAGGTTAGGTAGAACAAATGCTTTTTGAAAATAGACGGTACAGATACAAGGCGCGAGTACAAATTAACCGCAGACGTATCTTTGATACGTTGAGGATTAATTTGTGCGCAGCAACGAAGTAGATGCACCGTATATTTTCAAAAAAATTGCAGTATTGACAAAACTCATATTATATGAATAATGCTTCAAGCATGAGTGCCGATGTGGTTAGTCTTTGTGCTTATGCAAAGATTAACATTCATCTAAAGGTTCTGGCAAAAAGAAAAGACGGCTTCCATAACCTCGAAAGTATTTTTCAGCGTATTTCAATAGCGGATTATCTTTCTCTAGAAAAGTCGAGCGATTCACGTAGTTGTACGGTTGAATCCCCTTTGATGCCTTTACCGGTGGGCAACACTTTAACCGAAGCGTGGAAAGCATTTTGTAATGTGTCGGATGTTGATACCGGTGTTCGGGTGCGGCTGATAAAAAATCTCCCTGCAGGGAGCGGTTTGGGGGCAGGTTCTTCCGATGCGGCCGCTTTGTTGAAAGCGGCAAATGAGCTTTTTGCGATGCCGTTGAGCGATTCCGAGCTTACAACACTTGCCTTACAGGTTGGAAGCGATGTGCCGTTCTTTCTAAAAAGTTCGGCAGGAATTGTTACAGGACGGGGTGAAGTCTTTGAACCGATACGGGCTCGTACTGATTGTTTCGGCATATTGATTTGGCCGGATGTACAGAGCTCAACGAAAGAAGCGTATGAACTGCTGGACAACCAAAAAGAAGCGTTATCCCACGAGTGTGAGGCGTGGGGATATGAAAAGCTTGCTGCACAGTATATGGCTCCGTTTAAAACATGGCGTTTTGTAAATGATTTTCAGCCGGTGCTTGAGCAGCGCTACCCCGTTATCGGTCGTGTGCGTAAAGAGCTTTACGAACAAGGTGCAGCATTTGCACAGATGAGCGGGTCGGGTTCGGCTGTTTTCGGATTGTTTAGCTCTGAGAGCCTTATGGCTTCCGCTTTCCAAGTCTTGGCAAAAAGATGGAGCTGGTGTAAACCGTTCCTTTTACTTGCCTAAGAATACTTTGCGGTGTATAATAAGTCTACCGTAAGGAGGGGCATAGTATGACAATCACTGATGTCCAAATTCGGAAGACTGTAGCTGAAGGCAAATTAAAGGCTTATGCAACCGTTACCTTTGATGACTGCTTCGTATTGCACAATGTGAAGCTGATTGAAGGAGAAAAGGGTGTTTTTGTTGCGATGCCAAGCCGCAGAACGAAGACCGGGGCGTATAAAGATATTGCGCATCCGATAACGCCTGAATTCCGATCGGTACTGCAAGAAAAGATACTTTCCGCATACGAGACTTCTGCTGAAAGTTGAAATCGGCGTTATGCAGATCGGTTTGTAAAAGATTTGGAAATTGCTGTACGTAAACGTACAGTTTTTTATAATGGGACGTCGGCAAGTGGTAAGCCAACGGCTTTTGGTGCCGTCATTCCGTAGGTTCGAATCCTACCGTCCCAGTCTGAAGGAAAGACGGATTATTTTGTTGCAAAATAATCCGTGTTGACTTTATATGAATGTAAATAGAAAAAAAGGGGCTTTTCGTACGGAAGGAGCCTCTTGTTTGCTTTATATGCAAAGGAGTTCCTGATTATGGAAGAGAGAGTTTTGACAGCCTGTCGTCGGACAGGTTTTGGAAAAGCTGCTGCTGCAAAATGCCGTAGAGCCAATCGTTTACCCGCTGTTATTTATGATAATGCCGGTCGTTCAACAGCTATTGAAGTTCCCTATCGCGATTTTGAAAAATTATTCAAAACAGTTACTGAGAGTACCCTTATTACCGTCAAGGTTGACGAGAAAGACGAGTTTGAAGTTTTTATCAAAGATTATCAATATGATATCGTAAGCGATAAAGTTTTCCATGCTGATTTCTATGCCGTTGAACGCGGCCAACTGTTGCGGACTAAAATTCAGATCCGGCTTTCAGGATCTCCTGAAGCATGCCGTCAAGGCGCTGTTTTGGAAACCGGTATTGCGGAACTTGAAGTTGAATGCTTGCCGCGCGACTTGCCTGAACGAATTGTTGTCGATGTTGAAAAACTCGGCGCTAACGAAGCAATTCACGTTCGTGATATTAAAGTTCCCGAAGGCGTTAAAATTTTAACGGATGCCGATTTGGCGGTTGCAATGGTTAAATTTGCCAAAGAAGAAGCTCCCGCACCCACAGAAGAAGCTGCTTCTGCAGAGGGTGCCGCACCCGCGGATGCTGCGACCCCGGACGCAAAAGCCTAATTTTCTCATTACAGTGCAGGTCTTACACCTGCACTTTTTTTCTGTTCTTGTCTTTTCCTCAAAAACATTTTATTTTCTCATTGTATGTATTCTCATCCGCTTATCAATGCCGTCTTTGATAATCTTAAATCATTTTTGACACATAACCCGAATAGTTTCCTTCTTACGTGTTCAGGCGGTGCGGATTCTACGGCATTGCTATTAGCTTTTCATCAATTACAGACGCGGCTCCACTGCCGATTAACCGCCGTTACGGTTAATCATAATATCCGCAGTGCGGAAGAAAGCGCTGCCGATTCAGCCTTTGTCGCCGAATTGTGCAGCCGTTTAGAGCCGCCGGTACCCTGTGTTATTGCGGAAATCCCCGCCGGAGAAGTGGCGCGTTATGCAAAAGAACGCAATCGTGGAATGGAGGATGCCGCACGTACGCTTCGGTACCGGCTTTTTGAAGAAACCGCCGCTTCCGTTGGTGCCGACTATATCGTAACGGCGCATAACCGCAGCGATGTATATGAAACAGCACTGATGCGGCTCTTCCAAGGCGGCAACACGGCGAGTTTACCCGTAATGCCGATACGGCGCGGACGGTATTTACGCCCGCTTATTACAGTAGAACGGAGCGATATAGAAGCCTTTTTACGGCAGCAGGGTATCGTATGGCGTGAGGATGCCACCAATGCGGAAGATACGTATCTGCGTAATCGAATCCGGCATTACTTGGTACCGGCATTAGCTGCAACCTTCGGCGGATGGCGCACCGGATTGGATAAAACTTTGCAACGGATTGCCTTGGATCGTTCATTTTGCGAGGAATCGCTGGCCACTGCGCGCGAAACCTTTACCGGTATGGCCGACAATGCAAGCAGCGTGGCCGACGCGGCAAATTGGGCGCAATGCAAGCACGGTGCGCTTGTAATCGCGGCGGATTTCTTCGATTCGCTTCATCCTGCGCTGCGGCTCAGGGTACTTGAACAAGGGTGTCGCCGGCTCGGTATCGGGACACGGGTTCCGCTTGGCATACTCCTTCGGCTTTCATCCGAATGTGTGGCTTCTCATATGGAAAAGCAACCGGATACTCGATCAAAGATTACTGCTGCCGGCGCTCTCCGCTTGGAACGCCGCGGTGATCGTATCCTGCTTTTTGACAGCACGGCCTATCTTACGCTGTATAATCAAAAGTCATACTTTCTTACTATTCTGCAATGCGGCGAGTATGCGTATCCTTTGGGGCAGTTGGTAGTTTATCATACGGCCGACGGTATTTTTGTACGAGATAGCGAGGATAAAAGCAACGGAGTAGGTCCTTTTACACTTCCCATTTCCGTTAGGTCCAGGCGCGGCAGCGATCGGATTCAAATGAAATCGGGGAATTTAAAAGAAGTAAAAAAAATTTTAAATGAGTGGCAGGTTGATTCACTTGCTCGCGAACTTTTGCCGATTATCATAGAGGACACTTGTATTCGGAGGCGTACTCGTATACGCGCCTTGTATGGCAGCTTCCTTGGATATAAAGACTGGTTTGTGGAGGAACAATAGAATGCTCAAGACTATAAAGCGGATCCTTTTAATAGAAACGCTGCTGGTATTTTTACTACCTGCAACGGCAGTGTATTCGCAAACGGTAAACCGTGAATTACAGCAAATGAATACCTCGTATGCGCTGCAATATTTGCAAAAGGCCGCCGCGCTCTATACCGATGCAAACTATGCGGAAGCTCTTGAATATGTCGAAAAAGGCATGACGTTTGACGATTCTTTTGCAGACTTCTTTTATTTAAAGGCTCAATGCCTTATCCGGTTGAATGCCACGCGCGCACAATGCCTCGATGCTGCGGAAACGGCTCTGACGCAGGGATTAAAGCTGCGTATCTATAATCGGAACCAGCTCGTTTTACTCCTTGCCCGCCTTTATACTGAAACCGAACGCTATAACGAAGCACTTCAAGTATTGGATTCACTTGCCTTCGATTCCGCCGACCGTGACTTTTACCGCGCTTCTGCGCTCTATGGGTTAGGGCGTGACGGGCAGGCGCGGGAGGTAATCGAAACTGCGTTAAACCGTTGGAGTTTTGACGTTCGGTTCCCTCGGCTATTCTTTTTACAGGAGCGGGATAAAGCGATGACCCGCGCGGGGAAAAAACTTGCCGACTCTCTTTTGCAGCAACTCTATGTCTGGATTGAACAGGAGCCGTCGCTGGCAGTGTATGCAGCTCCCTTTGACCCTAACCCGCAGGAAAACAGCCGCCGTTTAAAAGTGTACCGTAATATGCATGCGGCAGACAGCGAAAAGCTTGATGCACGGACGCAGCTTGCCGCGGTGCTCGCGGAGCTCCGGTACGGCGTTATCGATGAAAAGGTCGCCGTCAAAGAATTTTTTGGTACCACTGTTGCCGACCACCTACCTCAAACGACAAATATTAAAGCACCCGTGTCCGCCTTGTATTCCGATCAGCTTATCGAGTTATGTCGGCTGACCGGCACGGATGCTATGCGAAAAGAGATTGGCAATCGTCTTAAAATCTTTAGCGGCGTACTTTTAGAGGACGATAACGGTGACGGCATCTCTAATGCGGCTGTTTTCTTTGAACAGGGACGCCCCGTATCGGCCTTTTTCGATCTGAATCAGGATGAGGTGTATGAATATCAGATACAGTGCAATTTCGGCGCCCCCGATCTTATTGTTACGGCGAAGAACGGTTATGCCGTCCAATATGACAGCTATCCGGCAGTACATTCTATTGTACAAAAGGCGGAAAAGCGGGAGTATATCATGCGTCCGCTTGCACTTCGATGGGAGCCGGTTGCTCAGACCGAACTTGATTTAAGACTGCGCGATACCGATGCGGAAGCCCCGGCTTTCTTTACGCTGCGGTTACGCAACAATGCCCGCCTGCTGCAAGAGCATGATTTTATCTTTTCGGTGTTATACAGTGAAGAACCTTCACCGTTTGATACAAATGCGGTTATGCGGATGCACTTTGAAGATGGCCGGATTATTTCGGCTGAAATAAAGACGGGGACGCAAACGCTTGCGCTTGCTCGGTACCGGAACGGCGTACTTGCACAAAAAGAGTATGACTATGACGGCGACGGATTTTTTGAAGTGCTGGAGCAATATGGCAAACAGGGAAAGCTCGATAAGATTTCGGTTGATATCAATAAAAATAAGTTGTTTGAATATTACGAACTCTACAAGACGGATGGGACGGTTATAAAAAATTGGGATGAAAATGAAGACGGAACGCCGGAAATTCAGTATACGCAGTTTCCGTCGGGAAATGCTCAGACGGTGTGGAAACATCGGTATTCGGGGCTGCCGGTGTCGGTATACTATAAAAAAGGAATCCCGGAACGCTTGACTATCGGCAAAACGAGTATGCCGCTGATAAAAGATCCTTCATATAATGTATATTGGCTCGAAATGCGCCCCGCTTTTTCCGATAAAGTCGCTGAAAAACTGACAGCGTTGTTCAAGGATACCGATTCCGATGTGGAAGCGCGGACGATATTAATCGGAAGTTATGAGCTCTATGCCGTCCGTTCCGAAGGCGCTGTGTTTGTTCAAATGTTGCGCATTCCCGATCGGGCAGCTCCTGTGAAAGTTGAGGGACAAAAGTGAGATTGGGTCGGTTTTTGTATAACATATCCGCACTGATTGTACTTTTGGTTACTTTCGGCGCCTGTACCTCTGTTACACCCTCTTTTTCTCAAAGTGTCAATTACGCGGACGGTCGCAGCGTAACACGGGAGATTGAAGCTGTTCGCGGCCTTATCGCAGAAAAACCGCTCGATGCCCTATTGCGGGCAAAGCGTTTAACGCTGTATACCGAACGTACCGATGAAATAAACACGTTGTATCAAGACTCCAAAAGCGCTGTTGAAGAATTGTTTTTTAAGGCTGTCGAAAACGGTACATGGGATGAAGCGCTCAAAATATTCCGATCGCTCACCGCATTAGGACATACGCCTGCACAGTGGAGTGAGGAAAAACTTGTGTCGGCGCAGCGGAATAAATGGAAAGAAAAGAAATTTGATGCGCTGATTCAGGATACTGCCCGATTATCCGGCGGAGTACATGATGCGCCGTCATTGGAAACGGTTCGAAAAATGATGAAAGGAACCGTGACGGTGTGGGTTGACCGCGGTATGACGATTGAAAAAGGGTTAGGGAGAGCCGACCGGATGATCGGTTCGGGGTTTTTTATCGACGCTAACGGCTATCTCATTACAAACTATCATGTTATTCAAAGCGAAGTTGATCCCGAATACGAAGGATTTTCCCGTGTGTACATCAAGCGTGCGGAAAATCCTACGGTGCGGATACCGGCAAAGGTAGTCGGCTGGGATACGACATTCGACCTCGCGCTTCTTAAAACGGAGATTAATCCCGAAGTGTATTTTCAGCTCGGCTCTTCGGAAGACTTAAACATTGGTAGTAGAATCTATGCGATCGGCTCGCCCGCCGGATTGGAACAGACGCTTACTTCCGGTATCGTGTCGGCGCAAAACCGGCGGCTTCTGTCTTTAGGCAGCGTATTGCAGATCGATGCGCCCGTTAATCATGGTAGCTCAGGCGGGCCGATTATCGACGAGGCGGGTAGGGTACAGGCGATTGTGTTTGCCGGTCTGGAGCGCAACGAAGGTTTAAACTTTGCAATACCGGTGGAACTGCTGCGCCTTATCCTGCCTCAGCTCTATGCAGGCGGCGAAACCGTTCATGCATGGATGTCCTGCTATGGGGTTTCCGTAAAGGAGTCGCCGCAGCAGGCGGCAGGAACGGAACTGGTCTATGCAGTGCCGGGATCGTCTGCGTCTGTTATTCCCGCCGGTGCCGTTATTACTCATCTGAATGGTCGGGCGGTTCCCAGTTTGGAAGCACTGCAGGCCGAACTGATGCGGTTGAGCGCCGGTACTATCGTTAAAGTTTCAGGCTATGCCCCCCTGCATACTTCTTCTACGAATGATGCTCGTCCTTCCGGTTCGGGCGCCGATACAACAGGCACTACCGGAAATGCAAATGTCAGCACTGCTCCCGATGCAATCGGCAGCTCGGGTAATAGCGCGGTCGGTACCGCACATATCAGCACCGGCGATACGGCGGGCGCTACGAGTGATGCCGCCGACAATATGGGCGGGGCGGAACGGAAGGAGCACCGTTGGGAAAAAACGCGGCAGGATTGGTATGTACAGCTGGAAGCCCGCCCCGGACAGCCAGCCGAGCTGGTGTATCGTAAGGATAGTCGCGCGCGGGCTATGCTGCCGGCGTATGGAATGTATCTTGAAAGCGCCGGTGGAAAAAAATCTTTTCGGATAACGGAAGTTATTCCCGGTAGCTACGCCGATGAAACAGGTTTTTCCGCCGGAGACTACCTTGAAATCCATAAGATGGAAGTGCAAAAAGCCGAAGAAGCCCTGTTCACCCGGATTTATACCAAACGCCGGAAGTCCGCCTATCTCGATACCTTTATAGACATCTGGGCATACCTAGACAATCCGTCATACTTTTAGGGATTTACGTATTGTTTATAGTCTCCGTAGCCGGCGGCATCCATTTCTTCGTAGGGAACAAACCGCAGTGATGCTCCGTTGATGCAATAGCGCAAGCCTGTTTTATCCTGCGGGCCGTCGTCAAAAACGTGGCCTAAATGTGCGCCGCCGGTTTTTGAGGTAACCTCAACTCTGTTCATACCGTGACTGCCATCGGGCGTAAAATCAACCGCCTGCGAGGTAATCGGTTTGGTAAAGCTCGGCCATCCGCAGCCTGCATCGTATTTATCGCTCGAAGAAAAAAGCGGCTTTCCCGTAACAACATCAACGTAAATTCCCTTTCCTTCAAACTTATCATACTCGCTGGTAAACGGTCGCTCGGTTGCTTTCTCCTGTGTTACACTATATTGCAGCGGTGTCAGCCGTTCTTTAATCTGTTTTGCATCAGGTGCTTGGAATTTTGCTTCATCGTGGAGCGGTACGGAGGCAAGGTTTAAGTTGATATGGCAGTAGCCGTTGGGATTTTTTTCAAGATAATCTTGATGATAGTCTTCTGCCAATACGAAGTTCCGCAGCGGTTCCGTTTCTACTGCAAGCGGGCGTGCATACTTTGCCTGCATCCGTTTTAGAAACGCTTGAATAACCGGTGCATCTTTTTTATCGGTGTAGTAAATGCCGGTACGGTATTGCCTGCCGACGTCATTTCCCTGCTTATTTACGGAAAGCGGGTCGATAATGCGGAAATAGTGCTCCAACAGCTCTTCGAGTGCGATAACGCCGGTATTGTAGGTTATTTTGACGGTTTCGGCATGATCGGTGCCATGTATGCGCTGATAATCGGTTGTATCGGTTGTGCCGTTCGCATATCCGGTATCGGTTTCAACGACGCCTGCAATCCGGCGGAAGTATCCTTCAACACCCCAAAAGCAGCCTCCGGCTAAGTAAATCTCTTTTATGTTTCCTGCCGTTACCATAGATGAACCTCCGTTTCCGATGTTTTTCGTTGGCTGTGTGTTACTTTCGTCTCGTAGTTTGTGCTTTTCTTCGGCTTGTGCTTTCCCGCAGCTGCAGAGGGTCAGGGCAATGCAGAGTGGTACTGCTAAATGAATACGTTTATGAACCATAATTTTTTAGCTCCTTGTTATATTCGATTGGAAATATCCGTTCGGGAGGTCGGTATGACCTACCAAACGGCAGTCTTATAATGAACAAAAAGCTATAATATTGAGTTACAAATTCGTAATTATTCCTGTTTTTTTTCTAAGGATTTTAAAGCGTTGAGCGCTGCTTTGGAATCCTGTTGTGCGACGGCAATCAGTTCGATGATATTCGGGTATTTCGCCAGAAAGTCTCCCCATTTCGTCAGCCGATCTATCTGGAACTGCTCCGATGCTGCGTATTGTGCTTCTTTTGCCGCTGTTTCCGCCAAAAGCATTTCGCGCTGTTGTTCATACGTGTTATAAGCTTGTTCCGCAATCTTATAGGTATGGATATCGGGAATGGTGAGTTTCGTTAAAGTAACAGCTTCGACGGAGAAATCTTGACCGATTGTTTTTACAAGTTCGCCTCTGAGCTTTTCTGAAAGCAGATGATAATCGGTTTTTACTTGCTGATATTCGTAGGGATTGTCGATCAGTTCCGAAATATAGCGATACATAATTGTTTGCAGTATTGCACGTATATGCGAATCGATGTACGATTCAAGCGCTTCCTGCGTTTGGATAGTATTTTTTTCCACAACCGGTACCAGCTGTTCGGCTTTCAGGGTAACGAGAGCATCGATACCAAACGCCCATGAAAAATCATCTTTTGTATTCAATACTTTGGCGTATCGGTCTGCCGACGGGAGCATACCGTCTGCCGCATAATTTACTTGCCGCGGCGTAAGGTCAAATACCAGTATCTGTGCATTTGTGGGAACAATCCGCTCCCATCGCCAGGTAAAATTCCCGGGCATAATCGCTTGGGGATAATATCCCCCCGACTTCGACAGCATGATACCGTATTTCCCTGCAGGAACCGAAAATTGTGTCCACCCGAAAAAGAACACCGATGTCGCGCATGCGAGTACAATTACCGTGATAATACATACCTTCTTCATATTTATCCTCTTCTGCTGGTTAGACTTTAAACTTGCCTACTTCTTTTGTTAGATTTTCAATACTTCGTTTATTCTTCTGTGTTATGTCATTTACTTCTTGAACGGCATTATTGATCTGTACTGCTCCCGCAGCCATTTCGTTCATGCCATCAGTGATGATGCGGGTAAGATCATCGAGCTTCCGCATTTCTTCTGCGACACTTTCCCCTCCTTTCAGCATCTCCTCGGATCCGGCTTGTACCTCCGTAGTCACCATATTGATATTCTTAATAGCAGCCAGTACTTCTTTGCTGCCGTTCTCCTGTTCGCGCATTGCGTGGGTAAGTGTATCGCTCATATCTTTTACTTGCCCGGCTAAATGAAAGATAGCATTGAATTTTTCTTCTACGGTTTTGGAAGAGGCGGAAAGCGTCTCGATTTCACCGCTGAGTGTTTTAAGCGTCGTTGTTATGTTTTTTCCTTGCATGGCGGAATCTTCCGCTAGCTTTCTAATTTCATCCGCGACAACGGCAAAACCCTTCCCCGCCTCTCCCGCATGAGCCGCTTCGATGGCTGCATTCATTGCAAGCAAGTTTGTTTGTGATGCAATATGCTGAATAACACTTGAGGCTTCCATCAGCGAACCGGATTCTTCGGCAATTTTTTGTGTTACGGTATTTGACGTTACGAGTGTTGTTTTACCGTCATCGGTTGCGGTTGCGAGGCTCTTTACCGCTCCGTTTGCCTTTTCGAGCGTACCGGTAATGGACGCGATATTTGCTACCATTTGCTCGATCGAAGATGAAGACTGCGCAACGCTCGTCGCTTGAGTTTGGATATTGCTGTTAAGTTGTTTTATGGCACGGATAATTTCTTCAACGGTTGCTGCCGTTTCGGTAACGCTTGCCGCCTGCGTGAGTGCTTGTTGTTTAACGCCTTCGATATTGGAGCTGATTGTATTTACTGCACTTGCAGTTTGTACCATATCACTTGCAAGCTTATTACCAATAGCTTCCATTTCGGCGTTGCTTATTCCGATGGATTTGATCGAATTGCCGATTTTCTCAATGGTTTGGTTAAAGTATTCGGACATGTCGGTCACTTCATCATTACCCGTAATCGGTAGTCTGACCGTTAAATTTCCTTCACCTTGCGAGATATCTTTTAATGCATAGACTGCTGTCTGAACAGGTTTTACCAATTTAAGAGCGACAAAATAGACGATGATAAGAGCCGTTATAAATATACAAATACCGATAGTCATCATTGTGATACTCATCGAATTGACTGTCCCCATAAATTCATTATAAGGCGCATTAACAACAATCGTCCATCCTGAGATATTGCTTTTTGCGTATGCGGCTATTTTTGAAATTCCTTTATATTCATAATGACCAATAGCAGGTTTTTGTGCTTTTAGAGCAATTTGTTCAAATGTTCCGAGGCTGGCCAAGCTTGTATCGGTTTTCCCCGACTCGGAAGCATTAAACAGCGACTCCACTAAAGAAGCGTCCCTATCGGCAATGGTAGTTCCCGTTAAACCGATAATATAACAAAACCCGCTTTTGCCGACGGCAATATCTTCGATATTTTGTGTAAGGAGCAATCCGCTGACATCTGCCGAAAGAACGCTGTGTACATGATGGGTTTCGTCGAATATGGGAACTGCAAGCGTGATGACAAGTGTTCCCTTGGCTCGTTCTCTATACGGTTCTGAAATAAAGGGGGTTCCCGAAAGGGCTGTTTGGAACCATACCCTGTCGCCTACTTGAACGGTATTTCCCGCATAATAGAATGTACCATTGGGATCGGTTATATCTAATTCAATAATTTTACTGTTTGCTGCAGCCTCTTCTTGTAAGAGTACAACTCGTTCTTGATACGAATATGCGGGGTCGGTTAAAAAAGGCATACGGGCAATGCCGTTAAGGAATTGATAGAGTGCGGTTATTCTTCCGTCGATAATATTCGCAATGTCTACCGCTTTGTCTGTTAAATGTGTTTCGACTCTCTCGGTTACGGCTTTGCGTGCGATGTGAATAGCAAGGACTGCCTCTGTAATGCCGGCAACTACTACCAAAAGACCGAAAATAAGGATGAGCTTATAGCGGATTGGAAACCGTTTCGGTGCTGTTTTTTCCATAAGGGTAGGGCTCCTTTCCAAACGTGGGTGTAATTTTGTATCTACATGATCCGACTACATCGGATGTATTTTAGTCCTTTTGCTTATGGCTGTCTATGCTTCTGCATGGTAATACAACACTAAATGTTTAGAATAGTCTTGATATTGTCGGTCATATAAAAATAAATTTATTTATTTTCTTGACAACTCAATAGAGGCATTGTAAGATTAAACAATACCGGAATGAGTATGAACATCATAATTCGCTATATCAATATATATAAGCAGTTAGTGTTTTCATTTATAGATTTATCGATAGATGGATAAGTGTGTTTACTATTGATTGACGGAATGGTGGTTGCGCTTTTTTCGGTGTATGTAATATAAGGAGGCACTGTAACATGAAAATTATTTTTTATGGCGTACGTGATGTCGAACGGCCTATCTTTGAGGCGGTAAATAAGAAATTCGGGTACGAAATGACGTTAATTCCCGAATATTTAACCGACGAGGCGACCGCCAAAAAGGCTGCAGGGCATGACGTTGTCGTATTACGCGGAAACTGCTTTGCGACAAAGGAGCGGTTAGATATCTACAAAGAGCTTGGCGTTAAATACGTATTGACCCGAACGGTGGGTGTTAACCATATCGATATACCATACGCAAAAGAACTAGGCTTTAAAATGGCTTATGTGCCGTTCTATTCTCCAAATGCAATCGCGGAACTGGCACTGACTTTGGCAATGACGCTATTGAGGAATGTTACCTATACCGGAAACAAAACAAAAGATAAGAACTTTATCGTCGACAAGCAGATGTTCTCGCGCGAAGTACGGAATTGTACGGTCGGTGTACTCGGATTGGGACGAATCGGTATGACGGCAGCCAAACTGTTTAAGGGCTTAGGTGCAAATGTTATCGGCTTTGATATTTTCCCGAAAACCGGGGTGGAGGACATCGTAACGCAGATGTCTCTGGATGAAGTGCTTGCAAAGTCCGATATTATCACGCTCCATGCTCCGTATATTAAGGAAAACGGGAAGATCATCACGAAAGAAGCAATTGCTAAGATGAAGAATAACGTCATCCTTATTAATACAGGGCGGGGAGAGCTTGTCGATACCGATGCGCTGGTCGAAGGGCTGGAAAGTGGAAAGATATATGGCGCAGGTATCGATACGTTGGAAAATGAGGTTGAAATTTTCTTTAAAGATTTCAAAGGTAAGACCTTGCCTGTGCCTGCTTTCGAAAAACTGATCGATATGTATCCGAAGGTTATCATTACGCCGCACGTAGGTTCCTATACCGATGAGGCTGCATTGAATATGATCGAAACAACTTTTGATAACAT
Organism: Treponema sp. OMZ 906; assembly: GCF_024181185.1. Lineage (NCBI taxonomy): Bacteria > Pseudomonadati > Spirochaetota > Spirochaetia > Treponematales > Treponemataceae > Treponema > Treponema sp. OMZ 906. The sequence continues at coordinate 2,047,763 of NZ_CP051196.1, read as the reverse complement.
AAAAGAATATCTCGACACCGGAGATTGTAAAAATAAAATCCAGTAATTCGCTGCATAGTGTGCTACAGTAAATGCATCTGTATGAGGAGGTAATAAAGATGATTACATTTACGTTTGATATGTATCTAACGTTGGGACTGGCGATCATACTGTACCTGTTGGGAAGCGGTATTAAAGCAAAAGTCGGGTTTTTGCAGAAATACTATATTCCTGCGCCGGTTATCGGAGGAACGCTGTTTTCAATTGTAATGTTGATAGGCCATAATCTGGGACTGTTTACATTTACTTTTGACGGAAATTTAAAGAATTTCTTTATGGTTGTGTTCTTTACCAGCGTCGGATTTTTGGCGAGTGTTTCCGCATTGAAAAAGGGCGGCATTGCAACGCTCCTGTTCTTGGCCGCAGCGGCAGTGCTCTGTGTTGTGCAAGACGGTGTCGGCATCGCTTTGGCAAAAGTGTTCGGGCTTAATCCCGGTATCGGTTTGGCGGCGGGTTCAATCCCATTGACAGGCGGACATGGTACGTCGGGCGCTTTCGGCCCTTATTTGGAAGAACGGGGTGTTTCAGGCGCTACGGTTGTCGCAATTGCCTCGGCAACGTATGGCTTGGTAGCAGGCTGTTTACTCGGCGGGCCGATTGCAAAACGCTTAAAGGATAAGCACAACCTTGTGTGCAAAGAAGGAAACGCAAAAGAGGCTCAACAGCAAGCTGAGAATGAAGAGACTCTCGCTCAGAAAGCTACTATGACCGAGAAATCTTTCTTTAAAGCAGCTTGTATGATCGGTATTGCAATGGGTGTCGGTGGTCTTATTACGCCGCTTATTAAAAAAGCGGGATTGTCTTTACCGGCATATCTTATTCCGATGCTTCTTGCTGCTATTATGCGTAATATTGTAGATGCAACGCCTAACAAAACGCCTATCGACGAAATCGGTATTATCGGAAGCGTATGCCTTTCCTTCTTCTTGGCTATTGCATTGATGTCAATGAAGTTGTGGGAGTTGGCAGACTTGGCAATTCCGCTTATCGTTATCCTGCTGGTGCAGACTGTTGTTATGGGCTTGTTTGCCTATTTCGTTACTTTCAACCTTATGGGACGGGATTACGATGCAGCGGTTATGGCAACCGGCCACTGCGGTTTCGGTATGGGAGCTACTCCGAACGCTATTGCAAACATGGAAGCCTTTACTTCCGTAAACGGTTTCTCGACGAAGGCTTTCTTGGCTGTTCCGCTCGTAGGTTCGCTGTTTATCGACTTTGTTAATGCGTTTATTATTCAGACCTTTACCAGCATCTTCGTCGGATAATTTTGACGGGAACCTATCTATTGTGAGGGGGCTTCTAAAAATCGAACCAAACTTTTAGAGATACCCTAGAACAGATGAAAAGTGCTTTGCTGTCTCGACAGTGAAGCACTTTTTGTATTATGATAGTGATAAAGCTATTATCCGGGATGCTTTTTCAAGCTATTTATTCCTTATAGGAGGTATGAATGATCACAACAGAGTACATAAGCTTTGTTACGAGCTTGTTGTCATCTTTGCTTGGGCTTGGTATTGTGTTTTTATCTCTAATCTTCTTAGCGATTTACGTTATGATTGTTTCGAAAGTTATTTCGGGCTTAGAGAAAAAATTACCTACCAAACCTCAAGCAGCCCCTGCAACAGCGACCCCTACAGCCGTGAATACAAAGTCTTCAGCGGGTGCCGAAGCGGTAAAAGTTGCAGTTATTGCAGCCGCTATTAGCGAAGAAAGGCGCGAGCCTTTGAATTCATTCGTAATTACGAGTATTAAGAAACTATAGATCATAAAGAGAAGGAGTGTTTCGTATGAATTATGTAGTCACTGTAAACGGTGAGAAATATGAAGTTGAAGTGGAAAGAGTCGGGAGCGGCTCTTCATCTTTATCACGGCGTCCTCCAGAGCGGGTGTCTCGCGCCATTCAAGCAGCTCCCGTTGCTCAACCTGTTACCCCGCAACCCGCGGTACCTACGTCGGCTCCCACAGCTTCTGCCGGTTCCGTAGTCAGCCCGATGCCCGGCACCGTCCTTGATGTAAAAGTAAAAGAAGGCGATGCAGTTTCCGTCGGTCAAGTGGTTGTTATTTTGGAAGCCATGAAGATGGAAACCGAAATCGTATCCGAAGTTGCCGGTTCCGTGGCTGCTGTCAGGGTAAAGAAAGGAGATGCCGTCGATACTGATACCGTATTGGTAGAGGTTAAATAAGGGGCACTGCATGGAATTCATTAAGGTTATAGGGGCGATGATGCAACAATCAGGCTTTGCTGCGTTGACATGGCAGCAGCTTGTGATGTTTCTCATCTCGTTCGTTTTAATTTATTTAGCTATCGTCAAGCAGTTTGAACCGTTGCTGCTGTTGCCGATTGCTTTCGGTATGTTTTTGACGAATTTACCGTTAGCGGATTTGATGAAGGAAGCAGAGCCTTGGTATACGTCCGGTGTACTGCGGATTATTTATAGCGGTATCAAGAGTAACCTCTTCCCATGCTTAATATTCATGGGGATAGGTGCAATGACCGATTTCGGGCCGCTTATCGCCAACCCTATTAGCTTGTTGCTCGGAGCGGCGGCGCAGTTCGGCATTTATATCACCTTTATGGCTGCCAGTGCTTTACCGATTTTTACGGCAAAGCAGGCTGCCGCTATTGCTATTATTGGCGGCGCCGATGGTCCTACTTCTATTTATATTGCAAACAACTTAGCCCCCGAACTGCTGGCGCCGATCGCCGTTGCAGCGTATTCGTATATGGCGCTGATTCCGTTGATTCAGCCGCCGATTATGAAGCTATTAACCACCAAAAAAGAGCGTGCTGTTAAGATGAAACAGTTGCGGAAGGTAAGTAAGACGGAAAAAATTGTATTCCCGATCGGAACGGTTTTATTTACCTCGTTGTTGCTACCTTCGGTTGCTCCACTGCTTGGCATGCTGATGTTAGGCAATATCTTTAGAGAATCCGGTGTTGTACAGCGCTTATCCGATACGGCTCAAAACGCATTGATCAATATTGTTACGATTATGCTTGGTGTTACCGTCGGCGCTACGGCAAACGGAGAGTTGTTTCTGCGAGTGCAAACGATTAGCATTATCTTTATGGGATTGTTTGCGTTCTGCATGTCGACGGTCGGCGGTGTTTTGCTCGGAAAGCTTTTGTATGTTGTTACCGGTGGAAAAATCAACCCATTAATCGGTTCTGCCGGTGTTTCCGCCGTGCCGATGGCTGCGCGTGTTTCGCAAACGGTAGGCGCATCCGAAAATCCGACGAACTTCTTGCTCATGCATGCGATGGGGCCGAATGTGGCCGGTGTTATCGGTTCTGCGGTTGCGGCCGGTTATTTTATGTTGATCTTTGGAAAGTAATAATGCAGAGGGAATACCGATGTTATCGGCGTTCCCTCTCTGTATGAATGGAGCTTATCGCTGGAAAATAATTTTTGCGATTGCCTCTATTTCATTAGAACGTACATATAGTTGGAAGGAGATGTATTATGAGTAAGGTTATGTCATTGCACGACGCAATTAAAAAATATGTAAAATCGGGCGATGTCCTCTGCTTCGGCGGTTTTACGACGAATCGTAAGCCGTATGCTGCGGTAAACGAAATTCTGCGGCAAGGCTTAGGCAATTTTATCGGGTACTCCGGCCCGGCAGGCGGCGACTGGGATATGCTGATCGGTGAAGGAAGGGTAAAGGCCTTTATCAACTGCTATATCGCAAACTCCGGCTATACAAACGTAGCGCGTCGCTTCCGCCACGAAATAGAAAAAAACAAAAAAATGCTGCTGGAAGACTATTCGCAAGATGTACTGATGCTGATGCTTCATGCATCTTCCCTCGGACTCCCGTATCTTCCGGTACGGCTGATGCAGGGCACTGACTTGGTAAACAAATGGGGTATCAGTAAAGAAGAGCGTGCAAAAGATCCGCGCCTTCCCAATGATAAATTGGTTGAGGTGGAAAACCCCTTCAATCCCGGTGAAAAGGTTGTTGCCGTTCCTGTGCCGCGCTTGGATACTGCAATCATCCACGTGCAAAAGGCTTCTATCGAAGGAACCTGTTCCATAGAGGGTGATGAATTCCATGATATCGATATCGCGATTGCCGCAAAAAAGTGTATCGTAACATGCGAAGAGCTTGTAACCGAGGAAGAGATCAGAAAGGATCCGACTAAAAACTCGATACCCGAATTTTGTGTCGATGCAGTTGTGCATACCCCTTACGGTGCTCATCCCGCTCAGTGCTATAACTATTATGACTACGATGCAAACTTCTTTAAAATGTATGACAGCGTTACCAAAACCGAAGAAGATTTTAAGGCTTATCTACAGGAATGGGTATATGGCGTAAAAGATCATACCGAATATATCGATAAACTCGGTGCAAGCAGATTGGCAAAATTGAAGGTTGTACCGGGATTCGGTTATGCGGCACGGCTTGTAAAGGAGGATAAGTAAGATGGCAAATTATAAAAATTATACTAATAAAGAAATGCAGGCAATTACAATCGCAAAGACTATCAAAGACGGCCAGATTGTTATTGTAGGTACCGGTCTTCCTTTAATCGGAGCATCGTTGGCAAAACGGATTTTTGCTCCGCATTGTAAGTTGATTGTGGAAAGCGGTTTGATGGATTGCGCTCCGGTTGAAGTACCCCGCAGTGTCGGCGATAACCGGCTGATGGCTCACTGCGGTGTACAGTGGCCGAACGTCCGCTTTATCGGGTTTGAAGCAAACGAATGGCTCAATGATAACGATCGTATGATCGCCTTTATCGGCGGTGCACAGATTGATCCTTTCGGCAACGTAAACTCAACCTGTATCGGCGACTATCATAACCCTATTACCCGGTTTACCGGTTCCGGCGGTGCAAACGGTATCGCAACCTATTCCAACACCGTTATTATGATGCAGCACGAAAAACGACGCTTTATCGATAAAATCGACTACATCACCAGCGCCGGATGGGGAGACGGCCCCGGCGGACGTGAGAAGCTCGGTCTTCCGGGAAACAGAGGTCCGATCGCCGTTGTTACCGACCGCGGTATTCTCAAATTTGATGATAAGACCAAGCGGATGTACTTAGCGGGTTACTATCCGACCTCTTCCCCCGAAGACGTACTGGAAAATACCGGTTTTGACCTCGATGTTTCCAAAGCTGTTCTGCTTGAGGCGCCGAGCGAAGATGTTATTAAGATGATCCGCGAGGAAATCGATCCCGGGCAGGCGTTTATCAAAGTTCCTGTAGAAGAGTAAGTAGTATTGGAGGAATAGACATGGGTGATTATTCGATGCCGAACTATTTCCAAAATATGGAACAAGTTGGAAAGGAGTTGGCACATATTGATGAAGAAAATGAGAAGCTGATTAAAGACGTTGAAGAAGAAATCGGCAAACTGATAGATGAAATCCACGAAGCAGGAACGCCGACGGAGGCTATCAACGAAAAAGGGCAGATGACTGCACTACAGCGGATTGCCGACCTGATTGACGAAGGTACATGGTGTCCGTTGAACAGCCTCTATAATCCGCAGGACTTTGAAACCGCGACCGGTATCGTCAAAGGCTTGGGACGGATTAACGGAAAGTGGGCGGTCATCGTTGCTTCCGATAATAAGAAGATTGTCGGCGCGTGGGTTCCCGGGCAGGCGGAAAACTTACTGCGGGCTTCCGACACGGCAAAATGCTTGCGCATTCCGCTCGTGTATGTACTGAACTGTAGCGGAGTTAAACTCGACGAGCAGGAAAAAGTTTATGCGAACCGGCGCGGCGGTGGTACTCCGTTCTATCGGAACGTAGAACTGCAGCAGCTCGGTGTTCCCGTTATCGTCGGTATCTATGGAACAAACCCCGCGGGCGGCGGCTATCACAGTATCAGCCCGACCATCCTTATCGCACATGAGAAAGCGAATATGGCAGTCGGTGGCGCCGGCATCGTCGGCGGTATGAATCCGAAAGGCTATATCGACGAAGAGGGCGCCGAGCAGATTATCGAGGCAAGCAAAAAATCCAAGGGCGTCGATGTACCGGGAACGGTTTCCATTCACTATAATGAAACCGGCTTTTTCCGCGAGGTGTACAGCGACGAAATCGGCGTATTAGACGGTATCAAAAAATATATGGACTACCTGCCCGCCTACAATTTGGAATTTTTCCGTGTAGACGAACCGCGGGAACCGGCGCTCGATCCGAACGATCTGTATTCCATTTTGCCGATGAACCAGAAGAAGATATACAATATCTACGATATTATCGGACGGCTGGTAGATAACAGCGAATTCAGCGAGTACAAAAAAGGCTACGGTCCCGAAATGGTAACCGGACTTGCAAAAGTTGACGGGTTGTTAGTCGGCCTTGTCGCGAACTTCCAAGGCTTGCTGCTGAAGTATCCCGAATACAAACAAGGCGCAGTCGGCATCGGCGGTAAACTCTACCGGCAGGGGCTTATGAAGATGAATGAGTTCGTAACACTCTGTGCTCGCGATAAGATTCCGATTATCTGGCTGCAGGATACCACCGGTATCGACGTCGGAAACGATGCGGAAAAAGCGGAACTGCTCGGTCTGGGACAGTCGCTTATTTACTCCATTCAGAATTCCAATATTCCGCAGATGGAAGTTACGCTCCGAAAGGGTACTGCTGCGGCTCACTATGTGTTGGGCGGGCCTCAAGGCAACGATACCAATGCGTTCTCGCTCGGTACTGCGGCAACCGAAATCAATGTAATGAACGGAGAAACCGCTGCAACTGCGATGTATTGCCGTCGTTTAGTAAAAGACAAGGATGCGGGAAAGGATTTAACGCCTACCATTGAAAAGATGAATAAGCTGATTAATGAATATAAGGAAAAATCCGTTCCGCAGTATTGCGCCAAAACCGGTATGGTCGACGAAATCGTCAGTTTGTATGATATACGGGCGTATATGATCGCCTTTGCGAATTCCGTCTATCAGAACCCGAAAGCAATCTGCGCTTTCCATCAAATGCTGCTTCCGAGGGCAATCAGAGAATATAATACATTCGTTAAAAAATAGAAAAGATCTTACGGGGAACCTCTAAAAATCTTAGGTTTTAGAGGTTCCCTATTGTAATTCTCGTGATGGTTACGCAAAAAAATATTCATTATCAGGAGTTATCGAGTTATGGAAAGAATTGTTTTAAAATTGGGCATGTTCGAAACACTCATGGTTGCGGTTATCGCAATTTATGTGGGAGAGTTTCTACGTAATAAAATTCCGGTTCTCAAAAAATATTGTTTACCCGCTTCCGTTGTGGGTGGCACCTTGTTTGCGCTCCTCTCGCTATTGCTCTATTCGCTCAATATTTTTGAATTGAATTTTGATTATAAAACGGTCAATCAACTGTTCTATTGTTTATTCTTTGCTGCGAGCGGCGCTGCTGCAAGTTTGGCGCTGCTGAAAAAAGGCGGTAAGCTGGTGATTATTTTTACCGTACTGGCTGCCTTGCTTGCAGCATTGCAAAATGCTGCCGCTATCTCCGTCGGTAGCCTTTTCCATATCAGTCCCCTCATCTCTATGATGACGGGCAGTATCCCGATGACCGGTGGACATGGAAATGCCGCTTCGTTTGCGCCCATTGCCGTAGAGGCGGGCGCAACCGCGGCTATGGAAGTAGCGATTGCAGCGGCAACCTTCGGTTTGATTTCAGGTTGTATCATCGGTGGGCCGTTCGGCAACTTTATGGTTAAGCGCTTTCACCTCGAAAATCCCGAACTGGACGGTAAGGAAGAAGCTGCGGAATTAAAGGCGGAAGGTTCCGGCGGAACAGCGGGTGCTTTAGTCGACAAATACAATATGCTGCAAGCGGTGTTTATGCTCTGTATTGCATGCGGAGTCGGGCAAGTGCTGTTTTTAATATTGAAGTATTTCAAAATCAACTTTCCGATTCACGTATGCTGCATGTTTGGAGGAATTGCGACACGCCTTTTGCTTGATCTGACTTCAAAAACTAATCCGGCAAAACACAGCGTACTCTATGAAGCTTTCGATATCGTCGGTGAATTCTCGCTGGCTCTATTCGTATCGATGTCCATTATTTCTATGAAACTCTGGCAGCTTGCAGGCTTAGGCACCGCATTGATTGTATTGCTACTGGTGCAAGTTGTGCTGATTGTTGTGTTCTGTTACTTCCTTACGTTTAACCTCTTGGGGAGGAACTATGATGCGGCGGTTATGGCAGTTGGTCACATCGGGTTCGGCTTGGGTGCAGTGCCTGTTTCGATGACGACGATGCAGACGGTCTGCCGCAAGTACCGCTATTCCAAGTTGGCATTCTTTGTCGTGCCGGTCATCGGCGGTTTTATCAGTAATATTACCAATGCTATTATTATCACGAAATTCTTGGATTTGGCAAAGCACATGCTTGGTCTTTAATATGTAGGGAAACCTCTAAAAACTTCCGTTTTTAGAGGTTTCCCTTAGATTTAATCGGCAAGAGAGCGGGTATATCGTTATGAGTATATTTACAATGGGCGTGGACGTCGGTTCTACAGCTTCCAAATGTGTTATTATCAAGGATGGAAAGGATATCGTTGCAACGGCGGTTGTTCCGGTTGGAACGGGTACCAGCGGGCCCGCGCGGGTTATGAAAGGCGCATTGGATCAAGTCGGTTTTACCTCGATAGAACAGCTTGACGGAGCTATTGCAACCGGTTATGGGCGTAATTCGTTAAAGGAAGTCCCGGCACAGATGTCCGAATTGTCCTGTCATGCAAAAGGCGCTTATTTCTTGTTCCCGCGTGTTCGTACTATTATCGATATTGGCGGGCAGGATTCAAAGGCGTTAAAGCTCAGCGATAACGGTATGCTCGAAAACTTTGTTATGAACGATAAGTGTGCTGCCGGTACCGGACGCTTTCTCGATGTTATCGCAAAGGTTCTGGAAATCAATTTGGAAGACCTGGAAAAGCTTGATGAACAGTCCACCAAAGAACTGACCATCAGCTCTACCTGCACCGTTTTTGCCGAATCGGAGGTTATCTCTCAGCTGGCAAGTGGTGCAAAAATTCCCGATATCGTAAAAGGAATCCATACGGCGATTGCCAGCCGTGTCGGTAGTTTGGCCAAGCGTGTTGGCATTCAGGATGATGTTGTTATGACCGGAGGAGTTGCCCTGAATAAGGGAATGGTCCGGGCATTAGAAAGAAATATAGGATTTAAAATTCACACGAGTGAGTACTGCCAGTTAAATGGTGCAATTGGAGCCGCCCTGTTTGCATATCAAAAGTGTGGACAGGCAGCAAAATAAGTACGGTCGACGCCGGTAAATGCAAGGTCGGCGCCGGTCTACGCGGTATCTTCCACAATGCCCTTTCCGGTTTTATGGAAGATGACCGAGAGATACGAGGAGGAAACAAATGGCTCAAAAAATGGAAAAGTTACCCAACAAAACGCCACGGCCGATTGAAGGGCATAAGCCCGCAGCAGCTCTGTTACGCGATGTCGTAGATAAGGTCTATGCGAATGCGTGGGAAGCGAAACGGCGCGGTGAATTAGTCGGATGGAGTTCTTCTAAATTTCCAATTGAATTAGCGAAAGCTTTTGATCTTAACGTTGTTTATCCCGAAAACCACGCGGCGTCGACGGCTGCAAAGAAAGACGGCTTACGTCTCTGCCAAGCCGCGGAGGATATGGGCTACGATAATGATATTTGCGGGTATGCTCGCATCAGTCTTGCGTATGCCGCAGGAGAACCGACCGATTCACGCAGAATGCCGCAGCCGGATTTTTTGCTGTGCTGTAATAATATCTGCAATATGATGACAAAGTGGTACGAAAATATTGCGCGTATGCATAATATTCCGCTCATCATGGTCGACATTCCATTCTCCAATACGGTGGATGTCCCCGAAGAAAAAGTGGACTATTTGCTCGGGCAGTTTGATTATGCCATCAAGCAGCTGGAGCAATTGACCGGTAAAAAATTCGATGAAAAGAAATTTGAGGATGCCTGTGCGCGTGCAAACAGAACCGCCGCGGCATGGCTGAAAGCTTGTTCGTTTATGTCATATAAGCCGTCTCCGTTAAGCGGGTTTGACCTGTTTAACCACATGGCAGACATTGTCGCCGCCCGCTGTGAGGAAGACGCCGCTGTCGGTTTTGAACTGTTGGCACAGGAATTTGAACAATCGGTAAAAGAGAATACCTCTACATGGGAATATCCCGAAGAGCACCGTATCTTGTTTGAAGGCATTCCGTGCTGGCCGGCGCTCCGTCCCTTGTTTGACCCCTTAAAGGATAGCGGCGTTAACGTAACCGCTGTCGTATATGCTCCGGCATTCGGCTTCCGATATTCGAATATCCGTGAAATGGCCGCCGCGTACTGCAAGGCACCGTGTTCCGTCTGTATCGAAACCGGTGTTGAATGGCGCGAGACCATGGCAAAAGAAAACGGTATCAGCGGCGCTTTGGTCAACTACAACCGCAGCTGTAAACCGTGGAGCGGCGCGATGCCCGAAATTGAACGGCGCTGGAAGGAAGACCTCGGTATTCCGGTCGTCCACTTCGACGGCGATCAGGCTGATGAGCGTAACTTCTCTACGGAACAGTATAAAACACGTGTACAGGGCTTGGTAGAAATTATGGACGAGCGCAAGCAGGAGAAACAGGCGAAGGGCGAGGACGTCTATACCAACTTTAAAAACACTAAAGAGACCGATTGGTCGAAGCCGACGTTGGAGTAGGGGAGGACAGTATGGAAACAATCAAAGAATTATTGGAACAATTTAAATATTTGGCAAACAATCCGCGGAAGCAGCTGGATAAATACCTTGCAGCAGGGAAAAAAGCCGTCGGTATTTTCCCGTACTACGCACCCGAAGAGATTGTCTATGCGGCAGGTATCGCACCGTTCGGCGTATGGGGTGGTCAAGGCCCCATCGAGCGGGCAAAGGAATACTTCCCGACATTCTATTACTCGCTGGCATTGCGCTGTTTGGAAATGGCCTTGGACGGTACCCTCGACGGGCTTTCCGCTTCAATGCTGACAACGCTGGATGACACCCTTCGTCCGCTTTCTCAGAACTACAAGGTGAGCGCCGGACGGAAAATTCCGATGATCTTCATCAATCACGGTCAGCACCGTAAAGAGGACTTCGGCAAGAAGTACAACGCACGTATCTTTACCAAGGCAAAGGAAGAGCTGGAGAAAATCTGCGGCGTTAAAGTAACCGATGAGAACTTAAAGAAAGCGTTCAAAGTGTATAACGAAAACAGGGCTGAAAAGCGCCGGTTTATCAAGCTCGCCGCGGCTCATCCGCAGAGCATAAAGGCTTCCGACCGCTGCTATGTGCTGAAAAGTTCATACTTCATGCTGAAAGACGAACACACCGAACTGCTCAAAAAGCTGAACGCCTTGCTCGAAGCCTTGCCGGAAGAAAAATGGGACGGCGTTCGGGTGGTTACCAGCGGTGTTATTACCGATAACCCCGGCTTGCTGGATATCTTAGATTCCTACAAGGTCTGTGTTGTTGCCGATGACGTTGCGCATGAATCCCGTGCGTTGAAGGTTGATATCGATCTTTCCATCGACGATCCGATGCTGGCACTTGCCGATCAATTTGCCCGTATGGATGAGGATCCGCTTCTCTATGATCCTGATTTGACAAAGCGTCCTGCGTATGTGGTGAAACTGGCAAAGGACAACAAGGCTGACGGATGCCTCCTCTTTATGCTCAACTTTGATGATACGGAAGAGATGGAATATCCTTCGCTCAAGCAAGCATTCAGTGAAGCAAAAATCCCGTTGATTAAAGTCGGTTATGATCAGCAGATGTCGGACTTCGGGCAGGTAAAAACACAGCTCGAAACATTCAACGAGATTGTACAGCTCAATCGGATGTAAGGGGGTAGCAGTATGAGTGAAAATGTATGGGAAAATGATGATTTTATTTTTAAAGGCGCCGAATTAAAGGGCATGACACAGAAGGGAAAGGATAAGGTAAAAGCACAAGGGCTTACCGATTTGACCATTCCGGCGACAGCTCCGGACGGGACTCCTATTACACGGATCGGCGACAATGCATTTTACCGCAGGGGTTTAACCTCCGTTGTTATCCCCGACACGGTAGAGAGCATCGGCTATGATGCTTTCGGTGTGTGTAAATTGACTTCGGTTAAATTGCCGAGTGCGTTGAAGGATATCGAAGGCTTTGCTTTTTACCGGAACGGTCTTAAAGAAGTTACCTTCGGGGGTAAGGAAACAAAGATTGAGCCGAGCGCCTTTGCATTAAATGCGTTGACGGAACTCAACTTGCCCGAAACCCTCGAGCTGATTGATACTTCATCCTTCTACAAGAATGAGCTGACGGCAGTCAAGATTCCTGCATCGGTGAAGAAAATCAATATGTACGCTTTTTTGAAGAACAACATCAAAGAAGTGGAAATCCCCAAATCGGTGGAATTTTTGCATGCACATGCATTTGAACCGACTACCGAAGTAAAAAAATAAAAAGCACTCTACTTTCAATGTCTTTTTCCCGATATGCATCCGTGTATGTCGGGAATGAGCGCTGTAACCATATCATGGGAATCGCTAAAAACTTACATAACGCCTTCTTTTCTAACAGACGGGCAAACGCATCAGACAGGTAAATTAAAATCCGCAGAATAATGAGGGCTGTGAGACCATTTGAACCGCGAAGAGGTTCAACTCTGGTTGAACAGCCCCATTATTCTGCAGGGTATAATATGAAGTGTCTGATGCGTTTGCCTAGGCTTAATATTGACAGTACCGCTTTTAAAATTGTAATATTGATTATCAATTTTAGGCGCTATACTTTGATGTGAGGAGTTGTATATGAAAAAAGCTGTGTCATACAAGCATTCAAAACAGCGGGAAGCACTGTTCAACCTTTTAAGTTCTACTAATACGCATCCTACGGCGGCATGGCTGTATGATCAGCTGCGAAAGGATTTTCCACATCTGAGTCAAGGAACCGTGTATCGCAATTTGAATATTCTTGCCGAACAGAAACGGATTAAGGTCATCAATGTTGACGGCACCTTTGCTCATTTTGATGCGGATATGAGTGTGCATAATCATGTTATCTGTACACGGTGCGGCAAGGTGGAAGATGCTTTTATGCCGTCCGATGAACACTGTGATCAAAAAGCTGCGGAGATTAGCGGTTATCGTATTGATTCACATCGCTTTGATTTTTTTGGACTTTGCCCTGAGTGCCAGTGTCTTGAACATGATTGAGTTCTATAGTAATTTATCTATGCGAAAAGCTTTCGCACTAGACAAACTTCTTTAAGAGCTCTATGAGTTTTTTAAATGTCTGAATATCCGTTTAGAAATGGAGGTTATAATGAATAAAACACTGAAAACATTGTTTTATATTCTTGGTGTTTGTGTTCTATTATTCGGTTTCGGTGCATGTGCATCTAACAAACCTAAGCCGGAGCAAAAACCTGAATCGGTAAAGCCTGCTGACTCGGAGAAAAACGAAGAACAGGTAAAGACAGCTCGTCTACTGGATGAGATGGCAAAGGCTCGCGCTGAAGCGGTTAACGTCAAAGCAGATACGACTTATCCTACGCAGTTTAAATCAGCCGACGATACGGCGGCCGAAGCAAGAAAGAGTTATGAATCAAATAACCTTGCTGAAGCACAGGAAAAGGCTCAGAGAGCTACTGATCAGTATCGTACTTTGACTAATCGAATGAAGATATCCGAGTTAAAGTCGAAGATCGATAAAAATAACTTTGCGGCCTATGATGCAGACAGCTATAAAAAAGCGCAGGATTTATCTGCAAAGATACCCGGTCTTTATGAGCCCGATCCGGCAAAAGCTTTTGAAACCTCTGAGGAAGCACTGGGTTACTATGAAAAGGTAAAAGAAGCCGGTTTTGCTTCGATGATGAACGATGCAAAAAAGAAGGCAGATGAAGCGCGTTCCCGTGCCGATTCGGTTAAAGCAGCCGTGGCGATGAAAGATCCGTATGCAAAAACGGTGAATCGTTATCGTGCAGCAGGAATCGCTGCCGGCAATAAGAAATACGAACAAGCATATACAGGGTATATGACTGCTTCCGATGAGTTTAACGATATCTATGAAAAGGTGAAGGTTAAACGTGCGCAAGCAAATGACGCTATGGAACGAGCAAAAGCTCGCCAGGAAGCCAGCAGCAAGCTTGCAAAAGAAGCCGACCGCGAAGCGCCATTGCCGGAAAATGCGGAAGGTTTTTCCGAAGAACCGGTTAACCTTGATGAATTACAGCGTTCTACAGATACCGGCAATGCAGCGTCATCCGGTAACGGGAGGTAACCTATGAAAAAGACAGCTATTCTCTGTACCGTATTCTTTGTATTAGGAGCTGTGTTACTGTTTGCCGTATCCTATGATAATAATGAATATCAACGAAAAAGCCGAGCTTATTCCGAATTGGCGCGGCGGGCATATAGTGAAGGTGATTATGATGCTTCGATAGAGTATTCACGGCTCGCTGAAGAGAATGCCCAAAAATCAGCCGATTATATTCAGTATATGCTCGCCCGTGTCGAAGCTGAACAAGCAATGAATAGGGCACGTACCCGCTATACATGGGCGAAGAATAACAAGGCTGAAGAGAAATACCCTGAGGCATTTAAGACGGCAACCGAAGCTTTACAGGCAGGAAATACCGCATTTGGGAATAAAGACTTTGATGTTGCGGTTGTCTGTGCGAAAAAAGTTTTGGATGCGCTTGCTGTGGTTACGGGTGATGAATCTTCGTTTGCAACCCTTCCGGCTCAATACCGTATCCGCACATGGCGCGGCGAACGGGATTGTTTATGGAATATTGCGAAAGATAAGGCTATTTATGACAATCCGTATCTGTGGCGAAAACTGTATGAAGCAAACAAGAATAAATTGCCTGACCCCAATAACCCTGATTGGGTTGAGCCCGGTATTATTTTGACAATCCCGAGTCTCCGCGGTGAAAAACGCGACGGTATGTACGATCCCGCGGTAACGTATGAAAAGCTACCATCCGGCAAAAAGTAAAAAATAATCAGATAGGAACCTCTAAAAACTGCAAGCTTATCGGCTTTTTCTGTAGGGGATAGCTATTATATCCACTAATGCGAGTTGCAAAACAGTTTTTAGAGGTTTTCTTTTATTTAATTGTTAATTGGTTTTGAATTTGGAAACCTCGTTCGCCAGATTCTCAATACTCCGCTTATTCTTCTGCGTTATTTCGCGGACATCTTGTACCGTATTGTTAATTTGCATTACCCCGGACGCCATCTCATTCATACTATCAGTGATCACACGGGTTAAATTATCCAGTTTCCGCATTTCTTCGGCGACGCCCTCACCTCCTTTGAGCATTTCCTCCGAACCGGCTTGTACTTCTGTTGTAATCATATTGATATTTTTGATAGCCGTAAGTACTTCCTTGCTGCCGTGTTCCTGCTCTCTCATCGATTCGGTAAGGCGGTTGCTCATCTCCTTTACCTGTTCAGCAAGGTTAAAGATGATGTTGAATTTCTCTTCCACCGTTTTAGAAGAAGTGGATAACGTATCGATTTCACCGGATAAGGTTTTCAGTGTTGTTGTAATGGTCTTTCCTTGTACGGAAGATTCTTCGGCCAACTTTCTGATTTCATCGGCAACAACAGCAAAACCTTTCCCCGATTCTCCTGCATGAGCGGCTTCGATTGCAGCGTTCATTGCGAGCAAATTCGTCTGTGATGCAATATGCTGAATAACACTGCTCGCTTCCATCAATGAACCCGATTCTTCGGCTATTTTCTGTGTTACGGTGTTCGAGGTTACGAGTGTCGCTTTGCCGTCACCGGTTGCAACGGTAAGATTGTTGATAACATCATCGGTTTTGCTGAGTGTCTGCCCGATGGAAGCGATATTTGCAACCATCTCTTCTACGGAAGAAGACGATTGTGCGACGCTGGCTGTCTGCATTTCGATGCTGGTATTAAGCTGTTTAATGGTGCGGACAATTTCTTCTACCGTTGCTGCAGTTTCGGTAACGCTCGCTGCCTGTGTAAGGGCTTGCTGTTTTACTCCGTCGATATTTACACTGATTTCATTTACGGCGCTGGCCGTTTCGGTCATATTGGAAGCAAGCTCATTGCCGACTCCTTCCATTATTTTACTATTTGTACCGACAACCTGTATTGAAGCACCGATCTTTGCGATCGTTTCATTAAAGTATTCTGACATATCGGTAATCTCGTCATTACCGATAACCGGCAATCTTACTGTTAGATCGCCTTCGCCCTGGGCGATATTTTTTAAAGCGTATACTGCTCTTTGTATCGGCTTTATAATCGTACGGGTAACAAAATAAATGATAACAACCGCGAGAATCAATATGAGTATGCCGAGACCGAGCATGGTTATACGCAACGTTTGAACAACCCCCATAAATTCCTCGACCGGAGCTGAAATAATAACAATCCAACCGGTTGTCTTCATTACGGCATAAGAACCTATTTTGCTTATCCCTTTGAATTCATAGAAGCCGACGGAAGATTGGTTGGTTTCCAGCGCCATTTTTTCAAACGCAGCGATAGAACTCAGACTATCATCGGACTTCGCTTTTTCGCTATGATTGGTCATCTGTTCTACAAAACTGAAATCAGGATGCGCGATAATGTTTCCCGTAGTGCCGAGTATACAACAGTAACCGTTTTTACCGATGGTAATATCATTTATTTGGTTTGACAGTACACCGGCTTTTACCGTTGCGAGAAGAACGCCGACCACCGTCCGGTTATCGTCATAGATGGGAACTGTAAATACAAATACCAGTTCTTCATCCAAACGGGATATAACCGGTTCTTCGACAAATGGTTTACCTTGTGCAGCAACTTGGAAATAAGCTCTGTCGGAAACATCGATTATTTTCCCCGTGTTTGTATGGCGTCGGCCGCTCATGTCGCATAAATCCATTCTGTGAATATTATCGTTGAATGCAGCTTCTTTTGCCAAAAATGCCGTTTTTTCTTGATACGAAACAGCGGGATCCCGCAATATCGGTGTACGAGCGAGACCTTCAAATAATTGCCAAAAAGCGGTAACTTGCTTGTCGATAATTCCAGCTGTATCGGATGCTTTATCGATAAGATGATCTTCGATCCCTTTGGTTACAGCCAGACGAGCCGTATGTACGGCAAGTATGATTTCAGCCAAAGAAGCTGCTGCAATTAACGCACCGAAAATAATCATGAGCTTATAGCGAAGAGAAAAACGTTTTTTCATTGTGAACCTCCATATAATTCATAATTAAAAATCATGAATTATCGTTGTATGTGTTGATTATCAATTAGAAAAAGGTGGTTTCCGTATCTTATTTTTGATTCGTGCGGAGGGTTTAATACCCGACCCTTGCGTCGTAGCAAAGGGTATTAAAGCCGACTGCAACCACCTTATAGAACATACAGTGCGAAACGTTGAGCACTGTACCCCGATGCTCTGCGTCGGGGTTGTTGATTATGAATTGACAATTATTAATCAATTGGCGGGTGAGTATAAACATTTTTCATTTTGTTAAGACCTCTTTTTTTACAAAAGACATTAAATACTTTTTACAAAATATTTTTATTCTTACTGACCCAATTTAGATCCGGATCAGAATGAATATGGTTTAGGCACCTCTAAAAGCTGAAACTTTTAGAGATATTCGCCCATATTACAACAACTTTATATTTTTTGCAAATACTTTTTTCGATAAATTTCAAAATCTCCAGCCGCACAGGAGCGCTTACAAAAATGTCTGTTGTTTTTAACATTTGACGTCTTTAGCAACTTCCCGTAAATAAAAAAAGAGCGCAGTGCACATAAGCGCATGGTCGTAGGGGTCCGTTCCCATCTTGTTTAACACTTCTTCAACGGGTACCGCCTCGGCTTCTAAAAATTCATCTTCATCAAGATGCTGCGCCTGCGTATTTGCCTCACAATCTGCAAAATAAATATGGCTTTTATTTCCCATAATCGCAGGGTTGGGATATACTTCACCGAGCAGCGTTAAGTTCTGTCCCGTTTTCCCCGTTTCTTCCAGCAGCTCCCGCCGTGCCGCCTGCTCCGGCGTTTCCCCCTCGTCGACTACGCCGCCGGGAAATTCGATCGACAGGTGCGCCGATCCATGCCGCCATTGTTTTACCATCAAAAAATAATGCCGACCGTTTGCATCGGTAATGCGGGGAATAACGATAACCCATTCCGGTGCGGACAATGTAGAAAATGTCTTTGTTTCGTTGTCAGGCGAAAGACTGGTGATTTCGTTAACGGTAAATACCCGTGTGGTGCATATTTCTTTTGCAGCGATGGGCTTCCATGAAAGATTAGAATTTTTTTGCATAAAAAGAGAACCTTCCTTTGACATAATGAGTATTTAGCCTTATTCTATAGAAGAGGAGGCTTTATGGCAATTATCACTATTTCACGGCAAATAGCTTCTTACGGCGATGAAACGGCTTTAGAGTTGGCAAAATCGCTCGGCTATGAGTTTATCGATAAAAAAGACCTAGAGAAAGATCTGCTTGACAAGGGAATTTCGAAAGAGAGCCTTGCTCACTATGACGAACGAAAACCCGGCTTTTGGGCATCGCTTTCCCGCAACCGAGATTCTTATTTTGATTATTTACGGGAGATCGTTTACGGATATGCGCTGAAAGGAAACAGCATCTTTATCGGGCGCGGCGGTTTTGCATTACTGCGCGGCATCCCCGGCTGCTATGCGGTACGGCTGGTAGCTTCCGATGAGGTGCGAATCGGGCGGTTAATGAAGGAGTTCGATTGGTCCGAAAAAAAAGCCCGCGCTTTGATGGCGGAGAGCGATGCCAACCGCGAAGGCTTTCACAGATGCTTTTTTGATATGAAACCGGAAGATCCTACTCATTATCACCTCGTTATCAACACCGATTTTGCTACGGCGCCGCTTGCCGCGAGTATTATCACGCATGCTTGCAAGGAAGCTATTTTACCAGCGGAAGAACAAGAAGGACTCAAGCGCATTGCCGAACTGTTATTGGGGCAGCGGATTGTCAATGTGATCGCTTTTAAAGAAGAGCTGCCCATTTATTTTTTGGATGCGGAAGTATCCGATACGCAGATTATACTGCATGGGGTTGCAGACTCCGTTGCGTGTATCGATAGAGCGATTAAAATAGCCGAAGGCTTGGCGCAGGGGCGTTCGGTATCTACGCAGATCAGCATCGTCAACGAATATAAGCCTTATCCGTAGTCGGATGCGGTTCTTGACTATCCCCTATCTTCATTGTAGACTTATTCCACTATAGCCGGATGCGGGAATATATATCTAAAATACCTAACGCCGGATAGAAGGGGACAAACTATGATTAGCAAGAAATTGGAAGATGCGTTAAACGAGCAGATCAATAAAGAATTCTATTCTGCTTATTTGTATCTCGGCATGGCAGCCCATTTTGAATCGGAAGGGCTTAAAGGCTTTGCCAAGTGGATGCGGGTGCAGGCGCTTGAAGAACAAGGGCATGCGATGAGGATATATGACTATCTTTTTTCGGTTGATGCAAAGCCCGTATTAAAACCGATTGAAGAAGCGCCGGTACATTACGCAAAGCATCCTGTAGAAGTTATTCAGGATGTGCTCAAGCATGAACAGTTTGTAACGGCTTCGATTAACAGCTTGTATGAACTTGCGCTTGCGGAAAAGGACTATAAAACTCAAGTATTCCTGCAGTGGTTCATCAATGAGCAGGTGGAAGAAGAGGAGAACGATCGCAATATCCTCGATGTCTTCAAACATATCAACGGCAATGCCGGGCTTCTTATTTTGGATAAAGAACTCGGAAAACGGGAATAACCTTGCAGTGAGTATCCTGTTGTTACATTTGAAAAGTTAGAGAGGAGTGTTTTTGGATACCTCATATACAATCGTGTTGGAAGATCAAACGGTGCTGTCTTCGCTATGCGGCGCGAATGATGAGAATTTGCATGTTTTTGAAACGTATTTGGGTGTTCCCGTTATCTGCAGGGGGAACGAAGTAACGGTTGTAACTTCCGATCAAGCGATTTGCAAAAGGTTTCAAAAACTCATTGACACTCTTTTGGAAAGCCCCGAAATTACATCGGACGGTTCGGCCGATTTTATTGCCTCCTGCGTCGCCAACAGTGCGCCGCAACAGGGGGCTTTTTGCCCGCAGTGTATCCATATTCCACGCGGCATAAAATCGGTTTATCCTAAGAACAGGAAACAGGCGGCGCTGATCGATTCCATCTATGCAAACGATATAACATTCGGGCTCGGCCCCGCCGGTACGGGAAAAACCTATATTGCAGTGGCGCTTGCGTTAAAAATGTTGCTGTCCCATACGGTACGTAAATTGATTTTAACCCGTCCGGTGGTGGAAGCCGGAGAGAGCCTCGGCTTTTTACCCGGCGATCTTGTCCAAAAAATAAATCCCTATCTGCGCCCGCTGTTCGATATTATGGAAACATTGCTGCCCGCCGATGTACTGCGCGGTATGGAAGAGTCCAATACCATCGAAGTGGCGCCGCTTGCCTATATGCGCGGACGGACACTCCACAATGCCGTTGTGATTTTGGATGAAGCGCAGAATACCACAAAAGAACAGATGAAGATGTTTTTAACGCGGATGGGCGAAGGTTCAAAATTGATTATTACCGGAGACCCGTCCCAATCGGATATCCGCGGAAGATCGGAATCGGGGCTTGTCCATGCCGTTTCTTTAATCCGTACTATTGACGGGATCGGAACCGTTGAATTTTCTGCGGATGAAGTAGTCCGCCACTCTCTCGTACAAAAGATTATTAATGCGTATGAAAAACAATAACACCGTATTTTTAAAGAATAATGCAATCCTTGCGGATAATAGCGGAGCCATCGAATGAAAGGCGAAAACAATTCAGGATATATTAAATCGGTTATTTTGCCGCCCGTAGCGGGCTTTTTCCGTAAGATGAAAGACAGCTTTTGCGCTGAAAAAGTTTTTTTTATTCTCTTTATTGTAAGTTTTTTTATCGTTATCGCAGCGATGCTGTTTACGACGCTTGACCGCGGCGGCCTTGCCTATTTCAACCTTGATGAATTTCCTGTGGGGCGGGTGGCTGAGCGCGATGTGGTTGCGGGTCGGGATATTTCTTATACGGATCAAGCGGCGACAGAGATCAGAAAAGCTGCCCGCTTACAGACAATTGCCCCTATCTTTATGCAGGATACGGAGCTTGTATCCGAGACACTCAAAAAATATGATGAGTTTGTTTCGTTTATGCTCGCTTTGCATAACGATGCGGAGGCAACCTTTGACGCGCGTGTGCAGGAACAATATCCGGGGCTATTCGATGTGCAGATTTTGAAAAATTTAAAAAAGTCAAAACAATTTGACGGCATCCTAGCCGCTGCTCAGGTAATCGTTAAACAGATGATGGCGGTCGGTATTGCGGAATTTCCCGAAAAAGGGCTCGAAGGTTTCAATCAAGCCGAAATCACGCTGGTGATGCGGCGAGGAAATAACCGAGAATATACTAACATTCAGAGAACTGCAGTTATCAAAAAAGAGAGTCTGGATTCATACATTAAAAACGCAATACGGTCGCTCGATGCAAGTCTCGATATCGATATTACGGCTGCGCTCATTCGGCCGTTTTTGCAGCCGACCGTCATTTATGATGAAAAAGAAACGGAAATGCGGGCACAGGAAGCGCTGAAGCAGGTGCAGCCGGTTATCGTAACCATTCAAAAAAATCAAAAGATTATTAAGCGCGGCTTTATTATTACTACGGAAAATTACCGGCAGCTGCAAGCCTATTCCGATGCGGGGAACTATCTTGATCTGAATAAATTTTTCGGTCTTTCCGCCTTTATTCTGTGCCTCTATATAATCGGTGTTTTTATGCTGTCGCCGCAGACGATCAGCGATCAGTTAAAAGAAAGCCGGAAGGTCTTTTTGCTGCTGATTTCGCTTGCCGTGTATCTTATCGTACTTTTTACGACAAAGGCATTGCCCCTCGTACAGGCGCTCGACATTATCCCGTTTATTCCCGCCGCGCTGACCGCTATGCTGGTTTCAACGCTTATTTCTACACGGGTTGCAATACGGATTGTATTTCTTGTTATGCTGATTGTGCTGACTGCGACCGGATTTAAGCTTGAACCGGCGCTCTTTGCACTGTTTTCCGGCTTATCGGCTGTTTCGTTGATGAAGCTGACCGGACGGCGGATGGATTTGATTAAAACGGCGTGCCAACTTGCGGTTATTCATCCGATTATCACGTTTGTGCTCTGCACGGTATTTCCCAATTCTTACGGCGACTTTGTATTTGTATTGCTCGGCTCAGTCATTAACGGCTTTATCAGCGGTATCTTCGTACTCGGCTTTTTGCCCATCTTGGAAGACCGGCTGAATACGCCGACCTGCTTCCGCTTGATGGAACTTTCCGACCTTAACTCCCCGACGATGAAGCAGCTGTTATTGACGGCTTCCGGTACCTATAACCATACGATGATGGTTGCAACATTGGCGGAAGCAGCCTGTCGCGAAATCGGGGCAGACGCGCTGTTAGCGCGGGTCGGCGCGTATTATCACGACATCGGTAAGATGGCAAACAGCGAATACTTTGTCGAAAACCAGACATCGTATAACAAGCACTTGGATTTAAACCCGCGGCTTTCGGCGGCCATCATCCGCAGTCATGTAAAAATCGGCGTGGAAAAGGCGGAAAGTATGCGGTTACCCCGTGAAGTGATCGATATTATCGGGCAGCACCACGGTAATTCTTTGGTACAATACTTTTATGCAAAGGCTAAAGAGCTTGACCCCAATGTCAGCCCCAAGGACTTTTCGTATCCGGGGCCGCCGCCGCGTACCAAAGAGGCTGCCGTGGTTATGCTTGCCGATGTGAGCGAAGCGGCTTGCCGGACGTTGGATCACCCGTCGGTTCCGCGGCTCGAAAAGTTTATTGCAAAGCTCGTTAAGGCTAAAATGGAATCGGGACAGCTGGATAACTGCGATTTAACGCTGCGGGAACTGCACATTATTCAAGAGTCGTTTGTTACTACACTCGCCGGATATTATCATTCGCGTATCAAGTACCCGAATCAAAAAGACCCCGACGAAAAAGACGGTACGACCGGCAATACTTCCGACGAAAAAGCCGCGCCGCAGGATACCTCGCCGGAGAAGACTCCCGACGAAAAATCGGCGCAGCCTGAAATGCCGCTTGAGAAAAGCATTTCTCCCGATGTAAAAAACTATCTGCAAATAGACCTCGGATTAACGGCATCCGAAAACGCGGACGGGAAGGAAAGTAAGGAAGAATAAAATGAATACTATTGCGATTACATGGCAGGATGTCCCCGAACCCGAATGGGGGAGGGCGGTTTTACCCTTTTTAGACGCGGTACTTGCACAACTTGAGCATACAAATTGGGATTTATCCGTCGTGTTTTGCCGTGATGCGTTTATCCATGAGCTGAATAAAACCTACCGTCGGATTGATGCCCCGACTGATGTACTTTCGTTTGAGCAGGGCGATGAATACGATGATGAAGACGGGAATCTTCGTTTTAATGCCGGAGATATCGTAATTAGCCTCGATAGTTTGCGCTCAAATGCCGAAACTTTTAATGTAACGATGAATGAAGAATTGAAACGACTACTGATACACGGTATTTTACACCTGAGTGGGATGGATCACAGTGATAACGATCCGCAGCAGGAAATGCTGCAATTACAGGAAAAAATACTCAAGGAATATAGTAATACGGTTGTCTATCAGGAATAAATATGGGGATATTTGATAAACTGAAAAAAAAGCGGGCGGTTTCCGAGATTTTGCAGGAGGCGCTCAATGAAGAAAAAGAAGATATGATACGTGGGGTGGTCGACTTATCCGACACCGCAGTAAAAGAAGTGATGATACCGCGTATTGACGTTGACTTTATTCCGTTGGATATGGAAACGGAGGAATTACTGAAACGGGTGGCTGAAAGCGGACATTCTCGATTTCCCGTCTATGCCGAATCAATCGATAATGTAGTGGGCGTTCTGTATGTGAAGGATTTGATCAATTCATTCGCAAAAAAGGAGCCGATCGATTTGGAAAAAATTATCAGAAAGCCGTTCTTTGTGCCCGAATCCAAGCGTATCGACGGCCTATTACGGGAATTTAAACGCCGTCATGTGCATATTGCTATTGCGGTCGATGAGTACGGCGGCATTTCGGGTATCGTGTGTATGGAAGATATTATCGAAGAGATTGTCGGCGACATTCAAGATGAGTTCGATAATGAAGATGAAGATATCGTTTCCATCGGCGATGGGCTTTGGCTCTGCGATGCCCGTGTCGATATGGATGATCTGGCGGAGGCTCTGCATACGGAGCTTCCCTCCGATGAGTTTGAAACGCTCGGCGGCTTTGTATTTGATTTATTCGGAAAAATTCCCGTCCGTTACGAAAAGGTGCGTTGGAAGGACTTTGATTTTATCGTTCAGGATATGGACGGGCATAAAATAAACACGGTAAAGATCGCTGCGGTTAAAGATGAGGATCAATAAAAGGAAGATTTATGCGTAAAAATAGTCTGTTTAGTGTGTTTCTGCTCTGCGTCGCGCTGCCTCTTTTGGCTTCTCCTATCCAACTCTTTGAGAAAGGAAAAGAGCTGCAATACCATGAAAACTGGTACGGCGCTATAGAACTCTATCAACAAGCCTTAAAAGAAAATCCCGCCTATAATGCCGTGTATCGGGGATTAGCCGAATGTTTTTACGCGCTGGGCGAATACGATCAGGCTATTGTCTACGCGGAAAAGGCGCGCCGTTACTCCCCGCAGGATGTCGATATCGAAAACCTCTATGCGTTTATCCTAATCGGTATCGGGCGTATCGAAGACGCGCAAAAGATTTTTTCGAGTATTCTGAACCGTTACCCGAACAACCTCGACGCCCGCTTCGGCATGGCGGAAATCGAGGTAACGGGCGGCCGCTTAACCAATGCTTCGGAACTGTATACCGCCGCGCTTCGCCGCCAGAGTGAGAACCGCAAAGCGCTTCTGTCGCTTGCGCTGCTCAGCCACGAAACGGGTAATAACAAAGCGGCGCAGAGTTACATCAGCCGCGCCCTGCAATACCACGGAGATAACGCGCAGGTGCATTACTTTGCCGGTTACCTTTCCGCTCTTGCAGGCAACCTGAGCGAAGCGGAAGGGCGTATCCGTGCGGCGCTTACCATTGACGAAGACTACGACAAGGCACGGGCGCTGCTCTGCTCGCTGTTATACAGCTCCGGCCGTTACCGCGAGGCAATGTCCGTAGCCGATTTGCGCATTGCGGGGGACCGTAAGCGTGCCGATGCGTGGTATGTAAAAGCGCTCTGCTTAATGAAGCTTGCGCAAAAAAAACAAGCCTTTGAAGCTGCGCAAATCGGGCTTTCCGTCGATACCGAAAACGAACTGATGCGCACCCTGCTTGAGGATATCGCCGTTCAGACCTTTGAGTTTGAAGATACGCAGCGAAAAACACTCGCCGGTGCGCACCGCATAAAGGGCGATGCTTTCTTAAACCGCAACATGACTGACCAAGCTTTATATGAATACCGGCGCGCCCTCAAGGTGTACCCGTATGACACGGAAAGCCGTCAAGCGTATGCCAATATCCTGATGCGGCAGGGCTTTTACGAGCGCGCTGTACAGCAGCTTGAATTTATTCAGTCCATCGAAAAGAGTACCGCCCGGATCAACGACACGGTAGAGGCCTACAGCAAGATGCTTGACCACTCGGTGCGGAACCGCTGGAAGATCGATCCGCTGTATTTGAACAAAGCGCACCTTTCCGTCGGGCTTTTTTATCAGGTAAATGCGGCCAATGTGTTTCACCCCGAAGCGGAAAAACTCACCGCGGCGCTGATAAACGATATTCTTTCTTACAATCGCCGTTTTGCGGTTTCCGCTCATTTGGATAGCCCCAGTTCGTATACGGAGGCGTTCAGACAGGCGCGCACTGCCGGAAACGATTATTTCGGTATTGTCAATTTGCAGGAAAATGAGCGGGATATACAGATTACGCTTGATCTCTATGTCGGGCGTACCGGTTCAAAAGCGGAAACTTTAACGGTGTACCGGTCGGGTAATGACCGGTTCGGCAACGCTGTCCGCCGCATCATCGGTCTATTTAATCAAGCAATGCCGGTTATCGGCAGCATCGCCGGACGTTCTCAGGCGGAAGCGGTTATCGATATCGGTTCGGGCGACTGCGATTTTACCGATTATACTATCGAAATCGTCAAGAAGGGAACGCTCACCATTGCGAATGAAGGTATCGGGCTCTTGTATAACGAAAAAGACGTACTCGGGACGTTCACGATAGGGCGCATTTCGGAAGACCTTACCGAAGGAACGCTTACGCGGAAGGGCTACTACGATAGGATGACGAAAGGCGATATGGCGGTACTCATTTACACCGATCCGGCAAAGACCGGCAGTAAGGCGGAAAAAACCGTCGACGGTACCGACCCGCGCGGGCAGCAGATGTCGCAATTGTTGTCTCTTTTACGAAGCATCCGCTAACCTTTTGAAAATATACGGCATATCTACTTCGTTGCTGCGCACAAATTAATCCTCAACGTATCAAAGATACGCCTGCGGTTAATTTGTGCTCGCGCCTCGTATCTACGCCGTCTATTTTCAAAAGGCTAACGGCAAATGGTATTTCAGAACCGCCACGGATGGCGGTGGTTCCACACAGTAGCGAGATTTGAGCTCCGATCAAATCTCGTCGTTGAGCAGTGTACACGGATGTACACTGCTCAACAGGCTATTTTCAAAAGGCGCTGGCGAAGCGTTTTTACTCAACGGCTACTGAAAATCCTCGACGTATTTTTATCATTTTTCTTGCCAAAATGCCTGCTCATGCGCTATATACGAGGTATGACTATACATCAGAATATGCGTAAAAAACCGGATATACGGGAACGCCTTTTAGAGTGTGGAGTGGAACGGTTGAGCGATACGGATTTGCTTGCAGTTCTTTTGCACACCGGTATTGCGAATAAGCCGGTAACAAAACTTGCCGAAGAAATTGTCCGGCATATCGATACGCGCAAAGCGGAAAGTATCGAAGCAGCGTTACGAACTGTGAATGGGATAGGTGCAGCAAAGCTGTCAACTATTCTCGCGGCGTTCGAGCTTGGTAGGCGATATTACGGTGTCGGAGGCGAAAAAGTTCGGCACCCCAGTGATATTGTTCCATTCTTGCGGCACTACTCGGTGCGTAAACAAGAGCAGTTTATCTGTGTATCGCTGAACGGCGCTCACGAAATTTTAGCGATCCGTGTGGTTTCCGTAGGAACGTTGACTCATACCCTGGTTCATCCTCGTGAGGTATTCGCCGATTCGCTTGCAGATAGAGCTGCCGCAGTTATTCTTGCCCACAACCATCCGTCGGGAGCTTTGGCGCCTTCTGCTGAGGATTTAAACTTGACAAAGCGACTCTGTGAGGCCGGACGGCTCTTAGGAATTGAGGTGTTGGATCACATCATTCTGTCGCCGAACGGCGAGTACATGAGCTTTATCGAGGCTGGTTTTCCTCTTATTTAGGGTTATGCTTGGCACTTACCGGCGCAAAAAGTTACGAAAAGCGTAAGCAGGGTATCGTTTTATGTTGCCGGAGTAAAACCAGTCTTTTATGGCTTCAAACGCTGCCGGTTGTAAATACGGCATAGAGGCCTCCGATATTTTCTGCTTTAAGAATAGGTCAAGCCAGCCAAGTATTAAAAGCCTGTAACGTGTATAGAGTTCAATATCGAACCAGCCTGAAAGGATGTTGCCTTTACTATCGAGTCCGCTGCCGTGGACACCGTTTTTAACAGATAAAAAAGCTGTCGGAGCAGATGTATTGCAGTGTTTGTAAAATTCAAAGGTTTTTTCGGGATACGCGACATTATCTTTGCTTCCGGTAACAATAAGGACAGGGATTTGTAGAGTGGTGAGATCGGTACCGAGTACCTCATTTTTGCCGCCGACTCGTTCTATAAGGAACGAGGCTCCATTATACGGGTTCAATGCAATAACGGCACTGATATCGGGACTTGATTTCGAAAAGTGCAGTGCCGCCGTCCCACCCATCGAGTGGCCGATGACTGCCGTTTTTTGCATATCCATCCGCTTAAATAAACGGCTTTCAGTATTTTCGTTTGCCGTTTTTAAAAGTGTATAAGCCGACTCAAACGCAGCGATAAACTCTTCGGGATAACTTTTCTCTTTTGCCGACAGAATCGCTGCGACATATCCCTGAGAGGCAAGATAACGGGCAAGGCTTGCATTCGGTTTTTTTGAAACCTGCCAGCCATGGCTGATAATAACGAGTGGGTAGATCCCCTCAAGTACCGGATAAAAAACAGTGAGAGGACTATCTAAAATAACCGCGTCAGTTAAGTCCGGCGCTTCAAAAGCGTGATTGGGTTCATAGCTGTATATGCGGTTATATTTTTTTAAAGTTTCAGGATTCAAGACAGCAACTTCGTATTCAAGCAGCGCGTCAACGGTTTGTGCATATAGCGCGGCTGTTTTGTCCGACAGAAGCAGTAAAGTAAAAAAGAAGAATATACGCGATAAAAATATCTTTTTATATGTTTTCATAAACACCTACAAGCGAGTAGTTCATTATACGGGCGCACTTCGATAGCCGATTGCGGTATCTCTAAAGCGGTGAGCAGCGTATCGAAAATAACCTGCGCATTACGGATATGCCGTTCGTAAGCGGCGGTATCGGAACCTTCATCGGGGTAGAGGACTTCGATTTCTAAAAAATGTCCGATCGGATGTATTGTTGAAAGCTCTACCGATACGGAGCCTTCGAGTATACCAGCCGGGAACAAATCTGTGTATGGAACAAAAACTTTTGTCTCCTTTTGCTTCTCTGCGGTACAGGTCATACCGAGGCTTTTGAGCATTTCGGTAAATACCGGTACGGACACAGCTGCAAGCTCAAATTCGAGTTCGCGGTTGGTTTCTATCGTATCGGTATAGTGTTTCTGCTTATGCGTTATGAAAACCGTTTCCTTGTCCCCAATCAGTTCCCGCCGTATCCGTATCGTTTTTTCTCCGAGTGTCCAGTACCGGTCGGTCTTGGTGCAGCGGAGTGAAAAATCTGCGATACGGGATAACAGCGCCTCGGTTTTTTTGGGATGTTCAAGATGCGCTTTTAATTCGATTTCGTGCATACGCTCATCTGTGCCAATATGGAAAGCGGTTTGCTCTTACGGTTATTAGGTGATATCGGCGCCTACAGGTACCGGTGCTTCAGGTTTGAGCAGAACGCAGACCGAAGAATCCGTAGTTTCCGCGCAGAGCAGCATACCTTCGGAAATATGCCCGCGCATTTTAGCAGGCTTGAGGTTTGCAAGCACGATAATCTCTTTGCCGACCAATTCTTCGGCAGTGTAGTAGTCTACTAAGCTCGAAACGATTTGGCGCGGCTTTTCTTCGCCAAGGTCTACCTGTAAGATATAGAGTTTTTCCGCATTTTCAGCCTTTACGCATTCCAAAACTTTGCCGGCTTTCATCTGAAGCTTTGCAAAATCATCATAGGTAATTATTTCAGTTGTTTTCTCACTCATGCTGTCCAGTATATGAGAAAGAGCCGAAAACTGCAAGCCGAGAAGATAGCAATTGCATCGGACTGGTTTTTTTCATTTTTTTAATATTTGTGCTTGACTTTAAGGGGAGAGGGAGAGTAATATAGAAAAGAAGTTATGCGCAATGTGTAACTTACGTTCGCCGTATGGCGGACGCATTTTCAGAAACGTAATGTATTATTGCATTATGTAAAGGAACAAAAGATGAAAAAACTTTCATTACTTGCAATGCTCACCCTTCTTATCGGAAGCGCCCTGTTTGTTACCAGCTGCGGCGGAAAGGTACAGGCTGATTCTGTTTGGCAGGTGACAGACACTGCTGCTGGCTCGCCAGTTTTCGAACAGTATGTTTACTTTGGTGCGAATGGCAAAATGATTGTCGCCCAGAAGATGTTGGGTACACTTTCGAAGGTAACCTCAGGCGACTATACTGCAAAAAACGGAAAAATTAAAGCTCCGTATATAGCTGCTGTTGAATGTAATTATAAAATTAGCGGCGAAACGATGACAATATCAAAGGGTGGTGCAATGACGTTTAAATTAAAGAAGGTTTCTAGTCCTACGGCAAAACAGATGAAAGACCTTTAAAAAATAGACTGGGCAATACAACGGCTGCTTACCGTGCAGGTAGGCAGCCGTTTTTTGTATGTACGGACAACTGTACAGGGCATCTTTAAAAGCTATGCGAGTTTTTAGAGATGCCCTAGCGTATCTCCAGCTGCGAATACAGCGTTTTACCCGCGGGATTCTTAGGGATAGCCTCGATAAAAAAGACATGGAACACCTTTGCCGAAAGCCGTGTCGTTTGTGCGAGATATTCCGATACTGCGCGATGCTGTTCTTTAGTTTTAAGCGTTGTATAAACACAGAGAAGGTCGTCTTGTCCGATACAAGCGAATTCGGCATCGGCAAAGGCGGCAGACAGCAGCCGTTCGGTATCGTCTAAATTAACCCGATTACCGAATATCTTGATAAACCGCTTTTTCCTCCCGACGATAAAAAAATAACCGTCCGAATCCCGTTTTGCCATATCCCCGGTATGGAGCGTTCCCTGCCACTCGTCGCCTTTCGCTAAATCGGCAGCGCATTCCGCATATCCCATCGAAACATTTTGTCCGTGGTACACCAATTCACCGACAGTATCGGACGAGGTAATTTCCGCACCGGCTTCGTCAATTAGTTTTAATTCTCCGCCGGGGATTGCAATGCCCATACTGCCGCATTTTTCCATTGTCTTATCAGGCGGCAGATATGCCATGCGCGGTGCGGCTTCGGTTTGCCCATACATCACAAAAAAGCGCCGTCCGGTGTTCAGGCTCCATTCGCCGAATTTTTGATGCAGCTCATACGGCAATTTACCCCCCGCTTGCGTCAGTGTTTGGAGCGCCGGCAGCTCCATTTCGGTCAACCGTAGACGGGAGAACATTTGATAGGTATAGGGGATTCCCACAAGCGAACTGACGTTCTCTTGTTTAACCCGTTCCCAGAACGCAGCGGTTAAGATATCGTGCCCGGTCAATATGACGGTTGCGCCCATAAGAACATGGCTGTTAATAATGGACATTCCGTATGAATAGCTCATCGGCAACATGGTTATCGGCCGCTCCTTGTCGGTAATGTGTAGGTATTCTGCGATTGACCGTGCGTTTTCACAGATGTTGCGGTACGTTAAGCGTACGAGTTTGGGGCTGCCGGTACTTCCTGATGTGGTGAGGAGCAGCGCTAAATCTTGAAAAAGCTCCGGCCCTTTTTTATCCGAACGGAGCAGTATGCTGTCTGCTATTGTTGTAACGGGTTTATTCATCGGGAGTATCTTTTTTGTCTCTTCCGGTAAGTCTTGCGGAATATAATAAAAGGCGGGCGTATAGGTTTGAATTAAGTGTTGTAAAAGATCGGGTGCAATGTGTGCATCCAACAAAAGCGGTACGACGCCTGCCTTTAAGCAACCGAGGTATCCGAGCAGCGTCCCGGGCGAATTTCTACAGAGTAGAAACACCAGCTGATGGGCTGCTTCTTTCGGGAGTGCTGCTGCAGCTGTATTGATTTCGCTGTAATGTAATGTTTTACCGCTATCGGTTATCGCCAATACCCGCTGCGGATCTTCTTCAGCATATCTCAACAATTCCATATTTCACCTCATTAACCATAGGATGACTGTATTGGATTACCTTGCCGGTAAACTGTTACATCGTTTTGCTGAGTGTTTCGGAAATACTGAACGCGCAGTCTCCGACCTTTTCAATTGTCCGTACCATATCGATATACAAAAGCTCCGCCTTAACATTGCCGCCTTCTTCCAAACGGTTTCGTGCGAGCTTTTTCAGATTGCTGCGCATTGCATCGATTGTTTGTTCCATTTCATCGGCAAGAGCCAATTGATCTTGTGCCAGTGGCTTATTCAAGTGATCGTGTACAAAGTGAATAAACTGATTGACGACGCCGAGATAGGGCAACAGTTTATCCATATCCTCTTTTGGAATATTGAGCTTTTTCTTCTTGCTCTTTTCGATGTGTAGCCCCAATTCATAGATATGATCGGTCATATTTTCGAGGTTATCGACGATGGTCAGCATCAGCCGTACATTATGTTCCGCTTTAACGCTGAGCGACAAACGGGAGGTTGCAATTAAGAAACGGGATAATTCTTCTTGCATTTGGTCTGCATAGTCTTCTTGCTGTACAAGCTGTTCAATGACGGCTTCAACGGATCCTTTGTAATCATCTTCCAATAAGGGGCGAATCGTATCGAACATCTTTCGTACGACCGTTGACATCATGCTGATTTCCCGTTCCGCCTGTAGGATGTACGCTTCGATGTTCTCTTTAATTGCCGTTTCGTTCGGCATAACCAGCTGATACCGTTCCG
The DNA here is from genome assembly GCF_024181185.1 of Treponema sp. OMZ 906. Taxonomy (NCBI): domain Bacteria; kingdom Pseudomonadati; phylum Spirochaetota; class Spirochaetia; order Treponematales; family Treponemataceae; genus Treponema; species Treponema sp. OMZ 906. The sequence continues at coordinate 2,015,280 of NZ_CP051196.1, read as the reverse complement.
GCGATTCATTTCCTTTATCTTTAACAAGCCATTCTACGAAACGCGCAATATACGAAACAAACGGGAGTGCAATCAAGGTATTTATGATATTGAACAATGAGTGGAAAAGTGCCAGCCGGATGGTTATGTTTGCAAGTCTGCTGCCTTCCGGCGTTAGGCGATACAACAACGCAAGCGACGGTTTAAAAAAGATTAAGAACAAAAGCGCGCCGCATACGTTAAACAGTACGTGTACCATGGCCGTCCTACGTGCGTTGAGTTTACTGCCGATGGCCGCAATAACTGCGTCGATTGTCGAACCGACGTTACTGCCGAGTACGCTTGCCGCAGCAAATTCAATGCCGATAACCTTGCCGTACGCCATAGTTAGAATAATAGCGGTGGTTGCCGATGAGGAGTGCAGAATAACCGTTAAAAGGAAGCCTGCAATAAAACCGATGGCAATGCTGTAGATACCGCCGTCCGCAGCTAATGATAAAAATGGAAGGTTATCGGCGGAGATATCCGGCATCAGGGAAGAAAGAATACCGAGTCCCGTAAAAAGGAGCCCAAACCCCATAATGCCCTCGCCAAGGCTTTCCTGACGGATTCTTTTGAAGAAGGTAAGGAAGAAGCCGATACCGAATGCCGGTATTGCGATTTCGGCGAGTTTAAGTTGAAAGCCGACCAACGCGACAATCCATGCGGTAACTGTCGTACCGATATTGGCGCCGAAAATTACGCCGATTGCCTGCGTGAGCGAGAGTAGGCCCGCATTGACGAAAGAAACGGTCATAACGGTGGTTGCGCCTGATGATTGAACAATAGCGGTAACTGCAAAACCGGTAATTACGGCAAGGATCCGATTGCCGGTCATCATATTGAGGATTCGGTGAAGGCTTCCGCCGGCACTTTTTTGAATTCCTTCGCTCATCAATTTCATGCCGTACAGAATGAAGCCAAGACTCCCCAGAGCCTGCAGGAAGATTACAACTATTTTCATGCCGACAGCATAGCAAAAGGTCATGTATTTTGCAATGATATCCACGGTTTTTATCAAACCGGTTTGATGATGTTGCCCGCAGCTCTGATTGAGCCTATGATCGAGCCGTTGACATAAACTATCGTACATTATACAATAATTGTATTATTTATATGATAGGTATTTAATCTATTTTTATCTACTTTAATTAAGGAAGGAAATCATGGCAGAAGAAAAGTACGTCTATTTCTTCGGAAACGGCAAGGCGGAAGGCAACGGCGAAATGAAGCAGCTGCTGGGTGGTAAAGGCGCCGGCTTGGCCGAAATGACTCGCGCAAAGTTGCCCGTTCCCGCAGGTTTTACGATTACTACTGAAGTTTGTCAGTTGTATTATTCGAACAATAAAAAATATCCTGCCGGCCTGGAGCAGTCTGTAAAAGAAAACTTGGCAAAGCTGGAAAAAAGTGCCGGTAAGAAGCTCGGCGATCCCAATGATCCGCTTTTGGTTTCCGTTCGTTCAGGCGCTCCGGTTTCGATGCCCGGTATGATGGAAACGATTTTGAACCTCGGTTTAACCGATAAGTCGGTCGAAGGCTTAGCGAAAAAGACGTCTAACCGCCGTTTCGCCTTGGATGCATACCGCCGCTTTATTATGATGTACGGCTCAACGGCAATGGGCATCGATCGCATAAAGTTCGATGACCTTTTTGATGAGATAAAAGAAAAGCATACCCGCGGACGCTTGAACATTGCAGCGGGTAAGAAAGTCGGCGATACCGATGTAAATGAAGATGAGCTTGCAGAAGTTATCACAAAGTTTAAGGCACTGTATAAAAAAGAAATTAAAAAAGACTTCCCGCAGGATCCGATCGAACAGCTTTGGGGTGCTATCGGAGCAGTATTCAATTCTTGGATGGCTGAAAAAGCCGTTACCTATCGCCGCGTAGAAAATCTCGTCGGGATTAAGGGTACTGCAGTCAACGTTATGCAGATGGTATTCGGTAACAAGGGGGATACCTCCGGTACCGGAGTCTGCTTTACGCGCGATCCCAATAGCGGTGAAAACATATTCTACGGCGATTACCTCTTTAATGCGCAGGGTGAAGACGTCGTTGCGGGTATCCGTACACCGATTAAACTCTCCGAGTTTGAAAAAGAAGATAAAAAAGCCTACGATCAGCTCTGTAAAGTCCGCGCTCTTTTGGAAAACCACTACAAAGATATGCAGGATATGGAGTTCACCGTAGAAGAAGGTAAACTCTATATGCTCCAGTGCCGTACCGGTAAGCGTTCTCCTGCCGCTGCGTTCAGAATGGCCGTCGATATGGTAAATGAAGGACTTATCACCAAAGAAGAAGCGATTATGCGTATTAAGGCGAGCGATATTGAAGGTATCTTCTATCCTGCCATTGACTATAAGCAGCCTAATTTGAAATCCGCCTTGCTTGTCAGCGGAATTGCCGCAGTCCCGGGCGCTGCCGCCGGAAAAATCTGTTTTTCCGCTGCTAAGGCAGAGGCGCTTGCTGCAAAGAAAGAAAAAGCAATTCTCGTACGTAAGGAAACCAGCCCCGAAGATGTCGGCGGTATGCATGCCGCACAGGGTATTTTAACTGCGACCGGCGGAAAAACGAGCCACGCAGCTGTTGTTGCGCGAGGTTGGGGAAAATGCTGTATCGTCGGATGCGAAAAACTTGTCATCGATTACGAAAAAGGCGAATGCAGCTATAACGGTAAGGTTCTTAAAGAAGGCGATTTTATCACCCTTGACGGAACTAAAGGCGACGTATATGTCGGCGAGCTGAAATTGGTACAGGCAAAACAGCCGGAATCATATAAGACCTTGATGAAGTGGGTTGATGAGACACGTGCTATCAAAGTACGCACCAACGCGGATCGTCCCGAAGATGCAAAGGTCGCCCTTGAACACGGCGCCGAAGGTATCGGTTTGTGCCGCACCGAGCACATGTTCTTCAACGACGAAAAGCGTATCCTTGCGATTCGTGAGATGATTGTTGCAGACAGCACCGAAGGACGCAAAAAAGCCTTGGCTAAGCTGCTCCCGATTCAAACAAAGGACTTTGAAGGCATCTTTAAAGTGATGGACGGAAAGGGCGTTACCATCCGCTTAATCGACCCGCCGCTGCACGAGTTCGTGCCGCATGATAAAGAAGGACAGCAGAAATTGGCCGAAGCGCTCAATATCAGTTTCGCAAGCGTAAAGGAACGGGTTGAACAGCTTCATGAAGCGAACCCGATGCTCGGACACCGTGGCTGCCGCTTGGCAATTACCTATCCCGAAATCCTCGAAATGCAGGTAACCGCTATTATTACTGCGGCATGCAATGTGCATAAAAAAGGCATCACGGTACTGCCGGAAATCATGATCCCGCTTACCATCGATCCGAAAGAATTTGCGATCCTTGAAGCGAGAGTCCGCAATGTTGCCGATGCAATCCTTAAAAAACACGATGCTAAGATTAAATATGCGGTTGGTACGATGATCGAAACTCCGCGCGCAGCATTGTTGGCCGATAAAATCGCAGAACGGGCAGAGTTCTTCTCGTTTGGAACCAACGACTTGACGCAGATGACGCTTGGCATCAGCCGCGACGATGCTGCGAAATTCTTGCCTGCCTATGTCGATGAACAAAAAGCGGGAGTATTCCCTGCCGATCCGTTCCAATCTTTGGATCAGGTCGGAGTCGGCTTACTGGTGAAAGACGGTATTGCAAAAGGCCGCTCTACCCGCCCCGAATTAAAGGTCGGTATCTGCGGTGAGCACGGCGGTGATTTGGAATCTGTCAAGTTCTGCTGCCGCGCCGGTATGTCGTATGTTTCGGCATCACCCTTCCGCGTCCCGATTGCCCGCCTTGCTGCTGCACAGGCTGCAATAGAGGATAAAAAGGCCGGAGCTAAGAAAGCGGCTAAAACTGCAAAGACAGCTAAAACGGCAAAATCTGCTAAAACCGCAACAAAAAAGAAGTAAATAATCGTTAGTTGATATAACTTGCGACCGGAAGGCTGTCCGAAGCTATGAGTTTTTGGGCAGCCTTTTTACTTTATAGTTTGATATCGGATATTATAATATATCGATAGGGCATCTCTAAAACTCGGTTAGTTTTTTAGAGATGCCCAGTATTGTAGAAATAGAGTCGGATGTAGTTATACGAGCAAGGTAATTATTATGGGAAGATATAGAACAATATATACCGAAAATCAACATTCTGACGGATATGAGGCTGAAAAAAGTAAAACGGAAAAAATACGGCTGCGCAGAAAACTGATAGCCGTAGTTAGTTGTATGCTGATTATAGGTATTGCCGTACAAAGCCGGTTTGCAGTCAAAGCCGTAAAAAGAATGGTTCGTGAACAAGCCGAAACAGCTCTGGTTGATAAAACGGAAGCGGTCGCTGATATGTTAGATAAAGAAACGGCCGCTTGTTTTCAATATGCCGAAGTACTGGCCCATGCGCCGGTGCTTAATGATCGATCTATTCCCAATAGTAAGAAAGCAAAGATCGTGTATGAACAAGCTGCTTTTAACGATGCAATCCGTGGAATAATGTTCTGTGATATGGATGGGCACGGCTTTATAAATAGCGGTGAACGAGTATCGGCTTTACATGAAGAATGGTTTAGCGCAGCAGCAAGCGGGAAATATTTCGTTTCAGAACCAACTGTGTTTTCCTCTATAGATACCGTATCATTTATCTTTGCGGTTCCTATCCACATGGGTGATAAAATTACCGGCGTACTCAGCATGATTGTTTCATCGGATTTTTTCTCGAAAAAAATCGAATCCATAACAGTAGGACATACCGGCTATTGTTCCGTACTCGGTTCAACGGGAATAATAATCGCTGATAGGGATCTACATTTTGTAGAAAATAAGTACAATATCATATCGGAAGCAGCAGCAGATGAAAGTCTTGCATCTTTTAAGGTTTTTATAGAGACTGCGTTAACCGGTCAAACAGGGGTTGGGCACTACACGTTTATGGATCTTCCTTGTATAGCTGCATACTCTACCATGCAGACTACCGGATGGACGGTCGTCCTTAACGCTCCTGAGTTGGAATTAACTGGAGCTACAAAAAAGTTTACTAGTATGGTCGTTGTGACAAGTGTCCTTTTCCTCGTAGTTGCAATAACTATTGTTGGTGTAGCAATACGGAAAATGGTATAATTTGCTATTTTACCGCTTTTAATACATATTTTTTTAATGTCTTTGTCGGTATATCCATGTGTAGATATTTCAAGGAATGTATATTTTTAAAAATTGCAAACAACGTTACAGGAATGCCGAATGGAAGGCTCCAGATTCCGCAGCATAAAGACATGATATTTGCTTTTTTTACTTTTTCTTTTAAACACTCTTTGCAGCCGATTTCAATGTTCGTATGGCGGAACGTCAAAATCAATATACTGAAGACGGTATTTATGGTTAATGCATTTATACCTTTTCTTTTATTGCATAGCGGACAAAAACAATCTAATAACTGTTCTGCATGAGTATTAATAATTTCTTTTATTTCTTTTTTAGACATACTTTTTAAATCGACTGCATTTTTTATCTCTTCTAATTGTTCGGAAAGATATTTTCCGGTAAACTCTTTTATATTATATTTTTATACAATGTATCATACTCACTTATCAGTCCGCTGAGAAAATAGAGAGCTTCTTCAGTATAGAGAAATTCAAATATACCGGCTCTTGAATTGATATAAACTGTTTTTCTCATCTTTAATAGTATAAGTTATTAATTATCGGCGGCATCATGCTTTAAGATAGATGATGCGAATTACGCAAACCGTATAACCTGTTCATCCGCATCAACCATCGCCTCAACGCCGAGCGGAATAATACACCGCGGTGTCGCGTGTCCGATATTAACGTTGTACACAATCGGCAAATCCGGTTTGTTGATTTCGCTGATTAAAAGGCGCTTGTAGTCTTCATAATATGCTTCGTCCATAGGCTTGCCGACAAGGATGCCGTTTATAACTTCAAAAATGCCGGTAGTGTTTAATACTTGTAACATCTTTTGATAGAGCTCAGGTTTTGTGCGCTCTTCGCTCGATTCCAAAAGCAGTATTTTACCATGCCAATCGTCAATGCTCGGGAAAAGATGATACCGGCGGCACAGAGCAGGGCTGTCATTATGGCGGGTGTTGTCAAACATATCATACATCGTTTCAATGCAGCCTCCGAGAATAGCGCCGGAGAATACGGACTTCCCTTGCAACAATTCAAATCCATTGTTCCGGTGCCGCATTCTTTTTACACCGATCTGTGATTCATCAAATGCCGTACGCTCGCCATACCACATATCGCTCGGGCGGATTTCTTTTATTGTGCCGGTTGTAATCAATTCTTCAAAATACTTTTTTGAATACGGCAGCATTTCATCTTCAAGTTCACAGATATCCGCCACAAACGACTGACCGTAAAAAGTGTTCACGCCGATGTTATGCAGCATAAAATGATTCATCGTTGTATCGGAGAATCCGAGGAAAATCTTTTTGCTATGGTGTACCGCCTTTCGTAATTCATCATATTCAAATAAATACGGCAGCAGCTTGTATGTGTCGTCTCCGCCGATTGCGCACAGGATCATATCAATAGACGGATCGGAGAAAGCATCCAATAAATCCTGCGCACGGGCTTCGGGATGACTTTGAAGAAAATCAATTCCTTTACAGGCATTCGCAGTAGTAACGACTTCTATTCCGTATGAGCGTAAACGCTTAAACCCCAATTCTTCCCCGTGCTTAATAAACGGCTCGCCGAGCAAGCCCCGTGAAAGACTGATAATCGCTATCTTTTTTACCGTCATGGTTTTTACTCCTCACTAGCTTCTTATCATATTTTCAGAAGACTTCTATTTCTCCTGTATATTCATTCGCTTTTTGTATCAATGAACCTTTTGCACCCATAGTAAAAGCAATATTACTGCTTCGAATTGCCAATAGTTTATCTCCCGTCTTTATATCCAACATCTGCATTAAAGATTCTGAAAGGCGAACTCCATTATCTTTCAAGGTAAGCCAGCCGTATTTTCTTCCCTTATATGAAATCAACTCACCCTCTTTGAGTGTCCTATCCGCCAAACGAGGATTTTCTTTTAGGATGTGATTGAGTTTTGATAGGGAAAGCAGGGGCTCGCTCATCACACAAAATCCGCCCGTCTGCTTACTGCCGGAAACGATGTAAATATATTGCTCTTGGCGTAATTTATATTCTTCCACTGCCGGTAGCGGAAAGATGAGCGCTCCATCTTCCTGTATCTCAGACCAGCCGAAAATATATTTTCCACCTTTACTCATCTGCGGCATATTTAATCTTCTCCAATGCTTATCTCCCTATTTATTTTTGTGCCCAGTTTTCCAGTGATAAGTTTTCTATCTTTGAATTTCTTATTTCGGATACGATTTCTTCTGCACTTCGATCATCTCCCCAAGAATCATTTAATGCGAGAAATGCATCAACTGCGGTCGTCGGAGTTTCCTGTGGAGCCGCTGCTTTTTCCTGCAAAATCGTTATAACATGCTGACTTATCGAACGATTTGCTAATTTAGCATTCACACAAAGCCAGTTATACAATTGTGCATCTATATCCCGTACTTGAAGATTTGGCATAGTAGGCCTCCATACATTCCTCATTATACCTATTCACATAAAATTTTCTATTGTGCTTTCTCAGCCTTATCCTTCCGCCGCCGTTTCCGTAGACGCAGTATGATGATAATTGCGGCTATTCCCAAGGCGATAAATACCCAGCCATACAACAGTGCGATACAGACCGCGGCAAAGGCCTGTACTCCGCCTTTTATTGCATCCCATACCGGCATAAAAACTGAACCGGTTTCCGATGCGGCTTTTATCTGTTGATACATACTGATATGCAGCGTGCTGAAATTAACGGAATTTTTCAGATACCGCAGTCTGCCTTCTATCGATTCTATATCCGACCGTATATCCTGCAGCTCATTTTGAATATCGAGGATATCTTTTATTGTTTTTGCTTGGTTGAGCAGCCGCAGGTATCCTTGCTCCGTTTCTTTTTTGACGGCAAGGCGTGCGGTACTATCGACGAATTCTTCCGTAACGTCCTGCACGGTAACAGACTTGTTATCAAATTTTTTAATATCACCGGACAGTTCCGACAAAAATGAATCAAAGTGCGTCTTCGGTATTCTAACGGTAATATCCTGATAGATTCGCGAAGCAGTAGTCCGTTCGTCTTCTTGGCTGATATAGGCTTTGTATTTTTGTACGAGCGTTTCGATATGCTGACGGGTTTCCATTATGTCTGATGTTTCAAAATCGAGTGAACCTTCTTTTATGAGCTGCCGGTCGAGCATTGCAGCGGCATTTGCAGTCTCTGTGCCGTCTAAAGGACGCTGCATATCGGCGGTATCTACATCAGCGGGGTTTACATCTTTTGCGTATGCTGCATTTTTTACCGCTCCTGCGGGATGTTCGGCTTCGGCATATACCTGTCTAGTTGAAACCGAATCGCTTTTTTTAGCACATGAGCTGAAGACAACCGTTCCTGAAAAGATAATAAAAAAAGATAGAAAAATACAATGACGATTCATATAATGGTGCTCCTTACATCAAGTCTGTATTATATCATAATGAGCGCATCTCTAAAAATCTAATCGACTGTTTTATATAGACCTTTGTTGTTTATGCAAGTGCTTGTAAGAGCTTTTCTACGTTCTCAGGTGTGGTTGCCCAGTCGGTTGCGATGCGGACAACGGTGTGCGAATCGTCTTTCTTTTCCCAAAAACCGAATGCGATTTTTTTTGAAAGTTCTGCATAGCGTGTATTGTCAAGGACGATAAAAATCTGATTTGTCGGGGCGGTAAAATATTGTTCATACCTGTGTGAAGCAAGAAAAGCGCGGATAGTATCGGCGGCACGGATTGCATTTTCCCCGATATGAAGATACAGGTCATCGGTAAAAAGCGTTTCAAACTGAATGCCGAGCAGTCTTCCTTTTGCGAGCAAGGCGCCGTGTTGTTTTATAATGGTAAAAAAATGCGGGCTACGTTTCGGATCGGGAATAACAACCGCTTCTCCGAAGAGGGCGCCGCATTTCGTGCCGCCGATGTAAAAGGCATCACAGAGCGTTGCAAAGTCTGCAAGCGTTACATCGTTTTCTTTGCAGGCAAGCGCATACGCAAGCCGCGCTCCGTCAACATACAGCGGAATATGATACTCGCGGCACACTGCACTGATTGCGGTCATCTCCTGCTTGCTGTAGAGCGTTCCGTATTCCGTCGGCTGCGAGATATATACCATCCCCGGATATACCATGTGCTCATAGTTTCCATCCGCATAAAAATCCAGTAGATACCGCTTAACCGAAGCGGCCGTGATTTTACCTTTGTCGCAGGCAATAGAAAGCACTTTATGCCCGCCGAACTCTATCGCGCCCGCTTCGTGTACGGCGACATGCCCTGTCTGTGCCGCGATAACACCCTCATACCGGTTAAGGAGTGCATCGATAACCGTTGCGTTTGTCTGGGTACCGCCGACAAGAAAATGCACCGCCGCCGCAGGGCATTCGCACGCTTTTCTGATAAGGGCACGTGCCCGTTCACAATATTCGTCGGTTCCGTATCCTGCCGTCTGTTCCATATTTGTTTGTACAAGACGCTGGATAATCGCAGGATGAGCCCCTTCCATGTAATCCGAAGAAAAAGAGAGTCTATTTTGAGTGTTCATACCGTAAGATTATCGGATAACAGATTTTTGCGCAAGATTTTTTGCCTCGTGTTTACCCTGACGGTTTTACAGTTGTACGCCGTCTTGACAGCCTAAAAATTCGGCGGTATGCTTTTATTTATATTTATATAATAGAAGAGATAAAGGGAGGGTGTATGAAGTATTCATTACCGAAATCAGAAAAATTACCGTTACTACGGCACAGTATTGCGCACATAATGGCAGAAGCTGTTATGAATTTATTCCCCGGCACAAAGGTCGCTATTGGGCCTGCCGTTGAACATGGATTTTATTATGATTTTGACCTTCCGACATCGATCACGCAGGATGATCTTGCTCGTATCGAAAAAGAAATGCGCCGTCTTTTATCAACTCCGCAGAACTTTGTAAAAGAAATCGTCAGTAGGCAACAAGCGCTTGAGCTTTTTAAGGATCAACCGTATAAGTGCGAACTTATCAATGATTTACCGCAAGATGCGGAAATCTCGATTTACCGGTCGGGTAATTTTGTTGATTTATGCCGAGGGCCGCATGTTGCCAATTCAAAAGAAATTAACGCTCAAAGTTTTAAGCTGCAAAAAATTGCGGGAGCCTATTGGCGCGGCGATGAAAAACGTCCGATGCTGACCCGTATCTATGGTACGGCATGGGAAACGCCCAATGACCTTAAAACCTATCTGACGATGCAGGCAGAAGCGGAGAAAAACGATCACCGCAAAATAGGACGGGAACTTGATTTATTCCATATCGAAGAAGACAATCCCGGCGAAGTATTCTGGCACCCGAACGGCTGGACGCTCTATTTAACCGTGCAGCAGCATGTACGCCAGAAGATTAAAGAAGACGGCTATGTTGAGGTAAATACCCCCTTTGTTATGCCGCAGAGTCTCTGGCTTCGGTCGGGGCACTGGGAAAAATACAAGGAAAATATGTTTATCACCGAAAGCGAGAAACGGGTGTTTGCGCTTAAACCGATGAACTGTCCCGGGCACGTTGAAATCTTTAAACAGGGAATTAAAAGCTACCGCGATTTGCCGCTGCGTATTGCGGAGTTCGGCTCCTGTACGCGGAATGAACCGTCCGGTTCGCTGCATGGGATTATGCGGGTGCGTGGTTTTGTGCAGGATGACGCGCATATTTTCTGTACGGAAGAACAAATTTCCTCCGAAGTGTGCAAGTTCTGTAACCTGCTTAAATCGCTCTATCGAGATTTCGGCTTTGACGATAAAGCTATACTCGTCAAGTTTTCTACGCGGCCGGAAAAACGGGTCGGCGACGATGCAACGTGGGATAGGGCAGAGAATGCGCTTGCGGAAGCGTGTAAAGCCGCCGGTCTTGAATACGAGATTGCTCCCGGAGAAGGAGCATTTTACGGGCCGAAGCTGGAGTTTACGCTTGTCGATGCGCTTGGCCGAGAATGGCAATGCGGTACCATACAGGCGGACTATCAACTGCCCTCTAAAGACCGGCTGAATGCCGAGTATATCGGAGAGGATAACCAAAAGCATCAGCCCGTCATGCTGCACCGCGCGGCACTCGGTTCGCTGGAGCGGTTTATCGGTATTTTGATTGAACAATTCGGCGGTGCGCTGCCCCCGTGGCTTTCTCCGGTGCAGGCAATGGTTATTCCCGTCGCTCCCGTATTTAACGAATATGCCGAAAGTATCGCCGTGTCTCTTTCAAAAGCCGGCTTCCGCGTAAAGGCTGATATTGATACCGACCGTATGAATGCAAAGATACGGAAGTATCAGGAACAAAAAATTCCGTATCAGCTTGTTGTCGGCGAAAAGGAAAAGCAGAACAACAGTGTTACCGTCCGGCTTTTGAAAGGAGCGCAAAAAACGATGTCCGTCGATGAATTTACCGCTTTCTTAAAACTCAAGACCGACACCGTTGCAACAAGCGCAGAATTTTAACGGAAAGATATAGTGATGAAGCATCTCTAAATGCTATACCTGAGTTTTTTTTCAGATGCCCTAGAGATGTTCGACCGAAAATAAACCTGTTCGGAAACTTCCGTTTCTGAACAGGTCTAGTATGTATAAATGACAACGGCCGGTAGTTCAGCAAGAATTACCGGCCGTTTTGTTATAGGCTCGTGATTGTATGGCGTGTCAAAATCGGCGCCATTGCATCATACACTACTCAGCGCGGCACGGCATATCGCGGGTTGCGACAATGTCGATGCCCGTATGCAGCACGTCGGGAATAATGACTGCTCCTGTCTTTACCGGTGCCGTTACCCTGATTTTGTTGATCTCCGCCATCACCTGAAAAATCATGCCTTTCGGAATAGGCGCAGCGGTTTTAACGGGAAGCGCCGATAAAAAGCCGTTTTCAATGCGCACCGTCGAGCTGATATTTCTTCGAGGATCTTTCATTTCCTGCAAGCCGTATTCAAGCCCTCGTTTACAGCTATATCCTTCTATTGTGTAGGTGTCGTCTTTTTCGATTGCCCGGAGCCTACAGCCCATAGGACAGGAAACACAGGTAAATTCTTTCATGCCGGTTTCGTTTATGCATCGAGGCAGGCGATTCCCGGTAGGGTTTTCCCTTCCAAGAATTCGAGTGAGGCGCCGCCGCCGGTAGATACATGGCTCATCTTATCGGCAAGATGGAACTTGTTGACAGCCGCAACGGAATCCCCACCGCCGACAACCGTTACTGCGCCTTTTCCGGTCGCTTCGGCCACAAGGCGGGCAACCGCTTCCGTTCCGTGGGAGAAAGCTTCAAACTCAAAGACGCCGACCGGCCCGTTCCATACGATGGACTTTGCGTTTAAGATTTCCGCCTTGTATAATTCGATGGTTTTAGGCCCGACATCCATTCCCATAAGCGAATCGGGGATGTCGCAGCCGTCTATGCTTTCCGGTTTTGCATCGGCGGCAAAAGAGGCGGCACAAATATGATCCACCGGTAGGATTATTTTAACGCCCTTTGCCTTTGCATCGGTCAAAAGTTTCTTTGCCGTGTCGATAAAATCATCTTCAACCAAGGACTTCCCGATTGAATGACCTTGCGCTTTAAGAAAGGTATACGCCATACCGCCGCCGATAATCAGCGCAGCGGCATTTTTCAAAAGACTGTCCAGTACGGCAATTTTTGAAGAAACTTTTGCGCCGCCGATGATGGCGACCATCGGTTTGGGCGGATTTTTTACCATCGGTTCAATATATTTAACTTCTTTCTCCATTAAAAAACCGGCGACTTTTACCTTCATAAATTTTGCGATGGTCGCCGTAGAAGCATGAGCGCGGTGTGCAGTGCCGAACGCATCGTTGACGTATACATCGCCGTAGGAGGCAAGCTCTTTGGCAAGCGCTTCTTGTTCTGCAGCATCCTTCGAGGTTTCTTCGGGATGGAAGCGCGTATTCTCCAGCATCAAGATACCGCCTTCAGGAAGTGCATCGACTACCGCCTTTTCTCCCTTGCAGGAATCGGCAAGCCGAACGGGCATACCTAACAGTCTTTCCAAATATGCCGCTACCGGCTTCATCTTATGCTTACCGGCGATGTAGACCTCTTTATCAAACGGCTTGCCGTCCTTAGCCGCTTTTTCCTCAGCTTTCTTTGAATCTTTGGCAGGATCGCCGAGGTGGCTCATCAACACCAACGAACGCGGCTTTTGCTCTAAAATATATTTGATAGTCGGTAATGCTGCAACGATTCGCGTATCGTCCTGCACAACCCCGTCCTTCATCGGAACATTAAAATCAACCCGCATGATAACACGCTTGCCGTGAAGATCTACATCTCTTACCGTTTTAACCATTGCATTCCTCCATTATATTAGGGCGGTGCTTGTATCTCGGTTCAGACGACCCCGCATCTTCCAAAATGACAACACCTACCAAGAGTTTTATATCCGATAAAAATATACTCTGTTATATAAAAAAATGCAACGCTCAGCAATTATAGTTAAACAGCCTTACAGACAAGAAAGCCAATCTTTTTGCGCTTGCGCCAATCCCGTCCATACAAAAGCGTGAAATCCAAGTTTTTGAGCTGCCTCGATATTCCGTTCCATGTCATCGAAAAAAACAGCTTCATCTGCACTGATACCTAAACCTTCAAGACAATTGAGGTAAATTTCAGGTTCGGGTTTTATTAGATGCAATCGGCATGAAAAGCATGCGTAATCGGCGGCCACAAAGGGAGGTATTTCTTTTTCATATCGATCTAAAAATTGATACGGCATATTGGAAAGAATCCCCAGTTTGAAACCTTGTTTTTGAATATTTAAAGCCCAATCACATACCGCATCATTTAAAGTTCGCCAACCGGCTAAATCAATATCTACCATCTTCTTCAGTAGTCCGGTATCTTTAGCGGCTTCTTCATAGCCGTTATTTTGCAGCAAGCGTCTGTACATTTCCTCACCGTTGATGACTCCCCGATCAAAATCGCTACGGTGCGTGCTGTAAAGATTTCCAAATGCTTCCACCGGGATACCGGTTTCAGCAGCCATTGCTTCATCGATAGCTTTCGTGTCGGTTAAAGAAATCACATTGCCGTAATCTAAAATCAGTGCTTTAATCATAAGAGGCTCCTTGCGATATTGAGTACAACAATATACTGAAATATGATGATGTGAATAGTAGAAGATGCAATCTTTCAGATGTAATTGTTCCTCCTCAAAACACATTTGCCTTGAGCGATGTTCACTATTTCAATAACCATGAAAGGGTGGAAAAGCGAAGTGAATCGCAGAAATAGAATGCAAAGAGAAAGAAAGTAGATTTTATCAAAAAAAAGTAGCATGAGATAGTTGACAGTGTGAGGTAATATGTGATACTATCTCTTCCGTTGCACTTCATGACTGTCGGGCAGCTAAGCAGTGTAGCAAGAATGAAAAGCCTTTGGGTTTACCAATTCCTTCTATTATCAACCTAATAGACCTGTTTGTTATAGGTAGGTGTTGATGATACCGAACAGTATTTAAAACAGCAAAAGTTGATTATTCTTTTTGATGTTTCGGTATAAAGACGGTAAGCGTTGTTGATGTTTTTTTATTTTTCCGGTTTTGATGTATGAAAAAAAAACTTAAAAAAATAAAAATAAAAAAGGACAAAAGGTACTTGACAAAACGAATGGTTTTTTGATATATTCTTTTTCGCTTGCTGCGATGCCAAGGCGAAGCGCAGTTAAGCAAACTGGTCTTTGAAATTAAAGGGAGGGGAAAGAAGAAAAGCCAAAGAGCGAAAAATCTTTGGTAAGGAAATAAGCGTAGAACAAAGAATTGAGAGAGAAAGAGAGCGTGCAGGGTGATGAATAATTGCTTTGCATTGTTATTTTTCTTTCTCTTAAAGGTCAACGTTCCTAAAATAAAAGAAACGGGACTTGCTTTCAAAATTATTGAGATCAGACGCCCTTCGGGGTGTTTGAAATAAAATAATGGAGAGTTTGATCCTGGCTCAGAACGAACGCTGGCGGCGCGTCTTAAGCATGCAAGTCGAACGGCAAGAGAGGAGCTTGCTTCTCTCCTAGAGTGGCGGACTGGTGAGGAACACGTGGGTAATCTACCCTTAAGATGGGGATAGCTGCTAGAAATAGCAGGTAATACCGAATACACTCGGCATATCACAAGAGATGTTGAGGAAAGGAAGCTACGGCTTCGCTTGAGGATGAGCTTGCGTCCCATTAGCTAGTTGGTGAGGTAAAGGCCCACCAAGGCGACGATGGGTATCCGGCCTGAGAGGGTGAACGGACACATTGGGACTGAGATACGGCCCAAACTCCTACGGGAGGCAGCAGCTAAGAATATTCCGCAATGGACGGAAGTCTGACGGAGCGACGCCGCGTGGATGAAGAAGGCTGAAAAGTTGTAAAATCCTTTTGTTGATGAAGAATAAGGGTGAGAGGGAATGCTCATCTGATGACGGTAATCGACGAATAAGCCCCGGCTAATTACGTGCCAGCAGCCGCGGTAACACGTAAGGGGCGAGCGTTGTTCGGAATTATTGGGCGTAAAGGGCATGTAGGCGGCTATGTAAGCCTGATGTGAAATCCTGGGGCTTAACCCTAGAATAGCATTGGGTACTGTATAGCTTGAATTACGGAAGGGAAACTGGAATTCCAAGTGTAGGGGTGGAATCTGTAGATATTTGGAAGAACACCGGTGGCGAAGGCGGGTTTCTGGCCGATAATTGACGCTGAGATGCGAAAGTGTGGGGATCGAACAGGATTAGATACCCTGGTAGTCCACACTGTAAACGATGTACACTAGGTGTTGGGGCAAGAGCTTCAGTGCCAAAGCAAACGCGATAAGTGTACCGCCTGGGGAGTATGCCCGCAAGGGTGAAACTCAAAGGAATTGACGGGGGCCCGCACAAGCGGTGGAGCATGTGGTTTAATTCGATGGTACGCGAGGAACCTTACCTGGGTTTGACATCTAGTAGAAGGTCTTAGAGATAAGGCCGGGTAGCAATACCCTGCTAGACAGGTGCTGCATGGCTGTCGTCAGCTCGTGCCGTGAGGTGTTGGGTTAAGTCCCGCAACGAGCGCAACCCCTACTGCCAGTTACTAACAGGTAAAGCTTGAGGACTCTGGCGGAACTGCCGATGACAAATCGGAGGAAGGTGGGGATGACGTCAAGTCATCATGGCCCTTATGTCCAGGGCTACACACGTGCTACAATGGTTGCTACAAAGCGAAGCGAGACCGTAAGGTGGAGCAAACCGCAAAAAAGCAATCGTAGTTCGGATTGAAGTCTGAAACTCGACTTCATGAAGTTGGAATCGCTAGTAATCGCGCATCAGCACGGCGCGGTGAATACGTTCCCGGGCCTTGTACACACCGCCCGTCACACCATCCGAGTTGGGGGTACCCGAAGTCGCTTGTCTAACCTGCAAAGGAGGACGGTGCCGAAGGTACGCTTGGTAAGGAGGGTGAAGTCGTAACAAGGTAGCCGTACCGGAAGGTGCGGCTGGATCACCTCCTTTCTTAGAGAAAGGTAAATACTAAATGCTTTGTAGGTTGTACACAAAGCGTCCGCTTATCTCCTCTTCTTTTCCTCCCTTTTTTATATTTTTGGTTTGTAGTAAGGGGATATAGCTCAGCTGGCTAGAGCGGCGGCTTTGCAAGCCGTAGGTCAGGGGTTCGAATCCCCTTATCTCCAAAAACGTAAAACAGAAAGTGTTTTGTTTTTACGAAGAGATCTTTGAAAAGCTAGGGAAGGGAAAGAAAGAATGCTTGAAGGTGAATTTTCTTTATTTAAAGTAAAGGGATGAACTGGAGAGTGAAAAATAAGGTGAAAAGAAGAATTCTTGACGGTTATTGAATAGATGATCGTTTTAAGAAGAGAACATAATATGGTCAAGCGAAGAATAGGTTTATGGTGGATGTCTTGGAGCCAGCCGGCGAAGAAGGCCGTGATAAGCTGCGAAAAGCTTCGGGGAGGAGCACATATCCTGTGATCCGGAGATAGCCGAATGGGGTAACCCGATAGGAGTGATTCTATCATTACACTCTTGAATAAAATAGAGAGGTAAAGCAATACTGAGTGAACTGAACCATCTAAGTAACTCAAGGAAAAGACATCAAAAGAGATTCCGAAAGTAGTGGCGAGCGAAATTGGAAGAGCCCAAACCCGTTAAACGGGGGTTGTAGGGCTGCACGGGCTTACGTACAGCAAGTGATAAAGCGAATGTATAGCGGAAAGGTTTTGGGAAAGCCTGACAGAGAGGGTGAAATCCCCGTACGCGAAATACAGTCGTCTTGCCGGTGCAGTACCTGAGTACGGCGGGACACGAGAAATCCTGTCGGAATCCGGGTCGACCACGATCCAAGGCTAAATACGAGTTGGCTACCGATAGCGGACAAGTACCGTGAGGGAAAGATGAAAAGAACCCCGGTGAGGGGAGTGAAATAGAACCTGAAACCATAAACCGACAAGATGTTACAGCCCTTTATGGGTGGTGGCGTGCCTTTTGTAGAATGAGCCTGCGAGTTACGGTATGCAGCGAGGTTAAGGAATAGAAGTTCCGGAGCCGGAGGGAAACCGAGTCTGAAAAGGGCGAAGTAAGAGTTGCATGTCGTAGACCCGAAGCCAGAGTGATCTAGTCATGAGCAGGTTGAAGCAGCGGTAAAACGCTGTGGAGGACCGAACTACAATCTGTTAAAAAAGGTTTGGATGACTTGTGACTAGGAGTGAAAGGCTAAACAAACCTGGAAATAGCTGGTTCTCCCCGAAATGCCTTTAGGGACAGCCTTATACAAAATTACCGGAGGTAAAGCACTGGATGGACTAGGGGGCTTCACCGCCTACCAAACCCAATCAAACTCTGAATGCCGGTAATCAACGTATAGGAGTGAGACTGCGTGCGACAAGGTTCGTAGTCAAAAGGGAAACAGCCCAGACCGTCAGCTAAGGTCCCGAAATACTGCTTGAGTGTGAAATGAAGTGTGGATACCTAGACAGCCAGGAGGTTGGCTTAGAAGCAGCCATTCCTTAAAAGAGTGCGTAATAGCTCACTGGTCGAGTATACATGCGCAGATAATGTAACGGGGCTAAGCAGTATACCGAAGCTACGGGTCTTATGCAGTATAAGCATAAGGCGGTAGGGGAGCATTCCATGGACTGATGAAGGTGTACCTGACAGGGGCACTGGAGGGGATGGAAGAGAGAATGCAGGTATAAGTACACGAAAAGAAAGGTGAGATTCCTTTCCGCCGAAAACCTCAGGTTTCCTGGGTAAAGGTCATCTGCCCAGGGTTAGTCGGCTCCTAAGGCGAGGGCGAAAGCCGTAGTCGATGGGAAATCGGTTCATATTCCGATACCTTTTATAATTTCGATGGCAGGACGCATGAGGCGACCCCCGGCCGGAGAACGGTTGTTCCGGTCGAAGTATTTAAGCCGTTATGAAGGATGGTAGGTAAATCCGCTATCCAAGGTGAGAAGCGACAGCGAGTGGATCGATGAGAGAAGCGAAGCGGGGTAAGTCATGGTGCCGGGAAATACTGTCTAAGGCTAGGTTATAAAAGACCGTACCGTAAACCGACACAGGTAGGTAGGATGAGAAATCTAAGGCGCTCGAGAGAACTCGCGTTAAGGAACTCGGCAAAATGCACACGTAACTTAGGGAAAAGTGTGGCCTCTGTTTAGTAATGAGTGGAGGTAGCATAAAGCAGGCCCAGGCGACTGTTTATCAAAAACACAGCCATCTGCGAATCAGTAATGAGACGTATAGGTGGTGACACCTGCCCGGTGCCGGAAGGTTAAGAGGAGCGGTGAGCAGTAATGCGAAGCTGTTAATTGAAGCCCCGGTAAACGGCGGCCGTAACTATAACGGTCCTAAGGTAGCGAAATTCCTTGTCGGGTAAGTTCCGACCCGCACGAATGGTGTAACGTATCTGGGCACTGTCTCAACGCGAGGCTCGGTGAAATTTATATACCGGTAAAGAAGCCGGTTACCCATAGTTAGACGGAAAGACCCCGTGAACCTTCACCGTAACTTACTATTGGGACTTGGTTTATCATGTGTAGAATAGGTGGGAAACAGTGAAACTTGCTCGTTAGGGTGAGTGGAGTTGCCAAGTGAAATACCACCCTTGATGAATTAGGTTTCTAACCCGTTCCGTGAAGCCGGAATGGGAACAGTGGTAGGCAGGCGGTTTGACTGGGGCGGTCGCCTCCTAAAATGTAACGGAGGTGCGCGAAGGTCTCCTCACGTCGGTTGGAAATCGACGCAGTGAGTGTAAAGGCACAAGGAGGCTTAACTGCAAGAGTGACAGCTCAAGCAGATACGAAAGTAGGTCTTAGTGATCTGGCGGTCGCGAGTGGAAGCGCCGTCACTTAACGGATAAAAGGTACTCCGGGGATAACAGGCTGATTTTCCCCAAGAGTTCACATCGACGGGAAAGTTTGGCACCTCGATGTCGGCTCATCGCATCCTGGGGCTGAAGTAGGTCCCAAGGGTTTGGCTGTTCGCCAATTAAAGCGGTACGTGAGCTGGGTTCAGAACGTCGCGAGACAGTTCGGTCCCTATCTGCTATGGGCGTTGGATATGTGAGAGGGGCTGCTTTTAGTACGAGAGGACCGAAGTGGACGAACCTCTGGTGTACCAGTTATCCTGCCAAGGGTAAGTGCTGGGTAGCTATCGTTCGGAAGGGATAACCGCTGAAGGCATCTAAGCGGGAAGCCCACCTCAAGATTACATATCCCTCGGGGTTTAACCCCGCTAAAGACTCCTTGCACACTACAAGGTTGATAGGTTGCAGGTCTAAGCACAGTAATGTGTTCTAGCCGAGCAATACTAATAAGTCGTGAGGCTTGACCATATTATCTTCTCTTCTTTATTCTCTTTTATTTACTTTCTTTCCTGTCGCTTATCAATAATAAAGCGCTTCCCTTTATTTAATAAATTTCGTTTCTTTTTTGTTTCGTCTTTTATTGCCCGGTTGCCATAGTGGAGAGGTCATACCCGTTCCCATCCCGAACACGGAAGTCAAGCTCTCATTACGCCGATGATACTGCTCATCCAGAGTGGGAAAGTAGGTAGCTGCCGGGCTTTTTTTTACTTAACTCTCAAAATTTTGGAACTAACCTATAGTTTTTTTTATCTGTTTTGTATATAATTTCCTTTATGAATCCTCAAGTTTCTACATTTGATAAGTTGGTTGATTCTCTTTCGACGGAAGAAGCACAGGCAATGCTCACTCATATTGCTGAGAATATGAAGATGTCTGAAGATATACAGACGGATTCTAAAAATGAGCCGTTGCTGAGCGATACTCAGGTACAAAAAAGTATTCAAATAAATGACGAACCTTTCTTTATTCGTTTATGGTTGCATCTCAAGTCTTTTTTTAAGGCATTACCTATTGAAAAAGTATATGAAGAAGAATTGATTCGACGTATTGGGAAGGGGCTGCAACATGAGTACAAGCAATATATCAATATAAAAGAGAATGTTTTTACAAAAGATTTCTATGAATTGTTGCGCGAATTACGAAAAACACAACTTTTTTTTACCTCCCTTTTGTCCGCTTATGATGCTGATAAGGGAAATTTTTACTTATTAGTAAGCTCTTTTGTTGCACCGGATGTGTATGCAAAATTAATGTACAATACTGATCCTTTTAGCTGTGTTCCAAGTTCGCAGGCGAATTCAAACCTCCGATCTGAGCTTTTGAAGAAAATTGATGAAACATTTTCTTTGATGACGACAGATTATAAAGCCGGAATGTACCAAGCGGCTAATGCAATTGAATGGATGCGGCATTTCTGTGAATTACCGATTGATAAAGCTGTTTTATGCTTTACCGTAAATCCGGCAGTTGAACCATCATGTTCAATTTACCTGCTCTCTGTAGAGATTAATATGCTTGCATCGGTTCTCAGTACAATAAAGCC
Source organism: Treponema sp. OMZ 906 (assembly GCF_024181185.1). Lineage (NCBI taxonomy): Bacteria > Pseudomonadati > Spirochaetota > Spirochaetia > Treponematales > Treponemataceae > Treponema > Treponema sp. OMZ 906. Next base: position 1,994,230 of record NZ_CP051196.1, on the reverse strand, counting down.
AATTCCGGATGTCGTACTTCAAGCTTTATTTTTGCTATCAAAACAAGATAAGTTGAATGATAAAGCTGTTAATATGGATGAAGAATCGGTTGAATTCATCTCACAAGCTTCTCATGCTTTGGAAACAATTAGGGAGTTTTCTGTGAGAATTCCAATTTTAGATCTAGCCCGATATACATTAAAATCTATACACTGGGAGCCTCAATGCCTTGAGGGGGGGGAAGATTGGTTTCAACTCTTTAAGGTAGCATGGAAAAAACGATTTGCTGAACGGTGGCAACTATGGGCTTCGGAGCAGAGGCGTGTTCAATTGAGCCACCAGATGCTCGATTTGTTGAAAACTGATCGACTTGAGCCTTTGCCCTATCGCCCATGGGAAGATTCTTGGCTTGTGCTTCAATTTAAGCGTGAATTCTCATTTAGCTTTCTCGCGTCTTTTTTTTCAAGATTATATCCAACTTTTGTGCAACCGGTGTTAAAAACGTTGTTGATGGAAGGGAACTTTTATCGACGTGAGAATCTTGCGGAATATACGAATGCTTTTACCGTATTGGAAAAACAGCAGAGTTGTATCAACACTTTTGAATCACGCTTATCCCCAGAGGGTGAAATCGGGGCAGCATTTCTTCAATTAAGAGAAAAAACGATAGCGAGTTTAAAGAGTAAAAGCAGCCTTGAAGCATTAATGAAAAGTATTGAAACCGAAGCTAAGCAAATTATTGCTTCTTCTCAAAATGCACTTAAGATATTGTGCGCTTTGCTCAACGGTTTTATTGACGGTAATAAAAATAGCGTATACGCCCCGCTTTTAAATTGGTTGAATATCCAAGGAAACGATAATGCAGACTTTAGAAAACGAGTAGAAGGTGTAAAGAAATTATTGCAGGAGGTAACAAATATTCTAATGGAAGCAGATAAGATTGAAGCAGATTGGTAGTATCAAATAGAAAACAGTTTGCTTGACAAAAAAATAGGGCAACATATACTCTATAAGGAGGAAAATATATGGCAGAATTTCTAAGTGACCGTAACTTTGAACTCTTTAAAGACTTAATATACAATGAAAGCGGTATCACTTTTTCTGTAACAAACCGATCTATTTTGGAAAGTCGTTTGAAAGATCGTTTACGCGAAAATAAAATGGATGATATTGATGCGTATTATAAAATTCTGACTTCCAATAAAGAAGAACTGAAAATTATGTTGGATTCGGTTACTACTAATTTGACTCGTTTCTTCAGAAATCAACCTCATTTCGATGCTTTAATTCATTATGTTATTCCTGAGATTGTCAAAATAAAACAAGCCGCAGGGCAAAAGCAAATTCATATTTGGAGTGCTGGGTGTTCCACGGGCGAAGAACCGTATACAATCGCTATGGTTATGAAGCGGCATTTGCCACCGGGGTTCACAGCTGATATTATCGCTTCCGATTTATCTTTTAAGTCGCTGGTTGTCGGAAAGCAAGGCTTTTATCCGGAGAATCGTGTCGTTGGAATTCCTGATGATTATTTGGCTCAGTATTTAACTAAACAAGGAAATGGCTATCAGATGAATCCTGAGATTATGCAAATGGTTAAGTTTGATTATCATAATTTAAAACATGATGCCAATAGGAATAACATCGATATTCTTTTTTGCCGTAATGTGATCATTTATTTTGATGAACCCGCACAACAGGCTGTTATTAATCGTTTCTGGGATGCGATGGCGCCTCATTCATTTCTTTTTATCGGACATTCAGAATCTTTATTCGGGATGGATACAAAATTTGAGTTTCTTAAAACCCAATGGGCATGTTTGTACCAAAAAAATGTTAAGTAAAGTTCTTTATAGTTGCAATTATATACGAAAAGGATATATAAAATTTTAGCATATCTACTGAAAATACGGGAGGTTGTTTTAATATGGAAGATATAAAAGTTTTAATAGTAGATGATTCGGCCTTGATGCGGAGTTTGATTGGAAAGATAATTGATGGGACGCCCGGGCTGGCTGTCGCTGATAAAGCGATGAACGGGCGGTTTGCATTACAAAAGTTAGAGCGCGTTCAGCCCGATATTATTGTGCTTGATCTCGAAATGCCGGAAATGAACGGCATAGAATTTTTGCGCGAGCGAAAAAGGCTTAATATTGATATTCCGGTAATTATCCTCTCCAGTATTGCAAAAGAGGGTGCCCGTATCACAATGGATTGTTTGGAACTCGGTGCCAGTGATTTTGTTACCAAGCCTTCCGGATCCGAATCGGCAAATTTGGCCACGGTCGCTAGTCAGCTTGTGGAATTTTTGCAGGCATATGGTCGACAATATCAATTGAAAAGGCAAGCTACTGCCGGCATCAAGGCTGTTTCGGCAGCTCCTGCCCAGCATTATATTCATACGCCTCATTTACAGACAACACCTCAAACGCATGCAGTTGTGAGTAGCGGTTCGGCATTTATGACGCCTTCACAAGCTGCTGAAAAACCGATGCAAGTTCGCCAGCCGGGGAAACTTGAGATTATTGCAATTGGGATTTCTACCGGTGGACCAAATGCCTTGCGTGAAGTATTTGCGGAATTAGACCCGAAATTACCACAGCCGATTGTTGTCGTACAGCATATGCCTCCGGGATTTACCTATGAATTTGCGAATAGTCTAAATAAGATATGCCCATTGGAAGTGAAAGAAGCACAAGAAGGAGATCTTGTAAAACCGGGGCGCATTCTTATTGCACAGGGAGGAAAACACCTTTTAGTTGAAAAGAAACCTCTTGGCGTTATCGCTCATATTTCCGATGCCCCTCCTCAAAGCGGGCATCGTCCGAGTGCAGATGTGTTGTTTGCTTCTGTAGCAGAACAGTTCCAAAATCGCGCACTTGGAATTATCATGACGGGCATGGGCAAGGATGGTGCTGCAAGCCTTACGCGGTTATATCAGGAAGGATCCCGTACTATCGGGCAAGATGAAGCGTCTGCTATTGTATATGGTATGCCTCGCGTTGCTTATGAAATGGGCGGAGTAATGGAACAAGTTTCTTTAAGCAATATGGCATCCGTTATAAATCGCTATGGGAGGGAGTTTGCCTAAGCAATGATATAAATGAAAAACTCTGGCGGATTATATGCGCTGTGTATCGATTTGAAGAGTATTTCAGTCTGGATGACAAGCTGCCATTACTCCGCCGCTGCTTTCAGGCGTTCGAGGCTTTCCGTACTAAGCTTATCCCCGGCATTAATCCCTGCCCGCTCGAAATACCCTTGCGCCACTTCAAGGGCATAGCGCACTGAATAGGTGCTGGCGGTAATGTCCAAGCTGAAAGGCTGCATATCATAGATTTCTCGGATACAGCCTGTCGAATCGATAAAGGCAATGGAAAGCGGATGGGGAGTGTCTTTCATCCAAAAGCGTAATTTTTGATCTCGTTTAAAGACAAAAATCATACCGGTACCGTCCGGTATCTCCTTCCGGTCCATAAAGCCGCGTTCCTGTTCTTGAGCGGTTACCGCGGGTTCCACTTCAATGGGAATCGTCGTTTTCGTGCTTTTCGATTCGATGAGAATCGTCATAGGTTCTCTTTTCGGTCTTTCCGCGTTGGTGCAAGATACGGCTGCCGCTACAAGAATAAGAAAGCATAAGACGGCGGATGTGTGTTTTAAGCGTTTTTGTATGGAATAAAAATACATGGTGATTTTCCCTATGAGAGCGGGGAGTAGCCTGAAAATAGCTAACTTTTAGGATATCCCCATATCTTGCGTCTAAAACCCGTCGATAAAGTTTTGGCGGTTCGTTTCAGACGCAGCCTTCTCGGTCGTACTTTGAGAAATCAATTCGTTGAATACCGTTAAATCAATATATTTCACAATGAGTGGTCGCTCGATAACTACCCTGGTATGTTCGTCCTCCCAGACAGCCCGCTGCGGGTTGATAGAGGCAGGCTCGCCGTATTTTTCGCAAAATTTGGAGTAGACTGAATAGTAATCGACCGTATCGGTATTCAGCTTAAAGATCATTGTATAGAGATTATCCTTATAAAACTGGAACCACGACCTACTGATAAAGTAAGAGCCTGCCGATTCGATAAGGCTTCTGTTTTCCGTCGGAAGCAACGAAACATCGCGTTCGCCGCGATATCCGAAAACGGCATCCTGTTTGAGCGCCTCTTTTACCGCGTCAATACCCATTCCGAGCCGGATACTGCGGTATTCAGCCGGTAACGCGGCTTTGACTTGCTGTCCGTTTGTTTTGGCCGGAGGAGTCACTGCAGGATTTTCAGCGGAAGTTTGAACGGCTTTGCCGGATTGCTCTGCGGCCGACGTAAAAGTCTCGGCTGCAGCTAAAGGCAGTGTAGCGGTCAAAATCAGAAAAGCCGCATACGGAAGAACTTTCATTTTAATCCTCGCTTTTACCGGGGTACCTCTAAAGGCCTCAGTTTTTAGAAGATGTCCGGCGTATTACCAGACCGGTTTCCCGCGATAGGTCGGTTCGTTGGCACGGGATTGCTTGCGTGCTTGCTCAATTTCCTGCATTTTTTTAAAGTACGCGGTTTGCTTTGATAACTCAAGCGTATCGGTGATGATGATGCTATCATCGGTACTGCGTACAATCGGTGTCATTAAAAATTCTGCAATAGCTTGTGCTACCTGTTCTTTGGGAATGCTGCACATTTTTGCGAGTTCTGCGGGGCCGAATAAGAAGGTATGCTGCTTACCTGCGCCGGGCTGTATCCGCATTTTTTCAAGCTGAATGCTCAGCATATCGTACATCTTTTCAATCGGAACGGGGATGAGCGTATTTGCCAGTTGCTTGTACATAGCCCAAATACGGTCGGCGAGGGTAGTGGTCAGGCGAGCAATCAGCTGAGGTTGCGTTGTGACCATTTGGTTAAAGTTTTGCCGGTTTACCGCTAAAAGCTGACACTCTTCCGCAGCGGTGATAGCAGTTGCCGATCGTGGTTTGTTTTCGAGCAGCGCCATCTCTCCGAACATATCTCCTTCTCTGAGGACGGCAAGCAATACTTCGCTGTTATCTACAATCTTGGAGATTTTTACACGGCCTTTTTGGATGATATACAATTCCGTCCCCGACTGGCATTCACAGAAAATCATTGATTCACCGTGATACACGCGCACCATCTGCTTGGTGTCCGGTTCGAGCATCTCAATCGGCGCCTTTACGCCGGTAGACTTTATCGCCATAAAACGTTTTCGTGCCGTTTCGGCAAACTGCCCATTCGGTTTTTCTTTCAGGTAATGGTAGTAGGCATACAGCGCCAGTTCAAACTTCGACATACGCAGGTAATATTCGCCGATAGTGAAAAGATGGGAAATATCGGTTTCGATATTCCGTTTCAGGGTGATTCGGGTCAGGGCTTCGTCTAAATAACGCATCTTCCTACTGAAAGAATAGATAATCTTCATTGCAATGGGAGTGTTTTTTTCAATCAGTTCGGGAAATTGCGCATAGTGTACGGCAATAAGCACGACATCGGAAACCGCGACAGCTGTTTCGATCTGACTGTGATGAGCCATACAGGCAATAACCCCTAAGAAGTCGCCCGGTCCGAGGAGATTCCCCTCTTCTTCCGCTACAACTTCTTTTTGTTTTGCAATTTGTACTTGACCGCTTTGAATAATATAAAAACGGTCGGTATCGGATTTCCCCTCAATGAGGATATAAGACCCACGTTTAAAATTTACAAAAGATAGTTGAAGCACTTTATTACCCTCTTATTTTCTGCATATTTATTATAATACCAGCCTGCTGCAATGTATATAACCTCTCTATCCGGCAAAAATGATCTCCGGTTCAAGTTCAAACCCTGTTGTATCTTTTACTCGTTTCCGAATAATCTCAATTAGTTCTACAACCTCCTGCGCAGTTGCAGAACCGGTATTCACAATAAAATTTCCATGCCACGGTGCCACCTGAGCGCCACCTATCTGCAATCCGCGTAAACCCGCTTCGTCTATCAGCTGACCGGATGGTTTTCCGAATGCGTGATTATTTTTAAAGGCACTGCCCGCCGAAGGGAGTTTAAAATGCCCCTTTGCCGTCCTATCCGCAATACGGTTCTCCATTATTTTACGGATAAGTATCGCATCCCCTTGTTCAACTCGAAACGTTGCGGAAACAATTATCGGCCGGTTACCATTAATAACTGCATATCGTTTATCCGATGGTTGGAACGGCGATTGTTTATACCCCCAGTCTCCTTTATTGCAGTCATATTTCTGTAGTGTGCACTCTTTCCCAGAAAAATACAACGCTGACACGGAAATCAGTACATCGGAAATCGATTTTTCGTAACAGCGAGCATTCATAAAAACCGCTCCGCCCACGGTTCCGGGAAGTCCTGCGAAATCTTCCAACCCGGCAAGGCCGTACTCTGCACAGAATTCCGTTAGATCCTTCATCAGTGTTCCTGCCTCCGCTTGTACGAGCGGTTCTTTGCCAGTGTTCAGCAGTCGGATCTTGTTTAAGCGGTCGGTATGGATAACGGCACCCCGTATCCCTTCATCAGGAATTAGCAGATTCGTTCCCCCGCCCAGTAGTATTGTCGGTATACGTTCTTCTCGAATAAATGCCAGAGCTGCCGACAATTCATCCGGCGAAGAAGGCGTAATATATATATCGGCATTTCCGCCGATTTTGAAACTCGTAAATGAACCTAATTTTACGTTTTCTTGTATTATCTTACGGAATTTGACCGGAAAACTGTTTTTTTTCTCTTTTTCTCCTAGATTAAACATACTAAAACACTATATACTATTGGCACTATTTATAAAAGACTTGTCTTTTGAAAATATACGGCACATCTGCGTTGTCGCTACGCCGAAATAAATGCTCAACGTATCATAGATACGCCTCCGCTTTATTTCGGCTAGGCTCCTAGCATCTACACCGTCTATTTTCAAAAGGCTTACGGAAAATGTATTTTCAGAAATGGCAAGAAAAATACCAATTGGTTATCATAGAGGAGATTTATTATGGGATTACGCATATATAACACATTGGGGCATAGAGTAGAAGATTTTGTCCCCGTCAATCCGAAAAAAGTAGGCTTTTACGGTTGCGGGCCAACCGTATATAATTATGCGCACATCGGTAACTTACGAGCCTATGTATTTCAGGATACGTTGTCGCGTTTGTTGCATTTTTTGGGATATCCGGTAACCCATGTAATGAATATAACCGATATAGGGCATCTTTCGGGCGATGCCGATGACGGTGAAGATAAGATGGTAAAGACAGCGAAGGAGCGTGGAAAGAGTGTGTTGGAAATTGCCGATTTCTATACTCAAGCGTTCTTTAAGGATACCGAACGGCTTAACATTCAGCGTCCCGATGTCGTGTGCAAGGCTACCGATCACGTATCCGATATGATAGAACTGATCAAACGGATCGAAGCGAACGGACACACGTATTCGGCAGGCGGAAACCTCTACTATGATATTATGACCTTTCCCAAATATGGAGAACTTGCCTCGATCAATCTCGAAGACCTTAAGGCCGGTGCCCGTATCGAAGTAGATGAAAATAAGCGTAATCCGCATGATTTCGTGCTCTGGTTCACCAAGAGTAAGTTTGAGAATCAAGCCTTAGTGTGGGATTCTCCGTGGGGCAGGGGATACCCCGGTTGGCATATCGAGTGTTCCGCAATGAGTATGAAGTATCTAGGCGAGCAGTTTGATATCCATACGGGCGGCATCGACCACATCCGTATTCACCATACGAATGAGATAGCCCAGTCGGAGGGGGCAACCGGTAAAAAATGGGTAAAATATTGGCTCCATAACGAATTTTTGGTGATGAATAAAGGCAAGATGTCTAAGTCTACCGGCGATTTTATCACGTTGGATAAGGTGATCGAGGCAGGCTATGCGCCACTCGATTATCGATTCCTGTTGTTAGGAGGGCATTACCGCAGCCAGCTTACCTTTTCGTGGGAAGCGATGGATACCGCGAAAAATGCGCGCAGAAACCTTGAGCAACGGATTGCCAATCTGTTGACTGAGGCAAAAACACTCCCCGATTTTCCTACCAGCGGTGTAACGGCAGAACAGGCTGTTTCGTTGCTCCATACCGAGAAAGCGCGCTGCTATTTGGCGGATTTTGTGCATGCGCTTGAAGAAGATATTTCAACGCCGCGTGCCCTTTCCGTGTTGCAACAGGCGGTTAAAGATAAGGAGCTTGAAGTAGGCGAAGTGATCACGCTGATTCGTATTTTTGACACCGTGCTTGCATTGCAGTTAATAGAAGAAGCGAAATCTCTTCATACCGAGCCGGAATCGATCGATAATGCGGAAGAAATCGAACGCTTGGTTGCCGAACGGACGGAAGCAAAAAAAGCTAAGGACTTTAAACGAGCTGATGAAATCCGGAACTTGCTAAAAGATTACGGAATTGCTTTGGAAGATACAGCAAACGGAACGCTGTGGCGAAAAATGTAACCTTAGGGAGACCAAGTTGTTTGATGAATTAGTACCGTTAGATGCACTCTCCGATAAAGATTTTAAAACCATTTATGATGCGGCGGTTCCTGCGTTGTACAAGGTTGCCTATAATGTTGTACGGGAGGAGGATGCTGCCGAAGACTTGTGTCACGATGCGTTGATTAAGATGACGGAAAAAGAGATGAAGTTTCCGTCGTTGAATGATGCAAAGTATTGGCTTATTAGAGTGGTAAAAAATGCCGCACTCAATTATGCAAAGCGGAGAGTGTTGGAACGGAAAGTATATACGCGTGCGTTTAAAGAAGACCAGCGCAAAATGGATTCCGGTGAGACTGCGCTCTTGAAAGATGAAACAATTCAAGATGTAAAGCATGCATTGGAACAATTGCCTGAAAAACTGCGAATTGCATTACAGCTTCGCGAATATACCGAGTTAAATTATAAGGAGATTGGACGCATCCTTGGCATTAGCGAGGGAAATGTGAAAGTCCGTATTTTTCGTGCACGGGAGTATTTAGCAAAAGTTATAGGAGAAGATAATGTCTACATGCCCTAATAAAGATATTTTGTCTGCTTATATCGATGGTGAAGTTCCTGTTCCTTGGAAAGGTTCGATAGAACAGCATTTACAGCAATGTGCCGTATGCAAAGGCATATACGATCAATATGTGACGGTGCACCGATACATGCAAATATCTGTTACCGGTGCGGAACTTGATACGGACGCTTCTTTTGCTAAATTGATTGAAAAGCGGAATGCCATATTACAGAATAAATCCAAAGTCCAAAAGCGGCAATGGGGAGTAAGTTCAGGTGAACGCTGGTTTTCTTCTTCCATTCGTATTCCCGTGCCTGCCGCAGCCGCTGCTGTTTTGGTTTTTGTCTTATTACCGCTTATATTGTTCTTCAAAATAGAATATACCGTTAATTCGGTTGCTGCGGTACAATCTTCCTTTACACCGATCATCCCCGTTTCACTTGAAAAGCAGAAACCGATCTCCGAAATAGATTACGGTATCACGCATGCGAATAGCGATCAGAGCTATACCGTATCGACCAAAGCGGTGAATACAAATGCTAAGTTCTTTACGGTCGGCGAATTTGCTCGTTTATATTCAAAAGATGAAAGTTTGTTTCAGCCGGTTGAGTCCACGGTTGATCTTAAAATTTCTTCTTCATCATTTCCGCTGTCATCGGAGTACCAATCGCTTTACATTATTACCGATCCCAATATAAGAATTAGCAATCGATGAAACTTTTTTATCTCATAAGAAAGTATTCCTGGTTTCGCTTTCTTGTTTTTTCGTTTGTTATCGGCGGTATAGCGGCCGGTATTATTTTCTTTTCTCGATCTACCATTCGTTCCAATATTATTATTGCCGTGTCTCCTCAAGTTACCGTGCAGGGTGAACAAGTTACCATAACAGGTAAGGGCTTTGGACAGCGTTCAGTCCATTCGTGGCTGATGATCGGGAATAACAAAATTAAATCCGATCGGTGTATTGAATGGACGGATACGAAGATTATTTTTGAAGCCCCTGATACCCTCTATGAAGACATACTGTACGTGGTGGCTAAGAATAAGCAAGGAAATGCTGTCATGCTGGTGAATCAGACGGTTTTTCCGGTCAACTCAGAGCACACCGCAGATGAAAATCTTCCGTTTATCGGCTCTTTGGACGCCGATTCCGGCAATGTAGGCGATCTGATTTCCATTCACGGCAAAAATTTCGGTCATGCGCGAAATGATTCGGTTGTACTGTTTACCGGAACACAGAATACCGTTTATGCGCAAAATCCTGCAAAAGAAGCGGCGCTGATTGGTGCCGAATGCAGCGAATCGGACTTTGATTACGAATTTTGGAGTGATCGTGAATTACGGGTACGGGTGCCCGATGCCGCAGATACGGGAAATGTTGTGGTTATTACCGAAGCGGGAATAAGCAATCCTGTACCGTTCCGATTAAAAAACAAATACGGTACTAAAACTTATACGGATGCGAGGACATATCGTCTTGTTTCCGAAGTGGAGATTTCCGATTTTCTGGCAGAGACCCCTAATACGTTCTTTTTACAGGTACCGTTGCCGCAAAAAACGGAGACACAGCGTACCGTTACCATTAGTTCCACTCAACCGGAGCCGTTTGTATCATCATATCAGGGAGCGAGTATTTTCCGTTTTCATAATGTTGAATCAGGCAATAAAATACAGATCCGGCAAGAATACAGTGTATCTCGTAGTAGAGTAGAAACGAATGTTAACATTGCTTCGCTCAAGAGAACGGAACAAAATAATCCGCTTTTATATGCAGCGTATACCGAATCCGATGATTTCCTCCCTGCCGATAACACAGTAATTAAAAAGATATGTCGACAAATTATCGGCTCTGAAACGAATCCATATCAGAAAGCGCGGCGTATCTATACTTTTTTAACTTCCGAGATAAAAGCACGGGAAAGCAGCGTTGCAGATGCGGGTAGGTCTATTCTTACTGCTTTAGAAGAGAAAAACGGTAGTGCGTATGACCTTGCGCTGCTGTTTTGTACGCTTGCCCGCGCGGCCGGCGTACCGGCTGTTCCGGCTGCAGGGCTATTGGTCGATCAGGAGCAGAAAGCGATGTTACATTGGTGGGCGGAGTTCTATATAAACGGTTTCGGCTGGATTCCTGTTGACCCTGCACTTGCTTCCAGCGTCCCTTTTGATACCGGCGTTGCTGATAAGGGAAGATGGTATTTCGGTAATTTGGATGCATACCATATTGCATTTTCGCGCGGGTACCAGACTCAGACCCCAATGTTACCGAACGGTAAAACGACGGAAAAGATTCGAAGTTATGCCTTTCGGTCTATTTGGGAAGAAGCAACGCCGAATATAAGTGGTTACAGCGTACTCTGGCGAATCCCGAAGATAACAGGTGTGTACTAAAAAGAATTGCATTTTTTTAAATTAATTATTACATTGTAAAGTGTAGAACAGCCTGTAAATGGGCGGTAACTGATAGTGTTTTTTACTTGTTTTATGATCTAAAGTAAACTTCCAATGCGAATGAGGAGGATCTTTATGGTACGTGTTTTATCGGTAGGCGGATCAATTGTGGTGCCTCAACAGCCTGATGAAGCCTTTTTACGGGATTTTGCCGCCCATATACGCAGATGGCTCAGTGTGTCGGCAGAGAGAAAGCTGATTTTGGTTGTCGGCGGCGGCGGTCCCGCTCGCATTTATCAACAAGCATATAGGAAGATTATAGATAATACCCCTTCAAATGATGAGGCCGATTGGATCGGTATTATGGCGACGCGGCTTAATGCTCAGCTTTTAAAGGCAATTTTCTCGGATATCTGTCCAAATCCCGTTGTCTATGACCCAACGGCGGTCGAACTCTTTTCCGGACAGATATTGATCGCCGCCGGTTGGAAGCCGGGGTTTTCTACCGACAATGATGCAGTTTTATTGGCTGAACGCTTTTCTGCAAAGCAGGTAATTAACCTTTCAAATATCGAAAAAGTGTATACTGACGATCCTAAGAAAAATCCTGATGCAAAACCGATTGATACGATTTCGTGGGAGCAATTTATTCGGTTGGTCGGTACGGAATGGGTTCCCGGCAAAAATGTGCCTTTTGATCCTGTTGCAAGTTTGCGTGCTCAAAAAGCGGGAATACAGGTAATCTGTGCCGGTGGTACCGATTTGAATAATCTTGATAACATCTTAAATGACTGCCCCTTTAAAGGCACGACGATAGGCTAGACGTATGGATTATTATGAGGTTCTGGGAGTTTCTAAAACTGCTTCCGATGAAGAAATAAAGAAAGCATACCGTGCAAAGGCGCTGCAATATCATCCCGATAAAAATCAGGGAAATGCAGCTGCTGAAGAAATGTTCAAAAAGATAAACGAAGCGTATTCTGTATTGTCGGATTCCAAGAAACGCGCCGATTATGACCTCGGCGGTACCGCATCGCAGCAATACGGAGCCTATACACAACAGTATGCACGGCAGAATCCTTTTACCTATAACCCGTTCGCAGAAGACGATGATGATCCGATGTTCGGCCACTCGTATCACTGGACGTTCTACCATTCGCCGGAACAGGAAAACGAGCCGGTCTCACATCGCAGAGGATTGGGAGCTTTACTCGCCGGTATCTTATATCTGTGGCTTGGATTGCTCAGTTTTCGTGTTATATATGCTTTTGGTTTTTTAAGTCTTTTTATCGGTGTGCCGCTGCTTGTGAAAGGCGTTAAAAACCTGAAAATAGCATTCGTGTCGTTTTTCAAAAGCAGCAGTTAGCGTTCGCGGAAAATAATCCTGCCTCTATTTAGATCGTAAGGAGAGAGCGCAACTTTTACGCTGTCGCCGGGGACGATGCGGATAAAATGTTTGCGCATTTTTCCCGATAAATGAGCCAAAATGACATGACCGTTTTTTAATTCAACACGAAACATCGTGTTGGGAAGGGACTCTTTAACTATTCCTTCAACTTCAATTGCTTCTTCTTTAGCCACAATTCCTCCGAAAAGCATCTAAAAACAACGAGACTGTTAAAAACTTCGGTTTTTGGGCAGCTCCCCTAAAAACTCCAGTTTTTTAGAAATTTCCAGTTGCTTTTTTACCGAAATAACGCATATAATTGTAGAGTCTATTCATTAGTTTGTCAACTAATGGAAAGAGGTATAAAAAGAGAGGAGTTACAAAAATAGATGGAAAAAGAGTTTTACCAAGAGATGAAGCAATCTCTGCATGAGCACCGTGCTGAAATTATCAAAACGTTTGTGGCAAATCATGAAAGTTTTAGACAGATTATTGAATCGGTAGATCCTAAAGATTTTGGTGATATTGCTTCGGAAGATACCGATCGGAAGATGCTGGAGAGTATGAATGAAAAAGACGCCAAACGGATGCAGTTAATTGAATCTGCTCTAGCCCGTATCGAGCAAGGGAAGTATGGTAAGTGCATCAAATGTGCAAAAAAAATACCGGAAGACCGGTTGCGGGCTATTCCTTACGCATTGATGTGTATCGAATGTCAATCAGCGATCGAACGAAAAAAACGCTAGTCGGACAATGGGAGATACAATGCAAAGAGTTTTTTTATTCATCGCGGACGGATTTGAAGAAGTTGAAGCAGTTACACCGCTCGATTATTTGCGTCGCTGTGGAACTGACTTGACCTTAGTCGGAGTTGATGCAGATGTCATTCGTTCGTCGCGCGGATTGACTGTTACCTGCGACATTGCGTTATCCGAACTTATTGGAAGGGGTGTCGAAGCGAAAGAAAATGCCGAGCGATTGGCAGCTAGTACTGCACTGGCGATATTGCCTGGCGGACTTCCAAACAGTCGTACGCTCAGTGAAAATACTGAGCTCCGCTCTTTTATAACTGAGACGGTAAAGCACGGTGGATTAGTCGCAGCGATTTGTGCGGCTCCGGCACTTGCACTTGGTGGATGGGGTTTGCTTGAGGGGAAACGCTTTACCTGTTATCCGGGTATGGGAGCAGATTTACCGACGCAGCCTGTAAAGGGCGCGCGTATCATTCGTGACGGTCAATTTATTACTGCCTGTGGAGCCGGAGCTGCTGAAGAATTCGCTTTTACCTTGGTGGATGCCTTGTATGGCGAAAAAAGACTTGCTGAGCTGAAAAGTTCAATCGTCGCCCGATAGTGCGGTATATATATTGATAATACAATGAAGATAAGCGGCTATCAAGATTGGCAAGAGGCGATGTTGCAGCTTCCCGAAAGGACATTTTTTCTCTTAATGCGTCTGTATCTTGGGGAAATTAAAACGCCCTTTAATAAGCAACGCCTCGTAGAAAGCCTTGGTAGCTTTTTGTCGAAGGCAGAAACACAGCAAACTATGATAGGAGGTCTTGACCGCCTCGATCTGTTGATTTTAACAGCCGTTCATACGCTACCGTTACCTAACCGCGGGGCTCTGTTGATATTTTTATCTTCTGAAACCATGTTACAGACTCGGCTAGCTAATCTGGAAGAGCGGCTTATTCTCTATCGAAACAGTTATACCGACGATTACGACAGAGTAATTAACAACTATAGTATTAATCCTTTTTTGTATAAGTCCGTCGAACCTTTGTTAGATTCGCGCTTACTTTTTTTATCACAGCAGAAAAAAGAACCACAGAGTGAGGCTATACTTTGTGATGATATCGTATTGGCGGGACTCTACACCTTTTTCCTCAAAGAAACCGATGTGCTGAAAATGAATGGCGCTTTTAAAGTAAGAGCCGAAAAGCAGCTTAAAGCGGTTTTTCAGGATACCGTAACAGATATAGGTGCTTTTAAAACGCTCTGTATCGGCTTACGAAACCTTGGTTTGCTAATAGCTGAGTCGGCAAGCCTTATCCCGCAGCAAGGCCGATGGGAGGAGTTTTTTAAACGGACACCCTTTGATCGAAAGATGTATATTATCGCCGCAGTGTACGGCCATGCACGCCATGATAGTATGCAAAAACGGGCGCAATTTTTTTCGGATTTTTTAGCGTCGCTCGATCCCTGTGGTGTATATGATGATATCACATTGAAGCGCTTTTTTGATTTTTTATTCTTGCGTTTACATGTCGAAGCAAACGGAGATGCCTCAGTTTTTCCTGATATGATGATCGAGGATGAACAGCGTATGATCGATACGCTCAAAATGCTTAAGTTTCTGCTGCCGGTCGGGGAATATTGGCAGCTGAATGCAGCTTCTTTTAACCAAGAATCGGTAGAGCAGCCATTGATTGCTGCTCCTTCATTCGAAATAACTATGTTGCCCTTTACCGCTCTTTGGCGTATATTTCCGGTACTGAGCTGTATGGAACCGATATCTATTTTGACAACCGGTCGGTTTACTATCACGCGGACAGCTTGTTTGCGCTGTTTTGAGCGATGCAGTACCGATAAAGTTCTGATCGCATTACTTGATGAAGCCTCCGGTGGGAAACTTCCTCAAAATATAAAGGTGAGTATTTCCGAATGGTATTTGCAGTGTACCGCTGTCGGTTTGTATTATGGATTTGTGATAACCGTTGCAGAGGATAAACGGAATCTTTTTAAGAAAAATGCAGGGTTGCAGGATATTATCTATAAGGAATTAGCTGACGGTGTTTATTTGATAAAACAGATGGATTTGGATTCGGTGCGTACGATGATTAAGTCTGCCGGTCTGGATGTAACTTTTTATACCCCATGTGCTACGGGACGGTATACTACTGTTGGATTTTCTTCTATTGAACACCGGCATTCCGCTCTTGGCGGATTCGATAAGAAAACAGAGGAATGGTATGCAGTTCAATGTGAACAGGAAAAGAACTATTATGAATATATTCGGGAACTGCAAGCTGTTGTAGATACGATGCCAATCGATCAGTATAATAAACAAAGCTTGAAAGAAAAAATTGCAAAAAAGCTGATTATTACCAAAGGACAACTGTATGGAGCAGTGGCAGACAACGAAGTTCGAGAGATTTCGGGGCTTGATTTTTTAGGAAAAATCCATCTTGCAGAAACTGCGATTGCCGACAACAGTCGTTTGGAGGTGTCGATCGATGGAGTTTCCGGACGTCGGATAATTATGGGTATCCCTATTGCAATTGAGAAAACGGATCATGATGCGGTCTTGGTGATGCAGGAAGATGACACGCAATATAAAGAAAGAATTTCGATTGCCGGTATCATAAAGATGAGGTCATTTCGCAGTTCATTTTTTTCTTAGTATCGATGGCCGGTTCAGAATTTTGAAAAAAATCCGATATTGTAATCGAGATATTGGATTTTCTTCTTGACTTTTTATGGGAGGGTTTAAGACGATGGGGGCATCGTTTATATTAGCGCCGTCTTTATTGAGTGCAGATTTTTCACGGCTCGCCGAAGAATTACATTTTATTGAAGCAAACGGAGGTCAATGGGTGCATCTTGATGTGATGGACGGAGTCTTTGTACCGAATTTAACGTTCGGTGCTCCCGTTGTGCGTAGTCTACGGAGTAAGAGCACCCTTCCTTTTGATGTGCATTTGATGGTTTCCCGCCCTCAAGATTTTGTAAAAGATTTTTCAGCGGTAGGAGCAGATTATTTCACGTTTCATATTGAAGCGGCAGTGCATGCTCATAGGCTTATTACGGAAATTCGTGCAGCAGGTATGAAACCCGGCGTGAGTATCGTGCCGTCGACCCCTGTACATCTTTTAGATGAGGTGTTACCTTTTGTCGATCTTGTGTTGGTGATGACGGTTAATCCGGGCTTCGGTGGACAAACGATGATTCCCCGCTGCCTCGAAAAGATCAAAACGTTGTATGAGCACCGTGAAAAGTACGATTACCGCTATTTAATTTCCGCTGACGGCGGCGTCAATGCGGAAACGCTTCCGGCTGTATGCAATGCCGGTGCCGATGTTATCGTGTCAGGATCATCTTTTTTTTCCGGAGAGATAAAGAAATGAAAAAAAAATTAATACTGGCTTATCTTGTGTGTTTTGGTATATGCAATCTCTTTGCCGATAGTGATGATTTACTAACCGGTTTAGATGCATACAGCCGCGGAGATTGGACTACTGCAACGGCATCATTTGAGCGGGTGCTTACCACTGCAGATCCGAATAATCGTACTGAGGCATTATACTGGTTAGTAATGTCTGAAACCTCTGCACAAAATTATCAACGTGCATTGAATT
Organism: Treponema sp. OMZ 906; assembly: GCF_024181185.1. NCBI lineage: Bacteria > Pseudomonadati > Spirochaetota > Spirochaetia > Treponematales > Treponemataceae > Treponema > Treponema sp. OMZ 906. The sequence goes on along the minus strand of NZ_CP051196.1, from coordinate 1,977,120 downwards.
ATGCCGATACATTTTTGGAGAGTGCATCCGCAGATGAACGCGCTGCCGAGGTGAACTATCAAAAAGGACGGCTTCTATATTTATCCGGCAGCTATGAGGCATCATTGGATGTCCTCTATCGGTTTATTGAAAAGTATCCCGATCATCCTAAAATTCCGTCTGCTTATTATTGGATAGGCGAAAATCTTTATGCAGCAGGGAATCACACCGAAGCCCGCAAAATTTTTAGTAAAGTCATCGTAGACTATCCGCAATCGGGGAAGGTTAATGAAGCGCGGTATAAAATTGTGCTTATTGATCAACAGTCGGTTCGAGAAGAACTTTTGCAGATGGCGAATGAAGCCCATTCCGCATCGGCACAAGCCGAAAAAACACGTGCAGACGCCGAACCGGAGCCGGAACCCGATAAAGCAGCCCCGAAATCCGATGAATCAAGCGCTTCGGTTGCCTCAGACACTACGGACAGCAATACCGAAGATGCGCTGGTTGCAGATGAAGCTGCTATAACGGTTGCTGCAGATACTACCGATACTACCACGGATGCCGGCGAACCCGATACAACTGAAACAGCGGTTGCTGTACCGACCGACAGCGTGGAAGCGGCGCCGGTTACAGAGACTTCTCCATTAGCAACAGTAGAAGAAGGAAAACAGATCGAACACTTTGTTAGCCGTTTAACAGCGTTGGAGAAAAAAATTAATGAAATTTCTGCAGCACTTTCTCTTATTGCTGAAGAACAAGAAAATCAGCGTATACGGGAACAGCAGCAAGCTTTTGAACAACAGCAGAAGGTTGAGCAGCAACAAAAAGAAGCCGAGCAGCAGGAACTTGAAAAGCGCCGTCAGGAGCTGGCAGGACTAAAGGCTCGCGCCCAAACCTTGGAAAAACTTTATGAACAGCATATGAAAGGAGCAAAATAATGTGGAAACCCAATAAAAAGATGATTCTATTATGCCTCTCGGTGTGGCTGCTGAGTGGATTATTTGCGGCGGAAAATACAGTCGAAATGATCAGCGATCCGTTAAAGTTGGTCATTTACCCTAACACGGGCAATTTCTGTTTATATCATTCAAAAGCCGAGGATGCGCGCGCGTATGAGCCGCTGTATGATGACCGCTCTCAATCTTCCGTAAATATTTACTCAGTGCTTTTTAATGGGGAGATATTCCACCTCAATAATAAAAGTGGAAAGAAAATTATTATTAGCCAGTCAAAAAATGAGATAACGGTCATGTTCCAAATCAGCATGGATTTTTTGGCGACGCAAACTTTTTCGTTTGTATCTTCAAAACAGCGGTCAACGGGGAAACTTTTGAAAATCGTAACCGAAATTCAAAATATTTCGGGGGATATTGCTGATATCGGTTTAAAGGCTTTATTTGACACTTCGTTAGGTGAAAAAAACCTTGTTCCGCTGTATACGGACTTACGCAGCGAAGTTGGAGCAGAATTGATGTTGCAGCCGGTATTGGAAAAAGATTCCGTTATCTTTTCTGCGGATAGAGGATATGCCTGTCTTTTTTTCTTACGAAATGAATATATGACGGTACCGACAGCCGTGTATATTGCAAATTGGGAACGGCTGGTAACAAAGAAGTGGCTACCCTCTTACGTAAGTGGCAGATCATTCCGTAAGTATGCGTTTTCCGATCCCGGGCTTTTATACGTATGGTCTGAAAAGAAGATGCTCAATAAAGAGACTTTCAGTGTTACAAACTGCATCGGCTTTTATGATTATCGGAATGCAGCTGATACTGTAACAGCATATTCGGCATATACCCAACAGGCAGGGGGGGAGCCAGCTCTACCGGTTACTGCACCTCCTAGTAAATTGACCGTTACCACCGTTTACCGAGCAGCTCCCGTAACTCAACCTGTTGATCCTAACGCACAGTCGGTGGATAGTTCTGTTTCTTCGACTTCAGTAGGGGAGCCTAACACTGTTCAAGTTACCGAACGGAATACATCGGTACAACCGACAAAATCCGAGAAACCAAAGAAAGATTATCGGTATGTGCAGGAACTGCTGGATAGGATTGCAGAACTTGAAAAGTCGTCTGACGTATTATCCACGGAAGAGATTGCTAAATTACGTGTAGAAGTAGATAACGCAATAGAGGCTATGCAGGAACAATAATGCCGTCATCGATTCTTGAACAAGCAAAAAAACAATTTGTCAAGGGGAATTATCAACAGGTTATTAATCTATTGGAGCCGCACGTTACGCAATACGTTGTATCGAGCGATACCAAAGATGTTGTGTATAATGCATCATTTAATAAATCGTTTCCTTTTTATCTGTATTTAGGACTTGCTTGTTTACATGCCGGGGATATCGGCGGCGCCGTTGATTATTTGGCTTGCGCACGGAAAATTAAAATGACTGATCCCGATTTGCTATGTGCGCAGGCTGTGCTGTTTTTACGGCGAGGCGACACCGCACGCGCGATCGACTATTATCTGGAAGCGATTGAGTATAATCCTAACCATGAATTGGCACGCAGCGGATTGGAGTTTATTCGAACTCATAACACGCCGGAGGCAATAGGAGATGCCGTTCAATCGGGTGAAATAAAAAAGTTTTATCCTCGTCCAGGTGTACAGTCCTATATTAAAAAAAGAATAATCTTGTTTGCCTGTTTGGTAGTTGCTGCGTTTGTTGCGGTGATTGCAGTAATGGTATTGATAAAAATTCCTCTGTCGTTGCGGACACAGAATAATAATAGGGCTGATCTCTCGGCATTCGCATTGCTGTCGGATGAAAAAGCGCGTCCGATTGATACGGGCGGGACGTATCGGTATATGCTTTCGGAAAAAGAGGTGCTTGCGGCATATCGGAATGCACAGAAATATTTTCAGGATTCACGGGATAACCTGGCGCAAATTGAAGTTAACCGGATTTTGTCTTCGAACGCCGCCCATTCGATTAAACAGAAGGCGCGGTTGTTAATGGACTATTTTGCGAAACCTGGCTTCGATACTGTTCGGGATATTCCATCCTACAGCGAGGTACGAGCTGATATTCCGCTTTATCTTGATTGCTGGACAATTTGGTCGGGACGTGCAACAAATATACAATCCGATGGGGACAATACGAGCTTCGATCTTTTGGTAGGGTATAGCGAGCGTATTCAGTTGGAAGGTGTTGTTCCTATCTTTTGTAATTTTTCGGTCAGGATAGATTCTGAACGCCCAATAGAAGTATTAGGAAAAATCCAGCAGCGGGGCGGTATCCTTTTTTTAAAAGCTGCCGGTATTCATCAAAGCCAAGTACCAGAAAACAAGCGCTGATTGGAGAAAATATGTATACGGCGGAAAAAGTACGGATAGGCGGCAAGGGCAGCGTTCGGAGTATTGAGCTCGGCGGTGATAGTCCTATTGCTATCCAGACTATGTGGAAACAGCCGCTGAGCGGAGATACCTTGCAGGAAACGGCACGGAAAATTGCCGAATTGGAGCAGCTCGGCTGTGACATTCTCCGGTTTGCCGTACCGGATTCCGAAAGTGCCGAAGCGTTTGTCAAGCTTACTGAAATGACGCCGATGCCGCTTGTTGCCGATATTCACTTTGACTATCGGCTTGCGTTGCGCTGTATGGACGGCTGTGCTGCAAAAATACGTATCAATCCGGGAAATATCGGAACGGAAGATCGGGTAAGCGCGGTCATTAAAAAAGCACAGGATACCGGTACCGTACTCCGCATCGGTGTCAACAGCGGCTCTCTCCCCGCCGATATACGGAACCGTATGGAGCAGGAAATCCGCGAAGGACGTAATGCAGAGGAGGCGAGGGCTGCCGCATTGGTTGCCGGGGCGCAGCGGGAAGCGGCGATTTTCGATAAACACGGCTTTACGCAGTACCTTGTGTCGATGAAAGCCTCATCCGTAAACGAGACGGTCATTGCCAATGAACTGTTTGCTGCCGAATCCACTGCGCCGCTCCATTTAGGTGTTACGGAGGCGGGGCCTTTGGTTTCGGGCATTGTCAAAAGTACGCTCGCATTTTCAAAGCTGCTTGAACGGAATATCGGCGCTACCGTGCGGGTAAGCCTTTCCGATACTATGGAAAATGAGGTTATTGCAGCGCGGGAAATTTTGACGGAATGCGGTAAACGGAAAGGCGGTATCAGGTTGGTGTCGTGCCCGCGCTGCGGCCGTAACGGTTTCGATGTTCACGGGTTCGTTGCACGCTGGCAGCACCGGCTTTTTGCCGAAAAGAAAGACTTGACTGTTGCGGTGATGGGATGTGTTGTCAACGGGCCGGGCGAGGGAAAATTTGCCGATATCGGGATTACCGGTGCGGAAAACGTTATCCTGTTGTTTAAGCGGGGCGTTATCGTTCAGCGTATCGATATACAAGGCTTGACGGAAACGGAAAAAAATACGGTTGTCGATGCAGCCTTTGAAAAGGAGCTGAGGAGTTTATGAAAAAGTTAGTAATAGCGTGTTTTACAATCCTTATCAGTGCGTTTCTGTATGCACAAAAAGTATCGACTGACTCGTTGGAGTACCCTTGGCATCTGCTTGAGCAAGGAAAGGTTGCGTATGAAGGACGGGAATTCGGCAAGGCTCTCCTTTTGTTCAGGCAAGCGCGGGAAATGCATAAAACACAGGTAACCGCTCAATATGATTATCTTTTTGCCGCACTTAAACCGCATCAGGTAAGGGCTGCCGGTGATCTTATCTCGGATGTATACCGTGTGTTGGAAAAGCGGCAGGATTATGAAGCCTGTGCAATTCTTGATAGAATTTTTCTTATTCATCCTCCTGCTTATTTTGATAAGTCGATTTCTGCAGTACTTACATGGTTAAAAAAGAGCGATGTCTATCCTGAATGTGATTATCTTATCGGGAAGGTTTATGAGCTTGAAGGAGAGCTTACTCAGTCCCGCAGATTTTATCAATCTGCATGGGAAGCGAGAGAATTTTTATACATCCCCGATATGCGGTTTGAAATTATTTATTCGCTTGCACAAATTTCCGGTTTATTAAAGCAGTATGACGATCAGGAAAAATACCTCCTCCTTATTTTAACGGAAGATCCGGTGTATGGAACTACCAATGTAGAAAGTCCTACATTGAGGGCGATGATCCATACGATTAAAAATGAACAGACGGTTGAAAAGTTTTTTTCATTATATCGGCATCATAATGATATAGCGCTTCGTGCTTATATTGAACTGACCGATATTTATCTTCGTGCCGAAGAATACGATCGCGCATTTAGAACTGCGCTTCTCGGCGCCGATATTGCCGTTACGTATTTAAGCAACACCTTGAAAAAAGCTGATTTTATGTATACGTACAGTAACTTTTCCGATCTATTGCAGAGAATCGGCACAAATAATGAAATCTTACAATGGACGGAAACCAAGCAAATTTGGAATGTCTTTTTGCAGTTTGCAGATTTGCTGTACCGGCAGGGATTTGTCGTACAAGCAAATGATCTCTATCACAAATTGTCGGAGAGCTGTCCTTCTTTTACGTATGCAAAGGAAGCAACTTACAGGCTTTCTCAAACTTTTTAAACGAAAAGCACTGCTGCATCGGCAGCAGTAAAACCGGGGAGGTGGAAGATGAATATACACGACTACGGATTTTATCGGGTTGCTGCGATAGTTCCTCCTTGTGCAGTTGGCGATTGCACCGGTAATGCCGAACGGATTATCGGTGCATTGCGGAAAAGCGCCGAAATGGGAGCCGATATTGCCGTATTCCCCGCATTGGCTCTAACATCCGCCAGCTGCGGCACTTTTTTCGAACACCGGTCATTACTGAATGCTGCAGAAGACCGGCTTGCGTATATCGTCCGGCAAACCTCCATGGAGCCGATTATCGGTGTGGTTGGTTTTCCATTCTTTTTTTCGGGTAATATCTACAGTGCTGTTGCTGTCTTCAGTAGAGGAACTATTTACGGCATTGTACCGCTGGATGGAACCGCTCACTCCCGTGTTTTTTCCGTATATAGCGGAAGAGAATCTTCGACAATTCTTACCGGTTTGCAAAATACGGCTATTCCGTTCGGTTCCGATTTGCTGTTTGAAGTAGAAAAAAGCCGATTTTCGTTTGTAATCGGCAGCCCAAAAAATATACAAAATCAAAGTCAAGCCGGAATCAAAGACGGTTCTCCGGCGACGGGCAGCACCCTAACGGTAACCGGAGCGGCGCTATACATTGAACCGCTCGCACAGGCTTCGTTCGCGGGGTCTTTTACGGAACTTTGCCGCAGCGCTGCAGCCCGATCAAAGCAAGAAAGGAATACGGTTCTGTTTGTCAACGCCGGTTGGGGGGAGTCTTCAACCGACACTGTCTGTGCGGGCGAGCGCGGCATTTACGAAAACGGTGAACTGCTTGCGGCGGCAAACGGGTTTGAACTGTCTTCTTTTAATAAAACAGGCGATTTCAATTTTTCCGGCTATGAAGACGAAGCTGCCATTACTCTTGCAGATATGGATTGCGAGGCTCCCTCCAGTCTCGGTCGTAGTTCATCGGTTTGCCGCCGTATTGTCATTCCTGCCATACCTTCCCGAGGGGTTCTACTTGTTCGTCCGCGCAATCCCAATCCATTCATTCCGCTTGCGGTGCAAAATAACGAGCAAGCATGGGAAAGTTTTTTCTCACAGGTAACGGAGCTCCAAGCGCGCGGACTTGCGAAGCGGTTGTACCACACCGGTTGTAAAAAGACAGTGCTTGGGATTTCCGGCGGCTTGGATTCCACATTGGCGCTCTTTATTGCGATACTCGCTTCGCGAATGCTCCGTCAGAAAGCCGATTCGGTTACGGCAATTACCATGCCCGGCTTTGGAACAACGGACAGAACCAAATCCAATGCGCTTAAACTTGCGGAATTACTCGGCTGTACCGTTCTTACCATTCCTATAGAAAAGGCGATGCTGCAACATTTTGCGGATATCGAGCACCCCGCAGATCTCTGCAATACGGTCTACGAAAACGCGCAGGCACGGGAACGAACTCAAATTCTGATGGATAAAGCAAACCAGCTTGGGGCGCTGCTTGTCGGGACTGGGGATCTTTCCGAATCCGCGCTCGGATGGGAAACGTATAACGGCGATCATATGTCGATGTATAATGTCAATGCCGGGATCCCAAAAACTATGTTGCGCCATTGCATCGACTATGTTGCGGCATATCCGTCGGTATTTTTACCGGATGCCGATAAGCATACCGAATTCCGCGCTATTGTGCAGGATATTCTCGATACGCCGATCAGTCCCGAACTACTTCCTGCCCAAAAACAAGTCATCACGCAAAAAACCGAGGACATACTCGGCCCCTATGAGCTGCACGACTTCTTTTTATATTATCTGCTGCACACGGATTTCAGTCCTGCAAAAATTCTTCTGCTTGCGGAGCATTGTTTTTCTACGGAGCAGCGGTATAACCGTCAGCAGATACTCGGCTGTATGCGTATTTTTTACCGGCGCCTTTTTTCTCAGCAGTTTAAACGTTCCTGTGCTCCCGACGGCGTGCAGGTAGGATTCGGCAGTTTCTCTCCGCGGGGAGCATGGCAAATGCCGAGCGATATGAATGCTGCCGTATGGCTTGCCGAACTTGAAAAGTTGTCGGAAGTGTGATATATCTTTTTAATGTTTCAAACAATTGCCGCGTGGATAGGACAGTATATTTCTTATTTTCCGTTGGTTATTTTTATCAGCTTGTTTCTCGGAGGTTTTAACCTGCCGATTTCGGAGGATATCATTGTTATTACTGCTGCTTTGCTTTGCAGACAAGAGAAGGCGTCCATTCCATCATTTTATGCTGCTCTCTATTTCGGTGCAGTGATCAGCGATTATCTTGTCTATTTTTGGGGATGGCTTTTAGGGCACGGCAGAATTTCGGGGAAATTTTTTTCAAAATTGATAAGCGAAAATAATATAAGTCGTATTTCCAATGCACTTGAACGGCACGGCTTTCTAACTTTTTTATTCGGGCGTTTTATTCCTTTCGGTATACGCAATATTATTTCAATGACATCCGGCTTTGTTAATTTTCCGTTTTATAAGTTCGCTTTTTTTGACGCTATTGCAGCGGTTTGCAATATTTCGGCTTTATTCTGGCTGGTCTACTTTCTTGGGCAAAGGGGCAGTCATTTTATGAAGATTATCGGAATTGTTCTTTTACTGCTTTTTATCGGCTTTAGTATTTATGTTATGCGATCGGAAAAATTTTTTAAGTCTTCACAAAAGAAACACAGCGCCGAATGACTTACTTATAGGAATTAGATATTCATCGGTAAAGAGGAGGCGGTATGAATAAATTCGCAATTATTGGTTTAGGTGCGTTCGGTGTCCGTATGTTGGAAGAACTGCTCCATTTTACCGATGAAGTTATCATTATAGATAAAGATCCTAATCTTATTAAAAAGTATGAAGGCAAGGCTGTTAAAGGCTCGGTCGTGAATATTACCGATGAAGAGAGTCTCCGGAAAAATATTCCTCAAAGAATCGGTACTGCTATTGTTGATCTGGGCGGAAGGATTGAACTTTCGCTGATGGTAACCAAATATTTAAAGCAGCTTGGTATTAAAGAGATTGTTGTAAAGGCTGAAACCGACCAACATGAGAATCTGCTGTCCATGGTTGGGGCAACAAAGGTGATTTTCCCCGATCGAGAAGCAGCAAAGCGAGTTATGCCGATGTTGGCCTCAACTTTGTTGTTGAATTTTATGCCGATTTCAGCTGAGCTTGCATTGGCGGAAGTAAGCATTAATGAAAAATATATCGGCATGACGCTCCTTGAAGCAAATTTACGAAAAGAACTCGGTCTTAATGTTGTTGCGGTACGAAAGCAAGACTGTGAAAGTTTTGAATTTATTGAACCGGACTATCGCTTTGCCGCAGATGATATTCTCCTCTTAGCAGGTTCGGAAGAGCATATTTTTGTTTTTTCTCATCATAAAGAAGACTTACATAAAAAAGAACATGCAAGCCTTTTCCGTATGCTCTTTCCGCGCTTTCCTTTTTAAAATATAGGTTAAGAAAGATATATTGACACTCAGCTCCATTTTATATAAGCGGAGTTGGTATAAATTACCTAATTATGATCCTTCTTCAGAGTCCTATAAGGGGGGGGGGAACAAAAGGTGAAGATTGGCAACACCTCTTTTATTGGTATGCCGACGAAATTGAAACGAATGTTAAAGTAAATGATAATTTCGATGTTTCCATTACCATTATCCCGGGAATACCGGAAATAATTAATTTCAGTGCAGGATTTCGGTATAATTATCACGGAAAAAAGGCATAAGACTTATAGTTTCTTAATCTCAATTTCGAGTCTGTTAATTTTCCGCTCTGCATACGGCCAAAAGAAATGCGCGGTAATGCCGCTTGCGAACAGCGGAATACCCGCAAAGCACGGCAGATGGTATTCCTGCACGGAAACTGTCCAAAAACTGATTAGCGATTCCGTGTGAGCGGATACGATGAATTATTTCCTTACAGAAAAAGCCGGTAGACTTTCAAGTTTTTGGACAGCCCCTATATTTTCAAAAGGGTGTTATTTTGTAATTTTGGTAATCTTTACAGTCCATTCGCCGCCGTATTCGATTTTATGCACGGATGCAAAATTGTCCATATTCAATGCCATCGATAAGCAATCAAGGCTATTGTAATACAGCAGCGGCTTTCCATCGGGAACATCACCGAAACTGTTCACATACGGCATAGAGCCGGTGTATACTTGTTTTCCGTTATTGAATACCGTTACCTGTACGATATCATTGACGGCTAATTTTAATGCATCCGCTGTTTCACGGCTGATATTTGTCCACACATTCCCATACTGGATATCGAGGGCAGGAATGGTTCCTAATAGTGCACCTTTATCAAAACGGGGCTTTTCGTAAGGAAGACGGACAATCTCTTTTTTTGCGGGGCCAACCTGTTCAAAACTGATGATTCCTCCTGCGAGCCGCGCACCGGTAAAGGCGTATACATCACGTCCGTGGAAGGTGTAACTCTTTTCTGAGTTTTTTCGGCGGTTCACCGCTTCATCGATTAAACGGACTTCTGCAATTCCAAGCCGATCTGCAACAAGTGTAAGCGTTCCATTATCAGGAGTAACAATATAGTGACCTGTTTTAGTCTTTAAGACAACCGAATCGCGGTCGGTACCGACACCGGGGTCAACTACCGATACAAAGACTGTGCCTGCAGGCCAGTATTCTACCGTCTGAAAGAGTCGATACGCTGCATCCCAGATACTGTAAGCCGGTATTTCGTGGGTAAGATCATACAGCGGAATCGTAGATGATTGCGTAAAAGCGACACCCTTCATTGCGGAAACCGCGCCGTCCTTTAATCCGAAGTCAGTCTGAAATACCAACGGCCGAGAATTTCGGGGCGTTCCCGCGCAGCCGGAAATACCGATTGCGATTATCAGCATACCTGCTGCAGCTAAACCGAATAACCTTTTATTGCACATAAACCCTCCTATAAAGCCAAGTTTTCTTTTAAAAACTTGGCCTCATCAACTGATGGACATTTTTGTCCATCAGTTGATGAGTGTTTTAAAACTCATCAAAAGAAACCTCTTCCTGTTTTACAGGTGTATCGCTTCCTTCGGGAGTATTCTCTATGTTTTTTACAGCTGATGTATTTGAATTAAATTCATCGTATTTGTCATAGTCGGCTTTTAACTCTTCTACAAGCTGCAAGAGAGCCGGTTCGTCCAATGCTTTTAAAACATCCTGACATTGTGCAGGTGAAATTGCAATCCGTATTGCAGGGCAGTTAGCGCCGTCGTCTGCCCGAGTTGTCGCATTGGCCAGAATGAAGTATGGCCGATGCGGAGTAATAAACTGATAATCAAACCGCAGAGTCGGATATGCTTCATGTGCGCTACCGAATAGTCCCCATGTCATTAAGATATCAGTCTTTCCAAATGCTCCCTTTTTCTTTGCCCCTTCGGGAGTCAGCGTTTTATCGGCAAAAGCTGTGAGGTATTGCGCAATGGCCTCCCGTAGAAGTGCACGTTCCTTCTTTTTTAAGGAAATCCAAATATTATCTCCCATCATCTTATGATGAAATTTAACAGTGTTTGTCGAGGGTTCAAAAACAAAGCTGATATCGCGCGGCAGTAAATCGTTGGAATAACGTTTTACTATATTAAGATGCAGTACGCCTAACGACTGCACAGGGTAATTACCGAGGAAATCGGGATCATACTTTTTTGGCGTAGAGGCACATGCGCCGCTCAAAAATACAGTACCGAGCGTTGCAATCAGTAAACACAGGGGTATAATACGTTTCATAATAACTCCTATAAAAACTTGGGTTAAAAACTACATCGACAATGATGTCAAATACAGTTTTTAGCATATCTTTTTATGCCGAATTGTACGGAAAACCACCTCTTAATGCAAGGTCTTTGCATCGATGTCACAGGGCAACCGCATTATAAAATATTTTCAGAGGTTGCCTTCCTTCTGTGCGAAATTTCATAGGTATAAGGTGAGCGGCTACAATGACGCCGCTCACCTTAACCGTCAAGTTTTCTTTCGAAAACTTGCGTATTGATGTGTGCGCTTTTAGCGCACGAATGCAACAGTTTCCAAAATTCATATTTTGTTCAACTGTTGCATTTTAAGGAAATAAAATTTCGCACATTTTTCCAGCAGACGGGTAAACGCATCAGGTGAGTAGGTAAAAACCGTGGAAAAATTGAGACTGTGAGACCATTTGAACCATCTTCAACTGTTGTACATCCGTGTACAACAGTTGAAGGCGAGTTTTGTGCGTGCACAAAACATCGCTGCTGTATGGAACTACTGCCATCCTTGGCAGTTCTGGTCGAATAGTCTCAATTTTTCCGCGGGGGTGTTAAAAAAACGACCTGATGCGTTTACCCTGATCGATGTCAACCGCAGCGGAGATACTTTAAGCGGCGGCTTTCTGTTGTACAGCTGATTTAAAAAGAAGAACGGACTCATTAGGTATGGAAGTCAAATGCCACAGGATATGGAATGCGTATCATTATGTATAGTCGCCCAAAGTTTTTCCATAAAATATTTTTTATTGACGATTGCCCGTACATGGGTACCGCGGCCTATAATTCCCCGATCATTCGATACTTCTGCTTTAAAAGTTAAAAATTTTCCATTTTTGCTGATATCTATCAGTTCGGTATGGACATACACTTTCATTCCTTCAAGCGTTGCCGCAATGTGCTCGATATCGACTTTTACGCCGACCATCGTATATCCTTTTTCTAAAAACGGCAATACACTGAGCGCTGCAGTTCTTTCAATTTTTAAAACCATGTTTGGCGTTGAAAAAACTTCCAGTGTATCGTCACCGTCCTGACTCGCCAGCATTTCCTTTGTAACAATAAAACTCATGTCTCCCTTAATTCCGACTTCCATATACTCCTCCATATTGCGATAGCTGTAAACGATAGGAAATTTTTTTAGACTCCATTTTTTTAGAGACGTCCTATACTCCCTTTATATATTTTTTTTGATAAATGTTTGTAACGTAGGAATATGACTTGCCGTAGGATCTTTGACAGCATACAGTATCGTAACGTTACCGGTTCGCAATTTTTCTTTTATTTTTCCAAGAAAAGCCGGTGCAGCGGGGTTCTTTGCTAATTCCTTTGCATACAAAGCAGAAAAATGCTCATAATTCATTTCTCCTCTGTGATATGCCTGTCGTATATCCGATGACGGTGTAATATCTTTCGCCCAATCCCCAAGCATTGCTTTTTCTTTTGTAATGCCGCGCGGCCAAAGTCGATCGACTAATATTCTAAATCCGTCTTGTGGTTCAGTCGGCTCGTATATCCGTTTCCAATATAATGTTCCCATAATAGAACCTCCATATAAGTAGTATAACAAGGTTATCGGAGTAAAACAATTCTTAATTGTGAAAAGCGTTCGGTGTGTTTGCTCTGAATAAGTTTAACTTATGTCGGTAAAAACACCGGTAAAAATGCTTGAAACAGCACGATTTTTCATATATAATAAGGTAATTGTAATGGAGTATTTTTTGCAGCAGGGATTATTTTGGGAAAGTGGCTTATGCTTTTCGTGCAATCAATGTTCGGCATGTTGTCGTTATGATCCGGGATTTGTGTATTTGTCTCCTCGCGATCTCAGGAATTTGCAGACATGGGCATCGCTCGAACGACCTGCCCTTATTCAAAAGTATTGCCGGTGGGTACTTAAAGGAGACGGATACGAGTATCTTTGCTTAAAGGAACTTCCGAATTACGATTGTATTTTATGGAATAATGGCTGTATTGCATATAATTATCGGCCTTTTCAATGCTCTTCATATCCATTTTGGGATTATTTACTTGGAAATGAACAGCGTTGGAGTGCAAATGCCCGCAGCTGTTCGGGAATAAACCGCGGTAAACGGTATTCGGCGGAAGAAATCCAAGACTTGCTCGATACTGCAAAACAATTCCCTGCCATTCGACGAAAAAAAACCGGAGAAAGCAGAGATTTCACCGAAAAATAGAGGAGTGTATGCGGGTACATTTTTGGGGCGTCCGCGGCTCGATTGCAACTCCATTGAGCGCAGCGCAAATTCAAGCTAAAATTTCTGCCGTTGTCCAACGGATAACCGAAAAAGATATTATCGATCAAGATGCTCGGGAACGTTTTATCGCTTCTTTACCGCCGTGGCTCTTTGGGACTATCGGCGGAAATACTACCTGCGTGGAAGTTGAAACCGAAGAGGGAAATCATCTCATTTTTGATGCAGGCACCGGTATCCGTGAATTAGGGATTAATTTACAAAATCGATTTGATTATTTTGATCGGCCACAAACCTATCATCTCTTTTTCACCCATTTTCACTGGGATCATGTGCAGGGCTTGCCTTTTTTCGGCCCTGCGTATGATTCTCGTAATACGATTATTGTGTATAGTACTCGTCCTAAAATGCGAGAGTTCTTGGAAGAGCAGATGAAATGGCCGTATTTCCCGGTTATGATGTTCGGAAAAAAAGGTGGATTTACTGCAAAGTTTGAATTTCGTTGTATTGCTGCTGATGAACCGTATATCCATATCGGTAATACCCGCATAGGTTGGCATCGTGTACGTCACCCGGGCGGTTGTGTGGCATATTCAATTTTTGATAATCAAAAAAAGGTAATTTTTTCGACCGATACGGAACTTCGTCCTCAAGACTTTGAAAAAAACGATGTCAATATCGCGTTTTACAGCAATGTAGAACTGCTTATTATCGACGCTCAGTATACAATGACGGATTCCATCGAGAAAATAGGCTGGGGGCATTCCACCTTCTCCCTTGCTATTGACTTTGCCACTTCATGGGGCATTAAAAAATTAGCACTTTTTCATCATGAACCGACGTATAACGATAAAAAGATCCTTGCGATACAATCGAGTGCTCAACATTACTGCGACTATGTCGGTGCCGATAAGCTTGAAATATTCAGCGCAGTTGAAGGAACGGATTTATACCTATGAACGATGAACAGCCGATTTATCGATTTTCGGATTCCGAACTCAAAGCGCTTGTTTCTTTTTTTAGGAAGAATTCTCCGCTGCCCGATGAGCTGTATTCATTTAATGTTTTTGCTGAAAAGTATATTTATAGAAGTCTTACCATCGGTGAAGCGGAACAGCTCTATGGTAATCGATAGTATATGAAAAAAAAATATCTTTTCTTGATGATAATTATACCGATATGTTTCTTCCTTATTATTGTAGCAGCAGCTGTTGTTGTTTATCGGCCTGCTTCTTTTGATGCAAACCCTGCAGAACAACTTTTTACTATTAAACGAGGTACTTCTTCACGGTCAATCGCTGCCGATTTAAAAGCAGCCGGACTTATCCGGTTTGAGTATCCGACATATCTATACTTTCGTTTTTCTAATAAATCAATTAAAGCAGGGACATATAAACTTTCTCCTGCTTGGTCGGTGCCCACGCTCTGCACCTATTTACAGGCAGGGAAACAAGAATTGATCAAGGTTACCGTACCGGAGGGACTGACACTCTCAAAAACGGCAGCAATCCTTGAAGACCGGCATGTTGTTGTTGCTGGTGATTTCCTCGCCGCAGCAGAAAACGAAGCTTTGCTGCAATCTTACGGAATTCTCGGCGATTCCGCCGAAGGCTTCTTATTTCCCGACACCTACTTTTTTGCATATAACGAAACGGCAGAACGTGTCATAGCGACAATGCTCGATAATTTCTTCAATAAAACCGCCGATATTCCCCATTTTCCGAAGGATCCCGCTCAACGTTATGCGACGGTTATTTTAGCAAGTATTATAGAGCGAGAATACCGTGTGCCGGAAGAAGCGGTAAAAATCGCGGGGGTTTTCTCAAATCGACTGCAAATCGGCATGGGACTGCAATCGTGTGCTACCGTCGAATACATTCTGACTGAGGTGCAGCATAAACCTCACCCCGAGCGATTATTGAATAGAGATTTGGAAATAGATCATCCGTATAATACCTATAAATGGCGAGGACTTCCTCCGGGGCCGATTTCCAATCCGGGTATGACAGCATTGTACGCGGCTTGTAATCCCGAAAAAAGTGATTACCTCTACTTTCGCTTGGAAGATGTGGATACCGGTACACATATTTTTACCAAAAATTTAACGGAACATACAAAAGCCGGTGCGATTATTTTAAAACGAGCTGCGGGGCGCTGACCGCGATGGCAAAAATTACCACCGAAACGATCGATGCGGTCAATAATCATACCGACTTGGTGTCGCTCGTCGAAAACTATACCCATTTGGAAAAGCGTGGGCATGATTGGTGGGGTTGTTGTCCCTTTCACAGCGAAAAAACACCATCCTTCCACGTTATCCCTGATAAAAAAATGTATTACTGTTTCGGTTGCGGCGCAGGCGGGTCTACCATCAAGTTTGTTATGGAGATGGAAAAACTGTCCTTTACCGAATCGGTAGAAGTGCTTGCTAAGCGTGCCGGTATCCCGGTTATGTATGCGGAAGGGGGTTATAGTCCCGCGCCGGAAGATTCACTTAAAGAAACCTTACTTGAATTATATAAAAGAGTGAGCGGTACCTTTCATTATTTTTTGCTGAACACTCCTGAAGGGGCTGCCGCACTCCGGTATCTGGAGGGGAGAGCTGTAAGTCCCGAAATGATCGAACAGTTTAACCTCGGGTATGCGCCGGCTGACCGGTTATGGCTCTTTAAATTTTTACAGACAAAAGGGTACTCCGCAGACTTCTTAGCGAAATCGGGGTTGTTTTCTAAAAACTACCCCGGAGTTTCTTTTTTTTCAAACAGAATTATGTTCCCAATTTGTAATCGGCACGGTCAGCCAGTCGCTTTTGGAGGGCGGCTTTTGGAAGGTGATGGACCGAAATATCTTAACACTGGGGATTTACCGCAATATAAAAAAGGTGAAACCCTTTTTGCATTTTCAGAAGCGCTTGCACAGATCAGAAAAGAAAAAACGGTCATTTTTTGCGAAGGGTATATGGATGTTATCGCCTTTCACCAAGCGGGTATCACTAATGCCGTTGCTCCGTTGGGTACCGCTTTGACGGAAGATCAGGTAAAGCTTATTCAGTCCTTTGTCGATACGGTTATCCTTTCTTTTGATTCCGATTTTGCAGGACAACAGGCAACATACAAGGCAATCAAACTTTGCCGTGCCGGACATTTGCATGTGCGGGTGTTGATGATAAAGGGGGGGAAGGATCCTGCCGAGATACTGGCGCATATGGGTGCCGAGAGCTTGACGGAACTGGTGAAAAATGCTATTTTAGACAGTGATTATCTTATTCAAATTGCTGTTAGGCAATTTGATGTAGTGAGTCCCGAAGGAAAGGCTCAAGCTGCAGCTTTCCTATTCCCCTATATTGAGGTGCTGGAATCCGATATTCAAAAAGAGTCAACAATACATAAGTTTTCGGCGGACTTGGGTATAAGCTCAAAAGCGTTATTCACTGATTATATACAGTATGACCAAAAACAAGAACGGGTACCGCCTACACGAAAAAGTGAAATAAAAAAGCGCGTTACGCTTAAAATGACCGCGGAGCTGAGGATTGTGCTCGCAGCAGCTGCAAATCCTCATCTGTTTAAAAAAATGCGGGCAGAGTTGACTTCCGATGATTTTGAGGATCCTGCTGCAAAGGATTTGTTTATTGTATTAGAAGAATGTTATCGCGCAGATGCAAATACGTACGACAGCTTATTAGCGCATTGTCCTTCAGAAACGTTGAGAGATGCCGTAAGCGGTGCAATTATTAAAGGTGAGTTTGCAGAAAATCCCGATAAACTGGTGTATGACGGTATCTACTATATTAAGCAAAACGCTTTACAGCGGCAAAAGGAACTCATAATCCGTAAATTGCAAGCAGTGCATGAAAACGGCAGTATTGATGATATTCGGCATGCCAATGACCTGCTGAACGAGAAGCTGCATATCGACAGAGCTCTTGCAGAATTAAAGGAAACGATGTAAATGATAGATATCTCTGAAGATCCTATTGTTATAAAGTTGATTGCCCATGCGAAGGAACGTAAAACTTTAACGTGGGATGAACTGACCGATTTGTTGCCTGAAAAAATAACTTCATCCGAGGCTATGATGGATGAAATTTTGGATATGCTTGAGCAAGAGCAGATCCAAGTAGTTGATGATGCATCTGAAGAAACGGACGATGTGTTTGCAGATGAGCTTGATGAAGTAGAGCTCGAAAGCGAGGAGCAGCTGTTTGAAGAGGCTGAACTCGAACCTGGAAATGCCCCCGAATTTCCAAAACCCGAAGAAACGCATAAGAAGCTTTTGAATAATGATAGAGAAGCAATTGTCGATGACCCTATTAAACTCTATTTACGTGATATCGGTAAAGAAAACTTATTGACGGCCGAGCAGGAAGTTATTCTGTCAAAAGCGATGGAAGATGGTGAGAATATCATCAAAAATGCGATAAGAAACTCCGGTGTGCTCATTTCCGAAGTCCAGATGATCGCTCAAAAAGCTTTTGCAAAAATCAGTTCTTCAGAAAACAATAAGCCGCGCAAGGAATTAAGCTATGAAGATGCTGAAAAAAAACGGCTTCGTCAATCGTATGGCGAACAATTAAAACCCATCTATTCCGATATAAAAGCATATATCTTATTAAAAAAGAAACTATACGATAAAGAGACGCTCGCCAGTTTTTTAGATGATGAAGATCTTCAAAAAACACGGAAAAAGATTCTTAATTATTTACAAAAAATTGAGTTCCAAACGGAAGAAATTGAAAAAATTTCGGATCATTTTTTGGAGGCAGCAAGAAAGATACGGGAGTATCGGCGGCGGCGCGAAAAGAAACAACGTCAGCTCGGCATACGGGCATACTCCGACTTACGAAAGCTTGGAAAGCGACTTGCCATTCCTCGTGAACGGCAGAAGCTGGAAGAAGAGCTTGGTATGACGGCAAACGATATCCGCGATATTTATACACATATTCAAACGCTTATTCGTAAAGTGCGGAAGATCGAATATGATTTTGAAGCGCCTACAGAAGATATTATCGCACTGGCAAAAGAAATTCGCCACGGTCATGCAATGTTAAAAAAAGCGAAGGATAAGCTTATCAATGCAAACCTGCGCTTGGTCGTATCAATCGCAAAAAAATATACTAATAGAGGATTACACTTTTTCGATCTGGTTCAGGAAGGTAATATCGGCTTGATCAAAGCGGTTGAAAAATTTGAATACCGTAAAGGGTATAAATTTTCGACATACGCGACATGGTGGATACGGCAGGCAATTACGCGTTCCATCTCCGATCAGGCGCGAACCATCCGTGTGCCGGTACACATGATTGAACAGATCAATAAGGTTACCCGCGAATCGCGGCAGCTGATGCAGAAGTTCGGCAGAGAGCCTACCGATGAAGAGATCGCCGCGCAGCTTGGCTGGAATGTCGAGCGGGTTAAGCAGGTTAAAAATGTCGCGCGTGAACCTATTTCACTGGAAACGCCGATAGGCGAGGAAGAAGATTCTTCGCTCGGCGATTTTATTGAAGATAAGGATGTCGAAAATCCGTCCAACTTGACAGAGTACATTTTGTTGCAAGAACAGCTGCGTGGCGTATTGTCGTGCCTGCCGTTGCGAGAGCAAGAAGTGCTTAAAATGCGGTTCGGCCTTGACGAGGGCTATGCGCTGACGCTGGAAGAAGTCGGATTGTACTTTAATGTAACGCGTGAGCGTATCCGCCAAATTGAAGCGAAGGCATTACGCAGGCTCCGGCATCCCAAACAGAGTTGCAAGTTAAAAGATTATTTGGATACATAGGGGAGTGAACGACGATGGTTACAGCGGAGATTTTTGATAAACTGCGTGAGTTACAGGATATTCTTGCACGAAAGAATCAGCTTGACAGTGAGATTTTAGAAGCGCCTCAACTATTGGTAAAGCAGGAAGAGCTGTTGGCACGGTATAAAACCAATTATGTTAAAAAGAATACTGATGACGAGGCAATACGGCAAACAATTGGCACATTGAAAGCAGAACTGTTTGAAACCGAACAGAAACGGGAACGTGCTGAAAAGGGTATGGATGGTATTACTACCCAGCGAGAATATGATGCCCTTGATCGAGAAATTCAGGATGCTACTAAAAAAGAAGCCGAGCTGCGGAAAGAGATATTAAAGAATGAAGCAAATCATAAACGCCTTGACGAAGAGATTAAAAACGAAGAGGCATTGATTAAACAGCAGGAGCAGGAACTCGATGAGCGGAAAGCAATGATTGAAAAAGAAATTGCCGAAAAGAAGAATGAGCTGGCTGAACTTGCTGAAGGTGAGCAGCGGATTGCTCCCGATCTCGACAGCGATACGTTGTTTAAATTCGATCGGATTATTAAAAATAAGCAAGGTATCGGTATCGTTCCTGTCCAAGGTAATGTATGTATGGGTTGTCACATGATCCTGTCAGCTCAATTTGCCATCGAAGTACGGGAAGGTAAAAATATTATGTACTGCCCCTATTGCAGTAGAATTTTATATTATCAAGAGAGTGATCAAGATTCTGCTGAAGATATGATTTTTGACGACGTGGATATGGGAAGCTTAGCCGATTTGGATGATTCATCAGACTATGATGAGACTGAATCGGACAATAGCGAAGATTAGATTACTGGTATAAAAGGATAGAGAGCCGGTAACCGCCGTGGTATACGGAGGAAAGTCCGGACTCCTTCGGAAATGATGCCGGTTAACGGCCGGGCACTTGTATTGTAAAATACAGGCGACAGACAGCGCAACAGAAAATAAACCGCCGGTAAAACGGTAAGGGTGAAAAGGCGGGGTAAGAGCCCACCGCGCCTCCGGTAACGGAGCGGCAGTGCAAGCCTCATCAGGAGCAAAATTGAATAGTAAAGGATATCCGATCCTTTATTTACGGGTTGATTGCGGAAATTACTGTAGTAATGCAGGAATAAGATAGATGGTTACCCTGTTCGCAGACAGAATCCGGCTTATGGCTCTCTATTTTTTATTTATACGGAGTATCTCTGTATGAAAGGATATTAATTAGAAACGTATGAAAAGGTACGACGGTAAGACACAGTATTCCTCAAAACCGCATATCGGAAGATATGTCGTTCTTTTTTTGTGCGTTGCGCTTATCGTTGCGGGAGCTCTTTTCTTTTTTACTGTCTATAGGGCGCGCTATTTCCGTGTGCCATCGATGCATACGGTGTATACCCATTGGGAAAATAAAGATTATGCGGGAGTATATGCTGAAACCGCTCAAATTTTAGAGAAGCGCCCGATGGATGGAACTGCGCTTGCATTGCACGGTTTTGCGGCGTATTACCTTTTTGCCGAGCAGACTGATTTATCCATTGGTGCGGATTATCTTACAGCAGCTGTTGTACACTTGCGCCGTGCACTTTATTTGACTAAAGATAAGGATATTCCTAAGATTGCGTATGTGCTCGGAAAGGCATATTATCAACAAGGCTACTACTATGCCGATCTCGCCGTAAAATACTTGGATGAGGCCTATGCGGGCGGTATCGAGGCGAGCGATTTATCGGAGTTTCGCGGTATGGCTGCCTCTTTATTAGGCGATACCGATAAGGCGATAGAAGCGTTTACACAAGCGCTTGCGACAAACCCTTCCGACTTCGTATTATATGCTGTAGCGGAAAATTATAAAAAAAAGGGCGATATACCGAATGCAAAGCTCTATCTTTTTGAAACAATTAAAAAGACCGGTAATGCTGCGTTGGAAGTGCGGTGCAGAAATCAGCTTGGATTGCTCTTTTTAGAGGAGAATAAACCGGAAGAGGCTTTGGCGCAGTTCAAGCTTGTACTTGAAAAAGACGTGAACTCTGCGGATGCTCATTACGGTATCGGGCTGATACATGAGATGCAGGGTGATATGATTAAGGCGCGGTATGAGTGGCGCTCTGCGATACGACTTAATCCCATACATGCGGAAACGCGTGCAAAATTGAATATAAAATAGGAGGAACGTTCGGGGTATGGGCTTTTTTAAAAGATTTTCTGCCGATATAGGTATTGATTTAGGAACCTGTAATACTATTATCTATATAAAGGGGAAGGGGATTGTTGTTAATGAACCTTCGGTTGTTGCCGTAGAACGCGGAACAAAATCGGTCGTGGCGGTTGGTGCCGAGGCTAAACGGATGCTGTGGAGAACACCGGGAAATATCATCGCAATACGGCCGCTCAAAGACGGTGTTATTGCAGATAAAGATACGACGGAAAAAATGATCCGGTATTTTATTTCCAAGATATTACCACGACATAGGCTCATTAAGCCGCGTATGGTTATCGGAATTCCGAGCTGCATCACCGATGTGGAAAGCAGCGCCGTGCATGAAAGTGCTCTAAAAGCGGGTGCGGGTAGCGTTGAAGTGCTTGAAGAATCGCTCGCAGCGGCTATCGGCGCCAATATTCCAATTACCGAACCTGCCGGTAATATGGTATGTGATATCGGCGGCGGTACAACGGAAGTATCGGTTATTTCGCTGCTCGGTATGGTCGTTACCAATGCCATCCGTGTCGGCGGCGATGAATTCGATCAGGCCATCATTAAGCATATCCGCTCTGTGCATAACCTTATCATCGGAGAACAGACTGCCGAGCGCCTTAAAATTGAAATCGGTAATGCATTCCCTGAAAAGAATATGGAACGGGTAGAAATTAAAGGAACCGATGCAATTACCGGACTTCCCCGTCGCCTCGAAATCGATTCGGTTGAGGTGCGCGAGGCATTGAGGGAACCGATTACTCAAATTGTAGAAGAGATAAAAACGACCCTTGCACAAACACCGCCGGAACTGGCCGCTGACATTGTAGAGCGGGGGATCGTTATGACTGGAGGGGGTTCTTTGCTGAAGGGTTTACCTAAGCTCATCTCTAAGGAAACGCACGTTCCGGTCATTCTTGCGGAAAATCCTATGGACTGTGTGGCTATCGGCGCAGGTTTATACTATGACGTGTATAAGGATATGTCGGGAAACCGCAGTTTGTATGAGAGCTTAAACCGCTAATATAATGAGAAGAAAATTTTCATTTAAGGTAAAGCTTGATATCTTTTTGCTGATCCTACTGCTTATCATATCTTCAGTGTTATTGACGTTCTCCGGAGGCCGATTTATCGTCGATTTTAAATCGGTCGGCTTTTCGGTTGCGGCTGGGACGGAGAATGCCGTTCATTCGGTGTCTACATTTGTAACGGATGCGGTCTCGGCTGTGCGAGAGCTTGCAGAGCTGCGTTCAAAATATGTGGCGTTGAGCGAGAAACTTAAAGATTATGAGCTTTTGCAGCGATCAAATGCTGATATACGCCGCGAAAACAAGGAGTTAAAGGAATTACTCGGCTTTGCGGACATGATCGCCTATAAAAATATTCCGGCGCAGGTTGTCGGATTTGACCCTGATAATCTCTACTCCGGTATTATCATCAACCGCGGAACAAAGCACGGTGTGCGCAAAAATATGCCGGTATTGGCATTCCAAGGCAGCAATGTCGGCTTGGTGGGAAAAATCGTACAAACCGGCCGCGACAGCAGTATGATCATTCCGATATATGATTATCAGTGTTATGTTGCAGCCTCCATCCAAACGACGAAACATCGGGGTTTGATTAACGGACAGGGTACTGCTGAGCTCCCGCTTATTATGAAGTATGTGCAAAAGCGGGCAAAAGACGAAATTGCCATCGGCGATAGAATTCTCGCTTCGGGGGAGAATAATCTGTTCCCTAAAGGCAGTCCTATCGGTATTGTGACCGGTATTAAGGTGCATGATTACGAATCCTATCTAGAGTTAGCAGTGCAGCCGATTATCGATTTCTCCCGGCTCGATTATGTATTTGTGTTAATCTTATCGAGTTCTGATGAGGAGGCGGTGCAGTGAGAAAAGTTATTCTGTGGACGGTTGCGGCAGCCTTTTTACTCGGTGTGTTTGGAACAGCTATTTTGTCTCATATTCAGTTATTGCCGGCATTACCGGATTTAATTTTAATTCTAGTAGTGTATATCGCGCTGTATAACGGTACTGCTGCCGGTATTACAGCAGGTTTTTTTTCCGGACTCATTTTTGATTTCCTTTCATTGGCGCCGATGGGGCTCCATTCATTTGTATTTACCGTACTCGGATTTCTTTATGGTATGCTGTATGGGAAATACAATGTGCGGCGCTTCTTTTTTCCACTTATACTCGGTCTTTCGGCAACGTTTTTAAAGGCGGGAATTTTATTAGTGTTACGTGTGCTGTTCGGTCAAAGTATTCAGGTTTATAATCTGCTTGCAGTTCCCTTTTGGATTGAAGTTGCAGAAAATAGCCTTTGTTCGCCGCCGTTATTTATGTTGCTCGGTTTATTTCCGAATGCATTTGAAATAAGGAAGCTCTGAATTCCATGTATGAGCAAGATTTTCAACAAGTTGATAGACGGCTGAAGTTTTTTACTGCCTTTGTTTTCTGTATTTTAGTGATATATCTTTTTCGGTTGTTTTCGATGCAGATCATTCACGGTGATCAGTTTAGGAAACAGTCTCAAACAATATCCCAACGTTCTGAACGTATTTCTGCACAGCGTGGAGAAATCTTTGACCGTAATGCAAATGTCCCGCTGGTGCTCAATACCAACACCTTTGCCGTATCGGTAACACCGGGAGAAATTCCGAAAAAGGCATTTTCGACGGTTATCGCTCGCCTTGCAAATATTCTACGAATTCCCGTTGCAGAGATTGAAAGGAAATTGCCGGCGAAGCGCAGCTCTTTTCAGAGTGTCGAGATACGGTCTAATCTTCCGTATGAAGTTATTACTTCGCTTGCAGAAAATATCGATGAGTTGCCGGGTGTTTCGTGGCATTCAAAGCCGGTGCGCAACTATGTAGAAACAGGATCATTTTCCCATATTCTCGGCTATGTCGGTGATATAACAAAAGAAGAACTTAAGACTTTCTATAACAAGGGCTACACCGCGAATACTTCAATCGGTAAGGCTGGCATCGAAAAATATTATGATGAGTGGTTGCGCGGGGAAGATGGTAGTGAATACCGTACAGTTGATGCAAGAGGGCGGTTAATTGAAAACAATACGGCTCTTATTCCTCCTAAGACGGGTAATAATCTTATTTTAACGATCGATCGAAAAATTCAAAAGCTTGCGGAAAACGCGCTTGGTCAACGTATTGGAGCTGCCGTGGTACTGAAGCCTGCAACAGGAGAAATTCTTGCGCTTGTTTCGTATCCTTCTTTTGATTCCAATCTTTTTTTGAATGATAATGGAAATGAGATGTATGTACAGGTGCTGCATGATCCCCGCAATCCACTATTGAACAGGGCTGTTAATGCAAGCTATCCTCCCGCTTCAACATTTAAAATTGCGATGTCTACTGCGATTCTGGCGGAAAAGGCATTTCCTCCGGACAAAAAAGTACAATGTGTCGGTAAAATAGAATATGGTAATCACTTATTTCGTTGCCATCAACGTTCCGGACATGGATATCTCGATTTGAAGAATGCACTCGCACAGTCTTGCGATATTTATTATTGGACGGTATGCCGCGATAACCTCGGTATTGATAAGATGGTCGATCATGTTCGCGACTTTGGGTACGGTAAGTCTGCTGAAATCGATTTACCGAGCCAAGCAATCGGCCAAGTGCCCAACCCTGTATGGAAAGAACGACAATTCCATGAAAAATGGCTTGGCGGGGATACGATGAATATGGCTATCGGGCAAGGATTTATGCTCGCTTCCCCGTTACAAGTTGCGAATATGGTCGCAATGGTTGTCAACGATGGTGTGATTTATAAACCGCATTTGTTAAAAGAAGTCAGAGCACCCGGTACTAACGAACTTATTTACGAAAAAAAGCCGGAGGTATTACGGCAAAGTGATATTCCTTCAGATGTATTCGCTCAGGTGCGAGCTGATATGCGGTACACCATTACGGACGGAACGGCTCAATACCCAATGCGTAATAAAATTGTACAACTTGCTGGGAAGACCGGCACCGCAGAAGTAGGTTTTTCCGATCGATGGCATTCATGGATGGCGGCTTATGGGCCATACAATGCCCCGGCAGAAGACGCCGTTGTAGTAGTTGTATTGGTTGAAGCGCAGAATAAATGGGAATGGTGGGCACCCTATGCTACGAATATTATCTTTCAGGGTGTCTTTGCAGACCAAACGTATGAAGAAGCACTCGAAGCTCTTGGTGGTAAGAGTTTTTTACCGGCTGTAAGGGTAAGGCAAGAATGAATCTGAGACATGTTACTAATTTTGATTATGTACTTTTTTTAGCCGTGATCGGCTTGTCGGTTATTGGCATTCTCTTTATCTATTCCTCCGGAGTTAATTCCGATGGCATATCAGTTTCGCATGAATATATTAAACAGCTTATTTGGGTAGTATCGGGATTGATTTTACTGTTTGCGGTAGCGGTATATGATTATACTAAAATTGCTGATCGTACTTTATTGATCTATATTATCACGATGTTATTATTGGTGTATACAAGACTGTTCGGAAAAAGTGTTAAAGGAGCCCGGAGTTGGATTGGAATTGGAGACTTCGGTATACAAGTCTCCGAGTTTACAAAAATTATTTATATTTTATTTCTCGCATGGTATCTGTCAAGATCTCAGAATGAGCCGGAACTTCGCCGATTTGTAAAGGCTGCGGTTATTATGTTCATACCGATGGGGTTGATACTACTGCAGCCCGATCTTGGAACAGCGTCCGTATATCTTCCTATTTTTTTGATCATGTGCTTTATAGCCGGCTTCCCGTTGCGGTATGTGTTTGGCTTATTAGGTACAACAGTCTGTACACTTATTTTTACACTCCTGCCTCTTTGGGAACGGACTATTTTACATAGATACTCTCTTGCGGTTAAAGTATTAGGTAATAAAAATATTACATTGTTGCTTATCTTTTCTGTTGTCGGGGCAGGGATTATTGCCGCAATTGGATATCTTTTGTTAAAAAAGCGGTATTATTACTGGATTGGGTATGTATTAGGCATTATTGCCGTCTCCTTATCCGGCGCATTGGTCGGGAGCAGAAAATTACAGGATTACCAGATGAAACGGTTGATTATCTTTCTGGATCCTAATAGCGATCCGTTGGGAGCCGGTTGGCATATTCTCCAATCGATGACGGCAATCGGTTCGGGGGGGCGAGCCGGTTTAGGTTTCCTAAAAGGAACGCAAAGCCATTATCGTTTTTTGCCTGAACAGAGCACCGATTTTATTTTCAGTATTTTATCGGAAGAGTGGGGGTTTCTCGGCGGGCTTTTGGTTTTTGCGCTTTATGCAATCATTTTTTTGCGGATATTTCTTATCATTAAAAAGACAAATGATTTATTCGGTAAGCTCATCGCTTCCGGTGTTGTCGGTATGTTGTTTTTTCATTTTATTGTAAATATCGGAATGGTTATGGGATTTATGCCGATAACCGGTATTCCGCTTTTATTTCTATCGTATGGCGGGTCTTCTTTATGGACTGCAATGATTGCTGTGGGGCTTGTGATAGGAATCAGTCTAAGACAGCTGTAAAAAGCTATTATAAAAACTGTCGATAATACTTTATATAGAAGCTTGCAAAATCTATAATGTTACGCTACACTAATTAAATAGGAGCTTTCGTAATGACAATACATAACCTTATGGAAGATTTCGTATACAACGAAGTGAATAAAGTTTTTGATGCTGCAAAAGAAAAAAATGAACCATGGTTCACCTGTAATTGTATGCAATGCCGTCTGGATACGGTTTGTTTTGTTTTAAATCGGATTAAACCGCGGTATACGGCTTCCGGTAGAGGTATGGCACATTTCTTGCAGATTGATCAGTCGGAAAAAAATCAGCTTCTTGCCGATATTTCGACATTGGCATTTGAAGGTATGAAAACTGTCCTTAGCACAAAGCGTTCCCATACGTCATCTGAGCAAGTTCTGCCTTCCGGTTATGTATTTAATTTTCCTACCATTACGGGACGTATCTTAGACGGACAAACTTTTTCTCCTATTTCCGATCTTCCCGTTGCCTTATATTTGGAAGATGCTTTGGTAGCTCAGATGAATCATCTTTGGGATAACCCGTATACTATTTCTAAAAAAACGCCGGGTACGTATACCTTTTGGCCGTTCCCCGTTCTTGCGACGGAATTAGGCGAAAAGCGGATTTTCAATTTTTATATTCATGCGGAACGTGAGGGGTACGATCCTATTCATTACCATTTTAAACTCGGTTTGGTGAGCGATGCAAGCGTAAAACGGGAGCTTGATGCGGAAAGCTGCCATAATTTACCCGATTTATACCTTTTTAGCAGGGCATAAAAACTTCGCGAGAGGTTATATATGAAATTGGTTTTTTTAGGTCCCCCGGGTGCGGGAAAAGGAACGTTGGCGTCGGATGCTGCAAAATATTACAGTATTCCCCATATCTCGACGGGTTCCATGTTTCGTGTCGCTATCAAGAATCATACCCCATTAGGAGAAAAAATTCAGAAGATTATCGATTCGGGCGCTCTTGTTGATGATGAAACGACTGCCGCTTTGGTAAAAGAACGCCTTACCCATGATGATGCTCGTAACGGTTTTATTTTAGACGGATTCCCGCGTACGATTGCTCAGGCGGAAATATTGGAAGATTTTTGTAGTCTTGATGCTGTTATCAATTTCGATATTTCGGATGAAGCGGTGATTAAACGCTTATCGGGCAGGCGGCTATGCCCCTCGTGCGGTAAAAATTTTCACATTGAGTTTATGAAACCCCTTATTGAGGGTGTGTGCGACAATTGCCGGACGACATTGATTATCCGTGAGGATGATAGGACAGAGGCGATCATAAAGCGGCTTGAAACCTATCGCGAGCAAACCTTTCCGCTAATTGAGTTTTATCAAAATAAACATCTCCTGATAACCTTGGATGCACAGCCCGCTCCGGCGGTTATTTTGGATAATTTTATAAAACTCTTCCCCCTTAAGCGTTAAAGGATACCGTTGCTTGAATTATACGCTTGATGATGAGATCGCCGCTATTGCAACAGCTCTCGCTCCTGCGGCGCTCGGTATTGTGCGGACTTCGGGGGCGCGGAGCATTGAGCTCATCTCTCGCTTTTTTTCCCGTCCAAATGCTTTGTTACAGTCACAAGGGCATACGCTCGTTTACGGCTGGATACACGATGAGGGTATCAAAATAGATGAGGTAGTGCTCTGTGTGTACCGCGCTCCGAAAAGCAATACCGGTGAAAATGCCGTCGAAATTATCTGCCACGGCGGGCCGGGGGTCGTAAAAGCGATTTATCGGCTCTGTATCAAAAACGGTTTTCGTGCGGCGGAGCGTGGCGAGTTCACCTTTCGCTCGTTTATACACGGTAAAGCGGATTTAACCCGTGCGGAAGCGGTGCTGGAAATCATCGATTCAAAAACAAATACGGCGCAGCAAAAGGCAGCCGGCCGGCTCTCCGGCACCGTATTTCACGAAATAGAAACAATCAAAACGGATTTAATGACAGCGCTTGCTGCTCTTGAAGTAGGAATTGAATATCCCGAAGATGAGGAAACGATTGCAGACAGTTTTGACGAAGCGCTTCTTAAAAAGCCGCTTTCGGTATTGCAGCAACTTGCCGCATCGTGGCAAGCGGAAAAAATATATCAGGCGGGGGTACGCCTCGTGCTTGCCGGTAAAACAAATGCAGGGAAGTCTTCTCTTTTTAATGCGCTGTTAAAAGAAGACCGCGCAATTGTGTCGGATATTCACGGCACAACGCGGGATTGGCTTGAAGCGGAACTTGATTTTAAGGGTATTCCTGTGCATATTTTCGATACCGCCGGGCTCCGCGCTACGGAGGATACAATCGAAGCGATAGGGGTGCAACGCAGTGTTGAGCTGGCATCGGCAGCCGACATTGTGCTGTATTTAATTGACGGGACAAAGCCGCCGGCAGAAGAAGATAGTGCGTTTATCGAACGGAATACCGTGCCGCTGATTATCGTGCAAACCAAGGCGGATAAGGGGCAAACGGAACCATTGTCGGCGGCTTTGCAGCGGTATCCCGCCGTGAGGTTGAGCTCGAAAACGGGCGTAGGTATCGATGTGCTGATTGATACGGTTGCCGGTCTTGTTACGGCGGATACCGCACTGCCGATGCAGGACGCAGGCATCTCGCTCGGCACGGAGCGGCAAAAGGAAGCGGTAACCGCCGCGCTTGAAGCTGTACGCCACGCGCTTGAAGCAGGACGTAGCGGATATCCGCTCGATGCCGTCATCCAGGATGTGGAAGAGGCGGTGCATGCCCTCGGAAGCGTTACCGGCGAAGTGCGCTCCGACGATATTCTGGATAAAATATTTTCGGGTTTTTGCGTTGGCAAATAAGAGGGAGTTTACAATATGAGTATTATTTTACAGGCAGATTCGGTAAAAAAATCCTATTTTACCAAGCCGGTGTTGAACGGTATTTCTTTAGCGATAGAAGAAGGTTCGATACTCGGATTGCTTGGCCCGAACGGTTCGGGCAAAACGACTTTCTTGAAGATTATTGCAGGGTTGTTGCATGCAACATCGGGCGATATTCGAGTGTGCGGCCAACCGATCGGGCTTGAGACAAAGCGTATGGTTTCGTTTTTACCCGATCGAAACTGCTTATATCCGCGGATGACTGCGCTTGATGTTATTCAATTTTATCAGGATTTTTTCGATGACTTTGATCGGAATAAGGCTTTGGAATTGCTCGAATTTATGGAGCTTGAACAAAAGCAGACGATTAAAACGATGTCGAAGGGGATGATCGAAAAGATGAATTTAACGCTTACATTTTCGCGGGCGGCAAAGCTGTTCGTGCTTGATGAGCCGTTAGGAGGCACGGATCCTGTTGCTCGTGAAAGAATTATCAAAACGATCATTAAAACATGGACGGAAAACAGTGCGATTATCATCAGTACACATCTTGTTACGGATGTTGAGCATGTGTTTACCGATGTTGCGTTTCTACGCAATGGAACAATTGCCATGCAGGGGAATGCGGAACAACTGAGGGAAGCCCATCAAAAATCGATTTATCAGTTGTATCTTGAAATTTTCGGTTAAGAGGGAACAAATGAAACGGATTTTTAAATATACTTTTTTGCAGCGGCTGCCGAGTATTATTTTAAGCTGTGCCGTTATGGCAGGTATGAGCGGCGTCGAGCTGCTCTTTTTAGCCTTTACCAAAAACATATTTAACGGGTTTTATATGTTGTGGTTTGTGCTCACTGTAACCGTATTAACGGTCATTCCGCTCTTTCTGTTTATTCGATGCAGCAGCGGTTACGCACGGGCATTGTTGTTTACCGATGAAAGCTATCTTATGTTGACGTTGCCGGTACGTACCGAGTTCATATTGCTCGGTAGGATACTATGCGGCCTCGCAGAACTTATGATTTGTATTGCTGTCTCAGGCGTTTTTTCAATAGCGGTTTGGATAGGCTGGACGTATCATTATATCGGTTTTACGAGTGAACAGTTTTTTCGAGTAGCAGCAGATATTCTCAATCTTATTTTTCTTAAAAATTTTCCTCTCGTTGCTTTTGTGCTATTAGGATCGTTAGTGTCATTCATATTTATCGGAAATGTTGCGCTTGCCGTTCAAACAGTGATGCGTTCCTTTAATATTAAACGGATGCGGGGAGTATGGATAGTCGGCTTTATTCTTATCTTTACCGGTACGCTCTTTCTTACCGGAAGAATTGAAGCAATGGTCGGCAGGGTTTTAAGTGCCTATTGTCCCATTACTATATACGGTATTAAGTATTCAGCGCAGGTTGCATCATACCCAGGCGGTATGGTTGTTAATGTCCCTATCGTTTCGACGTTCATTTCTCTGGGGATAGGCATCGCGTGTTTTTTTGCTTCGGTATGGCTTTTAAAAAAGAGGGTAGAGGTATAGGAATTTCTTTTATAGTTGACATTATATATTAAGAATCATTATTGTGTTTTATGTGAGGAGCTAACAATGCTGAAATATAAGAAAAATTTTTTGTATGTATGTTCGGTTTTACTGATAGTAGGCTGTATCGCATGTAAGCCTGAATCGCGGCGGGATACAGCACAGACCTGTGCAGCAAATGAAAAGACTAAAACCGGTGCAGGGGTCGAAAAGCCGGTTGCTCAGGTTGTGTTTGATGATAAAGCGTTGGCTGCGCTTAGCAAGCAAAAAGCGACAGCTATTTATTGTATAGCAATGGGAGCATCGTGAGGCGGTACTATTGTAGATCCGACCGTGATTGTCGGGATGCCTAAAGATATTAACAACTATGACAAATTTGAAGCGAACGGAATCGATGTCTATATGAAAAAAGGAACCGATACGATTAATGGTACCGTAACGATAACTGCGGAAAGCTCATTTTGGCAGGAGATATTTATCGTAAAAGGGATTGTACAATAAAAAATCTCAGGCAATCGCATCAGGCCGTTTTTTAATAGCCCCGCAGAAACGCCCACGAATGAACGTCCATGTCCATTCGTGAGTTACGAGATAATATGCAGAGAAAACATCGTTGCTGCAAAGAACCACCGCCGTCCGTGGCGGTTCTGAAACGTTGCGGAGTGATTTTTGTGAAATAACGAAGTAGATGCCCGCATATTTCAAAAGGAAATATGCGGCGATTTTTATCTATTCTGCCCGATGTGATTACCCGTCTGCTAGAAAAATGTGCGAAATTTTGTTTCTCGAAAATGCAATAGTTGAACGAAATATGAATTTTGGAAACTGTTGCATTGGTGCGCGGTAAGCGCACAAGTCAATATGCAAGTTTTCGAAAGAAAACTTGACGGTTAAGGTGAGCGACGTCATTTTAGACGCTCACCTTATACCTACGAAATTTCGCACAACAAAAGGAAGGTAACCGCTTAAAATATTGATAATGCAGTGGTCATGGTGATTATGGAAACGGAAGCGTGTGAAGTATTATATCGGTTTTTTAGAACCGCATCGGAATATATTGAAGGGTACCGCAGCGATGCGCCGTATCCCGAATCGTTTGCATTTGCCGGAGATTCAACGTCTGTTGTTGCGGCAACCGGCGCTGCAGTGAATACCGAGTGTGCTGCAGCGTATCCGGCAGGTACCGGCAATGAACAAAGCGGTATCGGCAAAGCGGCATTTACCGGTCTTGCCGGAAACAGCGGTTTTGCAGCCGATAATAGCCTTGAGGGGGCAGCAGGCGGCTCCGCTTCCGGCGGAATGTATACGGAGACGGTAGGCGGTAACGGTGGAACGCTGTTTCGGTCGATGCAGGAGATTTACACTGCGGTTGCGCAGTGCTCCGCCTGTGTATTGGGGCAAACCCGTACTCATCCGGTGGCGGGAGAAGGCCCCGAAGAGCTGTCCCGCCTGACCAACTCCGTTGAGGTGATGGTAATCGGCGAGGGACCGGGCGCGGACGAAGACCGGCAGGGCAGACCCTTTGTCGGTAGGGCGGGGCAGCTCCTCGACAAGATGCTGGAGGCTATTCAGCTTTCGCGTAAGACGAACTGCTATATCACCAATGTGGTCAAATGCCGCCCGCCTCAAAACCGCGACCCTGCGCCGGAGGAACGGAGCTGCTGCGCCGCCTTTTTGGATGCGCAAATACGGCTTCTTCGTCCTAAGATGATTCTGGTGATGGGGCGCATTGCCGCACAGCATTTGCTGCAAACCTCCGACGGCATCGGAAAGCTGCGGGGGCGTTTTTTCGACTATCAGGGGATACCGCTGATGCCGACCTATCATCCGAGCGCGCTGCTGCGGGACGAAAGCCTTAAACGCCCCGCATGGGAAGACCTCAAGCGGTTCCGCGCCCGTCTGCACGAACTTCAGGCGCAGGGCTAATCTATGGCGCAGTGGCTGGAGCTTGTCTTTAAACTTCCTTTGTATCAATCGTTTTTTTATCGGAATGCCGTCGCTGCGGACGGGCAACAATCCTTAGCCGGCAGGCGGGCGGCGGTTCGATTCGGCTCGCGCAAGCTCGTCGGTTTTATCGTTGCAGAGCATGAAACGCTGCCGAAAAGTTGTCCTTTTGTCGAAGCCGACATAAAGCCGATCGACCGCATTATCGATGCGGAACCGCTTTTCACCGATGAACAGGCGGCGCTCGCCCGCTGGATGTCCCACTTTTATATTTGCGCCGAGGGGATTGCGCTTTCCGCAATGCTGCCTTCCGGCAAACGCGAAGCGGGAGAGCTGAATACCGACGGGATCGAATTCGCCGGAACCGATTTTTCCGCTTCGGCGCTTACGCTTTCGGAAGAACAACGTTCCGCCGTAGAAGCGATTTCCGGCTGCACCGGCGGCGAGTTCTTCTATGTGTACGGCATTACCGGTTCCGGTAAAACCGAGGTCTTTTTACAGGCCGCTTCTCGTGCGCTTGCTGCCGGAAAATCGGTTATCTATCTGGTTCCCGAAATCACGTTGAGCCATCAGGTTGCGGAAACCGTTAAAAAGCGTTTCGGCGACCGCTGTGCGGTGCTCCATTCGGGACTGACCGGCAGCAAGCGGCTTGCGGAATGGCGGCGTATTGCGCGGGGCGAGGCGCGGATTGTCGTCGGAGTACGCAGCGCCATATTCGCCCCCGTCCGTGATTTGGGACTCATCATCATCGACGAGGAACACGACGGTTCGTATAAGTCGGGTTTTGCGCCCCGCTACCACGCGCGGCAGGTTGCGATGTACCTCTGCAAAAAGCATAGCTGCCCGCTGGTGATGGGTTCGGCAACGCCGTCGGTAGAGGCATGGCATTTGATGAAAACCGGCGCAATCCGTACTCTGCGGTTGAGCGAGCGGCTTTCAGGCGGGGCGCTGCCCCATATCCGCATCGAATCGCTGTTGCATACGGCCGGAGCGTTAAGCACTGCGCTGATCGATGAAATGCGCCACACCAAAACGCAAGGGAAACAGACCATTCTCTTTTTGAACCGCCGCGGGTTCTCTCATTTCTTTAAGTGTAAGAACTGCGGACACGAGCTCTTGTGTAAAAACTGTTCGGTGCCGCTCACCTTTCATAAAAGCGAGGGGCTGATGAAGTGCCACTACTGCGGATGGACGGCAAAGCCGCCGAGTGCCTGCCCCGAATGCGGCTCCATCGAGGCGGGCTACACGAGCATCGGTACGGAATATATTGAAGAACAGGTGCGGAAAACCTTTCCCGATTGCACCGTTCAGCGTATCGATACCGACGTTCTGCAAAAAAACAAGCAGGCGGTTCAGATCTTAAATAACTTTCGGGACGGCGCTATCGATATTTTGCTCGGCACGCAGATGATTGCCAAAGGCTTAAACTTTCCCGGCGTGCGGCTGGTCGGAATTGCGCTTGCCGACACCGGCTTACAGATGCCCGATTTTAGAGCCGCCGAGCGCACCTTTTCGCTCATCATGCAGGTGGCGGGCAGGGCAGGGCGGTATGTTCCGGACGGGGAGGTTATCATTCAAACCTATAATCCCTATCATCCTGCAATTGTCTGTGCGCAGCACAATGATGTGGAAGGTTTTTATACACAGGAGCTAAAGCAGCGTCAGGCATTGGAATTTCCGCCCTTTGCCCGCCTTATCCGGCTGGTGTTTCGCAGTAAAGATCAACACAAAGCGGAAGAAGCCGCTTTCGGTGCGCGGGAGCTTTTACCGAAGCTGTTTCCGCCGGATGCTGCGAAAGGCATAGAAATACTCGGCCCGTCCGACTGTATGCTTTCGCTCGTGGCGGGCAATCACCGGATGCAGCTGCTGTTGCGCGCCGAAACGCTTGCACCGATGCAAAAAGCCGTCTACCGATTTATCACCGAATACAAAGCGGCTGTGGGTGTGTATATCGAAACGGATGTCGATCCGGTCAGTTTATTGTGAGGCAGCAATATGCTATTGAGGGGGATGATATGCAGCAGTGTATAACGATGTTTAAAACAC
Source organism: Treponema sp. OMZ 906 (assembly GCF_024181185.1). Lineage (NCBI taxonomy): Bacteria > Pseudomonadati > Spirochaetota > Spirochaetia > Treponematales > Treponemataceae > Treponema > Treponema sp. OMZ 906. The sequence continues at coordinate 1,941,725 of NZ_CP051196.1, read as the reverse complement.
AGCCTTTTGTTTCCGAGAAAATATGGGGATATGAGCGGTGGATTGTTTCCGTTCATCCGGCGGGGCAGTCTCTCGTAGATGATACAACGCCGCAGATAGGCGGAACACCGCTTGACGCTATCGCCGGCGCTTCGTATCCGCTTTTGATTAAAATCATTCAGGCGAACGAAACGCTTTCGGTGCAGGTGCATCCCGACGATGACTATGCGCGCCTTCATGAACACAGCGCCGGTAAAACCGAATGCTGGTATGTGCTCGATGCGGTACCCAACGCAAAGATTATTTACGGATTGCAAAAGGATTACCGCCGAAGCGAGCTGGAAACGGCTATTCGAAATAATACGCTCGAATGCTGTCTCCGCTCCGTTCCCGTCGCGAAGGGGGACTTTATCTTTATCCCTGCCGGAACCGTCCATGCGATACAGGGCGGCTTGCGGCTTTTAGAGGTGCAGCAGTCAAGCGATATAACCTACCGGCTCTATGACTGGGGGCGACCCCGTGAGGTGCATATACAAAAAGGACTTGATGTATTGCGGTATCTGCCTAAGTCTACACTGATGCCGGAACATCCTTTTAGCGGAAAATCAGTGTGTCCGTATTTCAGGCTTGAAAAAAAAGATTTTTCCGTTGCGGGGACTATTTCGTTTTCGGCATTTGATACCCCTGCTGCAAAAACCGGATGGTGCAGCCTCTTTATCATCGCCGGAAGCGGTACGCTTGAAATTACAGAAAACGGCATACTTAAAACTGCCGGAGCTCCATCCTCGCAGGTAGCGGCTGAGGACTGTATCATGGTGCGGCGTGATACTGCCGTTTCGGTACTTCCAAATCAAGGTTCGTCACTTTCGATTATGCTGATGGGGTAACCGCATTAAAAATATTTTCAGCGGGGTTACCTTCCTTCTGTACGAAATTTTACTTAAAATTTCGTACATTTTCCGACAAATGGGTAAATGCATCAGGTAGAGTAGATAAAAACCGCGGAAAAATTGAGACTGTGAGACCATTTGAACCGCGAAGAGGTTCAACTCTGGTCGAATAGTATCAATTTTTCCGCGGGGTTACTAAAAAAACGGCCTGATGCGTTTACCCCGATAAAACTGTGTTGACAGAACGGATACGAGGGACGATAATTATTATCAGGAAAAATGAAAAGAGCTGAGCCGCTAAGTTCTGTCAATATTTGAGCGGCTCTATGCTAAAGGATAATGAATATGAAAATAATTTTGGGACGAAGTATTCTTTTGATATTAAAAGTGGTCGGCGGGATTATAGCTGTTGCTGCCGTTTCATTTGGAATCTTACTGCTGTTTATTACGATAACGGAGTATCGCCCTCAAGACAAAGAACCTGCCGAAATCATAGGGGAAGCAGCCCTTACGAAAGAATCAGTTGAGCTTGCAAAGCCGATCGATATTGTCAGCTGGAATATCGGGTATTGCGGACTCGGCGCAGGGCAGGATTTCTTCATGGACGGCGGTACTATGGTGCGTCCTTCAGATAAAAAAGAAGTGGAAGAAAATCTTGCAGGAGTTATTGAGACGCTGAAACGGTATCCTTCCGATTTTTACTTTATTCAGGAAATGGATAAGTCGTCAAAACGCTCTTATTATATTGACCAAACGGCCGCACTTGCCGAAGCGCTTGGTACTGCGTTGACCTATACCTATAATTTTAAGGCATCTTATGTGCCTTATCCGATCCCGCCTATCGGAAAGGTGGCGAGCGGAGTTGGCCTTTTTACGCGGTATCCCTTTACGGACGCATACCGTTTTGCGCTGCCGGTACCATTTAAATGGCCGGTCAGCACGGTTAATTTGAAACGCTGTATGCTGATAACCCGTTTCCCGCTCGAATCGGGCAGGGAGTTGGTAACTGCTGTGCTGCATCTGGAGGCCTATGATGAAGGAGAAGGTAAAATTGCACAGACAAAAGCCGTAGTCGATTTTATTCGAGCCGAATATGAAGCGGGTAATTATGTCATAGCGGGCGGTGATTTCAACCAGATATTCCCAGGATCGCGATCACTTTATCCCCTCTATGACGGGCTTTGGGCGCCCGGTGTAATGGATGGAGGATTACTCCCGGAAGGTTGGCATTTTGCTGTCGATGATCGGGTCCCTTCGTGCCGCCTTAACAACGCTCCTTACAGGTCTGCCCTTTCCGACGAAAACATTCGTAAAAAGTGGCCGTACTATGTCATCGACGGCTTTATCGTTTCTCCGAATATCTCTATTATGTCGGTGGAAACACTCGATGAATCTTTCCGGTATGCCGATCATAATCCGGTAAAATTGCGTGTTACGTTAAATCCTTAGCGGCTCAGAGCGTTTGAGATTATTAACCTCTCAGCTGAATAAAGACATTCCCTTTTGCAAAATTGTTTATTGTCGGATATACTTTAAGTATTGCAGATGCGGGAATACCGCTATTTGCCAAGGAGTAAAAGATGCAGATGAATAGCGTGGTTATTAGAACCGACAACATGGAAAAGTCGTTGCAGTTTTACGAGAAAGTACTCGGACTCACCTTTGAATCTATGATGTCTGCTGCCCCTGGTAAGCAGATCGCCTTTTTGTACGATCCTAAGTCGAACGGCCGGTTGGAGCTGATCCATAACGATCATTCAAAGGTAAAAAAAGAAAATTCTATTTCGTTGACTTTTACTGTGAATCAGATTGGAGAGACGGAAAAATATCTTCGCTCTAAAGATGTTCGTATTATTATGCAGCCGCGAACGGTAAAGGATGGTAAAAAGATATTAACAGCGATCGATCCCAATGGAATCGAAATAGATTTTATTGAAGCCAAATAAACAGGAGAAAACCTCTAAAAATCGAGTCTCTTAGAAGTCCTTTGAAGTCTTGGAAGATCCTCATAAAAAAGCGTTGTAAATACTTTACAACGCTTTTTTATAGCACGTTATTGAAGATTTCATCCGGTTTTAATACTGCTGTTATGGCATAAAGCACAGCGGTATTAAATCCTCCGGATAAATAAAAACAGCTCAATAGAGAATTACTTATTCTTTTTTTGATCTGTATTGGTATTTGAGTTCGAAATGCTCCGCATTACCTCGTAAGCTCTGGTTCTTACCGGAGTTACATAGTTATAGTTATTGGCAATACGCATTACCGTTTCAAACATATCCTTTTTATTTATAATTGAGCCGGACATTTTTTCGAAGGTATTCAGGATTTCAAGTGCGAGCGAACTCGTTGGATTAACCGTATCAAATTTGCGAGCAATCCAGTTGATCATATTGAATACTTCATCATTGTCATTCTTTCCAATATCACCGAGCGATTTTACTGCGGCTGTGATAACGGAGGGTTCATTATCGGTATACATGACTGTGACTAATGAATCCTTGGCTTTATCAGTTCCCATTTGTCCGAGCAATTCACATGCACGGCGTCTTATTTCCGGATAATTATTTACCACCCTGCCATCTTCTCTCACAACGGTTGAAAGCCCTTCGGTTGCTAACGTACTCAAAGCCACCTGAATTTCTTCCGATTGACGGCCTTCATTTAATGCCTCTTCGATGTACTGTAAGGCGACACGTTTTGAATCGCGCCCTTCAGCGGCAACCATTTCTTTAATCATAACGCCCTCAATTGAATTGAGGTATGCCTGTTCGACGGTAATCATACTGTCAGATTCACTGTTCTTATCATTTTTCTTTGCAGCGTCTTTATTTTGCGCGCAGATAAGCGGAGCAGTAAGCAGTCCTAAAGCCAGTGATAGTATCAATAATTTGTGCCGCATGGTAACGACCCCCTTCCTTTGTTCAAAGTCGGTATTTTATTAGAATACCGACTTATTGTCAGTTATTTTTTTGCAAGTGTCAAGAGGCCGATTATTTTAGATTTTCAAATTCCGGGGCATTTAATAACCACCGGCGATTATTACACGATAATTATTCATGCGGTTTAATACCACGACGCACTGCGCCGGATGTTGATTACCGCTTGACCTTTCATTCTTTTACTTATATCATAAACAAGAACTATTATAGAGGATTGCAAGACTATTAATCCTTGAGTTTCAACAAGTAAGGTGATTTGAATGAAAAAGTTAAAGATACCTGCAGTGCCGTCAATCAGAAGATTACCGTCCTATTTGCATATAGTAAAGCAAGCCCAAGCTGATGGATATCCGTATATTTCCGGTACCGTTATCGCTGAAGAGCTACACCTTGAGCCGATCCAAGTTCGGAAAGATTTGGCTATTACCGGTATTATCGGTAAGCCGAAGAAAGGGTATCCGGTTGAAGATCTCATCGCAGCTATTGAACATTTCCTTCGCTGGGATACGTTGCAAAGAGCGATTCTTATTGGGGCAGGCAATCTTGGAACCGCACTCACCGGATATCAAGGATTTAGAGACCACGGATTGGAAATTTGCGCAGCTTTTGACAGTGACAAAAGCAAGATCGGAAAAAAAATTCACGGTATCCCGATTTTCGCAATGAATAAATTAACCGAGGAAATTAACGCTTTGCATCCTGCATTAGCAATTTTAACTGCGCCTTCACCTAGTGCACAGGCTATTGCCGATCAATTGGTAGAAGCCGGAATTGACGCGATCTGGAATTTTACAAATGTTAAAATCAAAGTGCCCGATAATGTCCTTGTTCAGCAGGAAGATCTTACCTCAGGCTATGCGCTTTTAGGTGTTATGATGAATACCCGTATTCAGCAAGCGAGCGAATAGTAATTATTTTCTCCTATTTTTGATCATGGGACTTTAAGAATGTATTATTACGTATTAAGGTGCCATAACCATGTTTTATGAATTCCTTCGGATTATCGAACCAAACTCAGACGACACTGTTTTATAACCGCCTTGTAAAGCGATATAAACACCTCAAGAAATATGCACGGCGGTTAGGCATCTTCGCCTATCGCTTGTATGATAAAGACATTCCTGAAATATCTGTTGCCGTCGATCTTTATATTGAAGATAAAACCGATCTCATATTTGCGGTACTCACCGAATATGAACGGTCTCCCCGTAATAAAGAAGGTAAAACGACAGCCTCTCTCTCTGAGTTGACGGAAGCGTTATGTACTGCGTTACAGATTCCTTCGGAGCAAGTATATGAAAAATGCCGAAGACGACAGCGCGGCGAAGCTCAATACGAAAAGATTGCCGACAGCGGAAAGCGGATTATCGTGCGGGAAGGTAAGTGCCGCTTCTTTGTCAATATATCCGATTATCTCGATACCGGACTGTTCCTTGATCACCGGCCTACTCGACTTGTAGTTGCTGAGAGCGCTGCCGGAAAGACGGTATTGAATCTATTCTGCTATACCGCTTCTTTTTCCGTTCATGCGTTGGTAAATGGAGCGCGGCGAGTTTGTTCGGTTGACTTATCAAAAAACTATTTGCAATGGGCGCATGAAAATGTTCAGCTGAACGGTGTCGCCGATCCCGACCGCTGCCGGTTTGTGCAGAATGATGTCCGTCTTTTTTTGGAGCAGGCAGCAAAACGGAAGGAGCGCTGGGATATCATTATTTGCGACCCGCCGACGTTTTCCAATTCAAAGCGGACACCTCAATTCTTCGATGTGAACCGGCATTGGCAGGATTTAATCCGCAGCTGCTGTCAGGTATTGGCGGAAGAAGGTGTTTTGTACTTTTCTACGAATTCGCGGACACTGCGTTTTAACACGGCGGAACTTTCGGATAATCTCTCCGGCAGCATGGGAGCGGATAAGTTTGTTTGTCAAAATACGCTCTTTACCGTGCAGGATATCAGCACACAGTCGATACCGGAAGATTTTCGGAATAAAAAAATTCACCGGTTGTGGAAGATACGGCGCAGTACAACTTTTTCTTTTGAAAATATGCGAGCATCTACTTCGTTACTTCACAAAAATTAGTCCTCTTAACACAACAGATATTCCGTAATTAACCGGATGGGGAAGATCAATGACTAAACAGCCTTTATTATCCCGTGTAGTTGCTAAAAAAACGCCCTGATGCGATTGCCTCGAGGTCTATTCCTGTACTTGCTAGCCAATTTCGGCGGTATATGCTATAGTAAACGGAGAGTATGCTTGAACTAAAACCTATTATCATAAAAGAAGAAGATAAAAACGATGCCTATTATACTCTGACATGGACAGCTTTGACACGTGCCGACAAGTATAAAGTTACGACTTCCGTTCCCGCGATAGCCGGTATGTACGAGTTGTATTATATGGATACACATAAGCGGCTCAATTTACTGGCGATCACGCATGCGTGGTATGGAGGCTTGCGGAGTAATTTGCGGCAAGCGATCGATCCGTACCATACTCATGACCTCGCAATGCGCACGCTGCTTGAAGAATCACCGCTGTACTATCGATACTCGTGCTCTGATTCCTTTGGCGATCTTTTGGATGCCGTATGGTTTTTGCATAATGTGTATTTCCCCGATGATGTGCGGGTACAGCACTCACAGCGATATCGAAAAATTTTTTTACGAGAACAAGCTCCCGATAAAATATATTGGTTGGATTAACCTATGAGTAAACTTACAAAAAAAGAAATCGGTGCGCATGTTGCGCTCTTGGTTGCGGCAATATTTTGGGGGACTACCTTTGTCGCTATCAGCAGTACAAGCAGCTATTTTCCTCCCGCCTTTCTGGTCTTTTTGCGGTGCGCCATCGGAGGCGGGGTGTTGATGCTGGTTTTTATCAAACGGTTAAAAAATTTGTCCCGATCATACGTTACCGTTTGCGCTTTTCTCGGCTTTCTGATGACCATTGGGTATTTGATGCAAAATCTTTCCATTGCTGCGGGATGCCCGCCGGGGCGCTGCGGTTTTTTGGTCGCGACCTATTGCGTTATCACTCCGTTTATTGCATGGTTCGTATGGAAAAGAAAGCCGAATATTTACCACGTTATCGCTGCCGTTGTCTGTCTAGTCGGTATCAGCTTCATTTCGATGCCGGACCTTTTAAAAACTTCCGATGTCGGTTTAAATCTCGGTGATTTCCTCGCTCTGATAGGCAGCGTGGTTTTCGGCGCCTACCTTGTATATCTCGGACGATATGTCGACACCATGGATCCGATTTTGCTCACGATCGGAAATTTGTTTTTCGGAGCCATCTATGCAGGTTTATATACCTATTTTTTTGAAGACAGTGCTAAAATCGTCTGGAACGGGCAGTCCGTTTTTGCCGCCCTTTATTTAGGTATTATTTGTATGTCGCTGACTAATATACTGCAGGCAATCGGTCAACGGGAGGTTATCGCATCGACAGCTGCGCTCATATTCTCCCTTGAATCGGTATTCGGTATTATCCTTGCCATCGCATTCTGGCATGAAGAGGTAACGGCTTCGCTTTTAATCGGATGTGCTTTTATTTTTATCGCTATCGTAATTTCCGAAACCAAGCTGGGATTCCTCAAGAAAAAATTGAGCAGTAATGTATTCAGAAAAATTTTTTCTCAGATAAAAGTTAAGTAATCCGATGACCGAAAGAGAATGGCAGGCTTTTTCCGCCTTTAGAACCGATTTTAAAACGTCATGTCGGCAATGGCTTACCCGCTGTGGCTATGAATATTCAGCCCCTGATGAAGCAGTGTCATCCGTAGAAAAATCGGCTGGGCGAGGTGTGCTGCATTTGTTACAGCAAGCAGCAGCGGCGGAGAACAAAACCCCTGCCTACCCGCAGGAAACCCCCATTGTCTACAACCATAGTTTGGACGAACTACAAGGCTCCGATCAAATAAAACTGATTATCGTTAGTGATAATCCGGGAAAAAACGAACAGCTGCATAAAAATCAGCGCTATTTGGTAGGTCAGGCGGGGAAGGTCGCGGAAGGCTTTTTTCGCCGCAATCCCGAACTCAACATCGATTTTAGGCGAGAGGCTATCATCCTCAACAAAACTCCTATTCATACGGCAAAAACGAAGGAGCTTAATTACTTACTCAAAAATGGCGGTGAACAATTCCGCAGCCTTTTTGAAGAAACGCAACAATGGCTCGCTGCCCATACTGCTGCCCTGCAGAAAGCACTCGGTTGTCCGCTTTGGCTGGTGGGGTACGGCGAATTAAGAAAAAAATCTCTTTTTACCGCTTATGCGGATGAGCTGCAACGGCAATACGGCGGAAAATCCGATGCGCCGGTCTATGTATTTCAGCATTTTTCGATGAACTGCTTTGCTATCGATTTTAAAAAACTGGGCGATCAGCATAAATCTGCGGAAGAAAATCTTCGCACAATAGGCTTACTGCATCGTAAAGCGATCTTGGGGTGGTGATGAGGAGCTCGGGGCAAATACAGCAGATTCTTTTAATCAACAACCCCGACGCAAGCGTCGGGGTATTAAGCCCTCCGCACGAATAACAGCCCGCAGAATAGATAGGCTGTTCAACCAGAGTTTCGCCGTGTTGCGTCTCAAATGGTCTTACAGCCTATCTATTCTGCGGTATTCGATTCGTGTATCTGATGTGGTTGCCTTGGGGTAGTGATAATGGTAGCAAAAGGGTATAGCGTAAGAAAGGCGGAACCGAGAGATTTGGCTGCGGTTATGCAGGTGGAACGGCAAAGCTTTGAAGAAAACATCGTTGAGGACGAAAGTGTATTTGCCGATCGCATCGCATATACTTCCGGTTGCAATTATGTTCTTGTTAAAGCTGATACGCAATCGGTGTGCGGTTATTTTACGGCTGAACTATGGGATGCCTTACAGATGGACGTCGGCGCGTTTGCACTCGGACATTCGGTACGAGAACGTCATCAGCCTGCAGGAACGGTGTTGTATATATCTTCTTTTGCATTGTTGCCGGAAGTACGCGGACAAAGCATTGCCGAAAAATTTTTTGCTTCCGCTATAGAACGCATCGCCGTCGTTTTTCCGCAGGTGGAACAGGTCGTCTTGCTTGTGCATGAAGATTGGCATAAAGCAATCAGGATTTATGAAAAACAAGGCTTTATCCGCACACAGGTTTTAGACCGGTTTGCATGGTTCGGGGACAAGAGGGCTTTTATCTACGAAAAAACGATATAAAAAGACTCTAATTCCCCCTAGAGCGAATGTGATAAATCATGTCCTTGTAGGACGAACCGGTAGGTTTGCCGTTTTTAGAGGTTTTCCCTAAAATGCCCTCTGTTCATTCACCATGATCTTAAACTGGAACATAAAGGGGAAACTACTTGACAAAAAATAAATTAAAGACCATTTTTAGGCATGCTTAAATCTATCTTTAACGATGTGGGTATGCAGCTGCCGGAACAGATACGGAAGGCGGCGGTTGAATATCTTCCCGCCTTTCTTGCAGCGGAGGAGGCTGAAGTGTCTGCCGTACAAGCATTGCTTATTGCGAGGGCTTTTGATGCGAGCGGGTCCTTCGAACAGGTATTTACAGGTACCGAGCCGATTACTCGGCACTATCAAATCAACCTTATCCGTAGCTTTGAAAAAAATGTACAGCTGCTTGTCGATAAGATGTGGGTTGAAAAAGCCGACGAAGATGTAAAAGAGGATATTCTATATCGTCTCCGCTGTTTTTGTGAATCCATGCAGCAGGCAGAAAATCCGGCCGCTTACGCGGACTTGCTGCCTGAATGCCTCGGCGTTTTGCATGATGTGGTATTATTGCTTTTCGGTCGGCAAATCGACAGTGAAGGTTTTTTAGAGTACGCCATTCGTATAGATCCCGATTTCGGACTTTTTTGGTATTATCTTGAATGTCTAACGGTGCAACCTAGGCTTCCGGCAGAGAAAGCCCGCTTAGCTATCTTTCTTGGTATTTATTTTCTTGCTAATTTTTAAGTTGTATTCCATCCTTATTCCATTGACACGCTCATTTTAACAGATTGACAGAGACCAATTACCGGTGTATGTTACGGATATTTTCGCAGAAGATTTGGGGAGAGTCCATTTTACTCGTCATAATTGCGGAGGAGAAAATATGCAGAGAAGATTTATCGCAATCCTAATGCTGCTTTTTATGATATTTTGTGCCACTACGGTTTGTTTGGGATGTGTAAAAAGTACAAGAAAAAATGCAGAAAAAACTGTTTTAACACTGGGATCATGGCGTACAGATGATTTGGGAGCATGGACTCGCTTACTTGCCGAATATGAAAAAGTAAGCGGCGTATCTATTCAATTTAAGCCGATCAACCCACCCAATTACAATACAGAGCTTCGTATGCAGTTGGATAGTGGATCCGGTCCGGATTTAATGTTTGCTCGCTCTTATGCAATCGGTATGGAATTGTATGAGAAGGGTTTTTTGGTAGATATAAGCAATTTACCATATTTAGAAGAACATTTTTCCGAAAGCAGTAAAGATGCATGGCGAGGCTCTGACGGTAAATCTTTCGCAGTTCCTGTTGCTGCCGTGGTGCAGAGTATTTATTATAATAAAGATATTTTTGGAAGAGTAGATCTCGCTATTCCCACCACATGGGAAGAACTTTTGCTTGCCTGCAAAGATTTAAAAGATGCCGGATATACCCCATTTGCAAACGGACTTGCCGATGGATGGGATATCAATGAATGTTTTATGATGGGATTATTACCGAACTTTATCGGCGGCGAAAAAGGCAGGCATGAATATGAAAACGGCTTGCGTCCTTTTAACGATGGTGATATGGTTGCAGCCTTTTCTGCAATGAAGGATATTGCCCCCTATTGTTTCGAAAATTTTGAATCATTAACGTATGCTGATTCAAATATGCTTTTCGCAACGGGTAAAGCGGCTATGTATGCTGACGGTTCCTGGACACTCGACAGCTTTAAAGAGTTACCGTTTCAGTGGGGAAATTTCGCATTTCCACCTCCGGCCGGAAAACAGCCTGAAATTTGCTTCCATGTTGATGTAGGAATAGCGATGAATGCGAACGGAACGCATCAAAAAGAGGCTTGGGATTTCTTGTCGTGGCTTTGTACAGCCGAAGGAGCCACCGTTGTCGCAAAATATTTGCCGAGCGGTTTTTATTCTATGTTCAATGGGAGTATTCCTATCGAAAGTTCTCAAGGTGCCGAAATTTATGCACTTCTTACCGGGCGAGGGCAGGATGTTCGCTTTGTATGGCCAAGGTTGATGAACGGAACGCCTTCCGGCTATACTTTGCTGAATGATGGTGTAGTTGCCGTTATGAAAGGAGAAAAAACTCCCCAGCAAGCTGCCAATGCTTTAGCGGAAGGGCTTGCACAGTGGTATAAACCCTAACCTGTGGTTATACGCAGTGATGAGTTTAAGGTAAACAGACACTGTAGCTTGTAAGTACGCTACAAATTGAACAACTTCCAAAGGTGACACTTTGTGCAGTTGTTCAATCAGGAAAGTCTCTTCTATGATAAGCTTAGGCTTTAACCCTACTCTTTGCTGTTACACACGGAACATCGATACGTAACACTGTAACCGATGCCGCCATCTGTTCGGTTATTTTAAAATCTCTGCCACTTTGCGTTTTCATCATAAGCTGCAATCCGAAAATCTTTTCTGAAATATCTTCAACAATAACTACTATTCCGTCTCCCATAATGCTTGCATATTCCGAACCGTATTTACACGGAACATCGCCGCCGGAGACAATTGCAACATTCGTTTCAAGTTCAATAAAAACACACGGGTTCTTTTTGATGATATCGAGTTTCCGGCCTTCTTTTGCGCAATGCACATAGAGAGTTAACTTACCGCCGGTAAATACAAAACCGTACTGCATTGGTACTACATACGGACGGCCGTTATCGATCATCCCGATATGTACTACTTTTGCCTGTTCAATAATCGACTTTATTTGTTGATAGTCGGTTACTTCTCTGTCAGATCTTCTCATAGGTAAGACTCCTTGGTACATACTATATACCATAAACTGTCTATTCCCAAGACTTACCACACGTTCTTACTTTTGAGAATACTGAAAGAAACAACCTTGGAGATGGCGACGAAAGCAGGAAATGGAATTTTGGAAAGCGAGATCGTACGGGGAATATCGATACCGCTGCCCGAATTTCAGTTGGAATATGTTGTGGAAGCTGAATTACATATTGAATTTGCTCTTATGCTGCCTAAAAAGCGAGGCGAAAAAACACAAAGCGAAATAGCCGATAAGCTGAATATTTCATATCAGTAATAACAATAACTGGAAAATCCGGAAAAGACGAACCCGGCGCTGCGAATCGCAAAGTTACAAAAAATATTCGGTTATAGATTTGTGAGTTTTTAAAAAACTTGACTCCTTATCCTGTCCTTGACAGTATCGTTAAGTTTCAGTATATTCGGTCACAGTGAAACCTTAGTAAGACTTATATAATACCGCTCGGTATTATATAAACGGTTATCATAAAGATAATTGCACTATGCAGAACTTCCTACTGCAAGTAAAGGGGTAAGGTTTCATTAGGAGACAATATGAAAATCTTACAATGCGGATATGGTCATATTGGGCAAGTTTTATTTCAAGACTTCCAAAAGATGGCCACGGCTTCAAAAGCGGCACTTTCCGTGTACGATCCTTACAGTCCAAATTGCCCATACAAAGTTAATGATTTACATGAGCATTACAATTTTGCTTTTGTCTGTGTTCCAACCGATAAAATGGATAGCGGCTCCGCAGATATTTCTATCGTTGTTGATCTTTGTAACCGAATCGATGCGGATGTGATTATTATAAAATCAACAATACCGGTAGATATTATTCGCTTTTTGCCTCAGAATGCTATTTTCTCTCCCGAGTTTACCGGTACTACGCCTCATTCAGGTTTACACAATTATGTAGTACTGGGCGGTTCACGTGGTTTATGCAACAAAGTAGCATATCTTTACACATTAATTCATAGTGCGGATTTTGAAATTATATATACGGATATAAAGACTGCCATTATTGCAAAATATATGGAAAATTGTTTTCTTGCTCTGAAAGTCACCTTTTGTAATGAAATTGCCCTTGCTTGTAAAAAAGAGGGGGTGGAATATGAAGATGTAAGAAATATTTTTATCAAAGATTCACGGATTAATGCCAGCCATACATTTGTATACGAAGAAACGCCTTATTATGATTCTCACTGTTTTAATAAAGATATCCCGGCGTTTAACGCACAGTTCAATTTACCGTTGATGTGTGCCGTAGAAAGAATTAATACGGATATGAAGAATGCTGTATTGAATAGAGCCGATGGGGTCAGCCATGAATAAGACTGATGACATAAATAACATTTTACCGGTTTATTACAGCATATTTATTACCGGTCTCCTTATCTCTAATGTACTAGGGTCAAAAATAGTAACGATTTACGGATTACGGATGCCTTCTGCAACTATAGCCTATGCCGTTACATACTTAATGACGGATGTCGTCGGAGAGTTATACGGAAAAAAAGCGGCTGATCGACTTGTGAAGATAGGTTTCATCTGTCTTATAATAAGCTTCTTACTGATCCGTTTAGCATTAATACTTCCGTCAGATAATGATACTTCCGCATTTAATCAAATTTTTAATTCTACTACCAGAATTATTATTGCAAGTTTATCGGGATATTTAATAAGTCAGAGTGTTGATGTGTTTATTTTCCATAAGATAAAATCTTATTCTGAAAAATATAAGTTTCTTCGAAATAATATAAGCACTATTATTAGCCAATTTATTGATACTGCGGTTTTCAGTTTTATTGCATTTTATGGTATTGTACCGAGAGTAGCTGATTTGCTGTATGGTGTTTTCTTTGCAAAAGTAATTCTTGCACTCTGTGATACTCCTTTTTTTTATCTACTGACAAGAAGATCGAAACAGTGCTATCAATGTTTCTGCCAAAATTTAGGAAGAAACGAGATGGTCAATATGGATTTATCGATTAAAAATGCCGATGACAAATAATTATAAAGTCGGAGTGCTTATTGCAACATCGATGGGGAGAAACGAACTACTGTTCTCGCGTGCGCTTCCTTCAGTTTTGTGCCAGACGAAAAAAGCTGACTGTGTTTTAATTGTTGATGACAATACCGACGAAACGGTGAGTGCTGAAGTGCGACATCGTATCAGTATGCGTAATGATGCCAATATTCATTACATCAAGAATACTAAAACATCAGGAATGAGCGGTACCGGAGCATGGAATTCCGGAATTGAATGGTATAATGCTCGATTTTTAGATACCGACTATATTGCTATTCTGGATGATGATGACAGTTGGGATATACGGTATTTGGAAAAATGCAAAAATGCCATTAGTGTTGGTTCATATGCCCCTGATTTATTGGCAGTATATCTGAAGCGAAGCGACTGCAAAACGGCGAATATCTTTAGTTATGAAGATTTGGTCGTTAACTCTTTTCTATGCGGCAATCCGGGAATACAAGGCAGTAATATGTTTATTCGTCTTGGAATACTGAATTGTATAGGAGGATTTGATGAAAGCCTTCCAAGCTGCACGGATAGAGACTTGATGATCAGGATACTTAAATGCGTATCAAAAGAAAATATTAAAATAATACCCGAAGTACTTGTTAATCACTATGCTTGGAATGGTTCCATAACATATAACAAAAAGAAGAAAGAACAAGGGCTTACTTTGTTTTTTGAAAAACATATACTGCTTTATTCGGAAGAAGTATTACGCAAGGCTTTGGATCGTGCCGAAAGCTTATTTTCATATACTAATCGAACGAATATTTTGAAGTTGTTTAATCTTATCCGGAATAATGCCGGTACTGAAAAAATTGTTATCGGTGTTGCGATTCATAACGGTCGAAATACGATAAGACGATGCCTAACTTCAATTCTTGAACAAAAAAATGTCAATGCACAGATATGGATTTTAATCGCTGACGATAACTCGACCGATTGTTGGGAAGAAACTGTAGAAGATTTGTTGATAAATCCGCAGATTATCATCACAAAAGTACAATATCAGAACGTATCAAAAACACGGAATCATCTTAATAAGTATATTGCAAAGTATTTTGGTGCCGTAAATTTAATAGGACGATTGGATTGTGATGATGAATATGCCGATCAATTTGTTCTTTCACACATTGAAAATTTAAAACGGCAAACCGATGCAGATGTTATTTTTGCAGGTAATTATCTGCGGCAGAATAATATGATTATTGATCGTATTAATAAAGCGAGCAAGAGGCTAAAAAATCCACAGTATCTTTTACAACGATTAAAAAGTATGGCAGAAGGATTCGCCGATTCCGAATTACCGTCTTGTAATATCTTTCTTACATTAAAGAGTCTTGAAGAATATCCTGATATTCCCAGTGCAGAGGATCATTTTTTATCAGTAAGAATATTACTCAGTCATAAACAATACAATATTGCTTTCGCCGAAGGTGTATTATTGACGATCTATAATTTAGATGGAAATATGACTGCGAATAATAAAAAAAAAGATGATTATAAACAAGCCAGAGAAAAACTTTATCAAGAAGGGATACGTTTATGGAAAATACTGAACGAAAAGAAAGAGCTCAAAACATATTAGCACGGTATGGCTTGAAAAATCTTACGTATCTTGGACAAGGTTTTGAAGGTGTTGTGTTTCACAACGGACAGCATGTGTATAAAGTTGTTCTACCATGGTTCACGGGTGGAAATAAATGGTACACATATCAACATCTTACATTCTTTTTCGAAAAAGAAACATATAAGTCCTTTTATCAACTGGAAGAAGTGATTGAATTTGAAGGATTGGTTATAGAGAAATACCCATATGAACCATCAAAGCCGGTCACAGCATTTACAGAAGATGATGTGATTAATTTCTTAACCGAGTGTTGGCAAAAAAAGATTGTCATTCGAGATTGTAAAAAAGAAAATTTTATTCGCGTCAACGGTATTATAAAACTAATAGATTTAGACGGATGTCAATATTATAATGATAGCCTGTTCTTAAATGCTTGTGTACGAATGTATATCTTTCTTCATGAAAATGATAACCCTGATTTAAAAAAACTACAACGAAGTGCAATTAATAATTTTGATCTTCCTGAATTAAAAGATTGTCGTACTTTTATAAATAAGATATTTGCAAATATTATGTATGAGGAATCAAAGACAGTCATTAATTCATTCGAGGTTGTTAAGAGAAAAGATCTTATTTATGAAAGTTATTCAATGCAGCAAATAGATAATCTCGAACAATTGTTTTTTAATAAAATCAAACAGCATTTATATCTATGTGATATTCAGATAAAGGATATACGACTTTCCGACAATAATACGTTTGTACCGGAGGCCATCATTGTCGGGTATAAAAAACTGCAACCGTTGCAAGACAAGGTTTCTCTATTGATTAAAACCTGCGCACAGGATGTTGAAACAATTGAACAGAATATAAAACATATTGTCAGGCAGCTTTCATGCCCAAATATATTCCATGAAGTCATTGTCTCTATCGACTCAAAAAAAGATAATTTTATTCGTCAATTTACCGAAAATGCCGATTTTGAGAAAGTTATTAACATAGTTGATACTTTAAAGAAAGAAGGCGTTATCGATAGATATTTTATATTCAATCCCGATTACACAGAGCGTATTAATTGGGATTGGTTCGGTTTGTCAACGAATCACACTCATTCGTCTTCAAATGTACCGATAAGTTCCCAGCTGTACGCTTTTGAGCAGTGCAGCGGCGACTATATTTTTCAAATGGATAGCGATGTGATGATTGGTCGAAGGGATATTGATCATTCGTATATGCAGGATATGCTTGCTGAACTTAAGAAAAAT
Source organism: Treponema sp. OMZ 906 (assembly GCF_024181185.1). Lineage (NCBI taxonomy): Bacteria > Pseudomonadati > Spirochaetota > Spirochaetia > Treponematales > Treponemataceae > Treponema > Treponema sp. OMZ 906. The sequence goes on along the minus strand of NZ_CP051196.1, from coordinate 1,925,029 downwards.
GAAAAAGTGATTTCCGTTGGATTTAATATTTGTAATTCACAGAGTAAGGCTTACTTCGGATTTGAGAACGGCGGATACGTGCCGGAAGTCAGAATGGGGCTTTTTGACAAGCAAAGAATGTTTAGGCTTCGTCCATTTCCGAATACATTAGATTGTGACGGTAGATTACAGTTAACATGGTATCGCTCGCTTGAAAAATTACAAAAAGAAACAGGATACTGTTCTATTCGAGGGGGGGATAACCGGACTTTTTATGTTCATCCTCAAAACTATCGGAAGAGTAACGCGTATAGTTGGATGAATATTCTTGATAGAGTAGAACAGAATATCATTCCGGATATTCAATATGATCATTTTGACTGCGAAGGTTCATTTTACGATTGGTGTACTCCGAAACGCAATGAGACAATGGTTGTACTTTCTTGTTTTAAAAATATTACTGTCGATAAATTTCTTCGGATGTGGTGTTCCTTAATAAGCCAAAGTTTTCAAGATTTCGGTATTTTGTTCTACGATGACTGCTCCGATAATGGTATGTCGCTTTTTATTGAACAAATAATTAAACCGTACCAGAATCGTATTACTTTCATAAAAGGGCGAACTCATTTACCTAAATTACAATGCGAATACATTGCGATTCACAAGTATTGTAATAATCCTGATTCTATTATTGTTTGCATTGATACCGATGATGCATTGATAGGACGTGAAGCATTATACGATGTATATAAAAAATATGAAATGTGGGGTGTTGATATGACTTGTGGACGGGTTCATCAAACCTATCGGTTGCAACCACATTATCGCTATCCGGTAAATTTTATGGAACCAAGAAAAAATGGCGGTAATGTCTGGCAGCATCTTAAAACATTTCGAAAATATCTTTTTGATTCAATTCCGATGTCATATTTTAAATATAATAATGCAGAATTAAAATATTCGCAACAAAAATGGTTTGAAAAGTGCGATGATTATGCCATGATGATTGCTATGGTTGAAATGAGTTCATCTCCTTTCCAAATGGATTTTATCAATTATTATTATGAACGCGATTATGAGAAGCGAAATGCGGATAGGGCTTTAAAAGAACAATGTATTAAAGAAATTCTTAGTAAAAGACCATTGACGGCCGCTACGTTGTATAAAAATAGAAAGATATTCAAGCCGAACCAAAATAAAATTGAAATAGATATTACTTTTGATTGCAATCTGAGGTGTGAAGGATGTAATCGTTCTTGCGGACTTGCCCCATCAAAAGATTATATGACAATCGAAGATATTGGCGCGTTTATCACCGAAAGTAAAAAACTACATCGAAGCTGGAGGCTCATTAATGTTTTAGGCGGAGAACCTACTTTACATCCCGATTTTATTGCTATTCTTAAAATGTTGCAAACAGAGTATGCTGATGTTTATAATAACGATGTGATTATTCAAGTTGTCTCAAACGGATTTACGGAGAATTCCAGAAGATTATGTAAAGAAGCGGAGCAATTTCAAAACGTGCGTATAGATTATGAATCATTTAAAACTAAAAATACCGTTGACTACTTTACTCCCTTTGCCGATGCTCCGGTTGACGACCCTGATTTTAATAGTGCGGATTTTGGTAAAGGTTGTTGGGTAACTTCATATTGCGGTATAGGACTCAATAAAAACGGTTATTTTGCCTGTTCCGTTTGCGGAGCAATCAGCAGAGTACTAAAAGACGGTGGCGGTATACCTTACTTAAAGGATGCTACGGAGGAAACATTAGTCGGACAATTAAAAAAGTATTGCCGATATTGCGGAAATTTTAAACACTATGCAGAAAGCGACGGTGATTTTTTACCCCGCTGCGAAAAAGCTCCTTTCAGAAATATTATTTCTCCGTTTTGGGAGAAAGTATATGGAAATTACAATGTTGAAAAATAAAAAAGTAGTATTGGTAACGGGTGGCGCGGGATTTATAGGATCAAATGTATGTTCGGCACTATTAAATCGGAACTGTCATGTAATATGTATGGATAACTTATTTTGCAGCACATTAAAAAATATACAATGCTTTAGCCATAATCCTGATTTTGAATTTATTGAACATGATATAACACAACCGTTTTCATTTTATGTAGATGAGATATACAATTTTGCTTGTCCGGCATCACCGAAATACTACCAAAAAGATCCTATCTATACAATGAAAACAAATGTTATCGGTGTCTTGAATATACTTGAACTTGCAACGCAACATCATGCAAAGATATTGCAAGCTTCGACATCTGAAGTTTACGGTGATGCACTTCAGCATCCACAGCAAGAAGATTACTGGGGAAATGTTAATCCTGTCGGCATCCGGAGCTGTTATGATGAAGGAAAACGGGCAGCAGAAAGCCTTTGTGTGGATTATTATAGACAATACAAAACGAAAGTTAAAATAGCCAGAATATTTAATTGCTACGGGCCGGGAATGCAAATGGATGACGGACGCGCTATATGTAATTTTATCGTACAGGCGCTACAGCATAAAGATATTACCATATACGGTACGGGAGCACAAACTCGAAGTTTTTGCTATATAGATGATTTAGTACGCGGTTTGCTTGCATTAATGGAAACTCCGGTAAAGATAACAGGCCCTATTAATCTTGGAACATCTGAAGAAATAACAATTAATGAGCTTGCTATGCACATACTCAAACTTTGTGAAACTAATGTAACCTGTAAATATATGGCATTACCTACGGATGATCCAAAACAGAGACAACCTGATATATCACTGGCAAAAAAAGTATTGCAGTGGCAGCCTGTTATACAGCTCGACAAGGGATTAGAAAAAACAATAGCGTATTTTAAAGACTTGCTTGCAATATAGATACTCTCAGATATGGACACGTGGGCGGTTCTGCTACGTTGAGCATTTTCAGTAGCAATGTTTTGCCTTTGGCAAAACTTGCAAGTTTAAGCGGCAATACCGCTTAAACATTGGCACGGATGCCGCGTGTATTAAGTAGAAACAAGTTTGACACCGGTCAAACTTGTGTTCAGCGAAGTACACGGATGTACTTCGCTGAACGAGCAACGAAGTAGATACACACATCCAGCGCTTTTGCAAAGAGACGGTATAGATGCTAGGAGCGTACAAAAAACACCCGCAGGCACGGTAAAAAATGTACGTCCTGTACATTTTTTACCTACGTGTTTGCTGCGCAAACACGCTGCTGCGTAGAACCACCGCCGTCCATGGCGGTTCTGATACGTCGAAGACTAATTTGTTCGCAGCAACGAAGTAGATACACACATCCAGCGCTTTTGCAAAGAGACGGCGTAGATACAAGGAGTTAGCCGAAAATAAAGCGCAGGCGTATTTATATACGTTGAGCATTTATTTTCGGCGTGCGACGCAGTAGATGCGCCGTATATTTGCAAAAGACTAGTCGACACGAAAAAGTTGAGATTTCTGATACACAGGGAAAAAGCGTTTTTGGCTGCCGTTTTCAAACTGCACGGTAATCACCAACTCGCCGCCGCTTTGCCTTGACTGTACGACATAGCCGTAGCCGTAGTCGTCGTGAAAGATCCGCTGCCCGCACTTCCATAATGCGGCTTCTTCATCGGCGGGAGAGGCAAAGTTTGCAATGGACTGTCCTATCACGTCGACAAGACCGCTGTCAATTTCCGCTAAAAAGCGACTCGGTTCCATATACGATAGCTTCCCGTACATCCGCCGTGCCGCGCAGCTGGTCATATACAGCGCGTCTTGTGCACGGGTACAGGCAACGTACATCAACCGCCGCTCTTCTTCCATATCTTCGGCGCTTTCGTCATTGCGCGGAAAAATACCGTTTTCAAGACCGGTGATAATCACATTGCGGAACTCAAGGCCTTTTGTGTTGTGCATAGTGATAAGCTGTACGGCATCGGCTCCTGCATCGGTTTCCGCAAGACTGCGGTCTAGTTCGATATGCTCTAAAAAGGAAGTCAGCCCGGTAGCCGAGCAGGGGTACAGTGAAGCGGTATTGGCAAGTTCCTGCAAGTTCGCTGTTTTCTGAGTGCCCATCACTTCATCTTGATTCCGGTGAAAAACACCCAAACCTGTTTGCTCGATAACTGCCAATACAAAGGCAGCGAGCCGCTCGCCCTGCTGCCCGTGTTTCTGCGTAACTGCCTGTTCAGAGGCGCCGGTGTCTATGGTAGTGCCGATTGGTGCATCAGACCACAGGTCGTCGGCTTGTGCATCGGCTTCCACTGCCGTATCAAACGCCGCAGCGCCGGCGGTATTTGCGGAATCGTATTCGGCAAGGAGGCTGCGGAGCGAATACAATGTATTTAAAAACTCCTGCAGCGCGGTACCTGCTTTCTTGGGTATCGGGAGTTTTGCTCCTGCGCCGAGCAGTACGGTAATATAGTCGGCTCCTTGTTGCGGCTGCTGTTGCGGTGTATCTTCTGTCTGTTGTCGCAAGGGTAGGGCAGTGGGTTCTTGCAGTTGAGTGAACTCCTGTTGAGCGCTTCTGCTGTCTTGTTCCGATGAACCCGCCTCTGCCGCTTCTCTTGCATTTGCAGGTGAATCTATATATGCGGATAAGCTTGCAAATGCAGCGCGGGCATACGCGACCAACTTATTTTGCGTTGTTTCGCCGATTCCCCGCGCGGGTTTATTCACCATACGGCGGAAGGCAATTTCATCTCGTCCGTTTGCGATGAGCGCCAAAAGAGCCAGCGCATCCTTAATTTCCTCGCGTTCGTAGAACTTGAGCGTACCAACTACTTTATGCGGAATTTTTTCGTGCAAAAAGGTGGTTTCAAAGTTGAGCGACTGTGCATTGGTGCGGTACAGGATTGCCCAGTCTGAGTACGAGCCGCCCGCCCGCACCGCCTTTTTGATGAGCTGCACACACAGCTCTGCCTCCGCATCTTGAGACGGTAGATAATAAAGGCTGGGCTTTTGTCCGCCGGTTCCGCGCGCTGCAATCAGCGTTTTACCGAGCCGTCCCTCATTGCGGGACACAACCGAGTCGGCGACGCGCAAAATCGGTTCATACGAGCGGTAGTTCCGCACCAGCCGGATAATCTTTGTATGCGGAAATTGACGGTCAAAGGTGAGGATGTTCTGCACCTCCGCGCCGCGGAACCGGTAAATAGACTGATCATCATCGCCGACAACACAGACATACGTGTCTTCGCCGGTCAGTTCCCGCAATAGCTGAAACTGAGCGCTGTTTGAATCCTGATACTCATCCACGAGGATTACTTTAAAGCGTCTATGCAGCTGTTGCGCAATAGCGGTATGCTCTTGCAGCAGCTGAACCGGCAGCATAATCAAATCTCCGAAGTCGGCATTCCCCGTTTCGCGGAGCCGCTGTTGATAGGCACGGTAGATTACAGCGAACTCAGGCGTGGGGTCGATCATCGTAAGCTGCGGGCTATCGGGTAACAGGCAATAATCTTTCGCGCGGGAGATTTTCCGTATAAAGCGCTGCGCCTCCTGCTTATTTAGCTGAGGCAGCGCTTTCATCAGCAGCGTTACCGAATCATCATCATCGTAAATCGTAAAATTGGGAGAAAGCCCCGCCCATTCGGCATACCGGCGCAGCATCCACGCACCGAAGGAGTGAAAGGTGCGGATACTCGACCTGCCTGCGCGTTCATCCAGCGCCCGTGCCCGCTCTGCCATTTCCCGAGCTGCTTTGTTGGTAAAGGTAACTGCCAAAATCGATTCAGGGAGCACACTCTGTTCTGCAATCAGCCACGCAATTTTTGTTGTAATAACCCGCGTCTTTCCCGAACCGGCGCCTGCCAAAATCAAAAGCGGCGAGCCGGTATGACACACGGCTTCAAGTTGTTCAGGATTTAAAACCGATAAATATCCGCACGTTTCTTCCATCGTTCTCATGTTACTTTTGGCTAAGATTTCCCGTCAGCAATTCTTTAAGTTGATCTAAAATCTGTCCGCCGCCGGTAATGGAAATTTGGCTGATCTTTTCGCTCATCTTATCGACATATTCAAGTTCTTTGAGCTTTAGCAGCAAGGGATTTTCTTCCATCAATTTGGCAGTGTTGAGGAGGCTCCGCGTCGAAGCGGTTTCTTCGCGGCGGGTGATGATATTCGCCTGCGCTTTCTTTTCGGCAATCAGCACTTGATTGACAATATCCCGAATCTCTCCCGGCAAAATAATATCTTTCAGTCCGCATGAAAGCACTTCGATACCGAATTGTGCTTGATAGGGTTTTAAGGTCTCCATGACAAAGGCATTGATTTCCTGTTTTTTCTGCAGCAGCTCATCAAAAAGGAGCGTGCCGATATACTCGCGCAACGCGAGCTGAAAGCACACATACAGCTGATTTTCATAATCGGCATTTGAAACCAGCGCAGTAACCGGATCGTTTATTTTATACCGGCACATAAAATTAAGCCGGAGCAGGATTTTATCCTTTGTCAATATTTCTTGCCCTGAAATTTCAAGTTGCCGTGCACGCATATCGGCTTTTATCACATTGATGGACTGAACACCTTTCCAGAAAAAATAATTCCCCGGTTCCAGTATTTTGATGAATTGTTTATCAAAGTAGAGAAGCCCCTTCTCGTATGGTTCAACTCCATAGCTGATAACGTAGGTTTTCAACACATCAGCAGTGAGGATATTCCGGTCAATATCCGCGCTGATTTCAGGATTGTTCAAATCAATCTGCTGAAATGTTTTAACGCGGCTATTATTCCAAAAAATATGCTGTCCCGGTGTCAACACATCTTTTAAAAGCTCATCCTCAAAATAGAGCGCAATATGACCGGCGCTTACGGTAACGGTTTCCGTTTGATTGCGGAATGCCTCGTCGGCAAGCAGTTCAGCCGGATCGCCTGCGGTATGCAGTTCTTCAAAAACGGAATGACATTCAAGCGTATAGCCTTGCCAATTCCAAAAAAGACCGGGCTTTAAGATTTTGATAAACTTTCCGTGCTTAAACAGTAATACTTTTTGATCATATCGAATATACATATTTACTCCCTGTGATAGCCGAGGCAATTGCCCTGAGATTAAAAAGAATACGGAAGACCTGTCCTGCCGTCGAAGAACGGATCGCGGCTTTAGGAATGCTGCAATGCTTCTATGCTCGGTACGGTTAGGTTCCCTTTCTAAAAAGAGAACCGTAGCAGCCTGAGCTTCGGCATCTGCGCTCCACATTCCGGTATCTGCTGCAATGCTAAGTTGTCCGCCGGTTGCCGTCTGCAAGCTCCTTACCTGACCCCGTACAAGTCCTCGGGACGGCACGGCATCGGATAGAAACGGTATACAAAAGCGCCGAGACATCAGCGCCTTTGCCGCAGACAGCGAGGGCAAGTATTCCGTATGTGTTGTGGTGCTTCTTTTCAGAAGCTGTGTTACCATACGCTGCGTGAAGTGCAGTTGGGAATCGAACCCAATTAGTCCAGCCGGGCGAGAGAGTGCTTTGCTCTAACTCGACACCGGGTTATCTCATATTTTTCACGGCAGAACGCAGGAGACTACCGTTCCGGCGCTGCTGTGTTCTGAATGAAACACCGCGTGAAAAAAACAGACATCTTATTGTATGAGTTTATCGAGGCCTTGACTAGGGGAAAGTGAAAGCTCAGGGCAAATACTTAAAATATGGTGAGTGTACTTGCCTTCTTTTTGCGAGCATTTCTAGAAATTATACCTGAGTTTTTTGCAGATGCCTATGATTGTATAACAGGCACTATGAGAAGTTCTCAGACGGCAGGGTGAAGGATATTGAAGACGAAATCCCGTTTGCCGTGCCGGAGGGTTGGGCGTGGTGCAGATTGGGGGAGATTTATTATCACACGACAGGAAAAGCATTAAAAAAATCTAATAAAAAAGGCTCCCTAAAAAAATATATCACCACATCGAACTTATATTGGGATAGTTTTGATTTCTCTGAAGTGAGATCTATGTATTTTACAGATGAAGAACTTGATAAATACACAATAAAAAAAGGTGATTTAGTATTATGCAATGGCGGAGATATTGGTAGAGCAGCAATTTGGAATTATGACGAAGATATTTGTTACCAGAATCATGTTTCTCGAATGCGTCCAAAGACCAACGGTATAGAAAATAGATTTTTTTTATATGTTTTAATGCTTTATAAAGAACAAAATATGCTTACCGGAAAGGGAATTGGCATTTCATCTCTTTCAGCAAGAGATTTATTATCTGTAATAATTCCACTCCCGCCCCTCGCCGAGCACAAACGCATCGTTACAGCAATCGAAGCAATCTTTACACAGATAGAGCTACTAGAACAAAACAAAGCAGATCTGCAAACAGCTGTCAAACAGGCAAAAAGCAAAATCCTCGACTTAGCTATCCACGGAAAGCTTGTTCAACAAGATCCCGACGACGAACCTGCAAGCGTGATGCTGGAAAAACTGCGTGCGGAAAAAGAGGCTAAAATCGCAGCCGGAGAGATAAAACGGAGTAAGAATGATTCGTATATCTATAAAAATTCTACTGATAATTGTTATTATGAGAAGTTCGATGGGGAAAGTGATGTTTGTATTGATAATGAGATTCCTTTTGAGCTTCCGAAAAACTGGCAATGGACAAAATTAGGACGAATTTGCGATAAGCTTGTAGATGGAGATCATAATCCACCTAAAGGTATCGAAGAAAAAACAGAATATATAATGGTTTCTTCACGAAATATTAATCATAACACAGTAGAAGACTTAGAAAATGTCAGGTATTTAACGAAAGAGATGTTTGAGGCAGAAAATTTGAGGACCAATGCTACAGCGGGTGATATACTTTTCACATCCGTAGGTTCATTAGGAAGAAGTTGCATTTATGACGGCAGCATAAATATCTGTTTTCAACGAAGTGTTTCCATTCTCAACACCAAGGTTTACAACAAATATGTGAAATTCTTTTTTGACAGTAATTTTTATCAAAATTATGTAGCTGAACATGCTACCGGTACTGCTCAAATGGGATTTTATTTACAAGAAATGGCAGAATCTTTTATTGCTATTCCTCCAATTTCAGAGCAAAAACGAATAGTTACAAAAGTTGAAGAAATATTTAATGCTTTAGACGATATTCAAAGCTATCTTGTCTAATTGGCTAAAAAGCTCATCAATTTTATCTAAAATCCGTTGTTGTGCAGCTAATGGCGGCAATGGAAATAAGATATGCTGAATATTTGTTTTGGTTAAACTTGGTAGAGTTGTACTGCTGTCTAGTGATGTAAAGTCAAATGATTTACAGAAATAAAATAGATATCGAGGTAGAATAATTGATGATGGTACAAGTCCAAAAGCGGTATCAACATTCCATGATTTTTCTTCTGTAAAGATTGGATTATTTATTGAACCTTTTCTCCCGATTATTGTGCAATTTTTAGGACAAATGTAATCATTAGCATATCCAATAATACCACCGCTTCCGTAAATGGGATATTTGCCTGCATCATCTTTCACTTTTGATTGATTTTTTCCATTGATTACATCAGCAATGTCACTAAAATAACACCATATCCATGCCTCAGGAATAATAGAATCTATTTCTATAGCTACCTCAGTCCCATCATCAAACTTCTCATAATAACAAGAACTCACACTGCAAGTATACTTTCCATATAAGCGATAAATCGCAAATCTTGTTTATTTGGAGGTCGTTATGGAAAACGGCGAAACTTTTGAAGCGTATCTGAAGAAAAGCAATCTTTCTCAGAATACTCTTACATCCTATGTATGGACAGTTAAATACTACACAGAACATTATGATTCTGTCAGCAAAGAAAATCTGCTTGCATACAAAGGCTATCTGATTGAGTTCTTTAAACCGAAGACGGTGAATTTAAGGATTCAGGGAATTAACAAGTATTTACAGTTTATCCACAAAGAACAGTTGCAGTTAAAGTTTGTAAAAGTTCAGCAGAAAAACTTTCTTGAAAATGTTATCAGCAATGCGGACTACCAGTTTTTAAAATCGAGTCTTAAAAAAGACGGAAATCGTGAATGGTATTTTGTTGTATGGTTCCTCGCAGCTACAGGAGCTCGTGTCAGCGAACTTATTCAAATAAAAGTTGAGCATGTAAAATTAGGATATTTTGATCTATATTCAAAGGGAGGAAAACTGAGGCGTCTTTATATTCCAAAAATTTTGAAGGAAGAAGCCTTACAATGGCTGGAATCCGTCGGGCGACAATCCGGCTATCTTTTTTTAAATCGCTTTGCAAAGCATATTACCACTCGCGGTATTGCACAGCAGCTAAAGAGTTATGCTAGAAAATACGGAATAAATGAAAAAGTTGTCTATCCGCATTCATTCCGGCATCGTTACGCAAAGAATTTTCTTGAAAAATTCAATGATATTTCTCTTCTTGCCGATTTGATGGGGCATGAAAGTATCGAAACAACACGCATTTATTTACGCCGCACCGCAAGCGAACAGCGGGAACTGGTTGACAGCATTGTAACGTGGTAAAAATCGGAACTGTCCAAAAATTTCAGTTTTTTGGGCGGTTCGTTTGCTTTAAATTATCCGTATGACTAACATTTGCTTAATATGTAATGACAAAGGCAATGACGGGTTAAACAGGAGGGAAATAATGTATCTTTGTTATAAAGATATATCAATAATCATTGGTAAATGGTCGCTAATTTTAGTTTTTTCAAATTCTAATAGCTTTACATTATTAACTCTTATGCTATTAGGTACAAAACAATAATCAATATGATAATTGCCTTGTGATTGATATGATGTTGCTTGGTTTTCTTGTCCAAACTTTTCATTGGTGAATGTATGGTAAACACTTTTCAGATTATGCGATTTAATACCGGACAGTGCATTTTCAAATGAGCTTACATTTTCTTTTATATCCCATATCTTATTAGCATTGAAATCACCGATAAAGATCGAATTATCTAATAACGGCTGATATTCCGGATAATTCAATGCTTCATTGATTTGTCCAATATAAGGTTCTTTACATCCTTCGGTTTTTGTCCATACTGAAAATAAATATATCTCTGTATTTTCAATTTTTACTTTATAGGGTACGACATAACGAATTGCAGTGTTGTGAAATTCAGAAATACTAAAAGTATATTTATTTGAAAAAATACCTATACCTAAATCTCCGCCTTTTCTGTATTTACTAAATTCTAAATGATCGCCGTACCAATCTACATTTAACCATACTTTTTTACACTCTATCATGTCAGATTCCATGCATTCCTGAATAACCAATAGATCCGGATGTAATTCGGCAATATAATCGATCTTCTCTTTTGAAAAACCGTATCGACAATTCCAAGTAATAATTCTCATAGCAAACTCCTTTTTTATTATGTTCTGCGAAGTATAGTTCGCCTAATATTCTCATCCAACAGTAACTGAACTTGCCTCTATTGTCAACTTGAATCGACTGTTATTCATCGCTAATATCTTTTAGTTTTTTAATAGTATCTTGATCTTTTATCCATACATCCATCGAACCAAAACAATATGTTACGGCCTCATCTTCATCACCAAATCCATAATAGTCCGGTAAATATTCAGGCAATTCACTTTCATGCAGTAAATACTTCACTATATACGGATTTTCCTGTTTGGCTTTTATGTATTTTTTTAAGATTTTTGTGTCGCTTTCTTGTTTTTTTATAGAAAGTAATAGGTCGCTAAACAACATGAATGCAGTCTCTTCCTGATATTGTTTTAGTAATTCGGTTCCTTAAAATGCAACAGTCGAACAAAATATCAATTTTGAAGACTGTTGCATTCATGCGCGATAGCGCGCATACAATCTGCGATGTTTGTGATAAGCAAACTCGACATTTATTTTCAGCCACGCCATTTTAGCGGTTGAAAATAAACCTTCACTCAAGATGTCTCCCATTGTCGGAGTTTCAATATAATCAACCATACTATTTTCCTAGTAGTGTCTACAATATCTACATTTTTCTTGATGCTACTTTATGAATTATATTCGGAAGCCATTTTGAAAACTTCTGTTTATAAACACGCTCGGTTTCTTTGTCCATAAAACTCTTTATTCGTGCGGAGGGATTAATACCTCGACGCTTGCGCCGAGGTTGTTGATTACACTGGTACTATAACCGTATTATGTGTATATGTCAAACAGATTTTTATACTGAATCCATAAACAGGAATCTCAAAAAAGACTACTTTACGATATGGAAAATCTATAAACAGGGAAATACCTCATGTAATAGGTCACAGATATTACGTCCAATACAAAAATTGAACTATAGTTATCTTAACCTGATCACGATCAAACTAATCTACCAGCGCGGTCATAATAAAATCAAGCTGAGCAAATAGTTCTTCAATTTTAGTCACAATTCTTTGTTGTTCAGCAAGTGGGGGGAGCGGAATGAGAAAATCATTTATTTGAGCAAGAATAATACGTTTTAATGCAGAACCTTTTGCCTCTTTTTTCATTTTATTCTGTAATAAATCAGATATTAAAATATATGCTAGGAACCAAGATAAAATTTCATTTGAAGGTTTGATAAGAGCAACACTCGATAACATACTAAAAGGATAATTTAAATTATTGACAGCAACTTCTCCAATAGTTCCGTCTTTAGTTAATAAGATATCATTCAACTCAGGTGAACATCTACTATAAATAGACTCATGTATTTCTTTAGAAATATACGTTGCATCATCTAAGCAAATGGCTAGATTTTTTATATTCTTTGCTGTGATATAAAGAAAGTCTCCTGAAGCGCTATTCGATGGTGAATTATGCGTACCATCAGTAATTGGCTTTCTGCATACTTCGGGCAGTCTACACCACGTCCACCCCTCCGGTACATCAAACGAGATTTCGTCAGAAATATTTTCCTCGCAGCCATCGGCATATTTTTGATAATAACAATTATCAGTAGGCTTCCTATAGATATACGAATCATTCTTGCCGCGTTTTATCTCTCCGGCTGCGATTTTAGCCTCCTTTTCAGCACGAAGTTTTTCCAGCATAACACTTGCAGGTTCGTCGGCAGGGTCTTGCTTCACCAGTTTTCCGTGAATTGCAAGGTCAAGGATTTTTGACTTTGCCTGTTTGACAGCTGTCTGTAGATCGGCTTTGTTTTGCTCCAGTAGCTCTATCTGTGTAAAGATTGCTTCGATTGCTGTAACGATGCGGTGCTGCTCAGTGAGTGGGGGAAGAGCTAAGAAAATTGGATAAATAGATTTACCAGAAATAACAGGTTGTGCTGTTGAATTAGAATAGTTACTTAAATTTAAAAATTGCAATGCAAATGATAAAAATGTTAAATCACAATATGCGGTATTAAATGTTGTAATAAATGCATTATCAGTTATCCATGCTTTTCCTTTTGTAATATGAATGGTTCCACAATTAAAACCTACACGCCCAATTATCATTGTAGGAATATCTATATTAAATTCTGAATAATAACCAGTAATACCATTTCCACCATAAATAGGATATTTACCCGATTGATTTTCTCGAACTTTTATTGCATCTCCAGATTTTATATTTATAATCTCCCCCAACCTACACCACGCCCAGCCCTCCGGCACGGCAAACGGGATTTCGTCTTCGATATCCTTCACCCTGCCGTCTGCGAACTTCTCATAGTGCCTGTTATGTTCCAATCCCTCAGGATTGTCATCAGTTTTGCTTTTACCAGATGTGCCGGTATATTTAAAGATATACGAATCATTCTTGTTGCGTTTTATCTCTCCGGCGGCAATCTTTGCTTCTTTTTCCGCGCGGAGTTTTTCCAGCATCACGGAGGCAGGTTCGTCTGCGGGGTCTTGCTTCACCAGCTTTCCGTGGATAGCGAGGTCTAATATTTTTTGACGTAATGCATTTGTGTTCACTTTATGGTCTCCCAATAACAGCCTTTATCAGTTTCCGCTCATTTCGAGAGAGGTTTTATATTCTTCTATTTGTTCGTTCAAATTCCATATATGGTGTGAAAACATAAACTGTAAGAAATCTGACGCATCATCTTTTTCTTGCGAAGAAGCAAGACTTTGAATATATTCCGCCCTGTTTTCTTTTTTAATTATTGCAGGTACTATTCCCGCCTCATATTGGATAAAATTCATTAAAAGCCGACTCATCCGGCCATTTCCATCCGCCCAAGGATGCATATAAACAAGTTTATAATGTGAGAGAAAACTAAAAGCGTATTGTTCTTCTATTCGTTTTTGCGCAATATTTTTTCTTTCCAAATTGAACCAAGCACAAAATTCTTCCAGTTTTTGCGGAAGCTTCTGCCATGCCATATAACTCTTCCCGCCCCGTCCCGCACTGACATTTAAAAGTCTCAGTTCTCCTTTTGCAGAAGAAAATGTTCCTCCGATGGTATTGTACACAGTGCCGGTGTTTTTCATTACGAGAGATGAAAGTTCACAGAGGATTTCAGGTGTTATTTGGGTGTGCTGTTTTGCAAATTCAAAACTTCTTTCATACGCGGCTTTTAAGTCAAGGTTCATAAGCTGTTCATGAATCGGTTTATTTGCACTTATCCCTTCGTCAAAGAGAAGCTGATTTTCAATTTCCGTGACGGTAGAACCTTCTATTGCCGTTGAATGCGTGATAATCGAATATAAATAGAACTTATCGTAATCAAGCTGTTGAGCAATGTGCAGTCTATTGTACTCATCGATAACTTCCGAAAGTTGAGTGAAGTCTTGCTGTTCGCTTTTATGCATTATTCTTCAATACCTTCAATCAGTTTGGAAAGTTCGGTAACAGCTGCGGCAATATTTGTGCTTTTCTCTTGAATAGTTTGCATCAGTTCGGCAAGGGAACAGTCTACGGCACCGGTGTCGTCTTTGATCCATTTTAAATCGAGGCTGGTCTTTTCATCTTTCAAGATTTCTTCGATTGGAAACTTACGCCATCTTCCATTCGGATTTTCGGGCGACCATGTTTCTTTACGGTCTTCAAAATGTCCTGCACAGTAGAGCGCTTCAAATTCGACAAAGTCTTCTTTTTTTAACGGATTTGTTTTTCCGAATGAACGCATATTACTGCGCAAATCATACACCCATACGGCTTTTGTGTTATCTTCATCGTGTTTGCCACGCGTAAAAAAGAGTATATTTGTCTTTACGCCCTGCGCATAAAAGATGCCGGTCGGCAAGCGTAAAATCGTATGAAGATTACATTTATTCATTAAATCCCGGCGAATTTTCTGACCGGTATTGTCTTCAAAAAGTACATTGTCCGGCAATACAACAGCAGCGCGGGCGGTGCCGGTTGTCTTGAGCGAGCGGTAAATATGCTGCAAAAAATTCAGCTGCTTGTTGCTGGTGGTATAGGTAAAATCATCGCGGGTTGCACGCTCGCCGCCTTTCTTTGTCCCAAACGGAGGGTTCGTCAGTACCACGTCATAGCCGGTCATTGCCTTACCACTTTCGCTCAATGTGTCGCCGTATACAATTTTTCCTTCAATATTGTGGAGCATGGCGTTCATCAACGCTAAACGGTGTGTTTCGTGTACCAGCTCACCGCCGGTAAACGCTTCTTTTACTTGGAATGCAGCATCCTTTTCGTTCAAGTCGCAGTAGTCGTCGGTAAGACTTTTTACATATCGGTCGGCGCTAATCATAAATCCGAATGTTCCGCACGCAGGGTCGTTGCAGCGTTCTCCTACTTGTGGCGCGGTAAGGCGTGTCATCATATCAATTAAAACACGCGGAGTAAAATATTGTCCCGCTCCGCTTTTCTTTTCGTTCGCATTTTTTTCGAGTAGCCCTTCATAAAGATTGCCGAGACCTTCCTCCTTTGCGGAATACCAGTCCAGCTCATCGATAGACTTAATAATTTTTTCAAGATTTTTCGGCTCGTCGATATTGGAACTAGCCCCCTGATAAATCTCGCGCACACGCCCCTTTGTGTTTTCACCGAGATATGTCAGCAGTTCCTTGTAGAACTTCTTTAATGCAATACCGCTGTAAGAAACAAGTGTATCCCAGCGATAGTTTTTCGGCAAAGTGTTTTCCGTTTTTGTCTCCTTTGCCATTTTTAAAAAAAGGATATACGTAAGTTCCGTAACATACTGATGATAGGTGATTCCATCATCCCGCAAAATATTGCATAAATTCCACAGTTTTGAAACGATTTCTTGATTTGTCATGCTGTATGCTCCGTATTATGCCACTTTGTCTTCGTAGAGATAGGTATTCAACTCACGCACGATTGCAGTGAGCGAGCCTGAAAAAATTTTGTTTATTTTTGAAAAGCCGCCTTGTGTACGCCATGCGGTAAATTCATCAAAGGTTTGAACATTTAAAACGGATTCGTTGATGAGATATTTTTCTATGCGGTCAATCCACTTCTTTTCGCTCGCGGTAAAATTATGAGCTTTGCAGAGTTTTTTAACAGCGTTGCGGATTCGCTCTTCGTGCGAAACGAGGGGACTGCCGATAGCATAACTGCGAATAAGCGTGATAATATCCGCAGCGCATTCTTCTTTTGTCAGCTGCGTAATAGCAGTATTGAGTCGCGTTCGGTTAAAACCGTTTGCATCAAGTGTCATACTCACACTGCGCAAGCCGGCAAGGGTAAGATCGGCAGGACGAGTACAGATTATTTCCAGCGCTTCAATTTTATCGCGGTTCGTTTTTATATACTGAGAAAAACTTTCCAGATAGTCTTTCGGTTCTTGTCCTTTTCCATATCCCCGTGTTACTTCACGCACTTCATCCGACTTGTCGCTTATCGGTAGATAGTAGCCGGTTGACCGCTGCTCCTTGAATGCATCGAATGCTCTTCGGTTTTCTAAAAACAAATCCCGGCACGCTTCTTCACTATGCTTTCGCCGTTCTCTTACATCGGTAATAAAATGTTCGATACTGTCGTAATTCGATGTAACGGTAAAAAAGTTTAATTGCTTTTGATCCATGCGGAACTTTGCACGTTGGAGCTTTGCGATAATCTGATCATTTATGTATGCAATATGTTCGCTATCTGTTACCGCTTTGTATCCCTCTAAGAGTTCATCAAACGTAACGCTTGGATTTGATACCGTCGGCTTCATCGAAGAAACTTCGTTCAGGTAACTGTATAAATCAACCGCATCATAAATTTCAAAGTGGGTTTTATTTATTTGGGGGCACAGACGAGTTGCACGCCCCAGCATTTGTTCGTACAGAATACGGGATTTGATGCGGCGCATAAAAACAATCTTAGTAATTTCCGGCACATCAATTCCGGTAGAAAGCAAATCAACGGTTACGGCAATGGTCGGATAGTGCTCATTCTTAAACCGCTTAATCGCATTTTGTACACGTCCTTTGTCACCGATTGCATACGTGATTTTCTCTATTGCCGATGCAGTGATGCCTTGCGGTGCATATATATCACGTAGCTGTTTGACAATCTCATCCGCATGGCGGTCGCTTACGGCAAAGATGAGTGTCTTTTCTTCACCTTCGGGATCTATACGCTGAGCAAGCTCGGTAAGAACCGCCTCATTGAAGGACGGGGTAATAACCTTTTTGTTGAAGTCTTCTACATCAAAATTCAGTTCATCTTCAAGCTCTTCCGGATTTAAAAGCTCCTTGGTTACAGGATTGTAACGGGCTAATCTTTCTCCTTTTTGATGATGAATGCCGTGTTGATTCAGTTCCGTTTTGATGCTGTAAGGCGCATCGTAATCTACCAGATACCCGTCTATCACCGCTTCCCGATATGAATAGGTGAATACCGCATTTCCAAAAATCTGCGTAGTGTGCAACGCCGGAGTTGCAGTCAATCCTATTCTGACTGCATCAAAATATTCAATCACTTTTTTGTATTTGCTGATAAAGTCATTTTGATCGCGGTACAACAGTTCTGCGTCGCTCAGCTCGCGGTCAAGTGTATATCCGCGGTGTGCTTCATCAATAATGATACAGTCAAAGTCTCCTGAAGAAGGGATGCGGTCTTTCTCTTCGCTCATGATGCGGGAAATCATTCCCTGCACGGTGGCAACTTGCACGCGGGTTTCTGTCGCAAGGTCTATGTCATCGAGGGTATTGATAGTGTAAATTTTATTCAGCGGCTGCAAGTCTTCAAGTTTTACATCATTAAAAACATCTTGCGCTTGTTCACCTAAAGCCGTGCGGTCTACCAAAAAGAGAATGCGGCGGAAACGGCCGGTTTTTAAGAACCGGTAAACCATGCCCAAGACGGTACGGGTTTTGCCGGTGCCGGTCGCCATTGCGAGCAAAATCTGCCGCTGCCCGTTTACCACGGCATGTTCTACCGCTTCAACTGCCGAAAGCTGATAATGGCGGAGGTTCAATCCGTCAGGGTCGCGCAAAAAATCGTATGGCAAATTTTCCAATGCGCGGTCGGCTTCATCAATATTCTGACGGAATTTTGCCAGTAAGTCTTCGGGGCTATACCATCCGTGCAGTGCAATCGGCGTATTTGTTTTATTCCGTAAATCCTGAAACCAAATCCCGGACTCCGTTTCTATTTGCTTTAAATACGGACGGCCGTTTGTTGCAAAGATAAACGGTACTTTGTACCCGTGCCACATACCTAAACAGCATTTTTCATCTTCGACCGTTATGTGTTGCGCATATTCACGGCATTGATTATCGATGATTGCATACACGTTTTTTGCGTACGGTTTTGCTTCCACAATACCGATGGGCTGTTCATCGACAAAAAGTGCATAGTCTGCATGTGCAGTTGTTGTTTTTCCCGATGCGACCGGCCATTCCGCAATCGCCAGTTTTCTTCCTTTTTGCGGACGAATTCCTTTTGCATAGCGGAGGTTTTCCGTATCCGCTTCCCAGCCGACTTTTCTTAGTTGTTCGTCAATAAGTGCACGAGTTTCCGCTTCGGTCAGTTTTGTCTTTGCGAGTGCTTGAGCAGAAGTGTTTTGCCGTTCCTGTTTTGATCGAGCGCTTTGCGGGGTAAGAGCTGATACGGTCGCACGGGTCTTTCGTTCTTTTTCTATTTCCGCTTCGAGCGCTTGCAGTCGTTTCTCCCGTTCGGCTATCAACGCTTCTTGTTCGGCAATGGTTGCCGCCGCGTGTTCAAGTTCGATTTTTTGTTCTTCAATTTTCTTTTCCTGATTCCGAACAAGCGGCATTATATTTATTTTACGTTTCGGCGGTTCAGGGTTTATAAACGGCTGTGCAGCAAATGAGCTATCGCCATACGTCTGCATAAACCACACGGCAATATAATGGGCAAAACGGAGTACCAACAAGGCGTCTTGCTCGGTAGCATCATTTTCATGCGCGGCAGTATTCCGTTTGATACGGACTTGATTAATCCATTGGTTTACATCATACGGAATAAGCCCCTCATTTTTGAGGATTCTTGTACGGTTAAAATGATTATTTTCTTTTACATCTATCGGCTCCGGAATATGTTCGATACGCATCATTTCGCGTACCATCAGTTCTACAAATAATCCGGATTTATTCTTACTTGATGCGGGGTCGGAATATGCGTAATATTCTGCAAATTCCATCGTTTTCGCAAAATCCGGCCAATACGTCTGTAAAAAAGTAAAATTTCCCATACTCATATTGGGGCTGTCTAAAAACTTCAGTTTTTGGACAGCTTCCTTAGATTTAGATGCGATGTTTAAAATTAAGTCGTTGCTGTATAAAGACTTAATTTTAAACTCGTCGGGGATGTTCCGAAAGTAACCAACTTTTGGAACATCCCCAAGTATTATACCATAGGTTTACAGATTTTGACAGCAAAGTAAAAGAATATTGAATTAGCCGAATGCGTGAGCACGCAATACGGCATTTATTTTTGTCTGGTACCCTTTACCTTGTGATTTGTATCACTCTAAGACATCGGTATCAACCCTTATATGAATTTCCGTCTTTTTTGGTTTGTACCATTCAGGATGGAGTTTTGCGTAAAGCTTAGGGATTGCTTCTTTGAGTGGCCGGAACTGAGCTAATTCTTCTTTGATTTGTATTTGACCAAACTTTAAAGCAACCGTTGACACAAGTCGGTTTTTTGAGATAGACTATATTGTTATGTCCTGCCGTACGCGGCTTTCATCTCGATGAAGTACGGTAAGCATGATCCGGTAAACGCTGATAATCAAATGCGGTTTTGGGCGTTTGCCATGCTCTTTTTTATCGTTCCCTAATAAAAGAGACTACTGTAACACCGCTGCGGTGTTCTTATTAGATTTACGAGGTGAAAAATGGCAACAAGACAGCCGAAAGGTAAATTGGTCCGCCGGTTCGGATCAAATATTTTTGGAAATCCTAAATACAGTAAGTTATTGGATAAAAAACCGAATGCTCCCGGTAAGGAACGCGGCGCTAAACAACGTGGAAAACTTTCCGTTTACGGCGAACAGTTAAAGGAAAAACAGAAATTCCGCTTTGCGTATGGTATGTCTGAGCGTCAGTTCAGTAATCTGTTCCAAAAAGCATTTAAGATGTCCGGTGTTACCGGTGATAATATGCTCTCCTTAATGGAACAGCGGTTGGATAATACCATTTATCGAATGGGCTTTGCGGTAAGTCGTGCGCAGGCGCGCCAGATGGTTTCTCACGCTTATTTCTTACTGAATGGTAAACCGGCAAATATCCCGTCCATGCGGGTTAAAGTCGGTGATGTCATCACGACAAAAGACAAGAAAGGGTTTCAAAACCTTATCCGGCACAACTTAAGCACCGTACAAGGTTCAAAGGGAGGGTGGCTTTCCGTTAATGATGAAAACTTATCTGCAACGGTAACGGCACTTCCTACTCCCGCCGATATTCAACCGGTTGGAAATATCCAGTACGTCGTCGAATTCTATTCTCGGTAGTTCGGTAGTATAGAAGTACTTTAAAAAATTCAACACCTACAAAAGG
The DNA here is from genome assembly GCF_024181185.1 of Treponema sp. OMZ 906. Taxonomy (NCBI): domain Bacteria; kingdom Pseudomonadati; phylum Spirochaetota; class Spirochaetia; order Treponematales; family Treponemataceae; genus Treponema; species Treponema sp. OMZ 906. The sequence continues at coordinate 1,904,225 of NZ_CP051196.1, read as the reverse complement.
CTTCCTAATATATGCTGTATGTGCATAAGCGGGAAGCCTTTTTATTTATACGGCCGTGCGAGAATTACATTTGCTTCTGTATTTCGATTAGGGATAACGAAGCGGCAACTCTGCCCGAGCCGCTATACCAGTGCATGCACCATTTTTTTTATGATTTCCATCTGATAAGGGGTGAGTTTTATAAGATCATGCGTGATATCTTGTATATCGATATGCTTTGAATTATAAATCGGATCCTTCCCTGTCACCAAATACTCCACCGAAACGCCGAGTGCTGATGCTATTTTAACAGCTGTTTCCACATTCGGTAAAACTCCGCGCGCATCTATATACGACAAAAATGTACTGTTACTGATTCCTACTTCCGCGGAGAGTTCTTTTACGAGCAATCCTTTATATTCAATCTCTTGTCTAAGCCTATCCTTAAAGCCCATAACCGCAGGATATCATAATCTTGATGCTGATGGCAACCGGATTTTACGGAGGACATGGAACTGCCGCTGCTGTTGGCGCGATTTATAAAGAGCATGGGTATCCGGAATTTTTCGATTTGGCAAACGTCTCTGCAACTGTCGGATTAGTTGGTGGTATTGTGCTCGGTATGGTTCTTATTAACTGGGGAACACGGAAAGGTTATACGAATTATGTTGAATCACCAAAGCAGCTTCCTGAACATATCCGCACGGGACTTATCCCTGAAAATCAGCAAAAAAGCGGTGGAAAAATTACTATTTCGAATATGTCCTTGGATCCGCTTGCGTTCCATATTGGAATCATCATGATTGCTACAATGTTGGGTAAATGGTTCTCAGTTATGGTCAAGAGTCAAGTGAGCTGGCTCTCCATTCCGGAATTTGTTTCCGCGTTACTCTTCGGGTATGTCATGCAATTCTTTTTAAAGAAAACCGGTGCTACCAAGTATGTTGATAGATACACCGTACAAAGAATAAGCAGTACTGCAACGGATGTATTGGTTATATCCGCCATCGTCGGCTTAAAACTCAATGTTATTGCAGCAAATTTTGGACCGCTTTTAATCAGCTTTGCCTTCGGTCTTGTCCTCAATATTGCATGGTTCCTGTATGTCGGTAAATACAGTTCTTCTAAAGATTGGTTTGAACGGGCTATTATGAATTACGGTCGCGCAAACGGTGTTATTGCAACGGGGGTATTGCTCAGCAGAGTTGTTGACCCTGATCAAAAATCAAGAGGTTTGGAAGATACCGGCATAACAGATTTGCTTAATAGACCTATTGCAATTGCGTTACAAGCATTGCCTCCTATCTTTATTGCGATGGGCGGGGCGTATCCGATGTATACGACATTAGTTATGTGGGTCGGTTTTATCGTGTTAACGGTTGTCGCTTTAGCATTTAAATGGTGGACTCCCGGAAAAATGCAATATTCAGGAGGTGAACAACTATGATGAGATACGATATCATGCATTTTGAGGCGCTCGGTAAAGAAGCGGAGTTTTTGAAGAATATAACAGAAGAACTGCAAAAGAGAGGTTCATTGCCTGCTTCTTTTACCTCTTTGATTACGCCGTTGACTATCCAAGAGTACCTGAAAGAAAATACAGTTGATTTACCCGATATCATTACGACAAAAACGCATTCAAAGTTGCCCAATGCGTATGTTAATGAAGGGATTAAAAAAAGCGTTATTACACGAAGTGCAGGGTATGATCATTTTGAACATTTGCAATACAAAATTAACTTAGCAAGTTTAAGAGAGTATTGTATCGATGCCGTTGCACAAACTGCAATAAAATTTCTTTATTGCACAGCGGGCAATCTGAATGAGTATTCGTATAACACGAAGGTTTTTGAACGAAAAAATACCAAATCTTTTATGGAGTTGGGAAAAAGCAGGATTGCTACCGTGTACGGTGTTGGGAAGATTGGTAAGCGAGTTTATGAAGACCTCGAAGCAAACGGTTTAACTGTTCAAGCCGTTGATATTCGTGAAAATGAATTGAAACAACTACCGGAATATAAAGATTGCCGTTTTACAGATCGGGACACCGCTATTGCAAATTCCGATATACTGATCAATGTAATGAATTTAACAAAAGATAAAAATAGCAGGTTTTATAATGAAGGATATTTCGATGAAAAATATCTTTTAAAGGCAAAAAAACCTTTGATTTTTATCAATGTTACAAGAGGTGAAATTGCTCCCGAAGCAACGTTACTGAAGCTGTATGGAGAAGGGAAGATTACCGGTATTGCAGCAGATGTGTTCAGCCAAGAGTCTGAATTGACGGATTATTTACGTGCAAACGATTTTACCGGTTGCCGTAATGAAAATATCCTGGCAGCTAAAGAGATTATCGATGAAGCGTTATCAAGGAAATCGAATTTCTATGTGCAGCCCCATCAAGGGTTTAATTCGGATATAGCCGCAAAGACTAAAGCTACTGAAGCAATGAACCATGTTGTGTTCTGGTTGAAGAACGGTAAAGATCACTTTAAAGAACAATTACCGTATTATAAATAGTAATTTTATTCGCGCGGAGGGTTTAATACCCCGACGCTTACGTCGGGGTTGTTGATTTTTTAATAATGTGAGCATCCTGTGCAGTGTATTCCCTGCACAGGAAACTGCACTGTCAGACGCTGCTTTAAGATTAAACCTGTTCGGAAACTTCCGTTTCGGAACAGGTTACTTTGAAATGCGATGTTCTAAATCGTGCTATTTGTGCGATTTAGAACTCGGCGACCTGTTCGACAACGCAGTTATCGAACAGGTCTATTCTAAAGCGTTTACTTTTTCAAAGAGATAAAAGATTAAACTCATCAACACCGCGACGGCGGACGCAAGTACCATTCCTTTAAACTCGATTTGTCCCAGTCTAATGGATACGCCGCTTAATCCTGTTGTGAAGATAACGGAGGTTAGCATAAGGTTTTTCGGCTTGGAGTAGTCGATTTTTGAGTCAACCAAGAGTCGGATACCGGAGGCGCCAATCATACCATAGAGAAGGAATGTTACACCACCGATAACATCACCCGGTATGGTTTGGATAATTGCTGCAAGCGGACTGATAAAAGCCATCAGGATGGAAATGGCTGCAGCTCCGCCGATAACGTACACGCTGTATACGCCGGTAACTGCCATAACGCCGATATTTTCACCGTATGTTGTCGTGGGAACGCCGCCAACCATACCCGAAAGTGCAGTGGAGAAATTATCTGCAAAGATGGTACGATGCAATCCGGGATCTTTAATAAGGTCTCGTTTAATGATATTCGATGTAACGACCTGATGACTGATGTGCTCGCTTGTGATAACCAGCAGTACCGGCAACATCGTTAAAATTGCTTTGATGTCGAATTTGGGTAATTGGAAGTGGGGTAGGGTGAAAATGCCTGCTTCTTTAATCGGTGTAAAATCGACCAATCCGAAGAAGACGGAAGCCGTGTATCCGGCGATAATTGCGATCAGGATCGGAATGGTGGAAAAGAAACCTCTAAAGAGGACAGATCCGAATACCGCAAAACCGAGCGTGATAAAAAATACCGTGATATCCGCTGTAGTAACGTTATCGGTCATAATATTAGCGCCGATGTTGCCGCCACGGACGGTAAGGCCTACCAGCTCAAATCCGATGAGCGCAACAACCGAACCCATTGCCGCAGGAGGAAGAATAATATTGATCCACGATGAGCCGAATTTATAGATAATCAGCGCAATCAGACAGCCGAGTAATCCCGTTACTACAAAAGCGCCGAGTGCATATTGGAACCCCATGCTAGAGATAATCAAACCGGCCGGCCCTAAAAATGCAAAGCTGGAACCGAGGTAAGCCGGAGCCTTTCCCTTTCCGATAAGGATGAAAAGCAGTGTTCCTACTCCATTCATCAGCAGAACTATGCCCGGATCAATTTGGAAAATGATGGGAACCAGAACCGATGCACCGAACATTGCAAACGTGTGCTGCAGGCTGAGCGGAAGGAAAAGGCTAGCCGGTACTTTTTCATCTACCTGATAGATTTTTTTCATCAAGACCTCCATCTAACATCGCATTTCAAGGTAACCTGTTCTGAAACGGAAGTTTCAGAACAGGTTACCTTGAAATGCAGGCAGTTCCGAGCGGATCGTCGGCACTTGCCCAAAATTTCCACACTGTAGCATTTTTACCGCTTTCGGCGCAATAGGATAGTTTCGGTGTACAGGGTAATTGCATTGAGCTTTGTGGTTAGTCGTTTTTATTTCCAAAAAATTTATGATGGTAGGCTTCCAAATCCTTGTCTTCGATATGGGTGTAAATTTGAGTAGTGGCGATGCTTGCATGACCGAGGAGGCATTGGACAGAACGGAGGTCGGCACCGCCTGCGAGTAGATGTGTCGCATACGAGTGACGGAGTGTGTGGATTTTTGTGGTAACGCCGCTCAGTTGTTCGATTTCTTGTAAACGTTTCCAAATACCTTTACGGCTAAGCCGTTCGCCATGGTGATTTAAGAACACCGCTCCGGTGGTTTCGGTGTTTTCACGGTGTGCCGGTTTTAAAAGAAGCGAGCGTGCTGTTTTTAAATAAGCAGCGAGTCGCGTTCCTGCCTGCGAACCGAAGGGAATGATGCGCTCCTTGCCCCCCTTGCCGTGAACTTTTAGCAACTGCTCGTTAAAGAAAATATCCTCCAGCGAAAGCGTTACCGCTTCGCTTACGCGCAGCCCCGCCGAGTAGATAAGTTCAAACAGAGCGCGGTCACGGATACCGTTCGGTGTATCCAGCGGAATAGCTTCTAAGAGCTTATCTACTTCATCGGGTTCAAGCGCCCGCGGCAAGTTTTTTTCGCGGCGGGGACTTTCCAGCTGTTCTGCGGGATTATCGGCGCGGACGTTTTCCAGCTGCAAAAATCGGTAAAAGGAGCGGAGCGCCGCCTGATCTTTCGCAAGTGTCCTTCCCGTTACCCCTTCTGCCGCCCGCGCAAGGAGAAACCCGATACAGTCGTCTTGGGAAGCATCTTCGATAAGGCGCTCCTCGCCCAGCTGCTGCTGAAAAAGTCGCAGCGTATTGAGATACGTTTTAGCGGTCAGCTGCGCACGCGCCTCCGCCGAGATTAAATATCCGTAAAATGCCCGTAATTGTATTTCCGTCATAGCCGTGTGTTCAGGATAAGCACATCAGAGTTTTTTTGAATCTCTTCCGCAGAATAATTAAGGCCGTGAGACCATTTGAACTATCTTCAACTGTTGTACACGGATGTACATTTTTCAACGATGCCATCCATGACAGTTCTGGTTGAATGGTCTTGATTATTCTGTGAGGTTGCCTAAAAAAAACTGATGCGATTGCTCTACCATATTTGCGGATACTATACACGGAATTGCAAGAAAATGCAAAGAAAAACCGCACAGCCGCGAAGAGAAAGTTTAGTTCTTCTTAAGCTTTAACGCATTACTTTGATAAATAAGTTTCCAGTGCTGAGGGTTGCCTATTTTATCCGTTATCGTAAATTTATTTTTATAGTCTGCTGTAATGTTAAACCCGCTTCCGCCTTTGACTACTACTCGATCGGCTTTATACCCATTACCCCCCCGAACTGTTTAACGTAATACGTGCAATCTTTTTCGTAGCGGTCAACTCACCGGTCAGCGTGATAAAGGCATCATTCGTTAAATATATGTCATTCTTGCTTGGATCTACCGTAATAACCGTAGAACCCGACATATTGAAGACCGAACTGCCAGTTGCGATCTGTATAGCACCTCCACTCGTTGTTGCCTCATTGCCGGTAACGGTAGTGTTTTTGAGTGTAAGTTCTTTATTGCTATAAATGCCGCCTCCTTCACTTTTAGCTTTGTTATTCTGCAGCGTAACACCGTCCATCGTACAAGTTCCCGCGTTAAACATCCCGCCGCCGTGGTATTGTACGTTGTTATCCTTTATCTCAGCATGGTTAATAGTTGCCGTTCCATAGTTATACACGCCCCCGCCGTAGTCAGCCGTATTCTTGGAGATGATGACAGGATTCCCGCTAGACCTATTGATAGTTAATGTACCGGCCTGAGTACCGCTTTTAGCTTTATCCACAAATATACCGCCGCCGCTACTATTATGTCCTTCTATCCTAATAGCCTTGTTACCGCTGATTTTTGTACCGGCGTTTAAAGTACATCTAGCATCTTCACTGACAAAGATACCTCCACCCTGTCCTGCACTGTTACCGTCGCTTGGATTGTCACCGCCTATGGTACATCCTGTTATCGTAACCGTGGAATCTTCGCTATAGATAGCACCACCCCCACCGTTTGCAATTGAACCACTTGCCTCATTCTTTGTAAAAGAGCCCCCCGTTATGGTCAGGGTACTTTTTTTAACGCACATACCGCCGCCTTTCTTTGCACTACAATTATCAACCGTTACATTTTCCAATGTACATTGACCATTCCACAGATGTATACCGCCGCCGGTAGTATCTGAACCGATTGCTTTACAGTTTTCAATTGTTGTATCTTTTATGCTCACCGGTTCTGTCGGCGCTTGAATCTCGATACCGCCGGATGACAAGCCACCATTTCCATTGCACTTTTCTATCGTACAGTTTTCGAGTGTTAAAGTTTTACCTTTATTAAAGTAAATACCGGCAGCATTATCTTGGGTCTTACAGTCCTTAATCGTTACATTCTTCATTGTAAGGGAATTATCTCCCTCAGCAACATAGACGGCATATCTTTCGGTCTTGGTTAAAATTAAATTTTCAAGCGTTAAGGTTTTGTTGCCACTCACCTCAAAAATACCGGTACTCTTGTTATTGGATTGCTCACTATCAGCTCCCTTACCACCTGCATTCAGAGTATACGTATTACTGGCTTTTGACTTTATGGTAATATCTTTTTTTACCGTTATTGTAGATTTGTTACTACCTGCAGCAGCTATGTTGTAAGTAAGATTCTGTGCTATTTCGATAACGTCGCCGTCGGAAGCACTTTGCACTTTATTCCGTAAGTCTTCCCAACTAGTTGCCTTTATTGTCGGTCCCTGACCGCCAACTGCCTCAAGCTCGCCGGAAGCATTTATCTTCCATTGATCGGCATGCAGTCCCGTAAGCGTAAATTTACCTATATTGTCGGGAGTGAGATTGCCGGCAAGTACTTTTCTTCCTGCAGAAAAAGACGGCACCGATACCCCGGCTGCCGTTTGAGAGGCTGCGAGATTTCCATCGACGGTTATATAAGCCGTTTCTACCGATAAGTGAATATTATTTACGGCTTTTACTTGTGCAGAATCTTTAAGAGTTATACCTCCCGTTATCACTACAGCCATAGCATCGGGATTACCGTCCGCTGTTTTATTGTCCTTGATAACGGTATTTCCTTCCAAAACGAGCGTCCCGGCAGCCATAACGTTTGCAGCAGCAGCGCTTCCGCCTGCAAGGAAACTATTATTTTCGACAACGGAATCCGTAAGGGTACACCTTCCCTCTACTATCAAAGCGCCGCCGTTTACAGCCTTACACTCTGTGATAATGCAGTTCGTTAGTTGACACGTACCGCCGCTTAATACCTGTATTCCTCCGCCTATTCCGGTCGCGATAGTTCCGCTCATCTTACCGTTTTTTAGCGTAAGCTCCTTCAGCGTTAAATATCCTTCTGAGGCAACCTTGAAGAATCTCCCTTTTTCGTTTGCATTTATGATGTATCGAGACGGAGCGCTGCTTGTAACTTTGCGTTGTACGGTAAGAGTTTTATTTATTTCAATTTCGCTTGATTCTTCAGTACAGTTAAGATTATTTCCAATATTAATAACAGCGTTGTCATCGGCATGCGTTACAACATTTTTCAGTTCCTTATATGTTGTAAGCGCATTTTTAACTTGGACATACAGTTCCGTTTTAATACTGTCATCGGTGCCTTTTTTTGCCCAAACGGTGAGCTTGTGAGCATTTCCATCGGCAGAAAGACTTATTTCAGTTCCCTCAGTCCCACTTCCCGTATCAATCCGATAATATGCTGTTGTACCGCTGGAACCGGTAATCGACAGCTTTGCCTGACCGCTCTCTTTATAGATAATCAGCGGGGTTGTATGCTTATACTGCCCTGCATCAGATACAAGATCGTCCGAACCGCTTTCTTCGTACGATTTTTCTTCTGCGGAGATGCCTTCCTTTATACGCATACCCGGCTTGGAAATCTCTTGCCACTGCGCAGTGTATGTCGTATCTGTTGCAGGGAATACGAGCGGTGAAGGCAGCGTAGGATCCCAGTCGTTGAAGGTATAGCCGGCTTTAGTAGGATTAGCAGGCGGGGTAAACGCTGCACCAAATCTACCGGCTCTCGTAACATCATCTGTACTACTGCCGATTTTCCCGCCTGCAAGTTTAAAGGTTACGGTAACTATCTTCCCCTGAGTACCTACCGTAACCGGTTCCGAATACAGTCCCTTTGCATCCTTTAATCTAACCGTATAGTCTTTTTTGGAACTAGCCGGCTTTACTTCAACCTCGGTTTTAAAATACAGCGTCCAATCGGAAGGAATTTCTTTCGCATCGATGGTATCTAACTTTTTTACCTTATCTTTATCGATAAAAGGGCTGTCAGCTTGTGCTTTCAGCTGTTTCGATTTACGGTCAACCGAAAGGTTGTATATTGTTCCGTTGATTTCAACACCGGCAATATCCCCATGCAAAAGCCCGTTGCCGCATGTTTTTTTCATATCGTCATCCGACAGTTGCAAGCACAGCACATAATAACAAGTTTCGGAAAGTGAAGCGGTTCCTGTCTGTCCAATAACACATTCGGCAATAGCCGGAGGAGGAGTATTTACGTTGAGCTTAAACGGAATGTTTTGCTTAAACACTCTGCCGTCCGTGGTATAGAGTATAATAGAAGGAGTTATATCTCCTCTGCCCCATTCATACTTTTGTAAAAAGGCAGGGTTATAGGTAAGCTTCAGTTCGGTATTTGAAATTTTTTTAAACTCATAATCATTGCCGGATTGCGGTGCAGCAACTCTTTTATCGGGGGCATCCGGAATATGCGGAAATGAAATAATATCGGCAGGAGCATCGGAATCCCCCGGCATTTTTAAATTTAAGTTTTTAGAGTTGTGCACGGTAAATGTAACGGTTACGGGTGCCTTTGAGGAAACGTATTGCATACCTTCCGTATAGATTTGAGGCTGCGGCTCAAACCGATACTCCGCAATCGATACTCCAGCTGACCAATAGCTTAAATAATCTTCAATATCTTCCGTGTAATTTTTACAGGCTATGGAAAGGCAAAACGCAAAAACTGAGAGAATAACTATCCGCACAACTTTTTTCATGTAAAACTCCGGCAGAATTCAAAACGGCTACAAAAGCATTATTTTTATATTTTATATCATATTGATCAAAAAAGAAAGAACAAATGTATTTGCCTTCTCAAAATTTACTGTCTGCCAAGCAGGGCAAGAATACACGCACCGACTACCGGCTCAAAACGGCGGCGGACAATCCGCACCTGCGGCAACGCATCACAGATATATGCGGCGGTCAGTTTTGCAAAAGAAGATTGATGTTCCAAAATGCCGCCGGAGAATACCACTTCAGCCTCCGTTCCGTCAAAGAGAGCGCCGTATACGCTGCGGGTAAGGAGCGACAGGTCTTGTGCGGCCGTTGTCAAAATATGTGTTGCAACCGCATCCGATTGCTGCGCCGCCTGAAATACACAGGGCGAAAAAGAGGCAACCCTCGATTTATCAAAGTTTGTATACAAAAAGGGAAATAATTCCCGTATGGTGTTGACACCGTAATGGTTAAACAGCATCGGAGCCAATATGGTACGCTCTCCGCGCCGTTCCAAAGCAGCGGCGGCGGCTTTAATCCCGTCCAATCCTATCTTAAAGCCGGAACCTTCGTCCCCAATCAAATGGCCAAGCCCACCGGCGCGGGCGGTTCTGCCGTTTTTATCTAAGCCGGCGGCAATGGATCCGGTACCGCTCACCACGATAATGCCTTCCGCCGTTCCGGTACCGCCTGCGAGTGCGGCCAGTGCATCGTTGCAAAGGTACAGAGGGCAGCGGATTCCCTCGCCGGTAAAAAAACGGCGGAAATCTTCGGTCTCTTGCTCCGTGCTCATACCGGCGGAAGCAAAGCAGCCTGCAGCGCAGTTCTGCACATCGATGCCGCTTTCAATTTTGAGTTTTTGAATCAAGTCGCGGAGATTATCGCAAGCTGCATCAAACCCTACCGCATACCGGTTGGTAGAACCGCCCTTTACCTGTGCAATCAGCCGATCGGTTTCATCACAGATACCGAGCCGGGACTGTGTTCCCCCTCCGTCGATCCCAAAAAATAATTGCTTCATACCTATGCCGTTTATCGCCGTTTATACGCATCGAGCGCATTGTTGATATTGCCGTTCCCCTGCTTAAGCAGCGCTTCCGCTTCCTCTTTCGATACCTCAAGCGAAGCCATAATCACCGCCGTCCGTATCTTCCGTCCGGAATCTTCAAATATCTGTGCGGCACGCGCTTCCCCGCATCCGGTAATCTCGTTAATCAGCCGCTTCGACCGTTCCACCAGCTTTGCGTTCACCGGCATCAAATCGATCATAAAGTTATTATAGACCTTTCCCAGTCTAATCATCGCGGTGGTGGTAATCATATTCAGCGCGAGCTTTTGCGCAGTACCGGACTTCATCCGGGTAGAGCCGGTAACGATTTCGGGTCCGACCGGCAGATAAATAGGATAATCGGCAAGCTCGAAGGTGCGTGAATCTTTATTGCAGCTTATTGCACCGGTCGGACTGCCGAGCGAACGGGCATACCGGAGCGCTCCCAGCACATAAGGGGCGGAACCGGAGGCGGTAATGCCCACCAGCATATCGGCCGCCGAAAAACCTGCACCGCGCAGCTGATCGACACCGTGGTTTTCATCATCCTCGGCGCCTTCGATAGACCGGCGGAGCGCGGCATCGCCGCCTGCGATAAAGCCCTGCACCATATCGGGGGACACGCCGTAGGTGGGCGGACATTCTGAGGCGTCAAGCACCCCCAAACGGCCGGAGGTTCCCGCACCGAGGTAAAACAGCCGTCCGCCTTTTTGAAACACCTCAACCACACAATCGACCAACCGCGTCAATTGCGGAATCGCCTTAGAAACCGCCTCGGGAACTTTTTTATCTTCATTATTGATAATCGTTAAAATTTCTGCCGTACTTTTCGTATCGATTTGATATGAAGCAGGATTGCGCTGCTCCGTTACGGGAATTTCTTTCATTATAATCTACTCCTCTTTCCATTAATTATTGGAACATTCCGATAAATTCTTCCGGCAGCAAAACCGGTATTTCTGCATTTTTGTAGTCTTCAATATTTCTGGTTATGATATATTCACACTGATGTTCTATAGCTGAATAATATTGCAATGCATCTTCAAAGTCAGAAAATTTTGATTTCAATGCTTCCAATACATTCTTATGATCGATCGTTATTACCGTTATGTACTTAACTATCGTTGATATAAATTTCCGTGCTTGGCTATTTCCTCCGGCCTTTCTCAATATATAATAGATATTGGCAACACAATTCGATGAAATAGCTCCTATGATAATATTATTCTCTGCCATTGCCAATATGATTTTACTCGCAGAAAAAAATGGGTCGCGAGCCAATGCAACATCAAGAATAACATCGGTATCGATAAAAACTTTTTTTATCATACATATTTGTCCTGTAATGCTTCGCTGAGCATATCGCTGTATGATTTTCCATTGTCATGAAACATCCCGGAAATACTATCGGTTATCGGTGATTTTAGTGTAGAAAAAGAAGTGCTTATGTCATGATTGCTTACGATATTTTTAAGATACTCTTCTACAATTCGAGAAACGCTCCGATTCTTTTTTTGCGCATATTCCTTTGCCTGTTCTATTACGGATTGCTCTATAGTTAACGTAAGTTTTGCCAACATATATCACCTCGTACGTGTAATCATAACACATAAACACGTGTGAGTCCATATAAAAAAACTCCGTATATCTATAGGGTATCTCTAAAAATTCGGTTAGATTTGCTTCGCATCCTTCGGAATAGAGGTGTCCCTTTGTACTAAAATATCACATTGGATTTTTCACTTGGATTTTTTACGTTGACATTTCCTGTATCTACAGAATATAATACGCGCAGAGTATCTAAATGACTTTTGATATGAAAACTATGACATTAGATGATTTGATTATGAATCCTCTTACAGAAGAAGATAAAAAAATAATACATTCAGCAAAGCCTGTAATTACAGAAGACTGTCCTGAACTGTCAGAAGTACAGTTGAAGAACTTCAAGCCATGGTATGAAGTTCTTCGAAAAGCAGTTTTAGGATAAGAAAAAGTAAGATGGCTCTTGTTTATACCGAAGTTTTTGCACAATCATTTATGCGTCCCGTCTCTCTATGCGCAATTATTCCGGCGGAAGACAGCGCGCCCGATGCCTCCGGTAACAGGCCGCAAGCGCAGGAAAACCGGCCTCTTAAAACGCTCTATCTGCTGCACGGGCTGTATGGCTGCCATACGGACTGGCTCACGCTTACAAACATACGCCGCTACGCAACGGAAAAGCATATTGCCGTCATCATGCCGGCGGCGGAAAATGCGTTTTATATCGACGGTAAACTTCCCGGGCAGCAGTATGGCGCCTTTGTCGGGGACGAGCTGATACAGCTGACACGGAGGTTGTTTCACCTTTCAGCAAAGCGGGAGGACACCGTTATCGCGGGCCTTTCGATGGGTGGAGCCGGAGCAATACGGGCAGCCTGTTTATATCCGCAGAACTTCGGAGCCGCCGCAGGTATTTCCTCCGCTTTTTTAACGAGGGAACAACTTTCGCCCGAACATCCCGTCTTTACCCCTGAATGGGCGGAGGGTATATTCGGCAGCATAGAGAATATGGAAAGCGAATATAAAAATGCAGTGCTCACAATGAAAAAGTCCGTGCAGGGAAAGGCTTATCCGCAGATCTCCCTTGAATGCGGTACTTCGGACGGTTTCATCGGCATCAATCGGGACTTTCATCGTTTTTTACAGGAACAGGGTATCGAGCATTACTATGAAGAAAGTCCCGGCGGGCATGAATGGCCGCTGTGGGATCGCGGCATTAAAAAGATTATTAACCGATTTTTTTAAATCGGTTAAAATAGGAATTTTCAACAGTTAGGAGGCAAGTGATGAAAAATAAAATCATTGCAGCATTGGCAGCATGTTTTCTCTTGATGTTGTTTGCATGTTCAAATGAAAACAGCAACAATTCCAGCGAAAAAGTTATGCTGGAATTTTGGACATGGCGTACCGAGGATGTAGAATTCTACGAGAAGGTTATTAAAGCCTTTGAAGAAAAGCATCCGAACATCAGCGTAAAGCAAACCGCCATTAAAAACACCGAGTATAATACGATCGTAAGCGCATCACTGCAAGGCGGTGGAGGACCGGATGTCTTTATGGGCAGAGCCTACGGCGGTTTACAGACGCTTGCAGACAGCGAGTATCTCCTCGCGCTCGATGACCTTATTCCCAATTTAAAAGATTATTCGGAACCGGCTAAACAGGGTGCACGAAGCATTAAAGACGGTAAAATATACGGTCTGCCTGCGTTAAGCCAAGCGATCTTCTGTTACTATAACAAAGATATCTACAAAAAGCTCGGTTTAAAGGTTCCGGCGACATGGGATGAATTCCTGTCAAATCTTGAAGTCTGTAAGAAGAATGGTATTATACCGCTTGCAAACGGTTCAAAGGACGGATGGACGGTAGAAACCCTTTTAGGCGGCGTCGGCCCCAACTTCTATGGAGCTAATGACTTTTTTGATGCAGTCGTCGCCGGCAAAACTACGTTCGAAGATCCACGCTTTATCGATGCGGTTAAAAAAATCGGCGCGTTGCGCCCCTATATGCCGGAACTGTTTACCGGTGTCGGCTATACCGACATTCAGGGTTCTTTTATGAACGAAACGGCCGCACACATGATCGGCGGTTCGTATGAAGCAGGAACCTTTAAAGCAAACAACCCTTCCCTCCAATTCGATGCATTCCCGGTACCGGGCACAACGGCAGGAGAACAGTACGTTACCTTCTATGCAGATATGAACTGGGCAGTCAATGCAAAAACAGCACATAAAGAAGCGGCGCTCACCTTCTTACAGTTCCTCGGTTCACCGGAAGTCGGCAATATGCTGATTTCCGATCTGAAAATGATCAGTTCTACACCCGGGGTAGACACCTCGCTTGATCCGTTTGTCGGAAAAGTCATCACGATGATGAAAAACAGCACCAGCTATATTTTCCTTGTACCGTTCCGCTATGAACAGCCGACCGGTTCCGCTTTGTGGCAGGCAGCAGGGCAGGGCTACTTAGCAGGTTCTTTAACGGCCGAACAAGCATGTAAGAACGTACAAACAGGTATCGCTACCTATTATAAACCCTTCCAAAAATAGGGGCTCCCGGGCGAACACATCAGGCACTTTTTTATATCCGCCACGGATGGCGGTGATGCTAATCAGCAACAAGTTTTTCATTAGAAAAACTTGACACGAACATTGTACAAGGAAGTACAATATTCGTGTTACCCGCAGAAATCATTGAGGCTGCTCAACCAGAACTGCCAAGGATGGCAGTGGTTCCACACAGCAGCGATGTTTTGTGCACGCACAAAACTCGCCTTCAACTGTTGTACACGGATGTACAACAGTTGAAGATGGTTCAAATGGTCTCACAGCCCCAATTATTTTGCGGAATTTGATCTATTTGCCTGATGCGTTCACCCGTCTGCTGGAAAAATGTGCGAAATTTTATTTCCTTAAAATTTCGCACAAAAGGAAGGCAGGCGCCATGGATAATATGAAAGTATGATAACATCAAAAACAAGTAAATTTTTATGGATTGCGTTTTTCGTAACGCCGGCGCTGCTGATTGTCAGCGTGTTTATTTTGTTGCCGCTTTTTATGAGTCTGTTCAACAGCTTATTCAACTGGAACCAACTTCTCCGCGGCACATTTACCGGATTGGGTAATTTTAAAAAGTTGTTTTTTACCTTTCCGTATAACGAACGTTTTTTTAATGCATTAAAGCACAATGGCATCTGGTTTTGCTGCACAATGCTCATTCAAAATAGCCTCGGACTGCTTTTCGGGTATGTTTTAAGTAGAAAAATCGCAGGACACGGGGCCTTTAAGCGGATATTTTTTATACCGGTGCTTTTTTCAATTGTTGCGGTCGGATTTTTATGGGGTATGTATTTAAAGAGCGATGGGCTGGTCAATAGTTTTTTGAATCTCCTCGACCTCTCCTCCTTCCGGCGGGCGTGGCTCGGCGACGAAAACACCGCAACCTTTGCCATCATCGCAACCAATATTTGGCGCTGGGTGGGCTTCCCTTCACTTGTATTCCTTGCAGCCATCGACTCAATCGATCAGAGCTGTATCGAAGCCGCGTACATAGACGGCGTAAGCGAGATGGGCTTATTTTGGAAAATCATATTTCCGCTCATTATTCCGTCCGTAACGGTTATCACGGTATTAACCGTCATCGGCAGTTTAAATGTTTTTGAACAGATATACACCATGACCGACCTCGGCGGCGGACCGAACTATAGCACCGACACCATCGGCACGCTTTTTTACCGCACCGCCTTCGGTTCGGTGGATACGGGTAACCCCGAAATCGGCATTGGCAGTACCATCGCCGTTATCATCTATATTATGACCTTTTGTATTTCGCTCGTATCCGTCGCAATCGGAAAGGCAAAGGAGACACAAGTATGAACATGAATCTACGCATGAATACAGAATCCCCTGTAAAACGCCTTGCAATCGCCGGTATTTTAACACTGATGATTATCTATGTTATCTTGATCGCATATCCGCTTTTTAATATGGTTATGTCGTCATTAAAACCGACACGCGAAATTCTCCAGCACCCGTTCGCTCTGCCGATCAACCCGGATTTTTCGTCATATAAGCGGGTTTGGGTCGATATGGGATTCAGCACGTTTTTTATCAACAGCGTCATCGTAACCGCCTTCTCTATGGTTTTAGTGCTGCTGTTCGGCTCGATGGCATCATACGCTATTAGCCGATACGTGTTCAAAGGAAATACGCTGCTGTATATGGTCTTTTTAAGCGGTATCATGCTACCCCTCAAAGCTGCCATCATCCCGCTGTTTATGATTATCAGAAAACTCGGGCTTATGGATAACTTTTTGTCGGTTATTTTAATTTTTACCGCAATGGGGATTCCTTCAACCATATTTATTCTTTCGGGATTCTTTAAAGCTATTCCTGCAGATCTCGAATATGCGGCGCGGATAGACGGCTGCCATGACTTTACCATTTACAGTAAGATTATGATGCCGGTCATTGCACCCGGAATTGCGTTGGTAACCATTTACAACGCGGTGCCTATCTGGAACGACTTCTTTTTTCCGCTTGTCTTTTTGCACAGCAGGAATCTAAAAACCCTGCCGGTTGGTCTCAGCACCTTTTTCGGGCAGCACAGCACCAATTGGACGCTTTTGTTTACCGGATTAACCGTAGCCATCCTCCCGATGATGATTCTCTATTTATTTATGAGTAAGTATTTCATTAAGGGAATGACTGCCGGCGCGATAAAATAGGAGATTGTGGGGATGGCAAAAAAGTAACTAACTTTTGAGGCATCCTCACCCCCATCGCTTCTGTCCCTCGCTTTGCTTTTAAGGCAGTTATTCCGCAAATCGTATAAAAAATTTTTTTAAAGTGCCGATGATGATGATATGGAATCTACGAAAAATTTTTCTGAAGAGTTAGAACACCACATAGCCATACAACGGGAAGAATTTAATAGGCATTTACTCCCGCAGTTACAGCAGAATTATGCAGCACTCGGCAGTGTGGTAAAAATTCTCCGCAGCAATTTACTAAAAAAAGGCTTAGTTTATGACGATCCGTATAAATACGATAGCCGCATGACCGAAATAAAAGTCCCCAGTAACGAAGCTTTTGCTGATAGTGAACGAGCTGCTATCGTCGGTTCCCGATTAGCACAGTATCAAACGATGCTTGATTTTTTAACTAACTCCTATCAGTTTAACTGTTCGTTCTTAACACCACAGCGCATTGCATCCATGCTCGCATTGAATAAAACTTTTCAGTGGTCGGCACTTAATGAAAATTCGACACTTGCGAATACCCGTGCAATAGCCGAAATATGTAAATCGCTCCATTCCGTCTCCGATACGCTAACCGGCGGGCTATTGAGAGATTCGCTCGGGCACCTTGCAAAGCTCGATGCTGACATCAATAAAACACTCCGTCAGCTTGCCCGTCTACACCGGGAAGAATATAAACTAACGGTCAGAAAAAATATGCCGCCCGATTTAACGGTTTCACAAGCGGATATCGCAAGCCCGATTAAATTATTAAAAAATCTTAAAAAAGCCCTCGCGACAAATGATGAAAAACTCCCTTTTTATCATGATCTTGTAATGGAAGTTATTAAAGAAGATTACGGCCCTGATTCGGCACATCTGCAACGGGAAGTATTGCGTCATTTGAATATAACGCAAAAAGAAGATGTAAAAATTAATAAACAGGAGAATATGCGGCCGGTGCTTATAACAGGGCTCCGCATCCTCGGTACTACCGGCAATCATTTCGATACCTGCCTCACCAAACTCATGGCTAATCAAGAAATAGTATATAAATCACGTATGACGATTTTTACCAAGTTCTTAGAAGCTCTGAGGCGTGCTTTCAATATGGAAGAAAAAAAACATGAAATCACCATACTGATTAAAGATCCTATTAGCAACCTACAAAAAAAAGAAATAATCGTACTGGAAGATTTTACTGATAATTTAGCAAAAACAATTCGTATTTTTAGAATCCTTTCATCGGGGACTTCCGACCTTCAGCAGCGTTTAACCGGTATGAGCAATGAACAATTGCTTGAAATGCTAAACAAATACATTGTTATATGCAATGGGTATTTAAAAACGCTCGGAGGCTTGGATGATTATTATAAATCTACCGATGTTATATTGCGATCAAAAATGAGGGGAATAAAAATAGAATTAACAACAATTCGAAATGCGGTGATAAAAGCAAATCAATGCAGAGCGGAATACAATGCGAGTGTTGAAGAATATTTGAATATGAAAGAACTTGGATTAATTCATGAATAAAAAAAATATATTACTGTTTCTTGTTTTATGTATAGTTCCCTTTGTTGCATGCGCAGAAAATGAACCCTATCCTCAAAACGAGTTTGTTGTTTCGGTCACTACCGGTATTCCGAACTTACACCCCCATGCCGCGTATAATGCAAATGAGGCGCAAATTCTTACCGGATTGTACGAAGGGTTGTGTACATACGATCCTTATACGTTGCAGCCGGTGGCAGGATTAGCAAAGGATTGGAAAATCAGTGCAGACGGTTTGACATGGACATTTACACTGCGGGATAACCTCACATTTGAAAATGGTGACCCTATTACCGCGCAAGTATTCTGTGATTCATTTATCAATTTGTTAAACCCAAAACTTGATTTACCGTATGCGTCACTTTTAGATTGCGTTAAAGGTGTAAAAGAATACCGGAGTGGAATGGCTACGGACACATCGCATATCGGCTTGTATGCGGAATCGGATACTTCGTTAAAAATTTCGCTCGTATATCCCGCCGAACAACTGGCTAATATACTTTGTCATCACGCATTTTCCGCAGTACATCCTTCACAGCTTAAAGCAATAACGAAATATGCAGGTAAATCTTCTTTTGCAAATTCTGCCGCCGCTTTTAAACCGATCGCAAGCGGCCCTTTTAAAATAGAAAGTTTTACCGGCGACAAAATCCGCCTTGTAAAGAACTCTGTTTATTGGGATTCCGAATCGGTACGACTCCCTGCAATCAGCATATTGTTAGATGAAGATACCGATAAAATGACAGAAGCTTTTAATCAAGGTTCTATTCATTGGCTTTGCGGATCCGTCAATTTAAATAAAGTAGCAGCGGCATATACCATCCACATTACACCGATGTTTGCAACTGAATTCTTCTATTTTAAAACAAACACAACGCCGTGTAATAATCAAACGTTCAGAGAAGCGCTGCTCGCTGCACTCCCCTATACCGAATTGCGCAAAGATTATTTAATTCCTGCTAAGACGTTGGTATTCCCCCTCACGGGATATCCAACCGTACCCGGTGTTGATAAACAGGATATAGCAAAAGCTGAAAAATTGTTAAAAAAAGTCCCGCAGTCGGAAACAACACAACCGGTAAAAATTCTCTTACCGGAAACAGCCTTCTACATCCAACAAGCGGCATTGCTGAAAACTGCATGGGAAAAAATAGGAATTTCAACCGAGATTACGACAACACCCTTTGAAGAATACTACGACCGATTAAAGACGGATAACTATCATTTGGCTGTCATTTCGTGGATTGGTGATTTTGCAGATCCGCTTGCGTTTTTAGAATTATTCCGCACCGATTCAACTTTAAATGATTCAGGCTGGCACAATATAGATTATGAAAATTTTATCAAGAAAGCATCGGCAGAACAAAATCGCAAAGCGAGATTTGACTATCTTGCAAAAGCGGAACAGCTGTTACTCGATTCATCGGTTCTTATTCCACTTTCTCACGTTCCTGCAATCAACGTAATCGATTTAAGCGATATCAAAGGCTGGTATGTCAATGCGGTTAATATCCATCCGTTTAAATTTATCCGATTTGCCCAGCCCGATCCGTTGCCCGGAGTTGCGTTATATACCAAAGAGAACCGCTGAACGGAAATGTGCAGCGGCTCACATCAGGAACGAGCCGGCAAAACAGATTACGCTCGCAAGCAATGCATACACAACAAAATATTTAAACACCGCTGCAAGAATTTTGTTGTCGGAACCGGTAATGCCGATAGAACCTGCTCCAATTGCAATATTTTGCGGGCATATCATTTTGCCGATTCCCCCACCCAGTGCATTGGCCGCGGTAATCCAATATGGATTCAAATTAAGCGAATGTGCAGTCTCCATCTGTAAATTTCCAAAAAGGACATTGGTAGAAGTACCCGATCCCGTTATAAAGGCTCCCAACACGCCGATTAACGGTGCAACAAACGGATATACCGGACCGGCTGCAACAACAGCCGAACGGGCAATATCGGAAATCATTCCGCTGTATATCATCACCTTGGCAGTTGCCAAAACACTACAAATCGTTACAAAGGTTCTCCAATATTTTTTTAGGGTAAAGCCCAATACGTCGGCCATTTCGAACAATGAAGCCTTTTGAATAAGCCCTCCGCAGATGGCCGCTATAAATATCACCACTCCCGGAGTATTTATCCAGCTAAATGTGAGCGGCTTGCCTCCTTCTCCCGTATAAATCATAAACGAATGTTTGAAATCCTTAATGGCGTTGTGCACCGGAGGACAGAGCTTGGAGGTAAGAATTAACAATACAAAGATGAGCATAAACGGCGCCCATGCTTTAAGGCCTTCGGAAAAGCCGATATGCACTACCGGTGTTGTTATCTCTGCCACAACAGTTTTTACGGAATACTCCGATTCGATCTTTACGGCATCGGGAGCCTCATTACGTTTCCTTTTACCGAAGTTTGCCGCAAGGATTACACAGAGCATCGAACAAATTGAACCGACAATAGTTGGAAGTTCGGGGCCTAACAATTGCGCAAAAAGGAGATAGGGCACAACGAACGACAGCGATGCGATCAACGTAATATGCCATACGCCTTTTAATGCCTTTATGCCGCCTCCGCAGATCACCACCGCGAGGAACGGTGAAAGAAACGTATGAACGGCCTGTATGAGCGCGGCATTTGCGGCAAGCTGCTGCAAGTCCAACCCTGTAATGGAAGCAAGTGTCGCTGTCGGCACTCCTGCCGAGCCGAACGCAGTCGGCGTCGTATTTGCAACAAGACAAGCCGTTACTGCGTTGATGGGATTAAGACCTATTCCGGCAAGAATCGATGCGGGAATAGCAACCGCAGTACCGAACCCTGCCATGCCTTCCATAAAATTACCGAAACCCCAGCCGATAATCAGCATCAGAATTCTTTTATCATCGGAAATACCGATCAACATCCCTTTGATTTTTTCCATAGCGCCGGTTTTTATCGTTAAATTGTATGTAAAAAGAGCGGCAACAATAATCAAACAGATCGGCCAGAGCGCATACGCTGCTCCTTCAAACATAGCGGACGAGATATGTAGAGGAGGCAATTTCCAATAAAATCCTGCTAAAATCGCCGTTATCAGCAATGCAATACCGCAGGCTTTACAACTGCTCATCTTGAGCTTGCTTAAAGAAATAACAAGCCAGACAATCGGCAGCATTGCAAGTATGAAATTAATCAGTATCATGTATTATTCATCCTTCAGGGTAAACACATCATCGGTTAATATGGTTGAGCAAATCTTGGTGCCGGTTAAAGAAGTTCTGTATTGCAGTCAGAATTATTGTACGGATTTTTTCTTTATTTTGATTAAACACATCCTTATCGCTGAATAGCTCATGCATAACGAGCATGCCGTGAAAAATTTTAAACAAAAAGTACTCTTGCTCTTGAATGATATTCATAATTTTTTGTTCTTGTTGGGACGGATAGTGTAACGTTTTTATAAACAGTTCAAAGGCTTGTTTTTCCAATTGAAAATATAGCGCTTCATAATCGCGGTCATACGGTATTTCCGCTAGAAACATCAAGTAGAGTTTTTTTTCGGGTACTTCATCAAAAAGCTTAGCCATACAAGCGTCTGTTATGACCTCGGCAACCGATTCGGTACCTGCCGATTCCTGCACAATCTTTTCGGTTCGTTCATACCGGAAATAATTTCCGTTTTGCATAATATCGAAAAGGATTGCCTTTGTCGTTTTATAATATTGGTATACGCCGCCCTTGGAAAGCGTTGTGTTTTTCACAACATCTTCCATTGTCGTATAGCGAAATCCTTTCTCTAAAAATACCTTTTTTGCCGCTTCTTGTATCTCCGCCATGCGAGAAGATTTCGATTGCCGTTTAAACTTAGCCATAAGCTGTATAATATCAGACAGGCTTACAGCCCGCAAGACTTAAAGGAGTTAACGCGAGAAGTCAAAGTGCCTCTTCAACGCAGGCGGGCAAAGCTCACACGTCAACGCGCACTAAAGGCCGAGTTGATCGGCGATACCGCACATAGCGGTAAGCGCTAATTCTGCAAATTCCGGAAACGGTATCCCGATATTTTCTATTGACATCATTGCGCCTCTATCGGCACCGGCGGCAAATCCGGTTGCTTTCATTTTCTTGACGATGGATTTAACCTTAACGCTCGCAATTTTTTTATCGGGATAAACAAGCGTAACGGCGGTGATAAAGCCGGTAATCGGGTCGGCTGCAAAGAGCGCTTTTTCAAACAGTGTTTTCGGTACGGTGCCCGTATCGGGATTATGAGCGATAATAGCGTTGTACATTTCTTCACAGCCGAAATTCTGTTTCTTTAACAGCTCAACCGTTACGGGGCCGTGCCGTTCAGGGTGCTCCTGCCAGTTGGAAACGTCCATATCCAAATCGTGGAGCAGCCCGGTAATTCCCCACAGTTCTTCATCCGCCGGATCAAGCCGTTTTGCAAGGGCGCGCATAACGGCTTCGACAGCGAATGAATGCGCTATGATATGCTTGGTCGTAACATATCGATTGAGTAAGCCTATTGCCGTATCTCTATCAATGTTCATAGCTTTCTCCTGATAAAATAATTTTGCATTCCCGCAAGCGGCTTCTCTAAGGCCTTACACTGCGGGAACACAAATATCCGGAATCTTACAGTGTTAAGAATGCTCCCGGACCGAGCGGTAAGCCGGTTACATACCAAATAATCATCAAACCAAGCCATGAAAGCAGGAACGCGATTGAATACGGCAACATTATCGATATCAATGTTCCAAGACCGGAATCCTCATCATACTTTTTCATAAAGACAACAATCATTGCAAAATAGCTCATCAGCGGAGTGATGATATTGGTGCTGGAGTCTCCGATACGGTATGCAACCTGCGTTAAAGCCGGTGAGAGGCCGAGGTTTACCATCATCGGTACGAAAATCGGCGCCATAATTCCCCATTTTGCAGAGGCGGAACCGATAAAGAGGTTCAAGAAAGCGGAAATAATTACGAATGCGATGATAAGCGGTAAGCCGGTAAATCCGATGCTCTTTAAGAAGTTGGCGCCGTTTACGGAAAGAATGGTTCCGAGGTTCGTTTTACCGAAGTAGCTGACAAACTGCGCTGCAAAGAATGCCAATACGAGGTAGCCGGCCATTGAGCTCATTCCGTGCGTCATACCTTTTACGAGGTCTCCGGAACTCTTAATTTTTCCCAATGTTTTACCGTATACTAAACCGGGTACCAAGAAAAGGATTAAAATAACGGGGAGTAAACCGCCGTGCATAAAGTTGCTGAGGGAACTAACGCCTGTTTTGGGATTTACTTCGCTTAAAATGGCAAGGGACGGGAGACCGGGTAAGCCGAACATGCCGATTGCAAGGATGACCACCATAATCAGAATGGAAATACCCGCACGCTTTAACCCTTTTGTTTCTTCTGCGGAAACGGGCATATTGTCCGGTTGATAGGTGCCGTGGTATTCGCCTAAGTTCTTTTCTACGATCTTTTCGGTTACCAAGGTTCCGATAATTGTCAACAAGAATGTTGAAACGACCATAAAGTACCAGTTACAGGTAGGATCAAGCGGGATGTCCATACCGGCATTGTGCAAGGCCTCAATAGTGATGCCGGTTAACAGCGGGTCGGTAGTCCCCAGCAAGAGGTTCGCAGAAAAACCACCCGAAACACCGGCAAAGGCAGCGGCAAGACCCGCCAGCGGATGCCTGCCCGCATTGGCAAACACAATGGCGCCGAGCGGAATAACTACAACGTAGCCTGCATCGGACGCAATGTTACTCATAATACCGGCAAAAACGACAACTGCTGTCAGCAACCGAGGGTTAATATTGGTGAGAAGCTTCTTCAATGAGGTATTGATGAGCCCCGTCCATTCGGCAACGCCGATACCGAGCATTGCGACCAATACCGTACCGAGCGGCGCAAAACCGGTAAAGTTTTTCGTTGCGCTGTTCAAAATATAGCGAAATCCCTCGACATTCAAAAGCGAGACAGCCTTTATCGTTACTTCCTGCCCCTTTTTTGCGTCAAAGTAGGTAACCGGCGCACCGACAGCCGCTACAATGGCTGAAATAATAACAACGATAATGCTGAGGATAAAGAAAAGCATCGCCGGATGAGGCAGCTTATTTCCGATCCTTTCAACGCCTTTAAGAAAGCCTGAGACTTCCTTGTTCTTTTTTGTACTCATAAGAACTCCTAGAAAATGGTTTTCGCATATCATGATGCGATAATATCTTCAATTATATACGATGATTTTCGTATTGGCAAATATAAATTTTAATCAACAACCCCGACGCAAGCGTCGGGGTATTAAACCCTCCGCACGAATAATATCAATATCTTTTTATCATATAAGTCCGGCGTAATCAACGAAGTGTATTTGATGTACTTGCTCTGATTGCGCTGTTATATCCGGTTGACAATCCATTTCCATTCGTATATATTTCCACTATGAATAACTGACGGTATCGTCGGTTTCTATTTTAGGAGTGTTTATGACAGATAAACGAGAGGAGCTTGTATCGGGAAATATATTCAAGCTCATGTTACAGTTGGGCGTGCCGGGAATCATCGGTATGCTGGTAATCAGTTTGTACAGTTTCGTCGACGCAATGTTTGTCGGACGGTATGTAGGCGAAAAAGCGCTCGGTGCGATCAGCGTTGCGTATGCTTTTACGCTGGTGAATAACGGTATTGCGGTATTGGTCGGAATTGGTTCCGCATCGATTTTATCGCGGGCAGTCGGCAGGAAAGACCAAAAAACCATCGATGCGGTGATGGGAAACGTCTTGGTGTTGTCGGTACTGATGTCCTCAGTAGTAATGATAATCGGATACATTTTTGCGCCGCAGCTTCTCACCCTTATCGGGGCGGAAGGAGAAATGCACACAATGGGTGTACAATATTTACGGATTGTGTACCTCGGCTCCATATTTGTAAACTTTGGACAGGCTTCAAATATGGTACTGCGCGGAGAAGGAAGAATTGCACTTGCGATGATTATCATGGGATCCGGTGCCGTGCTGAATATTGTGCTTGACGCGCTGTTCATTATCGTGTTCAAACAAGGAATCGCCGGCGCTGCCGTTGCCACGGTTATTTCGCAGGCGGTTTTTGCATTGGTCAGCTTTTTTTACTTTTTGTGCTTCAGCAAAAATGTTCGCTTTAAAACCCTTAAACCGGATAAATCGATTGTCGGAGAAACAATTGCAATCGGTATGTCTGCGATGATTATGCAGGTTCTTTCGCTGGTACAGCAAACGGTCATGTATTCGACATTGAAAAAATACGGTGGAGAAGATCAGGTCGTTCTAATGGGCGCATTCTTCCGCTATTTGATGTTGAGTTTTATTCCGCTGTGGGGATTAAGCCAAGGGTTCCAGCCTTTTGTCGGTACGAACTTCGGCGCGGGGCTTTTTGATCGGGTAAAAAAAGGCACCGGCTTGTTCTATGGCTTCGGCCTTTTGCTCGCCGTCATTGCATGGGGTATCTTTTTGCTGAGTCCCGAAAAGGTACTTGGGCTGTTTATCGATAACCCCGTGCTCGTTGCACAAGGAAAAACCAATGCCGTTATTGCCATGATAATCTTCCCTGCGCTTGCAATTATGATATTGAATATGACGCTCTTTCAGGCCATCGGCAAGCCGAAACCCGCCGGTATTTTAGCGATCTCACGGCAGCTGGTGCTCTTTGTGCCTGCCGTACTCATACTGCCGCATTTTTTCGGGGCGCGGGGCGTATGGCTCGCAATGCCGCTCGTTGACGGAATTGTCGTAGTGCTTTCAGTTATTATTATGATAAAGATATTCGCAACCGACTTGGTAAAAAAATAACACTTTGCTGAAAGCAGGAAGGTAAATCAACATACCACGGACATCCTCGCCATAGAATGTACGTCCTGTACATTCTGTGGCTACGAGTTTAGCCTTACGTCTAAACTCGTTACTGATTTACTCCCCCGCCATCCTCGCCCAAGAATGTGCGTCCTTGCACATTCTTGGGCTACGAGTTTTTCTGACGAAAAACTCGCTACTGGTTATCACCCCGGACATCCCTGTCCGTTCTGATACGTCGAGGATTTATTTGTGCGCAGTAACGAAGTAGATGTGCCCCTCCAGCGCGTTTGGAAATAGCCTGTTGAGAAGCGTACCTCCTTGTACGCTTCTCAACGACGAGATTTGTGCATAACACAAATCTCGCTACTGGTTATCACCACCGACATCCTTGTCCGTTCTGAAATTGCTAGGAGCGCACAAAAAACACCCGCAGGCGTATCTTCGATACGTTGAGGACACTTTTTTGCCGTGCGACGCAGTAGATGCCCCGCTATTTGCAAACGATTAATTGATTTTTTCCAAGTAGGCCTTCGTAAACACCACATCCGGTATGTCGGAGGTATCAAAATCGGAGAGTATTTGCGTGGTCTTTTCACCCTTATTGATTTCGTTAATATAGATGGATTGAGCAGGCCAGTTGAAATTACCGATTTTGACGTATTTAGGCAGGAGCGTGGTGCGCATCAGCCGTCCGCTTGAGCCGTAGCTTTCGATTTTTAAGATAAGCGGATCAGTTTTACGCACGTAATATTTTTCCTGCGCATACCGCGCGTCAGAAAGAAGAGTCTTGAGCGTAACTGCATATACATCAAACTTACCGAGTTTTGATGCTGCTATATCGGTAATTTCGTAAGTCTTTCTAAATTCAGACCGTTTATTAACATCCGAAACACTTGCATCGGAATCCCCGATAGCGCGCTTAAGCGAAGAGTGGGTAAATTGATGCGAGGTAGGATCATATACCCAGAGGTTATTCTTTTCCTGCATATACCCCGTTCCCTTATCCGCCTCAGGCGCAAGCTGCACAAGCGTGGTTTGATCTTTTGTATCACGCCGGAATAGTTTATACTGCTGCGCAGATTTCGGTTCGTTCGGCTTTTCGATAATGAGCGAAAGCGTGCAGGTTATATCTTTATCAAAGTTACCTGCTTCGTACTGCTTTTCCAAAATACCGTACATCTCTTCCGTGCTCGGTATTTGTGCCGAAAGCGAGAGCGGCAGCGCACATAAGATAGCCGCAAAAAACACTGCGGCATATTTTTTCGTCATCGTTTTATAATCCATTATATTCTCCTCTTATATATTCTCCTCTTAGTAAAACGCTCGAGGCATTTTCTTACTTTACTCACGAGACCCCTTCATGGGGTATATTCCCTTTACTTGCTCGATCGCAAGGCTTCCGCAGGGATCATGTTGGCTGCACGGATTGCGGGGCCGAGCGCTGCAAGGATTGCTAAGAAAGCCGTTAGCAGGAATTTTAAGCAGATAACGGTCGGCGAGAGTATCCACAAGAAATGCCCGTTTGTGGTGAGCATACTGAGTACCGAGTCAATCGATATGGGGATAAGGCTGATAATCAGCATAACGAGCAGCGCAAGCACAAAGCCCGCTGCGGCGCCGATAACCGAAAGAAAGCCTGCCTCCGCAAGAAATAAAAGGCTCACCTTCCCCCTGCTGACACCGCAAGAACGCATGGTGCCGATTTCGCCCTTCCGCTCATGCACCACCATCCTGAACGTATTGGAAATACCGATCATCGTAACGAGCAGTAATACCAACAGCACACCGAGACTGACCCACTGTATCGTCTGTGAAAGCGTTACCATCTGCGGCGCAAAATCGTAGAAGGTCATAACGGCGTATTTTGTTCCGTCCCACTTTCCTTCATTCAACTGCCGCAGCAGTTCCTGCCCGGGAGAGGTTGGGTTAAACTGCGCCGCCAGTTCACGGCTGGTAACGGGACCGTATTCGGCAAGGCGCTTTTCAAAAATGGACGCAACAGCATCTTGCTGGTTTTCATCTCTCAAGAAAATACCGAACTGAGCAACACACCCTTCGGGAATTTCGGCAATTTTATTGAGATAATCGAAGTTCGCATAAAACTGTATTTGATCAAACTGGCTTTGATCCTGATAGATACCAGCTATTTGAAATTCCGCAACCGTTGCCTGCCCGCTTAACGTAGTCATTTCATAAAGGATAACATCATTCAAAGCGACATTCAGCGCTTCGGCGGTTTTTTGAGGGATAAAAAGAGCGTTTTCTATGGTTACATTCTCCCATCCGCCTTCTTTAAACGCAAAACTATTGCGTAAGGCTTCTTCCTCATCGAATTTGCAGCCTGCAATTTGAGCAGTCAACTGATTCCCTGCAAAAATCAGCGTGCCGTAACGCTGTGCACGTACAGTTGTATACAATGCATCAATTTTTTCTTCTTTGATGATTCTATGCACAAGCTCAACACTTTCGGGGGGAAGGTATTCATTCGCCTTATCATCTTCTGTCTTGTCCGCTGCCTTTTCTGCCCCGGTTACATAGACATGCCCGCCGATAATCTTTGCAATCTGATATTCCAGGCTCTTACGCGCACCTGCCGATAATCCGTCGATCA
Organism: Treponema sp. OMZ 906; assembly: GCF_024181185.1. Classification (NCBI taxonomy): domain Bacteria; kingdom Pseudomonadati; phylum Spirochaetota; class Spirochaetia; order Treponematales; family Treponemataceae; genus Treponema; species Treponema sp. OMZ 906. The sequence continues at coordinate 1,875,634 of NZ_CP051196.1, read as the reverse complement.
ATGTTACAATAAGAAACGCAAATACAATTGCAATAACCAACAACATACTACGCCGTTTTTGCCTATTTAAATTCCGAAATGCAATCTTTAATATATTCATAATCTTTCCTTAAAATGCCTTCATTAATAATGCCTTATTTGTTGATGGCTTCCAATGGGCTGATCTTTAATGCAAGTCCAACCGGATACCAATTTGCAATTACTCCGGCGGCAAGCATAGCGGCAAGTGTACTCAATACTGCAACCGGCGAGATAGCTGTCTGGATTTTATAACCGCCGAACATAACAGCCATCGTTTCATTCGGAAGTCTGATTCCCAACGCATTAAAGATGAACCCTGCGATAATCGCAAGAGCAATACCGCACAGAGCCCCAACGCACGAAAGTAAAAACGACTCCGTATAAAAGAGCCGCCTGACAAAGGAACGCTTTGCTCCGATGGCACGCATCGTACCGATTTCTGCCGTCCGCTCCATAACGGAAACGACAAGCGTATTCATAATGACGATAAGCACCACAACGGCAAGCAATACCAGCACCGCAATCATCAGCGTCCGTGTCATTTTTATCGCAGCAGCATACTGCACCACTGCTTTATCCCACGGAAGTGCTTGTGCTATAAGACCTTCTTCTGCAAACCATTTATTCAAATCTGCAATCACCCGGGATGTTTTTGAAGGATCCTTCAGCTTAACCGTTACAAAGTGCCATGCATCGGTGTCCGCCATATTGAGCTGATTGCGCAGCTCCGTACTGCCTAAAATATTTTCCAATTCTTCTGCAGTCGCTTTTTTTTCAGTGATGCTTTCCGCCTCTTCGGTAACACCGACTGCATCATCGGAGAACAAGTCGTCTTCGCTTTTCTCTGCAAGGCTGAGATCGATTGACTGAGGAATTTCCGTAACGGTACGAGCACCCATTGTTACACCGGCAAGCATACGCGCGCTGTTGATATCCGTATACAGTACCGCCTGAATTGCCGTATCGGGATGTGCAAAGGTAAAAAAACCGCTCACTCTTATTTTGCGCAGCTTTGCTTTTTCTCCAAAGCTCATCACCACAACATCATCTCCAACATGCAATTCCCGTTCATAATATTTCTCGTACTTTTCTTTTACCTTTTGCGGCAGCAGGATAAATTCCGCATCGTCGGAATCGGGAAATTCACCTTCATACACTTTGATTGTCTCGAATGTTTTTTTGTAAGAAGAAGGCTCAATACCGAGTGTCGTGGCATACGGCATATACGAAAAGTTTTCACCCTTAGGCTCCCACGTGTCGGAAAGGTCAGCCGGACGCAGCATACCATACCCGACAACCATTCCCCGCGTAAACACAGAAGCTTCCGGCATGTCATGTAACTTTGCCTCAATTTTTTCTATCTTTGATAGATACGGCATCGAAGGCAATTTCCCCGTATTGACATTTTTATATGCACCGGCAATTGTTACATTCACGTCTTTATCGGAGGGTTTTCCGGTAATAAAAATATCGCCGCAAAAATCGCTTTCACATACATTCTTTGTTTGCTTTTCGGCGAAATTCAGCACCCCGAGCCCCAACACCACCAAAAAGCTGCCAAGCCCGATCAAAATCATAATAATCAGCGTCTTTGTCTTATGCGAAAAAAGATTTTTCAACGCCAACTTAAAAATCGTTTTATTCATTATATCCTCTTCAATTTAATTCATGTAAATACTGCGCTTCCGTCGGATAAATCATAACCATCAATCCTTTAAAACATAATCAATAGCCGTTTCAAGCTTTTGCAAAATAGCTTTATTGAGCGATGCTATTTTCTCATCCAAACGGAATTTATCGACAACGATAAGCTGATGAACCAACGCCACAGAATCCTTTGATAATCCGGACTCTGATTTTTTGATATACACATTTCCCTTATAGTCTGCATAAACGGTATTAGAAGTCAATGGAATAACAAGAGTTGTGTTTAATTTTATGAGGTTCTCTTTATCGGACTGGATTATTATAACAGGGCGCCTATATCCGACTTCGCTTCCAAAAGGGATACCGAAATCCACCATGAATATATCACCACGCGTCATCTTTTACATACTCCCAAACCGTTTGAAGACCCGCTTCACGCATTTTCTGAAAAGCATCTGCTTCGCAAAATTGTTCCCCTTGCGCAGCTTTCTCAGTTAAATAATTGAGATAGTTCACAAGCGCCTCATAGTAATCCTGCGGCAATGCTCTTATTTTCTGTTCAAGCATTTCATACGGCATCTTTCCTATTCCTCTTCACGTTTTCCTAATTACCCATTATCCATTAACCTTCGTGTCTTCGACAACGTTTCCGTCTAAGATTTTAATGCGGTGGTCGGTCATATTGACGATTTTGGCATCGTGGGTGGAGAAGATAAAGGTGGTATTAAACTCGCGGCTTATGTCCTTCATCAGTGCAAGAATCTGATCGCCGGTTTTGGAATCGAGGTTTGCAGTGGGTTCGTCGGCAAGCACCAATGCAGGCTTGGTAACTAAGGCACGGGCAATAGCAACGCGCTGCCGCTGACCGCCTGAAAGCTCGTTCGATTTATGGTGCGTCCATTCGCGTAATCCGACCTTTTCAATGAGGTGCTCAATCCATTCCTTACTCTTTTCTTTGCTTTCCTTTGCCTCACCGAACAAAAGCGGAAACTCGATGTTTTCGTATACGTCCAAAACGGGGATTAGGTTAAAAGACTGAAAGATAAACCCCAGATATTCATGGCGAAGTTGTGTCATTCGTCTGTCGAGTCTGCCGGGAATCTTCATATTTTTTCTATTTGCAAGGGAGATAAAATCTTTTTCTGCGTAAATTGTTTCTCCGTTTATGATAAGCTCGCCGGAGGTCGGTGTATCGATCAATCCTATCATATTCAGCGTAGTGGATTTTCCCGAGCCGGACGGGCCGGAAATGGAAACAAACTCTCCGCTATCGATGGAAAAATTAATTCCTTTTACTGCTTCTACCAAAACCTTCCCTAAGGGATAGGTTTTGCGTAAATTCTTAACTTGTACAATGGTCATATATGATCTCCTCGAATTGTAATTACTAAAATAGCATAAAATGAGTGTGATAAGCTAATGCTTTCGACTGCTGATTTTGTAACCGTGTTTTTTATTGATCACCTGTATCGCTTTCCGTTTCAACCGGTATGGGCTTGAGTAATTCAGACAGTTCCGTATGGTATTTTTGTACGAGTTTCAAATCATCCGGATGAATTTCAAGAGGAATAGCCCCATATTCGGAATTCAAAGCGGCATAGGCAATCACCATGATTTGCAATAGTCCTGTTTTTCCGTCGAGCCCATACTTCCGGAAAAGCGCTTGCAGTTTTTTCGGCGTCGGATTCTTTTTAAGAAAAGCCGCTGGATTGGTATCTTCTCCCAGAGCAGTCTGAAAGGATTCAAACCATTGCCTTTCTTTAGAATCCTCGCCGTCCAGAATGGTATTGAGGCTTTCAAGCAGCTTTTCGTGATTTTTGATAAGCCCTTTTACGGCTTTTTCGGTTAAGTACGGTTCTGGCTGCGGTTTTTGCGATTGTGCATACAATCCGGCCATACTCAAAACAACGAGCAGGATCCCTGCTGCAATACTGTTCTTTATCATATTATCTCCTATTTGATTAACTATAGTAAACATAAGAAGATCGAACACCGTTACGAAAAAATATGTTGTATTCCGTTTTTTATATGCGACGTCTATATGGCGGTGCTGTATTACGGCTTCCGTATTCTTCGAGATATCTAGGATAATAAGTTCGTAATGTGAGGTCAAGTATAACGTCAGAGTAAAATGTTAAAGTAAAAAATGATTCGCGATTTGCGCTAGCGGGTATGATAAACCATTTCCTTACAAAACGAGTCGATATGCCTGCTGTTTGTAGAGATTCCCTGTATTTATGTTGCTCCGAAACTACCGTCGCGAAACAGGCTACCTTAAAATTTGTTTGCATTTAGCTCTGATAGGGGGTATAATAAAATCATACTATCGGGATGCTTCCAAATTTTTTGTTTTTAAAGCTATCTCGCAGTAATTAAAGGAGGTTCATGATGAAAAAAAATGTATTAAGGCTGTATCTGGATTCAAACTTGCTAAAACGAATTCTCGGTGCGTTGATACTCGGTGCAATTACCGGTATCGTACTCGGTTTTTTCCCCGATGCAGTACAACCGTACGTAACGTATACAAAATTTTTCGGCGATGTATTTATTCGATTGCTGAAAATGATTGTTGTGCCTGTCGTATTATTTTCCATTATTTGCGGTTCGGCTAGTATTGAACCGGCAAAGTTGGGGCGGATCGGCGTAAAAATTATTATCTACTATTTATTAACCAGTGCGCTTGCCGTATTCGTCGGGCTTGTATTTGCCAATCTGTTGCGTCCCGGCTTCGGTTTTTCGGTTATCGGTTCGGCGGCTGCAAAGGCGAAGATCAGTGAAGCACCTGCAATGAATCAAATCCTCTTAAAAATGATCCCCACCAATCCGATGGAAGCCCTTGCGCAAGGGGATATGCTGCCCATTATATTATTTGCAATGTTGTTCGGTTTTGCCGTTTCTTTTGTTCGCGGTTCAAAAGACGAATTGCTTCGGAAAAGCGGCGATACCGTGTTTTTCGGCTGTAATGGAGCGGCAGAGGCAATGTATAAAATCGTCGGCGGAATTATGCAATACGCGCCTATCGGCGTATTCGTTCTAATTTCCATCGTGTTTGCTCAACAGGGACCGCAGGCAATAGGGCCTCTTTTAATGGTAACGCTGTGCGCCTATCTCGGATTTGTCGTGCAAACGATTGCAGTGTATGGTGCCATCCTTGCCGCATCAAAGGTTTCTCCGATAACCTTTTTTAAGAAGATTCATGAGATTATGATCACTGCATTTGTAACTCGTTCGTCATCGGGCACGTTGCCGGTTACTATGCGCGTTGCAGAAGAAAATTTGGGGATTCCGCGCAGTATTTCTTCGTTTACGCTGCCACTCGGAGCGACAATTAATATGAACGGTACTGCCATCTATCTCGGCGTTTGCGCGATGTTTATCGGTTATGCAATCGGTTCTCCGTTGAGTCTTTCACAGCAGATTACCGTGGTGCTTACAGCGACACTGGCGGCCGTCGGCACTGCGGGTGTTCCGGGTTCGGGTGCTATTATGCTGCTGATGGTGCTCGACTCCTGCGGTTTAAAACTCACCGAAGGTTCTGCCGTAGCAGCGGCTTACGCCATGATTCTCGGAATAGACGCACTGCTTGATATGGGAAGAACCTGTATCAATGTAACAGGCGATGTGGTCGGTACGCTCATTGTTTCCAAACAGGAGGAAAAATATCAAGCGGTAAACCGAGCGAATAACTAATCTCTCCGGTCAATCAATATAAGGGAATATATAATATAACCTATATCATCAAGTAACGGATGTGTTTTTAAAAAAGGAGCGATTTTCTCCCTTGGCGCGGAGCGTTAGGGGAGAGAGGCTTTATTCCAACTTATATTGCAACAGTAAAATCCGCAGGGCTTCTCGGTTTGCAACGCCGAAATACTTACAGGCTGCCGCCATATCCTTTTTTACGACAGAAGTGCTTACATAATACCGATTGCCCAGTACTTCGTAGGTTTCACCTTGTTTAATCGAACCAAGGATAAATGCGATTTGTCGTTCCGAAAGCTCATAATTCGATAATTTTAAGGTTGAACCTTTAGGCGGCAGCGTAATTGCGGCCATTACCGTTTCCTCCGGCAGCAAAAGATACGAAAGCTTTCCTTCGAGTTTTTGATAAAGCGCGATGCATGCGGTAAGCCCGAATAGCGTCCCTAAAATTTCGAATATAACAAATATAAAGCCGAGGACAGGCCAGATTGTTACAATAACAAGCGCCCAGTAAATGCTGAGCATAATCACTTTTCTTCTGCGGTTGACAGCAAATTCTCCGTTTATAAAGCATAAGACAATCCCTATGCAGAACAGCGAAGTTCCAATGCCTATAAATCCGACAAGAGCAGCATTGCCTGCTTCGGCAAAAAAGACGATATAGGTTAATAGCTTTCTTTCAGGATGGATGATAAGAATAATGGAAAGACACACGCAGAAAGCATTCAGCGCTGCTTTGATGAAGCTCATATACGGTATGACAGATACGTACGGAATAGCTGCTTTGATATTCATTACCATTGCAAAGGTCACCATTCCGGCATTTAAGATATATAACAGACGATTCGAGGTTAGTTTTTTAGTCATAATCGGCGGTACCATATCAGAAATATTGTAAAAATTCTAGACTTTTCCCAATTCATGGTAATTACATCTAACTGCCTTTAAACAATCTCTCTTATTCTGCGATTTTGAGTAATTTGTCTAGTGTGCTTATCCTTCTTTTAAAATAAATTGTGCAAAATTTTATCCAAAATTTTGCACAAAAAGACTGGAATCAACAACTCCGACGCAGAGCGCCGAGATATTAAATCCTCGTACGAATAAAGGGTCATAATTTTGTACCTAGCCTTTCCGTTAGCCTTTGAAAAATAGGCTGTTAAAAAGCGTACATCCGTGTACGCTTTTTAACGACGAGTTTGCAGTGCAAACTCGCTACTGCTTATAAGCACGAACATCCCTGTTCGTTCTTATACGTTGAATACTAGTTTCAGAAGCGGCACGGATGCTATCACTCCAAAATGTACATCCTTGTACATTTTGGAGCTTCGAGTTTTTTAATGAAAAACTCGATACTGTTTAGAACCACTGACATCCTGTCAGAGAAGCGATGTTTCGATGACGCCGAAACTCGCCATTAATGCGCCCAAGGATGGGCGGGGAATAAGTCAGAAACAAGTTTTGGAACAAAACTTGTCCTCTACTGATGTACATGGACGTACATCGGTAGAGAGGTACAAGGATGTACACTTTTCATGATGCGACAACGCAGATGCCCGCATATTTTTAAAAGGGTTTGTTGCGTATGTAGGCCGGCACATCCAAATCCGTATTAGCGCCGGGGAGCTGCACACGGATAGGCTGGCGTGGAGCTTCGGCCATTGCCGGTTGGGGCGGCGGGGCTGCCGGTATTCCTGCATTCCGCGGGCCGAGACCGGGTAGGGTAGGCTGTTGCGGTGTTTGCAGCTTTGCCCATTCGCTTGCTGAAATAAAATCGTTTTGTAAAAACGACGTATGGAGCGGTTCAGGTTGAGCTGTTGCCCCTGTGGGCTGTCCCTGCTTTTGCATAAGATTCGGAATCGGATCCGTATCGGTTGGGAAACCTGTTGCAATGACCGTTACGGTGATTTTATCTTTCATGGCCTCGTCGGTTTCGTCGACGGTAATACCGTGGATAGTTTCTACATCGGGGTTGGCGTTTGCTGTAACGATTTCCATAATATCGTTGACTTCTATGGTAGAAGGCATCTCCGCTGCGTAGATATTCACCAGTATTCGCGTTGCGCCTTCGATATGCGAATCTTCCAAAAGCGGGTTGTTGATGGCATTGGTTGCCGCATCCACCGCTCGATTTTCTCCCGATCCGGTGCCGACACCCATGAGTGCATCGCCCTGACCGGCCATCGTTGAGCGGACATCCGCGAAGTCTATATTGACCAATCCGTTTTTTGTAATAATATCGGCAATACCTTGTACTGCACGGCGCAGCACGTCATCCGCCATGACGAATGCGTCTTTTATCGTCTGCTTACTGTCTACAAGGTTTAATAAATGCTGATTTGGGATGACGACTAGCGTATCGACGTTTTGGCGAAGTTTTTCAATTCCTGCTTCGGCGGTACGCATCTTTGCACGCCCTTCAAAAGCAAATGGTTTGGTAACGACACCAACCGTTAGGGCACCCTGATCACGGGCTATCTTTGCGATAACCGGCGCCGAACCGGTACCGGTGCCGCCGCCCATACCGGCGGTGATAAACACCATGTGTGCACCGCGGACTGCATTCGCAATAATTTCGGTATCTTCCATAGCGGCTTTTTCACCTATGTCAGGTTTTCCACCGGCACCGAGTCCTCCGGTTAACTTTGATCCGATCACTAATTTCATCGGTGCTTTTGAATAATTAAGCGCCTGTACGTCGGTATTGGCAACGATAAAATCGACGTACTGTATGTTGCACTCCAACATCCTATTAACTGCATTCGAACCGCCTCCTCCCGCGCCGATTACTTTAATAACGGTGGGATTAACCGGTAACAGTTCATTTTGCTGCATTACTTGGTAATCCATATATGTTCCCTCCCCTTCTATATTAAAATAGGTTTTTCCAAAAGTCTTTGAGTTTACCGATAATTTTACCCTGTTCTGCTTCCATTTTTTTCGTTTCTTCACCGGAAGCTGCCCGCTGTTTGTACTGCGATAAAATCAGTCCGAGTACGGCGGCAAATTCGGGACTGCGGTATTCTCCGGTTAAACCGCCGAAGGTTCCCGGAATACCTAATCTGACGGCGGGGGTATCGAAAATTTCGGAAGCAAGCTCCGTAGCGCCCTGCATAAGCGAACCGCCGCCGCAGAGGATAACATTACCTGCAAATCGGTTCGTAGCGATTGCCGGGCTTATTTTATCCTTTACCATCGTAAAAATTTCTGCCATTCGAGCTTGCAGAATATCGCATATATCCGCTTTTTCAATCTGTATGGGCGCCCGTCCGCCCGGAGCGGAAATCAGTACCGATTTATTATCTTCCAAAAGCGGCTGCCAACAGCATCCGTCGGTTATCTTGAGCTTTTCTGCGGTCTCGGTTGAAAGCCCTTTTACAATTGCCAAATCGTTTGTCGCATGACCTCCGCCTACGGGCAGCACGGTCGTAAGTATCGGCGCTCCGCCCGACATCACCACAATATCAGTAGTGCCGCCCCCAATATCGATGAGTACCGAACCGAGATCCTGTTCTTCCTGTGTCATAACGGATTCTACAGCGGCTAACCCATGATACATCGGTGCGTCAACTTGCAAATTGGCACGCTTCACACAGTCGACGATATTTTTGATGCAGGTAACCGACCCGGTAATAATATGCACCTCCGCTTCGATACGGACACCGATTACGTTGTGCGGATCCGCAATACCGCGCTGATCGTCGACGATATATGATTGAGGAATTACGTGCATGACACGCCTATCCATCGGAATAACAACAGCCTTTGCAGCTTCTATAACGCGGTCGATATCCTGTTGGTCTATTTCACGGTTTCCTTTACCTTTATCGGTAACGGCGACAATACCGCGGGAATTAAGTCCTTCAATGTGGGTGCCGCCGATTCCCGTAATGCAGTGCGTAATTTCCACGCCGGACATCATCTCTGCGGCTTCCACTGCCTCGTGAATTCCCTGTACGGTTTTTTCGATATTAACGACGGTTCCTTTCCGTAAGCCTTCGGAAATGCCGGTGCCCACGCCGATAATTTGCAGAACGCCTGTTTCCAGTTTTTCAGCGACAACAGCTCTGATTGCGCTGGTGCCTATATCCAATCCGACTATGATATCACTCATTGGCTTCACCTCTTAAACGGTAGGAAGCGGTTCCTGCCCGTACATCCAACTCCTCAATCTTTGAACTCAGATCAAGTTCCCGTATGACATCCAACGTTAACATCATATACTGCAATCGATCCTCATTCAATGTACTGTCTGCACGTACTTTAACCGGCGTTTGTACCGGATAGAGGATGAGGTCAAAACCGCCGTATTTTTTCTGTTCAATCTTCATTTCGGAGATTTCGCTGAGTAATGCCGGATTTTTCTTCTGCAAAAGATCCAGTTGTTTAAATAATGGTACAAGCTTTTTGTGCACCTTCATTCCCGCTCGTATAGTCTGAAAGGAAAGACCGCTGATAACAGGCAACTCTTGCGCTTCTTTTTTTGAGGACGCTTTAAATACTGTTCCCGTTTTATCTATTTCCATCTGGATAGTGCGGCCGCCAACTGTTGCAAGCAATACGCCAACCGGTTTCCGTTCGATTATTTCAATCAACACCTTGTCCGGATATTTTTTGAGTACTCGTGCTTCCGCAATGAGCGGATAACTTGCAATCCGATGCAATAACACATCTTTATCGATCTTTCCCCACTTTTCCGTGCCGGTAAGGCCTGCTGCTTTTTTTAGATCCGCTTCGAGAACGGTGTCGATTCCGGAAAACTGTATCTTTGCCGTCGAATTAAAAGGCAAGATAAAAAGATAATAAACGGAGTCACCCGCCAAAAATAACAACATTACTAAAATGATAATTTTAAGGAGCTGCTTCCCTTTTGTTTTTTTAACGGTTTGAGGTGATTGCTGCAATTCTGTGTAAGCATGGTTTTGTAAACCGATAATATCAGACATGTGAGACGCTCCTTTTTGAATAGCTTGAAACATTGATAATCAGTCCGCATAGGCAAAGACTGGTAATGAGTGAAGATCCTCCGAATGAGAAAAAGGGGAGTGGAATACCGGTTGCGGGCAGTAGGCGGACAACGACTCCTAAGTTTAAAAAAGATTGAAGGACGATTGAGGAGGCTGCTCCGAAGGCAATATAGCAGCCGAACCTGTTCTTACAGGAAAATGCAATTAAATAACCTACTGCAGTAAAGGTAAGCAAAAGTACAAGATATCCGCATACACCTAAAAAACCCATTTCCTCCGCCCATGCGACAAAAATAAAATCGGAGTATATTTCGGGGACACTTGAAATTTTATGTACGCCGTTCCCTATTCCCGTACCGTAAAGGCCGCTGCCGGCAAGTGCTTCGAGGGCTGCATTTATTTGATACCCTGTATCGAGTGGATCGCTATCGGGGGAAATAAAAGAGAGCACGCGCTTCATCCGGTAGGTGGAGGTAGCAACCATAAGTACCGCACAAGGGATGGTAATAATCAGTCCTTTAAGGAACCAAAGCAGCGGTCCTCCCGCAGCAAAAAACATGACCATGAATATAAGTATTAGAAAAATTGCACTAGAAAAATCGTTTTCAAGGTATACTAGCAATACGAATATCGATGTAATAAAAAAAGGCGGCAGTATGGCAATCAGCGGTACATCCAATTGATCAGCTTTTTTATCGAAGAAATTTGCAAGAAAGATAATGAGCAGAAGCTTGATAAATTCCGATGGTTGTAAACTAAAACCACCGATAGAGATCCAGCGATTAGCACCATTCCGCGGCGAAGCAATGCCGGGAATAAACGGGAGCAACAGGAAGATAAAACCGGCTATCAGTAGATAGGGGAGTAATTTTCGCAAATGGTCAAAACTGAAAAATGAAAAAAAAATGAGACCGATGCAGCCTACAAGAAGATTACGGAATTGCCGGACAACGAAATAAGATGGGTCATCAAAAAAACGTTCGGCGTAATGCAGGGAGCCCGAATAGAGTACCGCAATTCCGACTCCAACCATGATGAGCACAAGCAGGATAAAAGTAAAGCTGTATCGGTCGCGATTGATGTTCTTTTCAACGGTGATAGTATGCTGTGTCATACCCGCTCCTTTTGCAGAATAGATTCAAACTGCTCCAGTTGAAGGCTTCGGGATCCCTTTAGAAACACAAAATCGTTCCGTTTTAATAGACTATCTAAGGTATCGCGGAGTTTATTTGCATCGGATTCTCTAAAGCAGAAAAAAGGCTTATTTGAAGTTTTATTTTGTTCGACGGCTGCTTTACACATCTCTTCACCGAAAAAAAATAACGCATCGGCATCGGAGGCGAAAGCTGCCGCACATACGGCGCGATGTGCTTCCGCTGATTTCGCACCCAGTTCTTTCATCGAGGCAAGTACATAAATCTTCTTGCCGTTTACTGCAATATTCGCACACAGTGCAAGCCCCGCATTCATAGAATCGGGATTGGCGTTATAGCAATCGAGCAGGTAGGTTACCGGTCCGCGGATAATTTGCGACCTTCCAAATAGTGCCTGCATGTTTTCGATGCCTGCTTTTATTGATCGCAGCGGGATATTGCAGTATTCCGCAACGGCAATCGCGGCAAAGGCATTTTGTACGTTATGGATTCCCGGGAGTGGTAAACGGATGTTTTCTCCCTTATACCGGATCTCTGTACCTGAAAGCCCTTCGAGGGTATAGGCGTCGGGAGCTGCACTGTAGGTAAAGGTTTTCCCGTGCGGTACTTCTTGTAAGAAAGCCGTATATTCGTCCTTATCGGGGACAAAGCCGACTGAGTTTTCATCAAAACAGGAAAATATTTGTTTTTTCTCGTGAGCAATGGCATCTTTGGAACCGAGCATCCCGATATGCGCGGTGCCGATATTGGTGATAACGGCAATGTTCGGTTTCAGGACTGCGGCAAGCTCCGCAATTTCTCCCTTCCGGTTCATACCAAGCTCAAAAATGCCCACTTCATGTTCTTTCGTTACGGTGAACACCGAGAGCGGCAGTCCTGTTTCCGAATTGAGGTTACCCTCATTTTTTACAGTGCGGTATTCCTGTGCAAAGATAGAGGCAAGCAGTTCTTTCGTCGTTGTTTTACCGTTTGAACCGGTTACTCCGATTTTAAGAAGCTGTGGAAATCGCTCCAGATAAGCGGCGGCGGCGTCCTGCAATGCCTTCAGCGTATGTTCAACGCGGATACAGGAGGCTTCATATCTTTTGCAGAGAGCAATAATATGCTGAGTGTTATCGTGGACGCCGAGGTGTGCTGCGTCGGCAATAATACAATCTGCTCCTTGCCGCAGGGCATGTTCGATATAACGGTGCCCGTCTTGCTGTGTACCTCGCAGCGGAATAAAAAGGGCATGGGGATTCACAGTTCTGCTGTCTGTCGTAACGGAATCGAAGCCCGCATAAGGAGAATAATTGCAAATGAATGTGCCTGCGACTGCCGTGCAGAGAGCCTCCCAACCCAATAACATGGAGCTATCCCTTCTTTTCCTTATCCAAGGAGACGCGGATAATCTGCGAGGAATCTGCTTTGTGCATATCCAATTCTTCGACGGCAATTTTTTCTATCCGCTGCGGTTTTGAGAGGATGGAAATAGCCGAAATCTTCCGTTTATTTTCTGCAATCAGGCGATTCTGCTCATCGTTATATGCGTTTACCTCACGTTCCAGTGTATTGTAAACCTGCGATTGTTTGACGGTTAAGAAAAATAAACAAGGAATACTCACGGTAAGGATGAATGCTAACAAGTGCTTCATAGCGGTTATGACCTCCTCAAAGAGAGCTTTTTTATAACACGAAGCCGGGCGCTGCGGGACGGTGCGTTATCGGCTGTCTCTTCGGCAGAGGGGCCGACCGGTTTTTTAGTAAGCAAAGCTGCACGGGGCACGCCTCCACATGTACATATCGGCATTTCAGGCGGGCAAATACAGCTTTTTGCAAGGTCTCTAAAAAAATTTTTAACGATACGATCTTCCAGCGAGTGAAAAGAGATAACGCCCATTTTGCCCTCTGCCGCAAGGCATGCAAAGGCTTTTTCCAACAGGCGCGGCAGCCGGTCAAGCTCGCTGTTCACGGCAATCCGTAGGGCTTGGAACGTCTTGGTTGCCGGATGTATGGGGCCGTGTCTGAAGCGGACGGGAACCGCATGGAATACGGTTTCGCTTAACTGTCGCGCTTCCGTAAAGGGACGGTTTTCCCGTTCCGCGACAATAGCACGAGCGATCGGCCGCGAAAACCGTTCTTCCGCATAGAGGTACAGTAGATCCGCGAGTTTTTTTTCGCTGTAGGTGTTTACAATGTCGGCGGCTGTTAGCGATTCATTCGGGTTGATACGCATATCGAGCGGTTCGGCGGCGCTGAATGAAAAACCGCGCTTTGATTCCATATAATGGAAAAGAGAAATACCGAGATCAAATAATATGAGCGATGGGGCAGGTGTATTTTGAGGATAAGCATCGAAAAAAGCATCCGACCAGCCTAAAAAAAACTGCATACGCTCGCCGAATGGGGCAAGCCGTACTTTTGCCTTTGCTTGAATGGCAGGGTCGGCATCGATACCGATAACTTTTAACTGTGGGAAGTGAGTTAAAAAAGCCTCACTGTGGCCGCCTTCGCCTAATGTTCCGTCGATAAGAAGCGGATCGGATGTTTCCGGAGCAAGTAATTCCAGGCATTCTTGTAATAAAACCGGTGTGTGTATAAAGTTCATACATGTTAAAAACGAATAAGCCCCAAGTCCTCGCTCGCTTGATGGAAATCCGCCTCGCTTCCCTCCAGATAAGCCCGATATTCAGCCGCATCCCATAATTCAAGATAACGGTTGATGCCCAATAGCACGCAGTCTTTTTCGAGCTGCGCGTATTCACGTAAACTTTGGGGTATTGAAACACGTCCCGCCTTATCGATGTCTATTTCCTGCGCCGGAGCGATAAGTCTGCGCAGGACAAGACGGGAGTTTGCCTGAAACAATGAAGCGGATTGCATAACTTTTTCGGATAGCAATGCCCATTCTTCAGGAGGAAATATCCATAGACAGCGGTCAATTCCCCGGGTAATCACAATCTGAGAGCCCGGCAGTAAACAGCGTAGTTTTGCAGGAAACATAATACGCCCTTTTTCATCAAGCGTGTTATTATACTCTCCCGAGAACGCACTTTTTTCCACTTTTATCTACTTTCCTCCACTTTTACCCACCTTTCTTCATTTTACCGGTAAAATAATAAATGTCAATGCTCTTTTTGCCGATATTATGCAGCAAATGCATCAGACATTTTTTTATATCCTCGCGGAAAAATTGAGACTATTCGACCAGAGTTGAACCTTTTCCCTGATTAAATCCTCTAGTAGGAAGTGCAAAAAAACGTTATTTTATCGATAGGAGGATTGTATGATAGCTTTTAAATATGTGAAAAAAATTACACTGCTCTTGCTGTTGAGCATCGCGCTTACTGCCTGTACGACTACGGGACAGGGTAAGCGGCCGTCAGAATTATCGAGGCCGGTACTGATAGAGCGCCCCGAACGTTTTTTTTGGGAGATAAGGGGTAATAAGGGCTCCGTCTATGTACTCGGAACTATTCATGTTGCCGATAAAAGTTTTTATCCGCTTGAAAAGAATGTGCTGCGTGCCTTCGATAAAGCCGACCGGTTGGTGAGTGAGCTCGGTGGTATGGCCGAAATGGAAGCTCTCGTCGGTGAGATGCAAACCGTTATTATGAAAAATATGAATACCGACCCCAAAAAGAGTTTACTTAATGTCTTATCAGAGGATGAACTTGTTTTTCTGTATGAAATGATCGGCGATGATACGGTACATCAGTTTGCCTTATTTAATCCGTGGGTATTAAATACGGTACTGGCGCAGTTATTGACGATTAAGGCTGGTTTGCTGCCTGGAGACGGTATCGATATGTATTTGATGCAGCGGGCTGAAAATAAAAAAATCGAGGCGCTCGATACGGTAGAACAGCAACTCGCAGCGTTATCGTACGGTACTTTTGACGATCAGCTTGCTATATTAAAGGATTCTATACAAGCGTTGCGAGATATTGATAAGAGTACGGAAGCGATGCATAAAATTCGGGATCTTTATCTAAGCAATAATCGAAAAGAGCTCTCATCCCTGCTTGTCGAATTACTCTTGGAAGTGCCGTCTTCTTTTTCTGAAAAGAAAGCGCAAGCCTATATTGATGCACTGTTGACCGATCGGAATCGAATATGGGCGCAGAAATTCGACGAGTACTTGCACGAAGGTGGCAATACGTTTGTCTTTGCAGGTAGTGCGCACTTCCTTGGAAAGTCAAGTGTTTTTGAAATTATGCGGCAGAAGAATATGCTTGAGTAAAGCGACAGTGCCGCTTTAACAGTTGAAAACCTCTAAAATCCCTCGTCCTTAGATGAGCCGACTATTCCTTCTTGCCGAAGCCATACTCGTCCCGTTCGGGAGGTGTGTACCAATCAACGGCAAACCAAAGGTTGGGGTCGGCAAGGTCTTGTGCAATTTTTCCGAGTGCGACCTTTGCCGTCGTTTCTGCGATAAGATAGCGTTTGCCGTTGTGCGTAAAGCGGGCGCCTTCTCCGGTGCAGTCTACGGCGGCAACCGCATGGCTTTGTCCGGGAGCAATCATCAAGATTGAATCGATGTTGAAATGCTGCAATATCACCGCCATCAACAGCGCACGGCTGTCGCAATCGCCGCTCTGATCGGTACACACAGCCGGTATGTTTAAAAAGTCAGCCCCGTTTTCATCTCGCTTGTAGGTAAAGTTTTGCATCCATGCAAGCAAAGAAGCGGCAACGGCTTCTGCCGAAGGCATTTTCCCTTCTTTACTCACCTCGATTAATTCCTTTTCCAGCATCAGCGAAAGATGGCGGCAGCGAGCAATACTGTCGCGATAAATCATCCGGTAATAGCGCTGCCATGCTTTTTGCTGCAGCGGGGAATTGAGGTAGCGTGTCAGCAGGGCAAATTCGCGGTCTATTACTGCCTGGTTCGCTTCGGAATCGGAGCGGTCAAAATGCACGAGAAGTTTTTTTCCGTTAAAGAGCACTTCTTTTTTTACCGTTCCTTCTTTGGGATAAACGGCCTGAATCATCGGGCCGGGTTCAAAAAAGGACTGACGGCTGATGAACACCGCATCCAAGCAGGAAATCATCATCGGCTCATATTCCTGCGCTTTTGCCGCCTGTGTTGTTGTTAAGACAACCAGCCATCCCTTTTGTTCGGCGAGCGGCTGCACCAAAAGCCACCCCGCCTGTTTTTGGTTTTGCTGTGTAAATTGAAGGTTTGCAACGAGTGCGGGGTTGCCCTGCATCAAAAATTGTATCGCTTTTTTTTGCGCTTTCAGTTGAGAAAAAATATGCTCTGCCGCAGCGGTTACCGTACCGAACTGCTGATACGGGTAGAGCGCAACCTGTAATCCGACGGGGATAATTGTATTTTGATAAAGATAGCGGGAATTATCCCGTGAATTCACCTGTCTGAATCCCTCCGGTAAATCCAATGTATAGCCTAATGAAGGATTGCTGATCAGTTCCGCCCGAAGCGGATAGCCGATACAAAACGATAAAAGAATGAAACATAACAAGTGCTGAAATTTTTTCCGATTCATCATATACTCCCCACTATGCACAATAGTCAACAAAATATTGTAAAGAAATCCATTCCGATTGTATATGAGGACGAGTCAATTTGTATCGTTAATAAGCCTTACGGTATTCCGGTACAGGGCGGCGCGCATATTTCCGTGTGCCTTACCGAGATTTTAAGCAAGCAGCTCAGGACAGAAATATTTCCGGTACACCGGTTGGATAAAGAAACCTCCGGCTTATTGGTAGTTGCAAAAAACGCCTCCACCGCCCGTTCGTGCCGTACCTTGTTTGAGTCGCGGGCGGTCGAAAAGGAATATCTTGCATTATGCTTCGGCAGTTTTGAACATTCTGTAAATAAAAAAATACTGAAACCTATTCCGAAAGAAGGCATTATCGATACGCCGATTATGGAAAACGGCACGCCAAAGCCTGCCTCAAGTGCATACAAACTGCTTGCAGGTACTGACGCATACAGCTTGTTCTCCGTCCGATTGCATACCGGCAGAATGCACCAAATCCGTATTCACCTTGCCGGTATCGGCTGCCCGATTATTGGCGACGACAAGCACGGAAACTTTGCATTAAATAAACAGCTTTGGAAAACCGCCCGCATTAAAAAGCTCCAGCTCTGCGCATACCGCCTCCGATTTCCCATCGGCGGCACGCTTCGCCTCTTTACCGTGCCGGTACCCGAACATATACAGGCGGCGATTGATATGCTGATGCCGGAAACTATATGCGGCCTTTCTTGACAGGTGCATAAGCGCAGGGTATAGTTTTAGCGCTATGCACTATAAAGTTTTATTCAGAATAGAAAAGCTTCAGTTGATCGCTAAATTGCAAAGTAAATTAGTCAATTACCGAAATTATTGCAAAGAAACCGGTGATACGGCGGAAATTGAAATCGTGTTTGCCGGAGACGTTGTACAATATTTTAAGGATCTTGAAAATGATTTTACGGACTGCGGTTGCGACATAGCCCTGTGCCATAATGCCTTAGCGGGGCAGGGGATGGACGACATACAGTATAAAAATATCAGAACCGTACGTGCCGGAATCGGAGAAATCATCAAACGGAAAGCAGAAGGCTTTATCGAGTATACGATTGAGTAAAAAGAGGAAGAGGGGAGGTACCCTCTTTAAAAGAGTTCACCTCTAAAAGCCTCAATTCTGTACATTATTCTGTGTACTTTCGCTCCTCGTTTTGGCTCTCCGCCGTTAGATCCAGCAGCGCCTGCCGCTCTTTTGCGGTAAGGTCGCGGAATTCTCCTGCTTTCAGGGTGCCCAGCTCGAGGTTCCCGATGCGAACCCGCACCAGCCGCTTTATCGTGCAGTTAAATGAATCCAGTACGCGGCGGATTTCTCTATTCTTTCCTTCGACAAGTACAATCCGCAGCTTACGGCGGTTAATGGCAGCGGCTGAACGGCATTTGTAAAAAATGCCGTCAACGCGGATACCGCGTTCAAAGCGGGTGAGCAGCTCCGGCGGAAAGTCCTGCGTGGTTTCGATAACATATTCCTTTTCGATCTGCGCCGACGGGTGTTCTATCTTTGCGGCAAAATCCCCGTCGTTGGTAAAGAGAATTGCTCCGCTCGAAAACATATCGAGCCTGCCGATGTTGTAGAGCCGCTCGCTGTAGGTCTCTTTTAAAAGATCTGCGGCAGTGGGGCGTCCTTTTTCGTCGGAGAGCGTGCAGACAAAGCCCGCCGGTTTGTTCAAAAGTACGTAGCATTTGCGCGCTTCGGGATGCACCGGCTTCCCGTCAAGGAGTACCGTATCACCCGTGCGAACCTTGCTGCCCATGTCGGTAACAAGCGTTCCGTTTACGGAAACATGCCCCTCCGCGATAATCTTTTCGCAGGCACGCCGCGACGCAATCCCCGCATGGGCAAGATACACTTGCAGCCGCATCTCCTGCTTGTCGCTTTTTCCGTTATCTTCGGGAGCTGTACCGTTGTTGAAATATTTAGTTCGCTTGCCGTTGTTTTCGTTACCTTCATTATGGGTGCCGTTATCGAAAGATTTTATCCGTTTGCTGTCGAAAGCTCGGGGCAATTTGGAAAAATGATTGTTATCGCGCAAGTTCGAACCGCTCCTGTTCCGTCTCATCCATCTTGGGTAAGTCCGCGATGCTGTTTAAACCGAATACTTTTAAGAATTCCTTGGTCGTGCCGAATTGTACCGGCTTTCCGGGAATGTCTTTTTTCCCCACTTCTTTAATCAGCTCTTTTTCTACCAAAAGCCTAATCATCGTGTCGGCGGAAACTCCGCGGATTGCCTCGATTTCGGCACGGGTTATCGGCTGAGAATAGGCAATAATCGACAGCGTTTCCATTGCAGCGCGCGAAAGCCGGTTCTCGTTCTTTTTACCGTAGCGGTCTTTCAGCGCATCCCAAAATTCTTTTTTAGGCGTGATAATCCAGCCGCCCATCATCTGTGTAATTTCGATACCGCTCGAACCTTCCGAATATGAATCTTTCAGATTTTTAATGCATTCTTTTACGACATCGACCGATAAGCCTGCAATTTTACTGATTGCAGCGTCGTCAAGCGGCTCTCCTTCCAAATAGAGGATTGCCTCTACGAGGGCTGTTTCTTTTTCCATTTTATACTCCGTCATCATTGCGGGCAGCTTCCCACGGGCGTATTTTTATATCGCCGAACATCCTGTTTTGCCAGATGCTTGCCATCCTGAATTTGACCGCCTCAAGCAACGCCATGAAAGCGCAAATAACATCCAGCAGATTTCCCTTCCGTACAATCAAATCGGTAAAAAGGCATTCGCCCTTTTCTTCCAAAAATTCGTTCATCAGCGTCAGCTTTTCATTTACGGACACCTCTTCGTACAGGTCAAGAATTTGTTCCGAGTTATAATTGGACATCAGTTTGGAAAACGTCCGTAAAAGCTCCCACGTATCAACCCGCTCCCACAGGTTCTCTTCGGTAAAAGGAAGCGCGTGTTGTATTTTCTTGCGTTCAAAAAACCATTCGGCCTCGCTTTCTTTTTCTTCCATTAAAACCGACAGTTTTTTAAATTTTTGATACTCAATCAGCTTATTGACCAATTCCGTACGCGGGTCTTCGATATCCTCATCGTCCGGATCGATCTCGACGGGAAGGAGCATCTTGCTTTTAATATAGACAAGGTGCGCCGCAAGTTCATAAAACTCGGTTAAGCTATCCAGATTGAGGCTTACCGCGTAATCGAGATATTCAAGGTACTGTTCGGTTATATCGCTGATGGGAATATCGTAGATATTGATCTCATTTTTCTTAATTAAAAAGAGCAGAAGGTCGAGCGGCCCTTCAAAATCATTGACTTTAAACGCAGTCAGCGCTTCGACGTTCTGTTCTTCGTGCTTTTCATCTTCGGCAGTCATGATCATTCCTTAAAATACAACAGTGTACATTCATTCATTGATACGCACACGGTACGATTGAATATAATGAGATTTATTATATCGAAGAATGGAACTTTTGAAAATATACGATGCATCTACTGCTCAGAGACTTTTTCGTACGCCTTGATCGGGTAAGGCAGCGAGTGCGGCGGCGAGCGGCTGGTGCGTAACGGGGTCACGGTAGTCGGGATACAGCTCCAGCAGCGGGATGAGTGCGAAGGCTCGCCGGTATACCGCCGGATGCGGGATGATAAGCGGAGGATTATCGAGCTTAACAATTTGACTTCCGAAAAAGAGAATATCGATGTCGAGTGTGCGGGGGCCTTTGGGAATCTCGGCTTCACGGTTCCTGCCGTAATCCGCTTCAATGTGCTGGAGCGTTTTAAGCAGCGATGCGGAACTTCCTGCATAGTTTCCCGATACAACCATGTTGTAAAAATCATCCTGATCAAGGTAATCCTGCGGTTTTGTGATATAGACGGAGGAGGTTCGAATATCGTTTAAGAATGATGCGAGCCGTTTAATGGCCTCTGCAAGGATTGCTTTTGAATCTCCGCGGTTGGAGCCAAGTCCCAATATAATTGTTTCCATAACTAAATTTTCGGCCTCTTTACAAAAGAATAGTATACTTTTATAGTAGCGATATTATTTTACATTGTCATCATTTATAACAAAGGAGATATGAAGATATTATGAGTAAATTTTTGGCGGATGCCTCTTTTTGGGAACTTTTTCCTCAAGCGCAGCTCGGTGTGGTGTTGTTAAAGGGAATTGATAATAGCGGCGAAAGCGTCCGCGATATAAAGGTATTACTTTCTCGAAGTAATGCCGATGCGGAAAAATTTTTGGTAAAAAATGTGTTCAGCGAAAACCCCGTTATCGCTATCTGGCGGGATGCGTATCGGAAGTTTAAGACGAAGAAAGGCGTCCGATGCAGTATCGAGGCGCTGCTCAAGCGGGTGGAAAAACAGAATCCCGTTTCGTACATCAATCCGCTGGTAGATATTTACAATGCCGCATCATTGCAATTCGGTTTACCGTGCGGTGCGGAAGATAGCGATGCCTTTGACGGCGATTTGATCCTCGGTATTACAAAGGGCGGCGATGATTTTTTTGCGCTCGGCGATGAAGAGCATAGCCAAACCCTGGAAGGGGAGTTGTGCTACCGCGATAATAAAGGCGCCGTCTGCCGCTGTTTTAATTGGCGTGACGGGCAGCGCACGATGATTACGGAAAATACAAAAAATGCGTTTATCATCATGGAAAATCTCGATCCTGCCCGCTTGGAAGACTTAAAAGCTGCATTGGCGCTTATCGGCGAATATGCTCAAAAGTACCTTGGAGCCTCGGTTACAACCGAAATTTTGACGCAAGCGAATCCTTCTATAGAGCTGTAATCAACACCCCCGAGGCAGAGCGTTGCCGCGGAACAGCGGGTATTAAACGCTCCGTATGATACAGTATGAAGCTGAGAAGCGTGGACGTTTGGATATTGTATCCTTAGGTTTGCAAGCTCTCAGCTTTTTTTATTCGCGCGGATGCGTAAAAGAAACAAGACTCCGGTTATATTCCCGCTCCTAAATCGGCAATTGTTGTTTTGTTAAGCGAATCTGCCATCGCTTGTTGCGCCTCTTGCAATGCAGCATCGAGCACGCGGTGAATCTTGCTTCCGACAGGGCATTGCGGATTTGGATTCGGATGGAAATTGAAAACCTCCCGTTCCTCTGCTCCCTCATTGATTGCGTTGTATACATCCAGCAGCGTGATTGTATCAGCCTTCCGTGCCAAGTGTGAACCGCCGATCCCTGCTGCAGTTTTTACCAATCCGGCCTTTTGCAACTGCAGCAAAATCTTCCGTATGATAACAGCATTGACACCGGTGCTTGCAGAAATAAAATCCGAAGTAACGCGCATATCCTTTTCAAAATATTGAATGCACAAAAGCGTATGAACCGCTGCTGTAAAACGAACACTGATTTTCATATTCCACCCTTATCTCATTTTTTTATAATAGCGCCTGCAAAACCTCGCCAATGTCATCATTGATACAGAGCGACCGCTTTTCTATTTCGTACGGTACAAACGCTTCCCCAAAATTGATACAAACATACTGTGCATTCGGGTTTTTTGCCGTCATCTGCCAAAACGGATACTTTATAATTCCGGGAGTGTTTCTCCCAACACCCAGTTCAAGAAACAACACATTCCCCGTTCCTTCTTGTTGACCGGAACGGCTTGTTATATTCCGGCTTTGTAAAAAACTTCCTTGAGATGCAGCAGTTGAAGAAACATCAGTTTCTGAAAACTGTTGCATTGATGCGCGATCAGCGCATACGTCAATAATCGATGTTTGCCGAAAGGCAAACTCGAAGTGTTTTTCAGCCGCGCTATTTAAGCGGCTGAAAATAAACCTTTCATATCGAGCGGCTGCCTTAGACCAGCCCTCATCTGTAACAAAAGTGTCATCTGCCCGAAGGTTCATACTCATCGGTTTTCCGCAAACAGGACAATGCGGTACAAGTTCTGATGGGATTTTCATCTCGTTGCGGAATTCCCACATTGCACGGATTTGTTTTTCGTTGTCATAGGTTTTGTGATGACACGGTTCACTGCATTGAAACAGCCCGTAGTCGCCCTGCGTATAAAACAGCCGCTCCTTGTCAAAACCCGCTTTTTGGAAGCAATGGTCTACGTTTGTCGTAAGCACAAAATAATCTTTGTTCCGCACAAGCGAAAGTATGTTGTTATAAACCGGTTTGGGCGGATCCATATAACGGTTTATCATAATATAGCGGCTCCAGTATGCCCAACGCTCTTCAAGCGAGGCAAAAGGAGCAAATCCGCCCGAATACATATCCTGAAAACCGTATTTGACCGCAAAATCGGAAAAATATTTTTCAAACCGCTCACCCGAATAGGTGAAACCTGCCGAAGTGGAAAGACCGCTCCCTGCGCCGATAACAACGGTTTCCGCTTCGGAAATAATCTGTTTTAATTGCTCAATAGCTTCTCTCATATAAAATCCTCCGGTAAATCCCTTCGTCTTGCACATGCAAAAACGCTTCACGTGCAGGAATAGCATGACGCCCATTCACCAGCGAACGGAAAAAAAGTTGGTTGTTCTTATGAATTTACATCTATGACTATACAGCGGCTTGATTGTAATGTCAATAGAACTTCTGAATTTTTTTATCCGGCTAACACCGTTTAGTCTCTCTGTTGGGGCTGATCGGTGTTTTTTTATCGTTTTCCCTCTTTACTAAATAATAATATATCGTTATAATACTATCTATAAAATAAAAGAGTGTTGAACTATCCGTTTAAACATAGGTAAAACGGTAGCACATAACACCTCTTTTAATGAATAGGAGTATAAATTATGAAGTACGCAACATTCAGTATCCCCCCGAAAATTGTACACGGGGTAGGAGCCTTGGAATTCCTTTCTACCTTGGAAGGGAAAAAAGCCGCTATTGTTACCGGCGGAAGCTCGATGAAAAAATTCGGCTTCGTCGATGAAGCGAAGGGCTATCTGGAAAAAGCAGGTATGCAAGTGCTGGTTATCGATGGCGTAGAACCTGACCCTTCCGTTAAAACCTGTAAAGAAGGCGGCGCAAAGATGGCAGCCTTTAATCCCGACTGGATTATCGCATTGGGCGGCGGTTCTGCAATGGATGCTGCAAAAATCATGTGGGTGTACTACGAATATCCCGGCTATAACTTTGACGACTTAGCTGCCTTCAAATTCCCGAAGCTGCGGACAAAAGCAAGGCTGGTCGGTGTTCCTTCTACCTCCGGAACCGCTTCCGAAATCACCGCCTTCTCCGTTATTACCGACACGGAAAAGAATATCAAGTATCCGCTCGTAAGCCCTGATATTATCCCCGACATTGCAATTGTTGATGATAGAATCCCTGCAAAGATGCCGCCGCTGGTAACGGCTCAGACAGGTATGGACGTTATGACCCATGCTATCGAAGCATACGTGTCTACCGCTCATGACGATTACACTGACCCCTATGCGCTTGAGGCAATCCGGCTGGTATTCGAGTATCTGGAACGGGCTGTTGCAAACGGGAACGATATGGAAGCACGCGGAAAAATGCACACGGCATCTACGGTTGCCGGTATCGCATTCAGCAACTGCTCACTCGGTATCGTACACTCGATGGCGCATAAGATCGGCGGTGAATTCCATCTGACACACGGTGAAGCAAACGCAATTATGCTTCCGTATATTATCAACTATAATAGAAAAGAAACCGACCGCTACAGCAAGCTGGAAGGCGCTTTGGGTATTGACGATATTGCAAAGGCTGTCTCTGCCTTGAACCGGAAAGTCGGCATTACCCGCACCATTCAGGAAGGCAAGAACACTGTTATTGCAGAAGATAAATTCCTCAAGGTGTTGGATTTGATGAGCGAAAGAGCCTTTAACGATGCGTGTACGCTGACCAACCCACGCAAAACCTCTCCCGCCGATATTAAGAAGATTTACCTTGCTGCTTATTACGGCAAGGAAATTGATTTTTAAAAATATAAACATTTCAGGAGAAGAGCAATCGCATCAGATAGATAAATAAAAATCGCAGAATAAGTGAGGTTGGGCAAGCATTTGAGACGCAACGCGGCGAAATTCTGCTTGAACGACCTCACTTATTCTGCGGGGCTGTTAAAAATAGTCTGATGCGATTGCTCTGATGGTTAGTAGCCCAAGGCCTCCTTCTCCGCTTCCAGTTCACGTAGGCGGGCTTCCAATTCAGCTTCTTTTTCGCGTTTACACAAGGGACATTCAAAATGCTCTCCGTCGATGTACCCGTGCGTGGGGCAGATGGAGAAAGTCGGCGATATGGAAAAATACGGGATACGGTAATGGGACGCAACCGCTTTAACCAAATCACGGCACGCCTGCCACTCTTTAATCGATTCACCTAAGAAGATATGGAATACCGTACCGCCGGTATATTTACGTTGCAGCGCTTCCTGATGATCCAAGGCTTCAAACACATCGGCAGTATACGAAACCGGCAGCTGGCTTGAATTGGTATAGTAAGGATCGCGCTCCCCGGAGGTGATAATATCGGGGAACTGCTGCTTGTCATGCCGCGCAAGCCGGTATGAGGTGCTTTCGGCGGGGGTTGCTTCAAGGTTAAAGAGGTCGCCCGTCTGTTCTTGAAAATCAGCGAGCCGCTTGCGCATGTGGGTCAGTACTTTTTCGGCAAAGGCCTTACCGGCGTCTCCAACGATAGTTTCACCGAGGAAGTTAAGGCATGATTCGTTCATGCCGCAAATCCCGATTGTAGAAAAGTGGTTGTTCAAGTGCTGGAGATACCGGCGCGTATACGGGAAAAGCCCTCCCTCCAACAGCCGCT
Organism: Treponema sp. OMZ 906; assembly: GCF_024181185.1. Lineage (NCBI taxonomy): Bacteria > Pseudomonadati > Spirochaetota > Spirochaetia > Treponematales > Treponemataceae > Treponema > Treponema sp. OMZ 906. The sequence goes on along the minus strand of NZ_CP051196.1, from coordinate 1,849,900 downwards.
GAATCACCTTGCGCTTAATCTGCAAACTGGTTTTGGCAAGTTCCATCAGATAGTCGAGGCGGTCAAAGTATTCTTTTTCCGTACGCGCAAGGTAGCCGATTTGCGGCATATTGATGGTAACCACGCCGATGGAGCCGGTAAATTCATCGGAGCCGAAAAGACCGCCGCCTCGTTTCCGCAGCTCTCGCTTATCCAGCTGTAAACGGCAGCACATGGAGCGGACATCGCTCGGGTTAAGATCCGAATTGATAAAATTCTGAAAATACGGAGTCCCGTATTTTGCCGTCATCTCAAAAAGGAGGGCGGCGTTCGGGCTGTCCCACTTAAAATCTTCGGTAATATTGTAGGTCGGAATAGGATACTGAAAGCCGCGCCCTGCCGCATCGCCTTCCAGCATCAGCTCGATAAAGAGCTTATTGATCATATCCATTTCCGCTTGGCAATCGCCATAGGTAAAATCGGTTTCCTTTCCGCCGACCACTGCTTTTTTATCGGCAAGATCTTTGGGGCATGTCCAGTCGAGCGTGATATTGGTAAACGGTGCTTGGCTCCCCCAACGGCTCGGCGTGTTAACCCCGTAGATAAAGCTTTGCAGACATTGCTTTACACTCTTTTCGTCCATCTTATCGGCTTTGACAAAGGGCGCGAGGTAGGTGTCGAATGAGCTGAACGCCTGCGCCCCCGCCCACTCATTTTGCATAATGCCGAGAAAGTTCACGATTTGCTGAATCAAGGTGGAAAGATGGCGCGCAGGCTTCGATGTAATCTTGTCGGGAACGCCGCCTAAACCCTCTTGGATAAGCTGCCGGAGCGACCAGCCCGCACAATAGCCCGAAAACATCGAAAGATCATGGATATGGAAAGCGGCTGTCTGATGCGCTTCGGCGATTGCCGGTGTGTAGATATTTTTAAGCCAGTAGTTTGCCGTTATCGTGCCGGAGTTATGCAGGATGAGACCGCCGAGCGAAAAATTGACATTGGCATTCTCGTTGACCCGCCAATCGCTTTTACTCAAGTAGCCATTCATCGTTTTGTCGATATCGATCATCAGCCGCTCCGCATCGCGGACAGCTTCCCGTTTTGCACGGTAGAGGATGAAAGCCTTTGCGATTTTTGCTTCATTGCGTTCGATTAAGACATTTTCGATAATATCCTGAATTTCCTCGATTGCGGGAATAGAATGAGCATGGCGCGAAGCCATCAACTCTGTCAGTTTCTCTTCCACCGCAGCCGTCAGCGAATCGGCTTTTTCTTCATCCGCCGAACCGGTAACCGCCTCGATTGCTTTTTGAATGGCTATCTTTATTTTATTCCGATTAAAGACTTCAATATCACCCGACCGTTTTACTACCGACCGCAATACCGGCTTTGTTTCTATCGTTGTGTCTCCTAAAAAGGCCGTCCATTCAGGAAATACCGCTTGATCCATGTTTTTCTTCCTCCCCATATTTGACATGTGAGCATCTCTAAAAATCTCAGTTTTTTAAAGATGCTCATGTATTTTTTTCACCTCATTGATAAATTCATCAAGGTCATTAAATTTCTTATATACCGATGCGAACCGGATATATGCCACTTTATCTACGGTGTATAAACGAGCAAGTACCATTTCGCCCAGTTCCGTGCTCTTGATTTCTTTCGCGCTCTTACTATTCATAACCGCCGCATCTTCAATATCGCTGACGATGTTTTCAATTTCGTTCATCGAAACGGGACGTTTTTCCAGCGAACGTTCGATGCCGCGTTCCAATTTCGCGCGGTCAAAGGGTTCCCTCCGTCCGTTTCGTTTAACCACCATCAGCGGTTTTTCTTCTATCCGCTCATAGCTGGTAAAGCGGTACCCGCAGCTGAGGCATTCTCGTCTCCGCCTGATACAATCGCCTTGCCCGAGCGTTCGGGACTCTACCACTTTGTCGTCAACACTTCCGCAATACGGACAGCGCATATTTTCTCCCTTTTTTAATTGTTTTTTTTAATCGGCGAAAAACGCCGAGAGTGTTTTCCACTGTCGTTCGAGCACTTTGTTGCGTGCCGGAAAAATGGCGACGGTCTTTTTTTCTCCGGTACGTAAACACAGCATACATTTTATAAACTCTGTTTTAAACAGACCTTTGACAAAGCGCTCAGTTTCGACTTTTTCGATGTCTGAGAAGGAATACTGCTTGCGCAGAGCAAGAAAAACAAGGCCTACCCGATACTCTATGGTCTTTTTCGTGCAGTTAAAACGCCACCGATCTACGTAGCATAGCACAAACAATGCAAAACAGCTCAGTATGATTCCCAAAATCGGCAGCTGGCGCCGTTCACTATACATAAGGGCTGAGGCCGCAACAATGCACAGCAACATAACGGCGTACCCTGTCCGCGTACCGAATGAAAGGAGTGAAAAGGTAAAATTATCGTTTTGTTTTTTTGTAGGCAACAGGGGCTTATCCACGGTTCTTCTTCCGATTGTACCGAGCTAAAAGAGCGATACCGATAAATCCGCCTGCAATCATCATAAAGCAAAAGACTTGTCCGGTAGAAATATTTTTGAACGAGCTAAAAAGATAGATATTTGCCTCGTCCGCAGCAGCAGCAATCCGGAAGCCCAGCTCATAATCGGGCTGGCGGAAGTATTCGATGAAAAAACGAACAACCCCGTAACCGATGGTGTAGAAGCAAAATAAAAAGCCGTTAAACGGTTTTTTATTGCGTACCAGCCATACCGCAATCCAGAGGAGTACTCCTTCAAAAAGTGCCTCATACAGCTGGCTCGGGTGGCGGGGTAGGTTGACATACTGCGCGCCTTCCTGTATGGCGACTCCTGCTTTTGCTGCAAACTCCCGTACCCATGCTTCTTTAACCGGGAAGCAGTCGTGGAGCGGCACCGACGGAAAGAGCATACCGATGGGGCTTGTCGTAATACGCCCGTAGAGTTCGCCGTTGAAAAAGTTTCCGAGCCTTCCGAAGGTGTAGCCAAGCGGTATCCCCGCTGCTGCGGTATCCGCCCATGCAAAAAAGTCCTGCTTATGCCGCTTTGTCCACAGAAAGGCGCCTAAGAAGCAGCCGATAAAACCTCCGTGATACGACATCCCTTGCAGCCCCGTCCATTCTCTTGTTTTGGAAAACGGCCAAAAGATCAACCACGGCTTTTGCCAATAAAGCCATTCCGGCTCATATACCAGCGTTGCAAAAATGCGGGCGCCGAGCATCAGTCCGAAAAGCGACCAGGTAAAAAAGTCAATAATATCTTCATTCGTGATAGGCTTTTCGCTTTTTGCATACCGTTGTAATTCGCCTTTATTAACCTGTACCTTAAACAGTACGAATGCGATTGTAAAGGCAACGAGGTACATAAACCCGTACCATCGTAAAAAGGGAAAGCCCGGAATAATCTCCGGTTGTATCCACGACGGATATTGAATAGCACAAATCATAAAAATACCTCTTATTCCGCCGTAAACTCGATTTTATCTTCAATTTGCTTACAGACTATCCTGCCCTGTTTTGAATCGAAAGTGAATATGACATGAGAAGCCGGTTCGCGTACTTCATAATATCTGCCGTGACTTTCCAAAATAACGCCGGGGTACACGGTGCCGGTTACCTTTATTTCCGAAGAAATATGCGATTCAAAATTTTCTTTCAGCTTAAAAATCTTTATGCCGAGAGATGTGTTTGATTTAAGTAAGATGACTTTTTGTTCCCGCAGTTCTTGGATACGGTCGGCAGGGGTTTCCGAGTCGTTTAATTCCCCTTCTATGCGGGCAAGCTCCAACAGGTTGTCCTGTGTCTGTTTTTCGTATACCTCTATCTTATCTTTTATCAGGTAGTCTTGTCCAAATGAAATAATCGTACGGACGGTTTTGTAATCCCCTAAATTTCGCACATTGATACCATGGGCCGCATGAGCATTTCCGCCGATAAAACTACCGGGCTCCCCGGTCATAATCAGCTGACCGTTTGTTTTAACGACACAGCGGAAACTGTACTCATTGATATAGATATTACCGCCTGCAAATAGCCGTGCCGTTTCGGCAAAATGGAGCGCCATCGTATTCTTTGCCCACACCGTGCCGCGGCTTTCTCCCCGTATGCCGCCGTTCATTAAAAGCGATTCCTTAGTGTACACCAGCGATACGCCTGCATCTCCGTTGACGGTTAAACAGCCGCCCGCTTTTACGCTGCGATCTGCATCAATATCCCCGTTGATAATCACATCACCGGCAAAGATAATATCGCCGGTTTCTTTATTTACATCCGTATCGATAATCTTTGAATTGAGTATTTTGAGCTTTTCACCGGTACGTATCAACTCCCCATGCACAGCCGCTACGAACGAAATTTTTCTTCCTTGTTTAATAACACGGATGGTGTTATCGGTTTGGGGCAGTTTTAACAGTGCTGCCTGATTGATTTCTATAGTGTTTCCGAATACATCGGAGCCCTTTTCGCCGGCTTCCTGAAAGAATGTTTCCAGGAGGGTTTCTCCCCGTTTTACCGAAACACTGTTTGAATACCCGAAATCAACCTTCCAGTCGAATTGGTACGAATGCGGGGCAACCGGCTGTATACCCCTACTGACGGTAAATTTAACCGGTGCGGAAGAAAGTCGTGCTTCGTAAATAGCGTCTTTCAGTATTTTGTCGGTATACCGATCAGGAGGCAGGTTCACTTCGTCCAATGCTTTTTTTAAGCGAGAAAGCGAAAGGCGCGCTCCTGCCCCTCTTCCCGATTCGAGAATGAGAGAGGCTTCCATTTTGTCGTCGCTGATAACAGCTTTGACCGTAGCATCTTTATACGGGATAATACGTAGCTTGAGGCCGTCAGGGCTTTCCGCCGATAAAAGAATACCGTTGCAACCGGCCTTCAATTCGTCATTCGTTTGCGTGATATTCCGTAAATCCAGCACAAAAGGATCATTGCCCGGTAACCCCGGAATAGTATTCCCGTAAATATCCGCTCCACTTGTCCCGAGTTCCGATTTTGAAAATTCATACAGTAGATCATGTTTTGCGACGATGGAAAGAGATTGTGCTTCGGAAAGCGGGAAATCTTTGTCGTATATCATCTGCGGCTGCTCACGAGCTGTTCCCACTGCATGGAGCAATTTCTTGCGGAGCAGAATATCTTCTGCCTCATCCAATTTCGTAATGTGCGGAATAAGCGACCGGTCTTTTCCTCGTCCGGGTAGTGTGCCTTCTGCAATGACAAGCTCAATTTCCCGATCGGGAGCTTCGATAAAAGCATCTATTTTTTGATCCAGCACTTTAAAATCGATGTTTGCAATCTGGCTGTTATTCAGCATTGTTGTAATCAATTTTTTATCGATATTGTGCGGCTCGTCTTTTGCTTTCCGTATATAGAGCGTTGCTTTTGTTTTGTCCGGATCGATAATGAGCCGCGTATCGAAGGATGGATCAAGCTCGATTTCGAGGGGAAGCGGTACTGTCGTTCCATACACTATTTTATCAAAGTAACGTTCAAACTGTTGTGCATTAATAAGGTTTTCGGTAGACACCCCTTCTTTTTTTGCCTGTTCAACTATTTCCTCATAGGCGGGAAATACGCAGTTTTCTTTATTGTCTACGCCGCTGACGGAAAAATACCACTTTTTATTTTTTTCGTTTTGTTTTATCGTCCACTTCATATTATACCGCTTATATACGATACCCTTGTTCAAGGGCTATTTTTATTTTCCGCTTTAACAAAGCATTTTCTTTCTTTAAAACGGAAATCTCATATTGCTGGCTCTTGAGCATTTCGGCAATATCGTTCATTGACAGTGCTTCACTGCCGATAAGGTCTTCGATATAGCCCATCTTTGAGCGGAAGTCGGTTTCGGCTTCCAATTCGGCAGACTGAAATGTCTCATCGGTATATTCGGCGTAATCCGCCACATTTTGAAAAGTTTCGGTTTCGGACTGTAGAATTTTGTCGGCAATGCGGTAGATTGCCTGAGAAATCATAGCTTGCGGTTTGTATAGGATGACAGGTAAACGTGATGCAAGCGCCGTATCCTGTATTGTATCCCGGTAAATAACACCGAGGTGTTCAAGATTGATGTTGAGGTATTCCTGACATGATCGGCGGATCTTTAAGGCTTTGTCGGCATCTTTCGGATCGTCGAGCATATTCATAATAAGCCGGGGCTTAAATTTATGCAGATTGGACAAAAAAAGCTCGGTGTTTTTAGGATCGATTTTTTCGAGTTCGGTGATGATGCGAGGAATGTACATTCGCTGCATGGACGAGGAATCGGATTTGAGCTTTTCAAGGTATTTAAAACCCGGACTGTTCCGCTTAAAAGCTCCGTAAAGCATACGAAATACGACATTTTTTAAGAAAAGGTACGCGTTCAGTATCGCGGTAACCGATGGTGCGGTAACGACAATGCCCTGCGGGGAAAGCAAAAAGAAATCCAGAATACCGAGGTGTGTTCCTGCACCGAGGTCAAGAATCAAGTAGTCTGCATCCATTTTAAGCATATTTTTGATTAAGCTGTTTTTATCGGAGGCTTTTAAGGCTGCGAAGCCGGGAATTTCGGAGTCGCCCGGAACAAAACGTACGTTCGGATACCCCGTATTTACAATAATATCTCCGAATGAAGAATTTCCCGACAAAAAAGTACCGATTCCGTGCGCGTTCGATTGCTGCCCAAGAACCAAATGAAGATTCGATGCGCCTAAATCCAGATCGGCAACCAGAACATTTTTTCCTGCCTGTCCGAGGGCAATTGCAAGATTCGCGGAAAGAAGACTTTTTCCGACCCCGCCCTTTCCGCTAGCAATCGGTATTATTTGCATAATACACACTCCCTTTTATAAATGAATAAAACAGCAACACCGTATCGACTGCAAGGAAAAAAAGCACTCCCTTTGAAAAATCGAGACTGCCGTTGCTCGGTGCCGAGTTAAAGACAATCCCTATTATAGCAAATCCCCGCTGAAAAATATAGAGGAATTCGGCGCAAACAGCAGTTAATTTGAACAATGCGGATGCATAGAGTGCCCAGTGGAAGTCTTTTTCATTTAATGCGAGCATCAGCCATAAAAGTACCGGCATACAGAGCGCCGCAAGTGCACTATATTTAAAGAAGGATATCTTCTGCAGATAGCCGACGGAAAAGGCGGCAATATAAAAAACTTTTATTATTTCGTACACAAAAGCGGCACAATAGGCAGCAACCGTTTTCTTGTTCATTTCTATAGAGTGTATGCGCAAGATTACGTTAGGTCAAGGGCTCGCATCAGTCTGGAAAAACAGCATAAGAAATTTTCTTGACAGAAAAAATTTCATCGTTTATCATAAAAGTTAAGGAAAGTAAGAGTGGCGCGTTGCGCCGGTCTCTTATCAAAAAATTAAGGAGGAACACAGATGAAAAAGGTTTTATTATCTTTATGCTGTGTACTTGCCGCCGTTTCGCTGTGTGCGGCGGGAGAGGATTTTTATAAACTGGGCTCACTTGAAAATAGGGTAACAGCCGGTGGGTTCAGCAACGAAATTGACGACCAATTTTCGGCCGGTTCGGCATTCGGTTCGTATGACCGTCATTTTATCTACGGCGGCTTGGGTAACCCCGGTGCCGGAGCAATGAAACAGGGCGGAAAAGCATCCCAAACTCTGAAAGATGAAATTAATTTCGGTTACTATATGCCGTGGAAATTCCCGATGTCTTTTTATATCCGCTTTCAGGCAAGTTCTAATTCCACTAATATTATTACTCCGGAGAAGGGTGGAACTCAAAAGACCTGGGATTCTTCTGCTCATGGGAAAGTTATCAATACAACGACAACATCGTATTATGCAGCCCCTTTGTTTAAAAAAAGTACGTTTAACTTTCAGTATTTAGTCGGGCTTGGAACCGATATGAATTTTGTAGCCGGTTTCCAGTTTGCATATTCCGGTGATAAAACCAATTTCGTCCCTGCAAATAATGTAAAAACGACATATAAAGATATGAATACTCCTGCAAATAGTTATACAGAGCATAGCAAAACTATCACAGGGGCTAATGTTGACACTGCAATCGGTAGTGCGGCTGATTTTAAGACATTTACACAGGGAGGCGGTAATATAGCTGCTCTTCCTGAGCTCGTAGATTCATTTTCATTTAGGATTCCGGTTGCTTTTACAACAGGCAAATTTGAACATACGGCAGCCTTAAAAATCGGTTCTGAGATAAAAAGTAAGAACGGTTATTATTACTATAAGAATAATGATAAGACCATAGAGAAGTATGCAAATGTTAGCGCATTGACAGCCGAAACTGATTTAAAACTGGAATATGATATCAGCATTCCTGCTGCCGACCGCGAAACGGATAGCTGGGGCGTAGGAGGATCGTTGGGCTTCGACTTTACGAGCGATAATAAACATGTCCGCTATTCCTATAAGAATGCCGCATTTTTAGGAAAAGACGGAAAGCTTAATATAACGCACAAGCCGCAGGTAGGTTTCGGAATAGATGTGCATGGATCCCGATCCTTAAACTTTGCTTCTCCCAAAAAAGCGGTACTCTTTAATGTAACACCGACTCTGGAATTGAAGATGCATACTGCTATGGATGGCGGCGCGTATGACGAAAAAATTAGCGGTTCCGCTAACATTAATAATGCGAAGTATTATTATATCAAGAAGACGACAGGTGATTCCGAACAGTATAAGAATAAAACAACGTTGACGGCGGAGGTATCAGTCCCGATGGGCTTACGCTTATTGCCTGAAAACTGGAAGATCGGTTTTCTCCTTGGGGTAAAGCCTTCGTTGGAGACAACCGTTACGGTAAAAAGAGATACGGCTAATAACCATAAGACGCAAAAGTCAACAACAGACGATAATGGCAATGTTAGTACATCGGGCGGGACGCAATATCCCAGCAATACATACGACAATACACCGATCTCAAAAGACTATACATGGAAGGTTACTGAAGAGCATAGTATCGGTATTACCATTCCGTTTGAAGGCGGCGCTCACCTTGATGCTGAATTGAGTGGAAATCTGCTTGATATTACTAGTTTTAAAATCCAAGCATTTATTCCGCTGGGGTCAGGAAAAAAGGCTGCTTCAAATAACTAGCATGAGGCATTCTTAATATGGATAAGCGGCAGGCTGCTTTAGTGCGGCTTTGCCGCTTTTTTTATACTAATCAATTGAAAAAAAGCTCTCTGCCCTTTATAATACTCCCGGAAAATTACCGTATAAGGAAGGTATGTATGAAAGTAGCCGTATTGGATGGATTCACGCTTAATCCGGGGGATCTGTCGTGGAAGATTTTACAGGACATTGCGGATATTACGATATATGACAAAACCGCACCCGATGAGGTGTACGAACGGGTAAAAGACTGCGAGGCGGTTTTATCGAATAAAGTTGTATTTTCAAAGGACTTGATTGCGCGGTTACCCAAGCTGCGGTACATCGGCGTGCTGGCGACCGGCTACAACGTTATCGATGTAGAGGCCGCTCATGCGGCTGGGATCACCGTAACGAATATTCCCAGCTACAGCACCGACAGCGTTGCGCAGCTGGTATTTGCATTCATCTTACAGTTTTATTGGCACGTAAAGGAACACAGTGATGAGGTTCACGGCGGTAAGTGGAGCCGCAGCGAGCATTTCTGCTATACCTCGTTCCCGACGTTTGAACTGACGGGGAAGACGCTCGGTATTATCGGGTTTGGGCACATCGGGCAAAGGGTTGCGGAAATTGCGCTTGTGATGGGGATGCGGGTACTCTATGTTAACCGCTCGCCCAAAACGGTACCTCATCTCGCTGCGGCGAAGCAGGTTGACATTGCAACCTTGCTTGCCGAATCCGACATTATCAGCTTGAATGCGCCGCTTAACAGTGCAAGCGAAAAAATAATCGATGCCGCAGCGCTTACGAAAGTAAAGCCGGGCGTGCTTATTATCAATACCGGACGGGGGCCGCTTATCGATGATGAGGCGGTTGCCGCAGCGTTGAAAAAAGGTTCCATCGGCGGCTATGCAGCCGATGTACTGAGCGCTGAGCCGCCACCTGCAAATCATCCGCTGTTCGGCTGCCCCAACTGCTTTATAACGCCGCATATCGCATGGCAAACCCGCGAAGCGCGGACGCGCCTGTTGCATATCGCCGCAGATAATGTAAAAAGCTTTCTTGCCGGTAAACCGCAGAATGTAGTGTAAGGAGGGGGTAACAAATACAAACACATTATAAATATTTTAAGCGTTTGTGAGGGGGCGGGGTGGAAATAAAATACTTGAAATAATTTCAAGGAATATGATACTATTTGATATAGATTTAGAAAAGGGGAGAAATTGTCTGCAAAATGATAGGGTATCATGCTAATGACCGCAGTCGATGTTCTGAGTTTATCACTAATCGGAATTATCTTATAATTGACAGCAATGATACTGATTTTTTAGGCAAGGGAATGTATTTTTGGGAGCACGAATCTCGTGCCGAATGGTGGCTTACAGAAAAGCATAAAGAGAGTATTGTAAAAGCAGAGTTAAATTTGACGGACGTACTGGATTTAACGGATGACGAAAAACTTCAGTATATTTCAAGAATCGCAGATAAATTTAACTCTGTCATGCAACAAAAAGGTATAAAACCGGCACAGTTAGGCTTGAAACTAAATTATCTTTTTGAGACATGTAAAATATTATCCGATACCTACACAGGTATTAAAGCGCATCTGTATTACGAGAAAAAACCGGAAGCTGATTTGCTTTATGGTTCTAAATTGACGGGAAAATGCGTCGATGTATATACTGTACGGAACAGTCCGCACTTAGTAACTAAGAGGCAATGGGTAAAACAATGAGAAGAGATGAAGAACTGAAAAAACTTGCGGAAGTATGCGATTTTTTCTGCACAATGACAAACGATGAATTCTTTGACTATTTTTATAAAAATTCTCCCTCATTCAAAAAAGATTTTGAGAACATAGTGTATAATACTATCTGTGATAGTCATAATTCGATAATCCTAAAATCAGATGCGAATTATTCTGCTTCGTATCAAAAAGAAGGAGACCTTATAAATACTAATACGTATACTCTTTTAAAAGAGGAGGAAATGCAGTGGATGACAGCAGCGTAAAATCAGGCTTCCAGTTTGATTCATATAAGCTTACCAACATAGAATTCTCTGTAGAGCCATCCCTTTTAACGCTTGCCGGTAAGCAGGATGACTATGAAGTTCAGTATGCTTTTTCTTTTAGAGATGCTTCAAAATATAAGAACGTTGCGGACAAGGTGTTATATGTGACGGGTATAAAAGTTCAAGTTTCTATAGTCTCCCGGAAAGATCGGCATGAAATGGCTAACGGATTATTTGAAATTACGGGCTTGTTCGTTGGCCTGGGGGCTTTTACCCAAGAGCAAGAAGATGTTTTAGCACGAATACAGGGACCGACGATTTTATTTCCCTATGTAAGAGCTGTCATTTCTCAGACATTGTATAATGCAGGTTTTGCTGTTCCTATTATGCCGCTGATAAATGTTAGTGCAATGGCACATGATACAAAGATAAAAGTCATCGAAAGGTGATATAGTGTTAAAATAAGTCTCCGGTATTCATGAGAATAAGGGAGAGGTCTTGCCGAAGGTAAATCCCTTGGGCTCGCAGAAGGTTCCCACCGTAAAGCCCTCGAAACTGCACGTAACTTATACGCTATGAGGTTATCAACCGAAAAAATCGCACAAGCTACCGGTCTAACCGTACAAGAAATAGAAACAATTACCGGGAAACTCTAAATATTTTAAATGGTCTATTTGAAGAGGAGAACTTATGAAGCAATTAAAAAACGGGCAGCTTGTTGCAATAGGGGCGGCGGTTGTACTCGTCACATTGGCATTTTTCAGTTTTACCGTTGTTTCGACAACGGATAACGGTGTGGTAACTCGGCTCGGTAAATATAACCGGACGCTGCAGCCCGGTTTACAGTTCATTATCCCGATTGTCGAGCGGGTGTATCACATTCCGGTTACGACCGTTCAAAAAGAGGAGTTCGGTTTCCGTACCACGATGGCCTCTGACCGGAGTCAGTACCGGAATAATATCGTCACCGAATCTTCAATGCTGACCGGCGACTTGAATATTATCAATGTTGAATGGACGGTACAGTACCGTATTATCGATCCCAAAGCATGGCTCTTTAATGTTGAAGAAGGTGAGCGGATTAACACCGTCCGCGATGTGTCCACAGCGGCAATCAACAGCCTAATCGGCGATCGCGCTATTTTTGATATTATGGGATCTGAACGCGACTCCATTCAGTTTTTAGCGCCCGAAATTATGAATGAAAAGTATAAGCAGCTGGGTCTCGGCATTGCGGTTTCGTCGGTACAGCTGCAAAATGTTGTTCCGCCGGAAGATGTACAGCAAGCTTTTGAGGATGTTAATATCGCCATTCAGGATATGAACAGGTTAATTAACGAAGGCAAAGAAGCCTACAACAAAGAGATACCCAAAGCGAAAGGCGAGGCAGACCGGATGATTCAAGAAGCACGAGGTTATGCGGTGGAACGGATCAACAAGGCGGAAGGAGATGTTGCCCGTTTTAATGCCGTCTATGCTGAGTATAGCAAGGCACCCGATATTACCAAGCGGCGGCTTTATCTTGAAACACTCGATAAGATATTTTCAAATACCGACAAGGTAATCTTCATCGATAAAAACGTCAAAAATTTCTTACCGTTAAAAAATCTTTCGGGAGGAGAACAGTGAGAGCGAGCAAAATAGATCCGGTAAAGGCTAAAAAGACCATACGGTTTGGCGCAGTGGTGGTATTTATTCTTATTCTTGTGTTGTCGGTAAAGCCCTTTTATATCTTAAATGAAGGACAAACTGCGATTATCACTCAGTTCGGTAAAATTGTCAAAGCCGAAACGGAGGCGGGACTTCATTTTAAAATACCGGTTCTGTACCAGGTACATCGATACACGGCAAAATTATTGCGCATCGACGGCGACCCTCAAAAGATCCTCACTAAAGAAAAGCAATTTATTGAGGTGAATACCACCAGCCGTTGGCGTATTTCAGATATCCGTAGGTTTTATCAATCTCTCGGAACCTACGAAGCCGCTTATTCACGTCTTTCGGATATTATCGACTCATCAGTGCGGGATATCATCACCGTCAACAGTTTGAATGACGTTGTCCGCAACACCAACAGCATTAATGAAATGGTGCACCAAGAGCAGATCGGGCTGAACACGGACGAGGTGAAGTTGGAAGAGGTAACCGGTGCGGAAAAGATTGTGTATGCTGCTATCGAAAAAGGGCGTGATGTGCTGGCCGCCGAAATTTTAAAGAAAGCGAATATGCAGCTGAAAGATTTCGGTATTGAGGTTATCGATGTTATCTTTAAAGAGATAAAGTATTCCGACGAATTGCAAGCCTCCGTATATAATAGAATGATTAAGGAGCGGAATCAGATTGCGCAGACCTTCCGTTCTACCGGTGAGGGAAAAAAGGCGGAATGGCTCGGTAAGTTGGAAAACGAGAAAAAGAGCATCCTTTCAAAGGCATATTCCGAGTCGGAGAAAATAAAGGGCGCGGCAGACGCACAGGCCACCGCAATCTATGCCGTATCCTACGGCAAGTCCCCTGAGTTTTATAGCTTTTGGAAGAGTCTTGAAGTATATCAAAACGCGCTTCCCGATACCGAAAAGATATTATCAACCGATATGGAATACTTTCAATATCTCTATAAACATTAACAGCGCGTGATGGGCATCTCTAAAAAATGCTTTTTAGGGATGCCCTAATATTTGTTAAGATTTTTACCGATACTGAAATATGCAGGGAGGACTCCGGTGAGACGTAGAGGTTCTTTTGGACGAGTAATAGTATTGCTTTTATTGATTATTATATTGGTTTTCGGCGGACTTTTTTGGTTCAGCTATCTCGGCTTAATCAATGCACGGGGAGTTTTTTCACCGGTATACTCGTTGTTCGGATTAAAGACGCCGGCAGGTGTCGCTTCTCCGGCTGATGCGGATGCGGATTTGGATGCCGACCGGTATGCAAAGCGGTTGATCGCCTTGGATGTCCGCTCGCAGGAGCTTGATAAAAAAGAGGCTGATGTTACTGCTCGCGAAAAAGAAGCGGCACAGGTATCACAGGAACTGGACGATCGGCTTTCTATTATAGAAGAAAAAGAAAAGTCTTTTAAACAGATGATGACGGAACGGGATATGCGGGAAGCGAATATCGACCAGATCGCACGGTATATCAACGGTATGCAGCCTGAGAAGGCGGTCGCAAACTTACTGCAAATGGATGATCAAGATATTATCGATGTACTGCGGGCGGTAGAGGCAATTGCAAAAAAAGCAAACAAGACTTCTTCCGTTGCATACTGGTTCTCGTTGATGCCGGCGAATCGCGCCGCCGATATTCAGCGCAAGATGGCAAACAAACCGGCATCGCTTCCTTAATCTCTTGAGAGATGTTATTTCCGACACTTCGGTTTGCGCTCTTTTTTTCCGTTGTTTTTTTTCTGTATTGGTATGTATTCAGGCAGAAAAGACAACGGATTATTCTACTTACCTGCGCAAGCTATTTTTTTTATGCCTGCTGGGATTGGCGCTTTTGCCTCTTGCTGTTCGGAGTGTCGGCTCTGTCCGGTCTTACCGGTTATCTGCTCGGTATACAAAAAAATTATATTCCCCGTACCATTACAATGATAACCGGTACCGCGTTGCACATTCTCTTCCTCGGATTTTTCAAATATTTTTATGATTTTATTTCTTTTTTAAACTACACATTTTTTAACGGGCAGCTCCAGTCCCCGCTGTTACTGCAACTACAAAGTTGCTCGCTGTTATTACCGATCGGTATTTCGTACTATACGTTCCGCTCGATGAGCTATATTTTTGATATTTATCTCTGCAAAATGCGGCCGGTTAAATCGTTTATCGAAGTACTGCTCTATATCTCGTTTTTTCCGCAGCTGGCGTCGGGGCCCATCGTGCAGGCGGAAGCCTTTTTTACAGCCTTGTCGGACAACCTTACACAGGACGTAACGGAGGAACGCCCGATAGCGTTTGACCGCAGCGTACTGCTGATCTTGTCGGGGCTGTATAAAAAGATGGTGCTGGCAACCTTTCTTTCCGTGCTTGCCGTCGATCCCGTATTTGCGAATCCTGCACAGTGTAATACCCTCGAATTGCTTGTCGCTTTGGTGTCGTATACGTTTGTCATTTATTGCGACTTTTCAGGTTATAGCGATATGGCAATCGGCATCGGGCTTTTGCTCGGCTTTGAAGCACCGCAGAACTTTAACCGACCGTATCTTTCCCAATCGGTGAGTGAGTTTTGGCGGCGCTGGCATATCAGCTTTTCGTCGTGGCTGCGCGATTATGTGTACTTCTCCTTCGGCGGCTCACGCTACGGTTTAGTCCGCACGGTGATTGCGCTGGTCGGGACAATGCTCATCGCGGGGGTGTGGCACGGCGGTTCCATTCCCTTTGTGCTGTGGGGGTTGTTGCAGGGACTTGCCTGCGCCGCAGAGCGGGTAGTCGCTGTGCTTGGTAAAGAACGCCGCGCCGCCGCTATCAACACTGCTGCGGGCAACCAAGAATCTCTCATCACTGCAACGGCTGTATCCGATAAACCGCGCCGCGGCATAGTGCGGTTTGCCGGACGGAACATTGATATGAACCGGCTGCTTCGGATCGGGCGCGTTTTTGTGTTTATCAATATCAGCTGGCTGATTTTCCGGTCGAATACCGTGCGGGAAATTGCATTGTATTTTTCTTCGCTCAAGAATATCACACAGCCGCTCCGCACGGTGCATTGGTTTGTGCTGGTACCGCTCGCCGCCGCCTTTTTGCTGCAAATCCCGAAAGAAGAGACACGCCGCGCGTATTTTGCACGGTATGTACGGCTGCCGCTTGCGGTGAAGGCCGCTGCCGTTGTGCTGTTTTTTGTCGGCCTCAACATTGTGTCGACGTCCGGCATCGCACCGTTTATCTACTTCGGATTTTAGGGGGATACGCAGAGTATGAGTGAAAACAGTCAACGCGGCAAATCGGCTCAATACGAGCGGCAAGAATACGACAATCGGCAAGGGCAAAAGAGCGGGCAAGGGCGGAATGGCCGATACTCTCCCAATCAATGCTTTTTCTTTGTTGTGCTAACGCTGCTTATTCTTATTCCGTTTTTAGGGCAGCGGCTTGCGCATCCGGTGCAAAACATCAAAAGAGCCTCGCTAAAAAATATTTACAGCGCACTCACCGCGCCGATTGTTTCCGTGACCGAATCATCTCCCGTTGCTGCCGTTATCCCCGTATTGAGGAATGTGTTTATACGGACGGCGGGGTTAGCGGAGCGCGGCGAATGGGATACGTTCTTTTACCGCCAAGGGGTGTACGACAGCGAGGTCGCCGCTTTTTACGCGGTAACCGGAGAACAGGGGTACACCGAAACAATCCCCGGCTTTTCGGATAATTTAGGCGGTAGCGGGCTGCCTGCAGAATTGGTGGGGCAGGTTTCTAAAGCGATGCTCCGCAATGTCGCACTACCGGTTGTCCATTCCGCGCGGATGCCCTTGCGGCTATTCTTTTTCGGAGATTCTCAGATGCGCAGTATCGCTGCCGGTATGACCCGTGCGCTCGGCTCCGATACCTCTATTGCCGTACGGGAATTAAGCGTTCCTTCTTCCGGCTTTCTCCGATCCGATTACTATAACTGGCCGCAAAAACTTGAAGCTATTTTTGCCGATCAAAAAGATGGGGAACGTTTTGATGCGGCTGTTATTTTCTTAGGTATGAATGACTATCAGGATATGTGGACAACCGGCGGCATCATTCTTACGGCAGGCTCGCCCGAATGGGAAGAGGTGTATCGTAAAATGGTAAAAGTACATCTCGACACTGCGCTCGCTTCCGTTCCGCGGCTGTACTGGCTCGGCTTACCGGTTGTGCGGAGCGCTGCATATAACGAAAAGATGCAATACCTAAATGCAGTACACGATTCCGTCGCCGAAGAATACGATTCCAAAAAGCTGGTAAGGATTTCGCTTAAAGGTCTTGTCGAGCAATATGGAACGGGATACATCGGCGCAATTAAACCTAAAGACAGCGCATGGATACCACTTATACAGGGCGACGGTATCCACTACACAGTCGAAGGCGGCGAGTATTTAATGAAGCACTTCATTGACCGCCTGCACCGCGACTACGCATTCAGGTAAACGCATCAGACCGTTTTTTTAACACCCCCGTGGAAAAATTGAGACTATTCGACCAGAGTTGAACCTCTTCGCGGTTCAAATGGTCTCACAGTCTCAATTTTTCCGCGGTTTTTATCTACTCTATCTGATGCGTTTACCTGTCTGCTGGAAAAATGTGCGAAATTTTAAGCAAAATTTCGCACAGAAGGAAGGCAACCGCTAAAAATATTTTTCATGCGGTTTCCCTGATTACGTGTTTGAAATGCCGCATTCCTAATTGTTAAAAAGCTTGACGGTCATTATAATTCCTGTTATATTAAAGATATGGTGAGCTTCTACCACATTTGTGAAGCCCTAAAAAAGCGGTGAATTTCTACCATAATAAGTGAAATGCTAAAAAAGCGGCGAGTTTCTGCCATAAAGTGAAAACCTAAAAACGCACGTTTTTATAAAGGAGCCGGAAATGGCTCCTTTTTTTTGAGAAATTTATGAAATTCTATCACATAAAAAATGATTTTATTCGTGCGGAGGGTTTAATACCCCGACGCTTGCGTCGTAACAAAGGGTATTAAAGCCAACTGCAACCACCTTATGAGAACAACATACCCCGACGCTTGCGTCGGGGTTGTTGATTGCTTATTTACGGCAGTTTGACTCCAAAGTCTCTGAAAATAAAAATGAATCCCGTCCTTATGTTGGGATTGTACTTCAGATAGAGAACATAAAGTATTATGCTCCATTTTCATCACCAAAACCGAAGCATAGAAACATGAAGAACGGAAAAGATTTTAGAAAAATAAATAACGGTATTTATGGGGCAATCAATTTCAATAATATGATTCCGGTTTTAGATTCTGTGCTGATGGAAATTGATATTATAAATATTCCCGATGTAAAATACCGTCGTTTGCTACAAAACCAATACAATTATATAAAAGCTGATAGGGAAGGCATATTAAGAATAGCTCGAAACTTACGGAAGTTGATTTTTGAGGATGAAAAAAATCTTTCAGAGTATGAAAAGATTGTGAAAAAAAGATGCTGTGATTTACCACTACTGGAATCAAAATATCTTGATTTTAAATAATCGTACTTTTCATTTCTAATATGTTGCATTGAACAACGCTCTAAAAGCAGTTACACTGGTGCCTATGATACTCGACAATAAATACACGATGCCGTATACGGTGCCGACCACTGCCATCGATGGGCAGTATCGCTGTACGCCGTTAACCGTTGCTGCGCTTTCGCAGGATTTGGCGGCTAATCACTATAGTTCTACCGGCATATTTATGCCGCAGCTGCAAGAACGGGGATTGATGTGGATTATTTCGAAGCAGCATTTTGAAATACATGAATATCCGCTCTGGCTCGATTGTCTGACGTTACAAACATGGGCGCAGCCGCCGAAGGGGCTTTTTTGTTTTCGGGATTTTGCCTATTACTACGCTGAGGGCGGAAAGAAAGCTTCATTGTCTGCGGCTTTTAAAGATTTTGATGCGGCGGAACGGAAGGGTACCGAATGGACGGCAGACTCGTTGCGCCGACATGGAGCGCTGTGTGTGCGCGGCAGTACGTGCTGGGTTGTGCTGAATACGCACACCAATCAGCCTGCCGTTCTTGACGACACGGTGTTCGGTTCGTTGACGTTTTGTGACGAGCATTTGGAAGGACGGGTTTTTGCAAAGATTTCCTTGCCGGAACACTGGGAGCGTGAAGAGCTGTTCCATCCGTCGCTTTTGGATATCGATATGAACGGGCACGTCAATAATCTGAATTATATCCGCTGGGCATTGTCGTTTATGGATGCGGACTTTTGCCGCGGCAAATTGCTCCGCGTCCTCGATACCAATTTTTTGATTTCTGCTCAATACGGGGAAGAACTCTGCTGCCGCTGCTCTCATATTGAAGATAACGTGTGCGTGCATTCTATTGTGAGAACTTCCGACGGCAGCGAGGTGTTCCGCGCCCGTAGCGAATGGGCTGATGAACGGAAGATGGCACGGCCGCTTCAGGTTGAACATGAAACTTCCCGACTATAATGCGCCGTCCGCACTCGCTGCTGTGCTCGATGAACACGGGTTTGGGATGCAGAAAAAATTCGGACAAAACTTTTTGATTAATGCACATATACGGCAGGAGCTGATTTCCGCACTCGGTCTTTCCGCCGGAGATGCTGTATGGGAAGTCGGCCCGGGGCTCGGCTCGATGACATCGCTGCTGTTGGAGGCTGGCGCCGATCTAACCGTGTTCGAAATAGACCGCGGCTTCGTACAGCTTTTAACGTCCTATTTCGGTTCATATCATTCGTTCCATTTAATAGAAGGCGATGTGCTTAAAACATGGAAGGCTGAATATCAACGGCATGCACCGAAGGCCTTTTTCGGGAATCTGCCGTACAACATTGCAGCAAAGCTCATCGCGGCGACAATCGAAGCCGAGTGTTTTTTTGACCGTATGGTGATAACCGTGCAAAAAGAGGTCGGGCTCCGGATGACCGCGACTCCGGGAAGTGCGGATTATTCGTCGTTTTCGGTACTGTGCCAATGGGCGTATGATGTAGAGTCGATTCGTGATATTGCTCCCGCCGCCTTTTGGCCTAAACCGAATGTCGAATCCCGAGCGCTCCGTTTTACCAAAAAGGAGTCCCCGCAGCCGGTACGCGATGCGCGTCTTTTTTTAAGTCTTGTCCGCGGCCTTTTCAGTGCGCGGCGTAAAACGGTGAAGAATAATTTGAGCACGATTCTCGCTGCTAGAGGAAAAAAGATGCTGCCGGCGGAATCCCTGTTAAAAGCGGCCGAAATCGATCCCGCTGCCCGTGCGGAATCGCTGACCGTCTATGATTTTATCCGATTATCGGATACACTTTGCGATGTGTAAAAGCTCGGTTAGCTTTTATATATCCCCGACGAGGTTCCGATGAATAAACGATTGCGCTGTACTGCATTTTTTATTCTGTGCATGATGGCTGCTGCACAGATACCGCTGATTGCAGAAGAAAAAAAAGAAGACCATACGCCGGTTCCCTATACAAAAGAGGAATTTCCGCTTTGGCAGCGGGAACTTCGGCGGTTTGAAATACTGTCTTTCGGGGCGCTCCCCTTTGTTACACTTTTATCCTTTTGGGGTTACGATATGATTCGTGCGGCGAAGCACCCGAAAGATCCTGCCTATTATCCGTGGCCGCTCAAACAGGTTGACAAAGCGATCCCTCTTACCGAAAAAGAACAGCTCGGCGTATTCCTTACTGCTGCCGGTATATCAATAACGATCGCGTTAATCGATATAACGTATCGTGCGATTAAACGTTCTGCAGCAAAAAAACGTTTGGAGAGGGAGAATACCCTTACCGAAGCTCCTATTCAATTTATATCAATAACGCAATCTGCTAAAGCTGAATCTCAGGCTCTGAAACTTATGACCGATGCAGCATTGGCTGCGGGTTCTATTGGAGGAATTGTAACACTATTAGCAAAAGTTACTGCATCGACTCCTTCCGTACAGAGTGATAAGACCGATACGGTTGCACAATAATATGTCTGAAGTATTTGAGCTTACAGTACCGAATGGGATCGGTAAGCTGCGGCTTGATGCGTTTTGCAGCAGTGTGCTTACCGGTATGACCCGCTCACAGCTGAAAACAGGGATACAAGCTGTGCAGCTCAACGAGCGGCAGGCAAAACTTTCAAGCATGGTGCAAGCGGGCGACCGTATCACACTGATATGGGAAAATCCGCTTCCCGATGTTCTTATACCCGAACCTATTCCGCTCCGTGTCTTGTATGAAGATAATGATGTCATCGTGGTGAATAAACGAGCTGGTATGGTTACGCATCCTGCGGCAGGCAATTGGACGGGGACGCTGGTGCAGGCGCTTGCGTATTACCGCTTGCACACGTCGCCTATTCATGATGCCTTCGCCTGCCTGCTCGAAGCGGAGCAGGGGAGGGGGAATTTTGCCGAGCTATTGCGTGCAGGTATCGTTCACCGGCTTGATAAGGATACCTCCGGCATCCTTATCACCGCCCGTAGTGCCGAGGCGGAAGCCTTTTTAAAAAACGAATTTAAGCTGAGGCGCACAGAAAAATATTATCTCGCAATTCTGAACGGCATACCGGAAAAACTGGCCGGTATTATCGAAACGTCGGTATTCCGCGACGGGCATAGTCGTATTCGATTTGCCGCCTCGGCAGATCTGTCTAAAGGAAAATATGCCTGCTCACGCTATAAGGTGCTGCGGGTGTATGGGCGGTATGCGCTGGTGCTCTTTAAAATCGATACCGGCAGAACCCACCAAATTAGGCTCCATGCGCGGTTTATCGGCTGTCCGATTGTTGGAGATCCGCTCTATGGGAAAAAAGAAACTGAATGGAAGGAATACGGCTTGATGCTCCACGCGTATCGGCTTGGTATTACGCTCCCTTCAACACAAAAAAAAGCCGTGTTCACCGCCCCGCTGCCCCGAAAATTCCGGACTGTCCTGCGCCTTTTGCAGACGCGGCTGTCACAGGGGAATAGCTGAGGCGCCTATGCAAAAAAATATTGATATGGTAATGGCGGCTTTCGATTATAATAGAGCGGAACCCTGTATTGTACGGGAAACCGATCATTGGGCGGTTGTGTATAAGCCGCCGCATCTCCCCACTGCACCGCTCCGAGCGGATGAACGCAATACGCTGGTATACTGGTTTTTGCATAGCCCTGAGGCAGAGGGCGATGTTCTATTCGATGATATGCAAACAGATGCGCTACTCGATGCTACGCAGATAGATCCACAGGAGCCGCCCGCCGAATACGGGCGGGATATTCAGGAAGTTCAGATCGGCAATAAACCAGCGATACGGCCGACAGGACGACGTATTCGGGAGGCGCAGGTACGCGGCAAAAAGGCGATTGAGGCGGGGTTGCTGCACCGGCTCGATACGGATACGCGGGGGCTTGTGCTTTTTGCAAAGGATCAGGCGGTATATGATTTTCTTGCTGCCCGGCAGGAAGCGGGGCAGATGATAAAAACCTATTGCGCGTTCGTAGAACCGAACCGAGTTCCGGAGATAGATAACGGGTATGGTTTCGGTGCAACGGAGTTATCTATGCTGAAAGAGTTTGCTGCTGCACAGAGAGGGATAGCAGCACAGTTACCGCTTACGCTGGAAAGTCAGTTTAGGAATTTCGGCCCCGGCGCAAAAAGGGTTGCTCCGGTCGTTTCCGGTTCGCGGCATTACAAAAAAGACGGGCGGCTGTATACGACGGTGATTGAGGCGGCCGATATTCTGCCGTCCCCGCCGCTCATTCGGGTACGATGCCGCCTTTCCCGCGGATACCGGCACCAAGTGCGCGCTCATCTGGCCGCAGTAGGGCTTCCCATTGTTGGCGACCCGCTGTATGCGCCGCAGGGAGCGGAAGCTCAACCGGAATCCGCACAGGTGGGTTTGCAGCTTTATGCGGTCAGCCTTGAGTTCCCCGATCTTGAAAACCCTCGGCAGAGTATACGCGTTGCGCTTCCGCTGCCAGATAAAATGAACCCGTAATCAACAGCGGCCGGTTTTCGGCAATGCTTTGGGTAAAGGCCTTCTTTAATACCGCGTTAAAATTCTCGCTCGCTTCCATTACAACACTGTTCTCATTCCCGAAAACCTGCGTAAATGCGCCGACGGTTTTTTCTAAATTACCCTTTTTAAACGAGCCCGGCACGGTGATGTAGAGATAACCAACTTTATCGTAGAATATCGGCGCAAAACCGGCGGGGTCTTTGTCGGCCGCGCAGGCAAACACCAGTATCGGTTTGGCCCTGGGTGATGCATCGGATACGGACGGCGCGCCGGAGTATGCGGGTGCAGCGCCGGTATGGACGGATAAAGCCGCTGTATAGGGAACAGAAGCGCCGGAATGTACGAGTGAATCCTCGGAACATAAGGTTGAAGTATCGGAGTTGCTGCTGAGGAGAGAAAAAAACGTGTCTGCGCAAGTCCGTATGCTGTTGTGCGTATGTGCGCCGTCGAGGACAATCAGCGGCTTCGTACTTAAAAGCTGGAATCGCGCGGGGAGCCATGCCTTTGAAAGCCCGCTTTCGATTAAGTCTTCTGGCACATCGGGCAATCGGTATTTAAAAGCAGCGGCGGCGAGCGCAGCGTTCTCCGCCTGCACGGGCGTAAAAAGCGGGAGTATTGCGTGCAGCGGACGTTTAAAGAGCGCTCCGACCGGATGCGCGGCAAAAAAGCGGATGGTAACTTCGCGGCCTTGCGGTGTCAGCCGGTGTTCGATTGCTTCGATAAAATCGGGGAGATAGAAGAGCGGGGCATTGAGCGCTGCCGCCCGTTCTTTGAATACTTCAAGCGCGGAAGGTTGCTGCCGCGAGCAAAAAACGGGAACCCCCGCTTTAATGATGCCCGCTTTTTCCGCCGCGATGAGCGGAATGGTATGGCCGAGATATTCGCAGTGTTCAAGCTCGATCGGTGTCAGCACGGTTATTTCCGGCTGCACGATATTGGTAGCGTCAAGCCTACCCCCCATGCCGGTTTCAAACACCGCCCAGTCGAGCCGCTCCTGCCGGAACAGTACAAAGGCGGCCAGTGTCACCAGCTCAAACCAACTCGGCTGGGGTTCAGTCTCTTTACCGATATGCGGCATGATGCTCTCCCGTACGGTACGGAATGCTTTGAGGTAGGCTGAATCGCTGAAAAAACGGCCGTTTTCCGTTATCCGCTCGCGGAAGTCGTTTACGTGAGGAGAAGTGTAGAGGCCGGTCTTATAACCGGATTCGGAGAATAAGGCCGAAAGCATCGCCGCAACGGAGCCCTTTCCCTTTGAACCGGCTATATGGACGCACTTATACGTCGTTTGCGGGTTGGAAAAAAGCGCGGCATAGTATCCGATAACCTCAAGCGAAAATGCTTTGTTATGCGGCCGTTTTTCAAAGTTGATAAAACCGTCAAGCCATCGGTAAAAATCATTTAGATTGTCTATAAGCGTTTGAGATGGTGCAGCGGTATATATTGTATTCATAATGATTGTCGCTCGTTTTGCAGAGGTGTCAGGTTTGTTCATGATAGTTGTAGTTTAAAACGCCCATTGAACGGACGTTTTTCAATTTTTTAACGGTACATAGCCATTGTTATCAATGATTTTTTGACCTTCAGGAGAAAGGATCCAATCTATCAGCTTTTTTACATTTGCATTTTTGTTATCCTTTCTGTAAACAGCAAAAAAGTGTGAAGATAGAGGATATCTGCCATTTTGTATATTTTCTTTTGTTGGTGCAATTCCATTTAAAGAAATCATTTTTACATTTGCATTTTGTGTTATTCCTTCTACATAATAACGAAATGAGTAACCAATAGGACTTCCAAAGAAAACGCCTAAAGGATTTAATCGTATCTTTTCTCCATTCATAAATTTTAAGAATGCGGTTTGACTGCCGCTTCCTTCTTTTCTTTGCCATGCTGCAATTAAAGTATTTGTTCCACCAACTTTTTTCCAATTTTTAATTTTACCGGAATATATTCCTTTTATTTGTTCAATTGATAAATCATTGACAGGATTCGTTATATTCTCAATAAATACAAATGCTTCTAAGCCAATTGGAACAAACTCTAATTCTATATTATTTTGTTTTGCATACAATAGTTGCCCTTCTGAAGGTGAGGCGCAAAAAATTATATCTGCAACGCCATCAACAACGGCTTTGTAAGCGCCTCTCGTATTTCGCATTTGAACTTTGCTTTCTTTGGTGAACTTTTCACCATCGAAACAAACTGATTTTTCAGGATAAGTTGCAGATGCAATCGCAGAAAAGACCGGATATAGTGCACTTGCTCCATCAAGCACAGGGATGTTGTCATCTATTTGAAAATGTGATTTTACATAATTTGTTTTTGAGTTCTTGTCAAATGGAAGATAATCCTTTAAATCAATTGAAAGAGTTGAGATTTCGTTACTCCCAGCTACAACAGCTATCATACCTGAATTTCTATGTAAAATATTAAATTGTATTCCTGAATATAAGAGACTTATCATTCCTAATAGAGAAATCATAATAAAAAGGATAACAGTAATTTTCTTCATGCTACATTCCATAAACAGAAATTGAATAAATGATAGAAAACAAAAATCCCCCAATAATCACAATCCATGCTACAATAATTATTGAACAAATTATAATTTCTTTTTTTAAGGCTTTTCTTTTTTCAATATTTTCTTTATTTGTCCTGCAAAATTGTATTATAGCACTTATCAACCAAATTAATGCTACAATAGGAAGACCAAAAATTAAAAATTCCATTTATTTTCTCCATGTTCCTGTGTTACCGTGTGAGTATCCGCCTACCATTTTTTGATTGTCTTGAATCGCTCTGTTTGATAATTATGTTTGATAATATTGTACGGTATAGTTTTTCAGTCTGCTTATTAAAACAGACATGATAGACGGTCATATCCGCTTTTGTTTCCATTAAGTAGGCATAGACGGTGGAAAGAGCAATTGTTGCAGCTTCCTCCATAGGATAGCCGTATACGCCCGCACTGATACAAGGAAATGCAATCGTTTCACAGTGAAAGTCTGCGGCAAGAATGAGCGAGTTGCGGTAGCAGCTTGCGAGCAGTTCCGGTTCTCCATGTTTGCCGTCCTGATAGATCGGTCCGGGCGTATGGATAACATATTCTGCAGGGAGCTTATATCCGCGTGTAATTTTTGCCTGCCCTGTTTTACATCCTTTGAGTGCGCGGCATTCTTCCAATAATTCGGAGCCTGCGGCACGGTGAATCGCTCCGTCAACACCTCCGCCGCCGAGCAGAGTGGTATTTGCTGCATTGACAATTGCATCTACTTTTAGCGTAGTTATATCTGCACAGATAATTTTGATATCCATAAATTCCTAATTATGATCGATATGAACCGAATACGGTATGTTTTTGAATTAAAAACCGGCAGCCTATTGCTTGTCGACGAGAGAGCTGCTGCCGGTTATGGATTAAAAAGAGTTAGTCGTCCCAGCCGACGCTGACTGTGGTAGACCCGGGACGGACTTCTTCGCTAATAGGCTTGGCTATACCCTGCCGGTTACTGCCTGAGTCAATACCGGATGCGGTGTAGGCAGCAGCTGCTTGTAATCGGTTATCCGAAGTGTCAGTTGCGACAGCCACAGGAGCGGTTACCGTACCCACTTGACTCAAGGTACTGAATTCGCCGGAGGCAACCATTTTCGGTATTCCGATACCGATACCCGATTCAAACTGAACGGCTCCATGGTCTACGAATAAGTTATATCCGTCGAATTCAAATCCGGTACCGCGCACGGAAGCGGTTGCCGTCGGACTCTTAACCTTAAATTCCGCTTTTTCGCCTTCTTTCGGTGTAACTTCCGCCTTAACCCGCCCGGCCATCAAAAACATCTGCGTTTTTGTTGTTCCTTCTGATTTTATCAGCTCTTCAAGTGATAAGCGGGTAACAGGTTTTACCGTCAGTACTGCCGATTCCGTTTTAAGAATAGCGGTACTCTTAAAGCCGGTAGAGATAAGAGAACCGGCAGGTAAAACATCACCTACTTTTGCGGCTTTCCAATCTTTGCCGGGATGTTTGCATTCAACTTTTCCGGCAATTTCAGTGACTGTTGCTGTCAGGTTAGCTGCTGCAGCTGAGAAAATTCCTGCCATGCAGAGTAGTAAAATTCCTAGATATCTTTTCATAGTACACCTCCTAAAATGAAGCACTATAGGGGAGCGCTAAAAACTTCAATTTATAGCGGTTCCCTATAGTTTTACGGTAAATGTCAGTTCAGTCAGCCAGCGCAGATTATACGCTGTGATAACTTTCCGATTTGGTATAAAGATGCCTCCGGTGAATGATGCATCAAAATCATTATGGAATTGATACGCTACTTTCGCCGATAATTCGGATCCCATGTAGGCAGGCGAGCGTATGGTATTCGGAGAGGTCAGCAGTATGTATGATAATTCCGTTAAAAGACCTTGTATCGGGCGAGCGTTTACCGTGAGTCCTCCGGTAAGCGTATTGCTAAACGAGCTGATCGACCCATTGGCAACAACTGTTTGTTTTGTGTCTGTAATAGGTACAAATGAACGCATCGGTCCTGTACCATCGTAGTTTCCTGCTGCCCAGTTGAGCTTACCGGTTACCGTAAAATAACGCCAATTGGGGTTAAAATATTGTACCGCAAGTCCCGATGCGAGTGAGTAGGTAAATTTTGGAGCTTCTCCTAATTGGAGGGCTATCCAGTATTGCCAGTTAATATTCCTGCCTATCCGTCCATGGATATACGGTATAAAGTATTGCGTGTGTGTCCTTCCGGTTAGTTTAAGTAAATCAAATTGAGCAAGGGCATCGAATCCTATTGTATGTGAAGGAATAACCTCTTGGAAAGAGGCCGAAAGAAGGAAGAACAACCGTTGAGGGGCAAGTACCTTTTTTTTATTGTTCAAACGTTCGATATCATCCAAATCTATTTTGATTTGTGCATCGGTTTTATAGGTAAGTCCCGTATAGCCAAGTGCAAAAGCAATGTTGGCCTTCTTGATTATAAGGTTGATTTTGCCACCATCAAATAAACCGCTCAAAATTTTATTTGAATAGTCGTTGAATGAAGTACGTCCGACTGACCATTGCAAGCCGATCTCATTAAAGATCTTACTGCCCGACCAATCCGTTCTTTTCAGTCTAAATGCTTGGTGGATCGGGAGCAATTGAGCTGCTCCCTTAGGATTAATAGGGAAAGCCCCTGAAAATCGGGCTTCGCCGGAAATATATATCGATGAAAAATCCTTTACGGGAAATTCAACAAATGCTTCCACTGCATTTGCCTGCGATATGTTAAAAGTCTTATTTGTACCGTTTAACTCGGTACTATTGGACAGGTTGACACCGAAATCCAATGCGGCAGCATACATTGTCATACCACCCGCTATGATAAGAAAGGATAGTATACGTTTCATTGTTCACCGCCTTGTACCGTATCGATGCGTCCGAGTATTTGGAGCATGGTAGATCCCGTCATCGGTGCATCGGGATCGTTATTATCTTGGATAACCGCGAGGTACTTCAGATCACGATATGCATATCGTGGGCAGGGATAGATGCGGTACATTAAACCTCCTTTTATATTGAAGGACTTCATTAATAAAAAAGCGTAGGTCTTGACCGGTATTACATCGCCTGCCGTAACCGAATCCCGTATTAAATTTTTATTTCCGCTTTTGAAGCGGTCAAATGCCGTTTCAAAATCAAGCTTGTCGGATCCGTCATTCAAGGCTGTCTGTATCAGATAGGCGGCTTGTCCGAAGGTTGTTTTTTCAGTCTCTAAAATTGTATCGATCTTTTCAGCCGCTTGGCCGAATGATGCCGCTATGGTAATCAAAACCGCAACGGTAATACATACAGTACGTTTCATTCTGTCCCCCCTTTTAATAAAAAATGAAGTTTTTAGCATCTTCCCATTGTATAACTCTCGTACATATCTTACTATAGATTTAATGGGGAGTAAAGAGTGAAGAAAAAAACATCGTGGCCTTCAATTGTTATACCGTGCATTATCGGGTTACTGAGTGCGGGAGTCTACCTATTTCCGTTTTGGATAGGTGTTGAAAATCGGCTGTATGATTTCTTTTTAGGACTAAAGTCTGATGTTAAAGAGGATTCTTCTATCGTGCTGCTGGATATCGATGATGTATCCATCGAAAAAGTCGGTCTTTATCCGTGGCCCCGTAATACGATTGCAAAAGGCTTGGAAGCGTTGACACAGCTCGGTGCGGAGTTTGCAGTCTTCGATATTGAATATATCGATAAAAGCCCGATGAGTGTGGATTTTACCTATTTAAACGGTGCGTTAAAGTCCGAGTTTGCCGCTTCTTTTGAAGAAATCGGCGCAAATGTACAGGATATTTTTGCAGCGCTTGCCAATAACCAAATTACACTGCCGGAGGCGGGAATATACGGGAGCGAATTGGTGGATTTAATCGATCAATCGCGGGATACTCTCTACCGGCATACAAAGCAGGTGGCGATAGAGAACGATAGCTATTTAGGACAGGCAATGCGGCTGTTCGGTTCGTCGTTTATTACGGTTAATATGCAGGACGATCCTCCGAGCGAGGGTACGGAAGATTTATATGCGATTGCGAAAGAGCGGTTTGTCTATCCTAAACTGAAAGTGAACGCCCCTTTATCGGATGGGCGGCATAGCGCTTTAGTACCGATACCGGAAATCAGCCGTATGGCTGCGGGAGCGGGGTTTACTAATGTGTATATCGACAGTGATGGCGTGAGGCGGCGTATCCGGTTGACGGATAATATCGGCGACACGGTGTTTATGCAGCTTGCCTTTTCTCCGTTGTTGAAGAAACTGGGGGCTCCCGAAGTTGTCATCGATAAAAACCTCGTTACGTTGATCGGCGCCGTGTATGACGGTAAATGTTTCAATACCGCTTGATTCAAGCGGTATGAT
This sequence comes from Treponema sp. OMZ 906, assembly GCF_024181185.1. Classification (NCBI taxonomy): domain Bacteria; kingdom Pseudomonadati; phylum Spirochaetota; class Spirochaetia; order Treponematales; family Treponemataceae; genus Treponema; species Treponema sp. OMZ 906. The sequence goes on along the minus strand of NZ_CP051196.1, from coordinate 1,820,290 downwards.
GTTGATTCGCTGGCCGAAAAAAAACTATCAAAACAGCTTTACTCATATTCCTTTCTATCTGCTGATCGATTATGCCGAAAGCGGAGAAAAAACGGCAAGCAGTTTACGCCTGTTACGGGCGAATCAAGGATGGAACCTCGGCCCCGGCTACGCGCCGATCGATACATGTATGCAGCTATGGGATGAAAGCGAAGAACTGCGTCGTACTGCCCTGGAATCGGGGGCTGTGCAGGATAAGAAAGCTTGGCTTACTGCTGTGCAGACCTATTGGGATACGGTAAAAAGCTTTTTTGAAACAGACTACGGTACGTCGGTAGCGCACTTGTTCGACGAGGCAAAACAAGCTGGGAATCCTGAAGATGCGAAACTCTACGATCAGGTAAAGGCCGATTTTGGAACGCTCTATGCAAATGCCGTCACATCGTATAACCGGCATACGGAGCTTGAAACGGCGCTTGCCGGTAAACTTAAAGATGCTTTTTGTATTATCGGGTGGTCGAGTACCGGTACAACCGATATCGGTGTTAACCCCTTTCACAGCGAATATGTGAATGTCGGTACGCATGCCGCGGTCGCCAATACTATTTTGCAGCGTGATTTCTTACAGCAAGCGCCGGTTTGGGTGTCGGCTCTGCTCGCGATTGTGTTTTCTTTCGGTATTATTGTGGTTATCCGCCGATTCAGCACCCTTGTTCAGATTATTGCGGGAGTTGTACTGTCTGTCATTGTGCTGATTGTAAATCAACTCATATTCAATGTAACCGGCATTTATATCTTTATCATTTCGCCGGTATTGGCGCTCTTCGTATCGTTCTTAACTTATTCGATGGTATCGTTCATTATCAGCGAGCGCGAAAAAAGTTTTCTCCGCAAAGCATTCGGCACGTATCTTTCCGGCGATGTTATCAATGAGATGATAGAAGATCCTTCTATGCTGAAACTCGGCGGGCAGAAAAAATGGATTACCGCAATGTTTACCGATGTCAAGGGCTTTTCCACAATAAGCGAAGCGCTCGATGCGGAACATTTGGTCAAATTGCTGAATATCTATCTTTCCGGTATGAGCGATATTATCTTGGAACAGCGCGGCACTATCGATAAATACGAAGGGGACGCCATTATATCGTTTTTCGGCGCTCCGGTGGATTATAAAGAACATGCCCGCCTCGCGTGCCGTGCTGCAGTGCTGATGAGGCGGAAAGAGGTTGAGCTGAACGAGCTTTTTATGCGTGAGGGAATGAGCCCCAATCCGCTTTTAACCCGCATCGGGATTAACACCGGCGATATGGTTGTCGGGAACATGGGCACCGAACGGAAGATGGACTATACGATTATGGGTAACGCGGTCAACCTCGCCGCCCGTTTGGAAGGGGTAAACAAACAGTACGGTTCATGGCTTTTGATTTCCGATATGACGAAAAATGAAATCGGCGACGAATTTATTACCCGCCGCTTCGACCGCGTGCGCGTTGTCGGTATCAATACGCCGGTACAGTTATGGGAGTTGGTCGAATTAAAGGATGCAGTCGATTCGGCAACGCTCGACTTTTTACGCCGTTTTGAGGAAGCTCATTGCGTGTTTGACCGGCGGGATTGGAAGGAGGCCTTTAAGCTCTTTAAAGCGCTCCGCGAAGAGCGGCCTGATGATGGTCCCTCCGATGCCTATCTGCGTAAGTGCGAGGCCTTTATCCAAAAGCCTCCTGCGGACAACTGGGACGGCGTTTTCAGCCTTACGCAAAAATAGGATAGGAATACCTGTTCGGAAACGTCCGTTTCAGAACAGGTTGCCTTGAAATGCGATATTCTAATGGTTAAAAAACGTCTGATGCGGTTGTCTCGATGTTAATGACCGCGTCGGCGATATTCAGCGTTGACTTACGGTGCGAAACGAGCACAACCGTCTTTCCGGCGCCGGATTCCTTGAGCGATTTGAGGATGATACGCTCGTTAAGGGCATCCAGATTGCTGGTAGGTTCGTCGAGAAGGAGTAGGGGAGCGTCGTGCAAAAATGCACGGGCAAGTCCGATACGCTGTTTTTCTCCGCCTGAAAGCGTGTCGCCGAGTTCCCCGACCGGTGTATTATACCCATCGGGAAGGGTGGTAATAAAGTCGTGAATCGATGCTTTTTGTGCCGCCGCGATAACTTCTTCTTCCGACGCATCCAACTTACCGATTTTGATATTGTCGGCAATCGTGCCTTTGAAGAGCTGGCTTTCCTGCGTAACGCAGGATTCCATCGTCCGCAACGCTTCGGTCGGAATCGTTTTTATGTCCTCGCCGGAGATGCGTATCGCGCCTTTTTGCACTTCCCAAAACCGCATCAGCAGTTTAAGTAGGGTAGACTTGCCCGAACCGCTTGCGCCGTGTATGCCGGTAATCGTATCTTTTTGAATGACAGCGCTGTAATCGTGCAATATCTGTTCGTTGCCGTAGCTGAAATCAATATGATCGGCTGCTGCTCCTTCAAATGAGCGCTGTTTGCCGTCGGGGGGGATTTCTTCTACGAGCGGCTGTTCTTCCAATAGGCTCAAGATACGGTCGCCGCTTGCGAGCGTTTGATGTAAATTATTGGAAAGCTGCGCAAGGGCGAGTACGGGGCCGAAAGAGGCGCTCATGCCGAGTGTTATTCCTACGGCAGCGGCAAAGTCGATGCTTCCCTGCCGGAAGAGTACAATAGAAAGAAAAAGTTGAGCAAAAGTAAAGAACAAAATGGCTGTGTTCGTTTCAATACGCTGCCGTGCTTCCTGTGTGCTTAGATATTCCCCGCCTTTCCCGAGATTATCCGAGCGCTGCCGCAGCTCGGTTCGAATACGTTCCCCCGCCCCGTATTGGATAATTTCTTCCAAGCCGCGCAGGGCTTCAAGGACGAAGCTGTTCAAGTTTCCGAACTCCGTTCTAAAGGCAAGTCCCTGTTCGCTTGTCCGCTTGCCGTTGCGCAGGGGAATAATCACGCCTACCGTAATATACCCTGCGAGCGCGACCGGTACCGCAATAAGACTGCGGCTGCCGAGAAAGATCAGCATACAAAGGGAGGTTAGCACCGCGATAACGATGGGGGAGATAGTATGGGCATAAAACACTTCCAAAAGCTCGATGTCGATGGTTATCAGTGAGATCAAATTCCCTTTATCTTTGCCTTCCAGTTTTGCCGGAGCGAGCTTCCGTAAGACAGTGAATACCTTATGCCGGATAATTGCTAAAAGCTTAAACGCGATATAGTGATTGCAGTATTGCTCTCCATAGTGGAGCGCACCGCGAAGAACGCCGAGAATGATGATCGCTATAGCAATCTGTTTAAGGCTGAGCCCGAAGAATGTCTTTCCGATCGCGATCGGTACTTTGTCATAAATCGCAGCGATAACAGCTTCGCCGCCGAGGATGGTGATAAAGATTGCGCATAAAAATCCGAGTACTCCTGCGGTAATTGCAATCACCATAACGGGAAGGAGGGGGCGGACAAGGGTAATCAGTGAACCCATTATGGTCAGGGCGCTTCTGCGTTTTGATGTATTCATTTATCGCTCCTCCTGTACTGCTTGACTATCGGCAGTGTTGCCGTACCGTTCCAACTCCGACTGGCTCTTGTACAAAGCGCAATAGCGGCCGTCTAACGCCATCAATTCGTTATGAGTACCTTTTTCGGTAATTCGTCCATGTTCCATGAAGTAGATACAATCGGTGTCTACGCTGTTTGCCAACCGGTGCGAAATAAGCAGCACCGTCTTGGTTTGTTTCAGCTCATGAATAACCTGCAATATCTGCTCTTCGCTTTCGATGTCGATATTGGAAGTTGCTTCGTCAAAAATATAGACGGGGCTGTCGAAGAGGAGGGCGCGTGCCAATGCAAGCCGCTGCCGCTGTCCGCCGGAAAAATTCACACCGCCTTCCTGCAGTTCGGTGTCCAAGCCCTTTTGCGTATCTAAGAACTCTGAAAGGTTTACTTTTTTAAGCGCTGCGGTCATCTCTTCCGCCGAGGCATCCGGCTTTGCGAGCCGTAAGTTATCTCTAACGGTTCCTTTAAAAAGATACGCATTGTGTTTTACAACAGTGATATGCCGCATGATATGATGCTCATCGATGGTTTTCAGTTCGTCTGCGCCGAATAGAATGCGTCCTGTATAGTTTTTGTGTTTTCCTGAAAGGAGCGCTGCCATCGTGCTCTTACCGCACCCGGATTCCCCTGCAAGGGCAATAAAGGAACCGTGCGGAATGGTGAGATTGATGTCTGCAAGGATTGCCCGTTGCTCGGTATAAGAGAACGAGAGGTCTTGAACGCTGATACCGGCGGCGCTTTCGATGGAGCCGTTCGCTTCCGCAGGTTCGGGTAAGTCGAGAATATAGAAAAGTTTATCCGAAGCGGCCATTCCGTTCATCGCGATATGGAAAAAAGAGCCGAGCAGTCTGAGGGGAATAAAAAACTCCGCCGACAAGAGAATGATGCTGAATGTCGCCGCAATCGAAATGCTTCCTGCGGCAAATTGATATGCTGCGGTGATGATACCGGCAGCAGCTCCTCCGTAGGCAATCACATCCATAACAGTAATGGAATTGAGCTGCATACTGAGCACCTTCATCGTGATGCGCCGAAAACGTTCCGCTTCTCTGTCCATCTCTTCGGCTTTTGCCTCATCAGCCTGATATATTTTCAGCGTTGTCAGTCCTTGAAGGTTTTCCAAAAACCTGTCGCCGAGCCCTGCGTAAACGCCCCAATACTTACTGAGCAGCCGCTTGGCGATTTTTTGTACGGCAACAATGGAAATCGGTATGAGGGGAACGCAGCCGAGGAGGATGAGTGCCGCCTTAAAACTGACCGGCGCCAGTACCGCAAACAGGGTGAGCGGCGCAAGGAGGCTATAGAAAAACTGAGGCAGGTATCTGCCGAAGTATATTTCAAGTTGTTCAATCCCATCTGAGGCAAGCTGCACTACTTCCGAAGTAGCGATGCTATCCCGATAGGCTGCGCCGAGTTTCAGCAGTTTCGCGTAGAGTGCATCCCGCAAGGTTGTTTTAACATCCCGTCCGGCAAGAAAGGCATAGCGGGTTGCATACTTTGTTGCAACAGCCCGCACTGCAAGTGCCGCTATGAAAACAACACCTGCCGTAATCATTCCTTTTGAGGTAATCGTCCCCTTGAACAAGGATTCCAAAAGACGCCCAATAAAAAACACCGCTGCAATCTGCGAAACGAGGGCAATCCATTGCCATAAAACATTTAAATAGATGTAGCGCTTCGAGTGCGCCAAAAACGTAATTAATCTTTTCTTTATCATAAATTTATGTACGAAGATAATATTACCATTCTGCGGGAAAATCCTCAAGCTATGGGAAACATCCTAAACACCAAATATGCCCCTGTAAAAAGATTTGTGTAAACAACATAATTAACGATAATGCCTTCTTCCGGAAAAAAACTGTGCGGAAAGTAAAATGGATATCCGCGCTCCAATGGGCTTATGCTTTTGATGCGGTTGAATTAATTTGTAATGGGTAATGTGCAATTTGTAATTCCCAATTATTTAATCGCTTCTACTTCCGCTTTGCTCAGACCGGTCATCTTTTCGATAAATGGGATTTCACAATTCGCTTGTTTCATCAACCGTGCTGTTTCAAGCGCTTTTTTGTACTAACCGTCGGCAAAGCCTTGCTGTATCCCAATTCTTAGACTTTCTTCTCTCTGTACTGCGATATCCGTGTCATAATCATATTCAGCTATTAGCAATATTTATTACCTCCTCTCTTTTGAAAATATATGGCGCATCTACTGCGTCGTACGCCGAAAATAAATGCTCAACGTATTAAAGATACGCCTCCGCTTTATTTTCGCCTAACTCCTTGTATCTGCATCATCTATTTTCAAAAGTGCTGGCGCGTATAAATTGTCGTCTGGTTATCAGTTTTTGCCCTTTATTGGTAGAGTTTTTTCCGTATCAGAAGCGGCATGGATGCCGCTGGTTCCACGCAGGAACAAGTTTGCCCTGCAAACTTGCAGCTCAAGAATGTACACGGATGTACATTCTTGAACGAGGGTGTTCAGCAAGAACGATAATCTTATTGTCTACAAGGCAAGAAACATCGTTTATAATATTCATGTACATGACATTATCAAGCCGTATGTTTTCTACAGGACAGGAAAGTTGAAGGTTTGTACCATGCAGGGCATTATACAGTGATAAAAAGTTCTCTTTTGCCTTTTCATCTTCACTGAATAGGTCAACAAATACCGAATCTTTATATTTTCTATTTGCCGTAGTCATAGCGGATACCTCTTACTGACTGCATTATAGCATAGATTATAGGATTTAAAAATGGATTGTTCTATCCAATATTCCGTTTCGCTTGCCTCTTTGAGCGAGATATAGAGCTTTGCATAAAAGTCTGCCTTGCTTTGTCCTTGCTGAGCTTTTTTAATGTTTGCCCCGATGCTCGTTCCGTTTTTTAAAAGCTGTTTTGACATAACAAACTCACGGTTTGTATCGCGAAGCTTTTTGTACAAGGCGATTACCTCCAACGCAAACGCCTTTGATTTATCAACAATCACATTATCAATTGGTAATTGATAATGTGTGATTTGTAATTCATAATTACCCATTACCCATTGAACACCCCCCTTAGTTTTGCTCCTGATGCGGATTGGTATTGTTGTTGAAAACAGAGGCTGGTTCCACTGCAACTGCATCATCGGAGTCCGTATTTCCATTTAGTAATTTTTAATTAAAAATGATGAATTTGCCGCATTTTTCAAGCCAAAAACATCTAAAAGTCGTATAAGGACTATAGGAGGTGTGAATGACACAAAAACCTTTTGAAGACCTCACCATTGCAGATGATTTCATGTTCTGTAAGGTTATGGAGTATGAACCTATCTGTAAAGAATTTCTTGAGATGCTTTTTAATGCTAAAATCGAGAAAATCACGTATCTATCGTCCCAAAATACCGTTACCGCTAATTCCGGAGCCAAAACCGTCCGGCTTGACGTATTAGTAAAAGACGGATCGGGTACATCCTACGACATTGAAATGCAAGTTGGGAATGAATACAACATACCGAAACGGATGCGGTATTATCAGGCTGTGCTGGATGTCGCCTTTTTAGATAAAGGCCATTCCTATAAAGCGCTCAACGAAAGTTATATCATCTTTATTTGTCTATTTGACCCTATCGGCAGTAACAGAGCAGTCTACACGTTTGAAAATATCTGTATCGAGGATAAAAGGCTCCCCTTACAAGATGGAACCAAAAAGATTATACTAAATGCGAACTCGTTTAGAACCGCAGATAATAAGGAATTACAAGGCTTTTTACAGTATGTAAAAACCGGCAAAGTAACGACAGCATATACAGGGAGGATAGAGCAAATGATACAAACAGTAAAACGCAACGAACAGCTGCGGAAAGAATACCACATATTACCGGCAGTATTGATGGATGCCTTTGATGAAGGCGAAGCCCGCGGTTCCCGTCAAAAAGCGCTCGAAACGGCAAAAAATCTCCTACAATTCGGTCTCTCGCGAGAAAAGATAGCGCAAGCAACCGGTCTTACCCAAGCAGAGGTCGAAGCAATTTGTAATGGGTAATTCATAATTCTGAATTGTTTTTCCCTCAGTTTCAGTTTTTATCAAAAAACGCTGAATTATCCCCATTTTGTTAGCCATTTTTGTATCCGTGCTTTATATAAAGGGTATGGAGGCAAAAATGGAAGACACCTATAGATTAACACTTAAAAACGATTATTTATTCAAGCTCTTGCTCGGTTCGGAAGAAAATAAAGCCTGCTTGCAGGACTTTCTTGAATGCGTACTGGATATGCCCAGTGGTATGATTGCAGACCTTGAACTGCTGGACAAGGAACTTACCAAAGATGAGATAACCGATAAGACCGGTATTCTCGATGTTAAGCTTCGATTAAAAGACAGCACGACCATAGACATTGAAATTTCGTTTACCGATAGACGTCCATGTCTATCGGTAAACACGAGTTTTGCCATTCGGCAAAACGTCGCTGCTGCTTGAAACCAGCGGCATCCGTGCCGCTTCTGAAACGGAATTGCGTAAAAAGCATACCTGCTCAGCTTTTATTTTAGAATAAGCTTTGGAACAAAGGCGGGTTCTTAGGGTAGAACCCTAAGCCGTAGTTTTTCTTTTGGGGGGTATAGGGGGTATTTTCTTTTTATCGGAAAAAAAGAAAATACCCCCTAACTTTTTCTACTGGTCTAAAATGTATATCGAGGGTTTTAAAGAGGGTGAACCGTATACCAGTTTGGATAAGAGCATTACTATTAACCTCATTTCACAAGGATTTAACCAAAGTAGTGAGATGCATTCTGCCTACAGTTTATTGGAACAAAAAACATATAAGCCGCTCACCGATTTGATGGAGATACATTTTCTCAGCCTATCGGCAGCACGAAAGTTCGAGATACAGAAAGACCCTATCGAAAAACGGCAAAAACTGATAAACTGGTTACGGTTTATAGCGACTGACGATAAGGAGGAGCGAGCAATGTTAGCAGCCACATCACCCGTATTGCAAATGCTGAACGAGAAAGTAGACGTTCTCAGTTTGACCCCCGAAGAACGGAAGCTTTATGAATCGCGGATGAAGCTGAAAAGCGACATAGCAACTATCTCAGAGGTTCAATTCAAGTCAGGTCTTGAAGTCGGCTTTGCAGAAGGTGAAGTTAAAGGTCGTTCAGAAGGTTCACATCAAAAAGCGCTTGAAACAGCACGATTAATGAAACAAGCGAATTGTGAAATTCCATTTATAGCAAAGATGACCGGTCTAACCACAGACGAGGTCGAATCAATTTGTAATGGGTAATGTGCAATTCATAATTCATAATTATGAATTACCCCCCCCCCCCCCTTAGCTTTGCTCCCGATATATAATCGGTAATGTGTGATTCATAATTCATAATTCTGAATTGTTTTTCCCTCAGTTTCAGTTTTTATCAAAAAACGCTGAATTATCCCCATTTTGTTAGCCATTTCTTCATCCGTGCTTTATATAAAAGGTATGGAGGCAAAAATGGAAGACACCTATAGATTAACACTTAAAAACGATTATTTATTCAAGCTCTTGCTCGGTTCGGAAGAAAATAAAGCCTGCTTGCAGGACTTTCTTGAATGCGTACTGGATATGCCCAGTGGTATGATTGCAGACCTTGAACTGCTGGACAAGGAACTTACCAAAGATGAGATAACCGATAAGACCGGTATTCTCGATGTTAAGCTTCGATTAAAAGACAGCACGACCATAGACATTGAAATTTCGTTTACCGATAGACGTCCATGTCTATCGGTAAACACGAGTTTTGCCATTCGGCAAAACGTCGCTGCTGCTTGAAACCAGCGGCATCCGTGCCGCTTCTGAAACGGAGTTGCGTAAAAAGCATACCTGCTCAGCTTTTATTTTAGAATAAGCTTTGGAACAAAGGCGGGTTCTTAGGGTAGAACCCTAAGCCGTAGTTTTTCTTTTGGGGGTTATAGGGGGTATTTTCTTTTTATCGGAAAAAAAGAAAATACCCCCTAACTTTTTCTATTGGTCTAAAATGTACATTGAAGGCTTTAAAGAAGGAGAACCGTATACCAGTCTTACAAGATGCATCGCTATTAATCTGATCTCACAAGGATTTAAGCTCAATAGAGCAGTTCATTCTGTCTATAGCATACAGGAACAAAACAATCATCAGTCGCTCACCGACTTACTGGAGATACATTTCCTCAACTTGTCGGCAGTAAAAGGAACTGAAATACGGCAAAGTATCACTACCAAAAAGCAAGAAAAGCTGCTAAACTGGTTACGGTTTATAGAAACGGATGACAAGGAGGTAAGAACTATGTTAGCAACAACTTCACCGGTATTGCAGATGTTGAATGAGAAAATCGATATACTCAGTTTGAATCCTGAAGAACGCAAGCTCTATGAATCGAGAATGAAGCTAAAAAGCGACATAGCAACTATTTCTGAAGTGCAGTTCAAGGCAGGGATCGAACGCGGCAAATCACTCGGTCTTGCCGAAGGTGAAGCCCGTGGTAAATCTCTCGGCCTTGCCGAAGGCGAAGCACGTGGACGTTCAGAAGGCTCCCATCAAAAAGCCCTCGAAACGGCTCGGCTCATGCTTCAACGGAATTATCCGCCGACAGAAATTTGCCTTATGACCGGCCTTACCCAAGCAGAGGTGGAAGCGATAAACTAGGGGCTGTCTCAAAAGTTTGCTAGTCTTTTCGACAGCCCCCCAAGTTGACAACGGAACATCCTGTTCCGTTGTCAGGCCAATTTTCCTAAATCTCCTCCTCATCCCCGCTCGTATTCAGTTTATGCATCTTCCAGTGCTTTACGTCTTTTGCGTTTTGAAAGGCGGCTTGCAGTTCCGCAGGCGTGGTAAAGTCCGTACAGTTGCCCTCGGTAACGCCCGGTTTTTCAGTGTAAAGAATACACCTTGCACCGTCGCCTGCAGTCCGCGTCGGTAAATCGTCAAAGAGTTTGGTAAAGGCTTGTGCGGTGAGCTTATTGTTGTAGCAGTTCAGCGTTTCCAAAGCGGTACAGCCCTGCACGTTAAGTGTAGTGAGTTGATTGTTGCTGCAGTTTAGCCTTCGCAAAGCGGTTAAGCTCTGCACGTTAAGAGCGGTGAGCTTATTGTTGTAGCACCACAGCATTTGCAAAGCGGTACAGCCCTGTACGTTGAGGGCGGTAAGTTGCTCACCGCTGCAGTTCAGACTTTCCAAAGCGGTGCAGCCTTGTGCGTTAAGGGCGGTAAGCCGATTGTTATAGCAGTCCAGCTCTTTCAAAGCGGTACACCCTTGTATATTAAGGGCGGTAAGCTGATTGTCCCAGCACCGCAGCCTTTCCAAAGCACTTAAAGCTTGTGCATTAAGGCTAGTAAGCTGATTCTCCCAGCACCACAGCCATTGCAATGCGGTGCAGCCCTGTACATCAAGGGCGGTAAGCTGATTGTCCCAGCATTCGAGCCTTTCCAAAGCACTTAAGCCTTGTATGTTAAGAGCGGTAAGCTGATTCTGGTTGCAGTGTAGATCTCGCAAAGTACTTAAGTCTTGTATGTCAAGAGCGGTAAGCTTATTGCTGCTGCAGGCCAGCCTTTGCAAATTGCTTAAGCCTTGTACATCAAGGGCGGTTAGTTGATTCCTGTGGCAGTACAGCCCTTGCAAAGCACTTAAGTCTTGTACATTAAGAGTGGTAAGCTTATTGCTGCCGCAGGCCAGCACTTGCAAATTGTTTAATCCTTGTACATCAAGGGCGGTAAGTTGATTTTCGTAGCATTCCAGCCTTTCCAAAGCGCTTAAGCCCTGCACATTAAGTGCGGTGAGCTGATTGTAGCTGCAGGCCAGCACTTGCAAAGCCGTTAAGCCTTGTACATTAAGGGCGGTAAGCCGGTTGCTGCCGCAGGACAGCACTTGCAAGGCACTTAAGCCTTGTACATTAAGGGCAGTAAGTTTATTATGGATACCATTCTTATCATCGCCACAGGATAGCTCTATGATTTTGCCTTTAAGGATAACGACAGTGCCTGTTGCGTGCAGCCATGTGTATGTGCTGCCGCTTGCAAGGCTTGTTTCGGTGCAGCCTTCTACAGCTACGGCGGAACCGTCCGAGGTTACTGCCTTAACGCTGATGACGAGCTTATTGGGGCTTAAGATGAGCGATGCGCCACCTTCGACAAAGGGGGCGTCAAAGCTCACCTTTACGTCGACTGCTGCCGTTACGCTGTGGGTGTAGCTGTTTGACGTGTTGCCTGTAACAACGGTACCATCTACTTTCCACTCTTTTACCACATAAGGTGCGGCAGGTTCGGCCGTAAAGGTTACGGTTTTGCCTTGTTCGACGGTTATGGGACTCTTCGCCGTTTCCTCTACACCGTCCGCCTTTGCTTTAAGCGTTCCGCCGGTGCCTTCTACGCTGAAAGTTACCGTGTGTTTGGGAACCGCAGAACTTTCACCCTTTCCCTCCTCAACCAGCATCTTCTTTAAAAACGGGTTTTTACAAGCGGAAACCGATACTAAAAGTACCGCCAAAACTAAAACAATCTTTTTCATATTCTAAATCCTCCGCTTACTCCGGCAGCCCAGATTACCGGATAGCCGCCTCTTATATACAGTTCGATAAAAAAGTTTTTTACTGCAAAGCGGTAACCGAATGTTCCTTCTCCCAAGCCGAATACAAAGGGTTTTGCGCTCTTTCCGTTCCAGCCTAAGGAAACGCCTCCTTCCACCTGAACAAAAAAGCCTGAATCGCAGGTTTTAAACTTTGCAAAATCATAAAAATTCCAGCGGAACAAAACAGCCGTAGCAAGAAGACTGTATCTTTTAAATCCCGTCGAATACAAGAGCTTTACACCGGCTGAAAACCTGCCTGTTTTAACCCAATCAGGCAATACAAACAGCCCGTACAACCCTGCGCCCAAGGCATAGCCTTTCGGCATGTTCATATTCCCTTCCGCCGAAAGACCCAAAGACCAATGAAGGCCGTCTTTTTCTCTCTTAGGTTCATCCTCAACCTCTTGAGCAAAAAGAACGGAAGCTCCCAAAAATGCCAGCGCACAGAGCGCTGTTTTTACACAATTTTTCTTCATACATCAATGCTCCCGATAAGTAATTTTTAATTGGTAATTTGTAATGTGTAATTTTCTTAAATTACCAATTATCCATTACCAATTAATTAATCGCTTCTACTTCCGCTTTGCTCAGACCGGTCATCTTTTCGATAAATGGGATTTCACAATTCGCTTGTTTCATCAACCGTGCTGTTTCAAGCGCTTTTTGGCGAGAACCTTGAGATAGTCCTTGAGATAGTCCTTGAGATATCCCTTTGGCAAAGGCTATTTTGCCTGCTTCTTCTCTCTGTACTGCGATATCCGTGTCATAATCATATTCAGCTATTAACATATTGATCACCTCCCGTGACTTTCGCTGTAAGTATTCTTTTAAGATTCCTTTTTCTATACATATTTTTACCGCATTGGTAAAGCCGTTTTCAGGGTCGAGTTGCGTTTGGATGCGCACCTCTTCAATAAACAAACTGTATTCATCTAAGGTTTTGCAACGGCTCAATACTTCTGCTCCCTTGCTTTTGTTTATGTTATATACCTTTACCTCAAGGTCTAACGGCATCTGCTCAGGTTTGGTAATAAAGGCATCTGATAGTTTTAGTGTTATCATTTCAGGGTAATCTTCCCGCCCATTGTAAAAGACGTAGAACTCAGGTGTCGGGATTTTTGATAACGTTCGTAAATATCGATCGGTTGGTTTTTGCAGCTTTTCATACAATCTTGCTATATATTGCAAAAAGCGTAATGGCATGTTCTCGTTTATGGTAGATTGGTGTTCAGCAAGAACGATAATCTTATTATCTACAAGGCAGGAAACATCGTTGACAATATTCATGTACATGACATTATCAAGCTTTATGTTTTCTACCGGGCATGAAAGCTGAAGGTTTGTTCCGTGTAAAGCATTATACAGCGATAAGAAGTTTTCTTTTGCCTTTTCATCTTCACTGAATAGGTCAACAAATACCGAGTCCTTATATTTTCTATTTGCCGTAGTCATAGCGGATACCTCTTACTGACTGCATTATAGCATAGATTATAGGATTTAAAAATGGATTGTTCTATTCTTTCTGTATAAAATTCTTTGCGCCTTTGCGATGTTTTTTAGGGAAGAAAGGGAGACGCTTCATAATGTGTAATGTGTAATCAATTTGTAATTGGTAATGTGTAATTTGTAATTGACAATTCGACAATTACCCATTACCAATTCCATTAAATCTCAACCCCGAGCCAGCTTCCATTCCACTTATACATCTTCCACTTCTTGTTATTTTTAGCATTATTAAAGGCGGTTTTCAGTGCCTCAGGTGTGCTAAAGTCTGTGTGATTGCCTTCGCTAAGGCCGGATTCTTCGGTGTAAAGAATACACTCCCCCTTATCACTATCCTGCCGCGCCGGTAAATCGTCAAAGAGTTTGGTAAAGGCTTGTGCGGTGAGCTTATTGTTGTAGCACCACAGCCCTTGCAAAGCGGTTAAGCCCTGCACATTAAGAGCGGTCAGCTGATTACCACAGCAGTTCAGCCCTTGCAAAGCGGTTAAGCCCTGCACATTAAGTGCTGTAAGCTGATTGTTATAGCAGTTCAGCCTTTCCAAAGCGGTTAAGCCCTGCATATTAAGTGTAGTGAGTTGATTGTAGCCGCAGTTCAGCTCTTGCAAAGCGGTACAGCCCTGCACATTAAGTGCGGTAAGCTGATTGTTATAGCACCTCAGCTCTTGCAAAGCGGTACAGCCCTGCACATTAAGTGTGGTAAGCTGATTGTCAGTGCAGACCAGCCATCTCAAAGCGGTACAACCCTGCGCATTAAGTGCGGTGAGTTGATTGTTGTAGCAGTGCAGCCTTTGCAAAGCGGTTAAGCCCTGCACATTAAGTGCGGTAAGCTGATTGCTGTAGCAGGACAGCCATTGCAAAGCGGTTAAGCCCTGCATATTAAGTGCGGTAAGCTGATTGTTATAGCAGTGCAGCCATTGCAAAGCGGTTAAGCCCTGCATATTAAGTGCGGTAAGCTGATTGTTATAGCAGTGCAGCCTTTGCAAAGCGGTTAAGCCCTGCACATTAAGTGCGGTAAGCTGATTGCTGTAGCAGGACAGCTCTTGCAAAGCGGTTAAGCCCTGCGCATTAAGAGCGGTAAGCCGATTGTAGCCGCAGTTCAGATATTGCAAAGCGGTTAAGCCCTGTACATTAAGTGCGGTGAGCTGATTATTGTCGCAGCCCAGCTTGATGATCTTGCCTTTGAGGATAACGACAGTGCCTGTTGCGTGCAGCCTCGTGTATGTGCTGCCGCTTGCAAGGCTTGTTTCGGTGCAGCCTTCTACAGCTACGGCGGAACCGTCCGAGGTTACTGCTTTAACTCTGATGGTGAGCTTATCGGGGCTTAAGATGAGCGATGCGCCGCCTTCGACAAAGGGGGCATCAAAGCTCACCTTTACGTCGACTGCTGCCGTTACGGTGTGGGTATAGGTGTTGGACGTGTTGCCTGTAACAACGGTACCATCTACTTTCCACTCTTTTACCACATAAGGCGCGGCAGGTTCGGCCGTAAAGGTTACGGTTTTGCCTTGTTCAACGGTTATGGGACTCTTCGCCGTTTTCTCTATACCGTCCGCCTTTACTTTAAGCGTGCCGTGCCCGCCTTCTACGCTGAAAGTTACCGTGTGTTTGGGAACCGCAGAACTTTCACCCTTTTCCTCTTCAACCAGCATCTTCTTTAAAAACGGGTTTTTACAAGCGGAAACCGATACCAAAAGTACCGCCAAAAATAAAACAAAAATTTTTTTCATATTCTAAATCCTCCGCTGATTCCGGCAGCCCAGATTACCGGATAACCGCCTCTTATATACGGCTCGATAAAAAAGTTTTTTACTGCAAAGCGATAGCCGAATGTTCCTTCTCCCAAACCGAATACAAAGGGTTTTGCGCTCTTTCCGTTCCAGCCTAAGGAAACGCCTCCTTCCACCTGAACAAAAAAGCCTGAATCGCAGGTTTTAAACTTTGCAAAATCATAAAAATTCCAGCGGAACAAAACAGCCGTATCAAGAAGACTGTATCTTTTAAATCCCGTCGAATACAAGAGCTTTACACCGGCTGAAAACCTGCCTGTTTTAACCCAATCAGGCAATACAAACAGCCCGTACAACCCTGCGCCCAAGGCATAGCCTTTCGGCATGTTCATATTCCCTTCCGCCGAAAGACCCAAAGACCAATGAAGGCCGTCTTTTTCTCTCTTAGGTTCATCCTCAACCTCTTGGGCAAAAAGAAGGGAAGCGCCCAAAAATACCAGCGCACAGAGCGCTGCCTTTACACAATTTTTCTTCATACATCAATGCTCCCGATAAGTAATTTTTAATTGGTAATTTGTAATGTGTAATTTTCTTAAATTACCCATTATCCATTACCAATTAATTAATCGCTTCTACTTCTTCTTTACTGAGGCCGGTCATCTGCATAATAAAATCAAGTTCACAATTCGCATGTTTCATCAATTTTGCCGTTTCAAGAGCTTTTTTGTATGAACCGTCGGAAAAGCCCTGTTGTATGCCTTGCTCAATTCCTTGCTCAATCCCCTGTTCAATTCCTTCGGCAAAGGCGATTTCATGTTCTTCGGCTCGCTGTACTGCAATATCTGTTTCATAATCATATTCTGCCAGTAACATATTCAATACCTCCTTCGTCTTGCGTTTTAGATATTCACGCAAAATATTATTTTCTATACATTCTTCAACGGCTTTTTCAAAACCGTTTTGACTATCTATCTCTTTCCACTTGCGCACCGTTTCCACAAATATACTGTATTCCTGCATTGTCCGGCAATTTTCCAATACGGGATGACGGTTTTGCCGGTTTATGTTTATTACTTTAACGGTCAACTCAAGATTAGTTTCCGTTCCTCTTTCTATAAAGGCCTCCGATAGTTTCAGAGTTTTATCGGAAGGATATGGTTCCTCACCGTTATAAAAAACATAAAACTCAGGAACCGGAATTTTTAAAAGCTTACGGCTGTATTTTTCTTTTGATTCAAAGAGGGTTTCATACAAGCGGCTTACATACTCAAGACAGCGGAGAGGCATATTGGGATTTATCGTCGATTGGTGTTCTGCAAGGACTATTATTTTGTTATCGACAAGATAAGACACATCATTATAGAATGCCATATAGAGGATCTGATCGAGCCTGACCGTTTTTAGCTGCTCTGTATCTTTCAAGTCCGTTCCATGCAGAGCATTATATAGCGATAAAAAATTCTCTTTTGCTTTTTCGTCTTCACTGAAAAGGTCGACGAACACCGAGTCTTTATATTTTCTGTTTGAAGTACTCATAACTTATGCCCTCTCTTGCTTTAATTATACCATATCTTCAGTAGTTTTAAAGGAACATTTTTTTTAATTTAACCGCAAAGGACACTAAGAGCGCAAAGGAATTTAAGGGGAGCTTTGTTTGAAGTATTCTTTACTTTCCTCTTTGCGAACTTTGCGGCCTTGGCGATTTTTTTAATTTAACCGCTTTTACCTCTTGAGCAAAAAGAACGGAAGCTCCCATAATCCACAAAAACACCGGCACACAGAGTACTGTTTTTACATAATTTTTCTTCATACATCAATGCTCCCGATAAGTAATTTTTAATTGGTAATTTGTAATGTGTAATTTTCTTAAATTACCCATTATCCATTACCAATTAATTAATCGCTTCCACTTCTTCTTTACTGAGACCGGTCATCGATACACTGTTGACCGGTGATCGATTTCGATGACGGTGATAACCAATTTATCATCATGGATACGGCACAAAATGCGGTAATCGCCCACGCGGTAGCGCCATAGACCAGCAAGGTTTGAACTAAGCGCTTTTCCGCGGGAGCGCGGATTACCGAGCGCGGCAATTTCGCTCATATACCTTTTAATGCGGTTTTGTATTGGCTTATCAAGACTTGAAAACTGTTTACCTGCTTTCGGAGCGTATTCAATTTTCATTTTAATTATAGTCCAAGCTCTTTGTACAGAACTTCAGCAGGGATTGCAGGTTCCCCGCTTTTTTCAAAGTCAAACCACGCCTTTTCGGCGAGTGCAGCATCTTCAGCATCTTCTTGCAATTCGGCAAGGTAGCGGCTTAGGGCATTTTCCAAAACCGTATCTTTGGTTGCTCCGCTCATTTGCGCAGCCTGCTCCAATTCCCGATATGCTTTATGTGTCATAGTCATTGTAGGCATAGTAAGCCTCCTCGTCTTTTATTATACCATAGGTCATCTCTAAAAACTCGGTTAGCTTTTAGAGATGACCGACGAGTTTAAACTTAAGCCTTTATACAATAATGACTTAAGTTTAAACGTCGCAAATTAAGTCTAAGGAAAACCTCTAAAAACTGAGGTTTTTAGAGGTTCCCCATAGTTCCCTTGAAATCTTAATTAAAAATTATCCATCTCCCCTTGCCGTAGGAATCCGCCACGGATGACGGAAAAGTGTTAAGTAATCGATGGGGATGTCTCAAAAGTTGGTTACTTTCTCGACATCCCCGACGAGTTTAAAATTAAGTCTTTGTCCAGCAATGACTTAATTTTATTGTATCACTCCACAGTTAAATTTCCCCCTTAAGACCCTGAAAACTTACCCGCCGTCGTTCCCATCTTACCTGCATGATTTTGATAGTCAGTAAGCGAGCCTGAAGGCACCTTTATTCCGCCGTCTTCCAAGGCGGTGCAGTTCTTAAAAACATCTTGAAACAGACTAACTGAATCGTCGTAATTACACATAAGTTTTACTCCTTTTAAACTTTTGCAGCCATCAAAACACTGATACATCATACTAACCGATGAAGGAATATCGGGACCTTGGGTTAAAGCTTTACAACCGGCAAAAGATCTCTCCATATTTGTAACGCCTGACTCAATTTGGGGGGCAACGGTTAAATTTTTGCAGTCTTCAAAACATTTATTCATATTCCCAACGGTTGAAGGAATATTAGAAGCTCGCCTTAAATCTGTGCAGCCTTTAAAACACTCCCTCATCGTCGTAACGCCTGAAGGAATAGCGGGAGCGTGGGTTAACTTTGTGCAGCCTTTAAAACAGCCCTCCATATCCGTAACGCCTGAAGGAATGTTCTCTAGAGAAACGAGGTATTCACATCCATAAAAGCCCTCGTTCATACTGGTAAGATCCGGAATACTGTCGGGCAGTATAAGAGCAACCTTTTTATTACTATTATGTATCGTTTGTGCAAGTCTTCCCATCTGATTGTAGCCTGCACTCTGTAAGTGGTTCGACGGTATAGTGCCGGTTATTTTAAAGCGGTATACGCCCCCCTCCTCGACCGCATGAGGTGATGGTGAAAGATAGCTAGCCAGCTTATCATACCGTACTTCCATATTGGACTTTTCTAATTTTCCGGTAGTATCAATTATCCATGCTTGTGCAATACCGTCGTCTTTGACATCCGATGTTACCGTAAACTTACCTACTTCATCTGCGAGCGTTACGCCGGAACCGGAAGCGGCTTTAAGCACTACCTGTTCCGTGTACAATTCCGGCGTGATGCGTGCAACGGGAGCCGTACCGGTAAGCGTTCCGTCAACGGTTATCGTCTTTCCGCTCTCCAAATACACGTCGTTTTTCCCCTTATCATTCGCCTCTGATCCGGTAGCGGGCGTAACGACTGCGGAGCCGCTCATCTTAAAGGTGCCCTCTGAGAAATACACACCGCCGCCCGTCTGTGCCTTGTTGTCTTTTATTTCGCCGCCGGTCATTTCAAAGACGCCGTTGTTGTACACGCCGCCTCCCGTTCCGGTGTACGAGGTGCCGTTCCATCCCGCGCCGTTGTCTGAGATATCGCCTTGAATCATGCGGAGCGTGCCTCTCTTCGCGCTGTTTCCGCTTACATACACGCCGCCGCCTCTGCTTTGCGCTTTGTTCAATTTTATGGAGCCGCCGTTTATAATGAGCGTTCCATTTTGGCCGACGTAAGCTCCGCCGCCATAGTCGGCTGTGTTGCTTTCAATAGAAGCGCCGCTTTTGAGCGTAAAGGTACCTGCATGTATATAGACTCCGCCGCCGTCGCCGCTGCCGCTGCATGTATTGCTTATTATTTTGCCGCCGGTCATCTCATTCGATGAACCGTCGGACATGCATAGTGCGCCGCCTATAAATGTTGCCGTATTCCCCGTAAGAGTCGCGTTGGTGAGAATCAGCGTGCCATTATTGTCAATACCGCCGCCATTGCGCGCTTTATTGTTTCTTATTTCGCCGCCGGTCATTTTAACGGTGCCTTTGTTGTACACGCCGCCGCCCTCTCCGTATTTGTTGGCGCCGGTATCGCCTATTGCTTCGCAGTCGGTAATGCTTGAGCCGGTCATAATGAGCTTCCCGCTTGTCTCGACGTATACGCCGCCGCCGCCGTCCATGTCGGACATTTCCGCAATACCGCCTTTGAGCGTCAGGTTTTCCAGCGTGAGCGTATTGCCGCTTTTCACTTTGAAGATGCGGTGCTTCGGTTTGCTGCCGGTGTCTTTGTTTGCGTCGATCACGGCGGATGATGCGCCGGTCGCCCTTTTAATCGTCAGGTTTTTGTTGATAACGATTTCGCCGTTGTTACCGGTACCGCTCGTCGCCTTTATTTCCCCGTCTATGAAGATGACAGCGTTATCGGGTGCGTTTTTAACCGCACGCGCAAGGTCTTTCCACGTTGCCGAATTCTGTAGGGTCGACTGGTAAAACTTCACCGTTACGGTTGTAGCAGCGGTTACGTTGGAAAGGGTTGCTGTAGTGCTGGTACCGGGGGGCGATGCAAAAGAACCCGGAGAAACCGTCCAGCCTGCAACTTTCCAGTCTCCTGTAGTGGGTTGCCCGGTAAAGGTTACCGAATTCCCGTGCGCAACCGAAACGGTACCGCTCGTCTTTTGCCCACTTGATCCGGTTTCAATTGTTCCTCCCGCTACTTCGTCTACGATTTCTACGCGGTAGGTTACCGTGTGGGCCTTCACAACCTTATAATAAATCGTTTTTACCGGCGTTGCAGCAAAGCCTGTGCCGTCCGTGTAATACTCCAGCTTGTACTGCTTTTCATTGCCGCCGTTTAACGGAAGCGGTACGGTAACGGGATTGCCGTCGTATGGAATAGATGTGCCGGTATCAGTACGCGTACAGTGTACCGTCGTATTTGCCGTTGCGGAAGCTATACGTATTTCTGCTTTATCACCATCGGTACCGATAATGATCGGATCAGTGTCGCTGCTTCCGCTTCCGCTTCCAGGAATCTTTTCTCCCTTCGTGATGCGGACAATTTCCGTTTCCGGTTTATTCGGCTTTGTACTTGCGTTCACTATGTCAGAAGCTAAGCCTTTTTTGTCTATAAGTTTAATCGTATAGTCTTTTTTTGCGGCGCCGAGTTCAACCTTAACATCGGTTTGATAGTACAGCACCCAGCTGCTATCGGTGGGAATAGCATCGTTAGGCTGGTTGCTCAGCTTTTCTACATCGGAATGTGTAATAAAGACCGGATCTTCCGGCTTGGTAAACGCGGTTTGCGCTTCATTAACCGAAAACGTATAGGGTGTTCCGTTAACCTCAATACAGGCAAGGTCTTTATGCAAAAGCCCCCCCCCTGCTGTCTTATCCATATCCGGTACCGTGATGCACAGCACGTAATAAGCGGTCGTCCCCGTCGTTTTTGCAACGGCATAGCCCGGCTTCGGAGGTGGGGTATTCGCTTTAAGAGGAATGGTAAAGGTTTGTTTAAACGGCGGCCGTCCGTCATTGGCATACAGGGTGATGGTAGACGAGATATCTTTTTCGCCCCATTCGGCTTTTTTCAAAAAAGAGTCTTTATATACAAGCTTCAAAGTATCCGCCGAAGGCTGTATCAGTTCATAATCGGTACCGGCTGCGGGTTTTGTCCCGGCAAAATGAGCGAACTCGACAATCTTTCTTGTTTCGGACGCGGACGGCATAACAAACCGAAAGGACTTGGGGTTCTGTACTTTCAGCGTAATGGTAACCTTATCCGCAGAAGCGACACTTGCCATACCGTTTGCGTCATTATATGTTTTCTTGTCTATGGACGAGCTTTGTATAAAGGCCTCGGAAGACCAACGACTCAAATAGTCGTCTATATCTGCGGTAAACTGCGTACAGGTTGCAAACAAAAGAGTAAACAGTATGCCCGTTAAAATAATATAAAATTTCCGCATAGAACGACTCCTCTAAAAATAAATTAGAGTATAATAGCAAAAATCTTTCATCAAATAAGCAATTTTAATAAAAAAGAACCTCGGTTGCTTAAAAAGAACCATGGTTACTCTATCGGGTATGACTTTGTTCGTGCGGAGAGCTTAATACCCTCCGCTTTAGCGGATATTCATAATTCTGAATTGTTTTTCCCTCAGTTTCGGTTTTTATCAAAAAAATGATGAATTATCCCCATTTTGTTAGCCATTTCTTCATCCGTGCTCTATAGGTAGTTATATATGCCTATGGAGGAACATACTATGAAAAAACACAACCGTCGATACAAAGATTCTGTCTTTGTCGACTTTTTCAGCGAAGACAGGACTGCAAAAGCTAACTTTTTAGCGCTCTATAACGCGCTGCACGGTACTGATTACCAATCTACCGCTATTCTAAAGAACATACGGCTTAAACAAGTGCTCTATATGAGTTTTGCTAACGATGTATCGTATCTTGTGGATAATAAGATTATCGTGCTTGCAGAACACCAATCGACCATCAATCCTAATATGCCAATCAGATGTCTTGAATACATCGCTCGTTTGTATGAGCAGTTCTATAAATCGAAAGAAAAGTATAGCCGTAAACAGTTAGCTATTCCAACACCGGAGTTTTATGTCTTTTATAACGGAAAAGAACCATATCGCGGTGATTCGCTCTTAAAACTATCTGATTCATTCACTCAAACACATGATGAATATGCCCTTGAATTATCCGTAAAAGTGGTTAATATCAATTATGATAAAACAAATGAAATACTTAAGCTCTGCAAGCCGCTGAAACAATACAGCTTGTTTGTTGATGCCGTACGCCGCAATATTGCTGTTGATAAGGAACACGGGTTTGAAAAAGCAATCAAAGAATGCATACAAAATGATATTTTACGGGAATATTTACAACGGAAATCGAAGGAGGTTCTGAATATGTTAATAGGTGAGTATGATTATGATACCGACATAGCAGTACAACGGGAAGAAAGTTTTGATATGGGGCGGTTAGAAGGTTCCCTCCAAGCAAAGCTTGAAACAGCACGATTGATGAAACAAGCAAATTGTGAAATTCCATTTATAGCAAAGATGACCGGCCTTACCCAAGCAGAGGTTGAATCAATTTGTAATGGATAATGTGTAATTAAGTCGGCCATTACAAATTACACATTACCGATTATTTTACACCCTCCACGCGGCCGCGGTTTCTCGCATACCGACAAAGCGTGCATAGATACCGTCTTGCTGCACCAGTTCGGAATGGGTGCCGTGCTGGACGATACTGCCCTTATCCATGACGAATATTTGATCGGCATTTTTGATAGTTGAAAGCCGGTGTGCGATGATGATTGCTGTTTTGTTTTTCAGCAATTCATCGAGGGCGCTCATCAGCTTTTCTTCGTTTTCGGGATCGACACTGGAAGTCGCTTCGTCGAGGATGACAATGGAACTCGGCTTGAGCATTGCGCGTGCGATAGAAATACGCTGGCGCTCCCCGCCTGAAAGATTGCTGCCGCCTTCCTGCAGCACGGTATCGTAAGCGTTCGGCAGTTCCATAATAAAGTCGTGACATTGCGCTGCTTTTGCCGCTGCAATAACTTCTGCGTCACTTGCATCCGGTTTTCCGAATTTAATGTTGTTCTTTATTGTGTCTTCAAACAAGTACACATCTTGGAATACAAATGTAAAGTTCGATAAAAACGCATCGTACACAAAGCCTTTTATATTGGTATCGCCGAGTTTTATTTCTCCTGAATCGACATCCCAAAAGCGAGCAATCAGCTGGCACAAACTGGTCTTTCCCGAACCGGAATAACCGACCAGCGCAGTTGTACTATTTTTCGGAATACTCATATCCACATTGCGGAAAAGTTTTTCTTCTGACTGCTCCTTTCCGCCGTAGCCAAAGGTAACATTTTTGACGGTGATATCGTCATTTCCCTGCGGCAGGAGCGAACCTTCCGGTAAGGCTTGAATATTTTTAACCGTAAAAAGCGTATCCAAATTCTGTACCGCAACACCGCGCATCCGCTGCATCGTACCGGCTATTTCAAACCCGCCGAATACCACAAAGCTCGCAACAATCAGCATCAGCGTTTTTTCCACATCGATTGCCCCATCTGAATACCGATATAAAGCGCTCACAATAATTGCGGTTGTCCCCAGTTTTAGCAGGAGCGAAAAAACAAGCAATGAAGGCATCAGTGTTTTTTCTACCGCAAAAAAACCGGTTTTACTTTTTTTAATACTCTCCGTTACGTTTTTTATCGCTTCGCTTGTCCTACCGAATGCCTTTACCACACCGATCCCCTGCACATACTCCAAAACATCGGTATGCAGTTGCAGCTTCAGCTCCGTCAGTTTTGTCGTTACCGCATCGGTCCTCTTTTGGAATAGATTGTTGAATACAATCGCCACGACAAGGGTGATAAAGATGATACAGCCGGTCGTCATATCATACGGGAAAACAAACAGCGCCATAATAACCGTTTGAATACCGCCTGCAAACATCATTTCGAGAATCATCATATTGATGGTTTCAACATCGGTAATCACCGTTGTCAACGCTCCCGAAATATCGCCGAGTTTACTTTCGGAAAAATATCCCATGTGTACGTTTTTCAGTTTATCTCCGATGAAAAGCCTGTTCTCCGCTCCCATCGTATACGAGGCGATATTTTTATTGCGGTCGGAAATATAGCCGAAAATAATTTTTCCCGTAAGGCTGACAAGCATAATGCAGAACACCGTGATAATATTACTCCGTGTAACCGGCTGTGATTGAAACACCGCACGGCTGAGCGTTAGCAAAAAATACCCAAGCCCACCGAGCGTAAAGCCTTCGAATATGCTTTTAAGCATATCGCAAATAAACATCGTTGTTATACGCTTTGATTGCTTCCCCGCAATCGCGTAAATCTTCTTCAATAAATCAAACATAGTTTTACCATTCCTTTATAAAACGTTTAAAACTTTAAAACACATAATCCGTACACCGAGAACGGTAGGGGCTTCTTATCCGAATACCGCTTTTCGGAGAATCGCATTTATCTGATTTTGATAGCCTGCTCCAAAACTTTCAAGCACCGCGAGAATATCACTATCGATTCCGATTTGTATTTGTTTCTTTTCTACAGCCGATGGAACGTAATGCTCCGGATGAGCCGGTTTGAATTGTCGCAACTGTTCATCTGTAAATTCAGGAATATCGTCATCATACACGATAGGCTGTCTTTTAATCGCTTCTATTCTTTCAGCCGTTAATTTTTTTGATGAAGTCATAATACACCTCCTGCAATTTTTTTTCTGCTTGCCGTGCAGATATGATACGAGTTCTTCCATCTCGTTCAGTATGATATACTACAGTAATCAGCAAACCATGTAAGCTACCGACACTGTAAAAGCGATCTTCCTCAGATGAATGCTTTTCATCATAAAGTGTGATCAGATAGGGATCTAAAAAAACGTCTGTTATCTCATCAAAACCAAATCCGTGTTTTTTTATGTTATCACTGTTCTTTTGGCTATCCCATTCAAATAGATTATTTTCTGATATAATTGTATCACCCATTAGAACCTGCCAAAACCACTATATTCTTACTGATCATTTACCATTCCTTTATAAAGCGTTTTTGCAGCTTGGTACATGAATAACCGCAGTGTTCGTAAAACACATGGGCTTCCGTGCGGTGCTCACCGGAGTTGAGACGGATAAAGCGGTAGTGCCGTGCAGCAGCTTCAGCTTCCAAGGCCTGCACTAATTGTTTGCCGATACCCTTATGCTGATATTCAGATAAAAGAGCCAATCCCAAGATGTTAAAGCCGGGCTCTTTGTACAAAAGCTCATACGATTCGGCATGAATAAAGCCTACCACAGTATGCGTTTCATCATCTTCGTACACCCGTATAAAATGCCGGTTATCGGAGATGAGTTTTGCAATCTGCCGTTCGGTTACTGCTTCTGTTGTTTTATACCAAAGCGAAAACTCGCTGATATCCCGAATAGTCTTTGCGTCTGTTAGTTGTATAGTTCGTATCATGTATTCCTCCAAATTATTTTTCACCGCAAAGGCGCAGAGGACGCAAAGAGTTAGGATAAGGAGAACTAATTAGGTATCCTTCAATGATTCTTTGTGTTCTTGACGTACTTCACGATTTCATTTTTAATTCACTGCAAAGGCGCAGAGGACGCAAAGAGTTAAAAGGTCACCGACTTAGATTTCTCTTGAATTTTCCCTTTGCGATCTTAGCGTCTTGGCGGTTTATTTTTTACCCTGCGCAGTCCTGTACTGCTGTCAGCATTTTATTACTCTCACTTTCATCGATAGTGCCGAAAAAACGGTCAATAGGAGAAAGTTCTTCCGGTATATATTTTTTGTTCATAAAAACTTTAGATAACCGTGCAAGAAGTGTCACACATTGTTCGTATGACAAATTATCAAGCTCTGTAAGCATCGAATTAAAAGCAATATCAGACATCCTAACCTCCTTCAATTAATTTGTAATGGATAATGTGTAATTTGTAATTGAGAAGTATCCACCTTAACTGTCCATTACAAATTATACATTAAATTCCCAATTATCGCATTACCCATTATCAATTATCCCTGCTGCTGATATGGGACTGCCACATTTTTTGATAGAGCGTTGAACGTTGCAACAGCTCGGTGTGCGTTCCCTCAGCGGCGATTTTCCCTTTATCCAGTACGATGATTTTATCGGCATTGACAATCGTGGAAAGCCGGTGCGCAATCATAATAACGGTCTTATTTTTTACGAGGTTATCGATAGACTGCTGGATAATAGCTTCGTTTTCAGGGTCGGAGTAGGCGGTTGCCTCGTCGAGCACCACTATGGGGCTGTCTTTCAGTAAGGCACGGGCAATGGTGAGCCGCTGCCGCTCGCCGCCTGAAAACTTGCTGCCTGCGTTTCCCGCATTGGTATCATATCCGTCGGGCAGGCTTTTGATAAAGTCGTGAATACTGGCTTTTGTACAGGCGGCTTCGATTTCCGCATCGGTTGCATCCTCTTTTGCCATCTTGAGATTTTCCCGAATGGTCTTATTGAACAAAAAGTTTTCCTGCGACACGTAGGTAACCAGCTGCATATTCCGCTCTAAGCTCATGCTCCCGATATCAGCGCCGCCGATGGTGATGTGTCCGCTGTCGATATTCCAAAATCCTGCCAACAGTTTTGCGATGGTAGACTTACCGCTGCCGGAAGAACCGACAATCGCGGTCAGCTCGCCTTCTTTGGCGATAAAGTTCAATCCGTCAAATACCTTTGTGCTGTCTTTGGCAGCTGCACTGTTTACCGTGCTGCCTGGCGCACTATCCTTGGCAGCGGCACCGGCTGTTTCGCACAGCGCTCCGCCGTAGCCGAACACGACATTTTCAAAACGCACATCAAAGCCGTGCGGTGCTGGAGCAGTGTCTTGCCGTACCAGCTCCGGTAAATCGAGTACCGATTGAATCTCACCGAACACAACACGCACATTCGCCATCGTATCCATGTACGTCATTGCTTTGAGGAGCGGTTTATATGAAGCATAAGAAAGCAGCACGCACATGATCATCACCGGCGTGGTAATGCTGCCTGTCATAAACAGATACAAGCCGACCGGCAGTACGACAAGGAGCGTGGACGGCAGCACTTCCATCGCCGCGGTCATCGCAAAACACACGCTCAAATACCAGTCGAGCATTGAGTCCCGGTTATCCTCCACCGCTTTTTGGAATTTATCATACGACGATGCCGACTTGTTAAATGCCTTGATCACTTTTATCCCTTGAATATATTCGACCGCGGCGGCATTCATTTTTTTTGATGCTTCGATGTATCGTTTCGATTTTGCTTCATAGTCTTTCATCATCAGCATCGAAAAGAGCATGCCGAGCGGCAGTGTTACGAGATTTGCAAGTCCAATCTTCCAGTTCAGTATAAAAATGATAACGACAATAACGATCGGAATGATAACGTTGGCAAGCACTTCGGGAATAACGTGCGCAATCGGCTTTTCCATTTTATCTACTGTTTCTACCACAAACTGCGACCACTTGCCGCTGCTTTTTTCTTCTATCGTACCCATCGAAAGGCGGCTTAATTTTTCAACCACCCGCTTCCGAGTATCTTCAATAATGCTGAATGCCAGATTATGCGAACCAATGGTAGATATCGAATGTCCGATAATCGCTCCGGCAAAGCCTGCAAAAATAAGCCCTGCATACGGTAAGAAAATGCGGTAGTCCGTTGCGCCGTTTATCAGCTGTGTTACAATAGACGCAACTGCAAAGTAGGGCACAATGCTGCACGCAACACCGATAATTGCGACAACCACCGAAAAGATGATTGCGCCGATATGCTTTTTTAAAATATCCATATATTCTCCTCTCCCATAAAAAGTCAAGAAGAAAGTATCAACTTTCGATTGACTTTTTACGCACGTTCGCAACAAAGTGAGAACGTGCAGATGATATACAAGTTTGCGCTTGAGCAAACTTGAGTAAATAAAAGCCGTGCCATTTGTACGGCTTTTATTTTACACTCCATAAAAAATCTAACCCGAGCTTTTAAAAGATGCCTGCTATCTCCTGATAGATCAGGATTGCTGCCGTGGTTTTATTTCCCCATTACGGAAGCCCTAAAACCGCTTTCCATCCCGCCTCAAAAAAAGCGGCGAGCGTATGGGCATATTTTAATGCGGTTTCTTTTGGATAATTGTGCAACACAAGTTCGGCAAGGGAAGCGTAATGCGCATGCACAAGGATATGCCATTCATCATCTTCCAAATCCCGAAAAGAAATACCCCGCCGCTTTAATTCGGCAAGGAACTTTTTAGTTTCCCGCATTTCGGCACGTACCACCATATCCTGAAAATCTGCGTATTTTGTACCGGCTGAACACATCAGCAAAAGCTGAAATATTTCAAAATGTGCATAGATATACTCGATCATGCTGCACAAGGTTTCTTCTTCATGTTTCCACAACTGTAAAAGATCATCGTTTTTTACTAATGCGAACTGCTCCGCTGCGGCATCGTTATACATTTGAGAAATAGTTTGAAACACCGGTTCTACTATGGCGCCGAAGAGCGCTTCCTTATCCGTAAAATGATTATAGAATGCACCGTTGGTTACATGAGCTTCCTTGCAAATTTCCCGAATGCTTGCCCGTTCAAAGCCGAACGCCAAAAACTGCTCTTTTGCACATTGCAGCAGATTTTCGTGTGTTTGCTGAAAATTCCCTGGTATACAATCACCCTCCAACAGAATCTATTGAACCGGTACAGGATATTATACCGATAGCTATCTTTTTAGCTATAATATTACAACGTAATATTACACTGTAATTCAGACTATAGCGCAATCAGAAGAAATATGCAAGATGATACAGTTCTTGGCTGAGGTTATGAGTAGCACACTCTCTTGTGTTATAAAACGGATGATGGTATAGTAGAGCAATACTAAGGAACTCCTTAGATTAGACATTCAGGCTCTCTCTATAGAGCCTTTAAAGAGCATGTGGAGGTTACCCGGATGGAAAAAATAGTAAAATTGTTGCACCGCAAAAGCTGTGTAGTGCTTACGGCACTGTGTGTGCTGACTTTTAGTACTTGCCGCTTTCCATACACGGTAAAAAATGCCCGTTTTAAAAATGAGTTTTCATGGGTGTATGCTGAAAAAGATTTTAACTTTAAAAATGCCGACAAGGTGCAAGGAACTTTTACATTGCCTAAAAATGTTAAGCATAAGGGATTGTGTTTTGTTGCAATGTTTCCGGCAACTTTCCGTAATAATAAGTGGAGTGCTGTTATAAAAATGCCTTACAAGCTTACTCTTACATGGGAGGGCGGCAGCTTAAAAAGAGAAGAGGTAGAAGCAAAAAGTGATTGGTTCGGACTTAATGTGTATTTCTCCGAGGAAGAGATAGGAAAACTGCCGGTACAACAAGCAATTACCTATACACTAGAATATGAAGCCGGTGGATATACGGAACTGCTGGATACCGCTAAGCTTGATAAGCGTACCGATCTGCAGGATCATCCTGAAAGCTATCAGGGCTTTTATGATGCGGTATTGGTCGTAGCCGAGCGCTCAACAAAAAAGATGCCATAAGCTTAAAGTTAAAAATGATATATAAAATGTAACGGTCGTATACAAACTTCCTCGCATCAGCAATGATTGATTTACCGCTCTCTCTATGTGTTTTTCAGCCGCGCTATTTTTCAGCGGCTGAAAATCAAGAACCCCGACGCTTGCGTCGGGGCACAGTGCTCAACGTTTCGCACTGTGTGTTCTATAAGGTGGTTGCAGTCGGCTTTAATACCCTTTGTTACGACGCAAGCGTCGGGGTATTAAACCCTCCGCACGAATAAACCTACGATTTAGAACATCGCATTTTTCGACAATTCAAAAAACATAGCATTTTAGTGGTACGAAAAATCGCTGTCGCCGATAAACTCCCGTAAAATGGACTGCCCGTGTACAAAGGATGGAGAGACCGAAAGGAAGTTGTTCAAAAAGATGAGCAGCCGAGATGCTTCGCTGTATGCCGGATCGGTTGGTTTTACCGCACGGAGCAGCGGTTCCGCATAAATTTTCAGGACCGAAAGTTCATAATCGAGCGCCGTATTAAAGATAACGTCGGCGGTATTTTGGTACGGGAAAATATGTTTTGCCTCTCCCGCCCGCACATCCGACCACATACCGATGGTAATCGAAGCGGAACTTCCTCTAAACTGAGCGTCGCGCACGATACGCCGCAAAAGCCGGTTATCCGAAGTCGGTATCCGGTTGTGATCATCTAAAGTCAGCTGTGTTAATGCCGAAAGATATATCTTGAATTTAAGCGAAGCGTCTATCTGCGGGGTTAGGTTGTCGTTTAATCCGTGTATTCCTTCCAAGATGAGTATGGAGCGGCTGTTCAGGCGGAGTTTTTTTCCGGTGTAAAACCGTTCGCCTGTTTTAAAATTATAAGACGGCAGCTCAACTTCTTCACCCGCAAACAGTTTGAGCAACAGCTCATTCAAAAGCGGAACATCCAAAGATTCAAGACATTCAAAGTCGAGTTTTCCGTCCTTATCGCGCGGGGTCTTATCTCTGCCGACATAATAATCGTCAAGGCTGATAACATACGGTTCATATCCTACGACGCGCAGCTGCATCGAAAGCTTTTTTGCAGAGGTCGTTTTTCCTGAACTGGACGGTCCCGCAATCAGAATCACTTTGACGTTTCCTCTATTTCTAATCTGCTCGGCAATATGCGCCAGCTTATTATTCTGCAAGGTTTCCGTAATTTCAATGAAGTCTTTGGTTTTGCGGTTTTCGATAATTTCATTTAATTGACCGACGGAAGAAACGCCGATCATCTTACCCCATGTCTTATACTCCTTGTATACGGTAAAAAGCTGCGGAATATCTTTAAATTGGGGCAGCGTGTCAGTGTCGGCGGTCGCAGGAAAGCGCAGTAAAAAACCGTCCTCGTATTTCATCAGACCGAACACTTTTAAATAGCCGACACGATCCATCAGCGGCTGGAAGTATAAGTCGTAATAATCGTCCAGTATATTGATCGTGATTTTCGGTTTACTGTTATAAGAAAGCAGTCGGTATGCATCGGGCTGATTGGTGTTTGCAAAAAGCTCCAGCGCTTCGGCATACGCGACGGATTGCGTTTGTATCGGCAAATCCGCATCGACCATTTCGTGCATTTTATCTTCGATGATTTTAAGATCGATATCGGAGGCATGAGCGCCTTCAAACGTATAATAGTAGGAATAGCCGAAGCTGTGCCCAACCAAGAGCCGTAAATCGGGATATACTTTTCGCGCGGCGGCGGCTAACAGGAAACACAGCGTGCGCCGGTAAATATTCGAACCTTCGTAGGTTCCTTTTAAGACAGGCTTTATCGTAGCGCGCACATCGATCATCTTGTTTAACGGAACCAGTTCGTTATTTACTTTCATACCGAATGCAACCGACTCCGGTTCTTTACAATATGCCAATGCGGCACGCGCAGAAATCGGTTCGACAAACTGTTTTTTTGAACCGTCCGGAAATGTAATCTCAAACCCTTTCATAAAAGCCTCCGCCATGGCGGCAACCGCACCAGATGTATTTTAAGCGGTTGCCTTCCTTTTGTACGAAATTTTATCTAAAATTTCGTACAGTTTATTTAGGAGAAGGGCAATCGTACCAGACGGGTAAATCAAATTCCGTAGAAACAAGGGGTTGTGAGACCATTTGAACCGCGAAGAGGTTCAACTCTGGTTGAACAACCCCTTGTTTCTACGGGGAATATTCAGAAGAATGTCTGGTACGATTGCCCTGACTTCCGCTTGACAGGATACTTTATTTTAAGTAAAGTTACAACTCTTACTAAGTAACTGGCAGGCATCTTAAAAAACTGAAGTTTCTAGAGGTTTCTTGGTGTATGCCGTATTTCAGCTACCGGTAATTCGCATAACGGGATGTAGCCTAGGGGCTAAGGCGTCTGGTTTGGGACCAGAAGATCGGGGGTTCAAATCCCTCCATCCCGATAGTTTATTCCTTGCTATATATAGACTTATTAAACTGATAATTTTGCGCTGTTACGCTTTGTCATGCTTGCAGTGTTATTCTTTCATTAAAGCTCGTGTATTAAAAATAGTTGAATCGATTCTCCTTCTTCTAAAGAATAAGCAATTGAATAATTTGCAACACTGAATCAATGCTTTTTCAGTTATTCATTTTGTATAAAAAACTTGATTATCATGCGTCAATGACGTATAATAAAAGTATGGAACTGATAGAAACACCGGTATTTAAAAAGCAAATTGACCGTTTGTTGGATGATCTGACATACACACAATTTAAAGAATATTTGGTATGCAATCCATTAAAAGGGAAATTAATTAGAGGTGGCGGTGGAATAAGAAAAATACGATGGGGTAAAAAGAATACCGGAAAAAGCGGGGGTGTCCGGATTATTTATTTTATAAAAACGGATACACAAATATATTTGTTATTCGCTTATGCAAAAAATGAATCGGATAATCTTACGAAAAAACAGACGAATATGTTAGCAGCATTCGTTAAAGAGGTGTTATTATGATTGGACATAAAAAAATGAGCGATGAAATGTTTAGTGAACTTATACAAAGTATTAAAGAAGCTGCCTTAATTGAAAAAGGAGAAATGGAACCTGCGCGTGTCTCTGTTATTGATGCTTTAGATATTGCAGCAATACGTAATAAAACACATAAAACACAGGAAGAATTTGCAACGATGCTTAATATCAGTATTGGAACGCTGCGTAATTGGGAGCAAGGACGACGCAAGCCTGACGGTGCAGCATTATCACTGCTAAAAGTAGTATCCGCTGACCCGCAATATGTAGAAAAAGTGCTTCGTACATAAATTTTTTCTTAAAAGTTAATACCTTTTATGAAAGAATTTTGTAGGCTGTAGAATTATAGGGGGCTTCTTATAAAAGAATGCACTCAATGGCAGCTAAAGTGCGTCCGCTTCGAGGTCAATCCCGCGCAGGGCGGTAATCCGTACTCGAACCAGACTGCCTGCGGTTATCGGCTGCCCTTCGGTGTCCTTTTGTGCTTGGGAAAAATTGACAACTACAGCACCGTCTACTTCCGGCGCTTGGAACCATGCCCGACCGAGCGCAATGCAGCATTGTGTGTTTTCTTCTTCATTGTTTTGTTCTTGCGGGATAATCTCTTCGATAAGAACATCCGTTTCCAGTCCGCAAAAAGCAGCGAGTTTTTGTTCGGTAATCTTTGATTGCAGTTCGTTAAGGGCTGTCTTGCGCTGTTCGGCAATTTTTGCCGGCACCTGTTTTTTCATATCGGCAGCCTTGGTTCCCTCTTCCTGCGAATACGCGAATGCTCCCGACCATAGGCTCTGGGCTGCCTGCAAAAAGGCTGCCGTCCGTTCAAAATCAGTTTGAGTTTCTCCCGGAAAGCCTGTTAAAAAAGTAGTACGGATAACCGCCTCCCCGTAGGGGCTTTCCGCTGTGCGGAAAGCTGCGCGGATGGTTTCTATCAGCTTGAGATAGGTTTCGGCAGAACCGCAACGGTTCATCGCACGGATGATCGGATCGGAGCCGGACTGAAAGGGGATATCAAAGTAGGGGAGGAAGCGGGTGTCGGCAGTCATAATCGGCAAGATATCCGGCGGAAAATGATCGGGGTGGATGTAGAGCAGCCGGACGCTGAATGTTCCGTCAATACCGGAAATCGCGCGTAAAAGCTGTGCTAATCCCGAATGCCCCTGTTTCGTTTTGGGCGGCAATGCGGGCAAGTTATTGTTAAGTCGGGTATTGAGCTTGTCTAGGGGCGGTGCGGCGTCATACACTGCCAGGTCTTGCCCGATGAGGTTGAATTCTTTATATCCTTGCTGCACAAACCCCCGTATTTCATTGACAATACTGTCAAGCGGCCGGCTTCTCACTGAGCCACGTATCAGCGGTATCGCACAAAATGAACAGCAATTATCACAGCCTTCGGTAATCTTGATAAAGGCGGAACGGGGAAAGTTTAATAATTCGGGGCGCCGTCCGCAGCATACGCCTTTTTGCGCCGGTTTAAGAAATGGGCGGCTATGTTCAGTGTTTTGTACCGCGGAAAGATACTCGGCAGGAGCAGTGTCTGCAATAGTCTTTTTCTTACTGTCGGATACCATTGTCTGCCCTTCTGCCGGCAAGGACTGTTCAGATTGGAGCTTGGGCTGTGCCGGAAACAGTTGGTCGATAAGTATGGGGAGCTGTGATAGGTCTCCGTTACCGAACAAAGCATCGGCTTCTTCAAATTCGGTCTTAAATATATCTCCGTACCGTTCCGCTAAACACCCTGCCAGCAAAATTTTTGCTTGAGGGTAGGCCATCCGGGCGGTGATAACCGCTTCAATTGATTCCTTCTTTGCAGGTTCGATAAAGCCACATGAATTGACAATGATGAGATCGGCCTTTTCAGGTTCGATAGTCTTTTGCCAGCCATTATCGGTCAAGATACCGATAAGCAGCTCACCGTCTACTTGATTTTTCGCACACCCATGCTGATCAAGAAAAAAACGCTTAGTCAACGTCCATTACCACAAATGCATAGCGCCCTGATTCATCATCCTTAATCCATTTTAAATCTTTAACGATGACTTCACCCGGGCGGCTGACTTCTATATCGATGGTTTTCCCGCCCGCAATAATCTGCATTTTAACGGCGTTTCCATTTGATGCCCAGATGCGGATTCCGTTATTTGCTTGAACCGTCAACTGTTCTGATTTTTGATAGTACCGCTCGTCACGGTTTGCTCTGTCCTGTTCATAACGGAAGAGGCAATAGCTTCGGAAAGTTGCGTTTAAGGTTACCGGATATGCAGAACCGGCATCGAACAGTACCTTGTATTTTGCCGTTTCGGGCTGAGCTACCTGATCGGGAATTTTTATTGCAGGTGCTTCCGGGGAAACCGGTTCCGAAAAACCTGTGGTAAGTATTTCTACCAATGCACCCTTCGATTCATCGGACGTATCGATATCCTCAACGGAAATTTTCACGTCGGCAGTAACGTCGCCGTTAAGGTCAAGAACAAGGCTTTGGCCTAATGCAATAATTTGTGTTCCGATATCCGTTGCGAGATACAGCTCGGGCGCTGTCTTTTCGACTTTTAGTTGATATTCTTTTCCGCCGAGCGGGAGCATAACGACATCACCTTTAAAGAGTCGCTTTTCAAATACTTCTTGTGAAAGGGTATAGGATGCATTCTCTTTCTTTTCGATGATTTCAGTTTGTCCGGTCGGTTGTACCGGTCTGTCTTTTATTGCCGTACCGATTTTTGAAATCACTATTTTGGCGATAAAAAACAGCGCGATTAAAAAGACTAATATCCCTGCTCCGATAAATACACCGCGGGGAACGGTAAATTGTCTTTGAGGAATAAGTTTTTCAGGAGGTACAGCTGTTTCCTGTATTTTTGTCTGTTTATACAACGTAACACATTCATTAGGATTTAAGCCTAAGTATTCCGCATAGTTCCGTAAAAAACCGATAACATACGGCTCTCCGGGAAATACCTCATACATACCGGTCTCAAGCGCTTCTAAATATCGGCGGGCGATATTCGTTTCCCGTGAAGCCTGTTCAAGCCCAATCTGTTTTTCATTGCGCGCCTTTTCTAATACATTGCCTATATCCTGCATCTATTCCTTCCTAGTTTTTCAGCCGTGCTATTTCAGCGGCTGAAAATAAACCTTCTCATATTCTGGTGGGGTAATTGTTCCGTTATTCTTCAAATAAAAAATTGTTCAGCATATCCGCATTAGGCGGTATATCATATAAAAAGCGGGAATCAGGAATTCCCGTATTTAATCGATAAGCCGAAAAGTCAAAAGTGATCTTACTTCCGGAAATAGGCCATGCTTCGATCCGTCTAATCAGCTTTGTTTCAGGAGATACGAGCAGTCGGATATTTCTAAAAGTTTCCGAAGCCGAGCGTCTGTTAAGTGCAAGAACTACAACCTGTTCGGATGAACCTTCCGCTAACGGTTGGGGGGTGGCACCCGTTTCGTACGCAATGGTGTATGAGCGTTTCAACAACGATAGGCCTTGAGGCGTAGCAAGATTAGCGGTACCGGCGGAGGAATCTTTTTCGATTGTTTGGTTTAACACCATCCGATAGGAGGGAACATAGATGGTCAGTGTGTCGCCGGTGAAAAGAATGACCTGCTCGTTCGGTTTGGTAAAATCGATGCGTAGTCGATTAGGGCGCTTAAAGTATACGGTTGCTTCCATTGTTTGGACTTTTGAACCCGAGCCGGTTGAAACCGTGAGATTGGCAGTGTAATCGGAAAGCGCCGCGTATTGTTCGGACATTCCGGAAAAAAATACGCTCGCAGTCGTAATGGATTGACAAAATGCTGTTATATAAAAGCCGAATATAACGGTAGTAACAACTATTGTTTTTTTCATTCGATTAGTAAAGCAGAAATGAGCGATAAAGTCAATATTTGAGAAATTTCTCGCAAACCTTATTTACGGTATTATGAAATAAGTTATTTTATTATAATGATTTATTCGTTCTGATGGTTTAATTTCCCGATGCTCTGACAACATCGCATTCCGATATTTTTACCGGATATGCTGCACGAATCGCTGATGTCGTAGTGACTGAATGGATGTGCAATTCGGAGCTGTAGCATTGAAAAATTTGATGAAAAACGGTATTATCGAGCGCGAACAGTTGGATGGAATTTCGCCATATGTTCAGTACCGCTTCAGAGAGCAGGGAAAATCTGTTGTATCGATTTTATGCTCAATCTGCAAGTCGGAAATAAGGATTCTTTAACAATCAGGGTTTTTATCGGAAAGATACGAAGAGCTATATATAAAACGGCTTAATTTTAGGCGTGATGCTTAAAATTAAGCCATTATTGTACAAAGGCTTAATTCTAAACTCGCTGGGGATGGCGAAAAAGTAATCAACTTTTAGGACATTCCCGGTGTATTTTAAGGTAACCTGTTCCGACGCGGAAGTTTCCGAACAGGTTTACTGTAAAACGGAGAAAATATGATTTCGTACATTGCGAAACTGCTTAAATCACTCAATACGAATTCGCATCCGGGTGAAATCGCTCATGCCGTTGCAATTGGGGTGCTCCTCGGCTTTATGCCGAAAGACAACGCACTGTGGTACCTGCTGTTTGTGTTTTTTCTTTTTGTACGTATGAACAAAGGCGCCTTTCTGCTTACGGTACTCATTGCAAGTTTGCTTGCTCGGTTTTTTGATCCGCTGTTCGACTCGATAGGCTACGGTGTATTGACTTTCTCACCTTTAAAGCCGGTCTATGCCGCTTTGCTCGACATTCCCTTTGTCGCCTTTACAAAATTCAACAACACGATAGTCGCCGGCTCTCTTGTGTTTAGCCTTATACTGTATATTCCGGTATATATTGTGGTAAGAATTTTCATTAAATCTTGGCGCACGCATCTCGCACCGGCGCTTGCGCGGAGCAAGTTTATGCAAGCCTTTTATCACGTGCCCTTTGTCGCGAAAATTATCAGCTTTTTTACTGAGGTATAAATATGAAAGAAGAGCAAAAGAAGATACCCTTCAAAAAACTTCCGTGGATGTATAAAAAGACATATACGGAAAAGTCGCTCGAAAAAAAACTGCTTAAAAAACTCTATATACCGGCCGACCGCGAATTTGTTGCGGCACAGTTTTCTGCCGATGAAGAGGATCCGGCTAAATTGCGGATTCACCGTACCGAATACGACGCAAAAGATTTTAAGCGCTTAAAGATTTTAAGCAAACAGATAAAGCGGCAAAAAGGACGCATAAACCTCGTGCCGCTTGCCGCCGTTGCAGCTGTTGTTGTCGGGGTTGTGCTTGCCGTTCTTATGTTTAAAGATCCGCTTGCAAAACGTGCTTTAACGGCAGGTCTACAAAAAATCACGGGTGCCAAAGTCGATATCGCTTCGGTTCACGTCGGTATCTTGGATGCGTCGGTTACCGTGCGCGGTCTTGCTGCTGCCGATAAAAATGCACCGATGAAAAACGTTTTTGAAGCACAAAAAATTCAGCTTGATTTTAATTTAACGCAGCTTTTAAAAAAGCGCTTTGTGTGCCAAAACCTTGAAGTTTCCGGCATGGCATTCGGAACCGATCGAAAAACATCGGGCGAGCTTCCGGCATCCGTAAAAAAGGGAAACGATAAAGATGTCGGCGATAGTAAAATAGCGTTGCTTATAAAAGAGCGGCAAAAAGATGCGCTTGAACAAAGTAAAAAAATCGTTTCGTCGATGTTTGAAAGTTTGAATCCGCAAAAGTTTTTGGACAACGCACTCAAGCAACTGCAAACACCCGCTGCAGTGCAAAAAGCACAGGACATGGTCGCTCAAATTGTAGCGGTGTGGGAAAAGCGTCCAGCAGAACTGGAGGCCGCCGTAAACGATTTTAGAAAAAGCTCGGAAAAAGTCATCGGACGCGATTATCAATCGATTAAAGACATTGCCGAATTGAAGGCGGTATTGCAAGAACTTAATGCTGCGATAAAAGACAGCCAAAAGCTTGTAGCTTTGACCGATTCAGTGGTTAAAGATTTGCAAAAAGACGGTAAGGCCGTGCAGCTTGCGGCAAAGGAAGCTTTCAAGGCGGTAAGAAAAGATACCGATTTTGTTAACGGAGAAATCAATAAAATCCGCTCGTTTACGGTTGCCGACGGAAAAAACATTTTTGCACAAACTATAAAAGCCGCTGCATACAACGTCCTCGGAAAATATTATCCGTATGCGGAAAAAGCGTTTAATGCTGCGCTCAATTTCAACAAGGGATCAAAAAAGGCGGCAAAAAAACAAAAGACCCGTCAAGAAGTCCGGCGGCTTCCGGGCAGAACAATCCAATACCGCGCCGACATATATCCGTCCTTTTTAATTCAGCAAATGCTTGCAAACGGAACGGGTTTTGAAGGTCGCATAAACGATATTTCAAACGATCCTGACCGCTGGGGGAAGCCCGTATCGTTCAGCGCCCATTTTGACGAAAGTGCTTTTTTTGAAAGCAAGCGCACGCACAGCGGAGAGGGACTCATAAATGTCGGAGAGAAACTCAATTATCCCTTATTGAAATTGCAATATACCGGAAGCGGTTATAACGCTGCGTTTAATCCCTCTTCAGCTTTGCAGGCGCTCGGCGCTTCCGTGCTTGACATTGCCGGCGTTCCGTCTTTTGAGGGCAGGGCGAAAATACAGGCAGGTATACAGGCTGAGCGCGACGGGCATGTCGGTATCGACGCGGATTTTAGCTTTGACGAAGTGCGCCTTACGGCTGATTCGTTTGAACCCGATTTTATTTCGCGCATTTACAATGAGTCACTTGCAGCGGTTAAAAATATGCGGTTTAAAATCAAGGCGGAGTTTTTCCAGTCTGATTTGAATATGGACATTGCAACCGATGCGGACAAGGTTTTTCTTGCGGCGCTGCAAACAGGAATCAACAAAGAACTTTCAGCCATAAAGCAAAAGGCGCTTAAAGAAGCTCAAGCCGAATTAGAAAAATACACCGGTCCTTTAAACGAAAAGCTGGGCGACTTCGGCAGTATTGAAAAACTTGTTATGAATCAAAAACAAGCTGCCGATATGCTGCAAAAAAAACTGGAAGAAAGCAAAGTCGAAGTTATGAAACGCATCGAGCAGACAGGAATGGATACGCTCAGAGATGCGGCCGGCAGTACGCTAAAAGGCTTATTCGGCCGGTAAAATGATAAGGGAAAAACTCTAAAAAGTTTATAGAGGTTGTCTTTAAATTTCATAATTATACTACTGGGAACTTCTAAAAACTTCAGGTTTTAGAGGTTTTCTTTAGAGGTGCCCAACTATACATAAGGAGTACATCTTGGCTACAGAAAAAACAATAGACCAAAAGGCTCTCTTGGAAGAATTTGAACGGGAAAGCAGAACTCGAAACTTTGTTAACCCGATTTTTACAAAGATTCTCAAATGGACTGCGCTGCTGGTTACCTTTTACCATTTGGCGTATGCTTCCGGCTATATCCGTCCGGAAACGTTGCGCCATCGTTCCATTCACGTCGGCATGATTTTGCTGATGACGTTTGCAATCTATCCTGCATTTAAAAGATCGAGTAGAAAAGTTATTGCATGGTATGATTACATACTGATGATTTTGTCCGTTATCATTCCCGTCTACATGTGGGTGAATTATCAAGCGATTATCGACAGGGTAGGGGACGCAAACCTGACGGACGTTATCATGGGTACCATATTGGTTGCATTGGTAATAGAGGCTGCGCGGCGGATTACGGGTTGGGCATTACCGGTCATCGGGATCATCTTTATGATTTATGCGCTGATGGGTGCCCGCCAAGGACTTATCCCGATAAACGTGCCGGGTCTGTTTTTGCATAGAGGGTTTAAATGGCCTAAATTGATTGGCCACCTCTTTTCCAACACGGAAGGCATTTACGGTACGTCGGTCAACGTTTCTTCAACGTACATTTTCTTATTCATCGTATTCGGCGAAATTATGAATAAATGCGGGATGGGAAAATTCTTTAACGATATTGCCATCGGTTTGGCGGGGCATACGAAAGGCGGTCCTGCAAAGGTCGCAGTTATTGCGGCAGGCTTGCTTGGAAGTATCAACGGATCTGCAATTGCGAATGTCGTTACCACCGGTTCGTTTACAATCCCGCTTATGAAAAAAATCGGGTACAGTAAAGAATTCTCCGGTGCGGTTTCGTCAACCGCTTCCGTAGGTGGTCAGCTTTTACCGCCGATTATGGGCGCCGCCGCATTTATTATGGCGGAAACACTCGGTATTAAATACAAGGAGATTGTCGTTGCGGCGGCTATCCCCGCGCTGATTTACTATTTGGGTATTATCTTCCAAATTCAACTGCGCGCGTCGAAGGACAAACTTGACGGTATGCCGAAAGATCAGCTGCCCAAGGTGAAAGAAACGTTGAAGATGTACTGGCACCTGACCATCCCGATTTTATTCTTGGTGTATATGCTGTTCTTCAGCGGTTATACCGTTATCAAAGGCGCTTTTTTAACCATCCTTTTAACAATCATTATTGCGCAGCTGAAAAAAGAAACGCGCATGAGCTTGAAAGATATAGAGGCTGCTTTTGTCGCTTCCGCAAAATCGACGGTATCGGTTGCGATTGCCTGTGCTTGTGTCGGTATCGTTATCGGTGTGTCGAGTTTAACCGGCTTTACTATCAATATGGCGAGCGCGATTATCTCGCTCGGCGGAAAGAGCTTGTTGCTGACGCTGGTCTTTACGATGGTTACCTGTATGCTGCTTGGTATGGGCTTACCGAGTATTCCTGCGTACATTATTACCGTAACGATTGCGGCTCCTGCGCTGATAGAGCTCGGTATTGAGCCGTTGGCTGCCCACCTGTTCTGCTTCTACTTTGCGATGTTTGCCAATATTACGCCGCCGGTTGCACTTGCCTCATTTGCCGCGGCAGGTATATCGGGCGGTAATCCGATGAAGACGGGAATTGTATCCATTAAGCTGGCGCTCGCCGGTTTTATCATCCCGTATATGTTCGTCTACAATAATCAGCTGTTATTGATGAATACGAATATTTTGCAGGGTATTCAGGTTGCGATTACCGCATGTGTCGGCGTCTTTTTAATCAGCGCCGCCGTAGAAGGCTATTTCCACACCAAAGTGAATATTGTGATGCGGCTTTTAATGCTTGCAGGAGCTTTCTTGCTCATCGACAGCGCCTTATTAACCGACCTTGCCGGAATCGGGATATTTGTCGCGTCTATCTTTATCCAGCGCATACTGGCGCGGAGAGAAGCACGGCACGCAGCCGCCTAAGGATAGAGTATTTTACGTTAATTGTCGTCTGGAAGTTCTTGTTATTTTGTGTGATATAAAACTGTATGGAGGAAAAAATTGGAATTAATTCCAAACCGATCATTGAGCAGTTTGTACGTATTTTTGGATTGTGCTTTTTTAGTATTACTCGCATTTTATTTTCTAAAGAGTAAGCGATATATTCCTCTTCTGGTTGGAATACTCGGGGGCTTACTCTATTTTGTAGTAGATTACGGCGGATTTTATTGGTTGCTTGAAACACGAAAAGTGGTTGGTGCAAACCCTTTTTGGTTTTTGCTGTGGCTCAGTATGAGTTATGGGTTTACAAATATGGCGTGGATGTGGCTGTGGTTTGCCGAACCGAAAAATCGTTTGGAGTTTTCGCTTTTGATTATCGTGTGGTGGTTTTCTGCGGCGGTTATCAGTAACGGGGCTGGGGCGGCATTCCCGATAATTACAATTCAGCGTGGAACTGGCGGATATCATTGGATTATGGCGGTGTTTTTATTTGTCGGTTATGCGTGGTTGCTCATGAAAAATTTATCTGCTACGCGCGACGATGAGCGAGTACCTCTTTGGAGCGTTATATCAATCGGGCTTTTGGTGCAGTTCGCATGGGAATTTATTTTATTTATAACGGGTATCCGTAATGCGGGGCTTCGTACTTTGGTTGTTAATTCGCTGATGGAAACCAATTTGGGTGCGCCATATATGTATTTGATTTACACAACAGTCTCAAAACGGATGCGGAAATAAATGTGTGTTGCGCTGCGGCAGAGGTAAAAGTAACATTCGCGGGTTTGATAGTACCTACTCGATAGACGATATCAGCTTTATGATGAAGCCCATTGATGTTCTTTGCAAATACAATGCAAAAAGTAAAAGATATGATGCACGTGACAAAGCGCTTTTTGGAGAGGTGCTTTAACTGAGTTATGCTTTTAATAGCAGTCTTACTTTGTTACCGCAGGCGCACTGAAATGGCGCGGCTGAAAATAAACGTTAATGCACCCAGCCGGTCTTCCAATGCCAGAGCGGTTTTGACAGTGTGGAAGAAAAGGTTTGTATGCGGTTAAAGTCGGGGAGCCAATCCAAGTCGCTTACTAATTCCTGATAAAACCCGTCGTCGATGTTTAAATCTTCAAGAAAAGTGCGCAATCTGATGTCCTCGGATTCGTTGAGTAGGCGGTTGGAAAAAGCATCGATGTGCCGCGCTTTCGGATTTGCCGTAATGGGCGTGTACTGAGTCATCAGCGAAAGCAGCGCCTTGCTTTTCAGCCTTTGGGCAAACCAACGGAGTACCGCTTGCGAATCCTCTAATTTTCCCGGAAGTGCGAGATGCCGGACAATAACACCCGACAGCATTTTACCGAACGGATACCGTTCATCGGGCGGTGTAAGGTTGAGGGGAGAAAGCCGCGCCATTGTCTCGATTGCAGCACAGGCTTGTTCGGGATAATCCGGAGCGGCAAAAACGCGGTGGGATGTTTCGGTATTAAGCGTTTTGAGATCGGGGAGCCAGCCGTCGACGGTGTCCGCAATCGATTCGAGTGCGGACACCGTTTCGTATGCGGAGGAGTTCCAGACGATGGGAATAGTTAAGCCGTGCTGTTTTGCGGCTCGGAGCCCTGCCCCCAAAGCCGGTATCGCATGGCTGCCCGTAACGATGTTGATGTTTTCCGCGCCTGCGCTCTGAAGTGTGAGGCATATTTCGATAAATTCCCGTTCCGTTACGGCACGTCCCATGCCCTCTTGTGAAATTTGAAAGTTTTGGCAAAAAACGCAGCGGAGGTTACAGCCGGTAAGGAATATTGTTCCCGATCCTCCTGCGCCGCTTACCGGAGGTTCTTCTCCGAAGTGTAATCCTGCCCATGCAATGCGCAGTTCCGCCGTTTCTCCACAAAAGCCGCGTTCATCGGCGTTCCTATTTACCCCGCAGCGCTTTGGACAGGCGGTACAGTGCTCATATTCTACGCAGCAAAAATCCCGTATCATAGTGCTATTCCTATTTAATGGTATCTTTAGAAGCTCACTTCGCTTTTAGAAATCGCCGAGGAGCTTATGCCGTTCAACCATAATGCTCATAATGGCGCTTACGGTTTGCATATCGAGTGTTTCCGCTGCCGCCGAGATAATGGTATGTAGTTCTTCCCAGTCTTCATTGGAAAAATCCATATCGCTACCGAAGCTGCCGTCAAAGAGGGAAAAGACGGTATAGAACCAAGTAACGGCCTCTTCTTTTGTATCAGCGGAATGCGTTCTCAACCAATACTCAGCTGAATCTTCCGCTAACGGGAGCAGGCTTTTATCGTAACTGCGGATTGTTTGAATAAAAAATTCACATAATTCTTGCCGGAATGCAGGATCAGGTAATTTTTCCGTTCGTCTCTGTGCATCACTATAAAATTTTTCGAGGATATTCATAAGGCTGTTACTATAAGAAAAAGACTTGTAAAAAGCAAGCAGAATCCTTGTGGATGCACGGATTCCTCTATTGTAGCAGTTGCCGCTCCCAAGCCTCTCTCCTACTTGTAAAACCGCTGTAAAACCCGTATAGTATTAGCCTACGAAAAACTTTTTCGGATGTTAAAACGTCCTGCAAAAGTTTTTATAGGAGTAGAGTATGGATAAATA
This sequence comes from Treponema sp. OMZ 906, assembly GCF_024181185.1. Taxonomy (NCBI): domain Bacteria; kingdom Pseudomonadati; phylum Spirochaetota; class Spirochaetia; order Treponematales; family Treponemataceae; genus Treponema; species Treponema sp. OMZ 906. Next base: position 1,775,555 of record NZ_CP051196.1, on the reverse strand, counting down.
TGTATGTGATTTATGTGGTTATGAGTATGATCCGAGCGCTGGTGATCCTGAGGGTAATATTAAACCGGGTACTCAGTTTGAGGATTTGCCCGATACGTGGGTATGTCCGCTCTGCGGCGTCTCAAAGGACGGATTCAAAAAGGTTTAAACAAGGTAGCACAATATGACAAAAAATGATTTTATCAGCACAATCGGATATGACGGTGCGGCTGCGGTAGTTGATAAAGAACGACGTACTAAAAACGGCGGTAAGACTTTAAAGGAATTGCTGGAAGCAGGTGCTTTTCGCAGCGCAGCGGCTTTTGCCGCCTACGATGATTCTCAAGAGGAGCTACAAACTGTTACGGATTATTATAATAAATTAGCTCATGCAGATTATACCACGGAAAATATTTTGCGGGTATTCGGTATTACCAAAACTAACAGTAAAAAAATAATCCTTCTATAAATGAATGGGGATGTCTCGAAAGTTGGTTACTTTTTCGACATCCCCGCGAGTTTAATATTAAGTCTTTATACAATAATGACTTAATATTAAACATCGCATCTAAATCTAAGGAAACTGTCCAAAAACTGAAGTTTCTGGACAGCCCCTATTATTTTGAATGTGCCTCTAAAATGTTTTACTCAAAGGAGTTGTATAATGCCGTATCCTTTTGGCGATATTGAAAAAAAATGGCAAAAATATTGGAAAGATCATAAGACGTTTAAAGTAACCGAGGATGAAAATTATCCGCCGGAAAAACGGGCGTATGTATTGGATATGTTTCCGTATCCGTCGGGAGCAGGTTTGCACGTCGGACATCCTGAAGGATATACGGCAACTGATATTTATTGTCGGTATCTCCGCATGAACGGATATGCGGTGCTGCATCCGATGGGGTTTGACTCCTTCGGCTTACCGGCGGAAAATTACGCCATTAAGACCGGTACTCACCCGCGTGTTACGACAAAAGAAAACATCGATACCTTCCGGAGGCAAATACAGGCGTTCGGTTTTTCCTACGACTGGGATCGCGAACTTGCAACTTCGGATGTGGACTATTACCGCTGGACACAGTGGATATTTTTACAGCTGTATAAAAAAGGTTTGGCCTACGAAACGGAAGCACCGATTAACTGGTGCCCGAGCTGTTTGACCGGTCTTGCGAATGAGGAAGTGAAAGAAGGCTGCTGCGAACGGTGCGGCACACAGGTTATCCGCAAGAATGTGCGGCAGTGGATGCTCAAGATTACTGCGTATGCAGAGCGGCTCCTTGAGGACTTGGAAGAGCTGGATTGGCCTCAGTCTGTTAAGATGATGCAGCGGAATTGGATCGGCAAAAGCACCGGAGCGGAAATAGACTTTCACCTTGCCGCTCCGCACGAAAGCGAAAAGATTACCGTATATACTACTCGGCCGGATACTATTTTCGGGGCAACCTATCTCGTGCTTGCTCCGGAACATCCGCTCGTTATGCGTATTGTCAGCGGGGAACAAAAAGCCGCTGTGCAGCAGTATATTGACGAGACGGCAAAGAAAACCGACCTTGAACGGACTGAACTTGCAAAAAAGAAAACCGGCGTCTTTACCGGCACCTATGCGGTAAATCCGCTAACAAAAGAACCTATTCCGATTTGGATCTCCGATTATATTTTGGTTTCTTACGGAACCGGCGCCATTATGGCGGTTCCGGCGCATGATGAGCGCGACTGGGAGTTTGCTCACGTTTTTTCGCTGCCAGTTATTCAAACGGTCGCATCCGAAGCTGAATGGAAGGAAAAGGGAGCGGCGGGCGATTACCGCGCAGTACCGCAAGCATGTACCGCAGCCGACGGTTATGCGGTAAATTCAGGCGAATTTACCGGACTGCCGACGCGGGAAGCAATAGAGCGTGTTACCGATTACGCCGCCGCTAACGGCTTCGGCAAAAAGGCCGTCAATTATAAGCTCCGCGACTGGGTGTTCAGCAGACAGCGGTACTGGGGAGAACCTATCCCGTTGGTGCATTGCCCGAAATGCGGCGTCGTTCCGCTGGACGAAAAGGATTTACCGCTTGCCTTGCCTGAAACGGATAGCTACACCCCTTCCGACACGGGAGAAAGCCCGCTTGCCAAAATACCCGAATGGGTGAATACCGTGTGTCCGCACTGCGGCACCCCTGCCCGCCGCGAAACAAACACCATGCCTCAATGGGCGGGTTCCTGCTGGTACTATCTCCGTTACCTTGATCCTCATAATGCACACCGTTTTTGTGCCAAGGAAAAAGCAGCGTATTGGATGCCTGTTAATCTCTATGTCGGCGGCGCGGAACATGCGGTACTCCATCTCCTCTATGCCCGCTTTTGGCACAAGGTACTGTACGATTTAGGCGTGGTGCATACCAAAGAACCGTTCATGCGGTTGGTGAATCAGGGAATGATCACTTCCTTTGCGTATCAGCGTTCAAACGGGTCGCTCGTGCCGGTCGATGAGGTTGTGCAGACCGGCGATGATGCTTTTGAAGAAAAGAGTACCGGCGAAAAGTTGAAGCGGGTTATCGCAAAGATGTCGAAGAGCCTAAAAAATGTCATCAATCCTGATGAGATGATCGCTCAATACGGCGCCGATTCGTGCCGTATGTATGAGATGTTCATGGGGCCGCTCGATATGTCCAAGCCGTGGAACACGCAAGGGTTGATCGGCATTTTCCGTTTCTTGGAGAAAATATGGGCTCTTTCCGAAAAAGAGCTTATTTCCTGTCCGGTGAACGACATGAGTACGCCGGAACATGCGGAAATTACCAAGCTCCTCAATAAATCCATTAAAAAGATAACCGAAGATACCGCATCGCTCAACTTTAATACGGCAATCAGCCAGATGATGATTTTCATCAACACGCTCGGAAAATATCAGACCGTACCTCGCTTTGCATGGGAGGCATTTGTCAAGCTGCTCGCGCCCTACGCACCGCACCTCGCCGAAGAGCTGTGGGAGAAGTTAGGGCATACGGAAACAATTGCATATACGCAGTGGCCGATGTTTGTCGAAAAGTTTTGCATCGATTCCGAATGTACGATTGTCGTGCAAATCAACGGAAAGGTGCGCGATAAATTTCAAGCTGCCGTCGATTTGCCGAAAGATGAGCTTGAAGCGCTCGCGTTAAAAACAGATGGCGCGCAGCGCTTCCTCGGCGATAAACAGCCTAAAAAGGTTATCGTTGTGCCGAATAAGTTGGTAAATATCGTCGTCTAACTTTCTTTTGAAAATATGCATACCGTCTACGGCGTTGCTGAGTGAACAACAGTCCTCGACGTACAATAAGTACGCCTGCGGGTGTTGTTCACTCAGCGCCTTGTATCCGGTACCACTATTTTCAAAAGGCTAACGGAAAGGCTATTCACTTAATCGATTAAGCTGAAACGGTCGGCGATGGTGCCTCGCCATTCTGCGCGCTGGTTTTTATCTTCCCACTCAATGATTCTAACGATAGTGAATTCTTTCATCGTTACCATTGAAGCGTATTTGATAACGGCAAATCTGCCTTGACCGATATACGAAATCGCTTCATTTTCATGTAAGACTTCGTTTTGCTTTAAAAAATTTAATACGCAATCGAAATGCACAGGCTTGCCGTCTGTTTTATCCGCTAATGCAGCGCTTAAATCTTTGATCGGTTTGCCGCACCGTGGGCAGGTAAAAAGTTCGGTAGGATCCTCGTGCTGTGGACTGATATACGGTTTGTTATTCACCGTGGTATTTTCTGTATAACGGTTTTCTTTTCTATGTCCCCGCCTATTATTCATATTATTCTTCATCCTTCATATACATCATTTGTTCGGTCAATATCGATGCTAATCGGTATATTGCCGCTTGAATATATGTTTCGTCATTGAGTTTTGTTTCCATTTCACGAAAATCGGATTCGGTAAAGTATTTGCGGGGAGTATACCGCCCTTTTTTTGGAAACACGCCAACATTCATACATAATCCTCAAAAGCATTCTCTAGATGCAGCGGCTCAGCTGATTCTATTGTCCGTGGATCAAACGGCAATACAAGAACATCAAACCGTATATGCATCTTGTTATATTTTCGATGAGTTAAGAGAAAATATTTAGCGGTTTTACAAATCCTTTCCTGTTTTCTATTTCCAACGATAATATCCAAGTCCGTAAGCGGTGTATGGGGTAATGTTTTTACTTCAAAAAAGACAAGCGTTTCGTCCTTTTCTGCTATGATGTCAATTTCCCCTGTTCTTGTTCGCCAGTTTCGGCCAATGATAGAGTACCCTTGCCGTTCAAGCCATTTTTCTGCGTATGTCTCACCTGCCGGCCCCAGCCGTTCTTCCATCATTTTTTTTGTTGATACTGAAGTGGGTCAATTGCCTTGACAATAAAAGTATTTTTATATTCCTTTAGATCGATAAGTTTGCCCTTATTGTTTGGATAAAGATGGCCGGTTTCATCAATGAGTACCCTAATCAGCGGGCGTAAGGGAGCTTCCGGGTGTGTGCCGACGACACGCACGATGGAGGTATCGTTCATTAATACTATTGAGCCGATGGGATATACACCAATACTTTGAATCATTGCTTTGATGACCTCGTAATCAAAGCGGCGACCTTTATCTGCAAGTAGAGTTTTCATTGCATCATAACCGAGCAGTGCGTTGCGATAAGCCTTTCGTGCAGTCATTGCGACAAAGGCGTCTACTACAGCTATAATACGGGCACCTATTTCGATGGAATCTTTATCAAGTCCATTGGGGTAGCCTTTTCCGTCCCAACGTTCATGGTGCTCGAGAACAAGCATTGCGACACGCTCGGTATACACAAATTCCGATAATACAGCTTTATACCCATAGACGGTGTGCGCAACCACAGTTTGCATTTCAGTATCCGAAAGCGCAGTTTTTTTGTTTAAAATGGCATCAGGAATCCTTAGCATACCGCAATCGTGTAGCAGAGAACCGAGTATTATATCATCAATATAATCTTCGGGCAGATTCATAAAATTTGCGATGGTTTCAGCTAAAATAGCAGTATCGACTAGAGCTTTTGCCATATCTCGTTCAGGAATTTGGGCTGATAGGATAAATGAAATGGCACGTGGTCTATTGGCTGCGAGCAAATTACGCAGTCTCAGGGCTATTCCATCTATAGGTCGGGGTGATATGGCCTTTCTGTTTTTTACTTCGGTTAAAAAGATGTCCAGTGTTAGGATAATTGCCAAATATTCAGTATAGAGTTCGCTGTGTGTTAAAATATCCGGCAGTTGTAAAATGGTACTTTCTTCCGTTGTCTTCTTTTTAGTATTTTTGTCAGCTGTCTTAGCAGTAGGAGATCCTCCTTCGTCGGGTAGTGTATCTAATTCTTCAACTAGTTCCGTTACTTCTGCACTCTTTTTTATACTTTTCCCTGCTGTCATAACAAAGGGAACTTTCCATTGCTTTAATACCGATAGTTCACGTTCAGAAACAGGATGCCCTTTGCCGAGGACCCTGTTCTTGCCGTCATCAAAGAATAGCGGCTCAGAAAATATCATGCCTTCTTTTAAATCTTCTACCTTAATTCGTCTTAGCACCGGTTATTCCATCCTTTTTTTGAAGAAATGCAAAAATAGCGGCAACTGCTTGATATGTCTCTTCAGGAATACAAGATCCTATTTCGGTATCAACCAACACTTCTGCCAGCAGAGGGTTATTGATGAGGGGAATATGACATTTATCGGCAATTTCTCGTATCTTTCGTGCAATAGCACCGCGCCCCGAGGCGGTAATCATCGGAATATCTTCTCCGAATGTATATGACAATGCAACCGAGCAATCTCGCCCCTTGTCCATACTATTGCTTTTTATCTCCATGGTAATAAAAAGTCACATCTACTCCTAGATTATTCTACACTGATATATCGATTGATGCAAGGGTATGATTCTCTTCCATATTATTATCGGCATAATGTACGGTATAGGAAGTAACTCCTGCAGATTCCAGACAGTCGTGCAGCAAAGTTGCGAGATTTTTCTGCTTCTGTGTTGAAAGTTCTTCTTGTCCTCGATAGGAAAAAAAGCATTGGTTATTCTTGAGCACAAATGTCCATGCTTCTTGTTGTTCTTCACTTCGTACCCGTAGGCAGCATTCAAGACATATGGCGTCTTGCAGATCAAGCAAAAAAGCCGCTGAACCTCTCCAGAGTGTGTTGAGCTGTTTTTCAAACGGAAATACCACCCAGTGGTTTTTGCCTGTTTTTACATGATTGAGAAAGCGGAAGAGGTCGGCATCCTCCGATGAGTCGGTCGGATTTTCATGCTGTTTGCCGGGAAGGGCAAACATGGCTGCAAGGCATTGTTCAATTAGCTGCGGTAAAGGTTCTATACCGCGGGAGTAGAGGAGGGCAGCAGCAAAAGCTGCTTTTTTTTCGTGCGGGGCAAACGCATAGAGTGAAGAAAGGATTTTTAAGAGCGGGCGGGATTGTAACGGCTGTTCATTTTGACGAAAAAAAGCGATCAATGTTGCCGCGAGGTCGGACTGCGGTATGCCGAGCTGGGAGAATACATCACCATGCGGCAACGAATGCGGTATAGATTTCTGATACGGCGTTAACATAACCGTATTGCCGGCAATATGGACGCGCATCAATAAAAAAGCTCCTTCCCTAATATCTTGAGAAAGAGCTTTTGTCTGTGCCTGTAGCACGGAACCTTTAACGGTAATCCGCACCATATTGTTTTTAAGGATCGACAGCACCCGAACCGTTACCGGTTCATTTTCGGTAAAACCGGCGGCTTTGTCTCCTTGGAAAAGAACGGCCGCGTTAAGTGCCTCATTCCGATGTAATGGAATCAGAAGCGCCGGCCGTTCCGCTGTGGGCTGCATATCCGCTAGTTCTTCTTTTGCAGAAGTGTCTTAATCTTTGCAGCCTTACCGATCTTCTCGCGGATGTAGTAGAGCTTGCCACGGCGAACCTTACCGGCATGCACCACTTCTACCTTTGCGATACGCGGTGAGTGGAGCGGAAATACACGCTCTACGCCGACGCCGTAAGAATTCTTTCTTACCGTGAATGTCCGGCCGATACCGGCATTTTTAAAGCACAGTACCAGTCCTTCATATATCTGAATACGTTCGGTTTTCCCTTCAATAATCTTGAAGTGTACCTTTACGGTGTCGCCTACTTTAAAAGAAGGTTTTTCGACAATCTTTTGTTTTTCTTCAATCTTACGAATTAAATTCTCTGCCATTTGTTATCTCCTGTAAAATAAGTTCCGCTTCTTTTGTCCATTCAGGTGAACTACGAATTGCCGTCAGCAAGTCGGGACGCATGGCAAGCGTCTTTCTAATCCGCTGTTCAAGCCGCCATTTACGAATGTGTTCGTGGTGGCCGGACAGAAGCACTTCAGGAACAGCTCTGTCCCTGAATATCTGCGGCCGTGTGTACTGGGGGTATTCCAACAAACCGTCGGAAAAGCTCTCCTCTTCAAGGGATTCGCGGGAAATAACGCCGTCGATCAAGCGGTACACCGCGTCTATTATTACGAGCGCAGCAAGCTCACCTGAGGACATAACGTAGTCGCCGAGTGAAATTTCGTCGTCAACGTATTCGTCGATGATTCGCTGATCAATTCCTTCGTAGCGGCCGCAGATAAACACGAGTTCTTTTTCTCGTGCAAGCTCGGCTGCACACGCTTGGGTGAAAGGCTTGCCGGAAGGGGTTACATAGATAACTCGTTTTTCGGCTGCCTGCACAGAATCGAGTGCGAGCGAAAGCGGCTGCGGCAATAGGAGCATTCCCGCCCCGCCGCCGTAGGTTAGATCATCACAGGTTCGATGCTTGTCGTAAGCAAAGTCGCGGATATTCACCAGATTGTAGGTAATAAGCCCCCGTTCGACCGCCTTCGCCATGATCGACGATTCGAAAAAGGCGGCGGGGATTTCGGGGAACAAGGTCAGCACATTGAATCTCATTCGAGAATCCAGCGGTGCATAAGCTCAACCTGCTTTACCGGTATGTTTATCTTTCCAATAAATTGGGAACGAAACGGAACATATACGGTTCTGCCTGTTGCAGCCTCGGAGACTTCCAATAACAATCCGCCTCCGCCTTCCACTACATCTGCAATTGTACCCACAGAATTTCCTTTGTACACAAGGACAGAATTACAAAGATCATTGATATAAAACTCGCCGCGTTCGAGCGGGCAAGCCATATCGCGAGGAACCAATATATCCGCTCCGTGTAGCTTTTTTGCCGCCTCAGGCGAATCGATACCTCGTAGTTTTAATAACGCGTCCGCATTGCGGACAACGCACTCTTCAACCTGATAGAATAGTTCGGGATGCTGTGTTCCCGTCCCCTCGGATGGAAACTGCAGTTTTATCTCTTTTAAGTTTAGAAAATGTTCATATTCGCCCGAACAGCTTTCAATTTTAAGGAAGCCTTCAAGACCGAATGTGCCCCGAATCCTACCGGTTATGAGCCAGTCCATTAATCAAGAATTTCCAGCAAATAACGGGTTCCACTCCGACCGGCTGATGCCATAAGCAGCGTCCGAATTGCCTGAGCAACCCTTCCGAATTTTCCGATTACCTTTCCTACATCACCGCTTGCAACGCGCAATTCCAGCACAATACCGCGGTCGGTCTCTTTTTCCGATACGGAAACGGCACTGGGATCATCAACAAGCGACTTTGCAATGTACTCGACTAAATCACGTTCCATGTTCGATAGCCGACCTATAACGTGAATTGTTTTTTGTTGAGCAAGTGACGAACCGTGTCGGTCGGCTGAGCGCCTTTATTAAGCCAACCGCGTACTTTATCGGCATCAAAAGCAATCTGCTGATCTTCCGCTTCAATAGGATGATAGATGCCTACTTCGTCAATGGTTTTACCATCACGGGGTTCACGGACATCCTGTACCACGATGCGGTAATATGGGCGCTTTTTTGTTCCGAATTTCTTGAGTCTGATTTTTACGCTCACGTTAATCCTCCCGGAAATTAATTATTTATGGTGGGAACTACTAAAAACAGCCGCTTTTAGGAATGTTCCTACAAGAATAAAATACAGGCTATAGTACATGAAAACCGATACTTGGTCAACTATAGGACATCGAGTTTTACTGCAAAGCGAGATTTTATTTGACTACTTGACATACACTATATATGGGGGTATCATCACAAATGTAAGCATAATTAACACTATATAGATAAACTTATATAGTGAAACATATCTCTATAAAAGGTGGGTAAGATACCATGAGAACAAGAGAAGCAATCGATGCTGATATTGCAGCTGCACAGTCGGAGCTGCAAAATGTACACGGTTCTACAACGGAAGTATATGCACGCATAGTCGGTTATTACCGTTCCGTCCGTAACTGGAATAAGGGCAAGCGTGAAGAGTTTTCAGAGCGGAAAATGTTCGAACACGAAAATCCTAAAACGCCCCTCTATGCAGGGCAAAGTACCGTAGTGGATACGGGAACAACATCAATTCAATATCCTGCCTTTTTTGAGGTGTATACGCGGAAGACGTGTCCCAACTGCCCACCTGTTAAAGATTACTGCAATAATCTCGGTATTGATATCCGTTATATCGATGCCGACACCGAAGAAGGTATTAAAGCAGCTGCAAAGCACGGCGTCCGATCCTGTCCTACCGTTATCATGTATAATGAATCGGAAAAAGAACTTTCCCGTGCATATTCGGTTGCCGATCTTAAAGCGTATCGCTTAACCCCATATACGGCTGAAGCAGTTATCGCGTAAGCTATGAATGTCGGTCTGCAGAAAACCACACTTGTCAACTATCCGCGCAAGGTTGCTGCTGCGGTTTTTCTGCCCGGCTGTAACTTGCGCTGCCCGTATTGCTATAACGGCGAGCTCGTATGTGCGTCTGTTTCGGAAGGTCCTGCCGGTAAGTCATTGGGGAGCGGTACGAATGACTACGTACCGATTGAAGCGGTCTATGAACATATCGAAAAGCGGAAGTCGGTATTGCATGGACTTGTTATTTCGGGCGGTGAAGCACTTCTTTCTCCGGTTTTACCGGAACTTATTCTACGGGCACGAAAGGCAGGGCTTGCCGTTAAGATTGATACAAATGGTTTATTGTCGGATAAAGTGTATTCGCTTCTGCACGACGACGCGCTCTGTCCCGATATGATAGCCGTCGATATAAAGACTGCTCCTGCCCGTTATCATGAACTCAAATTTTGTTGCCCGGCAGGAACTGAGCCGTCGGCTGAACAGCCTGAAGCTGCACTAAAACGGACGTTGATGATTTTGCAGGAAAAGCACACGTTCTGTCGGCCGGTAGAAATCGAATATAGAACCGTTCTTGTACCGCCGCTTGTAGCTGCCGAGGATATACGTGCTATTTCAGCATTGCTCCCTTCCGATGCCGCATGGTTTTTTGCTCCCTTTTTACCGGGGAACTGTCTTAATCCCGCATGGAATACAATTCGTCCATATACACAGGCTGAAACAGAAGAACTCATTCGTCTTGCCGGAACAAAGATTCCCAATAGTAGATTACGTTAATCAATTTGCAATTTATAAAAATGGATAGAAAATCGTGAGTTCTCTACAGCGTAATGCTGTAGGTTCCGCTCCGGTGTTACTTGTAGAAATTGTTGTGAGGGGGAAAATGGGCCCAGCTGGACTTGAACCGGCGACCCGCGGATTATGAGTCCGCTGCTCTAACCAACTGAGCTATAGGCCCAAGGAAGCACTATAGTAATTTATTTTGCGGCTTTAGTCAAGGTAATCGTATCGAAATTATCTGAGAGGTATTACTATTTTTTCATAATATTCTATCGCCGAGATATTAAAATACCAATGCGGTAACAAATGCTACCGAATTCTCATTTTTGTTGTGATATACTCTATACAGTTTTAAGAATTTCGTTACTTAGAACCGGCTATCTGTAGAATTGATTTATGCAAGATCTTCGAGTTTGTCGATGTTAACGGTTACGGTATCTTTGGATATGGTGAGCAGCTTGTCTTTTTGCATATTCATCAATTCACGGGATAGGGAAGGGCGCGGGACGGCGAGATATTCGGCCATAGCTTCTCGGTTTAGTTTGAGCGTTATTTTAGGCTGACCGTGTGCTTGCTGCAACAGATACACGGCTATTTTTTTACGCAGTGTAAATGAAGAGAATATCAACAGCTTCTGGTTTAGGAAATAGGCTTTATGCGCAAGGATAGATAAAAGATTCTGTACAATTTTTGTTTGTACGGCGGGTAGTGTTGCAGAAGCAAAAAATATGTTTGCCGGAATACTGAGGATTTTCGCATCGGCAATTATTCTACATGAATAATCGTACGGAACTGATTGCAGGAAGGCGTACACTTCACCGAAGACGGTTTCCGGTGTTTCAAAGCGGTTCATAATAGTCCGTTTGCCGTCGATACCGTTTTTTTCGATTTGAACAGCCCCCGATTTTAGGATGAACAATGCTTTGGGAAGGTCGCCTTCAAAGAAAATAAAGCTGTCTTTTGGATAGATGGCAGTCTTTGCCTTGACGGCGGTAAGATAGGTTTCCAGTTCCTTTGCGGGAATATCTTTGAATAACGGATTCACAGCGTCCTTCCTTTGCATAGTATGCGGAGCTTTTTAAAAGGAACCTCTAAAAACTTCCGTTTTTAGAGGTTTTCCTTAAGCTTATTTGCGATGTTTTTGTTTGAGTTATTATAACATAAAAACTTAAACAAAAACTCGTCGGGCATCTCTAAAAATCTAACCGAGTTTTTAGAGATGCCCAAAAGTATCGGTGGTAAATAGTCTACTATATATCTGTTATTGGAGGAAGATTATGAATAATTATTTTAATATGAACGAAACGGTCTTTGACGTTACGGAACGGTACCCTGAAACAATCCGCTATTTGGCGGGAAAGGGTTTTACGCCGCTTACCAATCCGGTTATGCGCAAATTGATGGGAAAAAAGATCACGCTTGAAAAAGCTTTTCTTTCTAAGAAATTGGATATCGATTTATGCGAGCGGGAACTGGTTGAAATTATCGAACAAAACGCCTCGTCGGGTTTAGCGCATATCGATCTCAGTTTAAAGGTAAAAAGCGATAATCCTCTTGAGCCGGATGACGGAAAAAAGACAGTGAGGATTGAAGGCGTTCTGCCGTGTCCGATACGGATTCCATTGCTGGAAAGTTTTGAAGCATTTTATGCCGATTATATTGAAACACATCAGGAAGCATTAGAGAAACAAAATTATAAAATCCGGTATGATTTAAGATCGGCTAATCTCGGTATTGACTGGATAATCGATCTGGCAAGAACCGGTAAAAAGGAAAACCTGCCGGATGTGCTCCTGTCTGCCGGTTTTGAACTGTTTTTTGATAAAAAGCTGATGGGCTCTTTTATTGAAAACAAGGAATTTCACTGCGCACTCGATACGGTCAATAAAGATTTTTGCAATGACTATATCGATTTGCGGGATGAGAAAAAAAATTACGCCATTATCGGTGTTGTTCCTGCAATTATGATTGTGAATACTGCGCTGTTGGACGGAAGAAAAATACCGGAGACATGGGAGGATATCTTATCTCCCGAATTCGAACATTCCGTCGCTATTCCGTTCGGTGATTTGGATTTATTCAATTCCGTCGTTCTTAATATCTATGCGCGTTTTGGCGATGAAGGCATTAAAAAATTAGGCAAAGCATGCAGTGCGTATATGCATCCTGCTCAAATGGTAAAAGGGGGAAGGAGCGCTGCGACTGCACAGCCTGTCGTCAGTATCAGTCCTTATTTTTTCTCTAAGATGATAGACGAGCGGACTCCTCTGAAGACGGTTTGGCCGAAGGACGGCGCGATTGTCGCGCCTATTTTTATGCTGGTAAAAAAAGATACCGAAGCGCTCACAAAAGATTTTGTGTCGTTTTTCCTTTCGGAAAAGACCGGTACGGTTTTCGCGCAAAGCGGTTTCTTTCCGTCTACCAATCCGTCTGTTGACAATCGCTTATCAGCCGATAAAAAATTCTCGTGGGTCGGCTGGGATTTTATCTATCAAAATGATATCGGCGCCCTGTTGGAAAAAATCAAAGCCGATTTTGAAACCGCTGCCGGTAGTAGCTCCGAAAGCCGCTGATAAAAAAACGGTGTTGTAAAACTGCTGGTTTTACAACACCGACGAGATACGCGCTATTAACCTTCTACTGTTTAGCCTTTTACCGAGCCGATTGTCAGCCCTTTCACAAAGTATTTTTGCAGGAAGGGGTACAGCAGGATAATCGGCAGCGTTGAAACGATAATGACGGCGGCTTTAATCGAAATACCGATAACCGACATATCTGCGCTGCCGGCTCCGTCTCCCATGGTTGCTGTACCGTTGACGATATTGCGTAAGAACAGCATAACGGGGAACTGTGAAGACTTTAAGTAGATCAATCCGTTAAACCAATCGTTCCAAAAGAATACTGCCGTATACAGACCGATCGCCGCCAAAGCAGGAGTGGAAAGCGGAACAACGATTTGGGTAAAAATCCTAAAGTAGCCGAGTCCGTCTATCAAGGCGGCTTCTTCCAGCTCGTGCGGAAAAGCTTTAAAAAAGTTTATTAAAATAATCAGATGGAACTGATTGATGGCAAAGGGGAGCAGTATTGCAAATACCGTACCCGTTAAATGTAATGAAGAAATAAGCAGATAGGTGGGGATTAAACCTCCGGAAAAAAACATCGAAAAAACGACCAGCTTCATGATAGTACCGGTACCGCGTAAAAACTTCTTTGAAAGCGGATACGCAAAGGTCGAGGTAAAGCAGAGGGCAATAAGCGTTCCAAAGAAAGTGTAAAAAATAGTATTGCCGTACGCTTTAAAGAAATTCGGGTATGTGAATATCTGCTTATATGCCGCGGTTGTAAACCCTACCGGTAAAAACGATACTTTGTTTTGCATAATAGCGGCAGGGTCGGAGAAAGAAAGTGCAATCATATATATGAATGGTACAATGCAGATGAGTATGACAAATGCCATCACAATAAAGAGGATAAGATTAAAAATGCTGAACGAGTTTTTTCTTGATTGCATAGTTCACTCCGTATTAACAGATGTTTTTTTAATAGATACTTTCGTCGGTGAGACGTTTGCTTGCAGCGTTTGCAGAGGCGACAAGAACAATGCCGATAACGCCGGTAAATAATCCGATTGCCGTTGCATACGAATAGTTCTGATTTGCCAAACCGGTACGGTATACGAGTGTTGCAATAATATCACTGACATCCGCATTGTTCGGGGTATACATAAGCAGTATCTTCTCAAATCCAAGTGTCAGTAATCTGCCGATTTCCAGAATAAGCATCACCATAATAGTCGGCAGGATAGATGGTATAGTGATATACAGTATCTGCTGCAATTTTCCCGCACCGTCGATCTTTGCCGCCTCATATAATTCTTCGTTAATTCCCGTAATTGCTGCAAGATAGATAATTGCAGTCCATCCCATATACTGCCATGTATCAGTGAAGATGTACAAAGTTCTAAAATAGGCCGGTTCGTTCATGAAATAGATCGGCTGCATATCGAACGTATTTTTTAACAGAAGATTTAAAATACCGGTACTCGGCGAAAGAATTTCCGCAGCCATTGCAATAACGACAACGGTCGAAATAAACCGCGGCATATATGAAACCGTTTGTACGAATTTCTTAAAAAAAACGGAACGTATTTCGTTTAAGAGGAGGGCAAAGATAATCGGTATCGGGAAGTTTATGAGTAAATTCATCAGCGATAGAGTCAGCGTATTCCTAAATGCACGCCAAAATGCGGGGTCTTTAAAGAACATCGTAAAATAGCGCAGCCCAACCCATTCAGTACCGAATGCGCCGAGACCCGGACGATATCGTCTGAATGCAAGTACATTGCCGAAAATCGGGACATATTTGAATATGATAAAATAAAGTAAAGGCAACAGAAGCATCGCATAAAGCTGCCAATATTGATGAAAATAGCGTTTCGTTCTTTGATTCATAGTGTTAAAAAATAATTGGGCATCTCTAAAAGCTATACCTGAGTTTTTAGAGATGCCCAATACGCCCGCAAAGCGATGCTTATGCAGGCGCAGCAAGAGGTTATTTCCTTACGTGTTCGTTATAGAGCGCAAGGTACTTTTCAATGCCGACATTATTCATTTCGGTAACATAGGCATTCCAATCCTTATCAATATCTTTTTTCCCGGTGATAAAATCATTGTTCCATTTTTCAAATGTGTCTAAGAGCGGTGTACGTAGAATACCCGCTTCTTCGGCAACGGCATCATCAAACAGCGGGGTAGGGGGAATCGGCTGGATCGCCATATCCATTTTTTCTACTTCTGCATTGATGCGGGCATAATTGTCGTCATACTTGGTCATTTCTCTGCTGTTGATCCATACCAGCTGCGTCGTATCGGCTCCGCAGCCGTATTTTAACTGCATCGCCTTGTAAATACCTTCAGGAGCTTCGGTAATTTCTTTTGCATACTTAATTTTTCCGTTCTCCATAGTATAGGTTACGCCTTCTACGCCGAGACACCAGAGTTTTGCACCTTCATCGCTGAAGAAAATATCGTCAATTGCACGGACAATTTTTTCAAAGTCCGCTCTCTTTGCGGTCTTTGACGGGAACATGATGCCCCATTGTGTTCTGCTCTTGGGCTGATGGTGAGCGCCTGCAGGACCCGCGAGCGGCGGATACATTTGCAGTTTAAAGCCTTCGATAGCCGATTTGCCGGTAACACCGCCGATTTGGTCATAGTACGCATACGTGGCAACTGCTTTGCCGGTAGCGAGTTTTTGCGCCCATTTATCTCCGTCGATAGGTTCTGCCATTTCGGGATCCAGCAAACCTTCTTTATAGAGCTTTGCAAGGAAGCGCGCATAAGACTTATACATTTCCGTTGTCGCTCCGGCAAAATAGTTACCTTTCGCATAGTCCCAGCTTAAAACGCCGGTACCGGTTGAAGAATTTTTGCCGAGGCTGATACCGAATGACGGCATTGTCATTCTATATAATACCCGAGGACCGGCCAAAATGGTCAGCGGGTATGAGTCGGGATTATCTTGTTTGTATTTCTTTAAATAGACATAGAGGTCGTCGAATGTTTTCGGCTGAGAGAGGCCGTATTTATTCAGTATGTCCTCGCGCAAAATCAATCCGCCGTCATAAAAGGGAACGTCGAATAAAGAAGGAAGATAATAATATTTCCCGTCTTTAAGGCGCAGCGCATCGATGTCTTTTTCCAATCCGAATTTTTTTACTTGCGCATTAAAGTTCGGTGTCCATTCGGGATAATCGCTGATTGGAATAAGCGCGCCGTTTAAAGCCAATGAACCGTTTTCCCCGTTGGTATTTTGATAAAGAATTACATCGGGGCCGTTACCGGTATTCAATGCTAACGATACTTTCGTGTTGTAATCGGCGATCGGTATCGGCTCAAAATGCAATTTCGTGTTTGAGCGCTTTTCCGATTCCTGCACGGTCAGCCAATCGGCTTTGAAAGGAAGTGTCGCATTGTCCGAATAATACAATGAGATTTCAATCGGTTTTTCCGAATTGGTTTGGGATACGTCCGGTTTTTTAGCCTCGCACCCGGCCAGCAAGATACCGACAATCAGCAGTGCGGCACAGAGCTTAACGATACGTTTCATACTTTCCTCCGAATTTATGAGCATCTTTAGAATTATTTGAGTTTGCACCAAGATGCTCTGTAAAAAAGGGTAACCTGCTATTACCCATTTGTCAAGTTCTCGCTTTTGTTGTGTTAGCGCAGAATTTGATAAAAATAGGCTTGCGGAGATGCAATAACCGGCTTATACTAAACTGATATGCGGTTTTTTGATAGGTTCTTTCGTTGGGTCAAGAGACCTCAGATATATGCGCTGGTCGGAGGAAACGGCACCGGGAAAAGCTTTAGAGCGCGATTGGTCGCCCAAAAATATGGAATAGATTTAATTATCGATGACGGATTAGTCATTAGAGGCGATAAAATACTTGCGGGGCATTCTGCAAAACGAGAGAAGACCTTTTTGGCGGCAGTAAAAACGGCTGTCTTTGACGATAAACAGCATAGGGATGAAGCGGCAAAAGTGTTGCATCAATTAAGCCGCAAAAAAGTACTTATTTTGGGAACGTCGGATAAGATGGTTAATAAAATTGCGACACGGTTGCAGATTCCACCTCCGCAGAAGATTATCCGCATTGAAGATATTGCGACGAGGGAAGAAATTGAAACCGCCATTAGAAGTCGTCGTGTCGAAGGCAAACACGTTATTCCCGTACCGTCAGTCGAGGTGAAAAGGAACTATCCGCAGATATTTTATGATAAAATCAGACTGCTGTTCCGTAATGCAAATATCGGGCACTTAAAGGAAGAAGAAACACTTTTTGAAAAATCGGTCGTGCGTCCTGAATTTTCTAAAGTGTACCCGGCACAAGTTTCAGATGATGCATTAAAAGAAATGGTTATACAATATGCGGCTCAATACGATAGCGCGGTAAATATTAAGAAAATTACCGTTCAAACCGAAGATAACGGTTATAGGGTTATTATGATGGTCGATATGCCTGCCGGCCCGGATTTGGCTGGACGGATATTGGCATTAAAAGACTTTATTATAAAAAATATCGAACGGTATTCCGGAATTTTTATCGAAGACCTTAATATCGTATTAAATCAGATGATCGATATACAAACGGAGGCATAAAATGGCACGAATACTGATCCCTTTATGGCAAAATTGGCAATTTGTGAATACTTTTGAAGAACAGTATGTGCGAGCCGATTGTGATGAATCTCATTTTACTGAAGTGCAGCTTCCGCATACGGTGAAAGAATTGCCGTATCATTATTTTGATGAGAAGGTATATCAATTTGAGTCATGTTATCGAAAAAAATTTGCCGTATCCTCCAATCTGCAAGGGATGAGGCTTTTTGTCGACTTTGACGGTCTGATGTGCTATGCAAGGGTCTTTATCAATGGGCACTTTATCGGAGAACACAAAGGCGGATATGTTCCTTTTTCTGTGGAGATTACTCACTACGTTGAGTATGGAGACACTGAAAGCAATGTGCTTGCCGTGTATGTCGACTCGACGGAACGAGCTGATATTCCCCCGTTCGGTGGTGAAGTGGACTATCTTTGCTACGGCGGTATTTACCGCGATGTTATCCTGCGTGCGGTACCCCATTGCCATATTGAGTCGATTTATGCCCGCCCGATTTCCGCTTTAACGGCGGAAAAAAGTCTACAGGTTGATATTGCGATTGCACATGACGAACGAACGAATAAATCGATTGACGTTTCGGTAGCGATCTTCGATTCCAGAAATCGAAAACGGGCGGAATTGAGCAGAAGCCTTGAGGTCGCCGTTCCGTCTCTTACCCTATCGATGATAATGGATGAATTAACCGGTTTAAAACTGTGGACGCTTGAAAAGCCCGAACTGTACCGCGCCGAAGTATCGTTACTGGAAGACGGTCTTGTATGCGATACCGTATCTACCCGTATCGGATTTCGTACGGTTGAATTTACGCCGGAAGGTTTTTTCTTAAACGGCAAACTGCTCAAGCTGCGGGGCTTAAACCGGCACCAGTCTTTTCCATACGTCGGTTATGCGATGCCTGAACGGGTACAGCGGAAAGATGCGGATATCCTGAAATACGAGCTTGGCGTTAATATTGTTCGTACTTCGCATTATCCGCAATCGCCGTATTTTTTGGATCGCTGTGATGAGATCGGACTATTGGTTTTTGAAGAAACGCCCGGTTGGCAGCATATCGGCGATTCCGCCTGGCAGGATGTTACTTGCGAAAATATCCGTAAGATGATTACGAGGGATCGGAATCATCCCTCTATTGTGTTGTGGGGAGTACGAATCAATGAATCGCCGGATTGTACTGCGTTTTACCAGCAGACAAATACGATTGCCCATGAACTTGATCCGTATCGGCAAACCGGCGGTGTCAGATGTATTGAAAACAGCGAATTTTTTGAAGACGTATATACAATGAACGATTTTACTTGCGGAGTTCAAGGATTGACTGCCGGTACTGCAGCCGGAGCAGCACGTGTACTTCGTTCCCAGCGTGAGGTTACGGGGCTATCCGATTCGGTTCCCTATTTGGTAACCGAGTTCGGCGGACACATGTACCCGACAAAGCGGTTCGATCAGGAAGAACGCTTGGTTGAGCATGCAAAACTCCACCTTGCGGTGCAGAATGCCGCCGCGCTCGACCCGCAAAAATGCGGCGCAATCGGCTGGTGTGCTTTTGATTATAATACCCATGCGAATTTTGGGTCGGGTGATCGCATTTGTTACCATGGTGTGATGGATATGTTTCGCATCCCCAAATTTGCTGCAAGCGTGTATGCAAGTCAGCAGCCTGTCGAAATGAAGCCGGTGTTGGAACCGTTGACCCGCTATACCGTCGGCGATCGTGCAGTCGGTGGAATTGCGCCGCTTATTATTTGTACAAATTGTACGGCAGTCCGGCTAAGCATCGGCAAAAAAGATTTAGGTCTGTTTTACCCCGCTTTTGACCGCTATCCCGGGCTTGCACATCCTCCTGTCGTTATCGACAACCTTCCAAGTGTATGGGGTGGCGGATGGGAAGATGCCGTATTCACCGGCTACCATAACGGTATGGAGTGTATTACCCGCCGGTTTAGCGCAAATCCTGTCGCGACACAGCTCGTACTT
The DNA here is from genome assembly GCF_024181185.1 of Treponema sp. OMZ 906. Taxonomy (NCBI): domain Bacteria; kingdom Pseudomonadati; phylum Spirochaetota; class Spirochaetia; order Treponematales; family Treponemataceae; genus Treponema; species Treponema sp. OMZ 906. The sequence continues at coordinate 1,755,889 of NZ_CP051196.1, read as the reverse complement.
ACCGCCGATGAGACAAAGCTTCGGGCAGACATACCCGATGCCGTCCGCTTTGTTGTGCAGCTCCTTGATCAGGTCGGTAACGAATTACCCTATAGCTTCGAGATTGTGAAGATTACGCTGAAAGGGCCTGCGAAAATTATCGGCCCGCAGGAATTTGCACTTATCGGCGGTGCTCGCGGCTTTTGGATTAAAACGCTCGGGAAAGCAGGCACGGCAAAGGTTTCTGCACAAAGCGGCGAATTTAAAACCGAAACCGTTTCCGTCCGTATCCGATGAGGTTACAGCCACCAGTTTTCAATTTTCAGGGTAATTATTGACAAAGATTTCATTTTACGCTATATTCTTTGAGTATTTTTACGGCGGTATAGCTCAGTTGGTAGAGCAAACGGCTCATATCCGTTAGGTCATAGGTTCAAGCCCTATTGCCGCTACCTCTTTTACAAGACACTCATTTCGAGTGTCTTTTTTTTTGAAACACACTTATTCAACGGTGAATACAGCCGCTACCTCTTCATCACCGCAGCGAATGAGGAGCCGGTGGTCACCCTTTTCCAGTGGGAGGGCACCTAAAAACGGCCTGTTCAGAGTAATCGGAGCGTGGTCATCGTAGATAGCTTGTATGGTATCTTCCGCACCGCCGATAATTTCGATTGGGACGCCGGTACGGAGGTAACGATGATCACTGAAAAAATGGCTGCCGTCTGCAGGGCGGATAATGGTTAATGCATTATTCAGTTGTCCGATTGTGCCATGCCGCATGATGTTCGCAAACCAGCGCCGGTACTTTTCGGGATATACGGTAATCGTATGCCCATTTTGTGTCCTGTGCCATGTGCATTCGTTACCTTCTTGTTCACATTCGCCGTTTTCCTGTTTATATGTACCATATCGGACGGATGTATCGAACTGGTAGTTATTGTGTCCGGCGTTGTGTTCATTCTGCCTGTCATATTTATTGAATACGGCGAATGCGGATGGTAGATATTCTTGCACGGTGTTGTGGCATGCGGAACCGGCGGGCATCCCTGAAAGAGCACAAACGGATCCGCGGTACCAGTGCTCCGGTTCCATAAAGTTTTTTGCCGGTACCGCAGTGCCGTCCGCTAAGGGTTGGCGGTGCAGCCGGATAAGTAAGTTATGCGCGATTGCGGCAGGGGCAGAACTTCCTGTTTTTCCTATTACGGTGTTGCCTGCAAAATTTCCCATCCAGACGCCGACGGTAAAGGCCGATGATGAGGCGAGGGCAATAAGGCTTTGGAATTGGTTTGCCGTACCTGTTTTAAAAATGGAAGGGAAGGGTGTTTTAAAGGTAGAAGAAAAACCGAAACCCTTCGCCCTCGCAGCAGAATCGGAAAGAATTGAGCAGATGAGCCGTGCGGTATCAGCGTTGAAAACCTGTTTCGGCTCGGAAAATCCGTCAGCAGTGCTTCCATCCGTAAACGAGTGCAGCGGAATGAGTATACCGTCACGAGGAAAAACGCTGAACGCGCGTACCAGCTCGTAGAGAGAAACCGGCATGCTACCGAGCGCCAACGACAACCCTGCCTCTGCGCCCGCTGTATCGATAGACTGAAAGCCGAGCGCCTCTAACGTGTGCAGATAGTTTTCGGTTCCGAGTTCATTTAGAAGATAGACGGCGGGAATATTGAGGCTGGAGGCGAGCGCAATCCGTAATCGAACGGGACCGTTAAACCGGTTATTAAAGTTACGCGGGATGTATGCCTCCTCTTTCCCGAACCGCATTGGAATATCCGGCAATACATCTGATGGCTTCCACCCGTGTTCCAATGCAAGCGCATATAAAAACGGCTTGGAACTGCTTCCGCTCTGATTCAACGCGGTAACACCGTCGATTTTTCCGTTGTTTTCATCATCAAAATAAGAATTTGAGCCTACCCATGCAAGAATGTTCCCGGTTGCATTTTCGATAACGAGAACCGCGCCGTTGCGTACGCGTGCTTGAGGGTTGTTTTTCAGCTGAACTTGCAGCAAAAATTCTGCTTGGGCTGATAATGTGTTGTCGGCGGTTAGATACCAGTCAGGCGGTAATGATCGGGGTGTGGTTTCAAGGATTTCCGATACAGGCCGTCGTATCTCCTGTGTTTGGTTGATCCTCTGCAAATCACCTGCCTTGTATCGTCGCACAAGGTATTCGATGTAATGGGGCATCCCAAAAGGGTATTCGAAGCGGCGCGCAGTACGGGCAGTTTGCAGCAGCCGACCTTCAAGCTGCGTACCCTGTCGTCCGTTCTGCGTTTCGTTTCCTTGTATAAATACGGATCGGTAGAGTGCCGTCGCTTTTTCGGCACAGGCTTCCGGGTGTTCAAGGGGATTGTAACCGGTAGGACGGCGGGGAATAACCGCGAGGCAGCAGAGCTGTTCCGTAGTCAGTTCCGAAAGCGGCAGAGCAAAAAAATTCCTAGCTGCCGACGTAAGGCCTTCGGTTTGGAATCCGAACGGGATACTGTTGAGGTAGAGCTCAAGAATGGCCTGTTTAGACAGCCTCCGTTCAATTCGGAGTGCATTCCGCGCCTCGCGGAGTTTTGCAAAGAACGTGCGCTCTTTTGCCGGAACGATGAGGCGTGCCAGCTGCATCGTAATGGTAGATGCACCGCTGACCCGTTTCCCGCTGCTGATATTTTGATAAGCCGCCCGTGCAATAGCGGCAATATCGATGCCGCGGTGGGAGAAAAAATCCTTGTCTTCCGCAGCGAGAAAAATTCGGACAGCATCGGGCGGTATCGCTTCATACGCTGTAAACTCACGCCGTATACCGTCCTCAAGCGCAAGGATTTGAATAAGGTTACCGCCTCGGTCATAGATGCGGGTGCTCCAATCCCGCTGCATAAAAGCGTCCAGTTCTGGGAACGGCAAAAAGAGTGAAATCCAGCTGCTAATACAGAGTACAAGGCATATTGCCCCTACACTGCATAGCAGCTGTCTTTTTGATAATATGTGCGCGTTACTATGTTTATTGCTTAACAACCGGTAGTTCATTAATAAAGCGGAGACGTACTTGTTTTACGTTGAGCATTTATTCGTGCGCAGCAACGCCGTAAAGTAAACGGCGTGCATATTTTCAAAAGATTGTTGGTTGATCCCCATATTCATCGTCTCCGTTATCGTTCTTTAGAGATGCCCGTTATACCGTTTAACCTTCTTGGTTGTGGTCATTTCGAGCGGTTTATCCAAAAGCGTGGTTTTTGTTATCCGCTGATAGGGTAGCAGTTCCTTGTTCACGATTTCGACAATCGCTTCTATTCTTTTATAAACAGCACTGTCGCCTGCAGGGGTTCCCCTGTCAAGATTCAATGTTTTATACAGCTCATCGGTGGGATATACCAATACTTCAATTTCCTCGCTTGTCAAATCGTCTGCAGGGTGGTATCCCATTACGGTGATTTGCTCGATATCGTTGTAATACATCTGGAAAGCATTTTCTATTTCTTCGGGGTATACATTCTTGCCGCCGGAGGTAACGATGAGGTTCTTTGCGCGTCCACAGAGATACAGATATTTTTCATCGTCAAGCCAGCCTATATCACCGGTGCGGAACCACCCGTCTGCCGATAGCACTTGTGCGGTTTCTTCCGGCATATTGTAATAGCCCTGCATGATCATCGGACCTTTTGCACAGATTTCCCCACGGCCGTTTTCATCAGGATCAAGGATTTTCATTTCCATGTAGGGGTGGAAATAACTGCCGACGCTTTCAATCTTAAAGTGTTCTTTCGGATTCAACGCGATAATCGGCGATGTTTCAGTCAGTCCGTACCCTTGCACAAAATCGATACCGAACTCATTGTATGCTCTGAACACTTCTTTTGAAAGCGGCCCCCCGCCTGAAATCGCGATCCTAAGCGTTGTGAGATTTGCCTTTTCCAATACGCTTTTAAAGAGCTTTTTACCGATATTTTTCCCTGTTGTCTTTTTAACAAGATACGAAACACCCATCAGAAACCGGATGATGCCGTATACTAATACGCCTTTGCTGCGCACTCCTTTCATAATACCGGCGAGCAGCTTGTTAAAGAGCAGCGGTACGCCGAGGAGCATGGTAATTTTTCCTTCTTTCAATTCACGCAGCATACGGGATACTACTAAGGATTTTCCGAATACGATTTCTGCGCCGACGGAGATCGCTTCGATAAAGACGGCAACCATAGTATAGGAGTGGTGGATTGGCAATAGTGCATAAAAAACATCGGTTTCAAATATCGTTAAGTGCGATTGGGCAATGTAACAGTCTGAGACGATATTCCGGTGAGATAGCATAACACCTTTGGGATTACCCATTGTACCGGAGGTAAACAGAATTGCTGCCGTATCCGTTTCGCGTAGTGGAAAACAGGCTGCGAGCGGTTCTGCTTCCAAATTATATACATAGCGATCGGCAAGATTGCTGTTTAAAGAATACACTTCGCCTATGAATGTCTGAGATTTTGCTGCTTCAAAAAAATGATCATATTTTTCTTCATCGACAAAGAAAAAAAGCGGTTTTGCCGTTTTTAAAAGCGATTCAATTTCATAATCATGTAAACCGTAGTCAATCGGGATAATAATACCGCCGGCATACAGCGCACTTAAATAGACGATTGCCCATTCGGAAGAATTTTTGCCGGAAACGGCGATATGCGTTCCTCTTTTTACACCATGAGCGACGAACCAGCCCGCTAATTTTTTAATTGCTGTAAGCGTTTCACGATAGGTGAGAGTGATCCGATCCGGTTCAAAGACGGTTAAACAGTTTCTATTCGGAAAACGCTCGGCAGTAATTTCAAACATCTCCGGTAATGTCGGCCATTCTCCGGTAAACTTTTTTCCTCGCCATGCATCAAGGAATTCCCATGGCCTTTTTGACATTTTGTTCATATCAATATGCTCCTTTGTAAATACAATTTTTTGTTTTACTTTCAAAATTGCAATTTTTTCTTATTTTTAGTATAACTATTTTACATGATTTTAAAAGATACACGAGTCCTTTTTTTCTATTTATTTCTTATATTGACGGCGGCATATTCCCTTTTTGGAGTACCCTCTCCGAAAGATTCCCAACGGATTGCGTTTGTTAATAATGCATTGCGCTATCTTGGGACGCCCTACCGTTATGCGGGACATTCTCCTAAAGGTATGGACTGTTCGGGGTTTGTCTACCGTAACGGATCGGAGATTCTGAAATTACAGATGCCGCGGCGCTCGGATGCGATTGCCGAATATGCAAAAAGGATAACGGACGAAGAAATTCAGCCGGGCGATTTGCTTTTCTTTAATACCGCAGGCGGTATTTCCCATGTCGGTATTTATATCGGTGCAGGAAAATTTATTCATTCGGCATCGGACGGGCCGCGTACCGGGGTTATTATTTCGAGCATTCAAGAATCGTATTGGAAAAAAACGTATCGTTTTGCGGGCAGTATTATGAAACCGGAAGAAATTTTCTTTGCCGAATCGACCATTCCGTTTTTTTCGCGCACAACCGAAAATTGCCCTGTTCATCCTGATATCCGTGCCAACGCATCAGACTATTTGTAGCGAGCCCTGCAGAATAAGTGAGTACCTGATGCGTTTGCACGTCTGTTGGAAAAAATTAAGAGGAGATTTTGCTATGGAAATAGTATATCGCATATTAGTATGCTGTGTTGTGGTTTGTATTACGGCGGCGTGTTCTTCTTCTGCCCATATCGTTATACGGGATAATACGAATTACGACCTTACCGCGGAATTTATACCGAGCAGTTTGTTAGAAAAAAATATTACGCATTTGCTGAAACAGAAGAGTGAACATGCTGACGGGCAATCCGTATTTAATGTTCAAGAGCTGAAAGAAGCGTTTACAAAAGAAGGCATCAGCGTTCAAGATATTACGCTGAAAGGGGTTCTGGGATTGCGCCTTGTATGTGCCGTTCCGTATAATCATGGACTGCTCAAGGATATTATCGGTTATGATAAAAAAGGGCGGAAAACAGTATTGCGTATTTCGCCCGAAAATATCGCATCGTTTTTGAAGATATTACCGCAGGAAAGTCGGGATTTTATCGATATGCTGATGGCGCCGCTGTTTACCGGCGATGCCATACCGCCTGCGGAATACGAAGAACTGATCGGCGCCGCTTACGGAAAAAAGATCGCAACCGAACTCCATAGCGCCGAATTTACGTTAATCGTCGATGTTCCGTATAAGATACAAACGGCGCGCATCAGTCCTGTCGGAACGGTTACCGTACAGACGAAGACGGAAAAGACATCCCGCGCTTCGATCCGTATTCCGCTCATTGAGCTGCTGTGTACGGTCGGTACGATAGAGACGCAGCTACAGTAAATGCTTTGCACAGCCGCCGGTTTGATACTCTATTTTTCTCTTTTATAATTCCATTACCCGTGTTATAATTTTTGAAGGGAGGTATTACTGTGCGAATATTAATGATAACCAGTGAAGCGGTGCCGTTTGCAAAAACTGGCGGCTTAGCGGATGTTGTTTCCGCCTTATCCTACGCTTTAAAAAAACTTGGGCATGATGTAAGAATTGTTATGCCGCGTTATTATAGAATTGATAAAAAAAATTTAACGCCTATTCCCGGAGCAATGGGCGTTACTATCGGCAGTAGAGAGTATTGGACGGAAGTTTTTGAATCGACGCTTCCGGATTCCGATATACCGGTATATTTTATCGATCATGAAGAAAGTTTCGGCCGCGACGGGTTGTATGGTTCCGCATTTGAACCTGACTTTAACGACAATCCCAAGAGGTTTTCAATATTGAGCCATGCAGCCTTCCAGATATGCAGAAAGCAACATTGGATTCCCGATCTGATGCATGCACATGATTGGCAGACGGCACTCGTTCCCGTGCTGTTGAAATTTAACACTCAGTATCTCGATTTCAAAGAGACGGCAAGTGTTTTTACCGTACACAATATCGGCTATCAAGGAATTTATAATAAAGCAAACTATGTGGATACGGGGCTCGATTGGGTGTATTTTTATTCTGCCGGTTTTGAGGACTGGGACAGAATGAATTTTTTAAAAGCAGGGCTGCTTTCTGCCGATCGTCTGACAACCGTTTCTCCTACTTATGCAAAAGAAATACAGAGTGCTGAATACGGTTTTCGGATGGATGGTATTCTCCGGTTCCGTCAGGAAGCATTGACCGGTATTTTAAACGGTGTTGATACTTCTGTGTGGAATCCCAAAACGGATACACATATCCCCTTCAATTATACCGCCCGTTCTCTTGCAAAAAAGGCAAAGGATAAAGAGGCTTTACAAAAGTATATGGGACTTCCGCAAGACGAAAAAATTCCGGTGTTCGGTATGATAACGCGGCTGACTGATCAAAAGGGCATCGCTGAATTGTTCGGCCCGTCATACGGTGCGGCATTTAAGATGTGTACCGATATTAATTTACAGCTGATTGTACTTGGATCCGGTGACCGATGGTGCGAAGATGAATTGTTGGCGCTTTCAAAACGGCTGCCGAACCTCCGTGTGTATGTCGGTTACGATGAAAAATTGAGCCATTTAATAGAAGCGGGAAGCGACTTCTTTTTGATGCCGTCGCGATATGAACCGTGCGGACTTAATCAGATGTACTCGCTGCTGTACGGAACATTGCCTATTGTACGCAATACCGGCGGACTTGCAGACACAGTAGAGAACTATGACGAGAAAACCGGAAAAGGTACCGGTTTTGTACTGAATCTGCTTACACCGGAAAGTATTTATAATACCGTGGATTGGGCGGTAAATGCGTGGTTTAAGCATCCCGAACACATCGTTAAAATGCGCAAGCGCGGTATGGCAAAGGATTTTACATGGGATACCTCTGCGAAGCAGTATCTTGCCGTGTATCAAGAGGCTGTCGGAAATAAGGTGTTCAATAAGCATTAAGATTGGGCAACCGCACCAGATACTTTATTGAATATCCCCGCAAAATAAAGAGGCTGTTCAACCAGAGTTGTCAATGTGAATTAATACGGACAGGTTTTAAATAATGAAAAAGACGAATGCAATGCGCATTTTGGAGGCGGCGGGGGTTCCCTATAGCAGTGTCGAGTATGCGTGGGATGAGGCGCATTTGGATGCGGTATCCGCCGCACGGAAGTTAAACATCGATCCCGATATGCTCTTTAAAACGATTGTGATGATAAGCGAGGATAATGAAGTGTTCGTTTTTTGCGTACCGGCGCCTTCAGAAGTAAGTTTGAAAAAGGTACGGAATATAACCGGTAAAAAGATAACGCCGCTTAAACTTGAGTCGCTGCAAAAAACAACAGGCTATGTTCGCGGCGGCTGTTCCCCGCTCGGCATGAAAAAGCATTTTCCTACGTTTATTGATGAAACCGCACAGCTGTATGAACGTATCTATGTGAGTGCCGGGGAACGGGGGCACATGCTGTGCATTGCCCCTGCAGATTTGCAAGAAATCTGCGCCGCCGCTTTTTGTGACATTACCGAAGGGTAGGGCAGGCTAATCACATCAGCTCCCTTTTGAAGATATATGGCGCATCTACTTTGTTGTTGCATCGTCAAAACTATACATCCGTGTATAGTTTTGATGACGCGATTTCCGTATACGAATGTTCATTCATGAGGCTGCTAAAAAATGGCCTGGTGCAATTATCTCTGATCTGTGTCTGGAATTTATTTTTATTATCTTTTATACTATTCCCATGAATATTTTTGAAAGATGTGCGCTTAAAACACCCGATATTTTACTACCGAATAAAACTGTAGATCTAACCGCATGGTCTGTGATTGCCTGCGACCAATATACACAAGATACCGATTATTGGAGCAAAGTTGCAGCTGTTGCGAAAGACCGCTATTCAACATTACACATGATTTTACCGGAAGTCTATTTAAATACCATTTCCGATGAACAGCGGAAGCAAGAAATCGTAAAGATCCAAAGGACGATGAAAGACTATCTTGCGGCAGGTGTTTTTGCGGAACCGATACATTCCATGCTGTATATTGAGCGAAAAACAGCGTATAATCGCTTGCGGAAAGGGATCATTACCTGTATCGATTTGGAAAAATACGACTGGCGGCCGGATTCAAAGGCGGAAATACGTGCAACTGAGGCAACTATTGTAGAGCGGCTTCCGCCGCGGATGGAGATTAGGCAAGGAGCCGTACTGGAGATGCCTCATATTATGCTTTTGGTTGATGATCCTGAACGAATGCTGATAGAACAAATCGGAGCTTCCATTTATAGTTCTCAAGTGATGCCGCTCTATACTACTCAGCTTATGTTGAATTCCGGTAGTATTTCAGGCTGGTCTATTCCTGCCGACTGCTCCGCATATATGGAAAAAGCCCTTGAAAAATTGTATAGCGCCAATACCGATGCTGACGGTTCGGTATTTATGTTTGCCGTAGGCGACGGAAACCATTCGCTCGCGACCGCAAAAGCCGTATGGGATGCATACAAGCGGGAGCACGGAGGTATGCAACAGGCAAACAGCTCCATTTCGCTCCCAGCCGATCTTGGAAATAATCCGTTGCGCTACGCCCTTGTCGAAATTGTAAACCTCTACGATTCAGGTCTTACCTTCGAACCCATTCACCGCGTCATATTCGGAGCTGATACTAAACAGTTGATTTCATTTTTACAGTCAAAATTAGGAGGTAAGGTTATAGCTTGCTCCGATAAGGCCGCCTTATTGCAGAAGGTAGAGCATTCCTCTGCTTCATTCGGTTTTATCGCTGCAACCGGTGATCTCACTTGTCTGGAAACTGACATGACATGTCTCGCAGTAAGCGCTCTGCAGCCGCTTTTAGACGATTTTATTAAAACGCATAATCTTCAGATAGATTATATTCACGGTTCGGACGAGGCTTTCCGCATTCCGCAGTACGACGATGCCGTTTCCATTCTATTACCGCCTATTTCTAAAGAGAGCTTTTTTTCCACTATTGCCGAAAGCGGTTCCTTACCGAGAAAAAGTTTTTCAATGGGAGAGGCAAGCGAAAAGCGTTTCTATCTTGAATGCCGAAAATTGATATAAAAGCAAGCTATCTCGATAGGGCAGCTCTAAACGCCCAGTGTTTTAGAGCTGCCTAATATGTGTTTTTAAAACGATGTCTGAAAGAATTATTCATCCCTTTCCGCCGATATATAACTCCGAATCGCGTATCCTTATTTTAGGTTCTTTTCCATCCGTCGCCTCCCGTGTACAGGAATTCTACTATGGTCATCCACGGAATAGATTTTGGCCGCTCCTTACCGCTTTGCTGGATGCACCGGAACCCCACACAATAGAAGAAAAAAAACAAATGCTGCTGCACCATCATATTGCGCTGTACGATGCCGTTCGCGTCTGTTCTATTATCGGATCTGCCGATGCAAGTATGCAATTCATCGTACCAACGGATTTAAGCGATATTTTAGGAGAAGCACCTATTCAAGCGGTCTTCGCAAACGGTAGCAAAGCCTATGAAATATGCACAAAGAGAATCGGTATTTCGGCTATTAAGCTCCCGTCTACCAGCCCTGCAAAAATGCACGGTGTAGCTTTGCAGAGCTCCTGGTAGCATGGAAGCAAATACTGCCTGTAGTGCAAGATAAAGGTATTCGGTAGCAGGGATCATGCACCCATAAAATTGCCGGTAATATTATCAGCTTACTCAGTTCCGAGGTTGTTTACGCTGTAATCATAAACCGTCCAAATATCATCGCGGGAAGCAAGATTATACGTAAAACGCTTTTTTTCGCGGAAGCTGGTATAATCGAACCATTCGATAACTGTAACCTCTGCTTCGGTTGTGCTGTAGGTTGTCCGCTCAATGGTAAATTCTACCGGGATCATCGCGATATCTTTATCGGTACGTGATTGCATGAGATCGTGCTTATAGGTGTCGAGCATGTTGATACGCCCTGCTTCAGCCTCCGCCTTATATCTGCGGCTTCTTATCGGATCGCGGGCGATCATGCGTTCAATATCGAGATAGAGGAAGAATTGATCCCACTGTGATTTTTGGCGGGCAGTTAGCATATAGCTGATAACTTTGTCTGGAGAAATTGGCTGAGGCTGGAGTACTTCTCGTGATACTGATGCAATAGGAACTGCCCCAAGAGCTGCGGCAGAAGGAGAAGGTTTGATTTCAAGTCCGAGCCTATTGGAAGAAATATGTGATTCGGAGGAATCGCTGAGCCGTTTTAATTCAGGGTAAAAATTGGCAGAAAGTATATAAGCGCCGGGGCTTTCAATCGTAATATAGTCTTTTACGTTTTCGACAAAGGCGTAGGTTTCCCCTGTTTCTATCGTAATTTCCCGAAAATAAATTTGCTGATCGGTATTCCGTTTCCGAATCCACGGCTCCGTATGCGCAAGATTTTTATTTTTCGTATTCAATACCGAAAAATCAATACTAAACATACGATCGTTTGCTAGTTTAAAACGCAACGGATGGCTCCCTTTATTGGTGATGGAAATCTTTACAAAAATAGGTTCCGTCCCGTCGTTTCCGGGATAATATACGCGGCGGTCGTAAAATCGGATTGCAACATCCGCATCCAAGGATTTGCTTTCGCCGTCCGTTTCGGCGGCAAAACACCATGCTCCGAATAAAATGGCGGCTGCTACTATTAAGACTATTTTCTTTGCTGACATATTCCTCTTCCTTAACGGCATTGCATATCTACGATGCTCTCTTACGCTTATATCGGCAGTTTAACCTATTCCCTTTATACTGAAATTTATGCGTGCATCAATATGTACATCTGTGAGTTGCTAAAAAGACATATATCACTTATAATAGCAAAATAGTTTAATCGTTTTTTGTTTTTGAGGAGGAATATAATGCAAGCAATTATTTTAGCAGCCGGAATGGGAAAGCGACTCCGATCATACACCAAAGATGCGACAAAATGTATGGTTAAGGTCAATGGAAAAACATTGATCGAATATACGATAGAAGCACTTGTTTCGAATAACATCGAAAGGCTTGTAGTAGTAGTCGGATATAAGGGGCAGCTTTTGAAGGATTTTATCACTTCAAAATTTAATGCGGCTAATCTGCATGGTATGAAAATTGAATACATTGAGAATCCGGTATACGATACGACAAATAATATCTATTCGTTGTATCTTGCCAGAGATGAAATGGTAAAAGATGATACTATCCTGCTCGAAAGCGACCTAATTTTCAAGCCTGGGATTTTAACTAACTTGGTTACCAGCCCTGATAAGAACTTGGCGGTTGTTTCGCCGTTTGAATCGTGGATGGACGGTACCTGTACCTTATTGGATGAGAATAACTGTATTACTGCTCTTCTCGATAAAGTCCGTTTTAATTGGTCAGATACTGAACATTACTATAAAACCGTCAATATCTATAAATTTTCTAAAGAATTTTCACAACAATACTATCTGCCGTTCCTTGATGCCTACCAAAAGGCCTTCGGTAAAAATGAATACTATGAGCAGGTCTTAAAGGTTATTTCTTTCTTATCGTCGTCGACCTTAAAAGGATTGGTAGTAAGCGGGAAGGATTGGTATGAAATTGACGATCCTGCCGACCTTGCTATTGCAGAAGATCGATTCAAGACGGGGACTGAAAAACTGCATAGCCTTGAAAAGCGATACGGCGGTTATTGGCGGTTCCCGCAGCTTAAAGATTTCTGCTATTTGGTTAATCCGTATTTTCCGCCCGAAAAACTTATCAGCGAAATGACTGCAAGCTTCGGAACGTTGTTGACTCAATATCCGAGCGGCGCCGCGCAGCAAAGTCTCCTTGCCTCTAAGATATTCAATGTAATGCCTGAACACATTGTTGTAGGCAACGGTGCTGCCGAATTGATTGCATCGCTTGCAAAATTTACCAAATGTACCGTTGCTATTCCGTTCCCTACATTTAACGAGTATCCTGAACGATTTGGGTTAGCCAATGTTGTACCTGTGCCGACTAATATGCAAACTTTTTCATATTCAGTGGACGATATTCTTGATACGGTAAAAAAAGAACATGCAAAGGCTGTTGTATTAATTAACCCTGATAATCCGACGGGGAATTTCTTAGAAAAGGATGAGGTATTACGGCTTTGTGCGGAATTGAAAAAGACAGATGCCGTCCTCTTTTTTGACGAATCGTTTATCGATTTTGCAGAAAAATCAAAGCGTTATACATTGCTTGACGGAAATATTCTAACTGAATACCAGAACCTTATCGTTGTAAAGTCAATCAGCAAGAGCTACGGTGTACCGGGGCTGCGGCTCGGTGTCCTTGCCTGCGCCGATGCGCAATATATTACACATATTAAAAAAGCCAATGCTATTTGGAATATTAACTCATTCGGTGAATACTTCCTACAGATTTACGATAAGTATAATAAAACATATGCCACAGCTTGCGATTCGATTGCAGATGAACGGCGCCGCTTTTCGGCACGACTACAAGGAATTAAAGGCCTTACGGTTTTCCCGAGTCAAGCTAACTATATCTTGTGCCGGTTAACCGGTACAATAAAAGCCGAAGAACTCGCCGTCAAACTGCTTGAAAACTATAATATCTTTATCAAAGATTTGTCGTCGAAGAAATGCTTTGAAGGCGGCGATTATATTCGGCTTGCCGTACGAGATCAGAATGATAACGATATGCTGATAGCGGCATTAAAGGAAGTATTACACGGATAAGTAAAGCAATTCAAAAAATAAAATCGCGGGGCTACACGCCCCGCTCGCTGTTCAGCGATCTTCGGCGTAATTAATTGAAGTAAGGATCGTATTCAACCTAATCATCGGATCTTCGTAGCCTCTAAACGTAAAAGTAACAGGATAGCCTTTCTTAGACACCGCTGTTATATCCCGTCCAATACAGGGATAAATCGTATTGGATGTCTCGTACGGGAAATATTCCGGCTTTAAGATAGACACACGGTAATCGTTCCCGTCATATTGTACCTGCGCAAGATTTGCAGGAAATGGTACAAGAAAGATTAAAAAGTCATCGCTTTTGCTACCGCCGATACTGAGGCGGGTTCCTGCCTTCATCACGTGGATATTCCGTTTTCCAATTAACGTAGTCTGGTTATAGACAAAAAGCTCCGTCATTCCTGACTGTGAAGGCTTTGTGCTGACGCGGCCGCTATAATAGCCGTGATTCAATCCCGGGCGGCGGTTGAGATGGCCTTCTGCGCTGTTTAACAAGGCAAAACGCCCTTCGGCAGCACGGGATCGTTCTTGTGCAAGGTGATCAAATTGAGCTGCTGTTTCGGTTTTAGTTACCGCAGTTGCTGCCGCTGTTTGTGAACTGAAGGTATTCAGGGTGTCACGCGGATCTGTCCTATTTGCCAACTGTTCCGGATAATATTTCGTTTGGGAAGCGGTAAGCGCTTCTCGCTGGTTCCTATTAAAATCAGTTTGTTGAGTAGGGTTGCTTTGCTGCCTTAAATCCGACTGTTGTCCGACCATCCGTGCGGCATATTTAACCGGTTCAGAAGCCCGACGGCGGAGTACAAAGATAATTAATAGCAGGATAAGGATAAATACCAGCGCGGCGAGCAGAATCCATAGAAGATTGCCCCGCAGTAGTGACTGAATAAACGTCGGTTTAATGGTAAGCAATATGACTGCCGCTTGGGAAAATGTTTTATCTTGCTGCGCAAGATCAAGCCGTATATCGGTGCGGTGCTGGCCTTCTCTCCGTAAGCTATCGGGCAGTGCAATCCGTATGGTAAGTTCGCTTTTACCTTCGGGAGGAATACGAACAATGATATTTTCCAGTTGCTGCTTTTGAATTTTGCCGTCTGATCCTATGGAAAGACTTTTTAACTGTATTTCAGTCGGCTCTGCCGCTTCATTGATTATAGTGAGCGGTAGTTCGGCTGTATTACTTGAGGTTTCTATGCGGTCGGGAAAGACAATTTGCGGAATAGGGAATGTCGTGTCATTGAATTCCACTCCGCCTTCTTCCGGCAAACCGCTCGGTTCAATACCGAGGTTTTCCGTAAAGGTCTGAGAAACATCGGTGTATTCTCTCGGTCTTTGTCCGGCGGAATCGGTATCTGTGCCGGTTCCCTGTCCACCGGTCGCCGATACGGCAGCATTTTCAGCATTTTGCTCTGTCATATTCGAACTGCCTGGTGTGCCCGCCTGATTTTGAGCATATATGGTATTACCGGTGGAATTGGAACCCGCTGTTGTAGGAGGCTCGGTTATATCTTGTGTGGTATTTGATCCGGAAGAAGCGGTGGTCGGTCTATCGGTTCGTCCTGTTACAGTATCAACTCGCCCTGTTTCCGTATTTGTTGGCTGAGTATTATTGTCGCGTGTCTGTCCGTTGGTTCTTGCTGCTGCTTTGTTTTGTGCATTCGCATCAGATACGTATCCTTTCTGCCCGTTCGAAGAACTGTCTGTGCCGGCGGATGCTGTACCCGAAGAAGCCATTACGCTATCGACATCTGATCGATCGAGCGAGCCTGCTGCATCAAGCTTCCCTGCATAAAATGCTCCATCCAAATCTTTGATTACCGCATCGGAAGGGAAGGGGAGTTTTACATAATAGACCTTCCAGCCCTTTGCACGGATAGAGGCGGAAATCTTTGCCAATTCGGTTTTTACCTGCTCACCGGTATAATTCCGGTATGGACTTGAGGCAGGCGGATTAAAAATACCGTCCGAAATAACAATGAGTATCTTTTCTTGCTGTGAAGGCAGCCGTGTCATATACTGACCGGCAAAATTGATACCGGACAAAAAATCGGCACTTTGCCCAAGCTGGTATAGAAGCATAAAACGCGAAACTACGCGGGATAAATCCGCTTCGGTATTGATTTTTTGTGACATTTCATACTGCGGAACCGCACTAAATGAAATAAGATGGAAGGAGTCCCCTATGCGTACAAATTTTGAAATGATGGATTGTAGTACACGTCTATTGATAACCTCGTAATAGGGTAACACGGTACCGGAAGTGTCCATAAGGACAACTACATCGGCCGCATCCTGCCGTGTTGCCCGGGCATTCAATGCAGATGTAATTAAACAGAAGATCGCTGCGACCGCGAAAATCCTTATTTTTTTCATTATGTACTCCCCTTTGCAGTTATCTAAAAAGAGCCTCTACAAACATGGACAGCTCCAATTTTTGTAAAGGCTCTTTTTTATATTATCGGATACTATAGGGCATCTCTAAAAAATCGAGGTTTTTAGAGATGCCCTATTAACTTGGTTAGTTTTGAAGTACCCTCCCGTATCAATCGGCTGCCGCAGAAATATCAAGGATTTTGTATGTTTTTTTCTCTTCATTTACCATAAATGAAAGTGTTTCACCGACCTTATGATTTAATAGGTTGGTACCGAGCGGCGACATATACGATATTACGCCGTTTTCAGGATTGGATTCCCACG
Source organism: Treponema sp. OMZ 906 (assembly GCF_024181185.1). Classification (NCBI taxonomy): domain Bacteria; kingdom Pseudomonadati; phylum Spirochaetota; class Spirochaetia; order Treponematales; family Treponemataceae; genus Treponema; species Treponema sp. OMZ 906. Next base: position 1,739,537 of record NZ_CP051196.1, on the reverse strand, counting down.
GACCGAGGATGGTATAGGTCTCTTTTTCGTTGTTATCGGGTGTTTCCAATACAACGATTGTACCAAATCCAACGCGTGTTGTCGTAATCGTTGTAGGATCAAACACTTGAGCCCGCTCTAACTCTTCCTGCAAACGGCTTACCGTGTTATTAAGCCTATTCTGTTCTTCTTTTGCAGCTTTATATTCGGAGTTTTCGCGTAAGTCTCCCAAGGAGAGTGCAAAACCGACTTCTTTTGAGTTACGGGGTATTTCAACTTCAATGAGCCGCTGGAGCTCTTTTTTCTTTTCTTCAAGCATTTTTGACGTTACAATTAAACCGCGTCCGGAAACTGTTTTTTCAACTTCATCGAAGAATTTAAAATTCTTATACTTTTCAAGGATACGGTTACGCAGCTGCATCTTAATCGGCGGATCCAAATCCTTAATATCGCTGACTAATGTATAGAGTCTTGTAACGGCATCTTCATCGTGTTCGAGGATAAAGTTTTCAAGTAAAGCTTCCTTACCAAAGAGAATCGTATGGATCTGCTTGTTGATCTTCCGGTTTTCGGTTGTATTCCGCCGACTTGCAATTTCTCGGTATGTTATATCGAGAATATGGATAAGAACAATAATCTCATGTTCATAGTCGATATTTAGATCTTTAAACCATTGTTCTTCTTGAGCATTTTTAAAGAACCAAATAACCGCCTCACGGTATTCTTTATAATCTTTGAAGCATGTTAGTACCAGTTCTTTTACCTTTTCGGGATATTCTTCAAGTAATGGATTAAGTACTTCGGTAGAAAGTACTACGGGGAATAGACGGATATATTGGTCGCTCCAATCCGGAACAAGATTCTTTATGTTACGCAGATAGGCACTCCGTAATTCCTTATTTTCTATCCCACAATATATAGCAGCAGGATCCTCTATCTGCGCGAATAATTCCGCAAAGTTATGGTGTTGAGTTACGCTCAGATGCGGCAGCGCTGCCGTCAGTTTTGACATGACTAAATAGGCCGCAATCACTTGTTCATTCACTTGACTAAAGGCTTTGAGGAAAGCATCAAAGTAATTAATCATATCTTGAAAGCTGTCTGAGTCCGTATCACCGCTTTCCATCACATTAAAGATGATTTCGACCCGCTCAAAGAAATTTTTCTGCGCTTTAAATTCGTTCGACAGTTTTTCTTCAAGTGAAATCGGACGAGTATGTACAGTGTAGAAATCGATATTAGTAGGATTGATACCGAATTCAGGATTTTCTTTGACGACTTTCCGTGCCTTGGTACTCCACGTTGTCCATTCTTTGTCGGTTAACAGTGAGGGTACCAGTTCATGCTTGATTCGTTTAAAATCACAGTTGTTATCAAAGCTATGGATAATGGTTTTCAGTGCCCATTCGAGATTTGCTTTCACCTTCGCGGCGAGTTCGTCGCGCTTCATGATCGATTTTAACACCCAGATATGATCTTTATCCAGCGTCTGGAGTGCAGTAATACCCATCTTAAGGCTCATCGTATGGCCACGCTTCTTTGCAAAATCGATAACCAATTCATCATTGTTTACTTTTGCGATGCGTCCGACACCCCATGTCCGGTGGAATACAAAGCAGCCTTCGTCGAAAGAAATATGCTTTTCAAAATCGTCGATAGCTTCGAAAACATTCCGCCAGCTTTGTGTTAAATTGGAGACTTTTATGTATTCTTCAAGCTGGCTGTGCGATGCATATTTTTCTCTAAAGCATTCGACTATTTCTTTTCGAGCCCAATTGTCTTTATCATCGCTGGCGAGGACCAATTTTAAAATATCGATGGCAGTATTCCAATCTTTTTCTTTTTTATAATAATCGTATAAGTCCTGCATGAGCGCAGCGCCTCGTTCTGTACCGAGATGATCCGCTATTTTCCGTTGTACATGATAGAAAAAGTCGATTTCCTGCGGTACCAACTCCACTAAACGTGCCCACACTTCTTTTACGGCAGTATAAGAATGCCGGTTGATATAACGATATAAGGCCTTCTTATAATATTCAACGGCTTTTTCCGTATTGCCCATTTGCTGATATCGTTCGGCAAGTTGCTTCGGAATATCCGCTTCTTCATAGTCGATGCGGGCAAGTCGCTCCCAAATGTCATAGATATCGCCGTTACCGGATTCTTTGTAGCAGTTTGCTAACGTTCGAAGTGCAAATTTTGAATCTCCGAATTCAAGTACTCGTTGACAAAGATATTCAACGATCTGCATCCGATGGTTATCAATGAAAAGAGTTACCAGTGTTATGAGCGAGGAGTCATCGAGCAACTGCTTGGAAAGCGCAATAATACTTGAAATATACAATGCTGTAATACTTGTTTTATTATGAGAGAGATGTTCATCAGACAATGCTTTTAATTCATCCAGATGACGGTTCTTTTTTGCTTCTTCAATAAGTGTGTCGAGTTCTTTAAAATTGTTAATGGAATAATTTGTAATGGCAGCACGTGTCCACTTTTCCTCATTAAATATATCGCGGACATTCTTTTCTAATACATCAGACATATTCACCTCACTGTGTCATTACCGTATATAGCGGTTATAGATTTTCTCGTCGAGCAGTTTAATTCTTAGAAGAATCTCATCGATTTTTGACTTTTCAACAGTACCGTTCATATAATGGTCTATAAGCCAAAAATAATAATTAATTAAGCGGGGGACAAGGATTTTTTTATCTTTTACGTTCTTCTCCCTCAGCTCATTTTCAAGCATATAGATCGATTGCTTCAATTTTCCAAGTTCCAAGGCTTTCAGCTCACGTTTTACATTAAGTACGCCGTCAAGTGTGCCATAAACCGGAAGCCACTCTAACAACTCCTCTCCTGTAAAACCTATATTTGCGACTTTAGTAACGAGTGCATTGATAATTTCAGATTCAAGAAAGCATACTTCTATTTCCGAAGCGTTTTTAAAGAATGCTTCTCGAAAAAAAATCTTTGCGAGTCGTACTTCGCCGCTCAAGGCATATGCATCAGCAAGTTCAGCCGAAATAGCTGATGAGTTCGTATTCAGATCGGCTGCATACCGTAAACAGCTGATCGCCGTTTCATAATCCCCGAGCGCTTTATAACAGAGTCCTGTTTTCCGATATATTTCTGCCGTATTATGCATGGGTTCAGTCCCGTTTAAGAGCGATTGGTACAACCGTAATGCAATTGTAAATATACTACACTTAAGAGCATAGATAATCGGTTCGTTAAAGTCGCCTTTCTTCTCTATATAATCAAGAAAGGGCTTCCATTGAGAAATAATATATTCACCACGCAAGAAATTATCGGCTAATGCTTGTGAATAACGCACCCGATCAAGCCAGAAACTAACCCCCTTTAGTGTGTACATCACTTGAGGGTTCTCCAAATCCTGTTCAAGCAGCCGTCCAAGGCTCGTATGCGCTTGCTCAAGGTCTCCTTGCTTAAGGAAAACAAGAGCGGGCTGCAATATAGTTTGAACAGAACGATCTATCATAGTTCCATATTATTATACTGATAACCGTGCTTTAGTCAATTGATCCTTACAGAGTTGACATACTATCTCTGCAATGCGTTGTTCGCTTTTTGGGTCGGACATGTCGATGCGGTGAACATTCGGGAAGGATTGGAAGAATGTTTGCTGCCGCTTGGCGTACCGTTTGCTGTTGCGCTTAATGAGGTCTTTCACCGCATCGAGCGGGGCGGCCGCCGGCGCATCGGGGAACAGCTCAAAAAACTCCCGATACCCGATAGCCTTCATCGCAGGATATTCGGCAGTACAGCCCTGCGAAACGAGCTGCGCAATTTCCTGTTGCAACCCTTGCGCAAACATCTCATCGACACGGGCTTCGATGCGCCGGTACAGTTCATCGCGAGGGCGGTCTAAACATATCGGGCAAAAGCGGAAACCCTCGCGATAACGGTACGACAGCTCGAATGAGCTGAGCGGCCGCCCCGAGGCGCAATACACCTCGTGCGCGCGGAGGATACGGTATTCGTCATGGATGTGGATCTTGGCTGCCGATGAGGGGTCAAAAGACGCAAGTTCCGCGTGCATTGCCGCGGCGCCGATACGCTGCATCCGTTCCTGCAATTGTGCACGTAAAACCGGATCCGCCTGCGGAGTAACCGGCATACCGTACATAAAATGCTTAATATAAAACGCCGTCCCGCCAAGCACAACCGGCAGTTTGCCGCGGCTTGCAATATCCTTGCAGAGTTCATCCGCGCTGCGTACAAAGTCCGCTACGGAAAATTCTTCGGAAGGGTCGCATATCCCGATGAGGTGATGGGGCAGCGTATCGAGAAGCTCTTGCGGAGGTTGAGCCGAACCGATCGGCATATCGCGATATACCTGTACCGAATCCGCAGATATAATCTCCGCTTTAATGGAGTTAACAGGAGAAGTAAAAAGATGAGCGGCAAGCGCGGTTTTTCCGCAGGCGGTAGCCCCGAAAATAACCGCGACCGGAATTGTATGTGTCGATATCAAGAATTAGGAATGATCGGGGCGGTAGTCTATTTTATAGTCGATAGCGCCGGTAAACACTTGAGCCGCCGCGGTGCACACAACTTTATCGTTATTCTCTTCGAGTATCGGATCCTGAATAGTTACCAGCTGAAAGGCACGCCGAGTAGCGGCACAGGTAATTTCGTAAATATTGCCTTTAAATTCAATCAATTCTTTTAACGGAAAAATCATAGCGCATATTATAGCGAGTTTTAGTATTTACTGCAACTGATTGGCTTGTCAATTATGTGAAAGTTAGCATATTGCCCTATCATGATATATCATTATAATGTGTCCACATCCTGATAATTTTCACAGTTCCGTCATATTCGTTATCGTCTACCGTAATCTTGCCGGGAAAGACCTGATACACAAATCTATGTTTAATAGTAATTCTCCGTGAATACAGTCCCGCAAGATTCCCGATAAGCGCTTCATAAGGTGGAGGATTTGCAAACGGATTGCTTCTGACAATTTCTATCAGTCTTTTTGCTTTTATATCCAGCCGAGCCGATTTTAAATTTTTTATGTCTTTAATGGCTTGCTTATCGTACACTATATGATACATCGGCAATTACCACAAAACATCTTTTTCTGCCATACATTCTTCCAGCGGGGTTTCCATTCCTTTTTGCAACGAAGCAGCCATTCCGGGAATAGAATTTAAATAGATGGTTTCTTGTAGTGCATTCCAATCATCTTCACTAATCAAAACAGCATTTTTGCCTTTCGTATTTGTCAAAATCACCGGCTCGGAGTGCGCATTTACTTCTGCTATAATTTTGAATAGATTTGCCCGTGCCTTTGTTATATTGATTGCATTCATACAGAACCTCCGTTGATAAACTATAAGGAACCTCTAAGAACTAACCTTAGTATAGTGTACATATTTCCGTACGTCAATTATGTGAAAGATGTGTTGAGCGCGTTTCCGCTACGAGCTGCAGCTTTCACATTCTTCCACTTCGAGGGAGCGGCTGCGGACATAATAGACGGATTTTACGCCGTTTTTCCATGCTTCAACATACAAGTTGAGCACCTGCCGGAAGCTGTACTCGTTGGTAATGTAGAAGTTCATGGATTGCCCCTGATCGATATGACGCTGGCGGAGACCGCAGGCGCGGATGCTCCAGAGCTGATCGATGGTGTGGGCATTTTTATACAGCCAATAGGTTTCGAGCGAGAGGGCAGGGGCAACGCGGGGTACTAACGAGCCTTTCTTTTCCTCCAAAAAATAGCGCTTCATAATGGGATCGATACCGGCGGTAGTGCCTGCGACAATCGAGGTTGAGCTGGTCGGAGCCACCGCTAAAAGATAGCCGTTCCGCATACCGTGTTGAGCAACAGCATCCCGCAGCGCTGTCCACTGTTCGGAATGATAGCCTCGTTTTTTAAAATACGCACCGGTTTGCCAATCGCTGCCTTCAAAGAGGCTATATGCGCCTTTCTCTTCAGCAATACGCATACTCGCCTGCACTGCGTAGTAATTGATTTTTTCAAACAGCTCATCGGCAAGGCGGAGGTGCGCCTCGCTTTCCCACGCAATGTGTTTTTTTGCCAGTAAATGATGATAGCCCGAAACGCCTAAGCCGATGGCGCGGTACTGCTCGTTGGTGATCTTTGCATACGGTACGGGATAAAAATTGAGGTCAATCACATTGTCTAAAGCGCGTACCGCCGCTTCTATGACCCCTTCCAGCTCGGTCTCATTATCGGTGTCGATATTACCGAGAACCAGCGACGCGAGATTACAGACGACGAAATTGCCGGGCTTTGTAACGGTTACAACCACGGTCTCTCCATCCTGTGTTTTAATTTCGGTGTTTACCGTCTCGATCGGGCTCATATTCTGTGCAATTTCGGTACAGAGATTCGAGCTATAGATCATACCCTTATGCCCGTTCGGGTTGGCGCGGTTTGCATGGTCGCGGTTAAAGATGAACGGCGTACCGGTTTCTACCGCTGATTTCAAGATGAGGCGCACCAGCTCTTTTATCGGGATTTCCCGTTTTGAAATCCGGTTATCATTGATACAATCCTTGTAGCGTTTTTCCCATTCTTCACCGTAAAAGTCTTCCAGCGCATAGCCTTTTACCGTGAGGACTTCGTGCGGGCACATCAGGTACCACGGAGCGTTGATGTCCTCATCGACGGTGCGCCAGAAGAGGTCGGGGCAGCACACCGCAGGGAACACATCGTGCGCCTTCATCCGGTCGTCGCCGTTATTGGTACGGAGCTGCAAAAACTCAGGCACATCCTTGTGCCACACATCCAAATACACCGCGACCGACCCCTGACGCACTCCAAGCTGATCGACGGCGACAGCGGTATCGTTTGCAAGTTTTATCCAGCGGATAACCCCGCCTGCCGCCCCTTGAAAGCCGCGGATGGGGGCGCCGACTGCCCGCACCTTGCCGAAGTACAGCCCCATACCGCCGCCGAATTTGGAAATCTTTGCGAAGTTATCGATGCTGCGGTAAATCCCGTCGAGTGAGTCGGGAACGGTGTCGATAAAGCAGGACGAAAGCTGATGATAGGGCTTACGGGCATTGGAAAGGGTCGGCGTCGCCATGGTAACCTGCAAGCTGCTCAGCATGAGGTAAAAGCGGCGCACCCATTCCATCCGGTCATTTTTTTCATGCAAGGCGAGGTGTAAGGCGATTCCTAAAAACATCTCCTGCGGTGTTTCGAGCGGAACATGTCCCCGTGTGGAAATAACATACCGGCGCAAGAGCAAATCCAAACCGCTGTAGGTAAAAAGGTCGTTTTTACCGTTATCGATATATGAATAGGCTTTTTCCAGCTCTTCTTTTGAATAGCCTGCACGGATATACGCGCCGTAAAGCCCTTTTTCTTCCAGATAGGTGATTTTTTCGTAAAACGATCGGATATTCCGCTTGGCAAGTTCGGCTTTCAATTTTTCGGAAAAGTCGAGCATTAAAAACCGCGCGGCAATAAACTCCCAGCGGGGAGCCTCCTGCGCAGTGAGCTCAACAGCGGCCTTTATCACCAAGGCGAGTAATTCCGATTCTGTCATATCCTGCTTACGGAAGGATTCAAACTTATGAAAGAGCAGGGTTAAGCTGTACTGTTCTTCGGAAAAATCCTGCTGGATACGGGTTAGTACCGGTTGAATATCAATGGAAGAAAAATGGGCCGCAATAGCACGCCTCGCATCCCGTTTTTTTGTCTGTTCAACACGGTAAAGAATAAAACTCTTTACCGCTGCGTAATAATTATGTTCGATGAGCGTTTTTTCAACCAGATCTTGAATGGTTTCTACCTGTACCGCATTCCCGTTTTTGCTCAGTTCATATATATCGGCTTCGATTTCCGCCGTCATCTGCTGCAGTACCTGCGCAAGGTTGTCAACCTTTGATAGTTCCGTGTCCTTTTGTACAGCCGTATTTGCATCATGCTGCGCCGCCGCATCCGTTACACTGTTAAATGCTGCCTGCATCGCCAATGTAATCTTTTCGGCATTGTAGGCTTCCTTTTCACCGTTTCGCTTAATAATATCCATTCCTAATTTCCTTACTCTGCGGATTTTAATGGGAAAGGTACAGGGCGTCAACAGGGTAAACGAGTCAGGCTGTTTTTAGCAGCTACACAAGATAGTTGAGTTTTTTACATAATGAGCCGATATTTATAGACGAATATGTCTAAGCGTTGTTATTCCGTTTGCTTTTTTATTTTTTCTCTTGCGATTTATACCGTTGCTGCAACAGATACCCTGCATATATTGGAAAAAGGCGAAACGCTTTATGCGTTAAGCCGCAAATATTCGGTACCGGTTGCTATCCTCCTGGAACGGAATAACATCAGCGATGCGGGTAAAATTACGATTGGACAGAAAATCTATATTCCGGAAACATACACAATACAAAAGGGTGACACGCTTTACAGCATTGCGAAAAAATTCTCCGTTACCGTTGATGCGCTGCGAAAAGCAAATAGCCTCTCCAATTCAGATGTCTTAAAAGTCGGAAAAATATTGATTGTGCCGGAAAGAGAAAAAAACGCCGTTGCCTCTGCTCCCAAAAACGCGACAGCTTCTACCAATACGACAGCAGCTCAGCAACATTCTCAAGCTTCATGGGAAGATCCTCGCTCATATACAAAAAAAAGCATAGACAAGAAGCTTCTGTGGCCTGTTCCTATTACCGACATTTCGTATCTGTCGGGAAAGCTCTACGGCGTCGCCATCGATTCGACAACAAACGCATCGGTAAAGGCCATCGCATCGGGACGGGTCATTTCAATCGGTCCGCATCGAGGATACGGGCAGGTTATCTTTATTCAATCCAAAACAAAGCACGTCTATGTATACGGGGGATTGGCGCAGATACTCCCGCAAGCGGGTACGCACATTACCGTCGGTCAAAAACTCGGTACCCTTGCCGCAGATTCTATTACCGGTACGCCGAGACTTTATTTTATGGTATATGCAAACAATAAACCGATCGATCCTGCAAAGGCTCCGCGCGGCAAATAGAACCGTTGACTAACAACCGTAGGAGAGAATATGGAATTTAAACACCTCGAAGTATTTGTAAAGTTAGTCGAAAATTTAAGCTTTTCTGCGGCGGCCGAAGAACTGAATATTTCGCAGCCGACAGTGAGTCTGCACATTAAGCAGCTCGAAGAAGAACTGGATACTCCCCTCTTTATCCGTTCCACGCGGGAACTGAAAATTACGGAAGAAGGGACGATGCTCTACCGCGAAGCAAAGGATTTATTGCAGCAGCGTTCGGCTCTTATAGACCGATTTATCAATCCAAATCAAAAGGTGTTGAGGCTCGGCGCTTCTACTATCCCAACGGGATATATACTTCCCTTTATATTGAGTCGATTCAGAAAAGACCACCCCAATATCCTTGTTCAAGTTGAAGAACAAAACAGCTACGAAACGATTAAACGGATTTCTGCCCGAAAGGTCGATGCGGGCATTGTTGGAATGAAAAGCGATGATGAAAACTGTGAGTTTAAACCGATCTACCAAGATGAGTTTGTTTTTATTACGCCTAATATTCCCTATTATCGAGCTTTACAGCAGACAAAACCCGATTTAAAGCGACTCGCTCAGGAACCGCTTATCGTACGGGAAAGCGGTTCCGCCGTAAAGCAGAATATGGAGCTCATATTAGCTTCCGCACATATCCCCGCCGAATCGCTGCATATCATCACCACGATCAACAATATCGAAGTGATAAAGCGGCTCGTTGCGCAAGGGGCGGGTACGTCATTTATTTCCAAAATTGCCGTAGATGATATGATTAAGCGTGGAGAGCTACTCGCTTTCTCGCTGGAGAACGTACCGCATCGCTACCGTGACCTTTATCTTGTATGGAATAAAAAGATTACGCCCCCAAGCTATCTGCGGGAATTTTTAGATTGCGCACGCCTTTATAAGAAGCCCGTAGGCAATCAACAACCCCGACGCGAGCGTCGGGGTTTAACCCCGCACGAATAACGCAATCTAAAAAGACGGCTTTCAGTAGTTTTCCTATACCCCTTGGAATTGCAGCCAGCGGGCAAGTGCTCCGGCAATAGTGCTGAATGGGGGAGTTCCAGTCTCGGCATACTCTTCGAGTGCATACCCTATCTTTACAAAGAAGGTTGTAATGCTCGCCAAACCGGCGGTTACCATCAATATACCGAAAAAGATGATCAGCACTCCGGCTGTTATCTTAACCCCGCGCATATGCCGCTTGAACCACTGTAGCACCGGCTCAGCTTTATCAAAAAACAGCCCTACCAGCAAGAAAGGAATGCCGAGTCCGAGCGAATACGCCCCGAGCAAAAAGGTTGCTTTTACGATATTGCCCGCTTGAGCCGCAAAGAGCAGAATCGACGACAATATCGGCCCGATACAAGGGCTCCATCCGGCGGCGAACAGCATACCGAAGAGAAACGCCTTTGAAAAACTTGCGGCAGTACTCGGCGCCTGTGCTTTTATCTCCCCGCGTAAAAACGGGATAAAATCGAAAAGCATATTCAGGCCGAGAATTATGACAACAACTCCCGCAATCCGCATAATGACGCGGGGGGCGGAACTGCCGATAAAACGGGCGCCTGTTCCGAATAGGATCGCAAGCAGTACAAATACTACTGTAAATCCCAGCACAAAGCTGATGCTGCGCAGAAAAAGGCGCATACGGCCGTTGTTGCCTTCGCGGATTTGGGCAAGCGATTCACCGGAGATGAACGAAAGATAGACGGGAATAAGCGGCAATACGCAGGGGCTCAAAAATGAAAGCAGTCCTGCAAAAAAGGCTCCGAATAAACCGGGAAGAGACGCACTACCCATCGGCTAATTCCTTAAGCAGTTTTATCAATTCTGCTTGGTCATACTCCATCGCTCCGATACGTGCGGCAATAACCTTTCCCTCTTTATTAACGAGGTAGGTCGACGGAAGTCCGCGCGCAGCAAATATGGACGATAACTGGTTTGATTCATCCAAATAGATGGGGAATGTATATTTATTTTTTTCGATAAAAGATGTGACTTGCGAACGATGCTCACCGGCATTGACAGCAATAATTCGGAAATTTGTACCGTCCATCTGCTTATATAAGCGCTCGATGGAGGGCATTTCCGCACGGCACGGCGGGCACCACGTCGCCCAAAAATTGAGGAGTGTGATTTTACCGGTAAAATCGTCCACTTTGATAGGATCGCCTGCAAGCGCAGGTATCGGTGCGGTTATAGGCAGATCAATCGGTGTGTCGTAAACGTAAAACCCGAGCGAACTCAGCGCTGCGACCGGATCAGCATTGGTTTGTCGATCGGCAGAAGTCTGCATTGTCGTAGAAGCGGTAGCAGTTGGCTGTACTCCCGAATTCGGTGTTGCTGCCGGGTTGGCAGTCTGCGCTTGTTTAGCGGAACAACCGAGCACAAAAAGGTTAAAAACGAAACATAAAGATACTATTCTGATTTTCATGCAAACAAAATAGTATATTTCCGACAGGAAGTCAAATATTCGGAATGATTTTTAATTAAATAATTTAATAGCAGGGCAAATGCATTAGGTAGAGTAGAGCAAAAGTGTAAAATAATTGGGACTACTAGAAACAGTTTGATGCGTTTGCACGATAGGTTCCTTAAAATTCAACAGTCGAACAAAATATCAATTTTTGAGACCGTTGAATTCGTGCGCGATAGCGCACACGTCAATAAGCGATGTTTGCGTAAGCAAACTCGTAGCGTTTTTCAGCCGCGCTATTTTAGCGGCTGAAAATAAACCTTGACTTTTTTTCACTCCTATTGTATACATATAGCATATTTGCAGTGAACACTGCGAGTTCAAGAGATCGTAGCTCATTTGGATAGAGCAACTGCCTTCTAAGCAGTAGGTGGCGGGTTCGAATCCCGCCGGTCTCATCTTATCATCCCGCCGGCTTCCGATAGCAAAGATACTTCATATTATCTTTTTTACCTTTCATCTGCACAAATAATCAACTCAAAATTTTCTTTTGTACGAAATTTTCTTTGATCTAGTCCTGAAATATCATGTTGTATATTCAGCGTCGCTCTTGTATACTATTAGGAGCATCTATAGCCCGTGAGTTTTTAGATGCTCCAGCTGTTATTAGTTGATGGAGCCCAATAATGAGAAAATCCGGTATTGTTTTAATGATTATAACCCTGGCAGCCCTTATCGCCGGCTGCGGCAAAGGTTCAAGTTCGGGCGATGCGAATCAAAAAGCGTATATCGCAAAGCTGCAAGAACAGACGCAGCGCAAGTACAATGATCCGAATATTTCGGACTTTGAAAAGCAGTTTTTACCGCAGTATGCGATAGAAACGCCCGAACCCGAACAGAACTCCAAGATACCGGCGTTTAAAGCGCCCGCGCCGCAATCATCGGCAAAAGATGTCTCGGTTATTCCCGGAGTACGGGCGCTTACCGCATACAAAACCTCCTATACGCCTCAATTGACGGCAGAGACCGGCGAGCAAACCAAAGGCATAGCGGAAACCATCGATCTCCCGCAGAGCGGAGCGCTCACGGTTGCCGATTGGGGACCGAAAGGCAAGATTCCCGCGGCGGTAACCTCGCCGTCCTTTTATGTCGTGTTCTCGCTGCCGGTTAAGGCAATCGGCGCCCTCGGCAAACCGGAAACGGAGTCTCCATACCTATCGATTAGTCCTGCCGTAAAAGGCATATTCCGCTGGTACGGCTCGCGGTACCTTGCTTTTGAACCTGCAGAAAGCCTTAAACCCGGACAGAAATACACGATAACCGTTAAAGACAGCGTACAAGCGCTCAACGGAAAACAAATAGAAGGGAAAAGACAGTTCACCGTTACCAGCGAAGTGCTCCGAATCACCTATTCCCAACCCGGCTATATGCTGCGGAAAAACTCCGACCGGTGGATACCCATCAATACCGACAACCTGATTCCGGAAGCGGCAAACGATGTACAGCTCCGCTTCAATTATCCTGTACAGCCTGCCGAACTGCAATCGATTCTTTCCGTATCGGTACAGGAAGCAGGGAAACAAGCGGTTCCATACCGTCATACCGTTACCCGCCCCGAAGGAGAAAACGACTTCAACGTATTGGTGAATATCAACGGCAAAATCCCCTTTAATGCAACGGTTACCGTAGCGGCAAAACGCCCGGACGGCTCCCTCACTACGGCACAATACCATACGCTCAAGCCGTTTACCTGTAAAGGCGCATCGGTTTATCATAGCGACTACGGCTATACAAACCCGATAGCACTCCGATTCTCCCATCCGGTGGATAAAAAGACCGTACTCAACAATATTTCCATAAAACCGGCGCTCACATTCGGTGAAAAAAATATCGAAGTGCACAATGCAACATCGTACTATTCAACCGTGCTGATTCACGGCTTGCCGGTCGCACCCCAAGAAACATACACCGTTACCGTACAAAACGGCATAAAGGATACCTACGGCAGAGCTCTTGCCTCCGCTGCATCCTATACGGTTACCGTTCCCGATGCACCGAGTTTTGTGCAATATACCGATACGGGACATCTGATGTTGGAAGCAGCGTATCCGCATAAATACCTCTTTGAATATCAAAATATTCTTTCCCCGTCGAGCTATGCAATCGCAAAAACCGACAACCCGCTTGATCTGGACTCATGGGGAGAGGCATACGACCGTTCAAAGGCAAAGACCTTAGATGCTTCCGTACGGAATAAACGGCTGTTTGAACTCGCCGACCTTGACCCCTACCTTGAAAACGGCAAGGGTTTTGTCTGTATCGATTCGGAAGTAACGTTGCCGCCCTATTCTCAGCGGGATAAAAAGCCGCGCGTCAACCGCCAAACCTCGACTGTGCAGGTAACGGACCTCGGCATTACCGTCCGTTCCGCACTCAATAAAACCGTCGTGCTGGTTTCCAAACTGTCAACGGGAGAACCTGTGGAAGGTGCTTCAGTGTACCTGTACGACGCGGAAACCGATAAGGATGAAGCGGTCAGCCCCGAAGAAGGTGCACAAAATCCCTTTGCCTCCGGCACCACCGATAAAGAAGGAATTGCCGTCCTTCCCTACGGAAGCAAAAGTATCCGCTTTTTCCGCAATGCAGGGAATTATGCTGCCGTATTTGTAGAAAAAGACGGAGATAAAGCTGTTTTTTATCCGCATACCCACAGTCCGTGGCGCTTCGATGTGTACGCAGCAAATCCGCAAGAGATTGCAGAAACACACCAGCGGACATTCCTCTTTTCGGACAGAGGGCTGTATAAACCCGGAGAAACGGTTTCGTTCAGAGGTATCGACCGCACACAAACATTCAATACCTTCGCGCCGTACGAGGGGCAGTACACCGTTACGTTATCGGGTTATTCATCGGAAGGAGATGAGGTCGAAGTTGCAGAGCAAGAAGGCGCCTGTACCGATTCGGGGAGCTTTTGGGGAGCATTCGACTTACCGGAAGATTTAGCGCCCGGCTCCTACAGCCTGACCTACCGGCGGACTGACGACGATAACAACAGCGGAGCACAGGAATGTCCCATCACCGTTGCGTATTTTGAAAAGCTGAAATTTCAGGCGGAAGTAACTATGCCGCAACAGCCGGTCATTATGGGAGATACTATCAAAGCGGCGGTATCCGCCTCGTACCTTTCGGGCGGAGGGCTTGGCAAGGCTGCATATAGCGGAAGCTGGATGCGGCAAGGCGCCTCTTTCAGCCCTCACCATGCGGCATTAAAGGACTATCGGTTCGGAGTAGAAGGCTATGGCATCGATCATGTTGCATCGTTTTCCGGAAAACTGTCGAACACGGGTACGGCGGAACTTTCCTGCCAAGCGGCGGCTTCGGAAGGCATTATCGGTCTCCCCTATCGCTACAGTACCGAGGTTTCGATAACCGACATCAGCAATCAGCAAATTTCCGCGCGAAATACCGTTATGGTGCATCCGGCAGCGCTCTACATCGGGCTTGCACGGCCTGAAAACCTTACCGGCTTTGCGCAAAAGGGACAAAAGCTCACCTTCCCGTTCATCCTCGCCTCCCCCGACGGCAATCCGCTTGGCGACACCAAACCGGCCGCGGGAGATTTTACCGTTGAGCTGATCAGGGAAAACTGGAAGCTCGTACAGGAGCGCGGTTCGGGCGGCAGCATTTACTCAAACTACGAAAAAGAAAACATCACCGAGCATACGGCAACCGTGAAACCCGCTGCAAAGGGAACGGTGCAGGTAACGCCGAAAAATGCCGGTTCATATATTCTGAGTATGAGCGGAACCGATACCGCAGGGCGCACCTTCAAAACCGATTACCGCTTCTATGTTACCGGATCGGGCGCGAGCTTTTGGGATCGCGATTATGAAGATGCCGTGCGCCTAACGCCCGACCAATCGCTGTACAACCCCGGCGACACCGCCCGCATTTTGATGCAAAGCCCGCTCCCTGCGGGAAGATACCTCATCACGGTAGAGCGCGAAGGTATTTTTACGGAAGAAATCCGCGAACTCGACGGAAATACTCAAGTTTTGGAAATTCCCGTCGCAAGCAACTATATTCCCGTGGTGTATGTCGCGGTGTCGTCCTATTCGGTACGGACAAAGGAGCCGCAGCACAAGCACGGTGAACTTGACCTTGATAAGCCGAAAGGCATTTTCGGTATGACGCCGATCTTTGTAAATGCCCGCGTCAAAGCATTCTCCGTCGAACTCGCCGCGGATAAGTCCGTGTACAAGCCCGGAGAGGAAGCAACCGTTACACTGACGGCGACAAGAGGCGGTAAGCCTTTGGCCAATGCGGAACTCACCCTGCTTGCCGTAGACCGCGGCGTCCTCGATTTAATAGACTATCACGTGCCCAATCCGCTCGACTTCTTCTATGATCCCGGCAATTTCCAGCTCGGTGTTACCGGTGGAGATTCCCGCGCGTGGCTGATGGATCCCGTTATGGAAGAAGCGAAAACCCTTGCAGGCGGCGATTCGGACGGCGGCAAAGGGGATGATGAAGCGGAACGCAGCAACTTTAACCCGACCGCGGTGTTCATTCCTATCTTAAAGACGGATTCAAACGGTAAGGTAACGGCAACCTTTAAGCTACCGGATACGCTGACCAGCTACCGGCTTACCGCCGTCGGAGCACATACCGACCTTTTTGCCCTGCACGAAGAAGAGATTACCGTGCAGAACACCGTCAACATTCTGCCGGTTATGCCCCGCCGCCTCCGCGAACGGGATACGACAGAATGCGGCGTCCTCATTTCCAATGTGGATACCCGCGCTCATAGCATTACGATACGCGCCTCAGTCCGTGAACCCGGCTCGCAGGATGATTCCGCTGCCGATGCACAGGGCGGTAAGCAAGGCAGCGCGGGAAATGCCGCCGGTCAAAAAAATGGACAGGGGCAAGATACCTCTACAGTCGGCATACCGCACCGCGGAGCCGCCTTTATCGACGGGGAGACAACGCATACGGTTACCGTTGCAGGCGGACAGCAGGCGGCGGTCTACTTTGACATTGCAGCGGTAAAGGCGGGCACGGTAGAGGCGGTGTTTACCGTTTCTTCCGATGCGCTCCAAGAAAAACTGATTCAGCCGCTCGTTATCGAACGCCCCTTTGTCTTTGAAACCGTAACTTCAACCGGCGCTATCGCAAAAGATGAAAACGAAGCAGCCGAGGGGCTGATCATTCCGTCTATGGCAGATGAAAATACCGGCTCGCTCAGTCTGACGCTGGATTCAAGCGGACTCGGCGCGCTGTCATCAGCTATTGATTACGTATTTGACTATCCGTTCCTCTGCATGGAACAGCAGTCCGCCCGCATTCTACCGCTCGTCCTGTTTGAAAACTACATCGACGTATTCTCGCTTAAAAGTAAGGTACCGAATGTCCGGCACACGGTCAAAAAAACGATGGCGGCATGGGCGCGGGAACAAACGTCCGAAGGCGGCTTCCCCTACTGGCCGGGCGGCTGGTACACGGACTTTTATGTCAGTTTACGGATTGCGCATATCTGCGCCGCCGCACAGCAGCGCGGATACAGCCAAGATGATATTGCCGTCAATACCAAAAAACTGACCGACTATATTCGCTCGCAGCTGCTTGCAAAGAGGAATGCACTCTCGCCGTACTTACAAGCCTACGCCTGCTTTGTACTGGCAATGAACAACGCCGGTTTTGATGAGAGCATTTTGACAGCAGTTCAGGCACGTGTCATTCCTCAACTGGAAGACTACACCGCGCAGCCGAATGATCTTGCAGCCCTTGCATTGCTAAGCTTAACCTACACGCAGCGGAACCGCGCCGGAGATGCAGCGAAGGCGGCGAAGTGCACGGAACGGATTATAAACTCCTGCCGCTTTACCACCCGCAGCGTATCGCTCGCGGTACCGCCGTTACAAGGCTACCGCTTCTGGTACGGAAACGACCTTTCCCTCGACTTGGCGCTTATTCTGCAAAGCTTGGTAAAAGCGGCGCCCGACCATAGCCGCGAGGATGCGGTACGGGCAGTGCTGTACACCCTGCTCCAGCGTCAAAAAGGCGGCTATTGGCAAAATACGGCAACTACCGCTCACGTGTTGGAAGCAGTGTACGAATATATTCAGTATGCACAGCTTGATGCTACCGACCTCACCGCTGCGGCATCGCTGCCCGGCGGAGACTTGCTCACCGCGGCGTTCAAAGGAGCGGCAGCAAAACCGGCTTTCCAAATGTTCTCCTTTAAAGAACAGCCGGTGTCGGGAGCAAAGCGGGATACCCTGCTGCCGCTCCGCTTTACCAAAACCGGTACGGGACAGCTCTACTACACTGCCTCGCTTGCGTATGCACTGCCGCAGGAACGCCAAAAGCCGCGCGACGAGGGGCTCGGTGTTTCCTGTACTATCCGCGACATCGCCGCAGATAAAATCGTAACGCCGGATTCGGAGAACAGCTCGATGATCACCCTCGAAAGCGGCAAAACCTACGAAATGGCAATCCGCCTCTCGTCGGGAAAGGACTATACGTTTGTCGCACTGCGGGCACCCATTCCGTCAGGCGCGGAAATTTTAGACGCAGCCTTCGTTACCACCGCATCAAACGATTACGAGGAAAAAGATACGGAAGAGTCGTGGACTGATTGGCGCGATCCAAGTAATCAACAGATATACGACAACGAAGTTCAGTATTTCTGGAACAGTTGGGACAAAGGCGGCACCACGGTACGCTTTAAATTCCGTGCAGCCCGCCGCGGTGTATTTCCCTGCCCGCCGGCAACCGCCGAGTGTATGTACGAAAACGAAATCTTCGGACGAAACGGCGGAATGCTGTATGTGATTAAGTGATGGATATACCGGCAGGATAAACGTATCAGACTGAGTAAATTGCGGAACGGCAATAACCGTGCTATAATACCAGTATGAACTTTTCACGAAAACTGCCGGTCGGCATACAGAGCTTTAAGGTCTTACGGAATGACCGCTATCTCTATGTAGACAAAACAGAGTATCTTGCGCGATTAGTAACCGGCGGTCGAGTCTATTTTCTCAGCCGCCCGCGCAGGTTTGGGAAAAGCCTTTTTCTTTCAACACTCGCAGCATATTTTCTTGGCCAAAAAGAACTGTTTAAAGGCCTGTATATTGAAAACGCCGAGGAAGAACAAGCGGAGTTCGAACAACGGGCAGCATGGGAAGCATATCCGGTATTGTATCTGGATTTTAATACGGGTAACTATATAGAATCTGATGAGCTCGGTATGAATCTGAATAGTCATCTTTGCAAATGGGAAAAACTATATGGGGTTGAACCATCCGAACAAAATTTTGCACTCCGTTTTGCCGGTATTATTACACGAGCCTGCCAACAAACCGGTAAGCAAGTCGTCATCCTCGTAGACGAGTACGATAAACCCTTGCTGCAAACCATGGGTATAAATGAAACACTCAATGAGCAATACCGCAATACCCTTAAAGCATTTTACTCCGTGATTAAAACCTGTGATCAATATATCCGTTTTGCCTTTTTAACTGGGGTAACAAAGTTCAGTAAAATCAGCATTTTCAGCGATTTGAATAATCTCCGCGATATATCGATGGAAAAACAATATGCCGGTCTCTGTGGTATCACACAAACAGAACTTGAAACGAACTTCCAGCCGGACATACAGGTACTTGCCGATGAGCAAAACCTCACGTATCAAGAAGCATTGGCAGCCTTAAAGCAGTGGTATGACGGCTACTTGTTCCACCCTGCAGGAGAAGGGATGTACAATCCCTATAGTGTACTCAGTGCATTAGTCAAAAAAGAAATTAAAAGCTACTGGTTCAGCACGGGAACTCCGACATTTTTAGTTAATTACCTCAAAGAAGCACACTATTATATTCCCGACCTGGATGGAAATGTTGAGTTGGATGAAGAAGGCTTACAAACGTATCGGGCTGTTGCACAAGATACATTACCGATTCTGTTTCAAGCAGGGTATTTGACGATTAAAGAATACATCAGCGATTTAAGACTCTACCGGCTTGGTTTTCCGAATGATGAGGTACGGTACGGCTTTTTGCATAATCTTTTACCGGCATACTCTGATGTACCGTTCGGGCAAACAGGGGTATGGGTAGGACGCTTTGTACAAGATATCCGCAAGGGCAATGTGGATGAGTTTATGGAACGGATGCAGTCGATTATCTCAAGCATACCGTATGATAACTTCACCGAAGAAAACATGAAGCTGCGGGAACAAAACTATCAAACGGCAGTGTATTTGATCTTTGCACTGATGGGGCAATTTGTACAAACGGAAGTACACTGCGCTACCGGGCGTGCGGACGCCGTGGTTATTACTGTCGATACTGTTTACATCTTCGAGTTTAAGCTCACCGGTAACGGCAGTGCGGAAGACGCACTCAATCAGATAAAAGAGAAAGAATATGCAGCAAAATATCAGGTAGACGATAAGAAGATTGTGCTGATTGGAAGTTCGTTTGACGAAGATGCACGCACGATAAGAGACTGGCAGATAGCTAATGGGTAATAATCGGTAATAGGTTACAAATGAGTGATCGAATTAAAAACGCGGATGAACTTGAATTTGCGATATTCTGTATAGAGAACCTTGCTATCCGCTTAAAAACGGATGCCGAGCATATCTATACGGCGCTCGCAGAGTCGAGCAGTTTTCTCTACGACTATATTGTTGCACATTATGATGTACTACATACTCAGGATAAGGAATACATCATCAATGATATACTTGAGGCGATGGATCAATGCGGGATAAAAGTATAATCGTGTATCACGGCTCTGATCGGATTATTGCTCAGCCTGATACCGAGCACTCGCGGCTTAGAGTTGATTTTGGCAAGGGATTTTATACCACACCGTTTTATGAGCAAGCAAAAAAGTGGTGCGAAAAATATACAACACGGCGGAAAAGCGGGATCATCTCATACTACGAACTTGATGTGTCTGTTTATAAAGAATGCGCTGTTCTCTCTTTTGAAGCCTATGCCGAAGCATGGCTTGATTTTATTTTGAAATGCAGAGCCGGTACTATGCCAAGTGATTATAATCGATATGATATAATTGAAGGTGGAATTGCAAATGATAAGGTATTTAATACGGTTGAACTTTTTTTTGACGGATTAATTGATAAAGCAGAAGCGCTAAAACGGCTGCAATACGAAAAACCGAATTGGCAGATATGCTTTAAAACGCAGTCCATTATTGATAAGTACTTACAGTACAAAGGATTTAAGAGCGTATGTTAGCCCATCCGGTTCTGCTGCAAAAAAAATATGCACGGGTTATCGCTCTGTATGCCGAAAAAGAGCATATCAGTTTAGATGCAGCCTTACAAAAATTCTATCATTCGGTAACATATAAATTGATGAAAAACGGCATTTCCGATATGCATTGCATGAGCGACGACTATCTTACGGAGGAATTGAAGGCGGAAGATATACACAAGAAGTAGTGAGCCGATTATCTTGCATCCATATAATCCTCCTAATATATTGTGCAAAAAGTTTTTAGTTCCCTGTTCTATTTTTATTCACGCTGTCTTTAAACCGATCCCGTATCGTCTTAATGGTAAAAGCTACGGCAGCCAGGATGGCAATTAGATCATCCATAAACCCCACAATCGGCATAATATCCGGGACGATGTCGAACGGCCAGATAAGATAGATAAGCGCTAAAATATCGGCCGCTATACAACAAATCATCTTTAACATAAAAATTTTCCCTTTAATTAATCTTTATCTTTCCGTCTTCCAACGCGCGGGCGAGCCGACCGATAAGATTTTTCTTTAAACCGGAAGAATCAAGTCCGTGCTCTTCAAGCAACGCGCGTATTTCGCCAATGGTCATTGCTTCGGTTATATCCCGCGCAATTTCTACATAGTCGATTTCTTCTTCCTCGCTACCGGTGGCGGGAACTGAAACTGAGGTAACAGCTGCCGCAACAGGTTGAGTAACCGGAATAGCTTGTACAGCATTACCGGCAGTATCTTGTGCAGCGGCAGCACCACTATCGTTGTTTGTAGGTGCCGGTCTTTCGGGTAATGCAATAACCGGAGTTGTAGAGGGAGCAGCGGACGCGGATGCTGTGCTGCCGAAGGGGTTTTCAAACGCTTGTTCCAT
This sequence comes from Treponema sp. OMZ 906, assembly GCF_024181185.1. Taxonomy (NCBI): domain Bacteria; kingdom Pseudomonadati; phylum Spirochaetota; class Spirochaetia; order Treponematales; family Treponemataceae; genus Treponema; species Treponema sp. OMZ 906. Next base: position 1,717,970 of record NZ_CP051196.1, on the reverse strand, counting down.
TTCGCTCAAATGCTCTTTTAAAAAACTCAGAGTACGGTTTTGCAATAGTGCGGCGACGACGTAAAACAGTTGCTCAATTGCAGCAACGCATACATCGCCGGATTCTTCCAGTGCACCAGGAATCGCATCAAGTTGTTCATACGTCCATTCTTCTTTAATAAGCCCCGCACCGTTATCATTTTGAGCCCACTTATAAACGTATATATAGGCCGAAAAATCATCCAACGCTTTAAACACCGATTGCATTTCAGCGGCGAATTCTTTTTCCAGCCAGTGGATATTCGGTAAGAGCCATGCATCGGGATTAACATACCGTCCAGGAAACAGTTCAGCAGCTTTCCGGCAAAACATTTCTATAAAAGCATTATGGTTTTCCCTGAAAAAACTTTCCAACAGGTAAAGCGCAAGACGGACTTTAAGTTTTCCGAATCGAGCGGAATAGAAAATATCGTCAGAATAAAAATGCGCATAGGGTGATAGCACTTCATAGCTATAATACCATCGCCGTAAAAGAGCATAAACATAATCAGACGCGGTTGTAAATGAAGCTCTGCTTTCATTACTCCAGTCCAACAGCCTGTTATATACAAGCCCTGCCAGCTGTTCTCTTTTCTTTTTATTGTCTGAAACATCATCACCGTACTTATTCAGTAGAAGTTTGACGTTGATAATATCCATATACACGTTGATACCGGGTGATACGGCTTCTAGAGTCTTATGCTTTTCACCGGTAGGGAGAGCCGGAATCTGACGATTATATTGCGAAGAGGAATATCCATCTTCGGCCATTTCATAATCCGTATAATCGGCGCTAACCGTTTCATCCCGATTATTTTTTACTTCCTCCTTTGCTTCTTCATAAATTTCTTTCATATTCATATCGGAAGCGATATCGTTTGCCATGTTTTTTAACGTATCAATATCAACGCTGGTAGGATCAACCCCAGCGGAAAATATATTGGTCAATATCTTTAAATAGACGATACCGGAAGCTAAAGTCAGCGCATAACAAACGCCCCCTGCTATTGCCGATGCAGCAATATTTCCTAATCCCGGAATAAATGAAAAAACGGCATTCAGTACTAAAGAGCCTACCAGATAACCGGCAAGATTGGTGGCAATACCGGACGCTAAAGTTTTGAGAATACTTTTTGAAAATGTAAGGCCTATTTTACTGTTAATACGGCCGTACATTGTCCATATAAAACCGGCTGCAATTGCTGTTGCAGCGGCCCCTCCCGCACCGGGAACCCAGCCAGCTGCAACTCCGGCCGCAGCGGCTCCCTTTGAATGAAATTTGATAATATCCGCAATCTCCTGCGGCGTGCATGAATCAACACTACGATCCAAGTGTCGCATAGTAGTTAATAATTTTTGTGCAGCCATTACTATATCAATCATTTTTAGTTCCTTTGTGTAATCGTTCTTATTTCATATAACTGGAAACCTCTAAAAAACTGAGATTTTTAGAGGTTCCTAACTGTGCACTCAAGGTAGCGAGATTACGGCCGCTAACCTTAGTGCAGTACTATTTTTTATTCGTGTTCTTTGTATTTCTCATTGCCTCTTTTCGTTGCCGCTCTAGCATTGACCTCTCTATAGTATTTTGTAAGTTTTGTGCTACATGGGGATGCTTTTGAACATAGTCCACAGTCTTTTTAAGTCCTCCAAATAACAGGTCAAGAATACTATCCATAATTAAAACTCCTTTTTCGTAAGCCCTTTATGCTTACGAATATCAAATATATATAATCGTTCTTTTTTTCAATGAACGAACGATTCACAATGAACAACAAGGAATGAATATCTTTGTTTATTCTTTGGCCGCAAGTTTTTGCGCTTAAACACGTTTTTCCTAGCATTACCACCTTCCATGGCAGCAGGCAGTGTAACGATTTTTGCCGTTAGCCTTTTAAAAATAGGCGGTGTAGATACGAGGCGCGAGCACAAATTAACCGCAGGCGTATCTTTGATACGTTGAGGATTAATTTGTGCGCAGCAACGAAGTAGATGCCCGCATATTTTTAAAAGGAGACTACTGCTTTGCACAAGCAACTATCTTATACTTCTTCGTAGCCGTCGGCGGATGCGATGCCATAAATTTTTGACGCGCTTCCATCGTGGAGTTGGCGCTTACCGATAAACTCGCGTTTCCGGTAATCTTTCCGTTTTGAATGGTCTGGACGACTAGTTTGTACGTATTCATAAAAATACCTCCCTAAAAAACTCTCCCTATCCTTACGGGATTGGTTGGGTATCGTCGTATTCTTTTATTTTTTCACCAGGAAAATAACAACAGTCGCTAATCCCTTTATCGATGAGCCCTCCTATATAAGAACGGTATCCTGATGGAACATATACCATTTTTACACAGCTATCATAATTAGACTCTTTTGCTTTACGACCAAATGCAGATCCCCAGACTGTCTTTATCGTTCTAGGAAGATATATTGTTAAAGAGCGGCAATTCTCAAATGCTTGGCTATCAATACATTTAACATTTTGTGGTAACCGAACTTCTTCCAATGAATAACAGCCATAGAATGCATTTTCACCGATAGTTGTTAATGCATTTGCGGCTCCACCTTGCAGGGTAACTTTCTTCAGCTTTGTGCATCCTTTGCACATAGATTGTTCAATTGTTATTACGGTTCGAGGAAGCACGACTTCTGTTAGTTCGGTACAACTGGAAAAGGTATATCCTACGATAGTGGTAACCGGTACCCCATACATACTTTCAGGAATAACGATTCGTCCTTTTAATATTTCATTTTTCCGGGATTCATTTCCTTTATAAAAAAGTCCTCCATGCTCATTTACCCCAAAATACGGCAAAGCCGCACTCTTAAAACATGCCTTTACATATCGGTCGCCGGTTACCGTATAGGTTGCAGTCCCCTCGCTTGAGGCAGAGGTAAGCCCTTCCCAGCGGTCAAATACATAGCCGTCCTCCGGTACGGCAGTAAAGGTAACGGTGGAGCCGTAAGGCGCTGTGCCTCCGGTTGAAAGGTTATCTGAATCTCCTTCAACCATTGCGGAAATTGAACCGCCCTCGCTTGCATCAAATGTAATGGTGCATTGCCGTTTTACAAAAGCAACGGTAACGTTTACATTTTGTGTGATAATCAATTCAACAGCACCTGTTCCGGCTGCTGCATCGGTGCCAGTCCACGCGCCGACTGTGTACCCTTCTGCACTCTTCGGGTTTGCGATAAACCGTACTTTTGTACCGGCTTTTACCTTCTCGTTGTTGGTTAAAGTCTTACCGTTCGCTGTTGCGGTGAGCGTGCCGCCCTCCGCGCCGGAAACTTGCAAGGTAACCGTGTAATATACTTCTGCCGGAGTGATTTTCGGCTTACAACCGGTAATACCGATCATCATCATACCGATAGCGACACACAATCGAAGCAGTGATGCTTGTTTTAAGAATTTCATTTTTCCCTCCAGAGATAAAAAAGATTACAATATGTCATAGCCGTAAAGCGCTTGCCGGTTTGCGGTTTGAACTTACAGCATAGGTGTGTGAGATGATACTGTTGCGTTTGAGTGATTCTGAACGGAATCCATTTAAGAATCTGATGTACGAAGAGGATCAGCCCGATAATCTCAACACTATACCGCTGATAGCGGATAGTACAGAAAAAAAAGCTCTGTACGTGGATATTTATAAAGAATCCTGTACATATAGCACGTATATCGGAGAAGAGAATATTAATAATAAAATCGTATAAGTTGTTACTATATAATAATTTATATGATTTTATGGGGGGGGGTATGGAAAAGAGGCTCGTGAGCGAATGATAGGCTATGTGTCATGGAGAACCTCCTTTTCAAAATAAACTATGAAATAATGTGGTAATTATAATCCCTGTAATAAAGCGCTGTCAAGCAAATTTTTATGTGTATCAAATTTTCATGTATGTAGTAACAAAGAGTATTCAAGCCGGCCAACAACCTCATCAAAGTTGATCAAGGATAGCAATTATCTTAAGTTTGCGTTACACTGATTTAGGTCTGTAATTTCTTTTGCGGTATTGTTTTTTCTTTCTAATCTAACCATACCACGAATTACAAACGTTTAACACTCCTTACTTTATCTTGGATAGATGTGATGAAAACTGAAAAAACACTTATCGGAACAAAACGGTTTTGGTTTTTAATGTGGGGCTTAGGTCTTGCGGGGCAGTTATGCTGGAATATCGAAAATCAATGGTTTAATACCTTTGTGTATGCAAAGATTGCAAAAGATTCCTCTATCGTAACGCTCATGGTTATTACCAGCGCTTTGGTCACAACATTCTCAACCTTCATATTCGGGACACTGTCGGATAGAATAGGTTCGAGAAGAAGATTTATCTCTATAGGCTACATCGTATGGGGATTGACGACGATTCTGTTCGGTCTTACCGAATTTGTGGGACACGGACAGGTCGGAACCGGAGCAAAGGCTTCAATCTGGGCAGCAGTCCTTGTTATTTTAGCCGATGATGTTATGAGCTTTTTCGGCTCTATGGGAAACGATTCGGGATACAATGCATGGAGCAATGACATGACTACCGATAAAAACCGTGGTCAAGTCGGAGCAGTGCTCGCAATTCAACCGATAATCGGCACCATCGTCGGCACCGTATTGGGCGGTTTGCTCATCGGCAGCGAAAATAACTATCAACGCTTGTTTTGGTCTATGGGTATCTTTGTCATCCTTGCAGGACTTCTCTCGCTTCTTCTATTAAAAGATTCTCCCGACTTAAAATCTTGCAAAACCGGTTCATTTTGGGAGCAATTGAGCTCAATCTTTAAAGCGGAGGGATTTTTTTCTCAAAAAGAATTGATGCTTGTGTGTATTACAACAGCGCTTTTTTTTGTCTCGTTCAATGTTTATTTTGTCCACATGGGAAACTGGATGATTTACCGCATGGGCTTTAACGCTGGGAACATGGGCATTATTCAAGGATTAAGTTTAATTGCCGCATCCCTGCCGGTGATTCCTGCAATCGGGATTATCAATAAGAAGCGTACTCCGCAGCTTGCCTGTTTTGCAATCATTCTGAATATCGTCGGCTTATGCATTTTATCGCTCTTTGCAAAGCCCGCAGCTTTTAACACGGAAACGGTATTCTGCGTGCAAAACATTCCGCTGTTCCTTTCCGTTTTCCTTGCAGGTGCAGGACAAATCCTTGTTACGCAATCGATGACCATCTGGGTTAAAGAACTCTATCCCGAAACCGCACGAGGTCAGTTTGAAGGTATCCGTATTCTCTTTTTCGTCCTCACCCCGATGATTATCGGAACCGTGATAGGCAACATCATTGTTAAAAACGGAGCAGGCTCCATCGCGAATGAATTCGGAATCATCGAAAATATTCCCGCAGAATCCATCTATCTGTGGGGAGCGATTCTAGCGGTAACGGCGCTTTTCCCGCTCTTTTTCGCATCGAAAATGTATAACCGGCGCAGAAACGATCGCCTTACCATCGAGACAATAACATGAGAAAAAACAAACCGATCAAACCTTTACTCACACCGTGGGGTGAAGCGCTCGACAAACAAAAGCCCTTAAACGATTATCCCCGTCCTCAGTTGGCGCGGAAAGAATGGCAGTGCTTAAACGGAGCATGGGACTACGCGATAACCGCCGATAAACAGATGCCTAAAATATGGGACGGAGAAATAATCGTACCGTTCTCTCCGGAAACAATCCTGTCAAATGTACAGCGGCAGTTGCTTCCGGGGGAGACGCTGTGGTACCGCAGAACATTCAACTTTGAACAATGCAAACTGGGAGAGCGGCTCCTGTTACATTTCGGAGCGGTAGATCAATACTGTACCGTCTATGTCAACGGTAAAGAAGCAGGTTCCCATTCGGGGGGATACTGGCCGTTCTCTTTTGACATCAGCAATTTTTTAAACGGTGATACAACGGAAATCATCATTGCAGTTACCGATGATACCGATACCGGTGATGAGGCCTACGGTAAGCAAACCTTAAACCGAGGAGAGATTTGGTACACGGGGCAAAGCGGTATTTGGCAAACCGTATGGTGCGAAAAAGTTCCCGACACTCATATCGAAAAGCTGACCATAACGCCTCATTATCAAACCGGTGAAGTTGAAATTTCGGTCTTTATTACCGGGGCCGATGCCGGCGGAAACAATGTAAACTCTTCGCATCGCCTTGATGATATATATGTTAAACGTGATGATGATATACGCATTAAAATCTTTGACTCCGGTTCTGTCATTGCAGAAGAAATACTCACAACCAATCCGCTGCGGATAAAAATGCCTGCCGATTTTAAGAGTTGGAGTCCCGAACATCCTTTCCTCTATGATGTGGAAATCCGTGCAGGAGAGGATACGGTAACTTCATACTTCGGTATGCGGGAATTCGGGATCATCAACGGCAAACACGGTCCCGTTCTCAGTCTAAACGGAGCGCCGATCTTTCATCACGGACTCTTGGATCAGGGATATTGGAGCGACGGAATGTATACGCCGCCTTCCGACGAGGCGATGATTTGGGAAATTAAAAAACTGAAAGATATGGGTTTTAATATGCTGAGAAAGCACATTAAAATAGAACCCCTCCGCTGGTACTACCATTGTGATAGGCTCGGAATGCTTGTCTGGCAGGATTTTGTCAGCGGCGGCGGCCCGTATAAACCGTTGGTCGTTCAATATGCACCGTGGCTCGGCTTCAATTTTAACGATACAAAAAACCGCTATGCCCTCCACGGACGCAAAAGCGAAAAGGGGCGGAATATATTTTTACGCGATGCCGAACGTACCATCGATTTACTGTACAATACGGTAAGCCTTTCGGTATGGGTTCCTTTTAATGAAGGGTGGGGACAATTCGAAGCAGCCTCAATGGCGGAATACGTCCATAAAAAAGATCCCACGAGGCTCATCGATCATGCAAGCGGCTATTTTGATCAAGGGGCCGGAGATTTCCACAGCTATCACATTTATTTTAAGTCCTTCCGCCCGAAGCCCGATCCGTTAAATCGGATCTTAGCCTTAACCGAATTCGGAGGGTTCAGCTTAGCTGTGAACGGTCATACCTCCTCCGATATTTTATACGGTTATAAAATCTTCAAAGATAGGCAATCTTTAAACGACGGTATCCGGAACCTCTATGAAACCGATGTATATCCGGCGATGAAAAAAGGATTGAGCGCTTCAATTTACACTCAAGTAAGCGATGTTGAAGATGAGGTAAACGGTATTTTTACTTATGACAGGAAAGAAACAAAATTGGATATGGACTTGAGCTTACAGGTTGCCGAAACGTTACATGAACTTTTCAAAAAAAACTACGCCGATAAGTAAAGGCCGTGTACGGGCAGCAGCACGATCTACGTGATTAAGTGATAAGTATGGCGATATCCCGGCAAGTTGAAATATCGCTTCTGCTCTAACCACCGCCTCCATGCCGGATGTATTAGCTATCAAAGTTTCTTTCGAAGATTCGCGTATCAACGTGTGCGTTTGCGTCGTACTAGACATTTAGCAGGTGTTTCACTATTATCGTAACGATTATCAATTCAAGTTATAGGAGCTTTTTATGGAAAATTTAATCGGAAAAAAGATTATTGATTTTACTTTGCCTGCTTATTGCAAGGGAAAGTTTACGACTGTGTCGAGTAAATCGTTGTTGGGTAATTGGGCTGTGTTTATGTTTTATCCCGCAGACTTTACATTTGTGTGTCCTACCGAGTTGGCCGATTTGGGTAAGCTGTATTCGGAATTCCAAGAGATTGGATGTAGAGTCTTTTCTGTTTCTACCGACAGCGAATTTGTGCATAAGGCATGGGCTGATGCGAGCGCGACAATCGGTGGCCTCCCTTATGAAATGATTGCTGATAAAGCCGGTATTTTTGCATCTTCTTTAGGCATCCTTGTACCTGAAACATGGGTTGCGCTCCGCGGCTCTTTTGTCGTCGATCCCGACGGTATCATTAAAGCTTATGAGGTACACGACACGAGTATCGGTCGCGATGCTTCCGAATTGCTGCGCAAGGTTCAGGCTGCTCAGTTTACTGCAGCACACGGTGATCAGGTATGCCCTGCCAAATGGCGCCCCGGCGAAAAAACGCTGTATCCTTCTATTGACTTAGTTGGAAAAATCTAAAAGCGGCTGCTTGCAAACCTCTAAAAACATCAAGCCTATCGGCTTGTTCTGTAAGGAAATGATTTATCATATCCGCTAAAGCGGATTGCGAATCAGGTTTTTAGAGGTTTTCCTTAGATTTACTTGCGATGTTTTAATTTAAGTCATTATAGTATAAAGACTTAAATTAAAACTCGTCGGGCATCTCTAAAAATCTAACCGAGTTTTTAGAGATGCCCTATATATAACGGGTGGTGACCATTCAATTCACCTGCACTGTCAGCTTTAATGCGAATGATAGGTGTTCATTATCCGGGGGGCTTGAAAAAGAAAAAACCCTGTAGGCAAAAGGAGGAAAAAATCCTACAGGGCAACTGTAAAGGAGGTACATTGAATACTCTTTGATAGTACGTATCGCAATATACACCACTTAAACAGACAAAAAAAGAAAGGTTACATATTTACAAAAAATTATGAAAATATTAGGGTACGGTATGCAATTACTTTTTTCTTTTTCCAGTACTATGAAGAGGCTTAAAAATTTTCCCCGGATGCATTTTTCACGCCTTCTCTTTTTGGGCGTTTTTTTTGTAATAGGAGGATTATCTCCGCTGTATGCCGAAATCTTCCGTTTCAACTTTAGGGATGGAGATACCTACCGGATCAATTCTACCGTTACTGAAGATGTGTACTTGAACGGGCAATTTGCGCATCAGGCTTATATCACCAACCGTGTTACCGTGGAAGTGTCGGATGTTCAACCGGCATCAAACGGAAAGCCTTCCTCCGCGCTTCATACCTGTACTTTTATGACAAGCGAGCAAAACAGCAACAGGACGTTCTCGTGGGGACGCGAATATCCGAGCGTATTTCGCCGAGATGAATTCGGTATTTACACTATCGATGAACAGTATTTTATGCCGGTGGTGCGGAATGTACCGGTTTTCCCTCAGCATGATGTAAAAATAGGGGAAAGTTGGCAGCACTCTGCAAGCGAAGCGCACGACCTGCGGGATAACTTTAATATTCAAAAACCTTTTGTCGTTCCTATCGACGTTACTTACACATACAAAGGTCTTGCCGCGCATGAAGGAAAAACCTATCAATTAATAGAAGTAAATTATGATCTTTATTATGATATTCCATTAAAAAATATCCAGAATAAAAGAAACGGAAGTGCAACATTGCCGATGCTGTATCCTGTCCGCACCATGGGCTATTCAAAACAGCGACTCTATTGGGATAGTAATGCAGGTATTCTTCCCTATTATGATGAAGTATTTACCATAATGATGGAGTTAAACACGGGGGCGGTAATAGAATATCGCGGTACCGCAAAGGCCGAAATTACGATGTTGCAGCGTATGAATAAAGAGGAAATAGCAGGAGTACTGGATAAAAACATCCGTGATATGGGGATTTCGAATACTACCGTAGAAAAAACCGATGAAGGAATTACCATCAGTCTTGAAAATATCCAATTTGAACCTGATTCTGCACGTCTTCTTCCAGCCGAAAAAGAAAAGATTGAAAAAATAGGAAAGTTATTGGGTGCATACCCTGATTATGAACTATTGATTTCGGGGCATACGGCATTAGCAGGTACGGCTGAAGCGAGGCAGATACTGTCTGAGCAGCGGGCAGCGGCTGTTGCAAATTATCTGGTAGAACTTGGGGTGAGAGAACAACACCATGTTTTTACACGCGGTTTCGGCGCAGAAAAACCGATTGCACCTAATACTACGGAAGCGAACCGAGCACGGAACCGCCGTGTTGAAATCACCGTGCTGGAAAAATAGCCGATACTTTCCGCACTGTCCTGTCGTTTAAGATTGTAATATCTGATTGAGTAGATCGCCTGCAAGCAGAATGCCGGCTGCGGCGGGTACCCATGAAACCGAGCTTGGCGGACGGCTGCGGACAGCAGGAACCTCCTTGGAATATAGCACCCGCAGCTTTTTTACTCCCCGTTTTTTTAGCAGTCCGCGCATGGTTTTACACAAGGGACAAACAGCAGTATCGTAAATGTCGGCAAATTGAAATAAATCTGCGCGGAGCTTATTCCCGCAACCCATTGCCGCTATGATTGGAATGCCGCGGTTTTCCGCCTCTGCCGCCAGTGCAACTTTAAGCGAAATCGTATCAACCGCATCGACAATACAATCGATGTCGGATAAGAAAGGTAAAAAAGAAAGAGAGCCGTCCGCATCGGGGAGAATGTGCTGCACGATCTGATGAACTGTACACGCCGGGTTTATATCGGCGATTCGCGCGGCAGCAGCAGCGGTTTTGTACTGTCCGATGGTAGATGTAAGCGCATAGAGCTGCCGGTTAAGGTTTGAAGGGCTTACCGTATCGCCGTCAACGAGATACAGTGTTCCGACGCCGGCGCGTGCAAGGGCTTCGACCGTATACCCGCCAACACCGCCGATACCGAATACTGCAACCCGCAATTTACGAAGCCGGTTAACACCTTCCGCCCCGATAAGCGCTTTGCTCCGGATAAACAGCGGGTCAGGCTCGTCCTGTACAGCCGTGCCGATATTGTGTGCATCGTAGATGCCGTGCGTGGCACTCTTGATATCAGATTCGAACAAGGCTTAGCGAATTTTGAATAGAACTGCAAATACGGCAAGCGTAATCAGCAGTTGTAAAATAAGGAACTTTATCAGTACCTGCGTGGATGACCATTGAAGGTTTTTCCGCATGTGGTCATGGAGCGGGAACCGGATATTCCTAAAAATACGGATATGAAAAAAGCGTAATAACGCCACTTTAACAAGGCCTGTGCCGCCGTTCAGGAGAATCATCCCGCTGGTCATTAACAGTAAAAAGGGATTGCCCGAAATAATGACCAATACGCCGATAAAAAAGCCGAGCGCACGGGAACCTGCATCTCCCATCATCACCTTGCTTGGATAGGCATTATGCCACAGATATCCCATCAGTACGCCGGAAAGACTAAAGCAAATGAGTGCCCACTGCGCGCCGTCTACCCGATGCGGAATGAGCAGATATTCTGAAACTTTTACGTTCCCGATAATAAAATAGAAGACCATACCAAGCGAAATAAGCGCCATCAAAATGAGGGTTCCGGAAAGTCCGTCTACTCCATCGGTGCAGTTCGTTGTATTGATGGAAAACCATAAAATTAAAACGGAGACCGTAAAAAATATGGCAGGATGTACCGCGATACTTTGACTCATAAACGGAATCCAGTAAGAAATGGAATCGTCAAAATACCAATGAAAGAGTACTGCCGCAGTAATCAGCGACAACAGTAAATCCAATGCACCTTTTCGGTATTCTCCCCACGGATTAACCGACCGGTCGTCAAGATAGCCGGTGAGCATCACCAACCATGTTAAAACCAGTACCGCTATTTGCGTACCCGAAGGCATGATCAGCAGGAAAATCATAACGACAAAAATCGTAATAAATACGACCCCGCCGCCGGTCGGTTTTCCTTTTGCTGCCTCAGGAGAAATACCGAATTCCTTTCCTCTGTCTTTCGGCAAACGGCCATAAAAGCGCGGTAAAATGAATACCGTTAAAAAAAAGCCTACATAAAATGAAATTGAAATAAGTACGAGATATGATTGTAAAAGCCGCATGGGGCCGTAGAATGAAGAAAGAAGCCCCGATAAATAAAAAAGCATTGGAACAGTATATACACCCCATATAAAAAAAACAACCCTTAGCTTGCTCCAGGATAAACACATGAGCCGAATTTCTGTCATAGAGAGAGGTGGTTCCACATAGTTGCAGAATAAGCAAGACTGATGCTTTTTGAACAGCCTTTCCGTAAGCCTTTTGAAATAGACGATGTAGATACAAGGAGTTAGGCAAAAAAGTACCGCAGGCGTATCTTTGATACGTTGAGGACACTTTTTTGCCGTACGACGCAGTAGATGCGCCGTATATTTCAAAAGGTAGGTACAGTATTTACGTATGTAACCGCCGCCGCCAGCGCATCGGCGGCATGGTCGGGTTTCGGTATCGTTTTAAGGCCGAGCAGCAACTGTACCGTGAGCTGTACCTGCTGCTTTTCCGCCTGTGCGATGCCGGTAACCGCTTTTTTAATAGCGTTCGGCGCGTATTGAAAGACGGGAACACCTGCCTGCGCTAAGGCAAGCAGCGTCACGCCGCGTGCTTCCGAAACGCTCAAAGCGCTCGTTACGTTTTTTGCGAAATAGAGCGTTTCGATACCGGCGGCGGCAGGTTGGTATGTGCGGATAAGCTCCGTGAGCCGGTCAAAGACAATGAGCAGCCGGTTCCCCTGTACCTGTCCCGCCTCCGTTTGAATAACACCGTAATCAATACAGCGCATCCTGCTGCCGGACACAGTAATAATGCCGTAGCCGGTATGGGCAAGTCCGGGGTCGATCCCCATTATAATCCGTCCTGTGGCTGTCCGCTGTTCCGCCATTCTCCTTATTTTCCTACCATATTAACGCCGGTTAAAGCACGCATTTGCGTATTACAGCGCCTGTGTCCGCACTTTTAAGAATGCACGATGTGCCTCATCCAAATGAGGTTCCAGCGCCGTGCGAACCGCTTGATTATAATCGTTCAGCCACTTGAGCTCTTCGGGGAGTAGCAGCTCCTTCACTACCGGCCGTGTGTCGATCGGGCAGAGTGTCAGCGTTTCAAACTCCAAGAATGTCCCATACTCCGTTGTTTTCCATTCCTTTGTCAGCGTAAGGTTTTCGATGCGGATACCGTGACTTCCGGCGCAGTAAAAGCCGGGCTCATTGGAGGTAATCATGCCCGCCTTCATCGGAGCGTCCGTATAGCGGAGTCCGATATTCTGCGGCCCTTCGTGAACGGACAGCACATACCCGACGCCGTGTCCGGTGCCGTGCTTATAGTCCTTCCCGTATTTCCGGAGCGGATTGCGGGCAAGAATATCAAGCTTATAGCCGGTCGTGTTTTCGGGGAACTTTGCTAAGGCGAGCTGGATATGCCCTTTGAGTACTAGCGTATAATCCTCTTTTTCTTCCGCGGTGAGCGGTCCGAGCGGGATGGTTCGGGTGATATCCGTTGTTCCGTCTTTGTATTGTCCGCCCGAGTCGAGCAGTAAAAAGCCTTTGGGCTGCAAGGTAGCAGCAGTATTTTTTTTAGGCCCGTAGTGGATAATCGCCGCATTTGCTCCGTAGCCTGCAATCGTGGTAAAGCTCGCCTCTATGAAGTCGGGCTGTTCGCCACGGAAGCGCAGCAGCTGTTCGGAAATGTCCCATTCGGTAACGCCGCTATCGGCATGATCTTCCACCCATTTGAGGATTTTAACCATCGCGATGCCGTCTTTGAGGAATGCATTCCGGTAATTTTTAATTTCGGTTTCGTTCTTCACCGCTTTCATCGAAGAGGTGATATTAAGGCCTTCTATGATATCCGCTTTAATCTTGTTGCGTAAGAAGATATTTGTCCGTGCGGGATCAAGGTAGACCGTACCCTGCAGCTTTTCGGCATCGGTAAAAACCGCTTCGTAAGGCGCAACGGAGACGCCTTCTTTTTCCAGCGCCGCCTTCACCTCATCCGTCATTTGCCGCGCGTCGATGTAAAGCCGTGCGCTTTGCATATCAACCAAGGCATAGGCGGTAACAACCGGCGTACATGCAATATCGTTGCCGCGGATATTAAAAAGGTAACAAACATCCTCCAAAGCCCCGATAACCGTTGCCTCCGCTTTCTTTTCCCGAAGTGCCGCGCGGACTTCTTTGATTTTTTCCGATGCGGATTTTCCCGTGTAGCGGACATCGAGTAAAAAGGCGGCGCTTAATACGGGTGCAGGACGATCCGTCCACATCTCCCCGATAAGATCGCGGTCGATAACAAACTTCATATCGGGAAGCGACGAGTTAAACTGTGCAAACGAATTAAGCGCCATCACTTTCCCGTCCATACCGATCGTACTTCCCGCTGGAAGCGTTTGTGCAAGATATTCAAATACGGTCGGTACGTTTGGCTCTCCGCTCTTTTGCAAAAGGATACCGCTTCCCTTCAATTCTTTTTCAGCCTGTAAAAAATACCGACCGTCAGTCCATAAAAAGGCCTTGTCTTTTGAAACCAATACGGCGCCTGCCGAGCCGGTAAAGCCGGAAATAAAGACGCGGGTCTTATCGTGTTCGGCAAGATATTCGCACTGATGCGGGTCGGCGGTTGGAATATAATACGCGTCGAAGCCGCATTCCGCCATTTTATTGCGTAATACGTTAATACGTTCAGTTATTGTCATAGTGATCTCCTTCGTAAATCAATTTAAAGTAACCTCGAAAATTGAGTTTTTTAGAGGTTACCGGTTATATTTTCTTTACAATCCTGCGTACATGCGGCGCAGGAGCTGGTCTATTTTATGCCCGTAAGCAGTGTCCGATGCCCACGTTCCGGCAAGGTTATAAATATGCGGCGCCTTGCCTTTCGGATTTACATAGCGATAACGCGGATCTACGGCAGGAAGGTTGAGCGGTTCGGCGCTGGCGTATGCTTTTAGATGCTGAATATGCGCTCTGACTCCCGTTTGCTCGTCGGGAAACGCTAAACCCGGATTTTCGGCATTGATGGCGCCGAGTCCGCAAAAATTGTTCATATCTGCGGTTACCAATCCGCCGAACTGTAAAAAGCCGGTTTCCAAACACATCTGCACAAAAGCGATATCGGCATTTATCCCTTCAACTGCGGATTCTTTTACATAATACGCTGCCAAACGTTCTACTTTTTCCTGATCGACTTCTCCCGTTTGCGCTAATACGGTTTGCGTTAAAAAGAACGAAACGAGCTGTTCCTGCGTCATGCGTCCGGTACCCATAATCGCTTTAGGAATGGACGGCGGAACCGACCGGCACGAAAAGCACAGAAATACTGCAAGCAGGGTAATAAGCGCAAAAGGATGGTTTAAAAAACGTTTTATGTGAAGGGTTTTGATATTCATACGGATGGCTTTACTCCCATTCGACAGCCTCTAACATATTTTGTTTAGGGGATATTCTCTGCCGTTTTTTGACATTGATAGTATTAATCCATGCTAATATGATCAATTAATGTCCAACTATCCTAGCATAGCAAATTTCACGCGGTTTTGCAATTAGTTGCCAATTTATATTACACAGTAGTATTAATTTGTGTACTAAAAATTGTTGATATTTGAGTTTTTGCATAGTATAATCCTTTTGCGGACTATGAATCAGTTTTTTAGAAGTTTCCTTGTGATGCAGAGATTGGTAAACAAGTGGATAAAAAAGAAGTCATAAAAAGAATCATAGAGAAGTCCGACGGTATTGCTAAGGCTTCTGATTTTGTTTCTGAGAGCCTTTCCCATTACGATGTCGCATATTTATGCAAGAAAGGCTATATTGAACGCGTCAGACATGGCTATTATCAGCTTTCGGAACAAAAAGATATAAAAGAAGAACGAGTGCTTGCGGCACTTCTACCTGAAAGTATTGTCTGTGTGGAGTCAGCGTTGTTTTACTACAACTATAGCGACTTTACACCGAGGCAATGGTCGATTGCCGTTCCGCGAACATTTTCACGTACAAAGTTAAAGATTGATTCTCTTGCTATAAAAACCTATTTTGTACAGCTTGCTCATTTTGAAATCGGAAAAACAAGTGGAGATTTTGGCGGTATACAACTTGCTGTTTATGACCGTGAACGCACTATTTGTGACTGTTTTAAATATCGAACAAAATTGGATAACGAAATGTTTAACAATGCCCTCAATGCATACGCTTCCGATGAAAAGAAAAATTTGACTAATCTTTCAAGATATGCAAAGGAAATGCATGTCTACAAAAAACTGATGGATGTAATGGAGGTGCTGCTTAATGGCTGATATTGCAGCTTCCGTTCTTGCACGGCTCAAAAACAAGGCTCTCGAAAGCGGAAGAAGCTATCAGCTGTGTCTCCAGCTTTTTTGCCAAGAGGAATTTCTGCGCCGTTTGGAAAAATCAAAATATGCCGAGAATCTCGTACTAAAAGGCGGTTTGTTTCTCTATTCTCTTACAGAGTTTGACAGCAGAGTTACGATGGACGTAGACTTTTTGCTTCGAAAAATACCTAATACGCCGGAATAGTTGAAATTTATTTTAGAGGAAATTATCGCTGTTTCTACGGATAATGATTTTATAAGTTTTGAGATAAAAGATGTTGAACCGATTGCCGTTACCAAAAAATACTCAGGTATTGGAGCCTCAATTCTTGCTCGCATTAGAAATATTAAAATAAGATTCAGTGTTGATTTCGGTGTGGGGGATGTTATTGTTCCAAAACAGGAAAAGCGCAGAATTCCGACCCAACTTCCTGATTTTGTATCGCCGATAGTAAATACCTACTCCATTGAAACCGTAGTGGCTGAAAAAATCGATGCCGTTCTGAGTCTGATGGAGTTTTCTAGCCGGATGAAGGACTATTATGATATTTATTATATCGCCAACAAGTTTGATTTTGACGGTCAGGTATTGTCAGAAGCTTTAAGGGAAACCTTTGCAAATCGTAACCACCTCTTTACTGTTGAACAGTTTAAACAGGTAATGAATTTTGATAGTGATGCAACAATGCAGAAGAAGTGGAAGGCTTTTACGCGTAAGATTAACGTTAAAACGGATGATTATAGTGCAGTGCTTAATACAATAAAAGTTTTCTTGGCAGCTCCGTTCCTGTCAGCTATCGAGAGTACGGAGTACACTAAGCAATGGTCGGCTTCTTCTTGTGAATGGATTTAACATAGGAGACTATAAGACCTTTTAGCTGTGAGCTGTTGCCTCAGCTAAAAGGTCTTTTCATACGCTTCTTTTACTCCCATTCGATGGTTGCAGGCGGTTTGGGCGTAATGTCATACACCACGCGGTTGATACCTTTGACTTCGTTGATGATGCGGAGCGTAATCTTCTGCAGCAGCGGATACGGAATTTCCGCGACTTCGACCGTCATCGCATCGACCGAGGTTACCGCACGGATTGCTATGAGGTTATCATAGGTTCTGCCGTCGCCCATCGCGCCGACCGTGCGGACGTTGGGAAATACGGTAAAATACTGCCAAATAGAATCCGCCAAGCCCGCCTGCGCAATCTCTTCGCGGAGAATGGCATCGCTTTCGCGTACCCAATGCAGCCGTTCGGGAGTAATCTCTCCTAAGATACGCACCGCAAGTCCAGGGCCGGGGAATGGCTGCCGCTTGACCAGTTCGTCGGGAATACCAAGCGCCGTGCCAAGCGCCCGCACCTCGTCCTTAAATAGCATCCTCAGCGGTTCAATCAGTTCCTTAAAGTCGATATTTTCGGGAAGTCCGCCGACATTGTGATGGGATTTTATGACCGCCGCCTTTTTGCTGCCGCCGGATTCAATAACATCGGGATAGATGGTTCCTTGTACCAAAAAGTCAACGGTGCCGATCTTTTTCGCTTCCTCTTCAAAAACACGGATAAATTCTTCACCGATAATCTTCCGCTTGCGTTCGGGTTCGGTTACTCCGGCAAGTTTTTTTAAGAACCGCTCGGAGGCATCCACATGGATGATGTTAAGACCGAGTGTTTCGCGGTATGTTTTTAATACCTGCGTAGCTTCGTCTTTGCGTAAAAGACCGTGATCGACAAAGATACAGGTAAGCTGATCGCCGACAGCCTTATGTACCAGTACCGAAGCGACGGAGGAATCAACTCCGCCGGACAGAGCCGAAATAACCTTTTGGTTTCCGACCTTCCGTTTTATTTCCTGAATAACCGAATCGGCGGCGGTTGCGGCGTTCCAGACTTCGGTACATCCGCAAATACCGCGCACAAAGTTTTTGAGCATTTGTGTGCCGTATACGGAGTGTAAGACTTCGGGATGGAATTGTACGCCGTAACATTTGCGCTCGGTATTTGCCATGGCGGCGATAGGACAGTTATCCGTTTTCGCAATAACGGTAAAGCCTTGGGGAAGGGCGGATACGCTGTCGTTATGGCTCATCCACACGATGGAGTCTGCCGGACAATCTTTCCAAAGCGCTGCACCTGCCGCATCTTTGCCGGTGTACAGCTCTGTCTTACCGAATTCGCTTTTTTCTGCCGGCTGCACTTTTCCGCCGAGCAAATACGTCATCAGCTGCATTCCGTAACAGATACCCAACACCGGTACCCCTAAGTTGAATATTTCAGGATTGCAGGTTGCCGCATCTTCGGCATATACGGAGTCGGGCGCTCCGGTTAAGATGATTCCTTTTAAATCACTACTTTGTATACGGGTAAGTTCTGCGTCGAAAGGAAGCACTTCACAATATACTCCGCATTCGCGGACACGGCGGGCAATGAGCTGGCTATACTGCCCTCCGAAATCAAGGATAATAATTTTTTCTGTGTGCATAGTGTACTATATCAGTGTATGACTTGTTAGACAAGGCGCTTTTCGATTAGATGTCAAGGCTTTCCGTTAGATTTTTACGTGAGTAAATACTTTATCCAAAGCTCAATTTATGATACTATGAGCGGATGGAGTACCAAGTAACGGCGACACGGCGCAGGCCTCAGCGATTTGAAGATTTATTAGGGCAGGATTTTGTTGCGGCGACGCTGCAAAAATCTATTGAAGCGGGGAAAATAGCCCATGCGTATCTTTTTTCGGGGCCGCGCGGATGCGGTAAAACCAGTTCGGCGCGTATTTTAGCCAAGGCACTCAACTGTGAAACGGGAACGGTCGCTACTCCCTGCGGAGTTTGTACCTCGTGCCGCGAAATTACGGCGGGTTCAAGTATCGATGTTATCGAAATAGACGGCGCATCGAATACGAGCGTCAACGATGTGCGTCAAATTAAGGACGAAATCCTCTTTCCGCCTAATACCAGCCGGTATAAAATCTACATTATCGACGAAGTTCACATGCTTTCTACGAGCGCCTTCAATGCGTTGCTGAAAACGATTGAAGAGCCGCCTCCGTATGTCATCTTTATTTTTGCAACAACCGAACTGCACAAGGTTCCGGCAACCATCAAAAGCCGCTGTCAACACTTCAA
Organism: Treponema sp. OMZ 906; assembly: GCF_024181185.1. NCBI lineage: Bacteria > Pseudomonadati > Spirochaetota > Spirochaetia > Treponematales > Treponemataceae > Treponema > Treponema sp. OMZ 906. The sequence goes on along the minus strand of NZ_CP051196.1, from coordinate 1,698,870 downwards.
TTTTAAATTAGTCGATGTTGAGGTGCTTAAACAGGCATTGGCGGAGGCGGCGGCAGAGCTGCATATCGAGGCTGACGACGAGGCGCTGTACTGGATTGCGCGTGAGGCTACCGGAAGCGTGCGCGATTGTTACACTTTGTTCGATCAGGTGGCTGCCTTTTCGGACGGTCATATCACCTTTGAAAAAATACAGAGCACGCTCGGTTTAACGGGTACCGATTCGATCGGTGCCTTGCTGACTGCTTGCGTTCAAAAGGATGCCGCCGCCGCGCTGCTCACCCTTGATACTATTCTGCAAAACGGAGTTTCCACCGAGCAATTTACGGTAGACTGCACCAACTATCTCCGCAGTCTCCTCTTGATACAGCAAGGTATTACAAAAGAAGCTTTGATCGGGCAGCGCGCGGATCGGTTTCCGCAGGAAATACTGACAGGCTGGGGTGCGCAGCAGCTTGAGCGCGCGCTGTATCTGTTTTTGCAGCTTTTCAGAGATCTCCGGTTCTCGCTCAATCCTCGTTATGAACTGGAATTAACGGTTTCCCGCCTTGCATGGCTTTCCGACTATGTTTCTCCAAAGGAACTGAAAGAAGCCTTTGATGCGGCTCAAGCGCTGCTCGCAGGCGTACCCACAGCGGCTCACACGGCAACCAGAGCACTGCCCGGCAGCGGGGCGCCGCAAAAAGGCGGGGCTGCCTCCCCTTTTTTAAGACCGGCGGCTTCTCTTCGCTGAAAGCTGCCGGTACTTACGGAAACACCGCATCGGCCGGGATACCGGTCAATGCTCCGGTCGGGATAGCCGGCACCTCGCAGATTCAGTCGCCGCCGGTGCAGCAAATTAACCCGCCGGCAGCGGGACGTCAGTCGCCGCCGACGCCGCAGATTCGCCATCCGATAACGGGAAATCAGCCTTCGGCAGTACGGCTGCCTCCAGTGGAAGCCCCGTCGCAGCCCCATATACAAAATATCGGTGAACTCAAAGAAGCGCTCGTTCAGCATCTACTCATAGAACATACGATGTTGTCGGCGGCAGTCGCTAAAACGCTCAACTGGATCGAACGGGACGGTGTGCTGTATATGGCCGTGCATACGCCTTTTGAAGTGCAGCAGCTGCAGCGAGAAAAGAATATCCTAACCCGAAAAACAGCCGAGCTTTACGGCAAAGAATTGAAAATACAGATAACGCTCGCTCAAGCAGAGACGGCGCAAAAAGTAGCCGTCCCCGCGCGGGTAGAGATGGTACTGCGTAACATAAAAGGCAGCATCGTTGACATACAAAAAAAAGCGGTTGAAGAAGAACCGGAGGAAGAAGAATGAACATAAATCCGTTTGAATTGATGAAAAACGCAAAAGATTTGCAGACTCATTTCGGGAAAATGCAAGAAGAACTGGCATCGCTCCGCGTGCAAGGTGTTTCGGGCGGCGGCTTGGTAAAGGTAACCCTGAGCGGTACCTTCGATATGGTAAAAGTTGAACTGGATCCAATCGCCGTCGATAATCGCGATATCCCGATGCTGCAGGATCTGATCCGCTCCGCCCATACCGATGCAATAGAGAAAATTAAGGAAACGCTGAAAGAAAAGATGGGACCGCTCGCTGCACTTGCGGGAGGAATGCCGTCATAATGAACGCGCTTGAAGACCTTATCGACAATTTATGCCGCCTGCCGGGTATCGGAAAAAAGAGCGCCGCCCGGCTCGCATATCATATTCTCAAGCAGGATCCTCCCTATGCCCACCGGCTGGCGGATAGCCTCTACAAGCTTCACGACAGCATCAGACCCTGTCCGGTGTGCGGGGCTTTTACCGATCAAGACGTATGTGACATTTGCAGCGATCCCACGCGGGACGGCTCCTGTATCTGTGTCGTGGAGCAGCCGCAGGATGTCTCTACTCTGATGAGCATAGGCGAGTACAGGGGGCTTTTTCACGTGCTCGGCGGTGTTATCGCGCCGCTTGAAGGCATCGGACCGGAGCAACTCCGCATCGCAAGTCTCGTTAAACGAATCGGCAACGGTACGGCGGTAAAAGAGGTGATCCTCGCAACCAATCCGACCATCGAAGGGGATACCACCGCCCTCTATATCCAAAAAGTATTGCGCGATCTTCCCGTCGAGGTTACTCGCCTTGCGTCGGGCCTGCCGGTTGGCGGCGATTTGGAGTACACCGACAAACTGACTCTAATGCGCAGCTTTAAAGGCAGGATAAAGATTTAAGATTTAGTTTTCGCTTGACAAAGGTCAGAATTACCAGTATATATTAGGCAATATTTAGTAATATATGCGGTAATCCGCCGCCCCCCTAAAAGTTATTTGTAAAAGTAATCGTACAAAAAAGTTTATCATTAACAACAACATTAAAGTTCTGAGCTATTGCTGTCTATATGAGAGGCGGGATAGCAGAAAGTTGTGCCGGTTATGCGTTACCGATTAGACGGGAAAGCAAGACGGTAAGGTTCTGCCGCAGAGAAGCGCAGAAGAAATTAAACCTGTTCGGAAACTTCCGTTTCTGAACAGGGTACCTTGAAATGCGATGTTCTAAATCGTGCTATTTGTGCGATTTAGAACTCGTCGACCTATTCGAAAGCGCATTTATCGAATAGGTCTATTATAGTGCGTTTTTATCACCGGAGTATGCGTGGTAAGAACGCTTGCGAAATGGAGCGGAGAAAAAAGCTTATGAAAAAGATGAATCGCGCAATATCTGTTGTACTGATTATATTAACTGCTATTGCAGGTTTTACCTGTAAACCGGGCTTAGGCAGCCAAATCGACATCCTTCCGCCGAGCGGGGAGATTATCTATCCCGATGCGGGTGAGACGCCGATACGGGGTTCATTTATTTTGAGAGGAACGGCAAAGGACGACGAAGGCGTACGAGCAGTTTCAATCGTTTTTGAAAACATAGAAACGAAAGACAGCACGCGTTCTTTTCCGGCAAGTCTTTCCAAGCCGGGCGCCGATAGTACAGAGTGGACTGTATCCATAGATAACGAACCTACGGGGACGGAAGCGCCGCCTCACGAACTCGTAAAGATCTATCCCATCCCCGACGGTGAATACACGGCGATCGTTACCGTTACCGACAATGGAGGAAAGCCGTCTACATTTACTAAGAACTACAAAATAGACAACACCCCGCCGGTATTTATCGTGCAGCGACCGTCGAGGTTTGTTGATGGAAGTACCTCTCCTTCATCATCGGATCCGGCAGACGGTTATGGCTCGACTTTTTCTGTTGTGGGACAGGTGGGCGAAAAAAATACCGTTGAAAAACTGAATGTGCATGTTCCGGGAACGTCGCCGATCGATATGACTAATATGTTCGTGGGCAACAATATAAACGCGCAAGTCGCCGTATCGAAAGTTGTTTCAGGTAGTGAAACGGATCTCTTATATAAGTTGCAAGAGCAGGATAAAACGAAGCCTATCAGAAGTCAATTATATTTATACGACAATGCCCGCGAATATAAGGGCGGCAGCGCTTCCGGCGAAGGAAATAAGGCCGACTGGTATTATGTGTGGGATAGTATTTATACAGATGTCATAGCAAAAGGCTACACGCCCGAAGTAATCAGCGATTATTTTGCCGGTAAAAAAGGTTCGAATAAAAACGAACACGACCAAAAGATACTGGCCTTGCGCGGCGATACGGCAGCTTTGAATATACTTAAAACGACGATGATTAGAATGACTGAAAAGCGCAGCACTTTTAAACTTGATCCGAGTCAATCTCCCGGTTTTACAGTTATCGGTGTAAGAAGTTTGCCTGTAGATCCTGCTTTAACTCTTTCAAACGCTACGCCGATGCTCTTTAAAAACGGAGGCGAAACGGCATTTTCGATAGAGCTTATCCGTAATAAAAATAACACTCCATTGACGGCCGGCTTTGACCTTGCTAGGTATAAGGAAAGCAATATTGAGATCGTTTTACGTAAATGGAATAAAGCGACTGGTACGAATGAAGCGGATAGCTTAAAAAATGATGAAAATTATGAAGAGAAGAAACTGGTAAAATTTTCTGAGTTGACGGATACAAGCAATATTACGGTAGTAGATGGAAAGTTACGTGTAAAATGTGTCTTTGATCCGTCTTGGGGTGAAGGATACTATGCCGTAAAGGTTAAAGGTACCGACACCTCCGGAGCCGCTTCAAATAAATTTGAAGCTTATGACACCTCTAATACGGTAAGCAACAGCCTTTATATCATAAACTTTCTTGCTACCGGAAGCGGTCCGAGAATACGGCCGATCCGTCCGCAAGGCTTTAAAAATACAACTGTGGATATAGAAGCGGATGTTACCGGTATCGATGCGACAGGCGAGGTGTACTACAATATAGATGCACCGGTGAATACCGCGAGCCCAGATCCGGCAAAGAAGCTGATAAAGGTCAATTCCGACCCGAATGATCCGCGATACAAAGCAGCGGGCGTTACTATAAGCGGTCTTTCGGACGGAATCCATAAAATTCACTTTTTAGCTAAAACAAGTTCGGGTTCAACCGATACGGACACTACCGAATTTACCGTCGATAAAACGGGGCCAACGATTGAAATAGTATATCCTGAAGAAACCGATCCGCAAGCGGGAGACATTGTCGTTTCGGGTCGCATCAGCGATGAATGGGCCGGAGTAAATCCCGAAAAAACCAAATACATATTGGGTAAAAAGACTCCTGCACCGACGGTAGATACTGCTACCGGCTGGAAAATAATGAAGGATGCACCTGATACTTCCACAAAAGGTTCGTGGAGTATTCACATAAATTTGGATAACGTTCCTTCATCGGAATACGGTGCGGCTGTCGGTAGATATAGAAAAATACCGTTATATGTTTTTACGGAAGACGAACTGGGGAATAAAGCTGTACGTGAAAAACAGATACTCTTTGATACTGAGGGAACAAAGCCGATTGTGAAAGTACTTTCACCGCAGAATACTACTCCTACTACAAAATTAGGCGGTACTATACAGATATTCGGAACTGCAAGTGTACCTAAAGGCGGACCGGCAGCGGTGCGTGAAGTATATATTCAATTTTCTCGTGATGGTAATTTTACCTCTGCCGCAGATGGAACATTTGGTACAATCGACTGGTACAATGGCGGAAACGGACAGCTTATTCCAGGGACAGATACTAACGGAGGCGCAGACTGGAGAATCAGTATAAACGGCGATGGTTCATTTAATCATGCAACCAATCAAAACCAAGATGTCTATTTTAGAGTCCGTGCGAAAAATAAAAATGGTACATCGATGGGGGACTGGAGCGATAAAATAAAAATAATCGTCGATAAGTCTGCTCCTACGATTGGAAGTCCCAATGCTGTTAAAGTAGACGATTCTTCGAGTACCGTTCTTGCCGGCAGTGCGAACGCAAAAGACTATACGCCTAATATGTGGGTAGGACGCAATAAAAAACTAATCGGCTCATTAAAAGACGATTCGGGTATAAAGGCTGTTCAAATTGCATCTACCGGTCTTGCTGGCGGTGTGAATTATGATCTTGCTCAAGCTAAAGCAGTGGGTTGGATAGCTGATGCTGCAGACGGAAATTATGAGCTAAAGATTCCGTTCGACTTAGATGCGCTGAGCTCTGCTGCAAAAGCGGCTGGAGAATTTAGTGTAACCGTTTCCATTACAGAAAATACAACATCTCCGGCATTGAGTACACAACAAACGTTTACCTTCCGTTTCGATACAACCGATCCCATTGGTGATTTCGGTACTGAGCGATACGTAAGCCTTGGGAATTTTACGTCTTCTTCAATCACTGATGCACAGCTTGCACAAAAGGTGAAAGATTTAGGCGCTACAACATCTTCCGGCGGCGGATGCAAAATAGTGGCGGACAATCATATACTCACGGTAACGAAAGTAACGGGCGATAAGATTGAATTTACCGCCTCTCCGGCTCTTACTGCTGGACGCCACAGCTATATTCTGTATAAACCGGAAACGCTGATATACAAAAACAACAGTGGAAAATGGATTGTCAATGGTGTGGCGAATGACAGTGGTTCAGGTGTTGCAGAAGTGAAGGCTTGGGTAAGTGTTGAAACTGATCCCTTATTGCATACGGTAATTAAATCACCTGAAACAGTTATAAACGAAACCGATAATGCCAATAGAATAACTAAGCAACTTGGTGGAACCGTTACGTGGAAGGGACTAGTTGATTTTGGTTCCGTCCCAGACGGTAAGGGAACACTGCATTATACCATAACCGACAAGAGTGGTAATACGTATAGCCATAGTGTAGATGTGCATGTAAAAAACAATCCTATTATGGTAAGTGCGGTAACACTTTCTACCGATATAGGCGGTACGCCGAGCTCCTTCATCGGAGGTTTGTCTGGTCATTTAAATGCGAACCGCAATTTTATTGGAAGCGTTACGAGTACGGAATTTGCCTTTAAGAACAAAGATAACTCAAAGATTAAGGTTGACTTTACCGGCGGTCAGGGTGCCGTAAAATATCGGCTTAAAAAAGGCGACGATACGACTGAGCTGCAACCCCTTACTCCCATTACAAGCGGCAGTGAAATTGATTTAAAAAATCATTTGACTGCAATCGGTAATTCAAATGGTACGCCTACCAAGATAATTCTTGAGCTGTGGGACGAGGCTCATGGGTTTACGGTGGGCACAGATACCGCTTTTGCAAAAATAACGATTAAAACGCTCTTTGAAGCTATCGATACTAAACCGCCGACGGTGGTCATTCTTCCGTTCCACTGGAATAAGGAGGACGACAACTCACTGTATCAGAACAGCCGTGCTAACGGACATGTGGAAATTGATACATCTTCCGTTTCGGGTAAGGTTACAATCCGCGGGTTTGCGTATGACAATATTAAACTGGATAAAATTGAAGCAACATTCCAGGATGCAGCGCCGCTGAATGTTTCTGCGACAAGAACCGGTAATACATGGGCTTCCAATAAAACTATGGCTGCAAATGATGTGGAATTAAAAGTTACCCATTTGGACGCGGATTATTTGGGCTATTATGTTAAGTGGGAACTCAGCTTTGACAGTTCAAAAATCCCGATGGGAGCGGATAAAAATATTAAAGTAATAGCGAACGATGGAGGAAGAGACTCCGTAGAAAGCGGAGGAACGGGAATACCGACAACATTCAATACTGTAACTCGGGGTGCTGAAAATTCCGCTTCACATAGCAGTTTCACTTCGGCAAATATCGGGCAATTTGTTTTATTCGAAACGGGGCAAAAACGATATCTTACCCGTATCAGCAACAAAAACGGCAATACAATAACATTGGCCGATTCCGTACCGACTGATATGGATAAAGCTGCTGTGTATGACTATTCGGCAAATAAAACAAAGACATCGGTAAAGAGTGTACCGTATATTACCGGCGTCAGCAGAAAAAGTTCATACAATACAAAGCGGGCGCGAAGCGGTGCTATACCTTTGCTCCGCGGGGAAGCTGCCAATACGATTACAGGCTTTAACTTTGAAGGAAGCGCTCCCTCTTTAAAGATTACTGAAAATAAAGACGGAACCGGTTCTTCAGTTGTAATGGCGAATCTTACTTTAAGTGGTGATAAGAAGAGTTTTTCCTTTACAGTGCCCGATACGGCAAAAGACGGATATCTGCATCTTGTGGTAAACGGTGTTGCTGCGGTGAATAATACAAATGCGTATACCGAAAGCAATATGGAAAAATCCAACACATACGGAACCGCAAAACATTCCGACGACAGGTTTGTGCATATCTGGCGTGTAAATAAAGAAGATACGTTTAAGGGCAGCAAGAATGCCATTTATCCGGCAATGAGTAAAGGAACTGACGGCACACTGTATGCTTCATTCAGTAATTATTCAAAGTCGGAAGTGTATTATTCAAATGCATTTACAGGGAATGATGCTGTTGTAGCAGGAGGAGATGGTACGACAAAGTTATTTACGGGATATGACCCGCCGGAAGAAACCGATATAACCGTGAACGGAACGGAAGTAAATGTCCTGTATGCTGCAAATTATCATGGCGGAAGTGATAAATTCTGGGGTGATGGCTACGACTTTAATTGGAATGATACTAGTCCTTTCACCGCCGGAGGTATATACCTCTATGATAAAGATGCAAAGTCGACCCTGGTTAATAATCTCCCCGCCACTCCTACCCAAAATCGGAATGCTAATGTCTATCGCTTTGAACTGTTTACTTACGATAATGAGCTGCAGCAGTTTAAAAACATACGGACAGTGCGTTCCGGCTATAACATCTATGTTGTCTATTATGACAGATTAACGGGAGCCGTAAAATTCGCCTGGGTAGATGACAGCAAAAAGCCGGATACAAGTGGACAAGCGCTTCCGTGGTGCGTCATAGACGGTAATAGCGACGTAACCGATAGAGAAGGTAAAGTACCGGATCATCAGACTAATACTCCAGGAGCTAATCCGCCGGATAATGTATTTACATTTGTGAGTCCCAACGGTACATCTTATGCATCTCCGTATGTATTGAGCAATTTTGAAGACAGTCTTTCCGTTTCAAATGCGGTGTGGGAATCTATTGCTGTTACGACGACTACACAAGGCTATCCCGTTGTAGTGTATATGGATGCCGCAACAGGAAGTTTACGCCTTGCAAGAAGTACGAAAAAACAGCCTACGTTGCCTACCGATTGGACGATTCAAAAGGTTCTCACTTCTTCGGATCCGAACGGTAATCTTGCAAGTGACTACATCAATGCATGTATCGGCAGCGATGGGATTTTGCATATCGCGTTCCAAAATACCAAGGGAGAACTCGTGTACGTAAAGTCTACGAATAGATCCGATACCGGTTCAACGAAATATACGTTTGAAAAGTCGGAAGTATTGGATGATTCCGGTATGTCTATAGATATGACAATGAACGACGCGACTCCGTATATCTCGTATGTGTCCCGTCCCAATTCATACGATGCTATCCGCATTGCCTATAAAACATCTATGGACTTTAACAATACGGGAACGAATGTGAATGGCTGGGAGACAATGACCGCTCCTCTTAACGAGCGCGCTGCAAACAGCCGTATCTGCATTGAAACACAGGCAAAGTATCACAATGCTCCGGGTACGATGCCTGTTGCGGTAGGGTTTAAAACCAATTCGGATTACCGTGCAGCGTTCTATGTAGGAAAGTAAAAAAGAAGAGAAAAATGTCGTAAAATATGTAAAATAAAAGTTTTGGTAAAAAGTTTTGGGCACCGTTAATAAACGGAAGTTTTTAACGGTGCCCTTTTTGTATTGTCTTGTTTAGCGGTAATGTTCTTTCATCCACAAAAAATTATCGGCTATTTTGTTCCAACGCGAATTTTGTTTATGAGGAATACAGTCTTCCTGCCAATACCACCAAAAATAGCCGCCGATATAGCGGTGGTTATAGGGGAGCATACGATAATATCTATCTGCCTGGGCATTGAAGGTTTTTCCTGCGTTGTGTGGTTTTGCAAACCCGCATTCACCGAATCCAAGCAAAGAATTAGGAAACATATTATACAGATTTTTGAACATATTCTGCCATTCTTCATGCTTACCGTTATTATCATCGTCATAGTAACTGACTAATACATAATCAAGTGTATTCCGCATATCAGGAGGAATATAGTTTAAAAGCCAGTCCTCCATTGCTATACTTTGAGAATCCGGATCAGCCATATATGCGGTAAGTGCCGTTGCAAAACCTTGCTGATGTATGTATTTCCACGCCGTATAAACCTTCTCGGCAATCAATTTCTCCGAATCGCCCAACCATCCTTCTCCGTTGACTTCATTTCCGATTTCCCAAATATCTACGTACGGCGTGAGATATGCCACACATTCGGCAAAACGCGCCTTATAGGATTCGGCTGTTTTATAAAAAGCCATATCATACGAATCGCATGGGCAAAGCATAATATACGCGACTTCGTGAATACCGGCGAGAAGTGAAACAAAATTAGCCGGCTTTTTGTCAGCATCAATAACAATACGTGCTGTCGGTTTTACCGGTAGTGCTTTAATTGCATCTATGATAGCTGTGATAGAATGCTCTGAAACATCATCAAGCGTTATACCGTACAGCGGAGAAGGAATACGGCCTTGTATGTGTGTATTCGTTGCTGTAGCGGTGTAGGCGGATAGTAGTAATATAAAAAGTATTGTATGCCGTAACATAATGTTGATACTAGCATGAGAAGCAACTCTGATACAATGTACGCTTAATTGGTCAGTAAGTAGATACTCTCTTCAATCAAGTTGAAAAAACACGCTTTTTGGAACTCGGATATCTCCGCGGCGGAAAAGGTGTCGCTGAAAATCTCTTCGGTTTCTTTCATCAATGCGCCGACGCTGCGCCGGTCGATGGGGAGTCCCTTTCCGGTTAAAAGGTTTTCAAACTCTTTACTCTTTATCAGCTGAGTGCTGCCGAACAGCAGTTTAACATCGGAAAGCAGATTTTTCTGTGTGCGAGCCATAAATACAAAAGAGGCGGTATCGGCAGTAATATGACCGATCGGTCCAAGCCGCTTATAATATGAAATAGTCCATTCTTCAAACGGGACGCGCACACGGAGGATAATATGCGGGCTCTGGCGCAGTACAGTGCTGCTTTCGTCGCAATACTGAATCAGCGGCATCCAAAATGTTTCCTTCCGTGTCCGTATTTCGATTTTGGTATCGAGCGCGACTAACGGGATAAGGCAGGAATTTTGCATGGGCGCTTGCGCGATGTTTCCGCCGATGGTTGCAAGTGAACGGACACCGGGATTGGCCGCGAGGGAAATCGCCTGATAGAGAATTTGCGGTACGTTTTTTTCTCCCAGTTCTAAAATGGTATTGAGGGTTGCGGCAGCGCCGAAGTCTATGAAGCGTTCCCGTTTGGCGATGGTTTCAAGTTCGGGAAGATTCTTTAGGAATAAAATCGATTCCGGCAAGAGGAAACGGTCGGTATGGCAATCTTTGAGCAATCCCGTGGTGCCGGCAAGCGGGGTAATGTCGGTATTGTTCTGCATCAGCGTATACAGCTCTGCCATGCTTTTTGCGGTATTGACGATATAATTATTTTTCATGCCGCTTGCTCCTCCTTGATCTGCATACCTGTTTTAACGCTGCGGTGATCGAAACAATATCGGTACACCGGCACACGGTTCCGATATAGGCATCGCGTATTTGTTCGTCGGTGGGGTTCCAGTGTTTTTGCACAATACTGTGAGCGGTTAAAAGGGTACCCGCAGAGCAAAAACCGCACAGCGTAATGCCTTCTTTTTCAAACGCGGTGGTAATATCTTTATATTCCTGCGTAGTGCTAAAGGCTTCAAATGTAATAATATTCTGCCCCGCTACGGCAAAGATGGGAATTATACAGGACGGCACCGCATGATCGTTTAAGAGCACCGTGCAGGAATTGTAGGTCTCCTGCATACAGCTTTTCTTCACGCTGAGCAGGCCGAAATCCCGCCTCAGCACGTCTGACAATCGCTCATCGGCATCGGTTTCAATCTCTACCGCTTGGTTATTCAGATTAAATCGTATTCTCATATTATTTTTTCCCCGTTAACGCTTTAAATAAGCGTTCAGTGCGGATCGGCAGCGTATCTATCCGCGTCGGAACACGCAGCAGTATTTGGTTTAACGCCGCAAGATAGGCAGCGGGCAGTATATTCAGCGCACATGAATCGAAAGCACTCATCGAATTTCCCCGTTCTGGAATATCCACGGAAAGAGGTGGCATTTCAGTCGGCAGTATCATCCGATATTCCGAATAGGGGAGGGGAGTATCCTCGGCTTCCGACTGGGGGAGCGCTTCCTTTGCGGTACGTGATAATGCCGCGGCAATATTTTTACGCAGATAGTTGAGAACCTGCTTTTTTTCATAGATTTTTCCGGGATGACATGCGAACCACACTTTCCGGATTTGTATTTCATAGCAAACCGTATCCAGTTCAAGTTCGATAATACAGGCAGCGGGCGTTTTGGCTATAAACGGAACACTATTTTTGCCGGTTTTATTTTCTGTTTTATTTTCTATCGATGAAACATTTGGCTGCGGAGTATCGAGCGGCGGAACATCGGACTGTGAAACATCGGCTTGCGAGGTGTTAGGTTGTGAGGCATCCGGGGGCGGGGTGCGGGTACTTCTCGAAATACTGATCGGCAGCGGATTGCGGAATCGCTGCTCCTGTAAATCGTGCAGGCATTGCTCAACGAGGGGAAGAACGATACCGGCGGTGTTGTCGGCAGTTGCGGGTCCGGACTCGTTCATATCTGCAGTCGTAAGACCGGCAAAGGTAATATCGGATTCGGTAATGTTCAGTTTTTTGGCAGCCAGCTTCCTGATGACTCTTTTTACATTGTCCTCTGCCGGTTCCGCCTTAATAAAAAGCCGATTGTGAACGTCCAGTGTCAGTTCTGCCGTATACGTGAAGTCTGCGGCGCATCCACTGTATTGGAAGCCTGCTGCCAATCCGATACCGCGCCACCGCCCGTCCCGTTTATCCGTTTTGCCTCGGTTAAAAACATTATACGCGGCATATTTACAGATAAAATCGCTTTTGCCGGTCAAAAGTTCGAAGAGGCTTGAAAAAACGGCGCCGTAATTGTCCGACATATTTTGTATGCGCCATTCTGCCGGAGAGAGATTGTAATCCTGAATAATTTTGTTGATGTGGTTTTCCAGTGCGTTTGACACGTAGTAGTCGCCCCATCCTTCGAGAATATCGATAAGACCTCCCGTCGTTTTTGATGCCCGCACCTCGATCCGGTAGTTCGGTACGGTGTACGGCCCTAATGCAGCGGCGGCCATTTGCTTGAGTATGTTGCCGATAAGCGGACAGCAGGCGCCGGCGTTGACAATAATCGAAATCTGCATTGCGGCAATCGAATGAGTATCGGACAGCGCCGATTGATGTTCGATAATCATCTCCGGCGTTTTAGGTGCGGCTGCTCTGCTCTCTTCCGCTGACAGGTTGAGCGAAACGGTTTTCCGCTGCAGCACCGCTGCAACGGCGCACTGACAGGCGAGGAGGGACGGAAACCATAAAAGCTCATTGAATGTTTCGCCGGTTTGGGTTGGGTGCACGACAACAGTTTCTTCCGCAAGCCCGGTCGCTTTTGCTACCGCAGTACGGACATGAAACGGCCACTGGGTAGGCACATAGATGTCAAGTCCGTCCTCGCGGAACACCGTAACGGCGGAAAACGGTTCCGAACGGGCTGCATACTGCGAAGCTATTTTGAGCGATGAGAATACGGTTGAAGCGGCTGTTTCAAAGATTGAATCAATATCTCCGGCAGTACGCACCTCCCGTGCAACGATAGGATAGTCGAACAGCGTATGCGGCCGCCCTGCTTCAAAGCTGTCTTCGGGTATCGGCTCCAGTTCTATTGTGACATCCTTCCGCAGTGCCTCAAGCGCCGCCTCATTATCACCGGTGAGGATTCCGACTGCTTGTCCTTTATAGTTTATCTCGTCCGCTGCAAAAAGAGGAAGCGAATGTTCGAATATGTCGATCGTTTTTTGAGCAGGCAGCTGCGCTGCTCCGTAAAAGGCATAGCCTTCGGGTAAGGGCGGCAGATGCACGGCGGAAACAATTCCCGACGGTACGGGAGCACGGACAATCACCGCATACTGCTGCCCCTCAAAGCTCATATCCGAAACAAATTGTTCTATCATATCAAACTTCCTGTCAAATTCCTGCTTTTTGAAAACTGTGGGGATATCTCAAAAGTCGGTTCCTATTTGCGGAACTTCTTTGCGGTATCGATTACCGTATCGATGACATACTGCACATCCTCATCGGTCATATCCGGCCAGAACGGAAGGCTGATGCTCTGCGCATAGTGCGCCGCGGCATTGGGGAAGTCCTGTGCGCGCAGCCCGTACCGCTCTTTCAAGAAGGTCAGTTCAAAGTGGGGGATAAAGTGGACTGAAATACCGAGTCCCCGTTCCTGCAGCGCGCGGGCAAAGTCATCCCTGCCGACGGAAAGCATTTCCGGTACGATGCGGAGGAGGTAGAGGTGCCACGCATTGCCGTCTCCGTCCGGCGGAACTTGAAAAAAGTCGAGCGGTTCAAAGGCGTGGGTAAAGCGTTCGGCGATGAGCTTCCGTTTCCGGTAAAACTCTTCCGCCTTTTGCAGTTGTACTCTGCCGATTGCCGATAAAATATCCGGCAGGTTGCATTTATAGCCTTCCGCAACGACATCGTATTGCCAGCTGGCGTGTTTGTCGGTGTAGCGATCCCATATTGTGCGGTTGATACCGTGGGAGCGCATCAGCTTAATGCGTTCCGCCGCTTCGGGATTGCGGACGCAGATCATACCGCCTTCTCCGGTGGTGATGGTTTTGGTGGCATAAAAAGAGAACACGCCCGCATCGCCGAAGGTGCCGCCGTAGCCGTCCGCTGTTTTTGCAGGAAAGGCATGAGCTGCATCCTCGATAACCGCGACGTTGTATTTCTTGGCGAGGCTGTTAATCGCCTTCATATTGCAGAGGTTCCCTGCGATATGGATAGGCACAATCGCCTTAATGCTTTTATCCTGCTTGAGTTTATCTTCGATTTTTTCAGGATCGATACTGTAGGAGTCCGCTTCGATATCCGCATAGATCGCTTCTCCGCCGAGGTGCAAGGCGCTGGTTGCAGTCGATACAAAAGTGTACGGGCTGGTGAGTATTTTGGTTCCCTTGCCGATTCCGAAGGCTTCCATTGCGAGCATCAATCCGTTTGACGCGGAATTAACTGCAAGTGCGTACGGGCTATGTACCATATCGGCAAACTCTTTTTCAAAGGCGAGCGTTTCCTTGCCGGTCGTCAACCAGCCTGAGTGCAGCACGCGGATTGCCGCTTCTTCTTCCCTGCGGTCGAACGACGGCCTAAAAAAGGGTATCTCCCGTGCGGGATTTTGGTTTGGTGTATTCATGATTATATCTCCCATAAAAACTTTTGTATCCGATATTACTATTTTTGAAAATGCGGACTCTTATCAATTGTGATCAGTTTATCAGTTTTTGCCGTTTTTCGATAGGGGCTTTCTGTATATCGAAAGTTTGTGCGGTCGATAAGTTCAGAAAATGAATCTCCATTAAATTTGTCAGTGGCTTAGAGAAAATGCAGGAGTGAAAAGCCTATAATGCGTCCGATTTCCGCCGTTTTCTAAACCATACCTTTTTCCAGAGCCGTTTTTGTTGTCGCTTTTTTCGTGCGGCGCGGGAGAGCCGTGCGAGCGGATGTTCCATATACACCACCGCTTTTTTACAAAACGCGGGGCTAAACCGGTATGCTGCAGCGGAGATAAGCGCAATCGCTAAAAAAAGCGCGGGCAGCCAGTCCTTCCATTGTGCATAAAAAGTCCGGCGGTACGGATAGATCGGTACGGAAACGCTCAATGCATCCGCAGTAAAGAGCGGAAGGCTCGCGGTAACGTTTCCGGCAGGATCAACAACGCAGGTAAAGCCGCCGTTGGTAGAGCGGACAAGCGGCGTTCGCAGTTCAATTGCACGGAAATAGGCGACGGCAAAATGCTGGTATTCCGCGCTCGCCGTTTTTGACCATGAATCGTTCGTTAGGTTAATCAGGATATTGCTTTTTTGATTATGCAAATCGGCGCAAAGCGTCGGAAAGGCATCTTCAAAACAGATGGGAGCGGCGAACCGGATATCATTTCCGTTTTGCGCGGTGAATGCCATCGCTTTATATTCCGTTCCCGGCGCCCATCCTGATGAAAAACCGACTAGTGAGTCAAAAAAACGCTGCACAAACGGATGGTCAATAAAGGGAATGTATTCCGCAAAGCAGATCAGCTGTATCTTTGAATAAGTGTCGAGCACCGTTCCGTCAGGCGCAATAAGATAGACGGCATTCGAATATTTTTCTCTTTCGGCATCCTGTAAAAGCGGAGAACCCGTTAGAATCGGTATATCCATCCGCTGCAAAAAATCGGTGAAGGACTCTTTAAAGGGAAGCCGCCTATAATAATCTTGAAATTGGTCGTAGCCGTATGCAAGGCTGCTTTCGTTCCATACGATAAGATCGGGTTTAACCGGAGATTCGCTAATTGCCTTTTCGGTAAGTTTTTGGGTGTCATACAGGTTATCAAAAAACAGATCGAGGCCGTAGCCCCACGGGTCGGTGTTCTGCTGCACTAACACAAGATGGAGGTTTTGCTGTGGCGTCCTTTTTTGATATATGCGGAAAAGTCCGTACCCGTTGATCAGTATTAACAACGCAGCCGTAAATGCCAGCGGCCGTAGCAACGGTCTGCCGTGCGGCTTGGAAAAACCGGTGGTTAATTTTGCCGTTGCCCTGATTATTTCTGCAAGGAGCGCGGAAATCAATGCAACAAGGAAGGTAATTCCCCATACGCCGGTAATATCGGCTATTTGAATGAGCGGACGCAGCGATAATGTCGTCATCGAAAGGCTACCCCAGGGATATGCGACAAAGCCGCTGCCTTTAAACCATTCCCAGAGTGTCCACAAACCGGCAAAGGCGAATGGGCGTAGTCCTAACGGCAGCTTCATTGCATAATAAAACCAATGCCCGAAAAGGAAGCCGAGGAACAAATAGGCGGCGGTAGAGGCGCCGAGCGTAAAAATTGCAAAATTTTCGAAATATGCCAGCCAAAAGCTTGAACACAGGTGGACAAGGGCTATCATTGCGCCGAACATCAATGCAGTGCGTCGTCGTGCAGGGCAGCGGCAAAAGGCGGTATATAACGGTATCAGTGCAATAACGCCGAAGAAAGCCGACCCAAAATACAGGTATTCATTCGGTATCCCGAGTGAAAGCAGCACCGCAGAGCATAAAACCGCTAGAAAAGATGAAATAACCGACATAATTTTGAGGTAATTTAATCATTTTTCTTGAATTGTTTCAATATAAGGGATATTATAGAGAGTATGCAGAAGATTCTACCGTTTCATGTAGACGAATATGGAGACGAGCCGGAAGTAACCGTTGCGGTTCCCGGGCGCTTCCACCTTTTAGGTGAACATACATGGTTTGCACAGGGCAATACGCTTTCGATGGCGATCGATCATTATCTGTATCTTTGCGTTTCAAAAAGAAAAGACGCCAATTATCGCTTTCTTTCTTTATCGCTCAAAGAGCGGAAAAAAGTTGCAGCCGCCAACCTTCGGTATCGTAAAGAGGATCGTTGGGCAAATTCGATAAAGGCTGTTATTCTTTCGTTTATGGATCAAGGGATTGAGATGACAGGGCTCAATTTTACCATTCTTTCCGAAATACCGGCGGATGCAGGGCTCGGTACGCCGAATGCGCTTAAGGTTGCAACGGCGATGGCATTGCGGAAGGTATTTGCGCCGCGGCTTACGAAGGCTGATCTCGTAGATATTCTAGAAAATGCAAATGTGCAGCATCTTAAAACCTATCCTCACCGCGCGGATATTCTGTGCGCGTTATATGCCAAGGCGGGACACTGTATACGGACAAATCATCGGCGGAAGACAGCCGATATTTATCCGTTCCCCATCAATAACTATCGGATTATTTTAACGGATTCGCGGGTTCCCCGTCTGTTGGCGCGCGAGGAACTGAATCACAGAATCCAAGAATGTATGGAGGCCTACGAGCGGGTTAAAAAGATGCCTGATATTCCCAATGATTTTAGTAAGCTTGCCGAAAGCGATCTTGAAGAGCTTGCCATCCCGGAATCGGTGCGTCGGCGGGTACTCTATATTATCCGTGAGTCGATAAGTGTCGATGACGCTATCAGCGCCTTAAAGAAAAACGATTGGGTTGTGTTCTCGCGTATTGTAACGCGCTCTCAAGAAAGCTTACGCGACCGCTTTGAGATTTCTTGCCCCGAATTGGATTGGCTTGTTAAACGGGCGATGGAGTTTGTCGCACCCGATATGAACGACATTGTGTGTTCGCGTCTGACGGGACGGGGATTCGGCGGATGTACATACAGTATCCTGAGGGCGAACGATATCCAAACCTATATTGAAAAATTGGGTGATTATGAACGAATTTTCGGTTTTAAGCCTTTGTATTATAAAGTTAAACCTTCCGGCGGGGTTCGTATACTATGATGGAGAAACGAAATGGATACGGTTCTTAAAGAAGGCATACAGTTGTATCGGGAAAATCGATATGAAGAAGCGCTTACCGCATTTTTAAAGATATCTTCTAAAGATGTTGAGCTCAATTTTGATTTGGCGTATTATATCGGCCTCTGTTATGCGAGCCTTTTACAATATGACAATGCGCTTGTCTATTTGGAACAGATTATCACTGCCGGAACCGATATCGCCCGTGTATATCAATGCAGACTTATTTTAGCCTTTATTTATGCAAAAACGGGGCGTGCTCGTCTTGCGGAATTCGAGCTTTCAAAACTTCTGGATGCAGGGTACGATTCTCCGCAGGTGCATACTTCGATGGCGTATTTGGCGTATGAGCAGGATAAAGTAGACAAGTCTTTGAGTCTTTATGAAAAAGCGTTGGAGCTCGATCCTGATAATCCGACCGCGCTTAACGGACTCGGCTATATCCTTGCCGATACCGAAAAAGATTTAACTCGCGCCTTAATCCTGTGTAAAAAAGCGCTTGATGCGCAGCCCGATAATCCCGCTTATTTGGATTCGCTGGCATGGACATATTACAAGATGGGTTTTGATACCGAAGCTCGATCATATATCCAACGGGCGAATGAACAACTTCCCGATAATATAATAATTAAACGCCACTTGCAGCGTATTATGAATGGGTAACCTTAAAAAAAGGATAAATATCATGCGTATAAAGAGACTATTGCAAACAGCCGGTTTAATGCTGCTTTTATTGTGCGGCGGTATGGCGCTGACTGCGCAAACCAACAGCCTCCAACCCCGATTGAGCTCCGCCGATAGGGATCACGGATTTGAAGAATTCCGCCGCGGCGTGCAGGCATATTATCGCGGGACATTTAATGAGGCTATCCTGCTATTTGAAAAAGCTCTCACGCATATCCCCGGCGATCCGCTCATCTTGGATTGGCTCGGACAAGCCTATTACCGTTCCGGTATAGAGGGGGCAGCACTTGAGCAATGGTCGGCGGCGTCTGCCTCAGGATACGGCGGGCAGCTTTTAAAAAATAAAATAGAGGTTGTGAAAGAACGACGCAGTTCTCAGCCCGATTTTGCGGAATCGGTACGCTATGTGGAAACCGCCGTGTTTGAATCCAAACATGGATCGGAAGTCTTTTTTAAACAGCCGCTTTCAGTTGCGGCAATGGGGGACGGCAGTTTCTGGGTGGTTGCCTACGGTTCCAACGAATTGGTGCACTTCGATATTAACGGAATTATACTCGACCGGACGAGCGGCCCGCTGCAAGGATTTGACCGTCCTTTCGATATTTTACCGCTCAAAAACGGAAATCTCCTTATCTCAGAATTTGCTGCCGATCGGCTTTCACTGCTTACCAAAGACGGAAAATTCATTAAGTCGTTCGGTACGAAGGGCAGGGGAGACGGACAGTGCATCGGCCCTCAGTTTTTAGCGCACGATTCTTACGGAAATATTTTTGTAACGGATTTCGGCAACGCCCGCGTCGTGGTGTTTTCTCCGGACGGAGAAGGGCTTTTTACCTTCGGGCAGCGCAGCGGCATATTCCCGGGCTTTACCGCTCCGGCAGGTATCGCAATCTTAGACGATTTGGTCTATGTTGCGGATTCGGTAAAAGGTTCTATCTATGTGTTTGATACGGCAGGAAACTATATTAGAACGCTGCTGCCGGACGGAAGTGTCGTACAGGCGGAGTCGATGCGGGTATGGAAAAACAATCTGCTGGTGTCCTGCGCCAATAAGGTGTACTTGGTCGATATCGGCTTAGCAAGTTTGTATACCGTTGCGAGTTTAGGGAATGCGCCCGCCCGTGTAACCGCGGCAATTCCCGATGTCAACGGCAGCCTTTTGTTAGCCGATTATAAAAACGGAAATATTCAAGTCTTTTCTCATATCAACGAATTGGCCGGCGGCTTGTTTGTCCGCTTTGACCGTGTCTATGCCGATAAGTTTCCGACGGTAACCGTCGATGTCCGCGTAGAAAACCGGATGGGGCAGCCGCTGGTCGGCTTAACGGAAAATAATTTTTTCCTGACCGAATCAAATCGACAGGTTAATGACTTTACGTTAAAAGGCGCCGCCTACCTCAATACCGGATGTGATATTGCCGTTGTAATCGAGCGCTCTCCTCAGTCGGAAAAGGAATTTGAGCTTGTTAAGACGGTTGTAAAAGAGCTTGCCGAGGCAATGCAAGGGAAAGGAAAAATTTCTCTTGTGTCGGCGTCTCAATTGCCGGTGCTGGAAGGTAAGTTTTCTCCCGAAGCGCTTTTATCGCAGCCGCTTAAATTAAAGGCGGCGTGGTCGCCCGTATGGAACTGTGATCTTGCGCTGCGGTTGGCAAGCGGAGAGCTTATTAATGCGGCTCCGAAGCGGGCTATCGTGTTCTTATCGTTTGAAGATATCGGTTCCGACAGCTTTAGGCAGTACAGCTTAAATGATCTTGCCTCGTATATAACTAACAACGGTATCCGGTTTTATGCGGTTAATCTAAAACCGCGGACATTGCCACCTGAGTTGGCGTATCTTTGTACAAAGACAGGCGGAATGAGCACGTATATTTATGCCGAACAGGGGCTTTCTCCGATTATTGAAGACTTAATTGCAAAACCGGTAGGTTCATATCAGCTGAGTTACACCTCTACATTGCCAACCGACTTCGGCCGTGCCTATTTGCCCGTCGAAGTTGAGGTACGACTTTTAACTCGTTCGGGCCGAGATGAAACCGGCTATTTTGCTCCGTTGGAATAAAACCGGACGTTCCGCGAATACACGGCGTATTGTTCGGTTTTGCAGAATGATACGCCGGTCTAACTGAATCAACATACCCCCGACGCAGAGCGTTGCCGAGAAACGGCGGGTATTAAACCCTCGCACGAATAAAATTCATAATTGTGAATTGCTTTTACAGCTGGCTTATTCGCTTAAAATCCGATAAAATCAACCCATGGCACGCAGTAAGTACGGAACAACGCCGTGGGGCGCATGGTTTTTACGGATGCTCGAAAGTTATGACGGCGAGGGGCGGGTGTCGCGGGGGAAAAGTTACGCGAATACCGGTAAGGTAGATTCCCTTGTGATTACCGGCAATAAAGTTGCTGCCCGTGTCGCGGGACATTATGACCCGTGGTACTATATTTCGCTCACCTTTCCCCGTATTTCCGAACCGAATCGAAAAAAATTGGAAAAAATCTTAACACAGCATCCCGCCGACTTTATCGCGTTGGGAAACGGTACGATGACGGAACGCCTTGTAACGCTCTTTGAGGCAAAGGATATACGGTTTATTCCCCGCCGCTGGAGCCTTATCGAAAGCGATTGCTCCTGTCCCGACTCCGCCTCCCTGTGTAAACACATCGCCGCGGTGCTGTATATTCTGGCGAAAGAAATCGACCACGATCCGCGGCTCCTCTTTCAGCTTGCGGGAATCGACCTCGCCGAACTGCGGGAAAAGATATTGCCCGCCGCAGGGGATATGTCCGCCGACCCGGCTCTAACCGCCGTATCGGAGCAGGGTGCATCACCAGTGGATGATACTGCAGCAGATTCCGCAATGGGTGTTGTACCGGCGGATAATACTGCACCGGCAACTGGTAATGCCACAACCGCCGGAGTGCAAAGGAAAGCGAGGCAATCCGGCGCGGCGGGTACGGCGGCTAAAGCATCGCCCCTTGCAGTGCCGTCAGACCCTGAATACGAACATCCGGTGCCGTTATCCCTGCGCCGTGCGGATGAGCCTGCACAGGACGTACCGGCGGAACTTCCCCACTTTCCGCTTGAAGAATCGTTTTTACCGCTGATTTCCGCGCTGCTTCCGCCGTTTGCACCCTTCTATGATGATGACTTGGTTGCAGCCTTTAAAGAGCTGTACCATAAACTGATTGTCCGGCAGAACAAAGAATTCGAGTTGACGCTTGAACAGCGGATTGCCGTTTTAATGAAATCCGGTACGGACTGCGCCTCGGCGGCAACGCTGTGCGGTTCAAGCCGCCTTTTGTACACGCAGGTTCGGCTCGATACGGCAAAACTGCCGAAGCAAAAAACGGCAGGCGTTCCGGCTTTTCCCTTGCAGAAAGAAGCGGCGTTGCAGCTCCGCGTGCGGCTTCCGAACGGTACGGAGGCGGCGCTGACACTCGTGCAAGCGCTTCACCTCCTGCGCGGCGTTACGCCTGCCGCGGATTCTCCTGACGGTATGAAGGCGGCATATACGGTACTGACACTCGGAGAGCGGCTCATCGCCGAATCTGCGCTGCTGCCGACGGTATACCTCGAGTCGGTAACGCGGAAACTGGCAATATTTTGGAAGCCGCTGACCTCGGCGCAGGCTGTTTCCGCTGCAATCGACCGCTGCGCTTCCTTTATTACCGAAGCATTTTTTCCGCAAGTTAAGAGCTGGGGCAGGCGGTACTGCGCCGAACTGCTGCTGACGGCGTTCCTCACCGAATATGTACATACTACCGGTTTTATGCCCGCCGGTATCCGCCAAGCGGAACAAGAAATTGCAGCTCTCTTTTTCCAAGGCGCGACTATCAATACGAAGGCGCCGGGTATGCGCCGCCTTCCTGCATCGATTACCCGCTGGCTTGCCGCGCTCTACTACGACAGCAACAGCCTCCGTTTCCGGCTCATTTTAGAGGAAGCGAAAAAATCCGACTTTCAGATTTCCGCCGAGGTGTGCCACAGCGAAGAAACGAACAACCGGTTTGTACCGTTTTCCCGCATCGCCGACTCCGTACAGCTGGAAAGCAAAACGGTGGAGTTCGCGATTGCGCTTTCCGCATATCTGCCGAAATTAACAGAGATGATTGGGCAAAAGTCGGTTCCGCTTACGCAGGAAGAGACGGCGGTGTTTTTACGGACGGCGGCGCCGCTCCTCTCCCGTTTTGGGATAGAGGTCGTGCTGCCTAAGACACTGCAGCGGGCGCTGAAGCCGCGGGCGGTGTTCCAGCTGAAACGGCAAAAGGGAGCCGGCGCCGTACAGTCGTACCTCAGCCTTGACAACCTGATGGACTATGACCGCAGCATTATGCTCGGCGATACCGTCATCAGCGCCAAGAAATTCCGCGCATTGATGAAGCAGAGTAGCGGTTTGGTGAAATTCAACGACCGCTACATCCTTGTCGATCCCGAACACACGGCGCGCCTTCTCGAAACAATGCAGCACGAAAGACCCGACATCAACGAGGTTATTCAAGGGACGCTGACCGGAGATACCGTAATGGCGGACGGCGCGCCGTTTTCCTATTCGCTCTTTCGGGAAACGGATGTCGCAGTACCTCGCACATTGCAGGCGACGCTCCGGCCGTATCAGGAAAAAGGTTTTCAGTGGCTCTATTCTACCATTAAAAGCGGTTTCGGCTGTCTGTTGGGGGATGATATGGGGCTCGGCAAAACGCTGCAAGTTATCGCCCTCATTCTCAAATTGAAAGAACAGGGCTTTAAGCATAGCGGCATCCTTATCGCGGCTCCGGCGAGTCTTTTACCGAACTGGGAACATGAGCTGCACACCTTTGCGCCGTCGCTGCGTTGTACAATCTTGCACGGACAGGGGCGGCGATTTTCCGCAAAGTCTGACATTCATATTACGACGTATCAGACCCTCCAGCGGGATGTAAAAAAACTTTCCGAAAAGACCTTTGACTGTCTGATTATCGACGAAGCGCAGGCGGTTAAAAATACGCAGACCAAAAACGCCCAAGCGCTCAGGCTTGTGCAGGCACAGTCCCGCATCGCGATGACCGGTACGCCGGTTGAAAACAGCCTTGAGGATATGCGCGCCTTGTTCGATTTTATCATCCCGGGCTATCTCGGCTCTGCGGAAACCTTCCGTAAAAAATGGCGCATACCCATCGAGCTGCACGGCGATGCGGAGACTGCGGAGTCCTTTCAAAAGATTACCGCGCCGTTTTTACTCCGCCGCCTTAAAACCGACCCTGCCGTTATTTCCGACTTACCGGAAAAAGTGATTACGCCGCAATACTGCCGCCTGACGCCGGAGCAAATTGCGCTGTACGAAAGCCTTGTTGAAACGCAGCTGAAAAGCGTATTGAAAACCGAAGACGGGATTAAGCGGAACGCGCTGGTGCTTAAACTGCTGACCGCCTTAAAGCAGGTGTGCAACCATCCCCATGTCTATGACGAAAGCTTTCAGACCGATACGGCGCTTTCCGGAAAAACCGCCGCGCTGATGCAGCTGCTCGGCGAAATATTGGACGCCGGTGAAAAGACCTTGATTTTCAGCCAATATACGCAAACACTCTTTTTACTGCGGAAGCTGATACAGGAGCAATTCGGAGATGAGCCGCTCCTCTTGCACGGACAGATGCCGCTTACCGCACGGAAGGCTGCAGTCGAATCGTTCCAAACCGATCCGGCACAGCGCATCTTTCTTATTTCGCTCAAGGCGGGCGGTACCGGCTTAAACCTTACCGCCGCGACCCGCGTTATCCACTTTGACCTCTGGTACAACCCTGCGATAGAAGATCAGGCGACCGACCGCGCATTCCGAATCGGGCAGCACAACACCGTGTTTGTGTCCCGTTTTATCTGCGCCGGTACCTTTGAAGAAAAAATCGACGAGATGATTCAAAAGAAGCGGCATATTTCTCAGATGACCTTGAGCGGCGGCGAATCGTGGATCGGCAAGATGAGCAATGAAGAACTTGCCGAGTTGTTTGAGTAAAGAACCGCAACACACTTAAGCGTTTTAGGAGATGCCTCATTGTAAACAGTTCACATGGAACGGTATAGTCTAAAAGAGCAAGCGAGGATATAATCATTTGAATGAGTTACGATAAGAATGCGGTGAAAGAAGCCGTCAAAGAGCATTACGAAAATCTGGCACAGGGAAGCCTTTCCGTACATGGTGAGGCTGAAAAGATAACGACTTCGATAGGCTATGCCGCACAAGATTTGGTCGGCATTCCGAAAGAGGCCGACCTCGGACTCGGCTGTGGAAATCCGCAAGAAGCTGCCAAGCCCCGCTTAAACGAAACCATCCTTGACTTAGGATGCGGAAGAGGACTTGACTGCTTTATAGCGTCAAAAGCTGTCGGTAAAAACGGAAAAGTTTTCGGGCTTGACAGCTCAAAAACTATGATCAGCCGCGCTTCGGAAATCGCCGTAAAAAACGGGTTTACCAATTGCGAATTTATACTTGGCGAAATTGAACATATTCCGCTTTCCGATAGTTCCCTCGATCTCATCATGAGTAATTGCGTGATAAATTTGTCAACGGATAAATATGGAGTGTATTCAGAGCTTTACCGCTGTCTTCGCAAAGGCGGAAGAGTCGCGATTTCCGACATCACTTTAAAGGCTGCTTTGCCGCACGAATGGATCTCTGATCCCGATATGGTAAAAACGTGAGTGGGGGGAGCTTGGTCTGCGGAGCAGATAAAAGACACCTTTGAAAAAATCGGCTTTATCAACATAATCATACGTTCAAAAGACGTTTCAGACGAATACGCAAAGAAATGGGGACACGGCTTGGCAATAAAAACCTATATCCAAAGCAGCCTCATTTACGCAGAAAAATAAATGTTATACCCTTTCGTTCCGGAACGCCTTCGGCGCAGCTCCCATCGCTAACCTTTGGGATAAAAACACAGGATCCACGGCCTAGAGTTTCGGCAGAAAGTCTTTGTAAATACCGGGCGTAGAGCCGTCAATCAATACAGCGCCGACGGTTTTTTGATAGAAGACTTCGGGGCCGACTCCTCCGATAATGGCATAGGCATACCCTTCGTTGCGTAAGGCATGGAGCGATGCGAGCAACAGTGCTTTGCCGATTCCTTTCCCCTGTTCATCTTCCAATACCTTTGTAGGGCCGAAAAAGTCGGGCGCGGTTGCGTTATAGCATGCATATCCGAGTATGTTCTGCCCGCGGGTAGCGATAAAGCAGCTCACCGGTATGCGGGAAAAGCAGGTATCGCATTCGCCTGCTGCGCTTAAAGTAGAATGTTCTTTTACCCATTCAACGATTCGGAACTTATCGGGCGTCATCGCGCGCCGGATATGCACATCGTATTTACGCTGCAATTCCGCATAAAGCCCTTCTGCCGGAGGCAGCCGGAGCAAGTTCACCAACATATCAGCCATAGTTTTTTCCCTCATAGATGCGCTATTTTCAAAAGTGCTATTGGCCTTGATATTCTTCGACATTATCACTCAGGTGCTCAAGCTCAACTCCTGCCTGTTTAAACATCTGGATTGAATCGGCACTGTCATGGTATCGTTTTTCGGCAATAACTCGTTTTATACCGCAATTGATAATCAGCATCGCGCATGTGCGGCAGGGAGTCATTTTGCAGTAGAGCGTTGCGCCGTCGATACTGATACCCCGTTTTGCCGCTTGGCAAATGGCATTCTGCTCTGCATGAACGGTACGGACACAGTGTTGACTGATGGAACCGTCTTCATGCTGCACCTTTTTAAATTGATGCCCTACGTCATCGCAATGGGGTAACCCGCGAGGAGCGCCCACATAGCCGGTAACCAAGAGCTGGTTATCCCGCGCAATAACGCAACCGGATCTGCCTCGATCGCAGGTCGCACGTTTTGCAATTGCACGGCACACTTCCATAAAGTATTCGTCCCATGTTGGGCGGATATACGGTTCTTCAGTCATGTTTCCCCCTGATATGTGTTTGCGTAGGGTCTAAGGCTCTTGGCATAACACTGCTGAGACATCTTAAAAATCTAACAGTACTTTTATAGGATACCCTGTTACAACCACGGGTTGATGCCTTCACCTTGTATCGTGCCGTTGTTCTGTTCCTGTGTTTCGGATTCGCTACCGGACGGTTCAGATTCTATAGGTGGAAAAGACGGTACCGGAGTTCCTTCGTCGATGGTTCCCGAATCTGGATGCGTTTGAGGAATCGGTGGTTGTATTGTATTATTCACTCCTGATTGTCCCGAAGTCTGCCCGGGCTGAATTCCGGGATTTTGTGTATTTTGCTCTTGCTGTGGAGTAAGCACCGGCGGCTCTGTTGAAGAATTATCTTCACCCGAATGTAATAACGGGTCGGGTTCCAAAACGTTGCCGGAGTCGGAAGGCACTGTAAGTTCATCGGTTATAAATGGATCTGTTGTATAAGAGGAAGCATTCCCTGTCCGTCTATGTTTGCTTGGTTCAGGATCTTCAAAAATGCGTGGGTCAATAAGTACATCCGTTTTAATAATGTCGACCGGTGTTTGTCCTGTACTGTAATTGCTTTTGCGCAGACGGTCTTTTGCAATTTCCAACAGTACATTGTTGGCTTCATGATAGGTACAAGCCTCTGTCGGTTCCGTACCGGATAAAAAGTAGAGCGATACCGTCCCCTCGTTACAGTAAGGTGTTTGCAGCATTCCTGATTTTGAACAAACCGACACAGTGGTTAATCCTGTTTCGGGTCGAATAAAATCTCGATACGGCATATCTTCATGGATCGCTTTCATAAAGTTCGCCCACGGAGGTCCTGCGAGCATTGCGCCTGTATTGTCGAGTCCCAGTGATTGCCCTCCCTTGTCATACCCGAACCAAACAGCGGCGGTATAATACGGAGAATAACCGATCGCCCATGCATCCGACCAGTTTTGAGTTGTACCGGTTTTACCTGCAATAGGCATGGAAAAATACTTACCGCTCTTTTTGTCCTTAAAGCGAAATTTTGACCCGCTACCGGAAGCAGTCATAAGTGTTCCTGCGGTAATTGTTTTTTGTAGTACCGATGTCATAAGATAGGCATTTTGAGGGCTGATAACCTGCATTGCAGTTCCCCGCCGCCGCTGTTCCAGCCGCAAATCCCGTTCGGGATCCATCACGATTGTACCATTACGGTTTTCTACGGTACGGATGGCAATGGGGTCAACCCGCCGTCCTTGGTTTCCAAAGATGGCAAACGCTTTTGCCATCTGAATGGGAGCAACGCTGATAACGCCGAGAGCGAGCGGATATACTCGTGGGAATGTACGGTCTATTTCGTCCTGATCGGTGATGCCGAGCAGAGCAGCGGATCGAGTGATTGCCGCATCGAAGCCGATTGTATCAAGTACCTTAATCGCAGGAATATTCAGCGATCTTGCCAGTGCTCGCCATGCGAGAACCGTGCCCTGCCAATGCCCTGCATAGTTGTTCGGAATATATGGGACACCGCTTTGATTTTGAAATACTTGCGGCGTATCCTCCAGCACTGTTGCCGGTGTAATTAATTTGGTGTCGAAAGCTGCGGAATACAGAAGCGGCTTAAAGGAACTCCCCGGCTGAACACGCCCTTGTGTCGCTCGTATCATTTGGTTTGATTCATCGAATCTACTTCCTCCAACGAGCGCTGTAATGTAGCCTGTATTATTTTCCAAACAGATGAGCGTTCCTTCAACCGTCTTCCTTGCAAGCTCATCTTGCACCTTTGCGGTGCTTTTTGTGCCGGTAATTTTGAGGTTGTTTAAGCCGAAGAGCATTGCCGCCATATCCACAATAGGATTCAAATCGCTGCGGTAGTAGGAGAGTGTTTTTGCTTGAACTCGTTCGGAGTCGATATGGAGTGCCGGAATATTAAAGGCGAGTGAAACCAGCGCAGTGATATTGCTGTATAGTTCGCTCTGAGCAAAGCGGTGCGATCGGGTATTCTTTACCCGGGTGTTTGCAATGCGGATATAGTCACCCATCTCTTTTTCTGCTGCTGCTTGGTGACGCAGGTCGCAAGTGGTATGTACGATATAGCCGTCAGAATAAAAATCCATCGTACCGTACATCATCGTTTCAAGCTGGCGGCGTACATATTCGGAAAACCAGCGGGCTTTGTCTTCACGATTAAACCATGCAGACGAAGCAGTGCGGGTATAGTCAAAGTGAGCCCAATACTCATCGTAGGACTCGTCTCTTTCCTCTTTTGTAAGATAGCCGAGGCGCACCATCTCATCAAGAACATAGCTCTGGCGTTCCTGTACAACGTTCGGGTATTCAAAGGGATTATATTTAGCGGGGCTTGACAGTTGAATAACCAGTATCGCTGCTTCTGCAGGGGTAATTTCCGCTACAGAGTGGCCGAAATAAAAACGACATGCGGCGCTAACACCGTAGGTTCCACCGCCAAAATATACTTTGTTCAAATAAAGTTCAAGAATTTCGTCTTTTGAATACCGGCGTTCCATTTGAATCGCCCACCATAGTTCTTTTATCTTTCGCGAAATACTCATATCGGTGCGGTCGCAGTATAGAAGCCCTGCGATTTGCTGCGTGATGGTACTTCCGCCGCCGAGTGTTCTATGGGTGAGCTTTCCGATAACGGCACGAAAAATAGCTTTTAAAGTAAAGCCTCGGTGTCGATAGAAGCTGCGGTCTTCACGGACGAGCAGTGCATTAATCAATGCGGGGGGTATCTGCTCGAATTTAATAATCTCCCGTTTTTCATTGGACGAGAATTCAGTGATTAAGTCTCCTCGTATATCAAGTATTCGGGTCGGTAAATCGGGATTAAAAGCGGTGAATTGTTCGCTTTGCTTTACGGCTGCTGTTTCTGCCAAAAGATAGCCTAGCATTGCCGAACCCGCAACAAGCACGGTAAAAACAATAATAAGATAAATATATAAAAAGACGGTGCGTCCGCGCATGTGCCTATAAAAGCACAAAATCATTTTTTTTTCAAGCATATACCTGTGTGTGCAATATTGACACTTTGTTACTATCAAATAATAATAGCTGCAAGGAGCATATAAAATGAAAAGATTAAATAAGATAGTTCTGTTTGCCGTATTTGGGATTATACAGATTGTATCATGTGCAAAAAATGGAAGGCAAAGCACGAATAATGAGAATAGTCCGGTCGATGAAGTACAAAAAGTCGACCATATGGATGCAAAACAAGAGTCTGCGTCCGGTATGGGGAATGCTATGGATATTAGCGGAGTCGTTTATGTGAACAATGCGGGGCTTTATGCGGAAAACGACGAAGGAAAAATGAAGTGGACTGCTGAGGCTTCACTGGGTGATAAAGCGCTCTATTTGGGAGAAAAGAAAGAAGCTGTAAGAACCGACGGACAAAAGCGGACATTTTTTCATGTCGAGCTTAACGGGCAGCGCTATTGGATACAAGAATATTCTTATGAACCCGATACCGTAGCGGCCTTTATTTCGGGACAAGACGTCGTGCTGTATAAATCGGAATCCCTTGCGGCTATGACCGACGAATTCATTCCTCGTTATGCTATTGTTGCGGTATATAAAGACAGCCTTGAAAAGCCGGACAGTAAATTTATTAAAATTGCAGCGTATAATCCTGAACTGGTTAGTTCATGGAGTATTAAAGACAAATATGTAAAACGGGATGCGGTAGAAATGGATGAAATGAGTGTTTCGGCTATGATCCTCGCTCAGGTTGCGATGGAATCCAAAAACGATACCATCCGGACGGAGCTGTTTCAGAATGCAATTGAACTGGGTTCTCCCTATAGCGATACCATTGCGGTTTTACAGTCACTTTCTGAAATTATGATAAAAGAAGAGAATTTTATGAAAGAGCTTACAGTTGAAAAAATCAGTGAAAAGGTTACGGCTATTGAAGATATCAATCTGTTAAGTATTCCCGATGAAGATTCTGCAAGAACGGTAAATATGCTGAAAGCAGGAACATCGGCCACTGCCACCCGCAAATATATTAAACAGGATGGAGATTCCGAGAGTGGCGTTGAATGGCTCTATATCCAAAACAAGCAAAAAAAAGGCTGGGTTAGAGCGGATTCGGTAAAAGCTCAAAACGGATAGTATTTATTCGTGTGAAGGGTGACCGTATTAAAAATCCGGTATGGAGTACGGTTGCCCTTTTTTTATCTCCTGACACTCTTGATATTTTACCTTGCGTAATCTATAAAAAAAGATTACACTAAATAAATAGCGGTATCCGAAAGCAAATTAAGTTTTTAAAGATACCCTAAAGATATTTAAACGTTGTGATTATTCGTGCGGAGGGTTTAATACCCCGACGCTTGCGTCGTAACAAAGGGTATTAAAGCCGACTGCAACCACCTTATAGAACATACAGTGCGAAACGTTGAGCACTGTACCCCGACGCTTGCGTCGGGGTTGTTGATTAAGAGGGAGACTCGATTATGGATAGTAAAACAATTCTAACCTCTGCAAAACAGTACATAGCAGAGGAAACCGATCCTACATTTGTAAAGGAAGTGGAAGCGCTCATCACAAAGAATGATGAAAAAGAGCTGTTTGACCGCTTCTACCGTCAATTGGAATTCGGTACCGGCGGTTTGCGCGGGATTATCGGTGGCGGAACAAACAGGATGAATCCTACGGTTATTAAGAAGGCAACTCAAGGGCTTGCCGATTATATTATCGAAACCTTTCCCGAAAAGGCAAAAAAAGGCCAACTAAAAGCAGTTATCGCGCATGATTCGCGCCGCTATTCGGATGTGTTTGCAGAGGCAACCGCGCTCATCTTTGCGGCAAACGGTTTTACGGTATACCTGTTTTCGGCATTACGTCCGACACCGGAGCTTTCCTATGCAATCCGCCACCTCGGCTGCGATACCGGTGTAGTCGTTACCGCTTCGCACAATCCGCCGCAGTATAATGGATACAAAGCATATTGGAATGACGGTGCACAAGTTATCCCACCCCACGATAAGGGCATTATCGACAAGGTCAATGCTGTTAAAAAAGTTAACATGATGAACCGCGACGAAGCGATTAAGAGTGGTAAACTCATCATCATCGATAAAGAGATAGATGAAAAATATTGGGCGAGCGTTAAGGCCAAGCTGCATCGCGGTGATCTTATTAAAGAGATGTCAAAGTCCGTAAAAATTGTTTACACCCCGCTGCACGGTACCGGTGCGATGCATGTCGAAAAAGTACTCGGCGATATGGGCTTTAACATCATCACCGTACCCGAACAACGTCAGCCGGACGGAAATTTCCCGACAGTCAGCTACCCCAATCCCGAAGACCCTGCTGCGCTTAAAATGGCGATTGCACTTGCGGAAAAAGAAGGCGCCGATATCCTGATGGCAACCGACCCCGATGCCGACCGTTTTGCTTCGGCGGTAAAAGACGGCAACGGAAAAATGCATCTTATTACCGGCAACCAGATGGGCGCCCTTTTTGCCGACTACCTCTGCCTGACTGCAAAAGAATTCGGTGTTATGCCGGCAAAACCTGCCATTGTTCGTTCTATTGTAACATCGCATCTGTGTGACCGTATTGCGAAAAGCTACGGGGTTGCTTCCTTTGAATGCTTAACGGGATTTAAGTGGATCTGCAACAAAGCTGATGAAATTTCCAAACAAGGGTATCACTACATTTACGGCTTTGAGGAAAGCTACGGCTATAATTTCGGGATGGAAATCCGCGATAAAGACGGAATTGCTGCCTCTGCTCTCTGTGCCGAGATGTCGCTCTATTGGCGGAAACAAGGGAAGAGCTTGTTAGATCGCTTAAACGAACTCTTTACACAGCATAACCTCTTCTGCGAGAAAACCATCAACAAGGTGTTCCCCGGTGCGGAAGGCGTTGAAATTATGAAAAATATGATGATAAAGCTCCGTACTTCCGCATTAAAGGATATTGCCGGCGTAAAGGTTCTAACCATCCGCGATATTGATCAATCATGTTCATACAACCCGTTGACACCTGATAAAAAAGAAGCGGTACATCTTCCGGTAAGTAATGTGTTGCAGTATTATCTTGAAGACGGAACGATTATCAGTATCCGCCCGAGCGGTACCGAGCCCAAGATCAAGTTTTATATCATCCATCCGCAGCCGGTACAGGGTAAGGATGTTGCCGCCGCTCAGACCAAAGCAGAACAGCAGGTTAAAATTTTTGCTCAAGCGTTGGACACTATCGTCTAATGACCAGTTATGATTGGTTGGCTGCCGTATATGACACGGTAGCCTTTATCGCTTTTGATACCGAAACGACCGGACTTGATCCCGTATCGGGGCGAATTGTAGAAATCGGTGCGGTAAAGTTCGACCAACGCGGTGTTATTGCTCGGTACAATGTGCTTATCAATCCTGAAATGCCGATGCCGGAGGATGCGGGCAAGGTCAACGGAATCACCGATGAGATGTTGAAGGATAAGCCGCTGATAGCTGATGTCTTTCCTGACTTTTTCGATTTTATCGGTACCGGTGTTTTAGTTGCGCATAATGCTCCATTTGACATAAACTATGTTAATGCGGAGTTAAAGCGCGCCGGAAAATTTCCTTTAACCAATAAAGCCGTCGATACGCGAATATTTGCAAAGGAAGTATTTCCCGGTTTATCCAGCTATGCATTACAGGATCTTGCCGTACAGTTCGGTATTACAGCGCTGGAGGCTCACCGTGCCGAAGACGATGCCCGCGTCTGCATGGAATTGTTTGAGCAAATATTAAGTAGATTTTTAAAAAACAATCCCGAGCTGGTAGAAAAAATCCGTACGGAAACGGATGTTGCCAGTCTGTTAGCCCCCGAAACGGAGCAAAAAGAGAAAGATTATTCACGGAGTTTATTTTGATACCTCAACAAAAACGAGAAACAACCTCAATCACGAACCCTTTTAATGCGCCTGTGTATTATTACGCACGTACCGATTCTACATTACAGACTGCTCGCGAATGCCTTGCGGAGGGGTGTCCGGATGGGACATTCATCTATGCCGGTTATCAAACGGAAGGGCGCGGGCGTATGGCCGATCGGCAGTGGCTTTCCCCTGCAGGGGAAAACCTGCTCGGTACGCTTATTTTGAGGCAACCCGCATCCACCGATTTTACGCTGCGGATAGGCTTAGCCGCTAGTTTAACACTCGATTCGTTTTTGCCTTCCGGCGTACGGACTGCCGTTAAGTGGCCGAATGATATCTTTATCAACGGTAAAAAAGCTGCCGGTATCCTGTGCGAAAGCGCGGGCGGCTGTGTCCTTGCCGGTGTCGGTATCAACCTGCTTCAAACGGCTTTTTTGCGGAGCATAGAACACACGGCAACTTCGCTTGCAATGATTATCGGCGCCGATAAATGCCCTACGTTTGAAGTGTTTATTCCTGCGCTGCTGACTCACATACAGGAATGTCTTAGCTGCCGCGATTGGAATGAAGAAATCAGCCGCCGGCTTTGGAAGCGAGGTTCTGTAGTACGCTTTATGCGCGGGCAACAGGAAGATGACATCGTCGAAGGTATCCTTACCGGCATCGCTCCGGATGGGGCACTGTGCATTACGGAAGAGGATAAAGAACGCCGGTACTATTCGGGAGAATTGATCTGTTAATTATCCTCGCGGCACTTAGGGATAATAACGAGATTCCGTTCCGCGTCATAAAAAGGTGTTTGTACCGGTATTACCTCATAGTCCGGTTTATAAGCGTCCAAAGCTTGCATCTCTTCTTCAATTGCGGTGCGTTTCCCCTTATAGGCCGCTAAGATACCGGTACTGTGAATTCGTTTTTGCAGGGTAGCAAGCATTGCGCGGTCAAGCGGCCGGAAGGCTCGGAATACCGCAATGTCAAAATAATCGGCAGGAGCTTTTTCTGCCTCGGATTCCAGCACGGTGGTATTGGTCAGCCCTAGCATGGCTTGTACATTTTCCAAAACAGCGCATCGTTTGTGCATCCGCTCTATTAACGTAAATTTAATGCTCGGATCTTTAAGTGAAAACAGACATGCAAGCGGAATACCCGGCAGCCCCGCCCCCGAACCGATATCTGCAATAGTACAGGTGCCCTCGGTTTGCTGTGAATCGAGCCTGTGTGCTAACGCTTCCCAGGGCGCAAGACTGTCGAGGATATGTTTGATAATCAGCTCTTGAGTGTTTTGTACCTTTATCAAATTAAATGCGGCATTAAATGTTTCAAGTTCGCGAATATATCGCGTTAACATATTTGCCAATGTACCTTGCCGGTCTTCAATATGTAATGCGGTTAATCCCGCTTGTAAAAGTTCCGTGTTTTGTGTATCCATTGTAGAGCGCACTCCCGATGCCCGTCCAATATAACTGAAGCTGTCTCGAAATGCAACAATTGAGATACATCATAGACGGCAGGATATAATCAATAAGAGAGGAAAAAATGGCTCGAAGTATTCATTATACGACTAAAGGTGTGTTTCGTAATAAATCAAGAAGGGAAATAAATGAAATGTGCGATATGGAAAATCCTGATTACCAAGTAATTGAATTATGCAAAAAAGCGCGGTATAAAGAAACGGTACGCAACAACAGAAAAATTGAAAAACTAAAAAACTTACATCAAGAATATGGTATGGATATACGGAATGAGGAGCGTGTGTCATGCGAGCAGTAATACAGCGGGTACGGTCGGGAAGTGTGGCGATTGAAGGTTCTGAAACGCAGACCGTCGGCAAGGGCTTTGTGATTTTGCTCGGTATCTGTCCTGAAGATACTGAGGACGATATAGATTGGTTGGTTAAGAAAATCGTACAGATGCGGATTTTTGAAGACGATGAGGGGAAAATGAATCGCGCCCTTGCGGATGTGCAGGGAGACATTTTGTTGGTCAGTCAGTTTACCCTGTTTGCCAGCACCAAGAAAGGAAACCGCCCGTCCTTCAATGCGGCGGCGGAGCCTTCGATTGCAATCCCGCTCTATGAATGCTGCATCCGCAAACTGAGCGAAGCGCTTGGTAAGCCGATAAAAACCGGACAATTCGGGGCGGATATGCAGGTGGAAATTCACAACGACGGACCAGTTACGATCATAATCGACACGAAGGTAAAAGAATAATTACAGGTCAAAAAAGATGATTTCGTTAATAGCATTTTTAGGAAATGTCGGGCGGGAGTATGAACGAACCCGGCATAACGCAGCATGGATTGCTGCGGATCGTTTATCTATTTGCGGGGGAATTTCGTGGCAGCATAAGTTCCGCGGACTGTACGGGCGGTTTCCGGCGACAGTGAGCGGGGGACAGGCTGTCCATGCTTTAAAGCCTGAAACCTATATGAACCTATCGGGGGAAGCGGTGGGAGAAGCTGCCCAGTTCTTTAAAATTCCTCCGGCGGAAATACTTGTCGTGCATGACGAACTCGAACTGCCGCCTGCCGCCTTGAGTCTCAAGTGGTCGGGAGGGCTCGGCGGACACAATGGGCTTCGCTCAATAAAGGCTGCGCTGGGTACGCCGGACTTTTGGCGGCTCAGGATCGGTATCGGGCGTCCCGGCGGGAAAAAAAGCAGCAGCGCCGATCATCCCGATATCGCAGGCTATGTGCTGTCTCCT
This sequence comes from Treponema sp. OMZ 906, assembly GCF_024181185.1. NCBI lineage: Bacteria > Pseudomonadati > Spirochaetota > Spirochaetia > Treponematales > Treponemataceae > Treponema > Treponema sp. OMZ 906. The sequence continues at coordinate 1,662,604 of NZ_CP051196.1, read as the reverse complement.
TTTTCTCAAGAAGAATTTACCCTGCTGGATGCGGCGCTGCCTCAGCTGGAACCGCTTTTTACCGCACTCATCACCGAGCGGAAGGAGCCGCAAACGCTGCTTTCCGCATGGACGAAGGTACTGCCGAAAGCGGTAGACCCGGGGATGTCGAAAAAGTTGGGTACTTTTTAAACATCGCATCTAAATCTAAGGAAACTGTCCAAAAACTTCAGTTTTTGGACAGGCTGTTTAAAAGAGCTCGTTGTCGCCGTCAAAAGCGCTGCCCGGCTTTGATTTATGCACAGCGGATACTGCTGCAGAATCGGCATTCAAGCTTTCAGTTTTGCCGCTAGCGAGAGCTGCTTTTTCGAGCATGGATTTTTTCCCTGCCGGAGTGGCCTGAGCATCAGCTTCTTTATCAGTCCTTGCCGCTTCCGGTTTTACGGAACCCGCCGCCTTTGCCGCAGCCGCTTCGCCGGTGCCGGAACCGGACGGCGTTTTGCCCGCAGCACCGGAATCAGCTTGATCGGTTTTTACAAAACTCGACACATATTTTTGGTTGGGGAACAGCTGTGCGCGCAAGGTCTTTTCAAGATCGATTGCGATATCGGGATTGTCTTCCAAGAATTTTACGGCGTTGTCATGCCCTTGTCCAATCTTATCTTCTTTATACGAGTACCATGCACCTTTTTTGTCTATCAATTCGTATTTTACCGCGCAGTCCAGCAAGCTGCCGTAGGGAGAAATTCCCTTGCCGAACAGGATTTCCAGCTCAACCTTTCGGAACGGCGGCGCGACCTTATTCTTGACAACTTTGATGCGCACCTTGTTTCCCCATGCTTCATCCTCATCCTTGCCGAGCACTTCGCCTTTGCGGACTTCGATACGTACCGATGAGTAGAATTTGAGCGCATTACCGCCGGTGGTGGTTTCCGGATTGCCGTACGCAATACCGATTTTCATACGGATTTGGTTGATAAAGATGAGAATACATTTTGACCGTGAGATAATTGCCGTCAGCTTCCGCAACGCCTGACTCATTAAACGAGCCTGTAATCCCATGTGTGAATCGCCCATTTCACCGTCGATTTCCGCTTGCGGCGTAAGAGCTGCTACCGAGTCTACAACGATAACATCCACTGCACCCGATCGGACGAGGTTTTCGGTGATTTCCAAAGCCTGTTCTCCCGCATCGGGCTGAGCGACCCACAACTCATCGATATTGACACCGAGTTTTTGCGCATACTGGGGGTCAAGTGCATGTTCGGCATCCACAAACGCTGCAATACCGCCCCGTTTTTGCGCTTCGGCAACAACATGGAGCGCAAGTGTGGTTTTTCCCGACGACTCCGGACCGAATATTTCGATAATTCTACCGCGCGGATAACCGCCGATACCGAGCGCTTCGTCAAGCAGGATACTCCCTGACGGGATTACTTCGATACCGCTCGTCTCGGTCTTTGAACCGAGCTTCATGATCGACCCTTGTCCGAATTGTTTTTCAATTTGCAGACGCGCAGCCTCCAACGCTTTGAGCTTTTCATCAGCATCGGTAATATTGGTTACCTGATTTATTTCCGATTTTGTTTTTGCCATCTTTGTGCCTCCATAATTATGTGCGCTCGGCTGGTACCGTTAGAACATTACCAATGACGTTCTGCAAAAGTTTTTTTGCTTCCGGCACGTCTTGCCCCGTCGCATTACTTCTTATCTTTGTTATATGTCTTTGTTGCGATTTTGGCTTAAAAAAACTGCTGAAAATCACTTTTTTTAGAAATTTTTACAAAGAATCGAATTTTTTCCTGACCGATGTGTTTTTAATCGGAAGGGCAGCTGACAATACTGCTGTAATCATTTATAAAAACACTTGTTATCAATTTTGCTGATAAGGCGTCTATGTATACAGACTATCATTTAGTCTTAATTTATAGCATAAGACACATAAGAAAGCAATATTATGGAAGACCTAGACTTTTGAAAGGGTTCCGGCATCCATGCGGTAGGTTGTACAGTGCGGATCCAAGATAGTGGAATCATGCGTTACAATCAGCACGGCAGTTCCGAGCTTGTTTACATCTTTTACCGCCTGCATGACACCAGCTGCCGTTTCCGCATCGAGGTTTGCCGTCGGTTCGTCGGCGATGAGCAACTTGGGCGCATTCATCAATGCACGCGCGATAAGCATCCGCTTTGATTCTCCGCCCGAAAGATTTTTCGGCATTTCATCTTTTAGATGTGCTATTCCCATCACTTCCAACAAACTGAGCGCCCTCCCTTCGGTATCGCCGTCCCTGCTAAATAAAAAAAACGGGACGCGCACATTATCCAGTACCGACAGATTCGGCAAGGCGCCGAGTGATTGCGGAACAAATCCTATAGACTCATTACGGTAATAGCTTTTTTCGGTATCACTCATCAGCGTAATATCTTTATCTTCAAAAAGAACCGTACCTGAAGTCGGCTCTAAAATTCCCGAAAGCAGATTAAGCAGTGTCGTTTTCCCCGAACCGGAGCGGCCGACAATAAAGACAAAATCGGAAGAATCGATAGTGAAATCGGCCTCCTTAACGGCAAAAAAATCGGAACCGCTTCTGGTAAACGTTCTGGAAAGTTGTTTTGTTTGCAATAACATACCGTAATAATCCAATGGTAAAATTTATCGTCTTCTGTTAACGAACAGATACCCGATATCAATGGCTATCAGTATGATTGCCAACAGTAAAATGACGGGTTTGGTATAAACGTTACAAGGCATGGTCGCAGTCTTACATGTACCGATAACAACCGTTTGCAATAATATCAGACAAACACCGAGCCCGATATTGGAAAATGCGATACCGATGCGGGAACTCTTGAACAGTAAGAATACGATGCCCAATGCAGCAATTAAACCGCCGAGCATTCGAACCGCTTCGCCCATCCAATGGCACTTCATAAAACCGCCGTCAGCTTTCGGAAAACAGACATGGGCATATCCGAAGGGAGCAAACAGAACGAGTAAACCGATAATAATAATTAACATTCCTACAATATATTTTTTCATAGTATAACCTCACAAGCATATTAGCAAACCTGTTCGACAACGAAGTTATCGAATATGTCTAGTATATACAGAATACGGTAAAAGTCAATCGATGGTTACATTATTCTTTGAACATTCTATCGATTGCTTTGGGACAGAATGTGACGTATGATGCAACACTGCGTATTGACATAACGGAATTTTATCGATAATATCTCTTTCTGTCATTGAAACAAAACGGGCAATAGCGCAGTTGGTTAGCGTACAAGTCTGGGGGACTTGGGGTCGCCGGTTCAAATCCGGCTTGCCCGATTATTTTCTCTATTTTATTTCTATCCCTATCATACTTTTATTATATCTTTTCATTAAAACGGCTCTATCTTAAAGTATAGAGATTTATTAGCATATACGGTAAATGATTTCCTTACAGAACAAGCTGATAGGCTTGCGGTTTTTAGAGGTTTTCCGATAGGGGCTACCATTATAAATGCCGCTTGACATTAAGCCGCGCTGTTTTTATGCTTTCGCCTATGTCCGAAAAAGAAGATAAAGTAAAAACAAGCAAAAAAACGACACCTAAAAAAACAGCGGCGAAGGGGCAGTCAAAAACCAAGAGCCGCAGCAGTACAACAACAAAGAAAAAGCCGCGCAGTTCAACCGCCCGAAAGAAGCGTTCGAGAGGGAATATTATTGCCGCATTGGTGATATTGTGCGTTCTGCTTTTGGGTTTTAATCTTGTTTTAGTGTTAAAATTAGTGCCTAATCTTAAAAATTCATTAAAATCCGAACCGGTTCAAGCGCAAACTCCGGTTGAAAAGGAAATACCGTCAACTGAACAAAAACGGAATGAACCGCTTACGGCAGCACAAGAACCTTCACCGCCGGTTACCGTGTCGCAGGTTGCTGCACAAACACAGCCGCATACCGATTCCGCGGTGCAGCAAAAACGGCAAAACACACCGGCAGCGCAGCAAAAAATAGCGTCATCACAGGAGAAAGCGCCGGCTGCAAAAACAACAACACCGGCTGCACAACCGACACCGCATTCGCCTGCCGCTGTGCCTGCATCCCGCACCGCTTCTGCTGCACAGAAAGGTACTGCACAGAAAGAAAAGCCGGCAGTCCATCCGGCTCCGCAAAAGAATACCGTACCGGAAAAATCCGTTGCATCTGATAAAAAAAATACCGCATCGAAGAAAAACAGTGTACCGGAAAAACCTGCCGTACCCGATAAGAAAAAAACCGTGCAAAAAGTGCAGCCGGTGCAGCCTGCTGCAAAACCGGAAAAGCCGCGCAAGCCTGCCCCTTATGCAGGGAACCTCACCTTCGTGTTTGACGATGCAGGGCACAATCTCGACCAGCTCGAGTACTTTTTACGGCTGCCATTCCCCTGTACTATTGCAGTTTTACCCGGATTGCGGTACTCTAGCGAGTCGGCGCGGCGGATACGTAAAGCCGGAAAACAGGTTATTTTGCACCAGCCGATGCAATCGGTCGATCTGCATATTAATCCGGGACCGGGGGCGGTGACGCCGGGACTTTCTGCGGAGCAAATCAAAAACATCGTCAGAAAAAATCTCGAAGAAATTTGGCCGGTAGCCGGGATGAATAATCACGAAGGCTCACTGATGACGGCGGACGAGGCAGCGATGAGCGCGGTTTTGGATGTCGTAGCGGAAAAACATATATTCTTTTTGGATTCGCGGACAACCGCTCGGTCAGTCGTTGCGAAGGTTGCAAAGGAGAAAAATATGGCTGTCTGGGAACGGGCAATTTTTATTGATAACGATAAAAGCCGCGCTGCAATGGAAACGCAAATTAAAAAAGGGTTGAGCATTGCGAGACAGAAAGGCTCTGCCATCATGATCGGCCATGTCTTTACGGTTGAGCTTGCAGAGCTTTTAACCGAGATGTATCCTGCACTTATCGAAGACGGATTTTCACTTTCGGCAATTGCTCAAGTTGCACAAAAAGGGACAGTTAACTTCGGCAACTAAAAGAGAATGTCCAAAGTCAATCATGGAACAATAGGAACAACAGAATGAAGATACTTGGAATAGAAAGCTCCTGCGATGAAACGGCAGCCGCCGTCGTGGAGGACGGACATAAAATCATCAGCTCTGTGGTGGCGACTCAAATACCATTTCACGAAGCATATAAGGGCGTGGTGCCTGAGATTGCGAGCCGTAAGCACACCGAATGGATATTGCCGGTTGTCAAAACCGCTTTGCAGGAAGCGGGTGAAACGTTGCAATCGATAGACGGTATCGCCGTTACCAATCGGCCGGGATTGATGGGGTCGCTACTGGTGGGGCTTACTTTTGCGAAAACCCTCGCATGGGCATGCAATAAACCGTTTATTGCCGTAAACCACATGCTCGGGCATCTGTACGCAGCGCATCTTGAGCAGGACATTCCCTATCCCTACCTCGGTCTTTTGGTATCGGGCGGACATTCGCTTATCTGTAAAGTATACGATTTTGATTCAATCGAAGTGCTCGGTAGTACTATCGACGATGCGCCGGGCGAAGCATTCGATAAGGTTGCGAAGTTCTACGATTTCGGCTATCCGGGCGGCGTAATTATCGACCGGCTGGCTAAAAACGGCGATCCCAAGGCTGCGAACTTCCCGATGCCGGTACTGCACGAATCCGGCCGCCGGTATGACGTGTCCTATTCAGGCTTAAAAACCGCAGTCATCAATCAAATCGATCAATTCTGGAATCCCGGATATGAAAAAACGCCCGAAAATATCGCGGCGGCCTTTCAATCCAGAGCCGTTAAAATATTACTGCGTTCCCTGCTGAGAGCGGTAGAAGACACGGGACTGCACACGATTGTCGCAGGCGGCGGCGTTGCTGCAAATTCGCTGCTCCGTGAAAAACTCGCCGAACAAAAAGGTTTAACGTGCATCTTTCCGCCGCTCAAGCTCTGCACGGATAATGCCGCTATGATTGCCGGAGTAGGCTACCGCTATTTGGCGCGCGGTGACAGGAGCCCTCTCGATTGCCCTGCAAGCGCCCGTGTCGAAGGATTTAAACGCCGGAAATCCGTCGCACCATAGCTTGTATTTCCGCTTGCCAGTCTTGCACAAAATCTTCCGGTTCAAGCGGCTGTGCGTTTGAGCCGTGAGACAATACCCATTTCAATATCCATGTCTATTATAGCGTTGAAATTGGGCAATTATTCATTCTTGCCCAGCGTATGACATTATTTAGCCTTGCTTGGTACCCTTTTCCATCTTTCCTTAACCATTCAAGATTATCATTATCAATCTTTGTATGAATTGCTGTTTTGGAAACTTTCAAAGACTGAAAATAATAAGGAAAAATAGGCGTATCAAGATTCGCCGGAATATCTGAATAGTCTATCTCGCTTTCGCTCTTTGACTCCAGAACTTCCAGTTCTTTTTTTTGCTCATCGGTCAGCGGGGGAAAATCAATAGTTTTATATATATGCTGTTGCGTTTTCTTCATACTCCTTTACCTCCTGTTGATTTGCTTTTCGTGCGGAAAAAATACGCTTGAGTTCGCCCCTCTCTGTCATTGATACGGTAAGAGTACTGTAGCCGCCTTGTATATCCCGGCCTATACACTTCCATCGTTCTTCTTCCAAAGAGGAATTAAGGTTATCAAACTGTTTTGTCATGCAAGGGTCATTAAAAATTCTCACCGCTGTTTCAAATGAAAGCCCATGCTTTTGTTTGTTTAGCTCATTCTTTGCCGTATCCCATACAAAAGCATTAAGATAGACAAAATCCTTGTTCCGTCCCATATATTCAATATACATTATGCATGTACACAAATCAAGTATAAAAAAGATTTACCTAACCATACATTAAAGAGCGTTTTATTTTTCCAAAAGTTGACCCTGTAGTATCTCAGTTTCTGTATAGTATATATAGAAACTGAATTTCTTTGCCGCTTTTTGCTGTTCTGTTTGCGTCATGTTACTGTTAAAGTCATCGAATAGAATGCCTAATGCCGGAGAAAAGACGGGATTTAGCGGGAAAAATATGAAAGAGTGATTACATAGGGTGTAATTAAATGATCGGTATTTTCTTGAGGTTCTTTCCTATCCACGGCAGCCAGTGAAGATTGTTAATCTGTGAGAGTTGTTCGTCAATTTTTTTATTCTTTAAAATTGAACAAAGTATCAGAGCCTCTGGTTCTGTTCTGTAAAGGAATAATTTATAATATCCGCTAAAGCGGATTGCGAATCAACTTTGGAAGTTGTTTAATTCGTGCGCGGAACGCCCACACGTTAATACGCGATGTTTATGCAAAGAAACTCATTTATAATTTGACAAGTGTAAAACAGCGGGTATATAATGTCTTCTGTTGTGAGTTGCCCTGCTTCATGTTAATGAACGAGCATTCACTGCCTACAAAAATGTTTATGGGGGATTCTATTATGGAAAAACAAAGCGGTAGAAAATTGGGACTGTTACCGCAGCTTGCGTTAGGGATTCTTGCCGGTGTGTTGCTCGGGTTGTTTGTACCCGCTCCGGTAATGGGGATTATTGCGACCATTAAAAGGTTGCTCGGTTCGCTGATCTTTTTTGCCGTTCCACTCGTTATCTTCGGTTTTATTGCTCCGGCCATTTGCGATTTAAAAGCAAATGCAGGCAAAATGCTCGGCGTCTTTTTGCTGATATCGTATTTGTCCGCAGTCGGAGCATCCCTGTTTTCGACTGTAGCAGGATATATTCTTATTCCGTTCCTGCATATTCCTGCACAGGCTGCCGAATTGGTGGAAATACCCTCTACGGCGTTCTCGCTGAACATACAGCCGATTATGCCGGTTATGACCGCACTGGTATTGGCTATCTTGGCCGGTATTTCGGTTATTTGGACAAAAGCTGCGACGGTTGAAAAACTCTTAAAAGAGATTCAGGCAATGGTGCTTGAAATCGTCAACCGCGTTATCGTACCGATACTGCCGTTCTTTATTGCGACAACCTTCGCCGAACTTGCATACAGCGGTAGCTTAACCCGCCAGCTTCCCGTATTCTTGAAAGTTATCATTATTGTACTCATCGGTCATTTTATCTGGATGACGCTGTTGTACCTCATCGGCGGTGCGGTTTCAAAGCAAAATCCGCTTGAAGTGGTAAAGCACTACGGCCCTGCGTATGCCACCGCAGTCGGTACGATGTCGAGCGCGGCGACCTTGCCGGTTGCCTTACGCTGTGCTCATAAATCCAGTGCTCTTCCGTCCGATATCGTTGACTTTGCTATCCCGCTGGGAGCAACAACCCATTTGTGCGGTTCCGTTCTTACCGAAACATTCTTTGCAATGACGATATCTCAGATGTTGTACGGGGCGGTTCCTCCAATCGGGACAATGGTCTTGTTCTCATTCCTGTTCGGTGTATTCGCTGTCGGAGCGCCCGGCGTACCCGGCGGAACGGTTATGGCTTCGCTCGGTATCGTTATCAGCATACTCGGTTTTGACGAAATCGGTACCGGCTTATTGATCGCCATCTTCGCCCTACAGGACAGCTTCGGTACAGCCTGCAATGTAACCGGAGACGGAGCGCTTGCGCTTATTCTGCGCGGTGTGTTCTATAAACCGGACGGAACGTTAAAACAGGCGTAAGGTATGGAACTTACGGACTTTGACTGTAATCAATTCATTGCGATCCTTCAAGAAGAGTTGGTTCCTGCGCTCGGCTGTACCGAACCGATTGCTATAGCGTATGCGGGCGCTCATGCCCGTGCGTTGCTCGGTAAGATTCCCGACCGTGTGTGCATCAAAAGCAGCGGTAACATTATTAAAAATGTAAAGAGTGTTACCGTCCCTAATTCGGGCAATATGAAGGGAATTCCGGCGGCGGCGGCAATCGGCATTATCGGCGGTAATCCCGATAAGGGACTTGAGGTTCTTGCCGACATAACCGAAGCCGATATCGCTCGCACAAAGGAATTTTTGGAAAAAGTTCCTTGTAAAGTTTCCCTTTTGGATACGGTAGCTTCTCTGCATTTTATTGTAGAAGTTTTTGCCGGCGCCGACAGCGCATCGATTGAGATTATCCATCAGCATACGAATATCGTGCACACAACCAAAAACGGAAAAGATGTGTTATCCGTTCCGTTTGATCCGGCTAGTGCAAATGCCGCGTTGACCGACCGGTTGGGCTTATCGGTAAAAAAGATCCTTGAGTTTGCCGATACGATAAACCTTGACCGCGTCCGCCCGATACTGGAACGCCAGATCGATTATAATACCCGCATCGCGCAGGAAGGATTGGAGCACCGTTACGGAATTAACGCAGGCGCGAATCTCCTGAAGGCTGCTGAAGCGGAACGAGCCGTTACCCTAAAAATCCGTGCGCAGGCCGCCGCCGCTGCGGGTTCCGATGCCCGCATGAGCGGCTGTACCTTGCCGGTTGTTACCAATTCGGGCAGCGGCAATCAGGGCTTGACGGCATCGCTACCGGTTATCGTGTTTGCCGAAGAAAAAAAGCTCCCGCATGATAAGCTGTTGCGCGGTCTGTTGGTCAGCAACTTGATTGCGATTCACCAAAAAACGCGGATCGGCCGACTTTCCGCCTATTGCGGAGCTGTCAGTGCAGGTTGCGGAAGCGGCGCTGCCGTTACATATCTTTCAGGCGGAAGCTATGAACAGGTATGCGAGACGATTACCAATACCCTTGCGGTTGTGTCGGGAATTGTCTGCGACGGCGCCAAGCCCTCGTGTGCCTCGAAGATTGCCACATCGGTTGATGCGGCGTTGAATGCGCATTATCTTGCAATGCATGACCGGGTGTTTGAACCCGGTGAAGGTATCGTAAAAGGCGATATAGAAAAAACCATCGCCGGTGTAGGCGCCGTTGCTGCCGACGGTATGCGGGAAACCGATAAGGTTATCTTACGCATTATGGTGGACGACGATTAAAAATTAAATACAAAAATGCCGATTGGGTCATCGTAAGTCTGATCGGCATTTTTCGTATATGAAAAGTTGTATAGAGATAACTCTAAAAATCTAACAGGGCTTTTAGAGCTGTCCATAGATAAGGAGAAATTGTGAAAAAGACATTGATAACGGGCGGTATGCTCGTAACCGAAAATGATACGTTTAAGGCGGACATTGCAATAACCGGCAGCAAGATAACCGGAATCGGGCATTTTAATCCCGTCGATTTTGATGCCGTGTATGAAGTTCCCGGCTGTTATGTCATGCCGGGGCTGATTGATGCGCATACACATCTTGAGTTGCAGCAGTCTCCGCAGTACCGCGCCGTCGATGACTTTTACACCGGCACCGTTGCAGCAGCCTGCGGCGGCACGACCTCCGTTATCGACCATATCTCTTTCGGCCCCGCCGGATGCAACTTGCATTATTCCATAGACCGATACCATGAGCTTGCAAAAAAAGCGGTTATCGACTACAGCTTTCACGGTGTTATTCAGCATGTGGATGATGCAATTTTGCAGGAGCTATCCGGCATCATTAAAAATGAAGGTATTACGAGCTTTAAGGCTTATACGACCTACGGATTTAAAATTGACGATACGGGCTTTTACCGCTTGCTGCAAACCGTGAAAGAAGCGGGCGGCATTTTAACCGTGCATTCGGAAAACGATTCGCTTATCAATTATCTCCGGTCAAAATTTGTAAAAGAAAATAAAATGCTGCCTATTTACCATGCGCGCAGTCGGCCTAACGAAACGGAAGCCGAGGCTGTTTCCCGCCTTATTCATTTTTCGGAAATGGTAAAGGATGCGCCGCTGTACATTGTACACCTTTCTACGGGAGAGGCGCTTATCAGCGTGGTAGAGGGACGGCAGCACGTTAATCGGCTGTTTGTAGAAACCTGTACGCAGTATCTGACGCTTTCGGAAGAAAAATACGGAAATGAGAACGGCAGTCCCGATGATCCTGAAAATATCGAAGGGCTGAAATATATCATGGCGCCGCCCCTGCGCAGAAAGCAGGATATAGAAGCGCTCTGGATCGGTCTTGCAAACGGTGATATCCAAGTCGTTGCAACCGACCATTGTCCCTTCCTGTTAAAAGAGAAGATGGATACCAAGGGCGATTTTACCAAAGGGCCGGGCGGCGCTCCGGGTATCGAAGAGCGAGTGCGGATTATTTTCTCCGAAGGCGTACAAAAAAAGCGGATTTCGTTGGAGCGCTTCGTACAGGTGATGGCGGCAAACCCTGCCCGCATCTTCGGTATGTATCCTCAGAAAGGATGCCTTTTGCCCGGCGCCGATGCCGACATTACGATTATCAATCCGAATGCCGAAGAAGTGCTGACAAAGAAGAACCTGAAAAGCGCCTGCGATTACTGCACGTATGAAGGAATGAAGGTGCAGTGCGCAATCGATTCCGTATTCAGCCGCGGAGAATTAATCGTAAAGAATAACGAATTTTTAGGCGAAAAAGGTAGGGGACAATTCATCTTTAGAAAACCGCCGTTTTAAATGCAACAGCTCGTTTTTTAGAGGTTCCCATATGAATATACAATTTTGCGAACACGGCAGCAGGTTATACGATTTTTTTAACCTCTTTGCGTATAAGGAGCATATACTTAACCGGCGCGAAGAAGAAAAAGGATATGACGATGTATGTTACACGCTCTTTTTATCGCTGCTGAATAAGGCAAAGAATATGTTTGCCCTAAAAATATACCTTTTACGATTGAAATCACCGTATATCTATGCTATAAAGGGATATGCAGCCGTCCATATCTTTTTATAATATAAGAGATCCGTCCGTATGCGTTCCTTTAGAAATGCTGTTAAAAACACACAATGCGGAAGGAGGTAATTATCTTCCCCGGCAGATACCGCTTTTACCCGATTCTTTAATATATAAAAATCCTCCGCCGTCCTTCCGCGATGTTGCGTTTGAAGTGTTCAGATCATTTTTTCGGGATGCTATTCCTGAATCCGATTTGTATGCTCTTATCGTCCGCGCATTTCCATTTAGAGTTCCGGTGTTTCCGATTGATCCGCGTACTTATATCGCTGAACTGACCCACGGAGATGGCGGTTCCTATGCCGATTTCGGTGCACGTTTTACTGCGCAGTTGGTCGATTATTTCTACCAGCTCAACGGGCAGCCGGTGCATATTCTTTTTGCGGGGACAGAGCTTGAAACGCTTTCACTTGCAAAAGCTTTTTCTGAGTTTGAGGATATTCATGCAACCTTTTTATATCCTAAAAATTCAAAGGATGCTTTTCAGCCCATGGTAAAACAGCAATTCCTTTTGCTCCCTGAAAACATTCATATCTTTGGAGTCAACGGTTCTTTGGCAGATTGTAAGACTATAATTCAAGAGACGGTGTCAGATGCTGATATTACCGGTTCGATGGAGCTGTTTATACCCCATGTAGCGCATATCGATTATCTGCTATCGCAAGTGTGCTGCTGTATGTATGCTGCATTGACGGCGCTTTCACGAGCCGGCTACGATAACAGTATTGAGCATCCCCGTTTGATTATCGGGGTCCCGTTAAAGCAGCCGAATGCCCTCAGTGCCGCCGTAGTTGCGCAGAAGATGGGGACGCCTATAAACGGTTTTATTACGACGGTCGATTCTACTTGTCATGCCCCTGAAATAGAGCACGAGAGAGAATATACACGCTTTAAAATGCTGTATGCACACGAGGCTTCTAAGAAATCTACTCCAAGTATCGCCTCATTTCGATTTAACCAAGATTCTGTATTGGAGGCAATGAGAGATTGTAAAGATCGAACAGGGTATATTATCAGTCCCTATGTTGCGGAAATATGGCAGGCCTGGAGCACAGTAAAAAATGGTTTATCGGAATCGGATAAAATGATCGAAAGTTTTTTTACGGATACCGGTTTGCTTCCCCGTTGGGTATCCGATGAGCACACTGCGCATTCCTGTATTATGATTACTCCGGAAATAACTCATCCCGCTTTCTACACTGAAGCGGTTAGGACGGCAACGGGAATATACCCGTCGATACCCTCTCGCTTGAAGTATAATCCTCAAATAACGAATGAACCTGTGCTTGAATGTTCGTCAGCAAAGGATTTAAAAGATTGGCTTTTGTCTCTCATCTAACGGCGCAATATGGCCAATGCAGAGGTAATAGATTTAGTAAACCGGAATATGCAGGGCTGTAAGGTAATATCGATTGAGTTCTTTCATTAAATAGTATATATTTTAGATATGCAAGAGACAGCCGATTTTTTTAATGACAGTGCAGTGATGCTCGCTGCCGAAGGATGCCATAGCGAAGCGATAGCATGCCTTCGCCGCGGTTTACAGCTTGAACCGTACAGCAGCTTAATGTGGTTTAATTTGGGGCTCAGCTACTATGCGCTTGATGATAAAGATAACTCTCGCTATGCACTCTACGAGGCAGCGCGTTGCAATCCCTTTGATGCCGACATTTGGGATACGCTCGGTGTTGTTCTCCATGAAACCGGCGAAATGGAGGCTTCACGGCTTGCATATACGAAAGCGCTTGAGCTGGAGACCGAAAACGGCCGTATCTGGAATAACTACGGTACGCTCCTTTTTAATGAAGAAAAATACGAACAAGCCCGCCGCGCTTTTGAATCAGCCTTGACGCTTGCTCCCGATTCAGAGGATACGCTTTTTAATTTACGCGATACCTATACGATACTGGGGAACAAAAAGCTTGCCAAAAAATGCACTAAAATAATCGACAGACTGGCATTAAAAAATCCGAATACGCTGGTACAAAAGCGGAACGAACTGTGAGAATTTTTTATATCGCTGAAATTACCGGTAAGGTGGGCGTGTGGGCGGTTAAAAAAAATATTGCGGAAATTAAGCGCCGCTATCAGCCTGATTTTATTATCGCAAATGCCGGTATGGCGACAGGCGCGGGCGGGCTGGGCAAACAACACGCCGGTTATTTGAGAAAGATGGGGATCGATTGCATCACCGGCGGGGATTGTATCTTTCAAAAGAAAGATTTAGTCGAAAATCTCCCACAGATGCCTTTTGTACTGCGTCCTTGTAATCTACCCGAGCACAGTTTAGGAGCCGGTTATCGCTATTTTACAGCTCGAAATGGGGGAAAACTTGCGGTTGTTTCGATTTTGGGGCGGGTAGGGCGCCACCGGCTTTTAGCGGATAATCCGTTTACGTTGATGCAGGCGCTGCTTCCGAAAATAGAAAGAGAAACACCGTTTATCGTGGCGGATTTTTCTTCAACTGCAACCGCCGAAAAACAGACTATGGCATTTTTCCTTGCGGGGAGGATCTCCGCATTGGTCGGGTCAGGCTCGGGCGCCGCCACAGCCGATGAGCGGCTGATGTCCGCCGAGTGTGATTTATGCGGTTCCGGTGCCGGTGATGTGCATATCGATATGCAGACTGCAACTGTAGAAACATGCTGCGAACAGCAGAGCAGAAAAACCGCTTATATCACGGATGCGGGACGAACCGGCAGCTTTGACTCCGTCGGCGGACATGCCCCGTCCGGTAAGATTCGGGAATATCGCACCGGTCTTTTTGAGTACCCGCAAGAAACATGGCAACGGGTCTGTATACAGGGGGTGGATATTGAGCTGGACGGGGCGGGCGGCGCCCTGTCGATAGAACGGGTCCGTATCGAAATACCTGCCGCTGCGGTGCCGCAGTCATCATAACGTATGTCTGTATTTAATTTTGGAGGGCTTTTTAAATGGAAAGAATAGGAAGAGTGATACGTATGCCGATAACGAAACGGAACGGCATGCAGATTGCGACTATTGAATACGATACGCCCGAAGCAGATCTTTGTTCCATTAAATCTACCGATAGCCGCAGCGGATGCGCGTCATGCGGCGGCGGTTGCCATGCTTGTGGCGGAGGCAGTAAAGACGGTTTGCTGGTTGTACAGGGCAACATCGTCGATGCGCTGAACGTTTCGGGAAAAGATTTATGGATTGGAAACAAGGTCGGTGTCTTTATTTCCGAAAAAGCTGCCCGTTTTCAGGGACTGTGCGCAGTGGGTATTCCGCTCGTGCTTTCGATGCTTTCCTTTACGGTAATCTTTTTGCGAACGCATAACGAATCGCTGGCTTTAGCCGGTATCGCTGCCGGTCTTGCCGCAGGGGCTGCCATCGCTTTTGGAATAAGTCGTATTTTAAAAGAGCGGGCGCTTCCGCAGATTGTTACTGTCTATGAATAAAAAAATTATAAGCGAAAAAATTGTTGCTGATAGTGCAGAAGTCCCGATAACCGAAGTATGCTTAGCCGATGTACGGTTGCCGGTACGAAAAAAACTCGGATTCGGAATTGCCGACATCGGTGGAAATCTGTTTTTTACGGCTATGGGCTTTTGGACGCTGACCTATCTTACCGATACGGTGTATCTGGCACCCGCCCTTGCCGGCGTCGCCATTATGGTGGCGAAAATATGGGATGCAGTTACCGACCCTATTGTCGGCTTTCTTTCCGATAACACTCGTTCCCGATTCGGCAGGCGCCGTCCGTATCTCTTGTTCGGAGCGCTTCCGTTCGGTCTTTCGCTTTGGCTGTTTTTTACCAAGCCTTCGGTTACCGGTCAAACAGCGCTGTTTTGGTGGGCACTGTTGATGCTTTGTTTGGTAAATACGACGATGACTCTCGTGAATATTCCGTATTCTGCTTTAACCCCCGAATTAACCTCGGATTATAACGAACAAACCTCGTTAAATGCCTACCGTTTTTTGTGCGCCGGAATCGGTACGATAATGGGTGCTGTTATTGTGATGCCGATTGTCAATATATTCCCGTCAAAAGCCTTAGGCTTCTCGGTTGCAGGGGCAGCTATCGGCGGTATTATCATAATAACAACTTTTATCACTTTTTTTTCAGTGCGAGAGTCTGCTGCACCGCCTAAAAACGGTAAGAAAAAAACAGAAGCGTTCTTTTCCGCCTACCGCTCGGTATTTAAAAATTCCGCGTACACGGTGTTGCTGGCTGTTTTTGTACTACATATTACTGCACTCAATTTTTTGCAAGGCATGGTTGTGTATTACCTAAAGTACATTTACCAAGCGGAAGCGTCTTCAAGTACGATTATGGGGCTCTTACTGGTAACGGCGATCGTTTCTATTCCGGTTGCGGCCAAATGCTCAAATATACTGGGAAAAAATTTTTCATACTGCGTAGGACTTGCCGTATTGTGTATTTCTACGATGGTAATCTTTTTTATAGGACACCGTATCGGGGTAATCGGCCTTTCACTCTTGTTTGTAGCTGCGGGAGTTGGGGTTGGCTTTGCTTTTGCGACTCCTTGGGCAATGCTGCCTGATGCGATCGCGTGGCAGCCTGATACGGTACACAACGAAGGTTGTTATTACGGAGTGTGGACTTTTGCCAGTAAGCTCGGACAGGCTATTTCAACCGGCGTTTCGGGCTTAATTCTTAGTGCAGCCGGTTACTGTGCTGATGTAATCCAACCTCCTAAAACGATATTTGCTATTAGGTTTATTGCAGGGCCGATCGCTGCAACCATGTGTTTATGCGGTCTCATACTCATTCATTTTTATCCCATCGATAAAAAATAACGCTGCAACGCCGTATATGCCCCGTAATTCCAGCGCTTTTGAAAATAGTAGTACCGGATACAAGGCGCAGAGTGAATAACACCCGCAGGCGTGCTTTTTGCACGTCGAGGACTGTTATTCACCCTGCAACGCCGTAGACGGTATGCATATTTTCAAAAGTAGGGTGCTAGCATAATTCATATTTTTAGTCTATACTAAATACATTCAAAATAGCCGGTTCATATCATGGGGGAAGTATCGTCCCTTTGTGATAACGGCATACCTATGGAGAGTTACAGCATGAAAGAATTAATTTCTCGTCCCGGTGCAAAATATACCGAAGTGATTTGTCCCGCTTCTGCTATGGTATACCGCCCTTCACTGTTTAAAAAAACTTTCTATAATAAAAAGTATCTTTTATCGGTCGTATTGACGACCTTTATTTTTTTTGGCTTGGGTACCGCTGTCTATGCGGAAACCGCGCCGACAGTACAAGGCGGTGTTATCGATTTACGAAACTGGAACTTTGATACCCGCGGTAAGGTTCTTCTCTCCGGCAATTACGGTTTTTTTTGGAACGAATTCTTGGAAGATTGGAAAGATCCCTCCGAATATATGGCGGTACCATCTTCTTGGGCAGATAGAAAATCGGGGCAAGGAAAATCTTATCCTTCAAACGGCTATGCGACATATACCCTAAGGCTACTGTTGCCTAAAGGAGCTCCTTCCCTTTCGGTGTACCTGAAAAACAGGTTCCCTTCGCTCACCGTTTTTGCAAACGGCGTAAAGCTTGACGCGTATAATCCTTCCGGAAGAAAGCTTACGGATGCGCAATCGTCTTGTTTTGTATTACCGGCAGGCGAAACGCAGGTCGATCTTTTGATTCAAATAAAAAGTATTGATCACAAGAAACAGGGTATATACAATCCTGTTATCATTAATAAAACGTCCGTTATCGAATCGTCTATATATCGAAATAAACTTATCGAAGCAATGATTTTCAGTTTTGCATTAGCACTCGGTCTTTACCATTTGATATTGTTTATCTTCAGAACAAAAGAGCTCAGTATTTTGTATTTTACGCTGCTTGTATTTATCGTTATGATACGAATACTCTCGACGGGAACGATAATTGGATCCGATTTATTCGGCTTTTCCTGGATGACAGTGCTCCGTATGGACTATTTCAGTTTTGCAACCGTTTCAATTCCTGTCATCATGTACTTTTATGAACTTTACAAGAAATATATTCATAAAGCGATTGTCATTGTCTGGGTCTCTGAAGGTTTGCTGTATGGAATTTTAACGCTTGTTACGAGAGGGGCTTTTTTTACATCGTTTCTCTATATACATCAGGTCGTTTGTCTTTTAGAAGTTTTATACCTCCTATATCTCATCGTGCGGTTGGTGTATAAAAAAGAGAAAGAGGCGTCGTTTATTGCAACAGGTTTTGCTGCGCTGATGGTAACCTCCGTGATCGATATCCTTGAGGGAATGGAGCTTATCCATACGCCGGCGACGCTCCCCTTTGGCCTTCTCTTTTTCCTGCTGATCCAAGCAGTCTCATTTGCAAGAATATTTTATTTTGAGAAAAGAGAGAGCGAGTTGATGCGCGATAAGGTTATTGCCTCTTCCGATCAATTGAATACATTTATCGCTGAAATTAAAAAAGTTATCGAAGATTTGGCAAACGAAGATACCGTGTTGACCTCGAATATGCACAGCGCTCAGTCCTATGTAGATAAAATTTCAAGCTATATTAAGTTGGTACTCGAAGAAGTATCTTCGCAGAAAACGAGTTTGATTGATACGGAAACCAATACTAATTATTTAAATACTTTCCTTGAAGGCTTGGATACGCAAATTACACAGCAAAGTGAAAAGTCGAAGGATGCAATGGATAAGCTTACGGACTTAATCCAAAACACAAAATTACTGACGGAAAAATTCAAGGTTATTCAAGATAACTTTATGAATATCTTCCAAGCAAATGAAGTCGGAAAAACAAACTTTTCAAAGATGACAAAGACGATATCCGACATTACTGCCCGTTCTGCCGTTTTGCTTGAAACCAACCAGCTGATAACACAGGTTGCAGAGCAGACGGATATGCTTGCAATGAATGCCGCTATCGAAGCTGCCCATGCAGGTGATGCCGGAAAAGGGTTTGCTGTTGTTGCTGAAGAAATTCGAAATTTGGCTGAGAGGGCGTCTTCCGAATCGGATTCGACCGGAAAGATTATTAAACAAATTACCACTTCTATCGACGAAACTGCTTCTGCTGCGGATATTTTAGCCCAGAGTTTTGCCGATATCAGCAATAAAGTAACCGATTTCGAGCATATGCTTGCAGAAATCGCAACCTTTATCGGACATACGGATGCTCATACGACCCGAATGGAACAAACGTTGAAAGAAGTGTTGGAAGAAATGACGGCCTTAAAGAACGAAAATAGCCAGATTATCGAAACACGGGAAAATACGGTTACCAGTTTTGACCATTTAACGCAAGCTACCGAAAAGGTTAATGCTGAAATTGATGCAATGGTTGATAATATCACCAGCCTAATACGCATTTTTTCGAAAACGGCAGAATCGCAAGAACAAACACGTGAAATTATCAGCCGTTTAAATCGGTTATCCTCTCAAAATCGAGAAACATGTCCGGATGAAAATGAAGTCCCGGAAATCTAATCATATTTCCGATGTTTATTCATGCGGAGGTTTTAATACCCGCCGTTCTTCGGCAGCGCTCTGCATCGGGGTATGTTGACTAAAAAAAGTGGGAACCTCTGAAAACTGAAGTTTTTTGGGTTCCCCTTAAATATTTATAGTTAAGGAAAAACGATGGATCAAAACAGTAAAATTACTCCTGAAGTATTCGATAATTTACTCTATCTCTCGCGCCTTTCTTCGAATGACAGTGACACAGAGTCTATTGCCGGACAGGTTAGTCAAATTATCGAATATTTCGATATTCTCAAAAAGTATGATGTATCTACCGAGGCAGACGACACTGCAATGATTTCGGAAGAGTTACTCCGCAGCGATACCATTTCAGCTGGCATAACGCAGTCGGATTTAAAGAAGATGTCGAGTGAATATATGGACGGCTATTTTCGTGTACCTAAAGTTCTCGGGAGTGGGGTGTGATCATGAAAGATCTTTGTACAGCGAGCTTAGCCGAATTAAAAACGTACTTGGAAGAAGGGGTGGCCTCTTCCGTTGACATCGTTCGTGCATTAAAGGCAGCATATCAGGCGGATGAAAAGCAAACGACGCCGTTGCATGGATTTATTGAGTTTTTTGACGATGCAGAAGCGCAAGCGGAAAAAGCCGATGCACTACGGAAAGAAGGCAAGGGGGCTGATAAGCCGCTTTTAGGGTTACCCTTTGCAGTAAAAGATAATATTTCAATACGCGGGAAACTTTGTACCTGCTGCAGTAAGATATTGGACGGTTACAGAGCCCCGTATAACGCAACGGTTATTACCCGTTTAACGGAGGCTGGCGCAATCCCGATTGGTAGAGCAAATATGGATGAGTTTGCGATGGGCTCTTCCACCGAATATTCGGTATATGGGCCGTCGCATAATCCTGTAGATCGCGCGCTGACACCCGGCGGCAGTTCGGGCGGTTCCGCAGCGGTGGTTGCCGGTTTTCAGGTTCCGTTTGCACTCGGTACGGAAACGGGTGGTTCCGTACGACTTCCCGCTTCGTATTGCGGAATATACGGATTAAAACCGACTTACGGCGCTATCAGCCGCTACGGCGTCGTCGCGTTCGGCTCTTCGCTCGATCAAGTAGGGCTTTTTGCCCGCTGTGTAGATGATGTCGGATTAGGCCTTTCGGTCGCAGGAGGCGCCGATCCGCATGATGAAACGAGTGTCCAATATGATTTTTCTTCCTGCGCACACTTGCAACCCTACGCCGACAACGAGTTAAAAAAACTCCGCATTGCATTACCGGTTGAATTTACGCAAGCGAAAGGTTTGGATACGGATGTTGCGGTGCTGTTTGAAAAGTTCCGCAGTTGGTTTGCCTCAAAGGGTATTCAAGTCGATCCCGTTTCCATACCGGTGTTGGAATCTGCCATTGCGATGTACTATGTTATTGCGCTTTCTGAGGCGGCGAGCAATCTTGCCCGTTTTGACGGAATCCGCTACGGCTTACGTGTGGATCCGGGCAAAGGGTACGACGAGCTATATTGTGCCACCCGATCAGCAGGGTTCGGCCGCGAGGTAAAACGGCGCATTATCACCGGAAACTATGTGTTGTCGCATCACCTGTCGGGGGATTGCTATGAAAATGCGCTCCGTGTCCGCGCCCGTATGGAAAAAGAGGTCGGGGCGGTTTTACAGCACTATGATTTTATTTTCTGCCCGACCGCGCCGACACCGGCGTTTAAGCTCGGTGAGCGCGTAAACGATCCGCTTGCGATGTACCTTTCGGATTTGTTTACGACATTTGTTAATTTATCCCATATTCCGGCGCTGTCGATACCCGCGGGCAAAGCACAAGACGGCCGCCCGATCGGTATGCAAATTGTGGGCGCGAAGCTTTCCGAAGGAAAAATCTTACGATTGGCAAAAACGTTGGAGGCGGAACGGGTATGAGTTCGGAATTATCCTACGAAGTAATTATCGGCTGTGAAATTCACTGCCAACTGTTAACAAAGACAAAAGCGTTCTGTTCCTGCGAAAACCGTTACGGCGGAATGCCGAATTCCCGTGTCTGTCCGGTTTGTTTAGGACTTCCCGGCGCCTTGCCCGTTGTCGGCGACGAATACGTCAAACTCGGTATTAAAGCAGGTTTTGCGCTTGGCTGCACGATCAACGAATTCAGCAAGTTTGACCGGAAGCATTACTTTTATCCCGACTTGGTTAAAGGCTACCAGATTACCCAATTCGATAAACCGATTTGTGAAAACGGTCAGGTTGAAATCAATATGGCGGCTCCTAATGAACTGCCCGAGATGCGGACAATCAGAATTGAGCGTATTCATCTCGAAGAAGATGCCGGTAAAAGCCTTCACATCGAAGGAGCGCATAGCTATGTAGATTATAACCGCTGCGGGGTTCCGCTTATCGAAATCGTATCTAAGCCGGATATGAAAAGCCCCGAAGAAGCAGCACAGTATATGCAGACAATTCGGGAAATTTTAAAGTTTATCGGCGTTACCGACGGTAACTTGGAAGAAGGCGCGATGCGCTGCGATGCGAACATCAACCTAAAAGTATTTGAAAACGGCAAAGAATACCGGACGCCGATTTCCGAAATTAAGAATATGAACTCGTTTAGAACGGTACGCGATGCCTGTGCGTATGAAGTTCAGCGGCAGCTCGAAGAGTTTAAAACCGACCGGCAGGAGTATTCGGCTGATTTTAAACGTACAATGGGCTGGGATGAGCCGAGCGGAAAAACCGTTATCCAGCGCACAAAAAATTCCGCGCTTGACTACCGTTTTATGCGCGAACCCGATATTCCTTCGCTGATGCTGAGCCGTGGATACATCGATTCGGTATGCAAAACCGTTGGAGAGCTTCCGGCTGCAAAACGGGAACGGTTTAAAAAAGAGTACGGCCTTTCTCAATTCGATGTGGAAACACTGACAACCGAGCGGAATTTAGCGGAGTGGTTTGAGGCTGCTGCCGCTCAAACAAAAGACCCCAAAAAAGTTGCCAACTGGGTACTTGCGGAAGTCCTTGCGGTATTAAATGAAAAGCATATTGGACTTGAGCAGCTTCCGTTTGGTCCCGACCATATTGCCGAACTGGTCAATGAACTTGATGCACAGACTATTACCAGCAAGCAGGCAAAGGATGTTTTTGTAGAGATGTTGGAAAGCGGTGAACATCCCCGGCAGATCATCAAAAATAGGGGAATGACGCAGGTAAGCGATACCGGCACTATCGAGAAACTGGTGGATGAGGTCTTTGCGGCAAATCCCCAAGCTATCGCCGACTGGAAAAAGGGCAAGACTAATGTCGCCGGCTGGCTGATGGGGCAGGTGATGAAAAAATCGCAGGGCAAGGCGAATCCTAATCAAACTACGGAACTGGTACGGAAAAAACTTGCTGCGTTATAAATGCATTACAAAAAGAAGCAAAAAGCCCTCTAAAAAGTGTATTTTTAGAGGGCTTACGGTACCATGTCGATGGCCTTACGTGCATTTAAAGGGCAATAACCATGGTTCTTTTTTTTAAGTTTCATATTTCTTTTTCTATTTACCTTGCGATAAATAGGAAGTTATAATAAAATAATAAGAGATATTGTGTGCTAAATGTAAAAATTCGGATGATGGAGTTTTCTTTAGGAAAATGGTGGTCATTTCCGAATGCGGAGAAATAAATGTCAGAACAAAAAAACACGCATACTGTTGGACAGGAAAGGGTAAAATTTCCGATAGCAGTAAAATTGGTTATGATGATTTCCATTTTACTTATTATTGCGCTTGGAACGATTACCCTATTGGTAACATGGTTCGGCAGCGAAGATGTCCGAATTACTGCCGAGGAAAACAACCGAACGGTGAACGCTCAAGCGGCAAGTTCCGTTGAAAATGAACTTTCTTCCATTAGAGCAAATGCTTTTCTGTTATTGGATCTTATCAATACAGCCGAAAGTTCAAGCAGTTTTGCAAAGCAAGCTGCCGCGTTTTATTTTGAACGCAACCCTTCGGTTGCAGCTGTTCTGGTTACCGATTCACGACGTTCTGACGGTATCGACCGTACATTGCTGAATACGACGTTCTTTTTATCCCATGAGCTGGAGCCGTCACTAGTAGAAGCGTTTTTAAAGCAAGAACGGGAGGCAGCGGCTCAAGTAGAGCAGGGGATTATGAAGATCCTCAATGCCGCGCCGCTTTTTAATCAACCGATGTTGGTCTTGTTTTATCCGTATAAAGAGAAAGGTCTTGCACAAGGGCTTGCGGTATTCTTTTCTGCAGAGAAGCTCTCCGACGGGTTCGGGCAAGGGACATTGCAGACAACGTATCTCGTAAACGATAGGGGGGATGTACTTATTCATCCTGATTTTGATCTTATCCGCCGCGGTGCGAGCGTCGCTACCTTTCCGCTCTTTACCCAAATGCGCGAAAACGGCGATACCAACCGGCAAATGCTGTTTCAGGATGAAGCAGGTAAAAAGTATTTCGGTTCGTATACGCGCCTTTCACTCGGCGATGCGGCGGTTCTTACCACTGCAGAAGCGGAGCAGGTTCTTGAGCCCGTCAACGATACGGCAAAGCGCAACCTCTATTTAAGCATTGCGGTACTCGCTCTTTCGGCAATGTTTGTGTGGTTCTTATCCAAATCCATCAGCACACCGATCAAGCTGCTGACCGTCGCAGCTCACCAAATTGAAGCGGGCGAATACGAACTTGACTTAAAGCCGAAAACACATGATGAAGTGGGGCTTTTAACTTCAAGTTTCGTACAGATGGGAAAAGGTCTTGCTGAACGGGAACGCTTAAAGGATTCGTTCGGAAGGTTTATTAATAAGGAGATCGCGGAGCTTGCAGCGCAGGGGCGGTTGGCACTCGGCGGTGAAACCAAAGAAACAACGATATTCTTTTCGGATATTCGTTCGTTTACCGCGATTTCGGAAAAACTCGAACCGTTTGAAGTTGTCGGATTTTTAAATGAATATATGACTCAGATGGTTGAATGTGTCAATGACACACATGGTGTTGTCGATAAGTTTATCGGCGATGCGATTATGGCTGTCTGGGGTGCGCCGACGAGTTCCGGCTCTCCGCGCGAAGATGCGTTGAATTGTATCCGCGCAGCGCTCCGTATGCGGGCAGCTTTGATGCAGTTTAACCGCGGACGGGGAGGGGATAAAAAGCCGATTATCCGCATCGGATGCGGTATCAATTCCGGGCCGGTCGTTGCCGGGCAAATCGGTTCTCAGAAGCGTATGGAATATACAGTTATCGGCGATGCGGTTAACCTTGCCTCCCGAACGGAAGCATTGAATAAACCGATGGGTACCGACATTCTTATCACCGAATACACCTATAAGCTCGTGCATGATCAGGTTCTGGTAGAAGAGATGCCGTCCGTCACCGTAAAAGGAAAAGAGAAACCGCTCCGCATGTTTGCGGTCATCAATATGCCCAACGAAAAAGGTATTCCGGGTGCGGGCGAAAAAGGGCCGACAAGTCTTAATCAGATTAGAAATGTGTTGGGAATTCCTATTCCCGATTTTGCAAAGGTAAATCTCAATGAAGACGAGAAAAAATACAAAATCCAATCCTAGTTTTAAAAATCCGGGTGTGGATATTTCCGTTGTAGCCCTTTGTCTATTGATCATTTTTATTTGTTCATTTTTATTCGTGAGGAATTTAAATAGAACATTTTCACGTAACGATAAGACACCGGTTGCGACCGTGCAGTATAAGTATAAGTCGGTTCAGCGTAAGTTTATCGACCGCGCTGTCTGGGATCGTCCACAACAGAATTCCCCTGTGTATAACGGTGATACGATACGTACATCCCCCGAAGCGGAAGCAACATTGTATTTTATCGACCGTAATGTCGTTGAGCTCGGTTCAAATACAATGATTCAGGTGTTTGTCAATAATGAAGAATCCCGCATTGATCTGACGGATGGGCTTGTGTCAGTTGAAACTTCGGACTCTTCAAATATGCTGATTAGTTCGGAAAATACGACAGCGAAGGTTTCAAAAGGGTCTTCGTTTCGTGCGGATAAAAGTGGCGAGGGGAGTCTGCAGCTTGTCGTCGAAAAAGGGGAAGCCGCCGTTACCGGACAGGATGGAGCAGGCACTGCCGAAGTGTTGACCCAAGGGGCGGTAATGCAGGCGGGTGTTCAGCTTCCGCTTGTGGTGGTAAGACCGGGAAAAAACATTAAACTGCTTGACCAGAGCGGCCGCGGCACCGATGTGCCCTTCCAATGGCAAAGCTCATTGCCCACCGGTGAGGAGATAATACTGGAGACTTCACCGCTCGGTAGTTTCTCCGATGAAGTTCAAAAATACACGGTTACCGGTTTGACGGAATTTACGCTTACGCAACAGAACAGATCATTCTATTGGAGGCTTTATTCTTCTGCCTCCGGATCGTCTGACGCGAATGTGCAATCCGGTAAGGTGAATATTATTGCGGCTCCTGCTCCGGTACTGTTGGAACCGGCTGTCGAAGCGGAGTATACCTATACGGAGACAGCTCCAATCGTACGATTCTTGTGGGAGGGAAATTCCCTTGTCGCTTCTTATTTGTTGGAAGTTGCCGACAATCCTGAACTGAAAGCCCCCCAATTCAGCCGCTTTATCAATACTCAATCGCTGACGTTATCCGAGTTCGGTGAAGGAACATGGTATTGGCGCGTTACCCCTCGGTATCTTATCGGAGTTGAAAATGCGCCTGAAGCGTCGAAAGTATCGTTTTTTCATATAGAGAAACAAGCTGCCGCAGCCGAAATCCCACAGGTGTTATTTCCTCAGGCAACGGCGGAAACTGCGCGTGGGAAAGAAATGGCTTTTGCATGGAAAAACATCTCCGAAACAAAGTCGTATCGGCTTAAAGTTGCAAAAGACGCCCAAATGAAGACGATTGTCGTCGATACCATCGTTGAATCCAATTCTTTTAAGCTTGATAATGCCGCAACGGTTTTGCCTAACGGTGAATACTATTGGACGGTATCGGGAATCGATTCAAAAGGTACCGAGATGGTCGCTTCCGCACCGGCTAAATTTGAAACGGTTAATACCGATTATACACTGCGTGGTATTTTCCCGCCTAACGGATATGTACTTGCAGATACTCTGTGTCCCGATACCCGGTTTACATGGAAAACAAACATCGAAACGGAAAAACACTTTCAAGTATCCGCTTCCCAAGATTTCTCGACACTTGCTGTCGATATAAAGACATCCGGTAACGGCATTGAAGGAATTTCTTTACCGCAAGGTCAGTGGTATTGGAGAATAGTCTCCGAAGGCGGTCAAGCGGGGACGATAAAAACCGAACCTAAGTATTTTACTGTTGCGCCTCCGTTGGAGAAACCGAATTTATTTGATGTCGGGAATACCGTTATCGTTTTTCCTGAGGGTAAAACGAAATTTGCGTGGTCACCTGTTAAGGGTGCGGATTATTATCAGGTGCGTATTACGAAAATCGGTCAGGAAGATTCTCCGTTATATGAAAACTTATTTATTACCGAGACTAAAGTTGAAATTGCTTTGCAACGTGTCTTAGAAGGCAACTACCGAGTTAGTATTCAAGGCTTTGCCTCCGCTTCCGTAACGTCGACGCGGCGGTACGGCTTAGCTGTTGATCATAGCTTCGCACTTATGCATCTAAAACCTGTAGAACTGTTATATCCGGCTGACGGGGTAAAAATAGGCGGACTTGAGGCTGCGCTTAATCCGTTTACCTTTAAGTGGACATCGGTTGTTTCTCCTGCTACATCAAAACTCATATTGAGAAAATCGGGTACTGCTAATCCGGTTTTTGAAGTATCGGATCCGTCTACAGAAATACAGGCGCCACCACTCGAATCGGGAAGATATACATGGGAAGTAAAAGCCACGATACCGGAAGGATTTGATATTTCGTCGCGGAAACGGTTTGTATTTACCGTTTTACCGGTACCTCCACTGCCACAGGTTGTATTTGGTTTCCCCAAAACAGATACGGTATTAGATGCTTCTTTTTTTAAATCAAACCGGAGTATCGATTTTAAGTGGGACAGAGTATCGGATGCTACACATTATCATTTTAAACTCTCCGATTCTTCCGGACGGGTAGTGTTTACAGCCGATATTCGTGCAGACGGTGCAACAAAGCCGATGGTCAGCTTTAAGGACATTGCGCGCCTATCCCGCGGTATTTTTTCTGCAGAAGTGAAAGCACAGCGGCGATTAAGCAACGGAAAAGTATTCCAAGACGGTACTGTTTCGCGTGTACGTTTTCGAATAGATATTCCTAAGGGGAGAACGGTATCGACGGATGAGACGGGAGTTCTATATGGAAAATAAGTACGGCTTACTACTTGCCGGTATCCTCTTTTTTTGTTTTATTCCGTTACCGGCGCAACAACTCTCTTCCTCTGCCCAAGAAACAAAAAAAACGGTGGATGAAAAGAAAAATTATTTCCTTAAAGAAACCGATAAAGGTGTTACGCTTGTACAGCGCCTTTCTTGGGAGAAGTTGGATGATATTTTGGGGTTTGAATTTGACCTTGAACAGCAAGATAAAAAAACGAAAGTATGGCGTGTGATAGATAAACGTACTGTAAAAACGAATTATGTAGACGTTTCTTTGTCTCCGGGGGATTACCGTTTCCGTGTGCGGGTTATCAATCTTTTAGGCCAAAAAGAAGAGTCGAGCGAGTATCGTAACTTTGCCATTCGTATTGCGTATCAACCGGAAGTTTCGACGGTCTCTCCGCAAGTTATCAACTTCGATGAGTTGGAAGATCAAACACTTACTATAACCGGTAAAAATTTTCATGAAGATACGGCTTTTGTCCTTAAAAATGATCTTAGCGGATCTGTTTTAAATGGAACTGTGATTGAGTTAAAGGACAACGGTACGCATGCAGTCGTCTCTTTTGAGTTTTTGAGAGCAAATCCGGGAACTTATACATTTGCAGCAGTTGATCCGAGTGACCTTTCGGCAGAAAAAGACGGTATTGTGTTCCGATTTCAGAAGCCGATTGATATATTTATTTCAGGTAACTATGTTTTTAACGGTTTTATCGGTAACCGAATATTAGCAAAAAAAGATTATTTCAACACAAGTATTGCACCTTTGGCTGGTGGTATCCGGCTGACCGTTGCTCCGATAAAGCGGTTTTACGGAAATTTCGGTTTTAATTTTACCGGTTCAGGAGCCTATTTAAGAAATAAAACCGATGGGTATACGCTCAATGCAGGAATATTATTTGCTCAACTGAATGCTGCTTATTTCTATCCCATTATTAAACATCGATTGATATTCGATGCACATGCCGGATTTGGTACGATGTTTCTCGTAAATACCCAGTTTACCTATAATACAACTAATACAACGGAAAAACTGACAAGTGAGAAGGCATGGTATTGGGGATTAACATTCAATGTTGGTACGGCCTTGTATGCATATGTGTATAAAAAGCTATATATCGAAGTTAATCTTGATCATCTTATTCCGATTCGAAGGGGAAACGGATTTCCGAAATATATCATCCAACCGCAGCTGGGTATCGGGTGGGAATTCTAAAAAGTTAGGCATCTCTTAAAAACTCAATGAGCTTTTAGAGATGTCCGGTGTTTAATCTGTATATTCGATAGTTTCTACCATCCGGTCTTTTGATAACACCGTATTGGGGAATATTTCCTGTGCGTCTTTTAAAAGCTGCTTTAAGTCATGATCCGTATAACGAGGACTGTAGTGAATGAGTGCCATTTTTTTTACTGCAGCGTCTCGTGCAATTTGGGCTGCCTGAGTACAAGTCATGTGTTTTTTTTCGGCAGCATCTTGTTCCATTCCTTTTGCAAACATGGATTCGCAGACTAAGAAGTCGGATCCGGCAACCTCCGGTGCGATGCTCGGGAGATATTTTGTATCGGTTACAAATCCGAATTTTCTGCCATTTCGAGGCGGTCCGAGTACTTGGCTGCTTTCTACGACAGTACCGTCTGCCGCTTCTACGGCCATTCCTGCCTGCAGCTTTGACCAGAGCGGTCCGCATGGGACATTAAGCCTGCGTGCTGCTTCGGGATCGAAGGCTCCCGGCCGGGGAAATTCCTCAAATACATAGCCGAGACACGGCTTAGTATGCTCAAGCCAGAATGCCCGCACTTGAAACTCATCGGTTTTATACACAATGCCGGGTTCGGTAATTTCTTGGATAATGATTTCGTAATTGATATACATATCGAGAACTTGCCGGCTTGTTTCAACGTATTCTTTAATTTTCGGCGGGCCGATAATGTAAAGAGGCTCATCGCGGTCAACCTGTGCCGATAACATCAGAATGCCGGGCAATCCCGTTACATGATCCGCATGGGTATGACTGATAAAGATGGTATTGATTTTTTTCCATCGGAGGTTGAGGCGGCGTAGGGAAACTTGCGTGCCTTCGCCTGCATCAAAAAGAAATAAATCGCCCTCACGGCGAAGCAGCACCGAAGTAAGATGACGGTACGGTAAAGGCATCATGCCCCCGCAGCCCAAGATAAATGCTTCAAGATTCATAGATGGAAAATAGTATACCTATTTTGGGACTTGACGTAAATAGTAAAATAAGATAAACTCTTTTTTGTTATTTATCGAATGCGGGCAATTAGCTCAGTTGGTTAGAGTACAAGCATGACACGCTTGGGGTCGCTGGTTCGATTCCAGCATTGCCCATATCCCACCGCATAATGTCTAATCGAATAATTGGTATACAGTATTGATATTTCTGATGCATTCCGAACAAAGATACGGCTGTTTTGCGTCCTGTTTCGTAAGCGAACGCGCATAGGCTCGTGCACAGTTTTATCCCCCGACGCAGAGCATCGGGGGATACTGATTGTTTATTTATTATTGAGATTTTTTAAATAAGTCGATATTTCAGAAAAACGGGAATGCAAACCGAATTTTAAGTAGCAGAAAGCAGCAGTTCCGACGATTAAGATTCCGAGTATGATAAACACCGCTTTTCGCCCGTTTTTCTTATCGGCAAAGGGATCGATGGGAACCACGATGCTGCCGAATGGAATAGCGGCGAGTTGGGTAAGCTGAGTTCCGAACGGAATATTAATTCTTGTGCGGATATTTATCGCCCAGCCGTTTGCTTCAAGAATCGGAGCAATACTGCGTTTCCGCAATTTCATCGAAGCTAAAATCATCGACGGACCGGAAATACAGAGCAAAATACCGATAAGTCCGAGCGGAACCCAAAATCCTAATCCGAATAATGCTTGCAGAATGCTGCCGATTAAGGCTGAAATACCGCCTAATGCAGTACCGATCAAGGCAATGGTTCCTAAGTCGAGTTTTTTGGCTGCTGTCGGTGCCGCAGTCGCTGGGGCTGTACCGGCAACAGCTTGCTTGTCAGCGGTTGTGACGGTGGCAGCCGTCTTGGAAAGCAAATCGGCTGATTTCGCTTCTCCTGCTGCAGCTCGTGCTGCAATTTGCGTTTCTATCATCGCAGCTAATTGCTTATACGGCATGAAGAATGCCTGCCGGACACTGATTGGGTTGGCAATGACTTTTGTAACAACTGCGTTCCAATCCTTGCCGGCGCGGTCGTAGAAAATACCGTTTCGACCGATTACGATATTGTCGCTATCACCGTTTGTAAACAAGGCAACGATTTTTTTAGTGGTTTCTCCCTTGCGGCTGATATCGCAGTATACCAAATAGGCACCGGAAAGCGTATCCAAGGTCGCATGGCGAGCATCTCCGTTAAGTTCAAAGCATAAGTCTGCTGCACGTGTATCAAAATACAATACGCCGGCTTGAAAAACCGAACCTTTACCCTCATAAAAGTCGCTGAAGCTGATATAGTTTTTCAATAACGTAACAAAATCGCGGCGTAGGAGCACGAGTTTTTCCAAATTAGATACATTTCCGCGTTCTTTTTCTATCGTTAATGCATATCGAATTAACGAGGATACTTCTCCTTGTTTTTCGCCGTTGATAAGCGCTTGTAAGAACGGAACACTGAGCAACGCTGCCGGTGTAGTAGGTTTCCCGCTCAAACGTCC
This sequence comes from Treponema sp. OMZ 906, assembly GCF_024181185.1. Classification (NCBI taxonomy): domain Bacteria; kingdom Pseudomonadati; phylum Spirochaetota; class Spirochaetia; order Treponematales; family Treponemataceae; genus Treponema; species Treponema sp. OMZ 906. Next base: position 1,631,420 of record NZ_CP051196.1, on the reverse strand, counting down.
CTGATACGGTGTCAGTTTCTGCACTATGAGGGCAAACTCATCTTGTGTAATGCATTCTTTGTGCCCGAGCAGCGGTGTAACGGTATCTTCTACAAAGGTTTGTAGTTTTGCTTTCCATGCAGGATTGATTCCTTTTGTCAGGGGCAATGGGTTATCAGCGGCTGCTGCGGCGAGGGGTAATGCATACAGCGCTTCATTATCGTAATGAATACTTTCGGTTGCAAGTTGTTGGAATACCTCTTCGTCTGCTGATAAGGCAGCAGCCTTGTCTGGTGCATACTCGGTTAATGTACAGCGTAAAAAATAATCTTCCACCTTTTCTTTTATAGCGGCGAGCGCCGCTGCGGCTTTTTGGGTATGTTCCAGATCAAGCGGCAGAATCCCATCTTCTTTCAAAGAAATCTGCCATGCTAAAAATGCCTCCGCATCGGCCATTAAATCTTGCAGGATACGTTGTTGAACTCCGTCTGTAAGTGTACCATTTGCAATACAAGAGGCAATGGCAATATTGATGATCTGTTTTAGCTTATCATCATCCGATTCATCGGCTGCTATCGGTGCATTACAGTCCGGTATATGTGCATCAAAAAATTTTTTTTGTGTTTCTATATCCGCTATCGAAATTTCTTGTGCATCATTCTTTTTGATATGATCCAGTAACCAACGAGCACTGGCGCGAAGCGTCTCATCCTTAATCAATTCAAGCGGTACGGAATCTCCTTCCTCCAGCAACAAAGAAATATCGGAAAGCTGAGTATTAATCCAATCAACGGTAGCGAGAATTTCAGGTGGACGGATGAATCCGTCACCATCATAATCAAGCAGCGAAATCGTCTTAGGATCAAAAAATATCCCCTGAGTTGGCATTGCCAAAACTGTCCATAATTTCTGATCAAGTTCGTACAAATGCGTGATATCATCTGCATCCTTCAAGATGACCTGTGTAACACCGCCGAAGCGCGAAAAATTCCAACGGTGTTGGTCAGTATTTTTTTGTAGTATCATAGTGCCTCGTGAAGATATTCTCGATGATTCCGCTTGAAATGTCAATGACAGGTGTTTAGAGGGGTTTTAATGTCGGGGATATTCGAAAAGTAACCAACTTTTCGGATATCCCCGTTCCCCGTACTTTAAAATAATTCGGTATAGATTTTAATCAGCCGGTCTCTGTCAAGGAACACAAAGTTATTTGCCATAAGGCGCTGCTGATTTGCAATGACGCTGTCGGCAAATTCGGCAATCTGCTCTTTTTTCATACCGTATTCGTGCAGCGGTTTCTTTTTGAGCAGACAGTTGAGCAGCTTTTCCAACGCATCGTAGACATGTGCCGTATCACATCCGAGAATATCGGCCATAAATCGGTTCAGTTTTGCAATCTCGCCGTCTTTTTTAATTTCAAGATAATTTTTCAAGACGCCGGTAAACATCGCGTAGTTCGATTCACCGTGAGCGACATGGAAGGTTGCACCGATCGGATAGCTCATCGCGTGAACCGCCGCGCATCCTGCAATGCTAAATGCGATACCTGCATAGTTAGATGCAAGCAGGAAATCACTTAACAGCGGAAGCCGTGCATCGGGGCCGCTTTTCTCGATTTCTTTATAGCCTTTTAAAATCATCTCGATAGCTTTGTATCCGAACAGCTTTGTGCTTTCCGTTGCTTTGGGTGAAAGCGATGATTCAACGGAATGCACCAATGCATCGATAGAGCTTGTTGCAAAAAATTTAAAGGGCAAGTCTTTCAGCAGTTCGGGAATCAGCACCGCATAGTCGCCATACATTGCATCGTGCGCAAGGCCTTTTTTTGTTCCGCGGGCATTCAGCGAGAGTACGGCGATATTGGTTACCTCCGATCCGGTACCGCAGGTAGTCGGTACGATAATCAGTTCTTTGCCCTTTACGATTTCCTGCTTTCCGTCGTATAAGTCCAACACCGGCGAGGTGTGCTTTAAGGAGAAAAACTTCGAAATGTCGATGACGGTTCCGCCGCCGATTGCGATAATACGCTTATAGCTGCCGTGTACATCTTTGTACATAGCTTCAACCATATCGTCGGAAGGTTCTCCCGCACCGTATTTTTCTTGAAAAAGCGTCGCGCAAGGCAGGTTCAATGCGCCGAAAAACGGTTTGTAGATATACTCGTTTGTGATAACAAGATCGTCTTTTCCGAGTTTGAACGCTTCCGCAAATTCTTTCGCCGTTTCAAACTTATGAATTTCAGGTTTTACCGCAAGCTGTTTCATGGTCTTTCATCTCCTTTTTGTTGTACGTTTTCATTAATTTTGTTTGCCCTATCCCAGAGGTCTCCTGCACGGCCGTAAGAGCAGCAGCTGAACAAAACAGGGTCTCCGTTTCGTTTAAACTGTTCTCCAACGCCGATACAGGCAGCCTCTTCAATGGATAGTTCTATTTCTCGTTTAACGGTTTTAATCCGGCATACGGTTTCGGTATGTTCGATCACTTCTACATCCGCGCCGGCTGCAATACCCATGTTTTCCATCCGTCTTTTAAGATCGCGCGAGCCGTTTATTTTTTTGACGGTATAAACGGCGCAGGGCGCTTCTTGTAATGTCATCATATCATACCGATCCTTTTAAACGATTTTGTTGCCGGAGTTATGCGGCACTCTGAGCGTCGGATTTTTTTGCAAAGAGCTCGGTGCCTTCGATAACAGCCCACAGGATAATGCCGATAAGTAGTGCCCATCCGGGGGTATAGAAGCAGAGCGCCGAAGCAATAACGCAGGCGATACCTCTTTCATTACGGTTGGTACACATTGTCATTCCGACGTTACCGCAGGCAAAAGCCTGAACGCCCATCGTAATGCCGAAGAATATAGCGAAAGCCGGACGGATAAGCGTAACGAGCGGAAGAATTAAAACGGCAATAACGGTTGCGGCACGGAACGTACAGACGCCATCCCAGTAGCTATGCAGCGTTTTGTATCCTCTCTTGTAGCGTTCCGTAATGGTCAGCAGACCCGATGCCCAAAGTGGGCCGCACATGGGAACCCACGGTGCAAAGAGCGACATGATGCCGTTACGCAGGAAGGATACGAGATTTGACCGTCCCGCATCGAAAATAACGGTTTCATCATCGCGGGTAGCGGTTGCCTCGGTGACAATTTCTTTTGCAAGAACAAAGTCGGAGAACGCAATAATATAGACGGTAAGTGCCATCGGCAATGCCGCCAAGAAGAATTTTGTAGCCGGCATCCCTAGGCCGAAAATGGTGAAGTGTTCAAGCACAAAACCGAAAGACAGTGGCGTAAAGCCCCATTGAATATTCGGCACGGCTATTTCTCTGATAAGGAACGGCGCCAACACGATGGCAAATACTTGTGCCGGAACAACGCCTTGGTTGCGGAGCGTATCTAATGTCTTGTTCTTTGAGGCAGCCTTCGCAAAGGTCGAGTTAAACAAGAAGAAGTAGGACATCAATACCGCTATGACAACGGTAATCGGTGCTTTGGGCATACGGGATTGGAATACGTTGATACCAGCCGTAACACCGGCGCCCAATACGATACCCGCCTTAATGGAGCGTGGTACCGCATCGACCAGTTTACGTCCGATACCGGTCACGCCCATCACTAAGAAGAAAAGTGCGACAACCATTTGCAGGGCGATCATTGCATAGACGCGGTCAACATTTCCTGTTGCGTAGTTAGGCAGTTCCCATTGTGCCAAATACTTTAATGTAAGCGGAAGCGCCGGGGTAATCCATCCGGGAACGACGGGGTCTCCAAGTAATGACGGCAGATAATAACAGATAGCGTTCAGTACGCCGAATGTCAGCGACATTAAAAAGACGCTGTTTTCCGTCATTCCCAGTGCCGCGATGTTTTCCGGATTGTCGAACCCGAAAGTTGTCATTGTGGTAGCGGTTCCTGCTCCGAGACAAGCGACGCCGAGAAAGAATGCAGCGAGCATTTCCGTCCATGACCATTCGTGATGGATCAGCGGAATGCGTAAATTGAATGGGCCGAGCGGAATGTACGGCTGCACGCCGCCGAATTCTCTCTTCTTTAAAGGAAATTTCCCTTCGTTGAAGTGCTCCGGCATCTTTGCAGTTGCGAGTTGGTCACTCATGTGAGCCTCCTTTGTTTGTTTTTGCAGCCCCTAAAAGCTGATTGTGCTTTTTGCAGCTGCGTTGTTGTATGTTGTTATGTATGGGAAACAATTTTATAAAGCATTTTTAAAAAAAGGCAGGGTTATTGGCCCTGCCTTTGTTCGTAAGTTTCGCCTCTATAGCTGCGGTATGTCATCATTAGCAACCGCAGTTAAAGTTCTTAGGCGGCACTATTCCTTAATCTTCGCGATATCCTTTGCAAGCTTTTTCTTCATTGCAAGGTTACCTTGGCGAGAAATCATGATGCGCTGTGCCTGCGGAGAACCGGCGCCGTGCATAGACTCTGTGCGGTAACCGACTGCGGCGCTGCCGAGGGTCAGGTTTTCGATCAAGCGGAGAATGCGTAAGCGGTTCTCGGTAGAAACGGAAGCGACACCCTGCAAGTATTTAACGACGTACGGTCCGAGCTTGGGATCGCGCAGATCGGATTCTGCCGGAGCGGTAACCATCAAGCCGCCTGCGATATCTTCTGCAAGGCGTGCGATTTCATACGGGAAGCGTGTAACGTTCTGCTTACAGACGTTGGCAAGCAGCAGGTCGATAAGGTAGTTACCGGATTTGGTCTTGGTACCTTCGGCCGAACATGCGATACCGCAACAGTACAGCGTTTCGTTCAGGTGGGTCATTTCAATCAGCTTGTCTTTAACGTGAGAAGCTTTCTGTGCACCGTTGTAGTCTGCCGCAACTGCCGCCGCACCGATAAGAACGTCACCGACGCCGACCTTGCATCCGCCGTAAGACTGGCGGTGATATCCTGCAAAGCGTTCAACCAGCATACCGGCAAATTCAAATTCTCCGTTCAGGAAGATGTGATCGTTCGGAATAAATACGTTATCGAAGATAACCAAAGCTTCGGTTCCGCCGTAGGTGGAGTTACCGACATCGATTTCGGAACCTTCCAGCTTTCTGGTGTCGCAGCTTTGGCGTCCGACAATCATGAAGATACCTTTCGCATCGGTCGGACAGGCAAAGGCTACTGCATAGTCTTTGTCGTCTTCGCCCATTGCGATAGTCGGCATAACGATAACTTCGTGTGAATTGATAAAACCGGTTTGGTGCGCTTTTGCACCACGAACCACGATACCGTCGGCTCTCCGTTCCACGACATGGAGATATAAGTCTGGATCGGTCTGAGCATGAGGAGCCAAAGAGCGGTCTCCTTTCGGGTCGGTCATTGCGCCGTCTACGGTCAGGTCTTCATCCTGAACATGCTGAATAAACTTTTTGAAGTTTTCATGATAGTGAGTTCCATATTTTTCATCGAGCTCATACGTTGTGCTGTAAACGGCGTTAAACGCATCCATACCGACACAGCGCTGGAAGCAAGCTGCGGTTTTTTGTCCGCAAAGCCGCTGCATCTTTACCTTTTTAATCAGATCCTCAGGACTCTGGTGAATATGTGTGAAGCGGTTGATCTTCTTTCCGGTTAAAGAAGATTTAACGGTCATTAAATCTTCATATTCCGGCATCTGAGCCAGATCATAAGTAGCCTTCACCGAGTTCAGGGACGGCCGAAGAATCGGATTGTCAACAACATTGTCAACTTTTTTTCCGAACATGTAAACTTGCAGATTCAGTTTACGCATACTCTCAACATACTGTTCGCCTGTCATAAGTGCCATGTGCATACTCCTTACTTTGTTTATTTGTCTATACAAGGTAGACGTCTTATTAATCATAAAGCAATTTTTGTGCCAACATATGTATATCGAATGTGTTATACCCTTTTTTTAATTATTCTCCCTGATGTATTTGCCGGTCTACTAGGCAAAATTTCTCTCAGGAAAGAAGGATTAATGTTTTTGCTGTCATCTTATTTTTTTTCGTTTATGTGGAGTGTTTATTACCTGACGTTTTGCGTCTGCGTTCTGCATTGGGGATGATGATCGGTACATTTATGAGCCAACCGAACAAGCTGGTTTATAAATGAACCAAAATATTGAGCGAAGTATAATTTGTAAAGTTAGATATAGCTTACATTTAGACTATTTGTACTGTTGCTGGTGAACCCCACGGAAATGCTAAAAAGCCGCTTTTTTTTTAATACCATAATTTCTTTAATACCATAATTATCGATGTCAGCAAATGTACATCCGTGTACATTTGCTGACGGCGAGTTTTTGCACAGCAAAAACATCGCTCTTGTTTTATTCGTGCGGAGGGTTTAATATCCCGACGCTTGCGTCGGGGTTGTTGATTTCCCGTCCATCCGTGGACGTTCTGATACGTTGAGGATCTTCAGAAGTAATATTTTGCTTTCACAAATATTGCTACTGCATGGGAACACTGCTTTTGAAAATAACCTGTTGAACAACGTACATCCGTGTACGTTGTTCAACGACGAGTTTTTCTAGCGAAAAACTCGCTACTGCATAAACCCACCGCCGTCCGTGGCGGTTCTGATACGTTGAGGATTAATTTGTGCGCAGCAACGAAGTAGATGCGTCATCTATTTGCAAAAGGAGAGATTGGCATAGATATTGCTTATATAATAACTATATAGGCCGCAGTAGTGTTGAATGACCAGTGCGGTAAATGATAAAGTCTTGATTTAAGAAAGGCTTTAAGGGGGATTTTTATGACAGATGCGCAAATGCAGTTTAAAAGCCGCTATCGTGAGTACGGCGGTGAGCAAGCGTATTGGCCGGCGGGACCGTTTAAGATTCGGTTACCTTTCATTCACTATGCGTGGTCTTTTCCGGAGATGTTTCAGGCGCTCTTTATGTGCGCGACCTGTTTGGGAGCTATTCCGGTATTAACCGAAGTCTTGGGTGTCAGCTATGAAGTAGCGTTATCGATGGTTATCATCAACGGCTTCTTCTATACGCTGCATGTATTACTCGGCGATCCGGTCGTTCCGGGATGGGTTACACCCGCAATCCCGCTGATTACGGCTTTTTTAACTAACGGCTATGTAATGGGACCGGAGCGGACTCAAGCCTTGATTGCCGTGCAGATGTGTCTCGGACTTATCTTTTTGGTATTCGGCATCACCGGTTTGGGCGGTAAGATGGTTAAAGTCGTGCCGAATTCCGTAAAAGCCGGTGTTTTGATGGGTGGTGGTATTGCGGCTGTTTTAGGTGAATTTAAGGCTACCGGCCGTTTTGATAAATATCCCATTTCCATCACTATCGGAATTATCGTGGCGTATTTTTGTTTATTCAGCCCGATTTGGGCGGATATGCGTAGGAAGAATAAACTCATCGATTCAATCGGTAAATTCGGTATGCTGCCTGCAATTTTAATTGGTGTCGTAGTGGGCCCGCTCGCCGGCGAATTTGCCATTCCCCATGTACAATGGTGGCCGCTTATTAAAGTGCCCGATTTTGCGGATATTTGGAATCAGCTTTCTCCATTCGCAATCGGATGGCCGAGTATGAAAGTTTGGGCTGCTGCCATTCCCGTAGCGATTGTTACGTATATCATCGCATTCGGCGACTTTGTTACTTCGGAAGCACTCATCAGAGAAGCCGATGAAGTTCGGCAGGATGAAAAGATCGACTTTAACGCAAACCGGTCGAACCTCGTTAGCGGTATTCGTAATGTGGCAATGTCAATGACCTGTCCGTATACGCAAATGTGCGGCCCGCTGTGGGCAGCTGTGACCGCAGCAGTTTCTCAGCGTTATAAGGAAAGTCCGAAAGCGATGGAATCAATTTATAGCGGTTTCGGTACGTTCCGTCTTTCGACATTCGTAGCCGTTGCGCTGCTGCCTATTTCTTCTCTGTTGCAGCCGTCTTTGCCGCTTGCGCTTTCGTTAACGCTGATCGTACAAGGTTACATTTGTACGCAGCTTGCGATGAATATGTGCAAAACCAATATTGAACGCGGTATTTGCGGTGTTATGGGCGCTGTTTTGGCAATGCGCGGCGCCGCATGGGGGCTCGTCGTCGGTCTTGTTCTTTTTGCACTGCTCTATGATTCGAACAAAAAAGAAGCTGCAAAGCAGGCCGAAAAGGCGGAAAACTAATTATCGTCCTCAACGTACAACGTAGAACGTTGCTGGGAAACGGCGAGCATTAAGCTCTCCGTATGGATGAATAGTACGAGGCTGTCTTGAGAATAACTGATTTTTGGGACAGCCTCTATGCAGCCGATTAAGTTCCATTCCAAGGTAAATCGAACGAAATAATCGGCTATTATATAGAAAAAATTTTATTGGTAAAAGGAGATGCCTGCATGTACGAGGAACTGGAAAAGACATTGGATACTTATGTGCGACCGCTGTTGAGAGCTCACGGCGGCGATATGCAGGTAGTGGATTTTACGGACGGTGTAGTTAAGTTCAAATTGCACGGGCATTGTGCGGGCTGTCCCGCTGCCGATTTTACCACCGAGAATCTTATTCAAACGGAGCTGATGGAACACATGCCGGAAGTAAAACAAGCCGTTTTAATAAATGAAGTGAGTCAGAGTTTGTTGGATGAGGCTCGATCCATTTTAAAACAACGCCATGGCGGATAAGATTTCGATCGGCGTACGCTATTGCGGCGGATGTAATAACCGATACGACAGGGTTGCCGTTATTCGCCGCCTCGAAACGCTGGTGCCGGAGGTTGAGTTCGTAACGGCGCAGGCGGGAACTCCCTATCTGGCCGCGCTTATCGTTGCGGGCTGCCCAACCGATTGTGCAAAACGCGACGATATTTCCGTGCCGACAGGCCGCTTGTTTAAAATCGGCGGCTGGGAAGACCTTTTACCGGCGCGGGATTTTATTAAAGAAGTTTGTGCGGAAGCGTGTGCGAAACAAGAGGAGCGTTCGTTAACCCATGAGCAAGTGTTGGAAATACTGCCGCAGCGGCCGCCGATGCTGTTTATCGACACGGTCTCTACGCTTGTTCCCGGTAAGGAAGTTAAGGCGTCCTTTTCCGTTACGCCTGAATTGAGTTTGTTAAAAGGACACTTTCCCGATAATCCGATATTTCCGGGGGTGTGTGCCGTTGAAGCGATTGCTCAGGCGGCGGACATTTTGCTGTTAACGCTCGATCGGTATGTCGGTAAAACCCCGCTCTTTATGGGAATTAAAAAAGCGAACTTCCGCAAGAAAATTCTTTTAGGCGATACGCTCGAAATCTACAGTACGCTTTTGGAAGAGCGGGTGGAATTAGGCTGGGTGAGCTGCCGCGGCCAAATCTTTTCGGACGGTGATTTAGCCGCCGATGCCGAAGTAACCCTTGCCATGCGGTAAGGGAACGGATGTTTTTAAAGAAAGACTCGGGAATCGCAGTTTCCGAGCACTCTTAACGGGTTTTGAAATACGTTTGTGCAGCGCACGAACGTATTTCAAAACATAAAAAATGTATGGAAAGGAGTATCGTATGTCTGATTGGAAGAAGTATTATCAGGAGCATTTGACAACTGCTGCAGAGGCTGTCAAGCACATTAAGTCGGGGAACCGCGTTGTGATTGGCCATGCCTGCGGAGAGCCTGCTCACTTGGTGAATGCGATGGTGGATAACGCCGCGGCATATAAAAATGTCGAAATCGTCCACATGGTTGCAATGGGCGGCGGTAAGTATTGCCAGCCGGAATATGCCGAAAACTTTCGGCACAATGCGCTGTTTGTCGGTGGAAGCACACGCGAGGCAGTTGCTGCAGGACGTGCGGATTATACACCGTGTTTCTTTTTTGAAATTCCCCGGCTGTTCAGAACAACCTTACCGGTCGATGTGGCAATGGTAACCGTCAGCCCGCCCGATGAGAACGGTATGTGCTCACTCGGCGTATCCGTCGATTACACACAGGAAGCGGTAAAACAGGCAAAAACCGTTATCGCGCAGGTCAATAAGGAAATGCCGTGGACAGGCCCGAACAGTCTCGTTTCGGTACAAGACCTCGACTTTATTGTCGAACACAATGAACCGTTGATTGAATTGCCGCCGCCTAAGATCGGTGATATAGAAAGAGCAATCGGAGAGCATTGCGCCTCGCTTATTCCCGACGGAGCAACCCTCCAGCTCGGTATCGGCGCTATTCCCGACGCCGTCCTGTTGTTCCTTAAAGGTAAAAAAGATTTGGGTATCCACTCCGAAATGTTCTCGGACGGCGTAGTCGAACTTGCAGAAGCGGGTGTTATTACCAACAAGAAAAAGACGCTGCATCCCGGAAAGTTTATCGTCAACTTCTTGATGGGTACCAAAAGGCTGTATGATTTTGTCAATCATAATCCCGATGTCGATATGCGTCCGGTTGACTATGTGAATAACCCGTTCATCGTTGCACAGAATGATTGTCTGATTTCGATTAACTCCTGCGTACAGGTAGATTTGATGGGACAGGTCGCTTCCGAAACCATCGGACTTAAGCAGTTCTCCGGCGTCGGCGGACAGGTTGACTTTGTGCGCGGCGCATCCGCAAGCAAGGGCGGTGTTTCGATTATGGCAATGCCGGCAACGGTAAAGGGCAAGATTTCGAAGATCGTTCCGCTGTTGGATGAAGGCGCTGCCGTTACTACAAGCCGCAATGATGTGGACTATGTCGTTACCGAATACGGCATTGCCGCGCTGAAAGGCTTGACATTAAAGCAGCGTGCGCATAATCTGATTGCAATTGCACATCCCGATTTCCGCGAAGAATTAAAAGCTGAATTCGAAAAGCGCTTTAACTGCAAATACTAGGCATGATGCGATAACTGCGCTGCCAAACAGACCGATGAGTTCACGCATCGCACAGATAGCGCGATGCGTGAATATCGCATTTCAAAGTAACCTGTTCCGAAACGGAAGTTTTCGAACAGGTTTACTAGGACAGCCTGCTTTTTGGAGAGTAAAGGCTATCCGCTTTTTACCCTCGGTATCGGCTTTGCTGATGGAGCATCTTCTAAAGATCTAACCAAGTTTTTGAAAGATGCCCAATAATAATATATACAAATGGTATTGGAGAATGCAATCAGGGAGAAGATATATCTTGTTTCTTAAAGAGATAAAAGTATTCGAATGGGGAAAAATATTTTTTCCTATGCTTATATCCCTCAGCTTTTCTCGTATTTTGACTCAAACCGATTTGTATTTTTTACGTAATTTCCCGAATACAATCGTTTTTCTTTCTTTTTTCTCACAAATTTCTATTTTCGATTTTATTATTGCTCTATCAGTAATTCCAACGTGCTTAGTTACTGTTTCGCATTACCGTTCCGGCGCTATTCAAAATAGTTTAATCCCGTTTTCTTGTTATTGCGGCATAATTATTGGATGTATTTCTGCTATCGTTTCAATGGTTTTATTTTTTACACTCCAAATGAATAAAAAATTAAATATGCCATTTCAAGAGTTTTTTTTCGTATTGATTATAATTACCGTTACTATTCCATTCCGTTGGCTGCAATTAAGTACGACATCATTACTACATTTTAAAAAAAAAGGATATATCGTTTTAATTATTTCGTTTATCAGTATTTTTATCAATTATATTCTTGATTACTGGTTTTTAAACATCTTTGGATACATCGGCTGTTTTTTTGCTACGTTATTAGTAACGATAGTAACAAGTGTCGGCTATATAATTAGCTTGCGGGTAAATTTACTCCATAGAAATCGGCGTATTCAAATGGCTTTAGTTAATAAATCAAAAAATAATATCTATAAGGAATTTTCAAGAATTGTACTATTAAAAGTAGGGATGGCAATTGTATACGGAATGGTATTAGCTCATTCCGATTCTGCTTACACTATGCCTGTTATTCTTCAATTTAGTATTATATTTGAATTTAATAACCTTATTTCCGTAATACCTATCAGCACCTATAGAACTGCTGTCATTTTAGGAAATACCTCGCTTAAAGAAAAGCTTTATTCTATTCTATTAAATTCAATCTTTATTTTATTTATTTATGTTATAATACGTATTTTCCTAACGAATATAGTGAATATTTATGGATTATCTGATAATAGTCGGATATTTCAATTTTATTTAAAAACTATTATTTTTTTACTATTGACGGATTCTCTCGTATCTTTTTTACGCGCAGAAATGCAATTAAGAAATAAATTTATTAATACTGTTTTTGTCGAAACAGGTATTGTCTATATTTTTTTCATACCGTTTATTATTTTTTCTCTGCGTTTATCTTATTATAATATGATCGTTATTGCTTTTATCTTAACTAATTTATGTACAATTATCGGATATCTTATAGCTTATAAAATAACCGACATATCTCGTATAAATCGTTTAATTATGAAATAGTTTATACGAAGCAAAATACACACGGACTTATAGAGGAGATGAAAATGACAAATCTTGAAAAATATGACCGCATTTTTTTACAGAATTTTCCGGTTAAAAAAGAGGATTTACCCGGATTAAAGTACCGCGGTTTGAAAGAATGGGATTCGGTTGGGCACATGGACTTGGTAGGCCTTATCGAAGAAACGTTCGGAATTAATTTAAGTACGCTGGATGTTTTGGAATTTTCAACTTACGAGAAAGGCAAAACGATCCTTGCGAAATACGGTGTAGAGATTTAAGTGTCTGCCGTAGCGATTTCGGTGTGGACGGAGCCTCTGGCCGAAAGCAACTGCTATATTATATACGAACATAAAGAAAGACACGGGAACGAGGTCGCTCCCTGCGTGGTGATTGATCCGAACGACCCTACGGGGCCGCTTTCGGTGCTGGAGCAAAAAGGCTTACGGCCTGAATGGATACTTTTAACGCATGAGCACTGCGATCATACGGCGGGATTGGATCCGATGAGGGAGCGTTTTCCCGATGCACAGGTAATGGCGAGCGAGCAGTGTAATGTCGGGATGCAGAATGCGCGGCTCAATATGTCGCGGATGATGGAGGTGTATCTCACCTTTTTCGGCAAGTCGGGCGTGTCCTATGCCCCGTTTGTGTGCCGCCCTGCGGATAAAACATATAGCGAGGCCTGTACGCTGGACTGGCGCGGGCATACGTTCCGCTTTGTGCCGTTGCCCGGGCATACCGCAGGCAGCGTCGGTATTTTTCTTGATGACGATATCTTTTTTTCGGGTGATTATTTGTTGCCGGGCAGGGAGGTGATTTTGCGGCTTCCCGGCGGCAGCGAAAAAGACTATCACGAAATCACGGAACCCTTCTTAGCAACATTACCGGTCGGTATTCATATTTACCCCGGGCACGGCAAGGATTATCATTATCATGACCATAGATAAATTTATACAGCTGAAACCGTATTCATTGACGCATCAAGAAAAAGCGGCGGCATACACCGAGCTGCTGACGAAACGGACGGCCTTTCACCGCAACCATTGCGAGCCGTACGGCCGATTGTTAAAAGCCTTAGGTATTCCGGAGAATGCTGCTTTTTCGGCGGAGACGGCGCCGATGCTGCCAGTGTCGGTTTTTAAGGAGTTTTCGCTTAAGAGTGTTCCCGAAGAGGCGGTGTTTAAAACGCTCACCTCATCAGGAACGACCGGCCAGCGTGTTTCGCAGATTTATTTGGATGCGGAAACGGCGGCGAATCAGCAACAGGTGCTGTACCGGATTATTGCCGATTTTGCCGGTGGAAACAGGATTCCCTATTTAGTGTTCGATACGAAAAAAACGCTGCGGGACAGGAAGATGTTTTCGGCACGAGGAGCCGGTATTTTGGGCTTCTCTTTGCTGGCCTCCCGTACCTGTTACGCGCTTGACGAAAATATGGAGCTTGATATTCCGGCTGTTCAACACTTTCTTGCCGAACATGCGAATGAGCCGGTGCTCGCCTTCGGTTTTACCTTTATCATCTATAAACACGTAATCCGTGTTCTTGAAGAAAAAAAGATACGCCTCGATATTCCGAATGGGATACTGATACACGGCGGCGGCTGGAAGAACCTCATTAACGAGGCTGTTTCTCCGGAAGAGTTTAAAGCGCGAATAACCGCTGCGACCGGCATTGCGCGTATCAGCAACTATTACGGTATGGCGGAACAGACCGGTTGTATTTATATGGAATGCCCTGAGGGGCATTTGCACGCAAGCATTTGGTCTGACGTGCTTTTTAGGCGAGCAAAGGATTTCAGCGTGTGCGGTGTCGGGGAGCAGGGAATTGTGCAGGTGCTCTCGCCGCTGCCCGGATCGTACCCGGGGCATTCGCTGTTGACTGAGGATACCGGTGTGCTGTTAGGAGAGGATGACTGTCCCTGCGGGCGGCTCGGTAAGTATTTTTCCATTACCGGACGTATCCCGCGCGCGGAAATAAGGGGATGCAGCGACACGTATGAAGGATGATGCCCATGCAAACGAAAACCGATGAAGTTATCATATCGCCGCAAAGCGCCGTAGTAAGCAGGCAAATTACTGATCCAAACAGTGATAAAAAAGCCGCCGTAACGTTGTTGGCAGGTGTTTTGCAGCCGGAAAGGGAACCGTATCCCGTGTTTTCACCGGAGGCAATGGAGTTCCTTGCAGCGGTGTCGGCTGAAATCGGCGCATCGGAACTGCATTCCGTATCGGAGATTGCTGCATTCGGCTTCTGGTGCCGTAGGGCGCATCTTGAAGCCTTGGCTAAGCGCCATGATTCGCCTTTTCCGCGGCTCGGGCGGGGGCTTGCGTTCCATATTGCGCCTTCAAACGTGCCGACGATGTTTGCCTATTCATATACAATCGGACTGCTCGCAGGGAACGCAAACATCGTACGGCTGTCGGAGCGGGGCGGCGAAATCAGCACATTGCTCTGCGCCTGCATCGGCCGGGTGCTGGATCGCCCGGAGTTTGAACCAATAAAACGGCGGACATCGTTTATCAGCTATGGCAGGGATGACGCGATAACCGCTGCCTATACGGCCGATTGCGATGCACGGGTAGTGTGGGGCGGGGACGAAACGATACGCCGCATGCGTGCGCTTCCGCTTCCGCCCCATGCGGTTGAACTGGTATTCCCCGACCGATGGTCGTTTGCGCTGTTCAGTCAAGCGGTGTTTTCCCAAGCGGATGAAGAAACACTCGCCGCATGGGCACACCGGTTTTACAACGATACGTATTTGATGGATCAAAATGCCTGTTCCGCCCCGCACCTTGTTGTGTGGGAAAACGATGGAGGTGATTCTACAGTGCGTCTCCGCTGGTGGGAAAAGGTTGCGGCGGAAGCTCAATCGGCGTACCGATTCGGCGCCTATCAGGCGGCGCGGAAATACGAGCAGCTGTGTCTTGCGGCGATGACCTTGCCGGAGAAAATCTCCGTCAAACAGTATGCGGGTAACCTTTTATATGTTGCGACTTTGGCGAGACTGCCTGCCAATGCGGTGGAAACACTGCGCGGAACATTCGGCTTTTTCTTTGAAACCGAAATTCGCGCTAAGGAAGAATTACTGCCGCTGCTCTCGTTCAAGGTGCAAACGCTTTGTGCGGAAGGCTACCGGCGGGAAGGACTTGCTCGGTTTTTTGCGCAGCGCCGTGCGTCAGGTATCGACCGAATTGCCGCGTTAGGGCAGGCGATGGAAATGGATACAATATGGGACGGTAAAGATTTAATCGCGGAATTATCGCGCCTCATCGTCTAAGCCGGAGCTTCCGTCTTTTCCAGTCTCTTGGAACATATCAACCATCGCGGTTAAATATTCCTGTGCAAATTCCATACTGCGTTCGTCGGCGAGCTCTTCGCTTGCACTGCGCAGCTTTTGCAACAGGCTGAAGACGATATAGGTCATCATCACCAAACCCGCCTTGGGATAGGCGTTAATATATTTTTTGAACTGACTGCGAGAAAGGATCAACACAATCGTGTCTTCGGCAGCGCGGACCGTTGCGGTACTGAGTTCATCCTCCAGAAGTGCCGACTCGCCGACCGATGCATGATCTTTCAATGTTGCGACATGTACCTGTTTATTCCATTTTCCTTGTTTTATCACATCAAGGGATCCGCTCATCAAGATATAAAAATTGGCATTTATCGTGCCTTCCGCAATCAGTACCTCTCCTTCGTCAAATGCGCAAAGCTGAGAAAACTGAGCGAGCGCTCCGAGCTCTTCTTCGGCAATGCAAGATAAAAACGACACAGCCGAAAGTTCATTCCGCAACAGCGGTAACGGGATTTCTACAATATTCATCTTCTCTACTCCATAGGGTAATTGCATCAGACACTTTTGAAAATATACGGCGCATCTACTGCGTCGCACTGTCAAAAGCGTACTTCCGTGTACGCTTTTGACGGCGAGTTTCGGTCAGAGCCGAAACATCGCTTCTGTTTAAGCTAGCGGCATCCGTGCCGCTTCTGAAAATCATCAACGTATCAGAGCGGACAGGATGTCCGTGGTTCCGCGCAGCAGCGATGTTTTTGCATTGCAAAAACTCGCCATCAACAAATGTATACGGATGTACATTTGTTGATGAGGTATCTACACCATCTATTTTCAAAAGGCTTACACTGCAGAACCGCCACGGATGGCGGTGGTTCCATGCAGCAGCGATGTTTTGTGCACGCACGAAACTCGCCTTCAACTGTTGTACATGGATGTACAACAGTTGAAGATGGTTCAAATGGTCTCACAGCCTATTTATTCTGCGATATGTATTTATTTATCTGATGTAATTACCCTTCTCATTTAAAATAAACACCTCTTATGTACACGCTTTTTAGCGGTATGATGCAAAAAAGCTTTCTAGGGAAAAGCCGTTGATGACGGTGTTTTTGCCGTAGTGGTGCAGGATGTTTGCCCTGCCTTCTTCCAGCTGTTCGGAGCGGATGCCGAAGTTGATGGAACTGTCGGCTTCTACAAAGGCTGCGATGTGGTCTGCCGCACGGATCAGTTTACCGTCAATCCCGCAGAACTCAGGCGCCGCGTATGTTGTATTTAGCTCTTCGCTTGTTATGCAGCGGGTTTCTCCGTCCAGTTTAATCCGGTTTTCAAATTCATCTTGAATAAAGTATAGTACCTCTTCGCGGTAAAAGTCGTCCATCAACGGGAGCAATTCCTTCGCGACGATTTCATCTTCAATATGCTTAACCACTTCGGGTAGCCGATCGGTTGCCTGCTTTACCGGAGAAATAATATCGCGGGTAACCGCTTCCGGTAAGTCGTGGAACAGCGCTGCAAAAAAGTTCATCGCAAGCCGGTGCGGCGCCAGCTCGAGCGTGCGGCTCATTAAGAAAACCAGCGCGGCAACAAAGTACGAATGCCCGAGTACTGTCGTTGCCGGTACCCGCGGCGTTTGGTTCCAGCGGGTTTGGAACCGTAGCTTTTCGATCTCCGTAATAAAATAATACGGTTGCTGTCGTGTCACCAAAAGCTGCAAACCTGTTAAGTCCATAAAATCGGCGATGTCTGCCTCCAAGCATTTGTCGATTTCAGTCAGCCGGAAAGGTTCGTTCACCATGCGGATCATATCGAGTTCTCGTATGGCCGAATATTTATGTGCAGCGCGCAGCACTCGAAAACTTATATCCGTAGGGTCAGCCGGGTCAAAAAGATAGGATGCAAACTCATCAAGAAAAAGCGGATCGGTGATAATTGTCTTGTATTTATCAAGTACCCAGCGATTCAGTTTTTTATATTCTTCGGGATATTCCGAGCGGATAATGCGCTGCACCGGAGATTTCATATCGCAGAGTGCGATGCGGCGCAGCAGTTCAAAGAACGAATGGTTAATGATGGTAAGCCAATTGACCGTTCTTCCGTTCTTTTCTTCATATTTACCGATGATAAAACTGAGGAACATTTTTTCCGCCGTCTTGTCCATTTCGACAATATCGAAGGGGCGGACTAAATCATTCCACCGCTGAATGGAAAATGCTTCAAAGAGTTTGAATACTATTTCTTTCGTGAACATTGTTATTCCTCTTTCGCCTGCGTTATAGGGAGCCTCCGAAAATCCGGCAAATTTTTTCAAGATACTCTATGCTTTTTTCCGCTTCTGTAAATCTTTTTCCATCTTATCTGACCATATTCCAATTTGCCGTTTTACTTCTTCCGCTGCGCTTCGTTCGTTCAGCAAGATATGTATACGCCGTGCAGCTTCCAAATACTGAATGGCAAGCCTGAAATCTTCTATACTGGAAGTCGCTGTTTCGTAGCGTGCACGGTATTGATCGGCTGCTTGCAGTAATAGTTTTTTTACCAGTTTAAGGTGGAACATCGTACTTTCGTAGTCGGGAGAACGGGGATCAAAGCCTGTTTCTGCAGTATCCTTTAAATCGAGGATATTTTTAGCAACTGTTGCGTATCGTCCTTGGAGTTCTACAAACGACCACTTCCATTTGGTATTATCGCTGTATGCTCGAATGACGAGATCTATCACCAAGCCTAATTTTCTGATTAAATAAAACCGCTGTTTTTGGGGTACGTGTTCAATCTTGCGTACTTTTTCTTCATAGTCGGAAAAAGGAGCGTCGATAAAGTTTGAAACAATTTCTTCAAGATTGATAATGACCTTATATATGGCCTTTCGCGCTTCGTTGAGCAGCGTTTCATTTTTTTTACCTAAAAAAGAAACTGCTATTTGATATTGTGCTAAATAGAGCGTTACCATATATATCAACTCGTCGACAAGCATGATTTTTTTATACATACTGCCTTCAGGGTCTCTTGCGGTAAGCTCGGTCATCGCTTTTTCCTGTTTGAGTATTTGATTAATTTCCTCTTGATAGTAACGGAGTTGTTCTTCGTATATATTGGTACCTTGCTGTGGACTATCCATATCGTGTTATCCTATGCTTCCTTGCCTTGATAATAGCTCTTTTGCATGAATACGTGAAGCGGCACTCACCTCATCGCCTGCGAGCATCCGTGCAATTTCTTCAATACGGGCTTCTCCGTCTATTTGCTGCGCCGATGTGCGGCTTGTATGTTCGGATTGTATTTTCAGTATCTTAATATGAGTATCGGCAGCGGCGGCAATAACCGCAAGGTGTGTAATGCATAATATCTGTTTATTGTCGGACAATCTTTTCAGATGTTCTGCAACGGTGCGGGCGACCTCCCCGCCGATACCGGTATCTATTTCGTCAAATACCAGGGTATCCGCTTCATCGGCTGCGGTGAGGACGGTTTTCAGTGCCAGCATGACACGCGAGAGTTCACCACCCGACGCTATTTTGTTGAGCGGTTTGACCGGCTCTCCCGGATTGGTGCTAATTAAAAATTCTACCGAATCGAACCCGTAGAGACCGGCAGTCTGCTTATTTCCATTCGGTTCGGCTGCCGTAACCTGCACGGTAAATATTACCTTGGGCATACCGAGGCGGGTGAGGGTAGTTTGAATGTTCTGTTGAAGATCCGCTGCGGCAGCTTTCCGCTTTTGAGAAAGGGCGGTACCGGCTGCAAACAGTTTTGCTTCAAGCGCGGGGACTTCCTTCTCCAGAGCGGTTTTATCCTGCTCGCTTTCGCCGAGAGAGTCCAGCTCCGTGTGTGCGGATTCCCGATAGGCGAGGATATCCTTGATGGTTGCACCGTATTTTTTTTTGAGCTTATTGATAAGGGAAAGCCGCTCTTGCACCTGTTCCAACCGGTCGGGATCAAATACGAGTTTTGAAAGATACGAGCTGAAAAATTCGCCGATATCCTGCATTTCGTAGTAGGCGTTTTCTATCCGCTCGGCATATTCGTGAACGGCGGGATCGATAGCGGCAACGCTGTCGGAGATATGCTGTAGTTTTTTAAGCTGCGGTACAATGCCTTGTTCCTGTGTGCACAGGTTTTGCAGCGTCTCGACTTGTTCATACAGTTTTTCATACTGGCAGAGCTTTGTTTCTTCCGCCTCAAGCGCCTCGTCCTCGTCCGGTTGTAACCGTGCATTGTCGATTTCATCGATGACGAATGCAAGATAGTCTGCCCGTTCGGTACGCTCTTTTTCGGAACGGCCGATCGTTTCCAGCTTTGCTTTTATTTCGGCGAGGCGGGTATAAAGAAGGCTAAATGCCCGTACCTCATCAAGGATGCCTGCGTAGGAATCCAAAAACCGACGGTGTTCCGCTGTTTTAAAAAGAGATTGATGGTCATGCTGACCGTGGATATCAACTAAAAAGGAGGTGAATTCTTCAAGTTCGGCACGGGATACTTGCGTGTCTTGAATCCAAATACCGCCGCGGCCGTTTTCTTTCAGTGTGCGTCGCAACAATATCCGATTGTTTTCCGGTTCTATGCCGCGCTCGTCAAGCCATGCGGCGGCTTCGGGATGGGTATTCGCAAGGTAGAATGTACCGGACACCGCCGCTTCGGCAGCGCCCGTGCGGATAATATCCGCGGTAACCTTCCCGCCGAGTAAAAAGCTGAGCGCTCCGATCAAAATTGATTTTCCGGCTCCTGTTTCTCCCGACAGCACATTCAAATGAGCGTTAAAATCGAGAGAAAGCTCGTCGATAAGCGCAATATTTTTTACCGAAATGGTTTCGAGCATATCAACCTCCGCGCCGCAGTGTTATTCCTGCAACGGACTTCCCGACCACGCTAATTTTGACCGGAGCGCCGTGTAAAACGCTTCCGGCGAACACCCGATAAGTTTTAATCGGTGGCGCGACATCTTAATTTCAATTTTGTCGCCTTCGCAGAGCGGAAACAACTCCTGTCCGTCTATAGATACAATAACATCTTTTTGACGATTATGCAAAACCTCAATACGCATCGTACCGGAAGCAGGTAGCACGACCGGCCGGTTTGACAGGGAAAATGCCGAGATGGGGGTAAGAACAAAGGCCGCAACCGTCGGATCCATAATCGGGCCGCCGGAGGCTGCCGAATATGCGGTAGAACCGGTCGGGCTCGACACGATAACGCCGTCCGCCCGATATACGCCGAAAGAGATACCGTTAAAGGAAAGTGCGAGGTTTATCAGCTTTGCAATACCGCCGCCTGAAACAACCACATCGTTGAGCGCATCGAAGGAGCCGACGCATTCGCCGTTACGATACACGGCGGTAGAAAGCATCAGCCGCTCGTGGTGTTCCGCATTCCCTGCGAGGTATTCTCCGAGCGCTTGCTTCCAATGTGCCGGTTCAACGCCCGCAATAAAGCCGAATTCACCGAGGTTAATGGGAAATACCGGTATTTTTTTCGGTGCACAGTACCGCGCTGCAAACAGCACCGTACCGTCCCCCCCAAGGCTGACGGCAAAATCATACCGCTTCCGTATCGGTTTTGCCGGTGGTAAGCCGTCATATTCATAGATATCCGCTTGAATCCGGTTTTCTTGCAAAAAGCAAAGAAGCTCCTTGGACATCTCCGCTACGTGCGGCTTATAGGTTGTTAGGATGATAATGGCATTCTTTTGCATACGTGTCCGTTACGGCAGTGTTCCCAATACCTTTGCAATCTTCGCTGCATTATTGAGGCCGAGCCGGGGATAGAGCGGAAAGAGTACCGTCCGAAGCAGAAGTGACGCCGCATTGATACATGTATTTTCTTCTTTTAAAAAGTCCGCAATAGAATTAGTAAAGGCGAGCTCTATCTCAATATCTTTGCGGTTAACGTATTGTTTTACATCCTTAAAGCCGCTTTCAAGTATCACCGGAAAGGAATAAACGGGATTTTTTACCGCTTCGGAAAATACGAGCGGCTTATGCCTTGTCTGCAAAAGCGCACGGAGATACAGCTCCCGCATTTCATCGCGAAGCTGGAGATTTTTTTCCATATTTTTAAGCTGCACAAAGGCAAGCGATGCATTAATGTCAGGCAAAAAATCGGTTATCGGAATAGTTTCTGCCATATTTTTTAGTACGGAGGCATTGCGCCGCTCTGTAGCAATCAAGATACCGCCGCCGCCGCCCGTTAAAATGTCGCGTTCTTCGAGTCCCAGTATCGCAAACGAACCGAAGGTTCCTGCCCGTTTTTCTCCGTACAGGGCTCCGGCGCTTTGGGAAATATCTTCGATAATCGGAATTGAAAGAGCTGTAAACGCTTCCATATCGGGGACGTTGCCGAGCGTTTCGTGTAGTACCAGCACTCTACCGCCTTGCTTAATCCCTTCTTCAACCGCCTCGAGCGTAACCAAGCCGGTCAACGGATCGACATCCAAGACAATCGGTGTAAATCCGTTTCGTACTACTTCGATATATTGCCACGAAGGGGCGAGTGCTGACAATAAAATGCCCGCCTTTTCAGGAAGGTCGAACATCTTCAGCGTATAAACCAAGGCCATCGCTGGACTGCGCAAAGCAAGAGCACCTTCCGCCCCATAGAGTTCGCGTACCAACTTAATGAGTTTTTGATTCATCTCGCCCGGGCCGATTTTTTCTTCAACCATGCAAGTGAGTACGGCATCCATTTCCGAGCGGCGGATGGTAGAGCTATAAACAGGTATCGGCATGCTAGAAAGTGGTAAGTTTTTGTAATTCTTTCGGATTAAACAATCTGCGGATATCCAATAGGATAAGATAGCCGGAGTCTTGGCGGATAACCCCATTGATATATTCGGTGCCGATACCGGTAATCATCTGGGGCGGCGGCTGAACATCTTCTTGCCGTACCATAACGACACGTGCGATGCGGTCAATCACAATACCGATTTTATATTTTCCGATTTTAAGGATGATAAATCCTCCCAAATATTCATCGTCACCGTCCAAATCCGCCTTCTTAAGATGGAACCGTTTATGCAAACTGATAATCGGTATAATTTCATTTCTCAAATGGAAAAAACCTTCGACGTAATACGGTGCATTCGGAATCTGTCGGACTTCTTGAACCTTTACTATCTCTTTTACATCCATTATATCGACACCGTAAAGCTCTTCACCGAGCTGAAAGGTAACCAATTGAAACTGCGCGTCAGTAATCGCCATATCTATCCTCCGCTAAAATTGATAACGCCGAACGTATTGCAAAGATACTATAATTTATAACTTTCTTCAAGCAGGGTATCATCATAGGACAATCGCACTATAGGCGTATATCGCATTTTTTTGTATACTACCAGTTACTATGAAATGGGCACTCGTGTTATCCGGAGGCGGAGCTGCAGGCCTCGCTTATATCGGTTTTTTTAAAGCACTTGAAGAATTAAACTTTCCTAAGCCTGACTGCATCGTCGGCTGCTCGATGGGATCGATTATCGGCGGTTTATATGCAAGCGGAAAATCGGTTCGGGATATGGAAGCTGTTTTCGAGCAACCCTTCGATGTTAACCGCTATGTAGGCGGCAGGCACATTCCGCTTTTTAAACACGCGCTTAATCAGATTATTCAGTACGGTACATTGATTACCCGTATGCTTTCCGGCACGGGGGCGGATTCGGGTGAAAAAGCCCATAAATTCTTTCTGGAACTTTCCGGTTGCAAATCTTTTAAAGACTGCAGCATCCCTTTTTTTTGCAATGCCTTGGATCTGTGCAGCGGTAAAGAGGTCATTTTACAGTCAGGTCTTTTAGCAGATGCGATGCGAGCGAGCGCTTCTTATCCGGGGCTTTTTATTCCCGTTAAGCAGCAAAAACAAATGCTGATCGACGCTTGTGTGATGGATAATACCCCCGTATGGGTTGCCCGCAACCAGGGCTATAAAAATATCCTTGCTCTCACCTTCGGTGCACTTGAACCGGTTACCGCTTCCGAATTGGATACCTCGATTGCAGTATTGACGAGAACGCTTGCCTGTACTACCGCTCATATTGCATTGCAACCGAATGAATACCCCACGGCGTTTATCAATTTGACAAGTGCTCGTTCTTCCCATGATTTTTCCAATCCCAAAAAACAGATCGAGTTCGGATATCGGAAAACAATGGATAACAAGGATTTGCTGCAAACTTTTTTTGCAAAAGGTATTAACGGTAAAATACAACGAGCACTTCTAACTCGAAAAACAAGAAAAGAGTATAGCGTATGATTCCTATTTTTCGCCGTTTGCGTGTTTTTGATTATCTTATTTTTGCTTCTATTATTACCGTTTCCCTGTGGGCGGGCTTTTTCCTCTATACCGGAAAGAATCACATACAGCGGCTGGTGATTGAAACGCCAAGCGGTAAATGGATATACCCGCTTACCGAACCGCGCACGGTAGTTGTACCCGGTGCAATCGGCAATACTACCATCCGGATAGAACATAATACCGCCTTTATCTCCGATTCGCCGTGTCCCAATAAAACCTGTGTGAATGCTGCGGCACTCAAAAAAGCAGGGGATTGGAATGCCTGTATGCCTAACAGGGTTTTTTTGCATATTGAAGGCGATACTTCCGAAGATATGATTCTGCCGCAGAACTAAAAATCGGTATTATTCCAAAAATCTAAAAAAATATGCTTTAATCTGCTTGATTCATTCACAGAAATCCTATATAGTTACCGTGTAAGTTAAAAAGATATCCGTGGAACGGTCTTTTTCAGTAGCTGGTGGCTTAAATTATAATAAAGCCATTCGACATCTCTATTACAAATACGTTTTTATTATCAAAAGTTATACAATTGTTGGGGCATTGACGGGGAAACCGGCTAAGGGCATCGTTTGCCTTTTGGCAATTCCTATAGGGTAAAACGAAAGAACCGGGCTTTAAAGGCCGGGAAATATTTTTTAATGAGGTATAAATGAAGAGACTAATACTCTGCATAACAGCGGTGATAGCTATCGGAATGACAAGCTGTAATTCACCGTTAGATCATAAGGGGTCATCGGAAACACCCGGTGTCCCATCTACTCCTCCGCAAAATTTGATTACATTGACGGAATCGGACGTGCTTACGGCGTTCTCTCTCTCAAAGGGACATATCACCGCTTCGGCAGCCGCCAAAAAGATTACAAACGGCACTCCGGCAAGCGGCATTACCTTTACCGAAAGAAAAATGATTGCGTATGATGATGAAGCCGGTACCTTTACGGTTGAAGTAAAGGGGACGAAAGACGGTAAAAACTTTTCCCAAAAGATTTCCGTAACCGGATTTACGCATCCGCTTGCAGGTAAAACGATACAATCGATTGCCGATTGCGAGCTTAATTTGGACGACGCTATAGAACACAATTATTCGCTTGCAAAATATATTGAAGAAGTAAAAAAAGACCCGAGCGGAAAAAAGCTGGTAAAAAAATTATCGTTTATGCTGAGTGATTCCGTAACAACCATAGAACTTGGCGAACACGACAGCTATACACTGGTGGCAGAGGCGCAAGCGGTCGGTACGAAAGTGTGGGTACAGCCGAGCGTTGTGTTCCGAAAACTCACCGAGGGCGGGACAGAAACACTTGTCAAGAATACGGAATTTTCGTTTACCCATTTAAATTCGTCGCTGAAAAAAGACTATTTTGAAGCAAAGGATGTATTCAAGTATATTTTGGATAAAACCGCCGACATTGCTATAAAAGTTGATTCGAAGGAATTTGCTTCGTCCTTTTATGCTTTTGCAAAAAAATCCGGGCAAGCGCCGGTAAATCTTTTTACTGAGGGATTTAAAACAAAAATTCAAAACTACGCTGCTCTGTATCAGAATAAAGATTCAGATGAACACCTTGCACTTGATATTTCGTACGGTGCCTTTCAGCCTAAAAACGGCGGAATCGATGCCGATGACTACACAGGTACGGTTACGATAAAACTTTGTATTGCAACCAATGAACAGATTGTAAATCAAAACGATATTACGGCAATTAAACCGATAGAAAAGTCGGGGTTTGCAAGTATTCCCGATAATGCGGCTCTTGCGAAAAAAAATCATCTTTTCTTTCATCTTATACCGAAAGGTTCATTGACCGATGCATCAAAAACACAGTGGGAACAAAAAAGTTTTTCCAATCATCCTTTGTTTCGTGTAGATGAAAATACGGGAATAAAAGCAATAAACAATCCTTTTATCGCAGCAGATAATCCGTTCAGTCTGAGTGTAAACGGCTCAGACAATAATCTTTCGTCTCATTTGGGCTGTGCAAATTTTAGTGCTTCAAAAACAAGACAGGATAAAGTTATTTTTATTGAAAACATACAGCTGCAAAAAGCGGCTAATTCAAAGTTTATGACGGTTCAGGTAAAGTTAAAAGGTTTAGGCGGTATATTGGAGGTAACCGCCGATCCGGGCTATTGATATATTTGTCCGCTGTCCGCTGTCCGCACAAAGGCGGACTTGCACATTATACAAGACACGAGGAGCGCTTATGAAAAAGATACTATTGACTATAGCAGCGATGATAACGCTTGCGGCATTTTTTGCAGGATGTAAAGGCCCCAATACTCCCTCCAAGGGAGGAGGGGCGTCTTCCCAGCAGCAGGGCGGCAGCTCAACATCTGAGAAAATAACGATAACGGTTGCGGGAGACTCGAATGCCGTTCCTAAAGCCGAGCATACTTTTCCGGTAAATCCGGGCACAAAATGGGACGAGATTAAACTATTGGCAAACGACAAGATAGGTTATACTGACGGGTATGGAAATAAAACATGGAAATTTAACAATGCTTCCGGTGAGGTTATCCCTGACGCTCATCAATTCAATGAAAACACAACTGTTTATGCCGAATCACAACCGATTATAGCTCCGCCTCCCGCACAAGTAACGATAACGGTTGCGGGGGATGAGCACGTTACGCTTAAAGCGGAAAAAACATTTACGGCGGATAAAGGAAAAACCTGGCATCAATTACAAGCATTGGCGGAAGATAAAATAGACCACTACAACGAACATTACGGACTCGACAAATGGAAACTTACCAATGCTGCCGGTGATGATTTAATTGCTGACTATGTTTTTAATGCAAATACAACCGTTTTTGTTGTAACAAAACAGATCACAACGCCGCTGCCGTCTAAGATTACGATAACGGTTGCGGGAGACACAGGGGTTATATTAAAAGCCGCTCCTACATTTGAAGTGGCTCCGGGCAAGCGCTGGGATGAAATCGAAGCGCTTGCAAAAACAAAAATACAAAAATATAAGTCTCATTATGAGCTTAAAAACTGGCGTCTCAGCAATGCTTCAGGGCAGGTTTTGGATGACAGCTATATAACTGCATTTAATGCCAATACTACCGTCTTTATAGAAACAAAACCGGTAGATATACAGCTTACCATTAAAGGAGAGCATGTCGATATCACTTCTCCTGCCGAAATGTATGTACCTAAGGGCACAAAATGGAGCGAAATAAAAACCAGAGTTATGGATAAAGTTAGTCAAAAACCCGGTTTTGTCATACTTGCATGGAAAAAAGGCAGTAAAACCGGCATCGAATTTTACGATAACTTTCAATTTAGAGGCAAAACGACGATATATGTCGAAACAAGACCGACAAATGTTACCATCACGATAAAAGGAGACGGTCATGTGCAGCTCGGTGCGTCTCCTACAATCACAAAGCCATATGGCGTAAAATGGAGAGAAATAAAAGACGAAGCAAAAACGAAGATAACCTGTAACCCAGGCTATGTGTTTGCCACATGGAAAAAAGGCAGCACAACCGGAAAAGAGCTGTTTGACATTGATGATTTTGAAGAAGATACCGACATATATGCGATAACACAACAAGTTCCCGTTCCCAACGGTGTAAAGGTAACGCCTCCTACAGGAGGTATTACCGGACATGCCGTTTCGTATACCTTGCCAACCGCCGATGCTTCATGGAAAGGCGTATTTATCAATGGACGCACAGTCAATTTAAATACCTACACTATAGGTAAATACGAAGTTACTGTGAAAATATGGAATGAAGTGTGCGAATGGGCAAAAAAGAACGGGTATTTGTTTGAATTTGAACCGGATAGTCCCGATACTCCTACGGAAGACAATCAGCCGATGGCAAACATAAGCTGGACTGACTGCATAGCGTGGTGTAATGCCTATACCGAGATGAAATTCGGAAACACGGAACAGTGCGTATACCGCGACGGATCGCCATCGGGGAAGGTCATAAAACAGGCTTTCCACGGTGATAAAGCATATTGTGACTTTGCAAAAAAAGGCTTCCGTTTGCCAACGGAAGCCGAGTGGGAGTACGCTGCACGTTATCAGGGTACTGACAGTACCAATGCCGAAAGCTACGGCGCTGTCTATCTAACCAATGTGAATTCTGCAAGCGGTGCAACAAAGTCTGTCGGCTTTGAGGGTATGACAATGCCGTCCGGTGAAAGTTATGAAACCTTATGTGCAGAAACCGCCCGTGTTGCAGTTTTCAATAAATGGTGGAACGGTACGGAATTTGTATCACAAAGTCCTTCCGTACTTGGTAGAGCAAATGTCGGAGACAAAACTGCCAACAAATTGGGACTTCACGATATGAGCGGTAATGTTGCAGAGTGGTGCTGGGATTTATATACAACCATAAATGCAAGTACAAATGCCTATCCTACCGGTCCTTTTCCGGACTATGAGACACAACGGGTTGTACGCGGCGGCAACTGGTCTGAAAGTACCGGACAAGATGTATACGATTGCATGACCGGCAAGCGAAAATCAAAAGGTTCCAGTGGAGCTGATCCTATCAGAGGTTTCCGCTTAGTCTGGAAAGAGTAGCCGGTAGTCATTTCCCAACGCGGACGGTTTGTTCGTGTGTGCAGGGATTCCGTATGTTTTTATTCGTGCGGAATCCCTGTTAGCCTCTATATGCTCTACTTTACATAAAAAAAGAAATTCTATATGCTTCCACTCTGGTTTAAGACAGTGAGGTATCAGGGCAATCGTATCGGAGATATTTCAAGCGGTTGCATTCCTTATTGTGCGAAATTTTTTTAAAATTTCGCACAGTTTATTTTAGAAGAAGGGTAATCACATCAGGCATATACATAAAAATTGCAGAATAATATAGGCTGGGCGACCATTTGAGCCATCTTCAACTATTGTACATCCGTGTACAACAGTTGAAGGCGAGTTTTGTGTATGCACAAAACATCGCATGGCAGTTCTAGTAGAATGGCCTCCATTATTCTGCGGGGTTGTAAAAGGAGTCTGATGAGATTACCCTGAGTGAGGCATAGTGTGAAAAGATCTCAAACGTTTATTCCCACATTACGGGAAACACCTGCGGAAGCAGTCGTTGTCAGTCATCAATTATTATTACGCGCCGGAATGATCCGTAGATTGGGGAACGGGCTGTTTAATTATCTGCCGCTCGGTTTACGGGTGTTCAGAAAGGTTGAAAATATCGTGCGGGAGGAAATCGACGCTACCGGATGTTTGGAGTGTAAAGCTTCGGTTGTCGCTCCGGGCGAGATTTGGCAAGAGTCCAAGCGCTGGTACACGATGGGAGACGGGCTTTTAAGGATGAAAAACCGCCTCGGCCAAGATCTCGTTGTCAGCCCGACAAATGAAGAATCGTTTACCGCCCTGATGCGGTATGAGCTCGGTTCGTACAAGGATTATCCGCTTTCGGTGTATCATATTAATACAAAATACCGGGATGAAATTCGTCCCCGTTACGGATTAATGCGCGCCCGCGAGTTTACGATGAAGGATGCGTATTCTTTCCATACGAACGCTGACTGTCTTGATAAAACCTACCGTTCATTCGGTGAAGCATACGAAAAGATATTCCGCCGTTTCGGTTTAAGTATTATACGGGTTCGGGCGGATTCCGGTTCTATGGGAGGCAGTGGCTCCGAGGAATTCATGGTTGAGTCCGCAATCGGGGACGACACGCTCATCCTTTGCCCGCAGTGCCGCTATTCTGCAAACGAAGAAAAAGCCGCCTGCGCACCCGATCCCTACACCGAACTTCCCGAAACAGCGGAAAAATGCACGAAGCTGCCGACGCCCGATGCCCGCACAATAGAGGAATTAGTTGCGTTCTTGCACACCTCGCCGAAAGCATTCATTAAAACCCTAATCTATCATGTAAAAGATTCCGAGGTTATCGACTCGGAGTTTGTTGCAGTGTGTATCCGCGGTGATTTGGAAGTAAACGAAGCAAAATTGACAGCAGTACTCAAAGCTGCGGAAGTTGAACTTGCCTCCAATGCGGACGTTGAAGATATTACGGGTACCGTAGTCGGATTTGCCGGCCCTATCGGTTTAATCAAGGCTCCCGTATTGGCTGACGAAAGTGTCATGCTGATGCATGATGCCGTAACCGGTGCACTGGAAAAAGATATGCACTATATTCATGTTGAACCGAAACGGGATTTTGCTCCCACGATGGTGTGCGATGTCCGGATCGTCAAGGCAGGCGACCTCTGCCCTTTGTGCAAAACGCCGTTTTACAGCAAAAAAGGTAATGAGCTTGGACACATCTTCAAACTCGGTACAAAATACACCAAAAGTATGAATATGACTTACCTTGACGAAAGCGGTCAACAGCAGTATCCTTTAATGGGTTGCTACGGTATCGGCATCGACCGTGCTCTGGCATCGATTATCGAAGAGCATCACGACGATAACGGAATTATCTGGCCGATGAGCGTTGCTCCGTATCATGTCGGTATTGTACCGATACAATATGAAGGAACCATGAAGGCCGTTGCTGACCGGCTGCACGATGAACTCACGGCTCGCGGTATTGAAGTATTGCTGGATGACCGTTTGGAACGGCCGGGGGTTAAGTTTAAGGATATGGATCTCATCGGCTTGCCTATCCGGCTTGTCATCAGCGATAAGAAACTGCCTAATATTGAATTTAAGTTCCGTTCGGATGAAGAGTCGATGAATATGCCGCTTGAGGGTGTTATCGATTATGTTGTGCAACGCGTTCAGCGCGAATTAAAGTAGGTATGGGGGTGTCTCTCTGATCTAAACGAATTGGGATGTAAGAGAGTACCGCATTATAGTAATCATGAGACTCTAAGGAGGGTTGCGTTATGAAAAAGAAGATTTTATGTATGTTTATCGGTTTAATGCTTATGGCACCGTTCGTGTTTTCCGAGGGAGTCGGTTTTTCGGCACAAGTGAGTCCTGTCGGATTTATGAATTTTAATGTGTGGACAAAGTATGATAAAGATACTATTGCTCATGCCTCTACAGAGGTACAAAAAATATTCAAAGACTATGATAAGTTCTTTCACGACGGCTATAATATGTATGCCTTAGGAGCTGATCTTAGAATAAGCAGTGCGTATCTTACCCTGAATGTGGGACTTCCCCGTCAAATTACTATCGATGATATAAAAAATTTCGGGGGAACATTAAATAACAATTCGTTTATTTTTAACGGACAGCTTGGTTGTGGGGGAACTTTCTTTAAAGATTCTCCCATCAATTTATTCGTTGGGGGCGGTGTAGGATTTGATATCATCAGAACAACAAGAAATATTCCGGCAACAGCATTAGCTTTGGCTGGCTGGACAGAAGACCGCCTCATTGGTTTATTGGGACTCGGTCTTAATGTCGGGGTAAGCTTTTACTTTCTGCCTCATGTAGGTATTTTTGCGGGCGTTACGGATAATCTTTCGTTCATACAGGTATCTAACCAACAGTATTATACTCATGGTACTGTTTCTGAATACTTACAGAAGGGTGTTAAGGATGCTAAACAGGCGGTATCCGGGCTTTTGGCAAACAATTTTACCGCGCGGTTAGGAATTGCTTTTAAGCTGTAGAGATCTCGAGAGCAATATATTTGCCGCATTGCGTGTGCGCTTAATTCTGATTTCTTGTCCTGCTTGTCTTTTTATCCTTCCTTTCGTATACTGTTATGAATGGAACCGATTATTCTTGCATCGAAGTCACCCCAGCGGCAGGACATCCTTAAGCGTTTAAACATTCCGTTTATCAGTATCCCGTCGGAGGCCGATGAATCTGTCGCCTCCGATCTTCCTCCCGAAAAAGCGGTAGAACAGATTGCATTGCGAAAGGCAGAAGCAGTGCTCCGTTCCCCGCTAAAAATCAATACACCGTGGATTATATCCGCCGATACGCTTATCTTTTCTAATGGTACGCCGATGGGCAAACCTGCCGATATCGATGATGCTCGTAAAATGCTGCAATCGTATTCAAATACGGCGCATAAGGTTATAACGGCGATTTGTTGCTATGACGAAAAATTACAGCACATTTCAACCCGAATCAGCAGTTCTCAAGTGTTTTTTAAGGCATTATCAGAGGCCGAAATCGATTGGTACCTGAGTACCGGGGAATGGCAGGGCGCTGCAGGAGGATACCGTATACAGGGGACTGCTGCTTGTTTTATTACAAAAATAGAAGGTTCATACAGCGGAATCGTAGGCTTGCCTATTTATGAGTTATATGATATTTTGACGGAGCACGGCTACAGCTTTACCTAAGGACAGTGGCCGTGTAAATATCCTAAAATGCAGAAAGAAATTTCTAAAATCTCACTACGTTTTTAGAAACGCCTTGAATGCATTTTTAGAGAAATAGAGAAGGATGGGCTTTAAAAAGCTCGTGAAGGAGTAACCATGGCAGTAGTAACCATGAAAAACCTGCTTGAATCCGGTGTCCACTTCGGACATCAGGTAAAGCGCTGGGATCCGCGAATGAAAAAATACATTTTTGCGGAACGGAACGGTATCCACATTATTGATTTGCAGAAAACCATCACTGCAATCCGTGAGGCGTATGACGCGGTACGGAAGACAACCGCAGCAGGAAAATCGGTCTTATTCGTTGGAACTAAAAAACAAGTACAGCAAACCATTGCAAAAGAAGCTGAACGCTGCGGTATGTTCTATGTTAATAACCGCTGGCTCGGCGGAATGCTGACAAACTTTTCTACCATCAAAAAAAGCCTCGCTCGTCTTAAGAAAATTGAAAAAATGGAAAATGACGGCACCTTTGACAGCCTGACTAAAAAAGAAGTTGCCGTGCTGCAGAAGGAAAAAGCCAAGCTCGAAAAGAACCTCGGCGGTATCAAAGAGATGAAAGAGCTCCCGGGCATCATCTTTATCATTGATACACGAAAAGAAACTATCGCAATTAGCGAAGCCCGCCGTATGGGAATCCCGATTGTCGCAGTAGTCGATACAAACTGTAACCCTGAGGGTATTGATTATCCGATTCCGGGTAACGATGATGCTATCCGTTCGATTTCTTTATTCACTCAGATTATTGCAAATGCCGTTATCGAAGCTGATAACGAAAGCGGCCTCAAGATTATCGAAAATCTTCAAGACGGAGATGAAGGATTCAGTGATTCCAATATCGATCCGTATCAAGATCGTGAAGATGAAGAGATTACCGATTATTCCAACTATACTCCTTCAGAAAAGAACGATCATGAAGAAGATTCGGATGACGGAAGCAGTTCTTTAATTGATGAAGATGAACTATACGGCGACCGCTAAAAAGGATGTATAACCTACCGCTGAAAGATACGCATACTTTCGGCGGTATCTTACTATGCACAAAGATTTAAGGAGAAAACAGTTATGGAAATAAAAGCATCTGACGTAAAGGCACTGCGCGAAAAGACCGGCGCCGGTATGATGGAATGTAAAAAAGCTCTGCAAGAATGCAATGGTGATGCAAAAGAAGCGGAAAAATACTTAAAAGAAAAAGGTCTTGCCGCCGTTGAAAAGCGGGCAAGCCGCGCGACCAGCGAAGGTATCATTGTTGTTAAAACTACCGATTCTAAAGCGGTAATGGTGGAATTAACCTGTGAGACCGACTTTGTCGCAAAAAATGCCGATTTTATCGCAGTCGGTGATAAAATCGCAGAAACTGCTCTTGCAAAAGGTTATACCGATGTTCAGAAAGAATTGAGCGATATGGTGCTTGATCTTGCGACCCGTGTACGCGAAAATATGGGCTTACGGCGCTTAACTGCCGTACAAGCAGACAGCGATGAATACATTGCGCATTATGTCCACTCCGACAAAAAAACCGGTGTTATCGTTGTGTTAAAATCAGATAAGTCTGCCGTGTTTGCCGACAAAGTGTTTCAGGAGTTTGCGTATGACTGCTGTCTCCATGCGGCGGCATTTACCCCGCTCTATGTAAAGAAAGAAGATGTCGATGCTGCCTATATCGACGAGCAGCTTGAGGTATTCCGCGGACAGGTTGCTGAATTGCAGAAGCCCGACAATGTAAAGGAAGGAATTGTAAAAGGTAAGCTGAATAAGCATTTGGCTGAAATTTGCTTCCTTGAGCAGGCCTTTGTTAAGGACGATAAGGTATCCGTAGCGGCAAAGATGAAGGAAGTCGGAAAGCAGCTCGGTGCCAACATCAGCCTTTCAAAGCTTGTGCTGTGGCAGCTTGGCCAATAGAGGGTGATATGAGCGATATTCATAGTGTCTATGAAGAAAAAATGAAGAAGTCGATTGCGACGTTGAAGGATGATTTTAACGGACTCCGGACGGGTCGTGCTTCTGCTTCTTTGTTCGATAAAATACGGGTTGACAGCTACGGGCAGCCGACGCCGCTTAATCAAGTGGCATCCATTTCTATTCCTGAAGCCCGCTTAGTGGTTATTCAGCCATGGGATAAGTCGCTGTTGGGAGAAATCGAAAAAGCCATCCTTAAATCGGAGCTTTCGCTCAATCCTGCAAACGACGGTAAGCTTATTCGTATCGCAATTCCGCCGCTTACCGAAGAGCGCCGGAAGGAGCTCGCTAAACAGGCGAAAAACTTTGCCGA
The DNA here is from genome assembly GCF_024181185.1 of Treponema sp. OMZ 906. Lineage (NCBI taxonomy): Bacteria > Pseudomonadati > Spirochaetota > Spirochaetia > Treponematales > Treponemataceae > Treponema > Treponema sp. OMZ 906. The sequence goes on along the minus strand of NZ_CP051196.1, from coordinate 1,596,970 downwards.
GCAGTGCCGTGTAGCAATCCGTAATATTCGACGAGACGGCATCGATGAGGCAAAGAAGCAGCAGAAGGAAGGTGTGTTAAGTGAGGATGCCTTAAAAGTAGCCGAAGAAAAATTCCAAAAAGCAACGGATGCTCATATCAACGATATCAATAAGCTCCTTGCAGAAAAAGAAAAAGAAATTATGGAAGGTTAATGACAGTGCAGCATATTGCCGTCATTATGGATGGCAACGGGCGATGGGCTCAGCAGCGGGGGTTAGCTCGTACAAAAGGACATCGAGAGGGATTGGAAGCAGCCAAACGGATTGTCAAAACGGTTGCCGATTTACATATACCGTACATCACTCTGTATGTGTTTTCAACGGAAAATTGGAAGCGCACGGAGGAAGAAGTCGGCTTTTTGATGGGGCTCATTCAACAGCATCTCCGTGCAGAGCTCGCCTTTTATGCTGCAAATAATATCAAAGTGAAACATATCGGGAATGCAGCGGCATTGCCTCGTGCAATTCAAATGGATATTGCCGATATAATGAAAAAAACGGAACACTACACGGGGACGACTATGCAGCTTGCCATCAACTACGGTGGTAAAGATGAAATTATCCGTGCAATAAAAAAACTAAGCGGCAGACAACTTGAAACGCTTACGGAAGATGCCTTTGAGCAGTTGCTCGATACGGCTGGTGTTCCACCTGTAGATCTTGTCATCCGTACCGGCGGCGAAAAGCGATTAAGCAATTTTTTGCTATGGCAGACAGCGTATGCCGAATTTTATAGTACGGATATCTTGTGGCCGGATTTTACACCTGCCCATTTGATGGAAGCATTAGACGCTTACGGTAAACGTATACGGCGCTTCGGAAGGATCGTATGAAAAAGATTATTGAACGGATAATAATGTTTGTCATCGGATTGCCTCTTGTAATCAGTTCGGTATATTTTTTACCATACCATCATTTTTTGGTGCTGCATCTCGAAATATTTGCTGCCACGGCTCTTTCGATTATAGAAATTCGCACTATGTTTTCCCGAAAGATTGCCGTATACTCTATGCCGATTGTCTTATTTGCCGGCATGCTTATTCCAGTGGCCGTATATCTTTTTATGCTCGGGCTTTTTTCTCGCGCTGTAATGGCCTTGATCGGTATCGGTGCACTTTATTTTATATTCTTTGTTGAAACCTTTTATTCTTTTTCAAAGCCGTTTGAAAAAAGTATTCAGCGTGTGTGTTCTGCAGCATTTATCATTTTTTATCCGGGTCTTTTGGTTATATTCATTTCTGCAATGACACGCTGGCCGTCTGCTTCGAATATTATTGCAATGTTTTTGCTGATGGTTTTTTCCTGTGATTCGCTTGCGTGGTTGTTCGGCATATTGTTTGGGAAAGGAAACCGCGGCTTTGTACCGGCGAGTCCGAACAAAAGCATCGTAGGTTTTATCGGAGGAGCCGTCGCCGCGACTGCAACCGGTTTTCTCACCTTTAAGCTGTTCCCTGCCGACTTTGGAAAGAGTTTAAGCGGCTCTTTACTAACGGGTTTTTGCACCGGTTTGGCAGCTATCATCGGGGATCTTATCGAATCTATTTTTAAGCGTTCTGCTGAAGTAAAAGATTCCGGAGCGCTTATACTTGGACGTGGTGGAATCCTTGACAGTGCCGATTCTATTTTACTTGCTGCGCCGGTGTTCTATCTTTGCTATCGATTTTTCATTGGAATATAAAAGAGCAGCTTTAAAATTTGGCATCTTAGAAAATTAACCTTCGGTTTTTAGGTGTCTCATTATACAGGGTGAAATAATGCAAAAGATAATCGTACTCGGGGCGAGCGGGACGATCGGACAAAATACTATCGATATTATACGCAAGTTTCCAAGCCGTTTTGAACTTGCCGGTGTTTCCGTACATACAAAGACTGATGTGTTGAATGCCTTACGTGCCGAATTTCATTTTCAAGATTTTGCGGTAACGGATTCCGCCGCTGCCGCAGGGTATGATATAAAACATCATAGTCTTGAACGGTTTTTAACCGAAACCCCTGCCGATATTGTTGTGAACGGTATTGCAGGAGCGGCGGGATTACAGGCCTCCCTCATTGCGGTTCGGACTCATCGAACACTTGCTCTTGCAAATAAAGAAAGCATTGTGATGGCGGGGCATCTTTTGCAACAAGAAGCCGAAAAGTACCATTCACTCATTATACCGGTAGATTCCGAACATTCAGCCATTTACAGCTTAATACGGGCTCACGGACGGGAGGCTATTGAACGCCTGATCATTACTGCTTCCGGCGGCCCGTTCAGGACATGGGCAAAGGAACGGATTCAAGAAGCAACGCTGCAGGACGCGCTTAAACACCCGACGTGGACGATGGGCGCTAAAATTACGATCGATTCCGCCTCCCTTGCCAATAAGGCTTTGGAAGTAATCGAAGCGGTGCATCTTTTCGATATTTCTGCCGACCGTATTACCGTTGCGGTACATCCGTCAAGTGTCGTACATTCGATGGTGCAGCTTACCGGCGGTGAAATCTATGCGCAGCTTTCTCCGCCCGATATGCGCAATCCCATTTTTGCTGCGATGAGCTATCCTGAAGAACCGCCGCCCTATCTTGCGCCGCTCGATTTTACCAAGCCTTTAGATCTGCACTTCGAGCCGCCGCGGACGGAGGATTTTCCGATGTTATCGCTCGGGTTTATCGCCGCCCGTAAAAAGGCAGGGTACCCGATCGCATTCAACGCCGCCAATGAACAGGCCGTCGCAGCATTTTTGCGCAATCAAATCCGGTTTGTGCACTTAGCGGAGATTACCGCACAGGTGATGCAGGAAGATTGGAGCGCTACGCCGAAGGAGATAACGGATGTTATGCGCATCGACGAATCCGCCCGCCGCCGCGCAGACGCCGTCATCAAGCACTTAATGTAAGGACTGTAACAATATGTTAAAATTTTTGATCGGATTGCCGGTACTCGGCATTGTCGTATTTATCCATGAGCTGGGGCACTTTATCGCTGCTAAGCTCTGCGGAGTGTCGGTGGAGAGCTTTTCCATCGGCTGGGGGCCGGTACTGCTGCATAGAAAGTTCGGTGCAACCGACTACCGGCTGTCGGCGATTCCCCTCGGCGGCTACTGCGGCATGAAGGGAGAACACGCGTTTAGAGAGGCGTACGAAAAAAAACTGCCCAGTGTTCCCAAGGAAGAGGGGAGCCTTTTTGCCGCACACCCCTTTAAGCGGATACTGATAGCGTTTGCGGGGCCCTTTGCCAACCTCTTGCTTGCCGCCGCCGCACTTGCCATGATAAGCGGACTCGGCAGGACATACTACACCACCGATAACCGTATCGTACCGGTATACTGCCTCGATTCGAGCGACCAATCGCCTGCGCGGACAGCCGGTCTACAGATAGGCGATCGTATTCTCCAAATCAACGGCGAAAAAACAGCAAACTTCGCCGATATTCAGCAGATTATCGCGCTTCATCCCGAAGAATCGCTTACAATGCTGATTGAACGGGGGGGAGAACAGCTCAGTATGACTATACGCCCTGATTTGAATAAAAAAACGGGCACGGGGCAGGTCGGTATTTACCGTTATGTGCCGCTCGAAGTTGCATCCGTGCGGAAAGATTCCGCTGCCGATTTGGCGGGAATAAAAGCAGGTGACCGGCTTACCGGTATTGACGGCACAGCGCTCGATAACCAGATGGCGTTGATATACTTTTTCCGCGACTATACGCAAAAGACCGCGCTCTTTGAGCTTATCCGCGACGGCGAGCGGATTGAGCTGCCGGTAAACCTTGTCCGCACGGAAAACGGCAGCGTCGATCTCGGTTTGAATTGGGCCTATATCACCGTAACCGAGAAAGGAACCGGTTTTATTGCCAGTTTACGCCAAGGGATAGTGCAAACCGGAGAACTGACGGCCGTTACGCTGAAAAGCCTCGGGCTTTTGTTTAAAGGCGTGAATATGACTGACGCGGTTGCCGGGCCGGTACGAATCAGTTCGATGATCGGTAGTCTCGCGGCGGACGGCTTTAGCGAAAATACACGAGCGGGCTTTGTGAATATTGCTGAAATTGTCGCGGTAATATGCGTGTCTCTCTTTTTAATGAACCTTTTGCCCATTCCTATTCTGGACGGCGGATTGATCTTTACCGCCTTTATCGAATGTATCGTCCGCCGGCAAATACCGCCTCGTGTGTTATATTATCTCCAGTTCGTAGGATTCGCCTTTATCGCCGTGCTTTTTTTCTTTGCATTATGGGCGGATATCCTATATATTATGAAATGAAGGGCAGGAAGTTACCTGCGTTTGAAACAAGCACGGCGTTTTTTTAGGAGGCCTTATGCAAAAAATTACCTGTAAATGCGACTGTTCATTTGATGTGGAATACGAAAAAACAATCGATCTTGATGCCCGCCCAGCAGTAAAGGAAGATATAAAAAGAGGCTCCTTTTTGTCTTTTGTATGCCCGTCCTGCCATTCAAAAGTCAATATCGAACTTGAAACGGAATTTGTGTGGAAATCGAAAAAAACAACGCTATTGTTTGTACCCGAAAAGAAGCGTATGGAATGTCTTGCTTTTTGTGCGGGAGCCGTCAGAATTAATGCGGAAAATAATAAAAAATTAAAGACTGAATTTCTGAAGAAAGGACAAACGCCCGTTATCGGCTACCCTGAACTTGCCGATCGGATTGCCGTCCTTGATTCCGGTTTAGATCCGGAGATTGTTGAAGCGGTAAAATTCTTTTTATTGGATAACGGGAAGAATATCAAGGGTAAGCAAATTCAAATCCTGTTTGAAAAATTTTATGATGATGTAATTGAATTTCATGTGCATGGATTAAGAGAAAAAGAAGTTGCAGTGATGCGTATTCCACTAAATCTTTATCGTTCGATCGAAGCAGATCGTAAAGCAAAAAAGCAAAAAGAGGTATTCCAAGCCTTATGGCTCGGCCCCTACCTTTCCTATAAGAATATTCATGCCGAAGGAGATGATCATGATGCATCAGTTTAAACGATTTTCGTTTTTGCTCTTGTTTATATGCTTCCTTGCAAGTGCAGCAGCTCAGACAACTGGCAATATTGTGACGCCTCCAACTCCAGAAGAATCCGAATCTTCGCTCTCCGAAACCGAACAAACTGCAGCTGACGGACAATCACAGTCCGGTGTATTGGATAACGATGACAATTCGGATACGCATCAGCAATCCCAATCCGATAAAACTACCGATATAGGTACACCATTAGAAAAATCGGATGACACTGCATCTCTTACCGATAAAAACACTCCTGATACGGTAACTCCTAATGCTCTTAAAAAAAACATCTTGGAACGAGCCTATATCTCTCATCGATTTGAGGGAGGCGTAGCAGCTGTTGCCGACTCATCTGTGACGCGTTCTTTTTTTGCTGCCGGAAAAGACGGTTTTATGACTCGGTTTTCATATGGAACGATGAAGCCCGAAACATGGCAGGTATCGACCATGCCGATTAAGCGCATAGCCGCACATCCTAAAAAAGCGTTGATTGCCGTCTATGAAACGGATGGTTTCAGCGTTCATAAAATTTCTCTTTGGGATTGGCAAACAAAAAAACAGCTGTATGCGAAACGTTTTTCCAGTTCCATCCTTTCGCTATCGTGGTCGGCTCAAGGGACGTACCTTTTTATCGGAACCGCATCGACGGAAGGTATTACCATCCTTGACGCAAGCGGAAAGATCAAAAAAGTGTATCCGCGTCCGCCGGGAATCGTGCTACTTGCCGCGACCGGCCCGAGCGAAAAAAGTATCGTAACATACGGAGAAACCGGTCGGCTTGTGTATGCCGATATTGCGAAAAAATCTATTCTCACCCAATACGAGACAGAGGATCGATTGGAAAGTCCTGAACTTATTAAGAATTATACTCAGATTATCGGCTATAAAAACGGGAATGTCGTAGTTGTAAAGGCCGCTTCGGGCGAGGTATTAAAAAGCTATCCCGCGCGTTCGGCGCTGTTTGCAGGGAAGATTACGGACAGCCTACCGGTATGGATTGAAAAAGGCGATACACGGCAAACATGGCATTTGTGTCAAGGCGATAAAAGATCCCCTGCTTTTAGCCTTCCGTATCCGGCAGCAATCACGGCAGCGCGGCATGTTGATTCGACGGTTGTAATCGGAACCGATGACGGTAGACTATATCGTTTGAAGCAAAATAGCGATGCGGCAATTTCGCTGACGGAGTTGAATATCGACACTTCAATGCAGGTGAGCGATATATGCACGAAGGATTCTAAAATTTATATGCTGAGCGGTTCAACGCTCTATGTAGCCGCTTCCCCGGAGGATAAGCCGGAACCCATCATTCAATCCGTTTCAGGCGAACGGTGTACTGTATACGGTAATGGTTTTTTATTTTGGTCGGCAGAAAAAAACGCACCGCTATATTATGCAGAGGAGGGACAAACACCTGCTGTCCTCTACCGCCCACGGGAACGGCTCAATTCGGTTTCCGTTTATAATGATACTATTGCGGCGGTACGGGCATTTAGTGGGCTTGTGTTGTTGGACGGTAAAAGCGGCGCACCGTTATTTACGTATCAAGCCGCCGGATTACAGGATGCCGTACAGGTTGACGACACATTCGTGCTTATCACCAAGAGTACGGGCGGTGTTATTAGCCAGCCGCTCCTGCTGATTGATATCAGAACGAGCGAAACCATCCCGCTTAATATGGAAGGAGACATCGCGTTTTCCGCACAGGCAAATAATAAAGTAAAAAACACCTTTTCCTGCTTTCGGTTAAAAACGGAGAAGGCGGCACAAACCGATTTAATGACGATGAAAATCGATACGGTGTATCCAGCCCGCAGCGCTTTTACCGCAGCGCTTTCGTATGGTGATGAGAACTTACAAGCCTCGCTCTATGATGACGGATACGCAGTGCTTACCAACCTCGGGAAAAATCAGCTGAGTTACTACGATAAAAAGCGGAGATCGATCCGGCAGCTTCCGCGGGATTATGCTTTATCTCGTAAAGCACTGATGACGGATGCATACATTGTCAGCGTGAACTATGACGGCTCCCTTTCGTGGTTTAACCGCCGGACGATGCAGCTGTTGCAGCATACCCCACTGACAGAGGATTGAGGCGGAGGCGATTGTCCTCTTAACAATTTATAAACGACAATCTATAATACTATCAGTGATGAAAGAATCGAGGAAAAAACACGACACTTATACTGAAATCCTTAAAAACGCAAAAAAAGAATTTTTGCAAAAAGGTTTTGAAAAAGCGTCTATGCGTTCCATCGCAGCAATGACGGGAATAACGGCAGGCGCCTTGTACAAACACTTTCCGTCAAAGGCTGCAATATTTGAAGCGCTCGTGCAGCCGCTTATTACACAAACGTTAAATATCGGCACCAATTTTTCCGAAACCGCAATCCATCTATTCACAACTGACGGCAACTCCGTGACAAAAGAAGCAATACGCATATCTATCCAAGATTTGTGCGATCTTGCCTACAGCCGCTTTGATGAATTTAAACTTTTGTTTAACCGCTCTGCGGGAACAAAATACGAAAATATTCGCCATGAATTTGTAATGGCGGATGTTGCTGCATGCAAAAAATTTATCGGCGACTTAAAACTGCGAGGAATCAATATACATCCTCTCACTGACGATCAACTCCATTTGATTTACAGTACCGCCTTAACGCCGTTTTTTGAAATTATTACCCATGAATATTCTTATGAAAAAGCCCTATCCTTTATGGATATATTGACTGATGTGATGTATTTTTGCTGGAACAAAATTATGCAACCGGAAACGCAATCAGGACAATCACACCAGCTGCCTCTTGAAAAAAGTAAGCCTATTGACACATAACTATGTTATATACTACCGTCCTATTAATTTCTAAACGTAAGGAGTTTAAAAACAATGAGTTCAACGACACAATCCGATAAAAAAATGCGGACAAAGGATTTTATCTATGCAGGAGCATTCGGTGCGCTGTATATCGTGCTGATGCTGATTATCGTAATGGGTTCTTCCGCCATTTCTCCCGTGCTGTATTTCATGGCGCCGCTGACGGTTGGGTTGATTTGCGGTACGGTGTATATGCTGTGCGTGCTTAAAGTGCATAAGTTCGGCGCCGCGTTGATATTCGGTGCGTTTTTTACGCTGATCACTTGTACGCAAAGTTTGTATGCAGTGATTTTTTCACTGGCGGCGGCGCTTATAGCCGAGCTGATTTTGTTCTTAGGTAAGTATCAATCCCGCAAGATGTATCTGCTGTCATTTGTTTTTTTCAACCTCAATATGGCGGCACCGACTCTGATGCTGCTTACCGATTACAACAAATTTATGATGCTTTCGGAAAAATACAGCGGTGCCGCTTATGCACAGTCGTTTGCAAAACTGGCATTTAACGGAAAAATATGGTTCGCGATACTGGGCTGCGCTATTGCAGGGGGAATTGGTGGCGCGCTTATCGCAAAAAATTTGGTTAAAAAGCATTTTGAAAAAGCCGGAGCCGTATAAATGGCGTTCGGGCTGTATGGAAGCGGGAGCGGGCTTTTAAAGCTTGACCCGCGGACAAAGCTGCTTTTATTTTGTGCAGGTATCGCTGTCAGTACCTTTTCCTATAATGAATGTGCGTTGTGGATGTACTGCGCAGCGATGTGCGCACTGTTAGCCTTGTGCGGGGAAAAATGGTTTGCACTCAAATGCGGCGCTCTCATTGCCTGTATGGAATATCTGCGCTACCGCATCATCACCTCCGGCACAGGCGCTCCCGCGCTAACCGGAATTCTTGTCGCACTTATTATGATGTGCCGGTACGGTTTTCCCTTGCTCCTCTCTCTTTCATTTTTAATTAAAACAACGCGCATCAGTCAACTCATCGCGGCATTGTCGGCTCTGCACCTTCCGCTCTTTGTTATTATCCCCCTATCCGTAATGCTCAGGTTTATCCCGACAGTGCAGGAAGAATGGGACGGCGTGCGGAAGGCTATGGCATTTAGAGGCATATCCCTTGAACCGGGCGCGGTGATACGGGCGCCTTTTAAAACAATCGAGTACATATTGATACCGCTCCTTTTCAGCTGTATCTCCGTTATGGATGAGCTCGCCTCCGCTTCCCTTGCACGCGGTCTTGATGCGGAACGGAAACGGACATCTTATGAAACGGTAAAGATGCGTTTTCCGGACTACATCATTATACTGCTGTTTGTAGGCATTGCGTTCTATGCTGCTGTAGGAGGGATGAGCTGATGGAAAATGTGGTATGACTTTGGTTGAACAGCGCACGTTTTATACTGCCGTATGGATCTTGGATTGCCTTAATTGTTCAGATGAAATTTTCCGGCTTCGATTATTGGAACTCAACTGGCTTTAATAGAGCATTTATTAATGTCCGATAGATCATCCGCTGTTTTATCATATTTAGAAACCCTCTCTCATGATGAGCTTATAGAGTTACTACATTCTTTTGCAACGACTCATGAAGATATTCGGCTTGCCATTGAAGGAAAGAGTGGTGTCAACAATACAAAAACCAGAAACGATACCGCGGTCGAACACAGCCGACAAATATCACAGACGGTGCCGGAATCGGTAACAGCAGATGTCTATGTCTATCATCCATCGCATGTACTTGTTACTCGGAACAGTACCGCACAGGAAAAGATCAATTGACAATCCTCGGCTCGATACGCTTATGCTTGCAATGCCGTTCAGCTGGAAGGGGACGCTTGCGCAATACTGCGGCCGATTGCACAGAAATTTTGCAGGAAAAGAAGAAGTACTGATTTATGATTACGTTGATTTCCGTGTTCCTGCTTTCGATAGAATGTACCGGAATCGACTTAAAGGCTATAAACAGCAAATACCGTTTAATGAGTACCGTTTTAAGCTAAGCTTGCTGCTTACTCTCCCCGCTACCTCCCCTCAAAAAACGCCTGTACCTTCTCCATAATCGCCTCCGACCAGCCGCCGCTCCACACCAACTTCCCGCTATCCATAAAAATGAGATAATTACAGCATGCAGCAATCAGCTCCGGATCGTGGCTGATAATGAACACGGTTTTGCCTGCACGGGCGAGGCGTGTGATATTTTCCGCAACATCCAGCATGTGCGCGTAGTCAAGGCCGCTGGTCGGCTCGTCAAAAATAAGGAACTCCTTATCGGCAGCTATCGCGCTTGCGACGGCAAGACGCTGCTTTTGTCCGCCCGATAACGCCATCGGATGCACTTCCTTAAATTCCGAAAGATTCATCGCTTCCAAAATATCAAGCGCTTTTTGACGTGCAGCTTCGCCGCTTACATCACTTACATCCATACTCAATAAGATTTCTTCGATAACGCTTTCCGTAAAAAGCTGATGGTTGACATCCTGCATCACCATATAGGACTTTTTCAGCCGCGCTTTCGCCGTGTAGGATTTTCCGTTATCGTTCAACACCCCCTTCGCCCGTTTTTCAAGACCGCAGATAACCCGCGCCAAGGTCGATTTTCCCGCGCCGTTAAACCCAAGCACACCCGTAACCGCACCGGAAGGTATCTTCAGCTCCGGTATATCGAGCACGCACTTTTTCCCGTAAGAAAACGCAAGACCGGAAAACGTAACATACCGCTCGAATACCGGCGGCTTTTCGGCGGAAGCACATTCGGGTGCTGGAGACCTTTCGACAGAGGCACAGTCAAATGCCGGAGACTTTCCGGCGGGGGCACATTCAAAGATTCCTTCAAGGATTCCTCCGGTTTGACATGTACGGATACATCCGGGAGTGTATTCCATCGCTTTTTGCGAACGCAATCCTTTCCGGTGCAGCGTTTCCGTATCAACCTTTAGAAATTCCACGATTGGAAAGTCCTTGATAATCCGTCCGTTTTCCATATAGATAACGCGGTCGGCTACCTCCATCAGATAGTACAGGCGGTGCTCGGCGATAACGACCGTCTTTCCCTGCTCCTTCCATTTCCGTATTACCGCCTTCAAATTGGCAATGGAGCGGAGATCAAGGTTGGAAGAAGGCTCATCCAAGACGAATATGGCAGGCTGCATCGCCGCCGCGGAAGCACACGCTATTTTTTGCTTTTCTCCGCCGGAAAGGGCAAACAGGTTTCTATCCAAAAGGTTAGCCATATCAAGGTCTCTGCTTACCTGCCCGATGCGGCGGTACATTTCTTCCCGCGGAACGCCGGTATTTTCGCAGCCGAAGGCGATTTCACTCGTGGAATCCAAACTGAAAAACTGAGAGCGCGGATTTTGAAACACCGACCCGACTTTTTGCGAAAGCTCATACAGCGTTACGGATGCCGAATCTTTCCCGTCGATAAGTACCTGTCCGTCCAGCGTCCCCGCATAATACGCCGGAGCAAGCCCGTTAATCAGGCGGGTAATCGTCGTCTTACCGCAGCCCGACAGCCCACATAGCAGCACCACTTGTCCCGCCGGGATTTGTAAGTCAATGCCGTACACTCCCGCGCTCCGCTCCGCGTTATGATAGGTAAAGGTTACATTTTTTAACTCAATCATCTTATCATCCTCTCATCTGCATCATTTTCCATATCATTGTCTAATCCGTGTCATTCTCCACTTATCCCCCAATGCGTAACACCGTACAGACAAGCAGCGCAGCTGCGATAACGGCAATGCCCGCATCGTATATGCCAAAGTGCAGCTCAACAAGGCATGTCCGCTTTTTCAATCCCCCTAAGCCCCGCGTCAAAGCCGCCGCCGATAACTCCTCTCCGATTTTGGCAATCGACATCATCAGCGGAATCAGCCGGTACTCCAGCATCATCGCAGGGTTCCGCCAAAACCGCGGCGTACCGAACCCAATCTCCCGCATCCGCATCGCACTGCCGATTGAACGGTTTTCTTCTCCCAACGTAGGGATAAACCGGAAGACAACGGATATGGGAATAATCAGCGCATCAGGCACATGCCACCGGCTCATCGCTGCGATAAACTCATTCGGTTTTGTCGATTCGATAATATAGTAGCCGAACATAAACACCGGAAAAAACCGGAAAATCAGCTCGCTTAAAAGCCCCCATAGCATCACCGCAAGGTACGGCAGCGCCCCCGCCATGTTCGACAGCTTGACCGCAGCCGCCAGCGCAAAAAGCCCTCCGTAAATCAGCGCCGGCCGGTATTGGCGGTTCAGAAAAAGCAGGCTAATGGGAATAAGCACAATCACCATATTCAGCATACTCTGCTCTTCTACAAAGAATATCAGCGTTGCAAGAAAAAACATAAACAGCACCTTAGTGCGGGGATCGATGTGCACCCCCTTCACCCGCGGCGGTTCATACGGCTCAAAATCTTCCATTATACAATCCTTTATATAACCCTTATCTAACACCTGCAGCACCGGCGGCATCTATACGCATCTATACAATACCGGCTCTTTCAAAATGCTTTTTCAACATTCGCCTTCCAAGCAGCGCCCCGAGCAGCGAAGAGACAAACAGAATACCGATTGCCGCAAATCCCATCCACGGGGGCATAAACATCTGCACCCCTTCAACATATTGATCCCCCATTGAACTGCGAACCTTTTCCATATACGTTGCAGCAAAAAGCCACATCGGTGCCTGACAGCTTATCATCGCGCAAGAAAAAAGCCAGTAGCCAAGCACACTCGCCTTAAAACTCTTGTATTTACCCGCCTTCAGCACTAGATCAGCAAGTGCGCCCATCACACAATAGCCGATAATCGGAAGATACGTGTATCCCATCAGATACCAAAACAGGCCTAAAATAACACTCATAATAAAGACCATGCCGAACTTATTCGCCTTTGTCAAAAACAGCATAAACGGGATCCCCGTCGCAATCGGCACAATCACATACAAAAACGGATACAGCACCGGAATCGCGTTGATCATCCCGATCACAAAAAAAATAACCAAATACATCGCCGTATAGATTCCGACATTTATCAGATCCTTCGCCGACAACTTACCGCTTTGCATACGCAAACCTCCATATAAATTATTAAGCACCCTGATTTTTCAGAGTCCTTTGTGATAACATTGATAGCACACTTTGTTATCATTTGTTTAAAAAAAATAAATCGGCTCAAGCCGATCTTTGTATTCTTTTTTCTCTTTTGGGCGGCTTTTTGCGCCGTTAAAACAGCGCAAAAACCGGGCTTTGCGGGGTTCCGCCTCTCGGCTCCATTCCTCCGTTCGCTCACCGCTCACTTCGGAACGCGCTTTGCGCGCCCCTCCAATCCCTTCCGCTGTTGAAAAGCGTACCTTCGTGTACGCTTTTCAACGACGAGTTTCGGCAAGGCCGAAACATCGCTACTGCATGGAACCAGCGGCATCCGTGCCGCTATTGATTAACACCCCGGACGTCCCTGTCCGTTCTGAATGTACGTCCATATACATGCTCATCGTCGAGTTTACTTACACTCGCAAAACCTTCCGCCAGCCTGCCGAAAAAAATTCGGCAAGGGTATGCACAACTTCAAGCGCTTCATCCTGCGTGTAATCATGCAAAACCGTTTCAAAAATACAAGAAAAATAGGAATGGATAAGCATGTGCAGTTTTTTCCCATCAATCCGGTTGTATGAGATATGTTTTTTATCCAAAAATTCGTACATGCGGAGCGTATTTTGTAGCTCCCTTTCAACCAGCCGGTCGGTAAAATCGATATACGGTGTTCCATCCGCACAGCACAAAAGGAGTTTGAACTCATTAAAATGCGCGTAAACAATGCGGACAAATGCTTCTATCGTCTCTGCCGAAATTGCCCAAATGTCTTCTATATTTTCCGAACTGAGGCAGTCAAAGCATTCATCTGCAGCGGTCTCGTATGTATCTTGAATACTTTTGACGGCAGGCTCCACCAAAGCCGAAAAGAGCGCTTCTTTGTCCTTAAAATGACGGTAAAACGCACCGGTCGTTACGCCCGCCTCACCACACAAATCCCGCAGGTTTGTACGTTCATAACCATTCCGCAAAAACATCTTTTTGCCGCTTTCTAAAATTCTTGTGTGGGTTGCTTCGTATGTTCCGCTTGCCATATCCGTAGTGTGAACCTCTACAACCATCGGTTAGCTTTTTAGAGGTTCTCTGCTCTTCTTGATAACTTTGTTAGCATTGTATGACAAAGAAGAGGATGTGTCAATGGAAAACGATAAGGTAATCCAGGGTAAACGCATCAGGCTATTTTTTTAACATCCCCGCGAAAAAAATTGATACTATTCGACCAGAACTGCCAAGGATGGCATCGCTAAAAAATGTACATCCCTGTACATTTTTTAGCTTCGAGTTTTTCTGATGAAAAACTCGATACTGTTTGGAACCACTGACTTCCTGTCAGTACAGCGATGTTACGGTAATTTGCAACGTCCCTGTTGCAAATTACCTTGCGAGTTTCACAAAAATAAAATTTTTGTGAAACGTCGTTTCTGATCTATCCGCCCGCCGTCCATGGCGGTATTGAGCCAAAACTCGCCTTCAATGCGCCCAAGGATGGGCGTGGGATAGGTCAGAAACAAGTTTTGGAACAAAACTTGTCCTCAACCGATGTACATGGACGTACATCGGTTGAGAGGTACACGGATGTACAACAGTTGAAGATGGTTCAAATGGTCTCACAGTCTCAATTTTTTTGCGATTTTTCTCTATTCTACCTGATGCGTTTACCTTTTTCTCGGAAAAATGTGCGAAATTTTAAATAAAATTTCGCACAGAAGGAAGCAACCGCTAAAAATATTTATAATGCGGTTGCCCTGTATGGTAATCCGAGAATTCAGTTGAGAAGGGAAAAACTGCCTCTGATGATGCAGTATAAAATGAAAAAGATTTGAGTTGGAGACTGTAAAGAGGTCATTATCCCTCATTTGTTAAATAATCATATAGCATTGTAGGAGAAAATATTAAAGGTTTTTCTACATCAGATTCAAGAAAATCCTTATCGCCGGTTAGAATAATATCCGCATTATGAAAAAGAGCATCGCTTAACACAGGAACATCTTTTTTATCACGGATCATTTCATATCGCTCATCGGTACTTGAACAAAAGACAAATGGTAAGCTGCGGTAGAGTGAATAAATTTTATTTGCTTTTGAACTCCATTTTTCTTCTAATTTTGCTTTAAATTCGGCATCTACGTATTCGGAAACGAGTAAGTCATAACCGCCGTCGAAAAGCATCTCCAAAAGGCTGCCTGTTTTGCCTGCAAATACAAATGCGGAAATAAGGACATTCGTGTCTAAAAAGATTCGCATTTATACTAACCGCGAACGGCGGAAAGCCGCCATATCCGATAGCATTTCTTCTTCAGAATCCCATCCTTTATTATCAGTAAACATTTCCTGTATTTGCTGAATAGTCGCTTTTGTAGTTTGTTTACGAGAGCTGATAAGAAATTCAACATATTTTATCACGGCGCTATAATCTTCTTCTGTGAGTGTTTTCATCATTTGTGCAAGTTTAGATGCTGTAACGGACATTCCCTATCTCCTGCATTATTCAGACTGCAAATAGCTTATCATATTTTTTCAAAAAAAAATAGACTGTAAAATCCCGCAGATTCGTGCGTTCGTAGCCGTTCTGCAAAGACATCTGTTTGCCGTCGATCGCCTACAATCTCAAGACTATGTTTACTGAAATTAAATCTTCCTCATTACACATATACATCTTTGTCTATCCGTATTATAGTTATAGTATACAAAATCTCTAATACTATCGGAGAGTAATAGTGTGATCAATTTTAAAAACGTCTCTTTTTCCTACAGCGGAGAACACGGTACCGGAGACGGCGTATCCGGAATAGACCTTACTATAAAAGACGGCGAATTTGTCGTATTATGTGGAGAGTCGGGCTGCGGCAAGACCACCGTTACGCGGCTGATAAACGGGCTTGCTCCTCATTTTTATGAAGGTGAAATGAGCGGTTCCGTGATGATCGGCGATGTGTGCGTAAACACGGAAAACTTATCCGATATTGCAGCGCTCACCGGAAGCGTTTTTCAAAATCCAAAGAGTCAATTCTTTAACCTTGACACTACCGGCGAGCTTGCATTCGGCTGTGAAAATCTCGGCATCCCAAGGGAGCAGATTCAACAGCGCCTTGAAAAAACAAAACGCGACTTGCAGCTCGATAATTTGATGGACAGGGATATTTTTGAACTGTCGGGAGGAGAAAAGCAGCAAATTGCCTGTGCCTCCTGCTATACCGCCGATCCCCGTGTGTTTGTGCTGGATGAGCCGTCCTCTAATTTGGATAAACGGGCAATTCAGCGGCTGCACCGGATGCTGGTAAAAATGAAAGCGGCCGGTAAGACCGTCGTCATTGCGGAGCACCGGCTCTATTACCTGATGGATGTGGCTGACCGCTTTATCTATATGCGCGGCGGAAAGATCGAGCGTATTTTTACACGGGACGAAATGAAAGCGCTCAGCGAATCCGATTTAACCACGCTGGGCTTGCGCCTCACCGATATGCAGTTCCTCGCCGCGCTTGCACGGAAAGAGGATGCGGCGCAAGAAACGCTGGTCAAGAGCAGTACGCCGCCCGAAACCCAACCCGTGTCAAAACCCGCGCTTGAAGCGCTCGATGTAACCTGCGGCTACGGCTCTACCCGTGTGCTCGATATAGAGCGACTCGCACTGCCCGAACATTCGATTGTAGCGCTCATCGGTGATAACGGATCGGGCAAAAGCACTTTTGCGCAAGCGCTCGCGGGGCTGATTCCTTCAAACGGGAGCATCGCAGTCGGCGGCGCGTATTTGACGGCCGAGGAGCGCAGCAAACGCAGTTTTATGGTGATGCAGGATGTCAACCGGCAGCTCTTTGCCGACAGCGTGTTGGAAGAAGTGATGATGAATACCGGCGCTTCCGCAGCGGATGCCGAAGTCGTATTGGCGCGGCTCGGAATCCTTGAACTGAAAGACCGGCACCCGGCCTCGTTATCGGGTGGTCAAAAACAGCGGACGGCAATTGCTTCCGCACTCTGTGCAAAAAAAGATGTGCTGATTTTTGATGAACCGACCAGTGGACTTGACCGCCGCGGTATGGAACGCTTCGGCTCTCTTTTACGCGATCTGCAGACAAGCGCCGCCCTTTCGCTCGTTATTACGCACGACCCCGAATTGATTATGAGCTGCTGCACGCACATTCTCCATATCGAAAACGGCAGGGTCTTAGCTTTCTATCCGTTGAATAAAGCAGGCATCGAACGGGTTTCTTCCTATTTCTTGCAGGAAAGCGATGAAAACACGAGCCGGAAACGGGACAAGCAAAGCTCTATCTCCAAGATTTTGCAGTACGCAGGGGCGCACCGCCGCACGATATATCAAGCGGCGCTCTGTATGACACTCGGAGCAGCGGCGAGTATTATCCCGTATCTTTTGGTATACACGATCCTTGAGCAGGTCTTAAACGGTTCGGTTCCGATCTTAGCCGGAAGCAGGAAAATACTTGCAGGTATCCTGCTTGCGGAAATCGTATACGCTGTTTTTTATATGTACGGCTTTCAGCTTTCGCACCGTGCGGCTTACAACACGCTGGAAAACATACGCCGCTTTTTGCAGGAAAACTTGGAGCGCAAGCCGCTCGGAAAAGTGAGGGAGATGGGCAGCGGAGCTATCAAAAAGCTGTTTACCGATGACATTGAATCGATAGAACTCCTTTTGGCGCACATGATCCCCGAAGGGATTGCCAATCTCACCGTCGCCGTGTTTGCGCTTGTGACCATCCTCGTTATAGATTGGCAGCTTGCACTGCTTACCTGCGTTGTCATTGCGCTGGGTATCAGTGTTTCGGGACAGATGTACCGTGTCGGTGTCGAGCAGATGGGCAGTTACTTTGCCGCAGCAAAGCGGCTGAACAATACCATTATCGAATATGTAAACGGTATGGAGGTTGTCCGCGTATTTAACCGGCAGGATGAATTCGGCGAACGATTTGCTTCTTCCGTTACTGCGTACCGCGACTTTGCGCTGTCATGGTACAAGGTTTCATTCCCGTGGATGGCCCTATACGGCAGTTTGTTTTCTAACATTTTACTATACAGCCTGCCTTTCGGCACACTGCTTATCTTGCTCGGTCAGTTGACCCTTGCCCGCTACATTTTGATAATTTGTCTTTCTTTCGGAATTGCGCCGCTCCTGCTCCGCTGCATGAGTTTTATCGGCGCCGTACCGCAAGCAAGTTATAAAATTCAGGCGTTGGAAAAAGCATTTGATTACCCCGAACTTAAAACAGGAACGGCACCGTTTTCCGGCACGGGGCACAGTATCGAGTTCCGCAATGTCCGGTTTGCATACAAGGATTTGGAAGTTCTGAAAGACGTTTCCTTTACGGCGCAAGAGCGGCAGATGACTGCCTTAGTCGGGGCGAGCGGCAGCGGGAAAAGCACGGCGGCAAAGCTCTTGGTGCATTATTACGATGTTTCGGGCGGCGGGGTGTTAATCGGCGGACAGAATATCCGTGAAATGAGCTTAGAAGCGCTCAACGAACAGATTGCCTACGTTTCTCAGGATGTATTTCTTTTTAACAAGAGCATTGCGGACAATATCCGAATCGGCAAAAAAGGCGCAACCGATGAGGAGATTATTGCCGCAGCAAAAAAAGCGCAGGCGGATGAGTTTATCCGTGAACTGCCGGACGGGTACGCAACGCTTGCAGGGGAAGCAGGCAGTAAACTTTCAGGCGGGCAGCGGCAGCGGATTGCCTTTGCACGGGCAATACTCAAAGATGCGCCGATTGTCATTTTGGATGAGGCAACCGCCTTTATCGATCCTGAAAACGAGCAAAAAATGAATCAGGCAATATTCGAAATCGTGCGGGATAAAACCGTTATCGTCATCGCTCATAAAATGAAGTCCATTATGAACGCCAACCGTATTATCGTGCTCAAAGATGGACGTATCGCCGCTTCCGGCTGTCATGCGGAGCTTATTAAAACCTGTCCGGAATACCAAAACCTCTGGCGTATCTCGGAAGAAACCGCAGACTGGACGGTACGGGGGAAGTAAGAGGGGAGTAACCCTAAGGGCTGTCCAAAAACTAACCAACTTTTGAGACATCCCCGGCTACCGTGAAAACGGCGCAAGAACGAATTGATATGTACCATTTTTTTAATATTTGGTACACATCTTGATCACATGTCCCAAAAAAGACTATAATTGGGACATGTCGGAATTGCAAAAATTGCCGGTTGATCCTAAAAAGACCGAAACAATTACTATCCTCAAAGCAGAAAGCAAAGCGTCTAAAGCGCTTGCCGAGCTTAAAGGTATTGCACAGGTGATTCCTAATCAGTTTATTCTTATTAATGCCGTTGTGCTACAAGAATCTCAAGACAGTTCAGAGATTGAAAATATCATTACCACAAAAGATGAGCTCTATAAAGCTCTTTCCGAAACGGTAAAAAAAGTTGATTCTGCTACAAAAGAGGTTATGTTCTACAGAGAGGCCTTATACGCAGGTTTTGCAGAACTAAAAAAACATCATTTTATTTCTATAAATGATATCATAAACATTCAAAAACAGCTTGTTCAAAATAATGCGGGAATCAGAACTGTACCCGGCACAAAGCTGATGAATGACCGTACGAATGAAGTTGTCTATATTCCGCCGCAGACAAAAGAAGAAATTGACGGACTCTTAAAAAACTTTACTGAGTATTTAAACAACGATGATGATTCTCTGACAAAACTTGCAATACTTCACCATCAGTTTGAAAGCATCCATCCTTTTTATGATGGGAATGGACGAACCGGAAGAATTGTAAATATCCTTTATTTGATTTTAAAGCATCATCTTGATCTCCCAATTCTCTATTTAAGTTCATATATCATCAAAAATAAAGAACAATACTACGAACTCTTGCAAAAAGTCCGTACGGAAGAAGCGTGGGAAAAGTGGATTGTTTTTATCCTTAAAGGAATAGAAGAAACTGCCGTAGAAACAATTGAGAAGGTAAAAGCGATAAAAGAACTTTTAGATAGCACAATCGAAAAAGTAAAATCGGAAGCTCCGAAAATTTATTCCAAAGAACTGGTAGAAACCCTTTTTGAAAATCCCTATTGCAAAACTGAGTTCATTGTAAAAGCGCTGGGGGTAGAACGGAAAGCTGCCTCCCGTTACCTGCATCAACTGGAAGCTATCGGTGTTCTTACCTGTATAAAGGTTGGAAAAGACAATCTGTTTATAAATACCGGCTTGATGGATATACTGAAAGAATAGAGAACCTCTAAAAACTTCAGCTTTTAGAGGTTTTCCTTAGATTTAATTTGCGATGTTTTTAATAAGTCATTTATATTTATAGACTTATTAAAAACTCGACGGGCACCTCTAAAAATCTAACCGAGTTTTTAGAGGTGCCAATAGTAATTGTCCGAGCTTTGTGTTATAAAATTATAAAACGTTGGGGCACCGATGCGGAGCCGAAGAAGGAATGTTTATTTTAAGCCGCTGAAATAGCGCGGCTTAAAAACACTGCGAGTTTGCAGCGCAAACTCGATTATCAACATGTGCGCTTTTCGCGCACTAATTCGCCCGCCTCAAAAATTGATATTTTGTTCGGCTGTCGAATTTTAGGAAGCTCTCTATGATTGCGATGGTTCATCAGTTACTCGTATTTACCGGCACGTACGCTCGGAAAATCCGATTGGCATATCTGTTTACTTTTTTAAAAGCGATCGCGGCAAATGCTCCGCTGATGGTTGCCGTAAAAGTTATCGACATGCTTATCAAAGGTGAAGCCGACATTAAAACGGCAATCTATGCGGCAGCGGTCATGCTGCTTTTGCTGGCTATTCAGGCAATCTGTCAAAATATCGCAGACCGGCTGCAAGCGGGAGCGGGATATAAGGTCTTTGCGGAAAAGCGGCTTGAGCTTGGGCAGCATCTGCGCCGGCTGCCGATGGGATACTTTACCGCAGGGAATATCGGAAAAATCAGTTCGGTGTTGTCGGCCGATATGGTCTTTATCGAGGAGCAGGCGATGGCGGCTGTTTCGGAGGTTACAAGCAGCATCGCAGCGCAGATTATTTTGACGGGGTTTCTCTTTGCGCTGCATCCGCTGTTCGGAGCTGTTGCCATTGCGACGGAGCTTACGGCAATTCTTTTCGCGCAGTCGATGATCCGGCTTTCCGCCCGTAATTCAAAGCTGCGCCAACAAAGCATCGAAGCATTGACCGGCGCCGTGTTGGAATACACGGAAGGGCTCGGCGTAATTAAAAGCTATAACCTCACCGGAGCGGGTGCGGAAGATATCAGAACCAGCTTTAAGCGCATGAAAGAGGCGAGCTTGTCTTTTGAAGAAGAATATTCCCCCAAGGAGCGGACACTGCTGATCATTTACAGTCTCGGTATGACCGCAATACTTGCTTTAAACATTTGGTTGTTTCAACACGGAGCCCTGTCAAGCACCGTATTTGTCGGCTGTATGCTGTTTGCCTTCAATCTTTTTACGCCGCTTAAACAGCTCTATCAAAAAACCGGTATACTGGCGATCATGCAAGCTGCGCTGAATCGTGTGAACGAAGTATTTAACGAACGGGAGCTTGAGGATACGGGAACCGAGTCTTTGCCGCAAACAGCCGATACGGAAATAACATTCAAAAATGTGTCGTTTGACTACGGGGATAAAGAAGTGCTGCATAACCTGTCGTTCAGTATCGAGCAAGGGCAGATGGCGGCCTTTGTCGGACAGTCCGGTGGCGGGAAAAGCACGATTATGAATATACTGGCGCGGTTCTGGGATATATCGAAGGGCGAAATTCTCTTACGGGGAAAAAACATCAAAGAGCTTCCGCTGACGGTGTTAATGGATCATATCAGTATGGTGTTTCAGCGGGTCTATCTGTTTGAGGACACAATAGCAAACAATATCGCGATGGGACGTCCTCATGCGGATAGAGAAGCGGTGATCGAAGCGGCAAAAAAAGCGCAGTGTTATGATTTTATCATGCGGCTTCCGTACGGATTCGATACCGTTATCGGTGAAGGCGGCGCCTCTCTTTCGGGCGGAGAAGCCCAGCGTATTTCGATTGCACGGAGTATTCTCAAAGATGCGCCGCTCATCATCTTGGATGAAGCGACCGCGAGTATCGATGCCGATAACGAGCAGGCAATACAGAAAGCCTTGAGTGAATTATGCCGCGGAAAAACCACACTGGTTATTGCTCACCGGCTGGAAACCGTCCGCGAAGCAGACCGTATTTTTGTCATTGATGGCGGAGAACTCAAAGAGCAAGGTACCCATGATGAACTGATCAAACAGCACGGGCTTTATTACCGCATGACGCAAGCCCATAATGACGCTACATCGTGGCAAGAAGGAGCGTAAGAATGAGCGGAAACGGATCAAAAATATGCGGACTTATCTTTATTATCATCAGTATTTTTCTGCTGCTTGGAGGGCTGTATCTTCCGGCAGCCGTTATTCCCGTTTGGACACTGCGGGGATTAGATATCGCCGGTCTGATCTTACTTGCCGTCGGTATCGTTATGTATAAGGTGCTTAAAAGGTAAGGAAACGGCGCTTTCACAGTTTATGCCGGAGTGTTCGCAGATGAAGTGAATCGACAATCGCACCTATTGACAATTCTTATGGAAATTTTATACTAAAACAGTAAACAATGTTTACTGTTTTTTTTCATCATGGTATCTGCAAAACAACGGAACTGGTGTTGCAGGTCATTTATAAGAGGTTCATACTATGAAACTTGAAGGGATGCATCTATTCTTTAAGAAGATCGCAGAGTTTCAATTAAAATACCGCTGGCTTTGTTTAGCTTTGCTTGCAGCAGTAACGGTTGCGGGGCTTATAGGCGTAAAAAGCTTTAAGGTAGGCTCGGCGGATGAAGACGAGTTTTTAACCGTAAAAGAAAGCACAAAAAAGAATGATGCACGGTTTAAGGAGCTGTTCGGCAGTAACGATTCGATTGTGCTGCTCTTTGAATCAGATGATGTATTTAAGCCGGAGGTGCTCCAAGCGATTAAAGATATCGGCACCGATCTTTTGGAAAAAGTACCGTATGCGGATTCCATCACTTCGATTACCGATACGGATATTACCGTTGGTACGGACGAAGGCATAGAAATTACCAATCCGTTTACAGACGGCATTCCCGACAATCCCGAAGCATTAAAAAAAGCCAAAGACTTTATCCTGTCGCGCAAGTCGATTGTCAATAAGCTTGTAACGCAGGATGCAACGGAAACGTGGCTGGTGCTGTCGCTTAAAGCAACGCCGCCTGAAGAAGTGTGGAGTAAAACTTCGACCAAGGCGCCGATGTACGTTATCGGAGAAGCTGCAATCGATATTGTAACCGACCCTAAATATCACAGCGCTGCGTACACAATAAAACCTGCGGGGCTTCCCTATACCGAAACGGAAGAAAAAGTAGTGATGGGACACGAGACCACAAAAAGCGTGGGCTTGAGTTTTCTCTGTATGATTATCTTGCTCATCATATTTACCCGCTCGCTGCGTGGAACGATCGTACCGCTATTCGCAACCTTCTTCGGTATTACTACGGTGCTCGGCTTTATGGGCTTTTTGCATATTTCGGGAAAGTCGGAGATGATGTCGGTTCCGATTGTGCTTGCGATGGCGCTTTCGGTCGGTTACTCGATTCACCTCGTCAATTCATTTAAAACAAGCTTTTATGAACTCGGCAAACGAAAAGAGGCTGTTATCGCTTCGATTGAAAATACCGGCTGGCCGCTCTTTTTTACTGTCGTTACTACCGTTGTTTCGGTGCTGTCGTTTTTAACGACTGACCTTAAGCCGATGCGCTGGATGGGGGCAGCAAGCGCCGCGATGGTATTTGCCGTGTATGTCTATGTCAGCGTTCTCATTCCCATTCTGATGAGCTTCGGAAAAGATATTGAGGCCGGTAAAGATTCGGCAAATACCCACAATGCAAAAGCTGCACGTGCCCAAAAATTGGATGCACGGTTTGAACGCTTCGGGCGTACTGTTATCAAAAGACGCAAAGCAATCATCACTGCATTTACGCTCATCACTGCAGCTTGTATTCCGGCGTTGTTCAAAATCGATGTCAACATGGACAATTTTAAATTTATGGGTTTGCGCATTCCGTATATCAGGCGCATCTATGAAATTACGCAGTCGCAGCTCGGTTCCTATTTTAGTTACAATATTATGCTCACCTTTGATGAAGATGATGCAGTCAAAAATCCCGATGTGCTTAAAAAACTCGATAAACTGAGCACACTCATCGGGACGTTCAGATTAACAAAAATGAATAACGGTGTGCCGAAGATATTCTCGATTTTGGATATTGTCAAAGAGATGAATCAAACGATGCACTCCGACGATCCTGCCTTTTACACAATCCCCGATGACGAAGACTTACTTGCACAGCTCTTGTTCTTGTACGAAATTTCAGGCGGGCAAACATCGCGTTGGGTTGACGAAGAGTTCCGTACGCTTCGTATGTCGATTGATGTTGCCTCGTATGATGCGAACGAGCTTGCAGCAAATCTGAAAACTATCGAACAAACATGTGCGGAACTGTTTCCGCAGGCGGACTGTCATTTAATCGGAGCTGCCGTACAATTTGCGGAATTGAACAACAAAATCGTATTCGGCGAATTGTATTCTTTTTTTACTTCGCTTGTTGCGATTGCAATTTTGATGATGCTCGTATTCGGCAGTGTGAAAATGGGACTCATCGGGCTTATCCCAAATATCTTTCCCGTTCTTGTCATCGGTGCGATTATGGGCTATCTCGGTATTTCGCTCGACCTTATGACGATGGCGATTATGCCGATGATCCTCGGGATTGCCGTTGATGACACTATTCACTTCACCAACCACGCAAAGTATCTTTTTGAAAAAGAAAAATCGTATGACCGCGCTATTTTCGGGACGTTCTATTCCATCGGAAAAACGCTTGCAATGACCACGATCATTTTGTCTGCCACATTTTTAGTATATCTTACGTGTAATATTGCAGCAATTTTACGTCTCGGTGTATTGGCCGCTGTCGGTCTCATGTCCGCTCTCGCCGCCGACTATTTGATGACACCGGTACTGATTTACATAAGCAAACCGTTTGGGAAAGAGGAAAAATAATGGGTAATGCGATAATTGGTAATTGGTAATTAAAGCGATTTACGTGCAGCAGTAATTACCAATTACGCATTACAAATTACCAATTAAAAGAGGAGAATGTATGAAAATTATAAAACACGTAATTGCGCTGATTGTGTTTGCAGCGATGGCCGTAAGCCTTGTCTTTGCACAAGAGCTGACGGGGAAAGAGATTATGCAAAAGGTTGATAAGCGCGAAAAAGCTGCAACCGATTCATTTACGATGCGGATGACGCTGATCAATTCCGGCGGTAAAAAGCGGGTGCGCCAAGTTACGGCATATTCGAAGGATTACGGCAGCGAGAAAAAAACGGTGATGATGTTTACGCTGCCCGCTGATGTAAAGGGCGTCGGATATCTTTCTTTCTCGTATGATGACGCGGCAAAAAGCGATGACCGCTGGCTCTATATGCCTGCACTCAAAAAGGCGAAGCGTATTTCCGGTTCTTCAAGTCAGGACTATTTTATGGGCACCGATTTTACCTACGATGATATAAGCGGACACAAAATCGACGACTACACGTACACGCTGCTTGCGGAAGAAACGGTGGACGGGAAAAACTGCTGGAAAATTGAATCGGTTCCGGTGAAAAAATCGATGTACTCAAAGTATGTTTCCTGGATTGATAAGGAATCGCTGGTGCAGGTAAAGGCGGAATTTTACGATGAGCAGGGAGCGCTACTGAAAGTGCTTACGGTAAGCGGCATCGAGAAAAAAGACGGCTTTTGGACTGCGGGCAAAATGGAGATGAACAACCTGCAAAAAAAACACACAACCGTTATCGAAACGCTTAAGCACGAGTTCAATAAAAACATTTCGGACTCGTATTTTAGGGTGAATTCGTTGGAGGAAGGCAAAATCAGGTAATCCTTTTGAAATATGCGGGGCATCTGCGTTGTCGCTTAACAAAAAACAGTCCTCGACGTACAAAAAGTACGCCTGCGGGTGTTTTTTGTACGCTCCTAGCATCTGCACCGCCTATTTCAAAAGGCTAGCGGAGAGAGGGCGAAAAAGGATTCTTTTGAAATATACGGCGCATCTACTGCGTCGCATTGCCAAAAGCGTACATCCTTGTACGCTTTTGGCAGCGAGTTTCGGTACCGCCGAAACATCGCTTCTGATAGAACCAGCGGCATCCGTGCCGCTTCTGAAACAAGTCCTTGACGTTTAAGAACGGACACGGATGTCCGTGGTTCCATGCAGTAACAAGTTTGCTTGCAAACTTGCAGCCCAAAAATGTACACGGATGTACACTTCTGGACAGGTTTTTTCAAAAAGAGGTTGTCAATGGATATAATCAGGGCAGTATTGGATGGTATAGCGATGGCAGCCATATTTAACGGTTCGGCGGCGGCTCTTGTAATAGCAAACCCGAGATATTTGATGGATTCATATCCTAAGGGGATTCAAAAAGCTGTTCCTGAGCCAATGAATAAGAAAGAAAAACGGGTAAATAAAATATTTACGGTTATTGTAATGGGAGGTTGTTGGCTTTACGGAGTAATAAGTGCATTGCATGGCGGAATTCATACGTTTAAGACAATATTTTGTACCGCATATATTCATTGAATTATTGTGAATTTCGGCGATTTTTTCTTGTTGGATTGTCTTTTATTCCAAAAGTGGACGAAGCTAATTGTCATTCCGGGAACGGAAGCTCACCCAATCTATCAAACAAAAAATTGGATGAAGGTTATCGGAATACCGGAACATTTTTTATTGTGGCCGTTTATAACGGTTCCGCTTTTTTCTTTAGTTCAAACAGGTATTGTAATGCTCATACAATTTTTGTTTTCTTTCTAAGGCTTACATGAAAGTACACTGAGAAGCGGGAATACGGACAACCGGTAAATTGATAGGATTGATAAACCCATTGACAATATCACGATACCGTGAATATAGTGTAAATACTAAAAGTAGGAGGTATTAGATATGCCTGTATTATCAAGGTTTTATGGAATTATTATCCGAATGTACTTTCAGCAATCAGAACATAATCCGCCGCATATTCATGCATTATATGGGGACGATATGGCTGCTATCGATATACAAAACGGAGAAATATTAGAAGGGCATTTACCTCCGAAAGCATTATCGATGGTACGGGAATGGGTCGGCATTCATCGAAAAGATCTTTTACATATGTGGGAAACACAGGAATTTAAATCGCTTCCTCCGCTTGAATAAGGAGACGCTGTATGTTTCATAAGATTAGAGCAGTTCATACTTTGCCTGATTATCGCTTACATATTCAGTTTTCGGAAGGCCTAACAAAGATATATGATGTCAAACCACTTTTTACTAAATGGGCAGCTTTTAAACGATTGGAGAATGAACCGGAATTATTTGACGATGTAGAGGTTGATACAGGCGGTTACGGTATTGTTTGGAATGATGAGCTTGATTTATCGTGTGACGAATTATATGAGAATGGAAAAACAGTAAAAACTCCGTTCGACGGATTGATTGCAATGAGCGATGCAACGTTGCTTTGGGGCTTACATGAAAGTACACTGAGAAAGGCGATTGCTTATGGTAAGCTTGTCAACGGAATCGATGCCTGCAAATATGGTAAACAGTGGGTTATTTCTGCGGAAGCTATGAAGCGGGAATACGGACAACCGGTAAATTGATAGGATACAGCTATCGAAAAGTAGGGAGTAAGGAGACAATATGAAAACAATACAGAAGTATGGACAATTATTTTTGTCAAGGGCTATTATTTGTTTACTGTTTTTTGTATTGACGCTTCCCTGTAGTGCGCAGGATGCTGCGGGCGTAGACGGAAAGGTAGAAACAGCTCAAGCAGCCGATGTCGAACTGCCCGCCGCCGATGATGATGATGAGGAGGACTCTTCCTTCGATTTGGAAGATGACACTGCAAAACCTGTCTTTACAGTAAGCGGCAAAATTGAAACACTGCACGGTCTTCGTTGGAATGATGCTAAAAAAAATCTCGAATACGGAGCATCCCGTTCGATTGCCCGGATAAACGGTGAGGTCTCTGCCGGTTCTTCTTACGCGGTTATGTCCGCCGCAGCTGAATACAATTACCGCAACCCCGCACGCACGGGTTTTCGGCTGAACGAAGCCTATTACCGCTATTCGGGTGAGATATGGGATATCAGTGTGGGGAGGCAGGTCATTGTGTGGGGACAGGCGGACGGGTTTAAGCTCACCGATGTGTTAAGCGCGCGGGACAGCTCGGAGTTTATCGCCTTTAGCGGCGATGAAGCGCGACTCCCGTCCGATAGTATCCGCCTGCGTTTTTTCCACGACCTTTTTACGTTTGAAGCGGTCGCCGTGCCGTTTTTTACGCCGAACAAGCTGCCGCGCTTCGGCTTTGAAGAGGGCGCCAAAGACGGGCTGTACTACATCGACACGCCGGATACTTTTAGTACGCCGTTCGGAACAGTCCCTGTTCATTATACAAAAACGGAAAGCGCAAAACCAAAGATGTTTACCGACACGGAAGCCGCCGCCCGTTTCTCCTTCTTTTTGCCCGGCATCGATTTTTCCGTTTCAGGCTTCTACGGCTGGGATAAAACGCCGCGCTATGCAAAAAGCGGGTATGCGAAAAAAGGGCTTTTTAATCCTGCCGCTCCACACAATATACTTTTAAATCCGTACATACCGAAAGAGCTGCATACCAACTTAAATGAAGAGTATTACCGTATCGGAATGGCGGGCATTGACGCAGCAATCCCGGTAGGAGATGTAACAATCCGGCTGGAAACCGCGTGGGTAGGAAAACGGTACTTTGAGCCTAAGAATTTACTTACAGATAAATCTATTGACGATTTGAAAAGGCAGACACCTGATGATGTACCGCTTGAGTTTAATTCTCCCCAAAAACACCAGCTGCTGATGCTTGCCGGCATTGACTGGATCAAGAGTTCGTGGACGCTGAGCGCTCAATATTTTGAAGATCTCATCCTCAATCATAAAAACGATATAGAGCGGCCGATGCACAAGGGCTTTGTCAGCCTCAATGTAAGCAAAACATTTTTGCGCGAAACACTGAAGCTTTCGGCAAGCGGCGTCATCGACGTAAACTACGGTAGTACGTTCAGTACCTATTCGGTTAGCTATGCAATCACCGATAATATCAATTTTGCACTCGGCGGGGATGTGTACACCAAAGGCTATGACGGTAAGGGAGATTTTGCAGCCTTACACAAGATAAGCGCTGTGTGGCTGAAAGGGACGTTTACGTGGTAGAACATTCATGGATAATGTATTAAAAATAGCTGCTGTTTCTTGATCGTAAGCATCTTATTGGAGCAGTAGGCAATCACCTTCCGGTTCAGTAAGTAGGGGGCTATGGCTGTAATTCTTCATATAAAGGGAAGGTCATATAATGAATGTTCGCTTTTTCCAGTAGAATACATATACAGTCCCGTAACTTACTATATGTATTATCTGGAATGTCCATATATGTTCAGTATATACAGAGTATCTTTTTTCGCCAAATATTTTTATATCTTACAATCAAGTCGCTATACATTTGAGCGCTCAGTATTTCGAAGACCTCATCCTCAATCATAAAGACGAATAGATCGGTTTTACGCACTATCACTCCCCGATAAGTTCATGTCCAGAGACATTCTTTCCTGTTCTTATATCTGCGATTCTCTTATCAAGTACTGCGCTGTTTTTAGGAGAATAGAATGGATCAGCTTTCACTTCAAAAGGTATACGTCTTTCTCTTCCAAGTTTTTTCAGATAAATATTGGTTTAAACGGATGGAAATACAAAAATTTTAAAAATAGTGCTTGACAAACCAATAGGGGGGGGGGGGTATAATGGAAGAGAAGTTCACAAAACGAATGTTATTCGGAAAGGTGAATGAGTGAAGCGGAATAGACGGCAATATGCGAATGATGCGTTCTATTTGCTTCGGAGAAAGTATATTTTGGAGGAAAAATTCAATGAAGCAATTTTTAATTTTGATCTCTGCTGTGCTTGTTTGTTTTATTACTGCCTGTGGACAAACAGCAGCGGGACGATTTGTCGGCGTTTATGATGTGTACGGCTATATAAAAATTGGTGGTGGAATTGAAGTTAGAAAAATAGGCAGTTGGACTTTTAATAAGGACGGATCTTGTATCGTGCACATAAAAGGTTCTATATCTCAAACAGGACAGTACACATTTAAGCGAATATCCGGTAATAGCGTTGATCCGGAATCAGATACACCGTATATCTATGAGTTGTCTACTAGCAGTAATGACTCTGAAGAAGTACTAACACTTAAAGAAATTAATGAAAATTTTGTCCCTAAATTAAAAAAACAGCTTTTAAATACAACAGGATATATTACAAATGATCCTTTACCTGATACTGATAATGTATATATGATCTTTATTAAACAATAATATTAATATTTATTACTTAGAAAATTAAAGGAGTATTTAAAATGGTATTTACCAAGCAGTTTATTTTAGAAGCTCTCTCCGAATCATTAGCGTATCTAATAAAGCAAGGTGTCCAAAAGAAAATGGTTATGCAAGATGATAAAGGAAATGATTATCTCTATGACGGCGAAGAAAATCGTCAGAAAAATATAGGTAGTACGATTCAAGCAATGAAAAAAATACAGGATGGGACATTATCATCGTCCGATGATTGTTTTCTAGAAGTAACATCTGCGGTATTTGATAAATCATGCAGGGAACACCCTGCATCAAAAAAGACAGATGATGATATTTGTTGTGAACTAATAAAACAATTTCCTATAAGCACTAAAAGGAGTAGCAAATGAAATCATTGGAAGCAATACAAGCGGAAATTCAAGCGTTAGGAGCAGTTGACCTATTCGGAACAAAAAAAGAAGTTCAATGCTTACCGGAAATAATGAAAGATACTGAGCATGTCCTCTATTTAACATCCGGTTTAATGAATGGAACAACATGGCTCATCGTATGCACGGAAGAAAGGATTATTTTACTTGATAAAGGGATGTTCTTCGGTATGCAGCAGGTAGAAATGGATTTGGATAAAATTAATTCCATATCATATAAAACAGGATTGATTTTAGGTTCAATTGAAATTTGGCACGGCGGTGCAAAAATGGTCATTGACAACTGTACCAAAGAGTTTGTCAAACCTTTTGTTGATACGGTTAATGTAGCAATAGAAAATTTAAAACGAAAGACATCCGCTGCTCAGGCTCCTGTACAAAGCGCTCCACAGCAGCTGGATATTGCTTCGCAGCTTGAACGGCTTAGTGCACTCGTCGAAAAAGGCTTTCTTTCAAAAGAAGAATTTGAAACGCAGAAACAAAAACTGTTGAATACTTAGAACGCTTAACGGGAAGCTCTAACGAACTTAATTTTTTAGAGCTTCCTGAGTGTTATGATATTGTTTAGTTGACCTATCTGAATTATTGCAATTACCAATAAAAGGAGAAATGAAAATGCTAAAAAAAATATTGATTGTTGTTATCATTATAATTGCAATCATCGCCGGTTTATATTCGTGTGGCAAGAGAAAAATTTACAACACCATTATCGATACGGTAAAGAACGGATATTTTGAAGAGGTGCAAGAAAATGTTACCATCGGCGAGATGATGGATACGCTCTGTACACATTCTAAATGGGAATATACACCCAATACTGAAAGTGGGCTGGTATATGTTACCTATACTGGGACTATGCAAGGGCAACCGATAGTAATGCAATTTTTTGTTACCAATTTTGCCGGCGAGATAATGTTTCGATTGGATAGCTTTTCTTTAAACGGCGAAATAACTTCACGCGCAGATGATATTTTACGGACACCCAATCAAAGTGCTGAAATAGACATGATACCGTATGCATTGTACAAAGCATATCGTACGGTAAAGGGAAGATAGGAGCGATAGTGTTATGATAAAGGAGTTCACAATGAAAAAAACAATGATGCTTATTTTTGGGTTGCTGCTGATTGTCGGTAGTATTTTTGCAGCAGAAAAGAATACAATCGTAAAAGAAAGTCCTGCGAGTGACTTTGAATATGACTTGAATGAGACGGAAGACGGCGTTGTTATTACCGGTTATCGCGGTAAAGGTGGCGATGTTATTATTCCTGCAGAAATTGAAGGGTATCCGGTTGTAGAATGTAATGGCACTTTTGATGGTGGATATGTAAGTATTACCTCAATTATCTTTCCCGATTCCATTACGAAGATTTCAAATCCTGGACTAGGCGTAGGCTATTATCACGATGAAAATGAAGCAGTTTTTAAGGAGATGAGGTCTTTGAAAAAAGTAATATTTCCCAAGCATTTAAAAGAAATACCGGCATATATGCTGTATGACTGTTATAATATAACTACAATACAATTACCCGCAGATGTTGAAATTATTGGAAGATGGGCATTTGAAAATCTAGCGATATCGGATATATATTTACCAAATACTGTACAAAAAATTGAGGACTATGCTTTTTCAAGATGTAGGAATCTTAAAATAGTTACGCTCCCATCATCATTAAAGGAGATTGCAGGATCTGTATTTTCCGAATGTAACAATATTGAAACATTGAACTTATCTGATGGTATTGAAAGTATCGATTCAAAGGCATTTGAAAATACTGCTATTAGAACATTGACGATTCCCTCATCGGTAAAGAAAATCGGCGAGAGCTCCTTTGCAAACTGCAAAAATCTTGAAACCCTTACGTTGTCAGACGGTATTGAAGAGATAGAATCATATGCTTTTAGGGGCACTGCTATCAAAAAACTGGTAATACCGCCGTCCGTAAAACGGATCGGGCAATGTGCTTTCAAGGAGTGTAAACAACTGGAATCGCTGGCTTTATCCGACGGTATCGAGACTATTGGTGCTTATGCTTTTTCTGAAACAGCGATCAAGATGCTTACCATACCGGTATCAGTAAAACGAATTGAAGCAGGAGCTTTTTCAGGAGGAACTTGGAGCGATACAAAACTTGAAACACTCATCATATCTGATGGTATTGAGTTTATTGGCAGGAGAGCATTTAGCAAGTCTCCCAACCTTACAAGTGTAACCTTACCGGAAAAGCAAATTAAATATGGAAATAAAGAATATAGCGACTATGCCGACTGTTTCAGTAATTGCCCTCAAATTCCTTTGAAAGACCGTAAAAAAATAAGAGATACCGGCTATACCGGCGGATTCAATGACGACAAATAAGGAATAGAGTATGCGGAAATTTACATTACAAACAACAGTGCTTTGTATCATACTTATTGCAGTAGCTTTCGTCGGCGGTTATTATGTAGGCCATTTTGTATGTGCAAAGCAAAGTATACAAAAACTATATGAGCAAGCTGATGCACTATTTACGAAAAAAGATAAAACGTTAGAAGATAGGCGGCAAGCTTTTTTTTATTATAAATTAGCAGCTGAGGGTGGACTTACCGAAGCACAATATTCGCTTGGGCTTTGTTATCTTAGACAAGACGGTACCGGAGAAAATGAAGAAGAAGCCTTCAACTGGTTTAGGAAAGCGGTACATGCGGAGGATGATATGACCGCATTGAGTCGCTTGCAGCAAGCAGCGGAAAAAGGCAACAAAAAAGCTCAGTACATTTTCGGCTTTTACTATCGGTATGGAAAAGGAGGAATTGTACAAGATGGAGGAGTTGTACAAGGTGATGAAACAGCTTTTAACTGGTATGAAAAAGCTGCAGAAGCTGGGCTTTCCTATGCTCAAAATACAGTCGGGTTTTGTTATTCTAATGGAATAGGTGTCTCTGTGAATGATGAAATGGCATTGCATTGGTATTACATTGCAGCTGATAATGGCGATACATGGGCGATAAATAATATAGGTGTATGCTATTCGAATGGAGAAGGTGGGCTGCATAAAGATAAGAAAACCGCATTGGACTGGTTTCGTAAGGCTGCTGATAGCGGTAATGCTTTGGCTATGTCGAATATCGGTACGTATTATGAATATGGGGAAGGCGGGATCCGCAAAGATGAACAAAGAGCGCTGGAATGGTACCGTATGGCGGCTGATAATGGTAGTGCTCACGGTATGCGCAATGTCGGCATCTTTTATGAATACGGAAAAGGCGGATTGACAAAAGATTATTATGAGGCGCAACAGTGGTATCAGAAAGCAAATGAAAGAAGATGTAGCGGAATTCAAGAAGACTTAGACAGAATTAGCGCAAAATTGAAAAGATAAACAGTAGCGATGATAACTTTGAAAATCACTTTTTATCAAAGCTGCAGTGTAGGGGCGATATTTTTTTCTGCAGCTTTGTCATTTACCAATAGCTCCATTTTTATTTACCTATCACCGTAATGGAAACCGCATTGAGCAATTTGACTCCCTATCACTCCCCGATAAGCTCATGTCCGGAGACATTCTTTCCTGTTCTTATATCTGCGATTCTCTTATCAAGCACTGCGCTGTTTTCAGGAGAATAGAATGGATCTTTCTCCGCCTTCCAGTAACTCATTCTGAACAGCCCGCACTGCTCAAAGCCGAGCTTTTCGTATACGCGGAGGGCGGCTGTGTTGGCGGTTTTTACGAAGAGTGCGAAGCCGTGCGCTTCTGCACTGTGGGTATTGATAAGATGCGCAACGGCGGCTGCGGCTAATCCCTTGTTCCGGTATGCGGGCAGGGTGTAGACGCCGCCGATTTGGAACCAGTGAAAGCCCTGCGCATTGGTTCCGGCCTTTGCGACGATGTGTCCGTCTGCCGAGACCTTGTAGATGTATTCGGTTGTAAGGCGGGCACACAGCGACAGTTTACAGACGGCGGGGTTTATCGGGCGGCCTTCGTAGGCAACCTCGGTATTTTCATAATCGAGCTGGAGCGGGAAGAGTTCTGTAAGATCATTCTCCGTTGCGCGTTCAATGGACAGCGTTGTATTCAGCGTGGCCTGTGCTGTTTGAAAGAATATATCCGTACAGGGTTTGGCACACTGCATCAGGTAGTAATCTACGGCGGCGTCGAGCCGGATATGTGCTGCTTCGGACATAACCCGCTCAAAGAGAAGCGTATGTTCGCGGATGCCCGCAACGGCGTGGAGTTCCGTATATGGCAAGTCTTCACTTAAAAAAAATCTGCCGAAAGCTAAGACCGCTTCCTCAGGGATGTCCGTATCGATACAGTGGAACAAAAGTCCATACATGCTGAACAGTAAGACCCCGCAGCAGATTTTTTGCGGTTGCGGACAAGTATGCCGTTGCGGGCAGGCATAGACAGCCGCCGCCTTCTTATACCGCGGAGCATAGTCGGGGTACAAGCAAAGCCGCAGCTGCTCTGCAAGATCGATGCAGCGGTATTCGTGCTGCCGCACGAATGCAGCCGCGTCATAGATAGTCTCAGGGGTCAGCAGTTCAAAACAGTAGTGCATACCGGTTAAATGCCGCGGCTGCTGCGGCTTTGTCCTGCCTGCCGATACTGCGGCCGCTGCCTAAGAGTTCCGCTGCGAGGGCATCCTCTGCGCGCAATTGTCCGAAGCCTGCGAGTTCGGAGTAGGGGCGGATGTAACAACAGAACGGCAGCGGCCGCTCCGGCTGTACCTGTTCGGTCAAGGTATTGTCCTCAGGCAGAAGTTCCGGATTGTGTTCCCGCATGGTCCGTATCCATCCGTCGG
This sequence comes from Treponema sp. OMZ 906, assembly GCF_024181185.1. Lineage (NCBI taxonomy): Bacteria > Pseudomonadati > Spirochaetota > Spirochaetia > Treponematales > Treponemataceae > Treponema > Treponema sp. OMZ 906. Next base: position 1,561,289 of record NZ_CP051196.1, on the reverse strand, counting down.
GGGCGGACGGCAGCGGCTCTTCTTCGGAAAGGCTGAAAAACACACCGGTAAATACGCCCGGATTTTCCGTACAAAAGTGCGCGGCTAAATCGGTATAGATTCCTTCCGCATATAAAAATATCCGTTTATTTCGTCCGTAACGTGCAACCGTTTGTTCGAGAAAGTCGGCAAAAAATGCAGCCGTCTGCGGGTCCTCTTCTTTTATTAAATACCGTTGCTCTTTTTTCCCGACGAGGTGCAGCAGCTTGCGGTAGAGTTCGATGCGCGGAATAATACCGCGCGGTTTGAGTCTCGTGATTTCCGCAACGGTATAGCCTTGATCCGCCAGAAGAGAGGCGAGCGTTTCCGGTCGTTCGGCGTAGGGAAAGGCTTCGGCAATAATCACCAGCGCTCTTTTATCGGCGCCGCCCTGCCGCTCAATCAACAATCCTTCGATAGGATTCCGCGAAGCGGATAGATTACTCGGAGAGGAAGAATCAGGTAAGGTTGAAACGTCGGTTTGTTCGGCTCTACCTTTATCGGTACCGGCGTTTGTTTTATCGGTTAATTCGATCGAACGGACGGTCAGCGGATATTCGGTTCTGATACTTGCTTCCGGCGCAAATCTGAATGCGCAATATGCTACTCCGCAAAAAAGGCACAATAACACAATGCGCAGCATCATCGATGCGATACCGTAAAAATCGTTCAGCATCCCTTGGAAAAACGCAATCAGCCGTATTATTTCCGAAAGGCAGACAATCAGAACAAAGAGAACGAGAATAAAAAGATAGAGGACAATTCCCTGTCCGATGATAATACAGATACAGACAAAGAGGCTCAGAAAAGGTAGAATAGGAATCGCGCGGCCTTTTTTTAAGCTTTTTGAAAACGGGCGCAGTAATACCGGCAGTAAGAGGAGCAGAACGACAAGCTCGCTTAGTAACAGATCGGTCATATTTTTTCCTTTTGTATCTCATAATCATTGAGGAGAGTGAAGCTATTGAATACATCATCAACGTCAAACATCCCGCAGCAGGCTTCGGCACAGGAGCTTCCGCTTTCAGAAATTCAATTCAATATACCGGAATCGAAAATCGCCGCATTAAAAACAAAGGCGCCGCATAAGCCGATTGTCGGGCAGCTCCGCGCGGTGTCCGCATTGGAACTCGGTTTAAGTATTCGGGACGACGGCTACAACATTTTTATTATGGGAGCGCCGGGAACAGGCCGCCGGACGGTTCTCTCTTCGCTGCTCAAGGACTATAAACCAAATACCGCCGCCTTGCAAGATATTGCGTATGCGCATAACTACCGGCATCCGGCGGAACCGATCGCGCTGTTTTTTCCGGCGGGGGAGGGCAAGAAGTTTCAGCACAGTCTCAAAAATGCGGTTGAAGCTCTCTATAAACAGGCGCTGCAGATTGAAAAGTCGGAGAATTTTTTGTCTGCTCAAAAGAAGATTATGTCGGCGGTCGACAGCGACGAAAATTCTCTGCTTGCGAATTTTGAAGTAACGATGCTGTCGCGGGGATTTAAGCTCTTGCAGCTGAAAGACGATTCCAATCAATCCGTCGATTTGATTCCGCTTATTAAAGGAAAAGAGGTTCCGTTCGGGGAGCTGCAGCTGCTGGTAGCGCGGAAGAAGTTTTCCGAACAAGCGCTCAACGATTTGCGTGAAACATATTACCGCTCGCTCGATGAGCTGGCTGATCTTTTTGCCCTGCTACGGAAAAACCGAACGGAGGCGGAAGAAAAGCTCAAGCAGCTCTACATCGATTTACTCAAACCGATTGTCGCGGCGGAGCTTGAGCAGCCTCGTGCGCTGTTGAATGGCTACCCTGCCGAAACCGATACGCAGAAAAAACACAATGAAAAGATTGCGTCTTTTTTAAAAAAGACCGAGGCGGATTTGATTGCCCGTGCCGTGATGTATGCAGCGCCGTTTAAGTCTCCGCGGCACAAGAAGGCTTTTTTCGGGCGGTATGCAATCAATTTGATTTGCGAAAATACGGAGGATAAATCCTACGTTATCGACGAAAACCAGCCGAATTTTTCCAATCTCTTCGGGACAATCGAAGGACACGGTGATGAAGAAGACGGACTGCTGAACGGCCATTTACGGCTGCGCGGAGGAGCGGTGCACCGTGCCTTAGGCGGCTTTTTGGTGCTGCGGCTGAAAGACCTTTTGGAAGAAGAGGATTCGTGGGTGTATTTAAAGCGGGTGCTGCAGTCGGGACGTATCGCCGTGCAAGCGCCGCCTGCCGGTACGCATACGCCTTCTCTTTTAAAGCCCGAACCGATTCCCGCGCAGCTGAAGGTTATCATCATCGGCGGCGAATATTCCTATGAGATTCTCTATCAGGAGGATCCCGACTTTTATAAGCTGTTCAAGGTGTGTGCCGAATTCGATTCGGTGATGCCGCTGACGGATGAAAACTTGGCTGCCGTTTTGGCGCTCATCGAAACCTTTGTAAAAGACCGCCATTCGCTGCCGTTCAGCGATTCGGGGTATGCGAAGTTGCTTGCCTATGCGGTTGAACTTTCGGAGAGCCGACATTTGATTTCCGCTCAGTTTACGAAGATTGCGGATTTTGTTGCGGAGGCGAATTATACGGCGAATCAGCAATCGTGCGAGCTTATCACCGATGAGATCATTACCAAAACAATCGAGCGGCGGCATTACCTTGCAGCCTTACCCGAAGAAAAATTCGCCGAGATGGTGCAGCTCAAAGAAATTTTAATCGACACATCCGGCACCGCAGTGGGAAAAATCAACGGGCTTGCCGTAGAGGAGCGCGGCTTCCATACCTTCGGCATACCGGTGAGCGTTACCGCCCAAGCATCGCCGGGTACCGCCGGTATTATCAATATCGAGCGGGAGGCGGGGCTTTCTGGTGAAATTTACGATAAGGCGCACCTCATCATCAGCTCGATTCTCCGGCAAAAATACGCGCCTGATTTTCCGCTGTCGATTTCCGCTGCAATCTGCTTTGAACAATCCTACGGTATGATTGATGGAGACTCCGCTTCCTGCGCCGAGCTCTTCACGCTGCTTTCCGCAATCGGGGGCATCCCGCTTAGGCAGGACATTGCAGTAACCGGCAGTTTGAATCAGCTTGGTATGGTGCAGCCGGTGGGCGGTATTTCGGAAAAGATAACCGGCTTTTTCGATACCTGCGCGATTCTCAGGTCTACCGGCACGCAAGGGGTAATGATTCCTCAGGGCAATAAAAACAATCTCTTTTTGCCGGAGCGCGTCATCAATGCTATCGCCGAAAAGCGGTTTAGGATATGGGCGGTCAGCAATATCGATGAAGGTATCGAGCTCTTGAGCGGTATGGATACGGCGGATGTTACCGTGCGCGTTTCTGCCGCGCTGCGGGACTTTGCGGAAAAAGTGAAAGCATTTAGGAAGTAGGAAAAAGGATTGGACTGATATGAATACCATAGTAATCAAACTCCGTACAAATCTTTCGGGCGTTGCCTTTATACTCAGTTTGGCAGTGCTGTTTTTGCAGCAGTTTTATGCTTCTCTTGCCGCTACTATTGTTATTCATGCGATAGATGCAATCATTTTGCTTCTTATTATTGCGGAAACGTTTTTACCGATGCGGCATGAAAAGTATTTTCAGCAGTATGTTCAAAAACATGTTGCGCTGTGTTTAAGTACGCTTCTCTTTTGTGCAGTTTTTATCTTTTTTAAAATAAAAATCGGTTTTATTCCTACGTCGCCGGAATTGATTCTTATGTTTGCGCTGATCAAGAACATTTTCCTATTTGGGAAAATCATCAAGAATACGGCTGACAGTGCGGGCGGCACGGAGCGGATAATGTTGAACCCTGCAGGAACTTTGCTTATTTCATTCTTCATGGTGATTATTACCGGTGCCTTTTTGTTGATGCTTCCGGCAGCTACTCCCGACGCAGGTCATCTTGACTTTTTGACTGCACTATTTACTGCAACTTCTGCAGTCTGTGTTACCGGCTTGAGTATTATCGATGTCGCGACGGAATTGACAACAGTCGGAAAAGTGATCCTCGTTTTGCTTATTCAGATCGGCGGACTTGGTATTATGGTGTTCTCGTTTTTCGGTATGCTCGCGTTTCGGCGCAAGCTGTCTATTGCGGAAAAGCTGACCGTTTCGTATATGGTGAGCGAAGATGATATGTCGGGATTGTTTAAAGCGCTCCGCGTCATTGTTGGGTCTACCTTTTTAGTTGAAGCTGTCAGCGCCGGATTTTTATACCTCGGATTTTCTCGTACTATGGGGATGTCTGCCGAAACGCTCGGTTTTGCGGCTTTTCATGCGGTCTCCGCTTTTTGTAACGCAGGTTTTGCGCTCTTTTCCAATAATCTCGAATCCTTTATCGGCGATCCTATCATCAGTTTAACGATTAGCTTTACGATTATCCTCGGCGGTATCGGTTTTGCGGTTATGTACGATACGGCGCGTAAAATAAAAACCGAAACGTGTAATGCGTTCAAAAAGAAAAAGACAACGTTTTTCCTTCCGTTGAATACGCAGATCGTGCTTATAATGACTGCGGGCATCCTTTTTATCTCATTTGCGGCGTTTTATCTGCTGGAGCATACTCATGCGATGAAGGATTTTTCACTTCGCGAACAATACCTCGGCGCTTTCTTTCAGGCGGTTACCCTGCGGACGGCGGGTTTCTCAACGGTGTCCTTTGCTTCCCTGACGAATGCGACGCTGCTTATGATGATTTTTGTAATGTTCGCAGGCGGCGCATCGGGCAGTACGGCCGGCGGTATTAAGCTGAACACTGTTGCGGTGGTCTTCGCGTTTTTCCGTTCGTTTCTAAAAAACGACCGGACGGTCGTTATCAAAAAAATGTCGATACCCGATGAGCAGGTAAAAAAAGCTTTTCTTATTCTCGGTTTCGGTTTGACGATTGTGTCCGCTGCCATATTTGTATTGACGGTAACCGAATCGCTGCCGTTTTTACCCATGGCGTTTGAAACGGTTTCCGCCTTTGCAACGGTTGGGCTCTCTACCGGCATAACGGCGCAGTTCAGTGTTGCCGGTAAACTGATATTGGTCTTCCTCATGTTTATCGGCAGGGTAGGGCCGCTTACCATTCTCACTGCTGCCGGAAAAAAGGAAGGCAGCGATACCGTCGAATATCCGTACGGCGCTATTTCGATCGGGTAACACTTGAACCTGATACGGCCTTTTGCTTCAGCCTAAGAGAAGTGAAGTGGTAGCGTTTGTCAATGACCGTTGGGAACATCCAGCGTAATGCCTTCGATAAGCTGCGTGAATACCGGGTCGTGCGTTACACATAGGACTGTCCGCCGCTGCTGCCGGACAATACGGGAAAACACTCTCGCCGCCGCTTTTTTTGTTTCGGGATCGAGGGAGTCAAAGGCCTCGTCGAGGAGCAAAATTTCCGAAGGGTAGGCGAGTGCACGGGCTAAACTGACTCGCCGCTGCATACCGCCGGAAAGTTCCGCCGGTAGAAAATGCTCAAACCCTTGTAAGCCGAACATCTGTAAATATTGCCGTGCAATACGCTTTGCCTTTTCCGTTCCGTAATCCGGCGGCAGTATATAGCGGATATTCTGTTCTGCGGTGAGGTGTGGGATAAGCCGCAGGTCTTGATAGGCAAAACCGATTTTCGCATTGGGCGGCAATATGCGTATCGTTCCGTGTTGAGGATGCAGAAAACCTGCAATTAAAAAAAGCAGCGTTGTTTTGCCTCTACCGGAGCGGCCGAGGATATAATTTATCCGCGCAGGTTTAACCTCAAGTGAAAAAGATTGAAACACCGGTACCGATTCAAAATTAAAAGAGATACGGTCAATATGTATTTCGGCAGCTTGTTTGCCGATATCTGCATATACGTCAGTATCGAAGTTTTCTCCGGTGTTGACAGGTGTGTCGGGTAGAGCGGTATCAGTATCCACTGTCTGCATCGCTTTGCGGGCTTTATTATATGAAAGAATACGTTTTGCTGCCTGCTCCATAAGAGCGGCAAAGACGATCACAATGATTCCCCAGCCGAAAATCGTTGCGGTATCCAACTGAGCACGCGCGATCTGGAACTCCGTACCGATGCCTCTCCGTGGCTGGCTGAGTACTTCGGCGGTAACCATAACCTTTACCAACAACCCCAGCGTTGCGGAATATGCGGTGAGTGTAAACGGCCTAATGGAAGGAATGTACAGCTGTTTAAGTTTGCGCACGAAGGAGACTTGGAAACCGGTAGACATTTGGATAAGACGGATATCGATGTTCTTGACGCCGTTTACTACGCCGCGGTATAGCAGCGGCAGCGCAATAAGGCTTGCGACAAAGATAGGGGTGATCTCGGAATTAAACCATATCAGCGAGAGAAGCAGGACACCCATCGTCGGGACGGCACGCATAGCGGTTTCAAAAGGGCTGAGCGCTGCTTCAATTCGTGCGGACACGCCGGCTGCAATTCCCAGTAAAAAAGCAATGACGGTATCTATAGCGATCGTTGCCGCAATGCGTAAAAGCGTTGCAGCAACGGTTAAAAAGAAATCTTCTCCGGTAAGAATATCGACCGTAGCGGCGGCAATAGCTTCAAGTCTCGGCACAATGAGCGGTTGTGCTATCAGCACGGCTGTTAACTGCCATAGTCCCAGCCCCGCGACGAGTCCGCAGAGCCGGTATACTGCTCGAGTTCGGTCCTTACCGTTGCCGCTGCCCGTATCGCTATTTTGCTGTGGTGTAATAGAAATCATCCTGAGGCATGGCCCCGCCGATAAATTTCGGATCAGCCTTATAGAGAATGGAGAAATATCGCTCAAGTGCGGGGCGGGTTTGTTCGGCGTTCACAAACTGCATATTCATTCGGCTTATTCCTTTTGCAATAAGCGGTGCTTGAATACCTTTTTGCAGCTTTGCGGTGGCTTCTCCCGCTTGCTTGGGGTTTTCTTTTGCCCAGTTTATTGATTGTTCCAGTTGAGCTAAGAAGCGAGCAACGTAATCGGGATGATTTTCGATGAGTTTTTTTTGTACGACCACGACTGCCTGCGGGTAGGAGCTGTCGCTACCGAGTTTTTCTTTCCATGCGTTCTGTACGTCGAGGAACACCTTTGTTCCGGGTTTTTTGGTTAATACCATGCTAACCATCGGCTCAGGTAAAATAACAAAAGAGCCTTTTCCGCTGATAAAAGCAGCTGCCGCTTCTTGCCCCGACTGTACATAGTTAAAGGTTACGTCCTTATCGGGTATAAGTCCGTAGGCGTTTAAAAGCTCCCGTACCGTGACATCCGGAGTAAGACCTCTTCCGAAAGTGATAATTGTTTTTCCTTTTAAATCTTCGATAGAATTGATCGATTCTGAGGTAAGTCCGTAGAGAATTCCCCAAACAACAGCTCCTGCAAGTCGGACACCGGTACCTTTTGCGTATAAAATAGCGGAGAGGTTTGAAGGGACGATAGCGATATCCGCTTCCCCGGAAAGCAGCCGTGCTTGCAGCATATCGGGTGCTTGCAACACTTCATATTCCGTAACCGTGCCGTCGGCAACAGCGGCGTTGTCAACCGCCATTTTTGCAATACAAATTGCCGGAGCATTAGCGGGCACAACTACTTTTACAGTATAAGCTGCTTGAGCGGATGAATTGCCGGCTGATTTTGCCTGAGCCGCCGTGGCCGGCTCCTTTTTACCGCCTGCACAGAGCATCGCGGTGATACAACAAAATAAAAACGCTATAACATAGTGTTTTTTCATAAAATACTCCTTAGATTTAATTTGTAAGCCTGTTATAACATATTTGCTCAAGCATGTATAGGTATCTCTAAAAACTTGGTTAGCTTTTTAGAGATGCTCGCGGGGAGTTTAATATGCAAGTGCTCTGCAGCGGGGCATGTTGATTATCCTCACGTTTACATTTTGTGCTTAATCGGATACAGTTCCCATAAGCGAGGATAATACGAAAGAAAAAAAACGGAGAAAACGCAAAGGTTTATATTTACTCAAAAAAGGTCGGAAGGGACTTGTACGTGCACTGTTTAGCCGTTTAGGGGTATTCCTCGTTTTATTAGGCTTGCAGGCATTTATTTTATTCAGTATCCCGTATCGGTTTAAAGAAATATTCCCTTATTATTCTATTGTCCAGTCTTTATTCATCGTTGCGATGGTGCTGTATTTACTGAATTCCGATATTGATCCTACTGCAAAAATTACGTGGCTTGTTATCATCATGATGCTCCCTGCATTCGGCGCTTTGTTGTTTTGGTATACCCAAAGTGATCCGGGAAACCGCTTGGCGCGGAAACATCTGAATAATCTTTTTACGCTGACGCAAGATACTATTCCGCAAGATCCGCAGGTTGCCGCTTCTCTTGCAGTACAAGATAAGGGTGCTGCATCGCTTGCTCAGTATCTCCGATATACCGGATGTCATCCGGTTTTTAATCAAACTGAAGTAACATATTTCCCTTCCGGAAAAGCGAAGTGGAAAGAAATGCTTATTCAACTGAAACTGGCAAAGCATTTTATCTTTTTGGAGTATTTTATTATAGAAGAAGGGGTGATGTGGGGAAGCGTATTGGAAATATTAGCGCAAAAAGCGAAAGAGGGCGTCGATGTCCGAATTATGTATGATGGTACTTGCGAGTTTTCTACATTGCCGCATGACTATCCTGAGCGTTTGGAAAAATTAGGAATTAAATGTAAGATATTCGGGCGGCTTACACCGTTTCTCTCAACACGCTATAATTACCGAGACCATCGCAAAATCCTGGTGATTGACGGTAAAGTTGCGTTTAACGGCGGCGTTAATTTAGCGGATGAATATATCAATGTTATTCATAAATACGGATACTGGAAAGATGCCGCCGTCATGCTGCACGGCGCCGCGGTTAAAAGTTTTACGCTGATGTTTTTGCAGTTGTGGAGCATACACGAAAAAGAATGGGATTTTAATGAGTATGTGAATGTTCCCGCCAATATCTTGCCGGTTTCTGCAGCAGGGTTTGTTATTCCTTTCGGAGACAGCCCCGTCGATCAAAATAAAGTCGGCGAGTGTGTGTATATGGATATCCTCAACAGAGCGCAGCGGTATGTGCATATCATGTCCCCCTACCTTATTCTCGACGGGGAAATGGAAACGATGTTGAAGTTTGCGGCAGAGCGCGGCGTGGATATTACATTGATCTTGCCGGGTATTCCTGATAAAAAAGCTCCGTACGCATTGGCAAAAACCCATTACGCTCCTTTGCTCGCGTCGGGAGTACGAATTTATGAATATACGCCGGGCTTTGTGCATGCAAAAGTTTTTGTGTGTGATAATCGGGAAGCTGTTGTCGGCACCATCAATTTGGATTATCGCAGCCTCTATCATCATTTTGAATGCGCTACTTATTTATATGGTGTCGACTGTATCAATGATATTGAAGCGGATTATCAATCCGTATTAAAACAGTGCCGGGCAGTAACGACTGACACGATCCGGCAGGAGAAATGGACGGTTAAAGCTTCCGGCATTGTGTTAAAAGCTATCGCACCGTTGATGTAGAGGGCATCTCTAAAAGGAGAACGACTATGGATGTACAACAAAATTTTGCGGTTATCGGATTAGGAGAATTCGGCATTCGAGTTTGCGAAATGCTGGCGGAAGGCGGCGGCTCGGTTGTTGCGTTTGACCACGATGCGCAAGCTGTCGATCGGGTAAAAAAATTTGTCCCGGCGGCTATGGTGATCGATACTACCGATGAAAATGCGTTTAAGAAAGCTCCGCTCGACGATATTGATGTTGCTATCGTTACGATCGGCGACAATAAAGAAGCGAGTATCTTGACGACGACGCTGCTGAAGGAACGGGAAATTCCCTATATTGTAGCGCGGGCGGTTTCTCCGCTCCATGCGATAGTATTAAAGCGGGTAGGGGCAAATCGAGTGTTAAAGATTGAAGAAGAGTCGGCCACCCGTATTGCACATGAATTGATTAATCCCGATGCACTCAATTCGCTTTCCGTTATCGAGGGGTATGGAATTTGCGAAGTAAAAGTGCCGAAGTTTTTTATCGGTAAAACACTCTCGCAAGTTGCGCTCAAAGAAAAATTCAATATAACGCTCATTACGGTTGTCCGGCTTGAGCTTGATATCGATACGGTCGGCAATCCTTTGAACCGCGAAGTGATGTATGAACCGGATGATAATCTTGTATTGCAGGCAGGCGATAAACTCTTTGTGCTTGGCAGCGTCGAAAAAATTGCGGAATTTAGAAACATCTAAAGAGCAGCTTTTAGAAACTTGGACAGCTCTTTAGCGATGTTTCGGAATGTCTAACGAATAGGAATGTATGTATGATTATTATCGGAAAAAAGAAATTGATCGGGGCGGTACTTTTTTCATTTGTACTTATTTTAGCGACTGCAATTTGGGGATATAAAGTCGGAATGCAGAGTTCTCTTAAAAGTGATTCGGAGCTCGTGCTGTTTTTCGGATTTATCGGAGCAGGGGTGGAACTTTGCTTATTAATTGCAATGTCTGTCTATGCAAAGAGAAAAGAAAACGACTTTTTAATGGTTGCAAAAGCTATTCAGCTGAACGGCGTATTATCGAATTCCCGTGCAAAAAAATTGGGAAATTTAGGTGCCACACTACAGGAAGCGCTCGATGATGCCTATCAAATTACCGCACAAAAGAGCTTAAAGATTGCAGGATTAAACGGTCTGGTTGATGAACTCTTATTGATTATCGATCGCCCTCTTCTGGTTGTGAGTCTTACCGGAACCATTCTGAATTTCTCCGCTAAAGCACAGGAGAAAACGGGTTGTAAACAAGGGGATGCGCTTTCCGAAATAGCTCCCGGTATCAGCCTTAAAGAAGCGATTCAAAATGCAGCGCTCACTCGTACAGCTATGCAGCAAGATACACATATCGTGTGTATGCCGGTGTTCTCGGCTACCGGTACGCTGTCATTCTTTTTGATTGATCTCTCCGATCAGCCGATTGTGAGCAAGGTCATGGAAAATGTCAAACATTTAATACAAAAAACGGATACCGAAAAAAAACAGAAAAAGCCGTTTTTAAAATTCTTCCAAAAAGACCGCGACTAACTGAGGGTAAACGCATCAGACATTTTGTTGATAGCCCCGCAGAATAAGTGAGGTTGTTCAACCAGAGTTGAACCTCTTCGCGGTTCAAATGGTCTCGCAACCTCACTTATTCTGCGATTTTTATATGCTGGTCTGATGCGTTTCCCCCTTCTTCTTAGATAAAGTGTGCAAAATTTTGGATAAAATTTTGCACAAAAGGAATACAACCGCTTAGAATATTTAAACGCGGTTGTCCTCGGGAACAATATATGAAGTATTTGGATTTTATAAACGAAAAAAAAGAAAAAACGGCGATTGGGCTTATGAGCGGGACGTCTGTTGACGGTATCGATGTGGTGTTGCTGACTATTACCGGCAGCGGGCTCGATACGCATATTACGGAGCGGGCATTTCTGACCGTGCCTTATTTGCAAGAAGTACGACAGCGGCTGTTGGCACTTGCTTCCGGTTCTTTCGGCGGCAGCGAAGAGTTAAGCGCGATGAATGTTTATCTTGGGGAACTATTTGCGGACGCATGCTTTGCCGTATGCAAAAAGGCGAAGGTCGATATTAGTATGGTTGATTTTATCGGTTCGCATGGACATACGGTTTTTCATGCACCGAATGAACGGTGCTACTTCGGCAAGAATATTAAAAGTACGCTGCAAATCGGTGAAGCCGCTGTTATTGCAGAGAGAACCGGATGCGTTACCGTTGCCGATTTCCGCGTTCGGGATGTTGCTGCGGGCGGGGCAGGGGCGCCGCTTGTTCCGTTTACCGAGTATCTGCTATACCGGGAACCAGGTACGGTAATCGGCTTGCAGAATATCGGCGGTATCGGCAATATCACGCTTTTGCCTGCCGATGCCGATATGGGCGGCATTATCGCTTTTGATACCGGCCCGGGCAATATGCTGATAGACGGCTTAATGCGGCTTATCACCGGCGGTACGCAAAATTATGACGAAGACGGCAAATGTGCCGCAGCCGGTACCGTCGATTCAACCTTGTTCGATTTTCTTAAAACGGATCCTTATTTGCAATTAAGACCGCCTAAGACCACCGGCAGAGAACATTATTCCGAAGCGTTTATACAAGCGTTGTATGATAAAGGTACATCATTGCAGCTGCCGCCTGAAACAATTGTGAGAACGGCAACCTATTATACTGCATATTCAATTGCGTATTCGCTTAACACATTCGGATTGCCGATGCCGCAAAAGCTGATAGTCGGCGGAGGCGGCTGCAGAAATCCCGTCATCTTAGATCATCTGCGGCAGCTATTGCCTGAATGTTCCGTGCTAACCAATGAGGATATCGGTAAAAACAGCGATTCAAAAGAAGCGTGTGCCTTCGCCGTACTTGCAAACGAAGCGCTCTGCGGCAATCCGAATAACGTCCCGTCTGCAACGGGGGCCAAGAAGTTTGTCGTGATGGGAAAGATCAGTATATAAAAAGGACGGTAAAGCTTTAAAAGATGAAAACAATTAAGGTAAAAAGCTGTGAGAGGAGATACCTATGTGGGGTATGCTATTTTTTTTATTGCTCATGTATATTTATATTCCGTTTTTAGTTTTGAAAAATGAAAAGAGTACGTTATATTTTAGAATAATTGTGATCGTATCAAATATAAGCCTAATCTTTTTATCATTATCCTCTTTTTATTTCGTGAGGCGTTTTAGTTTTCTCGGGGTTCTTATACTTTTAGGTCTATGTATATTAAGTATCATTTTAAATATTTTATTTGTGATCACAAAAACGATAAAAACAAAAGCAATAAAACAATTAGTTTTTTTAATACCGATTATGTGTTCTCTTTTATTCAGTTTTTTGATTGAGAAAAACCAGCTATCTGAAAAAATTGCCTTAAAAATAGAATTCAAAAGATACAAAAATGAACTTGATAGTTATATCACAAACAATGTAGAAAATAAAAATATCCGGGTATTTAATAATTATGTCGGAATTATATGGGATCCGGGATTTTTAGATACATACAGCGTTATCATTTATGATAAGCATAATAATTTAGATATGTTGTATCATTCATCTGCAGATACATATATGGATAAAGAGATGTACAGTGAATTTCAAGAAGCATTCAGATATCCAAGAATTGTCAATGTGATAAAGATTGAAGATCATTACTTTAGATGTAATATGCATGAATAACAGTTATGCGATTCTATATTTTCAAAAGCTGATAAATCGCTTGCACTTTTTTTGCGAATATACTAGGATACGCGGACTTGGGGTGCCGGAACACTGGATAGGAGCCTCTAAGAGCCTCATCGGCTTTTTAGAGGTTTACAACCGAATCTATTCGTTTCGTGCTGAGAGCATACCCGAAAAAGGCGTCCGTACGGAGGCCTTACACCTGATCCGGATAATGCCGGCGGAGGGAATAATGAAGTTACGTCTTTATTTCTTTTTGTTTATCGTATGTTCAATCATACTGCCTTCAACCGCTTTTGCAGGCGGAAAACAAGATACTGCGGAAAAAATCGTTGTTGTCTATACCTATGACTCCTTTGCTTCTGAATGGGGACCGGGCGCCGAAATAGCCAAACGCTTCAAAGAGCAAACGGGCTACACCGTAAATTATGTGATCTGCGAGGATTCCGGTTCCGTCCTATCGAAAGCGATGGCTGAAAAAAAGAATCCGCGTGCCGATGTGCTGCTCGGTATCAATGCGTTTCTTGTCGATAAGACGCGCAGTGCAGGCGTTCTGGAACCGTATACCTCTCCGAATTTGGATAAAGTTGTTCCGAAACACGTTATAATGACTGATGATCAACTACTCACCCCGTATGATTGGGGCTATTTTGCGATTATGTATGACACTCAATCAAAGGTGCCTGCTCCTCAGTCGCTGGAAGATTTAACAAAACCCGAATATGCAAAATCCTTGGTTATCATGGATCCCCGCACAAGCGCTCCCGGCTTAGGTTTTGCCGCATGGACAAAGGCTGTTTACGGGAACGATTATCTTTCGTACTGGAAAAGACTGATGCCTTCCATCCTGACGATGAGCCATTCGTGGAGTGCCGGATACGGGCTGTTTACGGCGGGGGAGGCTCCGCTTGCCGTCAGCTATACCACCAGTATGGCTTATCACATCCGGTATGATAAAACCGATCGGTATCAGGCATTGACGTTTGCCGAGGGGAATATGATTGCGCTTGAGGGAATGGGCGTCGTTAAAAATGCGCCTCATAGAGCAGCGGCTCACGCTTTTATCGATTTTATGCTGACTGAAAAAGCGCAGGAAGTATTGCCCGAAACGCAGTGGATGTATCCGGCAAATACCGCGGTGCAGCTTCCCGAATCATTTAAAACCGTCCCGATGCCGAAAAAATCGCTGACGATTTCCGGTACCGAGGCGGAAACGGCGGTAGACGCTATTATTTCAGTATTGGAAAAATAACCGTATTTTTGCATTTTTATCGCAGAATTGTATGGTTTCAATTAATCGATACGCTGCGAAGCGGACACTACTGCAAAACACGTTTGTAGTAGGCGGCGGGTTGTTATTCTGTGCGGTGCTGATTGCTTTTTTCGTACCGCTCGGAGCTGCCGTTTTTCCGGCTTTCGGCGGGGGCGCTTCTGCAGCGGCCTTTCGGCCTTTATGGAAGGCTGCCCGCTTTACCGTGATGCAAGCGTTTCTCTCTGCGGCAGGGGCAAGCGGTATCGGCCTCTGTGCGGCGTTTTTTTGCGCCCGCCGGAGGTTCTCCGGACGAAAGTTGTTGCTCTCTCTTTCGGCGATACCCTTGAGTGTGCCGCCGGTGGTTATCGCGCTCGCGTTTATCCTGTTCTTTGGAAAAAACGGTTTACTGAACAAACTGCTTGCGGCGGTTTCGGCAGGGGAGCTTTCAATCGGCACCTTCCTTTATTCTACCGGCGGCATTCTGCTTGTACACACCTTTTATAATTTTCCCATCACGATGCGTACCGTATCCGCCGCATGGGAACAACTCCCTGAGGAAACCGAACAGGCTGCTCTTTTGCTCGGAGCCTCACCGCTGCGTATTTTTAGAACGGTTATCTTTCCGGCATTAAAGGCGCCGCTATGCGCTTCGTTCGTCATTATCTTTTTATATTGTTTTTTCAGCTTTGTGATTATTCTGTTGCTGGGCGGTCTCGGCGTAACAACGCTGGAGGTTGAGCTGTATCAAACCATCCGCAGAGATATACACGCGAGTACCGCGGCGCATATTGCGCTGACGGAAACCGGTATCGCAGCGGCTGCGGTAGGGCTGTACGCTTATTTAAGGAGCAGAATACCCGATCATACTGAAAACACCCAATACGCCCGCAGCCGGTTGCGCATCAGCGGCGCAGCGGAACATATCTTTTTTGCCGTGCTTATCTGTGTTATCTGTTTTTGTTTACTGTTTCCGCTCGGTTCTCTGGTGTGGTATTCCTTTTCGAGTCCTAAGGCGCCGCTCACGATAACCGTTGATGCGTGGCGGCAGCTTTTGCAGCGGCCTCACTTTTGGGGCGCGGTGCAGCACACTGTGCAGACAGGGATCGGAACCGCTGTGCTTTCCGTAACGGCTGCGCTTTTTTTTGCGTATGCAGCGTTTCAAGCGAATGGGAAGTGGTATAAAAGCCTGCCGCTTATTCCTTTTGCAGTTTCTTCTATTGTATTGGGATCGGGGTGGTTGAAGCTTGATACCATGCCGTCGCTGTTGTTGCTGGTTGTTGTGCAAAGTTCGCTTGCGTGGCCCTTTGCGTGGATGCAAATAGAGACCGGCCTCGCAAAAATTCCCCGTTCGGTACTCGACGCCGCCCGGCTTTTGTCTTCTTCCCGCACGGATGCATTTTTTCGGGTATTTCTACCGTTATGCAAAACCGGTATTATATCTGCACTGTGCTGCGTGTTTGCAATCAGTGCGGGGGACGCATCGCTGCCACTTCTGCTTCACATTCCGAACTTTGAAAACCTCGCGCTGATGCTGTTCCGCTTTGCCGGTTCGTATCGGTTCACTGAAAGCGCCGGTATTGCGGTGATTCTTGCCGTGCTGACGGGCTCGCTCTTTTATATTCAGGACACGGTGAGGGAGCGCGGACAAACGCATTAGATTGTTTTGTCATGTCCGCCACGGATGGCGGTGATATATAAAGAAGCATTACAAATAGTTAGAAATGCTATTATTTTAAAATTACCTTGCTTTAACCTTGAAAAACTACTTATTTAAATATACAATATTAATACGAGTGTATGAATACCGAATACTAAAAAGGAGTCAATAATGACAAATACAACACTTGTTCAAGTTAGAGTTGATGAAGCGCTAAAAGATAAAGTTACCCATATCTATGATTATTACGGACTGGATTTACCGACAGCCATCAGGATTTTTATGAAAAAAACGGTTGCTGTTAATGGGCTCCCTTTCGACCTTAGAGATGAATCAAATAAAAAAAATATCTGGCACTATTTTGGCAGCGGCAAAGATATCGAAATGAATATATCTGCCGAACCGGATTTTTCTGCTGATACAAAACTGGAGACCCTGTGAAGTATTTTTTAGATTCAAATATTATAATCTATTTCATAAAGGGAAAATTTCGTACCATTGGAGAAATGCTGGAGGCACATGACAGAGATATAGTAATTCCCTCTGTTGTTCTTGCCGAGCTTGAATATGGGGCAAGGAATTCCAACGATTATGAAAAGACAATTTCAGTTTATAAACCGTTTTTGGATTTATATCCGACAGCTGTTTTTGATAAAAAATCGTCAGTGGAATACGGAAAATTAAGAAAAATTTTATCGTCAAATGGTGTCATAATCGGTCCGAATGATATGCTGATTGCAGCAACAGTGCTAGCAAACGGTGGAACATTGATAACACATAATGTCGGAGAGTTTTCAAGAGTAGAAGGCTTATTAATTGAGGATTGGACGATAGAATATTCGGTATAACACTCACTTTAACGCTGACATTTGTTTTGTCACGAAAGTTGTTTGATGTGTCTTTACTGCTGCTATGCGCATCGGCAAAGACACAAATGCGGGGTAAGCGAGGTATGGTAGGGAACGTATATGAAAGGTGATTCGATGGGTTTTCCGATAAATAGAGAGAATGATGAAAGTGAGGCGTTTCTCCGGCTTGTCCGTCTGACGAAGCGGTTGCCGTCAAAGACTATCAGTCTTTCCTGTTCGGTAGAAAAGGCTGGGACACTTGCGCTGCTCGGTTCGTCGGGCTGCGGTAAGTCAACCGTGCTTAAAATGATCGCAGGTTTATTGCCCGCCGATTCGGGAAACGTCTTTTTAAACGGACACGATATTACCGATGAACCCATCAAAAAACGCAACATCGGTATGGTCTTTCAGGACTATGCACTGTTTCCTCATTTAAGTGTCGAAGACAATATCGGGTATGGCCTCGTTTCGCAAGGGGTATCCAAAAGGGAAAGCAGGCGGGCAGCTGCGGAATGGCTTGAACGTTTCGGCTTGACCGGTATGGAAAAAAGACGGATTGAAGGGCTCTCCGGCGGGGAGCGGCAGCGCGTTGCCCTTGCACGGACGCTTGCGGTAAACCCGCTTGTGGTTTTGTTTGACGAACCGCTTTCCGCCCTCGATGCTCCGCTGCGGCTTAAACTCCGCGAAGAGCTCAAAAAACACCAAGCCGAAATGCGGTACACGGCAATCTACGTTACCCATGACCGCGATGAAGCCGAGTACCTCGCCGACAACATCATCGAAATGCAATAAACGGAGGTTGAGATGTCGCTTAATTGCGCTGAAATCGATAAGATTCTGGAAGAGCTCAATTTGGAAGGCTCATACATACAAAAGGTGGTGCAGTCATCCTATTCCGTGATGGTGCTGCACCTCTATAAGACCCGCCCGATGAGTTTGGTCATCTGTCTTGAACCGGGGGCGTGCCGCCTGCATGAAACTACGCGGAAAATCCCCAAGTTCGACAAGCCGCTCCGTTTTATGGAGCTGCTCCGTTCCCGTCTCCGCGGTGCCAAGATTACCGAGGCAGTTCAGCTGAACAACGACCGTATTGTCAGGCTTTCGTTGGAGACCGCTTCAGGTATGCTCTACCTCTATATCCGGCTGTGGAGCGGGGCGGCGAATATGCTGCTTGTCGATAACGGCATTATCGTCGATGCCTTTTACCGCCGCCCTTCCCGCCATGAAGTGAGCGGAGAGCCGTGGCAGCCCCTGCCGGGAGAAACCGAAGCTGCTGTGACGGACGTTGAAGCAAAGACCACAGAAAGTACATCTATCACCGTGTCGCCTATAGCCGCTGACAAACCGGTAAAAACCTACACCGTCCGCAGCTATGATGCATCCAAGACCTTTAATGAAGCGATTGACGAATGGTACGCGCGGCAGGCGCCTGTGCTTTCGCTCGAAGCCTTACGTGCGGAAGCGGAGCGCTTTTATGGTCTTAAAATAGAAAAGATTTCCCGCGCGCTGGAAAAACTCGAAGCGAAAAAGCATTCGTTCTTGCAGGCTGATACGCTGAAACATCAAGGTGATTTACTCTTGGCAAATCTCTACCGGATTCCGCAGGGTGCCTCTTCCGTCGAGCTGGAAGATTATGCGGCGGACAACCGGATTATCCGCATCGCCCTCGACCCGAGAAAAACTGCGCAGGAAAATGCCGCCGGATACTATGAGCGGTATAAAAAAGCGGTTTCGGGGCTTGAGGCGCTCACCGATGATATCGAAGCCTCCAAGCGGACGCTCGCCGCGCTTAACGAAGAGCTTGCAAAGCTGCGGGTTGAAGAAAATCCTTACCTTATCGAAAAGGTGCTGCACAAGCGGAAGATACCCGTGCAGCGGAAACAGGCGGCTCAAGAAAAAGAGCGACCGGGACTTACGTTTTACCATGACGGATGGATTCTGTATGTCGGCAGGACAGCCGCCGAAAACGATGAGCTGCTGCGGCACCACGTGCGGGGCAAGGATATGTGGCTCCATGTGCGGGACTATTCCGGCGGCTATGTCTTTATCAAAAACAAAAACGGAAAGACCGTTCCGCTGCCTGTGCTGATTGCCGCGGGGAACCTCGCCGTGTTTTATTCAAAGGCGCGCCGGAACGGACAAGCCGATCTGTACTACACCGCAGTGAAGGATTTGCGGAGGGCGAAGAACGCACCGAAAGGAACCGTGCTCCCGTCAAACGAAAAAAATCTTTCCATTAAACTTGATCCGGTAGTTTTGAAACAGCTTGAACAATCACGGGGTGAAGCGCTGAACTAATGTGTACGTTGTAATATTTAATGGGTAACTATATTTTGGGCGTTCCGGTCGGTCAAACATCGACACGGATGTCAATGGTTGACCGACCGTCGGGCTTTGCGGGGTTTCGCTGGCGCTTCATTCCTTTCGGAACAGCTGCGCTGCCCCTCCAATCCCTAACGCTTATTATCGATGCCCATTACCAATTAATTTGTGCGTAGTAATGCCGTATGTAGCCCGTAATTCCAGCACTTTTGAAAATATACGGGGCATCTACGGCGTTGCATATTTTCAAAAGCCCTTGCATTTCTCAATATTTACTCCTATACTATTTCTATGCTGAGTTTCAGAACTGGATCACTACAGTATCAATTATCTTCTCACAACGCGCAAAAAAAGATGCAAAAGATACTTGACACGCATAAAATAAGCGGCAACACTTACTCAGCAACTCAGCAACTCAGCAACTCAGCAACTCAGCAACTCAGCAACTCAGCAACTCAGCAACTCAGCAACTCAGCAACTCAGCAACTCAGCAACTCAGCAACTCAGCAACTCAGCAACTCAGCAACTCAGCAACTCAGCAACTCAGCAACTCAGCAACTCAGCAACTCAGCAACTCAGCAACTCAGCAACTCAGCAACTCAGCAACTAGACTGTGCCCTGATAAACGGGCGTTTTTTCCATTCAGACAACGACATCATTATATTTTCTCATCAATTTTTGCAGACGACAACCGTGCTGTTAATCTTTTCCATATTAAACCGCAAAGAGTACCACGTATGCGGAGAGTACTGTTGAGCAGTATACAGCCGTGTATCCTGCTCAACGCGAGTTTTTTGCAGAGCAAAAAACACCGCTACTACGTGGAACCACCGCCGTCTGTGGCGGTATTGAGAGCGATGTACCGTATAAGGCATTTAAAACCTTACCATTTTCTGTACGCTTTGCGGTTGCATTAAGAACTAAACCGTTTAGCGGTTGAAAATATATAAGTGCTAGGAGGAACAATTATGGATAAAAAAGGAAGAACGAATCGGCTGTTGAGCCGGTTGGCAGTAGGATTGATGCTTGCTGCAATGGCCTTGTTTACCGGATGTCCGAATAAGATAACGGTTAAACCGGTAACATTTGAAGTAACGTTTAGCGCCGGGGAACACGGTACGCTCAAAGCGAAAGCGGACGGCATAGCGGAAACGGAGACGAGCCCTATAACCATTGAACAGGGTAAAACAGTAACCTTTACGGCAACGGCTGATTCGGGCTACAGGGTAAAGGGCTGGACGTGTGATGGAGAAGCCGTAAACGGCACGAACGCTTTCTATTCGTTTACCGTTACAAAAGGCGTTGAGGTTAAGGTGAGCTTTGAAAGCAACAGCGTCCCGCCTACACCGCCTTCCGGCGATGTCGGTAGTTTTGAAGATACAGGCGACGGCTTTATAAAAATAACCCCGCCTGCAGCAGGAATTACCGGTATGGATCCGGATCCGGCGTCTTTGCCGGGAACGGAAGATTATTGGAAAGGAGTATTCCGTGCAGGGCGTAAGGTAAAATTGAGCCCCTATAAGCTTGGCAAAACGGAAGTGCCGTATAAACTGTGGAAAGAGGTATACGAATGGGCAATCGGAACCGGATATCAGTTTGCCAATGCAGGAGTAAAAGGTAAAGACGGAAGCGGGAGCGAAGAAGAGCCGGTAACGAGTATAAGTTGGCGAGACTGTATTGTATGGTGCAATGCGTATACCCAGAAAATCAAAGGGGAGGGGGAATGCATCTACCGCAAAAAGGACGATCATACTGTCGTATTAAAAAACGCGAATGATACAACAGCCTGTGATGCCGCCTATGCCGATATGAGTAAAAAAGGTTTTAGACTTCTGACGGAAGCGGAATGGGAATATGCAGCTCGGTGGCAGGGAAGGGACAGCACCAATGCTGAGAAATACGGAGAAGTATGGCTTACCAAACTGAACAGTGCGAGCGGAGCGAAAGCTGCCTGGCATAATGTGGATGAGACAAAAGCGGTTGCATGGTATGGTGCTAATTCAGACAATAAAACCCATCCTGTAGGAGAAAAGCGGTCAAATGCACTTGGCTTACACGATATGAGCGGGAATGTATGGGAATGGTGTTTTGACTGGTATGGCAATATCGAAGCTGGAGATGGTACTGACCCGCAGGGTGCTGCTTCCGGTACTGAGCGCGTGATGCGTGGCGGTGGTTGGTTCAATAGCGCGGAGCTCTGCGTCGTCGGTGGTCGGAACTGCTACAACCCTGTCAGCAGCATCTTCAATCTTGGCTTCCGCCTGGCCTTGCGCCCCTAGAGCTTAGACCGTTTTGTGAGCTGGCGGTTGAACGGCGTTGGGCATGCGGAGCTGCCCTACGCGGTGAAACCGCCGGCAAACAAAACGGTGGAAGTTTTAGGACGCCCGCGTCTTATGCAGAGCATCCACACAATGTAAAAATGTACCGTATGGTGCAGTGTGGTTTTGAAAATAAGTTAAAGCAGCCTCGAGTAGCCGCTTTAGCGGCTCGAAAATTTTTGGATTTTTACGAAATCTGATAAAGTCCATGCAGGATTTTTGCGAAGTAGCTCAACAAACACAATAATACCATTTCGATTGCTTTGCAAATTAAAAGCAGTCGGAGTGTTAAACGGTAGGGACATTAATAAGGTGCTGCTTCCGGTAATAACCGCGTCATACGCGGCGGCAGCTGGAACGACAACGCGAAGAACTGCGTCGTCGGTAAACGGAACAACAACAACCCTGACAACAGCAACGACAATCTTGGCTTCCGTGTGGCTATGTTCAAAAATTGACCTCCATGTCAATTTTTGAACGCGAGTTTTTGCTTGGCAAAAACGTCGCTGCTGCTGACAGGATGTCAGTGGTTCTTCACAGTATCGAGTTTTTCATTAGAAAAACTCGAAGCGCACAAATGTACAAGGATGTACATTTGTGCGCGATGTCATCCGTGGCGGTACTGAAACGAGTTAGTGTGAAAGTTACTACTGTTTAGCTTTTATTTTCAGAACTATGCTTTGGAATCAATGCGGGTTCTTAGGGCAGAGCCCTAAGTCGCTCACTAAGGGGAGTACTTCCATGTACTCCCCTTAGTACGAGATTTGCGTCAAACGCAAATCTCGTTTCTGCATAAAATCACCGCCATCCGTGGCGGTTCTGAATAGATGGGGGCGCAGGGGAAGACTTTTTAGGTAGCCTCTAAAAACTTCAGTTTTTTAGAGGGTTTCCTTGAAATTTTTTTTGCGATGTTTTTAATAAGTCATTCATATTTATAGACTTATTAAAAACTCGACGGGCATCTGAAAAAACTGACCGAGTTTTTTGCAGATGCCCTGTTATCGAAAAAAAAGAAAAGTCTTCCCCTAACTTAATAAAAAAGGTAATTTTTTCTTCATTTCTTTAGCCATTTTTGCATCCATGCTGTATATATCCTATAGGAACTACCGCCGTCGGTGGCGGTGCACGGAGGTAGAAGATGGCAAGAAAATCTCATAATATCCCTATGAGTTTTACTGCTCGAAACGATTACGCATTTCTTTCCATTCTTTAGCCATTTTTGCATCTGTGCTTTATAAGAGAGGTATATGCACGGAGGTAAATTACTATGAGAAAATACAATCGTCGTTATAAAGATTCGGTCTTTGTCGATCTTTTCAGTAATGATAGAACTGCAAAAGATAATTTTTTAGCGCTGTATAATGCCCTGTATAATACGAATTATCAGTCTACAGATATATTGAAAAACATGCGGCTGAAACAAACAATGTATATGTCATTCGCTAATGACGTATCGTATCTCGTTGATAATAAAATTATTGTCCTTGCGGAACATCAGTCAACCGTAAATCCGAATATGCCATTAAGATGTCTTGAATATGTTACGCGGTTGTATGAGCATATTCAAAATCCCCGCGATCGCTATTCACGGACTCTTAAAAAAATCCCGGTTCCGGCATTTTACGTCTTTTACAATGGAAGAGAAACCATTCCTGCACAAAAAATACTAAGGCTTTCGGATTCCTTTATTAGGCAACCTGAAACGCCAACTCTTGAGCTTGTTGTAAAACTGATAAATATCAATTATGATAAAGATAGTCGAATAGTAAAGCGTTGCGAACCGTTGGGACAATACAGCTTGTTTGTGGATGCAGTACGTCGGCATATTGCAGTTGATAAAGAGCATGGGTTTGAAAATGCCATTAAAGAATGCATCAAAAATGATATACTGAAGGAATACCTACAAAGAAAATCACGGGAGGTCATAAACATGTTAATAGCCGAATATGATTACGATACCGATATTGCAGTACAAAGAGAAGAAAGTTTAATGCTTGGGATACAACAAGGAGAAGCTCGCGGTTCCCGCCAAAAAGCGCTTGAAACCGCAAAGACAATGCTAACTATGGGGTATCCACTCAATGATATTTGTAAAATTTCGGGTCTCTCTCAAGCAGAAGTAGAAGCTCTATAAGAATCAAGCTCTGGAACCAAGGCGGGTTCTTAGAGTAGAACCCTGACACCTTAATGGAAATCTCCCCAGCAGCTGCCTGCTTCGATGCTGACACGGAGCGGGACGGCGAGTTCGACGACGTGTTCCATCTCTTGTTTTAACAGTGCTTTGACGGAATCGACTTCCGCATCGGGTGCTTCGAGGATTAGCTCATCGTGTACCTGTAACAGGAGGCGTGCCTTTAACTGCTGCTGCTTCAATGCGCGGTCTACACGCAGCATTGCCGTTTTGACGATATCGGCGGCGGAGCCTTGAATGGGCGTGTTGATGGCGATCCGTTCCGCTGCGGCGCGCTGTGTTTGGTTCTTGCTGTTGATGGCTCGGATATACCGCCGTCTGCCCATCAGTGTTTCCACAAAGCCTTTTTCTGCGGCCGACTCTTTGAGCGTTTCCATAAAGGCGGACACTCCCGAATAGGTAGTAAAGTAGCGGGTAATAAACTCGGCCGCCTCGATGCGGGATATGCGCAGTTGGTTGGCGAGCCTAAATGCGCTCATACCGTACATCACCCCGAAGTTGATCACCTTTGCAATGCGGCGCATATCGGGGACAACGTTCTCGACCGGTACATTAAAGATGAGCGCAGCCGTCGCCGCGTGGACATCGGTTCCGTGCCGGAATGCCTTTACTAAATTTTCATCTTGCGAAAAATGAGCGAGGATAACGAGCTCGATCTGTGCATAGTCGGCGGAAATCAGTTTACAGCCGTCTGCTGCGTAGAACGCCTTGCGGATTTTGCGGCCTTCTTCTCCTCTGATCGGAATATTCTGCAAGTTCGGATCGCGGCTCGAAAGTCTTCCTGTCGCAGTTCCCGTTTGAATAAAACTGGTGTGTATCCGCCCGTGTGTATCGGCAAGCAGGGGTAACGCATCGGCGTAACCCGATTTCAGTTTTGCGGAGGCGCGGTAATCGAGAATTTTTGCCGGAAGTTCATCGATGGCGGCGAGCTCTTCCAGCACGGAAATATCCGTAGAGTAGCCGGTTTTTGTTTTTTTACCGGTCGGCAGCTTCCGTTCGGTGAATAATACTTCCTGCAGCTGCTTAGGGGAGGCGATGTTAAAAGGATGGCCGACTAGCTTGTAAATTTCCGCTTCGTCCCGTGCAAGCGTATCCGCCAATTCTTCAGAAAACGCAGCTAGCTCTTCTTTTTTAAGGGAGATACCCTGCGCTTCCATATCCGCAAGGAGTGGTATCAGCGGCATTTCAAGCGTTTCAAAAAGAGCGGTCAAGTTTGCCTGTTCCAAGGCGGGCTTATATATGTGATATAATTGCAGGGTGAAGTCGGCATCCTCCGCTGCATATTCGGTCGCTTGCGGAAGGGGCACCGCCGCAAAGGTACAGCCCTTGGGGACGACGTCTTTATAGTTAATGCCCTGCAAGCCGAGCTGCGCTTCGGCAAGGTTCTCCAACCCGAAACTAAGGTTGTCCGGTTCGAGCAGCCATGCCGCTATCATCGTATCGAAGAGACGGCAGCCGGCGCGGGTAAATATCTTTGCCGTCCGCAGCACCTGATAGTCGAATTTGCCGTTGTGCAGCACAAGGGTGAGCGCTTCATTGCTCCAGAGTCGTGCAAGTAGTTCCTTTGCGGTGGCAAGGGGCATCACGGTAAAGGGCTGTTCTCCCAGTTCGGGCGCCGGCGCTTTGAGCGGTACGTAGATACCGGTTCCGGCTTTTAAGCTGAGCGAAAATCCGACAAGGGCGTCGTACAGCGGGTTGAGGCCGGTGGTTTCGCAGTCGAAGGCGGCAAAGCCCTGCGCTTCGGCTGCTGCGATAACGGCTTCGAGTTCTTCCGCGTCCGTCACAGTGCGGTACTCGCCGGTATTTTTACGGAGTTCCGCCGGTGCTGCACCGGTACCGGCTTCCGGTGCGCCGTCAGCGCCGCCTATCGGTTTTGTACCAGCCGCCAGTTTTGTACCTGCGCCTGCCGCTTTCGTGCCGCTTCCGGCGGACGAGGCTGCTTTGCCGTGGGCGGCAGCTTCGCTTTTACCGGAACCGTTCTCTGCCGAACCGTTATCCGCTGAACCGCCGGCTGCTGCGGTATTCGGCGCGGCAGCTGCCCCGGCTGTGCCTGCTTCTTCGGCAGCCTTTGTGTACAGTTCGCCGAGGCGCGGCAGCTCATATTCTTTCAGCAGCGCAGCCGCCTCCGTGTAGTGCAGCGCATCGCAGCGGTAATCCTCAATCGAGCCTTCGATGGGAATATCGGCGGCAAGCGTTATCAGTTTTTTTGAAAAATAGGCGCTCTCCTTTCCGGCAGCCAATTTCTTTTGTACGGCTCCCGCAATGGAATCGATATGTTCATACACAGCGTCGAGCGTACCGTAATCCTGCAAAAGCTTTACAGCCGTTTTGGGGCCGATGCCCTTTACGCCGGGAATATTGTCCGAAGTATCGCCGATGAGCGAAAGATAATCGAGCATCTGTGCAGGCGCAACCCCCCAATGCTCCTTAACCTCTTCGATGCCGCAGTGCGCCAAGGCTTCACTCTTATCGGGTTTAAGCACCGAAACAAAATCTCCTACCAGCTGCGCCAAGTCTTTATCTCCGGAGATGATGACACAGCGACGGCCTTCTTGTGCAGCGCGGCAGGCAAGGGTTGCAATAATATCATCAGCCTCAAAACCGTCTTTGCGGAGGCAGGTGATACCGAGCGTTGTCAGTATTTTTTCGATATGCGGAATCTGAGCGTGCAAATCTTCCGGTGTCTTGTCGCGGGTTGCTTTGTATTCGGGGTACCATTCGTGCCGAAACGTCGGCGTGCGGGAATCGAAGGCTGCAAGAAAATACTGCGGCCGGTATGTTTTTAAAATCATCGCCAGACTTCTAAAAAAGCCGTAAAGCGCGGAAACGTTTTCACCCGCCTTATTAGTCAACGGATGGCTGACAAAAGCGAAGTAAGAGCGGTAAATTAAGCCGTAGGAATCAAGCAGGTAGAGCGTATCTTGTGTATGCTGTGTCATGGGAATGAGTGTATCATAAAACGCCCCGCAGTCATAGCAGAGGGGGGAATTTCACGATACTGTGTTCGGCATGGGCATATTGATTGCGGAAGCCCTCATAATATGCTATAGTAGCGTACATGATGAAAGCTCGTTTTATTTTTATTACCGGCGGGGTTGTTTCTTCCCTTGGGAAAGGCATTACCGCTGCATCTATCGGACTTTTGCTGAAAAGCAGAGGTTTTTCGGTTATCAATCAAAAGTTTGACCCTTATCTGAATATCGATCCGGGGACGATGAACCCCTATCAGCATGGAGAAGTTTTTGTAACGGAGGACGGCGGAGAAACCGACCTCGACCTCGGTCATTACGAACGGTTCACTGATGTTGCTTTGCATAAATTTAACAGCCACACGGCCGGAAAAGTGTATCTTTCCATATTAGATCATGAACGGGCTGGGGACTATTGCGGAGCGACCGTGCAGGTTATCCCGCATGTTACCGACGAAATTAAGCACCGCATTATGCAAACGGCGGAGCAAACCGGCAGTGATATCGTCATTACGGAAATAGGCGGTACGGTCGGCGATATCGAATCGCTCCCTTTTATAGAAGCAATTCGGCAAATCCGGAACACGGTCGGCAGGGAACATTGCCTTTTTATCCACCTCGGCCTTTTACCGTACCTAAAAGAATGCGGCGAGCTTAAAACCAAGCCTATGCAGCATAGTGTTAAAGAACTGCTCGGCTTTGGTATTCAGCCCGATATCATTATGTGCCGCAGCGAAAAAAAACTCAGCAAATCCATTCGCGAAAAGCTCAGCCTTTTTTGCAATGTCAGTCAAGACGCCATTATCGAAAATCTTACTGCAAAGTCTATCTACGAAGTTCCGCTGATGCTGGAAGAAGGGAACCTCGGTAAAAAAATCTGCGAGCTTTTCAATATTCCCAATCGAGAGCCCGATTTGCAGTCATGGAAGGAAATGGTTGAATCCTACTATCATCCCGAAAGAGAAGTAACGGTTGCGCTTGTCGGTAAATACACCGAGCTGCCCGATGCGTATTTAAGTGTAAGCGAAGCGCTGACCGCTGCCGGGGTCTATCACCGCGCACGTGTAAAGCAGCTGTGGATTGACGCAGCGAAGATTACGGATGCTGCAAAGGCTGAAGAGCTGTTAAAGGATGCGCAGGCGATTATCGTCCCGGGCGGTTTCGGTGAACGCGGCATTGAGGGGATGGTGCTTACTGCGGAATATGCGCGCACCAAGGGCGTTCCCTATTTCGGTATTTGCCTTGGAATGCAGATTGCCGTTATCGAATTTGCCCGCCATGTACTTGGGTTGGAACGCGCGCATTCCTCCGAGTTTATCAAGAATTGTGAACCCGTTATCGACTTGATGCCCGATCAAAAAGATGTGCAGCTCGGCGGTACGCTCAGGCTCGGTTCTTTCCGCTGTATGGTTGCGGAGAACAGCAAGGCGGAGCAGGCTTATAAAATGCACGAAATTCGCGAGCGCCACCGGCACCGCTATGAATTTAACAATTTGTACCGCAGCCGGTTTGAAAACACCGACATGCTGCTTTCGGGAATCAATCCTGAGCGCAATTTAGTGGAAATCGTCGAGCTGAAAAATCATCCGTGGTTTGTAGCGGTGCAGTTTCATCCCGAGTTTGCCTCCCGTCCGAATAAGCCGCATCCGCTATTCCGTGACTTTATCGGAGCGGCGCTGGCACGAACCTAAGGAGATGGCCGTATGCTCTTCCAACTATCGATGTTTTTAGCGTTTTATACGCCGTGGTTTTGGTTCGGTATTGCCGTTATTTGTGCAATTATCGAGGGGATGACGCTCGGTTTAACGACCGTGTGGTTCGCGCTCAGCGCCGTGCTGATGATTTTCATTTCCATGTTGCAGCCGCCGTTTTATGTGCAGTGCGTTCTGTTTGCGCTTGTTGCATTGCTGCTGCTCTTTTTTACCCGCCCCATTGCGCTGAAATTTTTGCATACCAAACGGGAAAAAACCAATGCGGACAGCCTTATCGGTAAAAAAGCCGTCGTGCTACAAACCATTACCGAATGGGAAAAAGGGCAAGTTAAAATCAACGGCGTTGTGTGGACGGCTTCTTCGGTTGACGGCGCGGTTATACCTGCCGGAGATGAATGTATCATCGAAAAGATAGAGGGTGTTACCCTGATCGTAAAAGAAATGGATGCCTCTGAAAACTGAAATGTTTAGAGGCGCCTAACAAGAGCCTAAATATAATAGAGAGGTTTTACTATGTGGATTGCTTTTGCATTAATCGTATTCGTACTCATTCTGCTTATTTTGAATATCAGAATTGTACCGCAGTCTCAGTCGTTCATTATCGAACGGCTTGGTGGCTATTTCCAGTCATGGGAGGTCGGTCTGCACGTTAAGATGCCGTTTGTCGATCGAATCGCCAATAAGGTGTCGCTCAAGGAGCGGGTGCTCGATTTTAAACCGCAGCCGGTTATTACGAAAGACAACGTTACCATGATGATTGACACGGTTATCTATTTTCAGATTACCGACCCGAAGCTCTATACCTACGGCGTTGAAAACCCGATGAATGCGATTGAAAATCTGTCAGCGACCACGCTGCGGAATATTATCGGTGAATTGGAACTTGATGGTACGCTGACAAGCCGCGATGTTATCAATACTCGTATGCGCAGCATTCTGGATGAAGCGACCGATCCGTGGGGTATTAAGGTAAACCGTGTAGAAGTAAAGAATATCATTCCCCCTGAATCCATTCAGGAAGCGATGGAAAAACAGATGCGTGCAGAACGCGAACGGCGTGAGGCCATCCTGATTGCAGAAGGACAAAAGCAGTCCTCCATTCTGGTGGCGGAAGGGAAAAAGGCGTCGATGATTTTACAGGCCGAAGCGGAAAAAGAATCCGCTATCTGCAGGGCGCAGGGTGAGGCTGAGGCAATTTTGGCTATCCAGAAAGCAACTGCCGAAGGTTTGAATCTTATTAAGAATGTCGGTGCCGACCCTGCACTGATTAAACTGCGCAGCTTGGAAGCCTTTGAAAAAGTAGCCGACGGAAAATCGACGAAAATTATTATTCCTGCTGATATTCAGAATATGGCAGGGCTTGTGTCAAGTATTGCGGAAGTTATCAAATAAGCAGTTTTGCTGATGCGGTATCTTCTATTCCTAAGGGTGCAAAACAAATCTCTCATGAGTTTTTAGAAGATACCGTAAGGAACCGGATTATTGTAATGTGTTACCGCAGTCATTTTGTTAAAGGGCTTTGTATTTTCTTGTGTGCCGTTGTTTCTCTTTGTGCCGTTTCGTGCGGGAAAGAAAAAACGGGGAACTTGGAGCGCAAACAACTTTTTTCAATTAAATACGGAAATTTTGAAGATCAGCTCGATTTATTTCAGCTGGCAAGTCCGTATGTCCGTCCCGACAGTCAGTTAGTCATGGATGACGGTATTTTTTACTTAAGCAATTCAGGCGCAGGTAAAATAATGAAATTGACCTCATTCGGTGATTTGCTTGCGCTGTATTATAATCCCGAAAATAATCCCCGCCCGACATTTATCGACGCCGATCAAGCGGATAAAATTATGACTCGCCGTGCCGTGCCGTATCCGCTGAATCATCCGACCTATCTTGCCGTAACGCCGAACAAGCACTTGTTTGCCGTCGATACGGTCAACGAAGAACGTATTGAATACGATCAAACGGAGAATCTTGCGTTACGCGATACGGTCATTCATTTTAATGAGACCGGTGAATTTGTTGATACCGTCGGACAAGAAGGAGTCGGCGGTACGCCGTTTCCACCTATCGAAGGACTGTATGCGGATTCAAACAATGGTCTTATTGTAGTATGTCGAACGGAAACCGGTATCAGGGTGTACTGGTATGACAATACGGGCGGTTTGCTGTACAAAATTCCTATTGCATTTAGCGGGTTGCCGTCGCCTTACACCAACGATGTAAAAGTATTTTCGAGTCTTGATAAGGCTGTTCCCGATTTTACGGCAAAGAAGCTGCATATTAAAGTCGATTATTACCGTGAAGATATTGATACGGATATCAATGTGAGCGCCGGAATCAGTTATGATAAAAGCTGCCTCTATACGTTCAATATTGAAGAGAGGCAGTACGAGCGGACGGTGGATATTGCGCCGTATGAGGATACGGAAGACACGAATACCGGTACCCGGCACATTAAAAAAGTGTATGGGTTGCTCGGTGTAACCGCAAATAATTGGTGCTTGTTGACGACACCGCGTTCCGACGGATATATCCTCGAACTAATCAATTTACATTCAAATAAAATACATACGCGAACATTGACCGTCTCCCCGGATGAATTAGTGTATAACGCTTTCCATCTTTCTTCCGATGGTATCTTATCGGCGCTCCTTGCAGGGGACAAGCAGGCGGACATCGTTTGGTGGAAGACAACCGAAATTACCGGAGCGTCAAAAAATGAATAACCAACCGGATTCATGGGATGAGGGAAGTTCGTATCTCCGCTATGACCGAAGTGAGCGTTTAAAGCGTGCGCCGGAAGCGGTGCAGCAAATGTACGAGCCCGACTACATCAAAAAAATGAGTCTTCTTAAAAGCCTTACCGCAACTCGTTCAACCCGATCTATGCTGTTTGCTATTGTTGCCGTTTTTGCCCTCACCTTTGCATCATTTTTATTTAAAACCGATCGGCAGTCAGGAAAAATTGAGGGAGTTCCGGTTAAATTGGAATATTTAACGCAGCAGGAACATCTCTATGTGAATATTTCGTTCGCAGCCACGGAACAAAGCGATGACTATGCGCTGCCGCTTACCGTCCGTATCACTGCGGCGAACCGCGATACGGAACAGAAGGAAACAAAAGCCGTCGAAGTGATTTACATCGGCAGTACTTTAAGCGTACCGATTCAGTTTCCTGCCCATACGTATAAACAATTGGAAGCGGTTGTGCTCGCAGACGGTAAAGCGCTGTCATTGCGGAGTGCAATAAAAAAATGAAGATTGCAGTAGGTTTAAGCGGAGGGGTAGATTCCAGCGTTACCGCAAAGCTTCTGATAGAAGAAGGGCATGACGTGTGTGGTGTTACGCTCCGCTTGCTGGATGAACAGACTTCCATCGCAAAGGAACAATCCGAGCGGATTATCGAAGAAGCGGCGCAGGCAGCGCGGCTTCTCGGTATTCCGCACCGTGTCTACGACTTCCGTACCGAATTTCAAAAGCAGATTATCGATTATTTTATAAAAAGCTACCGCAGCGGAGAAACACCGAATCCCTGTTACATTTGCAATAGACAGATTAAATTCGGGCTGCTTTTGGAACAGGCTTTACGGGAAGGTTGTGATGCTATTGCGACCGGCCATTATGCCAAGGTGTTTCAGGAGCCGTCCGGCCGGTATGTGCTGGAGCGGGGGGCTGATGCACAGAAGGATCAAAGCTATTTTTTGGCCTTGTTGAGTCAAGAGCAGTTAAGCAGGACGTTTTTCCCGCTTGCAGAATTGACGAAGCCGGAGGTTCGCCTCATTGCGGAAAGGGGCGGATTGGTCAATGCGCATAAGAGCGATAGCCAAGATATTTGCTTTGTGCCGGACGGTGACTACACGGCAGTAATCGAAGCATTGGCGCCCGATGCGTTTCCCGAAGGAGATTTTATCGACATCAATGGCGCCAAGGTCGGTACGCACCGCGGCTTGCACCGTTATACCATTGGGCAGCGGCGGGGGCTTGCTTTGCCGTTCGGTTATCCGATTTACGTGGTTGAAAAATCGGCAGAGCATAATACCGTTACCGTCGGTGCGGGGGATGCCCTTCTCGCCGCCGCCTGTTCGGTGCGGGAAGTAAACTGGATTGCCGAAATGCCGCAGGAGCCTTTTTACGCGGAGGTTAAAACACGGTACCGGCAGCAGCTGAAAAAAGCCCGCATCGAACCGACTGGTGCCAGCCGAGTCCGCATCGTTTTTACCGAACCCGAACGAGCGGTTGCGCGCGGGCAAGCCGCTGTATTTTATTGCGGGAGTAGGGTACTCGGCGGCGGTGTTATTGATAATGTTGAAGCAATCGGTGTAGTGTAATCATAAAGAGATAAAGAGTTTATAAAAAATACATAACGGTACTAAGCGGTTTTGATTTACACAGCAAGTTTTAATTCTGTAATAATTCGAGCCATATTTACAAAATCGGCATCATCGTGTAGAAGTGGAATATTATTTTCAATTGCCGTTTCTGCAATCAGTAAATCGACCGTACTACGAATTGTAACCCCTCCTCTACGACAACGAAAATTCAGCAGAGCTGCATTTTCAAAGGAGCAAATACCGAGTCTTAGAGAATACAACGGTACGTCACGTAAATAAGATTTCAAAACGGAAAATTCTTTTTCGTCTTTTGAACCTTGCAAAATTTCTTGATAAATAAATTCATTGATACAAAAATGTTTTTGTTCTTCAAGTAATTTTTCAAAATATACAGTACCGACTGTTTCCCTGCCACGAAAAAAATTGATCAGCACAGAAGTATCTACTAGAATCATTAAGAACTCCGCATTGCTTTATAATCATATCCATCAGCAAATTGAATTTTACCCTTTAGGTCGGCGAGACTGCGTTGTTGTTTTTCAGTGGAAAAATCAATTGCTTCCATGTATGAAATAACCATTTGAGCCTGCTCATTATCAAGCATTGCAAAATAATCCATCGCTTTTTGTTTAAGAGTTGTTTCTATCACCACAAAAACTCCTTATGACCTACAGCGCCTTCTTAGAGTATACTATATTCCAGTAATTTTTCTACTATTTTATTCCGTAGGCGTCGGTGATGGGCAGCACAAATAAGATTCCGTGGCCGTCCTTTTCGATATCACTGTGGCTGCGGATGGCGGCAACGACGGGTTCAACCTGTTCGGGGTCTACAATTGTTAAGACAATTTCTTTTTCGGGTTCTATTTCAATATCGAAAATCAGCTTTGTTTGATTCGCCCCCGAACCGCGGGCGTGAAGGATGGTGCCTCCGCGTGCTCCCGCTTCTATGGTAGCGTCCACAACATCATTAGCTCGTCCTCTATCTACAATTGTAAAAATCGCCGACTTCATAGCTTGTATCTCCTTTTGCGTTTCCGGCGGCATTGCTCCGCTGAAATGTTTATTTGAATAGGTAATCGGAATGATGAACGCAATGCCGAAATTTTTTCTGGTTACTTTATGCCGCCGGTTCAGTTCCTCCATAATCGAGGCAAGTTTATCATGTTCTCCCATTGTCAAAATCAATTCCTTTTGGATTTGATTGATGCCGAGAAAATCGAGCAGCTTACTTTTTACCGTACCTTGAGCAAGCAGCGTCGTCGCTCCGATAAGGCCGAGTTCCCTACCTTCGTGAATAATTTTCCGCGCTTGTCCATGTGGCACTAAAATGATCAATAATGAAAAAGCGGTCATGTCCCCTTCCTTTGTTTTAAATAAAAAAGTAATCCGAGTACTTGCAGCGAGATAACCGGCGCCAAAGCGACTGCTGCGATAATGCCGAACCCGTCGATAAGTACGTTTGCACCCGGTGTTGCAGCCGCCAACCCTTGCGCAAAGGAGAGCACGAATGTTGCCGTCATCGGACCCGACGCGACCCCTCCTGCATCAAAAGCCATACCGACAAACAGCTCCGGCACAATCCACGAAAGCGCAAGCGCGACCATGTATCCCGGCAATAGAATATGCCAGAGTTGAAATGCGGGAATGACAATCCGCAGCATCGACAGAAATGTCGCAATACTCACGCCGAGTGCAAGAAAGATGAGTACCAGCTTTCTCGGAATATAGCCGGCGCTGACGGTTTCAATTTGCTTGGTTAATACATAAACGGCCGGCTCCGCAAGGATGACTACGCAGCCGATAAAAGCCCCGATGATTAAAATGAGCGGTAGATTTGCAATCTCTCCGATTTTATGCCCAATCAGGAAGCCGAGATCCAAAAAACCCGTTTTTACTCCCGCTAAAAATAACATTAAGCCGACAAAGGTGATAATCATCCCTTTAATAATTCCGCTCAAGGTGTTTTTTTTCAACCGTAACGAACATACATCGGTGAGTAAAAAGATAATCGCAATCGGTAACAGTGACAGCATCGATTCAGAGGCAGCATGCTTAAACGCTTCGGAGATGGCGGTAAGGATTGATGCACCGGCGGCCGGTTCCGAAATGCTGAAATCATTATCAAAAGCCGGTAACTGCCGTATCAAGGTTATTGCAAGCACGCTCAAGATTGCTCCCGCCGAAACCATTCCGACAAGTCCGAAAGAATCCGTTTCCGATGCAATGGAGTTTTTCTTCATACGGGAAACACCTGCTGCTATTGCCAGAACAAACGGCACCGTAATCGCGCCGGTCGTTGCACCCGAAGAATCAAAGGCTATCGAGATGCCCTCCCGTACCGAAAAAATCGAACAGAGCAATATCAATCCATACGAGAAAGTAAAAGCTTTATGCTGCGGGATGTGATAGACAATGGTTAATAATCCGACGGCAAGAAATACCGCGACACCGATTGAAACGATAACAATCAGCGTGGTTTGCGGGATTGCCCCCTTGGTGACTTGCATCACTTGAGCGCCGAGGATTTGCAGATCGGGTTCGGCAATCGAAATAAAAAAGCCGAGTATGAGCGCCCCGATAATAACCACTGAGATTTTATTTTTTGCGGTGATGAACTGCCCCATCACGTCGCCGATGGGCGTAATACCGATGTCTATTCCGAATAGGAATATCGTAAGTCCGATGCAGATAAAAACAACGCCGATTAAGAACTGAATAAAAAAAGTATAATCAACTCGCACAAAAAGGAAGTTCAAAATACAAATTAACACGGCAATGGGTAAAACTGAAAAAATAACTTCTTTACATTTTTCAGCTAAAACATTCATAAGTACTCAAGTGCCTCCTCTTTGCGAGGGATAAAGATAAACTAATTGGTAAATGTAACCGCAAAGGCCGCCAAGATCGCAAAGAAAAGGAATTCGATAAGAGTGTTCTTTTTAGAATCCTTTGCGGTCTCTGCGTGCTTGGTGGTTTAATTAATGCGCGACTAAATCTGCGTATTCCGAATGTTTATTGAACCAATCAGCTGCATACGAGCATTGAGGCCGTATCTTTTTTCCGTTTTTTTGGGCATAGTCTACGACTTCTTTAACGAGCTTACCGGCAACGCCCTGTCCTCTCAGCGAATCATCAACAAAGGTATGGTCGAGGCAAACCGTCGAGTCATTCTCCTGCGGAAAGGTAACCTCGGCAATAACTTTTCCGGTATCGTTTTCCGCATAAATTCTATTTTCTTGATGTATGAGTTCCATCGTATTCTCCTTGCGGAAAGCAGTATGCCATAGAATGGAAAGGAATTTCAATATGTGGTGTAATAGGGCGTCTCAGTAATCTATTTGTGCGATCTTGTAAATTCGCATCCTCTAAATTTAGATTGGGTTGACAAACTATCTTGCTCAATTATAATAATGCTTTCGATTCCGAAGTTTATTAGGAGGAAAAAATGAGCAATGTCTATAAGACACGTCCGCACAGAGTTCTCGTGAATCTCATTTTTGGTGCGGGAGCCGCTCTCTTTGTGACTTTTATTGCATCAATTTGGCTTAAAAGTTCCGTATTATTGCTATTGATAGCTTTAGCAGTTTTCGCCGGCTATATTTGGCTTGTCATTATCGGCAACATGATTGTTATAGAAACCGACGGCAATACATTGACGATAAAAAAAGGAAAAAAAATCGATACCTATTCGATTTCCGCTACAGCGATACGGGCAAAAACCGTTAGTTCGGGCGGCGATACGGAATGTTCGCTCTATCTTACTCGCCCGGGAGAAAATGAAGAACTGATTGACTGCGAATTAATCGGTATTACGCAGTTTATAAAGTTATTGGATGATTTGGGAATTAATAGAGATTCCGTAACCAAACTCAGCACGGACAATACTGATGAACCGGCTAAATTGACAACCGTAAAGGAGAAAACCCATGGACACCATCATGAGTAATACAAGTTTTTCACATATCTATTATTTTATCCTTATTCCGATAGGGCTGCTTGCTTATTTTGCATTTGCAATCTTTAAAACGAAGAAGGATAAACAGCGCGTTACAAATTGGCTGAATGAACATCCCGATGCGGTAAAAGTATATATCGGTAAAACGAGTTCGGTAACCGGTTATCTGGCGAGTGCCGCTCAACAGATAACCATCCGCAGCGTCGACGGGGAGCGCCCGTTCTACTTTAGAGAAAAGCTTTCAACCGGATTCTATGTTACTCCCGGAACCCATGTCGTCGAATCGTCTTTTTCAAAAACTCGTCCCGGTTTCTTTTACCGCTCCGTTACAACAACCTACGGTGCAAGCAAACAGGAAATTACAGTAGAGGCTTCCAAATCCTATAACTATTTCTTTAATACAAAAGAAGAAACCTACGGGTTTGAAGAATTACATTAAAAACGAAAACCGGGGATGTCTCAAAAGTTGGTTACTTTTTCGACATCCCCGCGAGTTTAAAATTAAGTCTTTATACAGTAATAACTTAATTTTAAACATCGCATCTAAATCTAAGGAAACTGTCCAAAACTGAAGTTTTTGGACAGCCCCGGCTCTTTTTAGCGGCTCCGTTATTTTGAGCAATACCCCTTAATACGCGGGATTATCCCATGTTCTGCTGCAGAACTTCGGCTTGCGCTTTTGCTCTTCGGTCATGTCGATACCGAGGGTACCGCCCGGGTTCATAATGTTGTCGGGGTCAAAATGCTTTTTTAACGCGCGGAAAATATTCAGCCTATCCGTGCCGATCGACTGCTCCACCCATGCTGCCGTCATCTTGCCGACACCGTGGTGGTGGCTCATCGCAGCTCCCTGTTCCATGATATTATCAAAGATACCGAACTGATATTCTGCATATTCTTCTTTATCGCGGAATTTCCCGATGAAGATAAAATAGAGATTGGCTCCCTGCTCATACGCATGGGAAAGGTGCGTCATACAGACCGTGTGCGGGCGGGATTTTGCAAAGGCGCGTACCTTTTCATGCACACGCCCCATCATCTCCCATGTAACGGAGCATTCCATCGTGTCGATGATGATGCCGTAGTCCTGCAGCGATTCCCGCAAATAGGGGTCGGTAAAGCGGCCTTCTTCCCATTTATGTGCGGGATAGCCGGTGAGGTACAGTCCGCCGTGGGCTTTGCTGATTTTTTTTACGATGCGGAAGAGATTTGAAGAAAAGCCTCGTTCACCTTCCGTCCAGCCTAAAAACATACAGCGGTCATGCGCTTTGTATCCGCGGAGGTTCATCAAGCTTTCGAGCGGGGTGCCTTCCACGCCGTAGAGCTTCATCATCGCATCGGTTTCTTCGGGGTCGGATAGGCGGAACACGGAAGGATAGCCTGCTTCGGCCTGCATAATTTCCCGCGCGGCGTCGCGTCCGCTCTGCCAGTCCTTAAACATAAAGCTGAAATACCGGCGGTTCTCCGCAGTCAGGCGGGAAATTTTCAGTGTTACATGCGTCAGTACGCCGAACGCTCCTTCCGACCCCATCATCAGCTCATCGATATCAGGGCCGACTGCGTGGGCGGGAAGTCCGTAGCTTTTAATGACACCGGTGGGGGTAACATAAGTCTGCCCCATCACGATATTGTGAATATTGCCGTAATAGGTTGAGTTTTGACCGGCGCCCCTCGTTACCGTCCAGCCGCCGACGGAGGAGTATTCAAACGACTGCGGAAAGTGTCCGCAGGTGTAAACGTGCCGTGCGCCGAACCGGGTTTTCGCTTCACTCAAGATTTTTTCGAGCTGGGGGCCGGACATCCCCGCTTCAACCGTGATGGTTTGATCGGTTTCGTTAAAGTTAATCACCTTGTTAAAGTTCCGCCGCATATCAAGGCTGATGCCGCCCTTAAACGCTTCTACGCCGCGGGTAACGGAAGAGCCGCCGCCGTATACATAGAGGGGAATGTGCTGCTTTTGGCAGTATTCGACAATCTGCACGATTTCTTCATGACTTGAAGGATAGAGCACTGCCCGCGGGGCATTTTCGGTGATGTTTTCCCGCAGCCGGTAGAGGTCGTACATGGTTTTGCCGTAGGCTACGGAAAGCCGGTTGTATCCCTTGGTGCTTACATTGTCCTTACCGCACACGGATTCAAAGAACGCGACATGCTCCGGTTCAAGCGGCGGCGTCGCTAATGTTTCGGGCACAACTTCATGTCCGTCGGCACCCTTCCGCTGAAAATCCGCATCGGTTAAGCCGAGCTCACCTTTCATAAAGGTGAAGAGCCTCTCATTCGGCTCCTTAAATTCGTTGGGGTCTCCCCATTTTAAAATCGAACGGAATGAAGCCGGTGGCGGGGGAACTTGCTCCCATTCCGGTTTAAAATTCTTGTATACCTTACGTTCAGCCATAGCCATCTCCTATTAAAACTACTTTTTATGACGGATAACCGGTTACTTCCCGTATCCGTTTATACACGTGCTTGAGGATAGGATATATCTGCGTGTATATTTGATAGAGTTCATCATATAATTCGCGGTTATCCGGTGAAGGGGTAAATTCCTGCGCGATATGAACCATGTTTTTGACGCTTTCTTCGATACTTGAATAACACCCCGTCCCGTACGCCGTTAAGATCGCGGCACCCAGTGCGGAAGTTTCCGTTGTCGCACCGCGGACAAGCGGCTTGTTTAAAATATCCGCTGTGATGCCGCAGATACGGTCGCTCTGCGAGGCTCCGCCCGAAACGGCAACCTTTTGTACGGGAACACCGCTTTGCCGTTGCAGTTGTTCCAACCCCTCCCGCAGCGAGTAGGCGAGCCCTTCGACGATTGCGCG
Source organism: Treponema sp. OMZ 906 (assembly GCF_024181185.1). Lineage (NCBI taxonomy): Bacteria > Pseudomonadati > Spirochaetota > Spirochaetia > Treponematales > Treponemataceae > Treponema > Treponema sp. OMZ 906. Next base: position 1,521,718 of record NZ_CP051196.1, on the reverse strand, counting down.
GTATATTGCGTGCCGTCCGTGTACGTCGCCGAACCCGATCATCGAGCCTTTCGCATAGTGATCTTTAAGGCTGGCGCCCCAATAGGGTTGCAGCATCAGGCCGTAGCAGCCGGGCGGGGAGGAGTCGAGGAGACGATCCATAATTTGCTCCGGAATAATACCGGTTGCCGTCGCCTTTGCCCGTTCTTCATAGCCGAGCTCGTCCTTAAACCAGCTGATCATCCAGTAGCCGCGGAATATTTCGATTTCCGGTACCCAACGCCCGGGATAGGCAGCGCTGTATGCGGGTAGGAATCGGATCGGTTCCGTGTAGCGGTCGGTGCATATTTCCACCGTTGCCGTTGTTCCGAAGCTGAGGGACGCGGTTTTCGCATCGAGACATCCCATACCGAGCGTTTCGCATGCCTTATCACTGCCGCAGGCGATGACCGGTATACCGACAGGAAGCCCCGTTTCCAGAGCGCCTTGAGCGGAAACCCGTCCGATCTCTTTCCCGCTTTGGACAACACTGCATTTTTTATCATCATCTATCGGAAATATCTTTGCCGTGATGTGTCCGGGCGATGCCCACTTTTGCTTTTTATGATCAAAGGGAATGTGTCCGACCAGCGATGAAGGGGAATCGGCAGCAATTCCCGTAAGCCGGTATTGCAGATAGCCCGATACCATCAGTACCCGCCAAGTTTTTTTCCAAATTTCCGGCTCGTTTTCCTGTATCCAGTTGCACTGACCGTCGCTTTGGGAGTGCATGATTTTTTCGTAGTAATCAACGGCTTTCAGCGCAGCCTTCATAATGAAATTCGGATGATACCGGCCGTGTGCCTTTCGGGTATCGAGCCACGTAATCGCAGGGCGCAGCACGTTTCCGTCTTTACCGATGAGGATGACGGTGTCCCGCTGAGCTGTTACGCCGATTCCCTTTGCGCGAGCCATTAAATCGGGATGACTGTTTTTGAGTGCCGCTACACCTGTGCACAGCGCACCCCACCACACTGCGGGATCTTGTTCCGCCCATCCCGGCCGCGGACTGACGCACGGTTTATACATAATCTGCTTCTTTGCAAGTACCGAACCGTCTTCCGCAAAGATGATAACACGCAGGCTCTGGGTACCGCAGTCAATTGAGATAATCGTCGATTGATCGGTCATAATCATTCAGCCTCCGTACTTGCACAGGCGAGAATCGGTATTTTAGTTCCGTTTTCAGCAGTAAGCTGGGCAAGACAGTCTCCGTATCGCACCGGCGCGGAGGCGATAATAGTGCGTATTTTTTCTATCATAGATTTCATCTCCTCAAGCGGAATTTCACATCCGGTTTTTACCGGCAGGCGAATAAACTCAGGCTCACCGAATCCTGTCGTTTCTCCATTATGCCGAGCCGGCTTGCAGGCAACGGTGGTGGTGAGCGTTCTCATAGGGCACAGCACTTCCTGTTTGCCGTAGCTGATTCCTTTAGGACAGCTATTTCCGCTTACTACTATTATATTCGTTGCATCGTCGATTGTCACGGTTAATGCACAGCCGCGCGGGCATGCAATACAAGTCAGCTCTTTGATCATTCAGCCTCCTTTGCCTGATGCGCCGGTTCTGCGTCTGTCAGCGAAACGGATAGCTGCTTCGTATACGCCGGTATTGATGCGGTATCCACGATAATCCGTTCCATCTCCGGCGGTTTTAACAACCGGAATGTTTTTTTGAAAAGAGTCTTTGAGCCTGTTTTTGTTTCCGCTCTAATTGTCAATACCGCTTGCTCCCGCTGTGCCGCAGACCGGAAGTACAGAACCGCCTGCTTCCCGTCCGGTGCGATGCGGGCGGGTGTTTGGTATAGCAGCGTTTTATCAGCATAGATGGGAATTTCAGCAGGATTTTTACATAGCTCAGCCTGCGCCGCCGGCTGTATTTCCGTTGCCGCAGCTCTTTCTGAGGCGGTATTGCCTTCAAATGCTGTTCCGCTGCAAAGTAAGGCAGCCTGTTCCCCGGCAATACTGCCCGACTCGGAAACATAGTCTACGAGGTCGTTGACATGGAGTGCGTTTCCGCAGGAGAAAAGTCCCGGTACGGTTGTTTCCATATATTGATTAACCTGCGGTCCCTTTGTCCGCGTATCCATTTTCGGCGCGAGACTGTCGAGGATGTCGTTTTCGGGGATAAGCCCGACGCTCAAAATGAGGGTGTCGCAGGGGATATACCGCTCCGTATCGGCGACCGGCTGCATCCGTCCGTCAACCTGCGTAACGGTTACGCCCTCCAAGCGTCCTGCCCCGTGCAAGGCGCTCACCGTCGTAGAAAGGTGGAGCGGAATACCGTAGTCTTCAAGGCATTGCACAATATTGCGGGTAAGTCCCGACGGTTCACTCTTTACCTCGTAGACGCCCTCTACGCTGCCGCCGACGCTTGCGGTTTCGAGGGTGAGCCGCCGCGCCATAATGAGTCCGATGTCTCCGCTGCCCAAAATGACAAACCGCTTGCCGGGGAGGTATCCCTTTAGGTTGATAAAGGCTTGTGCCTGCCCCGCAGTGAATACCCCCGAAGGCCGGTCGCCGTGGATAAACACCTGCCGGTCGGTACGTTCTCTGCAGCCTGTCGCGGAAATGAGCGCCGTGCAGGAAAGGGTAAAAATGCCGTTTTTCGGATTGGTAAAGGTCAATTCAAAGCCGCCGCCGTTCTGCTGCACGATACGGATAACAAAGGTGGATACGAATATGTCGATGTTGGAATGCTGAGCGAGCATATCGCGGTACCGCCATGCATATTCGGGACCGGTCAGCCGCTCTTTAAACCGAATAAGTCCGAAGCCGTCGTGAATGCACTGCTTTAAAATACCGCCGATATGCTCTTCCCGCTCTATCAGTGCGATGCTGCACTGCGGAGCTTTTTCGGCGGCGGCAAGAGCAGCAGCCATACCGGCGGGTCCCGCTCCAATCACAATGATATCATAAAAGCGTTTCATAATGCCGCCTTCCCCTCATCTGCCGACAGTGGGTTGTTCAGTATGTACGAGGAGCCGCCTTTTTTAGTAATGCGTTCAAGCGGAATGCCGGCTTCCCTGCTGATGATTTCCATTACCCGCGGCGTACAAAAACCGCCGTGGCACCGCCCCATTCCTGCGCGGCACCGGCGTTTTACCGCATCAAGGCTGATATGCTGTATACCGAGTGCACGGCAGCTGCGTATCGCATCCCGTATTTCTCCCTCGGAGATTTGCTCGCAGCGGCAGACGATTTTACCATAGAGCGGATCTCGTTTGATAAGCGTATGCCGCTCGGCATCGTGCATCGAGGCTGTTTCGCGGGGTGCGGCGCGGCGAGATATAAAGTTCGGTTTTTCTTTGAGGCCGGCGGGAAAGCGCCGGAGCGCAAGCGCTGCAATATCTTCCGCAATTGCCGGAGCGGAAGCAAAACCCGGCGATTGAATGCCCGCTGCATGAATCAAGTTGGGTACCTTTTCGGACATTTCAACGATAAAGTCTTCCTCCCACGTCGCGGCGCGGATACCGCTATAATACGCGATGATATCACCCCTCGAAAGCGTTTTATTCATAGACATTTGCTCAAGCAAGGCTCGTTCATCTTCGGAGTCGGTACCGTAGTCTTCACGGTCATATACCTCATGCGCAGTCGGCCCGACAAGGATATTCCCTTCTATACAGGGGATAATGCCGCCGCCTTTTGAGTGCTGTTTTGAAGAGTTTAGAAGATTAGGTTTTCCGATAATGGTATGCTGCGCTCCCTTTTTCTTTTTATCGAGGATGATATCCATGCCCTTTCGAGGATGAATGGAAAAAAAACGGTCTCCGGCAAATTCCGCAATTTTATCAGACCATACGCCCGCTGCGTTGATAATCAGGCGGGCGTTCAGCGTACCGCGGTTTGTGTACACTGCCGAAATCAAGTCGTTCGTTTTGTCAAAACCGGTTACGGCGGTTTCAAAGAAAAAAGATACGCCGTTTGCCGCAGCGTTTTCCGCAAAGGCAATCGTTACCTTAAAAGGAGAGGCAATGCCGGAGTAGGGCATCCAAAAACCGCCGTAGTATTCCGTACTCAGGTTCGGTTCCATGTTTTGTATCGTTTTTTTATTCATATAACCGACGCGACCTTCAACGCCGTTTTTTGCCGCCCGTCGGTGCATAAAGGGCACAAGCGGTTTTAGGAGCGGGGAATCAAATAGCATAAAGCTGCCCGGCCATTCGGTTTGAAAGCCGAGTTCTTTGTCGAGCTTGCGGTACAGGCGGTTACCGCGAGTGTTCAGTCTGCCTTTTATCTTTGAAGGACTATCTGCAAAGCCGGGATGAATCATGCCGTCGTTGCGGGAGGACGCCTGCATTGCGCAATCGCACTCTTTTTCGAGCACGGCGATTGTTAAATCATAGCGGGATAGTTCCCGTGCGATTGCACATCCGACAACACCCGCGCCGATAATCACGATATCGAATGTTTTACCTGCTAAAAGATTATCCCGCACTTCCGGCATCCGCATCGGCGGCTCAGCCTTTCCAGCAACGGTTATATCATTAACCAAACCCTTATATCCCGGGAGCTTTTTACATTTTCTTGCAAAAAAGGCGCCGACGGTGTACCGTTCTTCAACGGTAGGAGCATCTCCGGTCAATATTACCGACCGGCCGTCCCATTCTGCCGAAAGTTTCAGCTGCGGGTACCGTTCCTTTATCTTCCGCTCAAGCTTTTGAAGATAGTTCTTCATAATGCTGTTCCCTCATAATCGGCGGACTTTCCCGTCCGTCAGCTTCCGTATGAATGTATGCATTCGTTGAGATCATTTTTTCCAGTAAGGCGAACGCTTCATTCCGTTTATTCTCCGTGATATAGGCAATCAACCGTGATTTTAAGGCGGCTGCTGTCCGAATGCTCTCGGTATTTTCCGTAAAAAACTGCTCCAGTTTTTGATGGTACAATTCTCGTGCCGAGTTAAAGAGAAGGAGAAATATCGTATTGCCACCCGCCTCGATAATTGCACGGTAAAAGAGAAAATCCAATTCGGTCAGCCGCCGTATTTCAGCAGGTCGTAAATGGGCCTCGATATTTTTATGTTCTTCTCTGTGTATCTTATGTAATTTCTCAATGAGCGGTGAATTTGTTTGTTTCTGCACCGTATCGGCAGCAAAATACTGCATCAATGATTTTGTCAAAATCATCCGGCGGACTTCTTCCAAATCGGCATCGATACGGGCGGCAGACTGAGGTGCCGAAAAACGATAAAGGCTTGAAAGCAGGGGCAGCGCACCTTCTTCTGTGAAGTTATTGACAATCCAGCCATGCCGCGGCCGAATGGAAATAAGCCCTCTCGCACCAAGTTCCAAAAGCCCCTCGTGGATGACCGGCCGAGAGACACCCATCTGCTGTGCCAATTCCCGTTCGGGCGGTAACAGCTCTCCCGGCAGGATAAGGTGCATCAACAGCAGTGTCTCCATCTGCTCGATAAAACGTTCTTTATTGCTTTTAGCCGTTGTTCGTTTTTTCTTTTTCATATAATCTCATATTTAGAATAGCGGTATGTGGTAATACCACCAATCTTTATTTACTATAACATGAAAAAAAATGGTTTGTCAAATATTCATCAAAATTTTTATAACCATTTTAAAAGCCGACTGTTTAGCATAGTGCGTTAAAAAATATTTTGTACCACCTGCCATGATTTTTGCGCTCCCCTTGCTTTTCTTTCATCATGAAGGTTTTTTCGTGCGGTTTAATACCCGCCGTTCTCGGCAACGCTCTACGTCGTAACAAAGGGTATTAAAGCTGACTGCAACCATCTCGTCAAAAATGTACATCCTTGTACATTTTTGACTGCGAGTTTTTTGCCTTGCAAAAAACTCGTTCCTGTTTGGAATCACCTGCATCCGTGCCGGATATCCTATACTGTGTGAAACGTTGGGCACTGTACCCCGATGCTCTGCGTCGGAGTTGTTGATTATAGAAGGAGAGAGTTATGAGTGTGAAATTACGCTCTAAAGTAAATCAGAAAGAGGCTGATAAAATTGCAGCCTTTTTAACAAATGTGTCGGATCGGTTACTTTTTCATATTCCTCTCTATGAAATCGGTAAAGCTTTCGGTATATCGCGTGAAAAAATATTGGATATTTTTATTCAAGGAGTTTATGACGGAGTATTTATATTAGAATGGATTTATCATTGCCCTACTTGCGGACATATTGCCTATGAAGCTCCGTCTCTTCATCAAGCTTCGTCACAAAATTTTTGTACGGTTTGTAATAAGGTCTTTAATAATACGCTTGACACCAATATTGAGGTTTGCTTTTCGATTCACCCGCGGCTCAAGATGCTCGATCCTACGTTTAAAATGAATTATATTGCTGATATAGGCAAAAATATTCGGAGCGGAAAGTATCGGACGTGGGACACACCTGATGCAGTACGAGGTGTGGAGATTATTCAAAATAATTTGTACCGCGAATTGATGAGTTCTGAAATTCTGATTGGTGACCAATCACTTCCACTGACAAATATGACAATTCTCTTTGCAGATATTACAAATTCGACAAGGCTTTACGCATCATTAGGTAATAAAAAAGCATTTTTATTGATAAAAGGATATGTAAAGCTTCTTTTGAGTACGATTGAAAAGTACAGCGGCGTACCGATTATGAAAAACGGCAATGTTGTTATGGGGGCTTTTATCGATCCTTGTAAGGCCTTTAATGCTGCTGTGAAAGCACTGCGACAATTGACAAAGTATAGTCAAAATAAGCCGATAAGCGAACGGTTGGAAATTAAAATGGGTTTGCATAGCGGTTCGGTATTGGTGGTAACCTTGAATAACCGGCTTAATTATGTTGGACTGACTGTTAATACTGCCGCCGATATAAAAAACACTGCGCTTTCGAATGAGATCGTTATCTCTCAGATTCTTTTTAATAACCGTTCCATTAAACGTACCATCCTTTCTGTTACCGATACCGTACAGAAACAGCAAATACGATTTAAGGGAAATCCTGAAAATCATACGCTTTATCATATAAAAATACCAAATTAAAGGAATCCTTGAAAACGTAACTTTTGGGCAGTTATGTTTTTCTCAGATTTCCTTTGCCGCTGCCGCTGATTTGTAGCCATTTTGCGCCTTGTGTCGTATAAGAAATCGTAAGAGGTAAGTATGGATAGACATGTTGTTCCGCCTGTTACGATCATAGCCGTTGCGGTGGCGGCGTTTTTTTACGGGTTGTATGTATTTGCTCAAACTGACAGTAAAATTATATCTTTTGTTTTTATAACGGCATTTTTACTACTGTGTGCTTTCTTGCTGTTCTTAGCGGCAGTACCGATAGCCGCTCAGTTGACGCACCGAAAATTCCAACCGCAGCACTGTCGTCAGAAACGAGTGCGAGCCATGGTACGGTTTGCGCTTTGTGTGATTGCGGGAGCTGCGATCGGCTCGTATGCTGCGCGTACTCTGCAAAGAGAACAGCGACCTCCGCAAACGCTGGCTTCGCTGCCTACGGTGCGGACACTTATTGCGGAATTAACCGGTGAGCCTGTTCCGGCTGGATCCGATTATTATCGCATACCGGTTAAACTGATTGCGTGCGGCGCCGGCCGCAATGAGCAGTTTTCCGCATCGGGTTCCGTGCAGCTTTTTGTTCCGGCAGCGCTTGTCCGCGGAACATATTCAGGAGGTATTACCCGCATCGGCGAAGCGGAACAATCCGAAGCGGCAGCGCCGCTACTGTCCAGTACGGCTGCATTTGCAGAGGCTTTGCAAAATCAGCAAGAATGTCGGTTTTATGTCTGTGGAATGAAGCTTGCAGTTCAAGGAAAGTTCGGTAAGACGGGAACGGTGTTTTATGCGCGGCAGGTGCAGCCGGTATTTCTCGGCTGGAATTCTCCGCTCAACCGCCTTCGTGCGTTTTTCCGCTTTGCCTTTATGCGGATGCTATACGGTTGGGGCGAGGCGGGCGGACTTTTGCTTGCGCTGCTTGCTGCCGATAAAGCGTTCTTACCGGCGGAATGCATCGCGGCCTTCCGCAACGCCGGACTTGCTCATATCCTTGCCTTGTCGGGGATGCATCTTTCGCTAATTGGGACGGCGGCGATGCAAGGCGGCAGAATATTCGGGCATAAGAGCAGGGCAGTATGGTTTTCGCTTGCGGCGGTTTTCCTGTTTGTCTGGTTTGCAGGCTCTGCTCCTTCGTTAAACCGCGCATTGGGAATGGTATGTATTGCCGCCGCAGGGAGAACGCTCGGGTTAAAGCCGCCGCCCTTGTCCGTGCTGTGCGCCATGCTGACTGTGCATATCGCAATCGCCGGCGCTGAAGCAATAACGCTTGGGTTTATGCTTTCGTATGGGGCCTGTGCAGGTATCATCATCTTCGGCGATGCGTGCGCTCGTCTCATGGCTGGAAAAATGCCGCCGGCTTTTGCAAGCAGTATTTCCGCATCTGTCGGCGCACAGCTTTTCACCGCCCCGATTGTTATCTCTGCAATCGGGAATATCGCGGCGGCGGGGGTAATTGCTTCATGTGTGGTTAGTCCGCTCGTTTCGGTTTTCCTCATCGCGGGGCTTATCTGCATTCCGCTTGCAGTTATTTTCCCTTTCACGAGTCCGCTGCTGGGATACGGATTGAACGCCGCATACCGGATAATTTTTGCGTCAGCGGATTTTTTTGCACGCTTTCCGGTTATTGCGCCGGAAAGCGGAATGCAGCGTGTGCTATTTTCGGCAGCGGCGTTTGCGGTTGGGGTGTGCTGTGTGGTTCTGGCGTATGTTCAGCGCAAGCGGACAGCAGCCGCTTTCCCTCGATTGACATGAGCACGGGAAAAGCGTTTAAACTAAGCCCTGCTGCTGAATGGGGCTCGCAAAAAAGTAACCAACTTTTGAGACATCCCCGTATGTTAAAGCCGAATACCGGGCATCTCTAAAAACTCGGTTAGCTTTTAGAGATGCTCTACTATATTTCCGCAAATCCTATGCCGTCAAAGCTTGCGCCGGAGGAAAAAAGAACTCCTGCGCAGCCATCGACTCGCTTTGTCCGCCCTGCATAAAACCTATCCTGTTTTTTCATCACGCAATTTACCATTGTACTCATTGCCTGATGTACGGGAACCTGATGTATGGTATGCAGTGCTACTTGAAGCTGAGCAACAGTATCGGGTGAAATACCGAATTCGGTTTCTATGCCTTGTTGTTTACTGAGACAGTTGATATACGGCATATCTACCAGCTGTTCAGGTTCCATATCAAAATCGATTGCATTGACTATCCCTTGCAGCACGCCGGTAATAATTCTCGGACCTCCGGCAGAACCGATGGCCATGAACGGTGCTCCTTCTTTAAAAACAATGGTCGGCGACATACTGGAAATCGGTGTTTTTCCGCCGGCTATCGCATTAGAGCTGCCGTACGATAATCCTTGACTGGTAAGTGCCCCCTCCGTTGCGGAAAAATCCGACATTGCATTATTCAATACAAAACCGTAGGCATCTACAACAATACCGCTTCCGAACCAGTCTCTGATGGTCTGCGTTTGCGATACCGTATTCCCATATCGATCCATAATGGAAAAATGAGAGGTGTTCCCTTTATGCTCGTCGAATGCAGTATCGATACCCGGTTTATACTCTTGTGCCGTTTTAGTGATATGCTCATATTGTAATTTTGCATAATCTTTGCTGAGAATTTTATGCGTGTCGATTTTGATAAAATCGGGATCACCTAATCCGATACTTCTGTCTGCAAAAGCAATCTTCATCGCTTCCGCCAATAGATGTATGTACTGTGCCGAATTATGTCCTGCTTTTTTTATATCCGCATTTTCAAGGATATTCAGCATTTCGAGTACGGTACAGCCTCCTCCGGGGGGAGGAAAGGAATATACGGCGGCATTTCGATAATTGATACTTACGGGTTCACGGAATTTAGGTTGATACTCGGACATATCTTCATAGGAAAAACAACCGTCATGCTCATTTATTGTGTTGATGATTGTCTTTGCTGCTTCTCCGCTATAAAAATAATCAACTCCGACTGTTGCGATTTTTTCTAAAAGCCGTCCCAGTTTTTCATTTTTTTGCATAGCGCCGAATTCATATCCCTTATCTCCGTTCATAAAATTCTTTTTAAAGGCGGGATAGGTATTCCGTTTTCTGATAACCGAGTCATCCGTACCGGTTATCGAACCGGTAAAGCTTGTCCTAAAACCGTTGAGCGACAACTTGATTGCATCTTGTGTAACCGCTTGCATTGTCATTGTACCGAATTTTTTTAGCAAGACATCTAAGCTTTTCAATAATCCCGGAACGGCAACCGATCTTCCGCCTATATCCTTCCATTCGTCGCACACCTTTCCGTCTTTTAAAAATAAATCTTTTGTCGCATTCCGCGGAGCTATTCCTCTCCCGTCCAATGCATAGACTGCATTTTCCTGTTTTGAGTACGCCAGTGTAAAGCAGCCCCCGCCGATTCCCGAATGATGCGGTTCGACAACGGATAATACCAACGAAACCGCAACGGCAGCGTCAAAAGCATTTCCGCCGTTTCTCAAAACATTCAGTCCTGCTTGAGTGGCATACGCATTATTACTGCTGATTGCCCCGTATGTTCCGTTGATAGACGGCCGATTCCATGCAGACGGCCACATATACATTTTCTTTTCCTGCATACGATTATTTACCGCCTTCTTTATATGTCAGTAACGAAACGATTATTCCAACGCCGTATGTAACAATGACAACCGGATAAATTGCTTCAAGCTTATCGCTCAAGCGCAGTACCATCCAAGCTATCCCAACGAGCATACCGCAGAGGATACTCCAGAAAGCACCTTGCTTGGTAACCTTTTTCCATGTTAAACCGACTAAGATGGAAAAACTGATAGGGGCAGCGGCGACATGCTGGAGCGTTAAAAAGAGATTCGTAAGCGAACGGCTTGGAATAAAAAGTGCAGGTATCAGCGTAAGATATGCAAAAATAAATGTAATCTTTTTGGAAATGCTGAGAACCTTTTTATCATCGGCATTTGGATTGATATCCGTTTTATATACGTTGGTGATAATCGTACCGGTGGCCAGCATCATTGTTGCCATCGTTGCAGCGATAATCATTGTAACGAATGCAAAGATAATACCGCCGAAGAACGGTGAGGTAAAGGTTTTAATAGCATAGGCAAATGCGCTTGTTCCATCACCTAAATCAGCTCCCGAAGCTTTTGCAAGCATTCCGCAGGTTGCCGTAAAGAAACAAATCGGTGCTGCAATAAGATATCCGAGGATGGAACCGGTGCGGGCAGCTTGCGGGGTTTTTGCCGCCAATAACGGCTGAAGTACCGATTGCATAACAGCCGTACTGATACACCCTCCGAATATCCACGCGATGATTCTGTGCAGCGGCATATTTTTCATACTGTCATATCCTTGCGGTAATTTTGCCAGCAATCCGCTAAAGCCTTCAAATTTAGGCAGTGTCGTTACAACAAAAATAATGAGTAAGATATAAATACCGATACAGACGATTCTTCCTACCGCTGATGCTCCTTTCATACCCGAAAAGCCGGTGTAAACGACGGCAACCGTTACACCGATTATCATTGCCGCCATGAAGTTTATATTGGGTAATACAATTTGAATGATGGACGAAACCGTTTTTAACTGAATGGGAATATAGAGAAAACCGTAGACAATCCATGCGTATGAGTACAGTTTTGCCGTTTTAGTGTCGAATCTGGATTGTAAGTATACAGGAACCGATTCACCGGGCATATTATTTCGGATTATTTTTGCAAAAACAGCTAATGCAATAAAGTAAAACGATCCGGCTATTGAATACCACGACCCGGCGATGCCGAGGTTATATCCGTTTTGAGCTGCTCCGACAATTGCCATGCCGCCGATTTGCCATGCGGCAAAAATAGCACCGAGTGAAACGGCGCTCAGGGACTTATCACCTCCCGACCACTGTGCGGACGACTTAATGGTTGTTCCGGCATAAATACCGATACCGACAACAATTAAAAACGTAATGATCCATGTTGCAATTAACATACTGATTTCTCCTTTACTTAGCTTATATTATGATATGTAATATATTACATATCATAATATAAGCTTACACCACCTTTCAAGGAAATGCAACAAAAAATTCTAAAAATTTCTCAAATTTCTGAAAGAAGAAGTTTCGCCGCTGTTAGCTGAGAATCTTCAGCAGATACCGCAGCTCGATACCTGCCCGCTTTAGAAAACCGAGGTCAAGCGAATAGCCCCGTGCTGCATCGGGGAAGTGGCTGTACAGATAGTCGCGCTCTGAAAAGAGTTGTTCCATCATGTGTTCCGATATCGAGCGCTTGCCCTGTAAATGGTCATTCAGCATAGTCAACGCTTCGGCTTCACCGGCAAGATAGCCGGAGAGCGCTTCATATCGTTCGTTTGCAGTGTCTGATTCACAAACGGAATCAAAAAAAGTATCGGCTGCATTTGTCTGTGAGCAACCGGTTCCGATAGCTGTACTGTCCGCATCCGAGGCACAGGCATCGGTAAGTATCCGCTCCGCTTCAGTTATATCAGCCTGCCGGCCGTTCAAAAAGCAGCCTTCCGTTCCAATGTCGATAACCCGCTCATTTCCGGCGAAGGCATGGCGGTACAGTTCCGCATAGCCGGATAGTACCGGAGTTGTCCAATAGGAAAGTCTCTGCTTCCCGGAAATACGCTGCATACCGGTAGAGAGACTGAGCTTATACGGCGATTCGGTACGGTTTATTTCCGCAAAGAGTTTTTTTATAGGGCTGCTTCCGGCGGCATGGGTAAGACCGTTTTGCCATGCAAAATCCAAGCCGGTATGCAGTACGGGCAGGTGAGGGTCGGTCAGCGCTAAAGCAAGCTGTAGTGTAGTCAGCCCTACCGATCCCATCGGCGGAAGAATAATCGGCTGCAGCGTTTGATAAAGACGTTCCAAATATTTCAGTCGTGCGTACTCGGTGCAAAAAAAGTGTACACTTCCGCCGCATGCTTGCAGCGCACGGGGGGAAGCTGTCAGATCGGCAAAGACCGGTATGCCGTATTTGCGCAAGCCGATGAACGCCGAATCAATCCAGTACTGCGATTCCACCAATACGATTGCGTCAGGTTGAATATCAGGTAAAAGAGCTGCGGCTGCGGCATCCACTGCAAGCAAAAAAAAGGAATTTCTATTCTTGATAATAAAATCCCGTGCAGTATCCAGCGAAGGACCGGCGCCTGCAACCAAAAGAGGCTTGCGGATACGCTCATCGCCGGTGAGCAACTGGAAATTCCTCTTACTCGATGGTGCCTCCCACGCAGATAATTCCGCTGGGGAACTCTCCGGCGATCTTACGAGTGATCTCGTCAGCGATCCCGTCATTTGTCTCGCCGGTGATTTTGCAAGCGATCTCGCAAGCGAGAGGAGGTTGCGGAACGTATTATGTGCGTAATTCCTGCCGAGATGCATCAGCGTTATCCGGTTTTTCCAAAACCGTGAAATAACCTCATCGGCATACAAACGCACTTCATCATAAAAGACTTGGTTGAGCTGTACCCCGCCTGAACAGGAAAGCACAAGACACTTTTTAAAGGGAAACAACGGCAAGGATTCTATCTTTTTCAGCACCTCTGCAACCGAATCCGTCCGGATATAAGAAAATCGCTGCTGTGCAAACGGAGAGAAATCACAATGATCGAGCGAGAACCGCATCAGCATTTGATCGCATTCCAGCGCGAGAATATAGGAAGAAGCCGGTAGCTTTTCCGTCAATTCTTTAAGTCCGTAGCCCAGTACCGGCGAAAGGCAGAGTATTAATGTAGAATTGGGTATCTGCAACGATGCAATCTGCGCTATAATGGCTGCTTGAGGATTGTATTTTGAATAGAGATATTTATTTCGATATAAAACGGAAAAGCCCCTGCTTGTTTGTATCAGCAGAGGCTTTTCATCTTTGTTGTCGCTAATCAATCTTTTTGGTTGAATACCGCATTAAAATTGTCGGTAAAGTTTTTGCTGTTTAAGACAAAATCAATAAAAGTCTGCTGTCCCCATGAAAGTTGTTGATAGGCAAGCATGGCGAGTGGGTATTCGTAATACCAAACCGATGCGAACTGTCGATATGAGTTCGCAATATTATTTTGTGTCTCTTCCGAGCTGTTTTTTTCTTCATCGAGCTGCAATACCAGTACGTTTGCCCCCAGCAAAATCGGATCCGAAATTTCCCCCTGCTTAAGTGCAAAGGCTTTTTTAAAGAAGGTTTCATTCCGTACACCGGCCGTAAAGAAACTATCCGACTGATAAGAAATTTGCGGTAAGATAGCGGCATTACCGTAGTTCAGTGTTATCGGGTTGCTTGTCTGCACAACCAAGTCGTTTATGGAAGCTTCATGCGCAAATCCGCCGATTTTTGCTGCTTCGATAAAGGTTTTTGCCTTTTGCTCAAGGTAATCTTCGATAATACCTCGTTCATTCGATTTCATATAGGAAAGTACACGATCTTGCGTTTCAGGTAGCGTAAAATCGGCAGCTTTAGCCGGAGCGATGCATTTTACGATCGCATATCCTGATGAAGTTTTAACCACAGGACTCATTTCATCGACTCCGAGTTTAAGTACGGTATCAAGATCCTTTGATTCGGGGAATGTCCGGTTTACCGTTGTTCGGTATGGGGATAACAGTTTTCCGTTAGCATCGGTACCCATTTTGGTAGAATTTGTTACCACCGCATCTTCAAACGTGATCTCTCCTTTTTGGAGTGCTTGAGCGGTTTTATTTGCATCCTCTTGAGAGGCAAAGGTCAACATTAGTAAGTTATGCTCTGCAAACATCTCCGCGTGTTCTTCGCCATACGCACGAATTTTATCTTGAGGAAATTGACTTTCTTCAAATACGACATATTTAAAAATGCGCTCTTTTTCTGCCATCTTCTGCACAAAAGCTGTTTCCGCAGAGCTCGTTTTTAGCCCGAATATATTATCATAGGTGCCGAAGTTATCTTCGATATATCGTTGTGCGGTAAGATAATCGATTACTTGCCGCCTATTGGCAAGACGCTGCTGTTCCGATGTCCGATTGTATAATTTTTCAGAATAAGCGCCTGTTGAGTCAGTATAAAAGGAAATAAGCGCTTTATTGATATTTTTATTCGGCAGATAAAAACCTGCATTCAGGGCTTCTTCTCGCGCAGCAAGCTGAATCATGGAAGAATTAAATGCGGTTCGCATAATCTGCCGTTCTATAAATTCCTGCTGAGCTTTGTTATTATTGTCATTTCTTAGATATCCGCGTAGTTCGGCAGATCGATGAAGCTGTTGGTATTCCCTGAAAAAAAGTCCGTCAGCCGTGTAGTCAAGCTGTTTATTTTTCCATTTACCGATCATTGTTTTTGAACCGTCGTTCGATTGCCCACCTGCGGCCGGAACAAAAACAAACGCGATTACTGAAAATACCAGAATAATAATACTTCCGATTGCTAAAGTATTTTTTTTGAAGCCTGCCATAGTTTTGTTTCCTTAATTATAGATTTTCTCTATTTAATTTTTAATATTCTTACTTTTTAGATTTATAGTGGATAACTGTACCAACTTGACCGCGAAATGTCAATCACCGGGTTACTGTTGGGCATTTAGCAAAATGTGTGGTTCAATTTACCGGCTCAATCTTTGAAATACCTTCTGCTGTCAGCTGAGCCGCCTTGTTGCCGTCAATCCATTCTATTTCGATGCCGTTTCGTTCCATGCGCCGGAACCATGTTTCCTGCCGTTTTGCAAATTGTCCGATTGCCCGATAGAGTTGCTCGATATAGACCTCTTTGCTTTCGATTTTTCCCTGTAGATACTGCGCCGTAAAGCGGTATTCCAAACCGAGGCTTTCGAGCCGCTCCCATGAATAGCCCTGTGCATGGATTTGTTCGGTTTCTTCTATCATACCGGCGTCGATGCGGGCAATGAGGCGACGGCGGATACGTTCGCGTAAGGCACTGCGCTCAAACGAAATACCGTAGATTTTCGGCTTGATAGGCGGCACCGCATGCAGATGCGCGGCGGCGGATTCGGGATGCTCCTGCCGGTAACGGGCAATTTCGATAGCGCGGACAAGGCGGTTGGGCTGTTCCAAGTCGGTTTTATTGTGAATATCCGGCTTGAGCGCTATGAGCATATCTTGCAGCTCCGGCAGTGTTTTTGTAGCCAGCGCTTCACGCAATGCGAGATCTTCGGGCACGGGGATGAGCTCATAGCCGCGAAGGATGGCGTCGAGATACAGCCCCGTCCCCCCTGCGATAATCGGCAAGGTACCTTTTTCAACGAGCTGCGGAAAGATGCGGTACACCTCCTGCTGAAAATGAAAGACCGTAAACTCGCGGCTTAAATCGCAGACATCGATGAGGTGGTAGGGAATGTTGCCGTATTCCTGCAAATCCTTTCCCGTGCCTAAGTCGAGCCCGCGGTATACTTGCCGGGAATCCGCGGAGATGATTTCGCCGTGCTTTGCGTGCGCAAGTTTGACGGCAAGCGCCGTTTTGCCCGTCGCCGTAGCGCCTAATACTACGGCGCAATTATAATGCGGCATTATCGTTACTGCATGGGGCGGCGAAAGTTTGCGCTTCCATGCGCTTGGCTTCTTCCCAAAAGCCGTCCATCTGGGTTAAGGTTTCGTGGGAGCACGGGATACCGGATTCTGCCATGCGTTTTTCGACAAAGCGGAAGCGGCGTTCAAACTTTGCATTGGTACGGCCGAGCGCAATTGCGGGGTCGATATGTAAATGCCGCGCGGTGTTCACCAAGCTGAACAGTAAGTCTCCGAATTCCGCTTCCGTTTCTTCGCTCGTACCGTGTGCAAGCGCTTCCGTAAATTCCGCAAGTTCTTCTTCTATTTTTTTCTGCGGCCCATCTGCCGTATCCCAGTCAAAACCTTTCTTTGCTGCCCGCTTTTGCAGTTTGTATGCGCGGGTGAGCGGTGGAAAGGTTTTCGGGATGGAATCCAGTGCGGAGGCGCTTGCACGGCCTTCTACGGTATCTTTGATAGTATCCCACTGTGCGAGCACTTTTTCCGCTGTAACCGGCTTTTTTGCATCGTCGGGGTCAGGAAAGCCTGCCGTTTGTCCGAATACGTGGGGGTGCCGCCTGATCAGTTTTTCGTTGAGCTCGCCGATCATCTTCGCGACGGAAAAGGCTCCCTCCTGCTCAAACATATACGCAATCATAATGATGTTTAAAAGCACATCGCCGAGTTCTTCCGCCGCATGGACGGCTTTCGCGCTGTCCGCGGAGGCTTCTTCCAGTGCCTCAATTGTTTCATACGTTTCTTCAAGGAGCGTTGCCCGCAGCGTCATTGGGGTTTGCTCGATGTCCCACGGACAGCCGCCCGGTGCCCGCAGCCGTTTAATCGTGGTAAAGAGTGCAGCGAATGCTTCTGCAGCGGCTGCTGTTTCCGGCTGCGCCGTTATCGCCGCAGTATGGGGATGAACGGCTGAGTCTTGTTCGTTTTTGCCGGTATTGTTGGGTTGTATCATAAGTTCTCCTGTTGTTTTGCCGGAATCATATCCTTCAATAGCTGTTCCAGAGTCGGTTCGATGCGAAAGCTTTCTTTAAGGCAGTGGTATTGCCGGATCGCGGTTTCTTTCAACCGTTCCGCTTGGCCGGCGCTTTGTGTTTTTTTTACTGCATGGATCAGAATATTTTTAGGGGTATGTTCCGTTTCGATAAATTCCATAATCTGCACGGTATAGCCGCAGGCTTGTAAAAGGAGCGCCCGCACAGTGTCGGTTAAAAGCGATGCAAACCGCTCGGTGATAATGCCGTGCTCCATAAAGGGCTGCATCAAGTGATCTTCCGTGCGGAACGTTTCTTTTCGGTTTTTAAGCTGGCCATAGAGTTCATGCTGGCAGCACGGAACGGCAAAGATAATCGGTACCTGCGCGCGGACAGCTTGAGCAAGCGCCAAATCGGTTGCCGTATTGCAAGCGTGGAGGCATACCATCATTCCGGTACCGTCCGGCAGCGGATGGTCGCCGATGTTCCCTTCGGCAAAGTCCAAATTCGTGTAGCCGCACCGTTTTGCCAGCGCGGAGCAGTGTTCGATAACCTCGGTTTTTAAATCCAGCCCGTGAATCCGCACCGGAATCTGCTGCCGTTCATGCAGATAATAGTAGAGCGCAAAACTCAAATAGGCCTTACCGCAGCCGAAATCGGTAATGGAAAAAGGCTTGCCGGAACGGGCAACCGTATCCCGTATAAACGGTTCGATCCCGGCGATAAATTCGAGGAATTTATTAATCTGCCGAAACTTATGGTATTTTTGCTTTAAGACGGCGCCCTCCGCATTCATCACCCCCTGTTCGATCAAGAACGCGAGCGGTGTCCCTTCGGGAATAAGATAGTTCTTTATCTTGTTGTGTCCACCGCAGTTGTTTTCCGTGAGCGGAGCGGAGCAGGATATCCGCTTGGTCAGGGCGATGGTTCCCTTGTTGTTCTGTAAAAAAAAGAGCTGTTCTTTTTGACCGCGGCATTCCGCAGCTTTAAAACGGGTAAAATATTCCGCTATTGTGCCGGATAATGCCTCCGGTTCAATCGTTTTCTGAAATGCTTGCTTGTTTTTGACGGTTTCCAGCTGATACGCGGCCTTCCCTTTTATCGTGATATGCCGAAGCCGTGCCTTTGCCTCGTCGATTCCCTTGCGCGGGCGGGAAAACGAAAGCTGTATAATGGAAGTATTCAGGCATTCTTGCACCGCCTGCTCGGGGGTATAGATGGTACTCATAGATGGTGAGGCATTGTATCAAAAAATATGGAGTAAAACAACAAATCGAGTAAAGGGTACATACATTGATGCGTTTACCTTGTGTGCAATGCGCTATCTAGCTATAAAAATGAAAATACGGTACACTTATCAGACATCTAAATTTTCTTTACTATGCTGGAGAGACCCTATGAAAATACGGACATCAGTTAACTTATTTCTGGTAACAACTCTTATTATTGCTGTCTGTGGTGCCTTGGCTTTTAGCGTTATACAAGCGAGGACATATATTGAAAGTAATTTTTATAAGACCGTACCGTTTATGTTGGATGCTTCGTCTTCCGAATTACAGACGAATCTTGCTGTTGGGTTAGCGATTTCACAAGATTTAGCGGAAGAGCCTTATTTGATAGATTGGTTTGAGAATTATGAAAAAGATAATGAAAACCGTGTTAAAGTTACCGAAAAACTTATTAAGCTTAGCGAAGATGAACAATTTTCCACCTGCTTTGCTGCTTCAAAATTAACCGGCAGTTATTATGTTGTCGATAATAATAAACAGATAAAAAAAGATGTACTCACCGAAGCTGTTGATGATTGGTTTTTTTCTATGATGAAAAGGCCACAGACGTTATTTTATAATGTTGATTATAATAGGACACTCCATAAAACCAATTTTTGGTTTAATGTTAAAATTTTTAATACAGCCGGAGAAGCGATCGGTTTCGCCGGCATGGCAGTTAATTTACAACAAGCCGCAGCTAAAATAAATAACTCATTACCTAGTCCGCAATCATGGATTGGTATCATTGACAATACCGATACAATATCGTTATGTTCAAATGCTGATTTCACTAATAAGAAAATCAATACCGTTGTAGGAACTCTTTCCGATTTAATAGGATATGACGGGCTTCAATACTATGAAGATGCTTCGCTCGGTAGGGTCGTCGTTGTCAAAAAACAGCTCGCAGATTTACCTTATTCTACTATCATGGCAGTTCCTATAAAAGATTTTATACCGCCTATTCTTCCGATTTTAGGGTATTCTGTTTTATGGACAGCAGTTCTTTTAATACTTATGATCGCGGTTAATCAGTTTATGCTCCGCTACTTATTCGGCCGATTTATTAAACTCCATACTATTTTTAATAAAGTTGCAGAAGGAGATTTTACCGTCCAGGCTGTAGTACATTCCGACGAACTCGGATCTATTGCACTATCGATGAATAATGCAATAGAAAAAATCCGTACTTCTTTTTTGGTTATCGCGGAAACGGCAAATAGCATGAAAGCTGTCAGCCAGACATTGTCTACACGTATGATAGATTCTACCGAGGCACTTAATCAGATAACAGGAAATATTGAAAGTGTAAAAGATAGAGTAATGGTGCAGCATACGGAAGTTAATGAAACAGCAGCGAAGATAGATGCTATTACTGAAACTATTTCAAGCCTTGATTCTCACATCGGGGCTCAAGCCCAAAGTATTTCCGGTTCATCACTGTCAATTGGAGAAATCGTCAAAAATATCCAGGCTGTACAGGAAAGGGCTGAAAAAAACCTACAATCGATTAAAACCCTTGAAAAAACAACCCATACAGGTAAAGAAACCGTTGCTATGGTTGTTGAGGTAACAAAAGTAGTGACGGAGCAATCTGAAGGCCTTCTTGATGCCATTACAGTTATTCAAAATACGGCAAGTCAAACAAACCTCCTTGCGATGAATGCGGCGATTGAGGCAGCTCATGCGGGAGAAGCGGGGAAGGGCTTTGCGGTCGTCGCCGATGAGATACGGAAGTTGGCAGAGGAATCGGGCGCCCAAGGTACGAGTATTACGAAAGTTTTGGAGGAGCTTAAACATAAAATCGAGAGCCTTAACGGTGCCGGACCTCTGGTAGCAGAGCAGTTCGAAAAAATCAGTGCTATGATGGACTTTATCTATCGACAGGAAGATGGCATGATCCGTACAATGAAGGAACAAATGCATGACGGTGAAGAAGTCTTGAATGTGATGAATGGAATGAATACCATAACCTCAAAGGTAAAAGCAGATTCAGAGGAGATTCTAACCGAAGCCGCCGATATTTCCACCGGTATCCAAAAGCTTGCCAATCTTTCAGAGATTATTACACAAAGTATGGCAGAAATGGCGACGGGGATCGCAGAAGTTAACAACGCCATGAAAGAAGTAAATACTATCGCAATGAATAATCAAAAAAATGTGGCAAGCGTTACCGGAGAAATCGGAAAGTTCAGGGTATAAGGAGGCAGCCCATCAAAGTGCCTAATTTAGGTAAACAGGCACTTTGATAATTCAAAATCGGTATCGTAAGAGGAGCATACATGGGGAGTTTCTTTATAGCATTTAATGCAGTCATACCGGTCGTCCTCTTAGTCGGTTTCGGTTATTTCCTTAAACGACAAGGTTATTTCAGCAAGGCAACGATTACTCCGTTAAATAAGTTATGCTTTGACTTACTCTTACCAATCGTAACGTTTAATAATATCAGGAAGATAAATTTAAACGAAGTTTTCGATTTGCGGTTCGTTCTGTATGCCGCAGGAAGTATTTTAGCTGCTATTTTCCTACTCGTTGTTATCGTCCCTCTTTTCGAAAAAGATAAAAAGAAACAAGGCGTTATTATACAGGGAATATTTAGAAGTAATTTTGTGATGCTCGGTATTCCTCTTTCTTCCTATATTGCAGGGGAAAATAGTGCAGCGTTGGCATCGATGCTTGTTATGGTTATTGTTCCCATTTTTAATGCTGCTGCTGTTGTTATATTTTCAATCTATGGTGGATGCACTATCAATAAAAAGAAATTAGTATCGGATGTATTGAGGAATCACATGGTCATTGCATCTGGTTTAGGGATTATTATGTCTTTGGTGCATCCTCCTATTCCGCATTTTTTAGATAAGTCATTGACGGATATCGGAAAAATGGGGGGTGTATTTCCAATTATTGTACTAGGCGCAATGCTGGACTTTTCAAAAGTTTCAGCAAATTTTAAAAATCTGTCAATCACTGTTGCGGGCAAACTCATCGGTATGCCATTGATCTTTATTACGCTAGCCATTTATCTTGGATTTCGAACCAATGAGATTGTGGCGCTCATTGCTCTTTACGGTTCTCCTACAGCCGTTATTTCAGCAGTTATGGCTGAACAACTCGGCTGTGATCATGAACTTGCCGCTCAAGTCGTTATTTTCTCGACGATAGTGTCGTGTATTACCATTTTCGGGATTGTCTTTGTATTGAGCTTTTTGAAGGTAATATAAGGCCATCCGTATTAACTGCCGCATGATCCACATGAGCCACAAGTACTGCACGGATTGCCGGTAAGTGGTGACCGCGTACCAAATACCTGCCGTTCAAAGGCCTGGCCAGTCGGTGTTATTGCTAAACCTCCTTGGGCAGTTTCACGTAGCGCTGCCGGAAGTCCGTCGCCAACCCGCTTGAGAGACTCGATGGTTTCGTCAACAGGAATTGCGCTTTTAATACCTGCAAGTGCTAGTTCCGCAGCGGTGAAGGCAAGTGTGACGCCGGAAGCATTCCGTTTAATGCAGGGGATTTCTACAAGGCCGGCAACGGGGTCGCACACTAGTCCCAAGATGCACTTGATTGCTATTGCGACAGCATGCGCTGCCATCTCAGGTGTGCCGCCTAAAAGTTCTACAATGCAGGCAGCTGCCATCGCAGAAGCAGTGCCACACTCAGCCTGGCAGCCACCTGACGCACCGGCAATTGATGCTTTGTTTGCTACCACCATACCGATAGCTCCGGCGGTAAATAGGGACAGTACCGCTTCTTCCCGCGGAACGCCGCGCGTTTTTAGCAAAGAACCCAATGCACCGGGGAGGATTCCGCAGGAGCCGGCCGTTGGGGTTGCAACAATTTTCCCCATCGCGGCATTTATTTCAGATACTGCCATCGCCATCTGGATGGCGTTTGATATAAGGTCTCCGCAGAGATGTTTGCCTTCTGCAATCGTCTGTTTTAACCGATATGCATCTCCCCCTGTTAATCCACTTGTAGATTTAACTCCCGGTTTACTGCCATTTTCAATTGCCTCTAGCATGACTGTCAAGTTTTCTCCCATCCGCTTGACCAGTGCTTCTTCCGGCAGTTCAAGCTGTGCCGCTTGATCTTCTAATACAATCTCCCTGATACGCTTATGCTGCGCTTCCGCTGTTTTATATAATTCGTTAACTGATTCATAACTAAGCATATAGGACTCCATTTAGAACGGTCTAACAAAAATCACCTTTGTAACACCGGGTATTTTTTCAATAGTCGTTTGCAAGTCTTCTCCAAGGGAGCGTCCATCGATCTGTAATGTCATAATTGCCGTTCCCCCCTTTTTGTCCCGTGCAAGATTGAATTTGTAGACATTAAGTTTATACTGCGCCATCACTGCCGTTACGGCAGCAATCATCCCTGGAATATCATTGTGTACGACAATAATCGTTGGAGATTGGCCGGTAATTTTTACTTCTCTACCGTCTATTTGGGTAATAACAATGTTGCCGCCGCCGATGGACGCTCCTTGAACACACACTGTTTTTCCGTTTGCATCGGTTAGGGTGATTTCTGCTGTATTCGGATGGGCATTGAGGATAACGGTTGGCTCGAAAGTAATGGCAAGCCCCGTTTCTTTGGCAATTTGCAAGCTTTTTCTGATACGCTCATCATCGGTCTGCATTCCCATAATCCCTGCCGCAAGTGCACGATCGGTTCCGTGTCCTTTGTAAGTCTGCGCAAAAGAGCCATGCAGTCTGATATATGCTTTTACTGCAGGGGCACCCAACAGTAGCCTGCTCATTAAACCAATCCGCACCGCCCCTGCGGTATGGGAGCTGGAGGGTCCGATCATGATAGGACCGATTATATCAAATACATTCATCGCATCATCCTTCTTTTGTTTCTTAAACCTGTTCGACAACGCAGTTATTGGACAGGTCTATTATAACCGAGAATATATAATAAAAAAAGGGAAGTAATTTATAATTAGAAATCGCAGAAAGAGTTCGATGTGTTTATTCTGTGCTGCAGAACGGTACCCTTTAAAAATCGGTAAAGGTACGGTATAATGAAATATCTGAAAACTTTTATCGCAAGTTTGCGGTGCAAACTTGATTAGGAGATGAGATAAAAAGTACCGTCTGAGATGTCGCCGGTACTTTTTATCACAAGTTTGCGGTGCAAACTTGATTATTTACATGTGCGCGCAATGCGCGCACGGCTAAAAACTTTTTCGGATGTTGATTCGCTGTCCGCTTAAGCGGACAAGTTAATGAATTTCTTTGCAGAACAGAGCCGAAGGCTCTGATATTTCCTGCAAAAGTTTTTATAGGAGCTATGATAAAAAGCATCGCCTAAAATTGCGTCGATGCTTTTTATCGCAAGTTTGCGGTGCAAACTTGATTATTTACATGTGCGCGCAATGCGCGCACGGCTAAAAACTTTTTCGGATGTTGAAACATCCTACAAAAGTTTTTATAGGAGAAGGTATGCGGAGATATTTTATTGCAGGCAACTGGAAAATGCACAAAACAAAGGGTGAGGCTGTTGAACTGGCGAAAGGCGTGGTAGAGGCTGTCAAAGGAGGAAAGCACAAATATATGATAGCCCCTTCCTTTACCGCCCTTGATGCCGTTTCTCAGGTAGTAAAAGGAACCAATGTTTTGCTTGGTGCGCAGAATATGAGTACCGACGAGCAGGGCGCTCATACGGGTGAGGTGTCCGTATTGCAGCTCAAAGACCTCGGGGTACAGGTTGTTATCCTTGGCCATTCGGAACGACGTCATATTTACGGGGAAACCGATGCAATGATCAACAAAAAGGTGCGGCTTGCATTGCAGCATGGGCTGGAAGTTATCCTTTGCGTCGGCGAGTTACTGGAGGAACGCGAAGCAGGTCAGGCGGAAACTGTCTGCGCAACTCAAACCGGAAAAGGATTGGAAGGCGTAACCGCACAAGAACTGGCACGGGTTACTATTGCGTATGAGCCGGTCTGGGCAATCGGTACCGGAAAAACGGCAACTCCGGAAGATGCCGATGCGATTCATGCGCATATCAGATCCGTCATTGCGAAGTTATACGGAAAAGCTGCTGCCGATGCAATGGTCATTCAGTACGGCGGTTCGATGAAAGCCGAAAATGCTAAGGCTTTGCTTGCCAAAGAGAATATCGACGGTGGTTTAATCGGTGGCGCAGCACTTAAAGCCGAAACCTTTGCTCCGATCGCCCTCTGTGAATGATGTAGAATAGGGTAAACGCATCAGGTAGGGTAGATAAAAAATGCCTGATGCGTTTGCCCTGACAGTCGATATTGCAAAGAACGGGTTTTCCGTATATATTACATTCTGTTTATTACTTTATAGGAGGATCTATAATGAACAAGAAAATACTTGCGCTGTGCGCATTTATGCTGCTCGCTGTTGTCCTGTCTGCACAGACTGTACAGACTAAAAAGCAAAAGATTAAGGTTGAAGGTCGTGCAAATGCCTCGCTTTATCTAACCGAAATTTATAAGACCGATAACTGGGCGGAATACTATTGCGTATACGAAGAAGATAAGAACACTTTTGACGAGAATGAAGCTGAAAAGGTCATGTATGAATTCTTTTCAAATTATAAACGGGATAAAGGCTTTTCTTCCGTCGAAGTTGAAGATTTAAAAGGCGCCTCCATCGGTAAGACAATGACAACGATGGAAAAACGTGTTATTTTCCGCCACGTAAATAAACGGTAAATGCACGAAAACCTCTAAAACCTCACGGTTTTAGAGGTTGCCTTTAACCTTATGTGCATTTAGAGTGCTTTTATAGTGTGATTAATGAACTTTTAGAACGCTGATTGATCCTGCAATGGGTTAATCGGCGTTTTCTTTGAAGCGTTGATGTATGGAAGCGAGTATTTATGGAGGTACAATAGAATGAAACCTACATTGTTGGTTTTAGCAGGAGGAATGGGGAGCCGTTACGGCGGTGTTAAGCAAATAGATGCGGTTGGACTGCATAATGAAACATTGCTGGATTATGCAGTTTACGATGCTGTCCATAACGGTTTTGGAAAAGTGGTATTTGTTATTAGAAAAGATATTGAAACCGATTTCCGCGCCCGTTTATTTGATCGAATTGCCCGTAATTGCGATGCAGAATACCTGTTTCAATCCATTGATTCACTGATTGATCCTAAAGAGCTCCCTCAGACGGTAAACCGTAAAAAACCGTGGGGTACTATCCACGCTGTTCTTTGTGCGGAGAATTTCGTGAAAACTCCCTTTGCTATTATCAATGCAGATGACTATTACGGGCGCAAGGCCTACAAAACAATGGCCGGACATTTGTCAACTCTAGACAATTATTCTCCAAACCATGCGATGGTCGGTTATATTTTGGAAAATACGATGAGTGAATCCGGTTCCGTATCGCGGGGCGTATGCAAGGTTGAGAACGGAATGCTGGTTTCTATGAAGGAACATACCAAGATTTCTTACGGTGAAGAAAACGGTAAACGGGTGATTCTATCTCAACTTGAAAATGGAGTAGTGCATCTGACCGGTAAAGAGACCGTTTCTATGAATCTTTTCGGTTTTAGTCTCAAGGCCTTTGAAGGTTTCCATATATTCTTTGAGGAATTTATCAAAAAGAATATCGCGAGCGAGAAAGCCGAATGTCTCTTGCCGGAAGGAGCGAGTATGCTGGTTACAAAGGGGCTCGGTACAATCAAATGTTATACCACCGATGAACGTTGGTTCGGCATGACCTATCCCGAAGACCGCGAAATCGTGAAAAAAGAAATAGCACAAAAAATTAAAGAGAACTATTATCCCGAATTCTTGTGGAAATAATCGGATATATTATAGAGAGGGATTGTTTTGAATTTCCTTAAAATGCAACAGTTGAACAAAGTTTGAACTTTGGAAACTGTTGCATTGGTGCGCGGCAGCGCACACGTCAATAAGCGATGTTTGCCGAACGGCAAACTCGACGGTTAACGAGACCGCGCTATTTGAGCGGTCGAAGTTATACCTTCCTTAAAATGCAACAACTGAACAAAGTATAAACTTTGGCAGTTGTTGCATCATTGGGCATTCCGCTTAATAAACGGCATTTGTTCCCGTTCGATTTGCTCCATCTCTGCGGCGTATACCCTATTTAGCGTTCTGTATTCCTCGGCAAGGGAACCGCTGATCAGTCGCAGTAAAGTCATGCGGTGTTGCACTTGTTCATTCAAAAAGCTGTTAAATTCATCCAGCTTGCTTTCCGTGTCGATGAGAGCAAGGTTTTCGCAGCCGGTAAGAAAGGTATGCGTCATATATAGGATGCGGGCGACGGGATCGGCAAATTGATAGCATTTGCGGCGGTTCTTCCCTGCAGCTTCTTTCAGCGCATCTTCGGCTTCCAC
Source organism: Treponema sp. OMZ 906 (assembly GCF_024181185.1). Taxonomy (NCBI): domain Bacteria; kingdom Pseudomonadati; phylum Spirochaetota; class Spirochaetia; order Treponematales; family Treponemataceae; genus Treponema; species Treponema sp. OMZ 906. The sequence continues at coordinate 1,494,597 of NZ_CP051196.1, read as the reverse complement.
CATTTCACGGAAAAGCTTTACCGCTTTAGTATTTCCCGCTCGTTTAATGATTTCGCGCATTTCTTTTGATTGTCCTTCTGCCGGCAGCGGTCTAATACCGCCGGATTCCGTTTTTTCTGTCAACAATGAGCTTGCAGGCTTTTGCGGTGCAATATAGTTTGAAAGTTTAACGAATGGAATAGCAAAGGAATCGGCAAACGAGCGAAGTTGTTTGATCTCTTTTTTTGATAATACAAAGGTAAAAATAACGCCGATTATCATAACGGCGAAAGCAAGATGTACCGGATTGAATTGCAGCATAAATCCTCCGTACCTTTTGTACCGTAGTTCCGTTGACTCGTCAATAGAAACCTGCTAGGCTGACGGTGTAAGCGCATCAGGTACTTCTTTGAATACCCTCGCAGAATAAGAGATGTTATTCGACCAGAGTTGAACCTCTGCGCGGTTCAAATGGTCTCATAACCTCTTTATTCTGCGCATTTCATCTAATCTGCCTGATGTGTTTGCCATCTGCTAGAAAAAAAATGTGCGAAGTTTCAAATAAAACTTCGCATAGAGATGGCTATTCACGAGGGAATATATATAAAATGAAACAAAATAAAACAAATGTTCGTGCGCGGGGCGGGGTGACGGTTATCTGTTTTCTTGTAATTCTTATCGGACAGTTCTATCTGTTACGCAATGTAATTCATACGGATTCTTTTTCTTTTGTTATGATGCCGTGGAGCGCCGAACTCTTTTTTGGGTTGGTTTTGATTGCAGCGATTATCTATTTGTTTATTCAGCCGATGGGATGGTACACCAAAAGGCGGCTTGCTGCGGCGTTTATACTTCTTATCGCATACAGTGCGCTTACTATTTTCTATTATGAGGCGTTTAAAACCGCTTATCTTACCGGCGCTTCTTTTGAATATGCGAGCAGTGCGGGCGGACTTGTCGGACTTAAATTAGTGCTTGCAGTTGTCGGTGTGACGGCAGGTATCCCTGTTGCGCAATCCATCGATGGACGTGAGTATGCAAAACGGCTCCGCGAAAAGGTGGAAAAAAACAATGCTCAACTGACAAAAGAAACCGCGAGCGGTGCCCAACAAGATTTAATCCGTACAATCAATACATTAAAAAAGACCATGCCCCCGGAGGAATTAGTCGCCTTCTTACAGGAATTAAAGACTGCCGATATCGAAACCATCTGCAATACCGGTACTCCTGCTAAAATTTCTTCTGCTCCAGCGGATTCCGATGCTACTTCTTCATACTCCGCATCGGAAGCACAAACCTCGCTTGCAGAAAAATGGCGCGGGTGGGGTGGGGGAGTGTAAGCAGATTGTTTTTCTACAGTCCGAACACCTCGATACTATAAACCGAGAGCCAATCCTTTGACAAAAGCCTGTTTTTCCGCTATCGTTCCTTTCAACTATGAATACATTGACGATAAAAGAATGTACCGATATGACGGTAAAAACTCCTGCTCAGCATTTTTTGCAGAGCCGCTTTTGGGCGGAGTTTAAAAAGGAGCAAGGTTGGTCATATCAGCAATATGAGGTACACGCTGCCGGTACCCGTTCTTTTTTACTCACGGTGTTATTGCGGCAATTGAGTCCTTTCGGCTTTCTTGCCTATATTCCGATGGGGCCGTCTATCTTAACCGATTATAATTCACAGCTCCCCGAAACGGCGGAAAAACGGAAGCTTTTCCTGGTAAACCTAGCGGAAAAGCTCGTTCCCTTGCTGCCTACTTATGTTTTTTTAATTCGCTTTGATCCTCCGTGGGAATGTGTAATAAGAAGCGGAAACACGCAGGCATTCTCTCGCCAAGATTTCCCGCTTATTCCCTGTACCGGCGGAAAAACGCCGTGCAGCCTGCGTAAAGCAGCTTCCGATATTCAGCCGCCCGATACCGTTCTGCTCGATTTAGGACAGCCGCTTGACGCCTTGCTCGCTCAGTGTAAACCTAAGTGGCGTTACAATATCCGGCTTGCCGAAAAAAAAGGCGTACAAGTTCGCTGTTTTCCCGGAAGCCAAGCTGAAGACGTCATACCGATCTTTTATCGGCTTTATCGTGAAACTGCAGCGAGGGATGGCATTGCTATCCATAGCGAAAACTATTACCACTCGCTTTGTCGGCTTGCTGTCGATCCTGCATTCGATACCGAACGTATTCTTATTTCAATCTATATTGCTTATTTTGAAGAAAAACCGCTTGCCGCGATTATTACGCTTTTTTCTCCGAGCGGAGCTGTCTATCTGTACGGCGCTTCTTCAAATGAACACCGCAACCTTATGCCTGCATATTTGTTGCAATGGCAGGCAATCCAAGATGCGCAAAAGTACGGTTGTCTATCCTATGATTTTTACGGGATTCCGCCAACCGATGATTCGCACCATCCCATGTACGGCCTGTATCGGTTTAAAACGGGATTCGGCGGGGTAATTATTCATCGGGTGGGAACACTTGATATTCCGGTACGAGGCTTCCGCTATCGCCTCTACTCGTGTGCCGAACAGTTACGCGCATTTTGGTTTAAAAACCTCAAAAAGAAGCTTCGCGTTCACAGCCGAAAATCGTAGTGCTTCGGTTTCATATTAGATTTGAGAGGAAAAATACGGCAACCGCATCGTAAATATTTTAAGCGGTTGCCTTCCTTTTGTGCGAAATTTTGCTTAAAATTTCGCACAGTTTATTTCGGAAAAAGAGCAAACACATTAGACAGACAAATCAAATTTCGCAGAATAATGAGGCTGGGCAACCATTTGAACCGCGAAGAGGTTCAACTCTGGTTGAACAGCCCCATTATTCTGCGGGGTATTCAGAAGAACGTCTAATGTGTTTGCTCCAGCAGCTTGGAGGAAGTATGCCGGTACGTGTTATAACAGCGGATGACTTTGGGGTTAATTTTGTCAATAAATCTTTTCTTACTTCCGGACGGGATGAATATACCGTCCGTTTTATGCAGAACCCTGCCGAAAAGCACCGATGGCGGCCGCTCACCTTTAACGAAGTTGAAACGCTCATCAAGAATGGAAATACCTGTACTAACTGGAATACTTTTTTGGTGGAAGATCCTTTTACACCATCGCTCATTAAAAACTCGCTTTTTGCGGGATTGGTGAGGATTTCCTCTTTAACCGAATGTTATCTGCGCTACCATGATTTTATTGTCCCCGCGGGGATTACCAACAGCAAAATTATCTCCTGCGATATCGGAGCGAATTGCGCCGTGCACGACTGCGCCTATCTTGCGCACTATATTATCGGGAATACCGTCATTTTAAGCAGAATAGATGAGATGGCGGCAACCGATCATGCCAAGTTCGGCGAAGGGGTCATTAAAGACGGGGAAGATGAAGCAGTCCGCATTACAATCGATGTGATGAACGAAGCAGGCGGACGGGAAATTCTTCCCTTTGCGGATATGATTTGCGCCGATGCGTTTATGTGGGCGCGGTACCGCGATGATGCAAAGCTGATGGCGCAGCTGAAAAAGCTGACGCAGGATTCTTGCGACTCCGCCCGCGGTTATTACGGTACCGTCGGCGATAACGCAGTGATTAAAAGCTGTAGGATTATCAAGGATGTCCGATTCGGTGAGGCGGTCTATATTAAGGGCGCCAATAAGCTAAAAAATCTAACCATCCGGTCTTCTGCAGCAGAAGCGACGCAGATCGGGGAAGGCGTTGAGCTGGTCAACGGAATTATCGGATACGGCTGCCGCGTGTTCTACGGCGTTAAGGCCGTGCGCTTTGTGCTCGGAAATAACTGTACGCTCAAATACGGCGCCCGCCTCATTCACTCCGTGATGGGAGATAATTCAACTATCTCCTGCTGCGAAGTATTAAATGCGTTGATCTTTCCCTACCATGAGCAGCATCATAACAACTCATTCCTTATCGCTGCGATGATTCAGGGGCAGTCCAATATGGCGGCCGCCGCTACGGTAGGTTCAAACCACAATACCCGCGGCAACGACGGAGAGATTATCGCCGGCCGTGGATTTTGGCCGGGGCTTTCCGCGACGCTCAAGCATAATTGCCGGTTTGCGTCCTTTGTGCTGTTGAATAAAGGCAATTATCCCGCCGAACTGGATATTCCTTTTCCATTCAGCTTGGTCAGCGATAATCTGCGGGAAAATTGCCTCGATATTATGCCCGCTTATTTTTGGATGTATAATATGTATGCGCTTGCCCGCAATAACGATAAATTTAAAAAACGGGATAAACGGAAAACAAAGACGCAAAAGATTGAAACCGAGGTACTTGCCTGCGATACCGCCGGAGAAATTATGCACGCAATGGAATTGCTGGAGCACATCTTTGAAACCGCATGGACGGCGGCAGGAAATCAACCCGAAAGTGCTCAAAACCTTTTAGCGCATAAACAGGATGAGCTGAAAAAACTGCCCCTTACTGCCGAAAACATCGAGCATTCCGCCCGCCCAGTGAAGATTCTGCACGGCGTAGATGCATGGTATGCGTACCGCGATATGCTCGTATGGTACGGGGTAACCGTTTTGGCAAAATACATCGATGGAACCGGTAGCGACGGTGAGGTGTTTAGCCGCAGTGGTGTATGCAGCCGGTTTAATCTTCAAAACGGAACAATCCCGTGGGTCAATGCAGGCGGGCAGCTGATACGCGAGGACGAATATGACCGGCTTCGCAGCAGGGTTGGGGCAGGGGTGTTCAATTCGTGGCACGCAATCCACGCCGAATACGACCGGCTCTGGGAACGGTATCCCTTTGACCGTGCAGAACATGCCTACAGCGTACTCTGCCGGCTCGCCGGAGTTTCCGTTCTTGGCGAATCACACTGGCGAACCTACCTTGACGAAGCGCTCCGCTTGAACCGTTACATCGAAGCGCAGGTTCTTATTACCAAGAAAAAAGACTACACCAATCATTTTCGCGATATTACCTACCGGAATAGGGCGGAGCGGGATGCCGTACTCGGTCATGTGGAAGACAACGCCTTTGTGCAGCAGTCCAAGCAGAATGCGCAGCACTATGCTGAGCTTTTTGCTCAGCGAAGAGGTTCAACTCTGGTCGAATAGTCTCAATTTTTTCGCGGGGATATTAAAAAAGCGGCCTGATGCGTTTGCCCTGTCTCGTTTATCCTTTATCCTTTTTTTATTTTGCCGATATTGATTACGGAGAATATACTATGAAAAAGCGGATACCGATAGTGCTTTTATGCTGCACTATGCTGTATGGTGCGGTATATGCGAAAACAATCGGTTTTGCTTGTATCTATAATTCCGATGCACCGGCCGGGGCAACCGAACTGACTATGGCGCTCGAAACCGAGCTTTTTGACTTCTGTTTTGATCAAGGGATAGTAGCTACCAGTGTCGAATGTATAGTAGGAAACTATGAGCAATACAAAAATAATACTGCACTGATAAAACGTTTCGATTCAGCGATCGACTGTTTAGTTGCACTATATTGCGAATATAATCAGGCCTCGGACAATATCGCGAAGAGACAGACACCGGTAATTGAATGGAAGAATCTTGAATGGAAGCTCATCGATTTTTCCTCCCAAAAAATCATTTTTGAAGAAAATATCGATCCGAAAACAATGCCGGAAAACGAATTGAAACAGAAAATCAAAAGCGCCGGTCAATCTATCGGTACAAGTATGTTGGAAAATTTATAGAGGAAAAGGGGATACAGATGATCAAAAAAATAATGACTGTCCTGAGTATGTTAATACTAAGCACTGCACTGACATGGGCAGTATGGGAAGGTAATGCTGTTGCCGGATCACAGGAAGAATTCCCTGCAGGCCTCTTTGCTTCCAGTGATTTATTCCCTAAGTATACGCTTATCGAAATCACCAATTTGGAACAAGATATAACATCCCGTGCAGTTGTTATCGATAATGAGGGGGCACAGGGAGTATTGGTAAAGGTGTCGCCTGATTTAGCAAGGGTTTTGGCAATTAAAGAAGATAGTACTGTGCGCATCCGCGTTTCCATACCTCCACTTGTAGCCGAGGAAGGTGCCGATCCTGTGCTGTTAGGTAAAGTTGAAGAGAGGCAGCCTACCCCAACGGCGGTACCTGAAAAACCGGCAGAAGAGGCTCCTCAAACTTCCCCTGTAGAGGCTGTCCCCATAGAGGAACCGGTACAACCAGCAGAAAAACCGATACAAGAGGATAACAACCGAAAAGACCCGTATGAAGAACCTATTCAAAATGAAGCAGTTATTCAGAATGAACCTGCACCTCCGGAGGTAGCCGAACCGGTGAAGCCGGCAGTCGAACCCAAAGGAGAAAAAAACGAAGAAGTTGCACCGATGACGGTAGCTGAAATTGAAACGCCGGTACAACCGGAACCGGAAGAACCGGTGTCTCCGATTGCCGAAGTTGAAGAGCCCACCCAACCCGAAAAGGCACCGGAAGAACCGATGGCTCCGATCGCTGAAGTGGAAGAACCTTCTCAACCCGAAAAGACACCGGCAGCACCTGCCGCACCTGTAGCTGAAGTATCGGAACCTGTTTTACCGGAACCGGAAATCGTACCGGCTCCTGCTGCCGTTTCTGAGGTAACCGAACCCGTAGAATTTTCTGCATCATCCGAATATTCCGCAGAGGCTGAAAAACCGGTATTGGATGCCCCCCCTATTCAAGAAGCGCCGATAGAAGAAGAGAGCGAGTCTTCCGCCGAGTATACAAAACCGGTAGTGCAAGTCGCGGAAATAGCCGTTCCGGAGACTGCTTCGGGTTTAGATGCATTACTTTCACCGGTGCCGGAAGTGTCAACTCCGATTGAACCGGAACCGGTAACAGTCGATGAAGCTGAGTCTGAAAAAGATATGGAAAAGCCTACAGTCGAGCCGGAGCTTCCTGCCGTTGAACCTAAGGAAGAACCGGTAGAAGAATCGGAGGAGTTGCAAGACGAACCGGAAGTTGTTATCGCTAAGGAAGCTCTTGCAGGGAAAGAGCCTAAGGATGACACTACGGAAGATGACTTGATTACAGAAAATCATGTTATGCTCGTACCGTCGGAGCCCCGGGTACCGATGAAAGAATATATCCCTGCGCCCAAAGAACCCGAACAACCGGCTTTGCCTGCGTCACCGGTTGTTACACAGCCTGCCGAAGAGCTCTATACTGCCAATGTCCTTACAAAGGGAGCGTTTTATGTACAAATCGGTTGGTTTAAGGATATGCTGAATGTAGAAAGTTTTGTACAGCGGTATGGTAAACAGTATCCTATCGCAGTAGAAAAGTCTCCTATGACAAAGGGAATTTTTTATAAGGTCTATATCGGACCGCTGAAAAAAGATGAACGGGGTGCAATATTGGAAAACTTCCAAAAATTAGGCTTTAAGGATGCATTCTTAAAAAAAGCTCCTTAAAGAGAGGCCGCGATGGATTTCCAACGGAAGAAGGATTTTTTAGTCTGTATCGACAGCGACGGCTGTGCTATGGATACGATGAACCTCAAGCACTACCGTGCTTTCGGGCCGGAGCTGGTAAACATATTCAATTTGCGCGATCATGCGGAACCGATTTTACATTATTGGAATAAGATAAATCTCTTCAGCAAAAAGCGTGCAATAAATCGTTTTAAAGGCTTTTTTGAGGTATGCCGGTATATCGATAAGCACTTTATTCCTGTTGACGGATTGGAAGCGTATGAACATTTCCTTAATTCGGGCGGAAAGTTGTCGAATGAAGGCATCAGGCAGGCATATCAAACTGTCGGTCATCCTATTTTTGCACTTGCCGAGCAATGGTCGATAAATGTCAATAAGACTATTGCTGCAATACCGCTGGAAGACCGCATCCCTTTCCCGTATGTTTATGAAAGCATCGAAGCTATTTATGCCGTTGCCGATATAGCTGTTGTCAGTTCTGCCAATAATGCTGCCGTGACTGCCGAATGGGAGCAAGCCGGTTTAATCAAGTTTGTGGACGGTATTTTTACGCAAGAAAACGGCAGCAAAAAGCAAGTGATTGCCTCATTGAAACAGACCGGCAGATATAAAGACGGATGTATATTAAAAATCGGTGATGCTCCCGGCGATTTACAGGCTGCGCAAAGTAATACCGTGTCCTTTTATCCGATTATTCCTGAAAAAGAAGCTGAAAGCTGGTTTGAGTTTAAAGATACCTATTTACCGCTCTTTATCAATGGACAGTATGCCGAGTGTGAACAGCAGCTTATTGATCGGTTTTATTCGGAACTTGAGGATTGATTAATCATGAAACAGCATAGGAATAATAAAGCAAAACTTTTAGGAATATTCTTTTTTTTCATTGTCGCCATAGCTCCGGCTTTTACAGAACCGCTGCAGTCTGTTAAAACCAAGTATTTTGAAATTATCTATAGGGAAGCATCGGCTCCTTCTGCAGCACTGCTGAAAGAATATGCCGACGGTTATGCCGAAGAAATATGTACCGCTCTGCAACAGAAAATCAAAGGACGTATACCGGTATACCTTGTATCCGATACGGAAGAACTTAATGGATATTTTACCCGGACACCGCATCGCCGCATTGTCCTTTACGATACCGGGATTACGGATGGGACACTCGGTAATTTGCCCGACACACTCTTACAAGTTTTTTACCATGAACTTACTCACGCTCTCACGCTTGACGTTCCTTTTTCCCTTTTAAATATTTTACCGATGTCTTTTGTAGAAGGAGCGGCTGTTTCATTTGAAAGTTTGCATGGACAAGGTCGTTTAAATGATCCGTTGATTAAACAGTATTTGATTCAGAATAAAATCGATGGCATCACTCCGACGTGGACAGAAGCTGCAAGTTCGCGGGATATGTATCCGACCGGATTGTGGCCGTATATCTATGGCGGTTATTTCGCCGACTTTTTACAAAAAACGTATGGGATGGAGTCGTATTCAAAGCTATGGAAACTGAGCTGGAGACTTTTTATACCGGGAAAATTCAAGTCCATTTATGATAAAGGGGTAAGCGCCGCATGGAATCAATTTATCAACACTATTCCACTGCCGGAAAAACTGAATGAACCTGCTCCCTTTGTTTCTCAGACAAAGAAGTCTGGATATAGCGCTCTTGCAGCTTCCCATGACGGTTTTGCCTATTATGATTTTGACAGTCAAGCGATATATTTTACACACGTAAATATCGATAATACAGACAATACCATTGCAGCTTCCACACCCGTCAAGCTTTTTACAGCGGATTTTTCGTTAAATCAACTGTCTTTTTCGGAGGACGGCTCTCTTCTCGTTGTCTCGGATTCAGTTGAAACAAGTAATAAAACATCGCAAAAGCGCTCACGTATTTTTGATATGAAAAAACGTCGATTTATCGGTAAACCGATACCATCAAGTATGGCGGCGTGTTTTGTTGACAATCAGACACTTTGTTCCATAAGGCTAAAGAATCAATCATTTTCCGCAGTATTGATTGATCGTACTACACAGGAAGTTAAGAAAGTTTTATATACGGCTGGTCCCGGTCAATCCTTTGCCTCATTGTATAGTCCTTGTTATATCGGAGAAGGGCAGGTTGCCCTTATCGCAGCAAATGGGGTAAAACGTACTATTTTACGTATCGATACCGAAACAGGCCGTCTTTCGTCGTTGCCTGAACAAGATACCCCCTACGCGATCCGCTACTTACAATCGGTAAAAAGCGGTAATGAGTATATCCTTGCTTTCTCTTGGGCTGAGATGAATATGCTCTATCGGCTCGGTCTTTATTATCCTAAAAGCGGCATCATAAAAACACAGCAAACCGATATTTCCGGCGGCGTGTTCTTTCCCATTCTACTGCCGGAGAAACAGCAGCTATCGAATGAAGTCGGCAATCATTCCATCATTTACGTAGGGCAGCATGGTGCCTATCACCGTTTATATACTATGCAAGAATCGGAGCTTACGGTAAAAACTGTCCAACCGACAGCTATAACTGTTCAACCGGATATACCGGCATCGACCAAACTTCCTAACCTTGAGCTTCTCAATCCGAGCCGGTATCAGCCACTCACATGGCTGTGGCGGGCAAAGGTACGGCCAACAGCCAATATCCCTGCCGATATACGGCGTTACGGGGGATACGGTATCGGGATAAAACTGGCTATGCTTGATCCTACGGAGACAATCGAAGTTAATTCTTCATTGCTATTTCTGCTAAAGCCTTTTTTTACACAAATAAAAGCCGATGCCGCCTATCACTTTAGGCCTATTTCGTTAAATATGAATGTCTTTGATCAACTTGATACAAAGACGTTTACCTACCGTAAAACCGGATTTGGCGTCGGTGCAAGCAGCGTTATTCCGCTTTCCTATTCATGGGAAATGTTTAAACTCTCTTATCTGGCAACGGCAGCATGGATAGCGCCTTTATCCGATACCGGTAAAACCTTCTATCCGTTTCCATACAAGTATACGGTACTTGCACATGAAGGGCAGCTTTATTACCGAAATGTCCGCAGTTCCCGCATAATACGGTCTCCTTTCTTTGCAAAGGATCTTCAAGGTGTCTCCATATCAAGCTCTCTTGCTCATGCATACTGCGTTGAACAAAAAGCCAATGCTGCTGTTTTTCAGGCATCGTTTGACGGCTATATTCCTGTAGTACCGCTTCGCTTTACTTTGAGCGGTTATCTTGGATTCAATGCACAGTTTAATCCTTTAAACGGAACATATTCGCATATTGCCGCTCATTACCCTGTTACGGAAACTAATTATTTTCCCTCTTTTGCGGCATATAATACTGATGCAATGCGGAAAAAATTTGCTTCGCTTGGAACAGGCAAAGTATCGGGAGGAATATCCGGTGTATGCGATCTTACATTTTTTAGCTATGACGTGCAAAACGGTAGCTCTTTCTTACCGCTGTTTATAAACCGTATATCCTTTCATACCGGCTATGCATGGATACTGACAGGGAATTTCGCTTCAAAAGCGCATACCGGCGGCTACCTCTATTTGGACACCCTCTATGTAAACTGCCTTGTGGCATTAAACAGATCGGTGGAGATTGGTGGAGAGTATATGCATCCGGTTCGAACGTTTTTACGGCCGGGAGTTTTCCGATTTGTCGTCGGCGTAAACCTGTAACAAAGCTTTTTTTTAATACTGCCTGTTGGTTTACCCCCGTGCGACCCGTTTTACTCCGCACTAGAATCGGTGGCATCAGTAGCATGTGCCGCAAATTCATCGAGTTTTCTATGCAAGGTTTTGCGTCCGATGCCGAGTATATCGGCGGTTTTCGATTTATTCCCGTTATAAGCTGCGAGGGTTTCCATGATGATGTGCCGTTCCGCTTCGGCGAGGGGAGTGCCGATTTGGATGCGGATGGAAGAATTCTGCTCCGCTTCGCGTATCGGTTCGGGTAAATCGGACAGGCGGATGGTATCGTCCGAGCTCATCACGACTGCGCTTTCCAGACAGTTCCTCAGCTGCCGGATATTGCCGGGCCAATCGTAGGCATAGAGCGCTGCGCGGGCTTTCGGTTCGATGGTGGTAATCTGTTTTGCGTTTTCTTCCGTAAATTCTTTGATAAAGGCGGCAATCAACAGCGGGATATCCTCTTTCCGTTCCCGAAGCGGCGGCACGTGGATATGTACCACATTCAGGCGGTAATACAGATCGCTGCGGAATGTACCGGCGGCGACTTCCTTTTCAAGATCGCGGTTGGTTGCCGTAATAAGACGAGTATCTACCGTGATTGACTTTTCGCCGCCCACCCGCTCGAACTGTTTTTCCTGCAATACGCGCAGTATTTTTATCTGCAAACTCTGATTGATTTCTCCGATTTCATCCAAAAAGATCGTGCCGCCGTCGGCAAGTTCAAAGCGTCCCCGCTTTTGGCTGACCGCGCCGGTATATGCACCCTTTTCGTGCCCGAACAGTTCGCTTTCCAGTAAGCTTTCCGCAAGCGCGGCGCAGTGCACCTTGATATAGCTGTTGTTTTTTCGCGGGGAAAGGTTGTGGATTGCGCTTGCAATAAGCTCTTTCCCCACACCGCTTTCGCCGGTGATAAGCACGGATGCCCGTGAGGGAGCAACCTTTCTGATCATCTCAAAGACATGCTCCATCGCCGCGCTCTTCCCGATGATGTGCTCGAATGTTTTGTCCGACTGCATCTGTTCGACAAGTTCGCGGTGCTGCAGCACCAGCTCGCGGTTCTGGAGAGCGCGTTTTACCAGCAGGGAAAGCCGGTCAAGGTCGAGCGGCTTGGTTAAAAAATCATACGCGCCCATGCGCATCGCTTCGACGGCGGTTTCGACGGTACCATGGCCGGTCAACACGATAACCGGTACGCCCGGCGTTTCCGAAGTTACCCTGCGGAGAATTTCTTGCCCACCGATGCCCGGCATTCGCAGATCGGTGATGACAAGGTCTACCATCTCCGACAGCGCTTTATGCAGTCCGTCTGCCCCGTCTTCCGCAGTCAGTACCTCATAACCTTCGTCCTCGAGTGCCATCTGGAGCCCTTCGCGGATATTCTTTTCGTCGTCGATAACTAAAATCTTAAATTTCATCTTTTATGCTCTCAAATTGAGGTTTTGTACTATTATCGTATGCAGTATGTGCTTCCAATAGAAGCGGTCTCTCACTGTGAGTAATAGGCAAGATTAGCGTAAAACGGGTTCCCTTGCCGATCTCCGAATGGACCTGAATATCACCGCCGTGCTCTTTAATCACCTTATATGTCATGGTAAGGCCGAGCCCGCTTCCGTCCGGCTTTGTTGTAAAATACGGCTCAAAAATCTTATGCAGTATGTCGGGCGGAATGCCTTTTCCCGTATCGGTAATAGCGATATATACGTTTTCTTCGTCATACCGTGTCGTAATGCCGAGTTCTCCGCCCGCAGGCATCATCGCCGCTTTTGCATTGGTTAGAATATTCATCAGCGCTTGGCGTAAAAAGCGTTCGTCCGCTTGAATAATCGGCAGTTCGCCGTCGAGCTGAGGAACAAAAGAAATACCTGCAGCGGAAAATTCTTCCTGAAAGGTAGCAAAAAGATTTTTAATAAGTTCGTTTACATCGACCGGTGCAAATTCACACTGGAGCGGTCGAACGGCAAAGAGAAAGTCCACCACAATCTTATTTAATCGCTCAATTTCTTCTTCTACTACATCGAGGTGCTTTTGCGCCTTTGCGTTAATTTCCAAATTGCATGCTTTAAAGTTCTTCCGCAGCAGTTGGACGTGGATACTGATGGCCGCAAGCGGATTTTTTATTTCGTGCGCAACCGCGGCTGCAAGATTGGTAAGGCTTGCGAGGTTTTCAAGCCGCCGGTTGTTGATTTCTTCTCGCTTTCGCTGCGTAATATCTTCAACGGTGATAATCGTACCGCGCACCCTTTTTTCTTTTACAAGCGGCAGTACCGAAAGCTCAATGTAGTGATTTCCCTCATCGGCAACAATGACAAATTCCTCTGCGGTACATGTCTCTTCATTTTTTATCACCGTATGGATAAAATCCGCCAGCTTGGTGTCGGGAATAGACGCCCACAGCGGCCGTTCGGGGCTTTCAGAAAGCGGGATACCGAGGATACGCAAAGCTGCGCGGTTAGTTTTTATAATGGTATGATCGGAATCCAGAATGATGACGCCGCTTGTAAGCGAATCCATCATCGCATCAAACAGTGCATAGTCATCGACAATCAACTGAATAAAAGAGCGCAGCTGCGAATCGTTCATGCGTGGCAGTTTCTGCAGTGCACGGCTCATAAACTCTCTCATGTAGCAAGTATAATGCAAAACGGTAAAAAGCGCAAATTCCGCTGCAGAGCTTTGGAGCAAAATTTCAATTTTCTTGGTTCATAACAGGCTGTGCTATCAGCCGCACCCATTACATCCTTTGCAGTGATGATGGCAAGCGTTGTGTTTTTTTGTTTCTTCTTTTTGAATAGCCCCGGGTTTAATATAACCGGTGTGTTCAAGATATTCTATTTCCGCCTTGACGCTTGCGGCATCCATATCCGCAAGCTCGGCGAGTTCCTGAAGCGTATATGTTTTTCCCGATTTTAACAATTCCAATAAGCGTATGAGCATGTTACGGCCGCTAAACCCGTTCGAAAACTTCCGTTTCGGAACAGGGCTATTTTCTAAAAGATAAGCATCCCGATGTGATACGCGATAGCGGCAATTACAAGTGCGGAAAAAATATAATACACCGCAATGGTTATCGTCCATTTTTTAGAGTGCGTTTCCTGTGCGGTAGCGGCAAGCGCCATCAAGCACGGCATATTAAAGAAAAACGCAAAGAGGAATGCAAGTGCTTCGGGTTTTGAAATAGCCGCGAGCATCGTGTTGCTCAAAACCGCCGTATCAACGGTACCCCGCGTTGCAACGGCATTCCAGATACCGGATGACGTAAACAGGGATGCCAGCACTCCCAGCGCGGATTCTTTCCCCATCGCCGAGGCAACAAATGCCATAAAAAGCTGCCACGGTAATCCGAAGATTTTTGTGACGGGTTCTATAAACATACCGATTTTATAAATGATGCTGTTTGTTATGTTTCCGTCCGGCGTATACGCAAGCGCCCAAAATACCACGGAAATAAGTACGATAACACTCAACGCTCTTTTAAACACATTGCCCATTTTATTCAAAACGGAAGCAAAGAGATTTTTCCAATGCGGTTTATGATAAGGGGGCAGCTCCATAATCATGCCAAGATTTTCATCACCTTTATAAAGCGATTTTCTGAAAATCCGGTATGTAACTAAGAGGTGTAAAAATGCAACGGCAAATAAGCTCAAAACAACAAAAACCGCTTGCTTACCGAAGAAGGCTCCGCTGACGACACCCACAACGCCCCATGTCGCCCCGCACGGCACCACCCACGAAAGCGCTATCGTCATAACCCGCTGCCCCCATGAGTCGATAATCCTCGATCCGGTAACGCCTCCGATATTGCAGCCGAAGCTCACCAAGAAAGGCATAATCGCTTTTCCCTGCAATCCCAATTTAGACATCGTGTTATCAAACACATAGGAAACCCGTGCCATATAGCCGACATCTTCCATAAATCCGAACACTAAACTGACGCCGAATACATAGCTGACCATCATAAACGCAAACGTAACGGCAGTCATAACTGCGCCGCACACAAGCGAGATTATCCAATTTGCAGCGCCAAGGAGCATAAGCCCTTTCGCCAGTAAACCGGAAAGCGGCGGAATAGCAACCCAAAATATTCCCATTAACGGAAAACCGATTAGCATCGAAACAATTAATCCCGCAATGATAATGCCGACAGCAATCGGTTTACCCCATGTTTTACTTGTCGCGAGCCTATCGAATGTGCTTCTGGTAAAAGTATGCCGATTTTCCGTAACGTATTTTTTAATGAGCGAATCTACCCAATTAAATTTACATTGTCCGGTATATAAATTGCCGTCTTTTATGTCCTGTAATATGCTTTCGATATTTTTAAATTGCGTCGCATCGACCGCTGTTTGTACCAATTCAATCGCTTTTTGATCTTTTTCAACAAGTTTACTTATAATCCACGTTTGTGAAAAAACGCCGATGCCGTCCTTCGGAATATACGTTTCCAACGCACGATATTTTTCGCCAATCGTATCTTCGTATAATGTTTTCAGCACTTCATCTTTTAAAAGCGCTCCGTTCCGGTGTTCTAAAAAGTCATACAGGGAAGCGTATTCTTTTTTGTCTGCTGCGATAATCGGGATAACCGGTATATTCAGCGCTTTCTGCAATCCGTCAATATCCACCATCTTACCTTGCTGATGCGCAATATCCATCATATTCATAATAAGGACAACGGGAACTTGTATACCGGCATAATCGGATAGCATAAAAAGACTCCGGTTTAACTGCGACGCATCCGCCATAATCGCAACAAGGTCGGCCTTTCCATTCGCTATATATTCTCGTGTAATGACTTCTTCTTCGGAGTGTGCCGACAAGCCGTAAGAGCCGGGTAAATCGACGATTGTATAGTCGGTACCCTTATGCGAAAAGTCTCCTTCCTTTTTCTCTACGGTTTTTCCCGGCCAGTTGCCGACATGCTGATTTGCACCTGTAAGTCCGTTAAATAATGTTGATTTCCCCGAATTCGGTTGACCAAGCAGCGCAATGGTTATTTTTTTCATAGCTATAATATCTCCATCATAATCTTATCAGCCTCTTTTTTATTGACTGCAATCGTGGTGTTTCTGCAATACATAAGCACCGGCTGTTTTTTATAATTCTGAATTACTTCGATTTCGCTTCCGACTGTTATACCGATGGATATTATTCTGCTTTGAAAATGCGTGTCTCCGAGTATTTCGATAACTTTCGCTTTTGTCTTTTCTTTTAATGCGCTTAACTTTTCCATATACAATGCTCCCAATGTAAGTTATTTATTACATTTGCTTAAATGGTAACGCAATTAGTCCGGCCTGTCAACGCGTGTAATTTGATTTGGTATGTGTAATTAAGTCGGCGATTACCCATTATCCATTAATTTGCCCACTTATTGTCAATTAACTCTTTTCTTTTGAGCATTTCAGTGTATAATATTCGATAATGAATAAATTAAAAGCGAAACTGAACAAACAAAACCTTAGGCGATATTTAGGTTTGCTGGCAAGCTATACGGAAATTTTGCTTGCCCTTGTAGTCATTATCGGAATTTTGCTTCTCTGTATTCGCGTTCTTGTACAGCTGAAAGGCTTTATCATCAGTACGTTTGCAGGTACGGAGATTCCCTCATTTGCGGAATTTCTTTCAACGGTATTCGAGCTGGTTATCGGTATCGAGTTTGTAAAGATGCTCACAAAGCATACGCCGGGCAGCGCTATCGAGGTACTTTTGTATACGATTGCTCGTGCGCTCATTATGGATCACAGCAGTATGCAGAGCTCTCTGTTAGGTGTTATCGCTATCGCAATCCTTTTTGCCGTCCGTAAGTATTTCAATGATCCTGAAGTACATAATCATGAAACCGGTGGGGACTATATCGTAAACGGCGGTATCAGTATGAAAGAGGTTAATAAGAGGCTCGATGCAGACTTCGATGAATCTTACGGGCACACCGTTGCGGGGTATCTATTCAATTATTTACAGGCAATAGGAAAAACGCCGACGGTTGGATGTGAAGCTCAAATCGGTGAATATATGTTTCAAGTATATGATATGGAAGGAGAACTTATCCGACATATTAGAATAACTCCGCTCAAATCATAAAAGATAGTGGGAGGGTGGTGCTATGTCTGAGTATGAATGTTTAAGAAAAGATTCTTGTCCGATCCGGCTGGATGCGGAAAAGCAGCTCGATTCCATCATTGAAAATATGTTTGACGGTATTTATATCACCGATGGACAGGCTAATACGCTGCGGGCAAATAAAGCGTACGAGATGATTACCGGTATTTGTCGCGACGATGTGATGGGTTGTAACATGAAACAGCTTGAAGAGAGCGGTACAATCTCTCAGTCGGGGTCCTTAATCGCTATCAGAACCGGCAAGCCGGTAACACTGCAGCAAAAATTTAGCACGGGGCGGCAGGCGTTGATTACCAGTACGCCGGTGTTCGGCCCCGACGATAAGATCGAAATGGTCATCACTAATGTCCGTGATATGACCGAGATCCATCATCTGAGAGAAGAAATTGAATCCAGAAACGAGGAGCGGTTGCGTCTTCATAAAGAGTTGGAACATATCAGGACTCAGTTCCTTGATAAAACCGATTTTATTGCCGCCGATAAAGTAACACTTTCGATTATCCGTATGGCCGATAAGGTTGCCCCGCTCGATACAACGGTGATGATTAGCGGTGAAACAGGTGTCGGTAAAGAAGTGTTTGCACAATATGTTCACAGCCAAAGCCGCCGCAGTAAAAAATCATTTATCAGCGTGAATTGTGGTGCCATTCCCGCAAATCTGATAGAAAGCGAGCTATTCGGCTATGAACGAGGTGCTTTTACCGGCGCTGATAAGAACGGCAAAGCAGGACTTTTCGAGGTAGCCGACCAAGGGACGATTTTCCTCGATGAAATCGGCGAGCTGCCGCTGAATATGCAGGTAAAGTTACTGCGGGTGCTGCAAGAGCATGAGGTAAAGCGTATCGGTGGAACAAAGCCCATTCCGGTAGATATACGCGTCATTGCGGCAACGAACCGTAATTTGGAAGAAATGGTTAAGAAAAAGAAATTCCGAAAAGACCTGTATTACCGGATGATGGTGTTCCCGCTGCACATTCCGCCGCTCCGCGAACGCCGTAACGACATCATCCCGCTGGCGCAGCTTTTTCTCGAACAGCTTAACCGGAAATATGCATTCCATAAATACTTTTCCGATGCAGCGCTCCGGCTGATGGTTGGTTACGAATGGCCCGGTAATATCCGCGAGCTGCGGAATATTGTGGAACGGGCTGTTATCGTTACCGACAGCGATGAAATTACGGCCATGAATACGTTTATTACCCCGTGTAAGCCGCAGACGGAGCCCTTGTACATACCGGTAAAGCAGCCTGACAGTATCCACGATCTAAAGGCTGCGCTCGCGGATATAGAAGCAGAGTACATCGACTTTGCGTATAAGACCTACGGCAATGTACGGCTTGCGGCAGAAAGTCTCGGGATGTCTCATGCAACCTTTGTCCGCAAACGTCAACGGCATACTGCCTCCCGCGACATAAAAGAACAACCCTTAGCTTAGTCCTTGATTTTATCAATCATTGTCTGTATGCTTCTAAGGAAATTACAAACCTTGGAAAAATATTAGAAGGGAATGAGGAAGGCAGCATGATATGTCAAATATGCGGAAAACATAATGCCTCTATGCTTGTGCGGCAGATTGTAGGCGGAAAGACAAAAGAGTTGTATCTTTGCAGAGCATGTGCTAAAAAACACCATATTTATTCCGATGATAAGGAAATGTCTCTTTCGCTCAAAGCAATTTTTGACGGCCTTGTACCTAAATTGGACGCTCGAGAAAAGGTAAATGAGAGTGCCCACCCTCTTGCGTGTCCCGATTGCGGGATGCCGCTCAGCCGTGTCAAAGAAAAAAAAGTGATCGGCTGCCCTCGTTGTTTTTTTTATTTTCGCGATACCGTATTAAAGTTTATGCAGGAAGGTTCCGGAGAGATCTTTTACGCTGGAAATTTGCCGTTACAACCGGAGACATTTTCGGACGTGGCAGTCTCGTTGCAACATCTTGAAGATGAACTGCAAAAAGCGGTAGAGAATGAAGAATATGAGCTGGCTGCATACCTCCGCGATAAGATAAAAGAGCAGGAGGTTTCGTCCTAGGATGTTTGCTGCTTCAAACGCATGGTATACCTATTCGGGACACGACAACGATACGGTGCTTTCTTCGCGGGTACGTATTGTACGGAACTTAAAGAACTACCGCTTTCCTCCGACACTCGGTAAAGAAGATGCTGAAACAGTATATCGAACTGTAGTTTCCGCATTCCAAACGCTGCCTCCTGTTGACGGCTTTCATCCCATTAGGCTCGATACGTTGGATGCAATAGCAAAAAAGATTTTTGAAGAGCGGAATATTATCCCAGCAAATCTGGAGCGGAATTTCGGTACGGGGGTCATTGTTCGTGATGACGGTATCCTTTCGGCAACCGTGAATATCAAAGACCACATCAGGCTTTCGGCGTTCTATGCAGGCTTTGAACTTCAAAAATGCTTTACGCTGGGAAAAAACATCATCGATACCTTGGCTGAAACGCTGGAATTCAGCGCAGTCCAGGATTTCGGCTATCTTTCTTCTGATGTGATGAATATTGGGAGCGGTATAAAGTATTCAGTATTGTGTTCGCTGCCAGGTCATTCGTTAACAAACAAGATACAGGAAAAGATAGAGGCGCTTACAAAGCAGAATTTTGAAGTGCACGCATATTATGCGCAAAATACAAAGCGGATGCTCGGTTATCTATACCTCATTTCTACGAAAAGCTCCGCGGGCTATACCGATGAGGTACAAATTGGTATGATAATGACCGCCATTAGAACGCTTATCAATGAGGAGCGGGAATTGCGGGATTCATTGGTAAGGACGCAGCTGTGGCGTATTCAAGATGATGTCATTAAAGCGTTCAGTATTGCTAAAAATGCATACTTGCTCGATGTAAAAGATACGATAGACCTTGTGTTCAAGATAAAACTCGGCATCAATCTCGGCTTTATCGAAGGTTTAAGCCCCGAAGCCTGCCTTGCGCTTCTGTATCAAACCCAAACCGCCCATATTGCCTTTTTGATGCTAAACGGTACGTTTCATCTTGAAGAACCTTTCCAGCTCGATGAGATCCGTATTGAGCGTATCCGTGCGATTTTAGTACAGGAGATCTTAAAACGAGCTGAACTGCGGATACAAAGCTCCGCAAAAAACGGACTGTAGAAACGAGAGGTACATGATGCATACTCTTTCACAAAATCTTTATGAATTGTTAACGATCTTTAGCCAGCAAGAGGCTCGGCGGGTGAATGCCGACACGGTAGAGCCTGAACATATATTGCTTGCGCTCATCACAAAAAAACTGGGGCGCGGATATCGGTTGTTGGAGAATCTCCATGTCAATTTTTTGACACTGCAGCTACGGCTGGAACAAAGTACGCCGATACGAGAAGGGGAACCGATAAAAGGAGACATTCCTTCATCAAGTAGGGTTAAACAGCTTGTCGATACCGCCGCTGCCCAAGCCCGGATCATGCAGCAGGATGCAGCCGGTACGGAGCATCTTATTCTGGCCTTTGCTCAGATACAAGAGAGTATTCTTGCGCATTTCTTTTTACAGCAGG
The DNA here is from genome assembly GCF_024181185.1 of Treponema sp. OMZ 906. Taxonomy (NCBI): domain Bacteria; kingdom Pseudomonadati; phylum Spirochaetota; class Spirochaetia; order Treponematales; family Treponemataceae; genus Treponema; species Treponema sp. OMZ 906. Next base: position 1,473,873 of record NZ_CP051196.1, on the reverse strand, counting down.
GAATTTTTCTGGATGATGTGCAGCAGACATTGAATCAACTGCATGGTACGGATACTCGGCGCGATAAACCACAGCAAGAAAAAAAGAAACACAGCGTATTATCGGAATTCAGCAGAGATCTGACCAAGATAACCCGCGAAGGTCTCCTTGATCCGGTTATCGGAAGAGTGCGGGAGATGCGCCGCGTTATGCAGATTTTATCCCGCCGCAGCAAGAATAATCCCGTATTGATTGGAGAACCCGGCGTCGGCAAGACTTCCATCGTTGAAGGACTCGCGGCGGCGATTGTGAATGAGCAAGTACCTCGGTCTCTGTTCGGAAAGCGGGTTATTGCGCTTGATCTTGCCTCTATTGTCGCCGGCACCAAGTACCGCGGGCAGTTCGAGGAGCGCATCAAACGTATTATTAAAGAAGTAAGCGAAAGTAAAAATATCATCCTGTTTATCGACGAACTACATACCCTCATCGGTACCGGCGGTTCTCAAGGGGCGCTCGATGCGGCCAATATCTTAAAACCGGCGCTTGCCCGCGGAGAGATACAGTGTATCGGTGCAACGACATTAGATGAATACCGCAAGTATTTTGAAAAAGATTCCGCTCTTGAACGGCGTTTTCAATCCGTACTGATTAAAGAGCCGACAAAAGAAGAAACGTGCGCTATTCTCGGAGGGCTTAAAGCAAAGTATGAGCAGCATCATCACGTGCATTATTCGGACGAGACGATTAAGAAGATTGTAGAGCTTTCATCTCGCTACATTCCCGACCGTTTTTTCCCCGATAAGGCAATCGATGTGATGGATGAGGCGGGAGCTTTGAAAACGATGGATACGGCTGAACTGCCTCAAAATATAACCGCTATCGAACAGCGGATTACCGAGCTTGTCGGCGAAAAAAAAGACTTGGTTGCCGTACAGGATTATGAGCGGGCAGCTGCGGTGCGTGATGAAGTAAATGTCCTAAAGATTCAGCTGGAAAAGATTAAACTGCATTGGCTTAATCAGGAAAACAAAACAATGCTTGAAGTTGATCCTGCCGATATTGCCGAAACCGTTTCTTTGATGACGGATATTCCGCTCAAAAGTGTTGGCTCCGATGAAGCGAAGCGCCTTGCGCATATCGAAAAAGAGCTGCATAAAACCATTATTGGGCAGGATGAAGCTATCGGCATTATTTCAAATGCATTGCGTCGTTCTCGTGCGGGTATTGCATCGGCGGATCGGCCTATCGGCTCATTCCTCTTTTTAGGACCGACAGGGGTAGGGAAGACGCTGCTGGCAAAGGCGCTTGCCGAATTCCTCTTCGGCTCTGCGGAATCCCTTATTAGGGTCGATATGAGCGATTACATGGAAAAACATGCCGTTGCACGGTTGGTTGGAGCGCCTCCCGGGTATATCGGGTTTGAAAACGGCGGAATGCTGACGGAAAAAATCAGGCGAAATCCGTATTCCGTTATCCTATTCGATGAAATCGAAAAAGCACACCCCGATGTCTTTAACCTGTTGCTGCAGGTGCTGGAAGAAGGTGAACTGCGGGACAGCCTCGGCCATACGGTGAGCTTTCGGAATACGGTGATCATCCTCACCGGTAATGTCGGTACCAGGGATTTGATGGAAGAACCGCTCGGTTTTGCACAGGTAGAAAACCGCACTATCGACTATCAAAGCATGAAAAAGTCGGCGGAGCTGGAAGCAAAAAAAATCTTTAGCCCTGAGTTTCTGAATCGGCTCGATTCATTAATTGTCTTTACCCCGCTTTCCGAAAAAGAAATAGAATCTATTTTCGAGTTGGAGCTTTCCAAATTAACCGGTCGCCTTGAAGCAAAGAAGCTGCAGCTGCAAATCACCGACGAGGCTCGCGCTTATTGTATAAAGCATGGCTATGATCCCTTGCTCGGAGCGCGCCCGATGCGCAGGCTGCTGCAAACCGAAATAGAAGATGCTCTTGCCGTCAAAATTATCGCAGGCGACTTTACTCCCGATACGACCGCCGTCATCGATGCTGACGGAAACGCGCTTACGATAAGCATTCAAGCTGTTAGACAGTCAATTTCTGAAACAACTATCACCGTACTCCCTGCCGTCTCTACGGAACCGCAGGAAAGGTAGCTAAAACAACAGCGTTGCCGGTATTATCGGAAGCGTCGAAAATGCCGGAGATACACCTGTGAAGAGGAGCGTTCCGCTTATGCTCATTGTAAGCGCCTGCCTTGCAGGATTCCCCTGTAGGTATGACGGAAAGAAAGCAATAAATCCTGATGTGCAGCAGCTTGTAAGAGAAGGAAAAGCAATACCGGTCTGTCCGGAGCAGCTTGGAGGCTTACCGACACCGCGTTCGGCAGCAGAAATAAAAGCAGGAAAAGTCATTAACACTGACGGCGATGACGTAACCGAAGCATTTGAAAAAGGTGCTGCTGTAGTTTTAGAAATAGCACAGCAGTATGGTTGTACGGATGCACTGCTTAAAGCCCGTTCCCCTTCATGCGGAAAAGGTTTGGTTTATGACGGGACTTTTTCCGGAATACTCACTGCAGGAAATGGGAAAACGGCAGATTTACTTATGAAAAATGGGATAACCGTAATGACCGAAGAAGAATGGAGCGATATCGATCTCCCTTTACGTTGTTTGACGCACTAAGCGAGTCCTAAGCGAGCGCTAAACGTGCTTTCCGCGCTGCTCGGCGGTGTGCAAGCATACCGTATTTAGGCGCAAATACCATCGCGCAGGCAAAAAAGAACGACTCCGTTAAAATGATACAGGCGCCGGTCGCTCCGTTCAGGTAATAACTCACGTAAGTACCAATCAAGGAACTCATCACCGCGGAGCAGGCGGAAATAAGGAGCATCCGGTTCAGTCTGTCCGTCAAAAGGTAGGCGATACAACCGGGAATAATCAGCATTGCAACCGTCAGCAAAATCCCTGCCGCCTGCAGCGACGCAACAATGGTCAGCGCCGTCAGCGAAAGAAACAGGTAATGAATAGCCTGCACGTTCAAACCCACCGCCTGCGCATGGTTTTTATCAAACAAGTACAGCAGAATATCCTTCCGTTTGGCAATCAGTACAACCAGCGTCACCACCGAACATACAACCGCCTGTATCATATCGCCCCTTTCAATTCCCAAAAGACTCCCGAACAAAATATGCATAAAATGAATATTCGAACTCACCTTTGTGACCAAAATCAGCCCGATCGCCATCAGCCCTGTAAACACCACCCCCATTACCGAATCTTCATGGATACGGCTCCGGTCTTTTATCCACCCCGTCGCAGCCGCATTCAATAGCCCTGCCGCAAACGCCCCAACCCCAAGCGGAATATGCAAAAGATACGCCCCCACAATTCCCGGCAACACCGCATGAGAAATCGCATCCCCCATCAGCGACCAGCCCTTTAAGATCAGATAACACGAAATCAGAGCGCAAACACCCCCAACCAACGCCGCTATTACGAGCGCTTTTATCATAAATCCATACGTAAACGGCTCTAAAACCGACATTAACCACATAGACCTCTCCTCAGTTTTGTGCAAAAAAGGCTTTTATCGAACGTGCTGCCGTCCGCCGTGCAGCGAGGATTCCGTGATGCGGCGCAAAGAACAGAATCGCTAAAAATAGGAAAAACTGCAATGCAACGATACACCCGCCTGCCGAGCCGTTCAGATAATAGCTGATATAGGCTCCTGCTGAAGCGGTGAGTGTCCCGATTATTGCCGCAAGCCCCATCATTATCGGAAATCTGTCTGTGAGCAGATATGCGGCAGCACCCGGCGTTACCAGCATTGCCACAACCAGCACACTGCCTACCGTTTGCAGCGCCGCAATCGCCGTAACGGCAAGCAGGGTGAGCAGTAACAGGTAGAGCGCATTGGTGTTCAGTCCTATCGAGCGGGCGTGCGACGGATCAAACGAAAAAAGCCGTAAATCCTTCCATTTCAGCAAAATGATGATAAGACTTCCGCCTGCGATAATCAGCGTTTGCACAATATCTCTGTCGGCGATACCGAGAATATTTCCCATAATGATTGTCGTAAGGCTGATGTTACTTGGGTATAGTGAGATCAGCAGCACACCGAGCGCAAAAAACGTGGTATAGACAATACCTATTACCGCATCTTCGCGAATCCGTGTCTTATTTTTAACAAAGCCCATGATAAGCGCGGCAAGCATTCCGCTGATAAACGCGCCGACTGAAAACGGAATACCGATAATGTAAGCAACCGCAACTCCGGGCACCACCGCATGGGAGAGTGCATCTCCCAAAAGCGACCAGCCTTTTAGCACAACAAAGCACGACAGCAAGGCGCACACCCCGCCGACATCTCCGCTCACCAAAATCGCTTTCACCATGTATTCATACTGAAAAGGAATCAATAACATATCACTCCATCAAGGCAAACGCATCAGACTATTTTTTTAACACCCCGCAGAATAATGGGGCTGTTCGACCAGAGTTGAACTGCTTTGCAGTTCAAATGGTCTCACAACCTCCATTATTCTGCGATTTTTATATATTTATCTAATGTGTTTGCCTTTCTCTTCAAAATAAACTGTGGAAAATTTTTAATAAAATTTTCCACAGAAAGGAACGCAACCGCTTTAAATATGTCGGGCGCGGTTGCTTTTTCAAAACCGCCACTACTCAACAACATTTCTTATGCCCTTGAGGTACGGTTTTCCCTCCTGCTTGGTAATCAAAGCCCCCTCGTCATCGGTAAATACTCTTATTTCGTGAGCAGTGTCTTCCGGATTATCGGTATGATCAATTTTAATACTCCGCAGAGCGCCTCCAAAGGCTTTGATCAGGTTTTCGGCGGTGAAGGTGGTTTCCGTCGCGCCGGAGGCAATCACCGTCCGATTGATGATTACAACATGGTCGCAAAACTCCGGGATGGAACCTAAATCGTGTGTGGAAACAAAGATTAGATGCCCTTCGTTTTTCAGCTCACGCAGCAGCTCGATAATCGCTGTTTCCGTTTTAACATCGACTCCGGTAAACGGCTCATCGAGCAATATGATTTTTCCCTGCTGCGCAAGCGCCCGCGCAAGGAATACTCGTTTTTTTTGCCCGCCTGAAAGTTCACCAATCTGCCGGTCTTTAAAATCGAGCATCTGTACCCGCTCTAAACTGCGCTCGGCCATTTCTTTATCCTCTTTGCTCGGAATACGGAGAAAATTCATATAGCCGTACCGCCCCATCATCACCACATCCCACACACTAACCGGAAACGACCAGTCCACATCTTCAGACTGCGGCACGTATGCAAGTAAGTGCTGTTTTTGTGCCATACCAATCGGTTTTCCGCAGATTGTTACCTGTCCGCTCATCGGTTTAATAAAGCCCATGATTGTCTTAAAAAGCGTGGACTTTCCGCTGCCGTTTACCCCGACTAATGCCGTAATCGTCCCCTTTTGCAGAGAAAACGACGCATCATATAGGGCGACATGTCCGTTGTTATAGGCAACACTCACATCCTTTACTGTAAGTTCAACGGGATATTCCTGCTTACCGTCCATAATTCTTTCCTTATTATTCGTGCGGAGGGTTTAATACCCCGACGCTTGCGTCGTAACAAAGGGTATTAAAGCCGACTGCAACCACCTTATAGAACATACAGTGCGAAACATTGAGCACTGTACCCCGACGCTTGCGTCGGGGTTGTTGATTAGCCCGATATTGCAACGGACATATTTCCGTACATCAGCCATCACCGCTTATCTACATCGCGGCGGCTTACCGTGAAAGACTATCCTGGAATCCCTTCACGATTGCATTGGCATTGTATTCCAGCATTTTCAGATAAGTCGGGGCATCTCCGTCTTCATACGTCAAAGAGTCGACATATAAAACCCCGCCGTAATAGGCACCTGTCTCCTTACAGACTTGCAGCTGCGGCTTATTGCTGATGGTGCTTTCTGAAAAGGCAACAGGAATGTGATTTTGCCGGATCGTATCGACGACTTTTTGAATTTGCTGAGGGCTGCCTTCTTCATCGGCGTTAACCGGCCACAGATACAATTCTTTCATATTGCAGTCGCGGATAAGGTACGAAAAAGCCCCTTCACAGGTTACGAGCCACCGCTGCGATTCGGGGATTTCAGACAGCTTTTCAGTGAGGAAGGTATCTATCTTTTTGATGCTTTCACTGTACGCAGCCGCATTGGCATTGTAGGTTTCCGCATTCGCAGGGTCTAAACTCACAAAAGCTTTTCTGATATTTTCTACATAGATGAGCGCATTTTTCGGCGACATCCACGAGTGCGGGTTAGGCATACCGTTGTACGGTCCTTCCCCAATACCCATCGGCTCAATCCCATCGCTAAGCGTAACGCTCGGTACATCTTTTACATTGCCCATGAATTTTTCAAACCAGCGTTCAAGCCCCAAACCGTTGCGCAGTACCAAATCAGCAGATTGAGCCTTCACAATATCAAGCGGAGTCGGCTCATACTCGTGAATTTCTGCCCCCGGCTTGGTAATCGATTCAACGAGAAGCTTATCGCCTGCAATATTCTGTGCCATATCCTGCAAAATAGTGAAGGTTGTTACTACCCGTTTCGGACGCGCAGCATCTGCTTTACTTGCAGCCGCATCTTTTTTTGCACAGCCGATAATACCGGCTGCGCCGATAATAAACGTTAGTATCATGAGTATAATTGTTGTCCGTTGTGTATGATTTTTCATACAAGCTCCTTTGGAAAATTATTCCGGAACAAAATTTCTATTTTTAGTAGTATAAACTACATAAAATACTTGGAAAATATGTAGTAAAAACTACATATTTTCACCACAAATGTAGTGCATACTACAGTATTTTGTCAAGACTATCACTGGGCATCTCTAAAAACTCGGTTAGCTTTTTAGAAGATGCCTCATCAGCAAAGCTGATAACGAGTATTTTTTATAAATTGTTATATTATAATAATTTATAAAAAATACATCGCAAATAAATCTAAGGAAAACCGGTGAGCAAAGCTCACCTCTAAAAACTTCTGTTTTTAGAGGTTCCCACTATAATTTGAATGGTAATAATAGCAGTCCAGTTTTTAGGGGTTTTCTATAAACTGCTTCATACATTCCAATGTTTCGGAACTGATGTGATGTTCCAATCCTTCGGAATCGAGCAGGGCTGTTTTTTCGCTTACGCCGAGTTTCAGTAAAAATTGAAGTACGATTCCATGCCGGATAGCACATTCGCGTGCCAATGCACGGCCTTCTTCAGTAAGGCATATTGGTTTATGGGTACCACTTTCAATCAAATGATTGACTTTTAGCCGTTGCAGTACCTGAATGACCGACACATGACTTACGCCGAAATATCGTGCAAGATCCATAACGCGGCATTTCCCGTTTTCTTTACTGATTTTGGCGATAGCCTCCGTATAATCTTCCAGTATTTCTATTGCATGATCTGCTCGAGTCCGCGAAAATGCCGCCGACGCTTCCGGTTTTTCTTCCGTCATCATCCTATCCGATTGTTTAGAGATTTCTTGCAGGGAACAATTAAAAACTTTCGTTTTTAATTGTTCCCTGCAACCTATAATATATGCTTCAGCGTCTGTCTTTCAAGCGGGAATACTCGACCTATTCGATAACTGCGTTTTCGAATAGGTCGACGAGTTCTAAATCGTACAAATAGCACGATTTAGAACATCGCATTTCAAGGTAACCTGTTCCGAAACGGAAGTTTCCGAACAGATTTACTTTTAACAAAATATCTTTGAATATTGAAAGCGTCTGTATTGCATCGGAAGGGGTTATGAGATACACTTGAATATATGAACTACATTGATTTGCGTAGCGATACCGTTACGTGGCCGACGGATGCGATGCGGGAAGCTATGGCGAAAGCTCCGGTCGGTGATGATGTGTATGAAGATGATCCTACCGTTAAGGAGCTGGAACAATATGCGGCGAGTATTACCGCAAAAGAAGCGGCGCTTTTTGTGCCTTCCGGCGTATTCGGAAATCAGTTGGCGCTTTTCACGCATTGTCCGCGCGGCAGCGAGGTCATTTTAGACGACCAATGCCATATCGTGCAGCACGAAAGCGGCGCTGCAAGCATTATCGCGGGCGTTCAGCTGCGGACTATCGATGCGCAGGGTTCTATCCTTTTGCCGGGAGCAATCGAACCGCGGGTACGCATCGGCGATGATATTCATGAACCTTCGACAAGCCTTATCTGCTTGGAAAATGCTCATTCAAACGGAAAGGTGTTTTCGGTAGAGCAGATGGAACAGGTGAGGCGATGCGCAAATCGTCATCATATTCCCATTCATCTTGACGGCGCACGCCTTTTTAACGCGGCGGTTTCTTTAGGCATTGAAGCGAAAGAACTGACGCGGCATGTGGATTCGGTTATGTTCTGCCTTTCCAAAGGCTTATGTGCACCGGTCGGCTCTATTTTAGCGGGAAGCCGCAAATTTATCGATCAAGCTCGCCGGAATCGCAAAATTATGGGCGGAGGCTTGCGTCAGGCAGGTATCCTTGCCGCTGCGGGCTTAATCGCCTTAAAAGAGATGCGGTACCGCCTCGATACCGACCATCAACATGCGGGGATGCTGGAAAAGCTCTTAAACGATATCGATAAAATAGAGATTGCGCATGACCGCAGAGATATTAACTTTGTGTTTTTCAAAAATAAAGAAGATACAAAACTGGATACCGAAGCCTTTGTCGAATATATGCATGAAAAAAATATTTTAATCAATCCGTGCGACCGCGACGGCTATTTCCGATTGACAACGCACTATTGGATTACAAAAGAACATATTCAATATATTGCCGACACAATGAAAGAGTTTTACGCCTAAATGCAACCGACCGATCAAAATACGCTTACACAAGATACACGTACCAAGATTGTGCGTACCGCCTCTTTTATCGCGCTCGGTGGTAATCTATTCCTCTGCATACTAAAACTCGCCGTCGGGCTTATGACCGGCAGTCTTGCCGTTTTAGGAGACGGTATCGATACTGCAACTGATGTCGGTATCGCTGTGATGGCCGTACTTGTCAGCTTTATCATCAATAAACCGTCGGACTCTCGCTATCCGTGGGGACGGCAGCGTGCCGAAACCATCGCTTCTATGGTACTGGCATTCATCATTATGTTTGCCGGTATCCAGCTCTTTATCGCCTCAATCAATAAACTGATACAGGTTTATAGGGGGGAGCTGCTTCCGATGCCGCAACGCATTGCGATAATCGTAACAGCGGTATCTATTGCCGGCAAGCTCTTACTTGCGCTCAACCAATACCTCCTCGGCAAAAAAGCGCAAAGTTTAATGATACTTGTTAACGCGCGCAATATGGTAAACGACATCGTCATTTCATCATCGGTACTCATCGGGTTTATCATCTCTCTGCTATTCCACGCGCCGTATTTTGATCCGCTTGTCGCATTGCTTGTTTCGTGCCTCATTATTAAATCGGCTATTACGCTCTTTATCGAACTCAATGTAGAATTGATGGACGGGAATACCAATAAGCAGCTTTACGAACGACTTTTTAGCGCTGTAGCCACCATCCCGGAAGTTAAAAATCCGCACCGAGCGCGGATACGTAAAATGGCAAACCTTTGGGATATCGATTTGGATATTGAGGTAGACGGATCGATGCCGGTAAGCGAAGCGCATGGTATTGCAGAAAAGACTTCACTTGTTATTCGCAATGCACTTGGAAATGTCTATGATATTGTGATCCATATTGAGCCGTATAATTCCGACAGGGAAGGGGAGTGCTATGGGTTATCGGCGGAAGATGTAGGGAGTATAGAATAGTGCGGAAAAAATGGTGCGCAGCTTTTTTTATATTAGTTCTGTTGCCGCTCTGCTCGGAGTCCCTCAGGGATCAAAATAAAACGTATTTTGATTCTATTCAATGGGAAGAACTGAACGATTTGGCCATTCCGTCCCTTCCCGAACCGTATACCATTGAAAGCAATCGTCCTATTCCGTATGCGGATACCATCGATGACGGCGCTATTTTACCCTCATTACCGCAGCTTGGTATATTGGATTATCAGAATATCCCCGAAGATTTGCTTGGCTTTTGCGATACGGTCGCTGCTGCAATGGTCGCAAAATCGATTGACAGCGCTTTATTCAGTACACAGAAACCTTTTTTACCGCATCTCGGGCGTTTTATGTTTGAACATTTTCCCGATTTTTCCTATGCTTTTTACGGACGCCCGTCATTTAAGCAGGACGGTAGTGCGATAATACTGATGCGACTTACTGTAAAACAGACCGCGCCGGAAGTCTCGGACACAACTCAAAATACAGCTATACAGCAAGATACGGTTGTGCAGAATGGGGAGACGGAACCGGCAGCTTTTCCTATCGAAAGTACCAAAAGTATTGAAAATACCGAAGGTACTAAAGCTGTCGAGGAAGACGTCAAAGATCAGCCGGAGAATATCGCTGATGTTCCGAACCTTTTTGCCGACGATGAACAGCCGCTTTTTATTATGATGGAACTCGGCGCAGTAAAAGAAGAAACTGTATGGAAAATCTCTTATATCGATTTTAAGGGGGCAGAATATGCAGATTCCGCTCTCACGGATTGAATATAGCTATGTTTTTGAAACATTTTTGCAGGAATTGCCTCCGCTTCTTTTGCAATCGGGGGCACTTTTTTATATGTTGCCGTCCGGCGCCTATACGATCAAGAACAGTAGGCTTTATTTTCAATCGCTTCCCGAATTTATCGGAAAAAAAATAGCCGTTTTTTTTGATCATAAAAAACGAAGTATTGTCTTTTATACGGCTATTTATGCCGATGACGGTAGCTGTTTTTTTACTTTACCCGATAGCGCATATAAATACGATCCCGATGAACAGCAAAAGAACAATGTTTTTGCGGAAATTCATATACCGGAGAATCCTCCAATCACTGCACAGGAACACGAGTATTTCCCGCTCGATTCGATTATCCACACAGATCTGCATCTGCCTCCCTTTACCGACTTTTTGCCTTCAGCGTATCAAACTGCCGCACAATTTACGGCGGAAAAAACAGTAACGCAGAATATTTTTCCGCTTTTCCTATACCGGTTGCATGAATTTGAGCAGCAAACGTTTATGATGTTTAACCCCTACACATCCGGCGGACTGTATATATTGTTTGTTGACAGTAAAATACTCATCTGTGGCTGCAGAGATCGTTATGCCGTTTCGATCGGAAAACGGCAATCGCTTCGGTTCGTTCTGCATTTTCCCCATCGTGTCATTCATAGCACCGGCCGCAGCTTATTTTCTCATTTTCTACCCAAGAGCAACTGCGCTGTCCTCGGTTTTGTGTTTGAAAATCTTTTTGAAGAAGATAAACGGTTTTTATATGAGCGGGTTTATCATGAAAAATACAGCCCCTCGACCTTTTAAAAATATGCATACCGTCTACGGCGTTGCTGCACAAAAATAAATGCTCACCGTACAACAAGTACGGCTCCGCTTTATTTTTGTTCGCGCCTTGTATCCGGTATCACTATTTTTAAAAGGCTAACGGAGATGATTTTTTGAAAATATGTATACCGTCTACTGCGTCGCATCATTAGAAGTGTACATCCGTGTACACTTTTAATGGCGAATTTCGGCAGCAGCCGAAATATCGCTTCTGATATAACCCAGCGGCATCCGTGCCAATGTTTAAGCGGCATTGCCGCTTAAACTTGCAAGTTTTGCCAAAGGCAAAACATTGCTACTGAAAATACTCGACGTATCATTTCTTCTAAAAACAATACGGAAATCATTGGATCGCAGTATTATTTTCAAAAATTGATTTCCGTGACATTATCCCGTTACACCCTTACAAGCCTTCTACTTCTTCTTTGGTGAGGCCGGTCATCAGACAAATTTCAGACTCCGGATAATCGCGTTGCAGCATCAGCCGTGCCGTTTCAAACGCTTTTTGGCGGGAACCGCGTGCTTCGCCTTCAGCAAGACCAAGCGATTTACCTCGTTCAAGACCTTTCCGTTCAGACTCGTTTATCATCGACAGCCGGTCGCTTTCATATTCCCATGCTGCTTCATACCGTCTCCGCTCCTGCTCATCCAGATAAAAGATATCCATCACGTTATTCGCCTTTGTCATTACAGGATTTTCTTGTGCTAACATCCGCCTCTCCTCCTTACTGTCTGTTTTGATAAACATAAGCCATTTCTCTACGCTTGTCAAATTCTCTTTCGGCAGCTTTGTTAAATCTAAAAAATGAATCTCCAATAACTCATCCAAGAGCGTTTGTTCTTCACTTTCCCGTATCTGATACACCGAATGTACTTTAGGACTTAATTTAAAAGGACTATTCAGTACATTGATTGCAATACATTTTTTTAAATCTGCATACTGGAATCCGCTGAAAAAATGTTCATGAATCATTTTTGAGCAGTAAAAGATACTCCGCTTGGGATAGTAATCAAAGTACGTGTTCTGCATTTCCACATCGATTTTTCGCCCATCGTTTAAGCGGATTTTTATGTCGAGCCGTCCGGTTTTATCGTTATAAAAACGCGGAAGCTGCTCATTATTACCGATACGGACATCATCAAAATCATCCTGACTTAAGTCTGTTACTAACGAAATAAATTCAATCATGATGTCTTTATTTTCCTCGGTACCGAAAAGCTTTTTGAACGCATAATCATTTCGAGCGGTAAACTTCATCGGTGTGGTAGGTAATTTCTGCATTTTTCACGCCTCCATACCCTCTATATATACCACCAACGGCAAAATGGCTAAGAAATTCGGCAGGTTATCATATTTTTTCTAATATTCTAACTGCAGATATGAAGAACCCACAGAAGCGGCAGGCGGACGGGGGATGTCTTAAAAGTCGGCTCCTTTTTCGACATCCCCGGACCACACCGTAATAGTTTTGCCCCTACTTTTTCCACACCGCTGCCGTGCAGTTGAACGTACTGTTGAGGTGGGTGTCGAAGCACGTGCCTGAAGCCACTTGAACAAAGCTCTCGTCAAAGGTGCAGCCCGTCAAGCTGACCGTTCCGCCTACGGCAAGGAAGCTGGGGCGTATTTCGGTCGGGCGTTTGTCGTAGTATGCGTAAAACGGCACCAAGTTACGGAAGTCGCAGTCCGTAACGGTTACACTGCTATGCCCTTGCAGTTCTATGCAGCCCAGCTGCAACCATGCGGGTAGTATTTTGCGTACGGAAAGGGTATTCGTCCGTGCCCGGAACCACTCCCCTTGCACATAGATATTGTCTATGTCGATTTTACTGTTCGGCGTCGTTTCGTTATTCAACACAACGGAAGAAAAATCACAGGCATTATATACTACATCCGTCTGGATCTCCTCATTCCATCGCATAACGAACGATAGGGTGCCTTTTAACTGTCCTTCCAGCCGGAATGGCTGATACCCGCTGCCGCCTTTTAAGGTAATGGAATCGCCTGAAGATACATATAGGTTTTCCGCCTTAACATCTTTTAGGGTATGGGAGCCGCCGCTTGCAAAGGGTACCGGTTCTACATATATCTTTTTCCAGTCGCTTGTTTTGAATACATACGGAGGGCAGCTGTACTCCCTTTTGATGGTTCGTAAGGCTTCGGTTATATACCCGCATTTTATTGTTTTTGCCGATACGTTCTCTATGTCCGTATGTACCGGTACGGCTTCCATAATAGCTTTAAAGTCCTTTTCATTGCAGGAAACATCGATGGTATCCTTGCAGTTACAATTCTTTATTGTTACCGAACAGGCAGGGAGCTGTAAGGATCCTATCGTGTCGTCGTTATACCACTCCTTTGAGCAGCTAAGCCGTTCGGTTATTACCTTTCCGCTGGATACAGAGAGATCGGCTATGGTTACAGCGGTAATATCGACATTTTTTAATTTTAGCACTTCGCTTTTGTCGTTCTTAATCGATATATTGCCGAAGTCGCAGTTTTTCATCTTAATGGAGGCAGAAGCTGCAGGATACAGCTCCATGTTGTAGTATCCTAATAGTCGGTAAAGACTGATAACATCAAAGTCCTTGTACTTACCGTATATCGTCGAATTGCTAACGTCAATGTCCTTTGCGGAAATTTCGAGGTCGCAGCGGCTGTTTTTGATAACTATTTTTTGCGCCGGAGCAATGCCGTTGCCCTTATTAATGAAAAGGTCATCGCCAATATAATTATCGACGGCAGCGGTATCGCATATTACGGACAAGTCCTTGCTGCCGGTGTTTACATTTTGTACCGTAACGGTATTGCATTTCGGTAGTCTAATGTCGCTAGAAGCCTCCGAATCTTTTATCGTAACCGAGGCCAAACGGGAGGAGATGCTGGTATTAAAATCCGTAGCCCAGCGCACAGTACAGTTCTCGATAACAAGGGCGTTTTCTCCGGCGGTGTCCCATTTAATATAGTAAATAGGGTATACCGACATATAGCCGTTCTTATTAAACTCAATGCCGTCAAAGGTGAGCGTTCCGTGTATTACCGTATCGGAGAAAAATATGTCGTCAAGGTCATTTCTTTCGCAAAGAAATACGGTCTTATTATCCTTGTTCCGCTGGTCGGCTTCGGTTTCAATGCCCAAAAAACCGCCGCGTAGGGTCAGCGTGCGTTTTAGCCTGTACCGCTTTCCTGCGGGGCTTGTAAAGTCTTTACTCAGCCATATTTCAGCGGTTACGCCGTCAGGCATTTCGTTCGCCTTTTGTAAGGCGGCTTCAAGGTTTGTAAAGGCGTCTTCCCATGTCGAACCGTTGTGCCTGCCCGTCGCTTTCGGGTCAACATGGATAATGCCGCCCGCTTGCTGTAAGGTTACGCGGTAGGTTTTGGTATAAAGGCCGTTTTCGCTCGTTACCTTGTATTCTACCACCGACGAAAAATCGGCTGCCGTCTCTCCGCTGGTCTGTTCAACGCCGTCCACCGTTACCCGTCCTCGTGCGGTAAAGCGCGGTATAAGATTGGTAACATCCGCCCCGCGCGGCAAAAGTGCATAGACAGTACCCGAATGAGCGCTGATAACAGCGTCTACATCCTGTGTCAGCGAAGGGTTATCCTGCTGCAACAGCTTAAACTCCGTTAATTCGCAGCCCGAATCCGCCGAGTACTCAAAGTGCACCGTTACCGCGTAGATTGTGTATGCAGACGGATCGCCGGGGTCGGTTACCTTATAGTAGACGGGGTATTCAAAGTCCTGCGCGCTAAAACCGCTTGACTGCGCAAGCCCGTCCACCGTTACCTCGCCCGTTGCAGAAAATTCAGGGATCAGCTTTTTGGGTCGTTCTCCCGCATAGTGGGCGCTGATGTGCACGGTATGCGCCGTTTGGTCTATCCTGCCTTCAGAGTCTTTAGTCAGCGAGTTGACCCCTGCGGGGAAGCGGAAGGTTTTTAACAGCGATTGAGCAGGCTCCGCATAGACAAACCGTATTTTAACGGTGTACCGCCTTGTGTATTGTCCGTTCCGCGAGGTACACAGATACGTCAACGTCTTTCTAAAGTCTTGTGCGCTGCTACCCGATGTTTGTGCGGCGCCGTTTACGGTTACCGTACCGGGAGTAATAAAGGTAGGGATAAGGCTTTCGGGCTTTGCGCTTCCCGTGTACAGCACCGTTGCGGTGATTGTACCTTCGTGGCCGTCGTTTGCAATGGCCGCCATCGAAAGCGTTTTCAGCTCGCTATTCTTGTCTTTGGTAAAACGGAAGTCGGTAATGCTGCGAACCGTGTCGGGGTCTTCTTTAAACGAGATAAACAGGCGGTACTCCGTCTGCTCCGTCCCGAAGGTGATGATAATCTTTGCTTCGGCTGTACCGAGATGATACTGCGCCCCCGACGGATTTTCCGGCGTAAAGGGGATTTTATCGTTCGTCTCATACCGTCTGCCCCTATATTTTATTTCTACTTCGTCTCCGGCATAAGCAACATCGCAATACAGCGAAAAAGCGTCATAGCCGGTATTTGAGTATTCAACCGGATAAAAAAGCTCTGCCGTTACGGTTTTTGCCGCATGGTCTATACGAACCGTTCCGTCTTTTACCGGACCGGGGTTTTTCATCTTTGAAAAGCCGAAGTTTTTCAGCGCCGCTCCCGTTACCGTCTGCTTGCAGGTTGCCGTGTATAGCTTTACATCCTTATCATTACCCAGTACGGCAAACTGCACGGGGTTGGTAAAATCAATCGGTTTATTAAGCGGAACGGTTACACTCGAAAGATTAACCGGTGCAAAAAGAGCGCGTAAATACGCTTCTTTATTCGGCGCAGTAATGTAACCGGATAATACGCTCAACGGATCCATCCCCAAACTCCGCAAAAGCGGCACAAGGTAGGACTCGGTAAGCGGTATCAAAACAGCGTGCGGAGAAACGGTTGCCGTTACGGTCAGCGCGCGTACTTCCGTTCCCGCCTTTACTTCAAAATCCACCGTGCTTTCTCCGATAACGCTTTCGCCTATCTGCGGCTCCCCAACCGTAAACGAAAGAATATTTTTTTCTGCATTAACGCCCGGCGGCAGGGTACCGGTAGCGGGATCGGTGCCATCGTCATAGAGGATTTTTACGGTATACAGTTCTATCTTCCCCTGTCCGCCGATAACGGCAAAAGGCACGGGGCTTAAAAAGTTAATAGGAAAAATCAGCTCCGGAATGGTAAAGTTGGGATTTTCCGCATACATTTCGAAAAACCACTTGTTTATCGCTTCGATGTTTTCAAAGCTGCCGATGGCAGAGCCGATTTTCAGTACATCGGTTGCGGGAAAGGCTTCCTGTAAGTAGCGCAGCGTTACCGGAAAGAGCGTCGCCTGCGCAGATACAACCGCTTCGGGCAAAAGGCGTGTTACATCGGTTCCTTTGGGAACGGTTACGGTAACGCTATGATCACGAATAGCAGTGTTTGTACTGCACACATACCGCTCAACATTTCTCAAATCAAGGCTGATAAGTTTTTGATCGTCCGAGGGAATAAGATCGGTTATCAGCTTATTGCATGAAAGACACACCGTTACCGGCAATAGCGCGGCACATAAAAGCGCATACAAACGTATACTACTTTTCATCGTTCTCATCTTTTTTCTCCTTTATCTATCCGTTCTATTGATACGGCGGCTTTTAAAAAGCTCATCGCGCGTTCGGAATCGCCCAACTGTTTGCTCCTTCATCGGGATTGCTTTGTATTCTAACAAAGCGAATTTTTGCATACCGGTATTGGATGTAATATTCGTCTGCTCCGCTACGGCTATCCCTTTGCAGGTTTTTATCTTTCGGTTCGTTATAGATAATGCGATCATGCGTGATGCCGCATTTTTGTGTGAGGTATTCGGCAACCGACCTGATGCGCGCCGTTTCAATCTGCAGCCTTTCGTCTTGCGATCCGAACGGCGCTGCAGAACTTTCAAACAGGATGAAAAGGTCATCGTTTTCTTTCAAGATTGCCGCAGCCTTTTTAATGTCCCCTTTGGCGTTTACGTCGAGCGCAGCGCTTTCAGGTTCAAAATACACATAGATACTCTTGAACTGTGCAAGCGGCTTTGTTTCAGGTATATCAACTTCCTCTTTCCCTTCAGGCTCTTTCGGCGGCGCTTTCTCTACTGCCAACGCTGCTTCCTGTTTTGTTTCTATCGATGTTTTAAGGCTTTCTATCCTCTTGGCACATTCTTGCACCTGGTACTCTGCTGTCCGTTTTTTTCTCGTGTAAGCATAAACAGCGCCGGGATACACTCTCATTGCAAGTTGAAAAGAAGGAAGCGGAATAACACGGGACTGCTCCATCATAAGGTCTATAGAAACTTGAGCTTTCACTTCGATGCTGCGTTCCAGTATTGCCGTTCCGACCGTTATGCCGGTTGTGAACACTGCTTCCGCTCCCGATTGTGTATTCAGTTTATCGGCTAATAGATCAAGTGCCGTCCGATAATGGCGAATATGCAGTATCTCCGCCCCTATCCCGGCAAACACGCCGAGCGAAAGATACCGTATCGGGAAGTATTCATAGGCGGCATTGACGGTTATCGGAAAAGCATCAAAACTGCGTACCAGCGGGTTCGTCCCGAGGATAACGCTGTGTCCGGTTTCCAGATACACCGGCATGGTGTGCTTGCCGGAGCGGAAAAAGGTGTAGCCGAGCGCCGCCCTATAACCGGGTTTTGCTTGTGTGTATTCTTTTAAAAGGGAAACGGGAATAAAGGTCTGCAAGCCTCCCGAAACAAAGAAATTCGTATACCAACGTCCTGAAATATCCGAACTATCAGATGCGGCCGTCTCGGCGACTTGAGCGGAATCTTGTATGGCGCTGTGCGATTCTTGCACAACCGGTACGCTTTGCTCACCTTGTGCAGTCGACGTGTTTTGTTCGTTTTGTGCATTGGACACATCTTGCGCTGCAAGCCGAACTGAAAATAAAAGGAGAAAAAGAACTATTTGAATAAACGCTTTTGAACGGTACAAATACCTCGTCATCGAATATACATCCCTATCCGTGCTGAAATTTCTTTTGGAAATAGACGGTACAGATACGAGGCGCAAGCACAAATTAACCGCAGGCGTATCTTTGATACGTTGAGGATTAATTTGTGCGCAGCAACGAAGTAGATGTACTGTATATTTCCAAAAGATGGGGGGGGGGTATTATAGAAGGAAGTATTAATTTACGCTGGTATGTCTGTTGTTTAATCGAACCGTTGCACGAATAAAACGGCACTGCAATCCCATGCATTATATCTTTTATTAACATAGATTTAGGATAGCATAGAATTTATGTGCCGTCAATCTTTTGTTTGTTAGAAAAAGGGGATGTCTCAAAAGTCGGTTACTTTTTCGACATCCCCGCGAGTTTAAAATTAAGTCTTTATACAGTAATGACTATCAGAACCGCCAAGGATGGCGGTGGCTTTAACAGTAACAAGTTTTCGCAAGAAAACTTGAAGATCAAAACGGTACAAGGATGTACCGTTTTGATCGCAACATCGCATCTAAATCTAAGGAAACTGTCCAAAAACTGTTACGCAATTCGCTTTAGCGGATATGACAAATCATTTCCTTACAGGAAAAGCCGATAGGCTTTCAGTTTTTGGACAGCCCCTGGTAAACAGGCTTTTCAATACTGCACTATTCTATTGCAATACCGTGGCGTTTTTTAGGGTATTGCTTCAGCATCGCGATCGAATTACGCTTATCGCCGAATACAAAACCGCCGTTCCAATACTCCAGTGCTGCAAACAACGCGTTTCCGCCGTCATTATCATCGCTCTGAGCCGTTCTAAAAGAAACATAATCACCAAGATTGGTAAAATCCTGCTTATGGAGGCATTCAAGCCGTTTCCGGTTAAATTCATTCCATTTCTCTATATCTTTGAAGCCGGAGCCTTCATCTTCGACGATGAGGTGTGCGTGTTCGGGGCTGAATTCATACCATACCTTTACTTTCTTTTTAGGATCACATTTATTTCCATGCTTTACAGCATTTTTGATGATCTCACTGATTTGCTGCTCAAGTAGGTTAATTCCTTTGATTTCCAACGGAGCTGACTGAACAATCAAAAGGGTAAAATAGCGAATTTGTCGGAAATCCGAAGGGAATTCTTTATACAGCATACCGGTCTTATCAAATAACGGGTCTTTTCCGTCAACGCGTAATTCTTTGATCATATTGTAACGTTCTCCTATTGACTATCGGCTAATTTTTGTAGAGCCTCTTCCAGGCTATTGGTAATTGGGAAAAAGCCCATCAGTTTTGTTAATTCGATGACTTTCTTTACCGAACCATGAATATTAGTAATGTATAACTTTAAGTTTTTCTTTTTTAAGGTTGAACAGATATAAATCAACGCTCCGATACCGGAAGAATCGATATATTCCACTTCTTCAAGATTGAGTACAATGCATTGAATCTGACGTTCAAGCATCTTTGCAATTAATTCCTTCAGTTTATACGAATTGTATAAATCCATCTCGCCGCTTACATCGATAATGTATACATCCTTATTTTTTCGGATTTTCAGTTCCATACTCTGTCCTCCTTAACTCTATTTTACTTTAATAATCATCACCGTCTGATCATCATGAGGTGCTGTTTTCCCGATAAAAGTCCTTATTTGCTTGTTAATTTTCTCGGTAATTGCCTTTGCAGATAATGAAGCGTTCGCAACCAAAATCTCAGCAAGAGCTTTTAATCCGAACGGTTCTCCACGTCCATTGAGCGTTTCTATAACACCGTCGGTAAATAAAACGGCGATATCTCCTTTTTCAACCGGAATCTTTTTGCAGGTATAAACTGACTTACTATCCACACCGATAGGATCCGATTTTTGTTCAAGCCGGATTAATTTCTTTGTCAAAGCTTTCCACAAGAGAAGAGACTGCGTTCCGGCATTTACATATTCAATGCTTTTCTCTGCAGGAATATACGTCAATAACGATATACTTGCATAGTGGTCAATCGATATTTTCCCGGTAATACCCTTATTTAAAATATCGAGGATATTCTGAGTATTCTGAGCCGTATTGGTGATAAGATAAAGCAATGAGCGAATCATTACCATAACGATACAGGCGTGAATGCTTTTCCCGGCGACATCGGCAATAATACAGAAAAGTCGATCCCTCTGACTCTGGATGATATCATAATAATCACTGCAAACGCCTCGTGCTTGATTAAAAAGTACGGAAAAATTCAAATCGGTAGTATCGATAAGCTTTTTAGGCAGTAATATTTTCTGAATACGACTTGCAATATCGGTTTCATTTTCAATTGTGTTTAATTCCGTCTCGTCTTGCAAATCGTATATCAATTTAAGCGCTGCCGTTGCATAGCTGGCCAATATTTCACCGATCTGTAGGTCTGACTCGGTAAACGGTGCATGATTGGCACTTCTTGACAAAGAAATCAATCCTTCGACCGTATCCCGATATACCATTGGAAGGGTAAGTAATGATCCAGGCATGAGAAACGGCTCTTCTCCATTGATAACAATTCTGCTATCTTCTTGTGCGTGTGGAATTAGGATCGATTGTGCTGAACGGGCTACTTCACCAAAAAATGAATTATTAAGTGGGAACTCCGCATATCTAAAATTAGTAGCAACTTGATCTTGTTGGTGCGGTACATCATCAGGCAACTTATACGGCGGCGGATAAGTTCCACTATACGCCTTAACACTAAGCACGTCTTCAAATTCGCCGATGGTAAGGATAACACCTCCATCCGCAAAGAGCTGTTCGATCATAATTTTATTGATAAAACCGAGGATGCCAGCCGTATCGGTTTGTTGCCGTATCGCTTCGGCAGCTTTTATTAAGAAGGTATTACCGACAGGCAGCAACTCTTTAGCTCTCATAGCGGTTTCATCGGGGCGTTGCGCCTTAATCAGCTCTTCTTGTACCAACTCCATTTGTGTTTTGAGAGCCATATATTCCCGGCGATAGACTGCATCGTTTGACGCAATAACTACTAATAGGATAAAACAGAGGGCACCGAGTGCTAACGAAGCGAACGGGAAGGAAATATATCTGAAAAAGCCGGCCGCTGCTATAGACAAGAGCATAATTACTGCCAATATAATATTATATAACTGTGTCGATTGTATACTTTTTCTATTCTTTATAGCTCTTATTACAAAAAATAAGCTGCATACTATGCTTATAGCAAGGAACACCGTTGCGGCAGAAACCGTTTTCATGGGGGCAATTCTATCATCTATTACCGGTATCGTCAATTATAAAATGTCTACAACCTTCATTATTCTATGAACGTATATTGCAAAAAATTTGATCGGTTGCTATGACTTTTCGAATAGCCGGCTTGTCTATATTGTTTTTTTTGAGTATGTTATGCCTTATAAATAGGGAACCCCACTACCTTCACCGGAGTTTTGAGCGGAATCCTAGAGTAAAAGATGAGGCAATGGCAGTTATGAATCAGAATGATGATAAGAACAAAAAGGATCCGAACGAACAAGATCCCTTTAATTTTTTCAAATTGAGCCCCGAACCGTCCAATAACAATAATAATAAGGATCAAAAGAAACCTCGATTACCTTTTATCGCGATTATTGCGGGCGTGTTTATAATTCTACTGATTGTAAACCAGTTCTTGATGAAGCAAGATGCGAATATTATTCCTTTTTCGGAGTTTAAAGATCGTGTTGCGTCAGGCGAAATCGTTAAAGTCATTATGGGGCCGACATATTTTATCGGACAAACGAAAACGCAAGCGAGTAGTGAACAAACACGAAACAAGTTGCCGTTTTTATCTGCGGATGCGGGAGATGCCTATCAAACGGTCGGAATATATTCGGAATCTTTTTTACAACTGCTGGATGAACACAATGTCATTTATTTAGTACGTCCTAAAGAAAATAACTTTCTCGTTGACTTTTTGGTACAATGGATACTGCCATTCGGTTTTATCTTCCTTCTTTGGCATTTTGTTATGAAGCGCTTTACCTCGAATCTCGGCGGTCTCGGCGGCAGTATTTTTTCCGGCGGGCAGGCTCGGTCGGCGGCCGTTGAGGAAGGAAAAGTTACCACTCGTTTCAGTGATGTCGCGGGTGTTGACGAGGCAAAAGAAGAACTGGTTGAAGTTGTAGACTTTTTAAAATACCCTCAAAAATATACCGAAATAGGCGGTAAGATTCCGCGCGGTGTTTTACTGGTCGGCCCGCCCGGAACCGGTAAAACCCTGCTTGCACGTGCCGTTGCAGGGGAATCGGGGGTTCCATTCTTTCGGATTAGCGGCTCAGACTTTGTAGAGATGTTTGTCGGTGTCGGTGCCTCCCGTGTACGTGATCTCTTTAAACAAGCGCGGGAAAAAGCTCCCTGTATCATTTTTATCGATGAGCTTGATGCCATCGGTAAGTCCCGTTTAAATTCCATTCATTCAAACGACGAGCGGGAGCAAACGCTCAACCAGCTGCTCGTAGAGATGGACGGATTCGATAATAGTACAGGGCTTATTTTGCTGGCGGCAACTAACCGGCCTGATGTTCTTGACCCTGCGTTGCTTCGTCCCGGACGGTTTGACCGGCAGGTAGCAGTGGATCGCCCCGATATGAAAGGGCGAGAACAGATACTCAAGATACATGCAAAGAATGTTAAACTTGCAAGCGGAATTGATCTTAGTGATACGGCACGGATTACAAGCGGCTTTTCCGGCGCTGATCTTGCAAATGTGATTAACGAGGCGGCTTTGCTCGCAGTACGTGGCGGCCGTAAAGAAGTTGCCGCGGAAGATCTCAATGAGGCAGTAGAAAAGGCTATTGCCGGTTTACAAAAAAAGAGTAGGGTGATTAAAGAAAAAGAACGTCAAATTGTTGCTTACCACGAAACCGGACACGCTATAACCGCTGCTTTTACTGACGGAGCAGATAAGGTACATAAGGTTTCCATTATACCGCGTGGTATCGCAGCACTTGGCTATACCTTGAACATCCCCGAAGAAGATCGTTTCCTGAGTACTGAAAAGGAACTGCTTGCAGAGGTTGACTGTCTCCTTGGCGGACGGGCTGCCGAATTTGTACAGTTTGGGGTTGTCTCAACCGGCGCCTCAAGCGATCTGTCGCGTGCTACTGATATTATCCGCAGTATGATAACCGATTACGGTATGAGTGATCGGTTTAAAAACGTTGCTCTTTCAAAGCGGGGTAGCGGATACGGCGCAGGCGATCCTCAGCTGGTACGTGAATACTCTGAAACTACACAGCAATATATCGATGAAGAAATTGCCCGCGTTATGGAAGAGCGGTATACCGTAGTTGTAAATCGATTAAAAGAAAAAAAGACGCTGCTTGAGTATATTGCTCAGCGTTTGCTTGAAAAAGAAACGATCGATAAACAGGAGTTTGACGATATCATTAAGGCAGAGTCTCAGTTACCGCAACAGCCCATCTCCGAAACATCGAAAATTATACCTATTTCATCAGATATGTCCGGTGAGCAAGAGCAACTTTACAAAGCGGGCATGTCTAGTGCTGCTGATAGCTCGGATTCATCCACTCCTCAGCAATAATCAGTGACATTCAAAATACTTATCGTGTATCTCTAAAAGCTCATCGAGTTTTTAGAGATACCAATATCTAAAAATGTAACGGAATTTTATACTTCCATAATTACTGAAAATAGTATACAATAACTATTGTTTTAGTAAGGATGATTCCCGTGGATACCTCAAAAAAAAATGTGCATTTATGCTTTTGTGTACAGCTCTCTATCTCCTATTTACAGCAAATTGATAAAAATGATAATGCTTCGCTGTATAAAACTTTTTTTTCCGGTATTCAAGCTGAGGAAAAGCTGCCTCTGACAATTTTTGCAACGGGCAGCTTTTTAGAATGGCAAAAAGGGAAGCGTCAAGCCTATACGATGTTGCTCAACAGTATGCTTTCCCGTAAACAAATTGAGCTTCTGGGCGGAGGGTATTATCAGCCTTATCTGTCTTTATTACCCGCTTCCGATGTCATCGGTCAAATTGAAATGATGACTGCTGCTATCCGTACCCATTTCGGAAAACGGCCTCGAGGTCTTTTTTTAACCGCTTCCGCATGGACACCGTCATTAATTACTCCGTTTATTCGGTGCGGTATGGAATATTGTCTTCTCGATTATCGTCTGTTTCCTCAAAATAGAGAACAGAATAGTCAAAATACTTATTTTTCTCCTACAATTGTTGAAGATAAAGGAAAAACAATAACCGTATTTCCGTATATTCCCGATGATCCTGATTTCATAAACCGTACACCGCAAGAATTTTATGATAAATTAGCGGCTACAGCCTCCTCTACCGACGAATCTATGTATCTTCTTTTCCTACCGGTTAAAGCCTATATAAAATGCCTTGAAAAAAATAAAGACGGGCTAAACTGGTTTTCTTCCTTTGTGGAGCTGTGTAATCAACCTGAATCGGTCATACGGCTTACCCATACGGCTGAATTGATGAAACGGCGGCAACCTCACCCACCCATGTACATTGCGCCAAATACGATTCTCTGTGATACCCCGACGGGACATGCAACAAAACACGCCATTACGATACAGCGTGATGCCTTTAAAATTTATTCCAAAATGATGTATGTGAATATGTTGGCAAACGGTATGAAAGGCGATAAGGCGCGTAAAAAATATGCCTTACAAGAACTATGGAAAGCGCAAAATGCAGAGCTTTTCGCGCTGGAACCTTGTATTTCCGAATACCATAACGAATTACGCCGAATTGCCTACCGAAAACTGCTTGTTGCCGAAAAGCAAACGCGGCTTCCGGGCATATTTACCGAAGGTCTCACCCGCTATGATATCGATATGGACGGTTTTAAAGAAGTCCTATCGCAACGTTCTCCTCTAAATATGTATGTGCATCATCACGGCGGAAAGATTTTTGAATGTGACGTGTTTTCAGCCTATAAAAACTATTCCGATATGCCGTTGGAGCATTCAGGGATGTTTATCGACTACCTTTTATCGGAAGCAGCTTTACAGCGTCTTAAAAACGGACAACTCGAAGCGCTTACAGCTGTGTTTTCCGATAATACATATCAGGAAACCGAAATTAATACAATCCGTTCTGAGCTGAAGCTGTCTACTGCAAGTTTATTTGATGCCGGCATTGAACAGCCGGTTTCACTGCGTAAGCAATATACTTTTTTTTCCGAAGGAACGCAGGTTCAATACATTTTAAAGAACGATAGCCCTTTTAATCTTTCCGCTTATTTTATTGTTGAAATCGATATTGCATTAGAAGAAACTGATTCCGTCATGCCTTCCCTATCACTGTATGATTGCGAAGAAAATCAAAAAAAAGAGCGCAGTATCACTACCGATGTATTTAATAAGGTTTCATGGATACAGCTCGAAGACCCCGAAGGAAAGATTCAGTTTACAATG
The DNA here is from genome assembly GCF_024181185.1 of Treponema sp. OMZ 906. Classification (NCBI taxonomy): domain Bacteria; kingdom Pseudomonadati; phylum Spirochaetota; class Spirochaetia; order Treponematales; family Treponemataceae; genus Treponema; species Treponema sp. OMZ 906. Next base: position 1,448,065 of record NZ_CP051196.1, on the reverse strand, counting down.
GAAGCAAATGAGGTGCCGGGTCTCATTGTTATTCCCGTTTACGGCATCTGCAAAAGGGAGACGGAAGCCGTTGAACAGATGATACGTGGCGTACGAATGTTTTTTTATTGGAAAACCGATTTAAATCCGAATTACGAAACTGAAAAAATGCTCTTTTTAAAAATAAAAAATAGAAAAATATCGCGAACGACACCCACTGCAACAGCAGTACGCGCCGATTAAATTTGTCGGCTACAACAGACGCCTATGAAATCATTACCGCAATCATTTTCATTTTCTACGCCGCACGGCACTACACAGGTATGGTACTCAGATACCATCCGGCTCCCTCAACTTTCGGAAAAAAAGGGGAGGGTAGACGCATTGTATGTATGCGACGAGCATACGCTCCCGCTCTTACGACAAGCTGAATATTTTTCCATGCAAGTACCGCTGGTAGTACTACCGGCAGGGGATGAAGCAAAAAACTTAGACTCCCTTACTCTTATTGCCGAGAAAGCTGCAGAATACGAACTTGACCGGCATGCCTGTTTTATCGCATTCGGCGGCGGCGTAGTATGCGACATAACCGCCCTTGCCGCTTCGCTCTATATGCGCGGCATACAGTGTATTCTGGTGCCGACAACCGTACTCGCGATGGCGGATGCAAGCATCGGCGGAAAAACAGCAGTGAATCTTTCCGGTTATAAAAATCTTATCGGTACATTTTACGCCGCTTCATCGATTCACCTCTGTTTTCCGGTGCTCCGTTCCTTGCCCGAGGCCGAATACCGTTCGGGGCTTGCGGAAATACTGAAAACAGCCGTTCTCTACGATACTGAACTGTATCAGATGTTTTTAACACAGCATGATGAAATTATCGGTAGAGATGAGACCTGTATCTCTACGATGATACGCCGCGCTGCGGAGGCTAAGGCGCAAGTTGTCGAGCGGGACTTTACCGAACAAGGAGAACGCGCTTTCTTAAATTTCGGACACACCTTCGCCCATGCTCTTGAAAGTTTAGCTCATTTTTCCATACCACATGGAGATGCCGTCGCATGGGGTATGTCTCGCGCTTTAGCGGTAGGACTTCGTCTACAGCTTACCGATAAAAACTACGCCCACTCCCTCACGTCAATTCTTAGCTGTTACGGCTGGTGTACAACACCTGTCTACTTTAGTATACTATCTAATACAGATTCTTTTGCGGACGCTATTATTGCGCGCATGAAAAAAGATAAAAAGAACCGAGGTGGGATGATTCGACTTGTTCTTCAAGAGAATATTCTCAAAACACAGGTACGTGAAGTCGATACTTCTATAATACGGGAGGTACTGATATGATTTATCTGGATTGGGCGGCATCGGCGATACCCTACACCGATGAGATTGAAGCTGCTTATCGTGAGGCGACAGCAGTGTTCGCAAATCCTTCAGCACAGCACCGCTTCGGAAAAGAGGCACGGAATATGCTGGAAAAAGCCCGCAGCCGCTGCGCCGCAGTGCTCGGTGTTCCCGCAGAAACGCTTTATTTTACCTCCGGCGCTTCCGAATCAAACAGTCTCGTACTCCTTTCATTATTAACCCGTCCGGCAACCGGCAGTCTGATTATCAGCAATATCGAACACCCGTCGGTACGAGAACAAGCCGCCGTATTGGAGCATTGCGGCTGGACGATTTTAAAAGCTCCTTCCGATAAGAGCGGCTGCATTACCCCCGATGCAGTATTGCATACCCTGCGGGAAGATACCGTGTTGGTTGCAATTATGGGCGTTAACAACGAGATTGGATCTGTGCAGCCGGTTCGAGATATTGCACAAGCTCTCAAAGCACATACAGCCGGAAAAAGACCCGTTCATTTCCATGTTGATATGGTACAATCGATCGGAAAATTACCGGTCGCGGAGCTTGGACTTGCCGATGTGCATTCTGCTTCGATGAGCGCCCATAAGATTGGTGGACCGCGCGGTATCGGATTATTATATTTAAAACAGCCCTTAAACTCCGGTATCCGAGGTGGCTCGCAGGAGCGCAACATTCGACCCGGGACGGAAAACCTTGCCGGTGCTTGTGCGCTTGCCCGCTGTCTTGAAAAAACATATACGGATTTTCAGCAAAAATTTGAGCGGGCAGGGGAGTTGTCTCGATTCCTCATCGAAGCGTTGTGCCGAATCCCCGAATGTTCGATTATCCCTTCCGCAAGAATACCAGTCGAAATATCGAATGCCGCAGTACCGGATAACATCAAGTGTGCCCATGCATTTTCACCGTGGATTATACAAGTGAGCTTTAAGAATGTTCCGGCAGAAATCATGACACGATGCCTTTCCGATCGCGATATCTTTGTATCGGCCGGTTCAGCATGTTCTTCAAAGACAAAAGTTCGGCCGATACTGGCAGCTCTTTCCGTTAGTCCCGAAATCGCACAAAATGCTATACGTATTTCCATCGGACACGGCACGGAAAAAAGTGATTTGGAACAGTTCGTTGCAGCTGTGAGAGAAATCGTTACAGATTTTAATTAACGGTATTATGGTAAAAAAGGTGTAAAATGATAAAGCTCGACGATATACCGCATCTGCAAGAACAGCATCGACAGGTGAAGCGTGCAAAAGTACTTGGTTACTGTATGGGAGTACGAAGGGCGGTTGAGGCGGTATATCGCGCTCTTGCCAAGTATCCTGACAAAACGGTTTATACGTATGGCCCACTCATTCACAATCCGGTAACGATACGGCTTTTAGAAGCGAAGGGGGTGCGTATCGTAAACCCCGATGAGGAGCTGAAATCTCAGATTACTCCCGACTCACCGATTATTATCAGAGCACACGGTATCGCTCCGAAAAAACGGCAAGAATTGATAGACTGTGGCGCAATCATTATCGATGCAACCTGCCCGCGTGTCATTGCAAGCCAACTGAGGGCTGCACAGTATTCAAAAAAAGGTTATACGGTTATCCTCGCCGGGGATAAAAACCATGGAGAACTAATCGGAATTAAAGGATATGCTTTGTCAGTTCCAAATGGTAAGTGTATTACCGTGCAGATGGCTGCAGAAGCGGAAAAACTGCAATATGATGGAGCGCCTACCGTTCTGATTGCCCAAACCACCATTAAACGGGAAGAATACCGCGCAATTGCCAAAATCCTTAATAGTAAAATTCCAAACCTTACCGTTTTGGAAACTATTTGTCCGGCGACCGACGAACGGCAGGAGGCGCTCATGGAGCTCGTAGAAGAAGTTGATGCAATACTCGTTATCGGCGGCGGTAATTCCGCCAATACCCGCCGTCTTTTGCAAACTGCCATCGACAGCAGTAAACCTGCATGGCTTGCCGAATCCGCCGATGATATTCCTCAGGATGTGTATCAGTACGGAACAATCGGTCTTGCTGCCGGCGCTTCAACTCCTGACAGTAGCATTGATGCGATCGAAAAACGACTACTAGACAAATCTCTATAAAACGTTATATAATGAATAGCTGAAATATGCTATCAATAATGAGCGTTCTGTCTACTAAAATGTTTATCTTAAAGCATAAAGTCGTTATGTCAATACTCTAAGAATTATCCGACAACATCCCTATTATCAATCTTTGATAATAGAGTGCTAACGGATCATCAGAAAATATTTCCAGCGATTGTGTAAGATATGTTTGGGCTCGGGCGTAATCTCTTTCTTTGATGGATTTAAGCGCTTTTTCAATACGGGATGCTGTCTGTCGTTTTTTATTTTGTATATCAGGCATATCACAATCGTAAACTTCATAAAGTACGCTTTGCTCCGCTTCTCCGATAATCGGCGATTCTTGAATACACCGTATGTGAAAATCTTCTGGTCGCTTAAGTGATCGGAAAATCGATTCAGAAATAATAATTGTATTGGAATATATCTTTGTCGCGGCTTGCAATTCTTCTGCTGTATAACAAGTATTTGAAATAACAACGCTGTCTAATCGGCTATCATTTCCGATGACACCTAAGAGTATTCTCCCTGTATCAATCCCGATACCTGCCCTAATTTTAATAGATTGGAGATTCTTTAGCTGTATACACTTTTCCTGTAATTTCTTCTGGATTTCAATTCCGCATAATACTGCTGTATCGGAATTTTCGGGAAACAATGCAGTAAAACCGTCACCAAGGAACTTCATAATCACCCCGCCGTACTGCCGGATAATAGGAGCTACCAAAGCAAAATAGTTATTAAGCAATATAAAAACTTCGTCAGGACTCAGTTGTTCCGATATACTGGTAAAAGATCGGATATCAATTGAAAGAACAGTCATCGACAATTCCGAGAAATCTCCGGTATTTATCTCAGTAATACTGGTTTTCTGAAGAAACATCAATAATTGATTAGGGAAAAAACGACGCAATGCTGTTTGGATCCTTTTCAGTTCCTCTACCAGCTGTTCAATCTGGTGTATTGCTTCTGCATATCCGTCGATGCTCATAATGACGGCAATAATAATTGCGACCATTGCGCCTTCTTGCAAGAGTAATTTACCCGAAACAATCCATTGGCTTACCAGTGTATCATACAGCGCAAAGCCGGCAAGTATACATAATACAATAGCAATCCATATTGCAGACTTCTCCCTTTTAACCAGTGCACGAATAATGATTACCGCGTCGTAAATGGCAGCAATAAATACAAGTGCCTGTTGCATATATAAATAACGGGATACGAGAAGCGTTGGTGCAATAACAATAAAGGTAGTTGATAATAGGCAAATTACAATAATACTTCGATAAACAGATGTATACCGGATATTTAAAATCTTATTAATAAATATTGTGAAAAACAATGCCGTTAATGGCATGGAAGAATAACGCAAAATAAAATACAACTTCCATGGAATTGCAGGCCAAATATAAGCAAGAATATGCGGATAGAATACACTAATTCGAATACTAATCGTTATAGCAGCAAATGCAAACCATAATATATAGGGTATTTTTTTATAATTTAAGTGCAGTATGATAAAAAAGATACTAAACAGCAACAGTACGGTAGATGCAATATTATAAAATAAAAGATTGAATACAAAAGATCGATTTAACATTTCAGCGGAACCAAGGATAATTGATTGATCTGTTCCCCCATATCGATTATGAAAATTAGATATATTTATGATAATATCGGCAGTACCGTTCTTTAGTGGCTTGAAAGTTGCAATGCTGATCGTTTTCCCCGGTATCTCCGTCCGCGCAGATACACCGGGTTGCCCTTGCCCTGCCCTATCAATACCGTTAATAACAATGGTACAACTTGAGAGAATATGACTCAATTGAAGCGCATATACCTTATTAGGGTTAAGCCCGACAATACGTAATCCGTATGAGGCATAACCAAAGTCGGTTTTCAGCGCGGTTTCGCTGAGCCTACCTGGTAACGGTGCATATAACGGCCGCGTATTATCTTTAAAATAATAGAACTGATTAGGAGTAAAATACCATTGGCCTCTAATACTAAACACATCTTGATCATTATGCACTGGCAATGTTAACAGCCCATGCTGTACCGTTACTGTATATTCTCGAAGATTCTGTATTGGTTTCTCTCTACTAATAAATGTTATCATAAGGATCATACAAAAAAAAGGAAAAGCGCCTACAAGTATCTTTTTCATAGTAAATTGACCTCATAAACATTTATTAAATTTCTTTTACCGTGGAATTTTATTTTTCCGTAATAAAAGCAGGTATGTGTACGCCAATAACTTTCAAGAAGCTGTTCTCTAACGGTTTCACTGATAATGATATTAACATTCTTTTCAGTCGCATAACTATACATTCGAGAAGAAATATTCACCACATCGGAAATAACTGTTGTATCCATTCGCTCCGGTTCCCCGATAGTCCCCATCATTAATTTCCCATAATGAATTCCTGAAGAGATGTGAAGCGGCGGTAAGGATTGCTCCTGCCTATGTATATTAATTTTTTTAATGAGCTGTGTAATCTCAATAATACAATCCACCGTGTCTTCTGCAGTGCCGTAAAAAAGAACCATTAATCCATCTGTTAAATACTTATCAATGAATCCGTTATATTTTTTAATAATAGGATTAGCTGCTTGGATAACGGTATTATATAAAATCAACAGTTCTTCACGCGCACTGCTTGATGAAAGTTTTGCTTTAATACCAAGATGGATAAAGGCAATAAACATATTTTTATGAATATTATCACCAAGTGAAATATCCGTAACATTTTTCTTATTCAAAAATTGTAAAAATTCATTTGGAAAGAATCGTTGAAAAGATATATTTGTCTTTTGGATCGATTCGATCATCTGCTCTTGTGTCTTAAAAGCTGCAGAAAAATGCCGAATGACAATAAATGCCATCGGAATCATCAGCAGTAATACTCCAAAATGAGAAATAAACGGGGCATTAATAAGACCGTTCGAAATTAAACCGTCAAATATTGCTGCGCTGATGAATAATAAAAATGAAATTAAAAATGTTAACGCAAATGGTTTTCGTTTAATTAATGCATAAGCAACCACTATACATGCAATCACCGAAAGAAATAAGATATAAAGTTGTACAATAAGTAATATTCCGACGAATACCGGTATTGGAGTGATGAGTGTTATTAAACCATACAAGATCAATGGAATAGTTAAAAAATAAAAAACTTTTGGCGGTTTTTTGATGAACAGATTAAGAATAAAGAGAAATGTAAATACAGCACAAAACGGAAAGGTGAAGTATCCGAGTCGATACATAATATTCGTCGATACGTTCGGAAAGAAATCTCTTAACAAAAAGTCATTGTAACAAAGTGTCCTAATGGCAAAGCTATAGCAAAGCAATCCAAAGAGGCCTGCAGTGGTTTCTCTCCTATAAAACAGAAATAAAGAAATAAAGAAAGTAGCCATACTGAATAAGATAGAAAATATGCCGGAGGAAACAAGCTTATCCAATACTATTTTTGTTTGTAATGTTGAATAAAGGCCAAAAAGAAAAGGTGTTTCCACCCCCGGATTTCTATCATGAAAATTCGATAAATGAACAACAATGGTTGCTTCGGTTTCATTATTAAGCGGCAAGATAACCGTATCAGCGTGCCAATCAAATATTTCTTCTTTAAAATTTTTTCCGGGCGTCCCCGATGTATAGAATAGGTTACCATTCAGATATACCGTAAAAGCTGACGATGTACGAGTAAAATGGATCGCATATACCTTTTGAGGCTCAAAACCGCGGATTCTTACTGCATACGAAGCATATCCTTGTACCGGTTGTGGAGGTGTATATGTTGTCCAGCCGAATTCGATCGGCTGAAAATGTGTATATATCTCAAGCGGCATAATCGGAGAAACAAACTCTTTTTCCGCATATGCCCATGAACCTTTTAACGAATAAACTATATCTTTATCAATATCCGAAATATCATAAATACCATTTGAAACATACAATTGCTCGACCTTTGTACAAGACATGGTATAAAGACTTAGCGCAAATAGTATAATAATGGACGCTATACCTTTAATTTTCACAATTAATTAATCCTTTAATTCTTGACACTGTCGTATTCTAAGTACAGCAACTTTATTAAATTTCCTCAATTTACTATATAAATGAGGTTATGTCTAGGATAATTCTTAAAGTGCTATTAAAGTGTTCAGTATGAGGGCATTAAAGAGTTTTATTAGTTATGATGACGGCTAAACAAAATACAAGCTATATGATATACTATCGTTGCTGTGAGATATATTAAATACCTTTATATCATTTTATTTTTTATTCTTTCGCTCCCCTGCCCTGCTCAGCCGCTTGCCGGTATTTGGGAAAATTCGGAACGTTTTATTGAATATATCGGGAAGGCAGACGAAGCTGCAGAAGATACATTGCGGATAGTTCTCAAGACTCATTATCGCTTTGTGTATGAGGATATGGGTAGCTACCCCGTCAAGGTAAAACAAGAAGATCGAAGGAATATTTATTCACTGAATATCCGTTACCAGGGATTCAGAACTCCGATAACAACAAGCGTATGGGTGTATGATAACGGATTATTTTCCTCATTTTATAAAAAGAGACCTTATAATCTTGTTACCGATAGACGAGAAAGCCTCTCTTCTTCTGTGTCTGCAGAAATGGATGCCCATTTGCAACCGGTACTTACACCGGAAACAGCGATTTTGGATGGTTTTTGGGTTGAACAGGGGTTCCGAAACGGCATCTTGATATATCAGCAAGAGGCTCCTGCTTTTTTTGATGCCTTTTTCTTCAATGGGACACAGTATATCAAATTTCGCTATTGGATAGGCGATTTTGAGTACAAAGAAAAATATGCAGGGTTTGCATTCGATGACGGATTACAAGTAACCGTACCAAAGTTTATCCGGCAATATGATGCCATATACAGCTGCGTAACCGATAACGGGTCTAGGCTTAAAAACTATGAAAAAGGCGCCGTATCGATCAGCAATGGCAAAAATGGTATGCGCCAGCTGACGCTTATACCACAGGGGGGCGGACCGGGAACTTATGCAATTGGGGATGTGTATCCGAATCAAAAATATCCGAAGGTACAATCGCTCCCGTTATATTATAGTGAAACGGATACCGCCTTTGCATTTGGCGAGCCTTTTTTAATCCGATCATCAATTTCAGACTTGCAGGGAGAGATAAAACGGCATAATAGTCTCAAACGGCCACCGCCTGAACCGCTCCTTAAAGCCGATGAACTTGACTTTTATTGGGAGCGGATTAAGGAAATACGCAAACAAAACTAAAATTATAACGCTTAACATCAGATGATGGTTAATTCTTTAATTATGAAATGCAGCATTGACTGAACAAGTCTTTTTATACTATACTGAAATCTATGCTTTACCTCTCTATGAATGGGTTTTATTGCTATTCATCTAAGATGAGGTAAACGCTATATCGGGGTTTAAAGCCCGATAAATAAACTCCATCCCGTAGTAAATACGGGGCTAATGGCCATCAGGAGGGCACATGAGAAAGTATGAGTTGATGACTGTCTTTCCTATTGAGGAAGCACAGTTCAAACAGGGGATTGAAGAAGCCCGATCCGTTCTGGGGGACTTCAACGTCCAAATTGATTCCGAAGACCCATTCGGAGACCGTGAATTAACGTATGAAATCAAAAAAAAGACAAAGGGGCGCTATGTATTGTTCAATATCCATGCCGAACCGGATAAGATTATCGAAATAGACCGCAAGTTTAAACTAAATCAAAACCTTTTGACTTTTTTATTTATCAAAATTGATGAATAATTCGGGAGGATATTGATGGCAGATATAAACCATGTCGTACTTGTCGGCAGACTTACCCGTGATGCGGAATTAAAATATACTCAAGGAGGAGCTGCCGTATGCAAGTTTTCGATTGCAATTAACCGACGGCGGAAAAACGGTGAAGAATGGGTTGAAGAAGTAAACTATTTCGACATCGTACTTTGGGGCAGACAGGGTGAAGCGCTTAACCAATACCTTGTGAAAGGAAAACAGGTTGCTGTTGACGGTGAACTTCGGCAAAACCGATGGGAACAGGACGGGCAATCCCGCAGTAAAGTAGAAATTATCGCGAATAATCTTCAGCTTTTAGGAGGCGGTTCCGGAAGCGGTCAGCAGACAAGTAGCGGCAATCGGGAAGCATATCAGCGATCAAATGCGCCTTCGGCATATCAGGCTCGGCAAAATATGTCACCGGCTAATGACGGTTATGAAGCTGATTTTGATAATGCTAATTATGACAATATTCCATTTTAAGGAGAACAAAACATGTCGGACGAGACACTGAATACCGTTGAAGCGGACACAAATACACAGGAAAATCCTCGCGAAGGAGGAGGAAACGAAGAACGCCAGGTAAATAAAAAAGGAAAAATGTTTTTCCGTAAAAAGGTTTGTCGATTCTGTTCGCAAAAGGCAAAAATCGATTATAAAGACCCTGATTCTTTGCGGCGCTTTATTACCGAACGCGGAAAGATTTTACCACGCCGTATTACCGGAACTTGTGCGAAGCATCAGCGTAAGCTTGCGCTTGAAATCAAGCGTGCGCGCGCATTAGCGTTACTTCCTTACGTTGTAGACTAAGAGTTGATACACTCCTAAAAACACGGTTTTTAGGAGTATTTAAATTGTCTGCTGCCGGATTCCAACTCCTGGAATACCGGTCAGCTATCGTTTTATCATTATGTACCGTTGTAACGGTACGCCTATAAGGAGCTTGAAATGAAAGTAATTTTAAATGAAGATGTCAAACACCTCGGAGAAGAGGGTGATATTAAGGACGTTGCCAAAGGGTATGCCCGTAACTATTTGTTTCCGCGGAATTTAGCAGTTCCCTGCAATTCTTTTACCCTTGCCCATTTTGAAAGCCGTAAAGAGGAGATAGAGCAGCGGAAAGCAGTGAAACGGCAGAATGCGGCAGGCTTAAAAGAGCAGCTTGAAAACCTCACACTGACTATCGTAATGCCCGCAGGTCCCAATGGGAAGCTGTACGGTGCGGTTACCAACCAAACCATTTCCGATGAACTGCAGAAACTTGGATTCGAAATTGAACGGAAGCGTATTGAATTACCCGGCCTTACCTTTAAAAGTGTGGGGCATTATAACGCGACCCTCAAACTGTATGAAGCGGCTGTTGCGGTGCTTCCCATCGTGGTAGAGGCACAGCCTGAGGCTGAAAAAACGGCCGAGGCAAAACCGGAGAAACGCTCTCGCCGCCACCATGAAGGGGACGAAGCTGAGACTCGGGCAGAAGCAACTGAAGGACAGCAAGCTGAAGCTACCCAAGAAGAAGTAAAAGCAGAAGAATCTGCCAAAACGCAAGAATAGCCTACTTCTCTTATATTGATTTATCAGAGAAGGAAACGGTGTGTCATCCATCATAAAAGAGAAGTTCTATTAGGGGGCTTCTCTTTTATTTTTTAGGGTATCTATAAAAACTCGCCGGTTTTTATAGATGCTCATATATAAAAATTATCAGGGAAAATAGAATGTCAGACATGATAAAACAGCTTTCTTCATTAAAGGATAAAATACCGCCGAATAATACGGAAGCAGAACAAGCTGTGCTCGGAGCTATCTTGCTTGACTCGGATTCTATCGGGACGGTTTTGCAGTATGTTCGTGCGGAAAGTTTTTATACAATTGCCCATCAAAAAATCTTCCAAGCTGTTGTTGATCTTTATAACGGGGGTCATCGGGTTGATCTTCTTGTTATCAGCGAACATCTGCGGCAAGAAGGTTTGCTTGATTCTGTAGGCGGTACGGCTTATATCGCCTCACTCACTGATACCGTCCCAAGCACTGCAAACGTTGCCTATTATGCAAAAATTGTCCTCGATGCTGCTATCCGTCGTTCACTCTTACGAGTTTCGCAGCAGATTTATGCCGATGTCTTTGACCAAACCGTTGCATACTCTTCCGTGCTGGAACAGGCACAGAAGAATATCTTTGATTTAACCGATGCGGGGCAATCGGCGACCTTTCATACACCGAAAGATCTTATTTTGGAAGCAATCGAGATTATCCAAGCGCGTACACAACATCGCGACGAGTTTTCTGGGATTCCTTCCGGCTTTGAATTTTTAGATAGCCTTACCAGCGGTTTTCAAAATTCCGAACTTATTATCATCGGGGCACGCCCTTCAATCGGAAAAACTGCGCTGGCACTTACCATTGCCGACTATATTTCGGTAACAAAAAAAATACCTTCCGCTTTCTTTTCGCTTGAAATGTCAAATATGCAGCTGATACATCGACTGTTCTCTCTGGAATCGCGAGTTTCCTCTTCCAAAATCCGTTCCGGGAATTTGCAGCTTGCCGATTTTCAAAAAATTCAAGATGCAGCAGGCAGACTCTATGAAGCACCGCTCTATATCGTCGATATGCCCAATATGAAGCTGCTCGATTTACGGGCGATGGCGCGGCAACTCTGCTTGCAAGAGGGGGTAAAGATTATCTTTATCGATTACCTCGGTTTAATCGCTTCGGAAAATAACGCTATTCCGCGCCATGAACGCTTTGCAGAAATTTCTCAATCGCTTAAAAGCCTCGCCCGCGAACTTAATATTCCCGTCATAGCGCTATCGCAGGTAGGGCGTGATGCTGAAGGTACAGCTCCGACACTTGCAAATTTGCGGGAATCAGGCGCAATCGAACAGGATGCTGATGTCGTTATGTTCTTACATCGCGAAAAACGCGAGAGCCCTGATACCGAGCTGATCGTTGCAAAACAACGTAACGGACCGGTTGCTACCGTCAACCTTGAGTTTATCAGCGAATGTACCCGTTTTGTTTCTAAGGCGCGGAACGAATAATAACTGAAAACGGCAAGGCTCTAAAGCTCGTGTTTTATTCGGTAGTTAGATTTATCGGAAGATATGCCTCCATAAGTTCAAGCCGCTTCGTAAAATAATTCTTTTCTTTTTCGCTGAGCGTATCTAGCCATTCCTGTGTAAAACGCTTGACAACCGGATATGCCGATTCATTGTATTGCGTTATAAGCAGCGGCAAAACCGAAAAATCCGCCCTACCCGCTTTATTTCGCGTACATGTTAATTGCAGCAATACGGCGTCTCCGGTATATTCACGATAGAATGCGGGATCATCATACCGTGTATGCCAGCGTTGCCCAGAAATAAAATTTCCCATAGAATACATACAAAAGACCTTGCACTGTTCTGAGGCAACGATTTCTTTCACATCGGATATGTCGGTATGTCTAGCATCAATTGCCATATCGGTATCAGAAGTTTTTTGATTGGTTGTGTTATCGGTCATGGTGGCTTCTTGCAAAGGTACAGGTCGTTCGACCGTAATTGTCTCCCATGTCTGCATAACATGCGGATGATGCGCCCAAATAATATCAACTCCTGCTTCGCCAAGCTGTTTAAACCACGCCTTCTTCGCTTTCGAAACAATCCTACCGTATTCAGGTTCATTGAGATGGAGCCCTAAGACAAATAGATCGCAGGGATATCTGTTGCGTGCCTCTTTAATGACTGAAAGGAGCGCCTCTCTCCCCTGCTTTGTCGGTGCACTGTAATACAGCCGAGCTTTTGATGAATCGTAGGAATTCAAAATTTCGGTAACGGAGCAAAATAGGATATTCCATCCCTTATAAAAAAGAGGTGTTACCTGTATAGGGTCATTCTCGGAATCTTTTAAGCCGGAAAATATCAAAAACGAAGGAAGTATGCCGGAAGTGGGGCGCTCTTTCTGTACTGTCCGTATCGCAGTAAGTGTTCCATCAATACCGATTTTACCATGATCATTGGTGTGATTATTCGCGAGACTCAATACGTCAAACCCTGCTTGAACAGCAGCACGCACATAAGGTGTATGCACATTAAAACTGGGGTAGGTCGAAAGCGGTAGTACATCGCAGACCGGTGTTTCAACATTTACAAAACTTAAATCATCATTATGTAATATTTTTTCGACATCAGTGTATATTAAATCATACGACTTCATATTAAAATTCACAGTATGAGCCATAAGATCTCCTGCGAAAGTGAGCACGAGAGGAGGACTATAAGGATTGCTTCCCATAAAAAGGAGATTGCCATCGTCTATAGGGACAGCATCTTCCTCTACAACAGCCGGAATAATAACTTGCAGTGAGTCGGCAACTACACAGCATGAACAGAATACAGGCAACAGAAACATAAAAACAGCGATTCGGCGCATATATGATTACTCCTCCCCTATTAATATGCGAGGAATATTAAAAATATTCAAGACAAGATATTTTTACCTTGTCTTTTTGAATAAAATATGTTAAATTTTGTACAAATGGATACAGTATCGCTTAATAACCTTGTATTTTCTAATGCTGAAAACGGATCTGTTGAGCTGGATGCATCAACTCTTGCCGGTTTGAAAAAGATGCCTGTCGATATATTCGATAACGTATATGTCGGTGACGTAAAACCTCATGCGCTTATCCTTTGTGTCGACGTACGCGGATTCAGCAACTTTCTTTGCTCACATGATGAAAAGGCTGTGTTTTCGCTTATCACCTCGTTCACTTCAAACTTTTTATCCTGTGTAAATCAATTCGGATACGGATGCTCATACTACAAGCTCCTTGGGGACGGTGCTTTAGTTATTTGGGACGAGACAACCCCGACAACATTAGGCGAAGCGATTATGGTATTTCAAACCTATACCGAGTTTCTCGGAGAAGAACTTTTCAGTCCCTACCCCGAATTAGGGCTTGGCGGTGCTTTAGTAATGGAAAAAGTATATAAGTATGAGATATCTGCTGAAGCGTCTGCCTTAAAATATCGCGACTATGTCGGTTATGGCATCAACCTTGCATGCCGACTACAGGGACTTGCTCGCAAGTCGGAACTGATTATCAATAAAAATCTTGCGAACCTCAATGCACTGACTACCGTGATTAAGGATGCTCCTGCACTGGTTGAAGAAGCTAAACGGTTGAAAGGAGTCTTCCCTGAAGATAAGCATCCGTTATATTTTTATGCAGGCGTAAATCCGGCAAACACCTTCGGGTTATAATGCTTGGGAATCTTTAAAAACTCCCCCTGACCTCTTTACAGATACCTATTCATCGAGGCAACCTGCACTGGAAATCTAAAATGTCCAATTTGATATGCTTGCCTTGATCATCCTTAGGCAAAGGCAATCTGCTCGCTCAGTGTTTCCAGTGCTGCTTGCGGTGCACCATTAAAAATATCGACTGACTGCATCGCCGTGTGGATAAAACGAGAAACAGCAGCGTATTGCTCTAATTCCTGCGGCGTGCATGTGCCGGTGTGAATACTTTCCTGCAAAAAAGCGATAGCCGCTTCTAAGAAAAGCATATATATTCGGCGCGGTTTACAATTATTGAGCAGTTTCAGTATAACTGTAATCGACGGTTCGTAGGTTGACGGATGTTCGGACCGATAAGCCGTAAGTTTTTGAATAAGAACTGTGGATTGTCTTTTTTGTTGCTCGCCCCTATTTAAGCAATATTCCCAAAAGGCCGCGGCAGCTTCCCGAAAATATTCGGGGACAACCGGTAAAAAACTCTGCAAGTATGAAACGATACGAACCGGTTGCGATGGAGATAGCGCCACACAAAAATGCGTATCGCGAAATACCCGTTCGATTACTGCCTGTTGGTGCTTAGCTTCCCGTTCAATAAACGGGTAGGTTCGTACGCGAGATAAAATAGTGGGGATAACAGCGGCTCTGCGTGTTGTCGTTAAAATAAAAACTGCATATTCAGGAGGCTCCTCCAATATCTTGAGAAATGCGTTTCGGGCAGATTCTTGCATTTTATCAGCGTTTTCGACAATGAGTACCTTTTTTTTACCTACCGGCATTAAACGCACCCATGCGGAAGCTTTGCGTACCTGATTAACGGGAAGTGTGTCATACATACAGTCTTCTTGTAGCTTTTGGCAGAAATCGGCAATTTTTACTGTTTGCTTTTCCAGTTTTTTTGCTTCTTCTTCCGATAGGTTTTCCATATTATCATATTGACTGATAAGGTCTGATAAAGCTTCCTCTATGTCGGCAAGGATCGGCGCCGCCTTAACAAACCGCGGTTCGTCCGTTTCCCACAACCGAGAATCAAATCGGGACGTAAGCTTGCGTATGGCACGGATAAAAAGGTACCGTGCAGCCGCAGTCTTTGTGGTGCAGAGCGCACGGGCAGCTGCTTTCGTTTCAAGCACGGTATCCCGTGTTCCGAGGATTAACAGATCGCTTGCCGATAGGTCTTTATGCCGTTTGCAGGATTCACAGGTACATGTCCAACTGCCGTCTGTAGCACATGAAAGAATACGTGCTGTTTCCAATGCGGCGGTGAGTTTACCGCTTGCTTCCGGCCCTGCAAAAAGCAATGCCGGTGGTACGTTACCGTGCTGTGATTCATCGCTGAGCAGCTGGATAACCGGTTGCCCGAGTACATTTTCAAACATATACCCTCTCTCAGGGCAAATCGTATCAGATCATTTTTTTAATCTCCCCGCAAAATCAGGAGGCCGTTCAAGCAGAGCTGCCATGGATGGCAGTGGTTCCATGCAGAAGCGATGTTTTATGCACGCATAAAACTCGCCTTCAACTGCTGTACACGGATGTACAGCAGTTGAAGATGGTTCAAATGCTTGTCCAACCTCCTGATTTTGCTATTTATATTTATTCGTCTGATGCGTTGCCCTTCTCAAAAAAAATGATAGGGCTGTCCAAAAACTGAAAGCCTATCGGCTTTTTCTGTAAGGAAATGATTTGTCATATCCGCTAAAGCGGATTGCAAAACAGTTTTTGGACAGTTTCCTTAAGTTTTAGATGCGATGTTTAAAATTAAGTCATTGCTGTATAAAGACTTAATTTTAAACTCGTCGGGGATGTCCCGAAAGTAACCAACTTTTGGAACATCCCTAAGCGGCAAGTAACCGTTCAAATATTTTCAGTACGGTTGCCATGGTACTTTGCGCTTTAGATACCGCTTCTGATCATCTGCAAGACATTATCGCTATCTATCGGAAGCGGTACCAGTACTCGCACAACAATACTGTGGGCAATAAGCTCATCAACATTAAAAAACGGCTGAAGCTGTAGGATAGCGATTATAATAATAAGCACGATATATGCTTCAAATACACCTAAAAAAAACCCGAGCGCATGATCAAGACTATTGAGAATTTCATTATTGAAAACGGCAGATATCAATAATTGTAAAAGTTTAACCGCTATAAATACTACGATAAATATCATAAAAAAAGCGATAAGCTTCATCGCCGCCGGGGAAAGTCCGCTCACCTTTGTGTGCAAAGAAAGCGGGCGATAAAACCAAAAGGCGACGGCAATTGCAAGCAAAAAGGCAGCCATTGAAAAAAACTCGTCGATAAAACCTCGGATGGTAACTTTTATGATGACAATAATACTGAAAAGCAATAGAACGGTATCAAGTATATTGATGCTCATTTTGCCATCCATTGTTGTAATAGACGGGCAATTTTAACAGCAGGTTTTTCTCCGGCAAGAGCGGAAGAGGCTTGAGCCATCGCTTTTAACTTTTCCGGATTCTCTACAAGATGAGTTAATGCACTGCAAAGCGCAGTGGGTGATGCATCTTTAGCATGAAGTGTAATAGCTGCTCCTTGCGCTGTAAAAAATTCCGCATTTTCAATTTGATCACCGCGGCTGCTGCCTTTTTCGAGCGGCAATAAGAGCATCGGCTTTCCGGCTGCAGCCGCTTCCCAGATAGTATTAGCACCTGCACGCGACATCACGAGATCGGAAGCGGCAAGAACATCGGGCATTTGCTCGACGATGAACGGGAAGGGTTTATAGCAACTGCTTAAATCCGGCCGTTCTTCCTTTAGACGCTGCTTAATCCGTTCCCCTTGCGCACGGTGCTGAGCGCCGGTTTGGTGCACAACAAAAAAAGATTCCGCAAGAAATAAAATTGTTTGCTCTACCAATACATTAATCTGGAGTGCACCGAGGCTTCCTCCTTGTACAAATAGGATCGGCTTATCACCGGTATATTGAATAAAAGCTTTGCCAGATTCCGCATCGGCTGCATAAAAACGCATTCGAACAGGGTTTCCGGTAACGACAAGCTTCTTCTGCACGGTAACCGGAAAAAATTCAGCTGTTTTTGCATAAGAGATGAGTACTTGATCGGCAAACCGCATATTGATTTTTGTGGCAAGTCCGGGAGAAAAATCACATTCGTGCGTAATAACCGGAATTTTTAAACACCGTGCGGCAACGCACGGCGGCACTGACACAAAGCCTCCCTTGGAAAACACAAAGCGAGGCTTAAGCCTTAACAGGATAATCAACGAAGCGAAGAATCCTCCGATAATTTTAAACACATCGATGAGGTTTTCGAGGCTGAAATATCGTCGGAGCTTTCCTGCCGGTATTCCGTAAAACGGAATATCAGCACTACACACATACGATCGATCGGTGCCGTTATTGGAACCTATCCAGATAATCGGTATCCCTGTTTCTTTTTTTAACACTTCTGCAACGGCAATACCGGGGAATATATGCCCTCCGGTACCGCCGCCGGTAAATATAACACAGCTCATAACTCGGCAAGTATACCAGAAAAAAGACCGTCATACAATGCGCCGGATATTCCCAAAGCGATTTTAATATACTACAATAAGAGAACTTGATTATGGCACAGATTATAGACGGCAAAAAATTAGCCGAAGCATTGACCGAAGCGGTAACACAAGAAAATGCCGCATATTGTAAAAAGCACCCGCAGCCCTGCCTCGCGATTGTATCATCGGGAAGCGATCCCGCCTCGCAGGTGTACATTAAAACAAAGGTGAGAGCATTGGAGAAAGCGGGAATGCAGAGCAGGATTATTCCGTATTCCGAAACAATAAGTGAGCGGGAGTTGGCAGCATGCGTACAAAACCTGAATGCTGACGATACCGTTGACGGCATTTTAATTCAGCTGCCCCTTCCCTACCCGCTGGACAGCAAACGGATACTAGCGCCGCTTGATCCGGCTAAAGACGTCGATGGCTTTACACCGGAGAATTTGGGACGATTGCTTACCGGTAGTTCAGGCTTTATCCCCTGTACACCGCAGGGAATTATGTATGCACTGCGGCAATATGGCATACTGCTCAGCGGCGCTCATGCGGTTATTGTCGGGCGCTCTGCGATTGTCGGGAAACCACTTGCCGCCCTGCTCACTGCAGCGGATGCAACCGTTACACTCTGCCACAGTAAAACGAAAGACCTTGCCGCACTGACACGGCAGGCTGATATTTTGATTGCGGCTGCGGGACATCCGGCGCTCATTACCGGTAGCATGATAAAAAAAGGCGCCGCAGTTATCGACGTGGGAATTAACCGCGTCCCCGATCCTACTGCACCCAAAGGCAACAGGCTGACCGGCGATGTTGACTTTGAAAGCGCCGCTGAACAAGCCGGCTGGATTACCCCGGTTCCCGGCGGTGTCGGTCCTTTAACCGTAGCGATGGTGTTGCGGAACACCCTACGTGCCGCACAGCTCCGGCACGACTGCTTGCCGGAAACGGAAACCGGAGCGCAGGCTAACACAGGCGCCGCCGGATGCTAGTTCTCAGCCGCAGCCGGGAGCAAACCGCTCGACACGAACCCACTGTAGTGCCGGACGCAGGAGTAACGGATAAACCGGCGGTCATGCCCGACATATTGATATCTATCCCCGAAGCATCGATGCCCATAGCTGCCGTTGTCGCAGAAATAACCGTAAAAAAATCGGTGTTCCGCGCCGAGGTGTTTTATACGGACAATGCGCAGGAAGCTAAAGAGACCGTAAAGCGACAAAAAGACCAATACCGCGATGCCCGGCACGTGGTACACGCCTTTGTTATCGGTGAAAGCGGCGCGGTACTCGGTTGCAGCGATGACGGAGAGCCGGCAGGCACGGCGGGACAGCCGGTTCTAGCCGTCTTAAAAGGAAGCGGAATTACCAATATTCTTGTAACCGTTACCCGCTGGTTCGGCGGTACTCTATTGGGAACAGGCGGCTTAGTCAAAGCCTATTCTACGGCGGCAAAAGAGGCGCTCGCTAAAGTACACACGGAGCCGCTTATTCAAAAAGCGGAGTTCACCTGCGAATGCAGCTATGAGAATCACAACCCGCTGCTCCGCGCCGCCGCACACCTGCCGATCAGCTTTGCACAAACGGAATTTGCACAAACCGTCCGGCTGAGCGGGTCAATTCCACTTGAATATTGCAATGAGCTTGCTCAGCTTGTTACGGAAATCACCAAGGGAGCGTCTTCGGTTCGGTTTTCAGAATAGCAACTCACCCTAAAAGAGATTCTCTCGGATATATTTCAGAAGGAGAAAGAGATGTTCAACAGCATCAGCGGGACGCTAACCGGTAAAACGGCGGAGTCCATCTACATAGAAACCAATGGCATTGAATGGGAAGTTTTTGTATCAGCCCTGAGTGCAGACCGATTCGGAGCTGCGGGGAGCACGATACGGGTCTATACATGGCTCTATCATCGGGAAGATCAGATGAGGCTTTTCGGCTTTTTAACACCGGCGGAGCGGAGTCTTTTTTTGGATTTAACAAAAGTTGACGGGATTGGCCCGAAACAAGCGCTGAAAATTCTTTCCGGTCTTGACAGCGCAGCATTGGAAGCGGCTCTTGAGGCAGGGGATGTTGTACGGCTGCAAAGCATCCCCGGTATCGGCAAGAAAACAGCGCAAAAGATGGTGCTTGCTTTGAAAGGACAACTCACCGGATTACACGATACGGGCCGGACGGAAACGGCAAAAAAATCGGAGTTTGAGGATATCATCACCGCTCTTATCAATATGGGATACGATAGAAAGCGTGCTACAGAAACGGTAGAATCGATTGCGCAGTCCATGCGTGCGAAAGGTATTGATCCTGCTGCAAAAGAAGAAGAGTTATTCCGTACTGCAATTGTCAATTTGAGTTCAACGTAGATAGTGAACTCAACGGAGAAATAGAGAAACAGTAAGAAAATTCCGGAAGGAGATTATATGTCTGATAAAAAAGAGTCTTTGATAGGCGGTGTAGTTGTAAAAACTTTGACATACAAAGAACAAGCTTATGAACTTATAAAAGATGCTGTTTTATTTAACCGGTTTAGAGTCGGAGCCATATACTCGCAAGATGAAATATGCGAAGAGCTCGGTATCAGCAGAACGCCTGTACGGGAAGCCTTGTTAGAATTACAAAAAGAAGGCTATGTTGCTTTTGCACGAGGGAGAGGCGTAAAAGTTGTTCCGGTTACCGATGAAATCGCCAAAGATATTTTAGAGATACGGTTATTAACGGAACAGAATAATGCATACCTCGCAGCAGCACGGGCAAATGATCAGAGTGTAAAAGATATTTTTAATTGCTTACAGAATCTTGAAGATCAACTGGAAACAAGAGACGGAATAAAACTCTATCGATTGGATCATACATTTCACAGAGCAATAGCAAAGGCAACAAACAATAAGTGGCTTTATAGAGAAACGGAATTGATCTTGGATAACTATCTCCGCTTTGAAAATAAATCCGTGTACAATAATTCGATCGATGCGCAAACCGTATTTAATGAACATCTTGCTATTGCAGAAGCAATTAAAAAGAACGATCCCGATAAAGCAAAACGAATGATCAGAAAACATTTGATCAATTCATATAAACGAACGTTGAATAAAATATTCAATGATAAAGATATCCTGTAGTGTCGTATATGCGATAAAAGGCTATACTAATCTACTCTGTAGGTATGTTGTTCTCATAAGGTGGTTACAGTCGGCTTTAATGCCCTTTGTTACGACGCAACCGTCGGGGTATTACCCCCGCACGAATAATAGCAGAAAAATAGGAACTGTTTACAAACAGATCATCTGAGAAAATGTTCATTATGCTAGTAGCCTGATTCGTTTGATGCTTGAAAAAATAGAAAAAAATAACAATGTAACGTATAGCACATATGACGTGCGATAAAAGATATATGCGGGCATAAATCGATCAAAGATGATAATCATTGACGGCAATGCATAAAAAACAACTGCGATATATCGCCCAATATAATCAAAGCAAAAAATATGCCGACAGCTGTTTCTATTTTGTATTGCTAGGGATGTCATGATAAATTCCACTAGCTTGAGTGCAATGAGTGCTATCATCCATAATGGAAATAACCCTTTTCGATAGAGTGCATAGCAAGAAGTTATGATATAAAAAAAATCGCAAAACACATCTGCTGCCGCACCAAGATTGCTTTGCACATGGAATGCCCGCGCAGCTTTTCCGTCAAAAAAATCGCTTGCGGCAATAGCCGTAAATAGGAATAGATACGATAGCATTTTGATTTCCTCTGCAGATACGAGTATATATGCCAAAACAGAAAGCGGTATTCTTCCCATAGTTAAACAATTAACCAAAATACTTGCCGTATAATTTTTATCTCCGTTGCGCACACAGATCTCCTTTTTAAGTATGAATGAATAAATTTTAAAATTCATTCATTTTCTGATATAAAAAACACAGGATTCTATTTCATCTTTTAGAATAAGGCTTAAGCCGCTATGTATTAGATGAGACTTCCGACAAAATACCTTTGACAAAATACTTTACAAATGTTTGCAGCGCTTCGCCATAACCCGTAAACTCATCCCCTGTAACATGACAGTCTATGTAGTAGATGAAATCAAATACTTTTAATATTTTTTCGATTGCATCAGAAGTGAGACTTCGTTCTCTCATCCATTTAGTAAAAATTTTCTGTAAAAAATGATGAAAAGAATTATTTTTTATGCCTGTTTTTGAATAATAGTAGCTATGCAGCATTTGTGAAACAGCGCCATTATTCCACTCGATCAGAATTTTATTATTCATAATATTTTTAAAACTGTATGAGAAAAGCTCATCAATAATTTGCTCGACATCCCCTTTCCAATCAATCTGTTGTATTAGATGACTTCGCATCGTCTCATTTTCTTCTATATAGACCGCTAAAAATATATCTTCTTTTGAAGCATAGTAGTTATAGAATGATCCGACGGCAACACCTGCTTTTTTTGCAATTTGAGCAATATTGGTGTTTTTATAGCCGTTTTTTAAAAATAATGAATGTGCTGCGGATGTCAGCCGTTCTTTTTTGTCGTCCATCTCTGTATCCTGTTGTTGATATGAATGAATATTTCATACAATTCATTCATTATTATACGCACTTTTACCTTTGTGTCAAGCGTCTTTGCGCATCCTTGGGCTACGAGTTCGCTAGGCGAACTCCCTGCTGCATGAAATCAGCGGCATGGATGCCATCGCTAAAAAAATGTACATCTGTGTACATTTTTGGGCTACAAGTTTGCAAGGGCAAACTTGTGCTCAGCGAAGTACACGAACGTACTTCGCTGAACGAGCGGCGAAGTAGATATGCCGTATATTTTCAATAGGTATAGTGTTCGGTCAACCCCGACTTCTCAATCATACTTCGGTACAGTGCCGATTTTTGCAACAGCTCTGCGTGCGTACCTTCCGCATCAACTTTGCCCTGATTCATTACGATGATTTTATCGGCGTTCTCGATTGACTTTAATCTGTGCGAAATGATAATCACCGTTTTACCTTTGATGAGCGTGTTAAGACTCTCCTGTATTTTCATTTCGTTTTCCACATCGAGCGAGGCGCTGATTTCATCAAGGATGATAATCGGTGCGTTTTTCAAAAGGGCGCGGGCAATGGAAAGACGCTGGCGCTCTCCGCCGGAAAGCCTACTGCCGTTTTCACCGATGACTGTATTGTAGCCGTCCGGCAGCGCTTCGATAAACTCGGCGCAGTTGGCAAGACGGGCAGCTTCTTTTACCTCATCATCGCTGGCATTTTTATTTCCGACGCGGATATTTTCCATAATAGAGGTATTAAAAAGCCCGACATCCTGAAAGACAATCGAAATTTTATCGAAAAGGCTGTCGGTATCAATCGTTGCAATGTCTTTGCCGTCGATGAGGATTTGTCCCTTGTTGTAATCGTAGAGGCGGGACGCAAGCCGGAGTACGGTTGTTTTTCCGCAGCCGGAAGGCCCGACAAGCGCGGTAACTTTATTTTGCTCCGCCGTAAACGAAATACCGTCGATAATCTTTTGTCCATCGTTATACGAAAACTCCACATCTTTAAATTGAATACCATAATGCTGCAAAGAAGCAGGTTCGCCTTCCTGCGTTTTTGTTTCGCGCAGCTCATTGATGCGCTTGACCCGTGCATCGATATACATCAGCTCTGCAAGATTCATTTCTACACCTGCAACGGCATCTACAATACGGGCAGCGGCAATAATATATCCGATAAGATACAAAAGCGGGGCTGTTCCTGCAAGATACATTTTGAGTCCGAAAAATACGGTAACGCCGATGGAAAACTTTAAAAACAGCAGTGCAATGTTGAGAGGGATCGCTTGATGTGCTTCCACAGTTAAGTGCAATTTCTCCGCTTCATCGACATTGCGGTTTAGTTTTTCAGCCGTGTCTTCCGTCAGCCCATAGCTTTTAATTTCCTGTTGCAGTTCTATCGCTTCTTGAAAAAATTCCGTGCGCTCACGCTGTTTATGAAAGTCCCGCGTTGTCTCCCGTATCTGAATTTTTTTCGACAAGATCAATAGAATAAAGCTGATAATAATCGGAACAAATACGCATAAGCCCAATCCCGGATGGGCTGCAATCATCACGACGCCAAGTATAGTCAAATAGAACACAAGACCGATTGTTTGCGGAATTGCGTGGCTCAGCGCATGTTCGATTGCAGCAACATCAGTCATCACCGTTTGTGATAAGTCGGAAACATCGTGTTTGGAAAAATACGCAAGCGGCAGCGCCTTGAGCCGGTCTGCAATATTCACGCGCAGTTCTTTACATTCTTTGAATGTCGCGGTGTAGAGCGTATTGTAATTGATATGCACAAGCACATACATCACAACTGCAAGGGCAGCAATAATACCGATATAAAATCCCGCCGACTGCAGCGTCCCGTCAAAATAACTTTGCAAAAAAAACATCATCACAAACATCGGTAGAATAAATGCGACATCCGCAAGCATCGACCATACCGATGCCGTAACAATCCCTTTTGCCCCCGATTCGGTTACCCCGAACCATTTTTGTAATTTAGTCATATATAACTCCCTAATTAGGAAAAATCTCTTTCCTTCCAACTCTTTTGAGAATATACGGGCATCTGCGTTGTCACTACGCCGAAATAAATGCTCAACGTATAACAATACGTCTCCGCTTTATTTCGGCTAAGTTCCTAGCATCTGCTCCGCCTATTCTCAAAAGGCTAGACCCTCCATTCATTCGCTTTGGAGTATAAACCTTGCAATCGGCTGTATTTTCCGCCCTTCTGCATCAACTCCGCATCGCTGCCGCGTTCAGCGATATTTCCGTCTTCGACAACCAAAATTTCATCGACATTTTTAATCGAGCTTAACCGGTGCGCAATCATAATAACCGTTTTGTTTTTCATCAAATTGGAAAACGCCTGCTGAATTTCGTATTCGTTTTCAGGGTCGGCAGCGGCGGATGCCTCGTCCAGAATAATGATATCTGCATTTTTCAAAATTGCGCGGGCAATCGCAACACGCTGAATTTCTCCGCCGGATAAGTGTACACCTTTTGAACCGATAACCGTTTTTTCACGTTCGGGGAATTTTGCTAAAATATCTTCGCAGCGGGCAAGCCGAAGCGCATTCATCACCTCTTCATCACTTGCATTTTTATTCCCCATTTTGACGTTTTCAAAAATACTTGTTTTAAAGAGCCTCGAGGTTTGAAATACAAAGGCGATACTGCGCATCAGCGCATTCCGTGAATATGACGAAATATTTTTTCCGCCGATTAAAATTTCACCTGAATTTATTTTATAAAAACCCGAAATCAATTTTGCTATTGTACTCTTTCCTCCGCCCGATGAGCCGACCAGTGCATAGGTTTTATTCGGTTCCAAGGTAAAACTGACATCATTTAAAATCTTTTCTTCCGTGTAACCGAACGATACGTTTTTAAATTCAATACCGAAGTTCTCAAAGGTTTCTTCCGTACCGTGTTCAAGGTTATCCTTTTCCATGTCTGCAAAAAGATTTTCGAGTTTATCTACAACGCTTTTTGCCTGAAAGTTATACATACCGACATACATCACGCGCATAAATGCCGAAAAAAGCACACCGGCGATGCAGACAAAAAAGACGAGCTTTGCAATGATGAGGTTAGCGTCCGCCCCCTTGTTCATAAAATAAATAGCAGCAGGAATGGTGAATACCGCAAACAGGTTAAACAGCACCTGAAACAGCACATACGGCGTACGGCAACTGAGCGTGTACTTATATGCTAAATCGGAATAGCCGGTAATTGCTTCGTAAAACGCTTTAAAAGATTCAACCGTGCTTCTAAAGATTTTTACAATCTGCATACCGCGGACATATTCAACTGCTTCGGCATTCATCCGTTCCAACGCCGCTTGATACTTCCGCATAAAATCTTTATTGCCCATCATAAACATCATCTGCGCACCGCCGATAAGAGCAACGGCAAGCAACAAAAGACC
The DNA here is from genome assembly GCF_024181185.1 of Treponema sp. OMZ 906. Classification (NCBI taxonomy): domain Bacteria; kingdom Pseudomonadati; phylum Spirochaetota; class Spirochaetia; order Treponematales; family Treponemataceae; genus Treponema; species Treponema sp. OMZ 906. The sequence goes on along the minus strand of NZ_CP051196.1, from coordinate 1,422,028 downwards.
GAGTTTTACATCGACTGCAAATACAATGATAAACATAAAAATCGGCGTAAACAATGCGGAAATATTATCGGGAATTAAATGCGCAACCAGCATGTGCGTCTCCTGTGCATTGTCGTCAATGAGCTTCCGTATTTTTCCCGACGGGTTCATATCAAAAAAGGCAAACGATGCATTCATCAAATGGTTGATTGCCGTTTTGCGTAAATTCGATTCAAGCCTGAACCCAAGCACGTGCGACGCCCACACAGCACAAAAGTATACAACCGAATAGCCTGCCAACAGCGAAACAATCACCGTTGCGTACATCGAGCCGTCCGTAACGTTTTTGGTAACCAAAAGCGCGTACAAGAACTTCCATAAAAACCAAAATGCCCCCATCTGAGAAGCAACTCCCAGCGTAGCGCACACCACCGAAATATACGCACAGTGTATTTTCTCCGGCGTATATTTAAACAACCTTTTATATGTATCCATATAAAATAAACTCCTTTATTTTTTGAAAATATGCGGGCATCTGCTGCGTTGCTTCACAAAAATTAATCCTCACCGTACACAAAGTACGGCTCCGGTTAATTTTTGCTTGCGCCTTGCATCTGCTCCACCTATTTTCAAAAATGTTTATTCCATTAACCTTTAGCCCTTTACTTGTTCCATCCAATATTGTTTCCAGCCGGCACAATGGTATATGTTAAAGTCGAGCACATATTCCACTGCTTCCGATTTTTTTAAATTATGATAAAAAATTTCTTTTAAATTTTCAAAGTGAGACGTTACCATGACATGAATAAAAAACCGTATGCGCCGTGACATTTTAACGCCGTCGAGTTTCAATAATCGAAAGGTGTCGTTTTCAGTTATATCGATTGCCTTATCGAAAATATGCTCGTAGGAACTTCCCTTCGAACAACAGACAATCAATTTCATCGCATCCCAATTATCATAAAAAAAATCTATCATTCGTAAAAACCGTCGTTGCGATAGTTCTGTAATTGCGGAAAGGTCGCTCGTTTTCATTCCAAAATTTTCAGCATCGAATCCATCGTGATGCGTCACGATGGCTAAAAATTCATCGAACACACCGCTTACAAGAGCTTCGAATATGCCGTCCTTATTATCAAAAAGATTATACAGCGCCCCTGTTGTAACCCCTGCTTTCTCTGCAATGGCACGCACGTTAGTATCTGCAAAGCCGTTGGTAAAAAACTCCTGTTTTGCAGCGCGCAAAATCTTTGCCCGTGTGTTGAGTTCATCCTTATCGGCTAATATTTTTTCCGTATAGTTGTCCATATCTATAATAACTCTTCTATCAATCAATAACAATGTTACTAAAACCAGATGAGAATGTCAAGCGTGGATTACTTTTGTTCGTGCGGAGGGTTTAATACCCCGACGCTTGCGTCGGGGTTGTTGATTATGCAAACAGATTATTCCTTAAAATGCAATTTGAAAGCTATTTGCTTATTCCCCAGCAAATTCAAGCTCCTCCCAATCTCCTTCGGAATCCCTCTTAACTGTACAGTCTTCCTCCTGTACCGGCGAAACCGTCTGCCGTTACAGCCTTTCTTTCATGCTGAAGCCCTACACTTATAGACTTCGGAACGTTGTTTCTTTTCGCTAAATGCTCTATACTTCGCCGTTGATTATTTGGCATGCATCAGTGTGCCAAATAATACTTTAAATTTTTTGATAGGAGCATCCGGTTATGAGCAAAGGATTAAAAACAGGACTCATTATTCTCGGCATTATTGTGCTGATTATTTTTTCGCTGTACGGTTGTGTAACCCGTTCGTATAATTCGATGGTAGCGGCGGATGAAAACGTTAAAGCGGCATGGAGTCAGGTAGAAAACGTATACCAGCGCCGTTTTGATTTAATCCCCAACCTTGTTAACACCGTAAAAGGCTATGCAAGCCATGAGGAAAAAGTCTTTACCGAAATTGCGGAAATGCGCTCCAGAGCAGGCGGCGTTATCAATGTTTCGGACGAAGTACTCAACAATCCCGAATCGTTTGAAAAATTCCAAAAAGCACAGAACGAGTTAGGCGGGGCACTGCAGCGGCTGCTTGCCATTGCGGAAAATTACCCTGAATTGAAAGCGAATGAAAACTTCCGCGACTTGCAAAGCCAGCTTGAAGGAACCGAAAACCGCATTGCCGTAGAACGGAAGCGTTTCAATGAGGCGGTACAGACATATAATCTACAGATTAGGCGTTTCCCGCAGGCGTTTCTCGCCAATATGTTCGGCTTTAGAGAAAAGGCATATTTTAAGGCTGATGAGCAAGCAGCAACGGCACCTAAAGTTGAATTTTAACTGATAAGGGGATGGCTCAAAAGTTATTACTTTTTCGCCATTCCCGAGGTTTCCTAAAAAAGGAATATGTCCGGTACCGGATGATAGAAAACAAAAAGGAATGACCGGCTTCCGTCTTGTGGCAGTACATTTCTTTTTATTACACCTCGCTTGTTAGCAAAATATATTGAGAAATATTAGAACTTAAACACCGGACCAAGTTTTACATGAAAGGCATTTACCAATAAAAATAACTGCTGGGATTGCTCTGATTTATTTCTTCGATAGACTTTTTTTCTCTTTTTCGCTATTTTTAATGTATGGGGATGTTCAAACTTTACATCGATTATTTTAAAAGTAAGATTAAAAATCTGCGGAAGCCTAAAGAAGAAATTCCGATTGATTATGAAGAAATCGTTGAAGAACAGTGGCAGGCCAATTTTTCCAAGCCTGAAAACTGCCGGTTTGCTGCCGAAACGGGTGACGGATATACAGTTGCCTTTACGCCGCCTGAGCCTGCCGGAAACAATACGGGAGGACTGACGCTCGAAGCGCAGCGGAAGCATCTCTATGCGTGGACGGTAAATCCGGTATTCCGCTATAAGGATGTGATTATCGAAGCCGATATCCGTTTACGGGAGCCGGCAAAAAAGCCGGACGGACAGGACACACCGACCGATAAGGCGGGAGGATTCGCTGCCGGAATCCTGTTCCGTTATATCAGCCAGAGTACCTTTTACGCACTGATGATCTCTGATGCGGGATGGGTACGGCTCGATGCAGTCGTCAACAGCACTCCGATGCCCCTCCTAGGCTGGATAAAAATCCCCGATTCCGCTCATTCCGATGCCGATCATCATGGTTCAGATCACTCCGATCCAGATCATTCCTATTCAGACCATTCAAATCATAAAGAAGAGACGGATACAAAACGTGCGTACTCAATCAAACTGATCGCGAATAATACGACTATCACTATTTTGATAAACGGCCATTGGGTTGCCTGCTGCGAGGATGACACCATTCAGGCAGCGGGAAAAATTGCCTTTGCAATTCAAAACTGGGAAACCTACCCGCAGGTTACCGCGCAGCTTTCCCGCTTTTCGTTAAACTCCATCCCGATGACGGTAGAAACGGCATATACGGAAGCGAACGAATTTTCTGCGGTGCCGCCGGATGCCCGCATCAGCCTTGCAAAAACGCTCTATGCGATGGGGCGGTATGTTCCTGCCCTGCTCCAGCTCCGGGCTGCAGCGCGGTTAAAGGAGCCGGAAGAAGCGGATCGGATACTGGCAGGCCGCATTTATTTTGCGCAACGGATGCTTGACGAAGCCGAGCGGGAATTTCAATCGGTCTTGGAAGCGAATCCCTCCAACGAGGAAGCTTTTGCGGAGCTCGGCGGCATTTACTATCGGGCTGAACGGTACGAAGATTTGCAGCGTTTACTGCAAAAAGTTCCGAAGCCGATGATGACGCAATCCTCATTCCTTTCAAACCTTGAAGGACATTTATTCCATGCCTTGGGAAAGCACGAAGAATCGGCTGAAGCATATCGGCGGGCGTTTACAATCAATCCCGATCAGGGGCTTTTTGCCTTCCATCAGGCGAATGAACTCTACGATTGCGGGAAAAAGCCGGAAGCGGTAGATGCATATATGCAGGCTGCGCGCGCGTTTTTACAGCAGGAAGCCTACGATGACCTTGCGGAAGTTATTACGATACTGGAACGTATAGCGCCGAATGATCCCCGAACGCTTTCGATTGCCGGAAAATATGCTTACGCAGTGGGCAGATACGATGATGCCTTACTCAAATTCAAAACGGCGTGCAAAAAAGGTTCGGAAGATTCCGCGGACTGGTACCTGTACGGACTGCTGCTCAAAACAGATGAACCGAAAGAGGCGGTCAAAGCATTTAAAAAAGCGTGTGACCTTGAACCCGAATACGGATTATATCAGTTCCGGTTAGCGGAAGCGCTCTATTTAAGTAATGGAAAATATCAACCGGTATTGGAACAAGCGCTTGCCGCCGATCCTCAAAACGGTTGGGTACATAATTTACGTGCATTAGCAGCATTGAGCGAAAACGATATTGAACAGGCGGAAGCGGCAGTTGCGGAAGCGCGCAGACTGCTGCCCGATGAGGTATCCCTGTTGGTAAACTACCTTGAAGTACAACGCAGGAAAGGACAGCTTGCAAAGTGCCTGCCGCTCTTCGATATTGAAAACGGAACTGCCGACCTCGCGGTAGAACGGAATCGGGCAGCTGCGTTCCACGCCTTAGCGAATGCATTTGCCGACGACGATGCCCGCGAAGAAGCCCAGCAGTGGTACTATAAGGCATTAAAACTTGATCCGAAAAATCCTGAGCTTCTCACCGATAAGGCTGAAAACGACTATGCGCTCTTCCTCCTCAACGAAGCCGATGACGGTTTGGTTAAGGCGCTCGATATTCAGCCGTCCGTCCGGATATATCAGCTGATTGCATCCATATCCGTTCAAAAAGGCGACTATGCCCGTGCGGAGGTAACGTTACGGGCAGGGCTTGAATCCTTTGCTGAAAGTCCCGACCTACACTACGATCTTGCCTGTGTGTACCGCAACACAAAACGGTTCGAGCAGGCACAAGCGCAGGTTGTACAGCTTAAACAGTACGAAACGTCGGAACGTGTCGAGGCGCTTGAACAAGCCCTCTTGCAGGATACCGGCACAACCGATCAGCCTGCCTCAGAGCAAAACGCTGAACAAAAACCCAAGAAGACATCCTCGGCAAAAAAAACAAGCAGAGCTTCCAAATCCGCCGCGGATGCAGAAGAACCCGTTAGCAGTACCAAGACAAAAAAAAGGGCAAGCGCCAAGTCTATTGCAGGCGAAGAAGGAGCAGATGCAACAAAACCCGCTACAAGCACCAAGGCAAAAAAAGCTGCATCTGCTAAGTCTGCTGCGGACACGAAGGCTCCTGCAAGAGCCAAGTCCGCTGTAAGCAAAAAAAGAACAGCAGCGACTGAGCCTGCTGCAGAAGAGACGACCGATACAAAAACCGAAAAAGCGGCGGTAAAAAAGCCCCGAACAAAAAAAACAACTTAGAGGTTTTCCTTAGATTTAATTTGCGATGTTTTTGTTTAAGTCATTATAATATAAAGACTTAAACAAAAACTCGTCGCTGAATAACGGAACGAACTGTATCATAATGAATCTCAGAGTAAGTACGCCGTCTTTTTGCGGAACAATGACGGCGCCTTCTTCCAAAAGCCATACGATCCGCGCCCTCATCTGCGCCTCTTTAGCGGACGATACTTCGTTTATTACCGCACCCCTTATCAGCGGAGACATGGAAAGCGCCGTGCAGGTACTGCGTCAGCTTGGCGTTACCATTACGGAAGTATCGAATAATCCGCTTGTACTCAAAGTTACGCCGCCATCCGGCGGTCTCCTCGCCTCCGCAGAGCGCGATGCAACTGGCACAAACATCGGACACAGCGAGCAAAGTGACAAACCAACAGAACTCGTCCTCGACCTCGGCAATTCCGGTTCCCTCCTCTACTTTTTAGGCATGATTCTTGCCGCCGCCGATATCCCGGTGTGTCTCACCGGAGATGAATCCCTTCGGAGCCGCCCCGTGGAACCGCTCCTTTCGGTATACCGGCAAGCGGGCATCCCGTACTCGGCGGCAAGCGTTAAAAACGATACAGGCAGCATGGAAGTTCCGCCGCTCCGTTTTTGCGGCCCGCTGCCGGCCGGAGCATATCAACTCGACGGCCCCTTTTCTCAGCCCGTAACGGGGCTTCTCCTTGCCGCGCCGCTTTTAAACGGAATGAGCCGCATTACCTTTAACAATGCCGGGGAACGTCCGTATCTCAGGATGACCTGCGCTTGGCTGCGCATCGCCGGTATCGAGGTACTAAACCGTGGTGACTGTTATTTTGAGGTTGCAGGCGGACAGCGCTATCATGCTTTTAAACAAACAATACCGGGCGATTGGTCGTCCGCCCTCTTTCCCTTGACAGCAGCCGTCATCTGCAATGCGGCGCTTACGCTGACCAACCTCGACCCCGCAGACACGCAGGGGGATTCGCAGGCGCTTTCCATCCTTAAAGCGATGGGAGCGGACATCCGCTGCGATACGGAGCGCCGCACGGTTTCGGTGTTTCCCATATCCGGCGAATTAAAAGGCGGACGCTTCGACTGTAGTGATATCCCCGATGCGGTTCCCATCCTCGCCGCTGCCGCCGTGTTTTGTACGGGAGAAACACTGCTGTTCAACGCGGGTGTATGCCGCTTTAAAGAATGCGACCGGCTTGCTGCCTCGGCGGAAGAACTCGCAAAATTCGGAGCGGATATCACCCAAGGGGAAGATTTTCTCCGCATCGGCGGCAGCGGCGGGAACAGCAGCACCGTAAACGGCAGCAGCGGACAAAAACTCCATCCCGCACGGGTACGGAGCCGCGGCGACCACCGCATCGCGATGATGCTCGCCGTCGCAGCCTGCGGAATTGCCGCACGTTATCACAGCGGACAACAATCGAACACAACAAGAGAAAATACCGAAAAATCTTCCGAAACCTCTTGTATAGAAGATTTTGATTGCGTAAAAATATCCTACCCCCGGTTTATCGAGGATATGAATGCGGTAGGCGCCGCTTTTAAAGAAGCAAGGTAAACGCATCGGGCTGCTTTTGACTATCCCTGCATAATAATATAGGCTGTTCAACCAAATTTGAACCACTTCGCGGCTCAAATGGTCTCATTGCCTATATTATTATGTAGAATTTATTTGACTCTGCCTGATGTGTTTACCCGATTGAGGTTACGGATGAAACAAAAACGAGAACTTTTTAAAACAAACATCGGAATGCTCCTTGCCTGCGTAGGCTCGGCAATGGGATTGGCGAATATTTGGATGTTTCCCGCCCGCTTAGTGGAGTTCGGCGGCATCACGTTTCTTATTCCGTACCTCATTTTTTTATTTTGCTTTTCCGCCTTTGGGCTGATGGGAGAATATGCATTCGGACGCAAGATGCGTAAGGGGCCGGTACTCGCCTTTGAATCGGTTATCACGCGAAAAACCGCGAATCCTCTACTCCGTGCCGTCGGTTGGTTTCCGGTCGTAGCTCTTATCGGAATTTTATCGTTCTACACCGTTATCATCGGATGGATACTGCGCTATCTTGTATTGGCGATTACCAACACATTTCCAACGATGCAGCCCTCCTTTTTCGAATCCTTTGCAGGAACTCCCGCCAATATTCCGTGGACGCTCGCAGCCCTTGTTGCAACAGCACTGATCGTCAGTCTCGGCATTCAAAAAGGTATCGAACGCTTTACCACCGTGATGATGGCAACTTTTTACATCGTCGTTACCGTGATGGTTATCCGTGCGCTCACCCTGCCGGGAGCGTTACGCGGAGTTGCCATAATGCTGAGGCCTAAGTGGGAAGTATTCGGTCATTTCAGAATCTGGATATATGCGCTGGGGATGGCATTCTTTACCCTCAGTCTCGGCGGAGCTGCAATGCTTGTATATGGAAGCTATATGCCGGAGGGTTCCGATGTTCCCCGTACCGCCCGCCAAACGGCAGGCTTGGATTTTCTTGCTTCGATAATGTGCGCCCTGTTTACCGTTCCGGTCGCATATTCGCTTGGAATCAATCCGCAGGCGGGAGCCGCGCTCCTCTTTATTGCCGTACCTAACATTATCGCACACATGCCGGCGGGCTATATCTTCGGTAACCTCTTTTTTCTCTGCGCAATGTTCGCAGCCCTCACCTCTTCGATTGTTATGTTGGAAGTACCGGTCGAGTCGCTGATGTCAAAATTTAGAATCAGCAGAAAAAAAGCTGCGATTATTATCACCGTGTTAGCAGCCGGTATCGCCGTCCCCCTCAACTTTGACATGAGGGTATTCGGCACCTTTACCGACACCATCGCCATCATCATTTTTCCGCTCGCTGCGGTTACGGCAGCCTTTGTCATCTTTTGGGTATATGGAGCACAGCGGATACTTGAGGATATCAACCTTCATGCCAAGCATAAGGTCGGCACTTGGTACGCCCCCTATATGCAGTATGTCTTTGTGCCCGTATGCCTGATTTTAGTTATTGCCGGCATCTTCCTCGGAGGACTGTAAATCGGGTACTCCCCGTACTTACAATTAGTTCTTGGGAAAATTGTTTTTATATCGTGTGTTCTGCCTCTGTATGTTGATTTTCTTGCTTGCTTTTACTTATTATTATCTTCACTGTAAGCGTTATAAAAAGCGATTTAATACCGATTACAAACTATAGCCCAGTTCTTGAAAAATATTTTATATCCGCCATTATTCCATAAATCGATTAATTCTTCATGCGAATAATATCTATTACCAACAAGACAGCCTTCATCAATAAAAGTTTTTCGTCCATTTTCAATATTTTTCTTTTGCAGTGAATCATACAACATAAAACCATGCTCATCATACCCTAAGACTGTCACATAATGTTGAACATGATTGATTTTTATGAGCATAATTATGGGAGAACCTTTTGCAATCGTTTCTTTTATCCAATGAATCTTTGTATCACTTGTTTTACCGTTTAAAATATACTCTGTTGCCCCTATACCGTATCTATGTAGGAGTTCTATTAATCCTATAGGGAATGTTAAATTTTTATGCATTCGCCATCTCATTTCCTTTGCAAGCAGTTCAGGAGAGATTACTTCGCTTTTTAAAACGTTAATTACAGCCATCACCGAATAAGGGCCGCAATTATTCAGTGTTTGCCGGTAAAATAAATTATCGTCAAGGTTCAAAACGAAACTATTCGGATATGTAGGTGTATCTATTCGTATATACGAAGGAAAAGATCGCCCGAATGCAAATAAAAAGAGCATCAAAATCAGACACACAAAACCTATCCCTCCGAGTACTTTTTTCCGCATCTGCTGCTTTCTATCCTCCCTTAAAATTGAACAACTGAACAAAGTGTCAATTTTGGAAGTTGTTCAATTAATGCGCGATAGCGCACATATAATCTACGATGTTTGCCGAATGGCAAACTCGCAGTGTTTTTCAGCCGCGCTATTTCAGCGGCTGAAAATAAACATCCATATTCACTATACTTCTTTTTGACCTGCTTAGTAAGAGTTTAGGGCATCTCTAAAAACTGAGGTTTTTAGAGGTTCCCTTTAGATCTATTTTCCATAACAGCATAAAATTTCCTTCGGCCGGATGTTCACAATCTCCCTAAAAAAGTATAAAATACAAAAGATTGCCGATTATCTTGAATGAATGGGAAACGGCAAGTTCTTGAGGAGTTAATAGACAGGGTGTTTCTTAAAAGTCTTGAAATATTCGGATTTAAATCGTTTGCGGATAGGACGCGGATAGAATTTGCGGAAGGTATTACCGCCTTACTCGGCCCGAACGGCTGCGGTAAAAGCAATGTCGTCGATGCGATGAAGTGGGTGTTGGGTGAGCAGGCGTCAAAAACGCTCCGTGCGGAGAAGATGGAAGACGTTATCTTTAACGGCACCGAGTCGCGGAAGGCGCTCAATGTGGCGGAAGTTACGCTGACTATCAGCAACGAAAACGGATTGTTAAATCTTGAAGTAAGTGAAATTGCCATAAAGCGCAGGCTCTACCGGTCGGGAGAAAGCGAATATTTTATCAATAATACGCCGGTGCGGCTCAAAGAGCTGCGGGAGCTTTTTTGGGATACGGGTGTCGGAAAGGCGGCGTATTCAGTCATGGAGCAGGGAAAGATCGACCAAATTCTTTCCAGCAAGCCGGAAGACCGCCGCTATTTGTTTGAAGAAGCCGCCGGTATTACGCGATTTAAAGTACGCCGTGCCGAAGCGGAGCGAAAACTGCAAAAGACCGAAGAAAATATGCGTCAAGTGGAAGGCGTATTGGGAGAGGTACGCCGCTCCTACGATGTTCTGAAAGTACAGGCGGAAAAAACCGTCAAGCACCGGTCGCTGCGGGATGCCATCTTTGAACACGACCTCGATATCCAGCTGTTGCGCCTTAAAAAATTCACCGACGACTACGCACAACGCGAGGAAAGCATAAAAGAAGCCAAAGCTAAGCGCGATGATGTACAGACCAAAATCGATTCCATCCATACAATGCTTTCCGAGAACATGGACGAAGTCAACAGCTTGGAAAAAAAGCTCGACGAACATCAAAAAGAGATTTACGGACTTGCCATCGAAAAGCGCGGAAAGGAAAATCAGGCGCGTTTACAGGCAGAGCGGCAAACCGAGCTTAAAACCAAACTCGGTCAGCTGGAGCTGCGCAAGACGGGGCTTGAAGAGCGTATCGAAAACCTTGAAGAGGACGCCGGAGAGCAGGATGCGAAGGTGCACGACTTTAAAAAGAAAGTGCAGGATATTCAAAAAAATATCGATGACTTTGAAGAAAGTCTCCGGCTTGCGTCGCAAAAAATTACCGATAACGACACCGCCCGTATGACGCTGCAGGAACAGATTGAAGACCTCGATAAAAAACGCGCCGGTATGGAAACCGAGCTCCGCGCCATCACCGAAGACATCGTTACGGAACTGGATAAGAACCTTTCCGCAGCAGGTTATTCGGCGCAGGGACGCGGCAAGCTGGAACAACAGGTTTTTGACTGCATCAGTCAAATCAAGGTGCTGTTAAACGGCCGCAAGAATATCTTTTCGGACTTTGCCGCACTCAGCGATCATACTGAAAAAGAGACTGCGCTGTTTGCCGACAATGCCGTACAGTCGTTTACCGAGCTGCTCGGCTTAACCGAATCGCTGGAAACATATTTGCAGGAGTACAAAAAATCTTCTGCAAGTTTTATCGACGATTTTTTAGCACCGGAAGGTATTATCACTCAAAAGCGCAGTATTGATGCGGCAATCGAAGCAAATCGAAATACAATAGAAGAAAAACGAAAAAAGATAGCAAGTCTACATACCGAAAACGAGCAGCTCGCAGTAAAAATAAACGAGTACCGGAAAACGTTGGAAGATCTCCGTATCCATAAAACCAAGATGAAGGCTGAATCAGACGCTGCCGAGCAGCAAGCGGCGTTTTTGCGGAAAGAATTGACGGTACAGCAAAACGCGCTCCGCGATCTTGAAAACGAGCTGTATACGGAGCAAAAACGCTTTGACGAGGTAAAAGAACAGCTCCTCGAAATTGAAGGAGAAATTGCGTCGATTGACCGCAAGGGGCGGCAGTTGACCGAAGCGCTCGAGCAGCTGGAAAAAGAAATCACCTCCCGCAACAACGAGCTTTCGAGCAACGAAGGGACGCTGAAAACGCTCAATGCGGAACTTGCCAAGCATAATTCACTCATCGAAAAGTATTATGTCGATACGGCAACTCTTGAAATCGAAATCAAAAACGTCAAAGACAACTTTAGAGAAACCCATTCGCGTGAATTGATGGAATTTGAAGAGCGGATGTATAAAATCACCGCTTCCCCGATGGATTTACGGACGGAACTTGCCGAGTTGCGCAAACAGCTGAAAGACCTCGGCAGTGTCAACCTGATGGCTCCGGAGGAATTCCAAGAAGTAAAGACCCGATTTGATTTTTTGACCGGACAAATCAACGACCTTGATAAAGCCCGTTCGGATTTGCAGCGGATTACGGATGAAATAAAGGCGGAGTCTACGGAGCTGTTTCTTGTAACCTATAATAAGATCAAAAAGAACTTTCACAATATGTTTAGGCGGCTCTTCGGCGGCGGCAGGGCGGAAATTAAGCTAACCGATCCCAAGCAGGTATTGGAATCGGGCATCGAGATTTTCGCGCAGCCTCCGGGGAAAAAGCTGGAGAATATCGGTCTATTATCGGGCGGAGAAAAATCCATGACGGCGGTGGCGCTCCTTTTTGCAACATACATGGTTAAACCATCCCCGTTCTGTCTCTTGGACGAGATAGATGCTGCGCTTGACGAGCAGAACGTCAGCCGCTTCGTTACTGCCCTGTCCGGCTTTGCGAATGTCAGCCAATATATCGTCATCACCCATAACAAAAAAACGGTACTCGGCGCAAACACCATGCTCGGTGTTACGATGGAGGAATCAGGCGTCTCCAAACTCATTGCAATCAAATTGGATAATGATATTGAGTTATTAAAGCAGGAGAAAGCGGAAGAAGATGCCGATACTTTTATAGAAGAGGATGTAGAACCTGAAGAAGGTATCTACATTCCGTCGCGGCCGCCGAAACGACGACATACAATTCAGGAGGAACAGCCGGATGAACATCATAGAAACGATTCGGACGCATAAGCTCATCGTTCTAGCTTCTGCACTCGGTTTACTGATTATCATGTTGATTATTTCCGTGATTATTTTACTAAGCGGAACAAAAAAGCCGAGTGTCGATCCTGATGAAGTAATGATTTCAATCGATCCGGTGATTTTTATGCTTCCCGACGAGCCGCTTGAACTTCCGCCGGTACAATATTCGCGCAAACAAAAGAAAATCTGGACTGATTCGGATTTGCAGTATTGGTATACGATTCCCGATGCGGAGCAGATGCAAAAACTGCACGATATAAATGAGCGGCAAATGAACAAATTATGGGAGAGTGTTCCGTGAAAAAATCGATCTATCCGCCCTGCCTTATCCTTCTCGTATTACTCCTCGTGCCGGTTACCGCCTGTACGACAAAGACTGCTGCGGAAAAGCCGCAGGATCCCCCTTCGCGGCAGGAACAGCCTGCTGTAGAAGCGGATTCTCACACCGACAATACAATGTCTCCGCAGCCGACAAAACCGGCAATGCAGCCCGATGCGGTATCGGGTGCGACAATCGATACCGTATCCGGCGCGACCGTATCCCAACGGCAAAAAAGAACGCCTGCATCGGAAGCAGTAGGAGCCAACAAAGGTATGGCAACCAGCGGCGCAGCCGTATCTCAAAAGCAACATACTCCGGCAGCTACCGCAGGTAAAACGGCCGGTCAAAAGAACACTGCCGCAGATAAAACCGCCGCGAAAGCACAGAGCGAACCAACGGTAACAGCAGCTGCACAGCATTCCAAACAGAACAGTAGCGAGGCAGTTGTACAGAACGAAGAAAATAGTGGCAAGACGACCGTGCAGGATTCGACTGCGGCCGCCTCCCCTGCCCTTGCTGCCGCCGATACATCTGTCCCTACAAAAACCGCCGGTGAGGCAGAGCCTACTGCAGCAGCCGGTGAGTCTGTACCTGCCGAAACTGCCGGTGAGCTGAAATCGGCCGCTTCCAATTCCGATACCGTAACCGCCGAGAACACGACAACGACAGCAGCAGATATCGCTAAAGCCACCGAGAACACGCCACAGCCCACAACAACGGCAGATACAGCCGTCGAGCAGGTTCCGACAGCTCCGTCTACGGGCGAACCGGTACCGCTTGCAGCCGCAGACACGCCCGTCCCTTCTGTAGAGCAGAACGTACCGGCGTACGAAACAACGCTTGCGGATCTTATCAGTGATTTTGAAAAACAGGGCGGCAGCCACGGCTACGAACCTCCACCGACCTTCCAGGAAGAAATGCGCGACCTTTTTTCTCCGCAAATATTTACCGTTGCGCTTTCCAAAGAACCGGAAACCGAACAAAAGCCCAAGGTTTCGCGCATGGTTGCAGTCGAAGAAAAACAGCGATTAGAGCTCACCTATCCGGGGCACGGATGGGTCTATGTCGGCGAACAAACTTCCCAACCGGGATTAAAGTATGAGCAGCGGAAACTACAGGATGAAAATTCGATTTTTATGTTTACAGCGGAGAAAAAAGGGGATTATATACTCCATTTCTCCTATTTCGACGTATTTACCAATGAGTTTGTCACCGATGCGGTAGCTGTATCGGTGAGCGCCGCCCGCTCAACCGCAGCGAAAGCAATGGTAAAAGCGCCGGACTATCAAACCGAAGCGGATTCCGATACGACAGAAGCGCAAGCTAACAAAAATACGCAAGCAGCCGCTTCTCAGTCGTCAAGCAATTCGACCGCAAACACCGGAACCGGCACGACAACACACACGGTACAAGCAGCCTCCGAAGCTCCGCAAACAGCGAGTACCGGTTCGCAAAGCAAAACTTCGGAACAGGCTATGACCGCCGGAACGGCGGAAGCCGCATCCTCAGCTGCCGGAAATACCGGCGATTCAACCGGACAAAGCCCCACAGCAGCAAGCGAAGAAGTACTCAGCCCCGATCAATTGCTCGAAAAGGCACGTACGGCAATCGCAGCTGCGGATGCAGGCAAGGCCTTAACATATCTGAACAATTTCTTTACCACTGCGGAAGAGAAATTGGATGAAGGGTGGTTGTTGAAAGGACGCGCGTATGAATTAAACGGTTCCATGCGCAATATCAGACTTGCCCTCGACGCATATAAAACGCTTACAGATGGTTTTCCGCAAAGTAAGTATTGGGCGGAAGCGGATGCACGGATACGGTATATCACCGGTTTTTATATCAATATCCAATAAGGCAAGGATGGCGAAAAAGCAACCGACTTTTGAGTTTTGAGACATTCCCATCTAACATACCACCTAAAGTACATGGAGAAACGAATGAGCATATCGTTTTATATTAAAAACAAAAAAAGTATTTTGGGAAGTAAGGCTCCTATGACAGTGGAACAATGCTTAGCGCTTTCTTCACAAAAAATAGAGCAATTTACCTTTGATGAGACAGAAGATGATTTTGATGCAAAGGAATTCTATAACTCATCAATTGCAGATTATGAATGTTTGCTCTGTGGAGTATATGAACGGAGTTCCCGCGGTTTTGAACTTTCTTTTGAAAAGGATCTCAATGAATATGCCGTGAGAATTTTCACCCCAAGCACACAAGAAGACTGGGAAGTTGCTTTAAAATATATCAAAGATCTGGCAAAGAAATTAGGCAGTGATATTGTAAGTGAAAGAGATGAATATTTCACAGCTGAGAACATTGAACAATTCAATTATACCGATGATATCTTATTCGGAATAAAATCTTGTTTTGATAAAGATTCAGAAGAATACATCAGTTTGGGCATTTTCCGTGAAGTTGCGCTGAACAAAAAAATTATAGAAGGATTTCTAAATGCTGAAAATCCGATAGCGGCATTTAGCACATTCTATAAAGAGATTCAGTATTTAGACGCTTTTTCAGCAAATCAGATGTTTTTTGAGGATAAGAACACTAAACAAATTATTGGAATGTATGCCCTCACCCAAGACGTAGAAACCATTTTGCCCTATAAACCAAGCGTGGAATACAAGAATATAAACATAGTAAAAAATGAAGATGTAAACGCTTGGAAAGCAGCCTTAATGATTATAAACGGCGATCCCGATGATAAAGACTCTTATCAGCAGGCAGGAGAGGTAGAATATTCCGATTTTATAGCACGGCTGCCGAAAGGCAAATATCGATTTATAGATGCTAACTACATTATAGTTACAGCCTTAACGCAAGAAGATATTTTGAACATCGTCAGGAAAAATTAAACCTGCCCTTGAGTAAATTATCTATCTATGGCAGTATTGTCGCATTACAGTGTCGGTTAATCCGGCGCACGATGAATGATTTTCAGTTATGTTATGCTCCGATGAGGCGGAGCTGAGTTGAAGAGGAGAATATTGTGGTAAAACATACCCCCGCATTAAATGAAGAACAAATCACCGCATTTCTTAAAGAAGCAGTAGAAACAGTTAAAACGGAAGAAGATCCGGATGTCCTTAACGCCTATCGTAAGATTTTCAGAAAGAATGTACCCTTTACGCTGCGTTCTTATATTGCTGCTTATTTAATCAAAGAATTTGAAGGCTCTGCCTTCCCCCGCTCAAAACCGTATAGTCGGCGTCCGAATCCCCGTTTCGGAGATCGTTCACGAGGTTATTTTTCCGATCGTCCGCCGGTAGAACGCCCGATGCTTGAACCGTCCGAATCGGTGAGCATCTTTATGAGTGTCGGCAGAAGCCGCCGTGTATTTCCCCGTGATATTATTACGCTGCTTATCCAAAATGCAGACATAAGCCGCGAACGAATCGGCGATATCCGCATTCTCGACAATTACTCATTCGTGCAGGTAATGAATGAAGATGCAGATAAAATTATTGAAAAACTCAATGATTTTCCGTACCGCGGTAAGAATCTTTCCGTCAGCTATTCCCGTAAACCGGAAGCGGAAGGGATCATTACCGAAACCGTCATCGAAGCAACCGGAAGTGATGCGGAATAGATGAAGCTGTGGCCTGTCCTTATTATCTTTATCTGCACGGCGTGCTCGTTTAATTATCAGGAACTGCCGGAACAAACGGTGCCTCAACCTGATATGATATTTACAAACGTCACATTAAAGCGATACGAGGATACACTCGTCGATTTAAGTGTGTATGCACAAGAGCTCGAAATGTACGATGAAGAAAAAATTTGGGCGGGCAAGCACATCAGTTTTATACAGTACGATAAAAAAACACAAAAAGAGTCTATGAAGGGACAAACCGGTATTTTATACATCGATGAAAAAGCGGAAGAATACTCGCTTGGCGACACGGTATCCTTTCAGTTGATTGAAGATGATTTTTCTATCCGAAGCCCCGCCCTCATTTGGAAAAAAAAAGAAAACTTCTTATCGGCGCCTGCGGATGAAACGGTAACAATCACTCAAAAAGATGAAATTACCATCGAAGGTAAAAGCTTTGCAGCAAATACCGCTGCAAAAGAATTTGCCTTTAACGAAGGCGCCACCGGCACTATCCTTATCAAAGAAAAAGAGACAGCCCAGCCGCTCGATTAATACGGATTCGCTTGTCTTAAAGATTAATTTCCATCGTTTTTAATCTCCCCGATGCTAAAACGGCACATTTTTTCTTAACATTTTCATGAAAACAGCAGTTTTTTTCCTCAAATCTTTAGCCGAATTGCTGATCATGCCCTATATATCCTTTAAGAAACTGCAACCATCGTGTTTTTTATGAGGCGGTGACAGGATGAGGAGCTGAACATGACTATTATGAGTTTTGCCTCCTTCGGCTATGAAGGAGAGATTATCAAGGTTGAAGCGGATTTGCGGCGCGGGCTGCCGATTGTCGATATTGTCGGACTGCCGGGTTCGGCGGTGAAGGAGGCGCGGGAACGGATGCGCGCTGCCATCGGTAATTCCGATTTACCTTTCCCGCAAGAACGGATACTGATCAATTTAAGCCCTGCCGATCAGAAAAAAGAAGGCAGCGGGTTTGACTTGCCAATTGCCCTTGCCGTATTGCAGGCAGACTGCGCGCTCGATATGCCGGTTATGGTAATCGGAGAGCTGGAACTATCGGGGAGGGTACGGCCGGTGCGGGGCGTATTGGGAGCTTTAATTTCAGGATCTGCCGCTGGGATTGAGTACTTTATCGTACCGAAAGAAAATGAAGCGGAAGCCCGTATCCAGCAGGGGGTGCACATATACGGTGTTGAAACGCTACGGGAAGCTTTGGAATGTCTCTATGCGATTGAAACGGAGCTACGTGCGGAAAAAGACTGCGAAACAAACACAGGCGAAAAAAACGGCGGCACACCGGCACAGGAGGCTATCGACCACACAGGCAACTCGATTTTCACAGCGGCTTCATGGTCGGAACCGAGTCAAGCGGATGCCGCGGCAAATACGGGTACGGGCGGCTTTTTCGAGGAGGTATACGGGCAAGGCGAGCTGGTACGAGCTTTGCACATCGCAGCGGCAGGCGGACACAGCGTGCTTGCCTACGGGCCGCCCGGCTGTGGTAAAACGCTTTCGATGCAGCGGTTTGCCAGCCTCCTTCCCGACCTAGACCCGAAAACGGCGGAAGAAGTTACCCATATTTACAGCATCGCAGGTCTTTTACCGAGTATGCGCGGTCATGATGTGCGGATTAAACGCCCACCGTTTAGAATGCCGCATCCGAATGCCAGCCTTGAAGGAATGATCGGCGGCGCCGGAAAATGTATGCCCGGGGAAATCTCCCTTGCGCACGGCGGAACCCTTTTTTTGGACGAAGCTGTGCAGTTTAAACAAACAGTGCTGCAAACGCTCCGTGCGCCGCTGGAGACGGGAACCGTCACTTTGAGCCGTGCCGGCAGGGCGACCACCTTCCCTGCCCGCTTCCAGTTGCTTATGGCGCTCAACTCATGTCCGTGCGGAAATCTCGGAGCCGACGGCAAGGTATGCACGTGTATGCCTGCCGTAGTTGAACAATACTGGAAAAAATTGACAGCGCCGTTGATTGACCGTATCGACTTGCGGATTCCGGTGTTTCCGACTCAAGCATACGGGCTGCCGGGAAAGCCGTGTTACAATACCGCGGATATGCGCAAAAAAATCGCGGCTTCGGATAAAATACAACGAGAACGGTACGCCGCATATCTGCATAAAGGATTCAACGGCGGAGCAGCGGGAACGCCTGTACACAACAAGGCGGTAAACTCCAGCCTCGCCGGTGCTGCGCAATCGGCAGCGCAGCTGTCTTACAAAAACGTACACCTGACTCCGTCTGCCCTGTTAGCAGTGTGCCCGCTAACCGGCGAGGCGGAGCGTATTTTTACCCATAATGCCGAAAAAAGAGAGCTTTCGGGAAGAGGCAGCCACGCCGTTTTGAAGATTGCGCGCACCATTGCCGACCTCGCGCAGGAAGAAGTCATTGCGGCACCGCATATCGAAGAAGCGATCCGCCTCCGCGAATGGAGTTCCTTTTTACCGTTTTTTATGCACTGAAAGGGTGATGAGTAGAGACGTCTGCACTTTATTCCTATCCTGCATCGAGGATTTCGAAGGTGCGGACACGGCGAGTTCCTAACGAATCGGTTACGGTAAGAACATGGGTACCGATCTTAGGCCGGACAGTCATTGTATGCGTTCCCTGCGTACTGCCGAGATACACTCCGTCGATATCCCAATAGATAACCGTACCGATATCACGCGCAGCAGCCTGCATAATCATGGCGCCCGCACTGCCGTCGATTTCTATCGGAATAACGATACGCGCTCCTTGCTCGGGGAATAAAATTGCCAGCTGCGAAGGATGAGCGCCTTGATGCCCCGCAACGAAGGGCGGCAGTTTTTTATACGTCGCTGCAAACCGGGTATAATAATACTCTACTGCCGGCGGCAATACAAAGCGGTTTTGAATGAGCGGAAATCGGCCTTCGTATACCCCCGTCATGTCCGACATATCAGCCTGAAATCTTCCGTCAGGTGTAAACGACACGGCGGTGCAATACGGGCAAACCGTACCCTGCGGCGCTTGAGCGGGACGAAAGCCCTTTACGGTACGGCTACAGTACCGTCCGGCAATATATCCGGAATCCGCACAGAAAGTTTCTTCCTTTAAACTTTCGGATGGTGCCGCAGGCCAATGGGCGGCGGGAAGGGAAGCAAAAATTTCAAACAATACCGGCGCTGCCGTGCGGATACTTTGGAGATCTTGTCTCCCCTGCCCTTCCGCATTGCCGAACCACACACCGACCGTATATGTTTCCGTGGTTCCGATTGCCCATCCGTCACGGTTCCCGTTGCTGGTACCGGTTTTCCATGCGATTCTTTTGGAACCGGCAAAAACACGCCAGAGCGATTCATCATCGGGACGCACCCCCTCGGCCAATGCTTTGAGCGTCAACCACGCAGCACCGGCCGATACGGGAAAGACATGTTCACCGGAGTACCCGCTCCGGCTGCATGCGGCGTTCATAAGCTGTGCGTAGGCATATACCGCTTCGTAGAGCGTAATCTCACCGCCGCCGAGGATGAGCGGCAAACCGTATTCGTCGGCAGATCGCGTAAAGGTGGTAAAACCGCACCGCTTGAGATAGTCGAGAAAATGACTGATCCCATACTCACGCAGCATTCTAACGGCGGGAATATTTAACGAGCGTGAAAGCGCTTCGGAAGCAGGAACAGCCCCACGGTAGAGCGGCACATTATTATCGGGTTTATAGCTACCGATACGAGTCGGAATGTCAATGACGAGTTGATCCGGTAATAACCGGCCGCTGTCCAACATTGCGGCATAAAGGAACGGCTTTAACAGACTTCCGGAACTTCTCCGCGCCTGCACAATATCTACTGCCGATGTAGTTCCATTCCGGCCGTCAAGCCCAGTGTTGCCGCAGTATGCGAGCACTTTTCCGGTAGCGGTTTCGATAATCAGCGCTGCAGCATTATCGATCCCTTTTCGGGAAAGTTCACGCGAATGCCGCTCCAAAATCCGGTACAGATTTTTTTGCAGACCGGAATCCAGATCAGTGTAAAACCGTGCGGTATGGGGGTATTGCTTCTTTAACAATTCCAAATAATGGGGGGCGCCTGAAGGCAGCGGATACGGCTTTTCAGGCAACGGCTCTGCAAGCGAAAGCTCCAGCGTTTGCGCATCGATACGCCCCATTGCATAAAGCTCTTGCAGCAATGTATTACGCTTTTTGAGCAAAACAGCTCTGTTTGCTCCCGGATGCACCAGCGAAGGTTGATTCGGCAGTACGGCAAGTGTTGCCGCCTCCGCCCATGTCAGCGAAGCAGGCGAACGGTTAAAATACCGCCAAGAAGCAGCCTCAATGCCGATGACATTTCCCCCGAACGGCGCATGAGCGGCATACAGCGACAAGATTTTCGCCTTGCCCAACCGAATTTCCGCCATAACCGCGAGGAAAGATTCCCGACACTTTTGTCCGAATGTACGCGGCTTATTCCCTGCAAGCAGCCGCATAGTTTGCATCGTAAGCGTCGAGGCTCCCGAAACAATCCGTCCCGCCCGTATATTGGACACAACCGCACGCACTACGGCAATCGGATCAACACCGAGATGATAATAAAAACGTTTATCCTCAAAAACGATAACCGCTTGAGCAAATTTATCGGGAACCTCGCCGGGCGAAAAACGCCACTGACCGTCCGAAGCAACCGATGCACCGAGCAGGACACCCGTTTTATCATAGAGCGCATACGAATAGGGCACATTTTTCGGCACAATTTTCAAGGGAAATAAAAAAAGTGCAGTATATGTAAAAAAAAGCGCTGCAAAGAATTTTTCGTACCGTATTTTCGTTTTATCCGATAACCCCGATATACTGCCGTTCATATCTTATTTTACCGCTTTTCGTTATCCTTTTTAAGAGGTTCCCAAAGACTCTCTAATAGTTGCATCGGTCATTATTTGTAAGCTGATATCTCCTCAATTGCAATATCCAAAGAAGGCAGCCTTCTTCTCTTTTCTTTTGTTTCTTTTATGGAGCCAACCAAAACTACTCTGTGTCCCGGTATTTTTAATACGTAAGTTTTATACCAATAAGGTTGCGGTTTGGGAATCTTAATATTTACAGCTCCCTTTTTGATGAGGAATTCTTTATTTTTCCAATATAAAACGGCATGATCTTCATATAGTTCCAGCTGTGCTTCTTCCTCCTTGCTGCTCCAACATTTTGCAGCAATCCATGCCGGCAGCGACATAGCAATAGGAATTAAACCGAATATCACATAAACAGCATGCATGGGATGTTCTCTGAAATATACCGGTCCATCTTCCGGTCCTTTCTCAATACCGGAGAACACAAGAAATGCATAAAAAGTCAAAAGCCCAACTATTACTCCGAATAACACCATAATATACAATACACCGGGTGAATATTTATTGCATTGAAATGTTATTCTTCTCATCATTTACAATTCCTTTTTTAACGCTTTATTCCGTATACATTATCCGCTTTTCAGTGATAAAATTCATTTGAATAAAACTGCATCATATTTCGGTCTGTTTATCAAGTCAAATGTGCTAAGCTAATATTATACCATGTTGAAGGTGTTTTTCCAGCAGTTATCAATGAGTTCAGTTTTTGATATAATGGCAACGTAAGCAAAAAACAGGAGAACTATTATGTACATAAGACCTGAAGATCGGCGTGAAAAATCGAATGCAAAAATAAAGGGAATGGGCATTGCCTGTATGGAAGAACTGCCCTTGGTGGAATCCTCAAAAGAGGCAAAGCTTAAAAGCTTTGGAGAAATCTGCAACAGAGCCATCGCATGCCTTTTGTCAATTCAATTGGCCGAAGACATTCATAATGAGCAAGGGTATGAAGAATCGAAGGAACTGTTTTTACGTTTGCTTAAAAACTACGAAGTATCGGACTGCCTTTTGGAAAAAGAAAAACGGCTTTTTGACGGGACATACAGTGAACAGGATGTCATCGATGTCTGCTGGACTTATGAAGCCTATTGGTCGCTTGTGTGGGCTTTGGGCTTGGTCGAAGATATTTCGTATCCGAACACCATCTGTGATGTGGAGAGAGCGATAAAACTGGTCGGCGATACCGATGGGAAAACTGCGTTTAAAGCACAATGTAAGTTACGCGGAATAGAAGAAATACTGGATATGCTCGATCTTCACTACCGTTACCATTGGGCAACGGAGGAAAAGCGGCTCCGCCCGGAAACGGAAATCAAGGACTTAAATCCCGATGTTTTGATGGAACGGCGGCGCGGACTTGAATGGCTTATTTCCGAAGAATCCGATTGGTTCGATATTTCGATGGATACGTAAGATACGGTTTCATTCCAACAAATCATTTAATCTTGTATATTCTTAAGCATTATCATAACTACACCTCATACTGTGCTTTCCACAGCCGAGCATAGTACCCATCTTTTTCCAAAAGTTCTCTATGCTTTCCTCTTTCAAGCAATTTTCCTTTTTGAAACACAAGAATTTGATCTGCCTTTTGAATAGTCCTTAAATGATGAGCGATCACTATGACCGTTCTGTTTTTTGCAAGTTCTGTAATGGCATCCTGTATTAAAGACTCATTTACGGGATCGACATTACTGGTCATTTCATCGAGGATTAAAATCGGAGCGTCTTTTAAAAATGCTCGTGCAATGGAAATCCGCTGTCTTTGCCCGCCGGATAAGAGACCTCCATTTTCTCCAATATCCGTTTCATAGCCTTTCGGCAAGCTCATAATAAAATCGTGAATCTTTGCCTTTTTTGCAGCTTCGATGATTTCTTCTTTTGTTGCTCCTTTTTTTCCTACTCGGATATTTTCCTCGATGGTGTTATCGAAAAGCTGCACATTTTGCATAACAATACTGATGCGATCCAAAAGTTCATCGTAGGGAATATCCCGAATATCGGTATCGCCGAGTGTAATACTTCCGCCTTGCACATCGTAAAACCGCAAAAGCAAATTCGTAACTGTCGTCTTACCGCTTCCCGATTCTCCTACAAGCGCAGTCATCGTTTTTTCCGGAACGGAAAAAGTTACTCCATTCATTTTGAACTCATCTTGTTGATATGCAAATTCGATATTTTCAAAAGCTATATCATTATATTTCGGAATAATACCGTCCGCTTTATCCGGTATTACTTCTGCATATAAAATTCTTGAAAGTCGTTCATAACTGTCTACTGCCGAAACATAATACATATAGTGCTGTTCCATCGACGCAAAGGGCTTATAAAATTCCTTTGAAATAACGGCAAAGATGATAAAATCAAATACTTTCAAATTGCCGTTTATCACAAACATCACTCCAAATATAAGGAGCAGTAAATATCCCATATCAAGTAAAAAACCGAATACGGATAATTGTTTTGCTTTAAATCTTGAAGCAACTTTGCTTGTTTCTCCGAATTTTTTTGTTCTTTCTATCAGTTCACTATCCAGACTTTTGTTGTTGGAAAAACTCTTTAATACCGGTATCCCTCTAACATATTCAACAAATAAACTCACCATATCCAAAAGAGCGGAGTTGTTTTTATTTTCAATTTCCTTTGATCTTTTAATTGTCATAATTAAAAACGCAAGAGCAATAGGAACGGATACTGTCATTATCAGTGCAAGTCTTATATCAATACTTGCAAGACCGATACATACAACTGCCGCTATTAAAAAGTCCCCGAACATTCTTGACCACATATGTCCTACAACAAGAGACATAGTATCAACATCCTTATGAAGAATCGTGTTAATCTCACCGAGTCTTTCATTAGTATAGAATCCTAAGCTGAATTTTTTTAGTTTAATAATCATTCGCTCTCTAATTTGCTGAACAATATCAAAGCCTGCGCTGTGCTTTTTCATATCCGCAATCATGTTACAGATGCCCTTAAATACAACAAGCAGCGCAATTGCAATAAAATAGGTATAGAGATTTTTTATACTCGTTCCGGCAAATATTTGAAACAAGATAGAAAAGACGATAACAATCATCGCTATCGAGCTTAATCCATACATGGCAAAGAATATACTTGATATAATCAAATCTCTTTTACCGGTTTTTGTAAGCAGTTTTAGCATCTCTCTAAACATTTTTTATTACTCCCGTTATGCAATCGCAATCTGCTGCGCTGCTCGTTCGTGAAAAGCTTTGTTCCTCGTCTTTCAGATTCCATCGGTCGACCTTATTCTGTGCTTCAACCATATCTTGATAGAAATCACATCTTTGCATTAACTCTTTGTGCTTTCCTGCATCAAGCACACGACCTTTATCCATAACAATAATTTGATCCGAATTTTTTATCGTATTCAAATGATGAGCAATAGTAATGACCGTTTTATCCTTACGTAAATCATCAATCGCTTCTCCGATTAATTTTTCATTTTCACTATCAACTGCGGCCATTGCTTCATCTAATATCAAAATCGGTGCATTTTTCAGTATCATCCTCGCAATGGAAATTCTCTGCTTTTCTCCACCTGATAACTTGACACCCATTTCACCGACTTTTGTATTGTAGCCATTCGGTAAAGCAGAAATAAAATCGTGACATCGTGCTTTCTTTGCGGCTTCTATGATTTCTTCTGTTGTTGCTCCTGCTTTACCGATAGCGATATTTTCCGAAATACTTACATCAAAAAGAATAACCTCCTGCTGCACACTTCCGATAAGTTCTGCAATATTCTCCTGACTGTACTGCTTTATGTCTTTTCCACCTATCGTTATGAGTCCGCTGTCTGCATCCCAAAAGCCCATAAGCAAATTGGCTACGGTGCTCTTTCCGCAACCGCTTGCCCCGACAAAGGCATTCAAGCTGTTTTTCTTAAAAGTTAAATTGATATTTTTAAGCTCAAAACTGTCTTTACCATAAGCAAAATTCACATTTGAAAATTCTATATCGCCACATCCCAAACCTTGTGCCATTTTTTTATTCGGAATCGGAACGGTTAAAATCTTTCCTATTTCTTTTAAGGCTTCCTTAAACACAATAGAAAAATGTTGTAAAGTAGCAGTCTTACTTATAGAGGCTGTAAATGCAGAGGACAAAATAATAGCAAGAATAAAATGAGGTGTTGTAATATTTCCATGATAAAGAAATATACTTCCTAAAATCATAACAATGACTACGCCGATTTCCATGAATATATCAATGAGCCCCATTGGAATAGTAATTGCTCCCATACTCTTTTTCACCCAGTAAATATATTCTCTTGCCGTCTTTAGTGTCCGTTCACTCATCACTTCTTCTTTTGCAAAAGCTTTAATCACGGAAATATTTTTTACATATTCCATCAGTTCTTCTCTCATCTTACTTTCATGGTTGAAGTAGAGCGCAAAGTTTTTATTCATTGTTTTCTGCGAAAGTATTTTTACCGCATACATCAGCGGAACACCTGTAATCATGCTAAGTGCAAGACGCCAATCTACAAAAATCATTGCGATGAAGATGATAACAGGAAGAAGCGTAACAGCCATTATTTCAGGTAATCCATGCGCAAGATATACTTCAACCTGCTCTACATCATGTTGAACGATATTGGTAAGCTCTCCGGTATTATGCTCTTTGAAAAATCCCAAACTGAGTTTTTTCAGATGACCTATAATATCTAACCTTAGTTCCGTCAATTTTTTATATGCTTTTTCGTGAGCAACTTTCGTCGCATAATAATAAAACACCCCCTTTAGAATAAAGGAAGTGAGCATTGCAAGAAAAATATACTTCACCTTTGCCGCTGCTATATCTTGTGCAATCAATGAACTTATGAGATAAACGAGCAGTACCTGCGGTATTAAATCAAATAGTATCTTTAAAGAAAGCAATATATTTGAACTCACATTATTACCGACTGCTTTTTTCCGCAGCTCTTTTTCTGTCATAAACAACTCCATTACAAATTACAAATTCCCCGCGACTTCCCATTCGGCGGCTTTTTGTTGCTCTTGTATCATCTCAAAGTAGGTGCCGCGCTTTTGCATAAGTTCCGTATGAGTCCCTTTTTCTTCGATGCGGCCGTTTTTCAACACGATGATTTGATCCGCATTGCGAATGGTATTCAGCCGATGAGCGATGACAAAGACGGTTTTTCCCTGCATCAGCGTATCCAAGGCGGCGTTGATTTTCCATTCGTTGTCGGCATCGAGTGAGGCAGTCGATTCGTCCAAAAGCACGATGGGTGCATTTTTTAAAAGAGCACGGGCAATAGCAATGCGCTGTCTTTCGCCGCCTGAAAGAGCAGCTCCGCCTTCCGCAAGCAGGGTGTTATATCCGTCAGGCAACTCGCTGATAAACTCATGACATTGAGCCGCCTGTGCCGCAGCGATAACCTCCGATTCCGAAGCATCGGGCTTCCCTATTTTAATATTATTGTAAATGGTGTCCGACAGTAAAATGCTGTCTTGAAATACCGCACTGACGGACTGCAAAAGCGTATCGGGTTCTGTTTCTTTTATATCCTTTCCGCCGATTTTAACCGTACCTTTTTGCGGATCCCAAAAGCGGGCTATTAAATTGGCAATCGTGGTTTTGCCTGAACCTGACGGGCCGATGAGAGCAGTTACCGTTCCCTGCTTTGCCTCAAAAGAAATGGAATGCAATACCGCTGTTTGTTTTGCACCGTCTATTTCCCGTTCGGCATTAGCTTCACCGCTTTGGTTTTGAAACGTATGGAACGGTTCTCGATAAGAAAACGAAACATTTTCAAAGGAAACGTCAAAAGGCTGTCTTTGTTCCTGCCTTGTTTCTTCCACCGTTGTGCCGGTATTTACCTTTGCAGTTCCAGCGGTTTGTAAACACGGTAGGGGTTGAGCCGTATACGCTTTTTGCACATGTTCCGCCGCAGGCTTTAAACCTTTTAGTAAACCGTATGCGTGTTCAAATGAAATTAATACCCCCGAAAGCGCAAGGCTCATCAACATAAAAGCGGTGAGTTTTTCGGGGCTGACCGATCCGCTCTTCAGAATATATACCGAAGATAAAAGAGCAAGCGGCAGTAAAAAATGAGCTGCTATAAAATAGACGGCAGCAGGCAGCGAAAGTTTTATTTCCGCTTTGATATTGGTTTTTCTTACCGTTTCCAACGACTGCAGCATTCTGTCAAATTTTTCTCCGGTTAGATTATACGCCTTAAACACTTTTATTCCTTTAATGTATTCCAGCACAATGGAAATCATACGAGCGGTGAGTCGATGCTTTTCATTTCCGAAATGTTCCGCCAAGCTGTTTCCCCAATGCAAAAACGGAACAAGCACAAGGAGCGTTATTGTTTGCGCTATCGCCAAGGAAACATCGATACAATACATACCGATTAAAATCAGCGCCGCCGTTACCGCAGTTTTTACCAGTGCGGGAAGCGTATGCGTAATGATCAGTTCAAAATTGGTAATATCTTTTACAAGGGTTTCCAAAAGAGCGCCTGAACTGTGCCGGTTAAAATAGCCGAGGCTTAACGCGCGATAGTGATTTGCCAAATCAAGCCGCATGTGCGCACATACTTCCGCCCCGCGAGCAAAGCAGAGGTAGTAACCCGTGCGGTAAATAATTAAACGGAACACCACCGCTCCCAAACAAACCAGCGAATAGGTAATGATAATTTCTCCGGTCAATGTGTTACGTACTAATCCTACCACCGTAAAATAGAGCATAATGTATAAGAGCATACCGCCCGCGGAATCAAGCGACATTAAAATAATCGGCAGCCTTAATGCTTTCCGTTTTTCTTTTAATATATGTGCAATCAGTTTTAACATATCAGTTTTCCTCCTTTACATTTATACTACCGTGGTTGAGAGCGAATATATACGTGCGCTGCATCTGTGCATACAAACCGTTTTTATTCATCAGTTCAGTATGGCTACCTTGTTCAGCGATGCTGCCTTTTTCAAAGACAAAAATAGTATCCGCATTTTTTATCGTGTGCAGACGGTGCGCAATCATAATGACCGTTTTTCCTTTGAGCAAATTTTGCAATGCGACTTGAATCTTATGTTCATTTTGAATGTCCGAATATGAAGTTGCTTCATCAAAAATGAGGATAGGCGCATTTTTAACTAACGCACGCGCAATAGAAATCCGTTGCCGCTCTCCGCCTGAAACCTTTATACCCTCTGTGCCGATTTTCGTTTCATAACCGTCGGGTAAACTCATAATAAAATCGTCAATTTGAGCTGCCTGTGCTGCCTTGCGTACTTCCTCCAAAGAAGCGTCACTTCCCATGCGGATATTTTCGAGCAGCGTGTCTTCCAATAAAAACACATCTTGAAATACAAACGAGGTAAGCGCCATAAGGTTCTCCGTTTGCAGTTCCGTAACGGGAATACCGCCGATAGAAATAGTGCCCGCAGAGCTATCCCAATATCGTCCGATAAGCTGGGCGGCGGTGGTCTTGCCTGCACCGGAAGCTCCGACAAAGGCGTTGACGGTTCCCGCCTTTACACATAGCGAAACATCATTTAAAGCATTCCGTCCGTCTTCTCCATACGAAAATGAAACACCGTCAAACCGGACATCATAACGGCCGTTTAGCGGAAGCGTTTTTGTTCCGCTTTTCATCTGCGGCTCTTCCAAAATTTTTTTAACCGCTGCAAGTCCGCCGCCGAGTTCCATCGACTGCATAGCAATCGTAACCGAATTTAAAAACGATGTATAAAAGCACACCGTCAAAAGAATAAAAATCAAAAAAGAAGAAACCGACAGTGAGCCTCTTACATAAAGGAACCCTCCTGCCGGCAGAGTGAATAAGATTGCCGAATCCAAAATAACCGATGCTGCCGAAAGCGGATTACACGAAGCGCTGCACATCTTTTTCCAGCAAACAGTATACGTCTGTAAAGCGGTTTTGTACTGTTGAAATTTTTCGGCTGTTACGCGGTACATCTTCATCACCGGCATTGCAGAAATATATTCCGTAGCCGATGCATTCAAGGCTTCCATATCCTTTGCAAAATCGTTCGCCAATCCCGAAAAATTACTTGCCGCTATCATCATCATCGGAGCGGCAATACCGAGCAGCATAGGAACGAGCATAACCAATGCCATAAGCCAATGGAGATGCAGCATAAATACAAACATCGCAAGGGGAACAACCGCCGCCTGCGTGAGTTCCAAAGTGCTGTGCGCTAAAAAAGCTTCCACTCTATCGATGTCATCGAACAGGGTTGTCTTGATTTTACCCGCTGCATTTTTTTGAAAGAAGCCTGCATTCAGGTACGAGATATGTTGCAAGACTTTTATCTTTACCGTATGCATCGTATTAAATGCCGCCGTGTGCGAACAAATTCCCGCAATCGACATCAACACTGCCTGTACCGCCGCTGCTGCAACACACATAACAGCCCAATGTAAAAGCGCTTCCGCACTCATCGACCGAGCAATAATCATTTCCAAAATCCGGTACACCGCAATGTACGGAACCAACGACAACATCGAGCCGATCGCTGCAAGTACCATACCCGTAGCCAACTTTCCTCGCTCCGCCTTAGCCAGCGTAAAAACATACGCCGCTCCAACTTGTTTATCCGTCATAGGCTTTTTCAATTCTTTTTCAGTCATTTCAAATAACTCCTTATCATCATCAAGTGTTAACATCCATGTCTTCAAAACTAAATAATATTGAATATATATTCAGTATTATAACCTAAAATAAGGAGCGGTTTGCCGCTCCTTCTCTTCCATTGTTTATGCCACAACTATGGGTTATAACGATTCAACTCCGTGATAATAACATCGGTTCATTAACGTGAACATTTCCATCGCCCATTCGTCGTTTTTATAATGGCGTGCAATTTCTAAAAGCCCCTCAACATAATTATTGGAAAGAATATGAAACAGTGCAGGATCATAGGAGCCATGCGCAAACTGCGCGGCTCCTTTTTCGATATGCAACTGCAGTCGTTCAACCCATCGGTTTTTTGCTCCGGCGTGTTTGGTGCCGGAACTTTTATCCATCAGAATGACGAGCTTTATATGATTTTTTAAAAGCCCGTGCACATATTCCGCGCCGATTTTTTCAAAACGTGTTGACGGCAGCCCCGACTCCATAGCTTCTTCTTTTTCCAGCGCATTCGTAAAATACTCGGTTATACCGGCAACAACCGTATCAAACAAAACTTCCTTATTCTTGAAATAAGTATAAATGAGTGCTACAGGAATATCAGCCTCATCTGCAATATCCGTCAGCTTGGCGCTTCTATAATCTTGTTCATAAAATATTTTTTCTGCTGCGGCGAGAATTCTATTTCTCACTTCTTCTTTCAATACTTGCATCTCAAAATCGCTTGTCTTTTTATCAAAATTGAATTTTAATTTAATATTAAAGAGAAGGATATTGTTTGTCAAGTCGACTATTGTAACGGCAAGGGATACGATAAGAGAGAGTACCGATACCTCCTCTCAAAAAGTACCTATACCGCCATTTTGCACAGGGCGATATGATTTATCTCATCGCTGATAAATACGTGATTATCCCAAATATCCATAATCCTGAATTTGGAATATCCTCTTGGGAATGTAATATCGAGAAGTTCCAGGTCAGACAATCTCAACAGTTTTTGGTTTCCTTTCCATTCATCTGTCTTGAAAATCGGGGATAGGATCAGATATTCTTTTTGGGCGCTGAATTTTCCCCTCAAGCCATGCTTTTGTGCAAGCTTTTCCAATTTTTCCTTTCCCCATATTTTCCTCTTGTAGATACCGTCTTGGGTGAGTTCGAGATACCAATAATATTTAAATTGTGATAAGCGGCAAGGATTTACCGTATCAGCTTCCACGAAGGCATAAATCGAATTATCTTTTATCATAAGGCTGCCTATCTGGGGATAGGAGTAACTAAAATCCATTTTGTGATGGATACCCTCTGCCCGTTCCAAGGATTGCATAAAATTGCTTCGGACTTTTTCATTTGTAAACACAGGGGTGAGTTGCTTGTCCCAGTGCAGCGTATGCGTCTCATTATCATAATGTAGAGAGGTAAAACTATTTGCGGCAAAGACCTCTCCGTCGACACGGCAAATAATCGGATAAACCCCCTTTTCGCCAAGTGTGGAAATCTCCGTGATATTCTCTGCGGCACACAGGTTTTCACTTACTACTTCGCACGGCTTCTGCTCGGGAGACGACACCCACCAGGCTTTTTTGTCTTCTCCGCTAATAACTAAAATATCGGAACCTGTATCCAACAAAACGGGCTTATTCCAGCTTTTCTTTTGTGCGGGAGACGGAATGAATGACCATCGCCCCGCCTTTATCCAAACGATACCGTAGCTCGTGCCGTCATCACCGTTGCCCCAGATAACAAATTCGTCTTTTCCTCGTGCAAAATGATTTTTTGCATTGATAGGAGCATATTGATATGCACCGTTGCTTAGCTCGAATCCTGTCGTCGTCCACTCTGAAATTTTATCTAATTTTACCTGCATAATTTTCTATCCTACACAATAAAGTTCTATCCTTGTCTTCTGTTTGTATTATTGTAAAATAATTTAGTCCGTTCTTTGGTCAGCAGCCCTTTGTCTGCAAGCTTGTTTACAAAGTTTTCTTCGTATCTTGCAAAATCTTCGGCACAGCCTATGTTTTCTGCAAGGAGTAAGAGGGCATTATCTATCGTTTCAGATTTCGGATTTCTGCCAAGTTCTACCTCGATATATTCACACAGTCTGTCGAGGGTCTCATAATGCTCTTTATCCGCCTTTTCGAAATTACCGCTCCAGTCTATCGAATCAAGCCTTTGTTTTAGCTGTAATAAATTAATATTATCCATATTTTTCGCTCTCTATACTGCTACCTTATGATCCGAATTTTTTCCAGTCCTTAACCGATTCGATAAATCGGTTGGGAAAGTTAGTTAATCAAATATACATCGCTATTTTTATCCGGCAAAAATATATTCGATGACAAGCTCACAGACAACATCGTTTTTATCGTAGCCGAAATATACCGGATATTTTCCATCACCGAAACCGCTTTGTATCATAGGAACGGTCAAGTCCGTTCCTTCTAACGGATAGTTAATCCAGTCCCCGCCGTCGCGTTGAAAGCGCGGATTTGCTGCATAACTCTTTTTGAACTCTTTTGCAAAATAATCGTCGTATATATTTTTGTCGGGATTTTCGTTTGCCCAACGGCTTTCAAAATCGCAATAGGCATCCCGTGTTTTTACATCGACAACCGTTGCAAGCCCTGCATCGACATTAAATCCGAAAAAACTTTCTCCATTGACGTCGTCCAAATCTTCATTGCCTATCAAGGCTTCACGATATACGGCAGCCTTTTCATCGGAAAATTTTACCCGTGTTGCAACATATCGGTAATGGTCTTCTTCTATTTCGACAACCAAAGTTTCTAATGGAAAAATTCCTGTAGGTACTTTTTGCAGATACGGCTCTTCGTTTTTGTCAAGGTAGACAAGCGGATCACGCACCAAAATATTTCCCGTAGGAAAATGCACGGTTCCCATCGGCAATATAAATAACTTTTTCCCATGTACTCCATCTTGAGAAAACAAGTTACCGTAATGCACCGGAGATACAAGCAGTTCCTTCACTTTTTCATATTTTTCAATCCATTCTTTTGTCGGTATCATATAAACCTCCACATAAAGATTAAATAATATAGTATTTATCAGTACCTGTGTCCACAGACAAAAGTTTCATTTTTTGATATACTTACAAAAAGTTTTTATTGGAGTCATGATAAACAGTTCGGCAGGAATTCAGCCTCACTGTTTATCTGCCGAGTTTGTCTTTCGACAAACGTCGCATTATTATATGTGCTTTTTAACTGCGTTACAAAAGCACGGAAAAAACTTTTTTCGCAAATTGATATTTGCTGCAAAAAGTTTTTATTGGAGATTAAGTTATGAAAAAAATGGAACATCAATATTTCGGTCAGTTGAATCTTGCGACAACAGATGATGTAGATGTAATTTGGGAAAAAGAGGTTCAGGGGATAGACACATGGCTTTGGCTCGGCAAAAATGTAGAACCGTCTACCGGCATACTCGACCTTTATGCACAGTTTCTTGAGAACATAGACGATAAAATAAAAGAAGCAAGAAAAGCGCTGATAACATATTTAAAAGATGACAGCTACTATATTGACTTTCATATTGAAGAATGCGGACTGGAAGATTTACCGAGTGATATTACCGAGTTTGTAACGAAAATGAAGATAACCAATATCGGCTTATGGATTGAAAGTGAAGGGCCGCATATCACAATGGATTTTATGATTGCGCCTGATGAAAGCGATGAAATACTCTGCGTAAAATTCGGTGAAGATGCAAAAATCATATCCATCGATTGGGAAAGTTAGCGGTTGGAAATGTCAATGTAAAAACTTTTTATTCGTGCCCCTGCAAAATTAAATATAAGGAGCTTGATATATGAAAACAATTAATGAAAATCTAACTGTAGAAGTTATTAAAGAAATGGGTGAGGAAATTGACCTTTATCGACTTACCAACCCGATGTGGTGGACCGTAAATATTTACGGAACTTATGAAGAGTATTTAAAATCGGCTAAAGATTTTACTGCGGAGCAGCGTTACTTATTAGCCTTGCAGTGGTATGCAGCGGAAACCGATAACGGCGGGCATCATCAACTATTTTTTAACTCCACCGGTATTGTGTGGAAAGATGCGTTGGAGGCTTTCAAACTTTTCGGCATAGATAATTTATATAATAACTTGCTGGAGGTGATAGAATTTTTTGGCGGAGATGTTTCTTTTGATAGGAAGCAGCGCTGGGATATGCTTTCAAAAGCGGAAGAAAAAGATGAAGAAGCTCTTTATGATTTTTTAGATAAGCATGACAGGTTCTTCTATGAAAACGAGGACTTTAGCGATAAGCTGACAGATTACATTAAGAATAATCCCGAGAAATTTGTCTTCATCGGCACTTACAAAACAGATGAGGATTAGAGAGAAAGCAACAAACTATGATTTATGCTAAATTTTATACTAAAAGCAAAGGTTGTTTAGAGGGCATTAACAGGAAACCAAGTGTCGAGATTGAAAAAATAATCAACAACCCCGAAGCTGATATTATCTATCAATCTCCTCATTCAAATAAGATTATTTGGGCTGCAAAACGGCTGGACGAAAATTGTGTACGCATAATGGCATTCGATAAAGCTGCAAACAAAATTGCTTCTATAAAAATGGAAGATGAATTGAGCGATTCAGATATAGCTTTTACAAGTTTAAATGAAAAAAATCGCATAGTAGTATCCTTTGCAGCAGGACAAGACGGTTCTCAAGATTATTGCATAGAATTAACTCAAAATGAGCTGAAAATAATATATAAGTTTCCGAAGAATTTATCGTATATGTTTAGCTTCGATAAATATGCTTTGCTTGCTGATTTTTATAGCTCAAACTTTTTTAAAATTTCCTCCTCCGATTTTACGCCGATTGCTGAAAAGACATATTCTTTATTTAAAGAAGATTCATTATCCAATGTACAGAAAATCAATGATAGGTTCGGAATATTTTGTACCACTGAAGGGAAGTGCTATGTATTTGATTTATCCGCACTTGAATTAATTGATGAGCTTATTATTGATTGTAAAATAGATGATTTAGAAAAAAATTGGGCTGTGAATGCATTATTTCAAACAAGGGATGAGATGATATTCCAATATTGCAATTATAAAAATGGGAAAGAAAGCATTGAATGGATCAGCGTAGATAAATTATATTTAGATAGGATTATCAAAGAACAAAAACTGTGATATAATTAAAAAAGGATAAATATTATGAAAGCTAAAACCGGCGATGTATACTGTGTGTATAATTCATATTTAAAAAAATATACTGCATGCCAAATAACCAAGATAGAGGAAGGTGAGAAAAAACCGAAAGCAGTGCTGCTCTGGTTAGATTGGTCGGGTGAACAGCCTCTCAAAGAGGAAGAATTACCTTTACTAAAGCCGCTTTATCAGGACTTTATGTACTGGAAACGTGGTCTGCATCTTTGTAATGTTGATGTCATGGTGCCTGCGAACCATATGTTAATCGGTAACATGCAGCCATTAACCGATGAAAGCACAAATACCTATGCAATGTCTTGGGGAAACGGATACGAAGTATATCGTCAACTTAAATGGCAGGAAATTCCTAAAGAGCAAAGAGATGCGTTTAAAAAAGCGGAGAGCAGTAAGGAAAAAATTATATTTGCCGGAAAAGAAAGACCGGTTTCCAAACATCGCATATATGATGATGTTCCTTTTGAAAATGTGCTGGAATTAAAGGCCTTTCCATGCTTATCCTATTTGGCATGTAAAAAATGGCATACCGGTTTATATGAATATTTACAATCATGTCCGTTTTTAGATGAGCTGGTACTTGAAAATCATCAGCAAAAAAGATTGGATTTTTCCAATACGCATTTACATCAGCTTTCCATTGATATGAACGGCGTGGAAGAACTGTATCTGAATAACGAATTGGAAGAACTTATTCTGTTAGGTGAAGTAACAAATAACTGTAAAATACATGCTGTTGAAAACGGAGCTTTATTACTTTTAACAGCAACTAAAATAGTGCCTAAAATACAGGGGCTAAAAGACTTGGGCAAACTGCATTGCTCAGAGATTACAGAACTTGATGTAGCCGAGATTTTAAAAGCATACCCGATGCTGAAGGAATTGCGGCTATGGGGCAAACCCGGTATTCTTTCTAACCTTTCTATGCTATCCCAATTTACAAAATTGGAGGGCTTTACCACGGTTGATTTATTCGGTTTTTCTGCCGAAGATATTCCGGAGCCGGAATGTTTACCGAACTTACTTTGGTTTTGGATGAGCAGCCTGCCGGAAAATGCAGCCAAAAAAGCTAAACAGCTTTATAAAAAGAGAAAAGAAGAAGGGCTTGATCTTTGGATACAAAAGCCGCGAAAACCGGAATGGCTGGCGCAGAACCTTGACAATCCGTTCCGCTCATGGGACGGACAGGAAAATATTTCTGCAGCGAATGCCAAGAAAGCAGCAGATATATATAAAAAAACAAGAGCCGAAATTCTCAAATTGGAACAAAGCTCGCCGCTCGAAGCAGCACGGACTGCTGAAGCTTTGGTGAGGGCATACACCGAAGCCTTTAATAAGATGGACAAACGCAAATATTTTATTGAAACAGTAGAAAGAGAAGATATTTATTGTGCTCTTACAGAACTTTTAGATTTAATATCGCCTTCTCTATCTATCAATAAAGAAAAGCTCTTGGAAATTTTTGATACGATACGGGATTTTTAGGATTAAAAGATGTTTCCGAATTATTTGGACGGCGCAACTGTTTTAACGATTACTCACTTAGCCGAGGATTCTAAAAATGAACTTGCAAAAAAGATATTTGCAAGGATAAACAAAGATTTCGAGAATCTTTCTCCCAAAGAACAGGAAGTTTTCACAGCGAATTTTCCGCATATCTTTAGAAATTAATATGAATAAAATTGTAACTACAACAGTAATGGTAATTTTTACTCTTTTAATTTTTACAGCCGATATAGTGTTAATCACAAGATTTTTCACACTGATAAAACAAAGAAGATATAATGATTTGGCTCCTCTTTGGGGCGGGCTTCCTGATTTATTTCCGAAAATTGAAAATAAATATCTTAAAACTTTTTTGAACTACATCATGCTAAATATTGCGGTGTATATCATCGGGTACTATTTCCCAAAGACAGGGGTTTTTACCGGAACTCTTATCTTTTCTTTTGATATTGTTATCGAGAGTTATAGATTTTTAGTATCGTTTATAATAACGAATTTGTTTTTAGCTATTAGTCAACTTACAAGAAAAATAAAAATTTTTCAACAAAATACAATTTCGGCCAAACTATACTACATTGAACTTATCATCATTCCCATTATTGTTATTTTTTCTCTTTATTTTTTTGACAGCGTTTTTGATAATCTTACAATAAAGGTAACAATATAAAAGAATAGTACACTCACAAAATTGCTAAAAGATGATAGAATAAATATGAGGAGACAGCAATATGGAAGTTATTTTGAGTACGGTAATCGGCGGTGAAATTACGGTTGAGGTTGATGGTGGGAAAATTGTTCATTCATTGATAATAAAAATGAGAAACTCCTTGAAAGAGCATTTTAAAAAAATATTTTTTGAAGGGCTAGATAGAATAAAAATCAACGTATATATCAGCGGAGATGTTTCTTCTTATTGCGATAAAACGGGTATTACTGCAACCCGATATTTCCGTGCAAAGACAGAATATACGACAGAGTTTTGTATCGATAAAAACTATTGGTCGTTAGAACCTGTTCTTCCAGTGGATAGAAAGTTTATTCTATTCATGGAAAGCTCGTTGATACAGTTAGGCGGAATTATTGAAAAAAAGCTTAAAGCAGCCGGATATAATTTTGATGGCGAGCTGTTTAAAGAAATTGTTCTTAAAAGTTTAAGAGGGATTAGTTAAGAATATGGCAAAGTATTCAAAAGAAGCATTAGATGAAGCATTGCTGCAAGCGCAAAGCAGCAATATTAGTATGA
The DNA here is from genome assembly GCF_024181185.1 of Treponema sp. OMZ 906. Taxonomy (NCBI): domain Bacteria; kingdom Pseudomonadati; phylum Spirochaetota; class Spirochaetia; order Treponematales; family Treponemataceae; genus Treponema; species Treponema sp. OMZ 906. The sequence continues at coordinate 1,384,062 of NZ_CP051196.1, read as the reverse complement.
GAAGAAAAGGGATAAAGTTTTTAAGACAAGCTTCTTGTTTGGAAACGGGTACGAAAAATACCTATCCGATAAGAGATTGGTTTTCTGAAACTAAAAATTACACAAAACTTTTTAAAATAGTAAAATCCGAAAAAGATTCGAAACTGTTATGGGAATATTTATTTTTGATTAAAACATATTGTGAACGTTATATTGATTTAGCTTATTTGGTAAAAGATTCTCAAAATTTTATCGCAAAAAAAGAAAACACAGAATTCAAAATAAAGGCTCGTGAGCTCGGAGGATTATTTTTAGGGCATCAAGATGCCTCTGTACGGCAAGCTGCAGCAAGCCTGCTTTGGTATTTAAAGAAAACTTCCGAAGTTTGGCCTGTAATCATAGAGCTTATGCAGAAAAAACGGGATTATATAACACTTTCTCATATCGGCATAATGATTCGCAATTGTTATTCACTTTTGAATGATGATAAAATTATTACAGACTCTTTTGGGAATGCTGTGGCGAAGGAAAATCTTATTTCACTAAAAGATGCAGAAGCTTTAAAAGAAGCCGTATCATTTTCATTGGAAAAAACTCCTAAGGCTGCAAAAAAAGCCGGCTTTAATTCCGTATCTGAAACACTGGACGATATAATTACAACACTTACAAAAACGGTTGAAAGATGATAGAATAAATATAAGGAGGTGCGATAAACAGTTCGGCAGAAATTCAGCCTCACTGTTTATCTTCGAGTTTGCCTTTCAGGCAAACATCGCATTATTATATATGTGTGCTTTCCGGCACACATTTGAAAAAACTTTTTTCGCAAATTTATATTTGCTTCAAAAAGTTTTTATAGAGGGTAAAATATGAACGGAGAATTATATCTAAAAAAGGGCATGCTGCAACTAAATAAGAAATTGTATGACGAAGCCTTGGAAACTTTGAATAAAGTAATCGAACTCGATGATGATCTTGCCAGTGTTACATCTGCAAAATGTATTTTAGGTGAATATTATTTTATTCATCAAAACTATGAAAAATCAAAAGAATTTTTATCATGGATTTTTGACAGACAAGATGAGCTTGAAGAAGAGTTTGACGATTTACTTTCACAAGAAATTGATACAGCCTCGGTACTGATGGATATGATGGAAAGATATAAGCTGTAAAACACAATTTACTACAAATATGCAAGGAGTGATATTGTATGCAAAACAATTCTTATATTCATAATTTAAAAATGGAAGATGTTCCTTGGCATCGGCTTCCTACAACTTATGGAAGAGCGACCTTGTTTCCTCAATATTTTGAAATATTGGAAAACATGCAGGACACGGATAAAATAGAAAATGCATTGTATGAAATAGCAATAAATATTGAACATCAAAGTACTCTGTGGTATGCAACTCCGTTTGCTCTTATATTTCTTACAAGAATTTTTATGAAAGCTTTAACTCAGAGCAGTACAAATAAGAATGCGCACTACATTGTAGAAGAACTACTGGAAGGTTTTGCAATAATAGCTGAGAGTTTTTGTGAGGGTGATGAATTGGAACATGCAGAGCCTCTTCCTTTTTTTGAAGATATGTTAAAGGAAGAATATTTATGGTCTGAAGTTTATAATGAAGATGATGATTGCCTCCGGTATGAAGATGAGAATGTTTTTCCTGATGATCTTTTTTACAGTTTTTATTATTATTCTTTTGAGGTATTAAAAATATATCGGGAAGAATTTATTAAATTAAGAGAGACGGAATTTGCCGTAAAAGCAAAAGTACTTTCTTCATGGTTTGAGGGAAAGAATTAATTAGGTTTTTTGAGGTTGAATATAAAATCGGAGATAAAGTAATGAAGAATTCAAGGTTTAACTTCGACCGCTAAAATAGTGCAGTCGAAGTTAAATGACGAGTTTGCCGTTCGGCAAACATCGTATATTATATGTGCGCTATCGCGCACTAATTGAACAACTTCTAAAGTTGACACTTTGTTCAGTTGTTCAATTTTAAGGAAGGAAAAAGTTTTGCAAGAACTTGAAGCGGAACGGTTACGCCGTCAAAATCTTACAAAAGAAGATTTACAAAAAAAGTATGCCGACTTACAAAGAACCGGTTTTCCTCTTAGCGAATGTATCGGTTTTATAGCCGATTTAGGCGGCAGTAATGAGATTGCTTATCATTACGAATTGATTTGCGAAGACTGGGAGCGAGATGATCCGTTGCATTTGGATAACAGTTTCGATAAACACGATTTAGCGGGAATTGATTTTCTTTTTGCAGCTATAAACAAAGCTGCAACCGAAAAAATACGCGTGTTCACCGCCTATCTCATTGCCGAAATTCTTGTAAGGTCGAAACATCGCAATTTTCATACGGCTGCATGCAATCGTCTTGTGCCGATACTCGTTTCGCTTACAAATACGAAGGACTGTGTTCTGAGGCGCAAAGTGCTGATAGCTGTAGGGTGGGTTGGGACAGTACAAGAGATTGGTATTTTTAATGACAGAATGCTCCACGATGAGGATAGTCTTTGCCGTGCATGGTCAGCTTCGGGGCTATGGCAATTATCATGTAACAGACTGCATAGTCAAACAATACTCCCGGATGTAAAAGATGTTTTTAGACAGGCAATCGCTGCGGAAAAAGACCTTTTTGCATGCGGCGTAATGATAGAGTCGGCACAGAGTTTATTCGGCAAAAAATGGATATCGTCTATCGCTGTTGAAAATGAAGATGCAGTAAAAATAGAAAAGGCTCGCAAATCGGCTGTCAGATTTTTAAGTAAGGATTAAATATAAGAAGTATAATCATGAAACAAATTCCCGATTTTATGAAAGAATACGAAACCGCTTTACAAAAATACAGGCAGCGTTCTGTCGAAATTCTTGCGACAGCCCTAAACGACGGTGAAACAACGGATATAAAAAGTTCCAAGTTTTTGGGAACCCCTTATTTGCCTGTCGGTACGGACTATCCGAAAGACAAGGATGGCAAGCCGCTTGTTTTATGGGCGCAATTAAATTTTTCGGAAATTCCTCATTTGGACGATTATCCCGAAAATGGTATTGTGCAGTTTTTCGTTTCGGCAGATAAGTGGTACGATTGCGAAGAAATAAAAGTACTTTTCCACGCGCATACGGACTCGCCGCCTCAAACTGATTTTCCGTTCTTAACCGAAGATTTGTACGAAGAGTGTCCGATATGGTGCGAGCACCGTTTGCAGTTTAAAGAAGCTGAAGAGTACGGCGGTACCGAAGATTTTCGGTGTAGCTGTATGTTCAACGGAAAAAGCCCGTGGGAGCTTTATGATACGCTTGAGCCTGCACAAAAAGAAGTATTTGATGATTTATTTTACGGCACGGGGCACAAGATAGGAGGTTATTCATATTTTACACAAACCGATCCGCGCGATTACGGGCAAGAACATAAGAATGATGTTTCTCTTTTGCAAATCGATAGCGATGATAAGATTATGTTCGGCGATACCGGCACGGCTCATTTTTTTATCAACAAAGACGATTTGAAAAACAGAAACTTCGACAAGGTATGGCTGTATTGGGATTGCTGTTAAACAAATGGGCTCGGAATCAGTAGCTAAGCTATATGGAAAGGCGAACGGATATGAACGAAATTTATGCAATTACCAGCTTATCGGAACTGGAAGATTTTTTACATTCTCAAAACTTCATTGAAAACATACGTGAAAAACTTTTTGTAGAGTTTTTAAAATATGCGGATTATAAAAGCGTCTCGGAGTGGAACAAGGCGGTGCGGCTTTGTGAATGTCTTGCCGTAATCGGCTGGGGAAATTATGAACCTTTGGAAGCGTCAAGAGGTGTGTTTTTTAACGGTAATCCCCGTACCTTTTTTTGCAACAGATTTGGAGAGCTCCGGTTTGTCGAGGCAATATGGTCAAAAAGAAAAACAGGACTTACCATGGAGCAGGGTAGAACTTCCTATTACCCCTCTCCCGACTGCAAAGACAAGAAGCAATCGATGTGTTGGGATTACTCCGTAACAGAAAATATAGAAGACATAAAAATTGAAAGTCAACGTAATTGGATTCCTAAAAATCCTGTTTGGATTGTGCATACAATATCAAACTGTTATGAAAATTCAAAACCGGTTATAGAAAGCATTAAAGAAAAACTTCAGGACGAATTAAATAAAAAGATGCGTCCCGAAAAATACGGCAAAGCCGTAAATTGTATTTTATTGAAATGTGCTTTCAGCTATTATGATAATGCTCATTGTAAAACAAACTATGTCATCGATGAATCGGGGCGCAAATTATCAAATCAAGAAGCCGCAAAAGAATTACAGAAATTATACACAAAAGAAGAGATTTCCGAAAACGGATATTACTTGCGTCCCCGATTTCAATACGGGCCATTTAGAGCAGATGCAGGCAAGATAAATGTAGTTATACATTTTGAAAAAGAATTCAGCCGATTAACACATCGTCAGCAAAAAGAAAAACTGGCAGAGTATTTTTTAATTGCACTTAGAACTATTGCAGAAAAACAAAAAAAGAAAACACCGAATTATGATTTCAATTTAATGATTTCCGATTTCATTGAAATAATGAAAAAATGGATGAATTAGGGAGGTATAAACATGCTATTCATTTATGTCGGTAAATCTAATTTTCCCCTTGTTTTTCAATAAGCTCTTGTACTTCTCTTCCCAAGGTCAATAATCGGCTCATGTCTGATATATCGCTTATCCCGAAAGGATTGAAGGATGTAGCGCCTGTAATTGTTTTGTATTCTTTCGGTCTTGATATAAATGATATTTTCCGGTTATCAATTCCTATATCAACCTTTAGCAATTTATCATGATTCGATTTGATTTTACAAAATGAGATTTTACCGGCTATAATTTCTTTTTCATTTTCTAAAATTCTTATATTAAGCTTATCGATATAAACAATAAATTTTTTTGCTACACTTTTACGAATTTTTTTTATAATAAGATATGATATAACAAATGCAGGTAAAAACACTAAAAATTTAAATAGCGGATGAATTTTGTAAGTAATCATTCCAGAATAAAATAACAGCAGGTAGGTTAGTAATATAGGAAACATAAAGCTTATCGGAAAGCATAATCCCATAATCATGTCGCTTTTTGGTGTTCCTGCCACAAATTCAAATTTTTTCATCATATATGTATCTACTATATTATGTTAATTTCTTTTATCAAATGATAGGTTTCTATAAAGCGAAGTTGCCAAATCTTCTTGTCGGCGGTAATTTCTTCGTATATATTCTCCAATGTATGCGCAGGTGCTAATAATCCTAAAGAATAATCTTCGAAAATGACTTCACCTATCTTTTCAAGTTTATCTAATAGAAGTCCTAAATCTTTGTGATTAAACCAGCAATCCGTATCCAGAGCATATTCCGTATTTTGTTTCTTACAGGCAATTTGGCTGTTCAAAAAATCATCCATAGTCGGCTTATCTTTTTGCAACAAACGCGTGCAAGCTAAATGATATTCTATTTTTCTTGGTGTCTGGTCAACATCTGAAATAAAAACGACACCGTACTCATTCTCAAATTTAACTGCAAGCACTTCTCCAACTTTAAAATACGGGTCTCGTTTAATTTTTGCCTTTGGTACCTTAATCGGTTTTTGATTTTCACTTTGCAGCTGTACTGCCAGTTTATCGAGTTCCTTTTGCCTTTGCTTTAAAGCTTTCCCGTCAATTTCAAGCCAGAAATCATCAGCACCTTTTGCAATTATTGTTAATGCCTTATTCTTTATCTTTTCCGGCAAATGTCCAACCTTCCACAAAGAATAAGCGAATGCAGTCCAGTAAATCTCCGTGTAAAATGAATCTGTACAAAAGTTATTCTCGTCATTTAAAATATCTTCAACTATTGTGTCGATATTTTCACCGTCTTTATATCGTTCTACTATAGTATTGTAAATATCATACCCATCGTCACTGTCTATAATTTTTACACCGTCTATTGCCATTTTTCATCTCTCCGTTCATAATTCTAATACATTCCTTAACAAGTGCTGCTTATTTAGTTTTGCTTACTTATAGAAAGGTTAATGTAATCCTTTTAACTTCTTTGTAATATTGATTCATTTCAAATAAAATCTTAATATTTTTATATTGCACACCTTCCATATTCTCTTGCTCTGTTTTTGGAGGAGAAATTCCTAGTACTTCATAAGGTTCTTTCCATTCTCTGCGTTTATCAAAAACAAGATCAATCCATACCGGTTCAATATATATTTCTTTTGCATCATCTATAATTGCTTTGACAATCGTTGCCTCAAGTAAAGAACATGGTGAATCCGATAAGTTTTTAGCTTGTAAAGTTATATTTGTAAACTCATATTGATTATCACTTTTAAAAATATAAGCGTTACTTATTTCCCCCGGTTGCAAAATGATGTTTTTTAATTCTTCAATCGTTCCTTGCTTTACAATAAGGTTTTTAAAGAAACAATCTTCAAATGTATCACTGCCTAAAATAAAAGACTTCCCAATATCTGCATGAAATGTAAATCCATTCGGATTATCCGAATGCGTTTTTAACTTTGGAGTTAATTCTTTACAAATGTCTTCGTATGCCGCAATACTAAGTCCATCGTTTTTTACTTCAGATATATCAAGATATATCATGCTATCATTATCGGCAACACCTTTCAGTCTGATGCCGTCAATATCCATTCGTATGTTTAGTAATCTCTCATCAATAAGCATCGGATGTTTTTCAGAAACGAATGCAATAAATTCCATCGCTCTATCATAAGGAACTTTCAATTCTTCAAGTGAACGTACTTTCGTATAGTATATAAAATTTATAGGGATTTCCCAAAAAATCTCATCATTACCAAGTTCATAATTTTTTTTGTATTCCTCAATGATATACTCGCCGAAAATCTCATCAAAATTCGTTTTTATAGAAGGTGATGTCATGGAAAGAGGATCACGGGAAACAGTATAAAAAATGATGAGATCGGGATATTCATTTAATGTCACAAGCCAGCGGCGATAATATTTATCTTTCTTAATGGTATATGCATCCTTACCAAATCTATTATCCAAATATTTGATTATCATTTCACTATCTTCTTTAATATGCGAACAGGCATTTAAAAAGATTGCGCTGCATACAATACATAATAAAATGACTATTGGTTTAAAAATATGCATATACATTCTCCTTTCATGTTCGCATCAAAGTTGTTTTCTTTCTCTTGTTTTTCAATAAGATAATACGGCTTATTCCATCTTTTCCTATTGCTTATTTATAAGAGAACAAAAAATACTTGTGTGAGATTTCTCCGCTCATTTTGCCGCCTCAAAGAACTATTTTTATAAGTTTATATTCTCAATCATCTGTTATAATTTGTTTTTCCTAAAGGAATAGGTGTCGGATTTGAAAGCACCCAGAGAACTGAAAGTTCACACAAACGCTCCGTTATAGCGTCTTCATCACCACCGTTTGCACGTATGCTTGAAATAAGCTCTTTGGTCTCTTCCAGTTCTTCCTCAGAAAGCGGTGTGCCTGAAGCAAAATGATTTGGCAGGGTATTAAGCATATTTCTATAATCTTTATCCCAGTTTACTCCGCCGTTTCTATATAGCTCATCCTGCACCCTGCCTGTTATACGGATGACTTCTCCCTGTACTGTTTTTGCAGCTCCGCTTGAAGGAATCAGCATCTCCCAAAGTTCATCGTATTGTTCCCTCCAAGAACCCGTCTTTACAATAATAGGAGAAACGCCGTCATGTATTTTACGTTTTGGAGCAGGCTTTACATCAAATAGTGTATAGAGTTTCTCAAGCCCTGCTTCTGCTTCAGCCAGATAATCTTTATTAAAGTTTTCTCTGTGAAATTCAAAATCCTTACCGATTATTTCGACTCTTTCCGTCATTTCAGGTACTACCTCAGCACCTGCCTTTATCAACATTTCTGCAATTTCTGCCGCCTGTACAATATTACTATTTCTGCAAGTAGCAAGGGCTTCGGCTAGCGGAGTTCGTCCCATATCATTTTTTGCATTAACATCTGCACCTTTTTCAATCAAAAAACTTACTATCTTAGGTCGGAAAAACCCTGCTGCCGTATGCAGAGGTGTACTTCCATATGTATCAGGTTTTTGTATATCTCCTCCTAATTCATACAGCAGTTTTACAGTATCTCTGCCCAGAGTGGCATGTTTATATAATGGTGTACGCCCATAATAATCGAGTGTATTTACATCTAAGCCCTGTTCAACGAGCCAGATCACAAGTTCATCAGGAACACCGCCATAATGAAGCGCCGTATTTAAGCTGTATCTGCCGTCATGAGCGGTAAGCTCACATTTATCATAGACGGCTTTAAGTGCTTCAACATCTCCTGCTGTAATCAGTTCATCAAAATTTTTAGGTAAGGTAATTCTTTTCTTTGCCATTATTCTTCTCCTTAGTTATAATCCCCAATTATTAAGTTTCCATTATACTATGTGGGTATCAAAAGTATTTGATACTTGTATCATTAAATAATTTCATCTATAATTCCTTCTCCAACTTTATTTTGGCCTTCCATTATATAAAACTCAGTTCCGCAGGCTAATCCGGAATAATCGACCTCTTCATACAATGGTACAACCAGACTTTTTACTAAAGTCTCAAAGTCCGCTTTCTGCCCTTCAATAAAACAAATACCCAGATATCTTGTATCTGTTTTTATCATAAAATGAGGACAATATTTCCCATTACTCAAATCAGGCGGTAAGCTTCTCTTTCTTCTATAAAATTTTACAGTGCAGACCAAAGTGAAATCAAAATTATCATGCCGATTCATATTAATCTCCTATAGCTTACTGTTTTACTTAAAAAACAAACTAAAATTTATTATTTCTTTTTAGCCACAAAATAATATCTATGAATTTTTCCCTTAATTACACCTTCTTTATCAAGAATTTCCTGTGCTTTAAAAAGATTATCCTGATATTTCTCCACTTCAAATCCGGGAAATTCCCAATCAATAATTCTGGCAAACCAAACCAGTGCACCTACATCATAAAACTCTATCGGTCTGTAGACTTCATCTTCTTCCACAATGTCAAATCCGTTATCAGCAAATTCCTGTCTTGCAATATTTAAATAAGCTTCCGGAAACGGAATTTCAACATCACCTATCAAAAGCTCTACAAGTTCCCTGTCATTTTCTGCACCGACTTGCTGCGTAAGAAATACTCCTCCGCTTTTAAGAGTTCTTTTAATCTCTTTTATATTATATTTACCATGTCTGTTAGTAATAATGTCAAAGTAATTATCTTCAAAAGGAAGAATATCGCCTCCGTCACATGCTTTAAAATCTATTCCTAAAGGAAGAAGTCTGCCCTCACATATTTTGATGTTTGGTTCATATCCTTCAATCGCAGCAGTATGTTTAGCGTTTGCCATAAAAGACAAAAGAAATTCGCCGCCTCCTGTTTCCATGTCCAATAAATAATCTGTATCATTTAAATAGGATTTTATAATGTTTTCGAAATCCCATGGAAGATCATCCTCTTCTTTATATCTTCCTCTAATGTGTGAGAAATCCCAACCTTTAATATGAGCTATTTCCTGCTCATGCAACCATTGATTAATAACAGCTTGTTTTTCCATTTTTTCCTTTCATTACCATAAATATCAGTATATGTTTCATCCCTCAATATCAGCCGACACAATCCCCTTCTTAGGGCTGCCGCAAACCGTTATGCTATGTCCAAAGAAAAGGTCATCATCATCAAAATAAGCAGAAAATGAACCTCCCGATGTCATCCAAATCAAACTTAGACTAATTCTTTTTGCAAAACTTTCTTCTGTAATTTCAGCAGCTTCTTCATCAGATTCTGCCCATTCACAGGCAAGTTTTGTAAGCTTTTGGGCAGCAAAACTGCGCAGGTCTGCATCCCATTTTTCCTGTTCTGACACCATTGTTTTCAGAGCTTTTTTAGCCTTTGTTATTCCTGATTTATTATCCTTATCTACATATAAGGATATATGTACCTTGTCACCAAGCCAAGCTATATTTCCCTCAAAACTTTTAATTTGCTTATCATAAGTCAGTTCACCCAATACATCATCTTGCAAAATTATCGGCTTTCTATACTCTGCAAGTATTTCTTCAAGTTCCGGACAAGCTACGTCTTTTTCAAGAACTTCCACAACTAAAAAATGGTTTTTTATCGGCAATACACCGTTTGGAACTTCCTCAGGAAGCTTTGCACGCACCTTTAATTTGTAAATGGTTTCGTCTTCAAATTGATATGGCAAATTTTCTTTATCTGTGACAGGAAATACTATACGCCCTTCTTCTTTATGCAGTTCACCTGTTTCACAGTCCACATAAGCTAAGAAATAAGCAGCCCAGTCCCAAAAACCGTTTCTCAAACTTCCGCCGCCGCCTTCGTGTCTTAGAACAATAATCTCTCGTTCCTTTTTCTCAAAAGAGTCTTCCCATTCTTTTTGTGTCATTTTATTTCTTAGCCGCATGTATTCAATTAATTCCATTAAGTCCTCCAATCAATCCCCTCACCTGAATGTTTGACAAACTCATATACATCTGAGGCTACACGCTTCATTTCAATCGACCCCAAAGCTCCCAAATCATTCATATAAATAGTATCATCAGAATCTTTTTTTATAAAGAAAGCCAAGTCACCGCCCTGTCCAATCATAAAAAAATCCGGCTCCCATTCTTCTATCTGATAAGTAGTATTTCTTTCTACCAAATCCGCCTTTGAATATAAAATGATACCGGTATCCTCTATTGTAAATTCTCCATCCTCTCCTATTTCTAATAAAAATTTATCATATAAAGTAGGCAGTACAAAATCCATCTGATTATTCATTGTAAACTTCTCCAAATATTTTCTGTCTTAATATTTTATATCTCATCTTCACTTAATTCTCTAAAATTTGAAATATGATACCCAAAATAACATTTTCCGGATTGACCTATAAAAATTCCATGTTCCGGCATATTAGCTATCTCGCCTAAGTAAACCATAGGCATGTCATCAGAAAACGGATATTCAAAAGATATTTCATCTTTAAGAGTAACCAAAGTTTTTTCTTTCATTGTGTAAGTGCTCAATTTATTACTCCATTTGAAATGCGATTTTGCATTTTGAGTTCTTTAAATTTGGAAAACCATATTCCTCTAATCGATTTAATGTTTTTTGAATAGATTCGGTTATATTCTTTTTGCTAATAGGTAAATTGCTTACGATATATATAATACCACTCAGTTTTGCCGGATAAATAATACCGCACTTAGATTCATTATTTATAATACGGAGCAGGTAAACATCATATTTTGTTTTGACATAGAAGTCAAACTCTTGATTATCATAAATCTCCTCCGGAATCAGGTGGACTGGAGCTACGATACAGTCTTTCATTTGAAAACTATCATTTCCAAAATGTGCTTTACAATTATGTTTTCGCTTTATTCTTTCTATCCATTCAGTAATCATTATCATCTCGGTTTTAAAATTATATAAATACAAACTAACGAACATGGTCATTTTGTGGAATATCTTTAAACTTTTCTGCAAACCTATCATTCCATATTTTGTAATCATAAGCAGGCATATTAACAGATAGGAATTCTAATTTTTCAAGTTCTAAAACAGGCGAATAATCTCCATTCAATAGCCTAAATCCCGTTGTATGAAGATTTTTAATATTCTTCAAACTTTTTAAAAAATCAAAAGAATCTACTTTAATTATATTTCCCATAGAACTATGAATTCCCAGCTGTTTAAGATCCTTTAATTTTCCCAACGGAGAATAATCCGTTACGCCGGTGAAGTTAGATAATATAAGTACTTCTAAATTTTTTATTTCGCCTATGGGCTGCAAACTTTTTACTCTTGATGAAGCATATATTGAAAGAGTCTTTAAGTTTTTTAATTTTGTAATACACTGTATGTCCGAGAAATTACCCTGAAATATAACGAGTTCTTCAAGTGACGTTTGATTACATATCGCTTCCAATAACTTCTGATTTACAATACCTGTTACTAAAAGCTTTTTAATGTTTGTTTTTGTATTGTTAAAATAATCTATCCAGCTTTTTAAAATGTTATCTCTGTCTTTTTTTAAAGGATATTTTTCTTCAGATAATCCGTAGCAATATAACTTTAAAATTTCTTCTCCTGTATAATCTTTTAACTCTGTAATAGAGTTTCCTGCCCATTTTGCATTCCAATTATAGTAATTCATAATTATTCTCCCATATTCACATAACAGTCAGTTCACTACTATAAATGCGACTAATCCATCATTCATCAAATTCGTTTTTTAGTTCAAATTGTTTTAAACTCGATAAAGGACTGTTTTATTTCAGACAGTTCTTTTAACTTTCTTTCCAAAATCACTGCATTCATTCCGTTTTTGATTGCAATTTCATAATACTTATCAAATTCGGGATGATTATTTTGTTTCACAACCGCTAAAAGTTCTGCAAAATATCCCCAAACGTTATTATAGCTTTTTGTTGAAGTATAATCTTCTCTTTTCGGCATCCACTTGAGCTTTACAAAGAATTTGTAAAGTATCTTACTCCACGTTTCTACATCATCATCATAGCAAAAAAACTTGGTCTCAAATAGACTGCCGAAACGCCTGTCCCAAAATTTTACATTGTCAGGCAAATACCAGGTGTTGCGGGTATCGCGGCATATCAATTCTGTTATTATTCTTTCAAGTATTTCGGATGGAAAACCTCCGGTACAACCATAACTTCCGGCAACTGAAGTTTGTGCCGCTTCCTCTTTAAGTTCTTCATAGGCTGTGCGGCTATCAAGCAACACCAAAGCAATTTTTGCACGGTGACCAAAGGCTTTTCCTGCACTCAATATTCTATATTTCTCAATCTCGTTCATAGTTCCTCCGCTCGCCTAACTTTTCCTATAATCCGAATTTTTCCCAGTCATTAACCGATTCAATAACAGGTATCCAACTATCGATTTCAAATTTTTCCTGTTCATAGGGTTCAGTATATCCATCCACTATTAATATTCCGCTGCATTGGATATGAGCCTTGCTATTCCTTATTTCAAGAATTTTTAATTTGTATGAAACCATCGGTTCGTGTTCATAAATGTAAAATGAATCTTCTCTGTCATCGCTTTCTTCTATTGTCATTACAGAAAAGGATTCTCCAATTAATTCTGCTGCTGAGTTTTTGTTTGTACCTATCCAATTTATGCAAATAGAAGGTGCTATTGTTTCGCCCCTAAAATTACCTTTAGCAAATCCGACATCCACTGACCATGATGCAGATCCATCTTCTTTTAAATACATCAGACAGCTCTGTCTTCCACTCCAGTCATCTTCAAACGTATGATTTTCTCCGATCTTTAGCATTTGTTATCTCCCTTTCACTGATAGCATATGTCATTCAATGCTGATTTATTTGAAAATTCCTTGTAACCATTTCACAATATCATCCGTCGTTTTATCACACGATAATACCAATTGATTACAGACATTTTCAGCTCCTCCTCTCATTTCTCTGAACGATTCGTAAAATACATCTATTCATCCTGCAATCAATTCCGATAATTCAAAATCTGATAAAACGGAATCCGTATATAGTTTTCTCAACAAATTATCATCGAATTTTATAGAGTAATATTCTGTAACAAATTCCTGAAATCTTTCATACGCATCGAAAGCATATCCCAATAGCCAATAACCTCCATCATGTTTATCTGTTTGATTTTGGTGAACTTCCCCATCATACCAAATGAAAAATGTCGTTTCCGCCCTTTCGTCTACTGAAAAAAGATTCATCAATTTCTCGTCAAGCCCTTCGTACATCTTGTCTATAATACTTTGATTCCATTCGTCGGCAGCAAATTGGTTCAGACTGTTTTCATGCGCAAAGCCTTTTACCAACACCACTGTTTCCGTAAAGATTACAGATAACGAATCTCCTGCTCCGTTATCAATAACATATTTGAGATTCGAGTCGAGTTTCTTCTTTCTTACTAATCGCAAGTCGTCTTCCGACGGGTCAGTCAAAGCATTATCCAAAATATATAGCGCCTCCAATCTTGTATGCATATTATCCCAATCCATATACTTCATATCGTTCCTCTTCCGTATTTCTTTGTTGTATCTCTTTTGTGAAAATAATGCACTGGCAGAACGTTCCGGCTTATCGATTGATAAGTCATTCCTTAAATATCGATAATCAACATTTCCATAACCTACATTCCACGCACAATTCTCATTTCATTACATATTTGACACTATTCTACCCTTTTTAAGGTGTTTTTTCTACTGTCAGATTTTCATCGCCCCTCTTAAAAACGATAAGGAAAAATGATACAATAGAATATGAAAGGAAGAGGATTAGTTGATGAAGAAGCTCGGTTGAAAGGATTAAGTATACTTAGGATTCGGGCTTGAACCATCAAAGAAACAATGAGATAAAAACCATGATAAAACTTACAGAAATAAGAACTGCTTTTGAAAAAGAAAAACCCAATGACCTCTTTTTGCAGTATTTCGAATGGGTAAAAACATTAATTCCGTTTTGGAGGCAGGCTGTTACGAGGATTGCCGAGCTAAACGGTACGGCAGAGGAAAAAAGAGACAAGCATTTGCGCGTCATCGACAATTCTTTGGAACTGATGTACTCTTGGCGGTTTAAAAAGATAAAGTATGTAAATCTAAGAAGAAAAGAGATAGACAGTGCCATCAGTTTTATACGAAACGGAGCCATAACAACTAAGGTTTCAAATTATGCTTTTGCTCCCGTTTGTAGAAATTTAGCGGGCATTTTGCGCGGCTTTTTATATATTTCCACCTTCGGTTATTCCGACGAGCAGCTGCCTACCGTATTAGCTCAAAAAGTTTACACTACTGCGCTATGCCATACCCTGTTCCCTTTTGATACAAGCGATTTTGTGTATTATCTTCCGCGAGAGAAATCCATCCATACCGAAGCCCCTGCCGATTTGGACAACTGGCAGTTGATGATGAGCGAGGCAGGTAAGGCTTTGAAGATTACGGAGCTCATTGAAGAGGTAAATGAGCAGGCTTGTATAATTTGGGAAAATTACAAAACACCGTTTGAATGGAAATACGATGAATCGATTTGGTCTTTGGAATTCGAGAACCTGTCGAAAAAACTGCATTACGCCGCTGAGAGAGCTTTTCATAAAATGTAAAATGATTATTGCTTAATTGAAATAAATAAAAAAAAGGAGTGGGATATGAATGGAAAAAATATCGGCCGAACTGTATCGTGGGTGTACTACAAAGACGAAAAACTCATAGGCGGGTCGGCATTTGATATACAACTCTTTCGACAGATATTGGAAAACAACGCAAGGTTCTCGAGTCAGGCTCAAGAAATGATAGAGAGCAAAATTAAAGAACAAAATATTTTTGATTGTATTTCACTCAAAAGCTCAAAATACACCAATCGCTTTTACGAAAATGGCGGCCATAGAGCATTTATACCCGAAAGTATCTGTATGGTTGATTATTGTGAAGATGAAATCTTTGCCGTTGTGAGAATCGGAGAGTGTTGTGAAATTGTTTCTTATGATTATGACATCACAGGCAAGAAGGGACAAGAGTGGTTCAATTTTATAGGAAAGAACAACCCTGTTTTTGATAAAAAAATCATTGAGAATATAAAAACGGCTTTAACACAATACGGACAACTGCAAATAAAAATACTTGAAGAAGAAGACAGACGTATTTGGGAAGCAAAAGAAAAACTTGCTTGCCGGAACAAAAGCTTACCTGCCGATACGGAACAAACTTTTTTATCGCTTTGCAAATTACTCGGCATATCTCCGCAAAAAGCCAAGAAAATATACCATACAGCATTGGAGCAAGAAGATATTTGTGTCTCTTTGATAAACGATTTTATAGATTTGAACTATTTGGCAATGTTCGATTGGAAGGCGGATGTGGGAGATATTGTATACGGTTACAATCTATTAGCAAAAAAGACAAAATCGAATATGCTTCGCTTGGATAAAGATACGGAATTTGAACCGCCGGAAGTTTTCCGTAGACTTGCTTCGATGAGTGACAAGGTATTATATCTTATCGACACAAATAGCGATTGCTATATTTTAGGTTTGTCAGATAAAGAAAATAGAGAAAAAATCATAAGTGCTTATAAACGACTGTTCAGCCTGCTTCAATCTGAGAATACGATTGAAATTGTGAACATGCTGTAATGAAGGAAAAGGAGTTATAAAATGAGTATTATAAAAAACAGGGAATCAAATAAACAGGATAAACAGCCGGCTATGCCGCAACAGAAACTTCATATAAATTTAACTAAAAACGGTTTGTATATTAATGATGAGTTTATTGAAAACCTATCAATAGATATTCTTGCGGAGAAATTCGGTGAATATAGAAAAGTATTGCGTAAGCCGCCTGATGGAACAGTAAGTAAAGATGATTTAGAGGAAATATATATCTGGGATAATATAGGAATAAAGAGTTTTGTTTCCAAAGGACGTATCAGCGAACTAGACATAAGAATATGTGAAGATAGGGAATGGGAGAAAAAAGTAAAATTTTCGTTTTTCGATGTAAATCCAACGCAGGTGTTTCCCGGCATTTTTACGATAAACGGTAAAACTATTTTGGAAGCTATACCTCAAAAAACATTGAGAGAAGCTTATATATTTTTAGAAATGAAAGTGGAAAACTGGAAAATAAATTGCTCATTGTCGAGCAAATTAAACTCGGTTCTGGGCGCACTATCTTTTCAGGAGCGTTTGAGAAAATCAAAAACCGATGAGATAGCCGATTTGGTATGTGCCGAACCTGAACCTATACGGGATATAAGTTTTTGGTATAAACCGCCGAGGGTGTCGAGCGGTAAATGGGCGCTGCCAAAGGTGAAAGGTGAAGTACTGACATTTACAAACTTCAATTTTAAACTTGCTGTTATCCAAGAGCTGATGTACAAACAAGAACTGCTTAAACCGAAATTTGATGTATATGATTTTTGTAATGATTATGCAAAAAAAGAAATAGATCCCGATGATTACTACGATAAAATGATACCTGAAGTAAAAAGCTGGTTTCAGCAATTGGAAATTCCTGCTGAATTAGCCCCAAAGGTAACACAGCTGTTTCTTGATGGCGGAAATGAAATTAATATGCAGCTTATTCCGCAATGGGATGGCGAAGATAATTTATTTGATATTAAGTCTATTTCCGATGAAGAGTTGGCACAGTTTCCAAACTTAAAACTTATTAGCGGTACCGCTATTTATATTTCCGAAAAAGCAAAGAAAAAACTTATCAAGAAAGGAATTAATATTGCAGAATAAATTTAAGTCATAAAGGATATATTATGCTTCATTTGGAAAAAGTAAACGGGAAAAACATTTGGGATATTCTGAAACTGCAGGTATCGGAAACACAGAAAAGCTTTGTTGCTGCCAACGATATAAGTATCATTGAAGCCTATATTACAATCACCGCAAATGGTTATGCATTTCCATTCGGGATATATGACAATGAAACACCGGTCGGATTTTTGATGATCGGTTTTGATGTTCATGACTATTGGATTGATGCACCTAAAATAGCAAAAGGGAATTATAATCTTTGGCGGCTGATGATTGATAAAGCGTATCAAAACAATGGATTTGGAAAAGAAGTAGTTAAATTGGCTCTAGATTTTGTTAAGACTTTTCCTTGCGGAAAAGCTGAATGTTGTTGGTTGTCTTATGAACCTGAAAATCAAGTTGCGCGTAAACTATATAGCTCATTCGGTTTTGTTGAAACAGGAGATACGGATGGGGAAGAACTTATCGCAGTGTTAAAGCTATAATATAAAATAGAAGATAGATTATAAACCGCATGGTTGATTTTGGAAGAACCTGTTGTTCGTATTCTCAACATCTTATACTACCCTATTCGTCTTCTCTCAGTATTTTCTCGTACTGTAAGCATAGGAATTTCGATTTTTGATATACATACTTTTATCCTGTCTTGTAGCGTAAATAGTCTGGTCTCATGTAGAGCCGATACGCATTCAAGAACCCCTTTTTCAGTGGATTACATCTGCATCAGTCCACTTACAATAGCGAGAAATCCTATTACCATACAAGCATAACAAACAAATTTGTTATTGTTTGAATTTCTTTTTTTGAATAACAACACTGCTCCAACAAGGATTAGCAACAATCCAAACCATACACTTCCCAAATATAATTCTGATGCCATTCTATCAAGAAAATTGTCCACTGTTCCTTCTATTTTTTGTTCCATTATAAAATCTCCATCTTATTTATTTTTTTCATCAAAAATATCGAACACAAGATACCAATCATTACCATTGCCGCTGCTAACACATACATCGCTGCTCGATTAGGGTTTGCATTTACCACAATATTACACATTAACGAAGCAAGGAGAACTGCAGAAATAATAGTTGTCGGCACTGATTTTTTGATAAATCCGATTCCTACTGCTATCACTCCGATAGTTGCAGCTATCGCTGACATCAATATGGTATTTTCAACAATGTTCAAGATAATAGAAACTGTAAAGTTGTTTCCTACAAGATGAATGAAATTTTCAGTGATACCGAATATCAAAAAAACAATAAAGTTACAGATAACCATTGATATAATCGTAAATCCACACACAATCAAAAGTTTGGATAACACAACCTTTTTTCGACTGACCGGATAGGAAAAAAGTAAAATAGGTCGCTTACCCGAATAATCTTCAATAACAAACCTGCAATACATCACTGCAGACATCACACAAAATACTGCCATGTTAAAAACACAAAATAGAGAAATAAGATTATCATATCCTGCAAAAATTGCCATGTCTTTATCATTCGGCTCTATCAAAGGGGCATATGCAAAAAGAAAAAGGAAACCAATCATCGTAATCGCTATGATAATATCCGCTAAGATATAAGTGTTGATGTTATTCTTTTTTAATTCCAATCTAATCAGCGTTTTCATTTTCTTTTCTCCCTATCATAATATCCATAAAATACTCTTCCAGACCTGATGGATACTCTACCTTCACCTTATCCATCGAGACCTCTCTCACTATCGTTCCGTTGACAATGACCCCTATTGTATCCGCAATATGCTCTATTTCTGTCAAAATATGACTGGAAATCAGTAATGTCATACCCTCTGTTTTTGCAAGGTACAAAAATAAGTCCCTCATTTCCTTAATTCCCATAGGATCCAGTCCGTTAATCGGCTCATCCAGAATCAATAGTTGTGGTTTATGGATAATTGCTCTTGCAATCGCTAAACGCTGACGCATTCCCAAGGAAAAAGTAGATACCGGCTGAACACCAATATCCTTTAATCCGACTTTTGACAAGACATCCTCTACATTCCCACCTTCCTTGCCCATGTAGGCAAGATGCATACGCAAATTTTCTGCTGCCGACAAATGTTCATAAAAAATGGGAGTTTCTATCAAAGTACCAATCTGTGATAACATATCACTCGGTGTTGAAAGATTATCTATTCCAAACATTTGTAATTTTCCCATAGTCGGTGTAAGAAGTCCTGAGAGAAGTTTGAATACCGTTGTTTTCCCCGCTCCGTTCGCACCTAAAAAACCATAAATCGTACCTTTTTCTACATGCATATTACAACCTTTAATTACTTCCTTACCGCCAAAAGTTTTTGTAAGGTTATTTGTTTCTATAATGAAATGATGATTCATCGGTCTTATCCTCCTTTGGATATAATTTTTGCAATAGCTCCAACGATTTTTCAATAAGTTCATCACTGAATACATCGATGCCTATCGACTTCATCATATATTGTAAAAATCCGAGTCTCGAGGATAACTTCTCACCATCACAATCAAAAACAGCCGGATCACACCACACATTGAGCAATAGCATAAAAACTTCCGCACATTCATCCGGAAAATCTGTAACGATAGAGCCATCTTGTATTCCTTTCTTAATAATTTTTGAAACAAAGTTAGAATCCTTATTGACACAAGATTGCATGTAGGATAGGACAAACTCTGCACTTTTCATGCGTACACTCATTGCATCATCTAAATAATGTGCTTCCTGATTCTCGATATTTTTCTCCAAAATAAGTTGCAACTGTTCTTTTCCACTCAAAAACCGGGTCTCTTCCATAAAGTTTTCTATTGTACCCTTTACACTTTGCTCCTGCTTCTCCATAACAGATTTGATAATTTCATCCTTCGATTTAAAATGATGATAAATAGCCCCCTTGGATATTCCGGCAGCTGTTGCAATATCCATCATGCTGGTCTTATCGAATCCCTTTTGTAAAAACAGCTTCGCTGATACGGATAAAATAGCCTCAATGGTAGCCTTTGCATTATATTCTTTCGCCATAGCTGATACACCTTCTTATTAAATTCCGACCGTTCGGTTTTTTATAATATCTTTTATCTGTTATTTTGTCAAGAGCTTTTATAAATTATTCTCTCACAGTCTCTTGCATCATACTTGGCTCATAGATGTTATCTATCATTGTTGTAACTACAATGATAGATAACTTAGTAGGATGATATGATGTATCCTATTTTTAATTTGTAATGCTGAAACTCAATATTTTGTTCAAAAAAATAGAGCATTTCAGAAACTTAAAAAGTTCCAAACCGACTCTATAACAGTCTAACAACAGAGAATCATCAAATCATCAAAAACAACCCTTGTAGAGATTGAAGCGATTCAACTATGCCATCAGTTTTCAATTTTACAAACAGATTCCCTTCCTTGCATAAAGTTACTTTTCATGAAAAATAAAAAAGACCATGTATCTTTGGTAAAAACGCCCTTGCTAACTGCTCTAACGGATATAAAAACGCACATTATCTTAACATGTTATCATCTTAAGACAATGTGCGTTATCAAAATTGCTCTATTTTAATCACTCTATTTTAATTGCTCTATGAAGTTTGGAGTGATACAATAAAAATGTAGAATATTCTACAAAATGTTGAAGGTAATTTTGGGAAAGGAGACTGTGGTAAAGCAGTATTATAAAACCGAAATATAAATATATTTGGAGGAAAGAAAATTGAATAAAACATTATTTTTAGGAGCGGTGCTTATTGCAATGACAGGCGGCAGTGCCGGTGTAAATGCCGAAAATGCAGACATACTGCCTACCGGTAAGACGTATACGGTAAACGGCGTATCGTTTACGATGATCACCATTCCTGCCGTAACGGACGGTACCCTCGGATACGGAGAATACGACGTAAACCCTGCACATATGGTCAGCTTGCCGTCCTACCGGATCGGCGGTATAGATATCGATATATATACCGCAGCGCTGCCGATCAGGCTCTTTTATACTCCCGATTTTCATGCAGGTAGTCTCGGATTACGCTTGGCATGCAGGTTGTAATTTTTGCATCTTTCGAATCGCTTATCATACTGCAAGAAAAAAATACGGCGCGGCTTTGTGTAGGGGGATTATGACGACTGAGCTCTCTTATTCATTCCAATCACGTGCTATTTCGGTTGAAATCTCAAAACCGGTCATGTCATTGCTTTCATTAAAATGAATATAAGCAAAGTATTCATTCCAAAAGAGATGATCGCTTCCGGTTGACCATTTAATGCCGTAGTGCAGCTGGGTTATGTCTCTCGTATTTCTCGGCGGTGCTAACCATAGTTTTTTATCGAATGTTTTTTGCAATGTTTCTTGTTGCAATGGAACGAGCAGCTCAACATCATCAAGACAATAACGAATTGAATTTGCTCTTGCATCGGAAATGCAGTATTCATCAAGTTTTAAATGAATGATTTTACAATCCTCTAATACCGTATCTTTCTTTTTATGACCGTAAAGACCGATGCTCCCGATCACAAAGCCGTCTTTTACAAGAAGATAATGAGCATAAGGTATAGCAGTATTATTTCTTCGGAATCCTTTTTCAACGAGAATACTCCGATCAACGGGATATTTTTTAAAAGCACCGCAAGAAAGCAGTTTTTTATAATCTCTGCCGGAAGGATTATCCTGTTTTACATAAATATCGAATCCGTCCGCGGCTATATCGGCAACAGTTGTATGTGCCATCTTAATCTTTGTGTTGTTAATCGTAAAAACCGGAGCCTTCACCGGAACGCTGATTATGATATATACCAGAAACGTATAAAGTGAAAATATTGCGACAGCCACAAACACAAAAATACTTCTTCCGGTACGCTTTCGTGCATTAAAGAGAGCCATAACCGGAGGCAAGACAATAGCTGTTGCCAAATTAGAAAATCCTGAGCCTCCCTTTTTTATCACCTGTAAGGCAAATAATATTGCCCCAAGTATCGAAGATGCATATACTAAAAACTCACTGAGCTCCATTTTTGTAGTATCGGTCTGTTCGTTTACCGGTTCTTCCATCAATGATTTTCCGCCCGATACGGTTCGTTTCATATAAATATACATTCCGAAGATAACCGCTAAAAAAATAAGTCCTGAAACGGAAAGCAGTAAAATAAAAATTAATCTTCCCAATCTATCATCTCCTCATCTATATTATAGAAATATCTGTCTATGCATTTTATATTCATTAAGCTTTTTTCTCATTATCAGTTATTATTCAAAAATCCGGTTCATATACTTTGTCATATTCTCTATAAAATCATCAAAGCTTGCCAAATCGATGAGCTCTTCATGCTCCATATCATAGCTTGCAATCTTTTTTGTTTTCGGATTCCATACAATATAAATATGACTGTAATCGCCGAGAGAGCGGGAAAGTCTTAATAATTTTTGTTTGCCGAATTTAAATGGAATAGTATCAATCAGTTTGAAGAACTCAAGATACACAAAGTCGGAATCCGCTAAATCAAAGTGTAGGTTTTCACTATTTAAAAATTCAATTATTTTCTTTGGCAATTTATACGATTTTAATTCATCCAATTTATTTTGCGTTTGATGAAACTCGGGAGGCTCTAATGATTTAAAATACTCCGCCATTTCCTCATCGCCTTTTTCCAAAGCTATGCTATATGGACGCATTCCATCTTTTTCGGCGGTCGTAATGTCCGCTCCATGCTTTACTAAAAATGTACACATTTCCAAATCAACATATCTTGCAGCTACACACAATGGAGTTGATTTATTGGAATATACCATGTCGGACTTATTGTAATTAATATCTGCTCCATGTTCAATTAGAAATTCTAAAACTTTATAATTACGGTCAGAAACCGCGTGGCGCAAGAGCTGTCCGCCGTATTGAGCTGCGGTATGCCCAAGCTCTTGTATAATCGAAAAATTGTCAAAGCGTTTACCATAGTACGCCTCTAAAAAAGCTTCCGAACCTACGTTGTTCGCTACATCTATCTTTGCACCATGGGAAATAAGAAACCTTATTACCTCTTCATTACAATATCTCACTGCGAGAAGAAAACTTGGATGCTCCTTTACATTGAGGTCTGCTCCTTTTTCCGTCAGCCATTTTATAGATTGAAATTTTTCCATTATCAATGCAAAATCCAAAGGAGAGAGTTCGGTGTATTTGCCGACTCTGATTGCTTTATTAAGCTTCCACCCATTTAATAGATGTTCTTCCAATGCAGAAATATTTTCATTTAGTACATCATTTAAAATTTGCGGTATAGATTCAAATCTTCCGATATTTCCGATTGTTATCATAACTAATTCCTTGTTTACCTATTTCTCGAAGTGTTAAGCACCTCTCTTTTAATCTTCAAATAATTCATGTATTTTTTTCGGTACATTAAATTTATAAGTATCATCTTCATTATCACATTTTGTCAAATTATTATTTACGGCATTTTCATTCTTTTTGAACACAAAAGCATAACCATAATTCTTGCTTTCTCTTTCAGTTTTCTCTATTTTTTCCAAGCCTATAAGATCGAATTCATATTTTCCTTTGGGTATATCAAAATCTAAACGATAATTATACGGCTCCATAATTTCTTTCGGACCGGTTTTAATATATTCCGTGTGATCTGTAATATTTTTTTTGATATTTTCAAAATCATAGTCCAAATCATCGAAGCAGGAAAAACATATTTTATTTAAATCGCCCACTTCAAGATAAAATTTTTCAAACTTGCATACTTCTTTAAATCCTTTAGGTATGACAGTTTCTTCATTTATAGAGGCGAATATATGATATTCAAAAGAATTGATACGATAAAATGGGACAAGCTTGCCTTTTTCTACAAGCTCCAGAAAAAGCTCGAAGTTCTTTTGCAGATAGCTCAAAAGCTTCTTTGCCCTGCATTTTTTTGAAGCAAGATATTCCGTAAGCAAATCAATAGGAATAATAGCCATTCCGTAACCGTCTGTTGTTAATTCTCCGATATAGTGCATTATCATTTTCTCCGTTATTTCTTTTCTCCGATAAAATCAATTACATCCGACCAACCGTCATCTTTTGCATTATAAGCCCAGCGTTTATCCGTCAAGGATTCAAGAGCATCAATGCTTTTATGCAAAGCCTCGGACATTTCTTTTCTCTTATCTGCAGGAATCGAATTTAAATATGTATCGCTTATTTTGAATCTGACATTTTGAAGAAAATTGACCGTATCTACATAGGTGCTCGAATATTCAAAAACCGTATTTTCAGGGAAACGTTTTATCACGTTTTCAAAAGCTGTTTTCATATCGGATAATTTTAATGCTGCCAATGTGTCAGGAACATAACGGATAAGCTGCGGATAATTACAGATAAATTCCCACCAACCATCTCCCTTCCAATTTCCGATGATGTTAACGGCAATATGAAAAAGGAATAAATCCTCATCGGTTTGATTTTTAATTTCTTCTATTTCTCCAATTTTCCATAGTTTACTCGAAACTTCCACAAAGAAGCTTTCATTAAAATTTTTTTGATTTTTAATTAATTCTTTCAATGTAAGCATTTTATTTCTCCTTATATTAATTATACTAAATCAGTGCATACCGCATAAACTGTATTATCATTAAAAGCTATTGTGTACAAAGTATCATCAATTACAATCATTTGTTGATCTGCTGTAATTTGAAAATTATTAAAATCTATTTTTTTAAATTCCGTACCGTTTTTTTTATTTAACAATATTGGCTTGTTTTTTATATCGGCAAGCAAGATGTAATCCTTATACTGTATAAAGTTTTCAGTTCCGCCTGTTTTATAACTATAAAGGAGACTGCCGTTATCTATATTCACGGCAAAAAACTTCCCTCCGTGCCCGGCGGTTCCAAAATATAACACACCATTTTCTTCTTTTACTTCAGTATAAAGATATGAACCTAATTTCAGCTTCCATATTATTTCTTTTGATTTACTATTTTTACATGCCATTATATATTGTGAAAACATATATATTTCAGATTCATCAAAGTAATATGTTTTACCGTCATTATATATTTTATCAATAGGTTCAGGTGATTTTCCAAGTTCAACGAGATTAGTATCGGATATTTCTATCAGCTTTGATATTGAAGAATCAAGACCTTTATACTTTCTAGTATTCAATAAGAATCTACCATCTTTTATATAACAAGCCGCATCTCTTTGATAGACAATTTCTTCTTGATGATATATAAGATGGCTCTTAGTATGCTCGGTAAAATCTTTAGAAAAAACATCGAGCAGGATATAAGTCCGTATGCACTTTTCTGCACTATTTTTTTCTTTATCGGCATGATTGAAAGCACAGTGAACAACCGCTATTTTATCTTTTAGCGGATATATTCCGACTATACAATGGCTTACAAAGGTCGTATTTTCCAATATTAACGGATATGCTTTTACCATGGTTTTTACCTAGCCCCTCTTATGCTGATATTCATAAATATCAAATCCCAATTTCTTTAAATTGCTCATTTGTTTTTGTTGATATTCTGCCGCGCCGATTCCTGTTAGAACGTCGCTGTAAATTTCACTTGCAGGCCAATCATCGTAATAATTATTGAGGAACTGAGAGATTTTTTCGTACATAGGTTGAATGATTGAAATAAAGCCCTGTTTAAGGCATTGAATATATGTTTTTTCATCAAGTATTTCAGTATGGCCGTATTTGTCAAATGAAGTTCGACGGTTGAGTGCCCCCTCAATGTCCCAAGGTGTAAATACAACTAAATGCAGAGGGCGGCTCCAGCGTTCAATATCCGTTTTATCGGGCGAAGGAAAAAGCTTTTTCCAAAAGCCTCGTTTTACTGCATAGCTACCGGTAGAAATATACAGGCGATATGGTGTATTTTCAAATGCTTCTTCGGATATTTCACCGGAAAGGGGGGCGAATACTCCATATAAATCGCAATTTAAAAGGCGGGCATAATAGGATTTTTCGCCTGCATCTATTTCGTAAATTGCGCCAAGTTCGTATCGTGCCATTTTATGTCTTCTTTTAAAGTATTTGTTTCTTTTGCCATGTACAAGCCCTTCACCAATTAAATATTGTTTATATTATATCATTTTTAAGCTGGTTTTTCTATAATAAGAATAGCTGTTCTTACGCTCTTTAAAGGATGGAAAAATACCGTAAAATCATGTATAATTTGATAAAGTAAAACCGGATATGACTTATGTTTTGATTAGGAGAGAGAAAATAAATGACCACTAAAAAATTTGCTCAATATATGGAAAAACAATGCAAGGGAATAAATAATTTTTCACTGGAATCCATTTTTGAAGAGTATATTGTACTTGTATCAGGGAAACGAATCGGAGTGCTGTATCAGGAAAAGTTTTATGTCCTTTATGCACCAACTTTTGAAAAAACGGAAAATATACTGCCTTGTTTTAAAACGGTAAATTTATTTAATTGGAAGTATTATCAATTTATTGAAGTTACAAATCTTGAAGATAAGGAGAAACTTGAAAAGATCATACATTATGTCTTTCATGAATTATATTTTCTAAAAGAAGTTGTCATTGATATAGGATTTTTATTTCAAAGTTATAGAGGCTATCCCGAAACCATTTATAAACTATATGAAGAAAATCTTACATTTCTTAATTTTGCCTATAAAAAAAAGCTGATAAAGGAAAATCCTGTAGACAGAGAAGGCAGAATTATAAAACTCTTATATACGAATCTCGATTTAACCGAAATCGGACAGAAAATTTTATATGACTTATATAATAAATGGCTGACCTATACGGATAAAAATGATGCCGATTCTTTAAAAAGAGCACGGAATATAAAACAATTGGAAAAGTATTATCAAAAACTGGTGGGATAAAAATAGATAGATGGACACGAGAATGGATAACTCAAATTTTAATATTCAAGAATGGGTAAATTTGAATTCTTATACCGACAGTAAAGGCTGGAAAGGATATTGCAGAAGAAATAAGCCTTTTACTATTTTTCGTGCAAATAAAATAGTCGGTTATTTTATGCATTTTTTTAGAAAACATACAAATAATATAATCATAGTTTCTAATATTTTCAAAGTAAAAGAATATAATCTAAATAACAGCAACATAAACAATTACATAAAATACATAGAAAAGTATTTAATTGATTTTGGATATATAGAAACAATTAGCGCTTCTATTTATGATAATGATAATTGCTTATCTTTAGGATTCAAAAAATTTCTCACTACGGATTATGATATTATATCTATGTTCTCTTTATTAATGATGATGGATGAAGGAATTGACGGGCATTGTTTTTTTGTTTTTGATGAATTAGGATTTATTGCTTATCCTCATGATGATACAGGCTTTGGATTTATACGCATCAAAAATACGAAAGTTCACTATGACGATATATTTCTAAAAAATGTATCTCAATTTTCAGATTTTACGAGCGTTTGGTAATTGTTCTAATCAAAACCGGTAATATTGTAGAGGTGTTGTTGAGTATAGCACAAGACATGGTGCATATATAATTAGGTCATTACTGATATTTATGCGGGTAATTTTTGTTCGTGCCAGCTCCAAGCATTCCATTTCTTAATCTTCTTGATTGACACTATCTTAATAACGGAGTACAAAAGACAAGAGTATTCATAAGAATGATAATTTAGATAACAGCTAAGGAGAATTTGATATGGGAATGATTGCAAACTATCAAATCATAAGTGATAGGGACTTAAAAGAACTTATGACCGAAAAAGACATTGCAGATTTTACGGAAGAACTGCAAGAATCCGAAGACTGTATTTTATTCGACATGGATAAAATGTGGGACGTTTTACATTTTGTACTTACCGGTGTTTCAGCAGGAGATCCGATAGAGGGTAACCCGCTCAGTGAAGCAATTGTCGGAGTAAATTCTTTCGAAGAATGCGAAGATTTTATCGGATATACAAAAAAGGAAAACATACGATTAATCGTGAAAAAATTAAATGAAACCGATATTGATTCTCTTTTGGAAAACTTCAGTATGCAAAAATGTAAAGAAAATAAACTGTATCCGAATATCTGGGATTATGAAGATGAAAAAGAAGAAATTATAGATGAACTTAAATGTGCATTTGCCGGACTTAAAGATTTTTATAACGAAGCAGCCCAAGCAGGTCAAAATGTTTTGGTTTCCATTTACTAAAATGTGAAGATTTTGAAATATTAGAATTTTGGAAATGAGTTTTTAGGAGGAAGTTATGAAACCAAGAGAACTTTGCGAAAAAGCATGGCAAGAAATAGCACGCAATTTCCCTGACTTTAAAGTGTTAGGTAAAGGAAAGACTTTACGAAAAATTGCAAATAACAAAGACATTATCTTTGAAATATATTTTCAAGCTAATAAATACAATTGTGAATCTAATGTTGAGTTTATCCCGCATATCAACATTTATTCAAAGGCTATGAAAAAAGCAGGAAAAACCGGTGAGGGAATTATTTACGGCGGAGAGCTTAGTTCTTTAGCCGGAAGAAAAACGGGTGCTTGGTGGCAGTTGGCCGGAGCAAGCTATAAAGATACCGTAACGCAAATTACGGGATTATTACATAAACACATTATGCCTTTATTTGCAGACTTTGAAGATACAAATAAAAATATCGAAAGAATTTTAAACGGCTCATTAAAAGGGTATGCTTTGCTCTACTATATCTACTATTTTGGCGGTAAAGAGCCGGCTGAAAGATACTTTAATAAAGTTATCAAAGAAAATAAGTTAAAGAAAAAATATATTTCGTTTTATAACTCATTAAAAGAAATTCCAAAAGAAAACATCGATTTGCATTTTGAAGACTTTTACGGTGCAAGTTTAATCAAATTTGCATATTTACATGGTTTAGAAATTATTCAATAATCTTTAGAAAAATGGGACAAGAGGAGGTGGTAAACTATGGACGAGCGTATTGAGCAATGGATAAAAAATAATCCTGCTATTTTCGGAAAAATAATAGCGGTTGTGGTTTTTGTTTTCGGAGTTTGCCTCATTATAGGCGCCATCAGAGATTGGGATTGGCTGTATGCGCCGGACGCTCACTATCAAAGTAAATGGGGAATGGGACAGATAAGTCGTTATTTTGGCCGTCCTGTTGCCCGCATAATAGGTTTTGTAGGCGGTATTTTCTTTGCTATTGTCGGAGGTATTTTTATTTATGGTGTGTTTAAATAAAAATGAAAAAAGCGTCGCTAAAAGAAGGGCATAAACAAATGGTATGATGAATGGAATTAAGGGAAACATACATTCGGTTTGTGTCTAAACAGAAAAACGGATTTTTTGATGAAGACTTATTAATATATTCTTTGAAAAATTAAATGAAAGATTTAAGCAATGGAAGAAAAATGGAGCTGTACCGATGAGAGCATTTGAAATTTGTATCGACTGCATATATGTACTTTCAAAAACTGCTCAAAAGCTTTCAGAAAAAGACTTGGAGAAATCAAAGACTGTAAAAGACGAAATGTATGGTCTTTTAATGGGATTTGAATAGACAACACATAATATAGTTAATAGGGGTAAAAAGTGTTCCCAAATTATTTAGACGGTGCAAAGGTTAAATACTATACAAAAAAAGATGATTTTGGTACCGTCGACTGCAATGACGGAAAGAAAACTCTCGATATAAAACATCTTGCAATTTGCAGTTATGCAAATGAGCAAGGTTTTTATTTGTTTTTCTGTGATGAAAAATTCAACACAGTTAGTGATTATTTTTTTGACACGGTAGAAGAATGTAAAATAATAGCGGAAAACTCAAAAGAAAATATTGTGTGGATTGAAAAAACAAACAGTGCGGCTGAATTTACTTTTGAAGAGATTAAAACCTTATTATTAAAAAGCATAGATGAGTACCACTGCGAAGCCGAATTACACATATTTTTTGCAGATAACCCCGAAGAGTATATGATTATTATCTACAAAGACCATTGCTCCTTTCAGAGATGCGGCAGTAATGATAAAAAATCAAGCGGAGAATATAATTACAAGTCATTAGATGAATTATATACAGCGGCACAAGTCGATGATATCATCTTAAAAAGAGATTGGGATAAAATTACCGCATTTAACTGTGAAGATTTTGAAATATTAGGATTTTGGAAATAAGTTTTTAGTATGAAAAAAACCACACGCACAAGACATACGATAGGGACAGGACTCAAGATTACGGGACTGATTATCTACATTTTTTCGATTGTGGTTATGTCTTTTTTGGAAATACCAATCACAAAAATATTGGGAGTACCGGACGGTGTATTGGATCTGCAAATGGTCAGCTTCGGTATCGGGTGTATGATATGGGGACTCGGAGTTCTTGTAGATCCCGAAACCCGAGTGAGTCGTGTCAATGAAGAGGCCGGCAGAGGGCTCGCCGTACTACTCGGAATCTGCCTTATCCTATTCGGTATTTTTATAATCGTACTGTTTGTCTTTTTTTTGCGATAAACGTATCGGCAAACAGTCTCTTCCGTTAATTTGACTGCTTTTATACTAATGAAGCGGGGAGCTTCTCAAGCACATTTTCCATTATGCGTGTGCAATAGAAACTCCCTATGTATCTTTTAAAATTACAGCGAAAGCTGATTTAGATACTTCATGACATTCTGCGCAGCTTTTCGATTCCGCGCACTGCTATCGCTTACCTCATCGATAACTTTTCTAATCTGTTCCGTGTCACCGCTTACACTGCTGATCGTGTTATCAATATTTTGAGTAATTTCTACCAACCTTGCCATCTCTTTACCGACTTCCGTATTACCCGAGCGTATTTGTAAGGAGCTCTCCTTAACCCGCGCCGTTATAGCATTGACTTCTTTAACGGATTCAAGCACTTGCGTATTACCGTCATTTTGTTTCGTTACCGATTCCATAATGGTATTACTGCCGCTATTAACCGTCGAGAGCTGCCGCATAATTTCTGCAAACTGAATAGCAGTTTCTTCCGCAACCGAATTCAATGCTTCAATTTTTTCCTTCAGTGTTTTTAACACCGCAGTAATAGTCTTCCCTTGCGTACTTGATTCCTCGGCAAGTTTCCTGATTTCGTCGGCGACAACTGCAAACCCCTTACCAACATCCCCCGCATGAGCAGCCTCGATAGCAGCATTCATTGCAAGTAAATTGGTTTGGCTTGCAATATGCTGAATGACGTTACTTGCTTCCAGTAATCCTTCGGATTGATCGCTAATATTTTTCACAATTGTATGGGCGTTCGAGACCGCTGCATTACCGGCATCGGCTGCGCTATTTAAATGCTTAATCGAATCGACGGTATTTTCTATCGTATGGGTAACCGATTGAATATCGAAAACCATTCGTTCAATAACAAAAACCACTTGACCGATGGAAGTTGATTGTGTTTCAATACTGTTATCAAGATCTTCGATATTTTCTATCGCTTGCTGCAAGTTTTCCTGCATCTCTAAAACGCCGCTCGACTGCTCTTTGATACGCTCCCGCACAAAAGATACGCTTTCACCGATTTTCTCGGCGGCTTTAGAGGTTATCTTCATGTTAGAAGAAAGCGCTTCCGCTGTGTGGGTTGAAACGGCAACACTTTCATTCAGCTCGTTTAAGAAAGTCTTATTAAATGAGAGCAATCTATTAAAGTCCAATAGTAAAAGAGATATTTCATCCCGTGTCCATGCCGTAAGCATCTCTTGTCGGTAATCTCCGTTTGCCAATTTCCTAACAATTTGTTGAATCAGCGATATTCTTCTTCCAAATGAGCGTATAATTGTTAGCAAATTAAATACTGAAAAAAATAAGCCATATATAAAAAGAGGTAAAGCTGCGGTAATCAACTTAACATGGGTATCATGTTGTTGATATCGTACAAGTGGTGAAAGGACGAGTAGAACGATTGCTACAATACATGCGATGCTTACGAATACTACTCGTTTCAACATAGAGAGCGTAAGGCTTTCCTCATCGACCGGTACGAATAGAACCCATTTTTCAAAACTCCTTACCGTATATGCGCAGAATAAACCACCGATTAATAAGATATTACCGATTGTGCTGAACATCGCGGATAAAAAGATTCCAGTGCTTTGCAGCAAACCCATTTCAAGCGAAATAAAGAACGGAACAGTAATCGCTATAAGAACCGGAAATATCAGTAATAATTGTTCATAGAGTGTAATGCATTTTTTTGCCTTATGAGGATTTTCCTTCCAATTAATGATCGACGGAAATAATAGGTGTTGTTTTATAACAGGATTGATGAACGCAAGAATTAAACCGATAATGAAAGCTTTTGTCCTGATAACACCGTTTAAACTACCGGTACTGCCGATAAAAGGTGAAGTAATAAAATTAGCTGCTATCCATCCGAGATTAGTACATAAATCGAGAATAAGAATTTGTTTAGGGGGATCTTGATACTCCGGACTTGCTGTTGTTTCTGCCATAATATTCTCCTTTCTGTGTATATGTGCCAACTTTTTTATATGGTGGAAACGGGGATGTCCCAAAAGTTTCTATCTTTCAGAACATCCTCAACAAACTTAAAATTAAGTTTTTATATATCAATGACTTAATTTTAAGTATTACAGCTAGAAATATTACTCCTCTTGTTCTTCGATAAATGCCTTGGCAGCGGCAACTACTTCATCGGCAATTTTACCGGATATCGGGTCGTAATGATCAAACGACATTTCGAAAGAGCCGGTACCGCTGGTCATCGACCGTAAATCGATAGCGTAACGGAGCAGTTCTTTATGCGGTACCTGTGCACGGATTTCTTCAATACCGTTTGCAAGTTGAGACTGTCCGAGAATGCGTCCGCGGCGTGAAGATAGATCACTCATAATATCGCCGAGGTAGGCCGTTTCCACATAGACCGTCAAATTCATAATCGGTTCCAGAAGGATGGGACCTGCATTGCGCATTGCATTTTTAAATGCGTTTCGGGCGGCGATCTTAAAGGCCATTTCCGATGAATCTACCGGATGCTCTTTACCGTCTAACACTGTCGTACCGACATCGACAACGGGATAGCCCGCCATGACGCCGTTTTCCATTGCTTCTTTTACACCCTTTTCAACACCGGGAATGTAGCCCTTGGAAATCGCACCGCCGAATACCGCATTGGTAAAGCTGTACTTTGCGCCGCGCTCCAACGGTTCAATTGCCAAGACGACCCGTCCGAACTGTCCGTGTCCGCCCGACTGTTTTTTATGCGTATATTCCGCCTGTGCTTTTTGCCGGATGGTTTCACGATAGGCAATGCGGGGGATGGAGGTTTGTACTTCAATCTTTGTCTGTTTTTTGATGCGGTCAAGCACAATGGAGGTATGCAAGTCTCCCATGCCGGAAAATACATTCTGCTTTGTTTCAGGGTTGTAGACAAAAGAGAGCGTCATGTCTTCCTCGCAGGCGCGGAGTAACTGCTCGCCGAGTTTGTCGTCATTTTTCTTATCGACGGCTGCAACTGCAATTGAATAGATAGGATCGGGATTGCGCAGTTTTACAAACGGCGGGCAATCTTGAGAGGCGGCAAGGGTATCGTTGGTTTTTGCTGCCGCGAGTTTAACCGCAACGCCGACATCTCCGGCTACAAGTTCTTTTACTTCGGTCAGTTTCTTTCCAACAGCGCGATATAACTTACCGACTCGCTCTTTCTTTTGTTCGTTAATGTTATATACTTCTGCATCCGACACGAGCGTGCCGGTAATAACTTTGATGTACGAAAGCCGCCCTGAAAACTGGTCGTTTGCAGTTTTAACGATAAAGCCGGAGAATGCGGGCTCCGGATCGATTTTGACGGTACACTCCTCTTCGCCTTTTACCGCACGTTCCAAACAACCGGCCGGAGAGGGTAAAATCTCCGTGATAAAGCGTAAAAGCGCTGTTAAACCGAGTCCCATTTGTGCGGCTCCGGCAAAAATCGGCACAATTCTATTGTTCTTCATCGCGAGCGTGAGCCCCTTCGCAATTTCGTCACTGCTGAGTTCACCTTCGTCGATAAATTTTACCAATAAATCTTCGTCGCCTTCCGCTGCAGCTCCTGCAAGTACCTCGCGCATTTCTTCGTATCGCTTTTTTTCCGAATCGGGAATAGGTATTTCCTTTTCTTTACCGTTTGAATCTGTTTGATAAGCAACACCGTGCAGGACATCGACGATCCCTGCAAGATCGTTACCTTTTCCGATCGGAAAGGTAACGGCAAATACATCAGCGTTGAATTGGGTTTTGACATCCTGCATCGCATGATTAAAGTCGGCGCGGTCTTCGTCCATCTTATTGACAAAAACCAAGCGGGGTTTATTTCGGCGGTCAAGGTCTCGCCAGTATTTGATGGTTTCAATCTGCACTCCCGATTTTGCATCGAGTACCATTAAACCCGTTTCTGCCGACCGGAAAGCCGCGATAACTTCGCCCATAAAGTCCGAAGAGCCGGGAGTATCCCAGAAATTGATCACCGTATCATTCCAATTTGTTGATACCAGCGCCGAATATATCGAAATTTTTCGCTCTATTTCTTCGGGGGTGTAGTCGCTAACCGTTTTACCGCCTGCAACCGGCTCCGCCCGTGCAATTGTACCCGTTACTGCCGCAAGATTTTCAATAAGTGTTGTTTTGCCGGACTGCCCGTGCCCTGCAATCGCAATCGTTCTTATGTTCTCTGTTCCAATTCCCATCACGAAGCTCCTCATAAGATGTTAAAAAGTATTCTATATTATATATTGTAAGGGCTAGTTGTAGGTATTGTCAAGGAAATAATCGAGAACTTCAAAGTTAAACGCATCAGATACCTTTTGAAATAGCCGGTACATCTACTTCGTTGCCTTGCCAAAAGTGTACATCCTTGTACACTTTTGGCAGCGAGTTTCAGCATCGCTGAAACATCGCTTCTGATATAACCAGCGGCATCCGTGCCGCTACTGAAAAATCCTCAACGTGTCAGAACTGCCAAGGATGGCAGTGGTTTCGAGCGGAATCTAGTTCGCAATGCGAACTAGCAGACAAAGAATGAACACGGACGTTTATTCTTTGTCGTGCCTGCGGTTAATTTGTGCTCGCGCCTCGTATCTATACCGTCTATTTCAAAAGGCCAATGAAGAGTTTGTTTTTAAAAAACCTCGTGATTTTGCGATTCTTATCTATTTATCTGATGCGTTTACCCATCTGCCAAAAAAAGATGTACGAAATTTTATTTCCTTAAAATGCAACAGTTGAACAAAATATGAATTTTGGAAACTGTTGCATTCGTGCGCGAAAAGCGCACACATCAATGCGCAAGTTTTCGAAAGAAAACTTGACGGTTAATACATCCGCCACGGACGGCGGTGGTTAGAGCAGAAGCGATATTTTGGCTTTGCCAAAATTCGTCATCAACTGATGGACAGGGATGTTCATCAGTTGATGAAGGCATCATTGTAGACGCTCACCTTATACCTATGAAATTTCGTACAGGAGGAAGACAACCGCTTAAAATACTTGTACTGCGGTTGTCCTACGAGAACTTACCCACGGTTTTTAAAGTCTAGGCCGAGCAGGTAGGTTTCGAAGCTGCTGCTACGGCATGCTTCCGGTTTAAAAGCTCGGGCGGTTTTAAATAGCTTCCGCATCTGCTGTAGGTACTGCTGTTCGCTGCCGCCTTGAAAGATTTTAACAACAAAGCTGCCGTGAGCTTCAAGCTGCGTTTCGGCATAGTAAAGCGCCATATCGACAAGGGCGGCGGAGCGGGCGGTATCGACGATTTTATTACCGGTGGTGGCGGGCGCCGCGTCGCAGATAACGGAACGGTAGGGGCCGCAGTTTTTTACAGCAGCAGCCATGGCCGCCGCTGTCAGATCTCCTTGGAAAAACGAAAGCCGCGGATCCTGTATCGATTCCGAAAGCGGCTGCAAATCCACTGCACATACGCGCCCTTCCGGAGAAAGAAACCGCAGTAAAAATGTTGTCCAGCTCCCCGGCGCGGCACCGAGGTCAAGCACGCTGTCATTTTTCCCAAACAGGTTAAATTTCTTTTGCATTTCTTCTAATTTATAGACCGACCGCGCAGGATAGCCTTCCGAAAAAGCCTTCCGCGACCAATAGTCCGGTTCTCGATACTGATTTCCCATCTGTTCCTTTGCACTTTGCTAGAGTAGTTCTCTATCAATAAAATATGAGGTATAATAGTAGTATGAATGATGAATTTAAGCAACGGCTTGAAAAGATTGAAGGCGCACTGCGAACTGCATTTTTACCCGATGTACCGGAGTCCGCTGCGGGACAAAATCCTATTGCACTTTTATCCGCTCCGTGCGCCTCGTTGGTGTCCGGCGGCGGGAAACGCTGGAGACCGCTGCTTGCGGTTCTTGCCTATCAGCTTGCAGGGGGCAGCGGTGATGACATTTACACGCTTGCGCCGCTTATCGAAGGAATCCATACGGCAAGCCTTATTCATGATGATATAGAAGACAATTCCGAACTGCGCCGCGGAAAACCTGCCGCTCACGTGGCCTACGGGCTCGATTCGGCACTCAATTCGGGCAGCTGGCTTTACTTTCGGGCATTGCAATCGATTGAAGGCTATCATGCCCCTGCCGACATAAAGCTCGATTTATATACTGCGGCGCTCACACATATCCGTGCTTTGCACGAAGGACAGGCACTCGATATCCACTGGCATCGGACGGCGGGGTTTTTCCCTTCACGGCAGGATTATGAGCGGATGATCCGCTTAAAGACCGGAGCGCTCGCTGCGCTTGCCGCCTATACCGGTATGCGCGCTGCAGGAAAAGAACATGAAGAAAGCAACGTTTTTGCAGCGCTGTTTGCAGAAGCCGGCGTCGGCTTTCAAATACTCGATGATGTAAAAAATATCAGCACGGGAAATGCCGGAAAAAAACGGGGCGACGATATTGTGGAAGGGAAGAAGAGTATGCCTGTAATCCTGCATATCGAAAAACATCCCGAAGATGCTGCAGCTCTTACCGCTTATTTTGAACAGGCGCGGCGAGAAGGTATCGATTCTCCTGCGATAGAAAAAGCGATAGCACTGCTGAGCTCAAGCGATTCGATTGCCGATGCGGAAGCGCAGGGAAAGAAAACCATCGATTTAGCGCTGGAACAGCTTGCTGCCCGATACGGCAATGCGGCAAAAGAGAAGTTTAAAAGACTCTTTAATCTGATGCAAGGTAAAAATTTATAGGCATTGGAATTTTTTCTATTTCCGGAATTTTATTAGCATATTATCAGCCCTTACAGTTTCCGCATACTGTCCAAGGGCTTTTCTTTACCTGCATACACGGCAGGCAGCAAGCAGACAATCACCGACAAAATAAGCGTTCCGGCGGCGATTATATACAGTTCGGTCGCATTTAAGGATATAGGGATATACTCCAAATAGTATTCAGGTGCTAAGAGGCGGATGGTTTGGGGAACACCCGTTTTTCCCACCATATAATAAAGTGCAGTCTGTCCCGCATTGATTGCATATTCAAAAAAGGTAAACAGTTCATTGATGTGTAAAGCTGCAAGGATACCGCCGGTTAAGCCGATACAGAGTCCTGCTGCTCCCGTAAAGAGACCTGCAATTAAAAACGACAGGGTAATAAAAAACGGATGTGCGCCGGTCGCTTTAAGAATTGCAATTTCCTTCCGCCGCTCCATGATGAGCATCACCATTGCCGATGAAACATTGACCGAGGCAGCAAGAAGAATCAAAAACATGATGAACATCAAAAGATTCTTTGAAGTCTGAAATGAATAAAATTGAGAGCGGTTTAGATCCTGCCACGTATATACCGAAAAACCTGCCGGCAATAATTGTTGGATGGCATCTTTCGCATCAGCAAGCAAAGTGGCATTGAAAGGATCTGCAATACTGACCGTAAGAGCGCTCAGCGAGGACTGAGGCGATAACACTGCATCGGCAGATGCCAACGGGATAAAGATCCACAATGCATCTAATTCCTGATAACCGGAAGAAAGAATACCGGCAACCTTAAAACGAGTAAGTTTCGGCTTTGTCTGATTACCTGTATACTGTGGCACTAGCGTAAGCAGAGAGCAGCTATCTCCAACTTTAAGACCGGTTTTCTCCGCAATCTTTTTACCGAGCAGAATTGATCGGGCATCGTCAAACTCAAGATTACCGTCTACTACCGTTAATAGATTCCGTGCAGCAGGATTTCCGGTAAAATAGCCCGCCTCTATCGCCCGTATCGTGCCCCCGCTGCGGCCGACTTTGCCGATCAGTAAGCCGGTACCTTCCTGCTGCTGCCGCGAACCGGTGAGTAGCAAACGTGTATTCATGCGGATTGAATCAAAAACTTCTTGAGCGCTTCGCTTCCGATCAGCGGCTGTTTGTACACTGCGCGGTGCAGGGCGTAGGTCGAGTATCTGTATATGCCCGCTTCCGAGCTCAATCATACGAGAGGTAATCCCCTTTATCATCCCATCTGACACCACAAGCACGATGACCAACGGGATAATACTGATACCGATGCCCCAGATGGCGCCGATTAAACTCTTCCGCGCGTTAGAGACTGCCGTACCTGCGTTGAGTCCGAGATACCGCAGCGCCAGTTTCCATGCCAGTAAAAAATTCATAAGAGATTCAGCTTCCCTTGTTCAAGCCGATAGCATAGATCGGTATCGGCAGCGATTCCCTGATCATGCGTTACGATGATGAGCGTTTTATGATGCTTATCCGCTATCGAAAAGAGCAGCTCTTGAACCCCGTGCGCATTCGCAGGGTCAAGGTTGCCGGTCGGTTCATCGGCCAAAATAAGCGAGGGATCATTTATAAGCGCACGAGCAACCGCTGCCCGCTGCCGCTCCCCTCCCGACAGTTGAGAAGGGAAATGATGAAGCCGTGTTTCCAGTTTGACATCCTGCAAAAGCGCAGCAGCCTTCTCTTTTACCTCTTTTTTCGGCATACCGGCGATGAGGGCAGGCAGCATTACATTTTCAAGCGCTGTAAAATCCTTCAGCAAGTAGTGAAACTGAAAGATAAAACCGAGATAAAACCGTCGGTAGTCCGTTAATCCGCTTTCATTGAGCCGGTGCAATTCGTACCCGCCCGCAACAATCTCTCCCGAATCAGCCTGTTCCAAACCGCCGACAATATTCAAAAAGGTACTTTTCCCGGAACCGGACTCCCCTACTACGGCAATTTTTGCCGGACACTCGATTATCAGGTCTAAATTTTGTAAAATACGGATTGAATCCGCCTCCGACTGAAATGTCTTTGAGACGTTCGTCAGTGCTAAAATCGGTTTATTCATAGCGTAGCACCTCTGCAGGTTTTAGAGTAAGAATTTTCCGGGCTGCAATTGAAGCGGCAAAGCTTGCCGAAAAAACTCCGAACAAAAATATCAAGAATACTTCGTTAAAAAAAATGCGAACCGGTACCGAATCAATATAAAAATACTGAGGACTGAAAATACTGAAACCGGTAAAAAACGTATACTCCAACAAAATGTTTGCCGCTTCAATGACGGTATTTACCAGATATTCAGCCAGCAGAAATACCCGATTGATGTCGGCGGAAAGCAGCAGCCCCAATAGTAAGCCGATTAAAGCACCCAGAAGTCCGATGGTAAAACCGTTTGCGATAAAGAGAGCTTGGATATGCTCCTTTTTAGCTCCCAATGAGGCAAGCACCGAAATCTCTTCCCGCCGCTCATAGATGGAACGCCGCATCCCGTTGTAAATATTCACCGTAACCACTACAAAGATTAAAAACACAAGTATAAACATCGTATTTTTTTCGATGCGTAGTGCACCGAAAAACGCCTGATTATAGGTGCGCCAGGATTCGGCTTTCAATTCGGGCACAGCTGTGGAAATGTGGGCAATATAGATCCCGTCGGCTTCAGAGTTTCGAAGTTTTACGGCAGCAGACAGCTCCTGCTGTTTGCCACAGAGCAGTTCGCCGGTATCGGTTGACACAAAGGCAAACCCTGCATCAATTGCATAATAGCCGGTCTTCATTAAACCGGTAACCGTACATTCCGCATCTTCCGGAAATATATCGGTATCAGCAGTCCCCGAAAGTACAAGAAGTGAAATTTTATCCCCGATAGAAACCGAAAGCATACGGGCAAGCTCATACCCAAGCACGACAGAATACGGCACACTGAGGTCAAAGCGACCTTCCATCATTGTTATAGCGCCGGCAAAGCCACGGTCATCGCCTAAGATTGTTTCGGGCACAGCGCGCAGTATGGCGGGCTGCTGCCTGCCGTAATTTCCCTGCATTACCGTTTGTGTTTCTGAAAATATAGAAAAAGATTGGAACCCGCCTGCAGCCTTTGCCTTTTCAAGTGCCGCTTCGGAGCCGTACAGCTGCACATGCGCCGAACTTACCTGTAAGATGGTGTCGATAAAGCTACGCTGAAAACCGTTCATCACGGCAAGGATCACAATCAAGACCATAACTCCGAAAGCAATACCGAGTACGGAAAGGATTCCGGTAACTGCCGAACGCCCCTTGGTATCTGCGGCATTAAACCGCCGCAATACAAAAAAAATCCATGCGAGGTCGGTACGTTTCATTGTTCCTCTCCTGCATATACTTCTTTGTCATCGACATATAAGTGTATAATATGAGGAATATTACCCAGTTCGATAAGGGCCGTTTTTTTTCCGTTCCGATATTTAGTCTGAGAAACAGCCTTATCTCCGGCAAACACCCATACCGATTTGTCGGTATTTTTCCCCGCGGTAATTGTCTGCTCAATTAGTTTACCGTCGCTGTTATATACATTTTCCGTCTTTGAGGTTAATGTCTTTCCTTTATATCGTTCAATAGTCAACTCTTTTCCCTGCTCGTTATAACGGAACGTCTCCGATCCATCCGCGCGAAGTATCTGCTTTTTTGTGGGATGACGGGTTTTTCCTTTATATGCCCACTCTGTTTTTTCAATAGCCGTACCATCTTCGTAAAGTACCGCAAAGGTAGAACGCCCCTGGCGATCAAAAGTCTCGTAGTACCATCTGTTCCCGTCTGCGACGGTCAATCCCTTGCTATGGATAGAGGCAAAAGCTACATCAGCAGATTCACCACTTTCGTCTTTTTTCTCGTCTTTTACGGCTGATGCAGTGGTTCCGTCATTATCAACCGTTTTTCCATCTGTATCCGCTGTCGACGGAGCAAATTCATCACTTTTTGCAGGTTCCATGGAAGCTTCTTTTCTTGTCGTAGCAGGTGTCGAAGTCATTTCATGCTCTTTTGTAGATTCGGCAGAAAGTTTCTCTGCTTGGGTAGTATCTATCGGCGCTGAGTTTGCCTGAATATCCGGAGTGCTATCTACCGCCCCACCCGGCACTGTACCGATCGAAGTATCCGTTAATTCGATTCCATCAGCAATGCCAAACGGCAATTGGCGGAATGCAGACACTAAAATGAAGAGACAAAAGGCAAAACGTTTCATACCGGCATACCGATAAATTCCCGTAGATAGGTATCGGCATTGAAAGGGGCAAAGTCCCCGTATTTTTCGCCGGTGCCGGTAAAAATGACCGGCAGATTCAGCTGCCGTCCCACACTGAGCGCGATACCACCCTTTGCCGTCGAATCGTATTTTGTCAGGATGACTGCATCGACACCGACCGCCTCGTGAAACACCTCAGCCTGCCTGAAACCGCTTTGTCCCGCCGTTACGTCGAGCACGAGTATTTTTTTATAACATCCCTCATCGGTTTTAGATTCGGCAATCCTATTGATCTTTTGCAA
The DNA here is from genome assembly GCF_024181185.1 of Treponema sp. OMZ 906. Classification (NCBI taxonomy): domain Bacteria; kingdom Pseudomonadati; phylum Spirochaetota; class Spirochaetia; order Treponematales; family Treponemataceae; genus Treponema; species Treponema sp. OMZ 906. The sequence goes on along the minus strand of NZ_CP051196.1, from coordinate 1,342,032 downwards.
TTCCCGTACAAGGTTTTCCTTATTATGGAGTCGCCCTGCGGTATCGGCGATGACAAGTCCTCCTCCCTGCGCCCGCGCTGCCTGTGCCGCATCAAAGATAACCGCTCCCGGATCTCCGCCGTACTGATGTGCAATAACCCGCACTCCAAGCTGTTTGCCGTGATATTCAAGCTGTTCTATCGCAGCGGCCCTAAAAGTATCCGCAGCGGCAAGTATGATCGGCGCTTCAAAGCGAGGCTTATAATACTGAGCAAGCTTTGCCGCTGTCGTGGTCTTCCCTACTCCATTCACCCCCAGTAGCAAATACACGGAGGTTTTATCTTTCTCCGGCGTAAAAGAGACGACCGGCAAAAAAGGAAGCAAAATATCGTATAAAATTTGCAATACTTGTTCTTGCTGTTCAACCTTCCGTTTTTTACATTCTGCACGAAGCATGTCTTCAATCTCGAATGCAAATTGAGCACCGATATCGCCTTCTACCAAAGTATCGGTAACACTTTCAAAAAAAGAATCGTCCAATTTGGAATGAATGCCGAACAGTTTCTTTAAGCCTTCGGAAAAACTTCTTTTAGCCATATTTCTCTCCAGTATATCCGATATTCCGACAAAGCGTGATAGTATCGCTGCTTATCCGGTTATAATTTGCGTGCCTCTTTTGGGATACTTTGGTCGGCGGCATGCAGATACAGTCCAAGTTGTACCACATAGTTAATACCTAAACCGATTGTTATTCCCTGCATAACCGCAGTACTGATAAACAGTGCACGATATTTATTTCGTACTGTTGTATCACTTCCCAAACGGGAATCCGCAGCGGCGGAAGCCATATCCGCAGTAAGTCCCTGCAAAATCATAAAAATAGGAAGCGACACGTAAAAGGCGCCGAGCGACCAGTACAAGACATTCCGCCGCCGATCAACCAAGGTTTTGGTCTTTTCTTTATTGAGTGTAGCTTGCAACTGATAGATTGTCTGTCCTTGCTGCATAAAATCATGAGGCCGAAGTACAATATAGGTTTTTACGTCTCCATAAGAAAAACTGATAGCAGTATTTTTACCTACCGGAATATCAGTTTGAAATGGTGCACCGGCAAAATACTGTGTATGTAAAAACACATCTGCATTGGGTGTTATAAACTGAAACCCGACGGAAATAATTTTTTCCTTTTTTAATTTTATGTTCAACAAATAGTTTTGTCCTGCTTGAACCTCAATAGTTTGACCGGCTGAATCGTAACCGTCAGCAAGCGCTTCCAGTCGATGGCTTCCTTCATACATATAAATAGACTTTTTCCCAGTTTCCAGCAGTTCGCTGTCTAAATACACTTCTGCATTTTCCGGTTCGACAGTAAGCAAAACCTTTGCAGGCTGAGTATTTTTTACCGCCGTCATAATTTGTGCCGCTAATGAACGAGCAATTGCTTCGATTGACTGATATGGCCCCGCTTCGCTGAACCGATAATCGGGCATACCCGGCAAACCGGTTGTCAACACAACGGACACATACATATACCCCGCCAAATCCTGTATCGATCCGTTAATAACTGCTGAGATATTCTCAACTTTGAGCGTTTGCGGAATATTCGCATATTCAGGGAGCTCAAACAACTGTTGACCGTCCTTCCATATCGTAACCGGGAGCGTTTCGGCAGTAAAAGAAGTATCGTTCAGTAATGCATCAATTTTCTCTTGGGCTTTTTGGATATCAATTTCCTTCGCAGTTATTTTCTTGTTGAATGCGACTGCTTGCTTCAGCTTCTCCTTCTCGGGCATGACAGCAAGGTACAACGAATCCCGTTCTGCGATTAATGATACTCGCTCACGAATAAGCATAAGTTTTTTTGCAGCATAATCTATGAGCTGTCGTGCCTTTTTTTCTTCGGGAGTCACAACTCTGCTTGTAGGTACAGCACAAAAAAGGTTGAGCATTGTAGGCAATGCAGTCGAGTACGACGCATACAATTCAGGCACATCGGTAAGCGTAAATTTTGATGCCGTAATTGACCATGTAGGAATTTCCCCATTTGTTTGCGCAGTACCATAGGATACAATTACCATCGCAATCAGCGCAACGCACACCCGTTTTACCTTCATTCTGGGCTGTCCTCATCCATAAGCTGATTTGCCCATTGTTTTTTTAAAAAGTCTTCGATAAAGCCGTCTATATCGCCGTCCATAACAGCTTGAATATTGCCCGTTTCATGTTTTGTACGATGATCTTTTACCATCGTATAGGGCTGAAAGATGTATGATCTGATCTGATTTCCCCACGAAATTCCTTTTTTCTCGGTAGCGAATTTCGCATTCTCTTTTTCTTTCTCGTTGCGGTAGTATTCGTAAAGTCGTGCCTTGAGCATACTCATTGCCGTTGCCCGATTAGAGATTTGGCTTCGTTCGTTTTGGCACGCTACGACAATACCGGTAGGCAGATGCGTCAGCCGTACTGCAGAGTCGGTTTTATTAACATGCTGTCCTCCGGCACCGCCCGCGCGGTAGGTATCCACCCGTAAATCCTCCGGTCTGATATTTACCTCGATGGTATCGTCCAGCACGGGGAATACATAGACGGAAGAAAAAGAAGTATGTCTGCGGGCATTTGCATCAAACGGGCTGATACGGATAAGCCGATGTACACCGGTTTCTGCCTTTAAAAAGCCGTAAGCATAGTCGCCGCGTATCTGTAGGGTAATGGATTTTAAACCTTCATCGGCTTCCAGCTCATCAAGCGTTTCGATAGTAAACCCGCGGCGCTCCGCCCAGCGGAGATACATACGGGTTAACATCCGCGCCCAATCACACGCTTCGGTGCCGCCTGCCCCTGCATGAACGGTCAAGAAAGCGTCATTTCCGTCAACCTCATCGGAAAGGAGTGCCAGCGTATTGAGCTTTTCAAACCGTTCTTGAAGGTTTGTGAGCGACGTATCGATTTCTTGAATGGAATCTGCATTATCCTCCTCCCCCGCCTCTTGGGTAAGTTCATAGAGGGCTTGCAGATCTTCTATATCGGCAATGAGTGTTTCCCACGGCTCGATACGGTTTTTCAGCTTTTTGATTTCCGACAAGAGTTTTTCGGCATTTTTAGGATCGTTCCAAAAACCTTCTTGCCCCGCGATAGCTTCTTTTTCCGCAATCCGTTTTTTTACCGCTTCGGAGTCAAAGACGCCTCCAGATTTCATCGACATCGGCCTTAAGTGCTGCAATCTGCGGTTTATATTCTTCCAATAACATCATATCTCCTATAAAAACTTTTGCAGGATGTTTCAACATCCGAAAAAGTTTTTAGCCGTGCGCGTAACGCGCACACGTAAATCAACAAGTTTGCCCCGCAAACTTGAGCTAAAAAGGTGTCGGCGATAATTTTAGACGGCACTTTTTAGCGCATCTCCTATAAAAACTTTTGCAGGATGTTTCAACATCCGAAAAAGTTTTTAGCTGTCCTTAGGCGGACGAATTAAGAGTTTCCGCCACTTCTTTTTAGCAAGCGTAGAAATCGCCAATACCCCTTCGACAGGATACTGATATATGCGAATAACATCATAATAATCGGTTACCCGATCAATTTCGCGTTTAAGAGCACCCAATTGTTTTTCACTAATCGTAGTGGACTCCCAACACGCCCGCTGTACCCGTTCAAATCCATAAAAGGTTAACAATTCAGAAAGATGAGCGGCAGATTCCTCTCCGCCCGGATCTATCATTATCGATACAAACATATTGTCGTATAGAATATAACAAACACTGCCCTATTGTCAAACGGCTTGCACCAAAAGGAAGGCAACCGCTAAAAATATTTTTAATACGGTTGCCCTGCACACCCCCGCAGTCGGCGGTTTTTGAGGGCTTTTTCGGCGGTAACGGCAAAACGTAAGAGATTTTCGATAAGTGCAGGCAATAGTGAAGCAAACCGGCGGTAGGCACTGACAATATCACGCCGCCGACAGGTACGTGCATCGTAAGCGTAGTTCAATTGAGCCCACACCTCAAACACACGGGGAACGCACATCAATGTGATGGTAAAGAGCGTTGAAAAAGCGCCGGTGTATTTTTTTCTGCAAAAGAAGCGTTCGATTTTTTCGCAGAGTACAAAAAACTCCAGCTTTGAGGTGGTTTCGTAAAATATCGAGGCAGTAAATAAGATAAGCACGAGCTTTTGCATAAACAACAGCGTTTCCGCCGTCATAGTTTTAAGCATATCTGCCGTCAGTGGCACACCGACTATCTTGATAAAAAAAATACAAAGTGCATAGATACCTAAAAATCGGCAATTCCTTTTTACCGTTAGCCACGAAAGCTTTGCAGCAACGCTGGCCAATACAAGAAAGAGTGCATAGACTGCCAGCAGCGGTTGAGGTGCGCCGTATAAAACGAAGGATGAAAGACATAATACGCAGAATTTTACTCCCGCCGAAAGGCGGTGAATCACCGTATTTCGAGCCGTGTATTGAAATAAAAAGTTATTTTTATCGACAGTCACCGGTTCTCCATACAAGGTCCGAAAATACACGATATGAGCAGAGAGGATTCCGTATGCCGTATTGTTCAAGAATACCGCTATGGAGTGCAGGCTCCGGTTCCGCGTTATAAACAAGACGCCCTTTGTGCAAGATGATAAGCCGGTTCGCAAGTGCAAGCACTTTTTCCAGCTCATGGGTAAGTACCATAACCGTTTTCCCGTCACGCTGCAGCTGCTCTATCATTGCCGTTACCTGCACCACGCCTGCAAAATCGAGATTGGCAAAAGGTTCGTCAAAGATGATAACATCGGCTTCCATCATCAGGATGCCGGCAACTGCAAGCCGCCGCTTCTCGCCCCCTGACAAACTACGTGCGGGCGAGCGGCGCTTTTCGTACAAGCCCAGCTGTGCAAGCACCGTTTCCAGTCGCTGTGCGATGACGTCTTTAGACAGCTTACTATCCCGCATACCGAAAAGCGCATCTTCCTCGACGGTATCGCCGAGGATTTGAGCGTCGGCTTCCTGAAACACCAGTCCGATACGCAACTCACCGCCGTCTTTCCTGCTGCTGACTATCGAACCGGAGGAAGGAGTTTCCAATCCGGCAATAAGCGTCATCAGTACGGTTTTACCGGATCCGTTCGGCCCCGATACGACAACACAATCACCGTCATATACCGAGAAAGATATATCGTTCAACACCGGACGTTCGGCACCGGTAAAAGATTTAGCTACATCGGTGAGCTTGAATAATTCATAGCGTTCTGAGGAAGGCATCATCACTATAAAGTCGGAGCATCGATAGAGGCTGCGTTATTCCGTATAGCGCCGTATAATCGGGCGCAATTTGAGCGTAATCGGAACGACAACAACCAGCTTAATCAGATCGGGCAGGATAAACGGCACAAACCCCTTCAGAAACGTATGCTGCCAGCTGAGGTTCAGAACATGTTTAAACCACAGAAGACCGAATACGTAGATAGACAAAAAGCTTAAAAGCCCTGCAACCGCAATAATACCGCAAGCAAGCGGCCACCGCTGTTCTTCTCTGTAAAGTTTCATGATGCAACCGCCGACAACAGCCGCGGCAAGATATCCGACTAAAAAGCCGCCCGTCGGTCCCGCAAAGACGGCAAAACCTCCCGAACCACCCGAAAAAACAGGCAGACCGACGGCTCCGGCAACCAAAAAAAGCAGTACCGAAAGACCGCCGAACAGCGGCCCCAACAGCAAGCCGGCAAGCACTGCAAGCGCATTTTGCAGCACAATGGGAATAGGTCCGACGGGAATGGACATCATCCATCCTGCACAAATTAACGCAGCAAAAACTGCAGAAGTAATACTTTTACGCATAGCGTATAACTCCTACTCAAAGATGACTTACAGTTTCGACGGAATCAGTTTCCAGCTGCCGTTAATATTTTCCAAACCGTAGACAAGCAGCGAAACATTTGCCTGTTTCATAATAACATCGACCCGTGTCGGGGAAACGAACCTAATATCGTCTACCCGTACATTCTGACGAGAAGGAACAAAAACATACATAAAGTAATCACGCAGCGATTTGAGCTTAATCCCTTTAACCGGTAAGGCTTCAGAAACCTTTCTAAGCGTCAAAGGTTGGGAATATTGTTGTTTATACTCTTCCGATAAGAATGTCGTCCATTGAGCATAGTCCTTTGTCGCTGTAATACGGTTAAGCTTCTCGACAATCTTTTCCATCTCCGTCTTTGTTTGATCATAGGTTTCTTTTGTAATGGTAACCCCTTCAAACTCGGCAATAACGGTATTTTTTTCTTCGACAGGTTCGGGCTTAACTTCAACAACAGGCTCTTTAACCGGCTCAGGCTTCATGGGAGGCTCCTCAACCTTCGCAGGAGGTTCTTCCACCTTTACAGGCGGTTCTTCTACCTTCGCAGGAGGCTCCTTCGTCTTAACAGGAGGCTTCGGTTTAACAGGAACCGTGGGCTTAACGGATTCCCGTTTTACCGGCACTTCCGCTTCTTTGACCGGTTCAGGCTGAGGCGCAGGAACCGCGATCTCTTCGGACGGTGTAGGTTCCTCTTTAACGGAAGACGGCGCAGCAGAACAGCCGACCAATACACTTATTATAAAAGCTAAAAATAAATATCGATGAAATATTTTCATATCTACTATTCTATAGGTAAAAATCGTTTTGGTCAAATCCTCAAGTGATCGTACGCAGGGCAGACAGGCTAATCCATTCCAAGTTTTTAGGAATACCCAATCATTTTGAGGCATCCTCTTATCTCGTTTGTTTCTTCCAAGCGTCTATAAACTCAAGCATGTACTGCTGAATATCGCCGAACCATTTTTGCTGAAAGACACAGGCTTCTAGGCCAATATAGCGATAGTGCCACGACTCCCATACATAGCCGGTTACTGCTTCGTATCCTTTGGGAAAGGAAAGCGACCACCCGTATCTTGAAGCGTTACGCAATATCCATTTGCCGGCGCGCGTTTGCGCAAAGTCATCGGAGATAGAACCGAAGTCGACGACCGTCCCAAGTTGGTGTTGACTTGTTCCCGCACGGGCGGAAAACCGTTCCGCTTCTTTTTCACCGGATTCCCGTACATAGCGGTCAAATAAATTTTTCTGGTATGTATATGAACGATATGAGGAGCTGACAATCAGCGTAATACCATCCCGCTTTGCTGCAAGCGCCATTTCTTGTAACGCCTGTTCCGCCGTTTTTGTCAGAGATAAATCCTTCCGGTTAATTATATATGCACGACCGGTATGCAGCGTTACAAGATTTTGCGGCGTATATCCATCCGGCAGCAAATGCCGTTTATCAACCAGTATAAATAAGTTCTCTTTTTCTGCAGCCAAAACTTGTTTCAGATCAGCTAAAAAAGTATCTGCATCATTGCCGATATGGCGCCGTATCTCTGCTGGAACAGCAGAGGGATATACAAAGTTGCGAAGCTGAGCTTCCATAGCAGGATCAGCTGCCGTTATACAAAAAAACGATGACAGACACAGTATTATACAAAGTATTTTTTTCATACCACCGACTTTTAACAATGTGTTTATAAGTACACGATAATATAAGAACGAGATTGCTCTTGCCGATAGCACACTTTTCGAGCAATGTTTTTCGTCATCAATAGACCGAAGCCTCGATACCGCTTCGCTTTCGGATCAAAATAAGGTTTTGTTTCCTTGAGCGCATGCAGGAGATTGTCGAAATTCGTACTGCGATAGGAAAAACAAAGGCGCGGAAAGAACATATTTGATATGCTTAATTGAAGTTCTTTACGTCCTGTAAAAGCGGCATGCTCAGCAATATTGTCAAACACTTCTGTTGATATAATAAGCGCTGCTACTCGCTTATTCTCGGGAATATCTTTAGAGGTAGAGATAAATTCTTCAATAAAGCCGATATTTTTTAAATCGGCTCCTACCTGTAAATGGTTCACGTCCTACTACCGTATCGGCCTATTTTACTTCATCAAGCGAGTGAATGATAGGAAACACTTCCGTAAAGCCGGTAGAGGCAATCGCAAGCTTTACAACCTCTGAAGGATTCAAAATATAGATTTTATGACCAAGCTCCGCCCCGTCTTCAGAAGCAGCCATGAGAATCCCTAAGCCTGACGATGATAGATTGGTAACCCTTGACACATCAAGTACAATTGAGTGTTCTTTAATAAGATTGTAAACTTTCGTTTCAAATTCATGATACGTGTATGAATTTATTGAACCGGCTACCGTCAGTAATACAAACGCATCATTCGTTTTTTCCGTAATCGTTAAATTATCCATAAATCTACTCCTATATATTGAGGCCTTCTAAAGACTGCAATCCTATCGGCTCATTCCGTAAGGGAATTATTATCGTATCCATGACATGGATAGCGAATCAGTTTTTAGAAACACCCTGTTGATTGTATTTCAATACCAATATGGTAACATCATCATCGATTTTACGTAAAATAAAATCCAGAAGATTATTATAAATAGTGCGGGCGATCTGAGAAGCCTTTGCCCCGTTGTTTTCCTGCAGAATTCGTCCGACGCGATCACTACCAAACCGATCACCTTTAAGATTCGTTGCTTCAAGCAGGCCGTCAGTCGTAAAGACAATTGTATCTCCCTTGTGCATGGTGATTTTCCGTACCTTTAGGAACGGTGCGATATTCTTTACAAAACCGAGAACTCTACCCTCCCCTTGAATTTCGATTGCATGCTTATATGAACTGATATACATTGACATCAATGGAATACCGCAATTCAAGTAATAAATCGTATTAGTCGGGAAGTCGATAATACCGAAAAGCCCTGCGAAGAAAGTCCCACGCGGCAAGTTATCCTTTATAAACCGGTTTACCTTTGTTATCAATTCTTTAAAATCGGAGATTGTCTGCAAGTAGGTATGAATAATCGACTTTAAAATAACCATCGACATACTTGCACTTAACCCCTTACCCGAAACATCACCGATAAGGAACATTGTCCGCTTTTCATTCAATGTAATATAGTCGATAAAATCACCGCCAAGCTGATGCGCCGAATATGCAATAGAATCCATTGAAAATCCGTGTGCTTCAAGTGTATCCTTATAGTTCTGAATGGATCCGATAATTTGGTCGGACATTTCAACTTCACGGTCGATCGTAACGATAATATCCTGCTTGGATATATTTCTGAGGTAATAGATTACCAAAAAGAAATACGAATACATATTGGACAATACGTGTATATCATAAGGGGTATATTCCGCGCTATGGGTTTTTGGCGCGAGGAGGATACAGCCGATGAGTTTCTGCCCCTCCCGCATACTGATAAGAATTTCGGTCTGTGTTGTTTCAAAGACATCCAACAGTTCATCTCTTATAGAGTCATACAAATAATTGGCAATAAGTTCCGTTTTCGTAAGAACAACATTATTTTGGCTGAGCAAATATTCAAAACAAGCGAGGTTAGCGCTCAATGTATTATGATGCTCAAAATCCGAATAGACTGTCTGTAAATTCATATTTTCATCACTTACAAGAATATCGAGCCCTTGACAAGTGATATATTGTTTCATTATTTTCGGAAAAGATTCCAACACGGTATCGTGGCCTTTCCCAAAATCAAGTTTTTGCAACTCAGTGTCCAGCATTACTTCATAATCCGTCGTTTTACCGAAAACATATTCAAGCTTACCGGAAACAAAACTGCGGATAAAGAAAAGAATAATACACGAAACGATAATTAAAACTATCCAGCCGCTGACTGAATGAATAAACTGCATAATAAGTGCCGTCGTAAAACCTGCAGCACCTGCAAAGATAGCTGTAAAAAGGACAAATCGGATAAGGCCGAAAGCGATTTGTTTAATATCAAATACGCGCGTCAGTGAGAATATTATATTGTCAAACGCCAACATTGCAGCATAACCGACCGGTATAAATGCGAACACCCAAGAAAACATCAAGAAATAATAGCCTTCTGCAATCCATATCGCGAGGCCAAGCCCGATGGCAAGAGTATGTAAAAACAGCTGTTGACGATGGATATTACTTTTAACAAAAAATATTTTTATAAAACATATTGCTATCGAAACCGCAGAGGTAAAAAATACATAAATATACTGAAACAGTCTAATACCGCTCATGCCCGGAAACACATCGCGCTGTACAAAATAGAAACCTTTCAGCGAGTTCCATTGAAATCTACCCACATAGAATACGATAAGTCCGATACCGGCGAGATGGACTACCGTATTCACTTTTTGCATTATCTTGTACGTTTTCAATTCAGAGAGAACAAGAGCCATATCGACAATATGATAAGAAGTAAGCAGCATAAAGAATAAGGTAGCAGTTGATATGATACGCTGCAGTCCGATTTGTTTATAAAAAACCAGATGAATAGAAACGGCAATACAAAGCGCAACAAGAGAAGCCGGTACCGTAATCTTATTTAAAAGGACATTAATACGGTTCGATTTATGAAATGCAAGATAGGAGGAGTTCACAAAAAGTGATACGGCAAAAAAATAAGTAAAGAAAATTAAACCCATACATTATCCCTTTAATTTTACTGCTAAAATAGTAGTGTCATCGCGGAACGTTTTTGAGGCACTGTAAGTAAGCCCCAAATCTGCTACCTTTGAAGCAATAGTCGACGCATCCGACGAGGCAAAAGATTTGATCGATTTAATATAAATTTCGTTACTGCCGAGTTCTACGCCCTCTTCATTCGTTATTTCAGGAATTCCATCCGTTGTAATAACCAGTAAATCGTTACGGTATAAAGGTTTTTCATCGACATCAACCGAATCGATGTCGATGATTCCGATAACGGAACAATTCGAATCAAGCTGCTTTACTTTGTATCCTTCCGCAGCATGGGTAAAAATCATCGGCGCTTCCATCGAAGCGTTGACATAACGTATTTTCATCGCTTTGGTATCGATCAACCCTAAAAACACAACGGTATATTTATCAAGGAGATTCATACGTTTAATAGCGCTATCTATTGCAAGGATCAGGCCGGCTAAATCCTCTTTATTTTCCATAATCCGTATTGTATTTACGACAACCCCCATAACGAGCGCTGCAGCAAGTCCTTTTCCTGAAACATCCCCCGTAATAATAAGTGTCTTATCCTCATCGATGGGAATAATATCATAATAGTCGCCGGACACGTTTACTAACGGTCGGAAATAAACGCCAATTTCTAACTTGTCAAGTGCCGGTATTTTTTGAGGCAGGAATGCACGCTGAGTATTTGCAACCATCTGCCACTCCTGTGCGAGTTCCGAATAATAGAGCAGTTGAGAAAGCGTTTTTTCACGTCCGAAATAATTTTTAAATTCTTTAAAAAGCTGAGAAAAAATCTCCGGCTCAACGGAACGGATATATCGGCAGATAATAAAAAGGCGTGAAGAGCCGTATGCAATAACCAAACCTCGTGCTTTCTTTCTGTCAGAGGTCATCTGCATATCGGAATCCAATAAATAAATATTTTCTCCCCAGTGGTCAAGCCATTCGACCGAGAATCGGTGCGCCAACTTTGCATATACATCAGGATCCGAAACATACGCAGACGTACTGCCGTATATAACTAAATCGGTATCGGTATTGGTGAGCAAGACAGAACAATCAGCCTTGTATTCAAGTTCTTGCTGGATAGCTTCAATAAGGTTTTCACGTGTATAGCAAAAGCGCAATCTATTGATAAAAGTATCAAAAAGAGCAGTCTCCGTTTCTTTATACACTCTTTCCCGAACCCTACGAGACAAAAAAACCGTCCCAAGTGAGGCCATAATTGAAGCAATAGCAAAGATTCCAAAGGCGAAGCCGAAACGAGTAAGAAAGCTGAAATTAGGGAGTATCCGGTATTGAGTTACCATCAATGTAAGGTCTTTTGCCGAAATCAATCGCCCTAAAAATGAAAAGCGGGGACTCAACGCCAGCATAAAAAATGCAAAAACCAAACTAATACCGGTGAAAATAACTAATTTTCCCCAAAATTCCTGCTGTTTCCGTATCATGCGCTATAACCTCATAACAATTTTAATTTACTTTAAATGCAAATAACACTGATCGGTTTTGTTTGACCGACCAGTGTTATCCCCAATCATTATTTTTACTTGGCTACCGTTATTTCATCATATTAACGGCAGGCTTATCGTTAATCAGAGCTAGGTCGCACCAATCCCAACCGGTAACGAACTGTTGATCCCAGTTCTTTGTCCGCTTGTTTACCGCATACAATTTCATACGATAAGCAGTCGGAATCGCAGGAGCTTCTTCAAGAATATTCTCGTCCCATTCTTTATAAGCTTGAGCACGGAATGCTTCGTCAAAAGCAGCTTCGGAAGTTATTTTGGCAAGAAGCTCCTCATTTTTCTCATTTACCCAACGTTCCAAATTAAACTGCGCAACTTTTCCGTAAAGGCCGGTCGGTTCGGGATTGGATCCGACTCCCCATGCCGCGGAATACATCTCTACCGTCGGGTCGTCATCTTGCAGCTTATCATAGAACGCATTGAATTCGATCAACCGGCCGTCATTCAGCGCGACATTTAAACCGACATCTTTCCAGTTTTGGATATAGTAATTCGCAATCGGAGCCGCTACATCGCTGCCGCTCATAAACATGAAATTGATTTTAAGCGGTTTTCCGTCAGGCGTTTCGCGGTAGCCATCCCCGTCGACATCCTTGTAGCCTGCTTCGTCAAGCAGTTGTTTTGCTTTATCAGGGTCGTAGGAATAACCTTTCCGTGAGACATCGTAGAAACCGGGATGGTACGGTGTAATAAACGAATTTGCCGTAACACGCAAACCGTGGTAGTAGATGGCATTGATACCATCGTTATCCATTGCATAACCGATAGCCTGACGCAGAGCCTTATCTTTAAATTTACCGCCGTCGGGGAACATTTCGCACATTTCTTTTTCTTTATTCCACGTCCCGAATTTAAATCCGACGTATGTATAAGTGTTTTCGATATTACCGACAATATCGATATTATCGATTTTCATTTTCGGTTTTCCGTTTTCGTCAAGAATTGTTTTACCCTCATCATCAAGCTCAACGAATTGATCGTATAAATCGGCTTTGAATTGAATGGCGTCAACTTCACCCGCTTTTATTGCCGCGGCAGCAGAGGTCGGAGCAATCCGTTTTACAATGAGCTTATCGATCGCAATTTTTCTACCGTACCAATAGGGATTGGGCACATATTCAATTATATCACCTTCTACCATAGAATTGATCACAAACGGGCCGCAGGAGAGCGGCGTTTTCCGTACACGGTCGTGAGAAGCCATTTCCGTTAACGGAATATCTTTGAGGTAATGATAGGGTTCCGCATCATAAGTAAGTCCCGAACCCCATAAAATGCCCGGGAAAAAATTTTTAAAGGTAACTTCTACCGTTTTATCATCTATCTTTTTTACACCGGAGATGGTTTTCGCCTCACCTTTGTGGTACTCGACCATACCCACAACATTTTCATACTCGCTGTCATAGCGAATGCCCGTATAGTCAGGATGTCCGACACATTCATAGACAAAAATAATATCCTCAGCCGTTACCGGCACTCCATCCGACCAGGTAAGTTTTTCGTTTATGTGGTATGTTGCCGTTTTTGCCTCGCGATCGAATGTCATGGTACAGTAGCCGTCTTTAATTTCATGATTCGGGCCGTCGGTCATAAACTTACCGATCCGTGGACGCATCACCTCATACGTAGGATTATCCTGATACAGGAAGGTATTAAACACTCCTTTCCACGGCGTATCATATACAAAACCGTATACAAAGGTGCCACCATTAATAGCCGATCCTTCCCGCTCAATCATTTGCGGAAACATCAGTTTTAATGTCTTATCCCCTGCATCATCCCCGCCATTCTGTGCAGTCTGCTTTTGTTCCGTCTTACCGCCACAGCTGACAAGCGCCAACATTACCGCACATAAAAACGCAGCGCGTTTTAAACCTTTTGACATTGTTTTCCTCCTCTTAAAACTCTCAAAAAACCGGTTAGGTTTTTAAAGATGCTCTCTTTATTTATAACGCTGCTTTGCATCGGAGGCACGTTTTATCGTTTGTCCGACGTAGTTGATACACAGCATTAACACCATAATAAGAATGGACGCAGGCAGCCATACCCACAACTTGCCGGAAATGGTTCCCGGGTCACGCGCATAGCCGATCAGCGTACCGAGCGACGGTGATGTCGGCGGAAGTCCGAAGCCCAGAAAGCTCATTCCCGTTTCTATACCGATATTGCCTGCCATACCGAGTGTAAAGTCAACGATAATGATGGAAGCAATATTCGGTAAGATTCCCCCGTACATAATCTTAAAATCTCCGGTACCCATGATCCGCGAGGCATTCACATAATCGCGATGGTTTTCAGACAAGGCTTTACTGCGCACGAGCCGAGTAACTCCCGTCCAATAAAAAGCGGACATAATAAAAATAAACGTCCAAATATTATAGGTCGGTACGATAGTTACAAAGACGATAATCAGCATAACAACCGGCAGGATAAGAATAAAGTCGCAAATACGCATAATGATGTTATCAACCCTTCCGCCGTAAAAACCGGTAATCAAGCCGAAAAAGACGCCGACGATTTCGGTAATAATGGTTACGCTGAATGCGATGAGAATGGAATTGCGCGCTCCGATAATCAGCTGAGGCAAAATCGGCCGACCGCCGAGATCTGCACCGAGCAAGAATTTTTTGCCGGGTACCGAAAACTTATCCCGTAAGCTTACCTTCATGACCGTTTCCGTATCAAGCACAAAACCACCGATGATAATCACCGCAAAGATAATAACCAATATGCCAAGCGCAACGATTGCCGCTTTATCATGTTTAAATTCTGTCTTTACAATCTTCCAAAACGATGGCACGGAAGACATTTCTTTTAACGTCGCTTCATCTATAGTATCAATATCAAATGCCGTTTTTTCCATAATACCCTCTCAAAATCAACTGATGTACAAGGAGGTACATCAGTTGATGATCTTATTCAATTCTGATCCGCGGATCAACGATTATCATAATAATGTCCGAAATCAAACTACCGAACAGGGCGAGCGTACCGTACAACAAAGTAAGCGCATTGATAATCGAATAATCGCGCGACATAATCGCTTCGATAAACAGCAAGCCCATTCCTTGATACATAAAAATCGTTTCGATAAAGATCGAACCGGCGAGCAGACCTGTTACTGTAAAGCCGAAAAAAGCCGCTATCGGTAATAGGGAGTTCCGAAAAATATGGTGCGTATACACCTTGTCGATCGGTACGCCCTTACTCCGCGCCGTTTTAACGTAATCTTGGCTTTTTGCATCAATAACCTCGTTACGCAGGTACTGCACAATACCCGTCGTGCGCAATACTGCTGCCGTAATGGCCGGTAGTAGCATGTGATATATTCTGCTTGCAATATAACGACCGGTATTCCCCATTGCCTCCAATCCGACAAATCCCGACGTGGGGAAAATCCTCAGCCGATAGCCGAACAGCAAAAGGCTCAAAAGACCGAGGATAAACGTCGGAATTGCGTACGTGATAAAGTTATAGACCAGCACCGCCTTATCGAATTTCGACCCGTTATAGCGGCCGGCACGGATACCGAGCGGAACGGCAATGGCATACGTTAACACAACCGTTAAAAGTGAAAGCCACAGGGTGTTCTGTGCAGGCAATTTGATTTTATCGGTTACCGGGATTTTATAGGTATAGGATACACCGAAATCACCGTGCAGCAAAATCCGCCCCATCCAATTCTTATACTGAACCGGCCACGGATCGTTTAAACCGGCTTTCTCCCGCAGCTCTTCGATACGGCTTGCCTTGATGTTCGGATTACCGACAAGTCCCGTAAACGGATCACCGGGCATCATCTTCCCGATTAAGAAAACCAAAACACTCAATATAAATAGCTGCGGTATCATAATAAGGATACGGCGTATTATTGTCTTCCACATACTCTTCCCCCTAATCCTTCAACGCAGCGTAATGGGTATCGCTGATTTTCTTTAAATCGTACACTCGCCCTTCGGGGCTAAAGTAGCGCTCCGATTCACGCTTGTATATTTCTTCAATTTCGGCACGGCGCTTTTTATATTCATCGCGCATTTCGACATTCATTTCGGGAATTGCCGCAATAAGTCGCTTGGTGTAGATATGCATAGGGTTACGGTAAATATCTTCCCGCGTTCCCGCCTCTACGAACCGGCCGCGGTACATAATATAGATGTAATCGCACATGTGTTTGACAACGCCTAAGTCGTGCGAAATAAACAGGTAACTCAGCATAAATTCACGCTGAATCTCTTTGAGAAAGTTGAGAATTTGCGCCTGCACCGAAAGGTCAAGTGCGGAAACCGGCTCGTCCGCCACAATGAGCCGCGGATTAACGGCAATTGAACGCGCAACGCCGATGCGCTGCCGCTGCCCGCCCGAAAATTCATAGGGATATTTATATAAGCCATCGGGCGGAATTCCAACAATCTGCAACAGTGAAAGCACCTTCTTTAATTCTTCATGCTTTGAAAGCCGTTCAAAGTTTCTGATGGGTTCCGCAATAATGTCACGGATACGTTTTTTGGGGTCGAGGCTTGACATAACGTCCTGAAATACCATTTGAACATTTTCGTTATATTTAATCTTTTTTCGCTGCGCCTTGGTATTTACAAGGCTGTCTTTGAAGCGGATTTCGCCGCCGGTAGGCTGTTCCAACCCGACAATCGCTTTGCCGATGGTGGTTTTCCCCGAACCGGATTCCCCAATAAGGCCGTAAGTTTTTCCTTCTTCAATCTGAAAAGAAACACCGTCCACCGCCCGAACATAGTCTTGTATCGTATTGAAAAAGCCGCCGCGGATAGGGAAATGCACTTTTAAATCTTTTACTTCCAATAATGCCATATCCGCCTCCTCTAAACCTCACCCTCGAACCGGAAATTTTTCCAGCAGGAGCAGCGAACAAAATGCCCGGGACTTACTTCATGTAAGACGGAAGTTTCTTCATGTTCTTCGGCCGGAATCCACGGAATACGGTCGGCAAACCGACAGCCCGTATGCTTGAGTTTTTTTAGCGACGGAACCATACCTTTAATAACGTGCAGCATATCATCGTCTTTATCGGCCTGCGGAATCGATTTAAGCAAAGAACGGGTGTACGGATGCAAGGGATGAGTAAACAATTCCTGCACGGTAGCCAGTTCGACAATCTGCCCCGCATACATAACCGCAACACGGTCGGCTACCTGTGCGACGACACCGAGGTCATGGGTGATAAGGATGATACCCGCCTTGTGTTCTTCCTGCAGGTCTTTGATAAGATCAAGAATCTGCGCTTGGATCGTTACGTCGAGTGCCGTCGTCGGCTCATCGGCAATGATAAGAGAAGGATTACAGGACAGCGCTGTCGCGATAAGTACCCGCTGCCTCATTCCACCGGAAAGCTCATGCGGAAATCGCTGCGCCGTACGCTTGGGGTTCTGGATACCGACATCGTTTAAAAGCTGCAAAACCCGCTCCTGCCGCTCTTTTTCGCTGAGGCTGGTATGGTACAGCAGGGCTTCTTCAATCTGCTTCCCTACCCGCTGCAGCGGATTAAGTGAAGCAAGCGGATCCTGAAAGATAAATCCGATATCCTTTCCGCGGATCTTGTTCATCTCGTCTTCGGGGAGTGTCAGCAAATCCCTGCCGTTCAGGAGGATTTCGCCCGAAACGCGGGTAAAACGCATATCGTGCAATCCCATAATAGACATTGCGATAGTGCTTTTCCCGCAGCCGGATTCCCCTACAATCGCAAGCATCTCATTGGGATGAACGTCAAACGATACCCCATCAACGGCATCATAATAGTTGCCGTCGATACGGAAAGCCGTGTGCAAATTTTTAACGGTCAATAAATTGTTTTGTTCCATGGTAGTTTACTGTATTTATAACCTTTTTTAATAGCTGTATAACACGGTATCACGGATATGGAAATTTTGCAACTACACACCTATAAAAAAATCCGGGTAACTGCATCAGGCTCTTTTGTTATCCCCGCAGAATAATTGAGGCCGCTCAACCAGAGTTGAACCGTTGGTTCAAATGGTCTCGCGACCTCAATTATTCTGCGATGTTTATCAATTTTTCCTGATGCAGTTACCCGTCTGCTAGAAAAAATGTGCGAAATTTTATCCAAAATTTCGCACAGAAAGAAGATACCGCATCCTTATACTCTACAGCACGTACTTCTCTAAAAAGTGAGCGATACCGTCTTCGTTATTGGTGTAGTCTGTTACTGCATACGCAATATCTTTGATAGCGTCGAGACCGTTTTTCATAGCGATGCCGTATCCCGCATAGCGAATCATTGTTTCATCATTCATGCTGTCGCCGAATGCCATCACAGCCTCACTTCTGACACCGAGCAGCCATGCCAGCTCCTGTAGGAATTCCCCCTTACCGGTATCCAACGGAATGATTTCCAAAAAATACGGCTTACTGGTAAACAGGACTGCCCGCGTACCGAACCGTTTTCTAAACTCAGGTTCGACGGTAGCGATAATATCCGGCTCTGCAGGAATGAGGAGCTTATACACCGGCTTGGTGCGCAAAATTTCCCGATAGTCCTTCGGTACGACAATCTTCATTTTTGTCAGATGTGCGTCCCTATCCGAAAAAACCGTCCGTTTAACGATATAAATGGTATCGTCAAAGTAGAGATGACAGGAAAGATTTTGCGACTCGATATAATCGTAAATTTCAAGCGCAAGATCGGCACCGAGGCAGCGGCTGATGATTTCCAGCTTCATATCGGAGGTCAATATCTGTGTTCCGTTGTTGCACAGGATATAGCTTTCCGTTTTATCCGAACCGATCCGCTGCGCATACGAATGCACCGAACGGGGACTTCTCCCCGAAGCGAGCAGCGTCAACACACCCTTTTTCATTAATGCCTGCAACACCGATACCGTATAATCGGAGATCGTCAGATCATCCCGCAAAAGGGTGTCGTCCAAATCCATTGCGATAATTTCTATATTTTTCAACTTTGCCATTATAGTGGTTCACCTTTCAAGAATCTGCCGATACGTTCAAGCGCAATCCGTATTTTGCTGATGTCGGTAGCGTAGCAGCAGCGGACAAAGCCTTCGCCGCCGCTCCCGAACACGTGCCCGGGAACAACGGCAACTTTGTAGTCGGTAATCAGCTTAACCGCAAAATCTTCCGAGCTTAAACCGGTACTGCGGATATCGACAAAGAGGTAAAATGCGCCGTCGGGCATTATATACGGAATATTCATCGAGTCAAAGCTCTTCATCATCAAATTGCGCCGCTGCCGGTAGGAAATCCGCATCCGCTCAACCTCGTCCCAGCCGCGCTCCAAACCTTCCAGCGCCGCATATTGGCTCATAATGGGGGCGCAGATTGCCGCATACTGGTGAATTTTATGAATTTGCGCCATCAGCTCCTGCGGACAGGCGATAAACCCGATACGCCAGCCGGTCATCGCAAAGGACTTTGAAAACCCGTTGAGGATAATGCAGTAATCCTTCATTCCGGGAAAGGAACCGATAGACACATGCGGCGCTTCATACCGAAGTTCGCAATACACCTCGTCGGACAGCACCCAAATCTTATGCTTTTTAACGACGGCGGCGATCTTTTCCATCTCATCAGCAGGAATCATCGTACCGGTGGGATTGTTCGGGCTGCAGATAATCAGCGCCTTGGTTTTCGGCGTAATAAGCGCTTCGATCGCCGCCGCCGTCGGGATAAAGTTATCCGCCGAAGTATCCAGTCCGACCGGTTTCGCCCCGCAGAGCGCCACCAAGGGCTGATACGAAACATAGCACGGTTCCGCAACAATCACCTCATCCCCCGGATTCAGAATGGAACGGAACACAATATCTATTGCTTCCGAAACGCCGAAGGTAATCAGTACCTCGTTTTTAGGCGAATACGACATGCCATAACGGCTTAAATAGCTTGCAATCGCCTTGCGGAGCGGTTCAAGCCCCCAGTTTGAAGTATACGAAGTATGCCCGCATTCGAGGTGATACCACGCCTCCTCGCGCATGGCCCACGGCGTTGCGAAATCAGGCTCCCCTACCCCCAACGAGATAATATCATCTTTTCCTGCAGCAAGCTCAAAAAAACGGCGGATACCGGAAGGAGCAATAGTCACAATCCGGTTGGAAAATTGATCGGGTCTGTCCATTATGCGGTAATCTCTTCACGGGAATCTTTTTTCGGGTCGATATAATAGGTTCCGTTTTCTTTGTAGGTCTTGAGTACAAAATGCGTGCGCGTACTGATCACCCCTTCCAGCGATGCGAGCTTTTCCGACACGAAAAAGGCAACCTCTTTTAAGTCTTTTCCTTCGACCAGCACATGCAGATCATATCCGCCGGACATTAGCTGAACTGTCTTTACCTGCGGGTACCGATATATCCGCTCTGCAATGCGGTCAAATCCGTGTTCCCGTGCCGGAGCAACCTGAATTTCGATCATCGCAGATACCGTATCGCTACTCGTCAGCCGTTCACGGTTGATAACCGCAGCATATTTTAAGATGATGCCCTCATCCTCTAATTTTTTAATGGCAGCGCGAACCTCTTCCTCGGACTTACCCGTCATTGCGGCAATATCCTGCGGACTCAGCCGCGCATCGTTTTCCAATAAATCAATGATTTCCTGCATACCAGCTCCTTTCTTTTATAACAATGTTCTTAAAGGCTTCATAAAATACATCGCCCTTACACCGGCAGCGGCTCGATCTTTTCTTTGTAAATGCGATGCATAAAAAAGATACATGCGATGATGGAGACAACTTCGGCTATGAGGTACGACCACCAGATAGCATTGACATCGCCGGACAGCGAAAGCAAATATGCCGCCGGAAGCAGCGCGACAATTTGACGCACAAAGGTCGCAATCATACTGTAGACCGCGTTGCCGAATGCTTGAAACACCGAAGAAAAGGTGATGCCGAGTGCCGCCCCGAGGAAGCTGCATGCGATGATGCGGATTGCAGGAACACCGATCGCGAGCATCGCGGGGGAGGCGTCGAATAGCCCCAAAAGCTGCGCAGGGAACAGTTCAAAAAGTGCCATTCCGAAAAGCATAATCCCCATCGCAAGCAAAAGGCCGTTCCGTATCGTCGCCGTAATCCGCTTTCTGTTCTGTGCTCCGTAGTTGTACGCGATAATGGACACCATACCGTTATTCAACCCGAACACCGGCATGAAGATAAAGCTATTCAGTTTAAAGTACACGCCGTACACCGCAATCGCAGTGCTCGAAAAAGCGCTCAAGATGATATTGAGAAAGTAGGTGGTAATCGATGTTATCGAGCTGAGGAGAATAGAGGGCACACCGACCTTATAAATTTCCGCAACGATGCGCGGTTCGGGAAGTAGGTTTTTAAGCTTAAACTGAATTTCATGGTTTTTTGTTAGGTTAAAGAAAACCGAAACACAAAGGCCGAGGATCTGCCCCAATACGGTTGCAAGCGCCGCCCCTCGTATACCCATTTTCGGAAACGGCCCGATCCCGAAAATCAGCAGCGGGTCGAATATCACATTGAAAATCGCACCGGAAAGCTGTGAATACATTGTATACAGCGTAAGTCCCGTCGATTGGAGCAGCCGGTCGAACGTAATACCGAAAAAGAGCGCAAACGACATACGGAGCACAATATCCAAATACGCTTCCCCGTAGGTAACAATTCCGGCGTCTACTCCCTGCGAGGCAAGATAGGGGCGTACCAGTACAATCCCCGCAATAAAAAAAACGATAAAATTACAGGCTGCCAAAAAAACGGCGTTCATTGCGGTTTTATTGACATCCGCTTGATTCCGCTGACCGAGCCGTTTGGACAGTAGGGCATTAACGCCGACCCCCGTCCCTACGGCAAAGGAAATCATCAGGTTTTGGATGGGAAAGGCAAGCGATACGGCTGTCAACGCATCCTCGTTGATTTTTGCCACAAAGATACTGTCGACGATATTATACAACGCCATAATGAACATCGAAAACATCATCGGCAGCGACATATTGAGGACGAGCTTCATAATCGGCATAACGCCCATCTTGTTTTCAGCCGGGCCGATAGGTCTTGCCTTTATTTCTTCCATTTATCTCACCTTACAAAACAGACCTGTTCGATAACTGCGTTGTCGAACAGGTTTAATCTATTAAAAACGGTTTTTGTTCAGCATTTTGCTAATCGAGCAGGGCATCCAAGTCCGCGCAAATCTTCTTTTTATCAAGCTTTTGCCCGATAATGCAGAGCTTAATCATCCGGTCGCCGACTTTTTCATCCCATTCTTCCCTCATCCGAGGTTCTCGGGCGAGAATTTTTTCCTGCTCTCGCTTAGAGGCAGTTGCAAGCCATCTGCCGGAAGCCCCCGCTTGGATTTGCCGCCCCGAAGTTTCAAAGACGTAGGCCATATCTTGTTCATCGCTGAACCAGACGACACCCTTACAGCGGATAATATTACGCGGCCATACCCCAGCGTATTTTTCAAGCTTTCCTCTATTAAACGGGCGGCGGCGGTAGTACACAAAAGAGCCGATACCGTACTCATCCTCATCCGCACCTTCATGTTTATGTTCGTGATGATGATGATGGTGATGCCCGTGTTCTCCATGCTCATCATGTTCGTGATGTTCATGTCCATGGTGTTCGTGCTCGTCATGGTGATCGTGATCGCAGTGCTCATGGTCGTGGTCGCACTCTTCATCATCATCGTCTTCTTCCGCACGTTTTTCCAACTCGGCAACCCAACCGGCACTTTCAAAGACTTTCTCAAAGTCAAACCGCTTTGTCGCAAGCAAATCCTCGAGCGGCACCTGACACCGCGTTGTCTCTATCACCTTCACATGGGGCTGGAGCTTAGTGACAACCGCCCGCACCTTTTTCATCTGATCTTCCGTTACCAAATCTTTTTTATTGATAATGAGTGTGGAGCAAAACTCAATCTGTTGGACAAGGAGTGATTCGATATCTTCTTCTCCCATATCCTTTTTTAACAGCTGCGCCCCCTCGGAAAATTCATCCACCAGCCGCTTTGCATCGACAACGCTGACGACATTATCCAAGTAGCCGTTTTCGATTGTTTCAATAGCCTGCGCAATCGGCATTGGCTCGCATACGCCGCTCGATTCAATCAGCAGATAGTCATACTTTCCCGACGCAATGAGGTTTTCAATCTGCATCACAAGATCGGTTTTAAGCGTACAGCAGATACAGCCGTTGGTAAGCGGCACAAGGCTGCTTTTATCCGTGATATTGGCGTCCTTCTCTATCAAACTGGCATCGACGTTGATTTCGCCGATATCGTTGACAATGACTGCCACCTTGTACCCCTTTTGGTTCGCAAGGATCATATTCATCAAGGTTGTTTTGCCCGCTCCTAAGTATCCGCAGAGCAGGGTAATCGGTACTAATGGTTTTTTCATATAGTTTCTCCTCAAATGTTAACTGCAATGTTTTGTAATATACTGTAAAATAATATAAAATGGAAGTATTTTATCGGGGCATTTGAAAATAGACGGCCATTACGGCGTAAGTAACTGCTGCGGATACTCAATCGACCACAAAAAAAGCCCTTGCGGAGGAGCGGTTTCTCTCGCATTCCGGCGGTCTTTTGAGCGAAGCACAGCCTCAAAATCCTCTTTTGTGCCGTTCTGCTGCTCATAGTGCAGTAAAGTACCGGTTATCGAGCGTACCATGCGCCACAAAAAGGCATTGGCGGAAATTTCAAACACCAGAAACTCCCGATCGGTAAAAAAATGAGCACTATAGATATAGCGCGATTTACTTTTACTTTGATCGCCTGCGGCAGAGAACGTCGTACAATCCAACTCGCCTGATAGGACGCTTGCCATCTTGTTGAGCAGGTTAATATTCGGTTCTCGCCGTATGTGCCAGCAATAGGGTAATTGATGCGCAAAAGCGGTTTTCCCACAGTGGATGAAATACCGGTATGTACGGGATCGGGCACTGAAACGGGCATGCAGGTTATCGGAAACATGAACTGCTTCCATAATCCGGACATCCTTGGGCAGTGCGGAATTGAGCGCCGGAATAAAACTTTCCGGTTTAATCCGCGCTATATCGGTAAAAAAATGAGCAGCCTGCCCGCACGCATGGACGCCCGCATCGGTTCTCCCCGAACCGAAAAGCTCGACGGGGTGCTTATGCAGCAGCGCCAATGCCTGCTCTATTTCGCCCTGCACGGTGCGGAACGATTCTTGTCCGTGCCGCAACTGTTTCTGCCATCCGTGGAAATGTGTTCCGTCGTATGAAATACGGAGCAGAATATTCCGTTGCGGGATAGCCGGATCGGGTTCAGTCGTCGTCATCGGTTTCTTTTAATTCGAGTTTTAATGCATCATAGAGAGTGCGGGCATGTTCCAAAATAGGGCCGGGCTTAGCTTTGGAGGATTTTCCGAGGCCGAATAGTTTTGCCAACGCGATTTTATGCATTTCAAGCCGTTTTAGCCGCGTTTCGGCATCTTGCCTCTGACCGTACCGGTACTCCAATAATGCTCCCAGATAAATAACGCCGTCGTACCCATAATTTTTATCTACATCAGGCCCGAAGGATTTTAAACCTGCTATCATCTCTTTACCGGTTGTTTCCAATTCAAGCGCTCGTCGATATAAGAACAGCGCTTTCTGATAAAAGAGTTTTGAAATATAGGTGTAATTCTCCTCCGGTTCTTTTTCTCCGAGCGTTGAAAAGAGCCACGCGGCGCGAAGCGCACATATTGCCTGCTTAATAGTAGGAGAATATTTTGAATCGAAATGGTCGTAGCAGAGTAAGGCCAGATAATAGGAGGCCGCTCCTGCATGAAGTGTTCTGGCAGTATTAAAATCAATATACCCAAAAAGACCTTTTACCGCAGTGTAGCGCTCATTCATAGCTTCGAGTAATCTTTCGGCAATCGGCTTTTCAATAACTCTAAAGTCCTGGGTAAATCCTGTGTATAAACATTGCGGACAAACGGTCATACTGTAGATAAGTGGATAGACCTCTCCGTATTTCGCCGACGGTTCATATAAGCGGCGCAATTCCTCCGTTAAATCACCGGCGATAACGCGGCCGCCACCGGAATACATTTCTTCTCGTTTAAACTTTGCCCCGCATACGGGACATTCAATCTGATCCTTGGAATAATAAGAAATAGCTACTTCTTTTTTGCTTTGCTGATCTTCTTCACGTTTCATACTACAGATCTCCTTGTAAACATACCGGGTATTCGGGAATATCTCAATAGTCGGTTGCTTTTTTGGCGTTCCCCGTGTCTGACTACTAACTTTCCAATATTACAGCTGCAATAGCCATATTACTTTCATGGGTCAGTGAAAGATGGATACGGGTACCGCAGATACGCTTGAATGGCGTTGCTGCATCTCCTAAGAGTGTCAATTCAGGTTTTCCGTTCGGATTATTGGTAACGAGAATATTTTTTAGTGTTATCCCTTTTAATCCTGTACCGAGCGCTTTTCCATACGCTTCTTTCGCGGCAAAGCGGGCTGCCAAAGAGTAGACAGCGGTCAAGCCTCTGCTTTTAGTTTCCCTCAATTCTTGCGGATGAAAAAAGCGAGCAAGCAGTCCTTCATCTTCCATCCACCGCCGTATACGACTGATAGCAACGGCATCTATTCCGAAACCGACAATCATCTATGCATTTCATCCCCTTCCGATACCTCCGGAAATTCCGCTGTTACCTGCACCGATTTAGGACTTACTTGCAGTACATGCAGTTTTGAATATTCTGTCGATAATACCGGAAAAACAGGCAGCGTATACACACCCCGCTCGGTAATACTTTCACACGACACTGTTAATATATTTTCGGAAGGGCTCCATGTTTCCAGCAGTTTTTTTGGTCCCTGTACTTCCAAGCTACCGGTTTTTGTATCAGCAGTTATCGATAGTCCTTTGTTTTGTTTTTCAAAATAAAGAGGGATGTTATCAAATTTTTTTTGGATAGTTGTTTCGTTTATTTTTACCGTATGTTGTACCTGTGCCTTACCGACGATAGAAATTAACGGGTTGTTGTTGATGATGGCGGCTGTTCCCGAAAAACCGCTCGTACGCGCTTCTATCGAAAGCGGCTCAGTCACAAGTTCGTTGATTTTTTCAACGAGTTCGGCAGGACCTTCAATTTCAACAGCTGCCGGTTCCAGCGAACTTTCGGTTACCTCATATCCGTCGGCTGGGATCCCTTTTAAAGAAAGCGTAACGGGCACCTGTTTGCGTATACTTGTCGCCAATCGAAGCGTTAAAATTGCCGGTTCCGTACTAATTTCCATATTGCCGAGCGGCGTTACCGTCCCCGCCAACCGAGTTTTGATCGGTATTCGATACGTCCCTTCGGTTTTAAAATCGGATATATTGATAAAAGCAATAATATCATTTTCATCGATGGAACCGATTCCGATTGCATCGCCCCAAATGCTAACCTTTATCTTTGCGGGATATTGTTCCGCAGGTGTGAGGAGGCCGTTATTTTCAATCGTAAGCGGTACAATGAGATATCGTTTATCCAATAGAGTTCCGCGATAAAATTCCGAAAGGAAAACGGCAAAGACAAGACAGATAATTTTAGCCGGCCAATTTTCGGTAAGCCGGAGTAATATTTGTTTTATATTCATGAAGCGCTTCCTTCGGATGTTTCGATGTTTTGGGTCTTTGCCTTGACTTTGAGCAGATAGGTCAGCTCCGATTCGATATTGTCCGTGGTAAGGTCGTAATACAGCTTTGAATCGTACGCGAGGCTGATTGCCCCCGATTCTTCGGACACGATGAGCACAACCGCATCGGTTTCTTCGGCAATACCAAGCGCCGCACGGTGCCGTGTCCCAAAGCTCTTGTTGATATCCTCTTGCTTGGTAAGCGGCAGATAGCAGCCCGCCGCAATAATCCGCCCGTTATCGATAACGACTGCTCCGTCATGCAACGGAGTGTCAAATTCAAAAATGGTAACAAGAAGATTTGAGCTAATCTCCGCATTGATTCGGGTTGCAGAGGGGTTTTCGATAATCTCTTTTAAATTATTCTGCCTTAAAAATATGACCAGCATTCCGCGGCGCTCTGCAGAAAGGCGTTCGGCGGCGGTTAACACGTAGTCGATATGGCTGTGTTGAGATCGGGAACGTCTGAACCAATCGTTTTGTCCCATCGTCAGGAACATTCTCCGCAGTTCGGGTTGAAAGATAATCGCTGCACCGATAACAACTCCGGTTGCGAGCATGTTCAATATCCAAAGCAGCGTCGTAAGGTGCAGTAGGAATGCAACTGCGTAAATAAGGAGCATCAATAAGGCACCCTTCCCGAGCTGTGCTGCCTGCGTTTTAATCAGTATCTGATATGACTTATACATCAGGAACGCGAGAAGGAGTATATCCAGTGCCGGCCCGATATAGGAAAGATAGAATGACAACATATCCCTAAGTAGTTCCATATTTTTGCAATTCCTTTAACACCAGTAATAGTTCTCGTGTTTCGGCAACATCGTGTGCCCGTACGATAGAAGCTCCTTGCTGCACCGCATACATCGTTGCGGCAAGCGTTCCTGCAAGGCGCTTTTCGGGAGGTTCTCCGGTAACGTAGCCGATAAACGACTTCCGCGAAAGGCCTACTAGCAGCGGGTATCCTAAGCCGGTAAAGTATGCGCTTGCCGCAATCAGCCGGTAATTATCTTCAGCCGTTTTCCCAAAGCCGATACCATAGTCGATAATGATACGCTCATGCGCTATTCCGCAGTTTAAAGCATGCGCCACCCGTGCTTCAAGATAGTCCCGCACTTCCGTTACTACATTGCGGTATTGCGGAACATTTTGCTGCATGGTCGGCGGTGTTCCCCGTTTGTGCATAAGAACCACCGCACCGGCTTCTTCCGCAATCAGCGTACCGAGTGCCGGATCATCGATTAAAGCCGAAATATCGTTACACAGTGTTGCTCCAGCCTTAAAAGCGGCCTTCATAACCGCTGCTTTCCGGGTATCTACCGAAATAGCAACAGTACTGCGCCCCCGTACAGCTTCAATTAACGGTATGACCCGTTCAAGTTCTTCTTCTTCACTGATATAGGAAGCGCCGGGACGAGTCGATTCACCTCCGATATCGATAATATCGGCGCCTTCCGCTTCTAAAGCTAATGCCCGTATCAAGCTTTTTTCCAAACTTGTTGAACGGCTCGGTTTATAAAACGAATCGGGGGTTGTATTGACAATCCCCATGATAAAAGCCGGTAAATCGGTTTCTATTATATGCCCTTTTCCACAATCAAGCTGTAACCGCATAGCGGATTATAGCAGATTTTCCTGCTCTTGTCCTAGAGTCCGCACACCACCTGACTTATATCCCGTGGAGCTTTTTTTCTTTTTATGTTAAAATGAAAACTGTATGGATTATTACGCAGTGCAGGTAAAAACGGGCAAGGAACCGGAGCTGTTAAAAATAATACGGAAATTAAATGAAGAAAATCATGAAATAGAAGCCTATTTTCCGCGCCGCGTACTGTATATTAAAAAGAAAGGTATACGGCATAAAGTTGATGCGCCGGTATTTCCCGGCTATATCTTTTTAGAAATCGATGACTTATCGCTTCCTCTTTGCTGGCGACTCCGTAAGACACCGAATTTTTATCATTTTTTGCCGAATAATCAAAATCCGCTGCCGCTTGCCGATAACGACCTCTCGCTTTTGCGCCATTTTCTTTCGTTCGGAGAAATCACCGCTCCGTCTAAAGTATTTTTTGACGCGAATGCACGGATATGCGTTATCGAAGGAGCGCTCAAAGGGCTTGAAGGAAAAATTATCAAAGTTGATAGAAGAAAGCAACGGGCTAAGGTACTACTCGACATGTACACCGACAGCTTTCCCATCGATTTGGCTTTTGATGTGATAGAACCGGCAGCTTCCGGTTCATATAAATTGGAGGGGAGAAATGACAGTTCCAAATAATAAAGTACAGCCAACCGTGTATATTATCGGGGCGGGGCTGGCAGGCACCATGATTGCCCATGAGATAAAACGAAAGGGCGTATTCGGCCGCGTCGCAGCGTTCCTTGATGACGATCCGCAGAAAATCGGCAGTAAGATTGAAGGGATACCGGTACTTGGGCCGATTCAAGATGTTGCCCGTCTTATCAGAGTAGAGGCGCGCGATGAACTGTTGATTGCCATTCCAAGCATAAAGGCAGAGCGGCTGCGTGAAATTTATGCGATTGTAAAAGAGGCAGGATTTACCACCATCAAATTACTGCCTGGCATTTCGCAGATTGTGGACGGCAATGCGCACCTTGTACAAGCACGGGAGATAAACCCGCAAGACCTGCTTGGACGCACGCCGATAAAAATCAGTTTAAAGAACAGCCTCGCCTATCTGCGCGGAAAGCGGGTATTGATAACCGGTGCAGGCGGCTCTATCGGCAGCGAGCTTGCACGGCAGCTCCTTTCAGGCGGCGCCGAGCGGCTCTACCTATTCGGGCATGGGGAAAACTCAATCTATCAGATCGATAAGGAACTGCGTCTCTTGCAGGAAGAAGGGGTCGGCGACAAGGCGACGATCGTGCCCATCGTAGGCGAGCTGAAAGACCGTGATTATATGCAGTATATCATTGAGAAGCTCCGCTGCGATGCGGTTTTCCATACGGCGGCTTACAAGCACGTACCGCTGATGGAAGCGAACCCCGTCGCCGTCATCGAAAATAATGTGTTCGGCACCAAGAATTTGCTCGACGCCTGTATCGAAAACGGCGTTAAACGCTTTGTGCTTATCTCGACGGATAAGGCGGTTAATCCCGTATCGATTTACGGGGTTTCGAAGATGCTCAACGAGAAGATGGTACTTGATGCCGCCGCGCGGGTCAAAGAAAAATACGGTAGTCCGGACTATGCCTATATGTTTGTCCGGTTCGGAAACGTACTCGGTTCGCGCGGCTCGATTTTTCCGCTCTTTGTGGAGCAGGTAAAAAAAGGAGGCCCCGTAACGGTAACCTCACCCGATATGATGCGCTTTTTTATGACCATACCGGAAGCCTGTTCGCTGGTACTGCAAACGGGCGGGGTTGGCATCAACGGGCAGTCATACTTACTGGATATGGGCGAGCCGGTGAATATTCTGGAAACCGCCCGTCAACTGATACGGTACATGGGCTACGAACCCGAGAAGGACATACCGATAGAAATTATCGGGGTACGGCCGGGAGAACGGTTGGAAGAGCCGCTCACTTCGGAAACGGAGTATACCGAGCCGACCGATTACCCGAAAATTCTCCGCCTGCAAAACCGTGCAGAATACGACCGCGATACCCTTGATAAGCTGCTTGCCGCGCTACACCCCGTATGCTGTCCTTCGGGAGAGACGGAGCTTTATCGGAATAAAGAATACCTGACACGTATCCTTTGCGATGCTTGTCAGTCGCTTAGGGATGCGCAGTGAAAGCACTTCCCGCACATTAAATCTAAAAGGTTTATAGGAGATTCGATTATATGAAAAACACACATCATCAGGCTTGTACCACCGTGCTGGTGGGTAAAAAGGCCTCAGTTGACGGTTCGGTGATGATTGCCCGTAACGAGGACTTTCACGAAGCAATTTCAGTTAAGCTTTTTACCGTGATGCCTGCAAGCGAGATCAAAAACCGTACCTATACGTCGAAAAACACCGGCGTTACCGTTGCGCTGCCGGAGAAGGCGCTCCGCTGTACTTCTACGCCTCAGGCATTTCAGCTGTTGAAGGGCGATGAAGGAGAATACGGAGAAGCAGGCATCAACGAAAAGAATATTGCCGTCAGCTCAACCGAAAGCGTATACGGCAATCCGCGCGTGCTTGCGTTCGATCCGCTCGTGCCGGACGGCATCGGAGAAGATGCTATCCACAACATCGTAGCGCCGTTTATCAATTCCGCGCGGGAAGGTGTTGCCTTTTTAGGTAAGCTCATTGCGCAGTACGGTTCGGCGGAAGGCAACGGTATCCTGTTTGCCGATGCGGATGAAGCATGGTATATGGAAATCCCGTGCGGACATTACTGGGTCGCGCAGCGTATCCCCGATGACTGCTATGCGGTTGCGCCCAATCAGGTCTGTATCGAAACCATCGATTTTTCAAACGAGCGTGATTTTATGTGGGCGGACGGCATTCAGGCATTTGTCGAAGCGCATAATCTCAATCCCGACCGCGAAGGTTTTAACTTCCGGCATATTTTCGGCACTTCAACCGAGAAAGACCGTGTGTACAACACGCCGCGCGCATGGTTCGCACAAAAATACCTAAACCCCGAAATAGAGCAAAGCCCCGTATCCAACGATATCCCGTTTATCAGAAAGGCGAGCAGGTTGATTTCGGTAGAGGATGTTCAGTATATCTTGAGTTCGCATTACAACGAAACCGTTTACGATCCGCTCGGCAAGGCGGGAACCGACTATGAAAAAACACGGTTCAGAGGAATCTCCCTTTCCCGCACGGCGGAATCCCATATTCTCCAGCTGCGTTCCGGCGTACCGGAAGGCATAGCCGCTATTCAGTGGCTCGCATTCGGCACCACCGCCTTTACCCCCTATGTGCCGTTTTTTACCAACATCAACGACACGCCGAAAATCTACAAAAAAAAGACGGCGACCGTTTCGCTCGAAAACGCCTATTGGCTGTTTAAAATCCTCGGGTTCCTCACCGAAAGCCGCTACCCGGCGTTCCGCGACGCAAATACAACCTATCTGAACGAGATGCAAACCTACGGGTTCAAACGAGTTCACGAGGTTACCGAAGCAGGCAAAGCCCTGACCGGAGAAAAGCTGACCGAATTCCTCACCACGGAAAACGAAAAGACTGCCGCTTACGTCATCAAAAAGACCAAAGACCTGATCGCGCAGCTGATGCTGGAATCGTTCAACTACTCAAAGCTCAGCTTCAAAATGGATAAAAACCTGTAAAAACTCAGGGCAAACGCATTAGACTGTTTTTTTAACAGCCCTGCAGAATAAACAGGCTATTCGACCAGAATAACGCCAAGGAATTGCCATCCGTGTCAATTCCTTGGCTGCCGGTTTTTTCAAAAACCGGTTTCTGTTTATCACCTCTGCCATCCTTGGCAGTTCTGACTGCGGCTCAAATGGTCTCACAGCCTATTTATTCTGCAGTTTTGTCTATTTCTCTGATGCGTTTGCCCTTTTTCTGAAAAAAATTGTGCAAAATTTTAGATAAAATTTTGCACAAATGGAAGGTTTATTTTCAGCCGCTGAAATAGCGCGGCTGAAAAACACGGCGAGTTTGCTTAACGCAAACTCGCTTATTAACGTATGCGCGTTCCGCGCACCAATGCAGCAGTTTCCAAAGTTCACACTTTGTTCAACTGTTGCATTTTAGGGAAGGTAAAAATATGCTTACGATACGGAATGTTTCAAAAACGTATGGACGGTCGGCGGGAAAAGCGGTTGATAACCTCTCTTTTGAGGCGAAAAGCGGGGAGATTTTCGGCTTTTTGGGGCCGAACGGGGCGGGAAAAACGACGACTATCAAAATGATCACCGGTGTCATTGCGCCCGATTCGATTACCTATTACCCAGTAAACAGTACCAATTAAAAATTGATTACCTATTATTTTTAGCTTTATACCGCAGTACACTGCAGGCCATCCGGTTCGATTCCGGTACAGCCGCATCAGTCTATGTCCGCCCTACGATCTTTTCCTGTAACCATAGTTCTTTTTAAGCAACCAAGGTTCTTTTTTCATTAAAATTACTTTATTAAGAAGATTTTTTCTATCCATATATGGATAATTGTTAATTGATAATGCGTAATAGGTAATTTGTAATTACACATCACCAATTACCCATTACACATTGAATATAGGAGGTTTATATGACAAAATTGAGAACCGGCAAAAAGGCGCACACCTTGAGCGGAGCCGCGGCGCTCATCATAGCTGTATTTTTGACACTGCTTTTTACCGGCTGCCCCAATGCACACGGAAATAAGCTGGCAACGCCCAAGTACCAGGTAACCTTTAACGTAGATGGGGGGGGGGGGGGGAACCCTTACCGCAAAGATAGGTGAAACGGAAATAAAAACTGATACTACCGTCGAGCACGGCAAAACCGTAACCCTTACCGCAACGCCTGACAAGGGTTACAAAGTAAAGGGCTGGACGCTCGACGACAACGCCGTAAACGGTACAGCTGAGACCTACACACTGGCTGTAACCCAGTCTGCAACAATCACCGTGAGCTTTGAGCCAAAAAAAGCCCTCCTCACCCTTGAGGCAGGCAAGAATACCGTGAAGGTGAAGGCAAAAACAGCTGACGGCTCTGCCATAAAAGTGGAAGGCTGCACCGTGACCGAACTTGCAAATGACACAGAAACCACACTGACCGTAACAGCTCCAGACAACAAGATTACCCTCATAGGAGACATCACCGAGCTTAACTGCAGTGGTGAAGCAGCGGTAGGTGGTAACAGACCGCTCATTGCCCTCGACGTGTCAGGCTTAACCGCCTTGCAAAAGCTCGACTGTGCCAAAAACCAGCTTACCGCTCTTAATGTGCAAGGCTTAAAGAATTTGCAAGAACTTAACTGCGGAAGCAATGAGCTTAGCACCCTTAACGTGCAAGACTCAACCAAATTGCAACAGCTGGACTGCAGCGTCAATAAGCTTAGTACCCTCAACGTGCAGGGCTTAAATGCTTTGCAAAAGTTGGACTGCTACAGAAATAAGCTTACCGAGCTTAACGTGCAAGGCTGCACCTCTTTGCAAAAGTTGCTCTGCGAAAACAACGATACGATTACCGCCCTTAACGTACAAGGCTGCACCTCTTTGCAAGAGCTGAGATGCCCTAACGCTCAACTTGCCATCCTTGATGTGCAAGGCTTAACCAAATTGCAACAGCTGGAGTGCTACGGTAATCAGCTTACCACCCTTAACGTGCAGGGCTGCACCTCTTTGCAAAAGCTTAACTGCGAAACCAATCAGCTCAAGACCCTCAACGTGCAAGGCTGCACCTCTTTGAAAATCCTGCTATGCGACCAAAATAAGCTTAATGCCGATGCGTTCATAAAGCTCTTTAACGATTTGCCGACTCGTGAGGGAAGCGACAATGCAGAGGCTATACTTTACAGCAAAGAAACAGGCGTTGCCGAAGGCAACTGCACAGACTTCACCCAGCCTGCAAGCCTTAAAGCTGCCTTTGACAATGCGAAAGACGCAAAGCACTGGGCAATGAAAAAACTGAATGGGGTAGGATTTGATGAAGACATTTAAGAGAATGGGGAATGGATTTAATGGGTAATTTGTAATTTGTAATGTGTAATTGATAATTGTGGATTACGAGGTCAGAGGGGAAGAGTTTTCTTTTTATCGAAAAAAAGAAAAGGCTTCCCCTATTCGATCTCTTTGAACATCCGAGTAAGTTATGCTATACTGCAATAAGCGAGGGAAACCGCTATGAGTACGGCAAACAGAAAATACAAAGATTCGGTATTTGTTGATCTATTCAGTGAAGATGAAAAGGCTAAAGAAAACTTTTTATCACTCTATAATGCTTTGCATGGAACAAAACTTACGGCTGTAGGAAAGTTAAAAAATATCAGGCTTGAGCAAGTTCTTTATATGGCATTCTATAATGACGTATCCTATCTTGTAGATAATAGAATAATAGTCCTTGCAGAACACCAGTCTACGATAAATCCCAATATGCCGCTGCGTTGTCTTGAATACATCGGCCGCCTGTATGAAACACTCTTTGAATCAAAAGAAAAATATAGCCGTAAGCTCTTAAATATTCCTACTCCTGAGTTTTATGTTTTTTATAATGGTGAAGAATCCTATCCTTCTGATAAAACTCTGAAACTATCGGAGGCTTTTATAGAAAACACAACACAAGCTAATCTTGAATTAACCGTTAAAGTAATAAATATAAATCGGCAAAACCGCCATCCGGTATTGGAAAACTGCCAAACGATACAGGAATACAGTATATTTGTGGAAACGGTAAGAAAGTGGAAAGAGATAGACCCGCAAAACGGTTTTGAAAAAGCCGTCGAAGAATGTATAGAGAACAATATTTTGCGTGAGTATCTAAAGCGCAAGACTAAGGAGGTAATAAATATGCTGCTAGCCGAATATGATTATGAAACCGATATAGCCGTACAGCGTGCCGAAGAACGAGAAATCGCCTTTGCCGAAGGCATTGAACGAGGCATTGAACGAGGCATTGAGCAAGGTATTGAACAAGGTTTTTCAGAAGGCTCATACCAAACAAAGCGTGAAACGGCCGTAGCATTTAAGCGCCTTGGAATCGACATTGCTAAAATAGCCGAAGGAACAGGTCTTTCCGTTGAAGAAATCGAAAAGCTTTAGATGTGCGCAGTAATCAATTGGTGATAGGTAAACAATTAATTGGTAATCCCTTTAATTGGTAATGGGTAATTATGAATACCACACCAGAGGGATTTTTATGCTATGGTTGTTATAAAAAAACGCCATAGCAACCGTTTTAACTCAACAATTCCATTTCAAAATCCTATAATCTGTGCTATAATACCGCTTGTAAGAGTAAACCGCTATGACTACAGCAAACAGAAAATACAAAGATTCGGTTTTTGTCGACCGTCAACGACTGTACATCCGTGTACAGTCGTTGACTTCGAGTTTTGAGCAAAGCTCAAAACATCGTAATGCTGGAACCCCCGCCATCCGTGGCGGTTATATAGTATGAGCACTTTTGCAAATAGGCGGAGCAGATGCAAGGAGTTAGGCAAAAAAGTACCGCAGGCGTATCGGGTATACGTCGAGGACACTTTTTTGCCGTGCGACGCAGCAGATGCCCGCATATTTGCAAAAGAGAATTTTTTGTCGCTGTATAATGCCTTGCATCATACTAATTTACCGCTTTCCTGTCCTGTAGAAAATATAAGGTTTGATAATATAATGTACATGAACATTGTTAATGATATTTCCTGCCTTGTAGACGATAAGATTATTGTATTGGCAGAACATCAATCGACAATAAACGAGAATATGCCATCGCAAAGACTGTACCTCCTTGTACAGTCTTTGCTTACAGTTTTTGCTCACGCAAAAACATCGTTGCTGCATGGAACCACCGCCATCCGTGCCAAGTTCAAAAATTGACCTCCTTGTCAATTTTTGAACGCGAGTTTCGGCTTTGGCCGAAACATCGCTACTGAGTTTTTAGAAGATGCTCTATTGTAGTTCGCCACGCTCGACAGAGAATTTTCCTTCTTTCTTTTTTGCCTCAACTTTTATATCGCCGATAGGATTCCATTCCACCGCAAAAGTGATGGTCGGACTAAATTCATAATATTTACGGGAACCTTCATTCTTTAACTGAGGTTTGATTTCACAATTGAGTTTTAATTTCCAATCCTTGAGGTAGTGGGTAAAACCGATATCCAGTGATTGCAGTTTAAATCCCGAGGCTTCCCGTTTCGATCTGTTCCAAAAATAAAAAGACTGAGCCAAATCGGTAAGTATATTAGTATTACCGGGAATAACAACCGGCAAATTGAGCGCTTTTTGAAAATATCGTGCAATGACATCATTCCTGCTTGATGAACCGAAAGAAAAATCCCAAAATTCATGGATATTAAAAATAATCTTAGGAGCAAACGTAAAATAGCTGTCAGTAATACGGACTAAATTAAACTGTAAAGTTGACGACAATCCAAGCTGTATTTTGATACGGTTTTTCCATGCATAAATAGTAAACGGATTGGAAGTGTTGGAAAACGAAAAACCCAAGGCAAAGGGGATAAACCGTTTTTCCGTACCGTCCAATACCCATCCGCTTCCCGGTACGAGCTTTTGTGGCACTTCTCTGCTTTGGGTATAAAAGGCGGAAATATATTTCCACCCAAAGGTGATATGCAGCCGCTCGTTGCTCTTATCTTGGATATTATAGATATAGGTTTGGGCAATCCGTATATCATAAGGAAGCACCCATGTTAAGTCTGCCTTGAAAGGCTCCCAAGCCCATTTTTTTGCTGAATGCTCTTTTTCGGACAACTTTGTAGAGGCCGCAAATGTGCCATAAGGAAACGACACATTAAGCGACGTAGTATAGGCTTGCAAGAGGGGCGGCAAATTCATAGAAAAAGTAATTTTTTGCGTATATTTTTCTGCGAGTATAACGCCGAATACTGCTGTCCCCGTATGCGCAGTAATAAAATCTTTATTCCACTTTACTCTCTGTGTTTCCCATTTAGGATTACTATAAGTACCGATAAATGTATTTTTTGCTAAAATTTCTGTGATATTCCAGCTGAATGACACAGGTTTAAATAAATCAGTGTACACGAATGGATTGACGGTTACTGAGTTTTCGTTCTTTAATGTATACACGTTTGCTTTAAAGTTGTTTAGTTCTAAAATCGGCTTTTTACTCACATCCCGTGTCCATGGATGACGTTGATAATTTCCCGAAATGACAAGGTTACTCGAGAGAGAAATAAGATTTTGCGAATAGGATAGTGAACCTTTTAAACCTGCACTCCCCTTCAATTGGTAATATCGCGATTCATAGTCTTTCCATCTTATATCTTCAGGATTATTCCACTGCGAAGAAGCAAAGGTTGTTTCCTGTAATGCAGAAAAATCACCTGAATAACTAAGCGAATATGCAATACTATGATCGAACTCTTTGTCATACACCGGTTTAAATAGAGGAATAAAAGTATCAAAAAAATCCCGTTTTGAATTGGCGGTTTTAGTTTCCGATTCGCTATCCGACGGTGCTTTATCCTGCGTGATAAACGGATGTACAATGCCTTCCACATCAGGAATTTTTTTTGCCGGTGTTCGATTAAACATAGTATTGGATAGGAGGGTTCCCGCAATTGAAATTTTTCCTTCCGGTTTAAAAAGCGAAGGATAAAAGAAATCCCTCTGCGGAGCATACAACTCTTCAGCAGTGACTGATTGCTTAGTTTTTGAAGAAAAATCAACGGTCAAAGATGCGGTATCCAGATTAAATGAAGAGATCCATGGACTGATTTTCCTAAATGATGGCCGTATTGATCCGTCTATTTTCCAAGAATAAGAGCTTTCACGTCCGATACTATCGGCGCCTTTTGCTAATTTTTCTTTATTCAAAAGATAATTAAACCAATTCATATCCTCCGATCGGTCAAAAAAATCTTTCTTGAAATAAGGGTCGGAAATAAGGGGCACACTTATCGAAAGTTGAAACGGTGCCTGCGAAATTCCAAAATTAATATGCGCTCTGTATCGAAACGGCAGCTGCATTCCCAGAAAAAAACCTTTATTGTAGTGCCTTTTTCCATGTGTATCATAAGTAGTATGTGAGATACCGCCGGTACCGATTCTATTCAGAGGAAAAAGTGTCCGAGACATTCCAAAAAAAACTGAAAAATCGAGCTGTCTAATCGGTGTGTTTTTAGGAATTGTCTTTCCTTCTATGCCGACTAAACCGCCGAGTTGTGAATAGGTATCTGCAATTAATTTAATATATGCAGAACTTATATCGGTTTCATCTTCTTCCATGTTCTTAAAAAACAAACCGATTCGTTCTTGTTTTTTAAGCCGATCACTTTTCATAAAATTAGAAAAAGAACCGGATTTTTTGGAATCGGTATCAAGCGGTTTACGCCCAAGAAGATATGTTGTTGTTTGAAGAAAATATCCCTCACGGTTTCGAAAGCCGAATACGGGATGGAAAAGCATTTCATCGGCAGGATGATAAAAAAACGGTAGATACAATATCGGCACAATTCCGATGGAGAAATAACCGTTAGCAAATGCCAATTCATTACCCGGTAACATCCAAATCCGACTTGCACGGATAGACCACAACGGTTCTTCGTCCGGATCGGGGTTGGTACTTAGCACGGCATCTTTAAATCCGATTACACCGCTCGAATCACGGCCAACCGTTGCCGACTGAATTGTAAAAGGGGATTGCCCTTGTTTCCGAGGTGCCTGTTTGATCGTACCGTCAAGAAATATACCTTCCATCTCGTCGATATTGAATAGCAGTAATTCGCCGATGAATTCTTCCGCCCCATCGGAACCGCCGCTCTTTCTACTGTAGTGAACATTCCCTTCCGCCTCAATGGTATTTTCGGAGCGATTATACACTAATTTATCCGATTCGATTGTTGAAACGGTAGAGCCGTCTTTTACCGAAAGAGAAACACCGCCGGTAAACACAATAATGTCGTCTTTTTTTTCCTCAACGGCTTTTTGCGCCTCTTCGGTTGTTACCGATGTCTGAGTGTCGGAGATATTTTCCGTACCGGCGGTTTGTTCTGTCGGAGATTCCGTTTTATCTTCACTGCTATTTGTATCTTTTTTCTTATCGGTTTTATCCGGTTTGGTACTGTATTGCGCCTTATTCTCTTTTTTGAATACCTCCATCACGCGCACTGAATTGATGGTAATAACTTTCGGCTCTTTCGCAATCTGCGCAGAGGGAGAAGAGAGAATGAATAAAAAAAGGCAAAAAACGGAAACAAGCGGCTTTTTCATTATACGGCTGTCTATAAAACCTATGAGCTTTTGTGCCGCTGTCGGTCAAGCATCTCTTTAATGTAAAATCCCGTGTAGGAATTTTTCACTTCGGCAACTTCTTCCGGCGTGCCTTCCGCAATAACGGTACCGCCGCGGGAACCTCCTTCAGGGCCGAGGTCAATAATGTGGTCGGCTTGCAGGATGACGTCGAGGTTGTGCTCGATCATCAGGGCGGTATTCCCCTGATCCACCAGCCGTTGAATAACCTCCATCAGCTGTTTAACATCAGCAAAATGCAGCCCCGTTGTCGGCTCATCCAAAATATAGAGCGTTTTCCCCGTCGAACGCTTGGAAAGCTCGTGCGCCAGTTTAACCCGCTGCGCTTCGCCGCCCGACAAGGTAAGCGCTGACTGCCCGAGGCGGATATAGCCGAGCCCTACCGAAAGGAGGGTTTGCATTTTGCGGGCAATTTGCGGCACGGGAGCAAAGAACTCGGCGGCTTCTTCGATGGTCATCTCGAGCACGTCGGAGATGTTCTTCCCCTTATACCGGACATCGAGCGTTTCTTTGTTAAACCGTTTGCCGCGGCACACATCGCAGGTGATATACACGTCGGGTAAAAAGTTCATTTCGATTGCGATTGCGCCGTCACCCTGACAGTGCTCGCAGCGGCCGCCCCGCACATTAAACGAAAAACGTCCCGGCTTATAGCCCCGCGCTTTGGCTTCCGGCAAGTTTGCAAACAGGTCGCGAATCGCGGTAAACACCTCTACATAGGTCGCAGGGTTCGAGCGGGGCGTTCTGCCGATCGGGCTTTGGTCGATATTGATGACCTTATCGATATGCTCAAGCCCTTTTATCTTTTTGTATGCGCCCTCCGGCAGACCGCTGCGCATCAGCGCATTGGATACGGCGGGGTACAGTACATCCGAAAGGAGCGTGGACTTTCCCGAACCGGAAACGCCGGTGATGCAGGTAAAGGCTCCGAGCGGGATGGAAACAGAAACATTCTTTAAATTATGCTCGGTTACTCCCTGCAAAGTTAAAAAGGCGCCGTTTCCTTTCCGCCGTTCTGCGGGAAGTTCCATGCAGAGCGTGCCCGCAAGGTACTGACCGGTAAGGCTTTCCTTTACCTGCATCACCTCGTCGGGAGTCCCCGCCGCTACGACAGCGCCGCCGTGCACCCCTGCACCCGGGCCTAGGTCTACGATGTAGTCGGCGATGCGGAGGGTTTGCTCGTCGTGTTCTACCACGATGAGCGTATTGCCGAGGTTACGCAGGTACAGCAGTGTATCGATCAGCCGCTGATTATCCCGCTGGTGCAATCCGATGGACGGTTCGTCGAGGATGTACAGCACTCCGATTAAGCTGGAGCCGATTTGGGTTGCAAGCCGTATCCGCTGCGATTCCCCACCGGACAGCGTCGCTGCCTTCCGTTCAAGGGTGATGTAGTCAAGCCCCACGTTTTTCATAAACTGGAGGCGGGAGGTTATCTCTTTTAGAATTTGATGCGCGATGGTTTTTTCCGTAGCGGTCAGCTTGAGCTTTTCAAAAAACGTAATTGAATCGCCGACGGAAAGGCTGCTTAACTCGTAAATATTTTTACCGCCGACGGTAACGGCTAAGGCTTCCGGTTTTAAACGCTTACCGCCGCAGTGTTCGCACGTCGTAACCGCCATGTATTTTTCGTACGATTCCCGCTGCGCTGCCGAATACGCTTCGTTATACCGGCGCTGCATGTCAGCATAGATTCCGAGCCACGGACGGCGGTACTTCGACTTACCCGACCCGTCCTGCCGTTCGTACACAAATTCAATCGGTTCAAGACCGGAGCCTTCCATAATGATCTTTAGCTCTTTTTTTGATAGTTCCTTTACCGGCGTGTCAAGCGAAAAACCGAAGCGTCGGGCAAGCGCTTCAAAACGGGCGCGGTTCCATGCGGAATCGGGATTATAGGGCAAGAACGCCCCCTCGTTAAAGGAAAGCGAGGTGTCCGGCACTATCAGCTTAAAGTCGAAATGCTGTTTAAGCCCCAATCCGGTACATTCGGGGCAAGCGCCGTAAGGGTTATTAAACGAAAAAAGGCGCGGCTGCAAATCCGGCATCGAAATACCGCAGTCGGGACAGGCATTTTTTTGCGAAAAGAACACTTCCGTTATCGGGTCATCCGCTGTCTTTTGCCGCAAGGCTATCAGCGTCCCGCCG
This sequence comes from Treponema sp. OMZ 906, assembly GCF_024181185.1. Lineage (NCBI taxonomy): Bacteria > Pseudomonadati > Spirochaetota > Spirochaetia > Treponematales > Treponemataceae > Treponema > Treponema sp. OMZ 906. The sequence goes on along the minus strand of NZ_CP051196.1, from coordinate 1,300,376 downwards.
GAACTTTCCAACGCAGTTTCCACCGACTCCGAAAGGCGTTTGCGGGCATCGGCGGACAGCTGAATACGATCTACGATAATCTCTATAGTGTGTTTCTTTTGTTTATCGAGCTTAACGCCGTCTTCCAAATTAACCGTCAGTCCGTCGATGCGCGCACGGAGAAAACCCGCCTTTTGGGCGTCTTCGATAATCTTCTGGTGTTCGCCCTTTTTGCCCTTGATAATCGGCGCGAGGATTTGAACACGGGTACGGTCTTCCCAGCTCATAATCGCATCGATAATTTGATCGACTGTTTGCTCCTGAATCTCTTTCCCGCACTGCGGACAATGCGGATGCCCCGTTCTGGCATACAGGAGGCGGTAGTAATCGTAAATTTCCGTTACCGTACCGACCGTCGAGCGCGGATTACGGTGCGTAGTCTTTTGTTCTATGGAAATAGCCGGAGACAAGCCTTCAATATAATCGACATCGGGCTTATCCATACGGTCTAAGAACTGCCGCGCATACGCTGAAAGGGATTCCACATACCGCCGCTGCCCCTCGGCAAAGATGGTATCAAAAGCAAGGGAGCTTTTTCCCGAACCGGAAAGCCCCGACACCACAATGAGCTTGTCGCGGGGCAGCTCCACATCGATATTTTTGAGATTGTGCTCGCGCGCACCTTTAACGATGAGTTTATTCACGTGTGCGCTGTTTTGTGTTTCATTTTCTTGCATGATAAAGATTAAATTAACGTTTACTTCGCCTTGCCTTGGTTCGCAACGGCGTTGATCTTGGCATTGATTTTTTCCTGATCTCCCAAATAGGCCTTACTCACCACATTAAAATTAACATCAAATTCATAGACGAGGGGAACGCCCGTCGGCAGATTTACCTGCACAATCTCCTCGTCGCTCAAATGTTCAAAGTATTTAATGAGCGCCCGCAGCGAATTACCGTGCGCGGCAATCAATACGCGCTTACCTGCCAGCATATCCTTTTTAATGACCGATTCAAAATACGGAACAGCTCGTGCAATGGTATCTTTCAAGCTTTCGGTACGGGGCAACTCCGCCTTATCGACACCACGGTATGCGGTTTGGAGATACGGGCAGCGTGCATCGTCTTCCGAAAGAACAGGCGGCGCAATATCGAAGGAACGGCGCCAAATTTTTACCTGCGCCTCCCCGTATTTTTCAGCCGTTTCAGCCTTGTTCAATCCTTGCAGATCGCCGTAATGCCGTTCGTTCAGTTTCCATGTTTTAACGACAGGGAGCCAATTGCGGTCAAGTTCGTCCAATACGAATTGCAGCGTATGGATTGCTCGCTTTAAATATGAGGTATAGCAGATATCAAAGTCAAAACCGGCTGCGGCAAGCGCCTTTCCGCCTTCCTTTGCTTCCTCTACACCCTTTTCCGACAATTCCACATCAGTCCAACCGGTAAACAGGTTCAACTTGTTCCATTCACTTTCGCCATGCCGTATAAGCACTAATTTCATTTTCTACCTCCATAAAAACTTTCCTATGATATGAAAAAACGATAATTCATATCCGAAAATATCGGATATTCTTTTTCTCTCTTAATCAACCGGTCGGTACCGATCGAGCCCGAACCGAGCGAATCATATACATCGGTAAAGGCGGCAAGATGCTCCTCACACTCCGCGGCGGCATAGTCGGCGGAGATTTGGGCATCCGCCATCAGCGGCCAATCGGTCGACTGCGCAAGTAGCAGTTCTCTCGCTGCCATATTCAGCATCCGCTCTTTAAGGCCTTGATCGTTCCGGAAACGTCCTGCGAGGTCGATCATCCGTTCGGTCGCCTTTTGAATACGAGGAAACATCCAATCGTTAGAGCTGTTAATCAGTTCATCAGCATACCCGCTCGGCAGGTTGGAAGCATAAAAAGGATTAATACTCTGTATCCGCCGCACTTTTTTAAGGTATTCGGTCGGTAATGCGCACTGCATATCACGCCGCTGCGCAACTTTGCGAAACACTGCTTCCAGCCATCGCATTCCTTCCATCCACGTTTTGCCGAGAAACCTGAGCGGCAATACGGAAACCGAGCACAGCGGATCGGTATCGGTACCGAGCAATTCCATAGCTTCCGTTAATACCGCATTACGGTTTGCAATAAACCGTTCGGCATCCTTTTCCGCTTGCAGTACGCCTGCCGCTGCGTTATATTCGCCGCCACCTCGCCGGTGATAGCAAAATCCCGTTGCACGCCGCCCTTTTTTCACATCGAACAGAGGTGAAAGCGCTTGTTCATCAAATTCGAAGCCGACGTCTTTATCGGTATCGAGGTAATCGGGGTGCAGATAAAACCCTGTTTCGGGATTGGCAACATCAGCACACGCTGTACTGTCTTTCCCTAAGAACGCCAAACCGCTTTCGCCTATGGCGGCGGAAAAGACACCATTTACCGGCGGTCGATCGGCAAATAAGAAACTCTGACCTTCCAATACGGTATAATCGATACCATAAGACTTGATAATGCTGTCTAATCCCGTATCATATCCCATTGACGGAAGCCAAAACCCTGCAGGCACCGCCTCAAAATCCTCCCGAAAACTACTGAGGCCTTGTTCAATCTGTGCGGTAAGCGCTTCCGGCATATCCTGATAAAACGGGAAAAAGCATGGTGTTGCCGACGTCGCAAGCAGTTCAATGCATCCCTTGGCAACAAAGAAATTTATTCCGCTCAAAATATCTTTTTTATAACGGGTATGAAAATCTTCTCGATTAAGCGTTAAAAATTCAAGGTACATCCTGACAATATCTTCACGGGCAGTTCCGGATGTCCGCTTTAATTCCTGTTGTGCAAATGTTATATGCCGATCCAAATACACACCGTACCGCTCTTGCCACAAGGAAGATTTTAGCATTTCACACAAAAGCGGAGAAATTACCAGCGCGCATTTAAACGGAACGGAATCCAAACGTCTGCACATTCGTAAGAACGGCAAAAGACCGTATGACAGCATCTCATACAACTGTGCCGCTTCGAGCGGTTCGTTCTCATCCGATTGGCGGATATATGGTACGTGAGCATGAAAAATAAAAAGTAATGTCTTTTTAATCATCGAGTACCTCGAATATACTGTTCTCCGAACATAGGGCTGCGTAGGGTTATCCAAAAACTTCAGTTTTGGAATAGTTTCCTTGCTTTTCTATCTAAAAGCCTGCCGGTAATGCCGAAAGTGGGACTTTTTTAAAGAGGTCAATCCTGATAAACCGATTATCTTATTCACTGCATTTTGCGAAATGCAAAGCCGTTGCGGAATATTCTTTCGCCGCATACCGACAACATTCGATTGCGACAATATTTGCTCACGACCGTTCGTAAAATGAGCCATTAAGTCGATACGGTGCAAGTATTCATCAAAAGAAACATGCACATAGCGCCTGCGGTCTTCCTTTGGTACCTGTATATCAAAAAAGTCTGAAGATTTTAAAGGGTTTTCAAGGTCGAGAGAATGCACGCGAAGTGAAAAAAAAGAAAAATCTTTTGCTTCCGTCAATTCGGTAAAAAGACGTTTATGAAAATCCCAAAAGACAAAAAACCACAGCGGATTCTTTAAGACAACCCTTATCTCGGTCATGTTATAGCCGTATGCTGCTTCTTGAGGTCGTGTTGATGCCAAAATAGGGTCAACACTATCATCATCATTCGCGAAACCGTCATCAAGATCAAGTAATTCACTGATCAAAAGGTACCGAGTCAAATCGGATGACAAAAACAACCCATATCGGTCGGCCAGCGCAAAAAGAGCATCCGTAGACAGCGTCTGCAAATAGGATCTGGTAAATTTCACCGCACTCCCACTCTCCATTGCGGCATCATCTAAAATATTCATCGTTATGTCAAGACTCAAGTCGGAACGGTTTCAATTACCCATTACCGCATTATCGATTAGTTAATCGCTTCTACTTCTTCTTGGCTAAGCCCTGTTGCTTGTGCTATTTTTGCGATAGAATCTCCAAACTGTTTTAAAATCTTTGCCGTTTCGAGCGCCTTTTGATGAGCACCGCGTTCAAGGCCTTTCCGCTCAGACTCGCTTATCATTGATAGCCGGTCGCTCTCATATTCCCACGCTGCCTCATACCGCTTACGTTCTTGCTCATCCAGATAAAAGATATCCATCACTCGATTTGCCTTCGTCATTGCCGGATTTCCCTGTGCTAGCACGTACTTTACCTCCTATCTTTTGAAAATATATGGGCACCTACTTCGTTATTTCACAAAAATTAGTCCTCAACGTGCAAACGCACGCCTGCGGCTAATTTTTGTTCATGCCTCGTATCTGCTCCACCTATTTCCAAAAGAGCCGATTCATATAAATCGTAGTCAGTCTATCAGTTTTTATTCTCTATTGGTAGAGGCTTTTTTCCCGTATCCATACCGCCATGGATGGCGGTGGATTTTAGCAGAAGCGATGTTTTGCCGAAAGGCAAAACTCGTGTTTCCCGATAGACACGGATGTCTATCGGGAAACGACATCTCTACATCGATTTTGCGGCCGTCTTGTAAGCGGATTTTTATATCGAGCCGTCCGATTTTGTCGTTATAGAAGCGGGGAAGTTGCTCACTGTTTTCGATATGGACATCATCAAAGTCGTCCTTGCTCAACTGCGTCACCAAGGAAAGAAACTCAATCATGATATTTTTGTTTTCTTCAGTTCCAAAGAGCTTTTTGAACGCATAGTCGTTTCGAGCAGTAAAACGCATAGGAATGGTAATGGTTTTTCTCACTTTTCACACCTCCGTGAATATACCTTTCTTGTATATCACGGAGGGGAAAATGGCTGGTAAATAATGCGAATGTACGGTAAAAACCTCCGTGTATGCTTTTGGCAGTATGACGCAGTAGATGCGTCGTATATTTTCAATTTGAAAATAAACTTGCCGTAAGCCTTTTGAAAAGAGACGGCGTAGATACAAGGAGATAGTTGAAAATAAAGCGGAGGCGTATCTATGATACGTTGAGCATTTATTTTCAACGTACGACGCAGTAGATATGCCGTATATTTTCAAAAGGAGGTTGCGTCTTTTAACCATATACTATAGTATAAAACACCTCTGAATTCACAATCGCCCTTTCGGCGACGCACCTGCGCGTATCAGAGATGAGCAAAAATGAATATGATCGATTTTATTTACAGCATTGTTAAAGACCTCAATTTACCTACTACGATTCTGATATCCTTTTCTCTGATATTGATAAGCGGCTTTTTAGTCACTCGATTCACCAAAAGGCTCCAGCTACCGAAAGTGAGCGGCTATATTCTTGCCGGAATACTGATCGGCCCGAGCGGATTACATTTAATTCATCGCCATTTTATTGTCAATTTGGACGTTATCTCGGTTATCGCGCTCAGCTTTATCGCCTTCGATATGGGAAGATATTTTAAACGAAGCGACGGCAGAAAGGAATTCCGGAATGTCGTCTTTATCACGCTCTGCGAATCCCTGTTAGCGGGATGCTTAGTTACCGTCGTTATGCTCTTTGTCTTTAAGATGAGGCTTTCTTTCTCGCTTTTACTCGGCGCGATTGCAACCGCAACAGCCCCTGCCAGCACTATTATGACTATCAAGGAATACAACGGCAAAGGGCCGTTTGTTGATTTGCTGCTGCGTATCACCGCCTTTGATGATGTTGTCTGCCTTTTTGTGTTCAGTATTATGGTTGCCGTCGTCAATGCGCAAGAAAGTGATGTCTTTAATATCATGAGTATTATAACGCCGGTCGGCCTTAATGCGGCCATGCTGATGTTAGGCTTCTTTACCGCCCTGTGTATGGAGTTTCTCATTACGGAAAAGCGAAGTTTCGATAACAGGCTGATTTTAGCTGTCGCGTTTCTTTTTTTGATTTCCGGTATCTGCTCATATTTTGAGGTAAGCCCACTGCTTGCCTGTATGGTGTGTGGCGCCGTGTATTACAACCGAACAAACGATAAAACCCTATTCGACCAAATGAATAATTTTTCTCCCCCGGTGATGAGCAGTTTTTTTATCATCTCCGGTATGAATATGGATCTAAGCATTATCGTAACGGCAGGGATTATCGGCGTTGCATATTTCTTCATCCGCATAATCGGAAAATATATCGGTGCATACACATCATGTAAAATATTATCAATCGATAAGAAGATAACGGAAAATATGGGGTTTGCGCTAATGCCGCAAGCAGGTGTTGCAATCGGACTCGCGTTTATGGGTAAAGCAATGTTGCCGGAAAAGGACGGCCTTATCCTATTTAATATCATTCTAGCATCTTCGGTGTTATATGAACTGATGGGACCGGTGACTGCAAAGATAGCGCTGATACGGTCGGGTGCTATTAAGACTCAGGATATCAAAAATCATTGAAATGATTTCTATTTTACGATATATTACCGTATAATATCATGAAAATTGTTATCCTGTACGAAAAAACTGAAAAGAAAATTTCCGAAGCTGCCGCTCATATTATTGAATCTCATCAATGCGATGTCGTACACTATCAAGTCGATACAATATGGGAGAAAGGTGTATGCTCTCCTATCGCACTGCTGCAGGATGCGTCACATATTCTATTTGTGCTCGGTAAAAATACATCAGCGCTAGACCTTGCGTTTATTTTCTTTTTAGGATTCGGCGTCGGAAAAAATCTACCTATTTTAACGCTTGGACAGGAAAGCGCCTTGCCTTTGCCGGAAAACTGTAAACAATTTATCATTCCACTTGCGCTTGATATTTTCGAAGATTATTTTATTAAAGAACAACAGAATTTTCTTGCACTAGAACGAAAACAGCTCGCCCGAGAAAAGTTGTTGAATAGCGGCTTTCCTTGTTGTGAGTCTAATTTTGCTGCAGCAGTAGAAGAAGGAAAATACGAGATTGTTCGGCTCTTTTTAGAGGCGGGTTATAATGCTTCGCAGCGCGACACACGCGGTACTCCGGTACTTTCGCTTGCGATTAGAAATTCGCATTATGAAATTGCGTCACTGCTGCTTGACTATGGAGCAGAGATAAACCTCTGTGCCGAAGATCGTTCCTATTCGGCATTAATGGAAGCTGCTCAAATCGGCGATTTAAAAACTGCAGAATTACTGCTTTCAAAGAATGCAGACACAAACATTCAAAGCAAAGACGGACAAACGGCATTAATTCTCGCTGTCGGCAGAAAGGATACCCAAATGGTAAAGTTGCTCATAAAACATCATGCCGATTGGAACATCACCGACCGACTGGGCATGTCCGCGCTTGGTTACGCAAAACTGTTCAACAATCAAGAGATTTTAGAAGCCATGCAGCAGCCTTAGCTGTGTTTCAATTTATCGGCATTAACGTCCTTCAATAGTATCAGCCGTTTTATTCGGCTAAAGTATTATGCTAAAGCATTATAAGGTGAATAATTATGAAAGAAAAACTTGAAAGTTTATCGATTCGCTGGAAAGAACTGGAAGAAGAAATACAAGACCCTGCGTTGATTAAAAATCAAAACCGCTATAAGGAGGCGATGCGGGAACATGCCTATCTTTCGAAGCTGATGGAAGAATATGCGCAGTACCTTCGATTGGAAAAAGACATCGGGCAAACCCGCACAATGATGCAGGAAGAAACCGACCATGAGCTGAAAGAGATGGCTCGAGAAGAACTGCATAACCTCGAAGCGCAGCTGGAGCAAAGCGAGAACAATCTTAAAGTGTTGCTCATTCCGCCCGATCCGCTCGAAGAAAAAAATATCATTATGGAAATACGCGGCGGTACCGGCGGAGAAGAAGCGGCGCTCTTTGCAGCGGATTTGTTAAAAATGTACACGCACTATGCGGAATTGAAAAACTGGAAATACGAAATCCTTTCCTCTAACGAAACCGAGCTGGGCGGGTTTAAAGAAGTAACGCTGTCCATTTCAGGCAAGTATGTGTACGGAAGCCTCCGCTATGAATCGGGAGTACACCGCGTACAGCGCGTACCTGAAACGGAAGGCTCGGGGCGTATTCACACGAGTGCGGTAACCGTCGCGGTTTTACCCGAAGCTGAGGAAACGGAAATCGTTATCAAACAGGAAGATTTGCGCATTGACGTTATGCGAGCAGGCGGTCCCGGCGGTCAGTGCGTCAACACAACCGACTCCGCCGTGCGTATTACCCATATTCCGACCGGGCTGGTTGTTATCTGTCAGGACGAAAAAAGCCAGATTAAAAACAAGGCAAAGGCAATGCGCGTATTGCGGAGCCGCCTCTACGATATGGAAGAAGCGAAGAAGCAGTCCGAGCGGGCGGAAGACCGGAAGAATCAAGTCGGTTCGGGCGACCGTTCGGAGCGCATCCGCACCTACAACTATCCGCAAAACCGCGTAACAGACCACCGGATTAACCTAACCCTCTACAAGCTCGATGCGATTATGCAGGGAGACCTCAACGAAATCGTCGAAGCGCTCTGCATCGCCGCCCGCGAGCAAATGATGAAAGCCCAAGCATAACCGGATGTTTACCGTCGCCGATGCCCGCCGCTGTGCCGTCGATTTGTTTATGCAGTCGGCAATACTGAAAACGCAGCCACGCTCGTCTTTAACGCTCGATGCGGACGTCCTGTTGCAGCACTTTCTTAATAAGCCGCGGGCATGGCTTTTTGCCCATGATGACACCGATATTTCCCCGATACGGGAAGCCTTTTGCGCGGTAGTAGAGCGGCGCTGTACCGGTTTACCCATTGCCTATATCACCGGCGAAAAAGACTTTTGGGGGCTTCCCTTCCACGTGAGTCCCGATGTGCTGATCCCTAAGCCCGACACCGAACTGCTGGTAGAGCGGAGCCTTGCTATCATAAGAGAAAAAGCGGCGGCTCTCCTACCCGAACAAAATCTGTTCATACTCGACCCCTGCACAGGATCGGGCTGCGTTGCAATTTCCATCTTACATACGCTTGAAGCTGAAAACATACGAAATCTCTGCTGTATTGCCGCCGATATTTCTCCCGCAGCTCTCGCCATAGCCCGCCTCAATGCGGAGCGGCTCCTGTCGGCTGAAACACAAACTCGGCTGCACATCATCGAAGGCGATATGCACGCATTGCCGGAAACCATCGCCCGTTTTGAAGAATCACTATCTTCATCTTCCTTGATCTCCAAGCCTATCCGCTTCGACCTTATCGCTGCCAATCCGCCGTATGTACCCTCTACGCTGACGCAGGAACTACTCAAAGACGGGCGGAATGAACCGGCATTAGCCCTCGACGGCGGCTCCGACGGTCTTGATTTCATACGGATTTTGACAAATAATACCTGTACTGTCCTGAACTGCAACGGTGTCCTTTTAAGCGAGGTAGGAGAATACCATGCCCAAGCCGCAAGCAAGCTCTTTGAAACCGCAGGTTTTTCGGATGTCCGTATCCACCAAGATTTAACAAGCCAAGACAGACTAATCGAGGGCGTATTTTAACGAAGGGTAATCAAAGCAGCTAAATTGATCAACCCTGCAAAATAATTGGGGTTGTGGTTTCGGTGTTGTTGACAGTGGGTATGTCTCTCATATACTATAAATACAGAGGAAGACATACTATGAGCTATACTGCAAAGGTTGATATGTCAGGCGAAAGTTGAAAATATGCTTTTTCTAACTCACGATTCATTAATTCCTTATTACAACGAACACTGCATAGTACCGGTAAAAAACCGGCATTGCAGGCAGTACAAGAAGGAATATCACTTAATCAATTATGCAGTATATAAACTTTCATAAAAGCCGATAAGAAAAGCAGGGTAATCGCATCGGAAAGGATAATATGTGATATGCCGTTTTTCATAAAATATGCCATAATAGGTATTTTTTAAAACTGGACGTTTTTAGAAGATACTCCAGATTGCTTTAAATGAGGAAGGAATACGATGAAAAAAAATAGGCTATTAAAGCTAATGAATATTTCTCCTATTCAAATGAGAGAAATTGCCGATACGGTCGCGGAGGTTGAAAAAAAGACTACCGGAGAGATTGCCCTTGCGGTTGTATACCAAAGCGATTCATATGCCTTTGTAGAGTTGTTCATTGCATGTTGCGCGGCGTTTCTTTCTTTTTTCATTCTGTTTTTATGTTCCGCTCCTATCTGGAGTCTTTTAGAACGCACCGTTTGGTTTCCGTCCCCTGCCCAGCTGACAGCGGTCATCGGAGGTGGTGCAGCTACTGCTGTATTTATTGTTTATTTACTGGTAAATATTCCCGCAATCGACCGGTTGATTATTCCGAATACTTTAAAAAATCGTCGTGTATATGCGCGTGCACTGCAACACTTTGTCGAAAGCGGCGTATATAAAACAGCGGAACATTCCGGCGTTCTCATCTTTGCATCCGTACTGGAACGGAAGTTCTTTGTCATCGCCGATTCGGGAATTGCTGCAAAAGTAGCGCAAACTAAATGGGACGGCATTTGCGAAATTATGACCACAGGATTAAAAGAACACCGCGCAGCCCAAGCCTTTGTTACCGCCGTAAAGGAATGCGGCAGGATTCTACAACAGAACTTTCCTAGCGACGCAGAAAATTCCAATGAGCTACCTGATGGACTTGTTATCTTGGAATGTTAAAATTCTTTTGAAAATATACTGCGCATCTATTGCGTCGCATTGCCAAAGGTATGTCTCCTTATACGTTTTTGCCAGCATATTTCGACAACGTCGAAATATCGCTTTTCTGACGGGATATCAATAGTTCCATGTAGAATCTAAAGCTAAGGAAACTGTCCAAAAGCTGAAGCTTTTAGACCGCCCCAATACCATGCCCAAGCCGCAAGCGAGCTCTTTGAAACCGCAGGCTTTTCGGACATCCGTATCCATCAGGACTTAGCAGGCCAAGATAGACTAATCGAAGGCGTATCGGAACAACCGCACTAAGGTTAGTGTAACGGTTGTTCCCTTCCGTGTGAAATTTTGTCAAAAATTTCACACAGTTTATTTTTACAGAAGGGCAATCACAGCAGACCAATTGATCAAGACCTCAATTATTTTGCGGGGCTGCTAAAAACACGATCTGCTGCGGTTACCATTTCCTGAGGATGACACGATGATACAAAAAGTTGAAAACTTAAGCAGTCTTGAACATTTTTTTGCGCAGTATCCCTGTTATGCGGAAGCGGAAAGTCCTGAAGACGCCGCCCGGATTACCGCTGCGTGGAATCTTTTGCTTGCAAACCGTATACCCGATACGGCTGCAGACGCCCCCATTCCGCATGACGCCGCTCATTCGCTACGCATGGCGCACAGTCTTGCCGAGCTTGAAATGGATTCCGAAAGTATCATCTGTGCACTGCTGTACAGCGAAGACGGGAGCTTTACTTTACCGGATGATCAACTGCGCGCACAATTCGGAGATACGGTAGCGGACATCCTGAATGCGGCGGCAAAGTTTTCCGACGTAAAGCTGTACGGCAAAAGCAAAGAACATACCGACACTGTGTGCAAGATGTTCTTTTCCCTCGTAAGCGACTTACGGGTTATGATTGTCCAACTTGCCGACCGGCTCGATAAGATTCGGTATATTTCAGAATATCCTGCGGAGCGGCAGCGCAGTATCGCCGGTGAAATCAGTGAAATCTGGGCGCCGCTTGCCCAACGGATGGGTATTTCCACCGTTCAAAATGAGCTTGAAGATTTAAGCCTCAAATACATCAACCGCGAAGCCTTCGATCAGATAAAAACCGTTGTCGCAGCGAAGAAGAAAGAACGGGAAGCCTTTTTGCAAAGCGCCGAAAAAACCATCTATCAAACGATGGAAAAAGCGGGAATCAAGGTTAAGGTACAAAGCCGCGCCAAACATTTTTGGTCTATCTATCAAAAAATGAAAAAGCGGAACAAGGCGGCGGATGAATTGTACGACCTCCTCGCCGTGCGGATTTTATGCACCACAGTGAACGAATGCTATACCATTCTCGGCCTGATGCATACGGTATGGAAGCCGCTTGAAGGCCGCTTCAAGGACTACATCGCGATGCCGAAGGCGAATGGCTATCAAAGTCTCCACACCACCGTTATCTGCAAAGGCGGGCAAACCTTAGAAATCCAGATACGCACGCACGAAATGCATGAAATAGCCGAGCGCGGCGTTGCAAGCCACTGGGTGTATAAAAAACACAGCAAGAACAAAACGGCGAACGAGCAGGAATTATCTTTTGTGCAGCAAGTTAAATCGCTCGCGCAACAGCGTTTTAATAATGAAGAATTCCTCGCGGAACTGAAAAGCGATTTATTAAGCGATTCGATTTTTGTGTTTACTCCTAAGGGTGATATTATCGAGTTGCCGGCCGGTGCAACCGCCGTCGATTTTGCATACCGTATCCATTCGTCGATAGGAGAAAAGCTCGTATCCGCGAAGGCAGACGGCGCCATCATCCCGCTTTCTCGCCCGCTCAAAAACACACAAGTGGTAGAGGTTATCACGCACCCGAACGCGCACCCCACGCACAACCAGTACGAAAACGCCCATACGACGCGGGCTCGTCAAAAAATCCGTGCTTGGCTTCAGTTGAACGAAAACCTGCTCCGCAGTGAAAAAGAAGAAAAAGGACAGCGAACGGATCTTACGGAAGATTCGGCAAAAGAAGCGTTGCGTCCGCCCAAAGAAACACCGGAAGAAGCTGAAACGGCAAAACGGGAACTTGAATCAGCTCAAAAGGATCCCAAAAAGAACCCTGCATTGCGGATACGCATCGGCGGTTCTACCAACTTTCCCGTACGTTTTGCAGGGTGCTGTAAACCGACCTCCGATTCCGCCATCTGCGGCTATGTCGCCAACGGTAGAGGAGTTATCATTCATCGGAAAAGCTGTATCAACCTCAAAAGAATCCCCGATTTGGAAGCCCGCCTCATCGACGTTGAGTGGGATATAAAGGAAAGCAAACAGAAAAATCTCGAAAAAGCGCAGAAAAAGATTAAGCCGCGTAAGTAATCCGTTCGATATTAAAGATATGAAAAAGAACGGTATTATTACGGTTATTGCGCTTATCGGATTCCTGTTTCCCGTATTCGGGGCGGATTTAGAGCTTGACCAAAGCGATCTTGCGGTTATTCAAGACCCCAAGGGCGCCGGATATCACTTTTATATTCGAAAAAAGCCCGATATCGCTTCCATCTTAATGACGGAGACGACAAAGGATCCTCAAAATCGGCTCGATAACTTTGCATACCGCGATTTCCAATACAACAGCATTAACGGCGATGAAAAACGTATCCTAAACGGCAAAGAGCTGGATACCCGCGGAAAGCGACTTTACAGCCTGATAGACTCCAGTCCCGAAAAAGACACGCCGCTCGGCGAAGCATTTCATATTTGGGTACCGTACATTATCTGTTACGGCTATGAATGGGACAGACACGGCGAAGTACAGGTATTGGACGGCACGTTTTTTAATATCCGCGCATTTGAGAAGCCGTATGCCGATTATACCGGCTCCTTTAGCGATAACCCCTTCGTCCTCCGTGTAACGCAAAAATCAATTAAGGAAGTACATGCTCCGGCTTTTAGCGAACCGGCCGCCGCTTCTTTTTCGGAACTTGCCCGTTTGAGCGGCAATAAACTGATCTACTCTGAAAACGTCGACGGTATTATGCCCTCAATTGAAGTCATCCTGACACCGAAGAAACACAAAAAACTCGATGTGGTGTTTGTCATCGATGCAACCGAAAGTATGAAGGATGATATAAAAAAAGTCAGAGAGCTGCTTGCGGCTTCGTTAAAAAAAGTACTTCCCAAATATGATTCATACCGGATAGGGCTTGTCCTTTATAAGGACTACTATGATGATTTTCTGACTAAAACCGCAACCGATTTTACCTCGGATATCGATCGTTTTTCCGCTGCGCTCAGGAGTTTTAGCGTATTCGGCGGCCGCGACATCCCCGAAGCGGTTTACGAAGGCATCGACGCGGGACTCGACCTTGAATGGCGTACCGATGCGGATATCGACCGTAAACTGATCCTTATCGGCGATGCCCCGCCCCATCCCCGCCCTCAAGGTTCAATTACGAAAGAGGGAGTTATCGAAGCGGCAAAAGCAAAGGATGTAAAACTGTTCCCGATTATTCTTCCGCATAATAAAACCTACTAGACCTTTTGAAATATACGGCATATCTGCGTTGTCACTACGCCGAAATAAATGCTCAACGTATACCTGATACGTCTCCGCTTTATTTCGGCTAGGCTCCTAGCATCTACGCCGTCTATTTCAAAAGGCTTACGGAAAGGGTATTTTATTATGTTGCTACTGAAAATCCTCAACGTATCATAACGGACAAGGACGGCGGTGGTTCTAGTCAGTAGCCTGCGGTTAATTTGTACGCCCCTAGCATTTTCAGAACAGACACGGATGTCCGTGGTTCCATGCAGCAGCGATGTTTTTGTGGAACAAAAACTCGCCATCAATGCGTCCATGGAGGGACGGGGTACTAATCAGCAGTGAGTTTTGTGCACGCACAAAACTCGTCTTTTCCCGACATACACGGATGTATGTCGGGAAAAAGTGTACACGGAGGTACACTTCTGGACAGGCTATTTTCAAAAGGCTTACGGAAACTATGTTGCTACTCCGTTAAAAACGCCGCTTCGTATTCGCCGTTAGTAATAGTTCTGATAGGCAAACTTTCATAACATATATCGTATACGTCATTCATATCGCCAAGGTTGGTAACATGATCATATTTCTCATATAAGAAGCCGATCCGGTGATCCTGCTGCATTACCATTGCCGAATACCCGCTCTCTCCGGTAAATACTTGATATTTTTTCCACTGATTTTTATCTGCCAATGCAGAAAGGCTGATGTTCTCTTCTATTACGCGCCAATAGATGCCGACATCCTTGCGGATGTTCGGTTCGCCGCTCTTAGGGTGCGGTTTTGAGGATAAGGGAATAGACTGTAATGCAAGATATACCGGCGCTTTCGTATCGGTTTTACGAACCTTTATAATACATATTTCACCGTTCGTACCGCGTTCCGTTCCGAGCGGCGCAGTTTGAGCGCTTTCCCAATGCCCGCTTGCAGTTCCTTCATTTGTATAAGTGAAGATATTAAAAAGACGTCCGTTTTTTGTGCGGCTTGAAAGCAATACTCTACCGTCAGGAAGCTCTTCAACCTTGGCTTCATCACCGTTCGGTATCGGCGACACTGTTGCATCACCGAGAACCTGCCATGTTTCGCCGAAATCGTCGGAGTACAATACGGCATTTCCGAAGAGGTGCTTTGCCGTATCTGTAATCAAAATTGCTGAATAAATACGATAATAACTACCCTTTTTTATCTTGCGAGACTGCATAATCTTCCCGGAACCGAAAAAGAGCGTTCCCCAATTGTCGTTTAAACCGTAAATGGAAGTCGTAATATCCTCAGGCGATGTGAAGGTTCTGCCTCCGTTTGAGGAACGAATCCTGACGACTTTAAGCCGCGTACTTGCATTTCCTGCTGTATAATGTCCGTAGCGAGTGTCCCCGTGAGCACAAATAATCAGTACATTATCCGATTCCCTATCTGCTACGATAGCGGCATCTCCATAACCGTATTTCACGGAATTATCCGGTGCATTTGTAATTTTTGTACTGCTGTTATCCCATGTCAAGCCGTTATCGGTAGAGCGTTTAACTATTACATCCACGCGATGGATATCGGAGTGTTGATTCCACTCCCCATTAGGCCCGAACCTGCCTATATCGGCAGTATGATTGTACCGTAAATCCGTAACGGCAATCAGCGTCCCGTCTTTTGTCTGTGCCAATGCCGGAATTCGAAAATAGTTTGTCGCTCCTTCAGTTTTCTTACTTTCCCATAACTCCTTTTCTAAAAAAGTTTTAGGAGTCCATTTTGCGTACAGCGTCATATTCCCCATAGCGATATCGGAGGCCGTATTCCATTGAGCATTGCAATTTTTATCTTTATACCAGCCGGAAAAATTCCATGTCGGATGCGTAGGACTCGGTATATCAGTTGCAGGAATAGTATGATTTTTAACAACAGTTACCGGAGCCGGTGGGGTGGTAAGTCTACGCGTATCAAAGGTTACACTATATATTCTCGGAGAGTGAGAACACCCGCTAATTATAAACACACCGGCAAGAATAAAAACAAGGGAAAAAAATCTTTTCACACGCGGCTCCTTTAAAATCGATCTTTCTAACACTATCAATATGATTAAAAGTAAAATGCAGCCTACATACAAGGAATAAGATTATAAGAAGTTACAGAATTACCTTATCTTGCATAGAATGAAAAATATGCGTACACTTTCGTTATTATGGAGAGCTTACCAACCGAAGTGCTGCAGCGAGTTGCTGCATTTAAACAACAAATGGCCGTATCCGTCATTGGGCAGGAGCAGCTGATTGATGACATTCTAGTCGCTTATATTGCAGGTGGACACGTGTTGTTGGAGGGGGCGCCCGGTCTTGCCAAAACCTTAACGGTGCGGACTTTCGCGGAGCTTTCTCAATTAAGTTTCAAACGCATCCAGTTCACGCCCGACTTGCTACCTGCCGATCTTACCGGAACGCTCATCTTTGATTCTACCGCGCATCGCTTTGCGGTACGAAAGGGGCCGCTTTTTGCGCACGTAGTGCTGGCTGACGAAATAAACCGCGCTCCGGCAAAGGTTCAATCCGCATTGCTCGAAGCGATGGCGGAAGGTCAGGTTACCATCGGCGAAACGAGCTATCCCCTCCCCGAACCGTTCTTCGTGCTTGCAACCCAGAATCCGATTGAACAGGAGGGTACCTATCCCCTTCCCGAAGCAGAACTCGACCGCTTCCTGTTTAAACTCTTTGTCCCCTACCCTAAACCGGCGGATGAACTCGTCATCATGCTGAAAAGCGAGAATATCACCGCTTCGGTAAAAAAAATGCAAGCGCCCGAAACCGAAGCAATTCTTTCCGTCGATATGCTCCATACCATCCGTAGAGGCGCCGAAGCCGTCCGCTGTACTGAAGGTTTACACGAATACATTATCGCGTTGGTTACGGCGACCCGTCCCATTATCGAAAAACGGGAAGAGCTGCCCCGCGGCAGTTACCTCAGCTATATCACCGTTGGAGCCTCTCCCCGCGCGAGCATCGCCCTCTACCGGTGCTCAAAGATACGGGCATTTTTAAACGGACGCGACTACGTTCTTCCCGAAGACATAAAAACTCTCGCCTACCCTATTCTGCGCCACCGCTTAAAACTTTCGTATGAAGCGAGCGCGGAAAATATCAGTGCAGATGAAATTATCGCCGAGCTGCTCGAACTTATTCCGCAGCCGTAACATATTGGAGGAACTATGAATAAAGAACTTGACGCCGTAGCGCTTTCGATACGGAGCCTTTCAATCGATGCAATCGAAAAAGCCAATTCCGGCCATCCCGGGCTTCCGCTCGGAGCCGCCGAACTCGCAGCGGTGCTGTATGCAAAAATTTTACGGCATAATCCGAAAAATCCCCAATGGGTAGATCGCGACCGGTTCATCCTGTCGGCGGGGCATGGGTCTATGCTCCTGTATGCCGCGCTGCATCTGGCCGGTTACGATCTTTCGCTCGACGATATCCGCTCGTTCCGGCAGGTCGGTTCTCGCTGTGCCGGCCATCCCGAATACGGCCTCACCCCCGGCGTCGAAGCCACCACCGGGCCGCTCGGTCAGGGTATTTCTACCGCAGTCGGGATGGCGATTGCCGAAGCGATGCTTGCAGCGCGGTTCAATACCGAAGAGTACCGCATTGTCGATCACTACACCTACGCGCTGGTGGGAGAAGGCTGTTTAATGGAAGGCGTTTCTTCCGAAGCATCGAGCCTTGCCGGTACGCTGAAACTCGGTAAGCTCATTATATACTATGATAAAAACAATATTACGATAGACGGTTCAACCGATATCGCCTTTACCGAAGATGTTACAAAGCGGTACGAGGCTTACGGTTGGCAGGTGCTGCACGGGTCGATGTATTCCTACAGCGATATAGAAAAACTCACTGCGGAGGCGAAGAAAGATCCCCGCCCCTCGCTCATCATACTCGATTCGGTAATCGGAAAAGGAGCGCCCGCTGTCGAGGGAACCGCCGCCGCACACGGAGCGCCGCTCGGTCAAGAGAAGCTGGCGCAGGCAAAGAAGACGCTGGGGCTTGATCCTGCAAAACAGTTCTTTGTTGCACCCGAAGCCTATCGTTATTTTGAAGAGCGGCAAAAGGAATTCGCTCAAGCGGAAGCTGACTGGAATAGTCGCTTTGCCGCGTGGAGTACCGCCTATCCCGAACGGCGCAAAGAATGGGATCGCAGCTTTGTACAAGGCGGCATCGATCAAGCCATACTCGACGGTGTAGCCGATCCTGTCTTTAAAAAAGATGAGATGATTGCGACGCGGGCGGCTTCCAAAACCGCACTGAACGCTTTTGCAAAAGCATTTCCGAATCTTGTCGGCGGTTCGGCGGACTTGCAGGGGCCGAATGCGGTTGCCTTGCAGGATGCCCAATCCTTTACCGCCGCAACGCCGCAGGGACGGTATATCCACTTCGGTATCAGAGAATTCGCGATGGCAACGATTACCAACGGTATTCAGCTGCACGGCGGCTTCCGCGCCTTCTGCGCAACCTTTGCCGTATTCTCCGACTATCTGCGTCCGGCGCTCCGGCTCGCGGCACTGATGCGCATCCCTTCTATTTTTGTATTGACCCACGATTCCATCTTTGTCGGCGAAGACGGCCCGACCCATCAGCCGGTGGAAACACTCGCAAGCCTCCGCGCCATTCCTAATCTATTGGTACTCCGCCCTGCCGATGCGGAAGAAACCGCCGTCGCATGGAGAATTGCGCTTGAGCAGAAAGACCGGCCGGTCTGTTTAATACTGAGCCGCCAGAATCTGCCCATACTGGAAAAAGCCGAACCTCAGTGGAAAGCTCTGATGAAAGCCGCCGGCAGCTATATCGTAAAAGACACGATCGGTACGCCCGATGTAACGATACTTGCAACCGGTTCCGAGGTTAGCCTCGCCTGCGAAGCTGCTCAGCTTGCAGCCCCGAAAAAAGTACGGGTGGTTTCCGTTCCGTCGAAAGAGCTTCTGGAAGCACAAACATCTTCATATAAAGAGCAGTTGGTGGGAAGCAGTGCCGTCCGTGTAATGGTTGCAGAAGCAGGAGTTAAACAGGGCTGGGCAGGCTGGGTACAGTCACCGGAGAAAGATATTTTCTCGATAGAACGTTTCGGCGAATCTGGCCCCGCAAAAAAAGTTGCGGAGCATCTCGGATTTACCGCCCAAGCGCTTGCAGCCCGTATCAAAGAATAGAAACAAAGGATTACCAAGGCTGCTTACTCTATGCAGCCTCGGTAAATTTAAAAGGAGAGAGACAATGAAACATATAAAAAGACTTACAGCGCTTTTAATCTTGAGTATATGCTTTGCCCCCGTGTTTTCCCAAACCATTCAGAACGGGGTACTCGATCTCCGCGGGAACAACTTCATCAGCGCTAAAACTATTGCGATAAGCGGTAAGATGGGATTCTATAATCGTCAGCTACTTTCTTCACCGGAAGATGTGCGTAACCCTGCAGTATTTATCGAATGTCCTAAAGAATGGAGCGCAACCGTTTTATCCGACGGAACAAAGATGTCCGCTTTCGGATACGGTACCTATACGCTGCAGATTTTATTACCGGAACGACACCCAGAATTGGCAATACAAATTCCTTCTCCGGTTTCAGCATGGAGTCTCTATGTGAATGGAGAATTACAAGACCATTCAGGACGAGTTGGAGCTTCACGAGAAGCATCGATCCGCGGCGAAGCAGATATTCTCTATTATATTCCAAAAGACATCACTGAAGTATTCCTTGCCATTCAAGTTTCAAACTTTTTTCATTCGCGCGGCGGTATTTACCAAACCATTAGATTTTCGACAAAGGCAAAAGCCGACAGCGCCAATTTTGCATTTCTCTTTATTGAGATTTTTGTTTTCGGTTTTGGTGCAGCAATTATTCTGTATCACCTTGCGCTCTATCTATTTCAACCGGATAATAAAAGTATCCTATGGTTCGTATTCTTCAGCATCCTTGTTGTTCTCCGCAACATGGTAAAGGGTCCGGTCTTTAGAATCCTTTTTTCTTCTTTATCGTGGAGTATTGATACTAAAATCGACTACCTTACCTTTGCACTGCTCGGTTTTTCCGTAGTCGGTTATTTTGCTACGCTCTATCCTAAAGATACTCATAAAATTATTAACCGTATCATTATGATCGAAGCGTTGACATACACCGCCTTTATTTGTGTAACACCGTCTTATATATACGGAAAACTCATACAAGTTCACCAATTCGTGATTGTCATGATTATCGTGTATGTCATTTATTTGATCATCAAGCTGCTTATGCGTAAACGGGAAGGGGCGATATTTATTATCGTCGGTATCGTTGCGTTAATATTATTTACTGTCAATGATTTACTTTATAGTATGCTGATTATTTCTACAGGCAACCTTCTGCCTTTCGGTTTTTCCGCATTTTTATTAGCGCAGGCATTCGGTTTTGCATGGAAAACACATATTTACAATCGTCAAAGCGAGGAGATAAAAATACAACTGTCGGATTCCAACAAACAAAAAACACTTTTATTTAATGAAATCAGAAACACTAGCGATAAGCTACAACAACAAGAAACGGTTCTGTCACGAAACATGGATGGAGCAGAAAAGGCAATGCAGGCCTTATCAATTCAAGTGCAAACGTTAAAATCCGAAATGTCCGAACAAAGTAATCAGCTTCGGAGTACGCAAAACGCAACCGACAGCTTTAACGCTTTCTTGAATACGATGCGCCAAGGAATTGAACGGCAATCCGATGCGGCGGAAGAAACGGTAACACAAATTAAACAGTTGAATAATGCTACTAACGGACTAACGGAAAAGTTCAACGAAATAAATCATAACTTTTCTTACATCCGTGAAGCAAGTGATGCCGGTAAACATCATTTAATAACGGTTACGGATATTATCAATGCGATTTACGAAAGTTCGGAAAGCCTGCTGGAAACAAACCAAATTATTACCGCTATCGCAGAGCAAACGAATTTATTGGCTATGAATGCGGCAATAGAATCTGCCCATGCCGGAGAAGCGGGAAAAGGATTTGCAGTCGTTGCCGATGAGATACGAAAACTTGCAGAAAACTCTGCGTATGAAGCTGATAATACCGGTAAGATTTTAAAGCATATCAATAAAAGCATTAAAGACTCTGCAGAAGCTTCGGATGTGTTGCGAAAAAGCTTTGACAATATCAATACACAGGTCAATAACTTCCAGACGATATTAGGAGATATTTCATCATTTTTAAAAGACGTCGATATACAGGCAGAAAAAATGAACAGCGCTATGCAATCGCTGGCTGATCAATCCGTTGATGTTCAAGAGGAACAAACCGAGGTATCTGAACTAAGAAACAAAATCAATGAAAGTTTTACCAGCTTATTGCAAGCAACCGAAAAAGTACATACGGAAATAGCGGCTATGTTCACAAATATCAAAAGTTTAAATGATGCAGTTGAGACAACACGCGGAGTAGAAGCCGAAACGAGCGAATCAATCGGTACGCTCAATGCACTGATTACACACACTGATCATCTGCAAAATATAAAAACCAATGAATAAATAGCTGAAACGAATCAGCAACCCCGACGCAAGCGTCGGGGCACAGTGCTCAACGTTTCGCACTGTGTGTTCTATAAGGTGGTTGCAGTCGGCTTTAATACCCTTTCTCCCAAAAGCCGTACCGGACTTCATCATTTTACCCAGCGAGTTGCACCCGTTCTTAACAGTCGGAATTCACGTTTAATTAAAATGAGGATCGGAATTGCCGTTACCAGTTCGATAAACAACGTACCATAGTACACACCGCGGACGCCGGTGAAACGAGGCAAAAGCAGCATAACGGGAACATACAGTACGACCTGCTGCATAAGAGCAATTACAGAGCTACTAAGGCCTTTGTTGATTGCGGGGAAAAAACTCAGTGTTAAAAAAGTAAGCGGCATCACAGGCAGCAGTGCCATAAAGATCCTAATTTGTATGCTATTCTCTGTAGTAATCAGGGCACGGTTCATCATAACACCGGCAGCTACGTCGGGCATGGTAAGTGCGAAAATCCAAAAGGGAAGTACGAGAATAAAAGCAGCCATTAAAAAACATTTAAATACTGCAATAACACGCTCAGATCGTCCTGCTCCGAAATTAATACCGATGATAGGAGACATCGCAATCATGAGTCCTGCAAGAGGTTGTATGACAAAACTGAACAGGCGGGTAACTACACCGTAAAAACCAATATCGTGAGCAGAGCCATAGCGGGCAATAACGTTCAATACCAACATACTTTGCAGCACCATCATAATTTGCATAATAAAAGAAGATAACCCCATTCGAATAATCGTACTGACAATATCTTTGTCCAACCTGATTGCGCATGCTCGCTGCAACAAAGAAACAGATATCCTGTCGCCCGCGGAATCCGCATCTCGCTGCACCAATGGGGAATGAATAACATACAGCATACAGATCAACGCCTGCACGATCATACCGATGTTCGTACCGATTGCAGCCCCCTTAATGCCCTGCTTAAGCAAAACCATCAACACATAGTTTGAAAGCCCGTTTACCGCCAAACCTATCGCCATAATGACGGCAGCGGTTTTCATTTTGCCTTCAGCGCGAATCAGCGTATTGAGCGCAACAGCATATATCCAAGGAAGTGCACCCCATAAAAGGGTCCGGTAATACACATCGCCGAGCACAAGTTCATTTCCCCTGCCACCCATCGCAAAAAGCAGCGGCTGAGAAAAACGAAATCCCAACAGCATTACCGCTGCCGAAGCGATAAGCACCAGCGCATTCGCATTCCCTAATAACCGCCGCCGAATATCGGTATCTTCCGCGCCGATCGCAATACTTAATAGGGAACCCGCTCCCGTTCCGATCAGGAGCCCGAAGCCGGTAAGCGCAATTACCGGCGGCAGCGCAATGGAAATACCTGCAAGCGAGCCTTCTTCAGCAAAGCGCCCGACAAATATTCCGTCAAGCACATTGTTCGCTCCAAGCAGGAACATCGCAATAACTGCCGGCCATGAAAAATCTATTAAAATCTTCCAGAGATTATCGTTTAAAATCTGTGCCCGTTGTTTTTCCGTTTCCATGTTTACTCCTGCGCACCGCTTGTTTGGGGCAAGTACTTGCTTGCCATGTGCAGCTGATAGTTAATGACCAGTTTACAATAGAGAATTGAAGAAATATATGCATTACACGTTAAAAAGATAACCCGTGCTAATGACGGTGTATACTGCGGATTGTCCATAAGAGTAAAACCGGCATAAAAGGCGGTGGCAAACAGTATAAGAAAAAACGGAAGAACGACAAAAAAATTTTTCCGGAATATAGCCTTACTTTCGGCAATAATGAGCTTCATCTTCATGCTCTCTTTTTTATAAACCAAAATAGTCGGTACAAATACTAACCGGCTGAACCAGTATAACAGAAATATAAAGACCAACCCTCTGCCTACCCAATCCATATCGAAGAATGCGGCAGATGCTTCCGGTCGTACCGAACGGAGAATCATCATAACCGCAGTAACCGGTATGATGATAATAATCAACTGAATAAAATAGATAAAATAGAGGCGTAGAATTACGGCAAAAATAGAATTGAAAACAACATTGCCTATTTGTTGCTTTATATACGCCTGTTGAAAGTAGACAATAGCGACTGTTTGCAGAACTGCTACGGCAAGAATTAAAAGAGCTATAAGAGAATTTAAAGCTTCGTTTGAACTGTTAAACAGAGACAGCGCATTTGAAACAACTGCCAAACCTATATAGGCAAGAGTATAGTTGATAAACGGTTTCCCCAGAAGTCTCATATCGGATACGATCGATCGGATAAGATTGATGAATTGTTTCATACCGGTTTTCCTTCTATTTATTGTATTCTTAACGGTTTTGCTATCATAATCAATATCCGATGTTTTTACAACGAAATAATATATTTTTTAAGAAAGACCGGAGAAATACACAGGGATTCCGCATTATAAATATTTTAAGCAATTTCCTGCTTTACTGTGCGAAATACATCGTTGACCTTTCATAAGGGGTATCCTATAATTATGGAATGAAAAGCACTATTACCATTGAAATTTGCGCAGGCTCGCTCGATGATGCAATTGCAGCCGAAAAAGCCGGCGCCGCAAGAATTGAATTGAATTCTTCATTGTTTTTGGGAGGGCTAACCCCCTCGCTCGGCACCCTTCTCCTCGTTAAAAAAGAGACCAACCTCAAAGTGATGACGATGGTTCGCCCCCGCGCTGCAGGTTTTTTGTACACCGCATCCGAATTTAAGACAATGAAAGAAGATGCAAAACTGTTTATCGACAACGGAGCTGACGGTATCGTATTCGGATTTTTAAAAAAGAATGGAACGATAGACGAAAAGCGGTGCGAAGCGCTCATCAAAATTGCAGGCGATAAAGAAAAGGTATTCCACCGTGCTATCGATGTCGTACCCGATCCCCTTAAAACGCTCGATATTTTGATTGATCTCGGCTTTACCCGCGTGCTCACCAGCGGACAGGAACCGACCGCCTACGAAGGCATGGAACTGATCGCTGCGATGGTTAAGCACGCAAAAGGCCGCATAGAAATTCTACCCGGTGGCGGCATTACAAAGAAAAATGCGGCGAAGCTCGTAAAAGGTACCGGCGTCAATCAGATCCACTTTGCAGCGTTAAAAGCCGTTGCCGAACCTTCGACGGCAAAGAACCCCGCCATCTACTACGGCGGCGCCCTTTACCCGCCCGAAGACCGGTTTGAAACCGCCGACCTCGGCGCAATGTCCGAAATTATCGGCACCGTAAAATAAGCGCCGAATCGTTTTTTAAAACAACACAAGGCCGACGGCAGCGCCGGCAAGAATTAAAAAGATGGGATGCAGCCGCTTAAACAGCACTTGCACAAGCAAGAAAAGGCAAAAGACGGCTGCAGCTTTCCAGTCAACCAATTCCGTCCATTGTCGCGAAGCGTAAAAGGCGGGCAATGTAAATACTGCAACCGCAAGCACGTTCCATGCGGCAGCGGCAATCATCCCCGCAGCTCCCGCCCGCAGCCCATACATGGTGTTCTTAACCGGCGCCGCATTTTGAAACGATTGGGCAAAGCGGGCGATTAACACAATAACAATCAGCGACGGCAGCACAA
Organism: Treponema sp. OMZ 906; assembly: GCF_024181185.1. Classification (NCBI taxonomy): domain Bacteria; kingdom Pseudomonadati; phylum Spirochaetota; class Spirochaetia; order Treponematales; family Treponemataceae; genus Treponema; species Treponema sp. OMZ 906. Next base: position 1,275,185 of record NZ_CP051196.1, on the reverse strand, counting down.
TCCCTGTTGTCAACACAAGGCTGCCCCAAATACCATACAGCTCGTACCCGATATAGGTCGCCATGTTGATACCGATCGGGCCTGGCGTCGACTCCGAAACGGCTATCATTGCAATAAACTGTTCCGAGCTGATAATTGAGCGAGCTACCAACTCCTGCTGCATCAAACTGACGGCAACCAGTCCACCGCCGATGGTAGAAAGGCCGATATACATAAAAAGGAAAAATAAACCGAGCAAACTCATTCTTTATCCTCCTCACGGCGACCGGAAGTTTCTTTGCCGTTTCGGATAATCTGCGCACAAAACCCGATAATACCGGAGGCAAGCACTATCAAGATACCGGACACATTCCACACGGACATCGCGAGAAACGCACCGACGGCAATCCCCGCGGTAACAAAGTCCGTAATAATCTTTTTGCCGAAAGTAAAAACCGCACGGGCAAGCAGAGCGGCTACAACGACATAGACACCTTTCATTGCGCGCTGTATCCATACAATATCGGAAAAGCGGGAGATGGAACCGGCTATCAGCGTAATGACAATCCACGAAGGGCACACAATCCCTATCGTGCTCACAATCGCCCCCGAAAGACCGGCACGTTTATACCCGCAGAACGTCGCAACATTCACCGCAATGATTCCCGGCGTACACTGCCCTATCGCAAAGTAATTCAGAATTTCTTCCTCAGTCAGCCACTGCTTCGATTCTACCAATTCTCTTTGCAACATCGGCAGCATACTCATGCCGCCTCCGAAGGTAAAAAGCCCTATCTTAAAAAAAGCCGTGAACAACTGCACATACCGCATCAATCCGTCTTTTATCATCAATCTGCCCCCCCCTGCCTTTACAGAAAACCGCAACTAATGCGGCGATTACCCCACCGTTACTATTTTTTTAAAAGCTTCAAAACTTTTGCTTTAAACTTTGAAAACACCGAAGGTTCTTGAAACTTAGCCGTTTTCTCTAATGCAACAAAATCCAGCGCAGCTTCATCAAGACTGAAATCGTTACCGTTTTTTTGCTTGAGACTATCCCAATGCTTGACAATCCAGACATAAATATCGCTCTTCGTCCGGTCTTTAAAATCGGAAAGCAGCGTATATTTGTCTATCACAGCGATAACCGGAAGATACACCGTTTTATACCAAGAAACCAGCGCATCGTTAAAGTCGATTTCGGTATGCTGCTGCTCGTTCATATAATACTTATGTACAAGGATATGATTATAGATAACATCGTAGCGGCCGGTTGCGGTAAAGTCCAAATCCCAATAATCGGTTAGATCGCCGAAATGTGTTTCGTTGTAAAACACCCGCTTTTCGTAACGGATAACCGCATCGAGCAGCGTGTCCAGCCTGACATCCGGCGGCAGCTGCACCTCGCTTTGCAGTGAGATCACTTCGGCATCGATAAACTCAACGCCCTGCGTCTTCGCCACCGACACACGGTGATTCCCGTCACGCACAAAGTACAACCCGCCAAGTTCGTACAGCTGAATGGGCGGCAAAACAATGTCGGATAAATGAGCCTGATCGATATTCACCCACCGCTGCTTCAATTCGTTTGAACGAGGTAAAAAATGATTGTCAAAATCGTTATAACGCCCCTCACTGCCGACTATTTTTTTAATCGGAACAGTTTTGAGCCCGATGTATACCTCATTCTTAGGTTTTAAAATTTTTTTTACGTCGTTTAAGGAAAGGAGCCGTTTTTTATCGGGATGCATAATATTCTGCATCTCATTGATCCATGCTTTATTGCGTGCTCTGGAAAAATCTTCTTGTGCCTGAAATCTGAAAGCATCCGATTGCATAGTAGTGATATAATGGTAGTAAATAAAAAACGGACTGTCAAGGCAAGCGGAGTCTTGTCAATATACACTGACTGTGATAGTATGCCTCCCGTGGTACGGTTTAAAAAGTCTCTGTTCGGTTGTTTTATATTGTACATCTGTGCTCTATTGTGTTCTTGTTCTCACAACCGATTCGATTATCTGTATACCGGTTTACGTGAACATCGCAAAGAACAGAAAACCTTGGTAGAATTATTGGAAAAAGAACAGAAGCCTCAAATACGGTTCGCCCTCATCGATAAGATTGCCTCTCATTTGCAAACTGAACATAAAATAAAATCACTGACAGTATTCCTGCAATCCGTTATTGACGAAGAACCGGACAATCCGTATAATGCCTACTTTCTTTTACGGCTCGCGGCAGCATATCGAGAATTCCAAGAAGATACCATTGCTGCATATTATTTTGAATACATCGTTCAAAATTATTCCGATATGGTTGTAAACGGACAATCAATCCACCTACTTTGTTTGAAAAATCTAATCGAGCTCGTCGGTACTGCCAGAAAATCGATTGTTTATTATTCGCGGCTTTTAACCGATTTTTATAATGAGTTTGATCCTGCACAAGCATATTTTATGCTCGCGCAGGCTTATGAAAAACAAGGGGAATGGCGGCTTGCAATCCAAGCTTATACGCAATTTTTAAATCTGCACCGGTTTGATGTTATTATTCCGGGAATTCCCGACAGCTACGGCTATGCGCGTAAAATTGTCGATTACAGTACGTCGACAAAAAGCTGGACGTTCAATACACTTGACGACCTCGTAAAGACCATCAAGACCGCGATCCGCTCACGAGATTATGCGACATTGGAACGGTGTCGCTCAAAGGTGAACTTCTTCGCAATGTCGTGGAAACAGGAGTTATCCGATACGCAGCAGCAGCCTGATACGAATCTAAAGGACTTTATGTACGGCAGCGCTATCAGTATTGCCTCCGAGTTGGATCCGTCTTCCACGCCTTACGAAGCTTATTTAAGGACTTCCGGTTGGAACCAATACGTCCGTACATGGTACCTCTACTTTAGGAAAATCAATTTCCCTGCCGATCCGACAATTCATGGCCGCTGGGAATGGGCAGGTATTTATTATGGAGAAAAAGTTTGAGCATACATTTTACCGATAAAAAACCACAGATAAAGTACTTCTGCGTCGGCATCATAGCAGGGGCGCTGTATATTCACCCTATCTATGCAAATATTCAATCAAAACCGCCTGTTTCGGACACAGAGTTATATGTAAATAAACAACTTCTCAAAAACTTTCAAAGCAACACATTTTTACACAGTACCCTCATTCCTCACGATCATCCATTAATCGAAAAATTTCGTAAGCAGTATATGAGTACCGATGGCTATAACTACCTTTCAAAAATAATGAAGCGTTCCGCTCCGTACCGGGATTTCATTATCGAGCTGTTAGAAACCGAAAATATGCCTGCCGAACTACTGTTTCTCCCCGTCATAGAATCGGGTTTTTTTGAAACAGCTACGTCGAAATCGGGTGCCGTCGGGATTTGGCAGTTTATGAAGAACAGTATCGGCGGATACAACATTCATATTGACGATTGGGTTGATGAACGGCGCGATCCGTGGAAAGCGAGCATCGCTGCGGTAAAAAAACTCAAGTGGAACTACAGCCAATTCAACGACTGGCCACTTGCACTTGCCGCCTATAACAGCGGAGCGGGAACGATACGCACAGCTATCAAAAAGGCGGGTAAGGCGGACTACTGGTACCTTGCAGAGCACGGTTATTTAAAAAAAGAAACGCTCTATTATGTACCGAAATTTCTCGCCATTGCAGAAATACTTTCTCGCAGTGAAGAACTGAACATCGATTGGGGAAATACCGAAGACCACCCGCCTACTTCCACGATAGAAATCAAACGGGCAATCGATGTGCGGTTACTCGCAGAGGAACTCGGCCTTGACTCCGAAACTATTAGGAAACTTAATCCTTCACTCCGTTACTTTATCACCCCGCCGAGTATCAAATATCAGCTCCGTCTTCCGTCGGCATACACGGAGGCTGCACAAACAGTACTCAATCAATCCGATAAACTGCTGATAAAATACTATCAATACCGCATTAAATCCGGCGACACGCTCTATGCCCTCGCAAACCACTACGGGGTGAGCATCCAAAGTATTTTAAACTACAACACAGGCCTTAAACCCGAAACGTTGAAAATAGGAAAGACTATCCTTATTCCCGCATTAAAGTCGGTTGGAACATATTCGGGCAAGAACATCGTACAGGCGGGAAATTTCGACGGTACGCACACCATCCGACAGGGCGACACACTGTGGTCACTCGCGCTGAAATATTCGGTTTCAGTCGAACTTCTAGCCCAGAAAAATAATCTGTCGGTAAATAGTGTCCTCAAGTTAGGGAATACCCTAAAAGTGCCGATACTATGACGAGGACATATCTATGAAACATTCAGTCTCCCTTACCGTTTTCGTTCTATGTGCTTTGGCATTCTGCTACGGCTATCCATCAGGGATGGAATCCCAAACAGTACAAAACTGGGAAACCGCTCAAGTAGATTCAAAGATTACAATAGATTTAAATAAAAGCGGACTGTACCTGCCGACCGATAGAAATGCGGCAATACGGCTTATCCAACAAAACCGTTCTTCGCTCTTAAAGAATGCTTACCTTTCCATATTGGTGGATTCTTCCCACAGGATCGGTAACTATCTGGCGGAAGAAAAAATTTCCTTCACCGACATCAATACCGTCATTAATAACGGAAAAAGTACGGCACCTATTCTCTCGCAAGAATTACAGACGGCTATTATCTATCATCAAAATCCTTTGCAGGAACTTGCCAATCTTTTTGTAAAACACAATGCGCCGTATACCCCTTCATTTTTTCCCTTCGGTACGGCGAGTAAGGTATATACCGGTATTTTAATCGACGCTCGTGGACAACTGCCCGTACACGGTGAGTATTCCAGCGAACAACTCAATCCTTGTTTATTCCCCAAAATATGGAATAAAAACATGAACCTGATTTATGAGAAAAACATCGTAGACCCCGATCAGGCAAAAAAGCACAGCATTGTTTTGTATACAGGGACACTTGATGAAAGCGAATATCGAGATAGAATAGGTACGGAGCCATTAAGGATTATTGCACGCGGTGTATTCGGCGATAACCGTACCGATCCGATTATCAGCAATGAAGATGCAGAACGGATCCTTGCAAAAAAAGAAAATATCGAACTGCTCCGCCAAGGGAAGATCGTTATTGTATGCGATAAAGATACCTTGCAGGTCTCTCCGACATATCCGCTTGTGGATGAACAGTTCTATTTTATGTATCATGATATAGAAAAATTCTTCTTAGACCGCGAACCGGAAAGTATCAGCGTCAAAGCACCTGAAAATGTTATCAAAATTACTATGCACGATGAGATACTATTCGTAGCAGATTCGGCAGAAATTCTTCCGGACGAAACAGATCGCCTTAATATAATTGCAGAAGCGTTGAAAAAAGTCGGACCAAACACACACTTCTTAATTGAAGGGCATACTGCTGACCTTAATCGCCCTGAAGGGCAACGCATCCTATCTTTGCAACGAGCTGATAAAATTGCTGAAGAGCTTGCAAAACGCGGCATTGAGGCAAATAGAATGCAAACCGCCGGATACGGAGCAACGCGTCCCATTGCACCGAACGACACCGCTGAAAACAGAGCAAAAAACCGCCGCGTCGAAATTACTATTCTGCGCGACTAACAGGAGTTGATATATGAAAATAAAAAGTATTGCATCTCTTGGATGCATGATTATGGTATTCGGTCTTTTTGCGTGTATGACTGTTCCTAAGGAATCAGAAATACCGGAAGAAGCAACAGCAGCAGATTTAACACAAAAAGCGCAAGAAGCCTTCGATTCCGGTAACTATCGCGCTGCACGTGTCTATTATGAGACTATCCTAAAACGCTTTGCCGATGATGACAGCGCGTGCATCGCCGCTCAATACGAAATCGCACACTTGCACATCAAACGACATCAGTGGAAAGATGCTCACGCTATGCTCGAAAAGATTATCGCACAATATGAAGGACCGATGGCAATACATTTACCGCCCGACTACTATAAGCTGGCAAAAATCGACTATGCCCGTGCTGCAGAAAAGCTCGGCACTAAGGCAAAACAGTAAGTTATACCAGTTTTACTATGGTTCTAAATGGAATAGACCGGATACATAACTTCGATTTCCTCTTTAAAGGGAAAAAGCTCGGTGTTATCACTTCGCTGTCCGGTCTTTCTAAAGATTTTACCCCTTCATGGAAAATACTTGCCGAACGGTACACAGTACGCGCCCTCTTCGCGCCGGAACACGGGCTTTATGGCTGTGAAAACGCCGGCACAGTGTGGGATAGTGAAAACAAATCGATTGCCGGTATGCCGCTCTACAGTCTCTACCGGCAAGACGGGCAAGATTTCAAACCTGACACGCTGACCGATATCGATACCTTAGTGTACGACATTCAGGATGTCGGCGCCCGATTTTATACCTACATTTCTACATTGATACTTGCTATGCGAGCTGCTTCGATGCACGGCAAAGCCGTTATCGTTCTCGATCGACCTAACCCACTCGGCGGCGTTAAAGTAGAAGGTAACATCGTTAAAAAAAGTTTTGAAAGTTTTATCGGCATGTACCCGCTTTGCATCCGCTACGGTTTAACCGCCGCCGAACTTGCACGAATGGTACATACGGAAGAACAGCTGTGCTGCCCGCTGCACATTGTACCGATGGAACACTGGCACCGCGATATGCTTTTTACCGAAACCGGCCGCGTGTGGATTCCCCCCTCCCCCAATCTGCCGCACTTTGACAATACGCTTGCCTATCCGGGTACCGCGCTATTTGAAGGAACCAATGTATCCGAAGGCAGAGGTACGGCGAATCCGTTTGCCCTTATCGGCGCTCCGTACATAGAAGCGGAAAAACTTGCCGATACGATGAATACCGCAGGGCTGCGCGGTGTGCATTTTTTACCTGCCCGTTTTACCCCTTTCGCATCAAAGTATGCAGGTTTGCCATGCTACGGCGTACAGCTCCTTATTACCGACCGCAAAGCCTTCGAGCCGGTTAAAACGGGCATAACACTCCTGTTTGCCGTTAAGACCACCTACCCCGATGATTTCAGGTTTTTGCCCCCTGTGGAGGGGAACGTTTCAGTGTCGATAGACCGGCTCGGAGGAGACAGCCTATTGCGGACAGCCTCTTCCGCAGCCGAAGTGTACAGCATATTTGAAAAAGAAGCGGAAGTTTTTTACCGGCATATCAGGCCGTTTTTTATCTACTCGTAGGAGGGAACAGCGATGAACAGCACAATGTTAACCGAATATATCGGACAGATGTTTGCCTGCGGTTTTCCGGGAACGGAGATGCCGGAAGACTTTATCGCATTGGTAAAAAAATACAAGGTTGGTAATGTCATCCTCTTTAAGCATAATATTACAAGCCTCGCACAGCTCAAGACGCTCTGCACAGATATACAAACTTTGATTACCACTGAAACCGGACACCCTGCCTTCATCACGATTGACCAAGAAGGAGGCGCTGTTTCACGGCTTGCCGAAGACTACTATAACGTACCGGGCGCAATGGCGCTGGCGGCGACCGGCGATGAACTGAACGCCTACACCGCCGGTAAAATCACGGGAGAAATTCTCCATGCCCACGGCGTAAACTTCGACTTGGCGCCGGTGCTGGATGTTAATTCCAATCCGCGTAATCCGGTTATCGGAGTACGCAGCTACGGAGATGATCCTACCCTTGTCGGCCGCTATGGGCTGCAGATGGTACGGGGTCTTACCGCAGGAGGAGTACTCAGCGCTGCAAAGCATTTTCCCGGGCATGGCGATACATCAGTCGATTCACACCTCACGTTACCGACTGTCCATAAATCGAAAGCGGAACTGGAACAGATGGAAATCGCACCCTTTGCACACGTCATCAAATCAGGGCTGCTTCCCGCGGTTACCATCTCGCATATTCTCTTTCCCGCCATCGATGAGCAATTCCCTGCAACCATCTCGAAAAAAATTGTAACAGATTTATTAAAAGAAAAGCTCGGATTTAACGGGTTGGTTATCAGTGACTGTATGGAGATGAAGGCGATGCAAACGTACTTCGGCACCGCGGAAAGCGCTGCGGCGGCAATCAATGCGGGTATCGAACTGATTTTTATCTCCCACACCATACCGACCGCCTGCGCCGCTATCGAAACGGTAACGCGCGCCTGTGCGGACAAACAGATTTCTGCAGCAACCATCGAACAGACAGCCGAAAAGATTATCGGTTTAAAAAAGCAATTCAAACCCGCACAGCCGCTGCCGGAAAAAACGATGGAAGAATATCGAAAAACCATTGCAAGTCTCCGACGCAAAACGCTGACGGGCTATCATCTTCCCGAAAGCGGATTTCCCAACCTCGGCAGTAAACCGTTTTTTGCCGGCCCGCAGCCGTTCATTGTTACCAATGTGTCAAACGATGTCGATAATTCAATCAGCTTTGCGCGCTCCATGCAAACCGCATTCGGCGGTACGAGCATCGATACGTCGATCGACCCCGACGATACGGAAATAACACGCATAGTCGCACAGGCGAAATCGGCTACCGGTATCGCCGCAGCAAGCTACAACGGACACGTCAAACAGGGACAGCTCAAATTGATCCAAGCCCTTGCCCGCCTGCACAAACCGATGGTTGCCGTTGCCCTACGCAATCCCTACGACCTCGGTTGCCTGCCCGATAACGTCTGCGGCCTTGCCGCCTATGAATACAGCAACGCAGCGCTATCCTGTATCACCGAGATGCTCAAAACGAATGCAAAACCGGAAGGACATTTCAGTGTCGCTATTCCGAAAATTGTGCTTGAATAAGATACTAAACTTCTTATACCATAAAGTCATAATTCGTAAACTAAATGAAAAGCTAGACTTTGAACTTTCCGACCTCACTCGCCAATACCTTAATGCTTTGCGTATTCTTCTGTGTAATCTCGTTTACTTCCTGCACGGCATTATTAATTTGTGCTGCGCCTGAGGCCATTTCATTCATACCGTCAGTTATAACACGTGTCAGATTATCCAATTTACGCATTTCTTCCGCAACACCTTCTCCGCCTTTCAACATCTCTTCTGCCCCGAACTGGACTTCGGTCGTTACCGTATTGATGTTTTTAATAGCATCCAGTACTTCATTGCTGCCATTTGCCTGCTCGCGCATCGCTTCAGTAAGCCGGTCGCTCATCTCTTTTACTTGGGCGGCAAGGGTAAAAATAGCATTGAATTTTCCTTCTACTGTTTTAGAAGATACTGAAAGTGTTTCTATTTCGCTGCTGAGTATTTTAAGTGTTGTCGTAATGTTTTTCCCCTGTACGGCAGAATCCTCCGCTAATTTGCGGATTTCATCGGCGACAACGGCAAAACCTTTTCCTGCTTCCCCCGCATGGGCGGCTTCAATAGCAGCATTCATTGCAAGTAAATTCGTTTGTGATGCGATGTGCTGAATAACACTTGACGCTTCCATAAGTGATCCGGATTCTTCCGCTATCTTCTGTGTTACTGTATTGGATGTAACCAACGTTGCCTTTCCATCTCCCGTTGCAGATACAAGATCTTTCACGATTGTATCTGACTTATTGAGCGTCTGACTGATCGAGGTAATATTCGCAACCATTTGCTCAACTGACGATGAAGACTGCGCAACGCTTGCAGACTGCGTTTCGATGCTGCTGCTCAACTGCTTAATGGTACGGATAATCTCTTCTACCGTAGCGGCAGTTTCGGTAACACTCGCAGCTTGAGTCAGAACCTGTTGTTGAATACCGTCTATGTTTGCACTGATCTCGTTAATCGAACTTGCGGTCTCCGACATATTCGAAGCAAGTTCAGTACCGATCTCTTCCATAATATTACTATTAGTGCCGATAGATTTTATTGTAACGCTGATTTTCTCTATTGTTTCATTAAAATATTCAGATAAATCCGTTACTTCGTCATTACCGCTTACAACCATACGAACCGTCAAATCGCCTTCACCCTGCGCAATATCCTTCAGCGCCGCAACAAGTTTTTGGATTGGTTTTACGATACTACGTGCAACAAAGTAAACGACCCCCAGTGCGGAAATAAAAATAACTAACCAGATAAGATCCATCACTAAACTCATGTCATTTACCGAACTCATAAGTTGACTATACGGAGCAGTCATAATGACTGTCCAGCCGGACAGCTTACTCTTAGCATAGGAAGAAATTACAGAAGTACCATCGCTGTCATAATACCCGATACCCGGGTCTTGCGCCTGTAGCGCTTGTTGTTCAAATGATGCAAGCGGCGCTTGGGTCGGATCTGTTTTTGCTTCCTCATAGGCATTATATTGATCTTCGACAAAACGTATGTCTTTATCCGCAATGGTATTTCCCGTTAAACCGAGTATATAGCAATAACCGCTTTTTCCCAAAACAATATCTTTAATGATTTCTGATAAAAGATTAGCTCCTACTGCCGCACTTAATACACCAACAACTTCATTGTTATCGCCGATAATAGGAACGGCATAGACAATCTGCATTATATCTGAGACGCGTGATATGCGCGGTTCCGCGACAAAACTTTTTCCCGATGAAGCAGCTAGAAACCAATCTTCGTCGCCGACATAAATTGGTCGCCTATCATTTGCTCTATAAAGATTTCCCTGTAAATCAGTCACGCTAAAATAGTCAACCCTTGTGTTATGCTCCGCTTCATACACAAGACTCTGTGCTTTTTGGTAATATGAAAAAGAAGTATCTCTAAGAGATGGCATACGGGCAACTCCCTCAACAAATTGAAGAGTCGCTTGTATTCTGCCGTCGATAATTTCTGCGACATCAGCGGCCTTATCTATTAAATGGGTTTCAATTTTTTCCGTTACAGCCTTACGCGCAATGAGAATTGCAAGGAAGACCTCAACACTGGAACCTCCTAAAATTAACAGCCCAAAAATCAGCATCAATCTTTTTCTTAACGAAAAACGCTTTTTCTTTAGCTTATTCCCCATACGTCCATCTCCTATTACATTGAGCTCGGCTACTTCAGGAGCCGATATCTGTCAAGCATCTCAAAAACTTCACTTTTAAGAGATGCCCATAACGACTCCTAACAGAGCCGTGCTGCCGGTTTCTATCGGTTTCAACGACTGAAACCGGAACGGCATAATTCGACAATTCTGAAATAGCAAAGCAAGGTTATTGTTTTCTTTACCTTACAGAGGAACTTATTTCTATAACTGATTTTACATAGGCAGTGTAAATTATATAGATTCTAGTCGGATTAGTCCATCCCTTTGTAAATGCAGCTCTTGAGAAGCCGCCGCATAGGATATCTACAAAGCTAATTTTTTTAGAATTTACCTACAACCGCTCACCCGCACGCAGCTTAGCCCGCATCGTTTGGATCTTTGCATCCATCGCTTCAAGCTCATGTAATAGTTCTTTCTCGTGATCGGAAGTTTCGATGACCGCATGGATACCGCCGTTTTTAATGACAATACGTTTATCGGCATAGAGCGCAAGAGCCGGATCGTGAGTAGCCATCAATACGATTTTATCGTTCGATACCAAAAGCTGCAAAGCCTTTTTCCGGTCGATGCCCGCGTTTTCAATTTCGTCTATCAGAACGATTGGAGATGAACTTAAAATGGCGGTATCGGCAATCATTAACGCCCGGGACTGCCCGCCGCTCAGCGCGGTAATCGGTGTATCCAGCCGGAATTGCTCCCCTGCCAGTTTATTTGCCGCTTCGATAATCCGCTGGACAGCGCCTTCCGTATTTTTAACCAAACGGCTTTCCGCATGGAGTTCGATAAACTCCCGCACGGAAAGATCCATTACAAAATTCATGTTCTGAGAAAGCTGCGCAACCAATTTGTTGTTAATCGAAAACCGGATTGCTTTATCGGGTACTTCGCCGTTGATAAGTATTGCGCGACCGGTAGGCGTGTCTTTTTGCGCCGTCCATTCGATATCGGCAAGTAGCCGCGACTTACCGGAACCGGTCGGCCCGACAATCGAAGTAATCTGGGACGGATACAATACAAGGTCTTCAAAGTTTTCCGGCTCGCCGGATTTATTCGTGCCGGGCAGTATCGTAAGACTCTGCACACTCCGAACATCATCCCCATTTAAAAACTGTTCCATTTGAATGATGTATTCAAAGAACGCGTGGGATAAAGCTTCTTTATCGAGTGCATAATCTTCACACTGCTCTTCGGAAAGGCTTTGTAGAAAAGAGTCAAAAGTGCGCTGCGCATTGTCCAGAATGTGCAGCTCCGTTAATCTGTTTTCTGCAAAAAAATCTTCAATAAAAGGATATTCCGCAAGGAGCGTTTCTATTGTTTTTTTTGAAAGTTCCATTCGCTTTTCGGCGGTGCCGTGTATTTCAAAACTGGTATCTGCGGTCATAGTGTCCCCCATAAAATTTTTGCAAGATGTTTTGGGCATCTCTAAAAACTCGGTTAGGTTTTTAGAGGTTCCCTTTAACGATTTGTTTGAGACTCGGCAATTTTCATCTTGCGGATGTTGCCCATCTGGAAATTTTCGCCGACCCGCGTTTCACCCAAGCAATAGGAACACAACGCTGCGGGCATCGGGAAACGGAGTTCCATTCCCTGTACCGTAGAAATAGCTTTATCGGGACTGAACAGCAGCGTGCTCAGTTCAAAGGCCCCCTGACCCGTCAGGCCGTTTACCTGCATAATAACCGCCCGCGGATTAACGGTGTTGACACGGGCGCAAAACACTTCGCGTTCGGCTTGCGACACGATATCGCCTTTTGTGATGACGACAATATCCGCCGCTTTTAAGAGCGGGCCGATTTTTTTCGGTGTATTGATACCCGACAAATTATCGATAACGCAGATACCGAGAATATTCTTAATGTACGGAGAACAGCGGTTGCACAAGCCTGCGGATTCCGTTATCAGAAGGTCGGATTGTTCTTTGACACCCCATTGTACCACCTCTTCGATATTGGAAACAAAGAAGTGATCGGGGCAGAGCGAGCCGGAAATACCTTTTTGAACGGGAATACCGGCCTTTTCGTACAACACATCGTCGTCGGTGTAGAGGCAGTCAAATTTCACCACTCCGGCACGAAGTCCTTGCGTGCGTAGTGCCTCAATTGTCTTTAGAATAACACTTGTTTTGCCCGAAGACGGCGGGCCGGAAACGATCAAAAGATTCATAGTGTTGCAATTATATCATACCGAGTTGGAATATGCGGTAACATCCGTTACCGAACGACCTTTTAAAAATATGCAAGCATCTGCGTTGTCGCATCGCCAAAACTATACATCCTTGTATAGTTTTGACTGTGAGTTTCGCATACAGACGAAACTCACTACTGGTTAATACAAGCGGCGTCCATGCCGCTACTGCAAACAGTCCTCAACGTATCAGAACCGCCACGGACGGCGGTGGTTCTATGCAGTAGCACGTTTGCATTGCAAACGTGTAGGTAAACAATGTACAAGGACGTATATTGTTTACCGTGCCTGCGGGTGTTTTTTGTACGCTCCTAGCATCTGCTCTACCTATTTTCAAAAGGCTAACGGAATGGCTATTGCCAAAAATCAACATCCCGACGCAGTGGACGGAAACATAGCCAATAGTTGAGCGACAAGCCGACCGGCTTTTCCGCGATGGGACAGTTCGTTTTTTTCTTGTGCCGTCAATTCTGCAACTGTTTTTCCAATCTTTGGAAGATACACAATAGGATCATAGCCGAAGCCATGATGGCCGCTTTCCGATTTGGCAATCACTCCCTCGCATGTTTCTTGTACCGTAAAAAAACGGTGAGCATCCAGCATTACCGCAATGCAGCAGACAAACCGGCAACTGCGGTTTTCTACACCTTCCATTTGCTGCAGCACAAGTTGATTCCGCTCCTCCGCTTTTAGCTGCACACCGTCTTTCATGCCGTAGCGGGCTGAATAGATGCCGGGCTTACCGCCAAGCGCATCGATGCATAGCCCCGAATCATCGGCAATCACCGGACATTTAACGCTTTCGTACAAGACACGGGCTTTTAATAATGCATTTTCCAAAAAAGTTGTCCCCGTTTCTTCAGGGTCAAAGACGATACCGGCATCGGCGGGAAGGCTGATGTGATAATCTTTTAAAATAGCGGCAAATTCTTCTTGTTTATGTCGATTACCGCTTGCTAAGTATATGTGCATGGTTTACCATAACACGCTTTTTTAAGCTCGACAAGATCGCTATTAACCGTTGCACGAGAAACGCCCAGTTGCTGTGCCAATACTCGATTGCTCGGCCCCCGCGTATATTCTTGTATCCGCTTCAAATATCCCTGCCAACGCGCATAACTGTAGGCCTGACGATTTTTCAAGCGCTTGATGACGGAAGCATGTGCCTCATCCACTTTACGAAGCTGAAGCGTTGCGCTCTTATACCGTACATAGTAAAAGTCCCGCTTAGCCACCCACTCGTTGTAAACACCATTCCGTTTATCAGTCAGCTCCTTTGCTTCCTCAATCAGCAGTCTTACCTTCCGTACCGATATTCCTAAATGCCCGGCAACCGTTTGCAGTAAATGTTCATTGATATAAAAACAAGACTTACACAACAGTTCGAGGAAATAACGCGTATAGATGTTTTTTCTTTTTATTTCCCATCTAATTGTTTTCTGAATGGATTGTGCTTTTTCAGGTAATACTGTATATGAAGGTGGTGGACTTGCTGCATACAATTCATAGCTTTGTAACCCGTCCTGCTCGTCTTGTTTCATTTTAACAATCTGCTGCTGATCATCTTGAGCAACGTCAGCATACGTTGCCTGTTCTCGATTCCGCCTCAAAAAAAGTTTCCAGCTATATGTAAGGGACATCCGCAAGTATGTAGAAAATATTGATCTATCAGGATTATAATCGCCTATGATGGTGTCTAGTTTTGGATAGAGCCAAAGTAAAAAGTCACTGCGCATGTCCTCGCTTCCACAGTAAACCCCAAATTCACCGAGATTAAAATATAAATATTGAAACAGCGTATCTATGGCTTTTTTTTGTTTTTCTGTCCGTAGAAAGTCCGTCAATATCGTTTCAACAATATCCGCTTGCATACGTTCCTCCGTGAGCGTAAGTTTCTTCGTACGGAGAGTTTAATATCCCTACACATCTTGAGCGTAATAAAGGTATCAAAATCTCCCTATAGCATATACCCTGACGCTCTGCATCAAGGTATTTTGGCCTCTAAAAACCGAGTTTTTAGAGGTTCCCATGTGTAGTTTTGTCATAGCAAGATACATGCCAAAAAAAGATATACAGGATTTTTCTACAACCGAATAGCTTCCGAGAGATAATAATCAGCAAAATTCAATAATAAATTTCTTTAAACAAGTCATTATATGATAACAACTTATAAACCTTCATATTAAATGATATATATGAAAGGAAACCCTTGTTTCGTTGTTCTCCTACCGTCCTTACACGGTCTCATCGGAATATGGATACAATCATGAGTGCACCGTCTGTCAGAATATGATATGTAGAATATCAGAATTTGAGAGGCAGAAATAGAAATATCAATATCTTAAGTTATCTGCGCTATTGCCGATGCCTTTAATATGAGCTTCTCACAACTTTTTATCCTGATAAAGAATGTGGTTATTTCTCCCGAAGTGATTATCGTGACCATACTGCTTATATTATACTTGAACCTTGTATTCTATATTGTGCGATATCAAAAGCCGAAACTTCCTTCCTTGCAAAGCAGGCTCCAAAAAAATTTGCAAAGGCCCCCGACAGAAGCTAAAAAGGATGGCGCAACCGCCGAGCAAAAGAAATAAGGAAACCTCCAAAAACAGCACGCCTATCGGTTTGTTCCATAAGAATTATCGTATCCGCTAACATAGATGACGAAGCAGTTTTTAGAGGGTTCACTTAGATGTAAGTTGCAGAAAGCTTAATCATACTTTAAAATGCGAAGTTATCGCCTCATGAATACTTATCTGTAGGATTAGTCTGAACGTTTTTGAACTTAAAGCTCTGCCGCTGGATGGGCGAAGCGCCATAGAGCCCGATAAGAGACCGGTGCAATTTTGTCCCATAGCCTTTATGCAAATCATATCGGTAGAGCGGATATTGTTTATGATATTCCATCATACGGTGATCCCGCTCGGTTTTAGCCAAAATAGAAGCAGCCATCACACACGGATACCGCCCATCAGCCTTGGGTTCCGCAATAAGCGTGAAATTGCCGCCGATATCAGGCAGTTGATTACCGTCAACAATAACCGTTAAATCCTTTTCGCTATCGGCAAGTGTATTTGAAGTATTTCGCCCATACTGTGCAAATAGAGCCTCAAACGCTTCCTTCATTGCGGTAAGTGTCGCTTGTAAAATGTTGATTTTATCTATTTGTTCGGAAGGAACCGATGCAATCTGCCAATACAACGCACCGCTCAGAATAGCTGCCCGCGCGATTTCACGGCGTTTAGGAGATAGTTTTTTTGAATCATCCAGTACAGAAACGTCAAAGGAATCGGGCAAAATAACAGCTGCAGCGTATACGGGGCCTGCCAACGCCCCCCTACCCGCTTCATCAATACCGCAAAACAACATCGAGTATCATTCCTATTCTGTTTATTCCCACCGTACTTTCCGTGATGCTCTATTTATCGGTACAACACGTTATCTGCGGACAAGCGCTTCCGCAAATCCGGTTAATTCAACAGATTCCGGCAATTCAGCTTTAGAAGCATTGTCGGCAATGACGGCCGCATCCATCATGTCGAATAAAGGAGACGTATACGAACAGCGTACTTTCCGCATTTGCACGGATGAATCGGTAAGCTCAGCCAATCTTCCGGTATACTGCACGGCAAGATTACAACCTATGTCGGTCAACGTACCCTGTGTTTTCACAAAATCAAAGCACAAAGCCACTAACCCCGATGCCGAGAAAGTACTTCGAATGGCAGAAAGCGAACTTTTTTCAGCACGTATCAGCACTGCCTGCGCATGTTGCTCGGAAGTAAGAGATGTGTCGGTACAGGTCATGCGGCTATTTCGCAGAATCACTGCATCGCCCCCTTCATTTACGGTAATTGAAACTTTATTCAGCACAATGGAAGCCTTCGAGCCGTATAAAACAGGCACGGTACGTGGTTCCGTAAACCGTTCCGATCGTTTTACCGAGCATCCCGTTATCTCCAATGAAGTACGTTCAACGACAAAACCGGCATTTTCTCCAAATGTAATGACCGGATTATTCTCACCGATTATCTTAATCGGAACAGTAAGAAATACAGCTTCCTCGACATACACATCCGAACGAAGAAAAACAGAAACAGGCTTAGCTTTACCGTTTTTTACCGGAGCTCCTCGCCGGTTTATTCGGTTATGGACTGCTGCAACAGCCTGCTCAAGAGAAACAAACGGACTATCGACCGTACCTTTTTCGACGGATGTTCTTGCAGCAACATCTACATACAAGGCTAAACCATTCTCTGCAGCAAAAAGGGAAAGAGAAAAGAGAAAATAAACAAAAAAAAACAATAACGGCTTACGATTTCTATGCATCGGTTTCTTATAAAACACCCTTAAAAATTTCGCGCAATTCGGGATATTGTGCATAGTAGTGCTTTTCAAGTTCTTCAGGAGTTAAACCGGTCAACTCATGGCTCATATAGTGAATCCAACGACTGTCTTTATCAGCATAGATATCATGCTTTCTGCACCAGTAATCCGGCTGAATAGGTTCGCTACTCTTTCTATTATGGAAAACCTTATAATCATGAACGGCTATCTTTATATCACGTCGCGGAATACCTTTTTCCAAGAAAGCCGATACAAGATAATTGATCGTAGCGCCGCTATCGAAAATATCATCAACCAACAATATCTTATCGCCGCTCCGCAGATGTTCGGGTGAATACGTCCATCCGTCAATCATCATCTTTGACTGTTGATTGGCATCGGAATAAGAATGAGCAACAACAGCGGCATACAAAATAGGCTTCACATCTTTATTTACTATCTTAAACCATTCATGAATAGCATTCCCCAAGGATGAACCGCCTCGCAGCGAAACATATATCACATCAGGAATAAAACCATCCTCCCAAATTTGACGCGCCAAACGGAACCCGTTGTTACGAACCGTGTCGTATGGTAAAAATTCTTTGCTCATAATCTCTTCCTTATCTTGCAATTGTTACCGTTATTTCTCACATAAATACGTTGACCTCAGCCGCGCGGATACGGTTGTTTATGTTGAGGAAAATATGTCTTTGATAGGAAATACGGCTTTCATTTTCCTAGTATAACGATTTCAAATCGCTTATTCAATAGAAGTTTAAACTATCATGATTTAAATACGTACGATAAATTATTCACCAAATCATTGAGCAGTAAACTATATAAAAAAAGCCACCTTTCGGTAACCCCGATGGCAGCCTTTTACTTCGGTGTATCTTGTAAGATTATTTAAAATCTTTAGGTCGGCGTTCAATACGATGACATTTTGCACATTCAGCGATATTTTTTATTTTTCCGTTCTCAACCATTGTTTTTAGCACAACTTCACCACCACACGGGCAGCTAAACTTCTGCGTAGCGACAGCAGTACGGGAGTTTTTACTAGCACCAGCCATACCTCAAGCCTCCTCATGAAAAATTTCGTCCTTGAATATAGAAAATTTATGATGGACTGTCAAGCCCTGAACCCGTATGCATCATGAAACGGAACCTAAGGTTTGTAATTTATCCTCTCTTGTGATACACTTGCTCTATGTTACAAAAGTATCCGGCGCCCCTCCAATCCGTACAAGCACGAATGCAGTATAAACAAAACCGTACCGGAGGCATGCTTCCGCTATTCCCATTGCTGATATTAGTGTGTTGTCTTTGGTGCTTTTCGGGATGTACAACCGTTCCTACCACCTATACGGATACGCCGTATCAGCCTGTCACCCGGGAAGAGATACGCTGGCGTTCTCTATCACCGGGCATTGAAGCTGCCGATATACATGATCTGCAGCTTCCGCTTATCGTCCATATCGTAAAAATAGATTTACTCAATCCGGCCGTCTCCGTTATAACTTCGGAACCGGCTCTCTTTACAAACAGCCGAGGGCATATCCGCGGCGAAACGACACTGGATTTTGCGCTGAGACACAATACAATTGTCGCTTTTAATGCCGCTCCATTCAAAACACGCTCGCTGCTTTTCAGTGTGTACCGCACTATTGTCGGTATTCATATTACGGATTTCCGGCGAATGAGTATGCCGCATGAACGCTACGGTGCACTGCTTTTTTATACGGATAAAACTGCCCGCATTATCGACGCTCAAACAGAGAGTCTTCTATCGGCGGATGTCCGCCATGCGGTGGGCGGATTTTGGACAATTCTTCGAAACGGTACCGTATTGCCGCAAAAACTTCACCGCCGCGATTCACGAACTACCGTCGGACTTGCCGATAACGGACGGACGCTCTTCGTCGTAGTGGTAGAAGGAGAAAACAAACGGAAAAGCCAAGGTCTTTCTTTTGAAGAAACTGCAAGGCTGATGCGGGAACTCGGTGCCGATGATGCGCTCCAACTTGACGGCGGCAGTTCAAGCTCGTTGGTTCTACAGGAAAACAGGACACAGCATATTGTCGCTCCCATTCGCAGCTGGAATATCCATATCCGTGTTGCAAGCAATGTCGGTATTGTTATAAAAGACAACACATCAGGCGCTCTCTTGAATACCCCAGCAGAATAATAGATACCGTTGCCTTTTAAAGAACCCTTTGCCTTTATACTATAAACGATGTAAAATGAAGAAATACGGAGGCTCCCAATATGAACGAAGTGATCAACGCAATTTTAACACGGATAAGCGTGCGTAAATTTACCGATCAAAGAATTGAAGATGAAAAACTAAAACTCATTGCCGACTGCGCAAAAGCTGCTCCAACAGGAAAAAACAGACAAGCACGAAAATTTACGGTTGTACACAATCGGGAAAAAATTCAACAACTTGCACAGGCGATCGCAAAAGTGCATAACCGCAGCGATTACCGTATATACGACTGCGATGCTATTCTCTTGATTAGTTTTGCAGAGGACGACATATACGGCCAATGCGATTCGTCTTGCGCAATCGAAAATACTTATTTAGCTGCGGAATCCCTTGGGTTGGGCGCCGTCTGGATTAACCAATTGCGTGATAAATGTAATGAACCGGAAATCAGGAAGATACTCGACTCCTTTCATATTCCGCACAATCATATAATATGCGGCTTTGTTGCATTGGGATACCCAGCAGAAAAACCGGCACCGAAAGAAAGAACGGAACCGGTAGAATTTATATACTAAAAAACCTCTAAAAAGCTGAGATTTTTAGAGGTTCCCATAAGAGAGAAGATTGTTATGAATGAAAAAATCGCTATTCTCGGCGCAGGTTCATGGGGAACGGCAATAGCTTGTACACTCGGTCGAAACGGGCATCGTGTCATGCTCTGGAATCGGAGTGAGGATGCATGCTCAAGCATCAATACCGAGCATATCAATAAAAAATATTTACCGAACTATATCTTACCGCCAACGATCTCCGCTTCTACCGATATGCAAGAAGTATGCAAGGATGCAGCTGTACTCTTTTTAGCAAGCCCCTCCCTCTATTTAATGGATATCGTAAACCGACTCTTAACGATTCCTCCTTTTAATACCGATACCGGTACAGAGACATATCCACTCATCGCTGTACTTACCAAAGGATTTATCCCCGATGAGCACAGAGAACCGCATTTAATCATCGAATCTCTTGAAAAAAAATTACCCGATTTTTATCGAGATCACCTCGTCTATGTCGCAGGTCCAAGTCACGGAGAAGAAGTTGCCGCCGGAAAGCTCACCGGTCTTATTGCAGCTTCAAAAAATCCCTTAAGCTCCATCCGTTGCCGCGAAATTCTTAAATCGCGTAGTCTACTGGTATACTCAAGTCTTGATATCGTAGGTGTACAGGTATGCGCAGCGACAAAGAACGTGATCGCCATTGCATTCGGCATGCTTGATGCGCTAACTGAACATTCAGACTTTTTCGGCGACAATACCGAATCGCTTTTATTAGCAGCCGGTTTGAACGAAATTCAAATTATCGGGAGAGCAATGGGAGCAACGCATCCTGAAACATTTACATCGATTTCGGGTATCGGAGACCTTGATGTGACGTGCCGCAGCAAATACGGTAGAAACCGTAAATTCGGCCGCGAAATTATCACCGCAGCCGTCTTAGACGGTTTTAGCGGCATCGATGACCTTATTGCGCAAATCGGTACTATCGGCTATTTACCGGAAGGCATCGTCGCGTGCGCGTACCTCAGTAAGATTGCCGTAAAATACGACTTAAAGCTTCCGCTTTGCACCGGACTCTACAAAATTCTGAACAAAGAATTATGCCCTGCAGAATTTATCGAGGATATGCTGAGCGGAACAAAAAACTAGCCCTTTTGAAAATATACGGCGCATCTACTCCGCGCCTTACAGCTCAACGACGATTTTCCCGTTTACCTTACCGCCGTCGCATACTGCGCAGGCTTGGGCAATATCGCGGAACGCAAAGTGTGCACCGATAAGCGGCTGTAAGGTATGCTCGGTTAAAAAGCTGAAAATTGAATCGATGTCGGCTTGCGTAGGAAAATTGCTGTGAAAGCCGGAAACTTCTGTTTTGGAGCGTGTCGGAGAATCGTTCAAGGATGGGGTAAAGATCTAATATGTTCAATCTACTACCCAATCTTCAATTTTCAAGCCGTTTACTCTTGAAAATTCGTTCGCATTATGAGTAATAAGAGTCCCTTTTTCATGAAGAACGGTAGCAGCAATCAGTAAATCATTTGCGCCTATCGGTGTACCTGCAAGCTCCAAATCTTTTCGGATTTCTGCATAGGAGTAAGCCATTTTACCTGTAAAATTCACAATTTCAAACGGCTTTAAAAATTTTTCCACTTTCTCCGTAGTCTTTTCTCTTGTCTGGCTTTTAAAAGCGCCAAGCAAAAGTTCTCCTTTTACCACTGAAGAAATTTTTATCTCTTTTGGCGAAACTGATAAGAATTTTTCGCGGACAGATGGAAACTTTCCATTCATAAAGTAAATGCACGTATTTGAGTCTATAAAATACATTAAAAAGCCTCTCGCGTTTCAAGTTTTGGCTGATCAGGTCTCGTAAATGACGGGTCAGAAACAGAGCCGAACAGATCAGCCCAGCCCTCCGGATAATGAGGCTCTATTCTTTCCATGATTTTGCTTACGACCCACTTTGAAAGTGACATATTTTCCGCATGAGCTTCGTTTTCAATTTTGAGAAGCTGCTCTTGCGTAACATATAATGATAACTGCGGCATATTCGTACCTCTTTTTATCCAAGTGTAAAACAGTTTATTATAAAAATCAAGTATATTTGCAAGTATATTATAAAACAGTGGGATTAGCAAGCCTTTTTACATTATCACGAAAACTACAGGTAACTGTTGATTCTCCCTCCCCATACTGCACATCACGGCTATTCATTTTTTCTCCTCGTTAATTTTGCACCGTAATGTGCACAAGCTGCAAACAGTACGATAATTGCACTATAATCGGTAAAGAATATAACATAACCTTTTTCCATATCGAGAAAGAAGACAAAAACATGCTGCGAAAGCATAATGCCGCTTATCATCAAAAATACTGCGCATACAAGAATACCGCAGTTTACGATTGTCTGCATAATGCGGAACGGCCGGTACGGGCCTTTTACAAGCGAGGCATACCAACGCCGGTTCAATGCGACATGAGTTCCCCAGAACACAAACAGCGAAACGCCTAAAATTTCATGCACACCTGTCCATGGAAAAAAGTAATTGCCGCCTATCAGCATCAGTGAAATAAGCGTCATCGCACTATCTATCATCATTCGGAGCGTACTTTGTTTCATCATCAGTGCTCCCGTGTGCTTCATCTGCATTCGTCTATTCCTTACACTTATCCGCATCGCGTGTTTTAAAAATCCGTCCGGGATTTGCAGCACCAACCGCGTAATCAGGTACGTCTTTTGTAACCACAGCTCCGGCTCCTAAATTTTACATGCCGTTTGCGCTAAGCCATTTCTTTATCGCCGCTTCCGAGGATGCGCAGGAAGAACCGGTTATTGCAAGCCCCCGTGCTACCGTTGCCGCAGGACAGAGTTTTTTGATGTCACTTTCGCTGCGTCCCATCCCACAACGTCAAAAATGTACATCCTTGTACATTTTTGCCTTGCGAGTTTTTTGTGGAACAAAAAATAGCGCTGTACTGACAGGATGTCAGTGGTTCCATGCAGTATCGAGTTTTTCTCAAGGAAAAACTCGAAGCAACCAAATGTACATGGATGTATATTTGGTTGCGATGGCATCCATGCCGCTTCTGAAAATGTATATCCTTATACAGAACTGCATATTTCGTAATGATCGTATTGTAGCCACTCATATCGGGAAGCGTACCGCGCAGTTCGGGGTGGGCATTCGTTCTTCCCTCCTCCGCGGCGATATCCGTACACTGCTTGTAGTTTACCGGATAGTCTTTTACGGTACGGATTTCAAACAAATCGCCGCCGACTGCTTTTTGAGCAAACTCTGCAGCAACTGCCGTATTTCCTTTACTGATTGTCCGCCAAAGTAATTTTCTCCCGTATGGGAAAAATATGCGATTAATGTCTTTGCCATCGTTTCCTCCAAAAAAAATGTTTACTATTCAAAACAAGCTCACCAAAACTTATTATTTTCCGATTTGTTTAAGCCAATCCTGTACGGATTTTCTTGCGGCGGTGCGATTGTTTTGCGCTGTACTTCCTCGAACGGCAAGCCCTTTCAGCAGCGTTGCTCCCTTACACGTAGAACGGATGCTGCTTTCGGTTCCGGCAAGGGAGCTGCCTTCCTGGGTACAAAACGGAATGACGGTTTTACCGTTCCATTGATGGGATTCCATAAACGTATAAATACACATCGGAAGATCACCCCACCAAATGGGATAACCGATATAAATAGTGTCGTAACTGTCGAAGTTCGGTACGTCGGCTTTGAGCGCGGGACGTGCTTTGCGGTTCAATTCGGCCTTTGCCGTATCAAGCAGGGCTTTATGGTCGTTAATCGGATACGCCGCAGCGGTTTCAAGTTCGAAAATATCCGCACCCGTTTGCTCGGCAATCATCTTCGCGATGATGGCGGTATTTCCTTCTTTGATGTTCCCGACCGCGTACTGTTCGCCCACAAGAGAAAAATATAAGACGAGCGATTTCGATTTTGTCTGTGTGCTTGCCGCGCCGACAGCCATAAGTGCGGCAAACGCCGCCGCAAAAAACGTTTTCATTTTCATCATTTCCTCCTGAATAAAATATTTGCAGAAAGTTTTGCCTTTCGCATTACAATATAAATATAGCATGCGGACGACTTTTTCCGATGTGCATTTTCCGGTATACTGTTCGATAAGCGGCATATCCGCAAAAATGCCTAAAAACTCAGAGGAGTCATGAGCGAACAAAAGAGCGATCGCCGCGTCGAACGTACAAAAGATGCGATTCGCGCGGTATTTAAAGATATGGTATGCGAGCTCCCGTATGAAAAAATCACGGTAAAAGAGATCGCTGAACGTGCCGGCATAAACCGCAATACGTTTTATCTGCACTACGATTCTCCCGACGATGTACTGCACGAAATTCAAACCGAACATTCCGACCGCTACAGCGCTCTTATCGCCGGCTACGATTATAAAAACGACGGGGCTGTATTAGTGCGAAGCTTTTTCGAATATATGGAAGCGCAGGACGAGTTTTTCAAAAAGGTTACCTGTGACAGCCGCTTCGATTATATTCGCGAACGCATGCAAAATAGAGTTTTAGCAAAAACCTACAAACAATCTTCCGTCTTGCCCTGCAAAAACGAATATGAAGAAAATATCGTCCGCGCTTTTTTCAATACGCCGCTCTATCTGTATCGGCAATGGGTTCGGGACGGACGAAAAATTCCGCTCGAAAGGATAATCGAAATTTCGGCGACGCTCATGGATTTCGGCATGCAGGGCTTTTTGCATTAACCGGCAGCAGTAAAGTATGATCGCGGTTAATCATATACAGATTCCCGGTTATTGAACTTAATCAGGTGATCATTGAAGTACTTGAAAATATCAAAGCAAACAGGAAAAGAAAGGTGAATACCTTGCCGATATGGACTTATTGATTGCTTTTTTTTCACTTTCACCTTCGGCGCAGGCAAGTCATCGTACATCATGGCGGAATTCATTGAAGACATTTCCGTTGCCGTTATAACAGTTTAACGAAATTTTTGTTATTATAGGTGTATCTGCCGCATTCCCGATACTCTCTTGACCTTAAAAAGGGATAACGCAGAATATATTTGGGAGACTATAAAAATGAATAAACCGATTTGTTGTTTGCTGTTTATTATGAGTTCACTCGGCTTGTATGCACAAAAGTACATCGCCGTAGATTACGCCAAGAGCTGGGATCATTATGTCATAGATAACAAAGTGAATGTCCGCTCGACGCCGAGCCTTTCCGGCGAAAAACTGTTTCAGCTGAATGCAGGCGATGCAGTTCGTATTATCAAATGGAGTAAAGATTGGGAATGGCTTTTAGAGGAAAGCTATTATGCACCGTGGTACAAAATCTCCTGCGCCCAAGGGACGGGTTATATCTGCGGTCGATATATTTCCTGCAAAGAGGCTGTAGGGGATCTCGATAACGACGGGGAAGATGAGATTTTTGCATGTCTTTGCATTACCGAACGTAAAGGAGGGGCGGTTTCCGATGTCCATCCAAGTTTTTATAATGTAAATAAAAATCATGTGCTGATAAAAAAATCACATATTGAGCATATTGATTTAGAAAAATTTTATAAAAAACCCATTGCGGAAGATACGTCTTATTCGATAGTCAAATGCGAAGATTTGGTGCCGAATGTATCGTTTCTTGTTGCAATAAGCGGCTTCGGCGATTCAAGCGTTGGAGGCGACGGCTGGTCTAAAGCACGGTATTTTTATTTTGCAAACGGAGCATTAAAATATTTTGCGACGCTTTCCAACAGTTGGTCTGAAACACACCATGAAACAGTCGAAAAATTTGAATTTAACGGAGACAGGATAGAACATATCAATACTTATATAAGATGGGAAAACGGCAAGGAATCGGCTCCCAGAATCAAGCGCATATCTTACCGGTGGGACGGGAAAGATTTTATAAAAATTGAAGATTAGAAATTATAGATCAAAAAAATTCGGTTTTTCAAATCTTATGAGCGATTATAATTTTATATCATCTGAGTAAGGGCACAAAAAGGTTTAATGAACTTCAAAGATTAATGCCTGCAACAACTCGAACTGTTTTAACGAGACAGCTGCGTCAGCTTGAAAAAGATAAACTGATCGACCGAAAAGTCTTTGCCGAAGTCCCGCCTCATATTGAATACTCTTTAAGTAAATGGGGAACTAAATTTCAAAAAGTATTAGACGAGATTGAGATTTTCGGGTTGAGTTATATCGCCGAATTACATAAAATGCAAAAAGGAAAAAGCAGTTAAGCTTTATCACATTCTTTCTCCTATGCAAAAGAGACTGTTACAGTCTGTTAAATGACCGATTTGTTCTGCAAAAGCTAATTTCCGAAATACAGCTTTGCGGGCAGTTTTGTGTACAGGTTCCGCATCCGATACAGGCATCTGTTATGGTATATCCCTTTGCGGTAATTTTACCGCTGCCGATTACATAGCTCTCTCGGAAAATAGGATTTACGCCAAGATTGAAATATTCAATAGTCGCATTACAGATTTCAAATATAATCCCGATATTACGTGTGTCTCCGGGATAAACGTTGGAAAGATAAGGCTGTTCGGAGAAAATGGTGTCAATCCAATATTTTTGTTTGTCCTGCGCGGCTGGTGCAGCCTTTGCCGAAAGGCGGATCATTTCTTTATACCGTGTATAGCCAAGAACTTGAACACGCCCATCAGCAAGCAGCTCTTTGCAAAAATCCTTTCCCCTTGCCGTAAAAAAATACAGTGCGTCCGGTTCGTAATGAATGGCGCTGATATTGCGTACTTGCGGATTTCCATCCTCATCAACGGTTTCAAAGGCAAGAACGCCAACATATTGCAGCTTTTCCAAACAGGTTTGTGCGTCCATATTTCTCTCCTCATGTGAACGTCAATACTCTCGGCTCGGGATATGAGTAGTACCCCACCGCACTAATCAATGCGCCAGTGCTTACTTCGGCTTGCACACCGAATTCTCTTTACTATAAAGCAATCCCGAACACGGTACAAGTACGCACTTTTTTGTAACTGTTGATTCCCCCTCCCCGATACTTTACATCACGGCTATTCATTCTTTCTCCTCGTTAATTTTGCACCGTAATGTGCACAAGCTGCAAACAGGACGATGATTGCAGTATAATCGGTAAAGAATATGACATAACCTTTTTCCATATCGAGAAAAAAGAACTGCTGCTGCAAAATGAGATAGCGCCATACGCTGCGCGAAATAAATGCATACAAACCATAGGTGCAAATACCGGCAAGCAGCGTATACAATATAATCGTTTTCAATCGTATCGACTGTATAGACGGTTCCGTCTTTGTTTCTGACGTTCGTTGATGCTTTGCCGCAATGTGGCGAGAAATCATCCCTGCGTGCAGCCCGATATGCAGCGACATAAATAAAAAGTACCAATGACTTGCGAGCATGTGTGCTATCCGTGCAAAGTTCGCACCGGAGCTGATACCCAGGAATGCAAAAACATGCTGCGAAAGCATAATGCCGCTTATCATCAAAAATACTGCGCATACAAGAATACCGCAGTTTACGATTGTCTGCATAATGCGGAACGGCCGGTACGGGCCTTTTACAAGCGAGGCATACCAACGCCGGTTCAATGCGACATGAGTTCCCCAGAACACAAACAGCGAAACGCCTAAAATTTCATGCACACCTGTCCATGGAAAAAAGTAATTGCCGCCTATCAGCATCAGTGAAATAAGCGTCATCGCACTATCTATCATTATTCGGAGCGTACTTTTTTTCATCATCAGTGCTCCCGTGTGCTTCATCTGCATTCGTCTATTCCTTACATTTATCCGCATCGCGTGTTTTAAAAATCCGTCCGGGATTTGCAGCACCAACCGCGTAATCAGGTACGTCTTTTGTAACCACAGCTCCGGCTCCTAAATTTTACATGCCGTTTGCACTAAGCCATTTTTTTATCGCCGCTTCCGAGGATGCGCAGGAAGAACCGGTTATTGCAAGACCCCGCACTACCGTTGCCGCAGGACAGAGTTTTTTGATGTCACTTTCGCTGCGTTCCATCCCGCTTCCTTCGTGTGTACAAAAGGGCAGTATCTTTTTTCCGCTAAAATCTGCGCTTTCCAAAAATGTAAATACCGCTTGCGGCATGGTTCCCCACCAGCACGGATATCCTAACACAATGGTATCATAGCCACTGATATCGGGAAGTGTACCTCGCAGTTCGGGACGGGCATTCGTTCTGCTCTCCTCCGCTGCAATATCCGTACACTGCTTGTAGTTTACGGGATAGTCTTTTACCGTGCGAATTTCAAACAAATCTCCGCCGCTTGCTTTTTGTGCAAACTCTGCAGCAACCGCTGTGTTACCTTTACTGATAGCACATATTTGTCCGCCAAAGTAATTTTCTCCCGTATGGGAAAAATATGCGATCAATGTCTTTGCCATCGTTTCCTCCAAAGAGCTTATTTCAATTTAATGCCGTCAATCCACTTGAGTGTATCACGCTTGGCTGCCGCTTGCGAGTTTTGAGCCGTCTGACCGCTCATTGCAAAGCCGTTCAGAACCGTTGCCCGCGGACACTTCGATGCAATCGTTTTTACCGTATTTGAAAGCCCGCTTCCGGCATGGGTACAAAACGCCGACTGTGCAAATGCTCCTGTTTTTGTTTCTGCCGTTCGTTGATGCTTTGAGATATACAAGTACTAACGTCCAAAATACAGCGGCAGTGCGTTGTACAGATATTCAGCGATTGCATCGTAGTCATGGCGACCGCCTTGTTTGACAGCGTAGCGTACATTTCCCCCGCTGAAGGTGCGGCGAGCCAGCATTTCAGTCAGCTGATTGTTTACCTGATCCCAGATAGGATCGCGGGTACCGACTGCGGCATATATTTCATAATCTGCAGCAGTGCATCCTTTTTCTTGCACGAGCTGTTCAAGCCGGTCAGTTGTTGCTTGAGGTTGATACCGCCCGCCATACGTCCCCATAATCCAGCAGTCGCCGCTCAATGGAAGAAAATACTTGATAAGATCGCTGTTGTAGCAAAATTCATACCACGTGGTCACAGCCCCGAGCGAAAAACCGCTGAATGCCCGGCTATTCCGTACTGCATTGGTATTAAAATGAGAATCGATAAACGGCAGCAAGGCATTCCGGAAATCATGATGAAATATCCCCAGTTCATCAACACTGCGTGAAAAATCCTGTGGGGCATTATCATTATCAAATGTTGCAGCAACAATGATGAGCGGCTGAATATCCCCCTTTTCAATCATAACATCGAACATATTTTTGATAAAACCGTTCCCTATTGTAAACAGTTCACCGGCTATCCCTGTCCACCCGTGCATATAAAAAAGAGTATTATAGCGTACTTTTGTATCATCCGCGTTATACCCGTAAGGAAGATAAACGTATGCTTTCTTTGTAATTGCCGGACGGGCGGCTTGCGTGTAATCATGGGTGGCATACTCAATCAGATGCACTGTTCCCTGTTTTGCGGCAGTAGAAAAATACGCCTTGGGAATAGCTGTTGTTACTGTATAATTTTGTAACAATGTAGTCATTTTTGTCTCCGCTGATGTGCAAGATAGCACGCACGTAAAAATCGGCATCATAAGAATGGTCAATTTTTTCATATAGCTTCCTTCATTCGTACAAAGATTATCCCCTGCATCGGGGGTGTTGATTGAAATTTTGAAACGGTGATAATATACCCATCATTCGGAACATTCAAAAGATTACCGCTTTTGAATGTTCCGCTCCCAAACTTGTACCGCGTTATCGATCCACCCTTCGGCAACTGTGCCGGTTCCCAAGCCAAACCCATGCGGCAAGCCTTCAAAGATTTCTATTTCCGCGTCGGTTCCGTTCGATTTGATCCGCCGGATGCGATCTTCCATCACCCGAAAACTTGAGATACCATCTGCGGTTCCGACACAGGCGTATGTCGGCGGTTCGTTACCGTGCACTTCCGAAAGTCCTGTGTACTGCATGATGACGGCAGCTGGACGCGGGTATTTTTTTTCGCCGAATCGTTCCGTCCCCAAACTGCCGAGCCATGCTGCCATCCGCGCACCCGCTGAACCGCCCCACAGAGAATAATCTGTGGAATCGAGCTGCAATTCCCCAGCGTGTTCATGAATAAAGGCAACCGCTCGAGCTAAATCTTCGCAGGCTGTTTGCGAGCCGGGGCGATAGATGAGGGCAAAGGCATTGTACCCGCGCTTGGAAAGTTCCAGTGCGTGAGGGAAACTGTCATGCATTGCCCCGACATATACAAAGCCGCCGCCTGCACTGCAGATTGCACTTTTTGCACCTTTCTTACCACGAAAGAAAAAGAGCCCGGTATTCCGTTTTCGCGGATCGCGCTGTTTTTCCGCTTCCGTGTAGATATCGAAAAAAACCGGCTCGCCCCGGAGGGTTTGAGCTTTAAAATAACGGATAATCTCTACCGTCTTTGCTGCATCGATATGGCTGTACCATCTCAACTGCAAAGTGCCGAGTGTCGTTCCGCTCCAATAACCTGAATCCGCTGGAAAGAGGAGCCTACCCCACGGAGAAAAACCAGTATCGGCGATAACGCGGTCAATCACGGTTTGCGCGGTAATATCTTCAACTTTCATCCGTCCTCCCGATGCGATGTCGGTAGTTTTTACACTGCCGCCTTGCTCTGCCGTTTGTGCCGTACAAGATAACGAAAGGAACAGACTGCATAACAGAGGAAACAGCTTCTTCATCCCACACATCGGTCTACCTTAAAAACCTAAACCTTTCAGCCATGCCTTTACACTTACCTCGCTAAAGCTGCTGGGGAACCGTTCACCTGTCACCCAATTACCGGTTTTCGCAAGTCTTTCAAGCCGTTTCCGGCTTTCGCCCGTTCCGGTCGATATCGACGTACAGAACGCAATCACGTTTTTGCCCGTAAAATTGTTATTTTTAACAAAGCCGTCCACAACCCACGAAGCTTCGCTCCACCAAATCGGATAGCCGATAAAAACGGTATCGTAGGATTCGAAATTCGGTATCTTTGCGGTTTCAAGTTCTACCGAAACATTGGCTGCACCCTTTTCGTGTTCCTTAACGACACGGCTGTTTTTATCGGTCCAATTCAAATCCGCCGACGTATAAGGCTTTTTCGGCTTTAACGCAAACAAATCCGCTCCGGTTTCTTTTGCGATTATGTTCGCCAAGCGCCCGGTTGTGCCGGTCGCCGAATAATAAACGACCAGTACTTTTTTAGCGTTTCGCGTATTGTCGTCCGCGGCAAAGGCGGAAACAGCCGCCGTAAAAAACACTGCCGCAGCGGCAAAAACCGCCGCACATTTTTTCATCGATTTCATCATCATAACCCCCTTGTTTTCAACCATGTTTCAACATGATCTGCAATTTCTTTGTTATTCAATTCTTGGAACAGAAAGTGACTATTACCGGTGATACCTACTTTCGGAAGGTCGATAACCGTTGCGTCTCCGCCTTGTGCCCGATAGCTTTCCGCAAATGAATAGCACATCCTACGCATCATCTGCCACATTCCGGTCGCTTGAATCTTAGAATCACCGTTATCAATATAGTCGCCGAAATAGAATGTTACCGGTATTTTTTTAGAAAGCACTGCTTTAAAATCTTCGCTGTCTGTTCCTGGTGCTCCACCCGGTTCAACTGCGACAATTGCAGCAATATGATCGGTGTATTTTGCTGCCGTCCATCCCGGTCCGCCACCTTGGGAATGTGTTACTAAAATTGATTTTTTACCTGTCATTGCAAAGACCCTGTCAATCGTTGCGGCTACAGCTTTTGCAACCATTTCGTTATCAAAGTCAGCCCCCATATCCGATTTCATACCGGTATCGGGTGTCATCTGCCGGAAAAACTGATCCACCGATGCATCATCGTTCGGAAATTGAGACCCTATATTGACTACAGAGCGTCCATTTTCCCATCGACCGATTCTAAACTGTGTATACCACCTCTGATCCAATGTCTTTGTACTGATGGTTCCGCCAACCGAACTCTGTCCCGCTTCACCCCGGCGCGGTTCATCAATTAAAAAAATACTGTGTCCTTTTTTCAAAAAAAGATTGCTCCAGCCTTCACGCCCGTCCGGTGTTGTCATCCAACCCATACGGGACTGTCCATAACCGTGTAAGAACACCATCGGAAGTTCTGTTTCCACCGCCGGAATTTGATACAATACATTTGCGTGATCCGCATGTGTTGTTTGTCCGGATCCGCTTGCATCCCATTGATTTTCAGGGTTGAACACTCCTGCTGAACGCACCACGATTCCGCCTGAGGAAAACATCCCCTGCTTTGCAATCACAAGATTGTTGTGATTTGTTGTTGCACATCCTGTTAATGACAGTAACAACCCGGCCGATAACAGCACTCCGCACAGGGTACATTTTAGAATAAGCGCATGACCTGTTTTCTTTGTTCTATTCATTATCATCACCTCCGATACATTATTTCTTTTTCCGCTCTTCGATCATCTTTACAAACCATTCCACCATATTCGGATCTGAATGGGAGAAAAACGAGCTTTCAGCCTTGTCCAGTGCAGCTATACGCTGCATATCTTGATCGCTTAAACGGAAATCGAATACTGCAATATTTTCTGCCATACGTTCCACCCGTGCCGATTTTGCAAGTACGACAATATTCCGCTGCAAAAGCCACCGCAACATTACCTGCGCAGTAGTCTTACCATATACTGCACCGATTTCTTTCAGTACCGGATTTTCAAAAAGTCCTCCGCGCCCCTCACCGAACGGAGCCCATGCTTCATGAACAATATTGTACTTCTCCATCCATTTATGCGCTTCAATTTGCTGATGAAGAGGATGTGTTTCTACTTGATTCACCATAGGACGAATCCGGGAAAACGAAGCTATATCCACCAAACGGTCAGGATAAAAATTCGACACACCGATTGCTCTTATTTTACCTTCGTCATATAAATCTTCCAACGCCCGCCACGCACCGTAGTAGTCGTTAAAAGGTTGATGCAGCAGCATAAGATCGATATAGTCAAGCTGCATCTTTGCCAGTGATTTAAGGACGGACGCTCGGCACGCATCATACCCGTAGTGTTCAATCCATACCTTGCTTGTAATAAACAGTTCCTCCCGTGCAACACCAGATTTTTTCACCGCAGCCCCAACGCCTTCTTCATTAAAATACGACTGGGCTGTATCAATTAAACGGTATCCAGCCCGTATTGCATCAAGCACACGCTGTTCCGTTTCTTTTGCATCGATTTGGAACACACCGAAACCGAGAACCGGCATCTTTACACCGTTTGATAACGTCACAAAATCCATCGTTTTCCTCCTTAGTGTATTTGGCTGTTTTCAATATAGCAAAGAGAGTAAACTATGTACAATAAAAGTTTTGCAAGGCACTATATCAGAAGTGCATAGTGAGATATACTATACCTATGGAACTTTATCAGTTGCGGCAGCTTGTGGCATTTGCAGAATACGGAACGCTTTCTAAAGCGGCAGAGATGGTGCACACGTCTCAGCCTGCTTTAAGCCGCTCTATGCAGAATTTGGAAGCCGAGCTTGGGGTACCGCTTTTTAGTCGTACTAAAAATCATATTGCGCTTACCGAGGTAGGTGTCCTTGCAGCACAGCATGCACACGTTGTTGTTTCTGCACATGATGATATGATTGGTGCTGTTCGAGAAGCAGACCGTAGACTGCGCAATTTTTCTTTCGGCTCGATTGCTCCGGCTCCGATGTGGGAATTGACACCGATCGCATCAAAAGTTTTTACCGGTAAAACAATACAGAGTGATTTACAGGAAACAGAGGCTGCACTTATCCGCGGACTTGATGACGGAACATACAATCTGATTATACTGCTCCATCCGCTTGAAGAAAAAAAGTCTGATGGAACGTCACGGTATATTTGTAAAGCCTTTATTCGAGAAGAGCTTTCCGTACTTTTGCCGGTCTCACATCGGCTTGCAAAACAAAAAACGCTGCAACTGCAAGACCTTGCCGGAGAAAAACTGTTGATCCACAATACCATCGGTTTTTGGTATTCGGTATGCAAACAAAAAATTCCTGACGCAGTGTTTTTAGAACAAAGCGAGCTTTCGACTTTGCGTGAAATTGTACATGCCAGCGAATTACCTTCATTCATAACGAATATTACGAATAGCGCTAATGCCATTCCGCACGGTAAAGTCGCTATTCCTTTATCCGATCCGGAAGTGAATGTGCAATTTTGGTGTGTCTGTTTAGCGGAAAACGCAAGGGAGTATCAAGCGCTGTTTAAGGCAATAGAAAAATAAAGGCGCAATCACGCAGGGCAGTAGATTATCCTTATCTTACACACTATATCTGAAATACCGTTATCCAAAAACATATTCCGGCAATAAGTGAAAGCGGAGTCATAACATATTTTTCTTTCCTACTTTTTGAAATCATGTTCATAATAGTATTCAAAGATAGGTAAGCGGCAAAGAAGAAACAAATATATTTAGTAACCTTAAAAGAAAACCACAAGGAGATAAAACCTCCGGCTTGCAAAATAATTATCATTGCAAAAATTTGGATAGCCACCGAAATGACTGCCGCAACTCTCAATTTCTTAGGTAAGATTTTATGTTGTCCGCCCATTGTAAATTCGCCCAAAGGCAAGCCGCATTTTGTTATACGGTGGCCGGCTTTGACACAAACTCCTTACCGAACTTTTTGTTCGAAGAAAAACACTGCCTTCCACCGGCTCCCCAGTCCCGTCAAACTAGGGTATCACTTTTCACTCGTATTTTCTAATCGTAACAACTCCTTTACAAGGGTCATGCCCTTACTAAAAATGGCGAACTAATGCCCGGGTTCCGCTGAATCACTTCAGCGTATCACATTACCGCTTGTTCGTTTAGTTTTTATCATGCCTCCTTTCCATTTTTTGAATTTTTGACAACAAAAAAGGAAGTATCGGCAATTTGCTTTTGCTTCCTCTTGGTAATATCCTATTTGATTTTTTACTTCGACAAACCGGGATTTATGAAGCTGAATTTATCCACTGCTTTAGTTCCTCCGATAAGCGCTCATCAACATCAATCCTCGTCTGCTT
This sequence comes from Treponema sp. OMZ 906, assembly GCF_024181185.1. Taxonomy (NCBI): domain Bacteria; kingdom Pseudomonadati; phylum Spirochaetota; class Spirochaetia; order Treponematales; family Treponemataceae; genus Treponema; species Treponema sp. OMZ 906. The sequence goes on along the minus strand of NZ_CP051196.1, from coordinate 1,239,887 downwards.
ACACTCTTTCGGATACTGCTTTGCCTCCTTAAAAGCCATGCTGATAAACAGCCCGGAACCCACGGGAAGAATGCCTGTTAACATGGTCTGCGGAAATATAAAATGCGTTCCATGTTCATAGGTCATGAGAACTACACTGTTATCCGCGTCCCTTTCTTTCAGCCTGTTTTCCATTCTACGAATGTATTTACAGGTATCCCAAAGTACATCATCCTCCGCACCAATCAGCAGAATGCGGCCCTTTATATTCTCCACCTTTATTTTCTCGGCTTCCTGCACGGGATGCCTTTTCTCCGATTCATCGAACAAATCGCGACTGGCAACCATCGCGCCGCGCCGTTTGGATTCCTCAGATATTTTCTGCCAGTATTCCGGATGGCGATACGCATAGGGCAGATAAGGAAGCGGCTTACCGTGATACGAAACAGATGACTCTCCGTCTCCCGGACGTTCGTGAGCCCCGTCTTTCCCATCCTGATAAAAACCTTCCATCACAAAATCAGAAGGAGAAATGGCTATCGTAAGCGTTATTTCCGAAAAGCATGACGCTGCGACAAGCGCAAGCATACCAGTTGTCGAGGCACCCATAATACCGATTTTTTCATTACCCATCGTCTTCAGAAATGCAAGTGCCTTCTCAAAACGTTCGAGTGGATAGTTATGGTGACCGTAATCTTTTGGGGCCGGTGACATTGTGAGGACATTCAGACCTTTCTTTTGAAGCCATTTGACGCCACCCTTTGCCATCATGTCTTTTGTATCATCACCAAGCATGGCAATCATGCAATATTTACTGCCGTTCGGATTCGGCCAGTATACGCCGTTATATCCATCTTTCTCTATTGTTTTGATTTCTTTCTTCATGGGAAAGTTTCTCCTCTTCAAATTCAAATTTGTCAATTTCTCGTCCATCCTACTATATCACTTTTCTCATATTTTTCCAATTTGACGCACTGTAGATTATCCTCATTTTACATACTACATCTGAAATGCCGTTATCCAAAAACATATTCCGACAATAAGTGAAAGCGGAGTCATAACATATTTTTCTTTCCTACTTTTTGAAATCATGTTCATAATAGTATTCAAAGATAGGTAAGCGGCAAAGAAGAAACAAATATATTTAGTAACCTTAAAAGAAAACCACAAGGAAATAAAACCTCCGGCTTGCAAAATAATTATCATTGCAAAAATTTGGATAGCCACCGAAATGACTGCCGCAACTCTCAATTTCTTAGGTAAGATTTTATGTTGTCCTCCCATTGTAAATTCGCCCAAAGGAAAACCGCAAGCAACAAGAACTGTCATAATTGCTATAATTCCAAATAATACTGCACCTAATATTGAAAGCATAAATCAATATTCTCCCTTCGCATAAAAGACGCATAACAATATTTACACACATGTGTACATCCGGTGTATGGATTAACGGAATAATCCGCTACGGGTAAATTTGATTTTGATATTACGCTGCGCACCGCAATGTGTTTGATAATGGGGGCAGCGTTCATCTCATCAAATTCCATACTTGTATTTTACTCTTTCTCTACACTCACAAACTTCCGTACTCCGTCTTTAACACTAAGAGCTTGTGCATTATTGATAGCGCATAGTTCGATATTTGAGAATGATTGCATAATGTCTGCAGTAACTTTTTTGAATGGTGCGGTAAGATAGTGCGGCAGCACATAAAAATTGATGAGTCCTAATCCGGCATAATCACTCTGAGAATAATCTTCCGGAATAGGATCCATTTTTTCAATATAAGAAAGCTCCGGAGCACATACAATAGCGCCTGCTGATTCTCCAATAAATAATTTCCCTTTTTCCAGCTGTTGCTTTAGCAACGTATCCGTACCGGTTTTCCTCAATTGATCAATAAGGAAAAATGAATTACCGCCGGTAAAATAAATAATATCCGCTGCGTCAAACACCTGTGTAATATCGGAAGCGTTTGCAGTTGAAATCTCAATTTCAGTCAGCTCGGCTCCTAATTTTTTGAATAATGTACGGGCAGACCCTACATAGCCTGTATACCCTTCATGTATCGATGCAGTGGGAATGAAAGCAACTCTTTTTCCCGCAATGAGATCTTTAAGAAGAGCGCCTACTTTTGAAAAGTGTGAGCACAAAAATAAATTCATTTCCCTACATCTCCTCGGTGAATAATGGGTTTAGAGCTATATTTAGAGCTGTATAGTATACGGATAATTTTTCACTGCTTTGGTCAGGGGTTATCCTTAGCACCGAACATACCCGTAAGTGAAGCAGCTTCGATTGCGTGCCCCTTAATCGCGGCCTTCAGCTCTTTTACGCTGCTGCCCGCCGGAAGACTCAGATTCATATCGAGCGCATAGAGATAAAAAATATAGCGGTGCGTCCCGAACGGCGGTTGAGGTCCGTTGTAGCCGCTCGTACCCCAGCTCGTTTCGCCTTCGACGGCATTCGGCGGTACATTACCTTCTCCGATCGACGTTGTTTGCGGCGGAATGTTCCACAGCGTCCAATGATAAAATCCACCGGGAAGCGGCGCATCCGGATCGTGCACGATAATCGCAAGACTCTTTGTACCCTCCGGTACACCGTCGATTTCGAGCGGAGGAATGTGATTCGCTCCGAGTTTTGCAAATTCTTGGGGCATTTTTTCGCCGTCGGCAAAAGCCGTGCTTGTCAACTTCATAGAACCTCCTTCGGTAAGCGGCTTGATTTCGTCTTTACTTGAGCAGCTTCCGCAGGAAATAACAACCAGCGCCGCCATAAATGGCAGCATTTTCGTATAGATATGTTTCATACCGATATTTTATGACAAAGGCATTTTAAGTCAAGATGCCAGACGGTTGCTTCGGGTACACACATCAGGCTGTTTTTAGTCGTCTTACACAGTGATGATTGAGGATTGATGATAAACTACTCATGGATTATGCTACCGTAATCTTGATATTCAAACAGTGCACCATCTTTATAACACCATACAAAGGGTGCCTGCCGTAATCAGCAGCGAGCCAAGTATCGATTTTGCATTCATATTTTCATGCAGAAAAATCACTGCTAAAATCAATGTAATGACTACGCTTAACTTATCGATAGGCACGACCTTGGATGCTTCGCCGATTTGCAATGCCTTGTAATAACATAGCCATGAAGCACCTGTAGCCAAGCCTGAAAGAATCAGAAATATCCAGCTCTTCTTGCTGATGTCCATAATTCCATCCTGCGTATCGGTAATAAAAACCATGCCCCACGCCATAGCTAATACCACAACCGTTCTTACCGCTGTTGCCAGATTTGAGTTTACTCCTTCAATCCCAACTTTCGCCAGAATAGAAGTGAGTGCTGCAAAAACAGCGGATAGAAATGCAAAAACCGCCCACATCATGTTACCACCTTACGCTTTCTCTTTACACCGTAATTTCAATTTGATTATCTTCAATGGCGACAATACAACTTTCATAGTATCCGTCTCCGGTTGTCCGCGGCCCGCTTACAACTTCGTATCCGGCGTTTTTAATTTTTTCAGTTAAGGCATCAACCGCATCTTTGCTTCCGACGGAAAACGCAATATGGATGTACCCTATACGCGCAAGTGTTTTCTCACAATCCGCTACATGCGGCTTTTTCATAATTTCCAGCCGTGCACCTTCATCAAAGGTGATAAAATATGAGCGGAAGTCGGTCGTTTTATTATGGTATCCGGCATTGGGATGTCCGCCAAAATAGTCAACAAAAAAGTCTTTTGCTTTTTCCAAATCATTGACATACATAGCAATATGTTCAATTTTCATTTCTGCCTCCATTACATTCTTTTTCTATATCTTGCAATCCACACCGCCGGCGCAGAGCACTGCCGCGAAACTGCAAGTATTACCATCTCCGCCCCTCATAGTCTATTGGATAAATCTACATTTCTAGAGCTGCGGATCGGACAGGAGCGTATTGTTTCCTAAATGCAAAATCCGTGTGCAGGCTTTATGTATAAACTCATAGTCGTGAGTAACGACAAAGATGATGCGCCCCGCTGCAAGGCTGCGGATAACAGCGGAAACCCGCGCCATGCTATCGTAGTCAAGTCCGCTTGTGGGTTCATCAAACACAAGCAGCGGCTTAGCGCTTACCTGTCCTGCCGCAATAGCAACCCGCTGTTTTTGTCCGCCTGAAAGAGAGCCGGGGTGCCGTGTACGAATTTCCGTTAACTGCAAAGCGTTAAGCGCTGCTTCTACCGCAGTCTCCGATGCTGTTTTCAAACCGAATGAACATTCTGCCTCCACGCTTTCGGCAAAAAGCTGGTAGTTCACATCCTGCATCACCATATATGCACGCTGTAGCCGTTCTTTCGGTTTAAGCGGCTTGTCGTTCCATAGAAAACTGCCGGATGTTTCCTTGTGCAGACCGCACAATGCACGGACAAAGGTTGTCTTTCCCATACCGTTTGCGCCGGTAATTGCAATAATCTCTCCTGCATGGGCAGAGAAAGAAAGATCATGGAGGATGAGTTTTTTCTTACGGTACAGTGAAACATTCTGCAGCTCTAACGTAAGCGGCTCTGCCAGCGCTGGCTGAACCGGCGGTTGGGGAGACTGAGCCGTATCTTGTGTGGTCTGAACCGACGCTGCTCCGTTCATACGGCAGGGAGTTTCTGAGCGAATATCCATCGCCTTATTATGTAGAGAGAAAGGGATTTCTTCCTGCAAATGAATTGCCCGCAGTCCCATCTCATGACGTGTTTCAGCAGAAAGCGACTTAAACTCCAGCGGTGTGAATATGCGGGTGATGGTGCCGTTTTCCATATATACGATTTTATCTGCAAGATCAGCTAAATAATACAGCCGGTGCTCCGCAACGATGACTGTCTTCCCTTGTGCTTTTATATTCCGTATGTAGCTTTGCAGCGCAGTAATCGATTCCGAATCCAAATTTGACGAGGGTTCATCAAGTACATATATATCGGGATTCATTGCATACACCGAGGCAAAGGCGATTTTTTGTTTTTCGCCGCCGGAAAGCTCAAAGATATTTCTTCCGCTCAAAGTTTCGATATGCAACTCTTCGGCTGTTTGCCGTACCCGCTGTATCAGTTGCTCCTGCGGATATCCTTCATTTTCAATACCGAATGCAATCTCGCTGTCGGTATCAACATTAAAAAATTGTGTCCGCGGATTTTGAAACACCGAACCGACCTGCTTAGCAATTTTATACAGCGGTAATTCGCCGACAGGCTGATTGTCGATGAGTATGGAACCGGTGAGTGTGCCCATATAAAAGGAAGGAATTAATCCGTTGATCAACCGCGTAACCGTTGTTTTGCCGCAACCGGAACGTCCGCAGAGCAGAACGCATTCACCTTTTTGTATTTCTAAGTTGATATGATGTATGCCATCCGTTTCATTACCGGAATAGGTAAAAGAAACATCTCGTATCGTTATCATGACAGTATAAGACCTTGTTAAAAAAATAATGCCAACGCTGTATACAGTAAAAAGACCGCAGCAGTTATGGCATCTGCAAATCTAAATTGAGTCTGCACAAGACACGTTCGCGGATGGGGATTTTCGATACCACGGGTAAGGGCAGCGATAGAAAGCTCGTCAGCTGTTTTTGATGCTGCTGACAGCAACGGCACGTAAATACACTCAACGGTCATGGTCGGCTGTTTCACAAATCCTGCAAGCGTCGGCGACACATCACGCATCCGCATTGCATCTTTAATGTACCGCCAATCTTCACCGATTGTGGGGAAATAACGGATCATCACTGCAAGCGGAATAACAATCTTTTTCGGAACACGGAGCCGGTGCATCGCAGATAAAAATTCGTTCACCTTTGTTGAAGTGATAAACAAGCCGCCCATCATACCGCAGGGATATACCTTGTGAAACAGCCCAAACGCAGCCAGCAGTGTTGTCTTCAATGTGCCCGTCAGACCGGCTGCCCACAGTGTCAGCGCATACAAGAGCGCATAACCGACGATCCCCGTTAGTGCACTACGCCAATACCCGCACAAGATTCCCATCATTCCAATAAGGACGACAAGCCCTGCTCCGTATAAAAGAGACGGTGCAAGAGAGGCAGCAATAACGCACAAAAGCAGTATAAAAAGCTTTGTCCGCGGGTCAAGAATGAGTTTTACTCGTTGTTCCATAAAATAGCTCTTTAGCAATTGATAATGGGTAATCCAATGCATAATCATAATTAGATGAATACCTCTCATTACAAATTATGCATTACTAAATTATTTCACAGTCTGCATTACAAGGAATAACAAATACGCAGTTATCAACTGCATAATTCTTCTAAAGCCGCTTCTAATACTTGAGAAAAGTTTATCCCTTGCGCTTCTGCTTTTCGTTTTAAATTATATGGGATAGTACAATTTGTTCTCACTCTTCTGTTATCCATTTCTTTTTTTACAAAATCAGGATAAATAGTAATTGCATATACTATGTCACCTATATTGGTTTGTATATTGGAAAAATTTTCAATCGGTAATTTATCTCCGTCTTTTTCCATACCGTATATATGCAATTCAAGAGCTTCCTGTGCCATTGCCTGTGCTTCCTGAAAGTTTTTTCCATAGCTTATACAGCCTGCAACATTCGGAAAATAAACACTATAAGCGCCGTTATCTGCCGGTTCAAACACTGCTAAATAAGTCATTTTATGCATACACAGCCTCCTATTTTAATCCTGCCTGTTTTAAGATGCTATTCAAAGTGCCGGGTTTTAAATCACCGCTGTGCATCGGGATTGTTATTTTACCTGACATTTCCGAATGTTTTAGTTGACAATGAGACCCTTTTGTTTCATAAACATACCAACCATTTTGTTTTAATAATTTTAAGACTTCTTTTGCAGTCATAATTATATGATACGTATTTTAAGTGCGCATGTCTATATCTTTAGAAGTTACTTACTCATCACTTTGTTAATTGGTAATGTGTAATCAACCGGTACATTAATCCATTATCCATTACAAATTACTAATTATTACACAACCCCTGCTTTTTCAAATTGTTTTTTCAGCATCTTGCTGCCTACCCATGCACTGAATGCTGCAACGAGCAATGTTCCGCCGACAATCACGACAGGCATCCATGATGCTGCCGAGGTGTTCATGGTTTCAATGTAGGAAGCGTCGGTGCCTTTTTTCAGCATAGCGTGTATCCATCTATCCCGGTCGATAAAAAAGATGAGATAGGTGAAGGTGTTTGAAAGCATAAACAGCATATACGAAAGTGCATTGAGTTTTTTATTGGTATAGGTGCCGATCCCTGCAACGATGTCGGCGATAATGCCCATTCCGATATTGCCGAGTGCCATCGACCAATGCATTCCGGTAACAAAAAAGAAAAAGCCTAAAATGATGCCGAGGATGGTAATGCTCCAGCGTTTGTGAACCTTTGCGACTAAAAACAAATATACCGGACCGCACAATAATGCGCAGCCCATCGGCATATAAAACGTCAATACCGGATTAGGTGCAAAAAACATGCCGCCGAGCATTGTAAACACAATCATCAATGCGGTAAAAATACCGGTTGTTACCAAGTCTTTTACCGATAACCCTTTTTGAGTATTCATATTTAGACCTCCAATACTGTAATTTATAATTTGTAATGCGTAATGTGTGATTACTCCAATGTATAATTCCTCATTGAGCATCCCTAAAAACTCAAGGTTGGTGTTTAGAGGATAGCCATTAATCATTCTTCATTATTTTTATACACAAGATAGGCTTTGACCATTTCGGTGATCGCCTGTTTTTTCATTTTAAAAAGTTCTTTTTCGCCAAGATATTCAAAACCGATCGTAAGTGCATTCATAAAAGTAAATAAAAATGAATCGAGTTGTTCGATGCCGCAAGCATTCTGCGCTTGTCCGAAAGCGTCAAGCATTTCCTGGAAACCGTCGGTACTTAGTTTTTCAAACAGGTGCTGTAATTTCGGATCGCGGCTCTTTTCCAATAAAAACATGGCGTAAAGCGGCTTATACGGATTTTCATCGATGATTTTTTCGGTAATAAACTGCGCCGCCATATCTTCAGGAGTGCCGTAATTTCCCTGTTGATGCCGGTGCAAGGTCTTTTCGATACGGCTCTTATTAGCCTCTTCCATTATGTCGTAGAGAATGTCGCCGGTATTTTTATAATAGTGGTACACCCCGCCGACGGATAAACCGCTTTCAGCTATCACATCCTCCATTGTGGTTGCTGAGAATCCTTTTTCGAGGAATTTCCGTGCGGCTGCTTTTCTAATTTCCTTTTTTCTTTCTTCGGGAAGTAATCGTGTTCTTTGCATAGTAATGAACTTCTCTTTACCGAGGAAACCCTCGATAGGAGGAGTATATTTCAAGGGGAGAAATGTGTCAAGCGGCTTACTTTTGCAGGCATCTATATCGAGATAATAAATACTACGCGCCATTACAGCCTGTGTGAAAGCCGGGAAACTACGCTGAGGTAAAACACGGGCTGCAGCTTTTGATTGAAACCTACCTGAAAAGTTAAAGGAACGCTATCGTAAAGGTTGTAGCCGAGTCCGCCGCCTGCTTCATAGAAGAGAGAACCTTTACGCCGTTCGGTAATACCGAAGCCGACATCGGCAAAGAGCGAAAGGAAAAAGCCGTTCGTTTGGGCAGTAATCCGCGCAGGATACCAGCGGAACTCGGCGCTGAACAGATGCATATCTTTAAACAATACCTGAGTTTTAAAGGTACTGCGACCTGTCATGCCGCTTTGGGTTTGTCCGATCGCATAGCGGCGGAACGGCGCAGCCTTGCCGTACTGCACAGTTGAGGTATGAAAGAGCGAATACATGAACGCAATATCAACATAATAGAGGTGAAAAGAAGCGGGAATTGCCGCCGAAACAGTATAATAATGAAATGCAGCCTTCGGTATCCAATGATAATAAAACGCAGCGGTACCGGTACTCTTAAAAAAACCGAGATCAGCAAGGAAAAAATCCAGCTGCAATCCTGCAGAAACCTGAGTCACCACCGTCGGTGCGGTTCCAGTACTCCACTCATCTCCGATGATCTCATTTTTCCGCAGCCGTCCGGCAACAAGCGGCATGCTTACCTTTATTCCGGGAAAACTAAAACCGAAAGAAGTTATCCCGTAGACCGCTTGATCAGCAGCTTTTTTATGCATGGCGAAGGGAACAATGTCATATACGGCGTAGCCGCTCCAGAAGAAAGACTTTTTCCGGAGCGCTAATCCGACCGAGGTATCCAGTACCGGTGTATCGGCAACCGAGAACGAAAACCCTGCATTGGGAAAGACACTGAAGTCTTCCTTCCGATAAAACCATCCGAATCGTACCGATAGCGGTAAGCCGTAATACTGCGAAATTATTTTAAATGCCGACACCTTAACGTGAAAATCCAGCGGAGCGTTCGCCGAATCGTGGGAAGCTGTACCGCCGGAGTTTTTGCTTTGTGGATTGTCAGGAGACTTTTCTCCGGCAGTATCCGTGGCGTGCCCATCGGCTCCGATATTACCGTCCGGTGTCTCTCCCGTTGCGATGCCGGATGCTGCTACGGTATGATCCGCTACCGCATTATCGGTTTTTGATACAACAGAAGCCGATGTCGCAGCGGTATTCTGCGCAGACTGTGCGTATCCGGTTACCCCAGCGCACAACAGTAGGCAAAGCACACAATACCGCCGCATCTCACGGCTTATGTTCCGTATCATCTTTTTCGTAGTGATCTTTTTAAAAAGTAAAAATTCATCCATAACTTTTATACATCTCCATTAAAACTGACGGCAATCGAAAGTATACCAAGATAGCTCGTACCCGTCGTTTGCTTTTCCAGCATATCTTTTGAAATATATCCGATTTTAATCGAAAAATCAGATATGAAAAACTCCGCCTGCATAATTCCAACGAGCTTTTTTGCTTCCAGTCCCTGCACTCCGGCGGAAATTTGTGCATAGTCGGCTAGCCCCATACTTTGAAAGACCGAATACGCAAATCCTTCCGTCGAATATGATACCTCTGCAATGGAACTTAACGTAATCGAGTTCAATAGAAAATCTTTTGAAATACCGGCAAGCGTTCCCCAATCGGTGATATTTTTATGCAGCAAATCTACCGGCAACTGCGCATTGGCATAGAGCTTAAACTGATATGGCAGCAGCGCTGAAATCTCCGCTGCTGCGGTACAGGTATAGGCTTTTTTCTGTTCGGCGGAAGCAGCTGTCTCCGGTAATTCCGGTTGCAACAGTGCATCTGCTTCAAGCCCCACCGATACGACCGGATTGGTGTACACAGCTTTTGCCCATAGGCTATACCACTTGGGCACTTTCCGGAACGCCGTTGAATCGGCATCGGCAAAAATACCGGAGGTCAACAGGAATTGCTTGACCGGTACTTCAAACACGGTATGCCACACCAATGGATAGATCTTTTTTCCAAATCTGTCCGGTTGAGGAAGATGCACAAAAAAATAATTTTTCATTATGCCCTCTCCAAAAGAAAATGAATCCTTTCCGATGGAAAGCGAAAATCGGTCGGTAAAAAGTGAATAACGCAGCTTTCTAAAAAACGGTCTGAACTTTTGCTCTTTTACAAGAATCCCCGGCTGTACAAGAAAATTTTGATTACCTGCAGAAAGTTCAATATTGCAAAACACAGTACCTGCCATATTCGGAATAGTATCGGGCGCATATTCGTTTGTATTCTTCTGTAAAAATATTGATTCATGCTGCACTTCAAATCCTGCACCTACCTGTACCGAATCAATGCCGGAAAGTGCGCACACGGAAAATGCAATGCATAAAAAAAATAAATCGGCTATCGCTTTTCGCATTACTCTTGTGAACCTCTAACCATCTAACCTTAAATTTTTAAAAGATGGCCTATTGAATAAGCCCTTCCTTAAAATGCCCCAGTCGAACAAAGTGTCAACTTTGGAGGCTGGTGCATTACGCCGTTTCGTAACGTTAGTGAGAATCGGCATACAATACGTGACGTTTGCTGCAAGGCAAACTCATCGGTTAACAAAGCAACCTCATTTGGTTGCCGAAGTTATACCTTCGATTTTTTGACTGAGCATTTTCATATTTGAATACTGAAAAAAACTTGCGGGAACATCAGTCGGAGTTATCCCTTCCGTTATCCATGTGTTGACCGTGTCTTTATCAAAAAGCAGATTATATATATCGATTTGCTTAAAACATTCGTACCCATCGACTATACCGCGGCTGTATCGTAATGTCCTCACCGGATTTTTTTTCGTATCGGTAAAGGTCAGCTCGAATACCTCATCATCCGTTTTTTCAAACAGTACGAATTTATACGCGGCCTTTGACGATGTCCGCTCAAGCGTTAAAACGCCGTCCGTTGAATCCGCGATCCGATATTCGTTTCTAAAATCGATTTTCAGAATATCCTGAATTTCAAACTCCTCAACCTTATACGAACCCGAAATTTTTAGCGGGCTTTTCAGCTTTTTCGTTAAAAGCCAATACCCCTGATCGGAGCTGAAAAAATACTGTATACCGCTTTTCGTTTTCATCCGTACGCACTGCCCATTTTTATGGAACAAACAATACGCCGTCTCCGATTTACTCGCAACGCTATTAGATTGAGCGTTCTTTCTCTGAGCGTTCTTTTTCTGCTTTATAATACGCTGTTGTACCAACACCGTCCGGTCTGAACCATACGCTTTATTCACTGAAAGAAAGCGTTCATAGTCCGTCCGGTTCTGCACTTCATCGGCATATAACACCGCGCTGCATAATCCCGCTATGCCGGAAAATACCGCCATGCAGAGCAATACTATCTTTATGTGTGTGTTCATACCTAACTTCCATTATAATGAATAAGCTGTACCGTGCTATGTTTGCAAATAGTGTACATCGGATGCAGCACGGAAATAATGCCGGTTAAAAAAATAAAAAACTGGGTTGTCAAAATCGCCGGGAGGGTGATGTAAAAACTGAGGCGGTATGCCCGTGTATATCCGGGCGGGGTCATGGTAATATTACATGTTTCCGTCAGACTGTTTCCCAGCTGCGCGAGCACGATGCCGCCGATAATACCGGCAAGGCTGATGAGGCATACCTCAAGCACCAGCATCTGCATAACGGAGGAGCGTTTCAGTCCGATTGCTTCCATCGTGCCGAACTCCCCGATCCGTTCCATAAAACTTGCGGAAAGACTTTGCGTCAATGCCGTGAAAATTAAGATATACAAAATGATGCTGATAAAAGAAGATTGATTGCGGAATAAGCCGCTGATCTGTTCCCACGAAGGATTGAGCTCCTTCCAATTCTGCGTCTGATACGGCAGCTGATGTTCGGCAAAATACGAATCGAGGGCAGCCTGTGCAGCGGGCATATCGGTATCTTTGTGGAGGTAGATGCGCATATACGAAGCGGAATCTTTCAGCTCAAAAAAATCGAGCAGCGCACTGCGGGAAGCAATAACCAAACCGGCATCGTTTTGCGGAGTACCTGTATCGAGCCATCCGCTCACTGCAAAGGAGCCTGTCAACAAACCGCTGTCCCCGATCGAAGACATAAGGTTGACAAAGGGTTCTGGTGCCGTACTCAGTTTGAGCGTTTCAAAAAGACTTTTGCCCAGCACAAGACTTTGGTCTCCTGCAAATACCGGTGTTCCATCCGTCGCACCCAAGCGCTGCGGTGCATCGTACCCCGCGCCCCAAAATACTGCCGTATCTGTATCGGTACCGATAATCCCCTGAAAGTTCAGCACCGCATCGGAAGATTTCACCGCAGGCATATCCGCATAGATGCTCCGCAGCGTTTCCATATCCCGTGCACTTAACAGCGCCGTGCCGGTATTGTCGGTATTAGCAGTGTTTTCGGTGCCGGTAGATTGCGGCTCAGCTGCGCTTTTCATGCTTACCTGAATATGCCCCGAATTTGAAATAAAGCTGAGTGCTAATCCCTGTTCGGAATATTCCACAAAACCGCGGTAGAGCAACATTGCGCTTGACGCTATCGTAATCAGCAACACCGAAAGAAAACTGCGTTTTGCATGAAACAGAATATTGTCCCATACGCTCTTCAATAAAAACATCAACGGTCTCCCTGCCTCTGTTCCATTAAGCAGCCCGCCTGCATAGTGTACACAGTATCTGCATATTCGCTGATGATCGGGTCGTGCGAAACAAAGATACCGATACCGTTCTTCTCCTTTATATAACTGCGTAGATACCCGTACACCTGATGGGAACGTTTTATATCAAGCGAGGAGGTAATTTCATCTGCGATAATATAGCGCGGATTGGTAGAAAGTGCACGGACAATAGACACCCGCTGTTTTTCTCCGCCTGAAAGTTGATCCGGTTTTTTACGAATGAGAGACCGCACATCAAAATATTCGAACAGCGGAAACAGTACCGCATCAATTTCTTTTTTTGATTTCCGTGTTATCTTCAATGGAAGAGCGGCATTTTCGTAAATAGTCTGAGCCTTAATCAATTCAAAAAACTGAAAAATCAGCCCGAAGTGTTCCAGCCGAAATTGAGCGCGCTTGTTCACATTCATGGTATTGATTTCGGAGTCATCCCAACTGACACTTCCCGCATCGGGTGTGTCGATGCCGGTAATCACATTTAAAAATGTGGATTTGCCCGCGCCCGAATTTCCGTAAATCCATACGAACGATGCAGGCGGAACGGATAGGTTGATATCTTTATTGACCTCATAGTTGTTTTTTTCTATCGTATAACTTTTATACAGATTTTTGACGGCTAAACCGTGTATTTCTTTGTTCTCTCTATCCGTCATATACCGTTTCCTTTTTATAAACTGAATATTCCGTTCCGGTAATTTTCATAGACGCGCAAGAGCAACACATGATTGGGAAACAATACTGCAGCTTTTTGTAAATAGGCGCGTCCTTTGGCACTTTCATATTTTTTCATAGAGTAAATTGAATATAAAAGATACGCATTAAACCGGTCTGCTGCAGATAACTCCTCTATATACTCCTCCTGCGATTCGATGTAGCTATTGTAATTCCCCGTTGTTACGTCAGCGGGGAAAATATGCCAGCATGCCAGTTTTACCGCTGCTTCAATGTTACCGGGATTGAGCATGAGTGCCTTGCGGTATAGCACCGGTACTGCCGAGGCGATTGCAAAAGTATTTTTCGGCACGCCTATTTTTGTATACAGATAATTTGCATACCGCATAAAGAGGGCGGACATCTGTTCCCTTGTGAATCCCGCATGTTTTCGGGTCAATTTTTCTGCTTGCCGTAAAAAGTCCTGCGCTTCACCCTGTATGAGCGTATCGTATTTTCCGCACTGCCGGTTTCCCTCGTAGACATACAACATGGAAATTAGCTTTGCGTGTTCAAAATACAGATCAAGCAGCCCCGCATCTTCAAAAGAAGTGTTAAGCGCTTCCCGGATCCGGTCAAAACTGTCCAGCAACAGCTGCGGATCGAATGACTGCATCAGGTAATACTGTTCTTCAAGAGCTTTGCAGTCGGCAATAGACAATATACCCTGAACAGGTGCCTGCGCTTGGCTGACGGCAGCGGTCATTTCCGTTTGTGTTTGCTCCTGAGGTAGCGGCGCATTTTGAGCAGCGGGAATTTCCGCGTATGCAGATACAGACAGCGCTACGCACCATACGAACAGCAGCGCGCATTTATTCAAAAAACAGTTTGCCATTTTTATTTCCTTCGCTTACCAGTTGCGTAAAGGTTTCTTTAGGGAAAAGGTCATGTGCAGCGCGTAAATCGGCAGCAGCTTTTTTTGGGTTTTCAAGTGCGATATATGCTTGTGATCGGTACAGCAATGCGAGGTATTTTTCCTCCGGCGTGTTTGAGTACGAAACCGCTTTTGAAAATGCTTTCAGCGCAGCATCAGCTCCTCCGCCTGCAATAGGAGGGGCAAAAAACAGCCAAAGCCCGTATGAAAGATACCCCTGCGAAAATTTCTTATTTTGTTTGAGCGCCTCTTCATAGAGATGACGGGAACGGAGCGCTTCATCGTACATCGTCTGCCCTGATGAAAACCCTGCCAATCGAGATTTAATATCCGCCCAGCCGACAAGCAGCCATACATTTACCTCGCTGTCTTTTTTACCTTCCATAAACGCTTTGCACCGATCATCTTGTTCGGTTAAAAGTCGGTAATTTTGCTTTGCGTTTGCTTTGTCCGCCATATCGGTTTGCTCGACTGCCAGCAATGTAAAAAGCGTCAGTTTTTCTTCTTCGTTAAGATTTGACGCTTCGATGTTCTTTCGGTATGCCTCAATGTGACTTTGAATGGCTTTTTTGCTTTCCGCATTATAGAGATCGATTTTAAACTTTAAAAAATTATTATACGCTTCTTGAGCACACAACGGCATTACACACATACATAGCAACGCTGTAAACACCGCCGTAACTGTCCGTATCTTCATAGTATCATCCTCATTGTAGAAATTTCAGCAGTTTCCGTTGGAAAAACGGATTGCGAAAAACCTCTTTATATACCTCTAGCCGGTATTATAGAAGTTTATCCAAAAAAAGTCAGTGAGAAACGTCATTGGGTACCGTGACATTTGTCATCTTTTTTAGTTGCTTTTTAAGGGGTGTTTTCTTATCCTTAGTCTGCCATTCGATATATTCTTCCCAAGCATCGTCGTGCCATATTTTCCGCACTGTTACACCTCGATAAGTTCGTGTTCAGAGATATTTTTTCTTGCTCTTATATCCGCGATTCTCTTATCAAGCACTGCGTTGTTTTCAGAAGAATAAAATGGGTAGAATAAAATACAAAAAGAATAGAAACAGCGACTGCTTGACGGTATGTGTATAATATACGTATAATTATAGGGAACCTCTAAAAACTTCAGTTTTGAGAGGTTTTCCTTTAAAACGACACGATTTTAATCAACAACCCCGACGCAGAGCATCGGGGTATGTGTTCTCATAAGGTGGTTGCAGTCGGCTTTAATACCCTTCGTTACGACGCAAGCGTCGGGGTATTAAACCCTCCGCACGAATAAATAAGGTGTATAACAAATGGCAATAACAATGATAACAACTCTTATGCTGATGGTGTTTTATTTTCTTTTGTTGTATGGAGGTGTGGCTTTTGTTCAAAACAAGAAGTTTTTTTCTTCAGCCCCCAAAGAGGTTTATGACTCTATTCCTGACCGAAAAGAAAGATTTCACGGCGCCCATATAATCGGTTGGATTATAATTGCAATTGCTTTTCTTATCCTTTTGGCTGCATTTATACTTGGAGCATGGGACGGAATTCATAATAATTTTAATTTTATTGAATTTTTCATAAGATTTTTAATTATGCTTTACGGAATGGAAACTTTCGACATTGTGTTTTTCGATTGGGTTCTTCTCTGTCATTCAAATTTCTTTCCTCATTTTTATCCGGAAGTTAAGGACATAGTAGGACCGCATTTATTTGGATATAATTGGAAAACACATGTTATGCATTACATTATATATATTCCGATTTGTGCCGCACTAGCGTGGGTATGTACTTTGTTTTAGGATGCCCATTTGTTATGGAAAAAGAATTAATACTGATTATATTTGGAGGTGTTTTGAATCAACAACCCCGACGCAAGCGTCGGGGTATGTTGTTCTCATAAGGTGGTTGCAGTCGGCTTTAATACCCTTCGTTACGACGCAAGCGTCGGGGTATTAAACCCTCCGCACGAATAAAAATGACTTGCGGTACATTCAAAAAGAGATCGAACAAGGAGCGAAAAAATGAAATATGCTTATACTGCAGTTTTTACAGAAAAAGACGGTACTGTGTATGTGCGTGTTCCCGACCTTAATGGCTGCATAACAACCGGAAAAGATTTACAAGATGCTATAGAGCAAATAGAAGACGCTATGGCAGCATGGTTATGCGTTGCAGAAGATGAGCAATTTGAAATTAAAAAAGCAACACCGCAACAGCAAATCGTACACAAAAAGAATGATATACTCTCAATAATAAGAGCTGATACGACTCGATATCGTGCAATGGTTAAAAATAAAGCTATCCGTAAAAATGTAACGCTGCCTGCTTGGCTTGCGGAAGCTGCGGAAAATGCTAACCTCAATTTTTCGCAAGAACTACAAAGCGCATTAAAGCAACGGTTGCAAATAGCGTTGTAATTTTGCATTTAGGAGAGTATCTCCTTGCCTGCAGCTTTATCATCCCATAATGATTTTATACCCGACGCTCTGAATCGTGACAAATGGCTGTCAACCATCCGCACGAATAACCGGTATAACGAGGTTCAGAAACGGCATTTGCAAAATAAAATGTTGAAAAATTTGAAAGCAGCAGTCTTAGCGGAAGGGAAATCATTTAAAGATATGTATTATTATATGAAATAGCGAATCTTGTAGGCTATTCATACACCGATGAGCGGTGCCCAATCTCAAGAACGGTAATAATCAGTTCATCATCCTTGATGCAGCATAAGATACGGTAATCACCGACACGATATCGCCATAGACCTGAAAGGTTTGCTGTCAGACCTTTTCCGCGGGAGCGCGGGTCATCCAAAGCAGTAACTTCAGTCATATATTTTTTGATTCTTATTTGTATTGGCTTATCGAGTCGTGAAAATTGTTTACTTGCCAGCGGGGTATAATTGATTTTCATTAAAATTATAACCCTAGCTCTTGATACAACTCTTCCGCAGGAATTGTCTTTTCTCCGCTGGCTACAAAATCATTCCATGCTTTTTCGGCGCGGGCGGCATCTTCAGCATCTTCCCGTAATTCAGCCAAATAGCGGCGCAAGGCTGCTTCTAAGACAGCGTTTGTCGTCCAGCCGGTCATCTTTGCAGCTTGCTCAAGTTCTTGATACAAGGTATTGGTCATAGTCATTGTAGGCATAGTGTGCTCCTTATTTTTTACTTTATCACAAGTTCTGAAGATTGGTAAGAAGGGCGGCTGTGTTTCTGTATCCTTTCAAACAAGGAGGTTGGTTGTCCTAAGCAGCAGCTTAATTAACCGGCAATCATTACCGATGACAAATGTCATAAACCGATATGATATTGCATGCTTTTTTTAGAGCTGATAAACGTGTACAATACGCATACCTGAATTGACGGAAAGGAAAACGGTTGATGGAACAGCCGAATCGGCGAGGAGAATGTATGAGCACACCGGTATTATCGGTAAAAAATCTGGTTAAGCGGTATAAAGAAAAAATCGCATTGGATCATTTTAATTTGGACGTTGCAAAAGGAGAAGTGCTGGGGCTGTTGGGGCCGAACGGCTGCGGTAAGACAACGGCAATCAACTGCATCCTTTCGCTGTTAAAGTACGATAAAGGCGAGATCAGGATTTTTGATGAGCCGATGCGTCCCGACGCTTTTGCAATAAAACGGAAAATCGGCCTTGTGCCGCAGGAAGTATCCGTCTATTACGATTTTACCGTTAAACAAAACATCGACTACTTTTGTGGACTGTACATCGATAACGGAGCCGAACGAAAAAAACTGGTAGAGGAAGCAATCGACTTTGTCGGCCTTAACAACTACGAATCGTATAAAGCGAAAAAGCTATCCGGTGGATTATTACGGAGGCTCAATATTGCCTGCGGCATTGCGCATAAGCCGGAACTCATTTTTTTGGACGAACCGACCGTTGCCGTCGATGCGCAGAGCAGAAACTTTATTCTTTCCGGTATCCGAAAGCTGGCGCAAAACGGCATCACCATTGTGTACACCACGCACTACCTTGAAGAAGCGGAACAGCTCTGCGACCGCATGGTGATTATGGATAACGGACGGGATATTGCAAACGGTACCTTTGACGAGTTGAAAGACCTTATCCGCACCAGCGAAAAAGTTGTCGTTGAGTTTGTCGGTCTGCACGATACCGCTGACAGTATAATAGAAGCATTGAAAACCATTCCGCACGTAACCGGCGTTGTACAAAACGGCTCGGAATGGCTGATCACCTTTGAAAACTCCATCAACAACTTAAACGAGCTGATTCTCTTTATCAATAAACGGCAGCTCGCATATCGCAAATTGTATTCCGAACGTCCCAGTCTCAGCGACATTTTCTTAGAGCTTACGGGAAAGGAGCTGCGGGACTGATGAATTTTTTACGCGAATTAAAGTACACGGCAATTTCGATGATCTTTACGGTAGAAGGAATGTTTTGGACGGTAGCCTATCCGATCATTTTGTCGTCGCTGTTTTTTGTAATCTTCTCCGCAATCAACACACGGGGTATAAGCGCTGCCGTAAACACCGGCATTACCGAAACAAATCCCCATCGAGTCATCTTTAATTTTATTCCGATAGTGTATGTTATTCCGATGGAACAAGAAGCTGCCGATGCCGCCTTGCGCGAAGGCAGTATTCAAGTATTTATCGAAGACGATTTATCGATCAGAATATACAAAAACGGTATCGCGCAGACAATCATTAAAAACATAGTAGAGCAGATAAAGCAAACCGATGCGCTCGGTATCCCGATACTGCCTTCTGCTTACAGAAAGCAGTACATCGACAGTAAGGATGAACAAAACAATTCGATGATGATTTTATTCTACTCGCTTTTGGCGATGGTTTCCATTTACAGTATGTTCGGCTCAATTTCCATCCCCGAACGCATACAGGCGAATATTTCAAAATTAGCGGTAAGAATGTCCGCAGCGCCTATCAAGCGGTTTAGGATATATCTTGCCGGCGTTCTTTTCTTTGTCTGTTTTAACCTTGCATCAAATCTTTTATACATCGGCTATGTTATGCTTGTGTTAAAGATTAACCTCATCACGGATTTTGCGGTAACGATTCCGCTGTTGATCTATGCAAATCTGTTCGGAACCGCCTTCGGCCTCTGTATCGGCTCAATTCCGAAAATGGCGGAAAACACAAAAGTAATGCTGTGCGTATTCAGTTCGCTGTTTCTCTCCTTTTTATCCGGTATGATGAGCGTCAGTATCAAAACCGCGTTGGATACTTCGTTCCCGCTTCTGAGTAAAATAAACCCCATCGCGCTTTTTACGGATACGTTATACAACATCAATATCCTGCACGAATACGATTTAGCGCCGTTATTTTTTATTGTGTACTCAGGATTTATCGCGCTGTTTTTAAGCATTGCATTCTTTAATGCGCGGGAGGTACAGTATGACAGTCTATAAGCATTTTTTGCAGATGATATGGCAGCGGAAAATCGGCACCGTCATCTTTCTCGCTATCTTTTTATCTCTGTGTTTTGTAAGGCTGCAGCCGGAAAGCAGGAATGCGCACGGTTTTTCCGAAACGCCGCTTACCGTTTGCATTGCAGATCAAGATCATTCACCGCTTTCGAAGCAGCTGACCGCCTATTTGCAAACAAAACACACGGTTACGCTTTTGGACGGTTCCGGTTTAAGTGATGAAGCGCTTTTGAAAAAAGTTAGGAAGGATATTTCCGTCGGTTTGATCGATGCGGGATTAATTATCTCCGAAGGGTTTGAACAGAAAACAGAATTAGGACAAAAAGGAATCATCAGCATTAAAGACGGCAGACGGGCGGCAGCGTTCTATATCGATTCGCAAATACAAACCTTTTTACGCTTTGCACTTTCAACAAAGGAAGCAACGGGGGCTTTCGACTTTGAAAAAGTACGAAACGCGCTTGCGGTACGAACCGAGGTTATCAAGGTGAACCGAGAGGAAGACACATCGACTGCCGCAGGGCTTAAATATTTTTTCAATTTTCTGGGATGGGCAATATTCTCGCTGATTATCAATTCCATCGGCTGGGCGCTGTTTGAATTAAATAACGAGCGGCTGAGAATCCGCACGGCCGTTTCACCGGTGTCGAATATACGGTTTGCTTTTGAAAATTTTGCTGCGCAGCTGACCGTCGTCGCCCTCTTTCTTGCGGTTTTAATTGCCTTTGCCGCGCTAATGTACCGGCAGACTATCCGTACCTTGCCGCTTGCAAGCTATACGCTGAACGCTGCCGTCTACGCAGCGGTGGTTTTAAGTGCGGTTTTTATGCTGAACGCCGCGCTAAAAAAAGGGACGGTAATGGGTATTGTCGGTACGGTGCTTCCCCTGTCGCTTGCTTTTATTTCGGGGATTTTTTTGGAACAGGAACTGCTGCCGAAAAGCATTACTACGCTCGCTCAAGTCTTTCCGACATACTATTATGTGCGTGCAAATACTTTTACTGAACGAATGCTGCGTCCCGATTGGAATAATATCGGTATGCAGCTTTTGTTCCTATTGCTGTACTTTACGCTCGGTGTTTATTTCAGTAAGCTGAACAGGGTGCGAAATAAAATCGAGTTTGTGCAGAAGTAAGCATAACAAAATGTCATTGAATGTCGTCCGGATAGCGTACTTCTAAAATGATTACAGCAGATACAGGATATGGTAGTGAAAAAAATCTATGAGCATCTTGAGAAGGATGGAAGTATTGTATTAGTAAAACATAGAAAGCTAACGGAAAGTGCCAGTCCCCTTATATGCTGTAATAAATAGAAAAGAAATGCATGATGCTTCCGGCGAGCACAAAGAGGTGCCACACGCCATGCATCCATTTTATTTTTTTCATAGCATAAAAAACGCAGCCGGCGGTATAGAGTACACCACCAAAAATTAAGAAGCGAAAGCTAAGTAGAGGGAGTTGTTCTTTCAGCGGCTTTGCAGCAAATATAATAAGCCATCCCATCGGGATATAGGTAACAACCGATAACACACGTACCCTGCTTCCAAATATCGCATAGAGCACAATACCGATTACAGCTACCCCCCAGATAACACCGAAGATAGACCAACCGACCGCTCCTCTCAGCGCAGTAAGGCAATAAGCGGTATAGGTTCCGGCGATCAGAATATAAATTGAACAATGATCGAATATACCGAATACTTTTTTTGTACCGAGTGGTAAGGCATGATAGAGTGTTGAAAACAAATATAAAATAATTAACGAAGATCCGAATATTGTAAATCCGACAATACATCGCGCCCGGTATTCATCAGGCGCATAATGAACCGCCCGGATAATAAGAAGCACCAAACCGGCAATCGAAAGCAACGTTCCAATGCCATGTGTTATTGCATTGACAATTTCTTCGCCGGTTGTATATCGTTTTGTAATCACGTGCGCCATCATCGCCCCCATAAAAAACAAAACACTAAAACCAATCCGTTTTAGTGTTTTGATTCTGCGGAATAACGGACTCTTAGTCTTTAATATTGTAGCGTTTCTTAAAGCGATCAATACGTCCGGCTGTATCTACCAGTTTCTGTTTACCGGTAAAGAAAGGATGACAAGCAGAACAAATTTCAACTTTAATATCTTTTTCTGTAGAACGTGTCCGAATAACATTTCCACATGCACACGTAATCGTTGTTTCCACATAATTAGGATGAATATCTTTTTTCATTATAACACCTCTTATACACTGCCCCGAAAAGAGCATTACTATAGGTATTTCTAAAAACTTTAGTTAGTTTTTAGAGGTTTACTATACCATTTCAGCATCAATCAGCCGCGGCCGTATTATTGCATGGTTCCGGAATTCATCAATTTCAAGAACACTTCATTATTCTTACTTTTCTTCATTTTGTCAAGAAGTAAGTCCATAATTTCGATGTCATCCATCGGATTGATAACCTTCCGCAACAGCCAAATCCGTTGCAAATCAGCCTCGTTAATCAAAAGTTCTTCTTTACGGGTGCCCGACTTCTTAATATTAATCGCAGGGAATATACGGCGATCTGATAATCGACGATCTAAGTTGATTTCCATATTACCCGTTCCCTTGAATTCTTCAAAGATAACCTCATCCATACGGCTGCCGGTTTCTATCAAAGCCGTCGCGATAATGGTCAAACTTCCGCCTTCTTCGATATTACGGGCAGCACCGAAAAAGCGCTTGGGCTTATGCAATGCATTCGAGTCGACACCGCCGGATAACACCTTACCGGAAGTCGGTACCGTTTGGTTATACGCACGGGCAAGACGTGTGATGGAATCAAGTAGGATCACCACATCTTTTTTGTGTTCGACTAACCGCTTTGCCTTTTCCAATACCATTTCCGCAACCTGTACATGCCTCGTTGCCTGTTCATCGAAAGTAGAGGAGATAACCTCGCCGTGCACCGTTCGCTCCATATCGGTAACTTCTTCCGGCCGTTCATCAATCAACAAAACGATAAGATATACCTCAGGATGATTCTGCGTTATAGCATTCGCGATTTGCTGCATCAATATTGTCTTACCGGTACGTGGAGGCGCAACAATCAAAGAACGTTGCCCTTTTCCGATCGGACAAAACAAATCCATAATACGAGTTGAATAAAGTTCGCTGGTTGTTTCCAGATTGAGTTTTTGGCGGGGATACAGCGGGGTAAGGTTATCGAAGGGAATACGGCTTTGAGCAATAGAAACATCCTCAAAGTTTACCGACTCAACCCGCAGCAGAGCAAAAAAACGCTCTCCCTCTTTAGGTGAACGGATTTGCCCGTATACGGTATCGCCCGTTTTAAGATTGAACAACCGTATCTGACTCGGCGAAATATAAATATCATCGGAACCGGACAGATAGCTATTCTGCGGCGAACGCAAAAAACCGTAACCATCGGGTAGAATTTCCAAAGCGCCTGAGGCAAAAATAATTCCGCCGTTTTCGGTATGATTTTTCAGAATAAAAAAGATAATTTCTTGCTTTTTCATCGCAACCATATCTTCGTGCGGTATACCATATTGCGCTGCCAAATCACGCAGGGCATGCATCCCCATACGTGTCAAATCGTTAATAACCAATTTTAGTTTATTCTCATTGTCTTCGGAACCGATATTTCCATCCGCACCGACAGCGGTGGAATCCTGCGTTCGATTATAGGTTCTTCGCATAGAAGATTGGCGGCGCGGTTTCTTCTCTACCTCAGGCGCAGTTCCGTCGAAGGATGATTTTCTGTGCATACGTGGCCGTACTACTAATTTTTTTTCAGGCGGTTCATCGGGCGCAGAAGAATACTCTGCATTACTGCCTGTTCGGTGTGCAAACCCATCAGATTCAAGGGACGCAGTACCCGCGGCCTCTTGTTGTTCCAGATTCAACTCAGGTTGTTCTTGGAAATCCGGAGCGGCTCCGTCAGCAGTAAAAGGCGAACGGCGTACTTTTAAGATTGTCATAAAATTTCTCCATAGTAAGTTTTGCTTTTTAAAATATCAAAAAGATACGGAGTATTTCCTAAGAAAGATTAGCTTTGATAAGTTGTTTTAGAAACCACAATATCCAAACAAAAAGCCTTTATCAACAACCTATCGTTGCATACAGCGCTTACGATACGATTGTATTACAGGGATTTTTTTCTGTTTGGAATAGCTGCTGCCCGTAGGCACCCAAGTGTTTCCGTTTATTTCGCAATAAGGCTTTTTTAGATCATACAGGCCTACTGTGAAATTTGAAATGCCAAAGTCACTGCCGAGCATCATCGTTAGATTGCTCGGCAACTTTCTTATTGTATCTTGTTGCTTTTTATCTTGTCAAGAGTATCGCCATAACTTTATCGGTTTTGGCAATCTTCTTTCAGTCGCTGTAATAACATTTGCATTGCAGCAGTATAGGTCTGTTCACGGATAGCATCGCGCGTACCGCTAAACAGATACTTTTCAGAATACACACAAGCGGTATGTCCATTAGCCGCACAGGCGATACATACCGTGCCGACCGGCAGTTGCGGAGTACCTCCGGAAGGTCCCGCTAATCCGGTTACTGCAATTGCATAACCGCACTTGTTCAAGGAATCGGATGCAATCGCTAATGCGCCTTTCGCCATTGCAGTCGCTGTTTCTACACTTACCACGCCAAACCGTTCCAAGATTTCAGTAGAGACATTCAATAGCCGGCGCTTTGCCTCTGCCGAGTATGTAACCCAACCACCCCAGAAAACAGCGGAAGCTCCCGGTACATCCGTAATATATTTTGCAATCAAACCGCCGGTCAGCGATTCCGCCGTTACAAGGAAAAGATTTCTACGTTTTAGTTCGTCAAATATATAATGAATTTGCGGAAACATTAGCTACGCAGCTTTTGCTTGAGCTGTTCAGGATGCATGGAAAAAAGATTTCCGTCAACTCCGGCATTGTCCCGAATCATATGTACGGCACCTTCAAACGAAACGCCGTCTGCAATCTTAATGCGGGCAGCATGAACATCTCCATGCACAACACTGCCGACCTTCATCTCTATCTTATCGGCAGCCGTTAAAGAGCCGTACACGGTACCTTCAATAACGATCGAAGCAGCTCTGATATACTGAGTTTTACAAACCGCACCTTTTTCTATCAATAAGAACCCTTGCGCATCTATAGCGCCCGAAAAAGTACCTTGGATATGCAAGTCTTCACTAAATTTCAAAAAACCGTCAAAAACCGTCTCTTTTCCTAAAACGGTTAGTTTTTTTTCTTTATCGATTTTTTTCATGCAGTTTTCCTAGAATTAAGTATAGTCCGTACTGAACCGATAATCAAGAGGCACCCAGCCGTTATTGCTGCTATAAGCCCAAAAATATCACCCCACAGCATATACCATGTATTCGACCTTGCTGTAAACACCGGAATATCAACGCACAGATACCCTTCGATGAACGGCTTTAGCATCGCAGTAATATGCCCATGCGGACTAATTGCCGCCGTTTGCCCCGATGCAGTTGCCCGCACCATCGGCAAGCGCGTTTCTACAGCTCGAAACACGCTCATACTTAAATGCTGATATTGGCAGGCAACGCTTTTTGCCCATGCATCATTCGACATATTGACAAATAACTTCGCCCCATGACGTGCAAAACGCCGTGTGATGTACCCGAACGTATCTTCAAAGCAAATCGGAACGGAAAACTCCAATCCATTCACCGAAAAAACCGTCGCTTCGAGTCCTTTCTCCCAAAAATGAGTATCATTCGCAACTAATGCGTCATAGATAGCCGGAAAAGCTTTTTTATATGGAAAATGCTCGGTAAAAGGCACTAAATGCATCTTCCGATATCGTTCGGGGTTTGGGGGCAATACATTCTCCTTAGGACAAAATAGCAAAGCAGCATTATAGTCGAGCCGCTCTTCTACGCCCGTATCGGTTACCGCTTTTACCGCATCATCATTTCCGATTAAAAACGGCACCGACTGTTCGTCTAAATAGGTTAAAAGCTCATGCACCAACTCAAAAGTATTTCGATCTTCACGGTACCGATAGTGCCAATCGATACGGGGTATAAAAGCGGTTTCCGGCCATACGACCAGTGCAAGGTTTGGATCGCCGGCAATAGCCTGATCAGAAAGTTTCTTAAGCGTTTTAAAATCTCTTTTATATGACTCAACTCCTCCTACCCATGGATCGGAGTTCGACTGAATAAGCGCAATACGAGCAGTCGGCAAGTCTTTATAATCACGTTGAATGGACAAACCGAAAATCAATGCTGCAACAAAACAAAGACACCACATCAAAGCGGGGATGCGTTCTTTATAAGCAAATGCGCGAAGCCCATGCAGCCAATTCCGAACAGGCTTCTTACAATGAGTTTTTATTCCGGCAGCTATCCATGCAGAAGGGAAGCATACCAGTGCAGAAACTCCCCATACGCCAAAAATTGAGGCAATCTGAATAAGTGGGATAAATCGCCACTGCGAATACCCTATCAAACCATAAGAGAAACCAAGGAAGCCAAGCGTTTTAATATACTCGTATCCGATCCAGATTAACCATTGCACGATAAAACCATATCGAGGAAAATAGATATCGGCTAATTTAAGCAGTGGAATCGTTAGCATATAGTAAAAAAAGTATTCCAGTGCAACAATATACATTGCAAGCGGGTGGAACCCCCACAGCCAATAACTAAAAATACAATAATTAAACACCCCGTAAATTCCACCCCATAAAAAAGAAGAAAGGAATGAAATTCTACGAACTAAAATAAAAAGAGGAACAAAAATAAAATATGCGAGAAACGGCAACCCGGTCGAAACTAAAAACCCGGGCTGCGAAAAAGCAAAAAGAGCAGAAGAGCTTATGAGCAGAGCGACGTTAACACCCCAATAAGCAAGCTTCCTACTTCTCTGCATCCGGAGAGTCCTTCTCCACAATAGGTCGTACAGCTGCACTCAATATTTTTCCCGGACGAAATACGACAACTGAATGATCCTCCGTATTCACCAATTCACCTGTTTTAGGATTTCGCATACCTTTTCGCCCCTTACGAAATTGCACTGAAAACGTACCGAAGCCACGAATTTCTATTGTTTCACCGCGTCGCAGCGCTTGAAACATTTCCGAAAAAAACAAATCGCTTACGGAGTGAATGTCCTTCAGCATGTGATCTGTTTTTTTATAAATTGCATCAACAATACTTGTTTTTGTTTGTTTAATTATTTGCTTATGTTTACTCATCTTTAACCTTCCAGACGGAATACGAAACTATCTATAAGTGCCCTTAATGCAGCGACACGAACATTCAATAATATCACAAGAAAGTCAGTCGGCTGTTGCGCTAAAAAGGCAAAAGCGTAAGGAGATTCCATTTTTATCATATTATCCCTTAAAATTAAAAAATCATACATTAGCGATTCTCTAGCCGATATAAAAACACAAAAGCTACGGCTCTCCACTATTTGATTCATAAAATCGGAGAAAAGATAAGGGATAATTAAAATGTAAAGGTAAATACGCTATTTTTGTGAAAAAGTTACATTATACAACTTTTGCATACGAGACTTTTTTCGCGCAGCAGCATTTTTTGTAATAATTCCTTTCCGAGCGGCGCTATCAAGCTGATGCGCAAGCTCCTTTAATAACGTCACAGCGGATTCAGCATTTTTTTCAATAACAGCAAGTGTATATTTTTTAGCGCATGTTCGTGCCGCCGACTTCACCGATTTATTATGGATACGGCGTACTTCACTCTGTTTATGACGTTTTATAGCGGATGCATTATTTGCCATTTATAAACCTCCAATAAAATTGTTAGCAATCAATACAGGGTTGTAATATTAAACCATATCGATCTTTTTTGCAATAGCTGCCCGTAATTTCTTTTCTTCTTCCGCAGAGAGCCCGAGTGCAGCGGCATTGTCAAGGTCATGTAAAGCCAAGATAAGCTGATCCTCTTGAAAATAAGCCAAAGCACGCCTAAAATATACATGCGCCTGATATCCGTTTATTTCAAGAGACTTGTTAAACATTGTGATGGCCTCGGAATTTTTATTCATCATCATCAATACGATTCCGGCATAGTAGTAAGAGCGGAAATTTTTAGGATTTTCATTCAGACTGGCAGAAAAATCTTTATATGCATCTTCGTAGGCACCTTGTGCAAAAAAAGCCATACCGCGATGCTTATAGACAATCGAAGCTACCAGCGCATTCGGTTTTTGATTTAATATTTTAGTATACAGTGTTTCTGCCGTTTGAAAATCTCCATTGTTATGAGCCTTGATAGCATAAAAAATCATAGTATCAATTGTTTCCAAAGAGGAAGTATTCGATGAATTCATACCGGATTTTTCTTCAGCTCCCGAATGATCACCGAGTAAACCATCTGTAAATTCGTCGGCACGCAAATAAAACTGTTCACGCCGCCTATCAAGTTCCATATTCAAACTGGTCTGTGCATCTCTAATTTCTTGAAAGAGTATATCTGCGAGACTAAGACTTGCATTAATTGAGGCAAACTTTCGCTTAAGAGGAAAATCAAAAGGAGAAAATTCAAATTTATAAATCAGCTCATGCTCAACTTCAGCCCATGCATCTTGTAAAATTGTTCTAATTTGGACTTCAAAGATTAAATTTTCCGGCAGCAGTAATCCCACCTTAAAGCTTTCAGGGATGTCCGCTAAAATATGAGTAGACTCATAGCCGAATTCACAAAAAGTACGATCCGCTCCTTTTCGTTCCACCTCTCTGACAGTAAAATTTTTTATAAGGATATTTTCAACTTCACTAAGATTCTGTAAAAAAGGACATACAATTCGGATACCAATTAAATCAGTTACAAGAGGAAATCGAATTGCTGGATCGGTAGGGGGGAATTTTAATAATTTTTTGTAATAACTGTCAAAACTCTTTACACGTGTTTTATAAGTGAGCAGTGCAGATACTTTAACGGTTGCTCGCAAATGATCTTCAAGACGTTTTAATAATACGGTAAAATGTGCATGGAATTCGTTATATTGGCTTTTTAATTGGTTTTTATCGGGTATCCACACAGTATTAAATGCCATAACCAAATTCAGAACAAAAAAAATAGGCGGTACTTACTTATAGATAAACACCGCCTATTTTATCATTAACTTAAATCAGCTATTGATTCGTATTTCCAGCCGTCGCAGCAGCAGAACCTTCAGAAGGTGTGAACCCTGCTTCGGTTGCCATCTTCTCCTGCTCCAAGAAGCGAAGAACCTGTGTTTGGCCAAAACGAGACATCTCAAGCTGCATGCGTTCGTTGTTCATCTTTGTCTGGATGCCCCAGATATTTTCATCAGCAAAATCGCGTACAGTATTCAATACAGCTTTATCATAGATAAGCTTAACATCTTTGAAGTAACCTACAAACGTCCCACCTTCATGCGCGGCGTCACGAGTAACCAAGAAGCCTGCAAAGCTGCTATACGGAAGTGAGGTAGGATAAGCAGGATAGATGCGGGTTTCGCGACTGCGTACATCGGTCAAATAAGCAGGGTTATTCCACACAAGCTCTTTCCAGCCGTCAAACAGCAGATATCCCATGAAATAGCGTTTTACTTCATTCTTTTCATTGCGAATGAGTACATACAGCCCGTGAGGAAAGTTCATACCATAGGTATTAACCGCAATAGACTTAATGACACCGGTATTACGAACAACGCCGTATCCGTCTTCAAAGCGTCCCTTCCCAGAAGCTTTTTCTTCGTCAGTCGGCTCTTGAATATTTCCTTGTTCATCAACCTGTGAAAGCGGTTCATAGACGGGTATATCAAAAGTCGGTTCAATCGTCGCACTTGCATTATGTGCCCACAGAGGAAACTCAATGCGGACACCCATTAAGGTTTGACCTGCAAAGTTTTTTGCTTCATCACTGACTTTTGCTTCGGTAGCATGAGAAACTGCAACCGCAGTCGGATTGCGAGAAGATGAGTTCAAAACCACTTCCCACTGACCGATAGCCAAAGATGTTCTCATCAGAGCCTTCTGCTCATCGGTGTAGGTAGAACCTGCGACGGTAGCATAGTCCATAACCGTTTTGCGGTTCTGAGTCATAGCACCATTCTTATCCGCAAGGATATCTGCGTTCAATAACGCAAAGTCAACCAAAATTGCTTCTTCAGCAACCGCAAATGCACCGATAAAGAGAAGTGCAATTGCTACAAGTATGCTTGTTCTTTTCATTCAAAAGCTCCTTTTCCATTGTTAAGAATGCCCTGTTGAGAATAAGTATACGAAAGATACTTATTCTTGTCAACTCTTTTATTATCGGTTGAAATACGATAATTTTTTACATAGGCAGGCATACCATCAATATAAAAATAAACGGTATTGATACTTTTACAGTTTACCGCGATATTTTTTCGTAACAAACTATAAACGGTATAAAAGTCGGGAGTTTTAACGCTCGGCGTTAGAACTTGGGCAGGGAAATCGATATATAATGCATTATCACGCACAAAACAACTACGGGGGAGTAATTCGGGATCGGAAAAGCGTAAAAAGCGGTGATCGGCAGGACCAAGCAGCAGTTCATTCACCAACAACACGGCAAACTCCGATTCGGGATGCTGCGGTAAATACCTTTCTTCAATACCGATACCACCATCACTTTGGGGAAAATACAGAAGAGCACGCTCAAGTTTAGGGCTCGCCATATACGATAAAAACAATATTCCGGCGATTACACTGAGCAACGACCAGCATATCAGCCTCTGCTTTGTAAAAAAACTCATCTCATACCTTACCTATTGACCCTCGAAGCGAGAGATAAATGCAGTGAGGCCATTATATATTCCCTGTGCGCATTTTTGCAAGTAGGAAGGAGTATTCAACCGTTTCGCTTCTTCGGGGTTTGTTACAAAGCCCAGCTCGATGAGCACGCTCGGCATCTTTGCATTCCGTACCACAAACCATTCCTTTTCTTTTAAACCGCGGTTTTTACTCTCTTTACCGATCTGCGCTTCCAATCCGTCTGAAATATTTTTTGCGATTAAAATACTCTCGGTAGAGAATTCTTCTTCAAGCATTATATTTAAAATATGTGCAATCTCTCTTGATGCTGTATTTTTATCGATTAAATTGCGCCGATAGTCGGTAGGTAAATACCAGATCTCAAAACCGTAAGGTTTCTTATTAAACGGAGAAGCATTTGCGTGGATTGAAATATAGAGGATGGCTTCATTTTTCTTGAGTAATACTTTATTTGCCATCTCAACCCGTTCCTCTAAACTGGGATACGTGTCATCCGAACGAGTTAGAAGAATTTTTTTATCGGGATAAGTCTTGCGTAACATATCATAGAGGGAAAGTGAAACGCTTAATGCAATGTTTTTCTCATAAACGGGGATAGTTTTACCGTTTTCGACATAAGAGCCGGTCGTGCCGGGATCTTTTCCTCCGTGTCCGGGATCAATGAGGATCGCACCGACACGGAAAAATGAGCCGATGTCGAACTGTTTAAAAAAAGTCTCCAGCTGCGTAAAGAGAGCTGCAGGAAGCTGCGGCTGAGCATTTGTTCCCATCAGAGGAGCTTGAGCGATTATCGTTTCACGATAGTCAAAAAACACAAGCGGCGTACCGATCCGGCACTGTGCCGTATGGTTCCCGACTGTAAACGTTATCTCCTGCGAAAGTGGATCCCATGTGAGGTCGGCGCCAAGCCTATCCGCCGTCTCAAGCGCAGAGACGTTTTTTTCCGCAGAGAACGCAGGAGCAACGCTCACGAGCAAAAGGAAAATAACAGTGGTAAAAAACTTGGCATTATACCTTTTCGCAGTCATACCGATAGAGTAAACCTTGTAGTCCGCCCCGGATAAGAGCTTTCCAATAGCCATTCTTCCGTTGTATGTCTAGTGAAGATGAGCCACGGCTTTTCCTCGAAGATAAAGCACTCACTGCACTCCTTTCCGGCGAACCGGAAATGCCCAGTATGGAAGCCAATCCCGGCTCCTCCTCAAGCGCTTGATGCAGCAATTCCCTCAGCGACCTGCCCTGCAGATCGCAGGCGGTACCAAGCGCTGCCGCTAAAAAGCAAGGCAGTACAAAGCCTTCTTTTTCTTCGTAAACGGCATCCGCGAGTAACCGGTCAAAAAAAGCGCTTGAAGCGGCTGAGGAACCTCCGCTGCGTTGCCCCTTACTAGCTGCCGCAGGAGCCGTGGCAAGAACCTCGACAGCGACCTTTGCAGCGGTCTCGGCGCCGGCGAGCGGTTCCGTAAATTGCAAAAAATTCGGTGGAAAGATCTGCTGTTCCGCCGGGAAATGCAGCTCCGCCAAGAAAGCATCGGTTTCCGCAACATGGGGTTTAAGCCGCAGTACGATTTTACGGCAGGCGGCTTCACTTGCCTGCACTGCTTCCCGGCGGCTCGGCGCAGCGCTTAATACATTGCCGCATTTTTCGACATTGTTTTGTGGAAACACCACTGTATCGCCTGCACCGGCACGGGGAAACACATCTTTGACGAAGGGCGCTGCGCGTGCGGCTTCCAAGCCGCTGACGGATGCCACCTGCCCGGGAATGGAAATCCATGCCCGCTCCGCAGACACAAGCGGACAGTTTTGCTTGAGCGGGATAACGAAAGAATCCTTCCCGCAGGTGTGCAGCCGAGGCGAACCGCCGAGCGCAAGGGTCAACGCCGCAGCTGTAATATCCAAACCGCAGCTGTACGGTACCGTCCAACCGGACATGTAACCGCCGGAAAGGCGGGCGGCGATCTCTCCGACAAAGGCCTTGCCGTTCCGCACCAAAATATCGCCCTTCACCGCCCCGTCGGTTAAGCCGAGCGCATGAACGCCGCGTTCAAACACTGATATAACCTCATCGGCAATGTCTTGCGTGCATTCCGACGGGATGGTATGCCCCATCTCGATAAAATACGGGGGAAAAAAGATATGCCGATCGGCAAGCGCGGTGATATACAGCCGCCCGCCGAAGATCAGCCCTTCAATCGAAAACTCACTTCCTTCTATGTATTCTTCGACAATGGCGCGCCCGCTCCGCGAATACTGCAATGCCGTAGCAGCCGCTTTCCGTAATTCCGAAAGATTTTTAACCAGCGAGCATCCGCGGGCGCCCATGTTGTCGACGGGCTTTACCACCAGCGGAAAACGCCCTGCAAGTTCGCCAAGCCGCCGTTCAAGTGTATCGGCTGTAGCTGCCCCTAGATCACTATACCGGACATTACCCCTTGCTTCTAAACGGTCAGCCGGAGCTGCAAGGTCGGCGGCGGTCAGCTCAATAAAAGCGGGAGACGGTACACCGGCCTTACGGAAGCATTCCCGCATCCGTACCTTATCCGTCGCATTGAGCGCCGCTTCAAGCGTGTGCCCGCGCAAACCGCAGGCAGCCGCAATAGCGGCAACTGCGGCGGAGAAATCCGTCGCGGCGGTAAACACCGCATCAAGTCCGCCGTTTTGCTGCAAATACCGCGCATAGTCGATAAGGCGCGCGGTATCTTTTAAATCGATGCATACGAACTCGTCGGCTTCCGCAGCGCACACCGCGGACGGATTTCCATCGGCTGCAACCACGGTGCAGCCGAGCGCGCGGGCAGCGCGTATCGCAACACCCTGCATAAAGCCTGCGCCGAGCATAAACACCCGTTTTTTAGTCATCAAACGCTCCCTGCTTTACCGCATAAATCTCCATACTGTCCCCCAACTTAAAGAGCTTACTGACCAACATCAATATATTCCAGCGGAAGCCACCTTTCCTTATCTTGGCAGCATGGGGGAACCGCTCCGGATGATGCCCGATAGATACGATCTTTTTTACGGTAAATCCATATTGTTCCAGCTGTTTTTTTACCTGCCATCTATCCCAGATGGTATAGTGATCGGTTGGGCTTTGCGCAAAAAAGAGTCGACGATTCCACCGGCCGGTAACGCCCGACAGCGCAGGCGTGGAAAAAGCAAAAATTCCACCTCCAATCAAAAGATCGGAGACCTTCTGCAGCACCGAATTCAAATCTTGAAAATGCTCAATAACGAACCACATCGTTACCGCAGAAAAACCGCCTGATTCCAGCGGAATACTGAGAGACTGGTTATGCTGTTCGGTAAATGTTTTTTCAACCGTAAAGGGAAACCGTGCCGGAAGTACGGGAAACGGAGCCTGACAAGCAGGAAGCTGGAGCGTCTTACAAACATAGTGCACAGCCTCCGCCGAAATATCGGTACCGACGGGATTCCAACCGGACTCCTTTGCAGCCGCAAGGAAGGGGCCGTAGGCACAACCCACATCGAGAATCCGCTTTGTCCCATGATGAAGCCCTTCAAAAAGCGACTCTTCCTTGCCGCCATTAAAGACCTTCGCATAGATCGCATTGATGATCGACATCCGCCGTAAACCTTGCCGTTTAATCGATTCAAAATCTTCAAGATAGGTCTTACCGTACTGAGCCTGATATTCTTCAAAAAAATACTGTTCGCTGTAGTCTTTTTTTTCTGCAGCGATAAATGACGGATAGTACATTCCGCAGACAGGACAGCGCGAAACGGTTTTATTTTCGGCTCTCCCTTCGGGAGGAAGCAAAGCCTGCTCGTCGCAGAGCGGACAGCGGTGAGCGGTTGCCGTAGAAAGCTTTAAGATAAAATCGGCAAGGCTTTTTTCTTTTGATTGCGGCGTAACGACGGACGGAATATCGATACCGGCCTTGAATAACGCTTTAAAACCCTGAGCGGATGGAATACCGGCAGGCATCGTTGAAAAGCCCGCATTAATGCCAAGTTGATAATGATATTCGGTCGGAGAGACAAGGATAACGGCACATCCCGCAGCGAGCGCTTCAAAGGCGGTAAAGCCGTAGTGCGTTACAATGATATCCCATTCGCAGAGCCTATCCCGCAGATTTTCCAAATAAGGATACACATAGAGATTCACCTTCTGCTGGGAATAGTTTTTTTCATTAGGCTCAACGACGGAAACCTCAGCGCCGAGCTCGGCAAACGTACGGGCAACCGGAAGTCCCATTTGAGCAGCATCTTCTCCGCCGCAGGCAACCAAAAGTTTTGCATTCTCAATCGGAAAAAAGTATTTTCCGTTCTTTTCATATTTTTTTAAAGCGCCGTCCCGCTTCCGCTTTTGAGGCAGCGCAATAAAACGCACTTCGGTAATATTCGAGCGAAGCGCTTCGCCCGATTCGGAGTGATCCGAAGTACGTGAAGAATGATCTATAGTATGTTTGGAGCGATCGACGGTACGGTTCGACGCGGAGTGCGCGGAACTTGAAGCCTTTGATGAATCCCTCGAAAGTTTCGATGCCGATACGTCAGATAACTCAATGGGATACGGCAATGTAGGGAGAATATCGATCAGATAGTCGGCGTATGCCCTCCCCTCCCCGCCTTCATCCAAGGCGACGACCGGCGCAATTTTTTTAAGCTGCCGCACCTCTTCGGCCTGTGTCCTAAAGTTATCGAGGATAAACACACATGCTTGCTCCGGAATTTCATTGACGGTTTCAATACTCCCCGCCTTCTTAATGATATCCTGTACAAATGAAGACGTAGATGAAGATCGAAGATACAGCACACAGCGCAGCTGAGGGGACAGCTCTTGTATCAAGCTACAGGCGCGGCGGAGATGTCCCGTCCCCTGCCCTTCCCGTACCGACGGAACAAAAACGGCAATTCTACCGGCATACCGGCAGGCCTTCATTACCGCGGACGAAGACGGGGGCATTGCGGTCTTTTCCCGTTGCAGATACTGCATCATCAATTCCGCACGGTTAAAATCCTCCTGTGTATCGACCGTTGTCCGCAAGTGCGGCGCATACCACTGCAGCGGAGCGGTTTCCTTTACACAGATAAAAGTGTCGGTATATCGATACAGCGCGGGACCGACATGTTCATGGTCATACGAGTCATTCGTAAGTTGCGCCGCAGTAAGAAGACTCTTTGCCTTTAAAATTTCGACACCGCTGCCGTGCGGGAGACCGGTGTAGGTAAAGTAATCCGGTTCTCCCAACTCGACAAACCGCTTAACGGAGGCCTCTGCCGCTTCGGTGAATAAAAAGGGATTGTCGGCTGTCGCACGGATAATCG
Organism: Treponema sp. OMZ 906; assembly: GCF_024181185.1. Classification (NCBI taxonomy): domain Bacteria; kingdom Pseudomonadati; phylum Spirochaetota; class Spirochaetia; order Treponematales; family Treponemataceae; genus Treponema; species Treponema sp. OMZ 906. The sequence goes on along the minus strand of NZ_CP051196.1, from coordinate 1,203,707 downwards.
TCGTAATGGGGCGAAGCGAGGATTCAAACTGCTTAACAACCGAACAAAAACGGCCAAGCACATCGGTCTCCGAACCGCTGATCAGGGTATAATGGTATTGCTCAGCAATCGGTGCAAACTCGGCTTTCGACGCATGATCGCAGGCGAGGATGTACCGTTCCGCAGGAATCTCCCGCATTGCTGCAAGTGTATAGGCAAGAAGCGGCTTACCGCAAAGGTTCAAAAGTGCCTTACGCGGCAGTCGTGAAGAATTGAGGCGAGCCTGCACAACAACGGCAACGCCTGAATAAACGCTCATATAAAAGGCTCCCAATGCTCTATTAGCGCACGAGCGGTGGTGGTAAACCGATCCTTATTCAGTTCAACCCATCGCCGCGCTTCAGAAAAATGCTGCCATGCATGCAGCGGATTTAAACCGGAGTTACGCAAATATCTCCAAAATAATTTGAAGGGAATCACAGCAGATCCGCCCGTCAGCTCCGGCGCAAGATTTTTGAGATAAAACTGCCGATATGAAGCATCGGTAGAGATATTTTCAGGCGGCGTTTCTCCCTCATAATGAATCCTGAAAGAAGTAAAGATACGGATTGCTTCACCCCAGAGGTGGGCGCGAAAACCGAAATCAAGGTTTTGCCAATAAGGATTCTGAATAGTATAATCGAAACCGCCGAGCTGCATACACTTATTTCTACTATATATTCCCATAAAATCATAGGGATAGATCGTTGCCGTCTTATTTTTGATACACGAGAACTGTTCGGTCGAAAACCGATTTCCGCTTAGGCTGGGAACCATTTGATTAGGCACCGCCTCTCCCCGTACATTCGCCAGCACGGGCGCTGCACACAGTAAATGCGCTTCCTTGATCTTCTCCAATACTCGATCGGTAAAGCTCCCCGGCGGAATACGCGTATCGTTCCAGAGCACCATAATATACGGCGCAACCGTTTCGGCAAAACCAAGATTGATCATCTCCCCGACGGTGAGCTTTTCTTGAGGCAATAAAAAGCGTACTTGCGGAAATTTAGTCGTCAGACTTTCCATATCGCCCGCATCAGGGCTTGACTCTATCGAAATAACGGATGTAAAGCCTTCCGCTAACAGCTGTTCAAAAAAGAAAGGGCGATAATACTTTCTACCCCGGTTCAAGACGATAACACAGAAATCTTCCGGCTTATTTTGTCCTCGATACTGCATACCGCCGATAATAGTATGTGAAACTTTCCGTTCATTAAAAGTTGTAGGTATAGTATTCGTCACAGTGTTCACATACCCCCTTATAGCATGATTGTATCTGCTCGCAATAGTAACGCCGGCCGTTTTCCCAAATCGTTTCGAGCGGCATCGTAAAAGCGTTCCCGAGTACCACCGAACGGTTAACATCTTCTTTACAGAGCGGAACGGTTCCATCCGTACAAATAGACATATCCCGTTTGAGGTGCCAACAAGGATGTCGTTGTAACGGAGAAATATCTGCAGGGCGCCGATCAGGGAGCGCTCCGCAGAGGTGATCGTATTTTTGAATAAGCGGCTTTGCTTCCCGTTTTTCCCACAACCGATAAAAAGGCTCCAATTCCGCTTCATTTTCATTCATACGCGTCATCTGTATCCACACTGCTTTAGGAAAAACGTTTGCCAACTGATCCGCAAATGTTACTGCCTGCTTTAAAGAGCGTTCAGCCTCCTCATCGGGAAGCTGATGAACTGCGCCGTACGTTTTCGATCCTGCCGCATCGATATCGACAATCCAATAAATCGGCAAGTGTCCGCCGCTCCTCGGCGGCACATCCCTGCAAACTTGAGCGAGTTGAGTAAAATACTCAAGATTATATGCCGTCTTATCCGCAATGCCGCTCGTTTCTATCAATACCGAAAGGTTTGGGTGGTTCAGTATCAGCGCTACAAGTGTTGCAAAGCGAGGATGCAGGAGCGGTTCCCCATAGAGCGACAGAGAAATCACTGCACTTTCGGAAAAAGCGGCAATCGCATCGATGAGCCGAGCGGCGGCTTCAAAGTCCATACAGCAAGAATCATCAAAGTTGTTAGGAAACAAGTTCGGACGATAAATAGAATGTAAAGGATGATAGGCGACTATTTCCATACCGTAATAGGCAGGCAGCGGCCGCAGGAATTCTTGCCGTTCGGCAATGTACGCAGCATAATTTTCCGCTGTGATACCGGTGAAATGTCGACATAAGAGCCATGAAGCCTTGGTATCGGCGTAAAAAGCAAGACGCAGGTGCCGCACATCATCAGGCGCAATCATCGTCTCCAAGTCGTAAGAGTTTATATCTTTTTTGACGGTATCAAACAGGAAAGAACGCCCAAGCGGCACCTCTGCCGCAAAAGGCAACGCTGCCAATATGGGCACAAGACCTGCCGCGACAATTTGCGGAAGAAGTCCTTCGGGATATCCATCTGCAAAGCTGTATTCCGCCTTATAAGTACAATGCTGAGTATAGAGCTGCGCCGCCCCTGCACTGTCTAAAAACGGAGCGTCCGCCCACGCAATAAAAATATGGTCGGCTTTCGCTGCAAAAGGGGTAAGCGCCTTAAAAAAAGCGGCGGCGGTAGATTCCGCAACCGGAACGACCCGCACCGGCGGTATATTGAGTTCATCACAGTATTTTTGAATTGCAGCGCATTGCTCCGCTGCTGCGGTTATAATGGTACCCGCATAATCGGGGAAACGGCTCGCACGATCCAGCGCGGACGCGAAAGCTGCACAACCGCCTTGAGTAAGCGGCCTCATCGCATAATCGGAAATACCGTTTGCCGCCAGCACAACAAAAGATTTCATACTCTCCAATATCGGCATAAAGTCCCCTTCGGTAAACCGCAAGGCATCTCCAAAGCTCCGGTTTTTAAAAGACGCACGGGGGATTCAAGTTAGAAAGAAGTACGCGAAAGCGGCGAGCCGATCCAAACGCCCTCTGCGCCAAGATACTCTTTTTTTTGTCCTTCAATCAGAAACTGTACCGATTTTACGGTTGAAAATTCAGTAGCGGTGAATACCACCTGCAAAAGCTGCGCCAGAGCCCCGTCGATACCATACTGATTAAACTGGAATTCTTCGCTCACATTGATAAAGGCGATGCCGTCCTTTACCCATGCGGAACGGAGCTTGGTATCGGGCGGAATAAGCGTCCGTACTCCTTGTTTTAACTCAGCTACAGTAGGAGCGGCAAAAAGAGCTTCGAGTGCATCGCTCATCGGCGCATCGGATTTAGGAAGTAATCGAGTTGCACTTTTCGGAACAAGCTTTCCGTCCGCATCTACCCGAACCCAGTATATGACAGCCTTTCTTACTGCCGCCGACCGGTTTTGAGCGGTTTCCGGCTTTGCCGATGGGCTTGATGGGGTTACAGTAGGTTTTTGAACCGGCGAAGAAGCGGGTGTTGATTGTTGTGCTGTCGTAGCAGTGCTGCGCTGCGACGAAGAATGTTCATCAGCCGGTTTTTGCGTTACCGAACCCGGCGCAGCTGTTTGTCCGCTGTTTTGTTGCGAATTGCCCCTGCTATTATTTTCAGGCTGAGGCTTTTTTATTTGCTCATTGTTACGGACATGTGAGCTTTCATTCCTTTGCGGTGCAGCCGACTCCGACTGTTTATCGTCGCTTTGCTGTTGTGAGGGAGCTTCGTTTTTTGCTTCTTGCTCGGGTTCCTTACTACCGTCTCCTTTTACAGGAGCGTTATCGCCACCCTCTTCTTTAGATTGAAGCCCAGGGATCGCCTGTGAAGCGTCTTGCGTTTTTTCGGTTTTATCTTTTAAGAATATACTTTTCGCATTTGTTTTTTCTAAAACAAAAGAAATCGTGTCTTTATTCAAGAAAAAAAGCACGGCAATCAATAAAATAAATACAATCCAAAAAAGACAACCGAGCGATATTTTTCTTTTTTTACGTTTTGCCATGAGATATATCATACGATACTTTACAGGCAGTATGCAAGACCTCTCTTATTCTGTGATATTTATTTGCTTCGCCTGATGCGTTTACCCGTCTACTAGAAAAATACGCGAAATTTTAGGCATAATTTTGCACAGCAAAAAAGCTTCGACAATTCTCCGATAAATGATTGAGCCATATCAATACTTAGCCGAAAATAAAAATATGAGAGTGCTTTTATATGATCAAGATATACAAAGAAATAAAAGTCTCCACCGGTATCTCGAAGATGCCAATATACAAGTTACGGCAGCCTATTGCTTAAAGGATTTTCTTTCAAAATTTGAAAAGCCATCGCTTAAAATTTTACTTATCGAACACAGCAGAATACAGCATTATAATATTGATATCGAAGCCCTACTTGAACAATTAGGCTTAACTTTTACCGTTATCGATTATACCGAAACGGAAACAACGTTCGATTTTTCCGTCCATTACCTATCATCATATTATTATTTTCCATTTACAACCGAAAAAGATAAGGAATTGATTAAAAAAGTAAAAAAGAGGCTTCGAAAGTATAAAAAGCAAAAAGAGAAATCTGCATCGCAAACAGAACATCAAGCTATCAATGCTTATTCTGCCAATGCGAGCAGCGTCAATCAAGTCATGGAACATTTTACAAAAAAACAAAGGCAACTAATTACAAGGTTATTAGAAAAGAAAGATGGAATAAACGTAGAAGAGATTATTGAATTATTAAATGCAAAAACAGTTAAGAATAGTCAGAACTATGCACAAACGCATATCTATAGGCTTAGAAATAAGCTTCATCGTTTACTAGGAAATAAATATATTATCTCCTATAAAGATCACACATACCAACTGCTTTGTATCCATAAATGATAACCATTGTAAGCAACCACTTTATACCACAAAAAACTGCAAAAACAATATCTTACCGTAGAAAGAGTTCAATCCACGGTAAGATCAAAAACTTTCACTATTTCGATAAAACGGCAGCGATGCGCTCAAGAACCTTTTTGCGATCGAGCGGTTTAACAATGTAGTTTTTTGCTCCAAGTAGCAGAGATTTCTTTACCAACTCTTCTTTTCCGAGTGCGCTAATCATAACAACCTTTGCATTCTTATCAAAAGCCATTATCTGTTCAAGAGCTGTAATACCGTCCATTTTGGGCATCGTAATATCCATTGTGACAAGGTCAACATTCGGACACAACTCTTTATATTTTTCGACACCTTCAAAACCATCGACAGCAGTTGCAATAACTTCGTAACCTTCACTGGTTAAAATCTGGCCGATCTGTTTGGAAACGAAAATAGAATCATCCACCACCAGAACTTTATAAGCTGAACCATCAGCTCTTACACCGCCCGGGGCACGTTCGTTAATAGACGGAAAATCTTGTTTAGAAATCATAGCCTACTCCTCTTAAGCTCTGTCGCGAATAGCAACGTTTATTTCAACTTTACCTTGCGCCGTTTCCATCGGTACAATCAGTGCTTCAATATCACTGCTCGATATTGACATATTATCACCGGTGAAAAGAGCAGGCGGGGTTAAATCGAATTTAAACCCGAGATCATGCAGTTTTGTCACTGCTTGTGCGGTAATGAGATTCGCAAGTTCCGTGATCGTCGCACGCCCCAGTTCATCAAATTCGGTGAACTCTTCTTGATTCATCGCCGATGCGATCTTTAATGCTGTTTCCGGGGTCATATCAAAAATAACCCGCCCTTCAACATCACCGGCCAAACCTACAATTGCCGCAACGCCCATCACAGGCATACAAGTAGATTTCAAATACAAGTCACCGCGTTTAATTTCACCGCCAAGTACTTGCACTAAGATGTTATAGGCAGCTTCACTAAACGGATTGATATACTCTACACGCATCAAAATCTCCTTTCGAAAAAAATTAAACGAACAATAACATCCGTTACGGTACGAGGTCCGTTTTCAGTTTGATACAAACTGCGCATGGCGACCGTTTATTCAACGATTGCCAGCCCTCTGTTTATCAATAATCGAAAATCTATATTGATTTTCGATTATCCGCTACAACCTACTCTCGCGAGAAAGTAGTTATATCCCCCATCACTTGCCGCATCCATCCGCTCTGTTTTGGCATCATTTCATTTGCACCTAAGATAACAACGCCGGTTGTTTTCAGCTTATCCCTGAATTCTTCCAATAAGATGCTTTGCTTTTCCGCTTTAATAAACGATAACACGTCTCGAGCGAGGATAAGGTCGACATCCGGCACCGTATTTTGATGCAAACAATCATGGTATTCAAACAAAATCATATCTTTTATTTCTTGGTTGAAGCTATATGAATCATTCACTCCTTTAACCAAATACGGCTTAAATCTATTAATCACCTGCTCTTCAGGAACAGTCAACATCGGCGCATTGGAAATAGCCAAAAGATCGGCATCATTTGCATAAATTCTAATGGTAGCACGCGGATATTTCTGCTTTAACAGGACGGCAAGACTGTATGTCTCGTATCCCGAATCGCAACCGACGTTCCAAACGGTAATAATTTTAGCATCATTATCGGGCAAGGCAGCCAATACCGAATTCATATACGCATCAGACCAAAAGCGCCGCGTATTAGGCGAAAGGAAGTTACTCAAAAACTCCCGAGCTTGATCTTCAGATTGTATTTGGATGCTCGAGGCAACGCGCATATCCCGCCATTCGTAATATCGCTTTTCCAGCCATGCACTATTGACGGGAGAAGGATAAAATTGACCGAGAGCAGCAAGCGTATCACCAATAAAGCGGATATCAAGCGCATCATTTGACTGAGCAACATCTGCTACACCGATCTTTGAAGAATCATCGGCTGGCAGAGCCTCACTTTCGACAACTGCTGCTTTTGTTTCCGTTACGGTACGGGAAGCGAAAATACGATCGACATCCAATAAAATATACAATTGTCCGGAATTTTCTACAACACCATAAATATATTTAATATTTATATCACCAAAAATAGGATGCGGCGGTTGAATAGTATTTTTTGAAACGCCGACTACTTTATCGATTCGATCAACGACGATACCAAAAGTTTGATCATCAACGTTAATGATAACCATACTCTCAATAGTATCTTTTGCGCGCTGCTTAATCGGAATATTGAAAAAAATACGTAAGTCAATAATTGGAATAATATCACCGCGAAGGTTATATACTCCAAGTACAAAAGGCGCAGTATTCGGTACATATGTGAAATTATTTGCCTTTGCAATCTCTTTTACTTTCATAATATCGATCGCATAATCTTTCTCTGCAAGGGAAAAAGTTATCATCTTAAAATCGATAATTGAAAGAGGTTCACTTACATACTCGTCTTGCAGTTCCTCATTTACACTTGTATTCAACTCGGTTTTTTCCATAGTCATTTAATCCCCTTTTACCAGATAGAAGCCTCGCGACGTTCACGAGCATGCATTTCTTGTTTTAATCCTAAATCAAGCAATTGCCCGACATCGATAATCAACGAAACTGACCCATCCCCCAAGATTGATGCACCGGCAATTCCCGGAGAATTGGTAAACTGATCTTTCAAAGGCTTAATAACGACATCTTCTTCACCAATGAGACTATCGACCATCAATCCGACTTTCTTTTCGGCGGTTCCGACAATAACGATATAGTGATGACCGTCATCACCCTTTTCTGCTGAAGGAACACCGAATAGTCTATTCAGACGCAACAAACTAATAACTTCATTACGCACATTAAATACTTCATAGCTGTCGATACGGTTAATTTCTTCACTGCGCACTCGATGGCTCTCAATAACGGAAGTAATCGGGATGGAATAAACTTCTTCGCCGACCCGTATCAACAAACCTTGGATAATAGCGAGTGTCAACGGGAGCTTTATTGTAAAGCGAGTTCCTCTATTTCTTTCCGAAACGACGGTAACAGTTCCGTTGAGTTTTTCGATATGCGTTTTAACAACATCCAGTCCGACGCCACGCCCTGAAACGCTTGAAATTGTCTTTGAGGTCGAAAAGCCCGGTGCAAAGATCAACTGATATGCTTCAACATCGGTGAGGTTCTTACCGGGATGCAAAAGACCTCGTTCAACAGCCTTTGCTTTTACAGCGTCAACATCGATACCCTTACCGTCATCGACAACTTCAATAACGATCATGTTACCTTCATTGCTCGCTCTAAGTAAAAGCGTCCCCTGCTCGGATTTACCCAATGCTTTCCGTTCTTCAGGAGTTTCAATACCATGATCCATAGAATTACGCACGCAGTGCATAATCGGATCGAGAAGGTCTTCGACAACCGACTTATCCAATTCAGTGTCTTCACCTTCAATTACCAATTGAATACTCTTATTTAATGTTTTTGAAAGATCCCGAACTACACGAGGGAAACGGCTGAAAATCTGACTAATAGGAACCATACGGATTTTCATAACGCCTTCCTGCAGTTCACCGGAAATACGGCCTAAATTCTGTGCGGAAGAACGAAATTTCGTAACTGAATACTTCATAGAGGTTTCGAACTGGCTAAAAAGCTCAAACATACCGGCATAATCTGCAGCCAGTTCTTTTTTAATTGTATTTAAATCTACCCCCTGCTGTATTTTTTCGAGGTAAGACGGAAACTTGTCCAAGAGCTTACGAATCCGGTCTTTATATTCACCGTTTGCATTTTGGAAGAGCGCATAAAGTTCATTAAACTCCATCGCACTTTGATTAAGTGAGGCTTTCGTAATAACCGTCTCGCTGACCAAATTAAGTAAATAGTCGATTCGTTTCGCATCAACGCGCAATACCGATCCCGATGAATGTGCAGCATTTGCAGCTGTAGCCGGAGATTTTTTCGGATGCTCCGCTTCTCCCGTTGCAACAGTAGCAGCTGCAGGCTCAGGCGTTTCATCCTTCGGTTTCGCATCAGCGGCAACAGACCGAGTTTCCGCAGCCGACGGATCGGAGGCAACATCAGCGTTTACACTTTTCGTTTTAGAAGCGCTACCCTCAGCACTGAAGGTTAACTCATCGATTTCTGCGTTAAGCGTTACATCGGGGATATTTGCGATCGACAACAAATCACTTTCACTTGCATCTGATGCAACATAATAAAGAACCTCGGGATGAAATTCATCTTCATAAAGGGCATCAAAATCAGGAATAGTTTTAAGCACCAATGCAGATTGCTTCAATGCAGCAAACACCTGAATACCACCGACAGTATTCATTAAACTTGATTCATCAAATTGTACGCGAATGGCATATACCTTGTTATCGGCTGGAACAGCCTCGCGTAACTCCAGTATTTCATACTCAGAAAGCAACGAGGCAGGATCTGCCGTATTTCCATTATTTGTTGGGGTAGTCTTTGCTTGAGGTTGCACAACCGGGTTGGAAGCAGCCTTCGACTGCGAAGCTTTTGCAGCATTTTTTTTATTTTCTTTGCCCTCAGGTATATTTGACCGCAATTTTGCTACCGTGGCTGATACATCCTGGTTGTATACTTCACCATTAGATCTTGCCGCAAGCATATCTTTGATTATATCCAAAGCATGCAGTAAAAGGTCAATAGTATCCTCTGTGACAGTAACCTTATTTGACCGAATAGCATCAAGTAAGTCTTCTACGGCATGAGTGAAACCGGATAATTCACTCATCTCAACAGTTGCAGAACCGCCTTTCAAAGTATGAGCCGCACGGAAAATCTCATCAATAGCTTCTTTATTGGTAGGATCCTGCTCAATAACAAGGATGTTACTTTCCAACTGCTCTACTTGCTGTTCTGCTTCACTAAAAAAGTCTTTCAACAACTCTTCATTATTGATATCCAGATAATCACTCATAACAATAATTCTAATTGCTTTTCAAGATTAGTCAAGGTCTCATATACGAATTTTATTCTAATTTAAGACTGAGGAAAGTTTACAAAAGCATATCGATCACCGGATCGTAATCGATATGCTTTTATTGTACTATTTTTTACTTTAGAAACTTACAGTATTTCTCACGATATTCTTTGACTTCTGCAATAATTGCGGGAACATCAAGAACCATTTCCATCATACTGATTTGTTCTTCATAGATCTTAGGATCTATTTGATTTTTAATTTCCGGTTCAACCACATGATAACACAAAAGTCCCAACGAGACTCCTGCCAACGGACCTGCAAAAGTAGGATCACCGTTTGTAACGGTTTCACAGGCAAGGCCTGACGATTCTGCTTCGGCACCGCCAAGAAGCACTACCGTGTTCTCGCAACCGTACTTTTCAGCTAAATCTTTAACCCGCTTTTGGTTTTCCAAGTCCATTGCGCCTGCGCTTGTTCAGACGAAGCATTCGGTTGCCGCATAAACAACTTCAGCGCCCGCCGACTCAGCACAAAGCTTTATGGCTTCCCCGGGAATGCCATCGCGGTCACCGATAATGATGACCTTTTTGCCTTTTAATTCCATAGCATATCCTCCAAGGAAATTGTAGAAATTTCTAAAAATCCGCTTGGATTTTTAGAAACACCCTATATCAGGAGATATTTCCCCGATATTTCATTATTAATAAGTCTAAACTCTTACAGATATTTTTGAAGCGTATCTTCAATCTGTTTGGCATTTAGCCCTTCGCCGGTCAGATGTTCTTTCTTTTCGCCGTCAACGTAAATAAGAATTGAAGGTAGACCGAGCACCTGCTCTTTCATTGCAACTCTGCGTCCGAGACCGATATCAAACGAACAGAACTTTACCTTCCCCGTATAGCGCTCTGCCATTGCATGAACATCAGGCATCAACTGCTTGCATGGCACACAAGACTGAGACCAGAAATCTACCAGCGTAACACCCTTTGATCCATGTACTTCTTGTTCAAATGAATCTTTCGTCAATTCAACCATTTTAGTCCTCCTATACGCCGCCGCTCAGTTTAACGTTGACAAGCGGGGTTCTTACATTATTTTGAAAGCTTTTGACGCGCTTTTATATCGTCGATATAGTTGCCTGCCCAAATTCCGGCGAGAGCGCCGTCCGCTGCTGCAGTAACCACCTGACGGGACTCTTTACGGATAACATCACCGGCGGCATAAATACCCGGCACATTGGTTTCCATTCGCCCGTTGGTAATAATATATCCCGCCTCATCAAGTTTCACCATATCCTTTACCAGTTCAGTCTCGGGATCATGCCCGATAAATATGAATAAACCTTCGGTTTTAAAATCGGAAATTTCTCCGGTTTTCGTATCCCGAAGTTTTAAGTGAGACACAAGTCCGTCGCCGCATACTTCATCTACAACAGCATTCCACTTAAAAGCCATCTTAGGATTGGCAAATGCTTTTTCCTGAATAGACTTAGCTGCCCGCAATTCATCACGGCGATGGATAATGGTTACCTTATCGGCAAACTTTGTCAAATACATTGCTTCTTCAACAGCCGCATCTCCGCCGCCGACAACGGCAATTTCACATTCTTCAAAGAATGCACCGTCGCACGTAGCGCAGTAGGAAACACCCTTTCCACTGAATTCCTTTTCACCTTTACACCCAAGAGTACGAGCGCCGGCGCCGGTTGCAATCAAAACGGCAAGACCTTCATAGTCGGTACCGTTGGTTCCATGCACGATATAATGGAGAGAGTCGCTGCTTTTCTCAAGCTTTTCAGCTCCCGTATTCACAAATACAACCCCGAATTTTTCAGCATGTTTACGGAAAGCTTCGCTCAAAGATGGACCGGTCGCATCGGGAAAGCCGGGATAGTTTTCGATTTCTTCGGTAATATAACACTGTCCGCCCGTATTCCGTTTTTGTTCCAAAACAACGGTTTTCAGCTTTGAACGCGCTGCATAAATTCCAGCAGCCATTCCCGCGGGACCGCCGCCGACAATTATCAAATCATATTTTTCGCTCATTGGTTCCCCCATGATTGCAGCAATTTATCACAAAAAATATCTTTTGGCTAGGTGCAATCAGGATAATCGCAGGAAACGCAGCAGGTAATTGTTTTACACCGATAGCTCTTGCGCGCTTTCAGGTGTGAGGCCTCTTTTATACGTGATATGCCCATTTTCTTTGACAATCCATGTCTTTACGGTATCTTTTGCCCACAGCTTAAAATCTTCTCTGAAGATACGGTCTATGTCCGTTTCATCTTTTGGGGAAAACGATAATGTGCTATAGTAATGCTCTACCGTTTCTTGCCATGTTTCTTTATCCACTTTTCGTGTGTCATGTATTGATTTATAAAATTCGGTCAGCGCCGCTTTATTCAGTCCGTCATAAATCAGTTTATAGTACACAGGATTGAGCAAAAAGCAAATTTTGCTTTCGTAACTATAAGCGCTGTACTGAGACTTATTCCATTCATATTTATTTGACAGTATTGCCTCTTTGTTTTTCCAAAGATCTTCACGAAACTCCTCTTTCTCCTCCGTTTCGACGGTGCGGCTGACGTGCCAATCTTTTCCAATCTGTTCTACGCACTTCTTAAACGCCCCTTTGTCGTTCTTTGCGATTGCATTTAAAAGCTCTGCGCGGAACACATGCTTTACTGCAACATTTGCTTCCTCTTCCAAACAAATCATTTCATCACTCATAAAAATACCCCTTTAATATTGTTCTCGCTTACAACGGCATATTAGCAGTACCGTTGTTGCGGTTATAGACAATCGCAGGGCAACCGCGTATCCCTATTTATTACGGTTCCCCTGCGATGTTTTTAGTTATATGTGCAGCGGATTATTCATCCTTTGCAAACCATTCCGCCTCTGCTTTCATCTTGTCTGCATTATCTTTATAGTCATCCAACGAATCCGCTGGAACTTTAATACTGCCTGTGCTTAAGCGGCTGCAGTCGTAAAACGCATAATGAAATTTACCATCAAGGTACTCGCATTTGAGCGTAACGGACGTCAGGCTTGTACAATCTTCAAAGCAGCTGTACATATCCGTAACACCATCAGGGATGTTCGGTACGTGCTCAAGCTTTGTACAGCCGTAAAAGCAGCTGTGCATATCCGTAACGCTATTAGGGATATTCGGTACGTGCTCAAGCTTTGTACAGCCTTTAAAGCAGCTGTACATATCCGTAACACTATTTGGAATATCGGATACTTGAACAAGACTTGTACAACCGTTAAAGCAACTGCTCATATCCGTAACGCCTGCTATTGCCCCGAATTTGAGCGCTACCTTTTTCTGTCTGTTGCTGTTCAGTATTTGCCCGAGCGGGCTTGCACTATCTCTAATGGAGTTTCCTGTTACGTCTGGCGCCGTAAGACCGGTTATCTCGATGTAATAGATACCATTGGTTTCAGGCTGTGCGGTGGTGAGATGGTTATGCAAGTCAGCGTATGCGACCGGCGTATATACTATAGGCTTAAACGTTACGTTTACTGTTGTGTTTGCTGTAACCTTCACCTTTGCGATTGCATCTCCCTGCTGTCCGTCTGCGGTAAGCGCCTTTGTAGGAGTTACCATCCACGTATCAACTCGATATCCGGGATTTGCAGTCGCGGTAAAGGTAATTTCGGCGCCTTTTGCTACCTTGCCCCCGGCAGGAATAACGGGACTTGCCGTTATAGAACCGTTTGCACCTGCACTCATCGTTATCGTGCAGCCGTCTGTAACCGGCGGTTGTACTTCGCCTCCGTTGCTTACATTCGGCTTACAGCCCAGTACCAAAGCAGCAACCATCAGCGCTGCCGCTGCCAAATTCAAAAATGTAGTATTCTTTTTATGTATGGTTTTCATACGTTTCTCCTTTAAGTTTCTAAAATTCATAATTAGGAAGAAAGAAAATCAGAATTATGCATTCATAATTCTGATTTGATTTCATCCGGTATCGAACCAAACCGCCTGCCGTGAATTGCGGGACAAGACGGAGTGGAATTTATAACTAATTATGAATTCATAATTCATAATTAATAATTGAGTGGGGACAAGATGTATTGCGGAATCTTTGGAATAGATAACGTACTTTGCGGTTTGTTTTTGCGTGTAAAGTGAGAAAAGATAGTAGTGTCTATGAAAAGTAGATAAAAAGTTATCTAAATAAAGTTCAAGCTGTGAGCTGTGAGCTGTGAGCTGTGAGCTGTGAGCTGTGAGCTGTGAGCTGTGAGCTGTGAGCTGTGAAAATTATGCCGCCGATTATGCGCGTGTCAAGCCCCTTTTGCAAATATGCGGGCATCTGCGTTGTCGCATCGCCAAAACTATACATCCTTGTATAGTTTTGACTGTGAGTTTCGGCAGCAGCCGAAACATCACTTCTGATATAAACCAGCGGCATCCGTGCCGCTGCTGAAAATGCTCGACGTATAAGAACCGCCAAGGATGGCGGTTGTTCCACGCTGTAACAAGTTTGCTTGCAAACTTGCAGCCCAAAAATGGACACGGATGTCCGTTTTTGGGCGTGTCTCCGCTTTATTTCGGCTAGGCTCCTAGCATCTGCTTCGCATATTTTCAAAAGGTTAATAGGAAGCAGGTGCCTCGGCACTAAAGGGTGCATTTTAGCGAGAGGCGGTTGGTACTGCGGATATGCGGTATGTCGGCTCGGCATAAGGATTATTATAGAAGCAAACGCGGGGAAATGCAAGGGAAAAAATAATGGGTAATTATGGAATTCATAATTAAGAATCTGCCCATCCTAATCCAAGCTAAGGGGGGAACACTCCTGGAGCAACTGGATCAAAACTATTTTGAGCGGTTGCTTTCCCGCTGTGCGGAAACCAATTATGAATTCATAATTTATAATTATGATTAAGGGCTTCCACATCCGCTTGAGAAAGGCCGGTTGCTTGTGCGATATTTTCAACGGATAAACCGAATTGAAGAAGGTTCCTTGCTGTTTCGAGTGCTTTTTGCAGAGAACCTTGAGATATTCCTTTGGCAAGAGCTATTTTGCCTGCTTCTTCTCTCTGTACTGCAATGTCGGTATCATAGTCATATTCGGCTATTAACATATTAACTACCTCCCGTGACTTTCTTTGTAAGTATTCTCTTAAGATTCCTTTTTCTATACATACCTTTACCGCATTGGTAAAACCATTTTCAGGGTCGAGTTGTGTTTGAATGCGTACCTCTTCTACAAAAAGACTGTATTCATCTAAGGTTTTACATGTCTTTAGTATTTTGCCGCCTTTACCACTATTTATATTCAGTACCTGTACCTTCAGCTCCAGCGGAACCTGCTCAGGTTTGGTAATAAAAGCATCCGACAGTTTTAGAACTGTCGTTTCAGGATAATCTTCCCGCCCATTGTAAAAGACGTAAAACTCCGGTGTCGGTATTTTTGATAACTTTCTTAAGTACCTGTCTGCCGGTATTTGTAACTTTTCATACAGTCTTGCTATGTATTGTAGAAAACGTAATGGCATATTTTCATTTACGGTAGATTGATGTTCAGCAAGAACAATAATTTTATCGTCTACAAGACAAGAAACATCGTTGATAATGTTCATATATATGATGTTATCAAGCCTTATATTTTCTACCGGACATGAAAGCGGTAAATTGGTATGATGCAAAGCATTGTAAAGAGATAAGAATCTTTCTTTTGCTTTTTCATCGTCACTGAATAGATCGACAAATACCGAGTCTTTATATTTTCTATTTACCGTAGCCATAGCAATCCCTCTCACCGCCTGCATTATAGCATAGATTATAAGATTTTGAAATGGATTGTTCTATTTTTCTGCTGCTGATGATGATGCGATTGACTCGCGAGTATACCTCCTTAGATTGCCGTATCCGCCTCTATCGTAATGTTCCCTCTGCGGTATTTTAATAGTTTCAAATTACCCGTTTGCTTTATCGTTAGGGGCTTACCGATAAAGAAAACTGAAGCTGTTTATGAAAATAAAATAAAGAATTATTTAGACATAATTCACGCTGTGAGCTGTGAGCTGTGAGCTGTGAGCTGTGAGCTGTGAGCTGTGAGCTGTGAGCTGTGAGCTGTGAGCTGTGAGCTGTGAGCTGTGAGCTGTGAGCTGTGAGCTGTGAGCTGTGAGAATTATGCCGCCGATTGCAGGCGTGTCAAGCCCCTTTTGCCCCTTTTGCAAATAGGCGGTATAGATGCTAGGAGCGTACAAAAAACACCCGCAGGCACGGTAAACAATGTACGTCCTTGTACATTGTTTACCTACACGTTTGCATTGCAAACGTGTTACTGCACAGAACCACCGCCGTCCGTGGCGGTTCTGATACGTCGAGGACTGTTTTTTGTGAAGCGACAACGCAGATATGCTGCATATTTGCAAAAGGCTTATGGGAGGCGGTTTTGACTGCGGATATGCGGTGTGTCGGCTCGGCATGGTTATGATTATAGGGCTAACAATGAGATAATGCAAGGGATTTACCTTCAGCGAGGTCATCTGCAACGTCTTCGTATATACCGCACTTATTCGGTTTAATAATGCAATAAAAATACATTTATTCGGTCGAAAAACGCAGTAACTTATTGAATATTCGGTCGAAAAACGCTATCTTTGACGGAGAGGTACCGTATTTATGGAACGTACGATATTACATCAACTAATCAACTGGAAGAATAAGAAGAATCGCAAACCCCTGCTGATGACAGGTGTCCGGCAATGCGGCAAAACGTACCTTATCCGTGAATTCGGTAAAAGGGCATTTGAAGAAACGGCATACTTTAATTTTGATGGAAATATGGGGCTGCAGTCGATCTTTGATTTCGATTTTAATGTTGAAAGAATCATCGATGAACTTGAAACCGCCGTATATGGACATAAAATTCTCCCTGAAAGAACGCTGATTATCTTTGATGAGATTCAAGATTGTCCGCGGGCAATACAGGCGCTTAAATACTTTTACGAGGAAAAGCCGGAGCTGCACATTATAGCAGCGGGTTCGCTGCTGGGAGTCGCGCTGCGTAAAGAAGGAATATCGTTTCCGGTAGGTAAGGTTGACCGGCTTGAAATGTATCCGATGAGTTTTGAAGAATTTGTCATTGCAGACGGCGGGTCGAAATATATAGACGGTATCGGAAAATATGAGCTTGACTGTGAGATGCCTGCACTTTATACGGTTCCGATGGAAAAATATCTGAAGAACTACTACATCGTCGGCGGAATGCCGAAAGCCGTGCAAACGTGGATTGACACGCATGATTACCGTCAAGTAGAAGAAATACAAGAACAAATTTTAAAAGGCTATGCGGAAGATTTCGGCAAGCATACGACCGCAGAAACGGCAACAAAAATACGGCTGATTTGGGAGGCGATCCCTTCGCAAATAGCGCGGGATAACAACAAGTTCGTTTTTTCCCGCGTAAAAAAAAGCGCGCGCTCAAAAGACCTTGAAGATGCGCTTGAATGGTTGGTAAACGCAGGTATTGCCTATAAACTGAATATGACGCCAACGCCGGAACTCCCCTTATCGGGAATGGCGGATAACACCTATTTTAAGGTATATATGGCCGATGTCGGGTTGCTCCGTAAAAAATCGAACATCCATTTTAAAACCATTCTTGAAGGAGATTCCGCTTATATACATTTCAAAGGTGCACTGACCGAAAACTACTGCCTTACTCAGCTAAAGTGTCTGGGCATAGAAAGTTATTTTTGGCGGACAAAGGCTGATGCGGAACTTGATTTCTTAACCGATTATGCAGGCGCCGTCGTCCCTATTGAAGTAAAGTCTGCGGATAATACCAAAGCAAAAAGTCTCCAGCTGTTTTGTTCCCGATACGAACCTAAGACAGCGATTAAAACGTCCCTTAAAAATGTGGGTAGTAATGTGATTGGCTCTACCCGTGTGTGGAGCCTTCCGCTGTATACGTTATTTCGCATCAAGGAGTATATAGCGCCTCTCTACAAGTAGCGCCCCGGATATCCCCTACCTGGTTTTAAACTGGGTAATTGGAAATATAATTACTCATCACCAATTACCCATTGCCAATTCTTTGCCCTGCCCTTTTCTATTCTTTTACCGCTCCGGCGGCAAGGGACTTGAGCAGGAATTTCTGCCCTGCCATAAACAGCAGCGTAAACGGCACCGCAACGAGCAGCGCTCCGGCGGCAAACATCGTAAAGTTATCGTTTGCGCGGCCGTTAATCAGCTCGAAAAGGCCGAGCGCTAAGGTCTTTTTATCGTCGCTGCGCAAAATAAGGCGCGGGAAGATAAAGTCCATCCACGGTGCGGTAAAGCTGGTAAGCGCAAGGAACATAATCATCGGCTTTACCATCGGCAGTACAATTTTCACGTATGTGGTAAACGAACCGGCGCCGTCGACATGAGCCGCCTCTTCAACGCTTTTCGGTACCGTATCAAAATAGCCTTTCATCAGCCATACGTTAAAAGGCACACTGCCCGCCGCATATACCAAAAGGAGTCCCCAATGGGTATTTAAGCCGTTTATCTTCCATAGCAGCACATACGTTGCAACCATTCCGATAAAACTTGGGAACATCTGCAGCACAATCATAGAAGCGAGCAGCGGCTTCCGCAGCGGAAACCTAAAACGGGAAAAGATATAGGCGGCGGTTACGCAGACAGCCAAGGTCAAAAGAACATTGAACACCGCAATCTTGAGGGTATTTCCGTACCATTTAACGTAGTTGGTGCCGCGCACATCGGTTGTACCTTCGACGATTTTGTCCGCGGGTGTTAAAAGCCGTTTAAACTGATACACCGACGGTTCCTTGGGGATAGGAGAAATGCTTGTTGCCGCCAACGAATTGGTTTTGGTAAACGCTGCGCCGACGGTAAAGGCAACGGGATAGAGGACAAAGAGCACCGTCGAAATAAGGACGGTATACAGGATAATCAGCACCAGTATGGTACTCAGAGAATGCTTTTTCATTACAGTTCTCCTTCTTTAAACGCCTTGGTATGCGTAAAATTATAGACTGCGAACGGCACCAGCACGACAAACACGAGGATGGAAAGTACCGAGGCAAGGTTGTACAAAGTCGGCGTATCATACGTGAGTTTATAAATCCACGAAATCAACAGGTCGGTTGCACCCGCCTTTGTCTGAATACTGTCGTCAAGATTCGGACCGCCGGCAGTAAGGAAGAATACCGCACCGAAGTTGTTGATATTGGCGGCAAACTGCATAATGAGAATAGGCATCGTTTGGAACAGTACCAACGGAAGGGTGATGCGGAAGAATTGCTGCAATTTATTCGCGCCGTCAATGGTTGCCGCCTCATAAATATCCGCAGGGATGGCCGTCATATTGCTGGTAATCAATATCATACTATACGGAAAGCCGATCCAAATATTGACCAACAGCATCGTAATCTTTGCCATAAACGGGTCGGAAAGCCACTTAATCGGTTCACTCAAAAGACCGAACTGCATCAGCGACCGGTTGATGGGGCCGAATGTTCCGTTCAAAAGGTTCGCCCAAATGAACAAGCTCAGCATAACCGGAATGGCATACGGCAGGATAAACACGGTTCGGAAGAATTTCGGCAGCTTGATGCGCTTGTCGACAAGGATAACCGCAAAGATCATACCGGTAAAATAACAGGTCGTAGTTGCAAAGAACGCCCAGATAACCGTCCACAGTGCAACGCGCCCGAAAGCGGAGAACCAACTATTCGCCAGCTTGGAATTGAACATCGTGATAAAGTTTTCAAAACCGACCCAGTCGACAAGGTTGTTCGGCGGGATGTGCTTGGGCGATGAGTAATTCGTAAAGGCAACCAGCGCCGAAAAGATGAGCGGCAAAACAGTGAAAAACAGCATCAACAGGATCGCAGGGCTTAGTCCGAGATACGGAAACGCCGATTCGACAAACTTCTTACGGGCTTCCTCAGTAGACGGATAGCGCTGCTTTTCCACGATATAGGCCGCCGTTTTTTTGGCAGTGATCACGTTCGCAACATATACGCCGATAAACACGACGAGTAACAGCACAGTAATAAGACCGCCGATCATCATAAAGATGGAATGATCCTTCATCTTGATAGGGACATTCGGTTTTTCATCTCCGAGTGTGATAAGGCCGATCAGACTCCGCACGATGGGGCCTTTTCCATTGAACTGCATAACCGTCTGATCAAAAAAGATCAAAAATAAGACCGCCAATTCCATCAAAGCGAAAAAGGCGCCGCGCACATATTGCTTTAAATAGAGGATCTGACCGAGCCCCATAAAGCACGTCGATGCGGTTGACGTCTTTTTGATAATTGATTTGTCGATAACGGCGGCGCCTTGTAAGGTCGTTGTAGCCATTAAAACTCCTCCTTATATATTACCCATGTTCAAAAAAGATAAAGCCGCCGGGCTGTACCGTTTTATCCCTGCAGCGCAGGGATACGAAAACTTGCGTTTTTTCATCTATTATCTGTGCGATTGATACCGGAGCCGTACCGCAATTGAGAATGAGGTCTATGCTCCGCGTAATCGAAACTCCCACGGTTTCAACGGTCTCCGTAGTTTCCGCAGGTTCTACCATTTCGGCATACTTTTGCAAATGAATAATTCTATTCGGTTCGCTTTCGGCAAGCGGTACGTCATGCAGATATGAGTAACCGGAAGCGGTCATTGCCGGATGCGTATGGCGCAAAGCAATCAACTGCCGCATCATGCTCATCGGTTCGGCGTATTCACCTGCTTCGATAGCCTGCCACGGCATACAACGGCGGCAATCGGGATCATTTCCGCCTGCAAGCAAAACCTCGCTGCCGTAATAGATACACGGCGAACCGGGCAGGCTCAACAACAGGGCGTATTGCTGCCATACGGCGAATGCATCACCGCCATTGCGGGTAAAAAGGCGCGGCGTATCATGGGAATCCAGCAGATTAAACAGGCCTACGGTAACAGGTTCGGGATAGGCGGTAAAAACGGCATTTATTTCCCGCTCCAAAGTCAGGGCGGGCAGCGTTTTATCGTAAAAGAATTTCCAGAAACACAGCGCGAGCGGATAATTCATTACCGAATCCAACTCGCCGCCGCGCAGCCACGGCAAGGCACTGCGCCATATTTCTCCAAGCAGGTAAAAGTCTTTTTTAAGACTGCGCATCCGCCGATAAAGCTGCCTGCAAAATGTGTGCGAAAGCTCATTCGCAACATCGAGCCGGAGCCCGTCAATATCATAACTGCGCACCCATGTTTCGCATACGTTCAGCAGGTAATCGACGACGGCAGGATTATTGGTATTCAGCTTCGGCATCGTATCGACATACGCAAACGTACTGTACTTTCCGCTCTTTCCGTTTGTACCGGACGGTCGGCTTCGGCTCGCGACGGCTTCACATTCCGGTTCTACAACGGTTTCAAACGGCCATTCTTGTACGATAAACCAATCGAAATACGGCGAGGCTTTTCCGTTGCGGACAACATCCTGCCACAGTGCAAAGTCCCAGCCGCAGTGGTTAAAGACGCCGTCCAGCATCACTTTTATACCGCGCGCATGAGCTTCTTTCACCAGCGTATGCAGATCATCTGCGCTGCCGAATGCAGGATCGATATTCAGATAATCGGATGTATCATACTTATGCACACTCGGTGAAGCATTAACCGGATTAAGATATAAGCCGGTAATATTCAAATCGGCAAGATAACCGAGCTTTTCGGTTATACCCCGAAGCGTACCGCCATAGTGTTCATTGTTGGTAACGACATCCTTGGCAGCAGGCCACGGCAGATCATTCGGTTTCTGCGAGGAGGTATCCCTGCAAAACCGATCGGGAAAAATTTGATACCACACTGTGCGGGGTACCCAATCCGGTACGCGGACGCATTCGGCGCCGTCCAGCCACGGAAACTCAAAACCGGGAAAATTACCGGTTATCCGGCGCAGCGTAACAAGCTCATCTGCCGTGTAAAACCCGTTTTCCAGACAGTAGCGGACATCGCCTTCATCTTGACCGTGCAGTTCAAAGCAGTATTTACACCGTCCATAAGGAAGCATAACCGTTGCTTGCCACCATGTATGATACGGAAGATCTTTTTTGCGGGTGATTTCCTGCCGTTTGCCTTCCCATACCCATCCGTCCGGTGTTACCGAACCGTCGAACGGATCTCCGTATACAATAAATACACGCCGTATGTCGCTGCCGGTTTTAATGCCGATCATAAGTTCATTTTCATTGAGCGGATAACAAAAATTATCCATACTGCGATGTTCTATTGCAGAAAACTGCATACCAAGCACCTATATCCAAGAAAACTGTCCAAAAACCCGATTCGCAATCCGCTTTGCAGACTGTGAATCGGGTTTTAAAAGATACCGTTTGGGAACCTCTAAAAACGTGAGTTTTTAGAAATACCCTATTGTATCGACTCCATTGTAGCCGCAGCAGCATTCAGTTTTTCCGTAACATTGCCGCCGTCCCAGATATTCGCAAAAGTTGCATTCATTGCAGACCAGTATTTGCCCATTTCGGGAATGGTGGGCATCGGTGTTGCGTATTGCGCCTGTGCTAAAATACCTTGACTTAACGGATCGCTGATGGTGATATCGGAGCGGGGCGGAATTTGTTTGGTCATTTCATACCGTTTTTCCAATATCGGCTTTGAGGTAAGGAATTTTGCAAAATCCTGCGCTTCCGCCGGATGATCACTGTAGGCGCTGACAAAGGCCAAGCGGAGACCGGAGAATGATGCCGGAGGATTGGTCATGCCGGGGAATACCGGAATGGGTGCAATACCGTAGTTAAGGCCTGTTTTTGAAAAATCGGAGATCTTCCACGGGCCGGTAATAATCATCGCGGCTTTACCTTCCGTAAACGAGGAATTGCAGAAATCATCGGTAATATCGCCTGACGGAACATCGAGCATTTTCTTGCGCAGGCTCTGGAAATAGGTTAAGCCGGTAATAGCATTGGGGCTATTGACGTTATGCTGTTTGGGGTCATCGCCGTTCGGGCCGAAAAGCGGTGCGCCGAAGCCGCTCATAAAGATGTAGTTAAAGTATGCGTTTCCGACACCCCAGACCAATGCATATTTATTTTGAGCTTTATCGTTCCATGTCTTTGCAAACGTTTCCACCGCGTCCCATGTCTTGGGGGCTTCCGGTAAAAGGTCTTTATTATAGAACAATGCGTAGGTTTCGATTGCGAGCGGATACCCGTAGTTTTTTCCCTCATACGCGGCGGATGTCAATGCAGCGGGGATAAAGTTGTCGAGGACGGACGCATCGTCGAAGGGGAGAATATGACCGCCTGCGACAAGGGCGCCGATATGGTCGTGCGGTGCAACAAAGATATCTGCGCCTACACCAGCGGGGCCGTCCATTTCAATCTTTGTGCGCGCATCGGTCGACTGAACCGGTTCATACACAAAGGATACGTTCGGATGCGTTTTCTTGTATTCTTCCGCAGCGAACAGCATAAAATCTTTTTCGGGGCCTTCGGATTCCCATATTTTGATGGTAACCGTTTCGCCTTTCATAGCGCCGGCTTTATCGTCCTTCTTCTCGGAACCTCCGCCGCACCCCGTAAGAGCAAGAAGAAGCACCAAAGATACACAGGCAGAAAGCCCTATAATTGCTTTTTTCATATAACACCTCCAGTCTGTTATGAAAAAAATCTACTAAACCTATTCGGAAACTTCCGTTTCTGAACAGGTTACCTTGAAACGCGATGTTCTAAATCGTGCTATTTGTACAATTTAGAACTCGCCGACCTGTTCGACAACGAAGTTATCGAACAGGTCTATTCACTGCGAACAATAGCCGCAGTGTACGGATCTAGTATGATCCGTTTTTGCTCAAATCGTATACCGGACGGATGTGTGATACCGTCCGGCGATGCCGCCGCTCCATCGACAAAAACCACAGGCTTTTGTAATGTGCCGCCGAGCGCAAAGCATTGTTCCGTTCCCGCCGCATTAAACAACAAAAACCACGTACCATCCGTCCAGTCAAGTGTGTACCCGAATGCCTGCCCGTACTGCTGCTCCGTTTCGGACAATGCTCCGTCATCACTTTTTACGGCACATCGGTTACCGCTGCAATCACCCGATGCGGCACACACGGCATCTTCTGCGGGCAAAAACGCGGCGGCTTGCGCGATACGTCCTGCATTTCCTATTCTAAACACGTCAAACCGTTTCCGCAACGCGATAAGCCCGCGCGTGTATGCGAGCAGCTCGGCGTAATCCTCATCGAGCGTCCATACAATACGGTTAACGCTGTCCGAAGCGTCATAGCTGTTGCGGACAAAAGCACCGATACATTCTTCCGCCGCTCCGTGCACATTCGGCTTGGTACGACCCCGCTCCTGTCCGGCGTGTAAGAATGCGATCCCTTGACAGGTAAGCGCCAGCGCGTTGCCGAGTTTGATACGGGCAATCAGCTCCTGCCGTTGCGAGGGGATACGTTCATCAAGCCCTGCATTATGGGCGATGCAGTCGTGCAGCGTAAGTCCGTCGTGGCAAACAAGGTACTGCACGTTATCACCCGGGCTGTCGGCGGTGTAATTGCACTGAGGTAAACCGATACAGTTGCAAAAGAGCTGTTTAAGATCGACGTTGCCGCCGGTCAAAAAGCCTTTGCCTTCCTCATTCATACCGCCTGCTTTTACCAAATCGCGGAATTCGTCGTTAAAGACGGCAACGCTGTCGGTTTCGGTCATGTACCGCTGATCCATACCGACGGTACCTTCTGCTCCGTTATACAGCTTCCAGCCTTCCCCGATGAACAGTACCGACGGATTAAGCTTCCTGCAGCAGTTGTACGCCTCCAGCACCGTCTCGGTATCGAGCAGTCCCATCAGATCAAACCGGAGACCGTCAACCTTATAGTTTTTCACCCAGTGTACAGCCGAATCGACAATAAGCTTTCGTGCCATCGGCCGCTCCGAGGCAATATCGTTCCCGCAGCACGAGCCGTTGGTATAGCTGCCGTCGGGATTTGTCCGAAAGTAATAGCCCGGAACAATCGCGTCGAAAAGATCGGTGTGCGCAACATGATTATACACCACGTCGAGCACTACACCGAGTCCCGCCCGATGGCACTCGTTGATCAGCTCCCGCAATTCGCGTACACGGCTTTCGGGATTTTCAGGCTCGCTTGCATACCAGCCTTCGGGCGTAAAATAGTTATGCGGGTCGTAGCCCCAGTTGTAGTTGTTGTTATGTACCGTACCGGCATCTTCATACTGCTGGTTTGTCTCGTCCGTGTAGTAAAAGTTCAGCACCGGCATCAGCTGAATATGCGTAATGCCCAGTTCGCGTAAGTAGGGAATTTTTTCGATAAAGGCTTTATACGTGCCGGGGATATTTCTAACGCCGGAGTCGGGGCTTGCGGTAAAATCGCGGACGGACACTTCGTAAATAATCGCATCCTCCCGTTTTTGCAAGGCGATATACGGATATTCCCGCTCCGGTTTGAGTGTTTCTTTTTGCAGGTTGATAATAGCGCCCCGTCCGATACCGTCGCTGCCGGTACAAGCAGCCATCGAGAGGCTGTACGGATCAAGCACAGTATGCGTTCCCGCTTCATTTGTCAGCGTGTAATCATAAAAGAACTGTTCCGGATCCCGCTCCGCAAAGATGCCGCACCACAGGCCGGTTGCATCGTCATACTGAAGCGGAACCGTAAAAGCAGGCGTTGAATCACCGGCGTTTTGATAGAGGTTTACCGACACATCGCGGGAAGTCGGCGCCCATAAAGAAAAACGGCAGCTTTGAGCGGCGGCATCATACACGGCGCCGAGCTGGGTATCGCGAGGCGGAATTGTCTGTTCAAGAGCTTTGACGGGTGATCTCATAAACCTTCCATATATCGATACTTTATATTAGCATATTCCCCCTTGAATCGCCAATATATAAATGGGTATCTGCAAAAAACTCGGTTAGATTTTCAGAAACTCCCAAATATTTTTGTGCGAAGGGTCTAATCTAAGGCTGGTTTCCACTATTTGTACCGATCGTATGATTCCGTTGGCTGTATTCCTGCAATGCACGATAAAAGGAGCGCATAACCGGACAGTACTGCTTATCTTCGCAGGCGATATGCGAAAGTATCCAATCCCTAAGGTAGTCGGCAAAATCAAAACCGAGCGTCAAAGTCATTTCGTCAAAACCCATCAATACCTGTGTAATTGTTTGGACAAACTCCTTGTGTCGCTGCTTATGAGCTTCGTAGCCGGAAAAACCGCATGCTTTCATCAATTTCTCTTCATCGGTAAAGTGTGTTTTGGTATAGCTAACCGCTTGCCGCAGTACATTGCCTACGGTTACCAACCATTCGTCCTTACTCCGTTTTTGGCGGTTCATCAGCGCTTCGCGCAGCTCATTGCACATTGCCACCAACTTACGATGCTGACAATCAATTCGCGGAATACCAAGCTCCAGTCTTTTATCCCATTGTACCCAAGCGGTATTCAACTCTTCCGTCTCTTTTGTTCCTGTTATCATACTTTTTTCATCCTTATTATGCCGATTACTCATACTGAATCGTTTCCAAGAATCGGTTATTCTTAGACGATTGGGTATCTCTAAAAACTCGGTTAGCTTTTAGGTATCCCCAATTTATATATTAGTAATCATTATTAGGATAAAACGATATAGCTATAATGTCAAATGGAAATTCGCACTTTAAGGTCATCCCCATTGATGCAGACCCGTCAATGCAAGATTGACAGAATCGGAAATTCACGGCACAATATCTCGCTGTAATGTTAGTAAGATATACTCGAAATAATACGAATAAAAAACTGTCAAAGGCGCTTATATATACGGCAACGGAACATTCCATCGATCCCCGTAAGGTAGACGGCGAAGCGATCCGTATTATCAATGGATTACATAATGCAGGTTATGAGGCCTACATTGTCGGCGGCGCTGTTCGCGATTTGCTGATCGGAAAAACACCGAAGGACTTCGATATCGCAACATCGGCAGAACCCGCTCGTATCCGTAAAATTTTTAAAAACTCCCGGCTCATCGGAAAGCGATTCCGATTGGTGCATGTTTTTTACGGTCCTAAAATATATGAAGTTTCCACCTTTCGATCACTGGAGGAGGGATCGGTCGGAAACAGCTTCGGCACTATCGACGAAGATGTGCGGCGCCGCGACTTTACATTAAATGCGCTCTACTACGATCCGATAAAAAATATCATCGTCGATTATGTCGGCGGCGTGGAAGATATCCGAAAAAAGCGGCTGCGCCCGATTATCGAGCTTTCTCACATTTTCGCAGAAGATCCGGTACGGATGATTCGTGCCGTCAAATACGCGACTATCACCGGTGCCGCAATCCCGCTGCTTCTTCGCTGTCGAATTCACCGTGATGCGCCGCTCCTCGAATATGTATCCCCTTC
Source organism: Treponema sp. OMZ 906 (assembly GCF_024181185.1). Taxonomy (NCBI): domain Bacteria; kingdom Pseudomonadati; phylum Spirochaetota; class Spirochaetia; order Treponematales; family Treponemataceae; genus Treponema; species Treponema sp. OMZ 906. The sequence continues at coordinate 1,176,569 of NZ_CP051196.1, read as the reverse complement.
CCGCTTAACCGAAGAGATAGGCAAAATACTAATGAGCGGGCATGCGGCGGACATTTTTAAAACACTTCTGCATTATCGCCTTTTCCTCTATTTACAGCCTTTGGCTTTCTCATTTATCGAGGATTCGCCTCATTTTTCCGAACATTATTTTGCAAGCATGCAAGAGCTGGACGGATTAATTGCAGAGCACAAGATTCAGAGGCAAGGACAGGCGCTTGTTTACCTCATCCGTAATTTTTTACAGCTGATTACCGACTGGGAAGGAGAACCGCGGGCTGTTTATAAGGCGGTATATGCCGAGTGTCGCCATTTTGTCTTGCCGATGAACCCGCAGCGGACAGAGCTTGAATATGCGGTAAAATACTGCCTTCGAAAAGGCGGCTTGGATATACGACTTACCGGTACCGCCAAAGCAAAAGAGCCGTCCAAACGTCGGCCGCGCGGATCTGCACGGCAAAATACCGTTGCAAAACAAGGAACACGAGCAGTGGGAAAGCGCGGCTCCAAACCCGCTGTTCCGGCTACTAAACCTGTTCGATAACAGCCTTGCCAAACAAACAGTTTATTGAAGCAAAGCGGTAGTCAGCCACGGAATATAGGTAACCAGCAGTAAAATAATACTTTGAACGCCGAGAAAGGGAAGAATATTCTTTACTATTTTGATAACAGGCTTATTAAACGTATAACTTGCAATAAACAAGTCCATTCCGATCGGAGGCGTTAAAAACCCAAGCGCTAAATTCATCAAAAAAATGACGCCGGTATGTATGGGGTGGATTCCGAAGGATTCGGCGATCGGCATAATGAGCGGAGACACAACCAAAATAGCGGAATATAAATCCATAATGCAGCCGACAAAAATCAACAACACATTCAGCAATAGCAAAAACACATATTTTGAGTGGATATACGTCTGCACAATATCCGTCAAAACCGATGGTATGTTTGCATCGATTAAATAATAAGCTAGCCCTTTTGCTGCGCCAATGATAATCAGTACACCTCCTGCGATGGGAATACTTTTCAATATATAAGCGGCAGCCGTCTTCCATGAAAAATCCCTACGGATAATAACTTCCAATACACAGGTATAAAGCACGGTAAACGCAGCCGTTTGCAGGAGCGAAAAAAGGCCGGAAAAATAAAGAATGATAATAAACACCGGCAATAACAATTCGAAAAAACTACCGAAGAAAGCGTTTTTTAATACAGTCAAAGAAAACGGTATCCGTGTTTTTGAATGGTCTCGTATTACACCGATAACGATCATCGACAGCGTAAGCAATATCCCAGGGAAGATCGCCCCTTTAAATACATCGAAGATATCAATGGTCATGATGTTGGTTACGCCGAAGATAATAATTGCCATACTGGGAGGAAAGAGGATACCGAGAGAACCGGAAGCGGTAATAAGCGATTCGGATTCATCTTTCGAATAACCATTCCCGGTTAAAATAACACTGATAAGCGGGCCGAGCGCTAAAATAGTTACGCCCGATGCACCGGTAAAAGTAGTAAAAAAGGTAAGAACGAGTACGGAAGCGATAATTACTCCGCCTCTAATCCAACCGACAGTACCGCGAACAAGTTCCATTAGCCGCTTACCGGCGCTCCCTTCCGCCAGCAGGCACCCTGCAATGGTAAAAAGAGGGATTGCTGCAATGCTGGTATCCGTTAAAATATGATACATTTCCAGCGGAATCACATCGACATATCCGCCGCCTTGGCTGAATGCCGTATAGGTAATCCCGAGCAATACGATAAAAAGCGGTAACCCGAAAAGCCCCGCAGCAATCAACACAAGCATAAGGGGTATCATTAACGGAGCGCTGAAAGATTGCCAGAGGGAGGCGCTCACGGTAAGAAACGGGCTATCCCTGCCTAAAAGCGCATAAAGAATAACGGCAATCGAACCGCAGCTGATGAATAAACCGAAAATAAGCCCTACCAAAGAGGATATAAGCGCTCCGCTCTTTTTGAAACACAAAAAGAGCTGCGCAAAAAACATGAGCGGCAGCGCAGCGAAGATAAACCGTACCGGTATTCCCCACACAAGATCGGCAGGGTCTATTACGACTAAGATATTCGGAAAACAGGCAAAAAAGATTGCCGTAAGGACGGCTGTCGTTATACCGTTATTGATTTGGCTAACAATGCTTTTCAGTCGAGCGGACAGTTTAAGGTTAAAGACCTCGATATTCAACTGTTTGTGATCTGCACTGGTAATCATACCTGCAAAACACGCAAAAATAAAAACGGCATGGATGATCACCCGCTCCCCGTCCAACACCGGAATACCGCCGATATCGTTAATGAGAAAAAATACGATCGGTAATGTGATTAATATACCGACCAGAAAAAGTACAAATACGTTGACAATCTTTCTCATATTGTTATCGCACAGCTATTTACGCATCGGAGCAATGAGTTTTTGGATATTTTGATACATATCCATATCAAATGCATTCGGAAAAGCCCGATGGATATCGCTAATATTCATACTGAATTCTGCTTCCCATTTTTTCAGCTCATCTTTAGAAAGATGAATCATCGTAACACCGCTTGCTTCCATTTTACGGACACAGTCGGCATCAGAATCGTCAAGCGCGTCGTTGAGCCGTTTACGAGCTTTTTCCATTGCCTCCTTCATAGCGGCATGGTACTTCTTAGGAATCTTATCCCACGAAGCCTTGGAAATAACAAAACCCGCCATGATAGGACATAATTTCGTATCAAGTGCGTAGCTGATATCCTTGTAATACCCTCCTGCATAAGTTAAAAGATGCACTGCAAAGAAACCGCTGATACCGTTTTTACTCTTTAGCATTTGAGAGAATTTTTGACTTGCAACATCAACGACATTAAAACCGCTCAGTTTAAAACTATCACTTAAAATAGGGCTATCCAAACCGGCGACTGCCAATTTTATCTTTTTTAATTCCCCGAGAGTTTTATACGGCTCCTTTGTATAAAAAGAAAGCCACCCGACATTCGACCATGCAATCAACTCATAACCGGCAGCATTAATTCTCGATTCTATTTTATTGCCGTATACGCTGAGCGCTTTGTCAAGCTCTTGCTGATTTTGAAGCAAAAAAGGAAGTGCAAGCGTATAGATATACGCATCGGGCACCAATTCATGTAAACCGATCATCGTAAAGATTGCCCCATCCAAAGGAGCTTGCTGCCCGGGACGCGCTGCTTTGAGCTTTTGGATGCCCGCCTTTTCTCCACCGAGAGTTGTCATGTTATAAATTTTTACCGTTACCTGCCCGTCGGTAATGCGGTTCCATTCTTCGGCAACTTTTTTAAGTTCAATATCCCACGGAGAACGGGAAGGAGCAACGGTTGCTATCTTTAGTACGATTTCTTCAGCGTTGACAAGAGTCATTGAAGCAATAAACAGGGCAACAAACAGCGTCAAAAATTTTCTCACAGTATCTTCTCCTTATATAACTGAATATAACTGATGCAAAGATAAACTAATCGCCTAGGAAATAATCACCTTTCATTTTTTGTAACCAGCGTGCTTTTGTTTGGCTGAGGGTAATGGTGAGTTTATTACTCGGCTGCGTTTTCGGATCAATTTCCAATGCTTTGCGTAAAGCCTCATCAAAACCGGCGCTGTCCTGTGCAGGAACACAAAACGACTGCGCATACAGGACATACACCGACGGTCGCTGCCCGCTGCTCAACTCCAATGTTTTACGATACGCCTCTTGCGCCTTATCCGCGCCGCCACCCAAGGATTCAGGTGCGGCAGCATAAAAAGCCGTAAGCGTTTCCCAAATAGCGCCGTCGTTAAACGTCGGATATAGTTCCGCTGCCCGCTCGAGCATCGCTACGGCACCCGGAACTGCAGCAAGCGCATTGGTATCCATCGGATCAAGCGAGAATGCCCCAAGTATACCGCAGCCGGCCCAATACAGTGATTCAACATCAGCGGCTCTGCAGCGGGTAAGAAAATGGGTACCTTTATCGTCTGTATAATGCGCCATCGCTTCAGCAAAACCCTTATAAGCGCCATCGAGTGATTGCATCACATAATCGGCTCCGCGAAGGTAAAATTTTTTTGCCCGCAAATACTCAAGATTCTTTTTTTGAAATTGAGTTTCGGGAATATAGTCGGCAGGTGTTTGAACAAAAGCGTTTGCATACATAATATAGAGAGAACCGGACATAACAGCCAAACCGCGATGTTGCGGATTACTGAGATGCAGTATCTCATACGTTTTTAATACCGTCGGAAATACCTCCGAAACCAGCTTTACATCATCTTCACCGGTAAGCGCAGCCGCTGCGTCAATTCCGCCTGAGGCACCGCTTTTCGGCGCAGGAAAGGGGGCAAGCGTATTCGCGATACCGTTAAAGGCCATACGTTTAATGGAGCAACCACTCACGAGCAGGAATAATCCCGCTACACAAATATATATTTTTTTTAGAGTTACGGTCATAAAAGGAACCTCTATATTATCGTATTAAACGGTTAATTCTTTTTGCCATTGATGAATAAAGGCTTCATAAGCGGCGATGGTTGCGGAAAGCGCGATTTGCTGCACGGAACTCCGTCCTGTAGCATTATTACCATCCAAGACATAGAGCGAATCAAGAATCCCTTGTATATCCTCGATACTGCAGCTTGCATCGGCAGCTCTCCGCCTAACAAGAAGGCGTGTTTCGTCATCAAAAATATCCCGATACCTTTTCTCTTCCCAGTCGACAGTCTCAGACATAAAGCTGATTATAGAATGTTTTATCGTTGAATGCAATATGATAGCAGCAATACAACAGGGCTTCAGCATGAAAGAAAAGTATAGTAAAGTAATGTTATGGTGGAAGGGATATTATTTGAACAAGTAGAAGACAGTCGGCAAGACTGGAAAGTAAAGCATTCGATAAGTGAAATACTGATGGTAGTAATGTGTGGAAGCACCTTGCTGCATTCGGCATGGTTGAAAGCATTGTAACGAGGAAGGGGAAAGAATGCCGTGAAATTCGCTATTTCATTACGAGTGTTACAGATGTAAAACAATTTGCAAAGGGAGTACGCAGTCATTGGGCGATAGAAAATAACTTACATTGGTGTTTAGATGTGTTGTTTTCTGATGATGCCTGTACTGTTGTTGACCGGAATGCAGCAGAAAACCTAGCTATTATCAGAAGAATTGTTTACAACAGAATTAAGATGCTCTCTAAAATGGATACGCTCAGTATGGGCAAGCGCGCTTGCATCTACGACGATAATTTTAGAGCTCAGATCCTTTTTTCATGCTGAAGCCCTGTTGATACCAATTTCTTGACAATCTTTTCTCTATCGGTTTATAATTATTACATTACTATAGCAGAATACTTTAAATATGGAGTAAAAGAGGGCTGAGTATGGAAAAATATCCAATAATAGGATTATTATATATCGGTTTATGTTCATATACTGATTTATTGATACCCCCCCCCCCCCCGCAACTCTTAGACATACACAGATGTTTACTTCGTCACAGTGTTAAAAGCATACCTCCTTAAATTCTTTTTTCTACCATACATCCCCGTCCGTCATTATACGCAGAAGTGATTTTACCTCTCTGACAGGAGGTCAGTGGTTCTATGCAAAAGCAAAACCGTAGTGCAGGGATGTATAAGGCTGTACTTCCCCAAACGATAGCATCCATACCGCTACCGGAAATCCTCATCATGATAAACACCCTCAACGAAATACCTTCGATGCAGAGTGCACTGAGAAACGGCAAGTATTAAAGCTTTCGCACGAATAAAAAGCAACTTATAGGAGTAACACAAATGAAAAAACGATTTTCAATCCGTTATAAACTCATTTCGATTTTTGCTGTTTTTATTATAACGCTTATTTTTTTTATTATTACCATTATCGGTTTTCAAATTCGGAAAACAGATCGGGAGCGATTTCATAAAAACATGCAACAAAATATCAAATTAATAGAATATGATATCAATTTATTTTTCGATAATACAAAATACATGTTACGTATGCTATCCAGTCACTCAGCTGTGCGGAATGCTGATACTTCTTTTAACGAATATATATCAAAGACTGAAGTATCCGATATCAATACCATAGAAAAAAGCGCAACGGAAACAGCTGTATTTAATTTATTCAAAAATATTCATAAAAGCTATCCGTATTATATGTGTGTGTTTATGGGAACTAAGTGGGGCGGCTATACATCAACGTGTGACAAAGCGCTTTCAGGCGGTTATGATCCGAGAAAACGGCCTTGGTATGAAGCTGCCTCAAAAACTCCCGAAAACCCGATCATTACGGAGGCTTATCGTTCCACAGCAGGCGATACGGTTATTTGTCTTTCACAGGGAGTTTTTTCTTTTCAAAATGAACATATCGGCAATGTCAGTATAGAAGTGACATTACAAACACTGACCGAAATGTTAAAAGCACTGGCAATAGGAAAAACAGGTTATATCATGCTGGTACAAGGAGATGGAACAATATTGGCCGATCCGAAAGACGATTCTTTTAATTTCAAAAAAATAGAAGATACAAACGTTCCCGCTTTTGCACAATTTGCAGCAGCTGATTCGGGAAGCATGACTGTAAACATAGATAATAAAAAATGGCTGGCTGAAGTGTACACTATTGATGGTTTAAATTGGAAGCTAATAGCGCTGATGCAGGAAAATGAGGTTTTTTCTGAATTTTATCAGATATTACAATCTATATTGGTCATCGGTTTCACACTATTAATAATCTTTTTAATTATCTCTTTGGTGTTTGTATTTCATATTACAAAAGCACTGAATTCGGCCGTTGTCGCCCTTAAAAATATTGCGCAAGGTGAGGGTGATTTGACAGTGCGTCTACCCGTACGTGGCAACGACGAGATCGCTGATATGTCAAAATACTTTAATCAAACTATTTCGAAGATCGGCTCATCGATACAAAACGTTGGTACGAACTCACATACGATGGAAGATATCGGGAATGAGCTCGCTTCAAATATGACCGAAACGGCCAGTGCCGTAAACCAAATCAGCGTAAACATTGATGGTGTCAAACAGCAGGCGCTTACACAAGCGGCCAGCGTTACCGAAACGGCCGCTACCATCGAGGAAATTGTCCGCACGATTAAGCAGTTGAACAACAGCATCGAAATACAAACCGCAAGCGTCGCCAAGTCTTCCGCCTCCATCGAACAGATGGCTTCGAATATCGCCTCAATCGGACAGACACTCAGCAAAACCGATGCAGCCATCAAAGAGCTGACCACCGCAACGGGCGACGGTAAGGCAACACTCATTACCTCGAATAGCGTCACACAGAAAATCGCCGAGGAGTCGGGCTCGCTGATGGAAGCATCAAGCGTTATCCAGCACATTGCCAGTCAAACAAACCTCTTGGCGATGAATGCCGCGATCGAGGCAGCTCATGCGGGGGAAGCCGGTAAGGGGTTTGCCGTTGTTGCCGATGAAATCCGCAAACTTGCAGAAGATTCTGCAACGCAGGGAAAAACCATTACGGCGACACTAAAGACCTTATCAGGAGAAATCGAAATGCTTTCTTCCTCGTCAAAAACCGTTGAAGAAAAGTTCAACACCATCTTTAATTTGGCCGAGCAAGTCAAGTCGATGAGTGCTCACCTGACCGAAGCAATGCACGAGCAGGAAAACGGCAGTAATGATGTTCTTATTGCCATCAAGAACATCAACACGGTAACGACTGAAGTACTGGCTGGCTCGGAAGAAATGCTGAAAGGAGGTGAAGGAGTTGCCGAAGAAATGCGCAAGCTCGATGATTTAACACGCATCATCACCGAGAGCATGAACGAAATGGCTGCAGGTGCGGTGCAGATTAACAATGCCGTACAGGAGGTCAACGAGATCACCCAGAAAAATAAAGCGAGTATTCAAAATCTTGCGATAGAAGTCGGTAAGTTTAAAGTGTAGGTATCTTTTTTCCTTTGCTATTAGGATGTATGGATACTTTTCGGGAAGGGCGATACACATTTATTTATTCTGTGAAGGTATTCAAAAAACATGCGGTGCAGTTGCATCGTATGTCAAAAATGCAGTATGTTGATACTCGGCTGTTTTTCCATTATATTGGGAGACAGTATGAGTGATCTGGAAAGTGAGATACAGCGGCGCGGATTAATAAAGGTATCGCGTGAGGGTGATCAAAAAGAGAGTCCATACCGCCGCGTTGCAAAGTTTTTATATTTAATCGGAGAGGCGCAGGCGGCAAAGGTACTGCAAAAGCTCACCCGCGAGCAAATCGAAAAAGTAGTAGCGGAAATGCTGACCATCCGCTATGTCGATAAGGACGAAGCCGCCTATATTTTAAGCGAATTTACGGCGCTTTATAACGAAGCGAAGAATTCCGTCGGCGGCGTGGAAACCGCTCAAGGGATTCTGACGGCGGCTTTCGGCGGGGAAAAAGCGCGGGAGATTATCGAGCGGGCAATACCGCCTGCTGCCGAACGGCCGTTCGATTTTTTGGACGGTATCGACGGAGAAAAGCTCAAGCGGCTCTTAGCGGACGAAATGCCTGCAACACAGGCGCTCGTGCTTTCGCAGTTGGAACCTAAGATTGCGGCTGCGTATATAACCGGCTTAAACGATGCGGAAAAGAAAGACATCGTGCTCCGCCTCGCGCGGCTTAAAACCATCAGTCCTGAAATTTTGCAGACGGTAAGCACTTCGATGCGCGAAAAGTTTACCCGTATACGGACAGGCTCGACTACCGAAGCGATTGACGGACGCGCGGTACTTGCCGCTATTTTACGGCGCAGCGATTCCGAAACGGAACAGTTTATTTTACAGAACATCGCAGAAGCCAATCCCGAACTTGAACAAAATATCCGCGAACGGCTTTTTACTTTTGAAGATGTGCTCATTGCGGACGACCGCTTTTTACAGAAAAAATTATCCGGTATGGAAACCTCAGTAATTGCCGCATTGATTTCTTATAAACCGGAAGTCTTTGTCAAAAAAATCCTCGATAACATTTCTAAAAACAGACAGCAGTTTATCCTTGACGATCAGGCGTCGAACCCCGTTTCCGTGCGGGAATGCCGCGAAGTTACCAATCGTTTTTTACAGGAATTGCGGAAAAGCTGGGAAGACGGCGAGCTACTCTTATTCGGAAAGGACGGAGATGACGTATGGATAACCTAATCCACGGGTTTAAAATTATTTCAAAAACAGCGCTTGACGAAATGCAGGCAGAGGGTATTCTTGCGCAGCATTGCGAAACCGGACTTGAAGTTTATCATATTCATAACGATGACAGCGAAAATTTATTTGCGTTTGCTTTTATGACCCCGCCTGAAAACAGTTCGGGCGTTGCGCATATTCTGGAACATTCGGTACTCTGCGGTTCAAAAAATTATCCGTTGAAAGATCCTTTTTTAATCCTTTCCAAGCAGAGCGTTAAAACGTTTTTGAATGCGATGACATTCCCCGATAAGACTGTGTACCCTGCGTCGAGCACCCTCGAAAAAGATTATTTTAATTTGATGTCGGTGTACGGCGATGCGGTGTTTTTTCCGCTGCTCAAACGGGAAACCTTTGAACAAGAAGGTCATCGGCTCGAACGAGATGAAAAAGGAAACCCGTACTTTTCCGGCGTGGTGTTAAATGAGATGCGCGGCGCGTATGCGGATTTCGATTCTGCTGTTGACCGTGAGCTGCGGCATTCTCTCTTGCAGGGGACGGTGTATGCGCACGATTCAGGCGGCTTTCCGCCCGATATCGTCAAGCTCAGCTATGAGGACTTTTGCGCCTTCCATAAAAAATACTATCATCCGGTAAACTGCAAGGTCTTTTTGTACGGTAACATCGAAACCGAAAAACAGCTTGCCTTTTTGCAGGAACGCTTCTTGCGGTTTTTTGAACCGGCGGAAAAGCCGCCGCTCATTCCGGCTATTACGCCCTATCCCACACCTCGCGTGTTTTCGGCAACGGCGCCCGCAGGAGAAGGAAAAAATCCCGACAAGCTCACGGTAACGATGAATTGGTTGCTGCCCGAAAGCGCCGACATCGACCGGCTGATGGACTGTATGTTTTTGGAGGAGTTGTTGTTGGGACATGACGGAGCGCCCTTGCAAAAAAAACTGCTCGACTGCCCCTTTGCCGAGGATGTGTATCCGTACAACGGCGGGCAGGCAGACCTGAAAAATATCTGCTTTACGCTCGGTCTTGCAGATATCGATAAAAGTGCGGAAGGGCAGTTTGAAGCCTTCATCCTTTCCGGCCTTGAAGACATTGTCCGGAACGGTTTTGAACCTCAGCTGATTGAAACCGCGCTCAATTCCCTCGATTTTTATAACAGAGAAATCACCCGTTCTGGCGGCCCCTTTTCGCTGGTTTTGATGCGGCGGGCGCTCCGCGGCTGGATACACGGTTTTGCGCCGGAGGCTTCGCTCCGTTCCATACCTGCTTTTCAGCGGCTGAAACAACGGCTTTCCCAAAACCCGCACTACGCTCAAGACCTCATCCGTACGCTGCTGCTTGATAATCCCCATCGGACAACCGTTTCTGTACGGCCGGACATTCACTTTTGCGAGAACATCGATGCGAGGCTTGCTCAAGAAGCGCACCAAGCGGCGCAAAGCCTCGGCAGCGTAGAACACCATTCGGGTTCCGCCGAACAGACGGCCGCAACCGTTAGCGGGCAAAAAGCGGATGCGGATACGGGCATTAATCCTGAGGCGGATTCTCAAGCGCAAAACCTTATTCCGCATATTTCAAAAGAGGAGCTGCCGCCGGTTGAACCGCCGATACCCGAACGCCTCGAATATTTCGGCAAAGTTCCCGTTATCATCCATGAACAGCCGACAAACGGTATCACCTATATGGACATCGCAGTTCCCGTCGATTCGCTTTCAGCGGAGGACTATACATACTTGACGCTCTATACGTCTGCGCTTTCCTCGATGGGAACAAAAACGCAGAGCTGGGATGCCGTTGCGGCGGAATTCGCTTACCTGACGGGAGGCTTTTCTGCGGTTACCTTTTCCGCAGGCAGGCACCGGACATCCGAAGCCGCGGTGTTTTTCGATAATGAGCTCCGCACGGAAGATGTGGCGGATCGGGACTGGATTTTTATCCGCTCAAAAATGCTGCCCGAATATATCGAACCCGCGGTAAACCGAATTTTTTCGTATCTTAGCGATATTTCTTTTGCCGACGAAAAGCGGTTGAAGGATGTTTTTATCCAGCTGAAAAACGATCTTGATCCGCTGCCGTCATATTCGGGGCATACGTTGACTGCGCTGTACGCAGCTTCTGCCTATTCCGGTTCAAAACGGGCGGAGAATCTCTGGATGGGGATTCCCCAGTTGCGTTTTCTGCGCGGGCGGTATGCGGCGCTGGAGCAAAAACCGGCGGCAATCGGTGAACTTGCCCGTAAACTTGAAGAAATACACCGGAAACTGATGCGCTCCGGCCTTATTGTGAAGGTGTGCGGTACGAGCGCCGATATAAGCGTTATCAAAAAGGCGCTCACTTTCCATTTACTGCGATTTGATTTTCCGCACCGCAATACCGACGGCTTTAGAACCGAAGCCTTTGAAAAACCGGCGGTGCTTTCGGCCTTTCCCAGCGCCGTGCAGGTAGGCTTTGCGGCACAGCTTCTGCCGGTTACGTTCGATGAAACGGAATACGGCGCTGCTATCGTCTATGCCCAGTGGCTTGAAACGGGGGCATTGTGGGAGGCAATCCGCGTAAAAGGCGGCGCGTACGGCGTTTCGGCATATCCCGATTCCGCAACGGCGCTGTTTACGATGACTACCTACCGCGACCCTGCGCCACTCAAATCCTTGCGCAGTATACGGGATTGTATCGAAAAAAGCATCGCGGCTCCGCTTACCGACTCCGAACTGGAGGCTTTGATTACCGGCACGTACAGTACAGCGCTCCAACCGAGAACCCCGGCGCAGAGAAGCGCGGCGGCGTTCTCGCGCCTCTTAAGCGGGATAACCCATCAGGCGCGGATGCAAACAATCGAAGGTATTATCTCTTGTACACGGGAACGCATGAACCGGCTTGCCGAGCGGCTCGCCGCAAGCGTATCGGGAAGCGCCGCGCTTTCGGCAACGACGGCGGAAGGTATATCCGGCGGCACCGCTGCGGTAATCTGCTCCGACGCTGCGCTCCGGCAAACGGCAGACAACTTAGGACTTCCGCCGCTCACCGTTCTGACTTCAATTTAAAAAAACTTTTTATGGAGTGTTAAATAAAAGCCGTACAAATGGCACGACTTTTATTTACTCAAGTTTGCTTAATCGCAAACTTGTATATCATCTGCATGTTCTCACTTCGTTGCGAACATGCGTAAAAAGTCAATCGAAAGTTGAAACTTTCTTCTTGACTTTTTATGGAAGGAATTTAAAACAACATGGCTGCAAAGAATACGTATGATGAATCGAAAATAAAGACGCTTAGCTCATTGGAGCATATCAGGCTTCGCACCGGTATGTATATCGGCCGGCTTGGAAACGGCTCGAACCCCGATGACGGTATTTACATCCTGTTAAAAGAAGTGCTCGATAACTCCATCGATGAGTTCATCATGGGGAACGGCGACCGCATCGACGCGCTGCTGAAGGACAACAAAGTTACCGTGCGGGATTACGGACGTGGTATTCCGCTTGGGAAGGTCGTAGAATGCGTGTCGGTCATTAACACCGGTGCGAAGTATAATGATGAAGTCTTTCAGTTTTCGGTGGGCTTGAACGGCGTCGGTACCAAGGCGGTGAACGCGCTCTCCGAATATTTCCGAGTGGTTTCCGTCCGCGACGGGAAATACGCCGAAGCGGTGTTTGAGCGGGGTGTGCTAAAGCACGAAAAACAAGGAGATACCAAAAAAGGGATTAAGAACGGCACGCTCGTGGAGTTTATCCCCGACAGGGAAATATTCGGCGACTATACGTTCAACCTCGACTTTATCGAAAAACGGATGTGGAACTACGCCTATCTGAACGCCGGTCTTACGCTCACCTTTAACGGCGCTTCATACATATCGGAAAACGGTTTACTCGATCTACTCAATGCGGAAATCGGCGAAGAAACGCTCTACACGATTGCTCACTTTAAGGAAGCAAAGCTCGAATTTGCCTTTACTCACACCAACAACTACGGCGAAACCTATTTTTCGTTTGTCAACGGACAGTATACCTCGGACGGAGGCACGCATCTTTCCGCTTTTAAAGAAGGCTTGCTGAAAGGTATTAACGAATACTACCGTAAAAACTACAAGAGCGAGGATGTCCGCGAAGGCACTTGCGCGGCGGTGGCGGTTAAGGTGCAAGCGCCCGTGTTCGAAAGTCAAACGAAAAATAAGCTCGGTAATACCGAGGTGCGGCCGTGGATTGTCAACGGTACCAAGGCCGCTGTGGTGGAATGGCTGCAAAAAAATGCCGAAGCTGCGCGGAAGCTGGAAGAAAAAATCCTTGCAAACGAGCGGCTGCGGACAGAGCTGAACAGCGTTAAAAAAGAAGCGAAGGCTGCCGCAAAAAAAATTGCAATGAAAATCCCGAAACTGAAAGACTGCAAGTTTCACCTTGGAGATAAGCAGTACGGCAATGAGTCGATGATTTTTATTACCGAGGGAGACTCGGCTTCGGGTTCAATGGTTTCGAGCCGCGACGTCCTTACGCAAGCGCTTTTTTCGCTGCGCGGTAAGCCCGAAAATATGCACGGCAAAAAACGGGCCGCCATCTACAAAAATGCGGAGCTCTACAATATGATGATGGCGCTCGGTATCGAAAACAGCCTTGAAAGCCTCCGCTATAATAAGATCATCATCGCAACCGATGCCGATAACGACGGCTTTCATATCAGAAATCTTTTGCTCACCTTTTTTCTCACCTACTTTGAAGAGCTGGTGCTGAGTGGGCGGATTTTTATTTTGGAAACGCCGCTGTTCAGGGTGCGCACCAAAAAAGAGACCTGCTATTGCTATTCGGAAAAAGAGCGGGATGTCGAAATGAAGCGGCTCGGTACAGCGGCGGAGGTTACCCGTTTTAAGGGATTGGGAGAAATAAGCCCGAGCGAATTCGGTCAGTTTATCGGAAAGGATATCCGCCTTTTACCGGTCAGCATTCAGACCGTGAAAAAGATCCCGGGCGTGCTTGAGTTTTATATGGGAAAGAATACCCCCGAACGCAAAGCCTTTATTATGAAAAATCTTCTTGCGGAAGTCGACGCGTAGAATGATCAATCTTCTTGTTTGCAGAATAGCTATCAATATGGTATAGTAGAAGCCTCTTTTGAGAGTGTTTTGCTCTTTTGAAGAGAGTTTAATTTCATTACGTATGTGGAGGTTGTATGTCAAATTTTTTATCGGTTAAAGATTTTATCGCTCAACAAAAAGATAAGATGATTGAGCTTGAACGGCTTTTGTGCTCCATTCCAGCCATGGCTCCGGAGTCGGACGGCGACGGGGAATTGAAAAAATGCGAAGCGCTGGAAGCGTATTTAAAAAAGCTCGGCTTTACTCAATTTGAACGGTTCGATGCACCCGATACGCGGGTCTCCTCCGGTATCAGACCTAACCTTGTCGTTACTATTCCGGGCAAAGATGATTCAAAACGGGTTTGGATTATGGCGCATACCGATGTGGTGCCGCCCGGAGAGCTGGCAAAATGGGAAAGCGATCCGTGGGTATTGAAGCAGGACGGTGATAAAATTATCGGGCGCGGCGTCGAGGATAACCAGCAGGGACTGACCGGAGCGGTATTCGCCGCTTATGCATTTCTTGCATTAAAGATTCAGCCTGCTCACACCGTAAAATTGTTGTTTGTCGCTGATGAAGAAGTGGGTTCGAGATACGGCGTCATCTATCTTTTGAATAATCATCAGCTGTTTAAGCCGCAGGATATTATCGTTGTTCCTGACGGGGGAGATCCTTCGGGTGAGACAATTGAAGTTGCGGAAAAGAACCTGTTGTGGTTAAAGGTTGTAGTGCATGGAGTGCAAACGCACGCCTCACGTCCCGATTTAGGAAAGAATGCGCACATTGCGGCGGCGGATTTGGCGCTTCGGTTGAATGCACTGGAAAAAGTATTTTCAAAGCAAGACAATTTGTTCGAACCGCCGTATTCGACCTTGCAGCCGACAAAAAAAGAAGCGAATATTCCGAACATCAATACCATTCCGGGCGACGATGTGTTTTATATGGATTGCCGTATCCTTCCTTGTTACACTGTTGCGGAAGTGATGGAGAAGATAAAAGTCGAGGCGAGTGCAATAGAAGCAAAGTACGGCGTACAGGTTGAGCTTATTATTGATGATTCGGCGGAATCGCCTGCAACGCCTGTTGATGCAGATGTTGTTACGATGCTGTCAAAGGCTATCGAAAAAGTACACGGCAAAAAAACGCAAACCATCGGTATCGGCGGAGGAACCGTTGCCGCTCCGCTCCGTCAGGCAGGCTTTAACGCCGTCGTATGGAGCACGCTCGACGATATGGCGCATCAGCCGAATGAATACTGCATTATGAAAAACTTAATCGACGATACGCAGGTACTGGCGGCATTGATGTACGGAGTCGATGCGCTGTAAGTGTGACGGAGGTATGAACGCCGCACCGGATGATGATTGCCGGGATGATAATCGTTGGAATGATGATTGGCGAAATGAGCGTGCTTCCGATACGGTTATCCGCTTGCCGGAATATGTTTCGCCGGCGTTTAAGGCCTTGATTACCTCCGCAGCACCTGCCGACGCCGCTGCGCTGCGCCGGCAGGTGCTTTCCTCCGACGACGAACTGGTCGTGTCGGAGGAAGAGCGGGGCGACCCGCTCGGCGAAGCGCGCTATTGCGTTACCCCGTATCTGGTACACCAATATCCGAACCGCGTGCTGCTATTGAGTACCGGCCACTGCATCTCGTATTGCCGGTACTGTTTCCGGCGTGAATTTACCGCCCGCTCAAGCGGCTTTATTTCCGATGAGCAAATCGGAGCGGTAACAGCATATCTTAAAACACATCCCGAAGTACAGGAAATTCTGGTTTCGGGGGGAGACCCGATGAGCGGTAGCTTTGAGCAAATAAAGCATCTGCTTGAATGTCTCCGTTCCGTCCGTCCCGATTTGCTGCTTCGCCTCTGTACCCGTGCGCCGGTCTTTGCACCGGAGCTTTTTACCGAAGAGCTTATGGCGCTCCTCCGTTCCGTTCGTCCGCTCTGGGTGATTGCACATATAAACCATCCGGCGGAACTCGGCACGGCGCAGCGGCAAGCCTTAACCCGCTGTATCGATTCGGGGATTCCCGTGCAAACCCAAACCGTATTGCTGCGCGGCGTTAATGATGAGCCCGCCGTTCTTGCGGAGCTTTTCCACGCGCTGGTATGTATGGGGATAAAACCCGGGTATCTGTTTCAAACGGATTTGGCGCGGGGAACGGCGCATTTTCGCGTACCGCTTGAAAAAGCCGCGCTTATATGGAAAGCATTACGTAAACGTCTTTCCGGTTTATCGTTACCGCAATTTGCAGTCGATTTACCGAACGGCGGCGGAAAATTCCCGCTTTCCGCCCTACTGCTTTATGAGGATATTGTCTCCCCGTTAAAAGACGGACGCTTTTCGGCACGGGGTATCGACGGAAAGAGCTATACTTATCCGAGGTAAGTTTTATTGACTAATGGCGAGGGAGAATCGTCTTTTCAAAATTTTCCGTAAATTTTGATTTCAACCCCTTATCTTCGGTGTTAAAAAACGGTAATCCTATTAACACATACGAACTGTTACGTTCCATAACGATATGTTCCGTACCGTAGCGTCTGCTAATTTCTTCCAGAAAATCTTGTTTCCAACCGTCGTTGTCGTCTCCCGCAAGATGCGTGCCTTTCGGTTCGATAAAGACCTGATAATATGCATTAGGATTGCCGACTTTTCCGTGCAAAAATAATAAAAAATCAGGTTGAAATCCGCGTCCTGTATCAAAGTCAAAAATCTTATAGACTTCTTCATTTCGGAGTAATTGAAAAGAATCGTAATTTATAAGTAAATTTGATTTTCTGTCTTTTATAAATTGAATTAAATTTCGTTCTTCGCTTGTACCCCAAAACGCATCGAGCGCATACCAATCTGCAATTCGCAGTTCTTTTTCCAATGTCTTGTTTTCCTGTGTTTCCGGTGCCTGTTCATCGATGGAAATAAGCCTTTCTTTAGTAAAACATATTTTGCCTTTTTGTTGATCGAACGAAAATATATCCGAAAATTTTACCAACCGAAAATCCGTTCCTTTATACGGCTTATCGAATTGTTCCAATTCCTTTTGTAGGTAAGTAAAAAAATTTTCACACATTTCCAGCATTTTTTTATTCGGAAGATTTTCATATTTGTCTGTATCATGCGTGAGCCTAATTTTTATATCTTTTATGAAATCCAAAAAGGCTTCCATACTTTGAACGTTAAAACGGCAGCGTATATTTTCAAAGCTATAGTAAGAAGCGGCATTTGCATTAACGCGATGAATAGCTTTATATTTTATATGCATCGGAATATCGGAAACCTTTAATACTTCAGTATTGAATGTACCGCTTTCAGCCGCAATATACGTATCTTCTTTTTGAAAATCAACTTTCCGTATTTCAGAGTATTGACTTGTAGCAATTCTGTACTCAAACGGAGAAAGATTTTGAAAATTATCCGGGAGTTTTTTTAGTCTACGTGCAGGGTTTTCAATTCTGTCATTCACAAATAAATACATTCCATTCAGTATCTCTTGCTGCTTCGGTTTTACAGGAAAGATTTTTTGCGTTCGCTTTTCCGTCATCAACCCTCTGTTTTTGAGTTCATTCGATAATTCACTGATATAACGATGATCTTCGTCAGAATGAAAGTAGAATTCTTCCAAAATACGCAGCTCATTACCGATATCATCATCGAATTTACGGCGATTAACCGGCATATCATTATAGACAAACGGAAAATAACGCACCCCGCGACCTATCAGTTGCACTTCGCTCGTCGTGCTTGTACCGGCCTTGTGTGTTTTGGTATCTGTATCGCGTCCCGTATACAATCGGACAATGTCGTACAGGTTCAGTACATCCCAGCCTTCGGTAAGGCGTTGCACGGTGAAAATCGCCCTAATATGATTGCCGTAATCTTCAAGACTGTTTAGAAGCCGGTCTATTTCGGAATCCGTTTTTTCTTTTTTGGTTTTATTTGTCTTGCTGTTTGTGATGATGATAGTACGCTCTTGAAAATTTTCACGGATATAATCGGCGACATTCTCAAAAGAACATTTACTCTCTTTGAGATATAACAAAATCCGCTCAAAGATATTGTCATCAACGGTATATAATAACGGAATTGTATCATCGGCAGGCATGTTGATTTTTGAAAGATTATGTACAAAGTTAAAATCCGATGCTGTGACGGATTTACATAATTCAATAAACACCCGGCAATCTGCTTTTGAATTTTCAATTGTTTTGCTTCTAAAAAGAATAACCGGTTTAAAATTCGAAATTCCTAGTTTAAGCGCAATGCGATAACGGTACCAATTTAAAAGTAATGCCTGTAAAATTCTTTTTTTTAATGCAAGATTTGATCGAACAAGGCGGATATGTTTTGTACAGCCCGCTTCGACGAAGTCTTTCAGTTCAAATTTGATAATTATTTTATCTTCATACTTTTGTAACACTTCCGATGTATTGGGAATCGTAGCGGTAAATTCCAAAAGCGCATTGCGGTTTTTCTTTTGGTTTTCATCGTCTTTGTTTAAAATACAATGACACACTGTATGTTCCCACGAACGTTCAATATCGTCTTCTTTTGCAGAATCTTTTAATTCTCCGATAAACGAAATTTCATCCGAAAGAGAGGCTTGTTTTTTCTTTGCCGTACTTGCATTTAAGTGATGTGCTTCATCCCCGAATAAAATAACATCACGTTTTTGCAAGTCTGAAAGTAATACGGAGTTTTCACTTTCTTTATAAATATCATTATGCAGTTTCTGAATTGTCGTAAATTTTATCTGTACGTCATCGCAGAAATCGGAAAACATATCGACTTCTCGAAATGCAACTCGTTTCCCGTCAATGATGACATTTTCTTTAAATAGGTATTTAGTATGCTTTGTGTCGATAAAATTTGCCTGTGTCTTTCCAAGAATAGCATTTTGATTAACAAAAAAGATAAAATTCCGATATCCCTGCTTGTAGTAATACAAAATCAATGCAGCCATAACGAGCGTTTTACCGCTTCCCGTAGCCATATTGAACATAAGATGATTCGGTGGAAGAGTTTGTCCTTTTTTTAACAGCTTTGAACGAAGTTTTTCAT
Organism: Treponema sp. OMZ 906; assembly: GCF_024181185.1. NCBI lineage: Bacteria > Pseudomonadati > Spirochaetota > Spirochaetia > Treponematales > Treponemataceae > Treponema > Treponema sp. OMZ 906. The sequence goes on along the minus strand of NZ_CP051196.1, from coordinate 1,157,284 downwards.
TGATAAGAAAGTTTTCCAAAGCTTCACGCTGCCAGTCATAAGGCGGATATTTTAAGTTATCCGTAATGTATGAAGGAATTGCATAATCGCGTTCGTCAAGGATCTCTTTTTGATTTTGAATTTTATCGATAAGCATTACCTATTTTCCTTATCATTGCCACGTAGCCGGTAAAAATCTTCCGTAATTGCAATGTCGTTCGTGCTGAGCCCTGAGTTATTGTCCTCCCTGTCATCCGCATTAATGTACAGCTGATTTAAATCGAGTATACGGCAAAACATTTCTTTTTGTTCTTTCAAAGGGAGCGATTGAAAGCGATCTGTTTTGACTTCTTCATGAAATTCCTTTATACGGACGCTGTAGTGCAAAAAATATTTACGGCACAGTTCGTCGAATAGGAAAATAAGCTCTTTAAGATTTTCACACGCACTAATAAGCCGCACCGCTTGTTCGTTCTTTTCAGCAAGTTCCATGTAAACAAACGACCCGCCACCGTGCCAGTTCTCAAGTTTTGAGATTCCGCCCTGTTCACCCTCGATGACTTTTTTAAGCCGTTCTACCGTAACCGTATCGATATAATCCATTTGTTCAACACCGATATACTGTCGATTCATTTTATGCGCAACGGCAGCGGTTGTACCTGATCCGAGATGGTAGTCGAGAACAATATCGGATTCGGAAGAAGCAATTTCCAACATTCTTTTAATCAGGCTTTCCGGTTTTGGAGTATCGAAGATATCTCGAGGGAATCCAAGTGTTTCCAATTCTGATTTTGCAGATTTTAAGGAACCTTGATCTACAAACAAATTGTTATATAATTTTTTGTCACCTTTTTTGTAATCAGAAATATATTTTTTTATTTTGAAATTTCCATTGTCAATTACATATTTTTTTTGGGCAACAAGTTTATTCATGTTTTCCAAGCTTAATGTCCATCGTTTCCCCGGTGGTGGAGAAAAATTCCCATCTGGTGTTTCTACTACAAATAGCATTGTTTTTCTTTCATATTCACCAGAATTTGTTTTTATTGGAACTTCAAGATTATAAGGGCCTCTTTCATCTTCATAATTATAAGATCGTTTGTACTCAAGCAGATTTATAGGGAGCTCATCAATATTTTTTGCATAGAATAAAATGCTTTCTGTAATTGTTCCTATTCCGTTTTGTGTATTGCTTGGATTTCCCTTTTTTTTCCATACCATAGAAGTAATATAATTTTGTCGTCCAAACACCATATCCATTATTAACACAAGTAAATAACCATACTCTGGAGAATTTCGTAAATCACTTGGAGAATTATCTATCTGTACAAAAATTGCCCCGTCTTCTTTTAATAGTTCCCGTGCAATTTCAAGCCGATTTTTCATAAAGGTGAGCCAACTGGAATGATTAAAATTATCGTTGTATGCAAAACTATCGTTCCCTGTATTGTACGGCGGGTCTATGTAAATGAGCTTTACCTTGCCTGTAAATTCTTCTTTAAGCGAATGAAGCGCAAGTAAATTATTTCCTTTAATTATCAGATTATCGGTGATGGTATCTTCCGGAAGCCCGCGTTTTTTATTCAGTTCCGCATCTCGGTTTAATTTTTTACAAAGAGAAGATTTTCCCGATTCATAACGCTTTGCGTTGCAAAATGCTTTCGGGGAAAACAAACTGTCTATTTCATCGCGGGCGAGTACCTCATTGTAAAACACCTCTCGACGTTTGCTCTTTTTTTCCGTGTATCCATGTTCTTTGTTATCGTATTCAAAATAAGTATCCAACCCGTCTTCTTTACGCTGACCGCCTTCCAATACGCAATCTTTGAACGGGAAATTCAAAACAACTTCGCTCCGTTCGATCAATGGAATGTCTCCCATATATAAACCGATTTTTTGTCCGAGGTATTTTGAGTATGAATTACAGGCGGAAGAATATTCCAAAAATTCTTTAAACCTCACCGTATTAAAAACAAAACTATCTAAAACCGGAGTAAAAAAGGCTTTTTTTACGGAAGGATTGTTAAGCAGCGGTGCAAGCAATTTTATATCACCGCGTTCGGCACAATCCTTTATCACATTAATTTTTAATCTCGGTTTTTGGTTTTTATCGGCAGCCGGTTCTACAAAATCCGGTACTGCAGCAAGTATGGTTTCAATGTGCTGCTTAAGCGCATTCGTTTCAGGTGTTTCAGTATACGGCATAACGGCTCCATTTACTATTTGTAAGGAATTTTAACCAAAAGTGAACAATTTTATTAAAAAATAACTATTCGTTAAAATTATCGGCGTATTGTTGTTGTATTATAGCGATTTGTATATTCTTTCCGGCAAATCGTAATTTTATAATAACATTATGACTGAAATTGAATTGATAAAATTGTATTCGGAAAACATAAAGCGGCTACGGTTATCTAAAAAACTGACGCAGGAACGGCTTGCCGAACGTGCCGGTATTACAAGCGCATATATCAGTGAAATTGAAAATCAAAAGAAAATCGGGAAATTTGAGACAATTGCATCTATCGCCGCTGCGCTTGACGTGGAACCGTATGAACTGTTCTTACCGGTAGGTGCGATGCCATCCTATAACGGTAAGCGTACGAAAGCGTTAATGAACCGCCTTCGTAATAATTTCAACGATCTGGTAGATACGATAGAGGAATTTTTAGCGGAGTAGCGGCTAACAGGTTATGTAAGTCGCAAATACGTCTAAAAAAACTCCATGGCAGTACGCGGCGAAACCGAACCGGCAAAATGTATAGGGCGTGACAAAATAAGCATTTAATAAAAACTTGTGATTTTCTCTTAAAATTCTTAGCCATTTTTGCAGCCGTGCCTTATAAGAGAGGTATATGCGCGGAGGCGAAAGATGGTAAGAAAATTTCATAATATCCCTATGAGTTTTACAGCTCGAAACGATTACGCATTTCTTTCCATTGTACATCCGTGTACAATGGAAAGAACGAGTTTCGGCGCTGCCGAAACATCGTTTCTGATATAACCAGCGGCATCCATGCCGCTTCTGTCTCTTTGGTACGAAAGAACCTCATACGGACATAGCAATCCTGAAATGACTTTTGCAAATAGGTGGAGTAGATGCTAGGAGCCGTGCCGAAATAAAACGGAGGCGTATCGGGTATACGTTGAGTATTTATTTCGGCATAGCGACAACGCAGATGCCCGCTTATTTGCAAAAGAAGAGTATATCCCTCTATTTTACAACGAGAAAGCTGGACGGCTCGATATAAAAATCCGCTTAAATGATGGGCGAAAAATCGATGTGGAAATACAGAATACCTACTTTGATTATTATCCCAAGCGGAGTATTTTCTACTGTTCAAAAATGATTCATGAGCATTTTTCCCGTGGTTTACAGTACATATAATGTATTGCAATCAATGTACTGAATAGTCCGTTTAAATTAAGCCGCAAAGTACATTCGGTTTATCGGATACGGGAAGAAGATCGGACACTTTTGGATGAACTGTTGGAGATTCACTTTTTAGACTTAACCAAGCTGCCGAAAGAGAATTTGACAAGCCTAGAAAAATGGCTTATGTTTATCAAAACAGACAGTAAAGAGGAAAGGACTATGCTAGCACAAGGAAATCCTGTAATGGCAAAGGCAAACAAAGTGATGGATATCTTTTATCTGGATGAGCAAGAGCGGAAGCGATATGAGGCAGCATGGGAATATGAAAGCGATCGATTATCAATGATAAGCGAGTCTGAGCGGAAAGGCCTTGAGCGCGGATTAGCTGAAGGTGAAGCTCGCGGTTCCCGCCAAAAGGCGCTGGAAACCGCGAAAAATCTCCTGCATTTTGGGTTATCACGGGAAAATATCGCGCAAGCAACCGGACTCTCTCCAGCAGAAGTGGAAGCACTATAAGAACGAAGCTTTGGAACAAAGGCTGGTCATTAGGATAGATTGCTGCACCGGCTCGCAATCTACCTAAGTCGTCCGCTAAGGGGAACCACCGCCATCCGTGGCAAGTTCAAAAATTGACCTCCTTGTCAATTTTTGAACGGGAATTTTGGCAAAGCCAAAATATCGCTATTGCTGGGAACCACGCCCGTCCTTGGGCGTTCTGATACGTTGAGGATTTTCGGCAGCAACGTTTTGCCAAGAGTAAAACTTGCAAGTTTAAGCGGCATTGCCGCTTAAACATTGGCACGGATGCCACTGGTTTAAACAGTAGCGATATTTCGGCAAAGCCGAAATTCGCCATTAAAAGTGTACAGGGATGTACACTTTTAATGATGCAACGCAGTAGATGCGCCGTATCTCCAGCGCTTTTGAAAATAGCCTGTTGAGCAGTTATACATCCGTGTACAACTGCTCAACGACAAGTTTTTCTACTGAAAAACTTGCTTCTGCTCAATCCACGGACATCCTTGTCCGTTCTGCAATTACAAGGCGCGAACACGTAAGCCTTTTGAAATAGACGGTGCAGATACAAGGAGTTAGGCAAAAAAGTACCGCAGGCACGGTAAAAAATATACATCCTTGTATATTTTTTACCTGCGTGTTTGCAGGGCAAACACACTACTGACTAGAGCCACCGCCGTCCTTGGCGGAATTGATACGTTGAGGATTTTCAGAAGCGGCACGGATGCCGCTGGTTTAAACAGAAGCGATATTTCGGCTTTGCCGAAATTCGCCATTAAAAGTGTACAGGGATGTACACTTTTAATGATGCAACGAAGTAGATGTGCCATATATTTCAAAAGGACACTTTGAGACCCGGCACCACCGCCCTAATCTTATTATCGTACATTGCTTGCGCATGGATAGCCGGTATAAAGTATTCTCCTTTATAGGCAACCGTTGCATAGAACTTGTAGGTTACCGAATCCCTACGCGCTAAATCAAAGTAGGTATACACGACGTCGTCTCTGATGTCCTGATAGGCGAAAGAATCCGAACCGTCGCTGCTGTCCAAGGCTATCCGGTCGTTACTGATTTCCCAGCAGGTTGGAATCGGGAACGTCAGCGCGATATTTTCGATCTTCTTCGATGTTTGGTTCGCGACAAGAATTTTTATGACGAATGAATCCCCTACCTTCAAATTGGTAGGAGAAATCATGTATCCGTCGGAATTGAAGTACGAAACATCAAGGTCGATATTTTCATTCTGCCGCTGTTCCGTTCCCGGTACGGACATGCCTTCTGCGGTTAAAATGCCGTAGAGGATCGCTTTTCCGGTGTTCGTTACTTCGATGGTCTGTTTGTCCGCCGTTCCCGCAGGCAAGGTTTCGATAATAGAGGCGTTTTTAAGCTGTCCCTGTCGCGCCGCGCCGTTCGCCGTAACGGTATAGCTGCACGAGGCTGCATCGCGGTTTTTGTAATAGGGTAAAAGCGAGAATAGGAGCCATGCGGTCTCTTGCGTGCTGCACCAATCATCGGAGGAAAGTACGGATGCAACCTCGCGGGCTGCTTTCGCCGCCTTTACATCATCCTTCAGCAGCGTACATACCATCAAATAGAGTGCCTGTATGCGGGTGGACGAACCAAAAGAGCCGCCGGTATACCGGTAGGATGTCTCCTGTTTAGTCAATGCGCCCAATGCATCTGCAAATACATCCTTCGCCGTGTCATCTCTGCCCGTAAGCGAGTATGCAGCAGCCAGCAGCAGCGCGGCGGAAGCATCAAGGCGTTCATTTTTCAACCGGTTCATTGCGCCGATATTCGGGCTGCCTGCAAGCGCAAGCGAGAAGAGTCGGTATGCCTGTATTTCAGCCGAATCTTCACTATAGGATTCCCATTCCGCCGCGGAAGAAGCAAGCCAAGAGGTCAGCGGTTTTTTAATCGAATCGGGTACCGCATAGCCCTGCTTTTCTGCCTCCGTTAAAAAGTGGAGCGCATAGCTCGAACCCCATGCGGACGGCGCGCTGTTGCCCGGCCAGTACGCGAAGGCTCCCGATGCGGTTTGATACTGAGGATAGCGTTCGATAACCGATTGAATATGCTTTTGAATGCGCGTCTTTTCCTGCGGCGACAGCTGTACAAAGTCTGCGAGATACAGCTGCGGGAAACCGCCGGAGGTAATTTGTTCGATACACCCGTGCGGATACCGAATCAGGTAGTCGAGTCTGCTTGCTAAATTGAGCGCCGGTATGGAAGAAAGCTCCATTGAAAGTGTTGTCGAACTGACTTCTCCCGGACTTTGTACGCTCACAATCGTTTTTTCCGAAGGTTTCAGCGTAAACGGTGTACGGTAAGTAACGGGAATACCCCGTGCCTGTACCTCTACCGGCGTTACCGACTGCGCAAAACCTTTGCCTGTTTTTACAGCGGCGGTGAAGTCGGCAGTACCGGCCGCTTCCGTTTTTACCGTGAACGTAACGGTCGTATCCGAAGAAGCGGGAACCTTTACGGTTTTTTCAGCGTTAAAGGACGGAATGGCGCCTTTTGTATTCAAGGTGATTTTTGCATTTTGTGCAGAGTCCGTCCCGTTGAATACCGTTACGGGTACATCGATACGCTCATTGACACCGAGTGTGCGGGGGAGCGCGGCCTGTATCATAAGGTCGGCCTTTACGGGAACGGTCTTTTCCGCAATACCGTAAGCGCCGTTAAAGCCTGCAACCGCAATCGCCCGCACGGCTCCGACATACTCAGGCATATCGAACGAAAGCTGCTTCTTTTCACCGGCGGCGATCGTAAAGGGGCCGAGGTATTGCACCACCGGTTTGAACCGATTGCTGCCCCGTTCACGGTTATCGACAAGGTCTTCGGAACCGCCGATTGCAAGCAGCGTTTCAAGCTTTCCGCTATAGGCGTTCATAACATACTGATATAAATCCCAGCTCGAAAGCTGTGACGCTTCTTTCCTATAGAATTCGCGTCTCAGTTCCGGCCCGTGATAGTTCGTTAATCCTAAAAGCCCTTCATCGACAACAGCCAGCGTGAATGTCATCGGTTTTCCGTTTTGTTCGGATACGGAGATAACCGCTTTTTCGTTGGGCGCATAGACGGCCGGAGCGGTAATCACCGGATTGAGTTTCGTGGCGGGATTGTCGACCATCACCGGTACGATACCGTAAAGGCGAATCGGCAAACTGTTCGCCGTTTGCAAGTGTTGCTGCAATACCGTGATATGCACGTACACATTCGGCGCCATCGCTTCCGTTAATTTCAGTTTATACACCGTGGTATCTTTAGCGGTTTCAAGCCAATCCTGTTTGAGAATTTCGCCGTTCTTTTCTACCGTAACGAGGGCTCTGTTTCCGGCGCTTGAGGCAAACGAAACAGAAGCGGTTTCGCCCGTGCTATACTGCCGTTTGTCGGTGATGAGCGTAACCATCGCCGCGCTGCCCGAACCGCTTTCTTGAGCGCGTCCGGCCCATCCCGGCCAGTCGATATACACGATTTTTGCCGCACTGTGTCCGCGCCGCCCATCGGAGACCGTAACAAGATAACGTCCCCATGAAGGATATTTTATTTCAAACTGAAAGCTCCCTTTGCCGTTTGTAACGGGTACCGAGCCGCGTACAATTTCATAAGACGAGTTGCTGGAGACATACGTTGCGTCGGTGAGGGCGTCTTTTTCCCACCACCATTTCCAATCCAATTTATGAATCGTATATGACAGTTCGCCGGAAGGAACCGGCTTACCGTCTTGGTCTATCAGCAGTACATCGGCGGTATGTTGAACATCGGTTAAAAGCATTCCGCGGGCGGCATCTCCTTTCGGCAGCCGCAGACCGACATAGCGGCTGTACGGCGAATACGGGAAAGCGCTTTGTTCGGTAGAAAAGGCTCCCGACGGCTCAAAGATGCGGCTGACAAAATGCGCCTGTAGTTTTCCCGGTACGGGGTCATCTGCGCCGATGGTGAAATGCTCGCTGAATGTTGCCTTTGAGGCGCTATTCAGTGTTCCTTCCCAAATGGTTGAGCGGCCTAGTTCCATTTCTACCGACGGATTGGTAAAGCTGAAATCGGAATAACCGAAATTATCCGGCGCAGAGGTAAAGAACACGGCAACGTCTGCGTTGTAATTGGGTGCCGGCGCACCGTGCAGCCATGCCCCCGAAAGCGTAAAGTTGTTCGTACCGCTAGTAAGCATTTTTTTCTCAGGTTCCAGTTTAACCGACAGGCGGTTCGGGACGACCGTTTCAATGCGGAGCGGCCGCGTCCATTCCTGTCCGCCGATTTTTACCTTTGCTTGCCAGAGACCGGTTACCGCGCCTGCGGCGGTTTTTGTTTCCACCGGATAAAAGCCGTTTACCGAGTGGGTTAGGAGGCGCGACTCCGTTACCCGTCCGAGCGGGTCGGAAAGTTCAAAAGAGACCGGAATATCCGCCGGCAGGGTTTTCTGTAAATCCTGCAGCACAAAGGTCAGGTAGAGCGGATCACCCGGCCGCCATACGCCGCGCTCTCCGTAAATGAATCCCTTTACGCCGCCTACGGTTTTTTCGCCGCCGGTTTCAAAATGACTGACGCTCAATCCCGTTCCGGCTCCAATTTTCAAATATGAAGTCTGTCCTTTGTAGCTTGCCGCGATGAATACTGCCTTAGAAGCGTCTTCGAGTACTGCGGAACCGTTTTTATCCGACCGGAGTTCGGCATTTTTTGAGCCGACATACGAATAGCAGGTAATTTCCGCTCCGCTGATAGGCTGCGCCGTTTTGATGTCGGCAACACTGACGTACAGCTTCCCGCTCGTTGTCTTTTTCGCCATAATGCCGACATCTGAGATAAGAATATTCCGCTTTATCAAATTCTTACTATTGAAACGCGGAATGTAAAAAGCCGGATGATAGGGATTATTTTTATTTGACCAATAAGTATCCCGCTCATCATAATCCAAATCTTCCCAATAATTCCAGAAACTCTTTTCGTCGGGCGGCAAATCCGCTTCGATCATATCGGGAGGTTGCGGCAGCGAAGCAAACGCTTCATCGGCATCTGTGGGAATACGGTATTTGATATTCTTTTTTCTGAATGAAATGCGTATTTGAAACATCCCATGAGGATATTTTTTAGTGAGCGCCGACACATCGATTCCACGCGGAATATATTTATTCTGCATCGAATCGTCCCAATCGAATGAAACATTTTGCGTCCACACCGGCTCGCCCACGCGGTACAGTTCATCGGTTCCGTCCAATTCATTGACCTGCAAGAATTGAACGATGTTATGATCGTAAATAGCAAAAGCTTGTATTAAAAGACCGCTCACGTTCCGTGTCTCGACCGGTAGCACCGTCCCCTGTGATGACGGTAAGATAGTTCCGTCGGTCATAAAACGCACGGACGGCAGTTCCCAATTATCCGAAAGAGTGATAGTCCGCGCTGCGGCAAGGTAGATGCCGTTCGAGCTTTTGATCCCGTTTGAAATACGGATAGTTCTGATATTCCGCCAATTTGAATCGTCATAAATCGTCAGTACGTTACCTCTGGCTGATACGTTAACATCGTCGCTCCGAGAACCGTCTTCATTGTGAGTCGAAATAAAATCCTGTATATCTTGAGATGTGTCGAGCATTCGCGAAAAACTTACCAGTATGGTGTTCTTTTTTGAAGTATTGATATCGATAATCGAAAATTCATTTTCCGGCGGAATAGTAAATAATTTTTCGCCCGCAAATGCCGCATCCTGTTTTTTCGACAAACCGAGCTTCCGCCCCTGCCACGAAACCGATAAGCTCCGTGCCCGTTTTTTAATACTGATATTTTGGATAAAAAATTTCCATACCTTTCCCGACGAGCCTTGTTCCCATTGTATTGCGCAGGATCTTTTAAAAAAGCCTCCCGCTTTTGCCGAAACGCAGTGCCGGATGGTGTCCGCCGTAACGGGAATATCCGTAGTGATGCTGCCGCTGAGCGAATATGCCTCTTCATACTGATCAAGAGTTAATGTATCCAGCGCGACCTCGTAGGAAGGGGTATCGGCTAAAAAGACATGGCGATATGTTCCTTGTGCCGTATCTTTTCCGAACAACTTTGCGCAGTCTGCAGATAAGATGATTTTACGACCGAAAGAATAAGGAACGGACGGCGTAAACACAACCGTTTTGCTGTCTTGAAGTTCCCATGTTCCCGTCTGCCGGGGAGAAAACTGCAAAGCCTGTTCAGGTTCGCAGATAACATCACAGGCAAAGCTGACGGCAATAGGAGCAAGCCTTCCGATATTGGTCGGAGAAATCGCCGTAACAAATTCCTCCGTTCCGCTGTCCGCAGCCGTCTGCCGCTTATCGGCGCATCCGGTAAGGCTCATAACTGCGAATATAAACATTGCAGCGAGACACAGCGCTGCAGCAATGGGTATACATCTCATTTTTTTGTTTTTGACGTTTCTTGTCAGTATGTAGGAAAAAAGACCGGTATGGTTCATAGTACACTCCCTGAAATAGATAATAAATCAAATCTATCCAGCGGTCAATTACGGATTTCGCATGCAGGTACTCAATTTTTTTTTCTTGCGTTTTCGGATTTTGGACTCTATGCTAACACCATATAAACAGTATTGACTTTTTTATCAATAGAGCCATCGCAAAGCGGCTTGGCAAATAAATCTGTTCCGAATATGCTTCAAAGTCGGGGGTACCGGCATGGCAGTAGCCTTGTTCGGGGAAGAAGGTTTCCATGACGTACTTCCAGCCTTGGTGAATGCAATCAGGATGCCCGAAAGGCACCCGCTTAAAACTTAAAACGACCTGCCGCCTCCGCCGTGAGAGCGCCCGCTTGAAGATGTATGAGTGGAGCTTCCGGAACTGCCGCTTGAATTGCTTTTAGGCCGTACGGTACTTATCGTATTGGTACTGATAAGCGGGTCGTTCGTAGAAGCAAAGCGTACCTGTGTTTGTTTCGCCCGATCGTAGTACGGTTTTGCACCGGCTATTTTATAGCGTTTTAATAGAATCAAAAAGCTGATTAAAAACACGAAAACACCGGTACCGAGGGCAAATAAGAGTCTGCTTTTCAGCTTTGCGGCGGCCGCTTGTTCCGGTGATTGGATTATGGTGTGCAGCTTATCGATATATGCATTGATCCCGGCGGCATAATTTCCATCCGCTGCTCCACCGTCGATGAGCGCATCGAGCAGATCATCAATACGGGAATCGGTAACGGTATTGATCGTACGCTTACCTGAGGTTGAAATATGCGCTTTTCTTCCGCTGCCGTCGCCGTATCCTGTTACGATTAACAGCAAGATTCCATCGCGGTCTTCTCCGTAGCCGTAGCCGCCGTAATCAAAGAAATCATCTGCATAAGCTTCCGCTGTCAAATCACCGGTGTCGGCAACCAGTACCACTGACGCATCCGTTTTGAGGCTTTCGGAAAATTCCGTAAAGCGTGCCGCTATTTCCTGTTGTTCGCTGAGAGTTAGAATGCCCGCCATATCGACGACCGGTCGTCCGGCAAATTGTTCTATCGGAATAAAAAGTTCGTCTGCATCCCATTCGGTTTCGCTCCAATCAGCCTCGTCCGAAGTGCTCGTCTCTGCATAAAGAAGTATAAGGGGGAGAAAACAGCAAAAAAGAGTCGTAATGAGCCGTTTTCTGTAGGCATATTTTTTTGAACATGCCGACGTCGCCATCGTTACCATATAAACATCCCTCCTAAGAACATAAGCGCACCGAATACGACGCCGAGAAGCCCCGCTGTCAGTGCTGCTTTTGCCTTATCCAGCGGCAGCTCCCCGCAGGTTGTACCGGTTTGTCCGTTTACGGCAAAAACGTACGGCTTACCGTGATAGACGTATGTAAGAATCCACGAAGGGAGTAACACATACCGTTGCTCACGGACGGAATAGGCGGTTGAATCTTTTTCCGATTCAAAATGAGTACAAGAAGTAGATTCCTTTATCAGCGCCGCTGTGGTTTGTTTTGCTTGTGTCATTAAAGCGGGTTTTATTGCTTCTTTATCTTCGGTGTATTGTTCGGCAAAGAAGCCTGCCAAATACCCTGCGGAAAAATTTTTCATCTCCGCTTCATCGTAGGGAGTAATACTGTTGAGTAACGATTCGTCGATTTTTGAAAATGCAAGCTTTTGTAGGTTGTTTACGGCAATATCACCGGTGCGGTCGATTTTGTATTTATCGGTTTTTACATAGTCCCGGTCTCCGCTTGACCAGCGAGTAACGTTCACACCGACCGCATGGTAGTCAACCTTTGCATCGATATCCGCCTGCCAATACGGAAGGTAAATGCCGGTGATTTTTTCCTGCTGCATTTCGCTCGTAAAGCCTTTGGGTGTAAATTTCTTTTTGCCCGCCCATTCCAGAAATTTCTGCACAGCGGTCTTTTTATCAATCTTAAACGGGATAATGCGGTCGGGTTTAAAATCGCCCTTGAGCCGGTCGGTTATAACCACCGGGCTGTGGCAGTAGTAGCAAAAAGCCGCCGTTGAGGTGTCGCCCGCAACAACTTCCGCGCCGCAGTTGGCGCATTGGTACACCTTAACGGTCTGTCCGCTTTTTCCGCTGCTGTTGCCGGAAGCGGTATCTTTATCAGGAGTTCCTCCGCTGTCATTTCCCGTACCGGATTCCGGTGCGACATTATGGCCGGCAGAAGCATCACCGGCGCTTTCGTCTGCTGCAGCAGTTTTAGCTTGCAGTTTTTCGAGATAGGCAGTCAGTTCTTCTTCCGTATGCTCGGTAAAACAGTATCCGCATTTAAATTTGCCCAATCGCGGATTAAACTCAATCGGCGCCCCGCATGAGGGGCATTTGTAGTTCATCACACTCATAGTTGTTTCCCTTTAGAGGGCAAACACATCAGAAGTTGTTTAGTACCCCCACAGAATAGCTAGGCTGTTCAACCCGCCTTTCGCCACTTTGTGGCTGCAAGAGGGGTATTCACAGCCTAACTATTCTGTGGCATTTGGTCTATCCATCTGATGTGTTTGCCCTTCTTTTGAAACATAGATAAAGCGAAATTTTGTACAAAATTTCGCGGGACAAGAAGGCAACCGCTTTGGAGATTTTGTGGCGGTTGCATCGATTTCTCTTAGCTACAGCTTTGCAGTTCTGTTAGAGTTTAGCGCCACATTCCGAACAGAATTTTGTTCCCGGTTTGACTTCTGCGCCGCATGAAGGGCAATTATTTCCTGCGGGTTTCGGCGTGCCGCATTCCGCACAGAATTTACCGGTATTCTTGTGTCCGCATTCGGTGCAGAACCATTCGCCTGCCGCTTTTCCTTGAGCGGTTTGTCCCGCCGCAGCGGTTTGCTGCCCAGACTGTTGTTGAGCTGCTTGCTGCATGTGCATCTGCTGCATATTGGTTTGGCTTGCCTGTCCCATAAAGTTTCCGCCTGCGTTCATGCCCATCCCCATGCCCATAAATGCCATACCGGCGCCTGCCTGATTGGAACCTGCTGCTTCCATACCCCGCGCAATAGAACCCTGCACAAACCCTTCACGGATAGAAGGATCGCCGAGCATTGCACCTTTGTTTCTCATATTGATGAGTTCTTTGGAGCTGTCGTCATACGTGATGCTTGCGATACCGACTGCCAGCACCTCCATACCGCGCAGATCTTTCCACGAATCATCGAGAATCTGCGACATGTGCTTACTGAGGAGTGTTCCTTTCGACGGAATAAACGAAATCCGCTCGCCTTCCATCGACATTTGACTGATGGCCGCCTGCAATGCCTCTAAAAATTCGGTTAAATACTGCTCATTTATCTCGTCGATATGTACGTGTGTTGCATTTCGGGGGCAGGCTTCTTTAAAGAATTTGATGGGATCGGTTATCTTGATGGAGTAGTTTCCGAATGCCCGCAAAAAAAGCTCCGCATTATAGAAATTATCAAAATACTGAAGCGGATTAGGTGTGCCGAACTTAATCCCCTTGATTTCCTGCAAATTGATGTAGAAAACTTCCTGCTTCATCGGTGTTGTTCCGCCGAATTTAAAACGACTGAATGTTTCTTTTAAGGCATCGCCGAAGCCGCCGCTGAAAAGAGAGGGAGCCGAACTGTTATCAACCTTGAAATATCCCGGTTCCGCCGTGTAGTCGATAATTTTTCCGCCGTCTACCAGCATCATAAACTGATTTTGATTAACATGGATAATCGACCCATTAGAAATCACATCGCTTGAGCCTTTGGTATTCCTATTACGCTTATCCGTGCGCACCGGTACACCCTTTGCGAGTACGATGCCCTCACCCATATCATCCGCTTCGACAACCTCAAGCCACTGATCCGCTAAACCGCCGCCTACTGCGCTGAGCGCTGCTGTTATCAATCCCATTGCATTACTCCTCTCTGTTTGTAAGATCTCTATACTAATATTTTATAAGATCTATATTAGTATAGAAAGAAAGAATCGGTAAAGAGGGGGCGGTAAGTAGAACATGGAACTCAAGTTTTTAAAAAGGCTACTCAAAAAATAAGCAATAATAAAAGCATGGGATGAGAGGCGCGTTTGCGACGAATGATGTCTCATGGAATGCCGGGAGGTAAACTTCTTGCAGAATGTATTAAAATATGCTATAACAGCACTAGCTTGTAAACCGAGGTAAACAAGAAGAATACATTGATGCTGCAAAAAAAATTCTCTGTTGAAACAGTAAAACATCTTGTTTTATTTTTATTCCTGATAGCGATAACGATTTTTTCCATATTTATTGCTGTTTCGCTCGGCCCTGTTAAAATCGGATTGGCAAATACATACCGGATTATGCTGGGAAAAGCAGTTGTCCCCAATTTACTGACTGGTATTTCAAACGCTGCTATTGCGATTGTATGGAATATGCGTGTACCGCGGGTTTTACTCGGTTTTTTTACCGGTACAGGGCTTGCCGTTTGTGGATGCGTTATGCAGACAACGGTCAACAACCCGATTTCTGAGCCGTACATTTTGGGTATTTCTGCCGGTGCAACATTTGGGGCTGTTGTCAGTATCATTCTCGGCTTTATTTCTGCCGTAGGGCTTGGAGCCTTTCTCGGCGCGATTGCCGCGACCATATTGGTGCTGATCATCGCTTCATCACAGCGAAAGATGACCACGACAAGTCTCATCTTATCAGGTACCGTGGTAAATGCCCTGTTTACGGCGTTTGCCAATTTTATCATTTCAATTGGGGCAAATTCTGACAGTATTATGACGGTTAAGTTTTGGACAATGGGTTCTCTTGCCGGTACTTCATGGTCATCACTCCCGTTACCGCTGTTCGTAGTCAGCCTTTCGTATTTTTTTTTCTTCTTACAGTACCGCGTTTTTAATGCAATGATGATGGGCGATGAAGTCGCGATAACGTTGGGGATTTCGCTCTACTTCTATCGGTATCTTTTTATGGCAGTCATCGCGGTAATAACCGGTGTATTGGTGTCTGTCTGTGGAATCATCGGCTTTGTTGGGCTGATTACCCCGCATATTGCCCGTGCACTTGTGGGAGCAAACCATCGTAGACTCTTTCCCGTCGCGGCACTCTTGGGTGCGCTTTTTATTATCTGGGCGGATGTATGTGCACGAATATTGATTCAAAATGCGGAATTGCCGATCGGGATATTCACCGCATTGGTTGGAGCTCCCTTTTTTATCTTTATTGTTGCAAAGCATCAACGGGGAGCAGGGCAGTAATATGGATTTGATGTGCAAGGATGTCCACTGCAGTATCGCTCATAAAGAAATTTTACGAGGCATATCGCTCCATGCGGACGGGCATAAATTTTATACGATACTTGGCCCAAACGGGTGCGGTAAGACGACGCTCTTAAAAAATATCTACCGGATTATCAAACCGGACTCGGGTGCCGTGTATCTTGACGGAAAAGACATCCGTGCTGTCCGCCTCAAGGATTCGGCAAAGGAAATGGCGGTTGTCGCACAATTTAATACGCTGAATTTCAACTGTTCGGTACAGGATATTGTGATGCTGGGGCGGACACCTCATATCCGCTTTATGCAAACCGAACGGGAAGAGGATTTTACCATTATACAGGATGCACTGGCAAAGGTCGGGATGTTGACTCGAAAAGATCAGCCGTATCAATCGCTATCAGGGGGAGAAAAACAGCGGGTTGTGCTTGCCCGTGCAATCGCTCAGCAACCTTCTCTCTTATTGCTGGATGAACCGACCAACCATTTGGATATAAAATATCAGCTTGAGATATTGCAGATTGTAAAAGATTTACGGATTAACGTACTGGCTGTGCTGCACGATATACAGTTGGCATGCCGGTATTCGGATTATTTGTATCTGATGAAAGACGGGGATATTTTATATGAAGGAAGTCCTCGCACAACTATTACCGAAGAATCCATGCTGACGATCTACGGTGTTCGCTGCAATATCAGCTGGACAGAGGATTCGCAGGCGATGATTCACTATAGGGGGCCGCTATAATATCTTTGGCTATGCTATCTTTGATAGATAGAAAAGACATCGGCATCTCTAAAAATCTATATCTCAGTTTTTAGAGAGTCACACAACTCTCAGGAGGTTATTCAAATGAAGCAATGTATTAGTATTGCATTGGCTCTTTTTCTTGCTGCCGCAGTGAGTGCGGAAACGGCATATCCGGTCAGCGTTACCACCTATGACAAAGATGGCAAAGTAATAACACAGGTCTTTAAGCAAGCGCCTAAAAAGGTTATTACCAATAATCTTTCAATGACGGAAATGCTGATTGAACTCGGCTTGCAGGATCGTATTATCGGTATGCTGGATCCGGATAATGCAGTGACCGGTAAGTATAAGAAAGCGATCGATTCTATCCCTCATATCGGGAATAAGAAAACCGTTTCCCGGGAAGTGGTATTTTCGTATGAACCGGATGCAGTCCTCGGTAGAAACATGATGTTTTCCGAAAAATCTTTGGGTACGGTGAGCTTTTGGAATGAAAATGGTATCCCGATATATGCACAAAAAGCTTCGGTTTTAAATATCAAGCAAGACCTTCAAAATATTATCGAAGATGTGAGAAATCTCGGCATTATTTTTAATGTACAGGACAAGGCAGAAGCGTATGCAAAGCAACTCGAACAGCGTTTGAATGCTGTGCTGCAACATATTTCAACAAAGGGGACTTCTTTAAAGAAGGCGCTTATTATGTGTGCATATAATGGCACAACGTTCGGGGCGTATAAATCTGCATTGCAAGAAAGCCTTCTGAATGTACTCGGTTATACCAATATTGCAACGGGTACGTCAGGGCTTACGACAGAAAATCTGATAACTATGAATCCTGAACTGATCATCTATGTAACGAGCGACCGGAATAAAAAATTAGATGCAAATGCGGTTTCGTCTTTGCAGGCAAATGTAGTACTAGTTGACGTACCCGCTATTGCTCAGCGTAAAATTATGACGATTTCCTATGATGAGCTGATGGACTATGGTCCGGCTGTGCTGAATGCCTTGGAAGCTGTTGATGCCTTCCTGCGGAAGTAGCTTCAGCACGAAACGCGATATAACGAACCATATCAGTCTGTCCGGTATAGACATTACCGTGTCGGAACCTGCAGAATATAACCTGCAGCACCGTTATCCTGCGGTTTTTGTCAACGACGGACAGATTGAATATCTGGAATCACTGGCCCCGAGTATTTTTTTGTTCGGGCTGCACGCACGCAGCCGATTTGACGACTATACACCATGGGCTGCCGAGTCATTCCGCACCGATTGTCCTCCTTTTGGCGGCAAGGGCGCGGAATATCATCATCTATTGTTCAAGACACTACTGCCCGAACTGAAAACTAAATATCCCCTTGACGATTCGAGGCTTGCATATGGCGGCTATTCCCTCGGCGGCTTAGCTGCCGTGTGGAGTTTATTCGAATATACCGATATACCGTATATATTTTCCCTTTGCGGTTCGTTTTGGTATCCCGGATTTCCGGAATACTGCCGTGAACACAAAGTTTTGCATAGCAATGCCACTGTCTATTTGCTGAACGGAAAGAGAGAGGGCGGAAAACACGGCAACCGGTTAGAGAATACGCCGAAATACGCAGCAGAAGTACATCAGGCGCTTAGAATGCAGATAGCACATACAACCGTTGTGTTCGATCCGTTCGGGCATCACGATAAAATGTTTGAACGCTTCAGGGCAGTACAGCAGTGGCTTACCGAATGCTGGCAGCTATAGAACAATAATGATTCGTGCAAAGAATCAGTTAATCATAAAAAATTTTAGGCCTTCCAAATTTTTTTTAGTTTTTTCTTGCGTTTTATCCAATTCTATGGGATACTGAAAAGAGAGTATATTCTATCGGTGCTTGAGTACAAGCGTCCAAGTACTGTGTGTCAATCACATAAAACGGAGGGTTACCTGTATGTTATTAGTTGGAAATGGTATGCTTATCACCCGCGATCCGAACAAGCCTTTTATCGAAAACGGCTGTGTTTGCATTGAGGGAAGTTCAATCAAAGAGGTCGGTACCGATGCCGAATTGCGGGCAAAGTACCCCGCAGCGGAATATATCGATGCAAAAAAGCGGTGCATCATGCCTGCCTTTATTAACACGCATCATCATATCTATAGCGCTTTTGCCCGCGGCATTGCGTTAAAAAATTACAATCCGCAGAATTTCTTGGACATTTTGGAAGGGCTGTGGTGGCATCTTGATAATAACCTCCTTTTAGAGGATACGAAATACAGCGCTTATACGACGCTGATCGACTGTATTAAAAACGGCGTAACGACGGTTTTTGACCATCATGCAAGCTACGGCGAAACAACGGGAAGCCTTTTTACCCTTGCGGATGTTGCCGAAGAACTCGGGTTGCGGGTGAACCTTTGCTATGAAGTTTCGGACCGGAACGGCGAGGCTGAGATGAAAAAAGCGGTTGCAGAAAATGCCGAATTTATCCGCGCTTGTCAAAAGAAGAAAAATCCCAAGCAGGCGGCGATGATGGGGCTCCATGCCGCATTCACACTGTCGGATAAAACACTCGAATACTGCGCTTCTCAGCTTCCGGCGGGCGCAGGATACCATATCCATGTTGCGGAGGGTATGTCCGATGTGTTCGATTCGGTGCAGAAACACGGGAAGCGGGTTGTACAGCGCCTCTACGATTTTGACATTCTCGGTAAACACACCTTTGCCGTGCACTGTATCCACATCAATCCTTTGGAAATGGATTTATTGAAAGAAACCGATACGATGGTCGTGCATAACCCCGAATCGAATATGGGTAATGCGGTCGGCTGTCCGCCGGTGTTGGAAATCTTTAAGCGCGGCATTTTGATCGGGCTCGGTACGGACGGATATACGAGCGATATGCTTGAATCGTACAAGGTTGCAAATATCCTGCACAAGCACAACACCTGCGATGCCACCGCCGCATGGACGGAAATCCCCGAAATGCTGTTTACCAATAACGCAAAGATTGCCGCGCGGTATTTTGACGGTGAACTCGGCGTTCTGAAAGCGGGCGCAAATGCTGACGTAATCGTTACCGACTATAATCCGCTGACACCTCTCCATGCCGGTAACGCGAACGGCCACATTCTGTTCGGTATGAATGGCCGTAACGTGGTAACGACCATCGCGGCAGGCAAGGTGCTGATGAAGGATCGCGTTGTTACCGTCGCCGACGAAGAAGCCGTCTTTGCCAAAGCGCGGGAAGTCAGCGCCGCCCTGTGGAAGAGGTTGTAGGTAAAGAATAAAACTTGTTAAAGGAGGTAATATATGAGTGAAAAATATGTAGATGGCCTTTCCGCTATTCCCCAATCAGGGCGAAAAAGTTTTTGGTCTATCACAATGGTATGGACAGGTTTTATATTTGTTGTGATAAGCATGATGGCCGGAGGAGGCATGGCTGCCGGCTTACCGTTTAAAGATATTCTTTGGGTAACTTTCTTTGGTAACATTATATTAAGTATCGTTGCGATACTTATCAGTATTATAGCCGCACATACGGGACTGAGTTTTGCATTAATGAGCCAATTCAGTTTCGGAAAAAAAGGTTCGCGGTTAGCCGCTCTTTTTGTTCCTGTAATAAATCTGGGATGGTATACTATTCAATCCGCAATATATGGTCATCTAATCGCCCTTATTTTCGGTGTACAGGAAACTATTTGGGAACATATATTGATGATGTTGTCGGCTCTTGTAATGGGTATATTCGCATTATTAGGCTTTGAAGCACTGACAATTTTAGGCTTTGTTGCTATCCCTGCAATTATATTTTTGTCTATCGGGACTGCGACGAAGGCGGTTATGTATGCAGGTGGGTTACAGGCCGTAATGGCGATTGTACCGAAGAAGCCTATCAGTTTTAGTGCAGCCGTAACGATAACGGTCGGAACATGGATATTTTCAGCTTCAACTTGTATTGCAGATTTTATGCGTTATGCCCGTAATATACGGGAGGCCGTCTTAAGCTCGGTTTTGGGGCTTGTAGTCGGTAACAGTTTATTAATAATCTGCGGAGCATTAGGTGCGTATGCCTATAATGATAGTGATTTGCCGAACGTACTATTAACGATGGGGCTTGTGGTGCCGAGCATTATTCTAATGACAACGAATATATGGACAACGAACGGTGGTAATTTATTTTCGACCGGAATAAATCTTGCCCATACTTTTCATACAAGCAGTAAGAAGGCCACAGCCTTTGTTCTTATCTTTTCCATGGTATTAACTTTGATAAAACCGCATGAGATCGGCGCTTTTTTCGTATTTTTAAATTTCTTAGGTACGGTTATCCCGCCTTTACCCGGGATTATGTGTGTTGATTACTATATCCTTAATAAACGAAAATATAATGATATTTCTATGGAAACGTTAAAAGATTGGAATATCATTGCATGGATTTCATGGATATGTGCAGCTGTTGCTGCTCGCTTCATACCTTTCGGCTATATGCCAATCAACGGCATTATCTGCGGAGGTGCTATCTATTTTTGTTTGATGAAAATATTTAAGGTGCATACTTATACGGTTTTAAATGATATGGATAGGGGGGATATTCATGAACGATAAAAATATTACAGTCTATAAGATTTTAGCATGGATCGGAATTATTCTGATGGGTGTTGCTTCTTTTTTGGCTTGTCTCGGTAATACTCCTGCTATGGTTACGGCTGGAAATGTAATATTAATCCTTAGTATTATTATAACAACATGGGGATTTACTTATTGGCGTCCATAAGGAGAATCATGTTTAATTAATTGATACTTTTATTAGAGCAGATGTTCAAAGATATCGAAAGAGTATGCAAATCGATATTTTGAAAATAAGGGAGAAAATAGAGTATGAGTGATAGAATGAACCCGATACCATTCAAGAATTTGATGGAATGGATTAGAACGGAATATCAAACTGAGGGGACGATTTTCGGCGTTAAAAAACTGTACCGCGCCGATTCCAAACGCTATTTGGAGCTGTTCGGGCAGCGGTTTGAAAATCCGCTCGGGCCGGCTGCGGGGCCGCACACACAGTTGGCGCAAAATATCGTGGCTGCGTATGCTGCGGGCTGCCGGTTCTTCGAGCTAAAGACTGTGCAAAAGTTAGACGGAGAAGACCTGCCGGTTGCAAAGCCGTGTATCAATGCGGCGGACGAATGTTACAATGTCGAATGGTCTACTGAGCTGCGCGTACCGCAGGCTTTTGACGAGTATGTAAAGGCGTGGTTTGCGCTTAAAGTGATTTCGCAGGAATACGGTCTCGGCAGTCCCGACGGTTTTATCTTTAACATGAGCGTCGGCTACGATCTTGAAGGGATTAAGACCCCGAAAGTTGACGCCTTTATCGAAGGAATGCGGAATGCATCGAATACGCCGGTGTGGAAGGAATGTACCGACTACCTTTTAAGCCATACCGATTTGTTCCCGTCCGTGTCGGAAGCCTTCCTCCGCGGGTTGCCGACGCAGGTGTGTACATCGATTACGCTTTCTACCTTGCACGGCTGTCCGCCTGCCGAAATCGAACGCATCGCGATGTACCTCATCACGGAAAAACACCTCCATACCTATATCAAGTGTAACCCCACGCTGCTCGGCTACGAGTTTGCCCGCGACCGTATGAACAAGATGGGCTATGAGTACGTTCAGTTTGACGATCATCATTTTAAAGACGATTTACAGTTCAGCGATGCGGTACCCATGCTTGAGCGTTTGCTGCAGGAGTCTGATAAGCGCGGACTGATGTTCGGGGTTAAGATTACCAACACCTTCCCCGTAGACATTGCCCGCGGGGAATTGCCCGGACAGGAAATGTATATGTCGGGGCGGTCGCTGTTTCCGCTGTCTATCGCCGTTGCGCTGAAGCTCTCGGAAGTCTTTAACGGAAAGCTCCGTATTTCTTATTCGGGCGGCGCGGATTACTTTAACATTACCGATATTTACGAAACGGGAATTTGCCCCATTACGATTGCAACAACGATTTTGAAGCCGGGCGGATATGCCCGTTGCCAGCAGCTGGTTGGCGAGTTGACAGCAAAGCCGTTTCACAAGGATTTTTCCATCAACGTGGAAAAACTGCGCCGCCTTTCAAATGCCGTTGTTGAAAACCCGCGTCATCGCAAATCGGTTAAGCCTGAAGCGTTCCTCAAGATTCCTGCAAAGGTGCCGCTTGCCGACTGCTTTGCAGCTCCCTGTATTTCCGGCTGTCCCATCAATCAGGATATCCCCGCCTATATCAGACTGACCGGCGAGCAAAAATACGAAGAAGCGCTCCGTGTTATCACCGATAAAAACCCGCTGCCGTTTATCACCGGTACGATCTGTAATCACCGCTGTATGACCGGCTGTACGCGCAATTTCTATGAAGATCATGTGCATATCCGTGCCGTTAAACTCGAAGCGGCGCGCCATGCCATCGAAACTTTGAAACAAAACATAAAGGCGCAAAAACCGGCGCAGAAAAACGGAGCGAAGGTTGCCGTTATCGGAGCCGGCCCTGCCGGTCTTGCAGCCGCCTATTTCTTAACTCGCGACGGAGCGGATGTTACCGTGTTTGAAAAGAAAGCGCGCGCCGGCGGTATCGTGCAGTACGTCATCCCTGAGTTCAGAATCCCTGCCGCCTCGATTGGGCAGGATGTTGAGCTTGCATCTTCCTTCGGCGCCTCCTTCGTGTATAACAGCGAACAGCGTTCCGTTGAAGCGCTCAAAAAACAGGGCTTTACCCATGTTGTGTTTGCTATCGGCGCGTGGAAGCAGAGTGCGCTGGCTTTGGAAAAAGGCGCGGCAGCAAACGTTATCGAATTCCTTGAACAGGCGAAGCAAGCGCCCGAAACGCTTAAGCTGGGGAAAAACGTCGTGATCCTCGGTGCGGGAAACACCGCGATGGATGCAGCCCGCGTTGCAAAGCGTACGAAGGGGGTTGAACATTCCTTTATCGTATACCGCAGAACCAAGCAGTTTATGCCCGCCGATGCGGAAGAATTGGAACTTGCCTTGGAAGACGGGGTTGAATTTAAAGAACTGCTTGCGCCGGTTTCGTATGAAAACGGAATTTTGCGTTGCGAAAAGATGAAGCTCGGTGAACGGGGCGCAGACGGCCGGCAAAAACCGGTACCGTCGGGTGAGTTCATAGACATCCCCGCCGACACCGTAATCGCATCTATCGGTGAAAAAATCGACACCGATCTCTTTGCAGAATCCGGCATTGCGCTGGACGGAAAAGGAAGAGCGCAATACAATCCCGCTACGTTTGAAACGAATGTGAAAAATGTATATGTCATCGGGGATTGTGCTGCGGGGCCTGCCACGGTTGTACAAGCTATTGCCAATGCAACCAAAGCGGCGAGGGCAATTATCGAGTCGGTAAAGGCGCAGGCGTGGACGGCGCAGTTTACAACGCTGAACTACAACCCTGTTACCGCATCGGCGTACTCAAAGCGGGCAATTTTAATGCCGATGAACCTTGCCGCCTCCGACGGCGTTGCAAAAGAAAGCATCCGCTGTTTGGAATGCTCGACTGTCTGCGAATCCTGCGTCGATGTGTGTCCGAACCGCGCGAACCTTGCGCTCACCGTACCCGGTATGCGTATGAAGCAGATTGTTCACGTGGACGGTATGTGTAACGAGTGCGGCAACTGCGCGACATTCTGCCCCTACGAGAGCGCTCCGTACAAGGATAAATTCACGCTGTTCCACTCGGAAAAAGACTTCCTCGACAGCACAAATGAAGGCTTCCTCTATCTTGATGATGCACGCAGCCGATGCAGGGTGCGGCTCTCCGGAGAAGTCCGCGACATCACGCTTGCAACGGAAACCGCTCTTCCCAAAGAGCTCTTGCAGATTATCAATGCGGTAAAGACGCAGTACGCGTATTTACTGTAGAGTATTTTCAAAAACGTGGTTAATTTTTAGAAATGCCTCATCAGCACAGCTGCTAACGAGGTGAGAAAAATTAAAAGGCAACCGTATCGAAAGATGCGGTTGCCTCGTCTTCGGCAAAACAGTGACTGTATCTTTTCTCACATTCCTTAACAATGCGTTTTGCTTGCCTTTAGTTCCGTATTCTACTATACTAACGATATGCAAACGCGCTATTTTACCGTTACCGGTATGAGCTGTGCCGCCTGCTCCGCAAATGTAGAAAAAGCGGTAAGTCATCTTGCCGGTGTAGAGACGGTGCAGGTCAATCTCTTAACAAATCGGATGACCGTCACCTATAATCCCGATACCCTTAATACCGATACCATCATACAAACGATAGAAAAAATCGGTTACGGAGCATTTCCGCTGTCTGAAGAAAATCCGGTGCGACCGTCTGTTCAAAAGACTGATTCTGAAATCGCCGATGCTGAAAAAAAACAATTCATCTTCTCCCTTTTCTTTCTGATTCCGTTGATGTATGTGTCAATGGGACGGATGCTCAAGTTGCCGCTTCCCCCCTTTTTTGCAGGAGCCGAGAATGCTCTCATCTTTGTCTTTACGCAATTTCTGCTCACGCTGCCGGTTCTCATACTGAACCGCCGTTTTTTTACTAACGGACTTACGAGCTTATATCACCGCGCACCGAATATGAACAGTCTTATCGCTGTCGGTTCCGGCGCCGCAGTGATCTACGGAGTTTTTGCGCTGTACCGGATCGGATACGGCCTAGGGCACGGTCAATTAGATGTCGTGCAGCTCTATATGAAGGATCTCTATTTTGAATCTTCAGCAATGATTTTAACGCTGATTTCCTTGGGAAAATTTTTGGAGGCACGGGCAAAAAAGAAGACTTCAGAGGCATTACAAAAATTGATACAGCTCCGACCGCAGACAGCTCATGTATTACGGAATGGTACGGAAATTGAAATTCCCGTCGAAAATATTGTGATTGGCGATGCCATCGTTATCCGCCCGGGGCAAACCTTACCCGTTGACGGTACCATAATAGAAGGAAGCACATCACTTGACGAATCGGCCATTACCGGAGAAAGCATCCCGGTCGAAAAGACTGTTGGAGATTCGGTGATTAGCGCCTCGCATAATTTATCGGGCAGCTTTACTTTCCGGGCGGACAAAGTAGGGAATGACACGACATTGGCGCGGATTATTGCGCTCGTCGAAGAAGCATCCTCATCAAAGGCTCCGGTTGCAAAACTGGCTGATGTTATCAGCGGCTATTTTGTGCCGATTGTCATGCTGATCTCGCTTGTTGCCTTTATCTCTTGGCTTATCGCAGGGGCGACTTTTGAGTTTGCACTTTCGACCGCTATTTCCGTGTTGGTTATTTCCTGTCCCTGTGCGCTTGGCCTTGCGACGCCGACTGCGATTATGGCCGGTACCGGCAAGGGTGCTCAGCTTGGTATCCTCATCCGTTCCGCGGAAGGACTCGAACTCGCTCACCGCATTACCGCTGTTTTGCTCGATAAGACAGGGACTATTACGGAAGGAAAACCGACGTTGCAGCGCATTGAAGTATTTTCCGAACGCTACACCGACAATGATATCCTGTGGGTTGCCTACAGCCTTGAACATTTATCCGAACACCCGCTTGCCCATGCAATCATCCGGGCAGCAGAAGAAAAAAAACTATCGCCGTTTAAAGTGAGTGATTTTATGGCGATACATGGAAAGGGAATCTGCGGAACGGCTACAGTCGATGAGCTTAACGGAATCTCGTTAATCGAAAATGTAAGAATCGGCGCCGGAAATACGAAACTCTGCAAGGAATTGGCTATTCCCATATCGGAAGCGATCCATACGCGGCTTGCGGAAGCTGCCGAAAAAGGCGCTTCTCCGTTGTTGGTTATAATAGGGGATGAATGTGTCGGGCTTATTGCCGTCGCCGATCCGGTAAAGGAAGGCAGCATTCGAGCCATTCGCGATTTCCATGAAATGGGCATCCATACGGTTATGCTTACCGGAGATAATCAACGGACGGCAGAGGCTATCCAAAAAATTGTCGGTATCGGAGATGTCGTAGCGGAATTGTTGCCGCAGGATAAAAAAGCAAAAGTCGAATACTATCGCTCGAAAGGGTTTTCGCCGGCTTTTATCGGTGACGGCATTAACGATGCTCCTGCACTGACTGCCGCAGATGTCGGTATTGCGATCGGCGGCGGCACGGATATCGCTATAGAAAGCGCCGATATAGTTCTGATGAACAATAGTCTTGAAACGGCAGTCACTGCAATTCAGCTTAGTAAGGCTGTTATGCGTACCATTAAACAAAATCTGTTCTGGGCGCTTTTTTATAATTCGTTATGTATCCCGCTTGCGGCAGGTCTCTTTTATACCGTATTCGGACTCAGGCTCAGTCCCATGTTTGCCGCCGCTGCAATGAGCTTCAGCTCGGTGTCGGTTGTTAGCAACGCATTACGGTTGAACAGATTCCGTCCGAAACGCATTGCGCAGGAGGCTCATAATATGCAATACTGCGGTGCTGTTCCTACCGGTAAAAAGCATGATGATACAAAACCGGAAAATATAACGCATAAGGAGAATATTGATATGAAAAATATCACGTTGACTGTTGAAGGAATGTCCTGCGGGCATTGTTCCGCTCGGGTTGAAAAAGCGTTGAACGCTATCGAAGGGGTATCGGCAAAAGTCGATTTGGGTGCAAAAACCGCCTCCGTTACCTATCCCGATTCCGTAACAATCGATGCGCTCAAAGCTGCCGTAACCGATGCAGGCTATTCGGTAACCGGCTCACACTAAAGAAATCGGATGAGATTACCTACGGCGTATATCCTCTCTCATCTATTCATTATGTGTAGATTTCGGCATTCGCTTTGCATTCTTGTCTCTTTTCTCGTGCTTGCTCCGCTTGTACCGGCGGCACCGGTAAAAATTACTTTTTCTGCCGATAAGCTGCAAGGCTCTGGTGGAAAGGGACAAACTTCGACCTCACTAACCGGTAACGCAAAGGTAAGCGTTGATTCCCTCAATATTTATGGGGAACGTATCGAATTGTATGGTAAAGATTACCGATATATTAAAGCGAGCGGGAATGTAACGGGTGAGGATGCCGAAAAAGGATTTACGTTTTCCGCTGCCTCGTTATCTTATGACCGCGAAACGGAAGTTGCTGAGTTCATGGGGCAAGCGAAGGTTGAGGATACCAAAAATAAGGTGGAAACATCCGCCGAACGTATTGAGTATAATCAAAAGAATGAAATTATTCTTTTGCAAATGGCTGTAAAATTAAAGAGCAAGGGTATTGCTTGTGATTCGCTTTTTGCCGTGTATAACCGGAATACTTCTATGCTTGAATTAACGGGGAAGCCTACGGTTAAGAAAGGAAAAGATGAATTTAAGGCTGCTCGAATTTCAGTCAATCTTGATACCGAGGATATTAAACTTGAAGGAAAGGTGAGCGGCTCGGTTACCGAAGAAAAAGAAGAAGAAACAACAAAAACGGAAACTCCCCCAAAGGGAGCGATTTCGTCAAAGGAAGAAACAAAAACACCATGAGTGACGACCTTAACGATTTGCTCCAAGAAGATGTACTGCAGCATGATATTGAGCATTCCGAACAAAATACGGAAATGGCATTGCTTAACGCCGAACCGCTTCAAGATGCCGAGAGTAATGATAAGCCGGCACGAAGCGATTTCTTGTATGCCTCTCGGTATTCTATAGATGCTTATATGTCTAAAAGCATATTACGTGTGGAAGGCTTGAATAAATCGTTCCATAAAAAACAAGCTGTCCGTGATGTCAGTTTTTCTATGGCACAGGGAGAAGTCGTCGGACTGCTCGGACCAAACGGTGCGGGGAAAACGACGAGCTTTTACATGATTGTCGGCTTCTATACGCCAAACTCCGGTAGTATCTACCTTGACGATCACCGTATAACCGATCTTCCGATGTATAAGCGCGCTCGCATCGGTATATCCTATTTGCCGCAGGAGGCTTCCGTATTCCGTAAACTCTCCGTCGAGCAAAATATCGATGCTATTTTGGAAACACGAAAAGACTTAAGCCGTGCAGAACGAAAGGCAAAACTGGATGCGCTACTGGAAGAATTCGGTATAACCGCCAATCGAAAACAACCTGCCTATACTTTGTCGGGTGGAGAGCGCAGGCGTACTGAAATTGCACGGGCACTGGCTATCGAACCTAAGTTTTTATTACTCGACGAACCCTTTGCCGGTATTGATCCGATCGCTGTACACGATATTAAGCTGATTATTCGATTACTTGCCCGCCAAAATATCGGAGTGCTTATTACCGATCACAATGTCCGCGATACCTTGGAAATTACCGATCGTGCCTATATCATCAATAAAGGTGAAATCGTGGAACAAGGGCCGCGTCAGAAGATATTGGACTCCGAGATTGCGCGGAAGGTTTATCTCGGTGAAGAATTTAGAATGTAGGGAAATATTATGAAATATATTTGGCTTGTAGCAGGATGCCTTTTTTTAGGGCTTGGCGTACTTGGTGTGGCTTTGCCTATTTTGCCAACCACCCCTTTCGTGCTTGCCGCATTGTTTTGTTTTGCAAAAGGTTCAGATCGTATGCATAGATGGCTCCTTTCTACGAAGCTGTATCAAAAGCATGTTAAAAAGTTTAATGAAACCCGTACAATGACGCTCAAAAGTAAAATAGTTATTTTAGGGTTCGCTTCTTCAATGTTGATTGCCGGGTTTTATTTTTCAAAGAATATCTATGCCCGTATTATCATCATATTGCTGATATGCATAAAATATTATGTATTTATCTTTAAGATAAAAACCGCCCCCGACCCGACAAAAGAAAAGGTGCAGGAAGCGATTGTTATTGATTCTGATCGGTAGAACCGGACGAGTCTTCCCTCTCATTCACTGGAAGTTCGGTTTCTTCATTATTAGAATTAGACGCTTGAACTTTTACGGAATAAAGCTGCATGGTAAGTTTCTTCCCCATACCGTCTACTGCTAAGGTAAGGTCACAGGTAAAAGGGCTGAGCGTACCCGTCAATACAGCCTGCGGCTTTGACATCGCGACCTTATAGATTCCGGTAAGACCGTCAATAATATATCCGCCGACTGTATTTTGTATTATTTCCTCTTGAGGAATAATAAATTGAAAAGATGAAGAGAAGGGCATCCTTCCCAGTTTGAATTTATCCGACCGTATTTCAATATCTCCCGATGGGAGTGCCGTTACGATCAGCATTACTTTATTTTCAACTGATTCTTTGTCTATAGTACTGTAAATCGTTTTTTCTGCTCCATTGGAAAGAGCCTTAACATTGACTATTTGACGATATAACACAGTACTTTCAGCGCTGAATACAAGAGCAGCGGCACTCAAATAAAAAAAAGTTAATAAAATTTTCATGTGTTGTATCATAATAATGACATAAAAAATGTCAAGGTACGGTTACAAGCATTGTACACGATACCGCAAACATAGCCTGCCGCATTATTCCTTATAGACCAACTTGATGGGGCAATGGTCGGAACCCAATACATCGGCTTTAATTGATGATTCGCAAATATTCGGTAAAAAGGCGTTGTCTACACAGTGATAGTCTATTCTCCACCCGATATTTTTCTCGCGGGCATGGAAACGGTAGCTCCACCAGGTATATTGATGAGGTTCCGCACAAAAATGCCGGAAGGTGTCGGTGTATCCCGCCTGCGTAAAGGTATCCATCCATGCCCGCTCTTCGGGTAGATAGCCGGGATTTTGCTCGTTTGCTTTTGGATTGGCAAGATCTATGGGGTTATGCGCAATATTGTAGTCCCCGCAGAGTACGATATGCCGACCTTCTTTTTGCAGTGCATTACAAAACTCAAGCATCGCAGCACAAAAATCGAGCTTATAGCCGAGCCGAGCTCCTCCTTCTTGGGAATTGGGAAAATAGGCGGAAATAACCGATACTGTCTTAAAATCGGCTACCAGCACTCGTCCCTCATCGTCAAAGGCGGGAATGTTCATCGTGCGGATATTGAGCGGTTCCTTTTTGCAGAAGACGGCGGTTCCCGAATAGCCGGGCTTTTTTGCCGCCTGCCAATATGTTTTATAGACGCCTTCTTTCCAAACAGGGTTGATCAATTCTGAAGTCAGCTGCTCTTTCCGAGCCTTTGTTTCCTGTAAACAGAGTATGTCGGGGCTTTCGATATAAAGCCATTCCAAAAAACCTTTTTTTTGGGCGGCGCGGATGCCGTTTACGTTCCACGAAATAATTGAAGTCATAATCGGTATATGCCATAAAATCGTAAAATATGCAATGAGGTATTCTCCATCGGAATTTCACACAATAAAAACTCCGAAATATCGGATACGAAGTAAAAATTATAAGTACGGGGAAAGAGGCTATTGACAAATTCGTGGTTCCGCCGCTTAAGATACCGTCCTTTATGCGCAATATTGCAAACCAACTTACGGCACATGACTATAAGTCAAAGCTGTTTGTTATTTCCAACGGCATCGCTCCTCATTTTAGCTATCTAAAAACAAAAAAGCCTGCAAAATTACAGAATCGTTTTGTTATTTTGGTTATAGGAAGGCTTTCTAAGTCTCTGTAAGCTTAGCCGTATTTTTGCCCGCTGGGGAAGTTCTTCTCCCCGTATGAGCACGGTATCATTTATCGTGATATTTTTGAGATGCTTTTGCGAATGGATCCAATTAAACTCTTTGAACACGCTGCCTTCTATATGTTCCATATAGATAAACCCGTCCTCATATCGGTAAGTACAGTCCATCTCCGCCGGAATACCGGCACCGAAACCTTGAACGGCAATGGTAAAAAGTTTAAACGTATGTTCATCGGTTACCCGATAAAACTCTTTCCACAAGATATGTTCAAACGAATGTTCCCACTCAAACGAAAGAACATCGCCTATCTGCACTGTCTGTATACAATATCGTTCTTTCGTTACCTGATTTGAAATTTCGACAGACTCACTGGAGGAACAGCTTGTCAGCAGCAATACGAAAAAAATAAACGGACACGCTTTATGCAAGGATGTTCGCATAGGCATGAGCCGCAATACAACAAAAAGCCGTTCCATCCAACGTATCCGTTAATTCTGTGGAGTCTTAAAGCCTTTTTCCTGCCAGAACTTTGCAGCGCCCGGATGCAGTGGAATTTTTACATCCTCTACGCCGAAGGACAAATCGATATGCTTATTTGCCGCATTGTGCGATGCTTTAATCGTCGAAATATTATCGAAGATAACAGTCAGCATATCGTACACGACATCCTCGGAAAGGTCGCTGTTTACCAGCATGATGTTATATACAAAGACAGTATCTACATCTGTTGTGTTGTTATAAGTGTTTGCCGGAATAATCGTTTGCGAGAAAAACGGATACTTTTGAATCAGCGCATCTCTACCTGCCCCATCAATAGGAACAATTTCCATATCATAGCTGGTAGCAAGCTCCATAATCGTTCCATTCGGCAAACCGGAGGTAACAAAAGCTGCATCGCACTGACCGTTTTTCATTTGATCGATTGCTTCACCGTAAGACAAATAGTCAACCTTGCTATCGGAGTATGTCAACCCATAGGCTTCATAAATCATACGGGCATTTAACTCAACACCGGAGTTTGCAGCACCGACACCGACACGTTTTCCCTTCAGGTCTGCGACGGTTTTAATACCGGATTTACGCAGCGTTACGAGCTGTACGTAATTCGGCCACAAACGCATACATGCTCTCAGCTTAGGATTTGCTTTACCTTCATAGGCGCCGAAGCCCTTATATGCTTGCATGACGGAGTCCTGCATTGCGATTGCAAGCTCAGCCTCTCCTTTGGAGATCATCGAAATATTTTCGGCTGACGCGCCGGTCGCTTGTGAACTGGTATTATACCCAGCCGATTTTAAGGCTTCGGCAAAAGCTCCGCCGATCGGAAAATAAATACCGCTTGTCGGGCCTGTTGCAACCGTGACGAACTCTTTTGTCCTATCAAGGTGATGCTCGGATTTCTCTCCGCTTTCTTTCTTTTCACAGCCTATCGTTGTCAGCACAATCAATGCTACCATACACAACAGGCCGAAAGTTACTCTTACTGTTTTCATACCTTCTCCTATAAAAACTTTTGCAGGATGTTTCAACATCCGAAAAAGTTTTTAGCCATGCGCGTTACGCGCATCCGTAAATAATCGAGTTTGCAACGCAAACTTGAGATAAAAAGTACCGGCGCCATTTCAGACGGTACTTTTATCATATCTCCTATAAAAACTTTTGCAGGATGTTTCAACATCCGAAAAAGTTTTTAGTCATGCGCGTTACGCGCATCCGTAAATAATCGAGTTTGCAACGCAAACTTTTTCATCGTGTTTATTTTTCGGTTTTAAACTTACCTACTTCCAACACAAGACCGTCTATACTTTGCTTATTTTTTACGGCAATTTCAAGAGACTCTTGTGCCGCTTCATTGATCAGCTCCGTCTGAGAAGCGATGTTCTCGATATTTTCCCGCAAGATACGCGTTAAATCGTCCAGCCGCTTTGTTGCTGAAACGACCTTCTCACCGTCGGCAAGCATATCGCCGGAACCGCTTTTTACCTCGTTTGTCACGCCGGTAACATCGTTGATAATACCCCAGATGATTTTTCCGTTTTCTTCCTGCTCGTCCATCGCTTGAACCACTCCTTCGATGGAGCCGCTCAAACCTTTTGAGTATCCCGAAATGATATTAAACTTTTCAACGGCACCCGATGCGGAATCCGCAAGCGCTTTGATCTCGGCGGAGAGATTTTTAAGCGTTATGGAAATCTTTTTACCCTGAGCGCTCGATTCTTCGGCAAGTTTTCTTATTTCCGAAGCGACGACGGCAAAGCCTTTCCCCGCCTCTCCCGCATGGGCTGCTTCGATAGCAGCGTTCATTGCAAGCAGGTTCGTTTGACTTGCAATATTTTCTATTACGGCACCC
Organism: Treponema sp. OMZ 906; assembly: GCF_024181185.1. Lineage (NCBI taxonomy): Bacteria > Pseudomonadati > Spirochaetota > Spirochaetia > Treponematales > Treponemataceae > Treponema > Treponema sp. OMZ 906. Next base: position 1,124,128 of record NZ_CP051196.1, on the reverse strand, counting down.
GCTTCAATCAAATCACCCGATGCGTCCGATATCCGTTGCGACACCTCATTCGCTTTAGCAAGTGTTTCCCTGCCGTCATTGGTAGCCGCAGAAAGATTCCGGATAGCCTCACGGGTTTCCACGACATTTTCCCCTACGGTGTTGATACTGTGCGACATCTTATCAAAAGAGGTAGAGGATTCGGTAATCATAGCTGCTTGCTGTCCGATACTTTCATCCAACCCCCTTAGCGTTTTGATGATATGTTCGATAGCGGCAGCCGTGCCGGATACGCTTTCTTCCTGTTCGACAAACCGCTTTTTCAGATCTTCAATACCGGCAGTAATATTTGAGACCACTTCGCTGACCGACATCATATTGCTTTCGAGATCAGAACCGACCGATTCCATTTCGCGGGAATCCGCCCCGACTTTTTGAATTGAATTTTTTAGTTTTAAAATCGTCTGATTAAAATACGATGACAATACGCTCGTTTCGTCCTTACCACTTGCAGGAAGCTCAATCGTAAGGTCTCCTTCTCCCTGCGCAATATTTTTCAGTGCTGCTATCACGTGATTGATCGGACGGGTAATATTACGCGCAATAAGAACACCTAACGCGATGGCGATAATCAATTGGCATAACGCAATGATGATAAATGTCTTAATAAGGTTTGTCACATTCTCCGCCATAAACTCCGAGATGGGAGCTGTTAATAGGAGTGTCCAATCCGCATACCGCATCGAAGCGACGGCGGATATATACTCGACTCCTTTTATTTCGGATACATTAACCGAAGACTTATGTGAAGCAAGTGCCTGTTTAAGGAATTTTGCAAATGCACTCGTATCGCTTCCGATTATTTCATTGTAGATACTCTTATACAGAATTTCGGGGCGGCGGTTGCCTAAAACGGTTCCGGAAGAACTCACCAAATACGCAGTACCCGTTTCGCCGACAATAATATCGCTTATTAAATTTGAAAGTGCATCACCTAAAATCGTCGCATTGATAACGCCAATAATTTTCCCTTGTAAGTCCCTCATAGGAATCGCCACGATAAAAATATATCTCCGATCGGTAGCGGACTGCGAAGGCTCTGTAATAATATACTTTCCTTTACGTGCCGATTGAAACCAATCGGCGCTTGCGACTTTTTCAACCGTATTATCCGTTCGGTACAACATACCGTCAAGTCCGCTTATACCGAAACTGAGCCAGCCGCGCTGTTTTTGCATTTGTATCTCATTTTTAAATAATTCTATTTTTTCTTGATACGATACGGTGTCGTCTTGAATAAACGGCAGGTTTGAAAACGCTTCCAACTTTCCGAACAAGGCCTGAGAACGTTCGTCTAAAACTTTTGACGAACTTTTTACGAGTTCTTTTAAGAAGTATTCGGTATTATTCAAAAGCGAAACGGAAGCAAAGTATATCGCAACAATATAAACAATTGTTAAAATGGAGACGGCAAATACGGCAAAGGATGTAATCATCTTATTTCTAATGGAAAAAAAACTCGTTTCTTTTTGCTTATGTGAAACTGTATGTATCATCATATTCCCCTGTAAAGTTTTTAAAGATGTTCTATTCTTTCAACGCAGCGTTGGAATTCTGCACAAAGCGATTCAGTGCAGCTTGAATATCATTCCCCGAGGCGACTTCTTTTAAAAGCGTATTCCAGTATCCGCGCATCTGACCGAAACCGGTAATATTATTGTAATACTGACCAAAGAACCGTTGAAGCACCGAATTATACAGTATTTCGGCATCCTCAGTTTCTATCTGAATTTTAGAGCTTGCAGGAAAACCGCCGGTTGCGTTTATAAGCTTAGGCGCCCACACTTCGTCGGTTGCGGCAAAATGTAGGAATTTCTTTGCGGCCTTTATTTTATTTGCATTGCCGTTGTTAAAGACACAAGCACCGCCCGCCAAAAACTCAAGGAGCGGAGCGTCGGCATTATTCGGAAACGGCATATAGATCGGCGTAAAATCTTTTCCTTTATACCGCCGTTTACCGTTATTCATTTTATTAAGTTGAGGAGAATACAAGATAGTGTGAGCGGCTTTAGCGGAAACGAACATTGCAATCGCATCATTTGAAGTAAGATCCTTTCCGTCGAGCAAGAGCCCCCGTTTCATTGCACGTACCGTCCAGTCTACATTCCGTACCGCTTGGGTGGAATTATAAATGTAACTTGAATAATCTCCATTTAACAGATTTGCATTTCCGTAAAGGTTGACCAAAAAAGCTCTGGTACCTTGGTCGCCACCCATATTTTTATAATAGAAAACGCCCGGGACGGTTCCTGCAGGAAGCTTCTCTTTAAGGGCTGTTAAAAGCCTTTCATACTCTTCAACCGTCCACTGGCGGTCTCTCCGCTTATACGGCAATAAATTGATAAGGCCAAGGTCTTCAAGCATTTCTTTATTAAACGCCATCGAAAAAGCACCTTCATGCATGGGGTACATATAGGTGCGCCTATCCTTACCGGCAGACACCGTTAAAAGCTCCGTCGTGATATACGGTTTTTCAGTCGCGAGCACATCATCCAGCGGTTCAAGCAAGCCATTCCCTGCCCAACCGATGATGCGACCGGGGGCGTCATAGATAATGTCGGGAGCATTGCCTTCCGCTATGGCTTTTTCAATCTTTTCCGCTCCATCGGTAAAACTTATCAATGTAAAATGTACTTTAATAGAAGGATTCTCTTTTTCAAACGCCGCGATTAAACTCTTTTCAAAATCACCTTCGACACCGGTATCGGAGGTAAAATTGGGAAACGACCAAAATTCAATATCCGCAGCGACATCGGCTTTTTTAGCATTCATACAGCCCATACACAAAACAACAGATAACACAAATGGCACGAACAAACTTCTTTGCAATAAACCGTGAAAAATTTTAATCATTATAACACCTTGGTATTGTATTTTAAAATTACCCCAGCAAGGGATGTTCTTACACAGAAAACTTTAACAAACTCTCTGATCAATCTAAGTATTTTAACATAAGCGGTAAAATATAACAATTGGAAAATGATTCATTTCATGGAAAGTCAATACCGGCGCTCGTAACCTACAGCGTATGGCAGAGGGGGATAAGCTCCGGCGTCTTTTTTACCGCCATAATTCCGGCAACCCGCGCAATTCCCAGCACATCGCCTTTTTTGACGCTGCCTTCGCGCACCGCAAGAAAGGCCTCCGCATTCATACTGATAAAGCCGTGCGTAACCGCTATTCTTTTTGTCTCATCCTTACCGGCGACATCCACCATCACGGCTTTACCGGAGGAGTTAAAGTGATTAAGTTGTTTTCTTTCCATAATAATCTTTCAGGAAGCGGCGGTAGTATTCCGAAAAACGATCTTCGGTGATTGACTCCCTGATTTCGGCAACCATTCGATGGAGGAATGCTAAGTTGTGATAGGTTGCAAGCATTGAATACAGAATCTCCTTACAGCGGAACAGGTGCCGCAGATACGCGCGGCTGTAATTCCGGCATACCTTGCAGGAGCAGCTCGGATCGATCGGGCCGAAATCGTATTCATATTCTTTCTTTTTAATTGAGATGGGACCGGTACGGGTAAACAAGTTTCCGTTCCGTGCATTCCGCGACGGAAGCACGCAGTCAAAAATATCGACGCCGTTCTTTACCGCCTCTAAAATATAATCGGGGGTGCCGATGCCCATCACATAGAGTGGTTTATGTTTGGGAACATGCGCGGCGGTAAAGGCTAAAAATTCCTTGTATACCTCCTCAGGCTCGCCGACGGAAAGGCCGCCGATTGCGATACCGTGCGGATCACATTCCATAATCGATTCGATACTTCTGATACGGAGATCTTCAAAAAAACCGCCTTGTATAATCGGGAAAAGACTTCCCTCGTACCCTTCCGTTTGATCCCATTCCCGCACCGCCCGATGCATCCACGCAGTTGTGAGCGTCAGCGCTTTTTCGGTTTCCTTTTTGGGAATGCCGTAGGGGGAACAGATATCGAGCTGCATTTGAATGTCGCTGTTAAAGGCGGCCTGCACCTGCACCGCGATTTCGGGGCTTAAAAACTGCCTGCTCCCGTCGATATGACTCTGAAACGTTACCCCTTCTTCCTTGATTTTCCGCAACTGAGACAGCGAGAATACCTGAAATCCGCCCGAATCCGTCAAAAAGTTTTTATTCCAACCGGAAAATCCGTGCAGCCCGCCCGCCTGCTTGATAACGTCCATACCCGGCCGCAAAAAGAGGTGATAGGTATTCGCTAGAATGATTTCGAAGCCTATTTCGTGTAAATCATCCTTGGTGATGCCTTTTACCGTCGCGGCCGTTCCCACCGGCATAAAGGCGGGGGTTTGCACCGTACCGTGAGGCAGGCGTATCACTCCCGTGCGAGCAGCTGAACCCGCATCCTGATGTAAAAGCGTATAGATATTTTTCCGTTCTCTCATATTACAATCCTTTTAAATAGGCCGGCCTGTCCGCAGGCGGTAACGCACAATCTTCGAGCAGTGCATCACTGGAACCGGCGGCAACCGTACTTTCCGCCGATTCGATTGCCCCAATAAAAAAGCTGCCCTTAACCGATATGACCTGTACCCTGTCATGCTTATAGAGTACCTGTACGGGAAAAGCGCTCCGCTCCGAAAACTCCGTATTGGACGCGCTTACAGGAGCTTCAAGAGCTTTTTCCATAGCCTTTGCCGCTGCATCAGCTTCTTCCGATGAAAAAATCGGCAGCCAGTGATAAAACATCACGTCAAACCAGCCGGTCTGGACAGCGGGAACAATCTCTAAGCCGGAAATACCGTAGACGGAACCTCCGCCCAGCAATTTGATCACCGCTTTTTTATAGCGAATGAGCTCATCATCGACAGCGGGTACGGCATGGACACTCCGCGCAGATTCACAGAGAGTGAAAAACTCCTGAGGCGTGTAATAAATCTTTTTGCGCTCGTAGGCCTCGCGTGTTTTACCGGTTACATACAAATGCACCATCAGTCCATCGTATAAGGCTGCTGCTTTATTTTTGGTATAGGCGCCGGTTATCGTTTGATCGAGTGTTCCGACGGCGGTATAAAAACCGCGTATCACCGCTTCCGCTGACATACCTGCCGTTTCAGGCGGTTTACGGAGATGCACTACCACCGCTGCCGTTACGGCAATAAGCGCGGCACACAGTACCGCCGCTGCCGCAATTTTGCCGGAATTCCGTCTAACAAAGCGCTTGCGGCTAATGCGTTTCCTCGCTGTTTGAATAAAAGCCTCAAGCGCCGCCCGTTGCGCTGAATCCTCAGCTGCCTGTACCTCAGCCTCTTCGGTTAGCGCCGCTTGCTCCTGCGCACATACCTTCTGCGCATCCAGATGCTGCGCCGGTACTTCGTCCGCCTGTATACCGGTGAAAAGCGGCAACGATTCATCACAATGACTGCAGAGCTGTTCCACAAGCAGCAGCGCGGCGCGGCGGTTAGGCATTATATCGCCGTCCGCAGTTTTTTCAAGACCGATGCTCTTATGTCCGGCGGATTTGACACTACCAAGCTGTCCTGTAGTTTTAGCACTCCCCTGCCCCGCAGCTGCCGATAACCCGTCATCAATAAGCCGCGCAAACTGTGAACACATCGCCGGACAGCGGAGTTCAACCGGCACATACACGCCGTCCCGTATATTCTGCACCAACCGTTCCGCCGCGCCGATATCGCAAGCCTCAGCAGTGTCTACCGCTGCAAACGGGACGGCAGCGCTGTTAAAAGGCGGCGCTCCGGTGATGCAGGCATAGCTGAGCGTTGCCAAGAAAAAAAGAGCCGCAGCATCGTCAAGCGGCACTCGTTCCGCATCAGGATGTACCCACGGATAATGGAAGCGGAGCGCCGCCGCGGTTTCGGCAGTAACGCAGCGAAGTACTAATCGAGGCGGAAGTACGATAAGGTCTTGAGCGCCACCGTCTATTCCTCCCTCCGCCAGCAAACACAAGGGAACGGACACCGCAGCTCGGAAAAAAGCTTCGCTTACTGCGCCTTGCTTATACGCTGCGATAAGGTAAGAAAAAAGCCGGTATAACTTTCGTAATACAGCCTCTGCACGAAAAAGCGCCTGCGGATCGCAGAATGCACCGGCAGCAGCATCCGTATCGAGACAAGCCAAACCGATAAGCGGTTGCGCTTCCCGCAGCGGCAGCACAATCCCAACCTCTTCCCGTCCTTTTTCCGTATTAAAAAATGTAACGGTCTCGTTAAGATAAAACTCCTGCACCGTCCCGTCAGGCGCAATACGCAAACAGGCGTCGTGAAGATAATCGGTAACAGCCGAATGCGCAAAAGCACGCGGCTCCATCCCCGAAGCAAGACAGCAATACGCCGCTCCGTTTATCTGATGTAGTATTATCGGACTTACACTTTCAAGCATAGGCTCTATTGTATCTTATTACATTTTATTCGGCTATCGGATTTGAAAGAAATTCTTTAAGCATTACTCCCCATATTGCAATATTACATATTAAGTATCTCGCCTGTAAAAACAGCCCCTCCATAGTTCATTCTACGGAAATCACTATTGCTGTGGGTTTTCGTAAGAGATATGAAAGTTAAAAATGATATTTTCTATCGGCGGATATCCTTTTGCTGCCCTGACACCAGATATATTTTTGTTTGACAGATGCGGAATTTGACGATATACTGTCTGTATAGGATAATTTTTAGGAGGCCGTAATGGCAAAAGTTGAATTGAAAGGTATCGGCAAAATTTACGATGGAAATGTCCGTGCAGTAGAAAATGCCAATATCGTTATTGAAGATCAAGAATTTGTTGTATTCGTCGGACCGTCCGGCTGCGGTAAATCGACAACACTCCGCATGATAGCAGGGCTTGAAGAAATCAGTGAAGGTGACCTGTACATAGACGGTGAACGTATGAACGATATTCCACCCAAAGACCGCAACATCGCAATGGTTTTCCAAAACTATGCGCTGTATCCGCACATGACTGTCTATGACAATATGGCATTCGGATTGAAGATACGTAAAGTTGATAAACAAGAAATTGAACGCCGCGTGCATGAAGCTGCCCGTATTCTCGACATTGAAAAGCTTCTTGACCGTAAACCTAAGGCTCTTTCGGGCGGGCAGCGTCAGCGTGTTGCGGTAGGACGTGCTATTGTCCGTAACCCAAAAGTATTCTTATTTGACGAACCGCTTTCCAACCTCGATGCAAAGCTCCGCGTCCAAATGCGCGCCGAAATTTCCGACTTGCATAACCGTTTAAAAGCCACAATGATCTACGTTACGCATGATCAGGTTGAAGCGATGACAATGGGAGATAAAATCGTTGTTATGAAAGATGGAAAGGTACAGCAAATTGGCTCTCCGCTCTACCTCTACAATCATCCCGTAAATAAATTCGTAGCAGGATTTATCGGTTCGCCGCCTATGAATTTCTTAAATGTTAAAGTAATAGAAAAAAATGGCAGCATTGCTATCGATGAAGGTACCTTCGTCTTACAACCTACCGAAGATCAGCAAAAACACTTAAAGAAGTATATCGGTAAAAACGTATTCTTCGGTATTCGACCGGAAGATTTACAGCTTGTTGCCGAAAGCGATAACGCTAAAAATAGCATGACACTCAAGATAACCGTTAAAGAACCGCTCGGAGCAGAAACACACCTCTATCTGGCCTCAAAAAACCAGCAGGTCATCGCCCGTACATTCAATACCGTCGAAGCAGGCATCGGAGAATCGCTTCACTTTGTTCCTAATATGGAAAAAGCACGTTTCTTCGATAACGAAACGGAAGCAAATATCTGTGAAGATGTTCAAAAGCAATAAAGAACTGCACAGGCATATTTATCCGGTTTATTGAACAAGGGACCTCTAAAAACTGCAAGCCTATCGGTTTGTTCTAAAAGGAATAATTATCGTATCCGCTAACGTGGATTACGAATCGGTTTTTAGAGGTTTTCCGTAGACGTATTTGAGATGTTCCAATTTAAGGCGTTACAAGATAACGGCTCTAATCTTAAACTTGCGGGGATGTCAAAAAAGTAATCGGATTTTGAGACACCACCGAATATTCTGAAGGTAGAAAGGGGCGAAGGACAGGAAAGACCACTTTCATCCGAAAAAAGTGTCTTTGTCTTTCCCGCCCTTACTGCTTACTGTACCGTCCCGGATTTAACGTGCTTCATTACGAGCGGTTTGCCGTTTACCAACAGCTGTTTTCCGGCGGCGCATACGCGGAAATCTTCTACCGTAAAGGGCACCGCAAAGAACAGTTCCGCATCGATGGCTTGCGGTTTTTGTACCGGCGGCGTAGCTGCTTCGGCACCTTCCAGTGTTACCGGTGTACCGGCAGCCGCACCGGGCATACCAACCAGTTCAACCCGCTCGGTTCCGTCCGCATCGGTATAATGGGACGCTAAGAGCATTCCCTTCGATTCAATTCCGCGCATTTTCCGCGGCTTTAAGTTTTCTGCGAGGATAATATCGGCGCCAACCAGCTCTTCCGGCGCAAAATACGGCGCTAAGCCGGAAAGGATAATCCGCCCGCTTTCCGAGCCGTCGTCAATGGTTTCCACAAAGAGCTTATCCGCATCGGGATGTTTTTCCACAGAAATGATTTTCGCGGTTTTTAACGAAATATAATCGGTAAACAGCTTTTCGGGAGGAATATCCGCCCAATCCGGCTTGGCTTTCTGCTTTTCCGGCGATTTTTGAGCGGCATTTCCGGAGGTATTTTTGCCTCCTGCATTCTGCTGTTTTTTTCCGCCCTGTTCTCCGCCTGCTTGCTTTCCCGCAGCCCGTTTTCCGGCTTGCGCGGCACGTTCTTTCTGACTTCCTGCATAGCGTTCACGATACGCTGCAATCGCATCGTTTTCCAGCGTTTTAAAGATGATTGCAGGCTTTTGTACCCGCTCCAAACCACGCCGCTCTAAGAGATTGTCCCACGCAAGGACATTTTCGGGACGGGGCTGCACGGGATGTTCCCAGTCAAAGACATTGCCCGACCATATCTTAATACCTAAGAACGAAGCAACCGCATCGGCGTATTCCGGCATATACGGGTGCATCAATATCAGCAAATCCTTGATTAAATAGCACAGTTCAAAGAGAAGCGCCTCCGCTTTTTCGGGATCAGCCTCGCGGTTTTTCCACGGCTCTCCGTCTTGGAACGCTTTGTTGGCAACGGAGGAAAGTGCAAACAGCTCGTGGAAGGCATCGCGCAGCTCCGCTTCTTCAAGCAGTGCGGTGATTTTTTCAATACTGTACTTTGCTGCAGCGCGCAAGCCTTCCGTAACCGCGCGGACATCCTCACGGGCGGAAGCCATCCCATCCCGCTGCGGGATAACGCCGTCATAATAGCGCGACACAAAGGTGAGCGTCCGGTTTATCAGATTACACAGGTTCCCGACCAGCTCGCTGTTTACACGCTCCTGAAAATCCTTCCACGTAAACAGGGCATCGTTCTTTTCAGGGCGGTTATAGAAGATGTAGAAACGCCACATATCCGCCGGAATCCCCGAATCCTTGGCATCGGAGCCAAACACACCGATTCCCTTCGATTTGGAAAACTTGCCGGACTCATAGTTGAGGTACTCGCTGCTTGAAATATGATGGAGCTTTACCCAATCCTTTCCCGACGCAATGAGCGAGCTGGGAAAAATCACCGTATGGAAGGGGATATTGTCTTTTCCGATGAACTGAAACAGCTCGATGTCGTTTTGCTCAAGCCACCAGTTTTTCCAATCGGCTCCGGTTAAATCGGTAAAGCATTTTGTAATTGAGATATACCCGATCGGGGCATCGAACCAAACGTAGAACACCTTATCTTCAAAGCCCGCTTTCGGGACGGGGATGCCCCATTTAAGGTCGCGGGTGATAGCGCGTTCCTGTAAACCGTCGCGCAGCCAGCCTTTGGTCATCTGCACGGCATTGTTGCTCCACTGCCCTTCTACGCTTGCCTTTTGCATCCATGGTTCATACTGCGGCACGATGCCCGGCAAGTCGATGTAGAGGTGCTTGGTACTGCGCGGCTCCGGAGTAGCACCGCAGGTTGAACAGCGGGGAGCTTTCAGCTCGGTCGGTTCCAGCAGCTTGCCGCAGGCTTCACACTGATCGCCACGCGCATCTTCGTAGCCGCAGTGGGGACAGGTACCACGTACATAGCGGTCTGCCAAAAAGCGGTTACAGTGTGCACAGTAGAGCTGTTCTATGGCATGTTCTTTTATAAAACCGTTTTTATCAATATCTTTAAAAAGCCCCTGCACGATTTCGGTCTGCTGAGGTGTGGAGGTGCGTCCGAAGTAATCAAATGCAATATTGAACCAATGATAAATATCGCGGTGGATCGCATGGTAGTAATCGCACAATTCACGCGGCGTTTTCCCTTCTTCGAGGGCTTTTGTTTCGGTCGCCGTACCGTATTCGTCGGTACCGCATACATATAAGCTTGTATATCCGCGGAGTCTGCAAAAACGTGCAAAGACATCGGCGGACAAAACTTGGATTAAATTCCCGAGGTGCGGGATATTATTCACATAAGGGAGAGCTGAAGTTATCAATTTTCGTTTCATATCCGGCTATTATAGTGTTCGGGACAAAATCAGTCAATCTTTTGAAAATATACGGCGCATCTACGCCAAAAGTGTACATCCTTGTACACTTTTGGCTGCGAGTTTCGACGTTGCCGAAACATCGCTTCTGATATAACCAGCGGCATCCGTGCCGCTACTGAAATAAATGCTCAACTGGCACGACCTCTTATTTTATTTTGTGAATAAAGAGCGTTTTACATCGACATAGCAGCAGATGCCGGTTTGCTTCCATTCACAGCCGCGGCAAATGCACTCGTATACGGATTCGGTTAATCGGGCTGTAAGTATCTCTTCTATTTCGGTATAAGCATAGGTTTTTCTTTCCAATCCAAGCTGCGATAGGACAGCCTCATCAAAGCCCGTTACTTTTACTTCCGAGCGGCAGTGATTTCCGACTCTTTCGGGACATGGGTCGCAAATGGCATCAACGCCTGTCACTAAGGTAATATAGCAGCCGTTTTTTAACAAATCGATAACACGCTGCATATTTTCGACAAATACAGGAGAATAGCCGTTGCCTTTAAATGCACGAGTACATAACAGATGGTGCGGACGCAGACTGAGTGTTTCCATTGAGAGAATTCCTTACAGTGTGTATTTTAGAAGTTCGTTCTGAATTATTCCGAATTATACCAAAGGAAAAATCGTAATGCAAGAAAATCTCATTTCCAATTATTCTGCAGCCTGATAAAAAACCGCTTGATGCATTTACCCCGATCGCCTAATATAGTCAGATTGTTTTAAGCGTGATATGATAGAAACTGTAGGGGAATCTTGATTAAAGGATATCTCTAAATTACTTCATAGATCGAAGTTTTTAGAAATTTTCTTTAACGTGAACATATTCCCGTATTTCTAGGAGGTCAAAAATGGCTGTATCAAAATCGTACATCATCAGTGCAAAGCGCACTGCTATCGGTAAGTTTCTCGGAGGCCTGTCTACCGTTCCGCCTAAGGACATGGGTTCAACGGTAGTAAAAGCGGTGCTGGAAGAGGCAAAGGTAAAGCCCGACCAAGTTTCGGAGCTTATTTGCGGTAACGTACTCGGCGCCGGACTCGGTCAAAATATCGCCCGAACCATCGCATTGGAAGCCGGCATTCCCGAAACGGTGTGTGCTCACTCAGTCAACATGGTATGCGGATCCGGTTTGCGATCCGTTATGGAAGCAGTGATGTCCATCCAAGCAGGTTTTAACGACATTGTTCTTGCAGGCGGCGTAGAATCGATGTCACTCGCACCGTATCTCGTACCCGCAAATACCCGCAGCGGAAATAAGATGGGAAACTGGCAGGCGGTCGATCACATGATTTATGACGCCTTAACGGATGCCCGTGCAAATATCCACATGGGAATTACGGCTGAAAATATCGCCGCAAAATTTAATATTACCAGAGCGCAGCAGGATGAATTTGCATTCGCCTCCCAGCAAAAAGCGATTGCCGCTATCGATGCAGGTAAATTTAAAAACGAAATCGTTCCGATTACTATCCATTCAAAAAAAGGCGATACTGTTTTCGATACCGACGAATATCCCAATCGTACCACCGACCTCGAAAAACTTGCCAAGCTGAAACCTGCTTTTAAAAGCGACGGTACTGTTACAGCAGGCAATGCATCGGGCATAAATGATGGGGCTTCCTTTGTGCTGGTTGCAAGTGAAGCAGCCGTAAAGAAATATAACCTCAAACCTATTGCGGAAATTATCGGCATCGGGCAAGGCGGTGTCGACCCGCTCGTAATGGGATTAGGTCCCGTTCCGGCAATCCGTAATGCATTAAACTATGCATCGCTGAAACTCTCCGATATGGAACTGATTGAATTGAACGAAGCATTTGCCGCTCAGTCTTTAGGCGTTATCCATGAACTGGTACGCGAGCATGGAGTCGATCGCGATGCACTGTTAAAGCGAACGAACGTCAACGGCGGCGCTATTGCGCTCGGCCATCCGGTTGGTGCTTCGGGTAACCGCATTTTAGTAACTCTTCTCCACGAAATGATCAAAACGGATAAAAAGATCGGACTTGCTTCTTTATGCATCGGAGGAGGGCAAGGAACGGCCGTTATTGTAAAACGATAAAATCAAAAACATCCGCAGCCATAACAGTCAAAGTTAAGTCGCGGTATTCCGCGAGGCGAAGTTTTTTTATACACTTTGCTTCGCGGATATGTTTATGTTATGGTATATTTCAACAAAGGTTTATTTAAATATAAGCGGCGAACTTCCAATCGGTATAATACCGCTCAATGTAACGGAAACTTCTATTAAGCTTAATCGTTTACCGGCATTATCAAGTATAAGATTAAAAAAACGTTCATTATTTTCGGTATCTTTAAGCTGTAAAACAGTATTGCCTTTTATCTGTAAAATCGTATACCATCCCGAATTCTCCGCCGTATCTTGCAAGAACCGATATGAATTATCCGAAAAATATAAAGAATATCCTTCTGCACTTGTCCATATTTTTTCATCTGCAGTCAATATTTTTTTTATATTGTCAAACGTGATACTGCTTTGTACTTCGCGAACAGTATTACTTATTTTTCGGTATGATCCGTCCCAGTTTGATGCGACGCCGATTTTTAAACGCGCAATATCATCAATGACTCTTATATGCACTTCGTCAATTCCAAGTAATTCAATACTGATGCGCCGATGAATACTCGAAATAGAAGCATTTTTTGTAGAAAAATAAATACCGAATCTGCGCGGTGTTATAGAATCGATAGTAAAGAGTTCCTGAATATTATTGACAGAAAAAATAATTTCGTTTTCGGACCGGTTAAAAAAGATACTCCGGTTTTGATCTCTTTTTGCACTTGGTTGATACCATAATCCGTCAAGAAATTCTTGAAAAGAATTACTATCCCCCGTTTGAAATTTTTGAAGAAATTGACTTTCAATTTTTTTTCCGGGAATTTTTGTTTCTTTTGTTTGCACAAAAAATTCTTTTTTTGCATTCCATGTATATTGCTTTTCTATTTGGTTAAGTGTATTTGGAGCATCTTTATCGGAATAATATGCAGATATCGTATAATCGGAGATCGAATTATCCTGTTCGTTTTTCAGTATAATTTGACCGTCCGCTTGTATGTCGGCTAAAGAATAGATACTGATTATTTTATCCTCATCTATCCCCAACCTATACATACCGAAAACCTGCATACTATCGGCATTCATTCCATTATATACTATAACGGGATACGTATATTCTTGTACCATTAATGTATAAACAGAGAGCGTTTTTGCATGTGTTGCTTCCGTTTTTATTTCTACGGCTCTTGTAAAAGTTTGCGCTTCACTATCCTGTAAAAATATGAAAAGATAGATGAATTGATCGGATAATTTTTTGGCTGCAATAATTTTATCTTCCTTATTATCACCATTCAAATCCGCTTGTATATCTTCGACAAGAACCTCATCACTGAGCAGCGTAATACCCGATTGTATATTTTCAGGTATTACTTCCGAACTTGAAACCTCTTGCTGCTGCAATTGCGGCGCAGTAGGAATAATTGTTTGAGCATTCTGTGGTATCACCTGAGTCCGTTGGTGAACGATACGCTGATAAGCCAATATTCCGATAATAACGATGATCACCACAATACAAAGCATATAAAACAATTTCTTCATATTTAAAACGCCTTACTTTAAAATTCCTCGGTTTATTTTTTTTCTTCGGTAATAAGCACTTTATTTTGATCATCGTTACTACGAGGAACTCCCCTATTATCAATAATATTTGTATAGAGATCTTTTGTCGTTTTAACGACCTTATCCTGAATATCCATATCGAGTGTTATTTCGTACCAATTATCGTGTTTGATAATGCGCGCTTCTGCAAGATACGGACTTTTAAACGATTCCTGTTTTCCACGGTATTTTGATGTCCACGGAGCATCTTGTTCAAGATCCGTTACTAATAATAAAATTTTATACCGATTATTTTTTCCTCGTTTATTCAAAGAATCTTGAATTGCATCAAGAGCACGCCCGATATCGGTAAAGGCACCGTTGGGGGTAATATTGTCGATTGTTTTTATCAATGAATTACGATCGTTTTCATTCTTAATAACTAATGTTTGTAGCTCATACGGTTTTTCATAAAATTCCCAGATAGTAACCCAATCATCAGGTATTAACATTTCGGTAACGAGCGTATCGCGTACCCATTTATGCAAACTGTCGAATTTCCCGGGTTCATTCATTGATTGTGATTTATCAATCATCAAAAAAACATCAACGGGAATAGTTCTTTCGCCGGCAAATGCTGTAAAAGAAATAATAAAAAAAGAAATGATAAAGAGAATGGATTTGATTTTCAACATAATAACTCCCTTAATTACAGATATTGTATAACAAACTTCCAAAAACAGACCGTGTTTTTAGATATAATTCATAATATTATAAAAAAAAGAAAGTAAAAAGGGGGCAAGTGGCTTTACATTTTGCAAAATAGCCTTATAATAAAAACCGTATTGATATATCCGTTACGGATATAAATCTACTGCAATAAGGAGACAGTAAGATGGCAAGTTTAGATTTACCTCAAAGTCCAAATGTATTCCATCCCGAAAAGCCCAGTGCTGTCGGTTCAAGGAATTCGTTGGCGCAGGATTATCGCGATCAGCAAAAAGAAGTGAATCAGCTGATCGAAGAAGAGACCAATAAAGTATTGCACCACTTATCAACGAAATTACCCAAAGATGTTCTGGAAAGATTGGATGTAATGGGTGGTTTAAAAGAAAAGTTGTACAACTACTTTAACCAGAACTATCAGAATATGTTCAATCGCTATATGGTAACCGCAGAAGACGAAATGCTCAAAAAAGTCCGTGGATTTATCGATAGGGAAGAAATGAAAGTTCTGAACCGCTACACTCCGAAAGAGATTGCAACTCTGCTGGATGAAGTCGGCGGTGCCGATAAGTTCAATACCGGTGAAATCGAAAAATCGATCGTTAATATGTACGGACACCTGCAAGGACACGTACAGCGCGGAATCAATGATCTCGAAACGTTGACCAATTCACTTCTGCGCCAGAAAACCGACGTCGGTGCTTTTGTTCGCGGTGAGAACGCTTACTCGATTGTAAAGTGTGCGTTCAAAGACAACATCGTTAAGCCCAAAACGGTAACGGATGTAAAACTTTCAGTCAATATCCTCGACACCGAACTTATCAGCCCTATTTTCCAATATCAGGCAACGGTTGAATACTTAATCAAAGATTTGCTCTCCAACCATCTGATGAACCTTATCGATAAAGAAATCGAAGTATTAAAAGATGAGCTTATCGATGAAGGCAAAGAAGAAATGACCGACAGCGAAATCATCTTCAAGAAGATGGGAAAAGTTCTCGATGTTACCGATGATGACGTTGAAAACCCCGAAAGCAAACGCTATTCGGTAGTTTCAAAGGAATTGATGGAACGCATTGCAAACTTAAGAGCGGAAATCGATCCGGAGACCTTCGATCAACTCAATATCCGTGAGAATATCAAGCACATCATCGATATCGAAAACATCCGTAACCGCGGCTTCAATACGGCAATCAACTCGTTAACTTCAATTCTCGATACCTCTAAAATGGGGTACCAGTACATTGAAAACTTAAAAAATGCTCGCGAGCTGCTGTTGCGCGAATATGACGATACGAACGTTGCAAACCTTCCTGATGAACGCTACCAGATTCGTTTACGCTACTACGACAATGCCCAGCTGCTTGAAGAGCGCAAAGCGTATGAGGTCATGATCCGTTCATTCGAAACTGAAGTCGAGCACCTATGGGACGTATTACAGACCCAATATGACAAATCGAAGTTCATGGTACGTATCACCGATTTCGGCGATTTGGCAAAAATCTACGAAAAGCACATCCAGAAAAAATACAAAATTCCGAAGGGTGAACCCGCCTACAAGGATATCGCAAAAGTCTGGGACGAAATTTCGTTTGTCAATGCAGCCGAAACGGAAGTTGAAAAAATGAACCGCACGTTTGTCTACGAAAAAGACAAGATGCGCAAGAAGCTTGTAATCATGCGTGAACGGCTCAAGAAAATGTACGACTATCAGTACCCTGTTGAACGCCGTGTTATGGAAGAACGGCTCGCCTTCCTCGAGGCTGAATTCAACAAGTTCGACTACCTCATCAACCCGTTCCATATGCAGCCGGGTCTCTTGCTGGATGTAGACATCACTTCCATCAAACGCAAGAAGGCAACCCTTGACGGTATGGCAAACGTCTTAAACGAATTCCTCCATGGCGTTTCCAAAGGCTTTATGGATCAGGCATTTGCTTCATTCAGCCGCCGCCGCTCAACGGTTCGTGCGGATATTGCACAGACATTCAGCTCAGGCGGAGATGATGAACCTGCTGCGATAACCCCGAATGGACGCGCCCAATTTATGGATGCACTGAACAATACTCCGAGTTTGGAAGCGCCTGCCGCAGAAACCGTTAGCAGAACACCGGCCGCAACTCGCAGCCGCAGAGGGGCATCCAAAACAAAGAAAGCGGGTGCTGTTGATAGTACGGCAAGTAAAGGACGCCGGGGACGCAAATCCGGTGTAAGAACTCTGTAAAGCTTACCGTATGGCAATAAGTTAAGATTATAGTATAAAAGCCCCCTGAAACACCCGTTTCGGAGGGCTTTTATGCATAGGGGGGAACTTGGATTCCGCGTCGTTTAAATACCTCTCAAGGAATTGTTTCCCGCAAGTCTAAAAGTAAATGCAAGGAAAGTTTTTGATAATACTTCTAAATCATCCTTGCTACGCAAAGGAGAAGTGAATGCTCGATTCATTAGGATTTTATGTACCGCTTGCTACAAAGCAGGGTTTTAATGCCTCTGTAACACATATTCAGAATGCCTTATCGCTTCTGGATGCCAGCAATGTTAAAAAAAATATTGCCGATGAAATTGGTATATTACTTGAAAACAAAGAATTAATAAATGAAGAAATTCCGGCGTTTTTATCTGTTATACTACTCGATATGTGGGGATATAAGTCGATATCTAAAAACATTCGAGAAATCACTACAACACCTACAACTATCATCACAGAAATGGCAAAATGGAAAGGCGTTGATGTTGTAATCGGTTACCATCACCCTGACTTAGGCTTTTTGGTGATAAACCCTAAGAATCCGGCAAATGTTTCCCTCTTTGAAATGTTGAAAAAAAATGAGCTCTTAAATATTTACGTCGGGAAGCAAGATAAAGGTAGAATAGAAGATTCTGTTGCAGAAATGGTATTTAATGCATTTTTTGATCTTTTAAGCGGTATAAAGCCGTCAGTCCCTACAAAACTTCTGAACGGTCCGTTCGTATTCACTGCACCTAAAGCAAAAAAACAGCAGGCAAAAGGGCAAAAACGAAAAACGGTAAAAGATTCGGCGACTGCAAAAGTAAAGTCTACGACAAAAAACATTGCACAGGCAAAACAAGCGGCAGCCTCCGCTCAAATACAAGTACCATCAGGAAAAACCAGAATTTCTCAACAAATTTCGGTTGTTGTTACCAACGAGCTGTTTCATAACGGGAACGTTGAAGCATGGAAGCGAATTATCCGTAGCTACAATGCACGCTATCCGCATAATAGAGTTATCGTATTCTATGATGGCGAACAGATTGTCGATATCAATACGCTGTTTAAGTGGGGAAAAGTAAAACACGGCAGTAGTATCCAATTTGCCGTTTCAGGCGAAGAGATTAAAGACTTGTCAAAATTGTCAAAATATTTTGCAGAAGGCGCAAGTCCGCGTTTTGAAGCATTTTTGCGCGGTTCACCCAGTACCGTTCTTAACCTTTTCTAGGAGTCTATTATGAATATGTCTAAATCGATCCATTTTTTCAGTAATAAAGAAACACTTAAAAGTAATATTGACAAAACGCTCCTCGGTATTCGCGGGCGCCAACTGAATGAATTTTCGGAACTTGGATTGCCTATCGTACCGGGTCTTGTTATGGATGCAACCATTACACAAACGTTACAACAGGCGAACGTATTATCGACACTACGACCGTTCTTAAAAAAAATGGGTGAAGCGGTAAGGAAAGAATTCGGCGATCCGGAAAATCCCCTTTTATTAAAACTCGTTATTTCTTCAAATCTCGTTATTGCCAACTATCCGACGCTCCATAACTTCGGATTAGCAAAGACAACAATCGGCGGTTTTGAAGAAAAAGTCGGAAAAGATTTTGCGAGTCACGAAGTACTGTTCTTGCTGCGCGGAATCTTTTCAATCCTACATAAAATTGCAGAATTACAAGAGGATGGGGCAAAACTAGCACTCTATAAAGAGCAGCTGGAGAAAATAGGAAATGAACTAAAAAAAGAAAAACGTGTTGAATCCGGGGCTACCGTTATGGATAAGTACCAGCCATACCTGCCGCAGGAATTTTTTAGCACAGCAGAAGTACAGCTGAATCAAACCATCCAGCTTATCAGCACACTACTTAGTCTCGAATCCGACAATGAAAATGATGTTGCGTTATTGATTCAGCCATTGGTGTATGGTAATTATGACAAAGAATCTTTCTCAGGCAGATTCTTTAGCCGCAATATCGTTACCGGCGAAAAGAAATTACAGGGAATGTTCTTCCAAGAAAAATTCGATGAAGTCGACGCCGTCGGAAAGGACATCAACGATATAAAGCCGGCATATCTTGAGCAATTGGAAGCGATTGCATGGCGGCTCGAAGACCATAGTAAAGATGTTCGCGAAATCCGTTTTACGATCGAAGCAGGAAAACTGTGGCTTATCGAACAAAGAGCCGTTGAAGCAAAAAGCACGATTGCATTAGTACACTTTCTGCTCGATTTACACAATCGCGGAATTGTTGATGCAGAATATGTCGTAAAGAATGTCAAACCCGGTCAGCTAAACGAAATACTACATCCGGTTATCAACATGTCGAGCGTCAAAAATCTCCAATCTTCAAAGGGCGGTATTGCAGGCGCCCCGGGAGCTGCGGTCGGACGCGTATATTTCAGTGCCGATTCGCTAATTGAAGCACAGCGTATTGCGCGTTTGCAGAGTGCCGATACTCGATGTATTCTCTGTGTACCTGCCAGCTATGCGGGTGACGTAAAGGCTATTGAAGTTTCTACCGGCGTTTTATCGAATGAAGGCGGATATTCGGCACATGCTTCCGTTGTTTCACGTCAATACGGAAAAATTTCATTAGTCCGTCCGGATATGAAAATTATGGCGAATAAAGCTATTATTAATGGTATTACTATTAAAGAAGGGGATTATATTACGCTTCAAGTACCCTATTACGGCGAATCGACCGTATACTTCGGTGCTGCAGAACTAATCGAACCTGATCCTAAAACGTCCGGCTTACTTGATTTTATTGATCTTACCCGCTCATTTATCCAAAATTTCCATGTCCGCGCTAATGCCGACAGTCCCCGCGATGCTACACTTGCAATTAGCTTCGGAGCGGAAGGCATCGGACTATGTCGGACAGAACATATGTTCTTTGAGGCAAAACGTATCAATACGTTTAGAGAGATGATCCTTGCTGAAACGACGGAAGAGCGCATTAAAGTTTTAAACAAGCTTCAAAAAGTTCAAATGGAAGACTTTTATGGTATTTTCAAGGTGATGAACGGACGCGAAGTTACTATCCGTCTCCTGGATGCTCCGCTACACGAATTTTTACCGCATAATGACACAGAACTGGATGGATTTATCGAGTATCTCAAAGCAGACAAGAAGAAAACCGTCAGTAAAAAGGCTTTATCCGAAGCGATTGCACTCCGCGCAGAAGTAAATCCCATGTTAGGGCACCGCGGCTGCCGTATTGCAATCTCATATCCTGAAATTTACGCAATGCAAGTCCGTGCCATTTTCGAAGCGGCCTATAAGCTGCAAAAGGAAGGTGTCGAGACCCATGTCGAAATCATGGTTCCGATTGTGATGAACTTCCGTGAGCTCAAACAAATCGCTTATGGAAAGAAGATCGAAGGGCATACTTATCTTGGTATCCGTACAATTGAACAGGAAATACGCACCCAGTTTAAAGCACAACCGATAGATTTCAAAATCGGCACGATGATCGAATTACCGGTCGCAGCGTTATCGGCGGGAGAAATTGCCCGTTATGCAGAGTTCTTCTCATTTGGTACCAATGACCTTACTCAAACAACACTCGGTCTTTCCCGCGACGACTTTAACAGCTTTATGCCGGATTATACGTTATACGACTTAATCAACGGGAATCCCTTTGCGATTTTGGATCCGTGTGTGCGAGAGCTTATCAGCATTGCGATTGAACGCGGCAAGCTTACCCGTCCCGATATTAAACTCGGTCTCTGCGGTGAACAGGGCGCCCGCCCCGAAAATATTCCTTTCTGTATGAAGGCCGGGTTGAATTATGTCTCCTGTTCGTCTTATTCGGTGCCGATCGCACTCCTGTCAATTGCGCAGGCGGAATTGGAAAAGGCAGAAAACGAAGGGCGCAAGCTCCTGCGTAAGAAGGCTTCAAGGTAAAAGCCGGAAGGGCATCCGGAACCCGAATACTATAGGGCAATCGCGCCAGAAATATTTTAAGCGGTTGCCCTCATTTTTTTAATTTACAGTATGAACGAATCACATCAAAAAGAATTGGCAGTATGCGGTTTTGAGGCGGTAAAGGCGCTCGCTGCAGAACATCCTGAAAAAATTTCAAGACTTTTTTTTGCCGGAAGCAGGACAAAAACATTCGGCAGCCTTTGTAAATACCTCGCGCAGCGGAAACGGCTCTATCGGTTGGTGCAGTCGGATGCGGAATTGGAAAAACTCTGCGGCTCCGTTCACCACCAAGGGGTGGTCGCGATGATTGCAGAACCCCACGTTGCTGCCGTAACACCGGAACAGATGAAACGGTGGGAAACCGAAAAAGCCGCAGTGTTGCTGTGCGACCGTGTCGGAAATGCAAATAACCTCGGAGCAGTGATCCGCAGCGCAGCCTTTTTCGGCATAGAGCATATCGTGATAAGCGGAGAGGATGCACAAGCGCAGCTGACACCGAGCGCCTACCGGATTGCACAAGGGGGTATGGAATTTATCACCTTGTATACCACTCCTTCCGCCGAACATTTTTTAAAGATGTGCAGCGGATACTTGGTACGGATAGGGGCGGATCATCGGGCATACCGCAGTCTAAAGGATATTCCGTCAGTGGTGCAACCGGACGAGGCGGTTGTAGTGGTACTTGGGAACGAGGAGCACGGCATTTCTGCCGAAGCAAAAAAACTCTGCGATGTGCTGGTTAAAATCAGCGGCAGCGGAGCAATCGAAAGCCTTAACGTAGCACAAGCCGGTACCCTCTTCTGCTCCGCACTTACCGAACTCCGGCGGGAATAACCGCGAAGAGGTTCAACTCTGGTCGAATAGTCTCAATTTTCCCGCGGGGGTGGTAAAAAACGACCTGATGTGTTTACCCTGCCTCCCTCCTACCCGTTTTGCTGCCGGCGTACTTCATACATGAGGATACCGGCGGCGACCGAGACATTCAGGCTGTCGAGCTTACCGGAGGTGGGAATCGCTGTAAAGGAATCGCAGGAGGCTTTTAACAAGCGGCTGATGCCCGACCCTTCACTGCCCATAATAAGCACGGTTTTATCGGGGAACTTGGTGTGCGGGAGCGGCTCTCCTTGGGCGTCAGCGCCGAATACCCAAAAGCCGTTGCGTTTGAGCTCTTCCACCGTCCGAACCAAATTCGCCGTGTATAAAAGCGGAACCCACGCCGCCGCCCCCGCGCTGATTTTACTGACAGTCTGGAAGTCTCCGGCGGATCTCCGTTCGGGGAGCACAACGGCGTCAACGGCGAATTGATCGGCGCTGCGGATAATGGCGCCGGTATTGTGAGGGTCGGTAATTGAATCGAGAACGACGACAAAGGCTTTTTCGCGGGAAGCAAGCGCAGCGAGCAGCGCATCGGCGGAAAGCTTCGGCGCCTGTTCCTGCGGACGTTCATCGATCAGGATAATCCCGCGGTGATTTTGCAGGTATTCCGGCAGGGATGCCGTCAATTTGTCAAGCTCGGCGTCAGTCCGCCGCTCTATCGCGACAAAAAGTTTTTCCGCCTGCGCGAGTATCTTTTTTACGCGCGGCCCCTGCTTGGCGTAAAGGATCTTAAGCCGCAGTCCGGCTGCCTTTCCACCGGTAGCAGCCTTTCCGTCGCCAACAGCCTTACCACTGGCAACAGCTTTTCCGTTGGCAACAGCCTTTCCGCCGCCAATCGTTTTCTCCGCATCGGTATCCTTTGTTGCGGAATTTTTTTTCTCCAACTGAGCTTCAACCGAGCGCAGTAATTCTTCAATCGCATGAAAACCGGTAATAATCTGCATCGCTATAACTCGATTACATCGCCGTACCGCATAATATGCGATTCATAGCGATGTTCCTGTAAGTATGCCTGCAAAAAGCTCTGCGCATCCGGTTCACCGTGAACCATTAGCAGCTTTTTCAAACTTCCGGTATCGAGACTGTCGAGCCATTCGCCGATTTCGACATAATCGGCATGAGCGCTAAACGCATTAATCTGGAGGATTTCGGCACGAACCTGATGCCACTCTCCGAATATCTTTACCTCCGGTTCGCGATTCATCAGACGTCTGCCAAGCGTATTTTCCGCCATATAGCCGACCAACATAATTTTTGTCGATGGCTTTGAAATATTATTTGCAAGGTGATGGGTAACGCGGCCGAATTCACACATGCCGTCCGCACTGATAATCACCATCGGCTCTTCCATTGCGTTCAGCGCCTTGGATTCATCGACGCTCGTAATAAACTTGAGTGCATTAAAGCCGAACGGATTTTTATGGTGTTTGACAAAGGCTTCCTGTGTTTCATGATCAAAGCATTCGGGATGCACTTGAAAAATTGTAGTGGCGTTTACCGCCATCGGCGAATCGACATAGATGGGAATCTGCGGAATCTTTTTTTGATCGGTCAGCAGGTGGAAATAATAGATGAGTTCCTGCGTCCGCTCAACGGCAAAGGCGGGGATGATAATCTTACCGCGCATTTTCACTGCATCATTAACCGCACGCTCCAGCATATCCATCGCATTGTGAATATCCTCATGCCGGCGATTTCCGTACGTACTTTCTATCATAATATAATCGGCAGCAGGGATAATATCGGGGTCGCGGATAATCGATTTATTCTTTCTGCCGAGATCTCCGGTAAAGGCAATTCTTACCGTCTTACCGGCAGAATCTTTTGCCGTAATAAACGCTATGGCAGAGCCGAGAATGTGTCCCGCATCATAAAATTCAAGCTGAACATTCGGCCCAATCCATACCGGACGATGATACGAAACCGTTACAAATTGATTGATAGTTTGCACAACGTCGTCTTCGGTAAAAAGTGGTTTCCAGTCGAATTTTTCGTGTTTTTTGATTGCCTGTTTTTGTAAATATTCGGCATCCCGCGCCTGTATGCGAGCGGAATCCATCAGTACGAGGTTAGCGATATCCCGTGAGGCGGGCGTCGCATAGATATTGCCGGTAAACCCGTGTATACCCAACAGCGGCAAAAGCCCACAGTGATCATAGTGCCCGTGGGTAAGAACAACGGCAGTTAATTTATCGGCCGGGACATTAAAGTCGCGGTTTTTTTTATCGGCTTCCGCTCGTTTCCCTTGGAAAGCCCCACAGTCAAAAAGATACAAATACCCATCGACATCGAGAATGTGCTTTGAACCGGTTACTTCCTCTGCGGCCCCCAGAGAATACACGTTGATGCTCATAAAAAAATGATACAGGGATTTTTTGAAAATGTCAATTTTTAAAAAAGATAAGGGTTTCGATGTTTCCGCCGTACATATAAAGCGGAGCTGTCCGAAAAGCCAATTACCTTTCGGGCAGTCCTATCCGTAAGTTTTTAATCGATTAAGCGACTCCGTGAGCTTCGGCGGGAACCTCGCTGATATATCCGGTACGCAGGCAGAGTGCAAACATATCATTATCAAGAAATTCTTCGCTGATTTTCTCATATCCTTCTTTATCATGGCAGATGCGGATAAAATATCCTTTGTCCGTTTCGTTCAGAATTGAAAAATAGGATACATCACCCGGATTACTTTTAATCGAATACAATTTCATACATTACCCTCCACTATAACGAAAAACGATGCAGTGTGCCGATCTCCATAAAATTATTCGCTTGCAGCAGACGGCATCTATTTATAGTTTCGGCACCGACTCAAAGAGCTTTAGACCACAGCCATCAGGACAAACGCATCAGGTAGAGTAGATAAAAGGCGCATAATCATTGAGGTTGTGAGACCATTTGAACCGCGAAGAGGTTCAACTCTGGTTGAACAGCCTCAATGATTATGCGGGGCTGCTAAAAAACAGCCTGATGCGCTTGCCCTGCCTGAACTTGACATATCTTGTATCTATGCTATGATTAGCTCATAAATATTTTGATTCTAACAAATTTTTTTTGTATAAGAATTGGAGAGGTCTTAAAAGGCGATTACTCGTTCGCCATCCCCATTCTCGATTGAAAGGAGTTACGTATGGACAAGATTCTTTGGGCGGAAAATAAGCTTCCGAAAACAGACAACAAACAGCTCGCGGTAATGGCTTTAGACGAAATCAATAAGGCACATGCGTTCCATAAAAGCTTCCCGCAGTATGCACCAACACCGCTCGTTCCATTAAAAAATATGGCGGATATGCTCGGCGTCGGGTCGGTATTTATCAAAGACGAATCATGGCGATTCGGTTTAAATGCTTTTAAAGTACTCGGCGGTTCCTTTGCGATGGCGAAGTATATTGCAAAGCAGCTTAAAAAAGATGTTTCGGAACTCCCCTACGATGTATTAACCGGCGAAAAACTGCGGGAGGAATTCGGGCAGGCTACGTTTTTTACCGCAACCGACGGAAATCACGGACGAGGCGTGGCCTGGGCTGCAAATAAACTCGGTCAAAAATCGGTCGTGCTGATGCCCAAAGGCTCTACTAAAACCCGCTTCGATAATATCGCAAAAGAAGGCGCAAAGGTTACTATAGAAAACGTCAACTACGATGAATGTGTACGTATGGCTGCCGCGCTTGCCGCAAAAACGGAACACGGTGTTATGGTACAGGACACTGCATGGGAAGGATACGAAGAAATCCCCGCATGGATTATGCAGGGCTATGGCACCATGGCACTTGAAGCCGCAGAACAACTCAAAGCGGCAGGCGTAGACCGGCCAACCCATATCTTTGTACAGGCGGGGGTCGGTTCGCTTGCAGGAGCTATACAGGGCTATTTTAAAAACCTTTTCCCCGACAATTGCCCCATTACCGTCGTAGTGGAAGCTCGCGCTGCAGACTGCTTGTATCGGTCGGCAACGGCGGCAGACGGTAAACCGCATTTTGTCACAGGAGACTTGAAAACCATTATGGCAGGGCTCGCATGCGGCGAACCGAACACCATTTCTTGGGATATTCTCAAGAATAATACTAGCTGCTTCGTCTCCGCGCCCGATTGGGTTTCTGCCCGCGGTATGCGTATGCTCGCTGCTCCCATTAAAGGAGATTCGCCGGTTACCTCAGGAGAATCGGGCGCCGTCCCCTTCGGCCTGTTATCTACAATTATGCAGCACGACGATATGAAGGATTTACGCGCAGCGTTAAAGCTCGACAAGAACTCAAAAATATTGTGCTTTTCTACGGAAGGTGATACCGATCCCGACATGTACAAAAAAATCGTCTGGGAAGGCGCCTATCCATCGCTATAACAAAATGTAAAAGTCGGTTAAGCCATGATACTTGTATCTTGCGGCTTAATCGGCTATCATATCCCGCACAGAGTTTTGCGTATCTCATGATTTGCAGTATCTCTGGATACAGGTAAAAAAGTTAATGTTTCCGTTGAGGTTTTAATGCAACTGACTAATATGCAGCTTATTATATTTGCAATGCTAATTCCCTGCGCCATATCAGCCTTCTTTGTGTACCTCGTAATCCTTTTTGCAAAACGGCACAACTTATACGATGATGTCGGCGGTAGAAAAATTCATTCGGGGAAAATTCCCCGTCTAGGCGGTATCGGTTTCTTTTCCGCCTTTGTATTGAGCATTTTTATCATCTACTTCAAATTTCCGGGCAGTATCGTTATAACCCGCCAATTCACGGCCATTATCATCGGAGGTCTCTTAATCTTTTTTATGGGACTATGGGACGATCTAAAAAATTGGCGGGCTATCTATAAACTTATTGTTCAATTAATTGCAGGATGTATCGTTGCCTATGCGGGTTTCCGCTTTACCCGTATCAGCTTTGCCCCCGTTGGTCTTTTCATTTCCTTTGGCATTTTTGCATATCCGATAACGGTGCTCTGGATTGCAGGGGTTACCAATGCCGTAAACTTAATGGACGGTATCGATGGCCAAGTAGGCTGTTTGAGTGTTTCATTGCTAATCAGCTATATCGTTTTATTTTTTAAAGATTTGCCGCCTCATTTTTCTATGACTTACACCTGCATTATATTGGCTGCTACGCTTATAGGCTTTTTATTTTTTAATCTTTCTCGCCCTCATGCAAAGGTATTTATGGGCGATGCCGGCTCTCAGTTTCTCGGCTTTGTGCTTGCAGTACTTCCACTCGTACCAAACAATGCCGGATCCGAAACCGTAGCGATCCCTTTCGCAATTATTTTTATGATGCTGCCTATTTTCGATATGATCGCCGCAATTTGGCGGCGGCTACGGGATAAAAAACCGATACGGGAAGGCGACAGAATGCATCTCCATCATAAGCTGATGCTCATCGGCTATTCGCCGCGAGGCGCATTGGTTACTGTGATGATTTTACAGATTATTATAGATATATTCGTAACGCTTGCCATCATTTTGCAAGGGCTTATGGCGCTGGTAACGCTTATCGGGCTTTTACTGGTGGGAATATTATTTTTTACGCTTATTCATTGTGAAAAGGAAAAACACCTGAAAAGCGATAGTTTTTAAGAGCTTCCATCTGTAGGCCACGGCTGCAAAGGAGACGATTATGTGGAAAAATTTAGACGAATGTTCCCTGTTTCGAGATTTACAGGAAGCACAAATACCTGATCTAAGACAGTGCCTGAAAGGAGAGAGCGGAGCAAACCGAATCGAGCGATACTCCATACCGATGGCTGCCGGTATGCACTACAATTACGCGGCTAAACAGGTTGACGATACACTATTGTCTTTACTTCAAAAACTCGCAGACGAACAGCAGCTGATACTAAAATATCAACAGCTGCTTGAAGGCGAAGAAGTCAATACGGGAGAACACCGGAAAGTTCTGCATCATCTGACACGCGGACAGCTTGGCGACGATGTTATCTACAACGGCAAAAATATGCGTACCTTTTATTTGGAACAACAGAAGAAAGTCCGTGAGTTTTCCGAAGCTATCAGAAACGGTTCCATTACCGCTCCGTCCGGTAAGCCTTTCACCGATGTTGTACAGATCGGTATCGGCGGTTCGGATCTCGGCCCGCGCGCGTTGTACCTTGCGCTAAAAGCATGGGGGGAGCGGCATAACAAGCTCAAACTCCGCGCTCACTTTATATCGAATGTAGACCCTGACGATGCGGCGGCAGTACTTTCCGCGCTGGATTTATCGACAACGCTGTTTATCTTGGTTTCAAAGAGCGGTACCACGCTCGAAACGCTCACCAATGAGCGCTTCGTCGGGCAATTTTTGCAGGAGGCGGGACTAAACCCTGCAAAGCAAATGGTTGCCGTAACGAGCGAAAGCAGTCCGCTTGCCAACAATCCTTCATACCTCGCATCCTTCTATATGGATGACTTTATCGGCGGGCGGTACTCTTCCACCTCTGTATGCGGAGGTGCGGTGCTTTCGTTGGCATTCGGAGCAGATACCTTTGACGTCCTCCTCGCCGGAGCCACCGCAGCGGACAAGCAAGCCCTCGATCCGAGCCATACCGAAAATGCCGCCCTCATGGATGCGCTGATCGGTGTCTATGAACGGAATGTCCTCGGCTACGGCAGCACCGCTATTCTGCCCTACAGCCAAGCGCTTTCCCGCTTTCCGGCTCATCTGCAGCAGCTGGATATGGAATCAAACGGAAAGTCGGTGAACCGCTTCGGCGAACCGATTCACTATAAAACAGGGCCGGTTATCTTTGGGGAACCGGGAACCAACGGGCAGCACTCGTTCTATCAGCTGCTGCACCAAGGCACCGATATTGTGCCGCTCCAGTTTATCGGCTTTGAAGAAAGTCAATACGGCAAAGACATTACCGTGGAAGGCTCTACCAGTCAGCAAAAGCTGCTTGCCAATGTCGTCGCGCAGATAACGGCCTTTGCGCTCGGTAAACAGGATGATAATGCGAATAAGAGCTTTGCCGGAGGACGGCCTTCAAGCCTTATCTACGGAAAGGCGCTTACGCCGGAAGCGCTCGGCGCGCTGCTTGCACACTACGAAAACAAGGTAATGTTCCAAGGCTTTATCTGGAATGTCAACAGCTTTGATCAAGAAGGTGTCCAGCTCGGTAAGGTGCTTGCTAAAAAAGTCTTATCGCACGATATGCCGCCTGAACTCGCCGCCTACGCCCGCCTCTTCGGACTATAGGCTGAGGGAATTATCACAACCGGTATGCTCAAGATCGTATCCGCCGAGTTCATCAAAGGGACAATTAACAGTAAGCACTTCCCGCAGATAGGCGTTCCCGAATTTGCCTTTTTCGGACGCTCCAATGCGGGAAAGTCTTCGCTGATCAATATGCTTCTTAATAGAAAGAACCTCGTAAAAACAGGCTCAAAGCCGGGCATGACCCGTGAAATCAATTTTTTTGCGGTAAATGCCCCTGCGGGCAAGCCGCCAAGCGTAGAATCGTTTTGTATTGCCGACTTACCCGGCTATGGCTTTGCACAAGTATCCCAAGCGGAACGGAAGCGGATTGACGCTATGCTGTATGATTACTGCACAAGCCGCTCCACACTTAAAACAGTATTTTTATTGATGGATATCCGGCGGGATCCTGCTGAAATAGAATTGCAAACCTTACAGTTTTTCCGGGAACACAACATACCCACTGTCTTGACGGCAACCAAAGCCGACAAGCTCACTAAAAACGAACAGACAAAACAGCTCCTTGCCCTTGCGTCCTTTTTTGAATGCAGCAAGGATGAAATAATCGTAACCTCTGCTACAAAAAAAACAGGTAGAGAAAAGCTGTTACAGCATCTCTCCGCCTGTCTAACGCATCAGGACGTTTTTAGCAGTCCCGCAAAATAATATAGGCTGGCCAACCTTTTCCTTTTAAAAATATGCATACCGTCTACGGCGTTGCTGCACAAAAATAAATACTCAACGTACAACAAGTACGTCTCCGCTTTATTTTTGCTGGCGCCTTGTATCCGGCATCTCTATTTTTAAAAGGCTAACGGAAAAGCTTGTCTTAACAGATACACCCCATATTTGCCTGATGCATTAGACAGCCTATTAAAAAAATAGGCGAAATTTTAGATAAAATTTCACATAGAGGGAAGGCAACCGCCTAAAATATTTTTGATGCGGTTGCCTTTGTGTATATGAGAGCAGCGTCCTATATCCGTGCCAGCGCGCCCATCGGATCCCACGGCTCAAGCTGTACGAGCGGCTGCTTTAAGGCGTCAAGCCATTTTTGATCGACAAAGGTCTTTTCTACCATAATCTGATAGGTATACTCATCGAACCACGCATCGGACATCGAGAACATCCCTTTTTTGCCTGATTCATCACCCCACGAATTTTCTACCTGCCATTTAATCGGCTTTCCTGATTTATCCAGATCGACGCCGGTCAGTACCATTGCGTGGGTAAGAAGGCTGTCGCCGTAATCGAGCCGTTCCGCTTTGGTGAACTCAGGCAGTTCGCCGAGTGTTTTATCGTAGAGGTATACTTCAGTATCCATAATGCCTTCGGGGCGGCAGATATACGGCCCCATATCGCAGCCGAACCAGACGGGTTTACCGGCTTTAATCGATTCAATAGCCGCCGTTTTAAGCACATCAATCGGTACGTTGATGTAGTGAATCGGTTCCGCTTCTTTCACGGTACCGAGAAACTTTACCGTGTAGGCTCTGCCGTAAGGCTTATCCGCCGTCGGCGCATTGATTAAGCTGATTTTATTGTTTAAATCCCAGCCGACATATTCCTTAAAGAACTGCTGCGGCGTAATCTGCTCTGCCTTATGAAACTTCTTATCCTTATCGCGGCATTCAAAGTCAAATACGCGCGGCGGTTCGCCGAGCGCCTTAACCAAAAAGCTATATACATGCGAAAGATAGGTTTCTTTGTCTGCGCGGAGCTCTTTGATAGACTTTCCTGCCTTGTGCCCGTCCCGCAACAGCTGCGCATATTTGCGAAGGCGATGGGTTAATTCCGCCACAAAGAAGCGCGTATCGGAGGAATGGAAGGTTTCCGGCATTACATCCTTAGGCACAACGCCGTATTTTTGCAGAATACCGGAGAACATATCCCACTGTCCGCCATCCTGAATAGGATTGGCCAGCAAATGCGCGAGCAACCGTCCTTCGAGCGGTTCGTCAAGGGTTTCCAAAATGCTTTCAAAAAAGTAATTGGATTTTTCGAGTTTATCCCAAAATAGCGTGTAGTTCTGGGAAAGTTCGAAGGTTTCCAAGTTGAGCTTTTTCATCGTTTCGACACGGGCGGCATTCAGCGAAGCAAACATCCAGCAGCGTCCACTCTTCTTTTGATTGGTAATTTCTCCGCGTTTTGTCTCGTGAGAAAAGCAAAAATTGTGGCGGCGGCGGACATCATAGTTAAACGATGCGTCCTCGATGCCGCTCTTGGCAACAGCCCCTGCAATAATCGCATTCGACGGGTCTGCACGATAGTCGCTTTTAAACTTTTTTAAAAGTTCGGGTGAAATATTCATATATAACTCCTCTCGATTTGGTGTACCGTATGTATGTAAACTGACGGTAATCATAATACATCGCATAGGCTATAAAATCAACCTTTTAGCAATGCAGCACATCGACTGCGCCGTATCCAGCCCAGCACTTTTGAAAAGAGCAAATGCAGATACAGGGCAACCGCATTATAAAATATTTGCAGCGGTTGCCTTCCTTCTGTGCGAAATTTTGCTTAAAATTTCGCACATTTTTCCAGCAAAGGGGGAAACGCATCAGGCAAAATAGATAAAAATCGCGGAAAAATTGAGACTGTGAGACCATTTGAACCATCTTCAACTGTTGTACATCCATGTACATCAGTTGAAGGCGAGTTTTGGTTGTACCAAAACATCGCTACTATATGAAACCACTGCCATCCTTGGCAGTTCTGGTCGAATAGTCTCAATTTTTCCGCGGGGGTGTTAAAAAAACGGCCTGATGCGTTTCCCCTGAATGCAGATATGCCGTATATTTTCAAAAGAAGTATAGTATGGTATAATGGAAAGCGATATCAATGTATTTTAATATTGCTAATGAGGTTATACATGGGAAACACGAAGGTGCGGAGTACGACCGTTATTGCCGTCAGACGAAACGGAAAGGTTGCGATGGCAGGTGACGGACAAGTTACGATGGGGCAAACGGTGATGAAAGGCAATGCCCGCAAGGTCCGCAAGATTTACGACGGCAAAGTGATGACCGGTTTTGCCGGTGCAACGGCAGATGCCTTTACACTGCTCGAAAAGTTTGAAGGGCGGCTCAAGGAATACGGAGGCGACATTACCCGCGCTGCGGTTGAACTTGCCAAAGAGTGGCGCACCAACAAAATGCTGAAAAATCTTGAAGCACTGCTGTTGGTTGCGGATGCAAAGACTATTTTATTGATTTCCGGAAACGGAGATGTCATTGAACCGCAGGAAGATGTACTCGCTATCGGATCGGGCGGCAATTATGCATATGCCGCAGCACTCGCCTTACTCCGCAACACGGACTTATCAGCCCGCGAAATTGCTGAAAAGAGCTTAAATATCGCCGGACAGATTTGCGTATACACCAACGAAAACGTACATATAGAAGAAATTTGATAACGAGAGGAAAATACGATTATGACAATCAACTTGGATGAACTCACCCCTCCGCACATTGTGGCGGAGCTTGACAAATATATTATCGGGCAGACAAAGGCAAAGAAGGCCGTCGCCGTCGCCCTGCGGAATAGGACACGGCGGCTCAAATTGAGCGAAGAAATCCGCGAAGAAATAGCGCCTAAGAATATTCTGATGATCGGGCCGACCGGTGTGGGTAAAACCGAAATTGCCCGACGCCTTGCAAAACTTTCGGGAGCGCCGTTCCTTAAAGTAGAGGCGACAAAGTACACCGAAGTCGGCTATGTCGGCCGCGACGTTGAATCGATGATCCGCGACCTGATGGCTGTCGGCTATTCTATGGTAAAAAGCGAGATGCAAGAAACGCTGAAAGCACAAGCGGAAAAAAACACGGAGGAAATTCTCCTCGACCTTTTACTGCCGGGCTCCAACAAAAAGAAGCGAAACCGGAAAGAAAGCCCTAAGCCGCTTTTAATCGCCGGATCGGAACATGATGCAGAGGATGAAAACAGCAGGGAAATTCGAGTGGAAGTCAATTCGACAGAAGACGACAATCAAGCTGAAGACGATATGCACGAAACGAGGGAAAAGTTCCGCAAGATGCTGCGAGACGGCAAATTTGAAGATAAAATGGTAGAAGTTTCCGTACAGCAGTCCGGTATGCCGAGTTTTGAAATCTTTGCCGGCGGTTCCAGCATGGAAGACCTCGAAAGCGCGATGTCGAATATCAGCAGTATGCTGATGGGCGCCGGTAAAAGCAAGCGTAAAACGACCAGCGTAAAAGAAGCCCGTATGATCATTATGAACGATCAGCTCGATAAGCTCGTCGACCACGACAAGATTGTAGAAGAAGCAAAAGAGCGAGTTGAACAGATGGGCATCATTTTCATCGACGAAATCGATAAAGTTGCTTCCAAAAGCGAGCGGAGCAGCGGCATCGACGTATCCCGCGAAGGGGTACAGCGCGACATCCTTCCAATCGTAGAAGGCTCCAAAGTCAACACAAAGTTCGGCGTCGTCGATACCCGTCACATCCTGTTCATCGCGGCGGGGGCTTTCAGCATTTCAAAACCGAGCGACCTTATTCCCGAATTTCAGGGACGCTTCCCGCTGCGGGTGGAACTGGAATCACTCCATGCGGAAGACTTTAAGCGGATTCTGCTTGAACCTAAGAACGCATTAACCAAACAGTACAAAGCGCTGCTCGAAACCGAAGGGCTGACCATCATCTTTAAGGATGAAGCAATCGACCGCATGAGCAATCTCGCAGCGGAAGTCAACTCGACAATGGAAAACATCGGTGCCCGCCGCCTCCACACGATTATGGAAATGTTGCTGGAGGATATTTCGTTTAACGCAAGCGATATGAACGAAAAAACCATCGAAATAGACCGCGCATACGTCGACGAACGGTTGAAGGACATCGTACAGGATCAAGATTTATCCCGTTATATCCTGTAACGTTTCTCAAGGGAATTTTTATAATGCCGATATATGAGTATACGAATAGCTTAATAGAAATAAAGAGGAGTTGAGATGCACATAAACAGTTTTCAAAAGACAGTTGATCTTTTACACCGTGCGCTTGATGTAAACGCCCTTCGCTATACCGTGTCGGCAAATAACCTTGCAAACTCGGAAATACCGGATTTCAAGCGGACATCGGTCAATTTTGAAACGGAGTTAAAACATGCGCTCGATTCCGAAAAACGGGCTGCAGGTCAGTTTCAGTTAGCGGTAACCGATCCCCGTCATATTAAGTCGGACGGTGTTATCGACTATCGTTCGGTTTCCCCGCGGCGTGTGTTGGATTACACAACAACGGCAAAGGCGAACGGCAACAACGTAGATGCTGAAGAAGAAGCGATGAATATCCTCAAGATTCAGATGCAGTATCAGCTGTTGAGTCAGATGACCGGTTTTCAGTACAGCCAAGTACAGTCGGTATTGAAATAAGGAGCAGTAAATGGGTATCTTCAGCAGTATAAACATAGCGGCGACCGGCATGAGCGCCGAACGGTTACGGACGGATGTTATTTCCGATAATATCGCCAATGCTTCCACTACCAGTTCACAGGAAGGCGGCTATTTCCGCCGCAGCCGCGTCGTTCTTGCGCAGAAAAACGACGGCATCGATTGGCGGCTTCCCTTTGTTTCTTCCGATATGGATAGAGGTGTCGGAACGGGGGTTCGTGTAACCGGTATCGAAAAAGATAACTCCGAACCGCGGCTTTCCTATGAACCCGACCATCCCCATGCAATACTTTCTGGGCCGAAAGCGGGTTACGTGGAATATCCGAATGTGAATATCGTAACGGAAATGGTTGACCTGATCTCCGCCTCCCGCTCGTATGAAGCGAATGCGGCAGTTGTTCAGGGTTCAAAAGAAATGTTTCAGCGTGCGCTCGAGATCGGACGCTAGCGAGATAAGGGGCACCTATGACTATTACCAATACGGCAACCTTGTATAAGATTCCGGCTATTATGAAAAATCCGGCAATAACGCCGATCGCCGTCGATAACTTCCGCAGCCGCATGGTTTCGGATACGGATTTAGTTGACACGGCAGTAAATAAAAAAGCCATGAGTTTTGAGCAAACCCTGCTCAAGGCCTTTGACGAAGTAAATGCAAAACAGCAGCGGACTGCGGAACTCGGACAACAAATGATTGTCGATCCGGAATCCGTAGATGTACACGATATTACCATCGCAATGGCGGAAGCCGGCATGTCGCTGAAAATTGCACAGACGCTGATCGACCGCGTCGTAAAAAGTTGGAATGATATTACCATAACCAGATAATGGAGCTGTTATAATTACTAAACGTGTTCGGAAACTTCAGTTTCAGAGCAGGTTCCTTGGAATGCGATGTTTTAAATCGTGCTATTTGCGCGATTTAAAACTCGTCGACCTGTTCGACAACAGAGTTATCGAACAGGTCTATTGTAGCAGGTTCGTTCAGTAAGGGGGAGGACACATGAACGAATGGTTTAAAAAGACAGTAACGCAAATCAAAACACTGTGGAGTAAGTGGACGCCTATTCAAAAAGGGATATTGGCAGCTGTCGTCGTTGCAGCGATTGTCATTATCGTCTTGCTTACTTCATGGTCGGCTAAACCATCGCTCGTACCGCTCATCGATACTCCGGTAACGGATGCAACGGTGAGGGAACGCATTATTCTCAGGCTCAACGAAGAGAATGTAAAAGCAACCGTTTCGCAATCGGGTGTTATTTCAGTAAACGACGAGCAAACCGCCCGCCGGATGCGTGCCATTCTCTTGCGTGAAGACCTTATTCCGCAAAATACCGACCCGTGGGCACTGTTCGATGTAGAGCGCTGGACACGGACGGACTTTGAACGCAATATCGATAAGCGGCGCGCCATCACCGAAGAAATCCGCAAACACATTAAAGCATTGGATGACATCGATGATGTAAATGTTGTTATCAACCCTGCTCAAACAGAAACCGTTCTGAAAGGTGAAGAAGTGCCGGCGACTGCCAGCGTTATACTGTATCCTAAGCCGGGCAGCGACATCAGCACAAACCGCAAAAAAATTGAAGGCATTCAAAAGCTGCTTAAATATGCCGTTTCGGACTTAAAGGATGAGAATATTTCCATAGCCGATAACAACGGGAATATCCTCAACGATTTTGGCGGCATGAAAGACTTTGATCGCTTATCCATTATAGAGAAGCAGCAGAAGATTATCTCACAACTGGAAATGAAGTATGAGGCAAAAATACTCAATCTCTTAAAGCAGACGTATGGAATCGATCGTGTCAGGGACCTCAGCATTAAAATCGATATGGATATGTCGGAAAAGACCGCAGAAACGGTAGAATTCCTGCCCTTCCAGCTGAAACCGGACAATCCTGAAACCCCATACGATGAATCCGAGGTTCGCGCTTCGGTAACCCGCTCTTCGGAAACGGCAACAACAACCTATCAGGGGACAGGCTTTAATCCCGAAGGCCCCGCCGGTGTGGAAGGACAAACAGCTCCTTCATATCGGGATACCAGCAATTTAACAGGTTTGTCTACGCAGTCGATTGTAAAGACAAATGAAGAAATCGGTAGTCGGAGAACATCCGAGATTGTCAGTCCTGAAATGGGACGCCGTACCGTATCGGTCAATATCGACGGGCAATGGCGTAAAAAGAAAGATGCAAACGGCAATCTCATCATTAAAGACGGACAGATTGAGCGTGAGTATATCCCAATTTCAGATGAAGAATTGCAGAAAGCGACACAAGCGGTACAAAACGCAATCGGATACAATGCACTCCGGAACGATTCGGTAAGCGTCCTCAATATTCAATTCGACCGCATGGCAGAATTTGAAAAAGAAGATGAAGCTTATTTTAGAGCCGTTCAACGGCGATGGATATTGCTGATCAGCCTAGCAGGCTTGGCATTCCTGTTACTCGTCTTTATTATCTACCGTATTGTCAGCCGCGAAATTGAACGTAGAAAGCGGCTCCGTGAAGAAGAGCTTTTGCGGCAGCATCAGCTTGAACGCGAAAAAGCACTGTGGGAGGCTGAACAGGCCGGTATGGAAGTTTCAATGTCCGTAGAAGAGATGAAACGGCGCGAACTGTTGGAAAATGTGATAAACAATGCGCGTGAGCATCCTGAAGATGTTGCATTGCTGCTACGCACATGGTTGATGGAGGAATAGTATGGCAGTATCACCCGCAAAAGAAAAAACGAATGCAGCAAACAGTAAAAAGCAGAAAGATATAAAATCACTGAACGGACGTCAAAAAGCGGCAATTTTCTTGGTTGCAGTCGGAGAGGAAATCTCCGCCAAAATCATGGAACAGATGCGCGAGGACGAAATCGAAAAACTCGTGTTCGAAATCGCCCGTACCGAAACGGTTGAATCCGAGCTGAAAGAAGCGGTATTACAAGAGTTCCAAGAGCTCATGGCAGCTCAAAACTTCATTACGACCGGCGGTATCGACTATGCGCGCGGATTATTGGAGAAATCTTTAGGGAGCCAAAAGGCAATTGAGGTCATCAATAGGCTCACCAGCTCGCTACAAGTACGTCCCTTCGACTTTATCCGGCGTACCGATCCGGCGCATCTTTTAAACTTTATCCAGCAGGAACATCCGCAAACCATTGCGCTGATCCTTGCGTATCTGGAACCGCAGAAAGCATCAGTCATTTTGCAAAACCTGCCCGATGAAATTCAGAGCGACGTAGCCCGCCGTATCGCAACGATGGATAGAACCTCGCCCGATGTTTTGCGCGAGGTTGAACGGGTACTCGAAAAGAAGCTTTCTACCCTCTCCAGCGAAGATTATACGGCAGCAGGCGGTGTCGAAAGCATCGTTGAAATCCTCAACCTTGTCGACCGGTCTTCCGAAAAGTCGATTATCGAATCGCTTGAAGATCAAGACCCCGACCTGGCGGAAGAGATCAAGAAGCGAATGTTCGTGTTCGAAGATATTGTTATGCTCGACGACCGTTCCATTCAGAAGGTGCTGCGTGAGGTTAACAGTGAAGAGCTTGCAAAAGCGCTTAAGATTGTCGATACCGAAGTACAGGATAAGATATTCAGAAATATGTCCAAACGTGCGGCAAGCATGTTAAAAGAAGAAATGGAATACATGGGGCCGACTCGTTTGAAGGACGTCGAAGAAGCGCAGCAGAAGATTGTTTCGATTATCCGGCACTTGGAGGACAACGGCGATATTGTTATTGCACGTTCCGACGAAGACGAGATGATTGTCTAACCAAAACAGCATAATCAAATCGGCAAAAGGAGATTCTGAAAGTGGCTAAAAATATTTTTCACGATTTTGAAGTTAAAAAACTCAGCGGAGACATGGTACTCACCTTAGAGAAAACCTTTGAACCGGAAACTACTACCGAGGTGGTAGAAGCCGTTCCGGTTCCCGAGGGGCCGACACTTGAAGATCTCAAAAACGAAGCGGAAGAATTTAAACGTCAGTGGGAAATTGAAAAAGAGCAGCTCATAGCCGACGCTCACCGCGAAGCCGATGAAATTATCGAAAACGCAAAGAAAACCGCTTTTGAAGAAGCAAAGCGACAGATGGACGTGTCTCAGATTGATGCGCAAAAAGCTCGCGATCAAGCACAAGAACTCGTCAGCGAAGCGGAAAAAAAAGCCGCAGACATTGTCGACAAGGCCGAACAAACCGAAGCGGCTACGCAGAAAAAAGCTTTTACCGAAGGTTTCGATGCCGGACGGGAAGCGGGATTCAAAGAAGGAAAAGTCGAAGTAACCCGTTTGATAGAACGGCTCCATACGATGATCGAACGCACAATGGATAAACGCGAGGAGATTTTAGCGCAAACGGAACAGCAGATTGTTGACCTTGTACTGCTGATGACCCGCAAGATTGTAAAAGTAATCTCAGAAAATCAGCGGAATGTCGTAACATCAAATATTATCCATGCGCTGCGCAAGGTAAAGGGACGCGCCGATGTCATTATACGGGTAAACCTTGCCGATGTCGGTTTAACGAGCGAGCATACCAAAGACTTCTTGGCAGCGGCAGAAAATATCAAAAATATCACCGTTGTGGAGGACTTATCGGTAGATGCGGGCGGCTGTATCATCGAAACCGACTTCGGTTCGGTAGATGCACGTATCGCCTCTCAGCTGCATGAGCTTGAGCAGCGCATCCTCGAAATATCTCCGATAAGGACACGGGCGGCTTCCTCCGACGGGTCTTCAAATCGAAAGTAGCCTATGACGTCGATTTTTGATAAATACCTTGACGCGGTTTCCGAAACGGAACCCATTAAACGTACCGGTGTTGTCAGCCGTGTACAAGGGCTTCTTATCGAAAGCCGCGGCCCGCAAGCCTCTGTCGGGGAATTATGCAGAATCAATCTGAAAGATAACACAGAAAGTATCATCGCCGAGGTTATCGGTTTAAACGGATCAACCGTACAGCTGATGGCCTACGAAGATATACAGGGTGTAGAAATCGGCTGTGATGTTATCGCAAGCGGGACGATGCTTTCCGTACCGGTCGGATCGGTGCTGCTCGGCCGTGTCGTTGATTCACTCGGAAGGGCGGCGGACGGCAAACAGGAACCCTACTCTCCCCTTCACTACCCTATCCTTGCTTCGCCACCTGACCCACTGGAACGGCGTCCCATTAAAGAACGAATCGTAACCGGTATCCGCGCCATCGACGCGCTCCTTGCCGTCGGCAGAGGACAGCGCATCGGTATCTTTGCCGGTTCTGGTATCGGTAAATCAACCTTGATGGGCATGATTGCGCGAAACACGAGCGCCGACGTCAACGTCATTGCGCTTATCGGCGAACGCGGCCGCGAGGTAAACGATTTCTTGGAACACGACCTCGGGCCGGAAGGTTTAAAGCATTCGGTTGTAGTAACCGCTACATCGGATACCAGCCCGCTCGCCCGTATCCGCGGCGCATATACGGCAACGGCAATCGCCGAGTATTTCCGTGACCAAGGAAAGGATGTGATGCTCCTTTTCGATTCGGTTACCCGCTTTGCCAAGGCGCAGCGCGAAATCAGCCTCGCAATTGGGGAACCGCCGGCAACCCGCGGCTACACTCCGAGCGTTTTTGAGGTGCTGCCTAAACTGCTCGAGCGGAGCGGAACTTCCTCAAAAGGTTCGATTACCGGGTTTTATACCGTACTCGTTGACGGCGATGACATGGACGAGCCGATTTCCGATGCGGTACGCGGTATTTTGGACGGGCACATTGTACTTAACCGAAAACTTGCACAGCGCGGGCACTACCCTGCCATCGACGTACTCGGCAGTATTTCCCGTTTGGCAAACCGCGTCGCAGGAGAATGCAGTAAAAAAGCAGCACAGTATATGCGTAAATTGATGGCAGTCTATGCCGATGCCGAAGATATGATTCAGGTCGGCGCATACCAAAAAGGCAGTAATCCTGCCATCGACGAGGCGATTGCACACCATGATAAAATCGAAACCTTTTTACAGCAAGAGGTAAACGATCCCGCGCCCATCGAAAAAACGCTGGAACAACTCAGCGCCATTACCCACATCGACATACCAAATGAAGAAAGCTTCCAAGCGGGGGCAGGTGCGGCAAAAAAATACCTGATGCCGTCGGAAGCTGCCGACTTGTACAAAGCTGAAATTGAAAAGCCGTCTGCGGAGCATACGGAGGAATAATCCCGTATGAAGAAATTTCAGTTTTCGCTTCAAAAGCTCTTGGATATCCGAACCTTCCGCGAAAAAGAAGCGGAAACCAACCTCGGACGTGCCGTTGCCGCCCGCGAAGCGATTGTGTTGCGCCTTACCGAAATCGCGCAGGAAGAAATAAAAACTCGTCGATCGCTCGGGGTAAGCCTTAAAACCCCTGCTGAGCTCACCTTGCACGAAAACTACTTGGAACGGCTCCGTATCGACCGGGAAAAACAGGAAAAAGCGCTGGTAGAGGCGGAACTCGTCATCGAAAAAATGCGGAAAATCTATATCAAAGCACATCAGGAGCGGCTCATCGTAACGAAGCTGCGGGAACGGAAAGAAGTCGAATGGAAAGCTGAGGGGCTGAAACAGCAAGATGCAATCCTCGACGACATCGTCAATGCCCGCGAATATAGAAAAAGCCAAAACTTATACTCTTAGTCCATATCAAAATACATCAAAAAAACCGATATATCCGATATTTTTAAATCAACAACCACAGCGCAGATCATCGAAGAATTAAAGCGCACGAATAACACCGAGGATTTAAAAAATAAGAACAATTCTTAATTTTTACTTGACAAATCTTTTATACCTGCTTTAAAATAAGAATGAAGTGCAACTTCATAATGCATTGCATAAAGTTTTCACAAATTTCATGCACTTTATTGTAAAAAAGGGGCAAACGCACCAGATAGTGTAGCAGCAAATCGCAGAATAATAGGTTGGGAGACCATTTAAACCGCGGAGAGGTTCAACTCTGGTTGACCGACCTATTATTCTGCTTGGTTATTCAGAAGGTATCTGATGCGTTTGCCCCTAATCAGGAGGTATTATGTTATTCAAAACGACAGAAGCACACGAAGCCTTGCGAAAGCAAGTTCGTGAATGGGCGGAAAAAGAAGTAAAACCGATCGTGCTCGAAAAAGACCGCGGCCCGGTTGAAGAGGCGTGGATGGAAGATCAGGTAAAGCAAATGGCTGCTCACGGATGGCTTGGAGTTCCCTATTCAAAGGACTACGGCGGAGCAGGACTCGATGTTATCAGTTATGCGATTGTTGTTGAAGAACTTTCCCGCGTGGACGGCGGTATCGGCGTAATCTGTTCGGCTCATACGTCGTTAGGCGCATATCCGATCGCGGAGTTCGGTACGGAAGCGCAAAAGCAGAAATATTTGATTCCCCTTGCGAAGGGCGAAAAAATCGGTGCATTCGGTTTGACAGAACCCAATGCAGGCAGCGACGCCGGCGGCACCGAAACCGAATATATCGATGACGGAACCAATTATATTCTGAACGGTTCAAAGATATTCATTACAAATGCGCCTAAGGCTGACACCTATGTTGTATTTGCAGCGAATCCCGACGTTCCCGGTACCAAAGGTATTAGCGCTTTTATCGTAGAAAAAGGAGATGAAGGCTTTGAGTTCGGCGAACACTATGACAAGCTCGGTATCCGTACTTCCGCAACTGCGGAGCTCATCTTCAACGAAGTAACGATCCCCCATGACCGCTTGCTCGGCAAGGAAGGTGAAGGATTCAAAATCGCTATGAAGACCCTCGACGGCGGGCGTATCGGTATTGCGGCGCAGGCGCTCGGTATCGCACAAGGCGCGTATGAAGAAGCGGTAAAATATGCACGCACCCGCGAACAGTTCGGTAAACCGATCGGAGCCCAGCAGAATTTAGCCTTTAAGTTGGCCGATATGCTGACAAAGATCGAAGCTGCCCGTCTGCTCATCTACAAAGCCGCGGAAAAAAAAGAACACCATGAGGATTACGGCCTCGATTCCGCAATGGCAAAGATGTATGCATCGGATATCGCGCTTGAAGTGGTAAATAATGCACTCCAAATCCACGGCGGTTCAGGCTTTATCAAAGGGATTCCGGTAGAAAAGATGTATCGCGATGCCAAGATTACCACCATCTACGAAGGCACCAACGAAATTCAGCGGCTCGTTATTGCATCGAAAATATTGGGAAAACTCGGTAAGGCAAACCGGTAAATCAACATACCCCGACGCAGGGCATCGGGGCACAGTGCTCAACGTTTCGCACTGTGTGTGCGATCTGGCACGGATGCCAGTGGTTCCAAACAGAAACGAGTTTTTTACTTTGTAAAAAACTCGCAGTCAAAAATATACAAGGATGTATATTTTTGACGAGGTGGTTGCAGTCGGCTTTCATACCCTTTATTACGGCGCAGAGCGCTGCCGAGGACGGCGGGTATGAAAGCCTCCGCACGAATCAACAACACACAATTTTGAAGAAGGTTTATTTTCAGCCGCTAAAATGGCGCGGCTGAAAAACACGTCAAGTTTGCTTTGCGCAAACTTGCAGATGATATGTGCGCGTTCCGCGCACGAATGCAACAGTCTCCAAAATTGATATTTTGTTCGACTGTTGCATTTTAAAGAAGGTTTATTTTCAGCCGCTAAAATGACGCGGCTGAAAAACACGTCAAGTTTGCTTTGCGCAAACTTGCAGATGATATGTGCGCGTTCCACGCACGAAATGATAAAGTTTTTATAGGAGTATGAAATGGCAGTAGCTCGATTAAAAGGTGATCCGAGAATCGGTATTACCGGCATGCGCAAACGTATCTTCCCCGACGGCGATACGATGAAAGAAAAAGTCCACAAGGTAATTCAACAGTTGGTTGAAGTTGAACGCTTTAAGTTCTACAAAGATGTGGATATCAATTCACTGATGGCGATGGCGCCGATCGGTGTTTCAGGCGGCCGCGGTGTAAAGGACAAAGAAACGTGGCATCTCATTGAAGATTTGGCAAAGGCAGCAGGGGCATCAATCGGTTCTTCCCGCCCCGCAGCGGAAACCTTGAAGTACGTTCCGGTACAGCGCTATGTCGGTATGTCCGGCCAAAAGTTTAAAGGGAACTTATATTTTGCCATCGGTATTTCCGGAGCTATTCAGCACCTAAAAGGCATTAAGGATGCTTCCCGCATTATCGCCATCAACAAGAACAAGAAAGCGCCGATTTTTTCACACTGCGACTACGGTATTGTCGGAGATTTGGAAGAAGTTGTTCCGCTCTTAATTGAAGAACTCAATGCGCTGTCAAAAGAAGAACTGACCTTCCCCTATCCGAAAATTAAAAAAGCTCCTGTTCCCCGTCCGTCCCGGATCGGACCGCAGTATGTCTGTTTGGGCTGCGGCTATAAGTATGTACCGGAAGAAGGAAATAAGGATGCTGACATTCCGCCTGAAACCTTGTTCGAGCATCTCGATCCCGAATTTACCTGTCCCGATTGCGGTGAAGCGAAAGACCGCTTTATCAAGCTGACGTTCCGCAACAACTAAAAAAGGAGTTTGATAAAAAGCGCCGTCTGAAATGTCGCCGCCGCTTT
The DNA here is from genome assembly GCF_024181185.1 of Treponema sp. OMZ 906. Lineage (NCBI taxonomy): Bacteria > Pseudomonadati > Spirochaetota > Spirochaetia > Treponematales > Treponemataceae > Treponema > Treponema sp. OMZ 906. Next base: position 1,079,997 of record NZ_CP051196.1, on the reverse strand, counting down.
TTATCTCAAGTTTGCGTTGCAAACTTGATTATTTATGTGTGCGCGTAACGCGCACGGCTAAAAACTTTTTCGGATGTTCAAACATCCTACAAAAGTTTTTATAGGAGTTTACTATGTACAATGTACGTGAAATTACAAAAGATGTATGGTGGGTCGGCGGACACGATCACCGCTTAACACTATTTGAAAATATGCATCCGATACCCCTCGGAGTGAGCTATAACGCCTATCTTCTGTTTGATAAGAAGAGTACCATTCTTTTTGATACGGCGGAATGGACATCCTGCCCGCAGCTGATGGAAAATATCACCTATTTGCTGGAAAAGTACGGACGCGATAAGGTTGACTACTTGGTTGTAAACCACATGGAGTGCGATCACTCTTCCTCCGTTACCACTGTGCTGGACAAATGGGCGCCGACGATTATCTCTACGGAAAAAGGCTTTATGCTGATGCGTCAGTTTGCCTATAATCCTGACAATTACAAAACGGACACCGTCAAAGAAGGAGACACCCGCACCTTTGAAGATCACACTATCGCCTTTGTTGAAGCGCCGATGGTGCACTGGCCTGAGGTTATGGTTACGCTTGATGTAACCAATGGGGTATTGTTCTCTGCAGATGCATTCGGTTCGTTTATTGCGCTTGACGGAAAGCTCTTTGCAAAAGAAGTAAACTACCCGCGCGACTGGATTGATGAAGCACGGCGCTATCTGACGAATATCGTCGGCAAATACGGCCCCGAAGTTATGCATCTTGTCGGAAAGGTACTCAAGCTCGACCTGCTCCCTAAGATTAAATACATCTGTGCACTGCACGGTTTGGTATGGGAGGCGGACAACTTCCCCTACATCCTCGATAAATACCTGCACTGGGCGACGTATACACCGGAAGAAAAAGGCGTGTTACTGGTGTACGGCTCCATTTACGGCAATACCGAATCGGCGGCCTTTGCACTTGCTTCAAAGATTGTTGAAAAAGGCATTACGAATGTGTCGGTGTACGATGCGTCGAGTACCCATGTGTCGTATCTTATCTCCGAGGCATTCAAGTTCAGCCACATCGTGATCTGCTCGCCGACATACAATCTGAACATTTTCCCGCCGATCCATGAGTTCTTGGATCACATGCGGCTTTTGAACTTGCAGAATAGAAAGATTGCTATTGTGGAAAACGGTTCATGGGCGGTACGGTCGGGCGACCTCATTCAGGAATTCATTGAAAAGAATATGGATGATATGGAAATTATCAATGAACGTATCACCATCGCTTCGACGATGAGCCCCGATAAGGGCTATGAGCTTGACTCCATGGCTCAAGCCATCGCCGATTCTATGAATGCAACTGATATTTCCTTACCGGAAGGAGTGCCCCAGCTTGACGTCTCCGGCATCCATTTCGCACGGGAAAGAAGATAAATACACAAAGCCGACATACGGCGTTTAGGCAATCGTATCGAAAATATCCGATACGATTGCCATCATTTCGCACGAAATTTTCTGAAAATTTCGTGCCTTTTGTTTTAGAAGAAAGACAACCGCATTAGGCAAATCAACGAAATACCTCCATCCTCGCCCACAAATGTACATCCTTGCACATTTGTGGGCGACAAGTTTGCAAGCAAACTTGTTACTGCATGTAAACACCGCCATCCGTGGCGCTGTTGACCAGTGTACGTCCGTGTACACTGGTCAACGATAAGTTTTTCTAACGAAAAACTTACTGCTGGTTGGAACCACGGACATCCCTGTCCGTTCTGATACGTTGAGTATTTTCAGAAGCGGCATATACTATAAAACCTTTCCGTTAGCCTTTTGAAATAGACGGTGTAGATACAAGGAATACGGTAAAAAAGTACCACAGGCACGGTATAAAATGTACCTCCCTGTACATTTTATACCTACGTGTTTGCAAGGCAAACACGCTACTGATTAGAACCACCGCCGTCCGTGGCGGTACTGATACGTTGAGGATTTTCAGTAGCGGCAGGGATGCCGCTGGTTATATCAGAAGCGATGTTTCAGCAAAGCTGAAACTCGCTGCCAAAAGTGTACAAGGATGTACACTTTTGGCAAGGCGACGCAGTAGATGCGCCGTATATTTCAAAAGGTAGTTGACTTTCGATAAAAATCCACTATCGATCGACCATAAGCACGCTGATCGATGCGAGTTAACGATAAAATTTGATCCGGCAGCTCTTTTTCTTTAGGACGGTGTATCAGCGCAAGCCCTCCCGCGGCGAGAATCGGCTTTTCTGCGATTGTATGTAATAGATCATAATGGAACTGATACGGAAACGGAGGATCAAGATAGATAATATCAAAGATATTTTTAGAGCGCTGGAGATAAAGTTCCACCGGCATACATTTACACTCAAGCTTTTTATCCGCCAGTGCCGCATTTTTTAACAAAATAGGGAATTTATCCTTGTCTTTTTCCACCAAAACGACTGGGTACGCTCCCCGCGAATAGGCTTCAAGTCCGCACATACCGGATCCGGTAAAAAGATCTAAAAAAGACTTTCCTTCCAAATCACCTAAAATCGCAAAAAGGGATTCCCGCATCCTATCCATTGCCGGTCTGATAATACCTTTAGGGCATTGAACTTGTCGATTTTTCAGCGTTCCGCCTGTTATGCGCATACCGGTTCGATTAAATACAAAGGAGTTGGCTCAGCTCGTTTTGAGAGACAATCTGATACGCATCGAGATTTTTATCGCTTTCTTGGATCCGTTTCTCTATTCGGTTTTTCATATCGCTATGCAGCTTATAATACGCACTCAGATCGGGGCAAGAAACAGGCAAAGTAATCTGTTTTTCGATTGTTTTAGCGGCAAATGCTTTTAAAAGCAATATATAATCTGTCTCACACGAATAGAGGCTCTGCATAATCGGGAGATATTCAGGTAAGTGCGAAAGATTCTGTATTTCGGTAAATAACGACTCCAATGCATCGGATATGAAAGATATGTCAGCGACTGTTTTATCCAAAAACATAGTCTCCGACAGTTCAAGCGAAAGTCCTTCGGTGGTAATACTGACTATTTTTGCAAGCTGATAGAGATTGTCATGAAACGCGGTATTTTTAAGCATAGAACTCCTCCCTTTCTACGTTTTCAGTATCGGCATTTTTTTAACAACAATGAGTTTTACCTCAAGCAGGCAATCTCCTTGTCATTTTTTGTGCAATGTGGCACTATAATTCACATGATTTTGACCGATACACTTCGCATGGGAATTGATGTCGGATCGACGACCGTAAAAACGGTGATTCTTTCCGCTGATAATTCCATCGTATATAGCAGATATGAACGGCACCGCGCCGATATCCGCAAGACAATTATTCTGGTGGTAACGGAAGCCTTGGATGAGGTGGCAAAAATGTACGGCAGCCGCGCTCAGTTACAAGTGCGGGTAACCGGATCCGGCGGTTTGGCTGTTTCAAAGTGGCTCTCCGTGCCTTTCGTGCAGGAGGTTGTCGCCGCGGCCGTCGCCGTGCAGGCAAAGATTCCACAAACCGATGTTGCTATCGAGTTGGGCGGCGAAGATGCTAAGATAACCTACTTCGGCCGTTCGGTTGAGCAGCGTATGAACGGCACCTGTGCGGGCGGTACGGGCGCCTTTATCGACCAAATGGCGGCGCTCCTCGAAACCGATGCGACGGGGTTAAATGAGCTTGCCAAAAATGCGACAACGATTTATCCCATCGCCGCCCGCTGCGGGGTCTTTGCAAAGACCGACGTACAGCCCCTCATCAACGAAGGAGCGCGGCGGGAAGATATTGCCGCGAGTATCTTTCAGGCGGTTGTCAGCCAGACGATATCCGGCCTTGCATGCGGAAAACCCATCCGCGGGCGCTGCGCCTTTTTAGGCGGCCCCTTGCACTTTCTTGACCAACTACGGCAGCGGTTTATCGAAACCCTGCACCTTACGGATGACGAAATCATCGTGCCGGAAAAATCGGAACTCTTTGTTGCACTCGGCGCAGCGCTCAGCGCCGGTTCCAATCAATCGCTGAGAGCATCACCCCACCGGACTGTCAACAACGGCGCGGAAACAGCGGATATTGCCTGTACGGCGCCGACGCAGACACGGCTGCTGCGAACGGGCTTTCGCACTCAGCCGAGCGCAATGCCGGAAATCACCGATACAACGGTATTTACCAGCCCCGCCGCCTTGACCGTGGAAATACTGCGGGATAAGCTCGGCTCCCTTGCCGATGCGGAAATGCAGGAAGTGCAGCGGCTTCCGCCCCTCTTTGAAAACGAAGCGGCGCTTGCGGCTTTCCGCGAACGGCATGGACGGGAACGGGCGGAAACCGCTCCGCTTGAAACCGCTTCCGGCCCGGTGTTCCTCGGTATGGACGCCGGTTCCACCACAACAAAGGCCGTACTCATCGACCAAGAGGGAAGAATCCTCTGGCAGTTTTACGAATCGAATGCAGGCAATCCGGTCAATCTTGCGGTAACCATGCTGCAATCCCTCTATAAACAGATCCCGAGTGCTGCACATATTGCCCGCTCTTTATCCACCGGCTACGGTGAAGGGCTCTTTCAAGCGGCTTTCGGCGTGGACGCAGGAGAAGTGGAAACCATCGCGCACCACCGCGCAGCCGAATTCTTCCTTCCCGGCGTCGAATTTTTGCTCGACATCGGCGGGCAGGATATGAAATGTATCCGCATGAAGAATAACTGTATCAGCTCCATTCAACTGAACGAGGCATGTTCTTCAGGCTGCGGCAGTTTTTTGGATAACTTTGCCCGCTCGCTCGGTATGGCGGTTAAAGATTTTTCCGCACGAGCTCTCCTCGCCCCCAAACCGATCGATCTCGGCAGCCGTTGTACGGTCTTTATGAATAGCCGCGTTAAACAGGCACAAAAAGAAGGAGCCTCCGTCGGCGACATTTCGGCGGGGCTTTCATATTCGGTGATTAAAAACGCCCTCTTTAAAGTTATCAAACTGAGAAATACTGCCGCTATCGGCGAAAAAGTGATTGTGCAGGGCGGTACTTTTCACAACGATGCGGTGCTGCGCGCCTTCGAGCTGATTACCGGCAGAGAAGCGGTGCGCCCCGACATCAGCGGCTTGATGGGAGCCTTCGGCGCCGCACTCCTCGCCCGCGACCAATGGAAAAACCAAGGAGCGGATGCACATATCCGGTCGAATATTTTACCGGCAGAGGGGCTTGATGCACTCACCGTTAAGCTGGAACTTTCCCGCTGCGGTAAATGCGCCAACAACTGCCTTTTAACCGTCAATCGGTTTAATACACCCGCGGCAGGTACCCGCATCTTTATTACGGGAAACCGCTGCGAACGCGGCGCCGAGATAGCGGAAGCGGCAAACGCACAACAAAAAGCATCGCCTGCAAAGACCGGCAAGAAGAAACAGGATAACGGTATTCCCAATATCTTCGATTGGAAGTATAAACGTATGTTTTCGTATAAGTCGCTGCCGGAAACCGAAGCCGAACGGGGCGTCATCGGTATTCCGCGTGTGCTCAACCTCTACGAAAATTATCCGTTCTGGTTCACGCTTTTAACTGAACTGAAATTTTCGGTAAAATTGTCGCCCCGCTCTTCCCGCAAACTCTATGAATTGGGATTGGAATCTATCCCGTCGGAATCGGTGTGTTATCCCGGCAAAATTTCTCACGGGCATATCGAAGCGCTCTTAAAAGCGGGCGTTACAACGATTTTCTATCCCTGTATTCCGTACGAGACCAAGGAAGACCCTCAGGCAAACAATCATTTTAACTGCCCCGTCGTAACGAGTTATCCCGAAGTGCTCAAAAACAACATCGACGCGCTGAGGCAGGACGAGCATATCCGTTTTCTCAATCCGTTTTTACCGCTCTATAATGACAAACGCCTCGGAGAGCGGCTCCACGAAGAACTCAATAAATACTGGAATATACCGCTTGCTGAAATCCGTGCAGCAGTACGGAAGGCAAGAGCAGAAGCAGAGGCGGTAAAAAAAGAGACCCAGTTCCAAGGAGAGGCGGCGCTTCGGCGTATGAAAGAACAGGGACTCATCGGCGTTGTGCTTGCAGGGCGTCCGTATCATCTTGACCCGGAAATCAACCATGGAATTCCCGAATTGCTGACAGGCTTAGGACTCGCCGTATTGACGGAGGATTCCGTTGCGCATTTAGGCAAACTTCCTCGGCCGCTTCGGGTTGTAGACCAATGGGTGTATCACAACCGGCTATACCGCGCCGCCGAATTTGCCGCACGGCAAGATAACCTCGCACTTATTCAGCTGACCAGCTTCGGCTGCGGTCTGGATGCGGTAACCGCCGACCAAGTGCAGGAAATTACCGAAGCGCAGGGAAAAATGTATACCTTGCTTAAAATCGATGAAGGTTCAAACCTCGGCGCCGTACGTATCCGTATCCGCAGCTTACTCGCCGCTATCCGCGAGCGCAGCAAGGGAGCACCCGTCAAGGCGCAGGGATATCGCGGCTTTAAACGAGTTGAATTTACCGAAGAGATGAGTAAGCGGTATACCGTTCTCGCGCCGCAGATGGCTCCCATCCATTTTGACTTATTGGAAGCAGCCTTCCGGCACTCCGGCTTTAATCTCGTCATATTGCCCGATACCGACCCTCAGGCAATCGACTGCGGATTACGGTATGTAAACAACGATGCCTGCTATCCGGCGATTATCGTTGCGGGGCAGATGATTGCAGCGCTGCAGTCGGGTAAATACGACCTCAATGCGACGGCGCTCATCATCACGCAGACAGGCGGCGGGTGCCGTGCAACAAACTACATCGGTTTTATCAGGCGGGCGTTAGAGGATGCCGGCTTGGGGTATATCCCTGTAATCGGGTTAAGCGCGCAGCAGATTGAAAAAAACTCAGGCTTTAAGCCGACGTTCGGTTTAGCAGACCGCGCACTAAAGGCGCTCTGCCTCGGCGATTTGCTGATGCGTGTACTGTACCGTACCCGCCCCTACGAACAGGAAAAAGGTGCGGCAAATGCACTCTATCGCCATTATGCCGACCGAATAAAGGCCGAATTAAAACACATGACAGGACGGAGTTATCGTAACGTAGTACGCGATATTGTCCATGATTTTGATACGCTGCCACTTATTCAAATGGAAAAACCCCGCATCGGCGTAGTCGGTGAAATTTTGGTAAAATTTCATCCGACAGCCAACAACGATATTGTCGGTACCATTGAGCGGGAAGGCGCCGAATGCGTTATGCCCGACCTGATGGACTTCTTTTTCTATTCCTTGTTCGACGGCCTCTACTATGAAACATCACTGGAATCGAACGCCTTTAACCGGTTTAAGTACCACGCAATGATCTGGTATATCGAGCGGTACCGCAGCGGAATGAAAAAAGCTCTGAATAAAAGTCGCCGCTTTACCGCGCCCGAATCGATTTACAATCTTGCAAAAGGCGTTCACGGGGTTTTGGACTTAGGTAACGTTGCCGGCGAGGGTTGGTTCCTTACCGCCGAAATGGTTGAACTTATTAAGTCAGGGGTTGTCAGTATCGCCTGTCTACAGCCGTTTGCCTGTCTCCCCAATCACGTTACCGGCAAAGGGATGATTAAGGAACTGCGCCGCCGATACCCTGATGCGCAAATATCCGCCATCGACTTTGACCCCGGAGCAAGCGAGGTAAACCAGCTCAACCGCCTCAAGCTCCTGTTGGCAAATGCACCATACGGCGAACACCCCGATAGCATGAATCAAAAGCGCGCATAATGCAGGGCAACCGCATTAAAAATATTTTAGCGGTTGCCTTCCTTCCATGCGAAATTTTTGCTTAAAATTTCGCATGTTTTTTCAACAGGCGGGTAAACGCATCAGGTAGAGTAGATAAAAACCGCGGAAAAATTGAGACTGTGAGACCATTTGAACCGCGCAGAGGTTCAACTCTGGTCGAATAGTATCAATTTTTCTGCGGGGTCGGTAAAAAACGGCCTGATGCGTTTACCCTGCCGCCCCTTGTTTTTAATAGTTCATTTTATTAACATACGAATATGATATACGCACCTATTGAAGATACGGCGCTGCAACAGCACCTTGATAAACTTGAAAAAGATGAACTCCATATCTTTACTGCCGACGACGGCCTTTTCCGCGGAGGACTTTTCCACGGTACGCGGTTCGTAAACCGAATACGCGCACAGCACCGGCTTGGAATCCTCGAAACCCTTGTCCTCGGGCAGGCAGGCCTCTGTGCCGCACTGATGATTCAAACGATGAAAGGACGCGAAACGCTCCAACTGCGCTATGAAACGGACGGCCCCGCAACCGGTTTTTCCGTAGAGGCAGATTCACGGGGCTTTGTGCGCGGCTACCTTTTGCAAAACCTCATCCCGATTGATGCCCCGCTTGAAAGTTGGGATCTTGCTCCGTTCTTCGGTAACGGTACACTCTCCGTTACCCGTTTTCCGGAAGCGGATCATGCAGCGGGGCGGGAGCCGCAGCGAAGCATCGTCGAAATCAAGTATCGGAATATTGCAAAAGACCTTGCATGGTATTTTCAGCAATCGGAACAGCTCTATACCGCTTTTAATACAAGTATCAGGTTTGACAGTATCGGTAGAGTCGTCGGTGCCGGCGGCTTTTTTATCCAGCGGATGCCCGCAGCAGGGGGAACACGCCGAGGCAGGCAATCGAAAACGGAAGAAGAAATTGAAGATGCCGTCACCAATATGGAACGGGCTTTTACCGCCTGTCCCCCGCTCGGTGATTGGTTTGCTGAAGGCGGCAACTGTGAAGATATCATCTTCGGTCTACTGCGGGAGTTTAACCCTCAAGCGGTTGCAGCACGGAACATTACCTTTGATTGTCCATGCTCAAAGGAGTATTATCTGGAAGCGATGCGGAAATTGCCGCAAGCGGAACTGGAAAACTTAAAAGAGACCGCAGACGACCCGCTTGAGATTGTCTGCCGGAATTGCTCCAGTGTGTACACTATTCCGCTTGCCAAACTATAAAACCGGCACATCTTGCGAAGATATTAGCGGCGGGCCTGTTCAAAAACCGCAATTTTTGGACAGCACCCTTGGTCTAAGTTTTGATTATTTTTTCGTATGGTTTTTGCTTTCGATAAATTGACGCAATATACTCAAACTTTCGATAACCGATGCGGAATAATCCAACAATTTTGAATAAGAAGCTTCCAATTCAGTTCTCGATGACGTTTTAAGCTGGCCGACAATGGCTTTCGTCTCGTTATGGAGCTGCTCATGCTGTACCATAAGCTTTTTAAACTCGGGATGCTGCATTAAACCTTCATACAGCGGAGCTTCTTTTTCAATCCATCGCCCTAAATCACATTTTTTATGATCACCCAATTCTATTGTGTTTACATCAAGCCGCCCATCGATCAAGGCACGCACCTTAGTAACCCAACCGAGATGTTTCAATACAATGCGCGCAAATGGCATAGCATACTCATCCGCTACTGTCTTTCCGTTTACCAGATCAATACCTTTTTCTACTGCAGCATCGACCACAACGGTACTATCAATAATATTGTTCATATTAAACAGGGCACTACTCATTAAATCGCTTACTTCATTCGCAGTTGTCTGCAAAGTAAACAACATATTTTTCCCTTTATCCGCTTGATCAGCTATTTTATTGATATATTCAATAGCGGTATCCGCACGATTATTCAAGTCTGCCGCAGACTCCGGCACCAGCATAACAGCGTCGCGTACCGATGTGCTCGTTCCCGCAAGCATATTCATTTCGGAAGAAATTTCTACAAAAGACGCAGTCGTCTCATTTACCGAATTACCGATAAGCGTCATCGCAGTACGCGTTTCGTCGGCGGTATCCCGCGCGACCTCAAGTGCTTCGACCATATTTTTGAGGGTCTTAGAAGCATCGGCAGCATTGAGCGCCGTCGCTTCAGAAAGCTTTCTAATTTCACCGGCAACAACTGCAAAGCCGAGGCCAGCCTTCCCTGCATGTGCCGACTCTATGGCAGCGTTCATCGCAAGTAGGTTCGTCTGAGCGCTGACATCATTTATCGATCCGATAATATCTTTAACCGCATCAATGTTTTGATTAAGGCTGTCGATAACCGCAAATAAGTCTTTTACCTTTAATGAGCCTTTCGCAACGGCATCCGTTAACTGAGAAGTAACCGAAATTCTATCGGTAACGATGTTTGCAACGCGATTTACCGAATCGGTTATTTGCTCTACCGAAGAACTTGCTTTTCCAGCCGTATCTTCCAGCGCAGTAGTACAACTATGCACTTCTTGCAACTGCTCCTGAATCGACATAATGGAATCCAGGATTGAATGGATACTATCGGTGAACGCTTCAAATTGATGTTCTTGTTTGAGGTTTTTAAAAAGCACTTGTGACGCACCGGTTATCCTGCTTCTGATATTTAACGCGATATCTTCTGCAGCGGACATCAAAGCTTCTACTTCTTTTATCTGGAGTACGATACCACTTGTTATAGGTACTACTGTATCCTTTCCGGCTTCAGAATCTTTTTTTACAAACGAAAACATATTTTCCCCCCTTATTTACAGGCACAAGGCTTTCCAGGCAACCTCTGCAGCCGCCTGTTCCGCTTCTTTTTTACTTTTTCCTAAAGCAGGATTATATTCCCTCTCTTTGATGACAACCTTTACTTGAAAAACCCTATCGTGATCCGGCCCCGATGTCTCTACCAGCACATATTTAGGGATAATTCGGTACTTTTTTTGCACATACTCTTGAAGCAAAGATTTATAATCTCTATATCGATGTTTATTTTGTTCCACCAACTGCAGTTGCGGTTCAATAATTTTCAATACAAACTGTTGAGCGACCTTGAAGCCCGAATCTAAATAGAGTGCACCGATAAGAGCTTCCACCGCATCGGCGAGCAGGGCTTTCTTTTTTCTTCCGCCCGACACTTCTTCACCATGCCCCAGCATTAGATATGTATCGATATTGAGATTCAGTGCAATAGGAAAAAGAGAGTCTTCGGAAACGACCGCAGCTTTAATTTTCGCAAGATCCCCTTCAGGTTTATCGGGATGAGCAAGATACAGCTCCGTTGCAACAATCATACCAAGTACGGAATCGCCCAAAAATTCAAGCCGCTCATTATTAATAGGAGAATCGCTATGTTCATTAGAGAAGGAACGATGATGGAAGGCTATATCCAGTAAACTAATATTTTTAAATTTGCATCCTGCTTTTTTTTGAAAAGCAAGCAGTTCTTGCTTCCGCTGTTTTTCTAAACCATGTTTAAAAGGAAACAAGAACCACATCCTTTGCCGGATTATTTCGACTGAGATTTAATAAAATCGTACGCATCCCTCACGGTTTCGAATTCACTTACTTTCCCGTCGGGTATCTTGATTCCCATCTCCTCTTCGATTGCATATACCAGTTCATAGGTATCAAGGCTATCTGCGCCGAGATCTTGTCGGAAAGAAGAATCGAGTGTAATTTTATCTGCATCGATTTCCAATTTTTCTGCAATCAGCTTTTGAATTTGAGCAAACAATTCGTCCATAAAGAAAAACCTCTCTTAATTTAATGTATCGGGATCAACAACTTGATGTCCGCGATAGAAACCGCATTTGGAACATACGTGGTGAGATAAAATTAAATTTCCACAATTTGCACACTCCACAAGATGAGGCGCATTTAACCGCATATTGATTCCTCGGCGGCGGCGTGTGCGTGCTTTTGATGTTTTAGCTCTTGGCACTGCCATAAGGTAACCTCCATATTCATAAATTACATTACAAAAAGATATACAATATTATACGTGAACCTGAAAATAGTCAAGGGTTTTGTTAGCATCAAATGTTAACATCAAACAGACAGATTTCCTGCAATCCTTGCATAAATACCAAAGGGATTATATACTGGATCTGTTCGATAACTGGCGTGTCGGACAGGTTGCCTTTAGGGCATCAGGAGCATCACAACACATTTTTATGGAACACATTATTCAAAAAAACATCCTGCATATTAAGGAACGGATTAAGGCTGCCTGTAAAAGAGCCGGGCGCAATCCCAAAGAAGTTCAGCTGCTGCTTGCAACTAAAACCGTCGAGCCGGAGCGGATTCTACAGGCTTTTGCCTGCGGCTGCACTTTAATCGGCGAAAACAAGGTACAGGAGCTGCGCGATAAATACGAGGCGCTATCCGCAGTGCCGCATACGGCGCATTTTATCGGGCATTTGCAATCGAATAAGATTAAAGAGGTGATCCAGTATGCGCAATGTATCCAATCAATCGATAACCTCGATACGGCGAAAAAATTGGAACAGCGGCTTGCACAGGAAGGCCGTAACCTCGACATTTTAGTACAGGTAAACACTTCGGCGGAGGAGAGCAAATTCGGCTGTGCGCCGGGAGAAGCGGAGACTTTGGTAAAAGCCATCGCTACCCTGCCCCATGTCACTATTCGCGGGTTTATGACCATCGGATTATTCTCCGGAGAAGAAGACAAGGTTCGGGCATGCTTCCGCTGCCTTAAACAGGTACAAAAGCGCGTTGCGGCACTGGCACTTCCCAATATTTCTACGGATATTCTTTCGATGGGGATGTCGGGCGACCTGGAAATCGCCATTGAAGAAGGTTCGACAATGCTGCGCATCGGTACGGCGGTATTCGGCGAACGTCAGTACCCCGATACTTACTACTGGAATGAACAAAACCCTTCATAATGATGATAGAGAGATGATGAAAAAAAAGATTTTGCTTGCAGTTGTATTCTTGTTATCCGCATTAGCCGCTTTCGGCGAGGAGCTTACCTACGCGCGGCCGAAAACCAACGGCCTCGATATTGAGCTTTCTCAGGTACATTTGATTGCCGAAGCGTTTGATGAAGAACGCATCGCGTACCGATTTGAACTTGCGGAAGGCAAAAAACTTTCCTGCATAGAAACGCAAAAAACACTGCGGATACGTCAAATGACTCCTTCACAGGGCACGCTGTATGTCTTTATACCGAAAAAGATGTTGCTTGAAAATTGCAGCATACGGATAAGCAGGGCGGATATCCGACTCGAAGGAATTCAGGCGGTACATATTCTTGCAATGCTGAATATGGGCTCGGTAACAACGACCGAATGTGTCTTTAAAAATGCCGTAATCAATCTTGCGCGGGGATCGCTATCCTGTGATAAAACGGAAATAGTACGTTCCTGCGCATTCACCGTAACCAATGCAACCGCCACCATAACCTTCCCTTCGGAAGAGGCTGAATATCATATCGATTACGTCCAAAACGGAGGGGCGCTCACCATTGCCGGTAATGAGCTTACCAAAAGCCCGGGAGAATACGGCAGCGCGAAAGCAAAACGCCGCATCATCTTTTCGGGAGGAGCGGCAAAGACTTCGATCAGCTTTACAAAAAAAGACACAAAAACGACAGCTTCAAAACAAAATTCCGGAAACTGATATTCCTCGTGCATAAAAAAAGGCTTCTTTTGAAATTCAAAAGAAGCCTTCATGCGGCGAACTGGACTTGAACCAGCACACCTCGCGGCATCAGCACCTCAAGCTGACGTGTCTACCAATTCCACCACCGCCGCATTTGTAACAGTGATGTACTATATCTAAGATTATAAATAAAGTCAAGACCTTTTGAAATATACGACGCATCTACTGCGTTGCTGCGCGAAAATTAATCCTCAACGTATCAAAGATACGCCTGCGGTTAATTTTCGCTCGCGCCTTGTATCTACGCCGTCTATTTCAAAAGGCTAACGGAAAGGGTGCAGCTACTTCGTGCTGCACATAAATTAATCCTCAACGTGGCAGAAGCGGCACGGATGCCGCTGGTTCTAAACAGTAACCAGTTTGGTTGCAAACTAGCAGCCCAAAAATGAACAAGGATGTTCATTTTTGGGCGAGGATGTCCGTGGTTCCACGCAGCAGCGTGTTTGTCCTGCAAACACGTAGGTATAAAATGTACAGGGATGTACATTTTATACCGTGCCTGCGGGTGTTTTTTGTACGCTCCTAGCATCTGCATCGCCTATTTTCAAAAACGCTGGAGGTAGGGGCATCTATCATTAAAAGCGTACATCCGTGTACACTTCAGAACAGGCTATTTTCAAAAGGCTTTTGGTACTGTGTAGTTTAATTGATAATTGGGATACGAGTTTCACCTATCAAACATTCTTTGCCTGATGCGTTTACCCTGTTGTCGCAATGCGCATCATTGCAAAATCACGGAGTTTTTGTTACAGTGAGCGGCGATGAAGCTCATACTGGCGCCGCTGGCAAATATCAGCCATTCGGGATTGAGAAAGCTTATCCACACTTTCGGCGATCCCGACGAATATTTTACCGAGATGATTCATGCGCCGTCGCTGCTTGCGGGCGGGCGGTTCGAACAGTGGTACCTGCGGGCAAATCCCGTGCCGGAAAAACTGGTATGGCAGCTGACCTCGCCTAAGGCGGAATCATTCGCACAGGCGATACCGGCTGTATTGCAGTACGGCGGCATCGGGGTTGACTTGAACATGGGCTGTTCTGCGCCGCCGATTGTACGGACGGGGGCAGGCGTTGCTTGGATGCTCAAGCCGCTTAACACGACAGCCGAAGCGGTGCGCTCGGTTAAACAAGCACTTGAGGCATATTCTACGGAACAAGGCAAGTCGTTTAGACTGAGCGTAAAGCTGAGACTCGGCGCTACTATCGATTATGCGTATCTTTTACGTTTTTGCACGATGCTGATTGATGAAGGTGTGCAGCTTATCACAATCCACCCGCGCCTTCAGCGGCAAAGCTATGCGCGGCCGGCTCTCCACGAATACACGGCAGCTCTTGCAAAGGATTTAGCTATTCCGGTATACGGCAACGGAGACATCAATTCGGCAGAGAAACTGCAAACCGCCGCCCAGCACTATCCTTGCGCGGGGTGGATGATCGGACGCGCAGCGGTACAAATGCCATGGATTTTTGAAGCAATACGTCGCAAACGTGCCGGCAATTCGAGTTCCGCACCGTACCGTATCGACCTTGAACAAACGGCGTTATCGTTTTTGCACTACCTCGAAACCGAACAGCCGCCGGAATTCTTCCTTACACGAGCGCAGCGGTTCTTTCAGTTTTATTGCGATAACTTTTCGTTTGCGCACTATTGCAGAACACAACTGCTGCGGGCACAGAGCCGAGAAGAAATGGAGCACGCGCTGCATACCTACTTTGAACAGGCTCCTGAGGATAAAATGATTCAAATTTAAAGTTTTCGGTTTATTTTCCGATGCTTATTAAATAGAAGTATGTTATTATTAGAAAAGGGAACCTCTAAAAACTTCAGTTTTGAGAGGTTTTCCTTAAGCTTATTTGCGATGTTTTGTTTAAGTCATTATGAAATAAAGACTTAAACAAAACTCGTCGGGCATCTCTAAAATCTAACCGAGTTTTTAGAGATGCCCAAAGATAACAGCCGGTTAACTCCAGTCATTGTAATCGGCATTTCCATATATACGGTTAAAATATTCGGGGAGGACATCATGCGCAATGCAATACGGCAAAAAACCGTGGCGGTCTTTTTTTTCTTGTGTATACTGATCGCGGCGCAGGCGGCGGAACAAACTGCCATCGACACATACACCTACGGCGAACTTGTTGAAACAATTGCACGGACGGATGCGCCGCTTATCACCGGAAAATATATCATTTTTACGGCAGCAGGATCCGCACGCCATGTCGGTATCGCCTTTGAACATGAAAACTTTCAATCGATTCATTCTTTCCAGCGCTTGTATCGAAGCGATGATAGTACCGAAACTAAAAAATCAATCCTCTTCTATATCATGCAGATACCTGAAGAAATGAGAGAGCTGCGCTATCGGCTGGTTATTAACGGTCTCTGGTCTACAGACCCGCTCAATCCCGATGAAATATTCGACTATTCCGCCGGGATGTCTCTTTCGGTTTTAAAGATTCCGTATCAAAAAGAATACAAAACCGCTGTTGAAAACAACGGCAGAACTCGTTTTGTCTATCAAGGAGAATCGGGCAAACGGATATACCTTGCGGGCACGTTCAATAACTGGGATCCCTTTATGTACAACTTAGAAGAAGTGATGCCCGGTCGATATGAATTATACCTTCCGCTACCGAATGGCGTTTGGTATTACGCTTACTTTACAGATGGCAAGCAAATTCCCGATACGACAAACCACAAGCACGTTTACATGGCCGATGGCCGGACTGCTTCGGTTATTTCCGTGGAATAGCGGCATATAGGCTTTCTGCCGTATGAAGACATTCCTGAAGCAATCGACGGAAGCGCGGCGCGAACTCATCCTTACCGCAAACCCCGTCAAGACATTGCTTATCCTCTCTCTCCCCTCGTTACTGATGAATACCGTGCAGGCGATGATGCCGTTTACCGACGGGCTTTTTATCAATAACCTGACCGGTTATGCCGTAACGGGGGCGGTAACTTTTTCTCAGCCGATTATCTCGATGGTGTTAGGACTGTCGCAGGGGTTAAGCGTAGCCGCAATGGCAATTATCGGTCAGCTGAATGGAAAAGGCGCAATCGCAGAAGGAAAAAGGGTTGCTGCGCAAATATTTTTGTTTGCGGTCATGCTCGGAATCATCAGTGCGCCGCTGCTCCTTATCATCAGTATCACGGTTTCGCGGGGATTACAGAGCGATATTGCTCCGTATGTCCGCCAATATATTTCGTGGTACAGCATCGTCTTACCGTTCAGCTTTTTAGAGGCCGTGTATAACGGTATCAAAAACGCAAACGGGAAACCCGAAGCGGCTTTTACCCGAATGACTATTCTCTTTATCTTAAAGGTTGTCGGGAATTTTCTCTTTCTCTATATGTTGCGGCTCGAAATTATCGGCTGCGTACTGGCCTCGCTTTTGGCAAACGTATGCATTACAATCTGGATGGTATACGAATTATTCATCCACAACAGCCCGGACAAACTCGATGTTAAAAACTTCAAGTTCGATTCAAAAATCATCAAAGAGGTTCTGAAAGTCGGGTTTCCGGCAATGTTCAACTATTCTTTTTTATACTTAGGCTTTTTCCTTATCAATAAAGAGATTGAAAAATACGGAGCTATTGTGGTCGCGGCACAGGGAATCGCAAGCAATATCAATGCGCTGTGCTTCAACCTGCCTGCGGCTTTTAGCGCGGCAATTACGACGATGGTCAGTATGCACATCGGTGCAGGATACCCGCAAAAGGCAAAGCGGGATTGTCTTCTCGGCTGCATCACCAGTATCATCATCGCTATTATAATGATTTCGATTATGATTCCGCTTTCGCCTTATCTGACTATCTTGTTCAGGCGGGAGCCGGAAATTATCGGTATTGCAAACAACGCGCTCAACATCTATACCTATTCGATTATCGGCTTCGGTATTTGTATGACCATTCAGGGCGCATTTATCGGACTCGGCAAAACGAAGATGCCGCTTGTGCTCGGTGTGCTCCGTATATGGCTGCTACGTTACATCTTTGTACTGGCGACGGAACACATCCTACAATACTACGCAATCTTTTGGGGAAACCTCTTTTCAAATATGGCGACTGCACTGATTGCAATCATCCTGATTCTACGGACAAAATGGGTGTCGGCGCTCACCATCACAAACGAAAAAAAGGAGTAACCGCCATGCACGGTTCACTGGCACAGATACCGCAAGTCGAAAAACTTCTGTCGCATCATGATCTTTCCGACTGCATCGAAAAACTCGGCAGACCGATTGTAGCCTCCATCGTATCGGAGTATATCAAGCAGATACGGGCTGCGGCTTTAAAAGGAGCCGCCGTTCCGTCTTTTGATACGTGTATAGCGGACATCCGGCAGCGGTGCACGAAGCATATACGGAAACGGATTTCGAAGATTATCAATGCGACGGGCATTATCCTGCACACCAACCTCGGACGAAGCCCGCTTCCGCACGGTATTTGGGATGCGGCAAAGGAAGCCGCCCAATCATACTCGGCTATCGAGATGGATTTGGAGGACGGCAAACGGGGACAGCGGTTCCCCTTTGCCGTCGAAGCGATGAGTACGCTTGTCCGTGCGGAAGCGGCGCTGATGCTGAACAACAATGCCGCCGCCGTGTTTCTGTTACTTAAAGCGCTTGCGGGCGGGAAAGATGTTATCGTTGCGCGCGGCCAGCAGGTGCAAATAGGCGGCGGCTTCCGCATTCCCGATATTCTGCGGGAGGCAGGCTGCACGCTCGTAGAAGTCGGTACTACCAACATCACCACCCTTGAAGACATTACCGCCGCCGTTACCGAACAGACGGCAATGGTGCTATGGGTGCATACCTCAAACTATAAAATCCGCGGCTTTACGGAGCAGCCCTCCCTGAGCGCCATCCGCAAGGCCTTGCCGCCTGAGGTAATCCTTGCGGTGGATCAAGGTTCAGGCGCTATTTCACTTGCCATACAAGATGAACCGACCGTACCGGCCTTATTAAAAGAAGGCGCCGACCTCGTTTGTTTTTCGGGGGATAAAGTATTCGGCGGCCCGCAGTGCGGATGGATTACCGGCAAAAAAGATTTAATCGCGCTCATTGCCCGCCATCCGCTGATGCGCACCTATCGGGTAGGCCGCGCCGTCGCCGCTCTAATGGAAGAGACCCTCGTGCACTACCTAAATAACGGAAAAAGCGCCGCGGCCGAAGCGTTGCTGCTTGACCCTGCCGTGATAAAAAAACGGAGCGAAAAGATTGTGAGAAAACTACCGTCCGGAACCGCATGTGTTGTCCCCTACCCTTTCTCGCTCGGCGGCGGCAGCACCCCCGATGAGACTTTCCCGTCATGGGCAATTATGCTGCACACGCATAAACCGGAAGCGGTCAAGACGGCGCTGCGGTTTTGCAGCATTCCGATTATCGCTATTATTTCGGAGGATAGGCTGCTGCTACACCTTGCCGCCGTAAATCCTGCCGATGATACCTATATTATCAAAGAATTACAGGACATCTCTAAAAACTCGCCCGGCTTTTAGAGGTTCGCTAAAAAATTATAGAGGTACGTTGACTATGGCATATATTTTAGGAACCGCCGGACACGTCGATCACGGCAAAACCGCATTGGTAAAATGCTTAACCGGAGTGGAAACCAGCCACATCCCCGAAGAAAAGAAGCGGGGTATGACCATTGAGCTGGGTTTTGCCGCCTTGGAAGATCCCGTACACGGAACGGTCGGCATCGTCGATGTTCCCGGACACGAACGGTTTATCCGTAACATGGTAGCAGGCACGTGGGGACTTGACGCAGCAATGCTGATTGTCGCAGCAGACGACGGATGGATGCAAATGTCGTCCGATCACCTGCGGGTACTTAAAGCGATGCATATCAACTCCATCCTGTTGGTCATAACCAAATCCGACTTGGCCGATCCCGATATGATCGAGCTGATACGGGAAGATGCAAATCGTCATTGCCGCGAAATCCTCGGACGGGAGTTACCTTCGACGGCTGTTTCCGCACATACCGGCGCCGGTATCGACGAACTCAAGAAAAAAATTACGGAATTATTAAGTACCGTCCGTACCGCTCCATTGGATAAGCCGTTCCTGTATATCGACCGCGCCTTTACGCTGAAAGGAATCGGCATCACGGTAACCGGTACGCTCCGCGGTAAAAGCGTTGCCGTCGGCGATCAGCTTGCACTCTATCCCGGCGGAACCGAATGCAAGATTAAAAACATTCAAAATCATCACGCCGACGTATCTTCTTCCGAATCGGGAATGCGGACGGCACTCAACCTGAAAATATCCGAGAAAGAAAAGGTAGAGCGCGGTATGCTGCTTGCAGGCATTGGCGGAAGTCCCGTACTGCAAGGCTCCGAACTGCTCGTCCGTGTTGATGAATATTTTAACAAACAGGAAACCGGCGCCGGTATCAAAAATCATATCGAACTGGAACTTGCCACCGGCAGTACCAATGCCATCGGCGCGATTCACTTTAACAAAACCGATCCCACGCTGGCGCGGGTGTCCTTGCAGGAACCTATCGCCGGACGCTGGAACCAACCGGCCGTCCTTATCAGGCATGGGGGAAGTTCCATTCTCGCCTCATGCAGAATACTTGCGGCCTTTGACTCCTACCGCGCGGCCGTCTTTAAACAGTTTTTTTCGGTGTATGCCGGACGGGAATTACCGTCGTGGAAAAGCTGCGGCTTTTTTATCAACGGCTTTATAGAAAAAGACCGCGCAGAACCTAAGGAGCTTTCGGCTGACGCAAAAGACGTTACGGCCTGCGGCAAACAGCTCATCTTTACCAAGAAGCTTGCCGAATGGGAAGCAAAGATTTTAGAGACCGCAAAGAAAAGTCAGGCAGGTTTTACGCTTGAGGAAATCGATACGGCTGTGCCGGTAAAGGTGCGGCAGGAAATCTTGAAAAAACTGTGCGCGGAAAACAAACTTGCCAATGAAGGCAGTGTGTACAAGCTGGCAGGCAGCGGGGATACCTTGTCGAAAACGGCACAGCAGCTGTTACAGTTGGCGCTTAAAGCAGGGTTTGACGGTATCGAAATAGATAAAATCCAGCTGCCGCAGGTGCGGAAAGACGCCCGCGATTTAGTAAAGCTCGGCAAGCTCGTCGTATTGGAAAACTTTTTGCACTACCACCGTGAGGTATACGACAAAGCGGTTACCGCTATCTTAAAAGGGAAAAAAACAGGCGACATCATCACCATTGCAGACGCCCGTACCGCGACAAATCTTTCGCGCAAATATGTTATCCCCCTGCTCAATGTTCTGGAAAAAAACGGCAAGGTAAAACGGCAGGAGAATGACCGAATCGTCTTGTAGGGTTAAGACAGGGTAAACAACAACGTGAAAGCGGCCGGTTTAATTCATAATTATGAATTTTCCTTCCCTTATTCATTGGTTTCCGCGAAAGTGTGCGGATTCTCCTCGACTTTTTGCATTTTATTACGTATACTTAATAAAGAAGGTTTCTAAAAACGTGATCAACCTTTTTAGAATGACCTGAAAGAAGGAGCGCTTCAAAAGGTATTTAATTTTGCGGCGCCTTCACACACCTGATACCGTATAGGAGGTCTCGTATGAACATCAATTTACAGGCGGTAAAATTTACGCTGGACGAAGATCAAAAAACCTTCGTACACAAGAAATTTGAACGGATTAAGTATGCGGAAGATTTAATTGTCGATGTCCTCTGCACGATAAAATTCGACAAAAAGTTTACTTACGAATGTACTGTCAATTTTAAGGGCGGAACCGCACACGTTTCCACCGAAGATTATGACTTTAAAGCAGGGGTCAATAAATTGATGGATGTTTTAGATCAAAAAGTACGAAAGGAAAAAGATAAGATACAAGCTAAAAAATAAAATAGATCAAAAAAATCGGTTAATTCGTGTAGAGGGAACCGATTCCTTCAAGGTAAATCTAGTGAGAAGGAACTAAACTCTCTACACGAATAATTCCGGTGCGAACACCGAACTATACTTTAAACTTACCGACTTCTGCAGACAAGTTTTCGATTGCGTCTTTATTCTGCTGCGTAATAGCATTTACCTCCTGTACGGCATTATTTATCTGAACAGCTTCGTGCGCCATTGCGTTCATATTATCGGTGATGATTTTTGTCAGGCCGTCAAGCTTCCGTATCTCGCCGCTAACGTGAGTTCCGTCTTTGAGCATTTGTTCCGATCCGTTTTTGACATCTGATGTTACTGTTTTTATATTTGAGATTGCTCCCAAGATTTCTCGGTTACCGTTTTCTTGTTCACCCATTGCTTTCATAAGATTGGTGCTCATTGCTTTTACATGTTCGGAAAGTTCGAAAATACTGGCAAATTTTTCTTCGACGGTTTTTGATGACGTAGATAAACTCGCGATTTCGGAGCCGAGCATTTTCAATGTCATCGTGATAGTTTTGCCTTGTACGGAAGATTCTTCCGCCAACTTCCGTATTTCGTCTGCAACAACTGCGAATCCCTTGCCGGCTTCTCCTGCGTGAGCAGCTTCGATTGCAGCGTTCATTGCAAGGAGATTTGTTTGACTTGCAATATTTTGGATAACATTGCTTGCCTCTATCAATCCGCCTGATTCCTCAGCTATCTTTTTTGTTACGGCATTGGAATTCACTATTGTTGTTTTCCCGTCGGCAGTCGCATCGGCAAGCCGTTTGATTGCCTCATCGGTTTTTTCCAGTGTTTGCGTAATAGAAGCAATATTCGCCGCCATTTGTTCTATCGATGATGAAGACTGAGCGACACTTTCCACTTGTACTTCAATACTCGCATTCAGTTGTTTGATCGTGTTGATTATCTCTTCGACTGCAGCGGATGTTTCCATAACACTTGTAGCCTGTGCGATAGTCTGTTGTTTCACTCCTTCGGCATTGGTATTTATTTGATGAGCCGAATCCGCTGTTCGCGCCGTGTTCACGGAAAGCACTCCGATAGCATCTTTCATTGCTTGGGTATTGTTTTTTACGCCGGCAAGTAAGGCGACTGTGTTTTTATGGAATACGTTCAATCTTGTCCCCAAAAGCCCGAAAATATCACGGCGCCGTAATTCTAAGTGACTCGGAGTAAAATCTCCAACCGCTAACTTATCGGTAAACGACACAATAGTTTCGATCTCGTTATTAATACCTTTGTAAAGCGTATAAGTGACAAAAAGGGCACCCACCAACACCACCAACGATATCGGAATAATTGAATGCGTTATCGTACCGACGATCGTCATACCGTTATAGAGGCTTGCTAAAAACGGAGATACACAGAGAAAAATGATACCCATAAAAAGGAAAAAACCGACAAGCATACCGCGCGTTGTATAAGACATAGCAATATGTTCTCTTTCAAGCGGTAAAAATTTTACATATTGTTCAAGCGCCTGAATCCAAATCACATAAAAAAAGAGTGCGATAAAAAACAAGCATCCAGCCGATGCAAAAATTGCTGCAGTAAACTGTGCGGTAGAATTCATACCTACCCATAATAGTAATACAACCGGAGTTACAGTCGATAATACAATCGGAACCACGATACTGAGCTTTGAATATATATTCAGCGCTCTATTCGCCTTATTTACGCCGTCTTCTTCCGTTTCCCAGTTGAGAACGATATTCATAGTTCTTTTATAGAGAACAATAGGAAAAAGAATTGTAATACAGGCGGCCAACAATGTAGAAGGCGCCATAAAAATTTTAAAGAGTGCCTCTTTGGGGACTATCTTTGTATACAATGCATATAAAAAAATAAAAATAAAAACACCGCTGTATATTAAAAGGTTCAGGATAAAAATAGACTTTGGCGGCTTTGAAACTACAGTAGTCATCGGTGATACCTCCCACACTGTACCGCGTTACGGTATAGTGTTTGCCATGATAGAAGTTTTTATTTTCGCGGTCAATAAATTTTCGTAAAAAGAACCATGGTTACTAAACGGCACATGAGTGTTAGACCATTTAGAAAAACGCTCTCTTTTCTCGCCGGATGCGCATTTCCTACCGAAGGCTCTTTTGTAGGGAAGCGTAGAAGTCGTTTCCTTTATCATCCGTAATCAAGAATACCGGCAAATCCTTAACCGAAATCAGCTGTACGGCTTCCATTCCCAAATCGGGATAGTCGAGGACTTTACGCGCGGTAATATGCTTTTCCGCAATCAACGCAGCAGCGCCTCCGATGGTGCCGAGATAAAAGGCGCCGTATTTTTTACACGCGGTACGCCACAGTTCAGACCGGTTCCCCTTGGCAATGGTAATCAACGCAGCACCCCTGCTCATCAAATCGTCTGCATAGGGATCCATGCGGTTTGCCGTTGTAGGCCCAAAACTGCCGATAACGGCGCCTTTCGGTGTTTCCGCCGGTCCTGCATAGAGGATCGGATAGTGCAGCGTGTAATCGGGCAACGGCTTACCGCTTTCCAGCAACGCCTTCCAGCGGGCATGAGCCGCATCGCGCGCAACCAAAATCTCGCCCGAAAAGAGGAATGCCTGCCCTACCGGATAACCGGATAGCTTAGCACGGGCTGCGTCGATGGAGCTGAGGTCAACCTTGACGGGCTCTCCATGATGCGCATCGGCACCGGATGTATATGCTGCGGCTTTTTCAAAGAACGGCCGCGGATCGGAAACGTTTTTTTGCAAAAAGGCGCCTTCGCGGCTGATATAACCGACGAGGTTCCGGTGTGCATTACAAGATACGCCTATAGAGGCAAAGCAGCTTGCCCCGTGCCGCGGCAATCGGAACACACGGGCATGCGCCGCAAGGTGGGAACCGCCGAACTGGGCGCCCAATCCTGTTTCCGCTGCGATCTGTAATACCCGCTCTTCCCAATCCTTACACCGCAGGGGGCGCACTCCGCCGACCGTATCCGTCCAGCGAATAGCACCGCCGGCTTCGTTTAACGCCTCTGCCGCATCCCAATAGCCAGTTGTCGCCAGCTTGAGGGTTTGTAAGTTCTGTTCGGGACTCAACCCGCCGATGACAACGGCAATCGTGTACGGCGGACAGGCAGCCGTTCCAAGAGCGGCGATTTTCATCTGCAAAAAACGCTCAAAGGATTGCGGGTTTAACAGCGCTTTAGTCGCGCAGGTAAAATCCGTTTTATTGGATGAACCGCCGCCTTTCGCGCAAAACAAGAAACGGTACGAAGGCTCGCCGCTTTCGTTTGTACTGAATACATCGACTTGAGCCGGTAAATTGGTAGCCGAGTTTTTTTCATCAAAAAGCGAAGAAGGAATGTTGATAGAAAACCGCAGATTATTCTCTTTATACGCCTTCCCGACACCGGCAGTAAGCGCTTCCGTATCGGAAGTGAAAGGCATTGTTCGATTCACAGCATTTAAGATCGAATACACAGAGGAATCCTTCCATGCAAAAACTTGTGCAACGCCTGTGTCCTGACAGAGCGGCAGCGTACCTTTCGCCGCAATGACGGCATTTTCCAGCAATTTTACTGCAACGAGCCGGTCATTCTCCGAAGATGCGGGATCACACGCAACATTCAGCAAACTTTCCAAATGCTCTTGAGGAAAAGTAAAGGACAATCGTTTAAACGCTTGCTCTGCAAAGACAGCGAGTACGCTGCCGTTAACCGGTAATTCATTTCCGCACTGCGCCACTGCAAGATCTGAGGCGGGAATAATCTTTTCAAATTCCATACAAAACCTTGTTAATCTTCCTGATTCAAAGAAATCAACGGCACCCGTTCAAGTTCGGCATCTTTACCGTATACTTCCTTGACAGCCCTTGCAGCGGCATCAAAATTATCAGTTCGTTTTACATCGGTTATATCATAAAACGGCTTACTGCACTTGCAGATAAAATCACCGATATATACGTACTGTACATCGGACGGTACTTCGATTTTTGCCTGTAACGGAAGATTCACAAATATTACTTCTGAACCGGCAAAATGATACCGCAGACTATGAAGATTAATATATCGTTTCCCATAAGCAAAAGGAAGGGTTATCATAGCGAAATCGATATCCCGTGCATCTTCTTCCGGCATTCCCGCCAAAGGTATTCTGACATTAGAAGCACTGATGGCTATTTTATCCGTTGTGCTGTAATAATGACCTATGTCCAGTTTTGAAAAACGCATATGTGAATAGTTTGCAAAAAATTCCACATCAGGCAACGGTTGAATCTTTAAAGAAAATACGATAACGACTTCATTCCTTGTAGGAGCCTTCGGAGTTTTTTTATCGGCGGCAAAGAGTTCTATACCGGTAATAAAAAGGGTAATGGCAATAACAAACGAGATAATAGCGTATTTATTTTTTCTCATTTTGAATCTCCTCTATTCTTTTATCGATCAGTGTTTCCCATTCCGTGTTTTTAAATTGTGCTTTCATCTTACTTAACGTTTTCAGTTCATATTCAGATTGTTCGCTGCGGGGATAAGGAGACAATGTTGCCGAATAGCCTTTAAATGCCGTCCCTTTAACGATAAAATCATAAGCACCTATAAACTGCAAACCCGCTTTTTGCGTAGTAAATGCAATAGCACCTTGTTTTCCTAAACCGGGAGTGTAGTACGTAATGGAGTTTGTAAACCAGTTATCATAGCGAAGCCGCACAAGTTGAAAACTGAGATTCTTTGCAAGAGGGGGAAAGCAAAAAGAACCGCTTCCCATCAATAAAGGCGTTACATAAAGCGCCTCCTGAGAAGAATCCATTTGCACATACATGTGCACACCCTTTACGTTCACGTACCCATAAGCCAGACAGTCTGTTTTCGGATCTCCCAGCGATTCTGCTGTAACCTGTTTACCGTTTACACTCGCTTTACCCTCCTCGGCCGCCATTTTCAGGTTGCTGAATAAGATACACGAAGTAAACGCTGACATTACGCTTAACAAACAGATAAGCACCGCGCCCTTCTTAATGATTTCTGTTTTCATGTTCTGTTATCTCCTTCCAATATAATTAAAATCGTATTGATGCGTTTATACGAACTCCGAGATTTGTCGTTTTCGTTCCCTTTAAATACGTTCGTGCAATAAAATCAGCACCGAAAGATAACGTTGTAAAATTAACCGGTACAAATTCCACTCCGGCACCATAGTGTACAAAAGTATCGACCGGAGGGATAAACAGACCTACTCCGACAAATGCTTGCGGTGCAATGTATAGGACATTATTGATGTTGATCGGTATCTGTCCCTTCAGCTCAGGGCTGAGCCCAAATGCAAAGTTGAAGGAACCTTTTCCCGAGAAACCGAATGAAGACTTATCACCACGAGCATTAGCATCGCGAGGTTTATCGATAATAGCCGATATGCCGACTTCCACATATTTAAAGCTGTAAAAGAAACCGAAAGAAAAAGCAGATTTCCAACCGGTATCTCTATTAAAACCGATATACGATAAAGGTATTCTCATTGTTGTAGGGATTTCTTCGATAAAAATCGAAGATTTTCCTGCAGCTTTCTTATCTTTCTTTGCACTCTTTTTATTTTGGTCTTTCGAAGCCGTGCCGCTTTGAGGAGATTCATTCAGACTGGCACCGTCCATCTGCCATGAATTATAGGATTTTTTCCAAACGGTAAAGAATTTCGACTTCTGAACTTCATCATACAACACAAATTCATAACCGTTGTCCGTCTTTTTCAAGCTGTTGATATCCGTCCCCGTATCGGGTAAATAGGTATTTTCTTCCGGATCAATGGTAGTATAGATATCATAAGCAAGAGCTGTTCTGATTCCGTTTATCGGATTTCCAAAAATCGATGCGGCTAATATTTCATTCCTAAAAAGTTTAGGCGCTTTTCGCAGTGCTTTCATGTATACATCAAGCCCGTTTCGGATTGCATAATCTTCGGAAATATAAATGGCTAATTTCCGGATTCGCTTTACAATCTCTTTATTTTTATCACTCTCTTTATCGATTTTAAAATGTTTACAGCTTTCGGCAAACACATTCAAAGAGGCAGTTAAATTGCGTTCGATTTTTTTATTCCCGGCGAAAGCTCTTTCATCCATAAAGTTAGTTATTGTGGAAGCAGGGATTGCAAAATTAGTTGCCTGTCTGAAAATAGCCTTTGCAGAGTTAATACCGATAATTTCATATCCCGAAGGAGCATTTGCCGCTTTTACAAGAAGAGGACCGCCGGAATTTCCGGAGTCGATAGGGGCAGAATGCTGAATAAAGGTAGATATTTTCGGATCGATATCATCGGGCAGCCGCGCGCGAGCATTTGTCACGGTTCCTTTCCCGAGCTGCCACATCGGTTTTCCCGCCAACCCCGGATAACCGGCAGACCACACATCAATTCCGTCGACGGGAGTTTTTGATGCAAACGTCAAATACGAATCAACTTTACCGCTTGGAACTTCAGCAATGGCAAGATCCAATTCTTCATCAACGGCAATAACTTTACAGTTTTCGATTTTTGTCGTTTCACCGTTAGTGTTTTCAATTTCCAACGTAAGAGATGTCGCATAAGCGGCAACATGGTAGTTAGTCAGCACATAGTCTTTTTTATTTTGACCTTTAATAAAAAAGCCTGACCCGAAAACACCTTCTTTTGCATCTTTAAAAAGATCAGCCAAATCCGAATACCCAGCAGTTTTCAGTTGATCGGACGTATCTTCCATAAAAGCAATGGTTTTTTCGCTGTAGTTCGGTCTTACAATGCAGACGGCATTTCTAATATCTGCAAACGCTACCGTAACACTGAGAGAAAAAAGCAAACAAATAATCTTGTTCTTCATGAGCATCTTCCTTACATAATATGCATAGGGCATCTCTAAAAACTTGGTTTGATTTTAGGATTTCCTATAGTCTATTTTTTATATGGTATAAAGTTTACCATACTTTTGTCAACCTTAAAAATCGATAGATGCGTGAATTTCCGTTCCGCTCCGATCGTAGTCGGCGGACCGTGTCCCGGAAAAAGGAGAAGTGCATCATCATGAATAAACAGCTTTTTTTCCAGCTGTTCCGCAAGCGTTTTTGCCGCAAAACTGTGCAGCGTGCTGCCGGTTATCCCCGCGGTAAGACTGTCACCGGTAAAAATACAGTTATCTATCTTAAATAAATAAGAATCGGGCGAATGACCGGGCACCGAAAAACATTCAACGGAAAAACCGGCAATCGGGATCGTGCAATCTCCCCACAACATCTTTCCATGTTTACCGACAAGCGCTTGATCCGCCGCATATACACGCGGATTGTAAATTTTTAACAAAGTCGGAAGGCCGTACCCGTAATGGCGGATATGATTATGCGTAATGAATACGCCGACAAGCGTATATCCGTTCTTTTCGATATGGTTGATTACTTCACCGGTTATCTTTCCCGGATCGATAATTAACGCTTCTTTGCTTACCTCATTTCCGACAAGATAACTGTTCACAGAGCCTTGAGGTGAGTAGTGAGGGTATATTTTCATTTTATGAATTCCTCGGTATCAAAATAAGCGACGCGCGTATTGGAAGATTTAAACGACACATCATCATACACATTGTCTGTAAAATGAACTTTCTTTATATTGCAATTTTCAAATGGCGTCTTGTGCAACGAGCAGTGAATAAAACGGGAAGCATACAAGTCCGAATCCTTAAAAGTGCATTCATGCGTCGTAATCCCGGTAAAATTATTGATAAGCAGTTCCGAATCGGTAAAAACGGTATCATCAAAGGACGCCCCTGCAAAGCAGGAAAGCTGAATATCGGCTTTATCAAAGATACAATGTACAAAGCGGGCAAAATCAAAAAACGACAGCCTAACCCGCGTTCCCGTAAAGGAGCAGTCCGTAAAACAGGTATGCGCAAACGAACAGCCGGAAAGCCTTTTTCCGGAAAAATCAATGCCGGTAAGTGTAAGACCGGCAAAATTCATACTGTTAAGATCGGGACCGGCCGCCAACATCGCTGCAAGGTCTTCATAGGATAAGTTTTTAGCCCTGTCAAACATGCTGACAAACTCCTGTTGAAATCGTGTTACTAATTATTATAACGTCTTTATCCTATTTGTCAAAGTTAGAGCACGAAAATTAGCCGGGGAATTGATGCCTAGTGTAAGGGCATCCAATT
Source organism: Treponema sp. OMZ 906 (assembly GCF_024181185.1). NCBI lineage: Bacteria > Pseudomonadati > Spirochaetota > Spirochaetia > Treponematales > Treponemataceae > Treponema > Treponema sp. OMZ 906. The sequence continues at coordinate 1,050,517 of NZ_CP051196.1, read as the reverse complement.
CTTGTATGTTTCCTTATCTGGAGAAAAATCTTGCATTATCAATAATTTCTGCAATGGAACTTTTATCTTTTTCCGGAATGACTGAAACGGAAAGTCAAAGTACAAGAGCTTTTATAAATGACTGCACTGAAATCACCCTGTCAAATGATATAAAAGAAAAGACAATAGAAATTCGTAAGAAATATAGAACAAAACTCCCTGATGCAATTATTGCAGCTTCTGCTATCGTAAATGGCTTACCCCTTATCACTGCTGATAAAGGTTTTAAGCAAATTGAAGAATTGGATTTACAATTAATTGTACCGATTATGTAACAAAACTAACGAGCAGTTCAAGACAAATAGATTTTTCTTCATCACGAAGGCAAAAATGGCTTGAAATACACCTCTAATCCATTAATTTTTATCTTTCCCTCGACATTCCTCGCCACAGAATGTACGTCCGTCTACATTCTTGGCTGCAAGGGCAAACACGTTAATGCGTGGAACTACCGCCACCCTCGCCCAAAAGTGAACCTCCTTGTTCATTTTTGGGCTGCCAGTTTGCAAGCAAACTGGTTACTGTTTAGAACCAGCGGCATCCGTGCCGCTTCTGCCACGTTGAGGATTAATTTATGTGCAGCACGAAGTAGCTGCACCCTATCCGTAAGCCTTTTGAAATAGACGATGTAGATGCTAGGAGCGTACAAAAAACACCCGCAGGCGTACTTGATGTACGTCGAGGACTGTTTTTTGTTAAGCGACAACGCAGATGCACCGTATATTTCAAAAGGACTAGGCATGCCAGGACATATCCCGATCCATCGGATACATCGGACTCGGCAAATATTTATAGTGCAGACGGGAGAACACTTCGTTGGTGCTACCGTCGGTGAGCACGAGCATCGAGCGTTTTGCAATGGCGCGGATTTCCGGTTCAAGGTAACCAAGCTTGACGACGATGACCTTACGCTCCGTAGGTTCAACGCCGAGCGCCCGCATCATTTCGGGGTCATAGCAGCCGACATGCTTTGACGTTATAACGACATCGACGCCGCAGACATCCAAGAGCGCCATATCGCTGTTCTGAGCCTCTGCCCATGCCTTGCATAGTTTTTTTACCGTCGCTTTTACCTGAATGGGTGAACTCTTTTCCTTGTCGAAGGCGGCGCCGAGCGTTCCCTCCACGATATTTCCTTCTCCGGCTTTAAAGGCGGCTGCAACTAAGGCGGGGTCGTAAAAAGCCTGATAACACAGCGGCGGGTTTAACGAGGTTAAGAAGGGATCGGCAAGGATCGTCTTTAAGAAGTTGGTTACATCCTGCGAAGAACCGGCGGTAGGATTGTCGCCTGAGTCGGAGAGCACCACCGGATACACACCTGCTTCAACACTGGAGCGTGCATGGACAAGGGCATCGGCAGGTTCGCGGGTCTCGTTGTAAAAGCAGAATTCTTTTCGGGTATCCCAGAACAACTGAGCAAGCTCCCGTGCCTTTTCGGTTGCAAGCTGCTTATCTCCGTCGGTTACCACCATCGCCGTAACACCGTTGTCGGCAGTATCGGCCCACGGAAAGCCGAGCAGGTACGAAGCTGCCATAATGTGCGGCTGTTTCTCGTATTCGCGTAACGTTGCCGTCAACTTTTTCATCGGCTCAACGCTGGTTTCCGATTGTTCACCTGCAATAAGAAACGGAATCTTAACCGCCGACATAACCGGCCTGATGCCTTTTTCCAATGTCTCGATAGTCATACGTGCCGCATGAATGCCGATTTCATATGTGTCTGTATGCGGGGCGCACTTATATCCTACATAGCCGTCTACATAGTCGAGCATTCGCTGCGAAATCGTTGCATGCATATCGAGCGATGACAAAATAGGAATATCGGGGCAGATTTTACGAATATCTTCCAGTAAATCGCCTTCAGCCTCACCGATTTCACGTACCCGCATCGAACCATGCAGGGAAAGACACAGCGCATCCAGCGGCAGCGCATCCTTAATCGCCTGCAAGAATTCCTTTTTTAACGAAAGGTAGTAGTCTTTATCCCATTCGCCATTCGGAACCGCCCGTGCAATAAGCGTCGGGATAACCTCGTACCCCGCTTCTTTCAGCGTTGCAATCGAACCGAAAACGGAACTTTGCCCCTTTCCCTCTAAAAGATCCTTTCCCCGTAACACCCAAATATCATCGGGTCCGGTGGTAATCGGATTAAAAGTATCGGACTCATGGTGCATTCCGCCCACAAGCACTCGCTTTTTTCTATTCATTTAAAAAACTCCTTCAATAATAAATAATATGAACACCTTTATTCTTTTAGAGCCCCTTCCCCAAAACCCTTAATCAGCTGCGCGTGGAAGACAATATAGAATACAATCATCGGAAGTACCCCGATAATGAGGGAGGCATACTGTAAACCGTAGTCGATGTTGAGCCGCCCTGCAAATTGGGTAATCGCAACCGGCAAGCTCTTCAACGTCGCCTTCGTTGTAAAGACAAACACGAATAAAAATTCATTCCAGTGCTGTAAGAAAGACAGAATAACCATCGTTGCGATGACGGGAACGGACAGCGGCATAATCATCATCCAAAATATGTAGCGGTACTTTGCGCCGTCTATCTCCGCCGATTCAATGAGCGCATTGGGAATCCCCTTAACATACGAAATCGCAATCATAATGGAGATCGGAAGGTTGAAAGCAACATACGGAATGATAACCCCTAAGCGTGTATTCACCATACCGAGTTTTGCTTCCAGTTGGAACAACGGGATGATAACTGCATGAACGCTGATCATTAAACCAAAGGCAAAAATCGAAGTAAAGACCTTTGACGATTTGAAAGGGAATTTTGTTAAACCGAAAGCAGCAGCCATTGCAAGCAGCATGGTAGAGACGGTCGCCGTAATCGTATAGATAAAGCTGTTTACCAGTGCAATACCTAATCCACCCTTTGCCCACGATTCGGTATAGTTAAAAAAGGTTGGAGCTTTCGGCAGCGCCAACGGGTGAATCATAATTTCCGCATTCAGCTTAAAGGACGAATAAAAAAGCCAAATAAGCGGGAACAGCGTAAGTACCGCAAAAGTCAGCATTAAAACGTAGGCGCTCGTTTGCCAACCGTGGGAGGCTTCCTGCAGCATATTTCGTTTCATAGTCATATCAACCTCCTAATAATCAAAGCGTTTTGTTACGGCTCGGCTTATCATCAGGGCTATAACGGTAAAGATGATAATGATAACAGCCAGCGCACTACCGTATCCGTAATTCTGGAATACAAAGGTCGTATTGTACATATAAACGGCGATAACTTCCGTAAAGTGCGCAGGGCCTCCGCCGGTCATCGAATAGATGAGGTCAAAACTCTTAAAACTGCCCGAAACTGCCAGAATAGTATTGATAAAGATAACATTTGCCAGCATCGGCGCAATAAGGCGGGCAAAAATTGTTCCTTCCCGTGCGCCTTCCAGCTGAGCCGCCTCTATAACGCTATACGGTATCCGCTGCAGGTTAGCTAAAAAGATAACCATATAAAGACTGGTATGCTGCCACAACAGTACAAAGAGGATCGGAACAATTGCAAGATATTTATCTTCAAATATCGTCATAATATAGTCGGGATTGCCGGTTAGATCGCGTATAATCGCAGGGACAACTCCCACAGGAGAAAATATCCGGTTCCACAGCTGTGCAACGATAACAGATGAAATAGTTATCGGTAAAAAAATCAATACTTCAAAAAAGTTCGCGTGTTTTACCATTTTTCGGTAGAGCATGTACGCAAGCAGAAGTCCGAGCGGGATCTGTCCTAATACTGAAATCAGTACGATGAGGATATTGTTCCGCAAGCCGATGTAGAACACGGGGTCGGTAAACATTCTGATATAGTTACCAAGCCCGATAAACTCCATCTTTCCATACCCTTTCCACTTTGTCAGACTTAAATAAAAACTGAACAGCACGGGAAAAATAATAATGCCGATGTAAATAATAAAAGCGGGCAAAATAAAAGAAATATAGCTTGTCCGCTTTTGCCGTAAGTAGGTCATATACCGTAAACCGCCTTGCTATTTAATTCATAATTCATAATTGGTAATGAGTAATGGGTAATTACAATCCGTTCTCAATTAGTTAAGCGCTTCTATCTCTGTATGGCTGAGGCCGATCGCTGCGGCGATGTTTTTAATAGATAATGTGTAATTATAGTAACGGGTAATTGGTGGCAATTCTAATTGTACATTAAACATCACCAATTACCCATTATTCCCTGCGTTCTTCAGTGGATTCTAGTTTTATTTTACTTCTTGCGATGGGAATCGTTAGCAGCGACCCATGCTTCGTATTCGTCCGCAAGTTCAGCAGGAGTTTTCTGCCCAATCATAACCGCCTGAATACCGGGGTTGAGTACGCTATTTACACCTTCGCTGTCCATCTTCGCATCGATAACATAACCCATGCTTTGGTTATTAATCAGATCAACATACTGCTTTGTAAGCTGATCAATATCGAATTTTGAAAGGTCGAGCTTATAGGTAGTCATAGTTCCGAACTTTGTCAAAATCTCACAAGCTTCTTTACCGGACATAAAGGAAATGAATTTCCAAGCAGCGTCGGCTTTTGCACCTGTCAACTTTGCATTCATACCGAATGCTTCACCGATCGTCGCAGCACTGGAGCCATGTGTAACTTCCCCTGCAACAGCAGGAAATGCCATCAGCTGATACTGTGCATAGTCTTCGGGTTTTGCAGCTTTTTTTAATGCCGAAATACGCCAGCCTGCATCCAAGAGATACACAGCCTTATCTGCAATAAATTCACCCCAAGAAGCAGTACCCTCCATCTGGTTTACGCCCGGAGGGAATAACTTTGAATCGGTCATCGTTTTAATCACATTGATTGCGTCAACGAACTGCTTGTCAGAGAACTTTGCCGTTCCGACCATCGCTTTATCAAACCACTCGGTACCAGCCATACGGTCGGTCAACATGGACAATAAGAGCGACTGAGCCTGCCACTGTCCCTTGTTTGCGAAAGCGAGCGGGGTTAAACCGGCTGCTCTGATAGCAGGAACTTGATCGATCATTTCTTTGAGTGTTGTTGGGGTAGTCAGGCCAAGTTGTTTTTGTAGTTTTGGATTAACATAAACGACCGTACATACCGCAAGGTTCTGCGAAATAATATAGATCTCTCCATTCGGTCCCTGGGGCACCCAAACAGCAGGATTGTACTGATTTTTCAAATCATCCGTCAGGTAGGGGCGGAGGTCTTTTACCATACCGCGATCAAGCACATAACCTGAACGGGCTCCCGCATACGTAGTAAATACATCGGGAATATCCCCCGAAGCAGCCATGATTTGGAACTTATCATGGAATGCTTCGCCGTTCACATACTCGAACTCAAGCTTGATATTCGGGTATTGCTTTTCAAAAGCTGCTACGGTCTCGGGCCAATACGCCGATTGCGGATTAGCGAGATCCATCTGCATATACACCGATAGGGTTACCGGCGCATCCGAATCGGCGTTATCCTCTTTCGGCTTACAGCCTGTAAGTACAAAAAGTACAGTACACAAGCATAAGAACGATAGCGCAATGTTTTTTTTCATTGATCCTCCTCAGGTAGACGACTGTCAATTCAGATATGAATTTTCAATTGTCAACTTTAAATATAGTAGATTGGAAATAGTATATCATTGATTCGCGCTTTTTACCAGTAAAATTTTTCAAAATATTGACATGCCTAAAAGCATGGTTAAATTTTTAGGGACGCCCACTTTAATTTTACTATTGGAGTCCCCGTGTTATTCAAGCAATGTATGCTTAAGATATTCAAAACACTCCTGCAAGTCGGTACAACGGAGGATTGCGTAATCGTCAAAATATGTCGGCTGTTCGTTGACAATAGCCACCGTACCGCCCGCTTTCAGGGTCAGCTGCGGCAGCGCTGCGGCAGGATACACGGTGAGACTGCTGCCCAATACCAGCAATAGATCCGCCCTGCCGCATTCTTGTTGAGCCTCCGTTATTGCAGCAAACGGGAGCGCTTCACCGAAAAACGTAATATCAGGCTTTAATGCATGACCGCATTTCGGACAGAGCGGAACCTCTCCCTTGCGAGCAACATCGACGACATCTTCAAAGGTTGTACTATAAGAACAATGCGTACAGCTATGCCGCGAAGGAGAACCGTGCACTTCGATAACGTGCTTGCTTCCGGCTTTTTGGTGCAATAAGTCGATGTTTTGCGTAATGAGTGCCTTTAACATTCCGCGGGCTTCCAAACCTGCAAGTACCTGATGCACAATCGACGGTTCTTTTTCTTGTAACCCGTAGATAAATTCCTTTGCAAGCCGATAGTATACCGACGGCGTTTCCCTAAAGACTTCGATATCGAACATCTTATCGGTTTCAGGCAGCGTATACAGTCCGTCCTTCCCCCTAAAATCCCGAATGCCGGATAAGGTACTGACTCCCGCGCCCGTAAAGGCAACACAGTGCTGCGCCGCTGCTATACGATCCGCTAATTCTCGATATACTTTTTCGTTTTTCATACAAACCTCCCTTTTGTGTAATCGTCACGGAAAACAATCGAAATATCTTAGATTACTTTGCTCTTTTAGCTGCTTCTACGGCGAGGGTATCGCAGAGTTCGTTATAGCGATTTCCTGCATGCCCTTTTACCCACATCCATTCAAGACTGAGCTGAGAGGCAAGTGCATCAAGCTGCTGCCAAAGGTCTTGATTCTTTACCGGCTCTCTGGCAGCTGTTTTCCAGCCGTTCAGCTTCCACTTTTTTATCCACGAAGAGATCCCCTGCTGCACATACTGGGAATCCGTATGCAGGGTTAGCGGACAGTCGGCATAGCACGGCAATATATTTTCTTGATAGGCAGTCAGTGCTTGAATAACGGCGAGTAATTCCATTCTATTGTTCGTAGTCAATTTCTCCCCGCCGGATCCTCGCAGCAATTCCTGCTCTGACTGATCACCTTGAACGTCTTTGAGAATCATCACAAATGCCCAGCCGCCCGGGCCGGGATTTTGAGAACATGCTCCATCGGTGTACAATTTAATTTTTTTCATAATAATATCTCCATATATCCGCGGCTTCGGTGAGAAGCGATTCGGTCATTTCCCAGCTCATGCAGGGGTCAGTAATTGATTTGCCGTACTCGCTCTTTTCAGTGCAATGCTCCGGCGAAACAGCCCCCGCCTGAATAAAGCTTTCGAGCATACAACCGCGGACTGCTTCAATCTGCGGCGTTTCCAGTCTCAGCCGGAGGCTTCCGAGTAGGATGTCCCGCTGCTTTTCGGGCTGACGTTGTGAATTACCGTGCGAACAGTCAATCAAGATCACCGGCCGTATGCCCTGTTCCGCCAAAAGGCGGCGGCTTTCTTCTATTGAAGCCCTGTCACAGTTTGCTCCGTGTACGCTGCCCCTCAATACGAGGTGCGCGTATTCATTACCGCTTGTATGCATCACTGCGGGGCTGCCGTTCTGCATAATGCCGAGGAAAGCATGCGGTTCCCGTGCGGAAACGATTGCGTTTATCGCCGTACTGATATCACCATCGGTAGGGTTCTTAAACCCGACCGGCATCGACAGCCCCGAAGCGAGTTCTCGATGAATCTGACTTTCGGCGGAGCGCGCACCGATGGATGCCCAGCTGATAAAATCCGCAGTATATTGTGGCACAATAGGGTCGAGCAGCTCCGAAGCAACCGGCAACCCTAGTTCGGTTATAGCGCTCAGTGTTTTACGTGCCGTTTCCAGCCCGCCGGTAATATTAATAACCCCATCAAGCGCAGGTTCCACGATTAAACCGCGCCAGCCCAAACCGGTACGAGGTTTTTCAAAATACACCCGCATGATAATACAAAAGCAATCACGATATTTTGCCCGTAAACGCATTAATCGGCCGGCATAATCCACCGCAGAAACCGGGTCGTGGATAGAACACGGACCGACAATCAGTAAAAACCGATTGTCAGTACCGGACAAAATCGCTTCAACTTCTTTCCTTCCGGTCAACACTGTTTGACACGCTTTTTCCGATACGGGAATTTTTTCAAGCATCTGCTGCGGCGAAATCAACGGGTGTATTCGCTCAATACGCCGATGGTATAACAGCGGGCGGCTATTCATAGTCAAGGCTAGACTTCAGCATCCGTACTGTCCGAAGTCCGCGCAATATCGATCAGCGTAAACAAGAGGATAACAAACAGCGGACCAAGCACAATTCCGTTCAGCTTAAAAAAACGGATACCGCCAAGTATCGAAAAGAAAATCAGCAACGGATGTATCTGAACACGGTTCTGCAAAAACATCGGCCGTAAAAAATTATCGATTGAACTGATAAAAAAACCTGCGACACAGAGGAAGAGAATGCCTTTAAATAAACCTGCCGTTAACAATATTTCTATCCCAAGCGGCGCCCACACCAACGCGCATCCAAAGAAGGGTAAAAATGAGCTGAAAAAAGTTAAAAAGGATAAAAGCAGTGCACCTTCTACCTGAAAAATAGTGTACACAATAAACGCCGCTGCAAATTGACATATTGAAACGAGGAAGTACCCCATAAAAAGATTGGTGATAGTATCTTTTATCTTTGCCGCCAATTTTTGACCTTCCGACACCTGAATCGGAATAGCCGTTACAAACACCGAAGCGAGGTATTGCCCGTCGATAAACAGGAAATAAAGCGCAAAACACATGAACAGGAGTGAAAGCACAAAATTACCGATATTTTTTGCAATACTCGTTGCATAGCGAACAATCGTATCGGCATATTGAATAAAAAAATTCATCAGCTCTCTTTTAAAGTCGAATACCGAAAGATCGATTGTTCCCATCGAAATTTGCATGACCAATTCGTTCAGCGGCGCGTCTTTTTCCATTCTAAATAGCTGAGGATGCGTAACGAAAAAGTTCATCATTTTCTTTACGAACATCTGCCCCTGCCCGATCAGTTTAATAGCAAAAAAGAACAGAACCCCGGCAACCAGTATAATAATACCGACTGAAAATGAGGCGGCGATAATTCTCTGTTGCATTCTAAACCATCGGGACTCAGAATTCAGCTTTTTAAGCAGTTTATGATACAGCGGCCCGAACATAATATAGAGGATAGCCGACCAAAGCAGTACACTCGCGTAGGGTAAAAACACCCGCGCTACCAGCACAACGGTAATCGCCAGAATGATAAAAAAAGAAACGGTTTGAAACTTGAGTGATTTCTGCATGCTTATTTTGTTCCGCCTGCTGAAATTGAAGATTCGATATCTTTAAAATACCGGACGGTTCCAACGCGGAGTTCATCGGTGGCCGGTTCGTCACATACGATAATTGCGTGCGGATGCAACTGGAGCGCAGAAATTGTCCAGATATGATTGACGCTTCCCTCTACCGCATGCCGTACTGCCCGCGCTTTGTTATAACCGGTTGCAAGGATCATCACTTCCTCGGCATCGGTAATGGTGCCGATTCCAACGGTAAGCGCCGTCTTGGGAACCGCCGCCGTATCGCCGTTAAAAAAGCGGGCATTCATCGCAATGGTGTCCTGCGTCAGTGTTTTTTGACGTGTGCGGGATGAAAGGGAAGAACCCGGTTCATTAAAAGCGATATGCCCGTCTGCTCCGACTCCGCCCAGAAATAAATGAATTTTTCCGTATTGAGCAATCGCCGCTTCGTATTTTTTGCATTCAGTCTCAGTATCTTTCGCCATACCGTCTAAAATGTGGATGTTCGCGGAAGGAATGTCGATATGCTTAAAAAAGTTTTCATACATAAAGTAGTGATAACTTTGCGGATGATCGGGAGATAAGCCGACATATTCATCCATATTAAAGGTAACGACGTGTTTAAACGAAATCTTTCCTTCTCGATGCCGTTTAATCAATTCTTTGTAGACACCGAGCGGTGTAGACCCCGTCGGCAGACCGAGAACGAACGGCTTTGACGCTGCCGGAGCAAAGTCCATAATCTTTTTGCAAATATAATCCGCCGCCCATACGGAACAAGCCTCATAATCTGACTTTATAATTAATCGCATAGCTTCCCCTATTCTTAAAACAAATTTTTTTTCAAATTTCCTTTTATGACGGTTGCAAGCACATTGAACTGCTTATCGAATACGATCAGATCGCCTTCATATCCCGGCATAATGGAACCTCGTTTGGAATACCGCATAATTTCCGCCGGATTTGCAGAACCGAAACGAACGGCTGTTTCTACCGGAAAGCCGAAGGATACAAGGTTCTTAACCCCGCGAATCATCGAAAGGCTTGAACCGGCAATAACGCCATCAGCCTTACGATGGAAACAACCGCCTTGGAGCACAACTTCTTCTCCATTTGCGATCAGCATACCTTCGCGCTGTTCCGTCGGTTTGAGGCTATCGGTTATTAAGACAATCTTATCGATCGGTTTATCCCGTGCCAATAAGCGGATAAGGTCGGGATGAACATGGATACCGTCCGCAATAATTTCGCAGGACATTTCCGGATGGATTAATATCGCACCGACGGCGCCCGGGTTGCGATGGTGCATCTGGCTCATCGCATTAAAAAGATGCGTAGAATGTAAAATTCCTGCTTGCATTCCCTCAAGCATATTCTCGTAAAGCGCATTGGTATGCCCCGCTTGCAGCACAATATTTTTTTTGATGCAATAGAGCGCCAGCTCACGCATATTTTTAAGCTCCGGAGCTACAGTCATATTGACAATATTCCCGTTCGACGCAGCCCAAAGCTTATCCATCAAATCCAGATTAACAGGACTGATTGCAGAAGGACTTAACGCTCCGGGTTTTTCCGGCGAAATAAACGGACCTTCAAGGTGCAACCCCATGATGGTCGCACCTTCTTCATGTCCCATTGCATCGACAACGGCGCGGATACATTCAGTCATATTTTCCGGTTCGGTCGGATACAGTGTAGGATTAAAAGCCGTTACGCCATATTCAGCAAGAGCCTTCGACATACCAAGTATGGAATCGGGAGAGCAGTCTTCCGTCCCGAATCCTGCAAATCCGTGAATGTGGGTATCAATCAACCCCGGAGCGATATACGCTTTACCGACATCGACAATACGTACTTCCGGAGAAAAGCGTTTATTTAAAAAGCGGCGCTCACTAAAGACATCTTCAATCTTGCCATCTTTAACATAGACGCAGCCGTTTTCCATTAAGGAATAACCGGTCACTACCGTTGCGTTATGAAAACAAAGTGCATTCTCCATGATTCTCTCCGTAATTCGGTCGATTCTATCAAAAAAACGTTAAAAAGCCTAGAGCTCATAAGGCAGCTGCATCAGGTTTCTGACAACTTCTGTACTGACCGCATTAGACATTTTTCTAAAAAATGTGTTTTTGGATAACACTTTATTACAAAGTGTGTTATAATAGTATGATATGGATTTAAGAGGTAACAGGTTTAAGCCCGATTTGCACTTTAAAAGGCAAAACATGACTATCGGGGCACGAAACCGGGTAATAAAAAATATCTATTATCTTATGAAAACGCACCGGTCCTTTTTGATTCTCGGTCACGAAAACCCTGATGAAGATTGTTATGCTTCGACGGTAGCGGGCGCACTATTGTTGCGCAAATTTAATAAACATGTCAGCATTTTTTTAGAATCCGTACCGTCTGAAAACCTTAAATTCCTCACTTCCATCTGCAAATATAACAAGATCAATATATATTACGGAACAATGCCGCCGATCCGTTCCGTCGAAGTTCTCTGTATTTTTGATACGCCAAAGCCCGATATGGTAGCAGCAAACGGCTGTATCTATGATTTTCTGAATACCCCGTCTATTCCAAAAATTGAAATAGATCATCACTTTGATTCCGATGCTGCATATTCCGGAGATCCCGCCTATTCTTTAGTCCTCCATGCTTCCAGTACCTGCGAAATTTTATGCAGAATATGTTATAAATTGGCCAATCATCCCGAACTACGGCAACGCTACAGCATTGAAGAACTCTATTCGAGAAATTTGGTACTGACGCTGCTGACCGGTATGCTCGGCGATGCAAAAATGGGAAATTATATTTCTAATCCGCATGATAAAGAAGTTTTTGACTATTTTTCCAAGCATTTAAATTTGATGTTGCGGATAAGTACCCATTCGGAGGGACGTACAAAAAAAATCGAGTCGATGGAACGGCTGCTGGATGTGATGAAAACAACCGATGCTGAGACTGAGAAAATCTATCATGCCATTATCGACCGCGCCAGTTATACCGGATGCATCGGGAAGGTCATTTTATCGGAAGATGAGTCGAATGCTTTCCTGAAAAGTATCGAATATACGCAGTTTACCGGTATGATTAAGGAGGCAACCAATGCCATCGCAGAGAAAGTCGAAGGCATAGGAATTTCCGCTTACTACGATTCTCCCGGCAAATCCAATAAAATACAATGCCGTATTAGGGCGAGCGAAGCGATGCGAGGCATCGATTTACACCCGATTCTGAGTTATTTTAAAATTACTGATGGAGGCGGACACCCCGGCGCGATTGCCTTCCGGCTGCCCCGAGAATCCGGTAAGTTGCTCCACTCATTACTCGCAGATATAGAATCATTTATTAAGCAAAACCTATTGATATGAAGCAAAATTTTCAATTATTGATGGAACAAACCATCGCGGATATTGGCGATTCCTTTACTGCCGAAGCTCCGCCGCGTCTTATGCTCCATTCATGCTGCGCCCCATGCAGTTCTTCGGTAATAAAGCGGCTGGCAGGGCATTTTAAGCTAACTGTCTTCTATTATAACCCTAACATTGATACCCAACTTGAATACCGTACACGGGCGGACGAACAAATCCGTTTAATCGAACAGTATAATACATCAAAAGAATTCCCGTACCGAATCGATTACGCGATACAGGACTATAACCATGAACAATTCCTTGAAATAGCAGAGGGCTATACGGATTGCCCTGAAGGCGGAGAGCGATGCTTTCGTTGCTACCGGCTCCGGCTAGCAGCAACGGTACGCGAGGCAGCGGCTCAAGGCTTCGATTTTTTCTGTACGACACTTTCGCTCAGTCCGCTTAAAAGTGCCGCAAAAATCAACGAAATCGGCATGGAACTCGCCACTGATAAGTGCCAATGGCTGCCGAGCGACTTTAAGAAAAAAGACGGATATCTGGAGTCTATTAGGCTTAGTAAGGAATTGGGGTTGTACCGACAAGACTACTGCGGCTGTGAGTTCTCCCTCACCTTTTGAAAATATACGACGCATCTGCGTTGTCGCTTAACAAAAAACAGTCCTCGACGTACATCAAGTACGCCTGCGGGTGTTTTTTGTACGCTCCTAGCATCTGCATCGTCTATTTCAAAAGGCTTACGGAGAGTATGTTTTACGATATGCCGTTGCTGCGCACAAATTAATCCTCAACGTATCAAAGATACGCCTGCGGTTAATTTGTGCTCGCGCCTCGTAGTTTCAGAACGGACAGGGATGTCCGTGGTTCTAGTCAGTAGCGATGTTTTTGTGCAGCAAAAACTCGCGTCCGGAAGTGTACACGGATGTACACTTCCGGACAGGCTATTTTCAAAAGGCTTACGGAAGGGGTGTTTCAGAACTGCCATGGATGGCAGTAGTTCCACGCAGAAGCGAGTTCGCTTGCAAACTCGTAGCCCAAGGATGTACAAGGAGGTTCATTCTTGAGCGAGGACGGCGGTGGTTCAACTGCCTGAATCTTGGGCGAGTGCTTCCCACTGTTCTGTAAGTTCAGCGGAGGTTGCTTGTAAAGCATGAATCTGCTGCAGAATGCTGCGAGCTTTTTCACCGTCGGTATATACTTCGGGGTTTGCGAGCTGTGCTTCCAGTTCTCTTATTTTGTTTTCGGTTTCGGCAAGTTGTGCAAAAATACGTTCTTCCTCTTTTTCGCGCTTTCGCTTTTCCGCCCGCAGCCTTTTTTGTTCTTCATAAGAAAGAGCTCCGCCGCCGGTGCCGCCTAACGGTATCCCCGCTTGTGAACCGGAAGGTATCCCTGATGCATTCCCTGAGAAAGCACTGCTTGTTTTCCCGCCGCCCGAAGAATCCGCTGCTTTCCTGCTTAGGCTGCCGACGACGGAGCTGCCGGTACCTTGGTTTCTATTAGCCTGTACATATCCTGCCGTTTGTCCCGACTTTTCGGCTGGACTGTCGGCTGCTTCGGCGGCAATCCGGTATAGGTAATAGTCGTAGGTGCCCGGGAAGTTTCTGATACGGGTACCGGTGCCGGGCGTTGCCGAAGCTGTCAGTTCAAGGATGCGGGTTGCAAGTCCTTGGATAAAGAACTTATCGTGCGAAACAAAGATAACCGTCCCTTCAAACCGCTGCAGTGCATCAAGTAGCACATCTTTTGAATGAAGGTCAAGGTGATTGGTCGGCTCGTCTAAGATAAGGAGGTTGAGCGGCTTCAATAACAGCCGGAGCAGCGCCAGCCTGCTTTTTTCCCCGCCGGACAGCACGGAAAGCTGTTTATGGATGTCGTCACCACGGAATAAAAAGGCTGCGAGCATATCGTAGAGTTTCGGAATAAGATGGGTCGGCGCTTCCCGCTCCATCAGCTGCATGATAGTTTCGCTGCCGGTAATCCGCTCGGCCTCATCCTGCGAAAAATAACCGGTGATAATGCCCGCCCCGTACTTTACGGAGCCGGTATACTCGGAATCTTCACCCGCCAGTATCCGCAAAAAAGTGGTTTTACCGGCGCCGTTCCGTCCCGCCAATGCCAGCCGTTCCTGCTTGGTAACGGTGAGTTCCGCGTCTTTCAGCACGAGCCGCTCCCCATACGCCTTAGTAATTCCTTCGGCTTGCAGTGCAATATTTCCCGAATGAGGGGCGGGTGGAAAGCTGAAATGAATTTTCTTTAAGTGTTCGGGCAATTCGATACGCTCAAGTTTTTCGAGCCGCTTTACCCGATCCTGCACCGCTGCGGCTTTTGTCGCCTTGTAGCGGAACTTCCTGATAAAGTCTTCTGTTTTTGCAATTTCCAGCTGCTGCTGTGTGTATGCTTTTATCAAAGAGGCAAGCTCTACCTCCCGCGTCTTTTCGTAGTTGGTATAGGTTCCTGCATAGCGCTTAAGCGTTCCATTGAATAATTCATATGTTTCGTTAACCGTTGCGTCCAAAAACGAGCGGTCGTGACTGACCAGCAAAAAACCGCCGGTAAACTTTTTCAGCCAGAGTTCAAGCCAGCTGCGCGCTTCGATATCGAGGTAGTTGGTCGGCTCATCCAAAATGATGATGTCAGCCCCGCTCAAAAGAATCTTTGCAAGTGCAATGCGCATCTGCCATCCGCCCGAAAACTCATCGGTCAGGCGGGTAAAATCTTCCGACGTAAAACCAAGCCCGCGCAGCGTTTCATCCGCAAGCCGCTGCCTAAAATACCAGCCCGATTGCTCAAGCTCGGTTTGCAGGGCGTGATAATCGTGCGCAAGTCGCTCCGCCTTTGCCGCATCGGCCTCTTCGCTCATAAGCTTGCCAACGGCCTCGAGCTGTTCTACCAGCTGCGCTCCGCGGGAAAAGGCGGTATCGGCTTCTTCTGCCAGCGTTTTACCCCTGTGTATAATGCCGGACTGCGGCAGGTAGGCAACACGGGTGTTCTTTTCCATCGAAATGGAACCGGAATCGGCCTGCATTACCCCTGCGATAATCTTCATCAAGGTGGATTTACCGCTGCCATTGGCTCCGGTAAGCGCCGCCTTTGTTCCCTGTGTCAGTACCAGCGTAATATTCTGCAGAATATCGCGATCACCGAACGCAAGGGAGATATTTGAAAGCTGGACAAACGGCATTAGTCTTCCGTTCCTTCCGTCCCGAAAAAGAGGATAACGGGATTGAGGTTACGCACGGCAGCAACACCGTCGGTAATATTTTCAGGCTGTACGTATTCAAGTTTAACACCCTGCTTAGATACCGTGTAAAAGAAGTCAATCCAATCCGCACTGCCGTCGAATTTGAATGACAGAATCCCCATATATTCGGTCTTGAGTTTAGCACTGATGAAATAGCGGATTGCGACGGAACCGGAATCCCCTGCCCCCTTAGGAATAATCGTCGGGGATAACACTTGATATCCGCTCCAGCGGAATCGCTCTCCGCCTAAAAATTGCAATACGCCGTAATTCACAGAATTGAATACGGGACCGGTTGTAACGAGCGTCTGCAACGCAACATTCCGTCGCTCCACCTCCGCTTGGACAAGTTCCCGAGGATCTTCCTTCAACGTAATAAAATACAGTATCTGTACCCGCCCCTTACCATCAGTATAATTGACGGCAATCGTATCCGAGTCTCTGATTTGCAACAGGAGCGGGGAACCTTCAAACTGATAGGCACCCATCCGGTTTTTTATGATACCGGTATAAGAGAAAGCAAGTTGCTCATCTTTCAGCATAATACGTGCGATGCCGGTTCCTTCACCGGGAAAAAAGCCGAAGTTCTCCGTCATCCGCTCGGGATCAATTTGTTTTTTTCGAATCATATCGCGGTAATATTCGGGATACCACCGGCTTTTTAAGATGCTTGTAAGAATTTCATCCGCTGCAGTTTCCGTGGTCTGCCGTGCGACAGAAGGTTCTCCTTCATCATACGTAAAAAGATTATAGGAAAAACACCAACCGCGAGTGCCATCGTTGGTCATCACATAGAGCCAATCACCTTCCAAAGGCTTATCCCGTGCAACGACCGGAGCGCCTTCTCCTTTCCAAAGAACCTTTACAATCTGACTTTCACGCAAACGATATACCTGCTTGCCCGTATTATCGGGAGTAGATCGAAGCGGCAAGCCATCCAATTTCACCGCGGCATACACAGAGCGATACTCGGAAGTCTTTTTGATATATGCTTCCGCTTCGCGTTTTGAAGAACAAAAAGTGAGCTGCCAGAGCGGAATCTCTATCTTTTGATTATTCAGCTCAGCAATATACACCTTCGAGATATTTGAACGGACGAGGATCGGCACTACATCCGATGCCGTTAGATTATATTCGGGGATAGACCAGTTGACGACACCGTAACCGATTTTTTTTGAACAGCCGGTTATCGTAAAAATAACGAAACAAGAGAGCGCTAAAATGAATACGGCAGACGCAGTATTGTAAAAATGATGTAATTTTTTCATATATATTTCCACATTATCCTGAATGAAAAGATTATACTTTAAAGACCGCATCCGCGCAAGGATATTGCCGCAGAGTAACCGTATCAGTCCGTTTTTTAGTAGCCCCGCAGAATAATTGAGGTCGTTCAACCAGAACTGCCAAGGATGGCAGTGGTTCCATACAGCAGCGATGTTTTGTGCACGCACAAAACTCGCCTTCAACTGTTGTACACGGATGTACAACAGTTGAAGATGGTTCAAATGGTCTCACAGTCCCAATGATTCTGCGATTTTTGCCTAGCCTGCCTGATACATTTACTCGTCTACTCGAAAAATGTGCGAAATTTTATTTCCTTAAAATGCAACAGTTGAACAAAATATGAATTTTGGAAACTGTTGCATTCGTGCGCGAAAAGCGCACATATCAATACGCAAGTTTTCGAAAGAAAACTTGACGGTTAAGGTGAGCGGCGTCATTGTAGACGCTCACCTTACACCTATGAAATTTCGCACAGAAGAAATGCAACCGCATTGACAATGAGGTTATTGTAGTCATAATGGATAAGTATGAAAAATTTTCTTTTTATCGCGGTATTTGCTTGCTGTATGCTATCTGCTTGCAAAAATGCCGAAGACTCAATTGCAGTTATTTGGACTAACCGTACTGAATTCATCTCTTATTGTGAGGCTTTTAACAACGCCCAAAGCCGTTACAAAATAACCGTCAGTTATAAAGAAACTCCTTCTGATGCTTTAATGGCAGCATCAGAACAGCCTGATATCGTTATTGGGCCATGGCTAAGAGGCGACGAAACACGGGCAAAATTCACTAAATTGGGAGGGCTGCTTTCTAAAAAGAAAATCGATCCGGATATTTTTTATCCGTTATTATTTGAATTGGGAAATATTGATGGGTCACAGTACCTCCTACCGGTCAGCTTTAATTTACCAACTATTATCTTTTCCGCATCGCAAAAAAATTTAGTAAAAACAAATTTTACACTTTCCCTTGAGGAGATGAGGGAACTTGCTGCAGCGTATAACACAAAAAACGGATCGGAATATACTAAAATGGGGTTTTCTCCTCGCTGGGATACAGATTTTCTCTATGTTACCGCACAAGGCCTTGATGTATCTTTTGAAGAAACAAAAAACCTCTTTTCGTGGAACGATAAAATGCTGCAGGAATTGATTACATACACGCGCCGGTGGTCGGAAGAGGTCAATACAAACGCTGCAGCTGAAGATGAATTCAAATTTAAATATCTCTACGATCCGCCATATACATTGATTACAAATGAACGATGCCTATTTTGGTACCTACCGAGCAATAAACTGTTGGCATTAAATAACGAAAGATTAAAATCGCTTGATTATCGGTGGATGAGTTACAACGGCAAAACACCGGTACAGGACGAAATTATATATGCAGGAATTTGTAAGAAGGCAAAAAATGCAGCAGCGGCACGGGCTTTTCTGCTTTGGTTCTTCAATGAAGAAAGTCAAAAAGATATGCTCGCCCGATCTCAAACCGATAATATGATCGCTCCTTCTTTCGGATTAGCTGGGGGATTTTCTGCTGTAAAGAACGTAACCGAAAATATTTTCCCTGTCTATTATCCCCTTTTGCTCAAGCATTCGCCGCAAACCGATGATTTTTCTGCGCCACATATCTTACCCCATAACTGGCTGCTACTTAAAAAGGAAATAATCTTTCCATACTTACGGGATCAAACACGAATGTTTTCCGGCAGTGAAAAACCGCTGTCACTCAACAGACGGATATCTGATTGGTATAAAAAACCCCGCTAATATTTATCGAAACCTTTTAATAGTGTAGACCGATTCCAATAAATATTTCGCTAATTGATTCCCCATCACGGTTTGCTCGACCGCTTAAACCGGAAAGATTTTTCAGTTCCGTTAAATCAAAACCGACGCTTGCCCTGACGTAAATACTCCGCATTTTTTCAGGATAGACGATCACTTCAAGCCCCCCCGCATACCATCCGTCCGCCGGATGATAGTATCGTCCCGTACGCTTATCGTGCACTAACGCAATATCCAAGAAAGGGACAAGCTGAATATCGCAATTAAAAAACCGCGTCCATGCAACGCCGGTAATAGTTTGGAAATTCAGTGAAGCAATCCGAATAGGGATATCAAGATTAAAGGTAAAAGCAGTATCCGTATCGATTCGTTTATTCAAAATGCCACGAAGCGTAGAACCTGCCTCCGTACTTGTACTTCCGAATAAATGATAAAAAAACTGCGCCCGACCATATATACCAACTCTGTTTATAAATGGGTAATATCCGGCTAAAGAGGCGGAAAAGCTGATACTCATCTTCCGTTTGTCGTAAAATTGATAGGCATACGTATTACCGAGTGAAAATGAAAGACCTTTCCTAAAATTTAACTCCCAATTCACCTTTGAAAGAGAAAGAGTATGCCCCCAATTAAACGTCCATGTTCGCAGACTGTCTGCCTGTATACCGTCAAATGCCCAATTCCCTGCAAGGCTCATAGATGGGGTCCATACGAGCGAACCGAATCCTTTCACTTCAGTAATCATAACAGGTGCGCGTACAAATGCTGTCGTTTTAAAGTAATATCGGTCATAAGGATATAAATAGCCTAACCCACCCGGTCGCTTTTGTTCCGTATGTTCTACACCAGGGATCTTCAATGAGCTCGTAATGGACATCTGACTTGATGTACGATCGTTAATTGCCAATTCAGGTAAAAGGCCGAATGTAAGGGACAACCGCTTATTAAATTTGACCGATGCCGTCAATCCGGTACCGATATTTATTTTAGGAACTTCTTTGTATGCGTAAACAATCTGGAAGCTGTTATCCCATAACAGATTAAATGCACCCGCTTTAAACGGTAATGCAAAGTTGATTGAAGATGAAAAAATCTGCTGGTTTGTTTCGGTTGAACGGTATACTACATCAGCTCTTAAGGGTTGCAATGTCCCTATAAAATTAAAATCCTGCATTTTCAGCTTCAACTGGAAACCGCTATTCGAGTCAAAAGAAGGGTACGGAACCACGATGAAATTCCATGTATCGGTGATTGCGATAGTAAGCGTAACGGGTATTACTGCTTCGTTATCAGGCGTGCCATATTCCGTATCTATTTGAACTGAGTGAATAACCCGAATATTTTTAAATCGTTGTTTAAGGTTATCGAGATAGCGCAACATCGCTTCTTCCGAATCAAAAATACGGCTGGTGTCGATCGGAACCGCCTGTGAAAGCGGATATTTTTGTGTCAGTCCCTTGATGTTATAGTTGACAACCGTTATTCGATAGCTTTGAACAAGAGGTGCTTCGGTAGTCGTATCAGCTAAAGGTGCCTCTACCGGCACATCAATAAGAGCGGATTGCGCATTCTCAACTTCTTGGGCATAAACAGCTACCGTAAGGCAAATGTATACACTGGTAATAGCAGACCGTATCAAACGTATATGTTTTTTTGATATTTTATAACTAAGCATACAGGGATACTATTTAACATATAAAAACCTTTTTATGCAAGAGATATTTTTTTGTCGTATGGCGCAGTAGATGCGCTGTATATTTTCAAAAGACTTCGTAGGGGATAACCTCTTTAATCTCCAAATAAACAGTCAATTCAGCGGTAAATTTTCCACCTGACACATACAACCGCGGGTTATCCTTAATCAGCATCTTTCCGTTAACAGCCTTAGGTTTATTTTTAATGTTTTTCCGTAAATATCCTCGAACAGCGGCGAGCGCCGCGTACCGATAAGCCTGCCGCACCCCGTCTATCTCTAACTTGCGTTCTGCGCTGCCGGAACCTTTGGCGGTAATATAATTGATACGTATCCATTCCGTTCTATGCAAGGCTATCGCATCGGTAACACGGTATTCCGCCCAGCAATACAGGTATGGATACTGCGGACGAAGCTCCGTAACGGATAAACGACTGTCACCCGAAGGAATAGATCGAAGCGATTCCAGTTCAAACTCTTCCGCAACCGCCCTCCGCTTGTCAAAGGGAGTATAAGAAAACTTCCAGCCGTAGACCATTCCTTCCATTACCGTTGTCGACAATGCGATGAGCGCTTGCCGGGGGGGCAACTGCATCCCTTGGGTGTCGTTATCCATCACCCCCGGCTGAGATTCAAGAAAAACCCACACCGGTGCACGGATAATAAGAGCATCGTTTGTTCCTGAACCAGAATAACTGTCAGCATATAAGAAAGGAATACTACAGAGCAAAAATAAAAAGGAGTATATCTTACGGAATATCATGGTTTTGAATATCATAATTTTACTTAATAATTTTTCGGTACTAAATGTTTAAACATTATTTCTGCATCGGTTTTACCGCAGCCCCTGCATTCGGTGCGGCAGTAGGAATAGGCGCTCCCGGTTTCCCTTTTTCTATAGAACCGAATACCGCATAGTTTTTCATTATTTCAAGGAACATAGCAAAGATGTGCCGATCCTGTTCCAAACGAATAAAGGATTCCTTATTTTTAGAACTGACGACAAGAGCTTTTATGTTCGTAATCAATTCGGAGGTAGGCGCTTTTATATCCTCCAGCAAGTGTTCGGTAAAAATATACAGATCGGCATAGGATTTACTTCCGTTTTGTACGATAGTCTTTGCCTGCATATTTGCAATATCAACGATTTTCTGCAACTGTTTTTTCATATCTTTACCTTTCTCAATCTCTGCAATATAACCTTGAATTTCAAGGAGATTACATTGCCCCTTCGGCTTAAAAAGCTGTTCAAAATTAGCTATTTTACCCGATAGCATTTCGCAGGAACGATAAATTGCCGCATATTGCCCTTCGACCTGTTTGTTCACAAAAAAGCCTTCAATCAACAGAGATTTTAAAAAAGTTTTGTAGTGCGCTTCAAAATACATTTCGGTAAACGCTTTTAATAATTGTATCGGTTTAACCCAATCAAAGGAAATCGGTGAAAGATTTTGAATAGCGTCATTAACTGTATCATTATATCCTTCCAACGGTTTCAACTGACCACTACCGAAGCATTTTTCTATTAAGCCTGTTATATTATTTTCTTTGGTGATTTTTAATAGGCGTTTTGAATCTGCTTGGAAAATCTCACTACTTCGATCAATATACTCCTGCAGAGGTTTTGATTCGGAAACGGTTACCTTTTCTTTAAAATTGGGATCTTCTTTAATCAATTTCAACATTATCGGTATCGTTGTCCGCTTCAGCTGATTTGCGAGAAGATTTTCGACCATATTCAGCGTTTTTTCCAGTTTTACTCCTGTCTCGTCGGTAAAATTCCCTAAACTCCGCGCCAGAAAAATGACATCGTTGATTGTCGTCTGCGTAATAGAAACATGCCGTACGATAAATTGGAAGTCCAACAAATTCTTTATCACATCGCCGGCAAATACTTCTTCAAAATTATCCTGAGAAATCGATGCCGGTCCAGCCGTATTTAGTTGCAAATTGTTATTAAATTGACTGAGAAAAGACGCGTAATCGAAATCGCATAGATCGGAAAGGAAAAAAAGTTTTATCAATTCCTGCTCACGAGTTTTAAACGCAGGCGTATGGAAAAGACGTATAAAGTTTTTAAAGCTGTGTATTTGTTCTTGTAGTGTATGTTCCGTTTCCTGATAATTTTTACACTTTGATAAGAGCAGGCTCCGTGCCTGGAAGGTAAAACTCCGGTGTTGTTTTACCTGCTCTTCGGACAATATCGCTTCAAAAAATAGATCCTGATATTTCTCGGCTGCGCGTATATCAGGGGAATTAACAGTCTTGTCCAGAATAACTTTTATCGGTTGTAAAAAATGATAAAGCTGATACAATAGTGACCCGAACGCCGGGAGTAGTATTTTTCCGGTATGGTATAACGGCGGATTCAGCTTTTTGAGTTCTGCAGCATACCCTTTAAGTTGCCGCTTCTTTTGATACTCCGGTGATGAGGAAAAAAAGAGACCTTCAAAAAAATCCTTTATTAACGTAATAAGAGTATTGATAAAATCAAACATAATAATCCTCACCTATTGTTATCGGTATGCGGATACACCGCCTGCAATGAGAAGTTCTTTAAAATCCTTTCATAGTCTTGTATGGAACTCGCCTGCACTAACTGTTCACGGAGCTTTGCCCCGCCTGCAATCCCCTTGGTATAGGCTGCAAACCGTTTGCGCATTTCGCGGCAGGCAGTCTGCTCTCCAGCTTCTTCACACAGCAGCATGAGTTCTTTTTTTGCCGTCCCGATTTTATCCGCGGGCGTTATTTCGGAATAGGCGCCGATTTGCAACAATTCCCGTGTTTGCCGGAAGATAAAGGGATTGCCCATAGCTCCGCGTGCAAACATAACACCTATGCATCCGGTCGACACAAGCATATCGTGCGCGGACTGAGGGCTGAATAAATCGCCGGATCCGAATACGGGAACACGCCCCCGCATTATCTGCACAAGCTGCGCCAAAATATCCCAATCTGCCGTTCCGCTGTAGCACTGCGCACAGGTACGGGGATGAATGGTTAGAGCTGCAGCACCTGCTTCAACTGCGGCTATTGCGGCCTCCTTCCAAGTAAGCTCGGTTTGCGACCAGCCGGAACGTATCTTTACCGTTACCGGAACGGCAACTCCGGTTTGCTCTACTGCGTCCTTAACAGCCTTAACCACCGCGTAGAGCTTTTCCGGATTCCGCATCAGTGCGGAACCCGCCCCTGTTTTAGTGATCTTCGGCATAGGGCATCCGGCATTAATGTCGATACATTCGGGGTGGTAGCGTTCGATGATCCGCACTGCCGTCCCTGCCATAAAATCGGGATTTGCCCCGAATATCTGTACCGCATACCGCCGCTCGTTATGCGCACGAGTAATAAGCTTTTCCGTTTTCGCCGAACTACGGATGTACGCTTCCGATGAAACCATCTCAGTATAGGTAAAATCCGCACCCCAATCAACACAAATAGAACGGAAACTCCTGTCGGAATAACCCGCAATCGGCGCCAAAAAAATATTTCCGGGAAGCGTTAAATTCCCTATCGTTACCGGCCGGTAAAGTTGGCTATCAGTCTCCATTGTATTTAATTCTCGCACATCCAATTCACTCATTCCGGCAAATTAAATGCTTTACAACTATTCTTCCACAACTGAGCCGCCAATGTTTCTATATCCATTTTTAACAGTTTGGCCATAAATTCAACCGTAGCAACAGTGTTCGCCGGCATATTGCGTTCTTTCCGATACGGCGCAGGCGGTATAAACGGGCTTTCGGACTCAACCAATATACGGTCAAGCGGCAGCGTTTGTACCGTTTCGTGCAGATTACGAGCATTCCGGTATGTAAGATTACCCGCAAACGAGAAATAGAGCGGCAGCTTTAGTGCTAGCCGCGCAAACTCGGCGTCTTCGGAATAGCAATGCAGGATACCGCCTGCTTCGGGCATCCGCTCGGAAAGGATATTCAACACATCCTTACCTGCATTCCGATTATGGATAACAACCGGTTTTTTTGCCTTTGAAGCAATCTCCAGCTGCGTAATAAACAGCTCAATCTGAGAACGCTGATCCCCGTACTTTTTGTAGTAATCAAGTCCTGTTTCTCCGACGGCAATAACGCCGGGCAATTGAAGACCTTTTTCAACTTGAATAGCCCAGTCTCTCCCCGGTGCCACCACTTCTGACGGAGACACGCCGATAGCATAATACACCGACTGTTCGGTTTTGAGCGTTTCATATACCGAATAAAAGTCATGCAGGCTGTTACAAATACTGAGTATCCTGGTCACGGATGCACGTTTGGCTTCTTGGATAGCGCGCAGCTGCGCAAGAGGATCGTTGTATAGCAATCCGATGTGGGCATGGGTATCAAAAATTTGCATTGCGGTTCCTCCTTTAAGCGGCAGTTTCACAAAATAAATACAGGGCGTTAAAAAACTCGATTAAATTCACGTGGCAGCTTTCGAAATAGAAACGCTCGACAATATTCCGGTATAATTAGCCGAGCCGTTTTTCCAGCGTATTTAAGGCCTCGGTAAGTTCTTTGGGCAGCCTATTGCCGAATTTCGGATAGTGATTCTCTCGAATATCCGCAATTTCCTTCTTCCAACCTTCGGCGTCCACCGAAAGGATTTCTTTCATTTGTTCCTTCGACACATTGAGACCTCCGGTATTGATTGCTCCCTCTTTGGGCATCCAGCCGATAGCGGTCTCTACGGCATTATCTTTACCGTCGCAGCGGTCGAATATCCACGCGAGTACGCGGCTGTTTTCCCCATAGCCGGGCCAAATAAAGTTACCGTTTAAGTCCTTGCGGAACCAGTTGACGTAGAAAATCTTGGGTAATTTGTCCGCCGTCGATTTTTTACCGATGTTGATCCAATGTTGAAAGTAGTCGCCCATGTTGTACCCGCAGAACGGGAGCATGGCGAACGGGTCGCGGCGGATACTGCCGACTTTTAAATCGAGCGCTGCGGCGGTAATTTCCGAGCCGACAATCGAGCCGAGAAATACGCCGTGGTTCCAATCGCGGGATTGGTGTACCAGCGGGATAGTACTCGGACGGCGGCCGCCGAATAGGAATGCAGAAATGGGCACGCCTTTGGGATCTTCCCATTCATCCGCAATTGCCGGACACTGCTTAGCAGGCGCGGTAAAGCGAGCATTCGGGTGCGCAAATTCTTCGCCTTTCGGGCTTTTATCCGTCGGCAGCGCATCGCGGGTATTACCTTTCCAGTCCACCAGTTTTCCCTTTGCAGGATGTCCGATCTGTTCCCACCATATATCTCCGTCTTCCGTCAATGCGCAGTTGGTAAAGATGGTGTTTTCTTTTATTGATTCCATTGCGTTCTTGTTGGATTGGTCGGAAGTTCCCGGCGCTACGCCGAAGAAGCCCGCTTCGGGGTTAATGGCATACAGGCGGCCGTCCTCACCGAACTTCATCCACGCGATATCGTCCCCAACGGTTTCAACCTTCCATCCGGGAATGGTAGGAATAAGCATCGCGAGGTTCGTTTTACCACAGGCAGAGGGGAAAGCACCGGTAATATATTTTGATTTTCCTTCAGGATTGGTAATCTTTAAGATGAGCATGTGCTCGGCAAGCCAACCTTCGTCCCGCGCAAGCACGGAAGCAATACGAAGTGCAAAGCATTTTTTCCCCAACAAGGCGTTTCCGCCGTAACCGGAGCCGTACGACCAGACCAACCGTTCTTCCGGAAAGTGAGAAATATATTTATGTTCCAGCGGAGCACACGGCCATACGCCGTCATCGGTTTTACCCGCTTCAAGCGGCTTCCCGACCGAGTGCAGACAGGGAACAAATGCGCCGTCAGAGCCGAGCGCCTCGAGCACTTTTGTGCCTACCCGTGTCATAATGTGCATATTGCAGACAACGTACTCGGAGTCGGTAATTTCGATACCGATTTTTGCAATGTCGGAACCTACGGGACCCATCGAAAAGGGGATAACATACAGAGTACGTCCCTTCATGCAACCATTGTACAGCGCGCTCATCGTTTTTTTGAGCTCAACAGGGTCAGTCCAGTGGTTTGTAGGGCCGGCATCTTCTTCTTTTTTTGAAGCAATAAACGTTCGGCTTTCCACACGAGCAACATCGGAAGGATCCGAGCGAAATAAAAAGCTGTTTTTTCGTTTCTTTAAAGGAGTTGCCAACTTTACATCGACCAATTTTTTCATCAGTCGATCATATTCTGCTGCTGAACCGTCACACACATATACGCTATCCGGTGTACACAGCGCGGTTACCTCATCAACCCATTTACGAGCCTCTGTATGTTTAAGCGTATCTATCGTCATTATTTTTCCTCCAAAGTTAACAGGTATCTGTATCAATTATATTATAGATAATAATCGAAATATCGGGTTTCTGCAAGATTTTTCTCTCTTTGTGCATTCCTTTTTAACAACGGCGGCTTTTACCGCTTAACCTAAAGGCACCCTACTAAAATTTTTCGGAGTTCCCTAATATATTCCCTTTTGGACAGCCCTAGACAGAGCTTAAAGATATATAGTAATCTACCGTTCATTCCAATGGAAAGGAGACTAGTTTATGAAAAAACTACTCACATTTCTGCTTAGTGCAATTCTTTGCGCAAGCTTATCGGTTTCCTGCGTGAAAAAAGAAGACAGTCAAAATGTTTTAACTGTCGCTGCAAGTCCGGAACCCCATAAAGCACTCTTGGAGCTTGTAACGGATGACCTTGCAAAAGAAAATATTACGCTCAAGGTTACCGAGTTTACCGACTATGTAACCCCCAACGATGCGGTCGAAACGGGCGAACAATTCGCAAACTTCTTCCAACACGTTCCCTATATGGATACTTTTAATAAGGAGCATGGGTACCACCTAGTCAGTGTAGGAACCGTTCATATTGAACCGCTTGCGCTGTATTCAAAAAAATACGGGAACCTCTCCGAATTTAAAAGCGGCGATACCATTGCCATTCCAAATGACCCGACAAACGAAGCGCGTGCATTGTTATTGCTTGAGTCCGCACATATTATCACTTTGCGCGAGGGCGCAGGCTTAGCAGCTACCCCGCAAGACATTACTGAAAACCCCTACAACTTACAGTTTAAGGAAATTGAAGCAGCCACACTCCCGCGCGTGCTTGCAGATGTTGAAGGAGCCGTTATCAACGGAAACTATGCTATTCCGGCAGGTCTTTCCGCAGCAAAAGATGGTCTGCTTGTTGAAGGAAAAGACTCCCCCTATGCCAACGTTATTTCGGTTAAACAGGGAAATGAGAACGATCCGCGCATCAAAGCATTGATAAAAGCGCTGCAAAGCGATAAAGTACGTAAGTATATTACGGAAAAATATCCTAACGGAGAAGTCGTCGCGGCATTCTAGGAATGTAATTACAAGCCTCTGAAAGGACTACTTTTTAGAGGCTTTCTATTATATTATTTAACTGCAGTTCAACGATGCATGGCATGGAAATTTCTAAAACTTGCCTGAGATGTTAGGCATCCCCTACGAAAGAGAGGTTGATAAAATGAGCGCACAACAGAAAATGTATAATTTTATAAAACGCACGATGGTGATCTTTGCGATATTAATATGCGTATCGGGAGCGACCTATGCACAAGAAAAGGCAGACGCACTGAAATTATACCGTACCGGCCGCAGCTTGGATAGTGCGGGAAGAACGGAGGAAGCAAAAACATCATATATGGCGGCAGTCGATGTATGCCTTGCCGAACTCCGCCAAAACCCGCGCAATATGGAGTCCTACACCGTCTATACATGGTCACTATTCCGCCTTCATAGATACCGTGAGACGGTAACCGTTTGCAACGAGGCACTTAAAATCGCATCGGATGTGCGCATTATCGAAACATTAGGCGAGGCCTACTTTTATCTAAACGATTATAAAGAATCTCTCCGCCAAATGGAACGGTATATCGATATGGCTCCGACAGGAGAGCGCGCAAGCGTTGCCTACTTTTATGTCGGCGACATTTACCGCTTGACAAAACGTTATCAAAAAGCTGACATTGCCTACTCTGCAGCAGTGCATTTGGAACCGTCCAATTCGCTGTGGTGGTATCGGCTCGGTCTCGCCCGCGAACAGACAGGCTATAAACAAAGCGCGCGGGACGCATTCCAACGGGCACTTAATATACGGAAAGACTATAAAGAGGCGGCGGAAGGTCTCGCCCGTGTACAGCTTTAAAAAATATACATCTACGGATAAATATACTCTCGCTGCGGCTGATTTACCTTTTTTATTGTTTCTACAATAATAAGCGGATCAAAACTATTCTTATATGGCTTTTTCGACAGCGTACCGGAAACTTCAATCCATTCGCCGTCGATAAGTGTCTGAACATCGCTCCATTGTGCAAGGATACCAACCGGCTGCATATCGGCAGCGCAGCATATCATCATCATACGGGCTAAGGCGAACTCATTCTTTTCAAACAATTCTCCATCCTTCCACACTGAACCTGTCGCTGTTATTTTCTTCCCAACCCATGCATCAGGCTTTGTATACAACTCTGTGAGCCATTGCGTAAAAGTATCGCTATCCATGACGATGCCACTGTCCGCAGTCTTCATATTCGGTTCCGCCCCGGCCGTAGTCGACGTACCGGAAACCCCAACAGTCGATGCAGGATCAGATACAGCATCGCTCGGTGGAGCGGCGGAATATTCTCCGGCAGAAAATGCATCGGCTGCAAAAGGCGGATCGGAAACAGGCGAAGGCTGCCCGCCCAGCGAATTACTATATGCAAATTGAGAAAAGCGTACCGCTATTCCCGAAGAGGCCGACATGCCGACCAAAGCAACTGCAAAAACGACAATACTGAAAACGCCTGCACGCGCGCTTCGAGCATCCTTTCCGGAATAACCAAAAACACCGGTATATACATTATTAAACAATGAAGTACGCCAATGCGATTCCTGCATCACTTTCTTAAGCTTGAGCATACCGATAAGAAAAAATACCACTGCTGAAAACAACAGCATGGGTATATGCCGTTCGTGCACATAGCGGTATGCCGCCCCGGAAATAACTGCACCGGTAAAATACAAAGCGAAACCGAAAAGAGTTGTCGCCTGTAGAATAGCTTGCAAGCGGGTATTTTGTCTTATAGTTTTCATAGTGACTCCGTATCTGTAAACTGGAATGCAGAATTTAAAATCATGATATTTTTTTTAAGATTCCCTGTCGTACGGACGCTGTTATCGTCAAAGATAAAAAGCGCCTCCGTATTGGGGAGTTCGTCAAGCAGTTTGACAGCTTTCTTATACCCCAGTACAAAGCATGCCGTCGACAAAGCATCCGCATCGGTTGCAGAATCGGCAAAAACAGATACTGCTATCATATTACTCTGCACCGGATACCCCGTTGCGGGATCGATAATATGATGATAACGGATGCCGTCCTGCTCAAAATACCGCTCATAGCTACCGGAGGTGGAAATACTGCGGTTTTCAATCGGGGCGGAGATAATCGGCTGTCCCTGCCGGATACGCGGATCGCGGATACCGATATTCCAGCGCTTTCCATCCGGTCGAACACCCACAGCAGAAATCGTACCACCGATATCGATCACAGCGTGCATAATCCCAGCCTGCTTTACAATACGGGTAAGCTCGTCGGCAGCGAATCCTTTTGCAATCGCCCCTAAGTCAAGCTTCATTCCTTCTTTCTTAAGAAAGACCGCCGTACCGGTCAGCTGTACATCCTTATAATCGGTGCGGGAAAGCGCCACCTGAATATCCCGATCTTCCGGCTTCCGTGCATTTTCAAAACCGATATTCCAGAGCTTGACCACGCCGCCGATAGCGGGATTAAATGCGCCGTCCGTCTTTTCGGCAAAAAATACGGCGCGCGCAAACAACGGGTATATATCCGCCGGTACATTAACCGCAGACACGCCAGACGCCTTATTGATATCGATAAGCGTGGAGGATTCGGCATTTGCACTTAAATGTCGCTCCAATTCTTCAAGCCGACGAATGCAGGTCTGCAGTACCAATTCAACTTCCGTCTGAGGCTTTTCGGTAAACAGTTGGATACTGCATACGGTTCCGAGCGCAAACACAGTACGGCCTTCCTTTCTGATGTCAGGCCTACAAGAGACAAGCAGCAGCGCCAACAAGAAAAAAAAACTATGCTTTTTCATTTTGATTTCACATGGGAACCTCTAAAAACTGCAAACCTACCGGCTTGTTCTGTAAAGAAATTCATTAAGTTGTCCGCTCTGCGGACTGCGAATCAGTTTTTAGAGGCTTTTCTAATCATTCTCAAGCTTGTTTACAGCGCAGCTTTATAAATTGCAAGGACATCGGCTGCCGTTAAGGTTTGGAAGCCGCGGATTTTTCCGCTGCGGCTCCGGTGCATCACAGCCGCTTCCGCCATCTCCTTAAGATGCTCTTCGCCGATACCGACTTCACGCAGCGTCATCGGGATACCGAGCGATGCAAAAAATTCCGATGTCTTATCAATAGCGGCGTTTGCCGTTTTATAGACATCCGCGTCTGCGGGCAAGCCCCACACATTGACGCCGTACTCGGCAAGCTTATGCACGGTATTGTCGTTCAGTACATGCCGCATCCAATGAGGGGTTAGGATTGCAAGCCCTACCCCGTGCGTAATGTCGTAAAAAGCGCTCAGCTCATGCTCCATCGGGTGAGCCGACCACATCGTCATCTTTCCGCACCCTAACAAACCATTTATCGCCCATGTTCCCGCCCACATCAAATTGGCGCGGGCGTCATAATTATCGGGTTCCTTCAACGCAATGGGGCCATAGTGGATACAGGTTTTCAGTACCGCTTCGGCGAACCGGTCTTGCAAGTAAGCCCCGTCGTCCAATGAAAAATAACTTTCAAACGTATGGCTCATAATATCCGCAGTGCCGGCGGCCGTATGCTTTTTGGGTACCGAGAACGTGTAGCATGGATCCATCACGGAAAATTTCGGCATCAAAAGCGGAATTTCAAAGCCGAGCTTTTCTTTCGTTTTAAAGTTGGTAATAACGGCGCCGCAGTTCATTTCGGACCCCGTCGCTGCAAGAGTCAAAACCGTACCGAGCGGGATCGCTTCCGTAACAGAGACCTTCCGCGTAATAATGTCCCATGGGTCACCGTTATAGTGCGCACCGGCAGCGATCGCCTTAGCGCAATCGATAGAGCTTCCGCCACCGATCGGAAGGATAAAATTAAGCTTGTGTTCTCGTACCAGCGCGATGCCTTTTTCAACCTCTTCTATCCGCGGGTTGGGAGAAATACCTGACAGTTCCGCATAAAAGATGCCCTTTGATTTTAATTGCTCCGTTATCGTATCGTAAAGCCCAATTTTCTTGATGCTCCCGCCTCCGTAGCAGAGCAGTACTCTATTACCGTATTTTAATATCTCATCGGCAAGTCCTTCAGCACTGCCTTTTCCGAACAGTATCTTTACCGGTACATCAAAAACAAAATTAAACATCTCATCCTCCTGAGTAATTGCGCAATGTAATAATAGAAAGAAACAGCTTTTACAAGTTCACATAATTGAGTTTAACACAGCATGAAAGATTGCGTCCCACCCTTTGTTCTGCACATGTTCCATCAAAATATGTTTTAACACAACCGATGCATGATCGCATCCGAAACCGACCTTCATATATGCTCCTTTTGTATAGAAAAGATTTTTGCTTCTTTTCTAAAAAACAAGTTCTTAGAGATGCCTATGAATTAGTTGTGGGGCAGGTCGACTATGTAATCGAAGCGTCGTAAATGCTCTTAATTGCAGTGGCAAGGGTTTTGTCGAATTCTTCTTGCGACTGCTGTGCACGTAAATCTTCTGCGAGGGCACGGGAGAAGCTGGCGATCATACCGTGGTTTTTTGCCAGCAACGCATTGGCTTCCTCTCTACTGTACCCGCCCGAAAGCGCGACAACGCGTACAACTTGCGGATTGTCGATAAATTCTTTGTACAGGTCTGCCTGTGTCGGGATGCTCAGCTTGAGCATAATCAACACATCCTTCGGCAATTTTGCAATGTGTTCGCGAATTTCTTTTTTTAGGATATCTTCACACTTTGATTTATCGGGGCTGTGAATATCTACTTCCGGTTCGATAATCGGTACTAATCCGTGCTTTGCAATTTGCAGACCGATTTCAAACTGCTGATCGATAACTTTTTTGATACCGGCAGGATTTGCTTCCTTTATAACCGAGCGCATCTTTGTCCCGAAGATATGCTTCTGTACGGCACGTTGCAGCAATGCTTCCAAATCGGGCATCGGCTTCATCAGCTGAACACCTTCGGCTAAGTCTGCAAGTCCTTTATCAACCTTTAGAAACGGTAAAACGCCGCGCTTATTCCACAGATAGTCTGCCGTAGGAATACCCTCTATATCACGATCCATTGTTTGCTCAAAAAGGATAGCACCGAGTATATGCTTTTTGTCAAATTCTTTACTGGTGATAATCCGCGTGCGCATGGCATGCACCATATCAAACATCTCTTTTTCATTTGAATAGGCGTCTTTTCCGATACCGTATCCGGCCAGAGCCTTAGGCGTACTGCCACCACTCTGATCCAAAGCCGCGATGAATCCCTTTCCGGTGTGCATCCGTTCTATTTTTTGCTTGTCCATAGTAAAACCTCCTGCAAGATAATGCGATGTCAGTATATCCTATGATAGCGAAAAACGCTAGCCTAGCTTCACAATATCGGATTTTCGGCATATAATTAGCACATACGAGGATATTTTATGCAAAAAGTGTATGCCGATAGCTTTCTCCAAACTATGGAATTCCATATCCATCGCGATGTACGTACAAAATGCCATTTTTCAAAAGCACTCTTTTCATCGACCGGAAACGTCATAATACGAAATATTAATGATATTTATGTGTTTACTTTCCAGTATAACGAGGTCGTGGAATCAGGTGCATTCGGGATGCCGGTACGTGCCGAGCAGTATTTAAAAGCAGGTCAGCTGAATGCGATGGGGTTGATTGATGAAATATTCCATTATATGTGTCGACTGTACCGGCGGGATGTGCGTGCTGATTTTTTTAGCAGCGGGTATGACTTTGTGCAAGCGGAGCTTGCAAAGGAACACTTGCCCGACCTCGACGATTTATTACTCGAATTTTGTACCGAATTTCCTCCTGCGGAGGTGTACGGCGGGACTATGACCGCCGAAGATTGGTTCCGCAATATCGATCCGGTATCGGGCATTGAAAATAAATACCGTGCGTTTGAAGAATTAATTCTTTGTAAGCTTGCAAATGAAAATCCTGCATTCCAACCTTTTTATCCTCTTTTTACCGATGAACAGCTGTCGGCGCACCCTTCATACAACTGTTTCTGGGATAGCCTTCGCGACTGGTCGTTCCGGAACGAGGTATTCGGTCCTGAAAAAGTTGATCTGATTTCGCTGCTTAAAGCTCCCGTTTCTTATGCGCCGTTCAGTTTGAAAGGACAGCTTGAATATATCAAAAAGCATTGGCTTGATTTGCTTGGCGAATTTATCGGCAGACTCTTAACAAGTCAGGATATCCTTTCAGAAGAGGAGAAATCTGCATGGCAGGGCGGCGGTGGAGGCGGCACGCATGATGCCTATCATTTTGAAGAACTGACACAGGAATATGAACGGTTCACTGCCGACCGTGACTGGATGCCGAATGTCGTAATGATTGCAAAAAGCACGCTGGTGTGGCTGGACCAACTTAGTAAAAAGTATCAGCGGGCTATCACTCGCCTTGATCAAATTCCCGATGAGGAGCTTAATTTCCTTGCAGAAGCGGGCTTTAATGCGTTGTGGCTTATCGGAGTATGGGAACGTTCCCCTGCAAGTGCGCGGATTAAGCAGATATGCGGGAACCAAGAGGCGGCAGCGAGCGCCTACAGTTTGACGGATTATGAGATAGCCGGAGATATCGGCGGATGGGAAGCGCTCGAAAATCTGCGTAGTCGCACCGGCGCGCTGGGCATTCGGCTTGCTGCCGATATGGTGCCGAATCATACCGGCATAGATTCAAAGTGGGTGATGGAGCGGCCGGATCTTTTTATGCAAACTCGCGAAAGTCCGTTTCCGAGCTATAATTTTGACGGGGAAAACCTTTCCCGTGATTCCCGTATCGGGATTTACCTGGAAAATCATTACTATTCCAAAACAGATTGCGCAGTAGTGTTTAAACGGGTTGATCACCATACCGGCGATACCCGATACATTTATCACGGGAACGATGGTACGGGTCTGCCGTGGAACGATACCGCTCAAATTGACTTCCTCAATCCTGAAGCCCGCGAGGAGGTTATTCGGAAAATTTTGCACGTTGCTCGGAATTTCCCGATTATTCGATTTGATGCGGCGATGGTGCTGGCAAAGAAGCACATCCGACGGCTGTGGTATCCTGAGCCGGGAAGAGGAGGAGATATTGCGAGCCGTTCCCGCTTTGCGCTTTCTACGGAGGAGTTTCAAAAGCGGCTCCCCGAAGAATTTTGGCGCGAGGTAGTAGACCGCTGTGCGGTTGAAGCTCCCGATACCCTTTTATTAGCCGAAGCCTTTTGGATGATGGAAGGGTATTTTGTCCGCACACTCGGAATGCACCGCGTCTATAATTCCGCATTTATGAATATGCTCAAGCGGGAGGATAACGCCCAGTATCGGCTGACTATCAAGAATACCCTCGAGTTTGACCCGCAAATATTAAAGCGCTATGTCAATTTTATGAACAATCCTGATGAGGAAACCGCCGTTGCACAGTTCGGTCGAGATGATAAGTATTTCGGCGTCTGTACCATGTTGGTTGCAATGCCGGGACTGCCGATGTTCGGACACGGGCAAATTGAAGGCTTTGAAGAAAAATACGGTATGGAATACCGTCGTGCGTATTATAATGAGCAGGTGAACACCGGCCTCGTAGAGCGGCACCAACGGGAAATTTTCCCACTGATGAGGCAGCGTCGTTTGTTCTCCGGCGTAGAAAATTTCCTACTCTATGATTTCCGGACAGATGGGCAGGTGAACGAGAATGTCTTTGCGTGGTCTAATGTGTACGGCGATTCCCGCTCCCTCATCCTCTACAACAACAAATATGAACAGACTGCAGGCTGGATTAATATGTCCGTCGCTTATGCCGTTAAAGGTTCCGGTGATGAAAAACAGTTGGTACAGCGGACGCTTGCACAAGGGTTACTGCTGACAATTACCTCGAGCCGGTTTGTCATTTTTCAGGAGCAACATTCAAAATTATGGTTTATCAGAAAAAACAGCGAGATTGCGGAGCGCGGTTTATTCGCCGTTCTAAATGGTTTTGAAACGCAAGTATTTTTGAACATCTATGAGGTAACCGACACTCAAGATGAGCAATATCGGCAACTGTACGAAAAGCTTAACGGCAACGGTATTGCCGATGTTGGGATGGGAATCAATGAGATCAAGTTTAAGAAGCTCTATGATGCACTCGCTGCGTGTATGTCAAAAGAGATGTTGCAAGACTGTATTCAACTGGTAAAGGATTGTAAGCATACTGAAAGTCCGCATGAAACAGAGTCAAAAATACATTCGTTTATCAACAAGCTTGAACCGTTAGCCGTCACTTTTTTGACTGCTTTAGAAGAAACGTATCGCAGCGAGCAAACTGCACAATTCCTCGAAGAGAAAGTGCCGACAGTTAAAACATCCATAAAGCAGTTGTCAACTCTGTTCAAGGCACGTATGTACCGCCTCCTCCTATCGGCTTCCAGTTTGCTGATACGAGAAATGCCGTTGACTGCGATGACCCCTGCCGTAACCGTATTTATTCACAAAATGTGTGGAACGGCTTCGCAGCTTTTTGTATCGTTCGGTTCGGTGTTCCTTATGTCGGTTGAAGATATTGCCATTTATTACAAGATGGAAGAAAATATCGGAAGGCTCTACGCCTTTCTACACCTCGAAGAAAAACTTACAGCATTGGTTCGTTCAAGAGGATTTGATATCGATCCTATTGAAAATAAAGCTGATACGGTGAAGTACCTCTATTATGTGCACAATGCCCGTGGAAAGAAACCTATCCGCAGAACCGGTATTGTCAGCCGGATGGTGCAGGATCCCAATGTTATTATTCGCCTCGGTATTCACGAATGGGACGGAATTAAGTGGTTTAATCGTGAAGCAGCTGAATTGCTTGCCGATGATATGGCAGCGATGCTCTTTCTTTCTGCGGCACGGCCGGTTAAACAAGTTGAATGTATGAAGAAAACTGTTGATTCGGTAGAAAAGTATTGCCGGTTTGATGCGGAATTTTCTGCGGCAATTCATAGATCGGGATATCAGGTGGATCGGTACCTCAAACTTTTTGCCGGTACGTTAAAATAGTACGACTTATTCATGCATGGAAGGATAAACGCTCAATTTTCTGCCGCCTTTACTTTTTCCACTGATAATAGTATAATAGCCCGATTTTCATAAAGAACAGGAGCTTCCGTTATTATCACCATTATAGCTCCCCATAATTCACAGGATACCGCTAAAAATCACCCTTTTATCGGTCCCCTTCATTTTATTCTCTAAGGATAGTGCATGACAACGCCTTCATATTCAGCGGAAAATATTACGGTTTTAAAGGGGCTGGACGCCGTCCGCAAACGCCCCGGAATGTATATCGGCTCTACCGGTCCTGACGGGCTGCATCATTTGGTATACGAAGTCGTCGACAACTGTATCGACGAAGCGATGGCGGGCTATTGCGATACCATTTTGGTCGTATTGGAAAAAAACGATACCGTCAGGGTAGAAGATAACGGGCGCGGTATTCCCGTCGATATTCACCCCGAAGAGGGCGTAAGTGCGCTGGAGTTGGTTTTGACGCGGCTCCATGCAGGCGGTAAATTCGACAAGGGTTCGTATAAGGTTTCCGGCGGTTTGCACGGTGTCGGTGTTTCTGTTGTAAACGCGCTTTCCACCAATATGGAAGCGATTGTTTGCAGGGATGGCTTTGAATATGTGCAAAAATTTGCACTCGGCGAACCGCTCGGCCCGGTTACCAAACGGGGAGAGACGCAAAAGCGCGGCACTACCATCCGTTGGACTGCCGACCCGACTATTTTTACCGAAACGACCACCTATAACTTTGATGTACTGGCGGTTCGTCTCCGCGAACTCGCCTTTTTGAATAATACCATCAGCATCACACTACGCGACGAGCGGCTTTCCACACCGAAAGAAGTAACCTTTGCCTTTGACGGCGGTATTTCTCACTTTGTGCGCTACCTGAACGAAAGTAAACAGGTGCTTCCCAAAGAACCGATTTATTTCGACGGTGAAAAAAGCGATGTCGTTGTCGAGCTGGCAATGCAGTACAACGACGGCTATAAAGAAAACATCCTTTCCTTTGTCAACGATATTAACACACGCGAGGGCGGTACCCACCTCGAAGGTTTTAAAACGGCGCTCACCCGTGTGATGAACGAATTCTTGAAGAAAAATGCCAAGCTTTCTAAAAAGATGGAAAAAGAAGAAAAGTTGATGGGCGAAGACGTACGTGCCGGTTTAACGGCGGTACTATCGGTCAAAGTTCCCGAACCTCAGTTTGAAGGACAGACGAAGACCAAGCTCGGCAACAGCGATGTGCGGAGCATCGTTGACACCTTTATCAACGAAAAACTCACCCTCTTTTTTGAGCAAAATCCGACCGAAATCGATAAAATCCTCGAAAAAGCAGTCGGTGAAGCAACCGCCCGTATCGCAGCTCGCAAGGCGAAGGAAGCAACCCGCCGGAAAAGCGGCCTTGACAGCTTCGGGCTGCCGGGGAAACTTGCCGACTGTTCTTCCAAAGACCCGGAAAAATGCGAAGTCTACATTGTAGAAGGTGATTCTGCAGGCGGTTCCGCAAAGAAGGGGCGCGACAGCAAAACGCAGGCAATTTTGCCGCTGTGGGGAAAAATGCTGAACGTCGAAAAAACTCGGCTCGACAAGGTACTCAATAACGAGAAACTCCAGCCGATTATCGCAACGCTCGGTACCGGCATCGGTGAAGACTTTAATCTTGATAAAATCCGCTATCATAAGATTATCATTATGGCGGATGCCGACGTGGACGGTTCCCATATCCGCACGCTTTTACTCACCTTCTTTTTCCGCTATATGCCGGAACTGATTGAGCACGGCTATGTGTATCTCGCGATGCCACCGCTCTATAAAATTTCCTACAATAAAAAGGAATGGTACGTGTATGACGACAGTGAGCGGGACAGCATTTTGAATGAAATTGGGCGGAATGTGAACCCCGCGGTACAGCGATACAAGGGTTTGGGTGAAATGGACGGCACGCAGCTCTGGGAGACAACGATGGATCCCGCCCGCCGCAAGATGATGCGGGTAACCCTGCCCGATGCGGTAGAAGCTGACCGGATTTTCAGCACACTGATGGGCGAAGAAGTAGAGCCGCGCCGCAAATTTATCGAAGAAAATGCGGTGTACGCGAATCTCGATGTGTAATGGAGCATAAAACGTGGAAGAGATAAAAACGCCGGAAGGCGGGGTGCTAATCCCCATTCCGATTGAAACTGAAGTAAAACGTGCATATATAGACTATTCAATGTCGGTTATTGTGAGCCGTGCGCTGCCTGATGTGCGAGATGGCTTGAAGCCGGTACACCGCAGAATCCTCTATTCAATGGAAGAGAAAAACTTGCGCTATTCGGGGCCGACGCGCAAATGCGCTAAGATTGTCGGTGATGTACTGGGAAGCTATCACCCGCACGGCGATGCCTCCGTATATGATGCACTTGTCCGTTTGGGGCAGGATTTTTCCCTCCGGTATCCGGTAATCCATCCGCAAGGAAACTTCGGTACCATCGGCGGCGATCCGCCTGCAGCCTACCGTTATACGGAAGCAAAGATGGCACGGCTTGCAGAGTCGATGGTAGAGGATATCAAAAAAGATACCGTTGATTTTATTCCGAACTTTGACGATTCTACGCAGGAGCCGACCGTTCTGCCGGGTAAATTTCCGTTCTTATTGGCGAATGGTTCAAGCGGTATCGCCGTCGGTATGGCAACCAATATGCCGCCGCACAACCTGCGCGAAATTGCCCAAGCAGTGTCCGCCTATATCGACGATCCCGACATTACCATTGATGAGCTTGCCAAGTACATCAAAGGGCCGGACTTTCCGACCGGCGGCATTATCTTTGGTAAAAAGGGCATCCGGCAGGCGTTTAAAACCGGACGCGGGAAGATTTTAGTCCGCGGCAGGTTCAATATCGAAGTTGATAAAAAAGGCAAGGAAACGATTATCTTTACCGAAGTGCCCTATCAGGTAAACACCACGGCGCTTGTTGCGAAGATCGGTGAACTTGCCCGTGAAAAAGTGATAGAAGGGATTGCGGCAGTCAATGACGAAACCTCAGACCGCGCCGGTTTACGACTGGTTATCGAGTTGAAGCGGGGAGCAATCGCAAAGGTGGTGCTGAATCAGCTCTTTTCCAAGACAGCCCTGCAGTCCTCCTTCGGCGTTATCAACCTTGCGTTGGTGGATGGGCGGCCGCAAACGCTGACGCTCAAACAGCTGGTCGGCTACTTTGTTGCGCACCGGCAGGAGGTTGTTACCCGCCGCGTCCGCTTCGACTTGAAAAAAGCTGAAGAGCGCGCCCATATTTTACGCGCTCTTATCGTCGCCATCGACAACATCGATGAGGTGATTAAGATTATCCGCGGCTCCCGCGATACGGCAAGCGCCAAGAACGCGCTGATGGAGCGGTTTTCGTTTGACGACATACAGGCGCAGGCAATCGTTGATATGCAGCTCAAACGCCTCACCAGCCTCGAAATTGAAGATCTCCGCAAGGAATTGCAGGAGCTTGAACTGCTGATTGAGCATTTGAAAGACCTCTTGGCGCATCCTGAAAAAATTCTTGCGCTTATTAAGCAGGAAACCGATGAGCTTGCAGAGAAATTCGGCGACGACCGCCGTACCGATATTGTCAGCGATGAG
This sequence comes from Treponema sp. OMZ 906, assembly GCF_024181185.1. NCBI lineage: Bacteria > Pseudomonadati > Spirochaetota > Spirochaetia > Treponematales > Treponemataceae > Treponema > Treponema sp. OMZ 906. The sequence goes on along the minus strand of NZ_CP051196.1, from coordinate 1,009,981 downwards.
GTGGAAGAAATAAACATTGAAGACCTCATCAAAAAAGAGCAGATGGTAGTGCTGGTTTCCAACCTCGGCTACATCAAGCGGGTTCCCGTAACTGCTTACAAGCGGCAGAACCGCGGCGGCAAGGGTTCCAACTCGGCTGCCTTGGTTGAAGATGACTTTATCGACCAGATTTTCACTGCTTCGACGCACGACTATATTATGTTTATCACCAATGAGGGGAAGGCATACTGGGTTAAGGTACACGAAATCCCCGAAGCAAGCCGTACAAGCCGCGGTTCTCATATCAAGTCGCTGCTCGCCGTATCTTCCGACGAGGAAATTACCACGATTGTGTCCTTAAAAGAGTTTAGTAGCGACACATACCTGCTGATGGCGACGGCGGGCGGCATCGTGAAGAAGGTACAGACCGACAGCTTCCAGAATGCCAAAACGCGCGGCATTATCGCCATTAAGCTGGATGAAGGGGACAAGCTCGTGAGTGCAATCCTTACCACCGGTAAAGATGAGCTGATGCTGGTAACCCGGCACGGACAGGCGCTCCGCGTTTCCGAAACCGAAATACGCGACCAAGGACGCGCTTCGCATGGGGTAATCGGTATTCGGCTGTCCGGCGGGGATGAGCTGACCGGTGCGCTTCGGATTAACGGCGGCAAGCTCCTCGTGATGAGCGAGAACGGCTACGGCAAGCGGGTTGACTTTTCCGAGTTTTCTCCGCATGGGCGCGGTACCGGCGGGCAAAAGGTGTATACCATTACCGAAAAGACCGGCGAGGTGGTCGGATTGCTTGCCGTCGCTGGCGATGACGAAATCGTGTGCATCACCGGACAGGGAAAAACCATCCGAGTACAGGTTTCCTCTATTAACGTGATGGGACGCGCCGCGCAGGGTGTTAAAATCCTCGATATCGAAAGCCCCGACCAGCTCATCGGCTTAGATGTGGTTGCACGCGAGGACGAAGAAGATATCGCGCCGCCCGCTTCGGAAACAACCTTCAACGGCGAACTCGACCTCGACGGCGGGGATGCGGAGTAAAAAATGGGTAATGGGTAATGCGCTAATTGATAATTAAACCGGTACGGGCACCGCGCCGTTAGTTGCAGGTACTGCTACATTACGAGGTCTAATTTCTTATACAATGCCTCTTGTAACGTTTGACTGAAATTAACGCCTGCTTTTTCTGCCTGAATATTCAGCCAGGCAGGAAGTGTCAACGTCTTCTTTACCGCTTTTTCGTTTACTTTAAATTCACCGCATATAAACGATACAAAACTATTTTTATCCGTTGTAATTTTGCTTGCAGCGGATGCCTTGGGTAACGTATCGATTGTATAATCATCTTGCAAATAAAGTTCCATCGCCTCAACTGCATTCGCATAAACTTCGGTTTCAGTATCACCCTGAGTGGAGCAGCCGGGCAGATCGGGAAACTCCACCCAAAAACCGCCGTCTGCTTCGGCATGAAAAATAGCAGGATACATAATTTTCATCTTTTAACCTCCAATCCGGTTCTTTTCAAGATTGCAGACAAAAGCCCTTTTTTGATGTCCGTACCGTGTACCGGAAGGATCTCAGTTTTTTCACCTTTCTTAATTTTGTGATGGCTGCCTTTCACTGATACCAATTCCCAGCCGTCTTTTAATAATAATTTTAAAAGGTCTCTGTCTTTCATGCCTACCGTTATTACACGTATCACACGTATTGTCAATAGATTGGTTGATGTATTGCAGTAATGGCGGGGATGCCTAGCATAAAAAAAGGCGTATCGGCTTCTTTTTAAGGAACCGATACGCCTTGTAGATTAAACCCTTTTATCTAAACCGTATAGGAACCTCTAAAAATGGAAGTTTTTAGAGGTTCTCATATATTTTCAGGCAGATATGAAGTTCGGGATTAATACCAGCCTCTTACCTTCATTGCTTCATCAATTCTCTTGATGGATTTCATGTAAGTTGCTTGGCGGAACGAAACGTTCTTTTCCTTCTTTAATGCCCAAATCGGGTTGAATGCGTCGATCATTGCGCGCTCTTCTTTCTCTTCAACTTCTTTTTCCGTCCAATAGTAGCCGTAGAGGTTCTGTACCCATTCAAAGTAAGAAACGGTAACACCGCCGGCATTGGTCAGAATATCGGGAGTAACAAGGATTCCCTTCTTGTACAGGATCTCATCAGCTTCCAACGTAATGGGGCCGTTTGCGCCTTCGCAGATCAGCTTTGCCTTGATCAGATTGGCTTCGTGCTCTTTGATTGCATTTTCCATTGCGCAGGGACTGATAACATCGACATTCAATGCCCAGAAGTCATCGAGGGAAATTTTCTTTGCACCGGGAACATGGAGTAAACTGCCGTCTTTTGTCTTTGCCTCATTCAATTCTTCAAAAGTAAAGCCACTTTCTTTGTAGGTTGCGTAGGTACCTTCTTTCTTGTCGAATTCCGCAACTGCGACAACTTTTCCACCCAGCTTGATGATGTTCTTAACGGTGAACTTTCCGACGTTTCCGAAACCCTGAACGGCAACGGTTGCTTTCTTTAAATCCATACCGATTGCTTTGCAGGCTTCACGCATAATAACGGCAACACCGAAGCCGGTCGCCTCGTTTCTTCCCTTGGAACCACCGTAGGTAAGCGGCTTACCGGTAAATACGCCGATGGTCTGCTCGCCGGTCAGCTTATTGTATTCATCCTGCATCCACGCCATGATCTGGCCGTTGGTATTGACGTCCGGAGCAGGCACATCTACTTTTTCACCGAGGTACTTATACAAACCGCGTACCCAGCCGCGTGACAACTGCTCCAACTCACGCTGAGATAATTCGGAAGGATCAACAGTGATACCGCCTTTTCCGCCACCGTAGGGTATACCGGTTACTTGACATTTAATACTCATCCAAATAGAAAGAGCTTTTACTTCATCGGCATTGACATTTTGATGGAAGCGAATACCACCCTTGTAGGGGCCGACCGCATCGTTATGCGCAGCTCTATATCCCTTAAATACTTTGATAGAACCGTTATCCATCTTTACCGGAATGGAAATTTCGATTATCCGCTGCGGTTCCTTCAATAATTCATATACCGCGGGATCTGCTCCCAAAGCATCGCACGCTTTTTTTACTTGTGCCTGTGCATTCGCCAACGGGTTTAAGGTTTCTTTGCTCATAAAACTCCTCCTCAATAAGTTTCAACAAACAATCATATTATGGTAAAAATGGAACTAAAAACTTTAGCTATACGCATTTTACCTCACTTATATTATCTATAAGTATAGAACCGAAATTGCTAACAGTCAAGCAAAAGTTTCACATCTTCCAGGGTAACCGCATCAGGCCGTTTTTTCATATCCGCCACGGACGGCGGTGATACTAATCAGCAGCAAGGTTTTCGCTAGAAAAACTTGACACGAATATTGTACAAGGAAGTACAATGTTCGTGTTTCCCGCAGAATCATTGAAACTATTCAACTAGAGTTGAACCACTCGCAGTTCAAATGGTTTCACAGCCTCAATGATTCTGCGCTTTTTATCTACTCTGCCTGATGCGTTTGCCAGCCTGTTTGAAGAAATGTACAAAATTTTAGATAAAATTTCGTTAAAGGAGAAAGAAAATTATAGCGAGAGCGGCACACAGTAAAAGGACTACCCCGTATACCCATAAAGGTAAGGGGTCGGTGTCGGTGCGGGCATCGGCTTCATGTCCGACGTATTGCACAATACGGAATTTCTTTTTTTTTAGTTTTTTTGTATTATTCTTTTTGTTCTCTTGCTCATCAGGAGTGAACGCATAGCCGCATGAGGGGCATCCGTCTTTAAACTCTTTATGTGTTCCGGTAAATCCGCAACTGGGACACCGCACGGAGGCAAAAAAACGGCCACAGTGGGGACAGATTACTGCATCACGACGAACTTCTGCATTACAATTTTCACAAAAAAACTTAGGTTGTTTATTCATATACTTAGCTTGAACACGAACAGCCGCCTGAGCATCCGCAGCCTCTACTGCACGAATGAGCCGTTTTGTCTTTCCCTTGCGAAGAGGAACCTTGCACATCAGCCTTCTTCACATCTGTAGATGCTACTGTTTTTTGCGTATCGGTTTGATAAAAACCTTTACCGGTAAAATTTAATCCAAAACCAGCCGAGAATACTTGATGAGCAGATGCTCCGCATTGCGGACAAACTATAGCAGGCGTATCGGTCATTTTATGCTGTACCTCGAAAGAAGCTCCGCAAGAATCGCACATATAGTCATACGTAGGCATAAGCCCTCCACAGATCAATCAAGTAATTAAAATGCTCTATTAGCAGCCGAAGTTATACCTTCTTCAAAATGCAACGGTTGAACAAAGTTTCAACTTTGGAAACTGTTGCATTGGTACGCGATAGCGTACATACAATAAGCAAGTTTTTGGTAGAAAACTTGACGGTTAACGAGGCTGCGCAATGTTAGCAGCCGAAGTTATACCTTCTTCAAAATGCAACGGTTGAGAGAATATCAATTCTCGAGAACCGATGCATTATGCCATTTCAAAATGAAATGAGAAATGGCGTACAATAAGTAAGTTTTCGGTAGAAAACTTGACGGTTAACGAGGCTGCGCAATGTTAGCAGCCGAAGTTATACCTCGTAGCATTGTAATGAGCTCTGTTTCTGTAATATCGGCATTTTCTACAAAAATAGAAGAGTCTTGAACGGAAAAATCTCCATTCAGACCATGACTCAGAAGCAGCCGGACAACAAGAGCTGCGCGAACGTCTGTTGCCTCAAATATCGCAGAACACCGATACATTGAGTTGATATCCTTTTTCAGATAAAGCTCTATCGACCGTATCGGCAGTTCAATATCCTCTAAGCCTAACAAAGCGGATACTACGGAGCCTCCCGAACGGGCATATAAGCCGATTTCCCCTACCCCACCGGATTCACTCAGGGCTTGAAATCGGGGCGGAAATATCAGGGACTGAGGCTCGGCTATCCGCTGCAAAAACGCTGTCGAATCCCGTTGATTGTCGCCTAAGCACATAAAGGCTATTTTTTCTTGAACCACTATATCCACAGTTGCAGAAGAATAATAGGTGCGATTGTTCAGTGCTGCCGCGCGGCGTTTTTCCCAACCGTCTTTTTTAGAAAACAGCAAATCTCCCAAACTGACAGGATAAGAACCGCTCGAAACAACGGTTACCGATGGCGGCATCCTGTAGTCTGCACCGATATACAGTACCGATGTCCGGTTCAAATACTGCAAAGCGGTTCTCTCCGGCACAAAAGCGGTAAACAGAGTTTTTAAAAGTGACTCATTCCCGATAACCGGAGCAACTATATACACATCGGCGTCCGATCCAACAGCACCGAATGCTCGTATATCATATTCAACAGGACGTGATACGCAGCTGCTCGCCAGTATAATTGCCGCAATAATACAGCCGACTCCGAATATTTTAGAAAAGTAAAGCTTTTGCACGTAATTCCCCTTATCTTGAATGCTTCAACCTTGAAGAAGACGCAAAAGTTAGTTGTTTTTTCGCCATCCCAGCCCACTATAATACGTACGAGGACACACTGTCAATTTGAAATCATCAGAATATTATTAATTTTCTAATATTGGCGAAGATTAAAAATATACCGGACTACTCCTGTTGAAACATATCTGTTATGAGTTTTGTTTTATGCCTTTCTCAGCAGCAGCTACTATCAATAAATATTTTAGACACAGCATAATTCTTCCCTTGTCCATTTCTCATCGCTTGACGCTGCATTTAGTAAGTGCGCACATTAAAAGATCAAGATGAAAAGAGTATTTTAAAATTATAGACTACCGGTTATCCATTTATTTTCTAAAAAAAATATATGATTTTTTACTCTTTATAACGAGGTGTCAAAGTTTTTATCAGCTTTGAAAACGGTGTTATGATTTTCTATATGATAGTATAGTTTTTATTTTACCATTGTCATAGAATTCATAATCATAATACGTATCAAACAGACCGTCTTTTTCAGAGATTTTATTACCCATAGTGTCATATTCATAAATTGTCGTATTGGTCTTTCCATCTTCATAGGTTGTTTTCTTCGAAATTAAATTACCGTTATCATCATATGCATAAAAATTTTCACCTAAATAACTTTTTTCATAAATTTTATTTCCATGGGAATCATATTCATAATATGTAATTCCATCTTTTAGAGAATTTTTATAAGTACATTTTCTAAAGTCATCTGTATATGCCCACCATTCATGATGTTCACCAAGTACTGACTGACTATATCTATGAACTAATTTATGATTTTCATATTCTGCATGGTAATTTAAATATGATTCACCACCAATCGTGCTATGAAAATATGTCATATCGCCATTTGAGTCATATTCGTAAAAGTATTCATGTCCGTCTCCACCATTATCTTTTGAATATACGACTTGGTTATTCCGGTTATACTCATATTCAATAAAATATCCATCTGTTTTGCAGTAGTTTTTCAAAAGATTATGATTATCATCATAGGTTTTTATATAAATTGTTTTCTTATTATCAATTCCACTGATGATTTCAATTGTTTCTGAATTTTCTTCATAAGTGTAGTTTTCAATTTTTAACACTTTTTTTGTTTCTGCTAACCTTGTATCTGTTGCTTTTGTGTTTTCAAGTTTATTGCTTTCGCAAGCACAAAATGCGATACATAGTCCCCAAAAAATAATTTTTAAGTTTTTCAACTTCATATTTCTTTTCCTATAAATTTCCACTCCAGCGGCGTGTCCTGCTAACACCCTTTCGACTATTCCTTATAATATCATAAAACCACTAATTTGCAATCTAAACTGAGATTCTAGCTGCCACATCTTTCTACTATAAGTATCTACCGGAAAAATAAACAGCAAGTAAATTAGGCCTATCTTCACCAAATTGAGATAAAAATCACATCCTGTCATAGGACTTTGAACAGCAAAACCGCCACGGTTGAGGACGAGGGTGTAAACCATAGTGGTTGAGACATCGCTATGTTCGAGAAGCTCTTGGATGGTGCGAATATCGTAGCCGTCTTCCTGGAGCAAGGCTTATTCATAATGAGTTCACATTCTTAGAATACGAACTATATGTTCTTTTTCAAAAACTTCATATACCAAACGATGCTGTATATTAATTCTTCTTGAGTATTTTCCCGTTAAATCTCCAACTAACTTTTCGTAAGGCGAAGGATTTTCAAAAGAATTATTCTTTATAACTTCAATTAAATGCTTTACTGTTGGTTTTAGATTTGACAGTTCAATTTTTTTACTATCTTTTGCCGCCTGTTTTAAATAAACTACTGTCCACATCACCAGTCAAGCTCTTTAATGCTCTCTTCCAATGGCTCTTTACTTGCTTCAATAATAGATTCTCTCATTCCTGGGATAGAATACAAATACAAGGTTTCTTGAATAGCATTTCAGTCATCTTCTGAAATTAAAACCGCATTATTTCTTTTGCCGGAAATGATAATCGGTTCATGGCAATCTCTTGTTTGGTCAATGAGATTATAAAGATTAGTCCTCGCTGCCGTAGCGGTCATTGCTGTCATTTACGTACCTCCATCGGAGTACATAGCGTACGAATAATCGTACGCTATGTCATGAGGAAAATTACTTTTTTGCGTCTTGTTCATAGTGACTAAAAGCTTCTTCAAAAATGCTCATTGTACTGTCACATGCCCCCATACTTTCAAGGTAATCTCTTAAGTATTTACGGGAATCGGAATGACGAGGAAACTCTTTATCAAACCTTACATCTCGTGCAAGATCTCCTACAGAAGTACTGTCGTTTTTAAACTGCGACAACCACGAATAAAATGATTTTGACATTTCTTTACCTCCGTTATTTCAAAAAAATATGAATTGAGTGATAGTTTCGGATATTCCATCGTCTGTTAAACCTGCATTACACAGAAATGTCAAGTTAAAGCGGATGCTAGTTTACTGATTTTCTATAATCTTTACGGATAAACGGTTCTTGTTTCTCTTCCGATAATAAAATCGTATATTTTGTCGGCTGCCGGTATGCGTTACCATGAACTTCTCTACTTCTATACTTTCTTAATTCCTCTATATCAAAAGTTGCGATATATATTCCTTCTTCTTCCCCGGCTTCTATTATTAATGTATCTCGCGAATATGGTTCATCAATGTTATAGGCAATGCCGTCAAATGCTGTAGAATGACCATTACAATCAGGTTTTCCTTTTGGATAATTAACAGTCGCAATGCCAACCATATTTTCAAATGCTCTTGCTCTTAATTGTGAAATTCTATTAATTTCCATTGGACATGCATTCGGTACAAGTATTATTTCTGCACCTTTAAGCATGAGTATTCGTGCGCTCTCAGGAAATTCTCTATCATAACAAATCATTGAACCTATTTTCACACAACCATGCTCTGTATCTAATACAGATACATAAAAATCATTACCGGGCATTAAAGCTTTTTCATTTCCAAAAGAACATGTATGTACTTTTGCATAGGTATATAGTTCTTTACCAAATCTATCAAACAGACATATACTGTTTCTTGGTAGTGGCTCATATTTTTCAAGAAATGTTATACCGATAGCCATTTGTAATTCTTTCGCTAAATCCGAGAATGAACGTATAAACGTATCATTTTTACTAATTGCTTTACTCTTTAATTCATTGACAGATTTAGGTATTTCGTAACCAATACTCCACATTTCAGGAAACAATGCTATATCTGCCCCAATGTTTTTTGCCTTGCGACAAGCTGATATACCGATATGCATATTTTCAACAAGAGACTTCCCCGGCATTAATTGTAGTAAAGCTATTTTAATTTTAGACATTTATTTTTCCTTATTGTATTAAATCTTGTCAAACCAATAAGGTTATAAACCGAAACGTAAGCAAAGACTTGCCTTGTCGACTACGAACGCTTATTATGGCAAAGATATTTTTCTTTAAAATTGCCATATTTTATAATTCGATATGACTTTAATCCTTCATAAGGCGGTAAACTTATAAACAAATTTTCATCCATAAAACAAAACGCCTGCGACATTATTTATCAACGTAAAATTAAGCAGGCCAGTGACCTGCCACCATAACTAACCATCGCTTTACCGGCAACCTTGCCTATCCTCGTTGTCAGCGTTGCAGCGGGTGTTAGAAAGACTCTTCCTTAAATGGATTGATTACCATTACTCCACGATATGTCTGCCCCGGGTTTAAATCTTCAGAAATAATGCATTCACATTTTGCTTTCTCAGCAGCAGCTACTATCAATGAATCCCAAAATGATAATTGTAAAATTACACTAATATCTATTGCTTGTTCTATCAACTCTAAGTCATTTTGAACAATTTCCATATTGCAAAAATTGTGTATAATATTTTTAACAATTATTCGATCTGCCTTTAATTTTGTTGTTGCAACTACATAGAATTCTTTAAGTACTTGTGTTGATATTACCGGTTGATGTAAATTCACAACTTTCTCTATTATTTTTCGAGCTTTTGCTTGCTTATATAAATCTTTTGAGTCAAGGGTATAAACAAGTATGTTTGTATCAATAAATATTTTAGACACGATATAATTCTTCCCTTGTCCATTTCTCATCGCTTGACACCGCATTTAATGTATCCATAAGTGAAAAAGTCTCATGAAGCCAGTAATCTTTATTGGTAACAACCGTTTGCTCAATAAGTTTCCTTACAAGAAAATTAAAGGAGATATTATGTCTCTTTGCATATTCTCGCCCTGCCTGTAAAACAGTTTCATCAATTGATAGCGTTATATTTTTCATAAATGCTCCTTATCAACACAGTATAAGTGCACACATTAATAAAGTCAAGATGAAAAGAGATTCTGTAAATTATAGATTAATGCTTATTCATTTATCTTCTAAAAAACTATATATTTTTTTAGTCTTTCTAACATTGTTTTAACCTGCAAACAGGCATAGCCACATTTGTCGGCTTTGAAAACCGTGTTGGGTTCTGTTTTTATTGTAGTTGTAATACTAATTTTTTCCCCAGAACATTCGCAGCTTTTGTAAGCGTTGCAAGTGTCACGGAATCATTGTATGGATTTAGAAGCCTATCCAATGCAGCGCGAGACGTAGACATTTTCTTAGCCATTTCAGTTTTATTGATATTTTGTTTCTGCATTTCTTCTAGTAAATTATATGAAATCAACCGCTTAATTGCCTCGTTCTGTATATCTGTGGCAAGACCCTCTTCTTCGAGAAAATCATTAAAGGAACTTCCTACATAAGCGTTATTCATTTTTGACCTCCTAAAACCAAGTTTCTTCTTTTCTTTCCCAACTCCATATCTTCTTTTGGAGTTTTCTGTGTCTTTTTTACAAATGCATAGAGTAAACCTGTTCGGAAACTTCCGTTTCTGAACAGGTCACCTTGAAATGCGATGTTCTAAATCGTAGGTTTATTTTCAGCCGCTGAAATAGCGCGGCTGAAAAACACGTCGAGTTTGCTTCGCAAACATCGCGTATTAACGTATGCGCGTTCCGCACATCAATGCAGCAGTTTCCAAAGTTCACACTTTGTTCAACTGTTGCATTTTAGGGTGCTATTTGTGCGATTTAGAACTCGGCGACCTATTCGACAACGCAGTTATCGAATAGGTCTAGTAATATCATTGTATTTCCGCTTACAGTGAACATGATTCTGCAAATTCTTTTGTCGGAAATACCAGTTCTTACTTCCCATAAATCAGCGTCGAGTTTTCTAACTATTGGATAACCAATCGGCCATGACATTTCTACTGCCATAATATCCGCACCGACAGATTTTTTGTCTTCTGGAGATAAAGCCTTCAGGAAATCTCGTACAGGTTCATTATTTTGCTCTGTTTTGAAAAAATCTGCTTGTATTTTCTTTTCGACTTCCATATCTAAAACGCACCATAATTGATACATTCTGTCAAATAAAAAACACATCTTTCTACCATAGTGTTTACTAGAATAAACCAGCAATAGACAGATTAGACCTCTCTTCACTAAACAGGACAAAGGAATAAATCACATCCTGTCTATGGGGCTTTGAACGCCTAGATCGCCGCGGTTTAAGACGTGAGGATAGACCAGAGCGATTGAAACATCGCTGTGACCGAGAAGCTCTTGGATGGTGCGAATATCGTAACCGGATTCCGGTAGATACGTTGCAAATGAGTGGTGGAAAGTGTGGCAGCCGATTGATTTCTGAATACCTGACTTTAAAACGGATTCATGGAGGATGTGTTGAATAATCGAAGGATCAATGCGGTATCGTCCCTGTTCGCCTATTTTTTGATTCTGCCAGTGGGTTTGCTTGAAGAAATCCTTAAGACCGTATCCGAGATCGTCAGTTTCTTCATATCGAGTTTACTTCAAAAGATAACCCAAAAATTAAGCATATAAACAGCATTATAAACGACCTCACAAGCAACATTCGGGACAAAACAAATGTCTGATTTGAAGCGGGTGTTAGACGATTTTACTTTCCCATAGTTTGAGCATAGGTTTTCGCATTATTAACAAAAGTTTTTAAATCTATCTTGTCAAAATAATCTCGCTGCCATTTTGTATAATCGAATCGTTCTCTTCGTACAGCGGCAATAAAGTATTCTGCCTCAACAACTCCCATAGCTTCTACAAGACATTCCATACCGCGAGAAAGAAGCTCTATCGTCGACGGCGGTGCAATCATTTCAGTCATCATTCTCATTACCTCCGTTTAACAAATCTATAAATTCTATCGGATTAAGTAATTTCACAGTATTGCTTTTGTATTTCAACATGCCTTTATCTGTAGTCAAAAGGTAGTCACATTTCATCATTTCAGCACAAACTATATGACAAGAATCTTTCATCTTTACCCCTGTTGCCATCACTTTTTTTGCCTTTGTAATGACTTCTTCTGATTTGTCACTACCTACATAATCAGAAACATACTCGTCTAGAAAGTTCTTTACAGCAATTTTTCTATCCATATACGGATTACAAGAATTCTCATAGTCTAAAATGAATGAAGAAGCAAGTTCTAAGCGCTTCTCTGTTATAAAAAATTGGATAAGCAACTTTGCCTGTGTTTCAAGTGAAATCGGTAGATAATTTTGGTCGTCATACGGTCGATTGTAACAGCAGTTATCAAGATAAACTTTCATAAGGATAATTATATCATATTTTAAAGACTTTTGCAGTATAGCAAGATAGCTCATTCTGACCATCCGAAGGATTTATATTTTGTTGATTTCCTTAACGAGTTTAAAATTCTTATAACAATTTATAAAAATACAAATCATTTGCTGCCCACCAAATGATCACAAGGGCAGCCGCACCAGATATTCCCGGTGCGGCTGCCCTCTATCCTACACAGCAGTACAGACACTACAGCACCACGCCCCCCTACACCTCCACCTTCTCCAGCGCGATGAGCCAGCAAAGCCCGCCGCCCATGCCAAGCTCGGCGGGCAGGTTGTTACAACCGGCTTTTTTCCGCCGTCCCATTCAGGTGGGGGAAAAGGACAAGCCCTTTCCCGTGCCATGTGATGTTCATTCTTTAAGAGCCATGATGAGGATACCGATCGTATAAATATGTATGCACACCGCAAGCGTTCGGAAAATCAACAGGAAAAACGCGTCTAGCCCAACATATATAGAAGTCGGTCCGTCCGCACCGCCTACTATTGAAATTGCGGGGGTACTATCAAACAAGTTAAAGACCGTCGTCGCTTGCAGCGGAATGAGACCTATGTTTAATATCAGCGCTATTATCAATAGCGTTTTTCGTACCCTTCTTTTCATACTCTGCAATCTTAGAAGCTCTACCAGCCCTACACTCCAGCCGCCTTCTCCAGCGCGATGTGCCAGCAAAGCCCGTCGCCCATGTCAAGCTCGGTGGCAGGCTTTCCTGCAGGCAGCGTCTCCCCAAAGGCCGCCTCGACCGCCAAGGTCTCATTCATCAGGTAGTCCTTGTTTGCCTCGAACGCTTTTTGCAAGAGGTTCTTCCCGTCCGTATCGGTGCCGGAAACGGAAAGCGTAATCCGGTCGGTTACTTCAAGCCCGGACTCCTTCCGTAAGTTCTGCACCGCGCGGACAAGGTCACGGATATAGCCTTCCAGCAGCAGCTCCTCGGTTACCTGCGTGTTAAGCGCAACCGTCAGCGTCCCTTCGTTCAGCACCTTGAGGTTCGCCTTTTCAATGCGGTTCAGGATCACCTTGTCGGAAGTCAGCTCAACGGCTTGCCCCTCAACATCAATGCTCAAGGTTGCGCCGTCAAAGAGGCTTTCAATCTCCGCAGAAGAGAGTTTTTCAATTTGAGCCGCTGCGATTTTCATCTTTGCGCCGAGCTCTTTTCCCAGCACCTTAAAATTCGCCTTGGCGGAATACTCAACCAGCTCATCCTCTTTGTCGTGGAAAATTACCTCTTTCACGTTCAGCTCTTCCATAATGCTGCTTTCCATTTCGCGTAAGACCGACTTCTCCTGCTGGTTCTTCGTAACAATTTCCACCGCTTTGAGCGGCTGGCGGATTTTCAAATTGAACTGATACCGGAGCGCCCGTCCCATTGACACGGCTTTTTGCACCGTCTCCATCTTAAACTCAAGCTCGGTATCCCGCGCCGCTTCCGCATAGACGGGGTAATCCGCCAAGTGTACGGAAAGAGGATCATCAGCTGTTCTCAAATTTTGCCAAATCGATTCGGTAATAAACGGCACCACCGGAGCCGCGACCAGTGCAAACTTCTTGAGCGCGCGGTACAAGGTCTCGTAGGCTTGCGCCTTATCGCCGTCGTTTTCGCTCTTCCAGAAGCGGCGGCGGGAGCGGCGGATATACCAGTTGTTCAGCTGATCGATATATGCAACAATCGGGTCAATCGCCTTCGTAAGGTCGTAATCGTCCAACGCCGCCGTTACATCAAACACAAGCTTTTCAGTTACGGAGAGAATCCAGCGGTCAAGCGGATTGTTCAGCTCTTTCACAAAGGCGGCGATGTGGGCATCCGTGCCGTCGAGTTTCGCATGGGCAGGCGGCGTAACACCATCGATGTTCGCATACGTCACGTAGAAGCTGTAGCTATTCCACAGCGGAATCAAAATACCTTTCAGAATATCGCGCACACCGTCATCGGAGTATTTCAAATCCTCCGCCTTGACCACGTTTGAGTGCATCAGGAACAAGCGCAGCGCATCCGCCCCAAACTGCTGGACAACCTCATTGGGATCGGTATAGTTCCGCAGCGACTTGGACATCTTTTTCCCGTCGGTTGCCAACACCAGCCCATTGACAATACAGTTCTCAAAGGCGGGGCGGTCGAACAGCGCAGCCGCCAGGACAGTCAGCGTATAGAACCAGCCGCGGGTTTGATCCAGCCCTTCGGAAATAAAATGAGCGGGGAAGTGCTCTTCAAAGTATTTTTTATTCTCAAAGGGATAGTGCACTTGTGCATACGGCATCGAACCGGACTCAAACCAGCAGTCCAGCACTTCCGGAACACGGTACATCGTTTTGCCGCACTGCTTACACGGTATGGTAATCTTGTCAACAAAGTGCTTATGCAAGTCTTCGGGATAAACACCACTCAATTCTTTCAGCTCATCGCGGCTTCCCACACAGAGGGAGTGTCCGCAGTCGGGATTGGAACACTTCCAAATCGGCAGCGGATTTCCCCAGTACCGGTTCCGGCTGATTGCCCAGTCGCGGGCGCCTTCAAGCCATTTCCCAAAGCGTCCCTCTTTGATATGAGCAGGCTGCCAGTTGATTTTGCTATTCGCCCGCAGCATCGCGTCCTTTACCTTTTCCACCGAAACAAACCAGCTGCTGACGGCACGGTAAATGAGCGGGCTGGAACAGCGCCAGCAGTGCGGATAGGCGTGCAGAATTTGATCCCGTTTCACCAGTTTCCGCTCAGCCTTCAACCGCTCCATAATATCTTTATCAGTATCTTTTACAAAGCGCCCCTGATAGTCCGGAACCTCCGTCGTAAACTTACATTCAGCATCGACCGGGCAGATCATCGGTATTCCGCTTCCCTTAAACAGCGTACTATCCTCTTCACCAAAGCCCGGCGCCGTATGAACAATACCCGTACCGTCTTCCGTCGAAACGAAGTCACCGATCAAAGTTTGGAACGCACCTCGTCCTGCATCATCGGAAGAGCCGTCCTCTTTTACGGTCAAATTCGCAAAATACGGGAAGAGCGGCTCATAGCAGATACCTTGCAGCTCTGCGCCCTTTTTCTTCCATATAACGGTGCATTTTTCCGGTTCGCGGTAGTACGCCGCTAAGCGGGATTCGGCAAGAATATAGTGCTCCCCCTCATCGGCAACCAGCACGTAGTCTATATCTGCGCCGAGCGCAAGTCCCAAGTTACTCGGCAGCGTCCACGGGGTAGTTGTCCACGCCAAAAGATAGGTATTCGGCGGAAGCGGCTCCGCAGCAAAAGTTTTCGCCGCAGGGGTACCCGCAACCGTATACCGCGCCTTAAAGCGGATGGTAATCGCAGGATCGTGTACATCCTTATAACCGCCGAGATTCAGCTCATGATTGGAAAGTACCGTGGAACAGCGCGGGCAATACGGCAAAATATAATGCCCCTCATACAACAGCCCCTTCTCCCACAGCTGCTTCATCACCCACCAAATCGACTCCATATACGCCGGTTCCATCGTCTTATAATCGTTATCAAAATCAACCCAGCGTCCCAGCCGATTAATCGTATGCCGCCACTCCTTCACATAGCGCAGCACACTCGCCCTGCACGCCTCATTAAACTTGGCAATACCGTACTTTTCAATGTCGGTCTTCGAGTTCAGCCCCAGCTCTTTTTCGATCAAGTTTTCTACCGGCAGCCCATGACAGTCCCATCCAAACCGCCGCTCAACCTTCTTCCCCTTCATCGTCTGATAACGCGGAATAATATCTTTAATCGTGCTCGGCACAAAATGCCCAAAATGCGGCAGCCCCGTTGCAAAGGGCGGGCCGTCAAAAAACACGTACTCATCAGCCCCCTCACGCTGCGCAACAGACTTCTTAAAAACATCGTGGTCTTCCCAAAAGCGCAAAACCGCTTCTTCCTGTTTCGGAAAATCCACCTTAGGATCAACCGGTGTATACATACCTCATACTCCTTGTCTATAAAAGGCGTTATCTGGAACCCCTAAAAACTCAATCTTTAGAAATGCCCCTCTTTCACTAAAACGCAAATATGAGAACCTCTAAAAACTATACCTTGAGTGTTTAGAGATACCCATCTATTTATCTGTGTAGTTTCAATTTTTTATGTCATTATGTCAATATTTGGGCGGCTTTTTGCACTGTTTTAACCATTGTAGCAGAAGAAGTTCAAACAGCGCAAAAACCGGTCTCCGGCTCCAATCTTTTTCCCGTTCCTGCATCATCGGAGGCAGGTTTTTCCGCTCCTGCTCCAAAACTGCCGCATACCGGAAAACAAACGGAAAAAAGGATATCCGCCTCTGCCCTTCCGCTATGTCCAAGCATTGCCATCCTTGTCAATGCTTGGACGTGAGTTTGCGTGCCGCAAACTCACTGCTCTGACAGGATGTCAGTGGTTCACAGAAGAATCGAGTTTTTCTCAAGGAAAAACTCGAAGCAACCAAATGTACATGGATGTATATTTGGTTGCGATGGCATCCGTGTCCGTTCTGAAAGTGCACATCCGTGTATCGGATTCGTGTCAAGTTTCTTTCACAAACTTGACAACTTAAAAGAAGATCGTTTGCTTGAAAAAGGAAAGCATGCAGAACTTCTTGAAAAAACCGGCTATTACACAAAATTATGGAACGCGCAAATAGAGGCGTAGCTATGATTTGTACGGAGATGTTTGAAAAATTTTTATATTTTCTTGTTGACCTTGGAAAATATGAGAGTTATAATTTTTATAAAAGAGGGGGGTGATGCTTATACAGGTCTTTATATTTTAGGTTCTGTATCATCCGATTCTTTTGGCTATTAATGTTTATTTCAATAATACGGAGGGTTTGATTTCAGATCCTCCGTATTCTCCATATTTTATTAGAGGTTGGAATATGCAAGTATTTTCTCAGAAAAAATATATAAAAGTTATTGCCTATGTTTGCTTTCTTAGTCTATCGATTGCTATCAAGATTAATCCCTATTCAATGCGTATGCATTCAAATAAAATGCTGATGAAAAGCTGGGGAAGAAATAAATTAATCAGCCTTGTTCCTTTTACTACAATTCAAGATTATATAAAAAATTATACACATTATGCCCCTTCAATCCTATACCGCTTTTTTTTCGGAAATATTCTTTTTCTTGTTCCTATGGGAATACTGTTAGGAATCTGGAAGGTAAAACAAAAAAATGCACATACGATTATCATTATGACATCGATTGTACAGGAAATTATCTCTTTTGTGTTTTATAGTCCGTTTGATATTGATTCGGTAATATTAAATATATGCGGCTGTTTTATTGCCTATTATTGCACTAAGGCTATATTACGGAAAAAAGAAGAGAAAAATCCAAATTACCGTTGATACGGTCAACAGTCTACGACATTTTTATTGTAATCGAAATACGCCGTATAGCATCCGTCGCTGAAATTGTTTTGGTTTGTATCATTTGAACGCTCAAGCTTGTTTCTTCTAAAAGATAGTTAATTCAATCGCTCTCCATTCCTTTGGAATCGTGAATTTTTTCATAGCTCATTTATGAAAAACAAATTAAACGATCGTGATTTTATTATTAGGCAACAAATGTACAAGGAAGTACATTTGTGAACGATGACATCCTTGGCGGTTCTGAATTAGCATTCTTATCAATCAAGACAGATAACAAATGCTCAGAACCGTATGATGATTTTTCACTAATTCATCTGGAGAATCCCATACGCCAAAATCTTTCGTAATACCGTCACTGTGTATGCTATTTTCATGTCCGCCGGATTGACAAGAAGCCAAACACTCGGTTAAAATACGTCCGAATACTCGGTTTTATATAAGCCAAACACTCGGCTGAATATAGGCTGGGCGGAGGTTTTACAATGAAAGAATACTATCAAAGAGTTTCGGATAAGATTTTACTTGACCATTTAGAATCTAAAGGAGCCGTGCTTATAGAGGGTGCTAAATGGTGTGGAAAGACAACCTCTGCAAAGCATATAGCCAAAAGTGTTATAGAGATGGATCGTCCGGATATGACGGAGCAGTATCAGCAAATGGCAAGGATAAACCCCTCAAATCTTCTTGAAGGTGAGGTTCCTCATTTGATTGATGAATGGCAGATAGCAACGAATATCTGGAATGCCGTACGGTATGAAGTTGACCGGAGAGGAGAATTTGGACAGTTCATTCTTACAGGTTCTTCGGTTCCTGCTGCGTTAGATGAGAGCATGCATACAGGAACAGGCCGGATCGTGCGTATGCAAATGCGTCCGATGTCTCTGTTTGAATCCAAAGATTCCACCGGCCAAGTGTCATTAATGGATCTGTTTAATAAGAAAGACATATCCACTGTGGACAATCATAGTATTGATGAAATTGCTTTTTTGATTTGCCGGGGAGGATGGCCGGCAGCTCTGAATCATGGTAAGAAAGTCGCATTAAAACAAGCATTTGATTATTATGATGCCGTTGTAAATGATGATATATCCAGAGTCGATAGAGTAAAAAGAGATTCTGAAAGAACAAAACGTATACTAAAATCCTATGCTAGAAATGTTGCAACACAAGCTTCTCTGGAAACAATCAGATCAGATGTAATCAGTAATGATGTAGAAACCTTTGATAAGGAAGCTCTTTATGGGTACCTGAATGCTTTGAAAAGAATATTTGTCATTGAAGATTCTCCTGCATGGAATCCGAATTTGCGATCAAAAACGGCTATTCGAACTTCTGATACTAGGTATTTTGTGGATCCGTCTATAGCTGTGGCAGCACTTGGACTTGGTCCAACGGATCTGGTCAATAATCTGGAGCTTATGGGTTTGATATTTGAAAACTTGTGTGTCAGAGATTTAAGAATATATGCCGATGCATTGGATGGCAGTGTATATCATTATAGAGACAAGACAGGTCTTGAATGTGATGCTGTCATTCATTTAAGAAACGGCAGCTATGGTTTGGTTGAGGTAAAACTGGGAGGGGATCAGTCGATCAATGAAGGCGCAGAAAGTCTGTTGAAATTAACGTCAAAAATTGATACGGAAAAAATGAAGAAACCTGCCTTTTTGATGGTTTTATGCGGAGTTGCTCCATTTGCCTATAAACGAGAGGACGGAGTGTTTGTTGTTCCGATTACATGCCTAAAGGATTAAGCAGGCTAGATCATTGCTTTTTAGCTTTTTCATACTCTCCTTGACAAATAATGAATTTAAATTTATTAACAACTGGGTGAGGCATGCAATGCCGCAGGTAAACCAGCATACCCCGATGCAGAGCGCCGGAGGGGCATCTGCGTTTGATATTTTCATCTATATCTTCAGATGTACATGAATGTATATTCTTAATGACATCAGCCCTTCTGCTTATCTCAGCATTCCTCTTTCGACAGCGTATTAAATAACAGCCCTGTCACTCCGCACACAATCAATACAACAATAGCGGCAATCATTTTTTCAAAACCTGTTGATTGAGCGGCACCGGATAGATAAAACATTGCATTAACACAATAAAGATATGGAAGCGGTGTTTGAGATATAAAAACTCCGACAAAAGAGGCAATAAAACTTACTGCTACAGCTGCCTGTGCACTCTGCTTAAAATGCAGCATAATACCGATTATCATCATCGCTATGACAGTACACACGATGCCGTGAATGATATAAACAGCCAAATGAGTCAATACAAAATTGGTCCGTATAGTATGCAGGTTAAATTCTGTTTCCAACAGACATATCGAAAGAAACGTAAGTACGGTATATAACAGAGCAATGATACAGAGCGCAACGGTTTTGATCGTAATAAGAATATTTTTTGTTATCGGCACCGTTAATATATTGATAAGCGTATTATTTTGTCTTTCCAATAAAAACAATTCCATCCCTATCAACGAAAAAATCGGTATGAATAAATAATAACTGTTTACGATAAGACCGTTATGCAAGAAAAATCCTAATGTTTCGCCATACGCAACATTATTATATACTCTCTTTCCCATAAGCTCCTGTATAACGGCAGAAATAATAATGACAAGCAGTAGTATCCAAAAAAACTTTTTCCGTTTCAGCTTTTTAAATTCAAAACACAGCATTCCTATCATTCTCATAAGCCTATACTTCCTGTTTTTCAAGAATGATCAGCGATGCAATCAGGTAGAGTATAAATACGGCAATCACATTGATCAGCAATAAACCGATATGGGGATTATTTTGTACACCCTCAAAATTCTTATACCAGATAATATGCGGCACACTTGCCAATGGGCTGATCCCTTGTAAATATCTCATCGATAAAAAAGATGCAATTACATATATACTTCCCGCTAAATTCGTGATAACGGTATTCCCCTTTGTAAAAACGGTGATAAGCGAAACAGGCAGCATAGCCAGCGTTACAAAGACTGAACTTAAAACACACAGCAAAAAGAACCGTAAAACGAGTGCCGCCGTCATACCGGATCGAAACCGGCTGCAGTATCCCGCAACGCAGGTGATGACAAACACCGCTGTCATAAACATACATGCCAACAATAACACATATACGGCTTTCGCAAAGAAAAACCGTTTTTTTGATACCGGAATTGTCCATAAGTATTTTATCGTATCGCTTTTATAGTCAGTAGAAAAAATTGCCGTTATAAACGACAGCAATATCATCGGTAGAATGAGAAAGTCCATATAGCTCAACGAAAATTTATACAAGTACATAAAATTGTCAAATAAGCCTACCGCACGTACCGTATAAAAAACGGTAATCGCTTCATAGACGACAATTAATAGTGCGGAAATAGCGAGCGCTTTTGATCTTTTATTTTTCCGTATTTCGGATACCAGCACATTAACCAATTCCTTGACCTCCCGTAACCTTTTTAAAATAGTCTTCAAGCGTCATCCGTTCTTTCATAATACCGGACACCTCTATGCCATTACCGACAAAAATTGTATTAAGCTGTGCAACACTGATATCGCTTTTTACCGTAATACCGTCCGCTAAACAGATGATATCCGATTCCTTTACACCTTCTTTAAGAAGAACTTTTTTTACCTGCTCCGTATCCTGTACAAAAATTTTTATGCCTTCGGTTTTATTTTGCCATTCGGCGATATGTATCTCGTCAATCAATTTTCCGTCATTGATAATTCCAATGCGGTCTGCCAAACTTTCAATTTCGGATAATATATGACTGGATATTAAAATGCTCACCCCGGATTGTTTTAAATCGATAAGCAGTTTTCTTACCTCTGCAATACCGATAGGATCAAGTCCGTTAATAGGTTCATCCAGTATCAACACTTCAGGATTATGCATAACGGCATTGGCAATCGCCAATCGCTGCTTCATTCCCAGTGAATATTTTGAAAAGAGTTTTTTGTCGTTATACGGTAAATTGACCAACGCCAGCGCTTTTTGTACGGCCTCATCGTCAAGCGCTTTTAACCGTGCAAAAATGTGCAAATTTTCAGTTCCCGTTAAATTGGCGTAAAACCCCGGATTTTCTATGATGCAGCCGACTTTCCGTAATATGGCTTTTCCCTCGCCGGTATTGGTATCATTGCCTAAGATATGGACTTGCCCCTCCGTCGGTTTTACAAGCCCTAACAGCATCTTCATTATCGTCGTTTTACCGGCGCCGTTTCTTCCCAACAGTCCGTATATCTCGCCCTTTTTGACGGAAAAAGAAACCGAATGCACAACGGTTGTTTCGCTATACTTTTTTGTTACATTGCTTATTTCTATTACATTCATCAGATAAACCTCTCACTCCAATATCAAGAACCGCTCATAGCTTATCTATACTCATATAGTTACCTATATGAGTAGTATACTATTTTCTTACTATTTATACCAGAGCTTGAAGAGATACGGGGGACTTTTTGCCGGAAAACAAATTGAGTGTTGTCTTTCTCTCTTTTATAAGTGGGCGGCTTTTTGCACTGCTTTAACTATTGTAGCCGCCGAAGTTATACCTTATTAACGGCTGAAAGATTGGAAGAAATAAAAAATCACCCTATATCGTATGATGAGGATAGCCCCAAACTGACAAAGGCACAAATAGCCAGACTCAGACCGGCGCATGAAGCATATTGGAATGTAACGCCCGTTAAAAAAACAATTTCTATAAAGATCGATGCGGATATTCTTGCAGCACTTCAATCAGGAGGTAAAGGCTATCAAACAAAAATAAATAGTATTTTAAGGAAAGCTATTACTACAGGTGATTATTAATCAATCCTGTAAAAAGATTTGTGTAAATGGCATCCGCTGAACGTGAGTTTATGTGTCGCACAGAAGATGATGTTGTTGCATACATCAAAGAATTAAGGAATATAAGCAATTAGTTTCTGCATAGTTTTATATAATAAACTTAATACCATCACAGATGGCGGTGTATGCAATATGTGAGCACTGTCATGCAGACGCTCTGTTTATCATTTCAGGTTTCCTTTACAGCGCTTGCTCATATTTCTAAAGAGTACCGTACCGATAATCATAACGATAATGCCACCGAAGGTGATACCCCAAATTGAACCGCCTACCCAAGCATAACGGAACATTGCAGCATATCCATCAGGAACTCCTATGAATGTTTGTTTATAAAATTCCGGACTCAAAGCGGATAGCGCTATGGCAATAATCCCCCCGATAACCCACAATCCGATAGAAGCGAGCCCCATACATACAATCCACTTTAATACCGCCGATATATTCAGCTCCGCATTATTGGAGATAATATACACACATGAAAATACTAATGCAAAAAACAGCCCCTGTCCAAGCCCTTGATATAGTCCTTGTGCACCCGCAGACCTGATGAGATTTTCGACCTCTTCCCAATGCATTATGTTAATAAAATACTCAGGACTTATAACTGCATTAATCAGATTCGTACACAATCCAATCAAACCGGACAGCATTATACAGCTCATACATACGATACAAATTCTAAACGGTTTATTCACTTATTGCCCTCTCTCATTCAATCGATAATCATAGACCTAGTTCTCTTTTATGATAAATTCTCATTGATTAATATACCACTACACCATGCCAAAAAAGATTTTTAAAAACTTACAAATTGATAATCGAATATCTTTTGTAACTTTGCTATTGTCCGCAACGTCGGGTTCGCTTTTCTCGGATTCTCCAATTGTTGATATTGCTGATATGAAATATTCAGCTTATCGGCTATTTCGCTTTGAGTTTTTTCTCCTCGTCTTTTACGCAGCATAAGAGCAAATGCAATGTTCGGTTCAACTTCTACAGCATATTCCGAACGAAATACAGGCAGCGGCATCGATATTCCCCGTGAGGTCTCACTTTCCGAGACTCCATTTAATGCTTCTGCAGCCATCTCCAAGGCTCCTTTTTCAGTATTCCCAAATAAACACTTCCGGTAAGTCAGGAAAATGATAGACATTATCTTCCTGTTTTAATGTGCAATAGTACGTCATATTTCTCCCTTTTATTCTATCAAGAACCCACCCATGTTGTTTTAAGTGTTTCATAATTTCCTTGCCTATCATATCTTGATGATACAATATATAACCTGTGTCATCAAGTGACTGATGGAGCATATCGAATACGACACGGATGTATAGCACCTGAGAGGGGATATCCGCCTCCGCCCGTGCCGCTGAACAGTCGATTGATGGCATTTCCTCCGTTAGTATATAACGAAAGTAACATCGAAAGGGCAGATCACTATTCCTCTTGCAATACGAGATATGCTTGGGTTAAAAAGCGGCGATAAAGTCCTTTTTGAAGAAAGCAAAGGAAAAGTGTATATTGCAAATGCTTCTCAAATAACTTTGTCAAATATTCAAACTCAAATGCGAGGAGAGGCAGAAAAAGAAGGCTTTCAAACGGAAGATGATGTTGTTGCATACATCAAAGAATTAAGGAAAACACGTTGAGAGTTTTCGTAGATACCAATATCATTATTTCTGCGATACTTTTTCCCAATGCTAAAGTTGCTAAGGTTTTCTCTCATGTAATTGAAAAGCGCATTGTTTTACATCGGTGCAGGAAGTTGCAATTATAGAATATAAGCAATTGGGAACCTCTAAAAACATCAAACCTACCGCTTGTTCTATAAATCAGTTTTTTAGAGGTTTCCCTTAGGTCTGGTTATTACCACTGCGGAATTGTTACTTGTAAAGGCTGCTTAGGGGTTGTTACGCTTCCATTCTGCCCACTGTGCTTCACCTTTATCCAGGGTGATTATTTCGCCGATACAGTGATTTTTGCTCAGGCTATTACTGCTATAATTAAAGAAATATGGATTATCGCGAAGCGGATTATTTGGATCAGGTTCCGGCTCTGCATAGATATCTACCCCGTTTTGATACCGTATACCGTACGTGAACACTCTATTGGGTACATCGTTATTATCAACAACGTATATAGCAATAATATTATCATCTTCATCAAAGGCAGCGCCCCACAGCGTTATAGCGTGTTGGGTATTGTCCTGAGCCCCATATCTATTCAGCCCAACAGCTTTTTTAGAATTAAGTGCGGTTTTAAGCGTATTCTCAAACTCCTTTTTTGTACGAATAGTCACCCATTCGATAGGTGTGTTGCTTTGATTAAATACGTCTTTAAATAATGCCGGAGAGTAGCCTTTGTTTCTTAGCAGTTCAAAGTCATCTAATCCGAAGAGATACCACTGCAGCCCTCTAGCAGGACTCCCTCCTGAATTCTTACACTTCTCTCGAAAGAGATTCGCTATGGAGCTTTTTTGATCTTCTTCATCATCTGCAAGCCCGCGTTTGTAATAGGGTTTATACATATTTACAGCATCGCCTGTTATACCGTTCTTTTCTATGTACTTTTCTATATTGTCTTTATTTTGCACAAACCACCAATGCAGCATATTGGCATCAGTTTTAGCCCAACATTGATTACCATCGGGACGAGGACCGTGATACCCCCCGGAGGGAACAAACGTATGGGTAATTTTTCGTGTGTTAAAAAATGTGGTACCCGCTGTTTCGTCCCAAGTAAAGACGTACGGCATCTGGTGATAGGTTCCCGTACCACCAATTTCAATCTGTCTTTTTTCTGCATCTTGAGGCGGCGTTATTCCATGTACCCATTTTATCGTTACAACCGGGTGCTCATTCCTTTTTTGGATGATTTTTACTTGCAGATCCTTACCCGCAGCTTTAACATATTTATGTGTACTCGTATCTTTAAATTTGATATATGCATCCCTGTACCACACGGCTTTATTTTTCTTAAGGTGCAAGTGTACCGTATCTGTGCTTGCATCTGTATTGTCTTTACGAACAGAGGTCACCCATTCTTTTCCGCCGCCAACAACTTCAGGGGTATACGCAAGCTTACCGTTGGTCGTTTTTACCGTAAAGGAGACATCTCCTTCATCACTTTCACACAAGACGGACAGTGTTTCTATGTTAGGCGGTGTTTCTATGCTAATTGAAGAACCGGCAGGTTTTCGTATCATCTTAAAACGAACTTCTCTTTTAACAAAAGGATTATCATCGGCGATTATAGTTACCGTTGCTTCCCCTTCGCCGTCAGCTCTTATCCAACCTTTATGTATATCCTCCACCCATGCTACTCTGAAATTAGATGTATCGAATTTAAGCTTTCTATTCTCAGCTTCCTCAGGCATTGCTTTTGCATCGAACTTATACATTTCGTTGAGAAACATCTCAATCGGTTCTGCGGGAAGCGGCGGATTGAACTCAATAGAAGTAACACGGACTATAGCTTTTGTAACGGTTAGCGTCACTTGTTTTGATACAGCCGGATTATCCACTGCTGTTATGGTAATATTTACAGTTCCTTCATTATGTGTAGTAATCAACCCTTCGTCATTTACAGACGCAATCATTTCATCATCTGAACTATAGGTAAGATTTTTATTCGTTGCGTTTTCGGGCACAACATACGCGCCGATTTGACGGGTACCTCTATTCTCTACAGAAATAGCAGTTTTACCGGAGCGAAGAGCAATGCCCGTAACAGGGATGGTCGTGGGATAATTGTTATTACATGCTGAAAAGAACAGAACAGTCAGGGTAGAAAGAAAAATGATTGAAAATTTCTTCACAAGTAGACTCCATAATAAAAAAATGCGGGATTCACTGATGCAACGCATCAGGGAACTTTATATTTTGATTGCGCTATATATACAAATTAATCGAATATTCGTCAAGTGCATATAAAATTTTTAATGTAGTTGACCGCACTTCTGCTCTTGTATGGTGTTAAAAAAAACTGCTATAGTATCGGTATGACACTTTATGAATATTATATGGTATTCCCCGATGGCGATATACAGGAAATTTTTGGTACTTTAACGGTCGGTTCACTGTACGATATGAACGGGAACCGGTTAATGCCGCCACTCCCGACAAATAAGATGATTGTGTATCAGGTATGCGGAAAACGTACCCGCGAAGAAAGAGGTATTGTGGCAACCTATTACGCACTGGAACAGTTGGATGCTGCTGAATTACGTGCATACGTCTAACGAATGATCAACACCTATAATGAAACGCACCTGCACCGTACCCTAAAAGACTTGTATAGCAGTGATAGTGCCGTACAAGAAACCTCGTTGAAAGGCTTCATCTGTGATATTTACGACGATGGAGAGATAATAGAAATACAAACCTCCAAGCTTTCCGCGTTGCGGATTAAATTGGAAAAACTTTTACCGCTGTATCCTATCCAAATTGTGTATCCAATCATCCAAAATGCCTATATTCTGACACTTAACGAAGACGGCTCTAAACGCAGCTGCCGTAAAAGCCCAAAACACGGCACTTTCTATCAGATTTTTAGGGAACTGTTAGGGATCGTTCACTGTCTCGATAATCCGAATCTTACGATACGGATTTTGTATATCGATTGCGAAGTTATCAAAATAGATGATAAGAAGGGGCGAAGCAGATATAAAAGGCCACGTATTATCGATAAAAAGTTGTTAAAGATACATCGGGAGGAGGAGTTTCACGGTATCGATAGCTTGACTGCTCGGTTTATGACAAAGCTGCCCGATGTATTTATCAGTACCGATATAAGGAAATTAGGCACCGGAGTCTATGCATCATATATCTTATCATTTTTAAAAAAATGTCAAAAAATAGCCTTTTATACAAAGGCAGGGCGCTATCATGTGTATAAAAAAACCGGTACCGAATAGGTACCGGTTTCCAATCGATTAATACAAGTTAAAGCAGTGGTTTACCAGCTATCTTTCATATCGTCATCGTCGCGCAGATCAACTTCATAAAGGTCGGTAACGGCACGAAGATCATCAAAGTAGATGTAGTAATTTCCATACGCTTCCCACGGGTTACACTCAATACGGAAGCCTACAATCTTTAGACCCATACTGGTGCCGTAGTGATAATCCTTTTGTACAATTCCCGTTCCTGCTGCATTCTGTGGGGGAACCGCAACGGTCATCAATTTCCATCCTGCATGATTCAGTTTTCCTACATAGAGTTCAAAGCGCTGTCCCATATAGTCTTCAAGGATGAGCTTTAAAACATGCGGATAACTTCTTCCGACAACCCAAACGCTGACGGTTTTAGTAATACCTTCGACCGGAATCGGTTTGACGGCACGGACTTCAAAGCTGTTATAACCACGGCGGTAGAAGGACACCTTTGTACCGTAAACTTTGCTGTCAGGGAGATTCAGGTTTTCCTCGTCCGGAATTGCTTTCTTTTGTTTGGGAGCACCGTCAAACAAACGGCCTTGAATAACGCCTTCGTCCGAAGACATGGAGCAAACCCAAGAACCTTCATTTTCAAATTTATCGACTGACACTTCCTTTAAGCGCTGCTCTGCAGATTCAACGCCGATACGGGAAGGATCTACTTGATCCAAGGATGATGCATCGCGGGTATTCTCCTGGGCAAATGCAAACAACGATAATGCTGATAATAATGCTGCTACGGTAAAATATTTTTTTGTCATTATTTTCCGCCCTCCTTATTAGAATCGGCATCATCAAACTTGGCGTTCTCTAACTCAAAGCCGTCATAAGAAGCAGTACGAGTATTTGTTAATGCCTTGAATTCATCAAAGAAAACATAAAAGTCATCAACGTTCTCCGTAGGCTGAGTGCGGATTCTAAATGCGACAAAGCTCATATATTTAAGCTGTGATAAATAGCGCGACCGCTGCTGAATATTTGTGGGAACGGTAACCGCTAAATTTCTCCATCCATGGTAATTTAATGTTCCGACCGGTAATGTATGTATCCGTCCATTGCAATCGCGTACCAGAATTTCAAGATCATACGCATAGCCTGCGCCCCAGACCCAAAGATCAAATCTTTGGACAACCCCTTTTAAGGGGATTTCATAAGGAGCGGCATTATCGCCTGAGCTTTTTGTCGGATAGAGATCGACCCAGTTATCGCCTTGGCGGTTAAATTTAAACTGCATTCCTAAAAATTTGTATTCTTTATCGGAATCGGATTGCATAACCCGCAGAGCGTTCGGCATTCCGTCAAAATACTTTAAAATAGGATAACCTTCGGTGATAAACTTGCTTCCAATAGCATTCCATGTTATCTCTGATGATTCAGGGGAGTCAAAAGTCTCCACCATGTACGTTTGATAATTAACACCGCTATCCTGCGCTGCCAATGGAGTACAAACGACTGCAAACATCAGAACAAAGACCGTAATAACAACGCCTTGTTTCATTCACAACTCCTTTTATTTCCGCCGATATTCTAAGAAATCATACCCATTATAGTCTGAAAAGAAAACTTTGTCAAATAATTCAGTAATCCCCAAACCTAACAGAGCATCAATTCCGCAGCGGATGAAGAACTCTGTCTACAGTATCGGCGGACTAAGTAAAATATACAAGGGTTAGACGCTTTTTTTATATTTTTTATCTGACTGTTTAGCCGGCATTTCCCTGTCGGTATATTATAAAGTGCAGTACCGTGCCGATTAAAGCGATACCCGTTAAAATAGAACCGTAGATTATTTGAGTTCCTTTAAAATAATAAAACCCCAGTGCAAAAGTACCTAGTATAAGGATTCCTATAAATAGAAGAAAGACGAGGGCGCAGGCGATAGCATAATAGAAAGTAACATCGGCACAAAAACGTAAGAGTGCATCCAGAATAAAAAGGGCACTTACATACAGAATAATGCTAAGTACAATGGGCGTGATGCGAAGATGTGTGCTTGCAAGGAACAATTGCTGATATATTTTTACGGTAAATAGGCCAAACAACGCTGCAGGGGTCACCGAAGCATTAAAACCGGAAAAGATCAGGGCGATCAATAATACAATGCAGAAAGGAATAAAGGTATCCACAAAAAAGAAATAAAAGAAATAACTTCCTAACGAACCGATATAGTGATCCGTTTTTGCAGAAAAAAAAGACACAACCAGTGAGAACAGTGTTGTCGCTGCAATACCGACAAAGAACATAAAGATATGCTTATTTTTTTCCTCTAATTGAAAGGAGTAAGAGAAAAAAACAAGCGGAATACAAAATAACAGTAAGACAGCCATATTTAGCTAGGATACCATAAAATGGTACGATAGACAACGCTTATTTTGCACATTACAATCTATCGAGATAGTACTGTAGAACAGAAGAGCATTCAAACCTTTCTATCATATTCGATTTGAATGGCCTCCCGTTCATTTTCTCAGTAATACAATGTTGCACCGCAAATCCTCTTACGGATGGCGTGCAGCCACTCCTTTTTCGATCAGTGATATCAGTTGATCTTCATACCAATCTTGGGAATAGGGTGCATGCTGGCGGACAATCGGTCGAATCTTTGCTTCGATGGCGTCCTTGCAGGCTTCGCAAATATCATATTCGCGGATATGCCAATAGGTTCTTCCGGCTATAGGATTAACCAATTCTTTTTTGCAAATGTCGCAATGTAAAGTTTTCATAACGATGCTCTCCTAATAATAAAGCTTGTATGCAAAAGCATACCGTATATTTGTTTTTTTGTCGAGTCAACCATTACAATATGGTATCATTGATATTATTTAGCCATTTCGTACACGCCGGTACAACGGAAGCAATGCAGCCGTCTTTAAAGGGGTTCTTTAAATTTGCCAGTTCCACAAGACGGAGGAATGAGTCGCGGCCGCCTGCTTTACAGAGGCGAAGGTAATCTTCCCATGCCGTTTTGCGGTCGGAAAGGCTTTTTGCCCAGAATTGCAATGCGCATACTTGCGCAAGTGTGTAATCGATATAATAAAACGGCGTACTGAAGATATGGCCTTGGCGCATCCAATAACCGCCGCGGTTTAAGAAATCGTTATCACTGTAATCCCGTTCAGGTAGGTACTTTTTTTCGATGCTGCGCCATGCGGCCTTTCGTTCTGCGGGACTTGCTTCGGGATGTTCATATACCCAGTGCTGGAACTCGTCTACCGTAACGCCGTAGGGTAAAAACAGGAGCGCTCCGGACAGATGAGTAAAGCGGAATTTATCGGTTTGCTCTTCAAAAAACAAATTCATCCACGGCCATGTAAAGAATTCCATACTCATCGAGTGAATTTCGCACGCTTCGTAGGTCGGCCATACATATTCCAAAAGGCGGGCGTTACGGCTCTGATAGGCTTGGAATGCGTGCCCTGCTTCATGGGTCATCACCTCCACATCATGCTGCGTATTATTAAAGTTGGCAAAAATAAACGGCGCCTTGTAATCGGGAATTGTGGTACAATAACCGCCTGCTGCTTTTCCTTTTTTTGCAAGCACATCGAGTAGGTTATGCGAAGTCATAAAGGTAAAAAATTCATCGGTTTCGGGGGAAAGTTCCGCATACATCTTTTTAGCATTCGCCAAAATCCAATCCGGATTACCGTGGGGAATCGCATTGCCGGTGGTATATTCAAGCGGTTCATCATAGTAGTACAGCTGTTTCAATCCCAAGCGCTTTGCCTGCCGTTTACGTAAATCAACGGCTATCGGTACAATTTCACGGTAGATTTGGTTCCGATAGGCAGCAACCATCTCGGCATTGTAGTCGGTCCTGCCCATCCGGTCATATCCGAGCTGCACGAAGTTTTTATACCCGAGTTTTTTTGCGATACGGGTACGCACTTTGACTAAATTATCGTAGATGGAATCGAATTCTGCCTCATTTTCTGCAAAAAAACCGTAATAGGCCTGTGCTGCTTTTTCCCGTGTTGCACGGTCTTGATCTTGCATAAAAGGAGTCAGCTGCGCGAGCGTGCGTTTTTCTCCTGCAAATTCGATTTCTGCCGAAGCGATCAGTTTGTCGTAGCTGCTGGTAAGTTTGTTTTCTTCCGCTAAATCTTCCATAATAGAGGGTGAAAACACCTTCATATCAAGTTCGGTCATTGCAAAGATATGAGAGCCGAGTTCTTTTTCCAGCTCTTTACGGAACGATGAGGCAAGCAGTTTTTTATTAAAGCTATTGGTCATTTCGATATAAAACGGGTTTGATTCATCAAAAAACGTATTTTCGGTATCGTAAAAACCGTCTCGGGTGTCGATACTGTGCCGTATTTCCGCAAGGGTCTGCATGGTTTGATAATGGGATTTGAGTTTTTGCACTTCGTCGATAAGAGCAATCTGCTCTGCTGCCGAATGTGCCGCCTCAAATTGCCGTTCCGCTTTTTTAAATGCCGTTTTTAATGCCTCCATGTTGGGTCGCGTGTAGGGAAGGTCGGTGAATTGTTTCATTTCCGGTGTATTCATTAGAGACTCCTTGCTCCTTATAAAATTATGCTGAGCGATTATAACACAAGGAGCATGTTTAGGACAGTGCCGGTATCTCACCAATTGAGGAGACACCCCTGCGGTATGGATAGTATTATTCCGGTTTTTGTGCTACTATCGCTGCATGATCGGATTCTTTCTCAAAAAAAATTTTTTTGACGGGTGGGACAATTTTCTTCTGCTCGCTCTTTTCAATATTGCGGTTATACTGATTGTTTTTTTATTTTTCGGCTTGGCATACCTGCTGTCATCAATATTCGTGTTGTCTGTATTGTGCTTGTTTGTTTGTATCATATTGATAGGCATACTGCTTTTAACCGTCTCTAATTTGATGTCCCATATTGCCGATTATAAATCATTTTCATTTAAAGAAATCGGTGGGGAAATCAGACGCACATGGCGGCATGGTGCTCTGTTTGCACTAATCGAAAGTTTTTGTTGGATCGTTGCCGAAGTCGCTGTCCCCTATTATTTTTCGTTTCAAAATTTTCTCGGCCTTTTTCTCGGTGTTACTGTTGTATGGATTTTTGCGGTTATACAGCTGTCGCTTTTATGGTTTTTTCCGATACGGAGCCGGTTGGAATCGAATTTTTGTAAATGCCTTAAAAAGTGCTTTATCGTTTTTTTTGATAATACAGGATTTACACTTTTTATGCTGCTGTACAGCGCTGTCCTCATCATAATAACCCCATTCTTAGCTTTTTTGGCACCGGGTTTTTCGGGACTCTTGCTTGCATGGAATAATGCCTTCAGACTGAGAATGTATAAATACGATTGGATGGAGCAGCATCCCGAAATACCGATTCAAACTGCGCGGAAACACATACCGTGGGATGAGTTACTGGCGGAAGATCGGGAAACGGTCGGTAGCCGATCTATTCGCAATCTTATTTTTCCGTGGAAAGACTGATGGCTGCATTCATGATATTTGACAGTATCTATAGGGCATCTGCAAAAACTGAAATTTTTGCGGAAGCTATCCAAAAACTTTAGTTTTCGGGTAGTTCCCATCTCTTTGCTTTTTTGATAGTTTTGATAATCAACATACCCCGACGCAAGCGTCGGGGTACAGTGCTCAACGTTTCGCACTGTATGTTCTATAAGGTGGTTGCAGTCGGCTTTAATACCCTTTGTTACGACGCAAAGCGTCGGGGTATTAAACCCTCCGCACGAATAAGGAGTCTATGATGAGTATTCATATCGGAGCAAAACAAGGGGAAATCGCCGAACGGATTTTACTGCCGGGCGACCCGCTGCGAGCAAAATTTGTTGCCGAAAATTTTTTAGAAAATGCGCGCTGTTACAATGAAGTCCGCGGTATGTACGGGTTTACCGGCACGTATAAAGGTGTAAAGGTTTCCGTGCAGGGAACCGGCATGGGACAGCCTTCTATTTCCATCTATGTGAACGAGCTTTTCCGTGAATACGGCGTGCAAAAAGCTATCCGTATCGGTACTGCGGGAGCCTTGCAAAAAGAGATTCCGCTTCGTTCGTTGATTATCGGGATGAGCGCTGCGACCAATTCAGGTTCAAATACGCTCCGTTTCCGCGGAACTCAGTTCGCCCCGACAGCGGACTGGAAACTCTTAAAGCATGCCTATGATGCGGCTGTCCGCTTAGGGTATAACCCCTTGGTTGGCCCTATCGCTTCGTCTGATGTGTTCTATGACGAGCTTGAAACGTGGAAACTCTGGTCGCGGTACGGTCTTTTGGCGATTGAAATGGAAGCCGCCGAGCTTTATACCCTTGCCGCACAGTACAAACGGCAGGCGCTCGCACTGCTTACCATATCCGATAATATGGTTACCAATGAGGAAACTACGGCGGAAGAGCGTCAGACATCGTTCACTGCAATGATGCAAACTGCACTTGAGGCAATTATCGCCGAATAAATATAAATCGAAAGAGAACGGGGATGTCTCAAAAGTCGGTTACTTTTTCGATAACCCCTTCCCTACTTTTTTTGCAAAATTGTAAGCCATTTTGCTGTTGGTGACGCATATATATGGTATGAATATCATCAACAACAAAACGCCTGATGGCGAAATCCCCTATCTTTTTGAACCGGAGACGGCGCTGCCCGATACGGAAAGCTGTCCCGTGATTTTTGAATCGGATAATCCCGAATACAGCTTGGAAAAAACAGCCGATGCCGTTTCTATCTGCGCACAGACCGTATTCGGGATTCCGACGTTATACCCATGGCAGCGACTCGTAATTGCCAATATCCTCGATGCCGTACACGCTGCCGAAGCGGCCGAAGCTGCCACATCGTCGGCCGGTATTACGGCGTCGCACACCGAACCGCAATATGGACAATATGCCACAGAGCCGGCTGGAATTTCTACAGCGCCGGTCGGAACCGGGCTACCGCAAGCAGAGGATTGCTTTTTGTCCGGTACGGGGGAACCTTTAAGCGAGCTTTATGACGAGGACGGCGTGTTGCGGGGCAGGCAGATTGTCTTGTTGCCGACCGGCGCGGGAAAATCGCTGTGTTTTCAGGTACCGGCGCTGCTGTTGGATAAACCGACACTCATTATCTATCCGCTTTTAGCCTTGATGAGCGACCAGATGCGCCGGATGTGTGAAGGCAATCTTGAACCGGTGTTGTTCCGCGGCGGCCAAAGCGGACAGGAACGAGCCGCGCAGTATGCCCGCCTCGAAGGTACGGACGGAAAACCTCCTGCAAAACTCATCATTGCCAATCCCGAAATTCTGATGCAAAAAGAAGTGTTAAACCGTATTGCAAAGCGCGGCATTGCCCACCTTGCCATAGACGAGGCGCACTGCGTCAGTGAGTGGGGAGACAGCTTTCGGCCGGCCTATCAAACGCTCAAGCAGGTTATCGAAACGCTAAAACCTCCTGCCGTTACCGCTTTTACCGCAACAGCAGGCAACGATGTATTAAAGCGTATCGGCGAAGTTCTCTTTGACGGCCGGGCGCATCTGGTACGTGGAGAATCGGATCGTACCAATATTGCCTATTACGTACGACAATGCCGTGTAAAGGCGCCTGCCCTCCTGCAAGAGGTTATGCAGCGACAGCGGCCGATGGTTATTTTCTGTGCGACCCGGAACGGTACGGAACAAACCGCTGCGTTTTTACGGTATACGCTGCGGGATCGGGCAATTCGGTTTTATCATGCAGGCTTACAACGGAATGAAAAGGATGAGGTGGAGCAATGGTTTCATCAGCACGATAGCGCGATACTGGTAACGACCTGTGCATGGGGCATGGGCGTCGATAAAAAGAACGTACGTACTGTGATCCACCTAAATGCGCCGCCCACGGCCGAAGCTTATGTACAGGAAGCAGGAAGGGGTGGACGGGATGGAAGCCCCGCGCAAGCCGTGTTGCTGTGGAGCCCCGAAGACAAAGCGAGGATTGTGTTGTTGCCCGAAAAACAGCGGAAGCGGGCTGAAATACTCGTCAATTTTGCCGAAAGCGGCCGTTGCCGGCGCGAGGTTCTGCTCGAAGCACTTGGAGAAGTGCGGGCCGTTCCGCTTCATGTAGGGGATGAAAGTATCGCCTGTTCCGGATGCGATATCTGTAACGGAACCGCGTTGCTGTATCCGCAAGACGAGCGGGAACTAATCAAATTTGTGACAGCCAATAAACGGAAATTCACCGTTCCGCAACTTATTCGGATATTGCATGAAAACCTTCCGTTTTGGCGCGCCGGCGACATTAGCAGTCTTATTTCTCAGCTTATCCATGAACAGAAAATTCGACCGGCTAATGCATTCTTCTGGAAAGGAGCACTTACATAGAGCAACCGCATTAGGCTGCTTTTTCATATCCGCTACGAACGGCAATGATACTAATCAGTAGGAGTTTTCCGTTAGCCTTTTGAAAAGAGATGGTTGGTTGTATTTTTGTTACGTACATAGTATGTTTTCAATATGGAAAAGAATACACGGATACAAGAGCTTGAAGCGCTGATAAAAAAGCATCAGGACTTATACTATAACGCGGAACCGGAAATTTCGGATGCGGATTTTGATTTATTGTGGGACGAGCTGCGCAGTCTCGACCCTCGGAATGCGCTTTTTGCAACAGTACCTAAGGACAGCGCTGACGGCTTCCCGAAGGCGGAACACATTATCCCGATGGGGAGTCAAGAAAAAGCAGCGGATCCCGAAAGTTTCCAAAAATGGGCGGAAAAGATGTCGTTCTCCGATTTTTTGGTACAATATAAACTGGACGGCGCCAGTATGGAGCTGCAATACGAAAAGGGGCGACTCGTTCGGGCAGTAACACGGGGCGACGGCAAAATCGGAGACGATATTACCGCGAATGTTAAAAAGATGCAGGGTGTTGTGCTTGAGCTGAAAGGCGATTCCGCCCCTACCGGAGCGGCTCCCTTTTCCGGCGGTATCCGCGGCGAAGTGCTGATGACCAAAGAGGTGCTACGCCGTTTTTATCCCGATAAAAAAAATTGCCGGAATGCGGCAAACGGGTTGATGAAGCGGAAGGACGGCAGCGGCAGCGAGCACCTCGAAATTATCTGTTACGATGCCGCCGCGGGAACAGTCGGAAAGCCCTTTACCGAAACGGCGCCTTTCACCACAGAAACCGAGAAACTCAACTGGCTTGAAGCGCAGGGTTTCTTACAGGTGCCGGTTACGCGGTGCGCCGGCGTCCGGGAAGTTATCGACTACCGCGCCCATGTTATGGATATACGTAGCACTATTCCCTACGACATCGACGGCCTTGTCGTTAAAAACGACCGCATCGATACTGCAGACCTCAGTAGGGCGCGGCCGGAAAAACAGATCGCCTTTAAGTTCAGCCTTGAAGAAGCGGTTACTGTATTGCGCAGCGTCGAGTGGAGCGAGTCGGGCGCTACCTACACCCCCATCGCAGTCATCGATCCGGTACAGTTGGCGGGCACAACCGTTAAGCGGGCAAACCTCTGCAACCCGAACATGATTGCGGAGCTGAACCTCAAGATCGGCAGTAGAGTGCTGGTAACCAAACGGGGGGAGATTATCCCTAAGATAGAAGCGCTCATCGAAAACCCTGCGTCATGTGTGCCCATTGAACAGCCGTGCCGATGCGGGAGCTGCGGTACTGAACTCCGCGATGAAGGCACCCGCCTGTACTGCCCCAATCCGGCTTGCCCTAAGCTTATTCATCACCGGATAGAAAAATGGATCAACACCCTCGATATTCAAGACTTTGGGACGGCGCTCCTTAAACAGCTCTTTGATGCACAGCGTCTCCGCTCTATTTCCGATTTATACACCATTACGGTTGAAGAACTTGCCACTTTGGAACGCATGGGAAAAAAGTCGGCGGAAAAAGTGTACAGAGCGCTTCATGCCAAACGCGAAATCTCCCTACCGACCTTTATTGCCGGTTTTGATATTGAAGGCATCGGCCGTATTATGGTAGAAAAACTGGTTGATGCAGGCTTTGATACTCTCGAAAAACTACTCGCAGCTTCGGAGGAAGACTTTGCCTCCGTGTACCAATTCGGCAGCGTCCTTGCCCATACGCTTACGCTCGGCCTCCGCGATGCAAAGGAAGAAATGCTGCACCTTACCGGTTCGGGGATTATCGTTATTCAAGCGCCTGTCTCCGCTCAAGGAAATCTTCCGCTTGCAGGAAAAAGCTTTTGCTTTACCGGAGAGTTGAACACGCTTAAAAGGAAAGAAGCGGAGGCAATGGTGCAGGCCAAGGGCGGAACAGTAAAATCTTCGGTAACCAAGGGGCTTACCTATTTGGTAACCAATACGCCTGATTCCGGTTCGTCAAAAAACAAAAAGGCGCAGGAACTCGGCACTACGATTATCACCGAAGAGGCATTTTTAAAACTGTTTTAATGCCGGCCTCGTAGATACCTCGTCAGCAAATGGACATCTGTTTCCCTTCCGCCCTTCCAGCGCTTTTGCAAATAACCTGTTGAGCAGTTATACATCCGTGTACACTTTTTACCGACATACATCCGTGTATGTCGGTAAAAGACAAGTTTTGTACACAAAACTTGCTTCTGATTAGCTCCCCGCCCATCCTTGGGCGTTCTGATGACAAGTTTTCGCTGCGCAAACTCGCTTCTGTATGGAAGCACGGACATCCTTGTCCGTTCTGTAATTTCAAGGCGCGAGCAAAAATCAACAACCCCGACGCAAGCGTCGGGTACCGTGCTCAACGTTTCGCACGGTATGTTCTCATAAGGTGGTTGCAGTCGGCTTTAATACCCTTTGTTACGACGCAGAGCGTTGCCGAGGACGGCGGGTATTAAACCCTCCGCACGAATAAAGCGGAGACGTGCTTTTTGCACGTTGAGGATTTATTGCAGAAGCGGCACGGATGCCGCTGGTTTAAACAGAAGCGATATTTCGGCTTTGCCGAAATTCGCCATTAAAAGTGTACACGGATGTACACTTTTAATGATGCGACGCAGTAGATGCCCCGCATATTTTCAAAAGACGTATAATTGACAGAGCTGTGTTTATATGATATAAATTTTGCGCATATTTTGTTTTTAAACCTTTTAAGGCGGAGGGAGTATATAATGTCCGGACACAGTAAATGGGCGACGATTAAACACGCAAAAGGAGCCGCTGACGCAAAACGCGGTCAGATGTTTACAAAGTTTATTAAAGAAATTTCTATAGCTGCACGTATGGGCGGCGGGGATCCGAACGGTAACCCGCGGTTAAGAACTGCGATATTAAAAGCACGTGCGGCTAACATGCCGAAAGATAATATTGAACGGGCTATCAAGAAAGGTACCGGCGAATTGGGCGGTGCAAGTTATGAAGAGCTGTTGTACGAAGGCTATGCGCCGGGCGGTGTTGCGGTATTGGTAGAGGTACTGACCGACAATAAAAATCGGGCTGCAGCCAATGTGCGTAACCTCTTTTCCAAAAATGGAGGTAACCTCGGTGCGACGGGTTCGGTAGCTTATATGTTTAACCGCAAGGGTGTTATAGAATACGATGCCGAAGTAGTAAGCGAAGAAAAACTGATGGAAGAAGCCTTGGAAGCAGGGGCGGAAGATATTCAGACTGAAGGCGGTATTATCACGGTAACAACCGATCCCAACGACTTTGCTTCCGTGCTTGAAGCTTTACAGGAAAAAGGATTTGAATCCGTTTCTGCAGAAATCTCTATGGTCCCTGCAACGTATATGAGTTTGGAGGCAGAGACAATCCGCAAAGTATTAAAAATGGTCGAGCGTCTTGAAGAAGATGACGATGTCCAGAACGTATACACAAATCTTGATATTCCCGACGATTTTGAACCTGAGGAGTAACGGTACATTTTGTAATTTTTCAATATCTTGTTCCATAATTAAACGCCATGCTATCGTTGTTTTCAACGGTTGCTATGGCGTTTTTATTTTATACCAATTAGAGATTGTAATACTTTCAGCAATAATAACAATTCTTATATCTTCTTAAGCGCTGTAACTTCATCGGAGGTAAGCTCGCGGCAAGAACCGGCAGATAATTGCGGATCGAGCATAACGCCCCCCATCGAAATTCGTTTGAGGTAGATCACTTCATTTCCAAGCACTTTTATCATTTTTTTTACTTGATGATATTTCCCTTCGCAGATATGCATCAAAAATGCCCATTTCGTTTTTATGTTTTGTGCTTCCGTACGTTCAAAGATCGCAGGAAGACAGGTGAAAGTTTTCCCGAGTGATAATCCTTGAGCACAGGCCGTTTTGGCAACGTAAAACTCGGCTTCGGTGAAAGGAACCGCTGTTTCAAGATAATAGCTTTTTATACAGGCTGATTTCGGGGCAGTAAGCCGATGAGTAAGCTCTCCGTCATCGGTAATGATGAGCAGCCCTTCGGTATCGAGGTCGAGCCGTCCGATGGGGAAAAGACTCATTGCAGAAAAAGGCGGCGGCAGCAGCTCCATAACGGTGCGGTGCAGCGGATCGGAGGTAGAAGTAACAACCCCAGCCGGTTTGTTCAGCATAAGGTAACAACAGGTGCGGAGGTACAGTTTTTCTCCGTTATGTGAAAGTGTATCGTTTTCAGGGTCAAGCAGCGTCCCCGCATCGGTTACCCGTGTGCCGTTGATTCGGAAATCTTCTTTACGCAAAAGCCGCCGTACATCTTTCCGTGAACCTAATCCGTTCGCAGCGAGTATTTTATCTATCCTGACAAGCATTTTCCGCAAATATGTTTAACCTACAGTTAGGCGACGGTACAGCTCCCGTACACCTTGAGCTTTATCTTTCAACAGTGCAGTAATGCAGGGGCGACCGATCATCACCTGTGCCGCACCGAGTCGTTTTGCGGTAACTATATCCATGCGACTCCGCAATCCTCCGTCTACCCATACCTCGCCTGCAAACTTACGGAGCGTACTGCCGTACTCGGCTAAAAAATCCGCCGTACTGCCGCGCCTTGTTTCTATCCTGCCACCGTGATTGGAAATAACGGCAACATCAGGACGCAACTCTTTTACCAGCTCGACATTTTCGGGTAAAAATATTCCTTTAATTGCAAAAGGTTTTTGTGCATACCGCTGTATTTCTTTCAGGCTCTGTGCATCTTTCTGTTCAAGCTGAACAAGGTTACGCATTGTTACAATATTATAGGAATCGATATCGATCCCTACCAGATCGGCAGAGCTGCGTACCCAATCTATCCGTTCAAAGATACGGGGATTAGGATACGGCTTAATGAACACCGC
Source organism: Treponema sp. OMZ 906 (assembly GCF_024181185.1). Taxonomy (NCBI): domain Bacteria; kingdom Pseudomonadati; phylum Spirochaetota; class Spirochaetia; order Treponematales; family Treponemataceae; genus Treponema; species Treponema sp. OMZ 906. The sequence continues at coordinate 969,464 of NZ_CP051196.1, read as the reverse complement.
TCCGGTTTTTCCGTATCGCTGCAGGGCTGCAAGACCTCCCTGTATCTTTGCGTCGGGGTATCCGTCTCCAATGCTGAGCAGGAATCCTGCTTCGGCACAAGCTTCAATTAAATCGAAATAAAACGCGGCTTCATCTCCATAGCCGACATTTTCGACACCGCCGGTAATAGGAGCCAATCTAATGGGAGGTAGCACATCATCGCACAGGGTATCGCTATAATACTTCTGCCATGCAGAACAGTTGCTGATAAAATTGGCGCTTTGAAATACGCCGCCCATTCCGGGCAGTTCACCAAGGCAGCCGTATCCGTCGCATTCGGCACAAAAATGGCATTTATATCCGCTCATGATTTTTCTACAATAAAGGGTAGCATTTTATGCATTTATAAATTACGTTTCAGGGCTATCTTGGCTTCAAACATAGAAGCAGGAGCAGCGTAAAAGAGCGGGTAAAACGAAAAACGGAAATCAAGATCGCAAGGTCCGATATTCAGGGTATAGAACGGCGTAAAGGCGAGTACTAATAGCGGCATAGTCGTGGGGCGTGTTATCGGCAGTGCAATCAGACTGTGAAAACCCCCTTGCATTTTATTTAATTCTATCCTTCCGAAACCGAAGAACATATTTAATCCGCCGTATAGCTCATTATGAATGATAGTAAAAGGCTTTATAAGCGGTGCAACAGGAAAAAGCCCGCCGGATTGAGTGTCTCGGATCTTGGAAATAAAGAATGTAAAATCAAAGTCCATGCGTTCAAGTGCAATACGCGGTTCAAAAAATGCAAAGATATTGCCGATAAGATCTTTTCGTAGCGTTGCGCTTCTGAAATTCGTTTTATGTAACCCAACCTGCGTAAAAATACCGACATTATCATGAACGGTAAAAAGTACCGAAGCTGATGTTGCAAGAGATACTTTCGCCGCTTTATCACTAATATGAAAGGAGAAGTTTGCATTGATAAGTGCAATATTTGTGAAAACACCGCCCTGTGCGTATAGGCTGTATTCTTGTTTATCCTTTATTCCGCCGTTCCAGCTGAAAGAGCCTCCTACATACCCAGTGTTTAAAATGAGTCCTGCAGCACTGACACCTAAGCCTTCACGAGGACGAGGCGGCGTAAAAAGTGCGGCAATATCGTTTTCATACATTTTTACCGGTCGCATACGCTGCTTAAGAAAATCAAAGCTATAGTGTTCACCCGTAAGGCTCTGATGTTGTCCTGTAAAGACCGATAAAATCAGGGGCTGACCTATAAAATTCGGAAAGTTCAAAGAAAAATCAACACAAGTAAATTGTCCCGGTATCCGCGACAGTTGTTCCGGATGGAAAAAGCGCAGAACATCAGGAACATAGAGCGCAAGGTTTAGGTCGCTGTAAAAACGTTCTCCGTGAAGTAAACGGAAATTAATGGATGATTGTTGGACTATACTGAATTGCGACGAACTGCTTGGTTGCTTGCCTGCTAATATCCCGAAGTTAAATTCAGGTACGTTAACCTCTAAGGCTACAGCAGTGTATATCATCGAAAAACATACAAAGATACGCGCTATATTTTTTTTCATTTAAAACTCCCTATGGGCATTTCTAAAAGCTCGGTTAGCTTTTAGAAATGCCCGACAAGTTTAAAATTAAGTCTTATCCAATAATAACTTAATTTTAAACGTCGCAACTAAATTTAAGGAAAACCTCTAAAAACTGATTCGCAATCCGCTTTAGCGGATATGACAAATCATTTCCTTACAGAACAAGCCGATAGGTTTGCAGTTTTTAGAGGTTCCTTATACAGTGTCGGTATTTTTTTAATGCTGCTTGATTCCTTTCCGCAGACGCAGAGAGAGCAGCTCCAGTAAAATGACGGTACCGAAAATAGTGTATGTGATAACGCCGACTTCCCGTATATCATAATAGAGATTGCCTGCCATGAATAAATAATACCCGATGCCGCCCGATCCTGCGGCGGCGCCGATTGCGACGGCATTGATAAAATTGATTTCGAAGCGGAAAAATGTCCATGAAATAATGGATGTTGCAGCAACCGGGATAACCGCTTGCGTAATAATGCCGGAAAATCCCGCTCCGCAGGCTCGCAAAGCATCAATTGTATCGCGGTTAATCTGTTCAAAGCTTTCCGAAAACACTTTTACCAAATAAGCAATGCTATGGAAGCACATACCGATAACGGCGGCATCGGTACCGATATTAATCGTAACCGAGAAAACCAGCACCCAAATAATTGTGGGAATTGATCGGATAATTGCGGTAATAATACGGATTATTTTTACGACACCCGAAGGAGCGATATTTCGAGCTGCTCCGAGAGCCAAGAAAAAAGCGATAGCGGCACCACCGATCGTCGTTAAAATCGATAGTGCAAAACTGATACCGAGTGAGTACGCAAGTTCACCGATGGGTAAATGATCCGACCGCTTCGGCTGCAAAAAAAGGATGCGTCCATAGTGAAGCAGATTATGCCATGAACTCTTCCAATCGATTGTTTCCTGCGCAAGCAAAAAACATCCCCAAATACTGATACCGAAAAGAACAGCAAATACAAGAGAGGGCATATATTGTTTTTTTCTCGGCAATCGGCAACGGCCAATACTGGTATGGTTTTTCATAGTAATATCCTTCGCACCCTGTTGGAAATGCTGTCGATGCAAAGTACGAGTATCGTCAGCACACAAATGATAAGACCTGCTTCGGGATAACGAAAGCTTTTAAAATACAGATTAAAAAGGAAGCCGATACCCGTTCCCGTCAAAATGCCGATCAATGCCGAATCTCTGACATTGGTTTCTATAGCATAGAGTAGCCATGAAATAAAGAGCGGAAGGACATTTGGTAATACGCCGTGAATGATAATCGGTATATACGATACGCCTGCTGCTTCCAAAGCCGTATACGATTCTTCGGCGTGAGAGTCGATAATTTCGGTAAAAGCTCGGGTTAAATGTCCTGCGGTAATAAAAAAAAGAGCCAAAAAACCGGTTACGGCATTTTGCTTAAAAGATAACAGCAATAGAATAGACCATGCGGGAAGAGGTATATTTCTAAAAAAAGATGCGGCACCGGAACAGACAATACGCAATACGCGGAAGCGGCCGGTTGTTTGCGAACCGGCAACAGCCGCTATACAGGCAACACAAAAAGCTGTAGTTGATGCGGTTATCGCGATAACGGCTGTGTGCAGCGAAGTTTTAAAAATAAGTGGCAGCACAGAAATCGATTGTGCCGATGGAAAAAAATTCCTTACCAGCCAATATAGTCCGCGTGGAATCCCTGTTAGTGCATTCCATGCCGTAAACCCCGTCATAATTGCCGAAGCTGTATATAACGCGGCAGCCGTGAAAAAGATAGTCAATGTTCTTAGTTTTTTTTTCTTGAAGAAAGCCTCTGAAGAAGGCGATTGCCGGTGCTGATGTGATTCAAAGGCAGGATATTGCCTACCTATCGGAATATCAAATTTCATGGCCGTCTTTCTTTTCGGTATGGGTTCCGGAAGAAAAAATAGTGTGCAGCGCTTTTTCCGAGAGTTCTTCCGGTTTTCCGTCAAAGACCACTTTTCCGTTGCCTAAACCGATAATCCTGTCAGAATACCGCTTTGCGTATTCAACATGATGCAAATTCATAATGCAGGTAAGATTCCGCGCTCTAACTATCTTTTCAATATAATCAAGGATATCCTGTGCGCTTTGCGGATCGAGTGAAGAGACAGGTTCATCGCATAAGAGTATTTCCGGACGTTGCATCAATGCCCGCGCAATGCCGGTACGTTGTTTTTGACCACCACTTAAATCTGCACACCGCTGATAAAGGTAATCCGAAAGGCCGAGTTCTTCGAGTATTGCTAGAGCCCGCGCCCTCTCGCCCTGCGGATACAGCCCGAATAGGCTACGATACAGCGGCAAAGCACCGAGACAGCCGTGGAGCGTGTTTTCAAGAACGGTGAGCCGTTCTACTAAATTATAGTTTTGAAAAATCATTCCGATTTTTCTACGAAGCTGTTTCAATCGGCGATTGTTCATTTTTTGCAGTACTTCACCGTCGATCTCAACCGTACCGGCAGTGCAATCGATAAGCCGATTAATACAGCGGATAAAGGTTGTCTTACCCGCTCCCGAAGATCCGATAACAGAAACTATTGTTCCCTGTTCAATCGTAAGATCGATGGAATCTAATGCGCGTCTACCGCCTGTATATTGTTTTGAAACATCTTTAAAGGTAATCAACAATTCAAACCCTATTCATGCAGAGGATTTTACCCCCGGTGCTTCTGCCGAAATAAGTTAATATTATAATTACCTAGTAGAATTCCTGATCTCATCATACCAGGAATCATCGGTAGCAACCAGCCGTGTCTTTTCGGAATACTTAGGATATATACCTTTTTTACCGGAATCCTTTACATTAAAAATTCCGGGATTATTAGCTGTCTTATCCGACGTCAGCGCATCCTGTATCTTTTTTATGTCCGAGGCTGAAAGGGTATTTGCGTTGACGGTGATCGGTGCATTTAAGACGGGAATGGAACGGATTACAGTCATTTCACTTCCTGCAAAGGAGGTAAAAGGTTCATCAGCTCCTACGGTTACGCGGTAGACGGCACCGGTTTTATAAGCTTCCCCTTCGAGCAGTTCGTACACGCCGATTGTCTGTGGGATGGCAAAGGCTGCCGCATCTGCATCGCCGCGGAAAAGGTTGACCTGTGAGCCCTGGTGGGAACCGGCAAATAGCACCTTGGAAAATACTTTGTCGCTCAATATAAGATCGTCGGTATTATCAAGAGCAAAAGCGGCGGCCAAAACACGTGCGGGAATAACAAACCCAGAGGTAGAGCTTGCTGCCACAAACGACATTCTTTTACCTTTTAATAGGCTTAAGTCAAAACTGCCGTCAGCCTTTTTATAGCTATCGGCATCCTTCCGCTGTACACCAATGAAGCTGTAATACTTTGCATCTTCAAGCGTTCCGCTGGGTCCCGAATTTGTTGCAATGGGAACAACGGCGCTGTTCCGTTTATGTGCGGTAAGGTACCCTTCGGCACCGACATAAGCCATATCAGCCTTACCGGAAACGAGCGCTTCCAATGCGATGTTATAGTCAGTCGTTGTCAAAATTTCAACATCGCGTCCGACGGCTTCTTTTAAAATTTCTTTGAATGCAGCGCGGGCATCTTTCATGGATTCGCTTGACTCATTTGGATAAAAAACCATTGTGAGCGGCTTTTGTTCTGCTTTACTACATGAGCAAACAAGTAAAATTGAAAGGCACGTCATAAAAAGAAACGGTTTAACATACCGCAACATCTTTTCTGCTGGTGAAGCGGTTGTAGCACAAAATAAAGAGGATTTCATAACTTTCTCCACATTTTAGGAAATCGCTAAAAGCAGTTTTTAGCGATTTCCGATTATGCGCGCCAGTTTACTATAATTGGAGTCTTTGTGCAATCGCTTACACCACTCCATAATCCACGCCACAGGCCGCTTTTTTATATTCGCCGCAGATGGCAGTAATACTAATCAGTAGTATATCTAAAAAGCCCCTAATGTGTTTTTCCCTGTGCATCTTATTTTTGCAGCACAGGTCGCGTTCTGCTCATCTTTTCGATGCGCGCGATTTTTCCGTGCTCAAGTACGACCATCCGTTCCGCTTGATCGGCGACCTCGGGGTCGTGGGTAACGACGATAATGGTACTGCCGGTATTGTGCAGCTTTTCAAAAATCTCCATAACCAAAAGTTCGTTTTTTTCATCGAGGTTGCCGATCGGTTCGTCCGCAAGCAGGAGCTTGGGGTGATTGATGAGCGCGCGGGCAATACACACGCGCTGCTGCTCTCCGCCCGACAGCTGATTGGGCAAGTGCTTTGCCCGCTCCTTTAAGCCGACGCTCGCAAGCGCTTCCATCGCTTCTTCTTCGTCGGGCATACTGTGATAATACTGCGCCATCATCACATTCTCAAGCGCGGTAAGATAATTGACGAGGTGGAATTGCTGAAAGACCAAACCGATGGTATCCCGTCTGACAACGGTTAATTCCTTCGAAGATAATTTTGAAATATCCTGCCCCGCCAAATCAATCTTGCCGAGCGACGGTTTATCCATACAGCCGATGATGTTCATCAGCGTCGTCTTACCGGAACCGGACGGTCCCATAATCGACAGCCACTCGCCTTCTTCTACCGTCAAATTTATATTATCCAAGGCTTTTAAGTCGCCGTAAATCTTTGAAATTCCGCTCAATGTTAAAATATCCATATAATTCTCCTTTGCTACTCCCCGCGTAAAACCAAAGCGGGGTCAATGTCTACCGTGGCGCGTACTGGGAATAAACAGGAAACAATCGTGATGATAATCGAGGCGATGACCGTAAACGGCGCGAGCTGCACCGGAAACGAAACCTCGCGGGCGAATACGCTGATACTCACGTTGTCCGCAAACACATAGCCTAATACCACACCCAAGATACCGCCGATTAAACCGAGCATCACCGCTTCACCCATAAAGTCTTTCACGACGCTGCTATTCGAAGCGCCGAGCGCTTTTTTAAGGCCGATTTCTTTTCTACGTTCTGCGACAACCGCCATCATCGTCGTTGTTACGCAGATCATCGTTAAGAACAACACGATGATAGTAACAATCCACACGAGCGCCTGCAGCTTGTTTAAGACTACATCCTGAGATTCCGTTACACGCTTTACAAGCCGCGGCGTAATACCGTTCACCTGCTTCGACACCGTGTCGGCTATCGATTTAAGGTATTCCTGATTGCCGTCGATGCTGCATTCAATAACATCAAACTGATCATCATACCCGATAATCCCTTTGATATCCTCAAGGCTCATAAAAATAAATTCTTCTTCTACGCCGCCGGTGGTAACGATGCCGGACACCGTACATTCGTTGACGGTAACATCGCCGTTCGGCTTCGGCGTATTGACGATAAAGGTATCGCCGACCGACAACTCGATATTGCGGCTTATTTCGTGCCCGATCAGCACTTCCTTTTTATTGTGCGGCCAATCCCCGCGAATAAGCCAATAGGGGCTATTGCTTTTTGCGCTTGCCAAATCCGTCGCGGCGATCATGTACGGCTGTTCGTTTACCTTTGCCGACTGGTAGATGTACGGCGCAAAACCGACCAGCTTCTCAGGGTCAATCACCTGCTTAATAGCGCCGATTTGCTCCTGCGTAATCTTGGATTCGCTTTCCGCCGGAAGGAATATCAAATTTGCGCCGTACGACCGGAACACCGTCCCCATCTGGCGCGGAATATCATAGTAAATAGTTAACAAACCCGACAGCACCGTAGAGCCGATTGCGATTGCCAACAACGCGACAAGCATCCGTGAACGGCGGCGTATCAGCGAGCTTGTAATCATCTTTAAATACATTCTATTTCTTGTCATAGCGTTTCACTCCCGTATCCGCTCTTTCCGCTTTCGACGTGCATTTTATTTTCCATGCAGCACCTCCGTAGGATTGAGCTTGAGTAAATACCGTACCGAAGGCAGACTGCCGAGCAGGGTGATAAGAAAGATGATAAGCACGACAATCGGAATCACCATCGGCGCAGGAGGAATAGCCGAACCGAATACGCTCCGTCCGATAATCTGCGTTAAGCCCAATCCGGCAAAGTAGCCGATTGTTCCGCCGATTAAGCCGATAATCATAATCTCCGTCAGTACCGATACGGTAACCGCCGTGTTGCTCGCGCCGATTGCCTTTTTTAAACCGATTTCTGCGCGTCTATCCATCACGCTCGCCGTTACAAGGTTGGAAATTCCCAATGCGGAAGCGAGCAAGCTCAAAATTGTGATTAAGAGCATCAGCAGCGTGGTCTTATTTAAAATCGCCCCTTCGGATTCGGCGACCTGCCGCACCGGTTTTGCAACGGCATCGGTAATCACTTCCTGAATCTGATAGCAGATACTGCTGACATACGCGGTGCAGTACCATACCTCCATCTCTTTGATGGTTAAACTCAAAGGGTTCCGCGCAGCCTTTCGTGCGAGGTCGTTATCGGGTGTTGTAAGCGCACTTACCTCAATGCTTTCGCACACATCGGTTTTTCCTAACAGGCGCTGCGCCGTATGAAGGGGTGTAAAGATGTACTCATCCTCGTTGCTGCCCGAATTGAATATACCGGAAACAGTCAACGATGCGCTTCCGGCAGGGCCTGTTACTTCGATCACATCGCCGACATGAATAGCGTTCCTCCCCGCAAAGAGGCTGCCGATCATACAGGCGGAATCATCGGTATCGGAAGCCCAAGCACCGGTTACTTCCCACCACGTCCGCATCCGCCGGATACCGGTAATAACTTCCTGTCCGGTGTGCAAGTCTATTTTATAATCGAACCATGTACCGGTCAGGCGGACGGGCTTATTTTGTCCCTTATATTCAACGGACACGTTTAAAAACGGAGCATAGTCAACAACATTGTACGCCCAAAATATAGTCTTAATTTTATACAGCTCATCCTCGCGTAAATACTTTTTGGTACTCCCCGACTCTACTCCGTAAATATCATCGAGAAGCGAGGCCTCTTTATGCACGACATTGATATTCGCTCCGTAGGTTTTCAGCTCCTGATTTACCTTATCCCCTACTCCGAGCATCGTATTGAGCATTGCGCTTGAAAGACTCGCACCCAGCGCAATGGTAAACGCAATCATCGCCATCTTCCCTTTCTGACGGAAGAGGGAACCGGCTATCATTCTCCAAAACATAATTGCTATCGAACCTCCATCTGGATATTCCTATTTAAAGCGGTGCGCTTCCGCTTCGAGATCGGCTATCTTTATCTTGATCTTTTCATCGTGGATGATATACGCAACCGGCACAGGGTTACATCCGCCCGGGAAGCCGATAGTTCCCTTGTTCATCACGACATCGCAGAGTTTACAGATAACCTCCCCGTTCCGTTCAAAATATCCGGTAGGACCGCAGATATCGCACGCATCAAGTCCTACGCCATAAGAGCCTTCGCTCTTTTTAATGGCAATAAACCGGACTTCAATTCCCTGCTCCGAAGTATACGCATACCGATGCAGCTTATCATCTTCCAATTCCGAAATAGGAATCATCGCCATACCGTCGGCAATCGTATAATTTTCCGGAGGCGAAAGCGGAACTTCTCGGTCGACATAGTGCCGCAAAACGGACAGAGATAAAACCGAACCGATCAGCAAGACCAGCGAAAATTTCGCCCACCGGCGTGCGTTGCGCTTTTGCGCTTTCAGTTTCCGCAGTTCTGCATTGTTGTGATACGTTTCCGTAATTGTCCGGTTCTTCCGCCAGAGGATAATCGGCGGAATCATAATGAATAGGATAATTGCAAAGGTAAAGAAATTGCCGTGGTTTACGACCGCGGCAATGAATGCAAAGATAAAGTCGTTGCGAGGAATAATCCCCAACGAATAGAGGCGCTGTAAAATAACAACCACCTGCGTAACACCAAAAATGCAAAGCGCTCCGGCAACCGATACCTTGAGTTCTATGGCCGATAATTTAATCAACGTTTTATAGATCGCTAAACCGGCGCACAGCATACACACAATACCGAGTACATAGCCTATCAGTCTGAATAAGACAATCGTACTTACCGCGCTTTCGCCGTAATTAACCAATGTGGTTGCCAGCATGATGATAACGGGAAGATAGTAAAACAGCATCGAGGCTGCATACAAGAAAATTGCCGCACTAAAAAGATTTTCATATATATGCGCTATCTTTCGTTTAAGATTGGGTGAAATAAAAAGCAGGATGAGTAAAAAGAGAAGTGCGATGGTAACAGGAACCATGCACCAAAAAGCGAAACGTGTTCTATTTATATAGTTGGGAATTGATCTAAGAATTGCTGAAACAATACTGCCGGCAAAGCCCAGCAGCATACTTGCTAAAACGACAAGCCGTTTTTTTTTTCGGATTCTTCCGTTCTCTCGGACTCTTGAGTTTTAAATGAAGCAAATACAACGGCTAACACCAATGCAAAGGCGATACCTGCTTCAAAAACTCTTATATAAAATTTTAAGATGATACACCTCCAAGAAAAAACCGGCGGTAACCGCCACTCTTTCCCAAAACATACCTTTCAATAGGAGTATCTTGCAAAGAAAGAATAACGATTACCGCTTAGTGTGGCAAAGCAGTTTCCAAGACAACCTATCCCGAAACGGAAGTTTCCAAACGGGTTGATTGTAAGACATACCGATTAACTATTTAAATGAACCGGCACCGCCTTAAAACTGCATACTGTTTACCACTGAGGTCCTTTCCATTCAAAATCTTTCCATTCGACAACGAGCGGTTCCGTCCAGAAACGGCCGGTAACACCGGTTTCTTTGTCAACGTGCAACAGGTAATCGTTACCCGGAGCTTTGATTTCGAATTTGACATTGTATTTGCCGAGACCTTCTTCGAACTTCATGTTTGCACCATAGTGGGGGCCGTCATCGGCATTCATCGGCATAAATGCAACTTCCTGCACTTTGCTCGAGCCTTGCTTTTGAACATAAGCCTTAACATGAAGATACGGAACAAAGTCGCCTACGCCGTAACCGAGCGCTTTACCCTCATCATTTGCGTGGATATCCGCTTCGATGTGGCAGTCAGCTTCGTTCTTGGAAAGGCTGTTTCCGGCAGGTTCCATGTCAACCGGCTGGAAGTAAACGCCACCGATATGGAGCGGGCCTACATCCTGTTCGTCTCCGATTGGGAACTCATCAAAACCTGCAGCTTCTTCTTCAGTCGGTGCAGGAGCCGCAGCTTTTTGTTCTGCAGCGGGTTTTGCCATTTCCTGCTTTTGCGCAGGTTTTTCACATGATGCAAGCACAAAAGCGATTGCAATCAGTGCAAAAAGAAAAGATACGGTTTTCTTCATTTTGAAACTATCCTCCTATAAATATCTTTATTTTCTTTTTGTTTCACATTCATTACAGCCTTGCAGGACACCGGTTATTTTCCGCAATCCGGCAGCCCAAAAGCAGTTGTCATCGACGATCGCAAAAACTTTGCTTTTGAGATCGCCCTATATCTTTTTACTTTTGCCCAATCTTCGCCTTTTCAGCTTCAATTTGAGCACGCTGTTGTTTATTCTTTTTTGCATACACAACAGACATTGTGATAATCACCGCGAGTACGATAATCTGCGGAATGAGACTTTCATACGTTGCATAAATGCCGAGGAAGTCCATTTCAAAGCCCATCCACGGAATAACGGTCTTATTGACAACACCGGCAGCTTGCAGTTCCGACACACCTTTTCCGGTAAACGAAAAGCACATCGCATACATCAATATACTGGTAACCAAGAAGAAAGGCTTTAACGGCAACCGCACGGTTAAGAACCTAAATACTAGGAATACGGCAATCAGTACAATCGCTGACAGCACAATCGCCAAGATCATTGCATTCCGGCCGCTCGTTCCATGAATGGGAACGCCCTGGAAAAAGAGAATAAGCTCGGCACCTTCACGCGCAACTGCAATAAAGGCCGCGAAAATTAAGACCCATTTATTTCCGGTAGAAACCGATGCTTCAACCTTCTTATGAATGTACCGTTCCCATGCTTCGGTTTCGGACTTTGAAAGCATCCAGTTACTGACATAGAACAACACGATAACTGCGACAAACATACCGATGCCTTCAAAAACTTCCTGAGCGATGCCGCTCTGAGCACCGGCAACAGCGCCGAACAAAAAGGCCAGCAGAATACTTACCAAGATACCGCCCAACGCACCGACATATACCGACATGATATATTTCTTTTTTCCCGTTTTTACAAGATAGGCGATAATAGCAGCGATAACGAGGATTGCTTCCAAACCTTCACGGAGTACCAATACAAAACAGGAAATAAACGTTGCAACAACTGCCGATTGAGCGGTATTTGCAGTCTCGCTGCCGCTTTCGTCCAACGTGCCGTCAAGCTCGGCTGCATCATGGTAAAGCATTGCAATAAGCTTATCTTTATGCGCTTTTACCATCTCGTTGTCTTTATCGCTGTATACATTTCGACGATATTCATAAAACGCATTTTCAACCGTTGTTTTGCGGGCACCAGAAAGGTACCCCATCGTTATCTTTTCCATCCCTTTAGATTCATAAAACCTAAAGTAGGCAACGTTCACTTCGTCATACGCTTCTTTGGATTTTCCTTGAGTATAAAGATCGTAAGCATTATTGAGATGCACTTCCATCTTTTTTACAATTCCTGTCCACGAATCCAGCACCTCTTCGTCATTTGCGGCATACAGTCCGCTAACCGGAATAAATATGAACGATAAAGCGAACAAAATTGCGGCAAAGGTATGTTTTTTATTCTGTGTAATATACATAAAGCCCTCAACTAATTAGCTAAAACTTACAAATACGCCGCTAGTATATCACTCATAAAAATAATGTCAAGGGCGCGCCTCGGGGTAAACGTATTAAGGCGTTTTTTTATAAATTGCAATTATTTGCCGTTTGCAGTACAATGCCGCCCATGCGTGCAACAAAAGCGATTATCCATCTGGATAATCTGAAACATAACATTACCCAAATCAAACAAACCCTTGCTCCGGAAACAAAGATATGTTTACCGGTCAAAGCGGATGCCTACGGACACGGTGCCGTACGAACGGCGATTGCAGCTATTCGAGCAGGGGTTTCGTATCTTGCCGTCGCTTCCGTGCAGGAAGGTATAGAACTTCGAGAGGCAGGCATTGTCGCTCCCATCATTTCGCTCAGTCTACCGATTTTGGAAGAAATAGACTCCATTATTGACTATAAACTGGAACCGCTCGTGATCGACGAAGAATTTATCAATGAGCTTAACCGCGTAGCCGATGTGCAAAAGAAAACCGTCGCGGTACATCTTAAAGTGGACACCGGCATGAGCAGGATAGGCTGCAGGCCGTCGGAAGCTGTAAAATTAGCGACTCAAATTGTGCGGGCAAAACACTTGCGGCTACAAGGCGTCGCAACGCACTTTGCCGTTGCGGATTCCGATTCCGAATCCGATCGTGCTTTTACAAAAGGTCAGCTCGAACGTTTTAGCGATGCCGTTGAAGCAATCAGACAGACGGGTATACACATTCCACTCGTTCATGCTGCCAATTCAGGTGCGGTACAGCTGTTGCCGGAAGCTCGGTTTGATATGGTGCGCCCCGGACTCCTTGCCTACGGCTACTTGCCCGTACAGAACGCAGCAACAGCTATCGACGTAAAACCCGTTATGGAACTGGTAACGCAGGTGGTACTGATAAAACAAATACGCGCCGGCACCTGCGTTTCCTACGGGCGCAACTGGACAGCCCCACAGGATACCTATATTGCAACGCTTCCGATCGGATATGCGGACGGTTTACGCCGCGCGCTTTCGCCCGGGTTGAAGGTACGCATCGGCAACGAATTTTTCCCCATTGTCGGTAGAATATGTATGGATCAATGTATGGTTGACCTCGGCGCGCACCCATGGGTGCAGCGATGGGACGAAGTATGCATTTTCGGCCCGAATCCGCAGGATAACAGCGCACAAACGCTGGCGGATATCGCCGGAACTATTCCCTACGAAATTACCTGCGGCATTCACAAGCGTGTTCCGCGTATCTTTGTGAACGAAAGCCGATAAGCAACTGCGCCCTATAGCCTTATGTGTCCCATTTCCCGATGATTAGGAAAATGGGATACGTCCTGATGTGCTATACGGCGGGTGTCCCTGCAGGGGGCAGATTTTTTTCCGAAAATGCTTTTCCGAGTAAAATAGGCACAATCATAGAAGAAACAATGATCAGTAAAATAACCGGCGCAAAATATTCGGCCTTAACCATACCGACAGCAAGCCCTTTTTGCGCTACGATGAGGGCTACCTCGCCGCGTACCATCATTCCCAGCCCTATCTGGAGCGATTCCCGTCGCTTAAAGCCCAAAGCCAATGCCGAACCGCCGCAGCCGATGATCTTTGCCAAGCAGCCGATAAGCACAAAGGCTATCGAAAACCATATCAAGCTCATATTCAGACCGCTTAAGTCCGTTTTAAGCCCAATGGCAGTAAAAAAGAGAGGACTAAAAAACATATATGAATTGATGTCTATTTTTTGTTCCATATAAGAGGCATCATGCAAGTTGCAAAACACAACTCCTGCAACATACGCACCGGTAATATCCGCGATGCCGAAGAACCGTTCGGTACAATAGGCAAAAATCAAAGCAACTCCCAGTCCGTAAATCGGAATACGGTGGGTATGCGGATGCCTATTATCATACCATTTAAAAATTCGATAAATTAGGTAACCTACAACTAACGAAGCGGCAAAGAAAGCTGCCGTTTTTATAATAAGCCCAAGGTAGTCGCCTTTGCCGGAACTGGCACCGAGTACAACCGTTAATGCAATAATGCCGAAGACATCATCGATGATTGCAGCGCTGATAATTGTTTGCCCGACTTCCGAATTTATCTTTCCCAGTTCTTTTAAGGCCACAACGGTAATACTGACCGACGTTGCCGTTAAGATAGTTCCGATAAACAGAGCTTGATAAAATACAGGTGTCCCGAACCCGTCAAAGCCCCAAAAGCCCAATGCCATAGCCGTGCCTAAAATCAACGGTACGATAACACCACAGGCAGCGATCACGGTGGATTTTATGCCGGATTTAACAAGCGATTTTAAATTAGTCCCCAAACCGGCAGAGAACATAATCAAGATGACACCGATCTCGGACATATACTCGATAAACTGGTTGGTTTCGGCGTAGATAATATTCGGTTCGGAACCGCCGAAATTATGAAAAAAAGGCAGGTAACGTAAGAAAAGCCCTGCAACGATTTCTCCGGCAACCTGCGGAATATTGATTTTTTTAGCAAGAAGACCGAGATACTTCGCAGCGATAATGATAATTCCGACGGAAAGGACAATTTGCAGTGCGATTTCTTCAATCGGTATTTCCTTAGCAGACATAAAAAACTCCTTTGTACTTGAGAGGGTGCGCTAATAACGTGTTGATTCGTGCGGAAAGCTTAATATCCCGATGCCCTACGTCGGGGTTGTCGATTCGCATTCGGATTAACCGGTGTTTCCCTACTTTGAGTGTCCATTATAGTAAAAAAGAAAAGGAATCGCAATATTTTACACAGAAGTTAAGGGCATCTGAAAAAAACTCGGTTAGATTTTTAGAAGATATCTCCAAGCGGCGCCAGATACCTTGCCGCAACGGTAATATTGACAATCAAACAAAGATATATAAGAATAGTTTACCAGAGATGAATCGCATTATTCATCAGCTGACGGCAAATTTTGACAAAGCTAAAATATCGCACAAAGATGGAAGGTTTACATGAAATCGAAGAAAGTTCCGTATATCGGGTTATTATGTTCCGTTCTTTTCCTTTGCGTTGCCTGTAAAGATAACGCCTTTATACGGCGGATGCAGGATATGGAGATGGGTGTCAAGAATCCCTCTTCTATAGAAGAATTACAATCGGCAATTCAAAAATATCAGGGGAAGGTGAATGATATCCTGACGATGGAACAGCGAATCGGCATTTGGTACAAAATTCTCGGCCGCCGGTACATGGATAAAAAGATGTACAAAAAAGCGCTGGAAGCCTTCCGCAGCGCATTGGAATATTTCCCCGAAAATCAGCATGTATTTTATCAAATCGGCGTATGTGCTGCCGTCATCGCAAAAAGTACCCTCGATTACCCGAATATGAGCCTTGACGAACGGCGGGCATATTTTGACTTGTCGGTTTCCGCCTATAAACGCGCCGTGGAGCTTGACCCCACCTATACGCGGGCGGTGTATGCACTGTCCGTTCTCTATGTCTTTGAATTGAATCGGCCGGAAGATGCCATTACGATTATGGAACCGGTAGCAGCCCGCGAAAAAAAACCGCTGGATTCCCTATTTATCCTTGGGCGCGCTTATTACATGACCGGTCAATATGAGAAAGCGATTGCCGCCTACGACCGTATTATCAAAACGAGCGGAAGCGCCGAACAGCGCGCCGATGCCGAACGAAACAAGGCCTTTGTAGAAAATGCCCGGCGCTAACGCTTAGGCAACTGCAATGTATTGAGCAGGTAATAGGATTCTATACCTATCATAATGAACACAAAAACCGATTCGGAACGGCGAAAACTCTACATTGCACTCTCGTACTGCTCTTTTCTAAAGGGGAGCGAGCGCCTTTTACTTGCCCGCACGCTTGACACTTTACAAGCACTTACAGTAAGTTCAATAGATACGCTCAGCCGGATGATACGACGGACACTCCGTACACGCAGTTATAAACCGGAACAGCTGCCGCAGGCAGTGGAAAAAGCCGAGGCGCTGATGAAGTATTGCCGAATCAACATGACGTTCTACGATGATTCCGACTTCCCTCCCCTGCTACGGGAAATTCCCGATGCGCCTTTTTTGCTGTACTACCGCGGCGTCTTACCGCAAGCCGATACGCCTGCGGTGGCAATTGTCGGCACGCGCCGCCCGACGGGGAACGGTATTAAAGCGGCACTGCAGCTGGGTACCGAATGCGGACACGCCGGTATCCCCGTTATTTCAGGGCTGGCACGAGGCATCGACACCTTTGCGCACAGAGGCGCCTTGGAGGGCGGCGGCCTAACGACCGCAGTACTGGCATGCGGACTTGACCGGTTATATCCGCAGAGCAATGCACGGCTCGCAGGCCGGATACTCGAAACGGGCGGGTGCATCCTCAGCGAATATGCGCCCGGGGAACCGCCGTTCGCCTATCGCTTTCCGCAGCGTAACCGGATTATTTCAGGGTTAGCCCGCGCAACCGTTGTCGTCGAAGCGCCGGCAAAATCGGGAGCGCTCATTACTGCGGACTTTGCCCTCGAGCAAGGACGCGACGTATGCGTATATGCCGGATTACAGGATTCCGTGCAGAATACCGGCTGCAAAAAGCTCGCTGAGGACGGAGCAATTCCGGTTGAACATGTCGGCGACCTTTTACGCGAATGGGCAAACCCAACCTTGCAGTATTTGCAGAGAGACGGGCAGATACAACTACCTTTGTTTGAGAAAGGAGCACGATAAATGGCGAAAAAAACCGCGACAAAAACGAAAAAAACAAACTTGATTATCGTAGAATCGCCGGCAAAAGCAAAAACAATCGAAAAATACTTAGGCAGCGGCTATACGGTTAAGGCTTCAATGGGGCACTTAATCGATTTACCGAAGTCCCGTATCGCAATCGATATAGAACACGGCTTTCAACCCGAATATATCACCGTACGCGGCCGCGCAAAACTTTTGAAGGAACTGCAGCAAGATGCAAAGAACGCCAAGCACGTCTTTCTCGCAAGTGATAATGACCGCGAAGGGGAAGCTATTGCCTATCATCTCTGCAATGCGATACGGGAAAAATGCGAAGATGTACCGATAAATCGTATCGTCTTTAACGAGATCACGCCACAGGCAATTAAAACTGCGGTGCAAAATCCTATGGATATCGACGAAGCGAAAGTCAATGCGCAAAAAGCCCGCCGTGTACTCGATCGACTTGTCGGCTATAACCTTTCTCCCCTACTCTGGCAAAAAGTAAAGAACGGGCTTTCCGCAGGGCGGGTACAATCGGTTGCGCTGCGCCTCATCTGCGAACGGGAAGCGGAGGTAGAGAATTTTATCCCCGAAGAATTTTGGACGCTGGAAGGAGCCTTTAAAAAAGGAAAAACAGCCTTCGATGCCCAGCTCGCGTTATATAAAGGAGAAAAACCGACGCTTAAAAACGAGCGGGAAGTACAGGCGATCATCGATGTATTGAATGGAAAAGAAGCAACGGTTACCGATATCAAAAGTACCCAAAAGACCATCCATCCCAAACCTCCATTTACGACCTCTACAATGCAGCAAACGGCAGCGAATCGGCTCGGCTTTACCTCCCGTAAAACGATGCAGATTGCCCAACAGCTATACGAAGGTATCGCCGTCGGCTCAAGCCGCGTCGGTTTAATCACCTATATGCGTACCGACTCGGTGCGTATCTCCGATGTTGCCCTTGCGGAAGTGCGCAACTGGATCGGCGAGCAATATCCCGCTTTTTTACCGGAAAAACCCAATTTCTACAGCGTCGGAGCAAAAGCACAGGACGCCCACGAAGGTATCCGCCCCACGTATTGTACTTATACGCCCGACTATCTGAAAGACTACCTCAACCGCGACCAGTTGCGCCTCTATACACTTATCTGGGAGCGCTTTGTTGCAAGCCAGATGACCGGCGCAAAGACCGAAACGCTCAGCTATGAGATTTCCGCAGGAGATGCGGTCTTTAGAACGGCTTCTACCAAGGTAACGGACAAAGGATTCTACGCCGTGCTCAATCTGCTCCTTTCAAAAGAAGAAAAAGGCAAGGCGTTGCCGGCCTTAAAAACCGGCGATACCCTGACGGTAGACAGTCTGACTCCCGAACAGCACTTTACGCAGGGACCCGCCCGCTATACCGACGCAAGTATCGTTAAGATGCTGGAACAAAAAGGCATCGGACGCCCCTCGACGTATGCACCGATTATTTCGGTACTGCTCGACCGCTACTACGTCAACCGCTCCAATAAGCAGCTTGTTCCTACCCAGCTCGGTAGAATAATCAATGATCTGCTAGTCGCAAACTTCAAAGATGTGATCGACGTCAATTTTACCGCCGGTATGGAACAAAAACTGGACGAAATAGAAGAACACAATGCCGACTGGTCAAAGATTATCGGCTCCTTTTATACCCCGTTTATCACGCAGGTGGATTCGGTGATGGCGCATTTAGGCAGTTTGAAAGGCAGCCTCGATGAGCCGACAAACTTTACATGCGAAAAATGCGGCAAAAGAATGATGAAAAAGCTCGGCCGCTTCGGCTTTTTCTTGGCCTGCGAGGGTTTCCCCGAATGCCGCAATACCAAATCCATCCCATTGGCTAAATGCCCGCGTCCCGGCTGCGGCGGAGACATCGTATCCCGGCGAGCAAAAGGACGAGGCAAAGAATTTTTCGGTTGCACCAACTTTCCGAAGTGTAACTTTATCTCTCATTTTAAGCCTATCAACGCACTATGTCCCAAATGCGGCTGGTTCATGGTTGAAAAATACGATAAAAAGAACGGAAGCTATAAAGCCTGTGTAAACCCCGACTGCGATTACCTGCACAGCGTTGTCGAAGGCATCGAAGACCGGGATATCGACTAGCCGATGGATACGGTCTTTGAAGACTACCTCACCTACAGCGCAGGGGTGCGGCATTTTTCGGAAAAAACCATTGAAGCCTACCGGAACGACCTCAAACTTTTTTCTGATTGGCTTGCGGACAATGAGTTGTCCTTTACAAAGGTTACGAGAACACAGGTACGCATCTTTGTTGCAGACCTCGGCAACCGGCATTTTGCACCGGCAAGCATTAACCGCACCCTCTCCTGCGTACGAGGGCTGTACCGCTATGCCCTGCAGAAAGGGCTCTGCACCACGAACCCCGCCGCGGTTGTCCGCAACCTCAAACAGCCGGATAAGTTGCCCCGCTTCCTCTTTCCCGACGAAGCGGAACGCTTCTGTGAATTTCCCAAAGAAGCGGGTATTTTATGGTACGCCCGCGATGCGGCGATCTTTTCATCGCTCTACTCTACCGGCTGCCGCGCGGCGGAGCTGCAAGGGCTCAAAATAACGGATTTAAAGGGAAATTGCAGCTGGGCAATCGTACAAGGAAAAGGAAGCAAAGAACGCAAGGTGTTCTTTGCGGACTTTGCCCGGGAAGCGGTACAGCAGTATTTGACGGAGCGGGCGGAACTGATTGCCTACCTAAAAGAACAGGACGGCTTAAAAACCTCGGTTGCGGAAGACGCGCTTTTTTTAAACTGCCGCGGCGGCGCGCTTACAACGCAGGGCATCCGGTACATCATCAACCGGTACACCGCCCTTCTCCCGAACTATAAAAAACTGACGCCGCATGCCTTCCGGCACAGCTTTGCTTCGATGTTCATCACCCGCGGAGCGGACATACGAGTCGTACAGGAACTGTTGGGGCACAGCAATATCACGACTACCCAACGGTACACCCACATCACGGCAGCCCAGCTCCAAGAGCTGTACCACAAAGCCCATCCGCACGGATAGATATAGCCTATTTATTCTGCGGGAAATACAGCAAAACAGTTTGATGCGATTATCCTTATTAATCAATAACGACAGAACCTTGGCGGAGCACGCGGGGAGTACCGGAACTTAAATCCACAAGAGTAGAAGGGAGTCCCTCAAGATTACCGGCATCGACAATTAACGAAACGGAATCTTCAAATTCGCAGCAAATAGCATCTATGTCGGTAAGGGGCGGCATTCCCGAACGGTTGACGCTTGTCGAATACACCGCATCCCCCGCCGCAGCGACGACACTCCGCAACCAATCATCTGCGGGACATCGAAAGGCTTGAGTCCCCTGCCCTTTCCCTTTTAATGGGACAATGAGCGTCAGCGGCGCAGGCCACAAGCTCAGAATATGTTCGGGAATTTTTATTTCGGTATAGCGGTAAATATCCGCCGGTTCGGCGATGAGGGCGATAAACGGTTTATCTTCCGATCTTCCTTTAATGCGGGCAATTGCTTCGGCAGTCTTGCCGATCAAACCGGAAAAACCGTAAATCGTATCCGTCGGGATAACCGCAATATTGCCACGCCTGAGTTCCGCGGCAACAACATCCATCGAATCAGGAGCTTTTTTTTGAATGCGCATTTTTTTTACTTCCAATCATCTCGCATATAATTACGATAATGCTCATGGAAACTGCAATCGTTTTGCATACAGTATCCGGCAAATAGCGAGGAGCCTCTATCAAATACACAACGCCGGCATCCTCGGTACGCTCCGCCGCCCCGGAAAAGTTCATCAATTTGATAAGCCGCTCATTTTTTTGAACATATCCTAATTCATGCGCGTACACGACGATGGTCTGAGGATCGGAGGACAAATTCGCGATACGGATATTCAGATCTTCTCCGATATCAGACAGAAGCTGCACATGCCGTACAAGAGCCTCGTGTTGTCGCTTCAGCTGCTGGCGTGCAAAAAAACCGCGTGCCCCCAAACAAATACTCAAAAAACTATAAAAAAACGCAAATACGAAGATCGGCGTAATAGCTTTCAAATAAAATTTCATACTCGATTTTAATAACGGCAAAATAAATATTTTCTTGAATTTTATTTGAAATAAGGTACAATAGAAAGTTGAAGACACCGACAAAATCGGTAGGGAAGTACCTGCAAATACTGAGTTTTTAGAAACTCTCGGCACGACTTCCACTCATGTTATATACAGGGTATGCCGATACATGATATAATGACGCCGCCCTTGTGGAGAAATTTTTATGGATAATTTTAACAAAACCGATGATTTATATGATCCTAATTTTTCTATAAACAGTAAAAGTACGGAAAAATTGGATATGTATGGTGTATGGCTTAAGAAAAAGAAAGATATTAATGAACCGCTCGATTCAGACGATTCTCAATTTACGAGCAATTCCGACATAGGCTCAGAGCAAGACAGCACGAATTTTGATGATGATTTCTCTTTTTCGGATATGGCTGCCGATACGGAAATACCCGAACTTGAAGAATTGGACGACACAAATACTTCAACTGAAATAGCACTGGAAACACCCGCTTCATCGCATACCGACAGTGATTCTCCCAATGTCGCGCTTGACGAAAACAGTTTTGAGTCGCTGGATGTTGATGATTTTTTCTCGGATGACATCCCCGCAGAAGAAACGCATCAAGAAAATTCCGACACATTTGTTGAAGAAGAGCCAATAGACCTTGCTTTTACCGAAATTACGGACGATACGGAAAAACATTCGAATAATGATGAACTACCGGCAGGACTCGAAAACTTCAGCGAAATTTCTCTTGACGATTTTGAAGACGCCGTTCCGGCTGAAAACTCCGGATCGGATGATGACTTTGAGGTAGTCGATGATTTTAACGATATTCTCAAAGATGATGCTTCTGAAAAGCAAGAATCCAAACACAATGAACAAAAAGAAGAGGCCGCTTTCGATATTGATGTTACGGCCGACGATGAAGCAGCTAAGGGACAGCCGCTTTCGGAACTGTCTCCACAAATTGTAGAAGATAATGCCGATATTTCGATTTTCGGCACGGAGACAAACAACGAATCATCCGATGCGGAGGACACAACCTTCTTTGACGATGTTGAAGCTGTTAAAGAGGATCTGCTTTCAACACGGCAAGCCGTCAAACCTGAAAAAGAACCGATAGAACCCGCTCTGGAAAAGGATTCAAAGGAAACCATGGACACAACAGCCGAACCATCCCGACACACTGCCCCTGAACAAGATAAAGCGACGGAACTGCTGATGCAAATTGCTCACGAAATCAGTGATCTGAAGGCAGAGTTGAATAGCTTAAAAGCTGGTATGACAGCTCAATCAAAAGTAATTTCCGAAATACCGGTAAAAGATACTGCCGCGCATACAGAAAACAAAGCTGCCGACACGGAAAGTTCTGGATTTTTCAGCGATGATGACACGGACGAAACGATTGCCCTCACTGGTGATGAGCTAAATAACATCCTTATTACTGCGGACTTTACCGAAGAACGGAACGCTGAAGATGGAGAGCGATCATCTACCGATGAAGGAACTCCCAAGGAAGCAACCGAAACCTATGAAGTGCCGCCTGTACTTACAAAAGATATTGATCCGGAGATTCAAGAAGAGCCTTCTGTCGATCACTCCTTTGAGGATAGTATAGCGGAGCCTTCTTCGGAAGAGACGAATAACAGTTATAAACCTGAGGTAGAAGGGGAAAAGCTTCTTGCCTCAGATCCTGTCTTTAATGTAGAACCCGCCCCCATTACATCGCTGCCCGAAGATCTTAGCTACCTTGACGATCAATCGGAAGTTACGGATGAAGATATGGAGCTTATTGACGGAGATGCGGAACATCATCAAGAAGCGGACGAGCTTGAAGATATCGAAGAAGCAGAGTCGGTAGATGACGAAAGCGACTTTGAAGATATAAATATAGAGGCCTTTGATATACCTTCGGAACAGGAGATTGAAGTTCCTTCGACAGAAATGGAATCGGTTAACAATGAGACGCAGTCTTCCGAAGAAATGGAAGGAGAGCGTACTATCCACGAGCTTCAAAATGATGAAGATTTCCCGAATCCGTTTGCAGACTCATCAAGTACCGCAGAAGCGGAGATGAAGGAAGAAATTATCGAAGAACCTTTTATCGAAGAACCTTTTATCGAAGAAGCTCCTGCTATGAAATCGGAAGCCGAAAAAGCTAAATCTGAAGCCTCTGAAGATACGATCGAAGAATTAGACGCAATCGCTGAAGACGCGATTCCCGAACTTGAGTCGGAAAAAGAAAGCGTTCTCGAAGAACCGAAACAGGAAACATTGCTGCAAGCTGCAAGCAAAAAGCGGGAAACCATTTCTATCCCATTAGAACTGAAAAACGAGATTAAATCGGTTCTTTCCTATATGGATCAATTACTGGAAGCCTTACCCGAAAAAAAGATTGAAGAGTTTGCCAAATCTGAATATTTTGAAACTTATAAACATCTTTTCGAAGAATTAGGCATTTCCTGATAACAGAATCTTCCCAGTGCCGCTATGCGAGTTCTGCATAGCGGCCGACCGACCCCATGTCTCCTTTCCGCCTCCATTCAAAATATAACCCTAATAAAGAAGCTGAGCAGTTTGCTTCCACTATTGAAGGTGATCCGTCGATTATCGTCATAACCGAACCGGGAGAGTCCTACCTTGCATCGGTACTGAAAGCAAAATTTCCATATGCAAAGCGTATCGCAGTGCGATACAACGAAATAGCTTTTTCCGACTCCGATAACCTCTGGGATGCTGTCTGGCGGCCGGGGAACGGAAGCTTACCTTTTTTCTTACTATCACATATACCTGATGAAAAACTGGCAGGGACTCGTTTTATAAGCTGGAAAGCTGCCGACAAAGCTTTTCCCGATGCAGCGAATACAATCTGGAAAACTATCCGGAATACAATCGATATGCTGACGAGCATCATGCATACCCGTTCATTCTTTGGAAATAAGTGGCTTAAAAACACGATCTGTAACTTTATTAATCTTGAGCAACCTGCATCGTTGCAATTCGGAGCGCAGGATTTTATCTTAGCCGGAGCGGGGCCGAGCTTAGAACAGCTCACCGCAGTGCAGGCAACATCCTACTCTATCCTTGCCGTATCCTCGGCATGTGCTGCCCTAACAGCGCGGAATATACCGATAGACCTGTGCATCGGTACTGATGCCGGTTATTGGGCATTGTCTCACTTTACGCGATTGCCTCAAGGCGTTCCCGTTACTTTTCCACTCGAAGCAGCTGTTCCAACATCAATACTGGAGAACCATCTCTGTGTACCGCTTTCTTACAATTCTCCGCTGGAAACAGCTCTCTTTACAGCGACAAATATACAACCACTTGTTGCCCGTGAAAATGGCACAGTAACGGGAACGGCCTGCGAACTGTTGCTGCGGCATACAAATCGAAATATCATCCTCGCAGGCGTCGATTTGACAGCTGCAAAAGGCTTTATCCACGCACAGCCGCATGCAAGTATCACACGCTTGTTTGCCGAAACGAACAGAGTACATCCGCTTGCTGATGCACTCGCCGTACAAAACTTCGCGGCGCAATCACTTGAAACCTACCGACAATGGTTTTTGCAGCTACCGCCTGAATCCGCCCGGAGACTTTTTCGCACCGGTACGGGGGGGGCACCGCTGGCGAATATCAGACCCATAGACCTGCCAACCGGTATCTCCGATAACGTGCAAACAGAAGCACGACTTTCGGTAACCCCTTACCCCACGCTTTCCCATCAGGAACGCACACAGATAGCCCTTGCCCTACTAAACATACTGCGTACTGAGGTGCCTGCATTAATCGCAACGGAACCGACGCGACTCGCAGAAGAGGCGGCAACGCTTGAAAAACAGATATGCGCCTTGTGCAACTATACCGCTTATTGTAACGTGGTAAAAAATCCTGTAGATAAAAAGGCACAAACAAACTTGGCGGAACAGGTAAGCCGCATACTCGGCTCACTCATTAAAAGGATAGAAACATGACAGTCTTAGAGATGAACCTCGCGACAATACGCCTTAAACAGCCGGAACTCGCAGAAAATCTCCAACGCTCTCATACAGGCACTGCCTATAAAGGTGTCGTACCGGCAAAGACAGGTGAATCGGTGCCGCTCTTTATATCGGGACAAGCGCTGCAATCTCTTTACAATCCTGTACGAGAGGCAGAACGCACCATTACCTCTGGAGCCGGTTTTATGCTTTTTTGCGGCTTGGGGAACGGCATCCACATCAAAATCTTTTTAAATAAATATCCTCAATCGTTTTGTGCAATTACGGAATCCGATTATGAGTCCTTCAAACAACTACTTTCGCTCATCGACTATACGGAGCTGTTCGCCGATAGCAGAGTATTTCTTTTGCCACCATGTACCGATGATACCTTTGAAATTGCACTTACAGCAGCCTATTTACCGGCTGTACACGGTACCTTCGGCTATCATATTCTAAGGACATGGAATGAATACTATAAAGCTCAGGTAAAAGATTTACCGGAGAAGATCGAGCATGCACTTGAAAAAATCAAAGCTGACTTTTCAGTTCAAGCACATTTTGGGAAAATCTGGCTGCGCAATACCTTTCTAAATTTACGCCTTGCGGGTTCTATCAAGCCGGCTTACCCACGTACTGATACCACTCGAACGGCACTCATATTGGGAGCAGGTCCAAGCTTGGAAGTCGGCTTATCGTTGCTGAAAAAAGAGCGGCGGCAGTACACCGTATTTTGTACCGATACGGCCTTCCCCACCGTATGCGCAAGCGGTATTACACCGGAATTCTTCATCGCAATTGATCCACAGCATATCTCATATCAACACACTATCGGCGCCATATCTAAAGAAACAACAGGTATTTTCGACCTTTCGGCACAGACCACCGGAGCGCGCCGCTTTTATGAAAACGGTAATGCCTTCTTTTTTACGGCAGGCGGACATCCGCTTGTCCAAGCAGCCGCACTTTTTTCCCCTTTCCCGGCGCTTGCTACGAGTTCCGGCACCGTTGCCGTCGCAGCCTACCATGCGGCACAGGCACTCGGTTACCGGCATATCGAATGCAGCGGAATGGACTTTGCTTATACCGGCGGCAAAGCGTATAGTCGCGGAACCTACCTTTCAGCGCAATATGCCGGCATCGCGATGCGTATTTGCCCTCAAGAGCACTCGTTTGTCCGTCTCATGTTCCGTACCGAAACCTACAGCGAACAGACAGCACAAGGACTCAACTATCGGACAACACTTTTGGATTCTTACAGAGCAGCTTTTGAAGTGGAAAAACGTCATATCAGCTCTTGGAAACAGAGCGACTTTCAGCAATTCCCGTATACGGCATTCCTTGCATCCTTTACAAAAAGCTTGCGACAAAACGATCGGAATGCCGTAATGACTCTCCTTCCCGCGCTTGCATGGTGTAAAGCTCATAGAAAAGGAAATTTGACCGATATGGAACTTGTATTGGAATTCATTTCGGAGTATACTGATCTATGATGAAAAAAATACTGATGTCGGTCTATGCCGTGTGCGCATTGCTTGTTATTATCGGAAGTTTACTATGGTTTGTTTTCACCCTTCACAGTGATTCTACCACAGGAAAAACAGAAGCATTGAAGAACTTTAAGATGTTTGCTCAGCATACCGGCAGAATTTTGTCGGAATCCGCTCAGGAGCGTAACCCAACCCAACTACAAGTACAACTTGAACAGCTATGCCGTAACTACAGCAAGTATGTAAAAGCGGTTTTACTTAGAGATAGTACCGGTATCGTGTTTATCTGGCCGAAAAATACCGATATTTTTTCATATAATGAACAATATATGGTCGAAGTAAAAAACCTGCCGCTTTTTTTTACTGCGGCTCAAATACATATCCCTATTGAAAAAACGAGTAACACTATTACCGCCCATGCAGCACTCCAAATGCTTCCGCTTGAAACGGTCTTTAATCGCGGTCAAATAGTATTCTTTTTATTTCTGTTGATTGTACTGATGACTGCCTCGGTGCTGATCTTCTCATATATAAATCTAAAACCTTCCGAAAGGAAAACCGTGCTTGAAAGTGTTGCGCACACCTCTAAAACGGATACCACGGAATCCGATGCTGTTCAAGTTGACGAAATTCCCTCTACTGCAACGAGTGACGAGAAGACAATCAGACCGTTTGCAAAACCATTCACTGGAACAGAGACTTCAACTCTCCAACAAAGGGAAAATTTTGATCCACACAAGAGAATGCAAAATAACAGTGACCAGCCGTCTCCGGAAAAAAATAACGGAAAACCGGTTGAAACGGCATCTTCCCTCCCGTTAAATGTTCAGCTTGAATCGCTCAACCGTCTCCATATCTATGATGATGAACGGTCCCAACAAAAACGCCCCGAATATCCGAAACACGCAGAAGACACACAGCTCGAACGCGGTGTGACGGAGGAACAAGAAGGCATCGATGCAGGACGATCGATATCTTCAAACACAGTTGAAACGGATAATTCAAAAACGAGCGGTACTTCGGAATCGAATACCAAACAGAATTTCGGTGCAGAAAATTACGGATCCTTTGAAAATCACACACAAACACTGAAACCTATAACCGAATCACAGGAACATACAAAACAAGCATCCGTTACTACCTTTGAAAATGCACCGATTTCAGGTGAGGCATGCAGTGAAGACCATTCACTTGAACAAGCCACACTCATAGAAGAATTAACAACTGCGATTACCGAAACAGCCGTTGCCGAAGAGGACTTAACGCTTTTGCTTATTCATGCAACTGATATACCTCATAACCAGCAAATTATTCATCTACTACGCTCGACGCTTGATCGTATCCATAAGGTGTTTGCCTTTAATAAAGACATTCTCGGCGTCATCATCTTTTATGCACCGCTGGATCAGGCAATGCAAATTGCAAGCACCCTCTACGATGAAATCTATACAGTGTTGGATGATTCTACCAAAAAGTCACTCAGTATTGGGCTCACGACACGAGCAGGACGACTAATTCCTGCTCCCCGCATGATCGAAGAAGCTTCGGCAGCAATCAGCAAGGCCACCGAAGAAGGCAGCGATCCTATTGTGGCTTTTAGAGTTAATCCGGATAAATACCGACGTTGCCTCGCACGACTAAGCTAAATTGCAATGCGCCCTGTTGACAGAGCTATATACTCTTATTATTATGCTTTTGCTGTTTACCGAACGGCGGTGCCTTCCCGCTAAGGCATTTTTATAAGATATTCTAAAAATACAATGGATGGTTCACTATGAGTAACAAGGTTTCTTTCTTTTTCGGAAATCATTTTTTATCGGCTGCTCCTTTCGATGACGGCGATGATTTCGATGACGACTTTGATGATGATTTCGGCAATGATGATTTTGACGATGATTTTAGCGATGACGACTTTGATGATGATTTCGATGATGATTTTGATGACGACTTCGATGATGATTTTGACGATGGCGATTTTGATGACGCCTATGACGATGATGACAGTTTTGAGGATGACTTCGACGAATAAATTACGAAAATAGGAAAAGGGGCTGCTGAAAAATGGCAGCTCCGTACACACTAATAGACCTTATCTCTTAAACAGACGCGGTATCTCTACGGTGTTGATGAAGAAATTCAAAATCAGCAAGATATTGCAAGCGGGACTGTACAAGATATAGCAATTCGTTATACATATCAAAGTTCACTTCAAGCGCAATCGGGAATACATACACCTCTGTTTCATTACAATACCGTTTAATAAACTCAGGGTCGTTTACAAACCCTAAACTGATCATATTACTGATTCGATCGGCACATTTAAGAACCTTTGCACGCTGTGAACCATGCCTGATAATATGCTGTAGATATTCAGGCTTTGTCTGCCCCGGACGGCGGGTAACTTCCATAACCAATTCATAAACGGCAGAAGATTCCGAATCGATCGACAATAGTTCATTCACATTAAAATCAGGTACATCCTCCAATACGTCATGGACGATCGACGCCTTCAACAAAATACTGTCGATATAGCCGTAGTCGATAAGCGTAGCCATCGTATCGAGTTGATGGCGAAACATATTACCGCCGGCATGGCGCGCTTTACCCCGTAAACTGGTTGCCAAATGAATATAGGGCGCAAGATACATCCCTTTTAACAGTGCTACTTCATGTTGTTCCATCTTCTTATCCTTCCGAGGAATCTTTACACAAGATCACTCAAATACAGCGTAAATTTTTCAATCCGCCGTTCTGCCTCATGCAGCTTTTCTTTTTCTGCTTTGACAACCTCGGCCGGGGCATGAGCCGTAAAATTCACATTAGAAAGTTTTGCCGCTAAACGGGACACCGCCTGTTTTTCTTTTTCGAGTTCTTTCGTAAAGCGTGCAGCCAATTGACTGCGGTCTACCTCGGTTCCGGTAATGATAAAGGCTTCAAAGCCCGGCCCTACCGTTCCAATGGAATTTGCAGGTTTACCGGCGGGCGTCTCGATAAAGGCAATATCAGCGAGTCCCGCCAATAACTTAATTAAATCGATATTCTCAAACGCAGCCGCTGCGGGAGAACCTGCTTCGATATAGAGCGCAATATGCAGCTTGAGCTGAGGATCGATACCGCATTCCGCTCTGAGCGTGCGGATAAGCCGTACGATATTTTGTAGCGCAGTAAAGCGTGCGGAGGCTACCGTATCGATACGCTCTTCGCAATAGACGGGATAATCGGCGGTTATCAGCGCCTCTGCACGGTGTGAAGCTCCGGCGGCGCAGTGTTCGGGAAGTTTTCGGTAGATTTCTTCGGTAACGAAGGGAAGCACAGGATGCAGCAGCCGGAGCGATTCTTCCAAAACGGCAAGCAGTACCGAGGTTATCCGGTCCTTTTCCGCATCATCGCCGCTCTTATAGGAAAGCTTTGTCCCTTCGACATACCAGTCGCAAAAATTATTCCAGAAGAATTCATAAATGCCGTGCCCTACCTCGTTATAGCGGTACCCTTCAAAGGCTGCCCGCACGTTTTTAACCGTTTCGTTGAGGGTATGGTAAATCCATCGGTCAAGCTCGGTTAATTCAGAGGCGGAAACGGGAACAATGCGCCGCCCTTCGAGATTTCCTAAGATATAACGTGAAGCATTCCAGATTTTATTGGCAAAGCGGGAGCCGAGTTTAAAGGATTCGTTGTCGATAAGAATATCCTGCCCCTGCGTGCACATAAAGGTAAGCGTAAATTTAAGAGCGTCGGCGCCGTACTCGTCGATAATATTCAGCGGATCAATACCGTTACCGAGCGATTTGGACATCTTGCGTCCTTGTTTATCGCGCACTAAGTCATGCAGATAAACATCTCGGAATGGAACGGTACCGGTAAATTCAAGCCCCGCCATAATCATACGGGCAACCCAGAAGAAGATAATATCATGCGCGGTGATGACGGCGGATGTCGGGTAATAGCGCTGTAAATCCTCGGTTTTTTCAGGCCAGCCGAGCGTCGAGAACGGCCACAGCCAGCTGGAAAACCACGTGTCGAGCACATCGCTATCCTGCTTGAGGGCGGCGCTCTTACAGTGGGGGCATTCGGTTACATCTTTTACCGAAACGGTCATCTTACCGCAGTCTTTACAATACCACACCGGAATCCGGTGCCCCCACCACAGCTGCCGCGAAATACACCAATCGCGGATATTTTCCATCCAATGACTGTACGTATTTTCCCATTTTTGCGGATAGAACACGAGTTCGCCTTTTTTCCACGCGGCAAGCGCTTTATCTGCAAGCGGCTTCATTTTGACAAACCATTGCTCCGAAAGGTACGGCTCTACGACGCTGTGACAGCGGTAGCAGTGCCCTACGGCATGTTTAATATTTTCTTTCTCTTTAAATAAGCCCATTGCCTCCAAATCGGCGATAACCGCTTCACGGGCGGCTTTCACCGTCATGCCGCAGTATTTTTCGGGTACCGCCGCATTCAGCGTACCGTCGGGATTTAATATATTGATAACTTCGAGATTGTGCCGCTTGCCGACTTCCCAGTCGTTGGGGTCGTGGGCAGGGGTTATTTTTACAGCGCCCGTCCCGAATTCCTTATCGACATAGCTGTCTGCAACAATCGGGATACAGCGGCCGGTCAGCGGCAGTACGAGCTTCTTTCCTATTAAATGAGTATAGCGGGGATCATCGGGGTGTACGGCAACGGCGGTATCGCCCAAAAGCGTTTCGGGACGGGTTGTCGCTATTTCGATATATTCCGACGCGGAGGGGGCACCGTTTTTATCCGCAAGGGGGTACAGGATATGGTACATTCCCCCTTTGGTCTCCTCATGATCAACTTCATCGTCCGCAAGCGCAGTACCGCAGGAAGGACACCAGTTAACCAGATAGTTGCCGCGGTAAATAAGACCGCGTTCATAGAGTGTAACGAATACTGTGCGGACGGCATGGGAAAGCCCTTCGTCCATCGTAAACCGTTCCCGAGACCAATCGACGGAAGCCCCGATTTTACGCAGCTGATTGGTGATAATCGAATGGTGTTTTTCTTTGACCTCCCACGTGCGTTTGAGGAAGGCTTCCCGTCCGAGGTCGTGCCGTGTTTTGCCTTCCGCCTTTAGCTGACGTTCAACCACATTTTGCGTTGCGATACCGGCATGATCGGTACCGGGTATCCAGAGCGTTTCATCACCCTTCATGCGGTGGTAGCGGACAACGACATCCTGCAGCACATTGTTTAAGCCGTGCCCCATGTGGAGAACACCGGTTACATTAGGCGGAGGAATGGCTACGACATATTTACCGGCATTAGCGGTCTTTTTAACCGGCTTAAAGCGCCCCTGCTTTTCCCAATCCACATAGATTCTATCTTCAAAATCCTTAGGATTATATGCTTTTTCCAATTCAATCGTGTGCAATAGGTCTTCCATGCCCCCAGCCTCCAGCTCTGTTTTTCTATAATTTTCTATAATAAGTAGATATTTTAGTTATTTTTCGAGTATCGTTCAAGGGTACGGTTAATTGATAATGGATAATTTGTAATGGTTGATTCCAGTGGGTAATGGGTAATTTAACGTGTCATTTAATTACAATTCTATCCGTGTCGGGAGTCGGCATAGCCGCTGCGCAATAATGCAGGATTTCCGTGGTGTCTCACTGCGATAAGCTCGGCGGCGATGGAGACGGCAATTTCTTCCGGAGTTTCCGCTCTGATAGGCAGACCTATCGGCTTATAGATAGAATCGAGGTATTCCTTACTAAGACCTTCATCTGCAAGCATTTTTACCACCGCAGCATTTTTTTCAAATGAGCCGATCATGCCGATATAGGCAAGTTTCTTACCGTACAGATACCGCAGCACATCCGCATCGCAGCGATGCCCGCGGGTTACCGCAACACAGTACACATTTTTATGGAACTGTAGGACGGTATGAGACACCTGTAGGGATTCCTGCGGTTCAGTGCTACCGCAAGACAGCGAATTATCGTGCACTGCCTTATTATTTTGAATAGATGCACCCGTTTCTTTGAGAAAGAGTTGTTCCAGCGGACAACAGAGCCGCCGCGCTGTCGGAAACAAATCTTCCGTAATACAATCGGCACGGTCATCCCAGACGGTAACTCGAAATCCGATAAAAGCAGCAAGTTTTGCAAGCGCACGCCCAACGTGTCCGCCGCCGAAGATAAACAGTTCAGGATCATTCCCTATCTTTTCAAGATACACTTGGATAGAACCTCCGCACGCGAGACCTTCCTCTGCGGTAAGATTTTTCTTTATGATACAGGTAGCATCGTCCGTTTTCAGTATTTCACGTGCCTTTTTGATCACTTCATGTTCGGAAACACCGCCGCCTACCGTACCGCGGACAAGATCCGGAGTTACCCACATCGACGTCCCGGCTTCCCGCGGCGAAGATCCATGCGCTTCGATAATTGTGCATAATACGCCCGTAATACCGTTTGCCGTATCGGCTGTAACATACTTTAAAATCTCGGTATCCATAGGCTATTTATCCTCTTTTTGTTCCAGCGCTCTCTCGTTTTCAAGTATCATCGGTATATCGGTGTAAATCTCTGATTGATACGAACTCTTTGTATTCAGCATATTTTGGGTATTCAAATAGGCCAAGCCGACCGATTTTGCACGGATCATCGTCTGAGGATTTCTGGTTAAAGCATCCCACGCACGGGTAGATTCCGCATACAGTGCAAGCGCACGTCCGTTCTTCTGAGAGTCGCCCGTTCGCTCGGACAATCTACTCAGCGTCGCACCCAAATTATTAGCCGTATGCATGTAACGCTCAATAAACGCGGCATCGTCAGGCCGAGTATTGGATAAAGCCTGTTCTTTTCGTGCATGCTGTGCATTTAACAAGCCTAAGAGTTCTTCGTATGCAGCCAACGCAGCAAAATAGTCACCCCGTTTAAAAAACGCGTTTCCAAAGCCATACAGTAAATTCTTATCGTGTGCTTTTTCCGCATATGCATGACTCATTGCTTCTATTGCCTGCCGATAATTCTCCTGTTGGTAATGTATATAGCCGATTCGGTAATTTACCGATGGCGTATTATACGATTCCTTTATCGCATTTTGATAACTGTCAAGCGCTGAGTCGAAATTATACGAAATAAAATAGTCGATATCGCCGTAATCCGCATAGAGTCTACCAATAGCTTTGTTCGGTGGCAACGGTTTAAATGCAGTATATTCGCGATATATATTCAACGCATCGGCATAAAGAGTTTGAGCTTCAAGGTATTTTTTTTGATCTACTAACTGCTCTCCCAATAGACGCATCGCATCAATATAATTACCGATACGCCGTGCAGTCATTGGAGCAGCGGTTTTAAATAACTTAATCGATTCTGTTAAATTTTCTATTGCACCGTCCTGCTTATTATTGTAGATAAAAAAACGACCTAAATGATAATATGCTTCCGGCATCATTTTATCCGCCTGCACAGCTTTTTCCAACAACATACGAACATCATCAATTTTTGAGCGGAGCTTTTCCGAATCGAGTGGCTTGGGATTATACCGTTTCTCAAGCAAATACCCGCTTAACTCGGTAAGATTTTCCGCACCGATTTTTGTTATACGGGAAGAAAAATGATCTTTGAGATTCAACACTTCTGCCAGATTATCGGTACGGATAAAATAACGCATCATCCGCACAAGAAAGGTATCATTTTCACCATAGAGCTCAATCAACCGACTGTAAATCTTTACTGCATCGCTATACTTTTCAGGATCTTCATCCGCCCAATTCATAAACACATCACCAAGAGCGAGCATTCCATCCTTATCGTTGACATGCTGATCAAGGACGCGTCGACGCAAA
Source organism: Treponema sp. OMZ 906 (assembly GCF_024181185.1). NCBI lineage: Bacteria > Pseudomonadati > Spirochaetota > Spirochaetia > Treponematales > Treponemataceae > Treponema > Treponema sp. OMZ 906. The sequence goes on along the minus strand of NZ_CP051196.1, from coordinate 935,042 downwards.
ACAGCTTCGGCTTTTTCGTAATTACGCAGATCAGTACTCAACATGTCCGCATATTCCAATCCACCCTTTTTATCGTTATTAAAGTCGTAAATTAGGCGAAGATACATTTTTTCTGCAGCAGCAAATTGTTTTTTTGCTCTAAAGGCACGGGCATACGAGAAATACCATTTCCTCTTCCGCTTATATTCGCCTGCCCGATTGAATTTTTCTATTGCAGTTTCGTACTGGCCGTTCTCCAGATAGGAATATCCTGTCTTATAGAGGGATTCCGAGCGTACCGGTTTATAAATAAACTGCCATGATAAGACCGAAATACATAACACCAAAATAAGCGCAATGGCGGACATAACCGCGACAGGCAAGAATCGATGCACGAACCAGTATTTAAAGGTCTGCTTTTCTTTTTCGTAGTCTTCAACACTCTGCCGCTGAAATCCGCGTGGGATAGGAATCGATCTATTGGTTATCTTTTCGAGTTTATTGACAACTTTTTTAAGAGAATCTTTTTCCAATACAAGACGGATAAAGTTCATCTTATTTTCGGGACGGTCGTCACCGTTCGCAATATAGTCTTGAATAGCAAGCTGCACATTAAATGGGAAGGTTTCAAGCTTGCTTAAAAAACTGAAATAATCATCATCCGAGATTGTTAGAGCATCGCTGTTATCCGAAGAACCGGTACTCTTAGCGATAACAGAATCGAACATCTGCGAGTGGGCATCAGCCGAGAAATCTTTAAAGTTATCCGGAAGGTTGAATTGATCGTCAACTACTTCGGTTATGTTACTGTCGAGCGGATTTTCTTCCAAAGAAAACCCGTTTTGATCCCCACTATCTCCCTCCGGCTGACTAAAAAAGGTATCGGTTATATGCTCCGGCATACCGATACCATCAAACCCCGTATCTGTATGGGAAATCGGTTGAATCCCGATAGGTTCGGTGCTCGGAGCATCCATGCTAAATTCAAATAGAGAGGGATCCGATGTTTCAGTATTAGACGAGGCAGGATCATCTCTATTTTCGGAGAAGAGCGAAAGTTCATCCATATTGCTCAAGCTACCGGATTCCTCTGTATCACCGTCGCCCTCCGCTGCATTGGCAACAGCAGGGGTATTGGACGCGGGTGTTTCATCGGATATCGGGAATTGGACAGCCTCTTCATCATCGCCCATATCAGGGGCATCGAAATGGGAGACATCCTCCGTTTTATCCGAATCGGCGGAATCATCAGCATTGCTTGGAGTATCATCAGAAAGAGAATCGAGAGTCGACAAATCGATATCGGGAACAGTAATATCGGGAATGGTATGTTCTTCTTGGAACGTATCTTCATCTCCCGGAACTTCATCGTGTTCATCCAGCGTTTCCACATCTTCCGGAATCGTATCATCTGTTTTTGCGCGTTCATTCACTTTTATCGGTTCCGGGTCAAAATCAAAGGAAGAAAGCATATTGTCAAAATTAGACGAGTCGTCAGTGCCGGATAAGGCAGTATCGCCATGTGGCTCCTCAGGGAGTTCACCTGCTTCGGGCGCCTCCGGTACATCTCTCAAAATATCGTCATCAGATGATCCGGATTTATCAACATCGAGTTCGCTCAATTCTCCTAAACCGTCGAAAGGATCCGAGCCGGTCTTAAAATCGGTATCGTCAAAATCGGTATTAAAGTCAAAAGAGCTGTCGCCTTCATCCGGTGTTTGCTCCAAAGTTTCAAGATCGGCCGTATCGGAAACCTCGGCATCGTCTCCAGATATATTGTCAAAATTAAAAGAGGAGAGGAACGCATCCATGTCGGAGGTGTCAGGCATTCCTTCTTCGTCAACGGGATATGCATCGCCCGAAACGACTTCGGGCTCATCGGGCTTAGCGCTCAACTGACCGGATTGAGGCTGATCGGCAGTGGCTGCATCGTCTGTATGAATACTCTCGGCATTTTCTTGGGCAATTCCTGTGCCAGCTGCCTTATCCGCTCCGGAAGTTATAAAAGAATCGGTGTCACTATTACCGAGCTCGGTGGGGAAAGGGGTGTCCATCGATATATCGGGCGCATCTGTCACCGGCACCGTATCAAACATATCGGAGACAGGTTCCGTACGTTTTGATACGGGCTCAGTTTCTGAAGATTCAGCAACAGTACCTGCCACGTCGGCCGGTTTCTCAGTCGGCAGTAAAGCGTCAAGATCGATGTCGGGAACTTCCGCCGGATCCGGCAATGGAAGTTCATCATAGACCCGTTCGCCCCACCGAGCAGTTACTGCATCTTCGTGAGCAATATTTTTCAGGTCTTCTCTAAACTTTGTAATTTCATTTAAATTCGGCATAAGCGCGCACAAAAGCCCCTTTCTCTTGTAATTTCGGCATTTTTAACATACATCTTAAGGAAGCTCCGTATAGGGGATGTCTCAAAGCAGTTACAGCTACTTTTTTGGATACCTCCTTAGAAGCTCATTATAAATATGAGGAGCCTGATTACTCTTTATAATACTGATTAAACACTTGTGTAATGTATTCTTGATCCGCAACGCCGCCCAATTCGCGAATAGAATGCATCGATAAAATAGGATTGCCGACATCGACCGTTTTAATCATCAAATTCGTTGTCGTAATCGGCCCGATGGTCGTACCGCCTTTTATATCGGAGCGATTGACAAAGTTTTGGCAGGGGACACCGGCTCTTTTGCAAAGGTCTCTGAATATTCCTGCCGAAACGCCGTCGCTCGCGTAGCTCATCGATGCTGCAAGTTTTATAACCGGCCCGCCGTTTACAAGTGGAAAGTTAGTAATATCGTTTTTTTCGGGATAATTCGGATGGTAAGCATGCGCTTGATCGGCGGAAATCAGAAAAGAGCGGCTCAACTGCTGTTGGAACAGTTCGAACCATTGCTCTCCTGCATCACACTGAGCAATCGTAATTCGCTTGAGCGTATTCGCAAAAAACGGACTTCCTGCTCCTTGCATGGTTTCCGATCCGACTTCTTCATTATCAAAGACACAGGCAGCTTTCACATAGTCTAACGGAGTATCTTGAGCAATGAGCGCATCGAGGGAAGCATAGGCCATACCGAGATTGTCGATTTTCCCCGTTGAAAAAAACTCATCGGAGTAACCGCAAAAACACCCCGGCTGCGTATCGTGCAGATAAAGATCAAAATCGAGAATCGTATCCGCAGATACGCCCAGCTGCTTTGCCAACAGCCTGACCAGATAGCCATCTTTTTCAAACTTTTTATTGATGATGCCGAGCAAGGGCAGCAAATCTTTTTGACGTTCGATTTTATATCCGTCGTTCACCTCACGGTTCATGTGGATCGCAAGATTCGGTATAATGAGCGGGGCTCCTTTAAACGAAACCAGCATATCCTTTGGTGCAAGAGGGTCGTCAGTTCGCACAACGACACGTCCCGCTGCAGAAAGCGGCCGGTCAAACCATGTCGAGAGGATCGCCCCGCCGTATACTTCGGTATTGAGCTTTAGGTAGTGATCCTGCACCGTTACTTCGGGATGCGGCTTTATGCGCAAGCAGGGAGAGTCGCTATGACTACCGATGAGCTTAAACCCGCGTGCTTTTTTCCCGCGGCTCATCTGCCATGCAATAAGAGCGCTCCCGTTTGCAGTTACAAAGTATTTTCCTGCGGGCTTTAAATTGAAGGCATCCGAAAGATTAAGACGGGTAAAGCCGGCCTCTTCAAGTTTTGTACCGGCATTTTTAATAACATGATAAACCGACGGACTTTTATCGATAAACCGCATCAGTTCACGGGCATATTGTTTCTGCATCGCCATATCTATACTCCTTGAGTGGCTGCAGGGCAAACGCATCAGACGTTTTTTGAATATCCCCGCAGAATAATGGAGGCTGTTCAACCAGAGTTGAACCTCTTCGCGGTTCAAATGGTCTCACAACCTCAATTATTCTGCGATTCTGATCTGCTCTGTCTGACGCGTTTACCCTTTCTCTAAAAAAATGGTGCAAAATTTTATTCAAAATTTTGCACAAATGGAAGGTAACCGCTTGAAACATTTTTAGTGCGGTTACCCTGATTATCTTCTTTAGTATACCTGTCTTTTAGGATTTTGGGAAGGTTGCGGAATGGAATTATAAGGTGTCCTAAAGGAGCCATTTCAGAAAAATCTGAGAAAGTATTGTTGAGCGTGTAATTAACACACAGCCTATAAAGCTCATACCTGTTCAAACGAAGCTTGCAGATAGGCAAGACGGATACGGCGTACCTTTACGGTCAGTTCCTGATTAAGTTCCGGTTCGGTATCCAGCGTGATATCGCCTTCGTATCCAAGAGACGGGATAAAAACATGAGCTTTTTTGCCCATTACCTCAAGCACCACCGCCGTACCGCGCCAATCGGGGTTTTGCAGCAAGTACACGAGCGTCCAATGCTGACGGGATGCCCGTTCCGCAGAAACGCAGGCGCGCCCCGCCACATCCCCCGCCGCTATTTTAAGGATGAGATCTGCTGCAGGCGTTAGCGATTTACCGTCAATATAGTTTAACAGCTGGCGATGGCTGACCAAATCCCCGTAGCGGCGGAGCGGGCTTGTTACCTGTCCGTACATCGCAAGCCCGAGCGCAGCGTGCATCGACGGAATGGTGCCCACGCTGCGCGGACGCATGGCGCGCCGCTTCCGGTATTCCCCGGCAAGGCCGGACGGCAGCTTATTCGGCAGTTCGGGCGCCTCCTGACTGATGTATTGAAACGGAATACTGTGCTGAAAGGCAAAACGGGCGGCTGCCTCCCCTGCAAGCAGCATCATTTCTTTAATCATTGCAGCGGCTTCAGTCTGGATGACAGGCTGAACCTGCACCCGTTTTATGCCGTCCTGCTCCTTCAGTGTAATCGATACTTCGGGAAAATCGATGGATACGGCGCCCGCATTCTCCCGTCTGATGCGGTTTTTCTCCGCTATGGCAAAAAGAGGTGCTAATGCGGGCGAGTCCTTTTGAGCATCGGCCTCTTCATACGTCATTCTGATAACCGAAAGCTTCGTGCGGTGGATACCTACTTCTTCGATTGCACCATCGGCACCGAGGAGCAGCTTAAAAGAAAGCGCCCAAGATATCGGCTTTAACCCGAGAGCAAAATAATCAACCGCTTTTTCGCCGAGCATTCGAGCAGCCCCTTCCGGTGTGTACAACGTTGCACCGCGGGCGCAGGCATCGGTATCGCTTTGCGTATCAGCCTGAATGGTGTCGGCAGGGTTTGCAATGTGAATCCACAAGTATGTCCCGTCAAAAGAAACCGCATCGTCGGGATCGGTACTGTTGGAATTGTCGATTGCATAGGCAGGGATTGCCGTCAAATCGAGCGGCGCTTTGGGCAACACCGGCTCGGGAATATCCGCTTTTGACGAATGGAGTGAATGACCAAAGCGTGCCGGATAGGGATTTTTTTCAATAGGCCAAAAACCTGTTTTTAGCAATATATCATGTGCCTGTTCGGGGGTTTGCTCCAACTTTGCATCTTTTAATATTTTAGAAGCGGAAGAACTCCCCAAGGCGAGCGCCTCAAGCTCTTGAAAAAACGGCGTATATAATTCTTTACTTTCTGTAAACGGCTTTCCCTGCATACAGGCGCGAAGGGCTGCGATAAAATCCTGTCGCAGTTTTTCAGCCTGCGCTTTTTCCGTTTGCTTTTGATTGAGTCGTTCTATTTCCGCCTGAGTACGGATACCGATCGGTTCTGCCGGCGAAGTACAGATAAAATAAGGCGAGGCACAAAGAGTTTCCCAGAGTTTCCAGCTTTGCTCCGCTGTGTACGTTCCCCACAGCAACTCCGCAAGTTCGGCAAAAGACGGCGTTTCCCCTTCAAAGAAATCCGCCGCTTCGCCGAAATCCGCAGCGGGTACTTCGGCATCGAGTGCTACTTTAATACTTCGGCATTCTCCGTTATGAAGCAGCACAATATCTTTTTCGCGTACTTTCTTTGTGCCGGATTCCAGCGTAATTTCAAACTTATCACCCTGCACATCGGTAATGAGTGCGGGCTGATTCTTATAGAGAACGAGATTACCTTTTTTCATTTATGTTCCGGATTGTAATGTTTCGTATTTTATTATTGCCGTACATCACCTGTAAGAGATTTCCCTGTTTGTGGTATATCAGTGCGTCGCAGCTGCGGTACATCGGTTTTCCACATACCTTTTCAAAAGCCTCACGGGAATCTCCGGTGCGGATGTCGTTAAAAAGAGTTAGAGATGACGGAAAGCCGATACTCATCTGCAGCACCGTACCGTCCCCATCTTTGGAGCGGATAATGAGCTCGGTATTCAGCAGACGATACAACCAACGTTCACTGTAATAATTATAGATAATGGTAGACGGTTTGTTCCACGCGCTCAATAGTTTATCGACCGTATCGCCAACAGATACATTGCGAAGAACAATCGGGACAACAGCTGCCGGTGCTTTTAAAACGTCGATTAGCCATTGTCTTTCTTTTGCAGCGCCTATTTTGTTGTTCAATTTTTTTAAGATGCGGAAATAATTACAGCGGATCAGCCGTTCATCAGCAGGAAATCCCGTCGTTACAAACAACACTTTACCGGTTGTTTTTTGAGCCGATGAATCGAGACAATCGGCAAGCAGCTGCTGCGCCTTTGTATAGTCTTTTCTTAGTAGAGACAACAGCGCAGCATAGTTTGCCCGAGCGGTTTTATCATCGGCTCCCGTATGGAAGAGATCTGCCTGTTCCGCAATGCTGAGTACGGTATCGCGCTCATGAGTCAATGGAGACGAAGCGAGCAGATACGCATAACTCGATGCGCTTCCGGCCTCGTATATCATAGTAAGATAATCGCTATATGCTTTTTTTGCCTGCTCATATAGAGCGCTGTTGTTCCGTGTCGGCATTGTCTTTGAAACGTAATCGGACTGTTCATCATCATCATTTTCAAACATAAAATCAGCCGATTGAAAGAACGTAAAAACCGATGCATTATCATACACTGCAGCAGGAAGAATAGCTGCCATCTCCGTATCCCGTTTATCAAGGCTGTTTAGCCAAGCCTGATGAGCAATCAAAGCATTCAAGCGATTGATATAAAGACTCTGCGGGAACAGCTGCAATAAATTACTCAACACGGTACGTGCATCAGCAGTTCCTCTGCGGTTCTGCAATGCAAACAGCACCCCGGAAATTTCCTCGTACAGATGCGTAATATCATCTCTGTTGCCGTTCAGCTGCTCAAGCCGTGCAGCAGGTTTTACAGAACCGGTTGAGAATGATGCAAATATCTTCGCCGTTTCCGTATCAGCGTAAAGCACAGCCAGCCGATTGAGCCATGTTTCCAATAACCCTTGAGGATAACCGGCAATAGTGAGTAATACACCTGCCATTATATCGACGGTGTAGAGCTGTTCAGGAGAAAGCGCTGTGTTTTTAGCGGTATTGTAATAGTTGAGCGCAAACTGCGCCACACACACTGCAGCAATGGGAGCAAAAAAGTTCTCGCGCTCGTTGTTTAAATTTCGTATCTTGCGCGTAGAACCGGATGTATCCATAAAAAGAAGTGAATCGATATAATCCAAAAGACCGGTACTTACAAGAAACGTCCCGTCGGGATACATCATACAGCGGGCATTTTTCCAGTCAGTTATGATTAAGCGCATCGAGCCGCGAAAGAGTTCGGTTCTTCGTATCAGCATAAAAAGAGACGTTTCGATAATATCATACCATTCGCCGACTTCACTCGCTGCTATTTCATGTGAAGATGTCTCCGCTATTTCATTGCGGTACACCTGCATCAGCCGCTCACGAGTATACATTCCCTCCGACAGCGGATCCGTAAAACCGGAAATTACAATAAAAAAAAAGGAAAGTAAAAAAAGAACCGTTCGGCGCATATCTTTCATACGGTAAAGAATATCATAGCAGGGCAAATATGACAATCCACAATAAACGCATCAGATTCCTTTTGAAATATACGGCGCATCTACTGCGTTGCTGCGCGAAAATTAATCCTCAACGTATCAAAGATACGCCTGCGGTTAATTTTCGCTCGCGCCTTGTATCTACGCCGTCTATTTCAAAAGGCTTACGGAAAGGGTGTTTCAGAACCGCCACGGATGGCGGTGGTTCCACGCAGCAGCGTATTTGCCTTGCAAACACGTAGGTACAAAATGTACATGGATGTACATTTCGTACCGTGCCTGCGGGTGTTTTTTGCGCGCTCCTAGCATCTTCAGAACTGCCAAGGATAGCAGTGGTTTTATACAGGAGCGATGTTTTTGTGGAACAAAAACTCGCGTCCAGAAGTGTACACGGAGGTACACTTCTGGACAGGCTATTTTCAAAAGGCTAACGGAAAGTATATTTTTAACAACCTCCTGATTTTGCGATCTATATTTACTCGTCTGATGCGTTTGCCCTTCCGTAAGCCTTTTGAAAAGAACGAGGTAGATACAAGGAGATAGGCAAAAAAGTACCGCAGGCGTATCTTTGATACGTTGAGGACACTTTTTTGCCGTACAACGCAGTAGATGCCTTGTTATTTTCAAAAGGAATGACTAGTCGGTCACCGAATGAAGCCATTTACCGGATTTGATCCGCCACAGCCCTAGCAGCAATTTGAGCGGCTCTTCGCTAAAGAGGCACATATAGATAACCCACGGCGGAAGTGCTGTATGAATCGATACGGAATAGGCAAGCGGAATAGCGATCAGCCACATGATAAAGGTGTCGCAAATCATGCCGAAACGGGTATCGCCGCCCGCCCGCACCAGCCCTATCAATATACACATATTGCAGGCTTTAAGCGGATAGCAGCACGCCAGTACAATGAACAGCTTTTTAACCGTCGACAATACAACCGGCTCCACATTAAAAATAAAAGGAACAAGATACGAAATAGGAATCAGCGCCGCGCCGATAAATATCGCAACAATCGGAATAAATAGCAGCACTTTAGCGGCATATTGCCGTGCTTCGCTGTCATGCTTTTCGCCTATTTTTTTTCCGATTAAAACGCTCACTCCATTTCCGAAGCCGATAAAGATAACCCATGTCAGCTGCGAAATAGTATTGGTAATATTAAACGCGGCATACGAGAATGTGTTAATACTTGCGAAAATTTTATGATGGAAGGTAATGCCGAAAGACCAGAGCGTTTCGTTTAACAGTACCGGCAATACGATTACGAGATATACTTTTAAGAATTTAGCATCAAAGGTAAAATGATTTTTAAGCGTTCCTAAAACGGGGTATTTCCGATACTTTGTTACCGTAAAGGTAATAAAGAGCTCGACAAAGCGGGCAATAACGGTCGCGATAGCTGCTCCGCGCACACCCAGTGCAGGAGCGCCGAATAACCCGAAAATTAAAATAGCATTCAGCGTCGTATTGACAACCAAAGACACCAGCGTAGCACCGACCGCGATTTTCACTTTTTCGATGGAGCGCAGCGTAATCATCAGCATAAAATTTATCGCAAAAGGAATAAAGCACAATGCCGACAGTCTGAGGTATTGCACGCCGGTTTCGATAACGGCAGTATCCTTCGTATACAGCGACAGTATTTCTTTCGGCATACTCACACAGCAGACCGTAAACAAAATACCGAACGACACAGCCACTATCATAGAAATACCGAGCGTTTTCTGTAAACCCTTAAAATCTTTTTTGCCCCAGAACTGCGCCGTAAACACCATACTGCCCGAACCGGTGCCATAAAGAATCAAGTTGAGTAAAAAAAAGAGCTGATTCCCCAAGCCGACCGCCGCAAGCTCTATGGTACCGAGTTTACCGATCATTACCGTGTCAAGGATATTGACAAAGGCGCTGAGGAAATTTTGCAGCATAATCGGTAGGGCAATCGTAAACAATGTTCTTAAAAATTTTTTATCGAAAAACACTGCCCTAAACCGCGCAGCCATCGTCATATAAGTGTTATCTCCATCAATCATACCCCGATGCAGAGCATTAGAGGTTCCCTTGTATGAATACCGCTCTCTTATTCCGTTTCCCAGCTACGTCCGAATAACTTTTTTACAAAACGGGCAAAACCGCCGGTTTCTGGAATTTCGGTTTTTTCCATGCGGGACACAATATGTTTTAGACAGCTGGATGCTTTACCATTCGGTTCTGCAATAATAAAAGGTTTTTGTTTTAAAACGGCTTTTGTTACCAAAGGATCATTATAAATAAAGCCGAGATATTCGATTTTAAGATTCAAAAATTGGGCTGCGATGTTGATCATACGGTCTGCAATTCGCTTTCCCTCTGCCGCCGAATCAACCCTATTGATAATCATCTTGAGGTTAAGGTTCATGTTATCGACTTCCGTTGCAATCACCTTGATAATACCGTACGCATCGGTGATGGCGGTAGGCTCGGAGGTTGTGATGATAACCACTTCGTCAGCAGCGGCGACAAAGCTCAGTACGTTCTTGGATACCCCGGCGCTCGTATCGATGATAATAATATCGACATCGGAAAGCGTGTACATTTCGTTAATAAATTCATTGCGTTCCGCTTCTGCCATATTCGCAATCTTTGCAAAGCCGGAAGCGCCGACGATCAATTTAATGCCGTATTCGGTGTCGATAATAATTTCCGACAATTTTTTTTGCTTTTTAATAACATGATACAAATTATACTGCGGAATAACATTCATAATGACGTTGACATTCGCGAGTCCGAGATCGGCATCAAGAACGATAACCTTCTTCCCCATCTGCGCATACGCAATACCCATATTGGTTGCAACGTTAGTCTTTCCTACTCCGCCTTTGCCGCTAGTAACGGCAATAATCCGAGTCTTTTGCGCCGAATCATGGCCGCCTCCGGTATTACCGGCGTTTTTATTTATTTCTTTCATTAAGAGACGTAATCCGTCAGCTTGATCACCCATTTTTTTTCTCCACACTTTTAGCTTTTATCGAATCGATTAGGTTTCGAGCCCCTATAAAGCAGAAACTTTGGGAAGTTACTTTCTATCTTTACTAGAAAGTTGATTGATATATTCCACATCGACTGAAAAACCCTTCAGTTTTCTCAAAAAGGCTCCGATGTCTGCGGGCATAAGATCTTGAGGAACGGCCTGCCCTACCGTTATATACGTTATCGGTATATCCGTTTCCGAAATGATACTGAGTAAATTGCCGATATATGAGGTTTCATCAAACTTTGTAACAATCAGCGATTTGTATTTAAAAACCGCATACTCTTTCATAATTTCCCGAATGTCGTTTATTCGAGTTCCGGCACATACCGTCAAATAGACTTCTGCATCATCGCCCAGTTCGGTAAAGTAGTTTTGCATGATCGAAATTTTTTCACGGTCTTTCGGACTGCGCCCGATGGTATCGATACAAATAACATCAGCTTCCTCACGATACAGCGCCATGCATTTACGCACATCGTCAGGGCTCGCAGCAACTGTAAGCGGAATCCCCATCAATTCGCAGTAGCGATTCATTTGATAGCTAGCTCCTATGCGCCAGTTGTCGATCGTAATAACCTTAACTCGTAAAGGTTTTCCCGATTTTTTACCGATATACTGAGCTGCAATTTTAGCTAATGTCGTCGTTTTTCCGACACCCGTTGGCCCGACCAATAAAACCACCCGCATTTTAGGCTGATTATTGGTAGGTTTAATTTTGATCGATTCGGCAAGCAGTTCAAAGAGTTTTTTCTGTACTGTCGAAAAGCTTTCGATTTCTGTATAGCTCAGCTCATCCTTCAGACGGGCAGAAAGCTTTTTAATATATGAAGGAGAAAAATCGTTTTCTTCAAGTATTTTCTGGACTTTAACAATATGTGCATGCTCGGCATCATCTCGCAACATATTCTGTTTTTTCATTTCCGCAACGAGGCGTTCAACTGTTGCGGCGAGCTTCTCTACAGATTTCCCCTCATCCGATGTAGAAACGGGCGCAGCCTTCTTCCCGAGGTTTTTTTTCGAAGTTATATCGACATATTGGCGCAGCTCATCGGCAGCAGCAGGGTTTTTATTTGCGTATCGCGTTACGATCTTAAGCCGTTCTTCTTCATCGTTCAGATTACTCACACCGCCCAATCTGGCTGGCGGTCTCATCGTCGGCTGTTGTTCCGATAGTAGGGATGGCCGCGGAGGTATTTTATCGTTTACCGTAAACGTTACTTCAACTACATCTTTTTCGAAAAGTCCGAAAAGTCGACTGCTCTTGGCATCTTTTCTTCTCCAGATAGTAACGGCATCACCATGCTTTTTTGTAATTTTTTTAAGACATTTGTCATACGTCGAATCTTGCTCAACAAAAAGTTCCATTAGTTTTTATCCTGTTCCAACTTAATCTCACCGATTACTTCAACTTGTATATCCTTCGAAATCTCGGGAATGGAGAGCACAACTAAATCGGGGATCTCCCTATCGGTTGAATTTTTAATCAAAATGCGAGCAGAAGCTTCGGGCGCCAATACAATCGGCAGAAAGCCATTTTTTTGCACGGTTGTAACAGCTTGAATAAGAGAGCGTATCCACATCCGCTGCTCGGACGGTTCAAGTGCCGCTATCGGTCCGTTCACCGTATCTATCCGACTTTCAACAATTTTTTGAGCAAGTGACGGTTCAATCGTCAGCACATGGAGTGTTTTATTTTCATCGGCATACTGTAAGCATATCTGTCTACCGAGCGCCTGTCGCACCTTTTCAACAAGGAGGGAAACATCGGAAGTAATCGGTCGGAAATCCGCAAGCGTTTCCAAAATAACGATCGTATTGCGGATGGAAACCTGTTCCCGCAAGAGGCCTTGCAGCACTTTTTGTACCTCGCCAAGGCTGCACACTTTTGCCGCTTCATCGATAACCGCCGGATAATCCTTGCGCAACGCATCCATAATACCCTGCACTTCCTGCCGCCCGAGAATTTCGGCTGCATGCTTTTTAATTACCTCGGTGAGGTGCGTCGCAATAATCGCAGGCGGATCTACCACCGTATAGCCGGCGCGCTCTGCTCGGTCGCGGTTTTCTTCGGATATCCACACTGCAGGTAAACCGAAGGTTGGGTCGACGGTGCGTTCGCCGGGTATTTCTTCGGAAACGCCGCCGGGGTTTATTCCGAGGTACCAGCCCATGCGTATCTTACCCCGCGCTACTTCGACGCCTTTAATTTTAAAGCAGTATTCGCTCGGCTCAAGCCGCATATTATCGATAATGCGAATACGCGGGGCAACCAACCCGAGGTCAAGCGCAGCTTCCCGACGGATGCGCGTAATACGTTCGAGCAGTTCCGCGCCTTTGTCCTTATCGACAAGCGGAATCAACGCATAGCCCAGTTCCAAGGACAGCGGATCGAGCGGTACAATGGGTGCGATTTCTCCCTGCGCAGGTTCTCCTCCGGAGCCGCCGCGCTGCTGGCCTCCTTGCTTTTGCGTTGCTTGTTTTTCTTTTGCAGTTTGTTTGTACAGTTGTTCAGCCTTGAGAATTCGCCATCCGACAAATGCCAAAACAAACGCGATAATAAATAAGACAACATGGGGAAAGCCGGGGAGCACACCCATAATAGCCAGTGTACCTGCCGCAACAAAGTAAATCCAACCGATTTGAGAAAACTGCTTTTTGATGTCCTGCCCGAATGACCCCTCGTCGATCATGCGGGTGACAAGCAAGCCGGTCGCTACCGACAAAAAGAGCGAAGGCAGCTGCGCCAGCAATCCATCTCCTATCGTCAGAGTCGTATAGGTGCGCAGCGCATTGGAAAAAGGCTCCTGCCGGAACACCATTCCGATAATCAAACCGGCAATAACATTGATAACCGTAATAAAAATACCGACTTTTACGTTACCGGACACAAACTGATTTGCACCGTCCATCGCACCGTAAAAATCATCTTCCCGCTGCAACTGTGCTTTCTTCTGCCGAGCTTCTTCGTCGGTAATAATGCCTGCGTTATATTCGGCATCGATCGACATACTCTTGGTCGGATGAGAATCGAGTTTAAAACGGGCGGAAACCTCTGCGACCCGCTTGGCGCCTTTCGTAATAACAAAGGCCTGCACTGCAATAAGGATGATAAAGATGACAAACCCGATAACGAGGCCTTGACTACCCGATGCACCGATAACGAAAGAGCTGAACGCCCGTATCATCGCACCGTCAAAGGCTTCCCCCTTGGAAAGGATAAGACGAGTGGAGGATACGTTCAATACTAATCCGAAGATGGTACTAAGCAGCAATAATGAAGGGAAAACCGAAAAGTCGGTAGCGCGCGCAGTGAACAATACAATCAACAATACGACCAAACTGAACGTGAGGTTCAGCGCCATAAAAAAATCAAGCAGCACGGTGGGAAGTGGGATGATAAACATCAGCACCATGAGAATGACGGTAAATGCAACTGCGATATCGATATTATACTTTTTTGCTGCCATGATTATCTTCTATAAAATTCCTGTTTTTTGTTGTTGAGGGTATATACTTCTGCGAACACCAATGAGAGCGCCCGATAATATTCCTCCGGTATTATATCACCGATTTGGACTTTAGCATAGAGCGCACGGGCAAGCGGTTTGTTTTCTATTAAAGGAATATTATGCTCGCGGGCAATCGCCTTTATTTTCTGCGCCATCGCATCGGCACCCTTTGCCAGTACCATCGGCGCCGCCATCGTTTTTGAATCCCACTGCATTGCGATTGCAAAGTGCGTCGGGTTCGTAATAACGACATCAGCCTTGGGCACATTGCGGATGGCATTTTGGGAAAGAATAGCTTGCATTTGTTGCCTAATTCTTCCCTTAACCTGCGGGTCTCCTTCCAATTCCTTGTATTCTTCTTTTATTTCCTGCTTTGTCATCTTCAGCGAATCGATAAACTGCTTGCGCTGGAAAAAATAATCGGGAATTGCAAGAATCAGCAGTAACAATGCAGCGGTTGCAAGCAGTTTTGCCGCGACTCCTGCAATAAAAAAGATCGCTTGCGGAAAGCTCACCGTCAACAGCTCAATAAAATGGGGAAGGTTTGCCCGTATCATTAAAAAGGCAACGAACACCAGCACGACAACCTTTGTCAACGACTTCGCAAAATTGAACAAGCCTTCGGTAGAAAAAAGCGCCCGTTTAAAAAAACGGATAAAGTCGGGGACAATCTTGTTGAATTGAGGCTGAATAGGTTTGGTAGAAAATAAAAAACCGTTGTTTTGAAGAACATTGGCAATCACGCCTGCAATCATAGCGATAAGAGCAAGTGGAAGGGCAAGCTTTAAAAAATATTGCACAAAGATACCGAACCACATACCGCTTCGGATATCCGCCTGTGTGCTCCGCAAAAAAAAGAAGCGGAGAATTTCCATACATTCTTCCAAAAAAAAGGAGGAAAGAAAGATCAGTGCACCGGCGGGGAATAGCAGTACCAATGCAGCGTTGATATCCTGACTTTTTGCAACACGCCCTTCTTCACGAGCCTTGCGTATTTTATAGTCGGTTGGATCTTCGGTACGCCCTTCGTCCTCTGCGGCAAACCACTGCAAGTCGATAAAAAAGTTCCGCTCACTATATCCGCTGGCAGCCTCTATCGCGAGTTTCTGCATACTAGATACCCCCGCCAGCGCGGATAAGCAGGCTTTCAAAGGCCGCAAATCCGTTTTCCATAATCCGCACAAAGAAATTTGCCATAAACGGCAGCGACACGGTTAAAAGGAAAAAGGTGAGCAAAATCGTTATCGGGAAGCCTTCCGACAAGAGGTTCATCTGCGGCGCGGCCTTTGACAAGAGCCCCATCGAAACATGCACTAAAAAGAGTGTCCCCATCACCGGCATTGCAATCATCATCGCATTTAAAAAAAGGCTGCTAAGGTTCGTCACAAGGAACGAGGAAATCAATTCTCGTTTTTGCAAGAACATAAAGCAGTTGATCGACTGAAAGCTGCGGAGTACGCCGCCTAAAAACAGCGTCTGGAATCCCTTAATCTGCAAAAAGATCAGCACAGCGATAAAGTTTAAGAACTGCCCCATCAGCGGGTTTTCAATTTGAGCAAGCGCATCATACACTTCCGATACGCCGAACCCCATCTGATACGAAAAAAACTGCCCTGCCGTGCTGAACGAGGCAAAGATAATGCTGATAAAAAAGCCCGTCAGCACTCCGAGCAGCGCTTCGCCGACAACCAGCAGCGCATAGTCAAGATTGAAGCCCTGTATATCCAGCGGGGAACCGTAGGCGACCGGCATCACTAAGAAGCCGATTAAGCCCGCCAGCGAAATTTTTGCAATACGCGGTACCGCCCTCGTCGAAAGGAGCGGCGTTGTGGAAATCATCGCGAATACCCGCACGCATACCAAAAAAAAGAGAGGAGCTTTAACCAGTAAAAAGGAGAAGGGGTTAGGATCCATTACTCGCGCCGCCTATAAGTTACCTAACCTTGCACCAGCTGAGGAATAATGTCGAAAAGGCGAACGGTATAATCCCGCAATACACTGAACATCCAGCCACCCAAAAGCGCGAGCATACCCAGAATTGTCAAAATCTTCGGCACAAAGGTGAGCGTCTGTTCCTGAATGGAGGTTGTCGCCTGAAAAATTGCTACGATTAAGCCGACAACCAATGCCGCCAGCAAAACGGGGGCGGCTAATATAAATACCTGAAAAATACCCTCGCGCAAGAGATTGACAATCATCCCGATACTCATCGTTTTTCCTCCTTTTTATAAATGAACGTCTCTAAAAACGCCGGTTAGAGTTTTGGATGCACCAACTCTCCTACAAGAATGACTGAAAGAGCTGGCCTACCAATAAATTCCAACCGTCCACCAGCACAAATAAAATCAGCTTAAACGGCATTGAAATCTGTACCGGCGGCAACATAATCATACCCATCGACATCAGGATACTCGCGACAACCATGTCGATGATGATAAACGGCAGATAGAGGAATATACCAATCTGGAAAGCGACAGTCAGCTCGTGCAGGATAAATGCAGGGATTAACACATGCGTAGGAACGTCGGCGAGCGTATTAGGCTTCTCCATACGGGCAAGCGACATACAGAGTCTGATATGAGAGGGATCATGCGCCATCTGCTTATACATAAAAAGACGCAACGGTTTTTCCGCTTCGGTATAGGCGGTTTCGATATTGATTTGCCCGTCCGCCATCGGTTTAAAGGATTTATTGTATATGTCCGTAAAGGTCGGCCACATAATAAAAATCGTCAAAAAGAGTGCAATGCCGTTGAGTACCTGCGTAGGCGGCACCTGCTGCAGCGACAGCGCGCGTTTAATAAAGTCAAGCGCAATACTGAGCCGTAAGAACGACGTCGTCAAAAGGAGAATGCTCGGCGCAAGGGTAATCAGCGTTATTAAAAGGAGCAGCTGAATGGAAAACGCTACTTCCCGATTATTCTGAGGTTCGCGGATATTCAGATTGACAAAAGGCACGCGGGTCGTCTCACGCGTTGCATCTATTTCGGTACGGCCGGTCTGTGAAGTACCGGTATTACTCTGTGCGGACAGCGTTGCGGGGATACAAAACAGGCAGATGCAGGCAACACCTATTGCAAGTTTTTTCATCGGCCTTCCCTCCCCGTGTCGTATTCCGCTCCTTGCGGAGTTTCACCTTCCTGTGCCGCGCTTGAGTTTTGCAAACGTCCCCGCTGTTTGGCTAAAAACGAGTCGAAGGGATTTGTATCGGCTTCCTTTGGTTTTGCTGCAGGAAAAAACGTATGGAGTAATGAACTGAAGCTTTGCTTCGGACCGGCCGTTTGTGCCGCATGCAGATTCATCGCATCGATCAGTTCTTTATCGGTGATTTCCGCAATCAGCGACAATGAAGCATCCGAAGCGCCGATCAAATAGGCTTTATCGATAAGGGTTACAATATACAGAGTTTTATTAGGTGCGAGCGGCAAATTTGCGACGTTTTTTAAAAAAGGATCATCGCCGGCGGTAAATTGCTTTGAACGGCGAATAAAATACAGCACTCCGTAAATGAGCATACACACAGCTGCTAAGGATATAATGAGCTGCAATAACAGAGAAAAAGTTGAACTTCTTGAAGTACGCGGCGTGGGAACATCTTGTACCGGCAGCGCCGTTTCATCCGTCTGCAACACGATTGAGGTTTCTCCATGTGTGACAGATGAATCATTATCGGCCGCCGCAACGGCATCATCCGCAAACGCACGCACGGCGCCGCAGATCAAAAGAAAAGAGAAGAGTATTACTTTATACGAATCTTTATGCATTTCCCCCACCCAATGCCCGCTTTCGTTCTGAAAGATAGTAGGAAGCCTCTAAAAACTTTGCTTTTAGAGGTTCGCAATAAATCGACTATGTATCGCTGATACGTTCAGCCGGTGACAAAATTTCGGTAACACGAACACCGAAATTTTCATCGATAACGACAACTTCCCCTTTTGCAATCGGTTTATGATTCACTAAGATATCCACCGGCTCACCGGCAAGCTTATCCAATTCGATAATATGGCCTTCACCCATACTTAAAATTTCTTTAATCATCTTGCGGGTACGCCCGAGTTCGACGGTCATCTCCATGAACACGTCCATAATCAGTCCGATATTTCCCTGTTCCGCTTCGGTTACCCCGTTAAGGAGAGGGGAAAACTGTACGGACTGCACATTCGGATTCATACCGGGCATCACCATTCCGCCCTGAGCCTGTGCACTACTTTGCATTTGCATTCCCATACCCATCGGTTGCTGCCCCATTTGTGGCATTCCATTCATCGGCATATTCATTGCCCCCATTGCGCCTCCTTGCTCAGGAGTAGCCTGTACCGGAATAGGTTGCACAGGCGCTACCTGCGGATCACTTGCCGTTTTATTTAATTTATCAGCAATTTGTTCCGCTGTTTTTTTTGCGATAATCTCCCATAAATTGAAGGCTGTCCCATCAATTGTAACCGAATATGTTAAAAGTGCAAAGTCCTGCGAAAGCCGTACCATTGCTTTAGGTACATGATGAGCCTCAGCAGGCATATTAGTAACACCTTTAATATCTTGACCGTCAAACGCACTGATTTCTTTTCCGACGTATTGCGCAATTGTTTCACTGATAACGGAAAGAGCCATATCGTCAATTGTAACGCTCTCCTCATTGTTTACGAGACCTACCAGCTTTTCGGCGAATTCGGGAGCCAATACGAACAGGTGATCGCCCGTCAATGCTCCATCAAAATCAATGGTAACGGCGACCGCCATATCCGGCACTTTCTGCAAAAAGGCTTCACGACCACTCAGTTCGATGACAGGATTGGACACGGAGACGGTTTTGCCGGTCATTGAATCCAGATTCGCAGAGAGTGCGAGAACATTCCCGTCAAAAAACTTCTGTAAGGCTTCTTGACGTGCCGGTGTAAACGCTCCGTCCGCAGGCGCACTGCCGGAACCACCCATACCCGACAACAACGCATCTATTTCGTTCTGAGAAATGGACCCATCACTCATATAATTCCTCCTGATCAGCACTTAGCTCTTCAAATTCATCCTGATTGATATCCTCAATCTTTTCCAATATTTGTACGGCAACCTTATTTCCCACAACACCGGGCTGACACCAGAACTTCTTTCTGCTACCGACACTAAGCGTAAACGGATGCCCCACTCTCGTATCAGTCAGTCGTACCACATCGCCTGCACGAAGATTAAGCACATCCCGTACCGGCAGTTTGAGCGAACCCACTTCGGCAACAACATCCATATCTACCGTAGAAAGCTTTTCTTTCAGTACGCCCATATACTGCGTTGTCGAACTTCTGCGTACCGACGAGAACCAGAACTGGCTGGAAAGTTTTGAAATGATCGGCTCAATTGTAATGTAGGGAATACAGAAGTTCATCATGCCTTCTTCTTCGCCGACCTTTGTTTCGAGCGTTACCAAAACAACCATTTCGGAAGGCGGTACAATCTGTGCGAACTGCGGATTCGTTTCAATCTGACCCAAGCGAGGCCGTAAGTCGATAACCTGCGTCCATGCCTCGCGCATATTCGCCAAAATACGCACGATGACCCCTTCCATAACAGAGGCTTCGATGTCGGTTAATTCTCGCTGCACCATCGTGCCCTGTCCCGTACCGCCGAAGAGTCGGTCGATGATGGAGAAGGTAACGGAAGGGTCTATTTCCAAAACGGCATTTCCCTTCAGCGGATCCATGTTAATTACGGCCAGCGTAGTCGGCGTAGGGATTGAACGGATAAACTCTTCATACGTCAGCTGATCAACGGAGGCAACGTGTACGTGAGCCATGCTCCGCAGCTGAGCCGAAAGAGCGGTAGTAGTCAAACGCGCAAAGGTTTCATGCATAATTGAAACGGTACGCATCTGCTCCTTAGAGAATTTATCCGGACGCTTAAAATCATAAATTTTGATTTTGCGCGTATCGTTAACCGGTCTAAACTCCTCCGCCTCGGTATCCCCTGAGCTGATTGCAGTGAGAAGCTGGTCTATTTCGTCCTGCGATAATACTTCAGTCATACAATCCCTATTGTTCTATAATATCATATTGAGTAAAAGCGACCGCTTTTATCTTCGACTTCGATAGTATATTGTCATTGATTTGATTGCGTATCTCAATTTTAATTTTCTCTTCTTGCTTCAGTTCCGCAATCGTTTTGCTTTGGAAATAACCGCGAAGAAAATCCTTTAATTCAACCAGCCGTGCCGTCAGTTCCTGCGAGGTTGTCTTGTCGTTTTGCGGATATCCGAGCTCAACGTTGACGACAACGGTGCCCGGTGTAACATCCTTGGTAAATGTTTTTACAGCACCGATTGCAGAATAATATTGCAGCATTTCACGCGAATCGCGGTATTCTTCCGCAATGGGGTATTCGGACTGAGATTGCCCTCGCTTTGACATGAGATTAACCGTAATAACAACAACCGTTACGATAAAAATCAAAGCAGCAAGCGTAATGGCAATGTATTTAAGAAGCGTCGGAATAAGCCCCGCCTTTTTAGCCTTTACCGGATTATCGACACCGATGTTTTCATCCATTCCATGCTCATCAGTCAAATTTGTATGCTCGTCAGCCATTGTGGTTACTCCTCTTTCTCCTAGTAAATCTTTCAGGACACACTAAAAATGTGCATCATCCAAAATAATAATATCAACCCGCCTATTGTAGGCACGCCCTTCTGCAGTCTCATTGGAATAGACAGGACGAGTATCTGCATAGCCGGCAATAGAAAACTTATCTTCCTGTACACCAAAGTCAGTCAAATTATGTAATACGTTGATTGCGCGGGCAGCTGATAGTTCCCAGTTGCTTGTCCACTTTCCGGCAAGCGCATCACTCGAATCGGTATGTCCTTCAATACGGAAACGTCGAGCCGCTAATTCTTTATCGGATAAAAATTGCGCAATTTTCAACAATGTTTCGCGACTTTCTTCAATATTCAGCTCTGCACTGTTCCGTGCAAAAAAGGCATCCGCTGCAAGGGAAATAACAATCCCCCGTTCGTCGCTGGTAACGGCGATCTTAGTGGTCTTTATTTCAGGCGTGAAAATCGACACAGCTTTTTTTAAAGCGGTTCCGAGCAGTTTCCCTTTTTCCATCGACGGCATGGAGCTGATAGTATTACCGAGATCGGCAAGTTTCCCCGCCGATAACGAAATTGAACCGCCGGTAGGGTCGCCGCTGATAGACGCCGACAATGCCTGCAGACGGGTAATATCGACTTCGCTCGGTTCATACAACATAACGAAGAAGCAAAGCATCAGCGTAACCATATCGCCGTACGTTGTCAGCCATCCGCTCCCGGGAGCGTTCGCGCCTTTCTTTTTCCGTGCCATGGGCTAATCCTTTATCAGCTCGGATTCCAAAACTTTCCGATCCTTCGGATCAAGATACGTAAGCAATCGCTGCGCAAGAATACGTGGATGGTCGCCTGATTGGATACCGAGTATTCCCTCTATAATCATTTCCTTTGACCGTACTTCCAAGTTATTCTGATAGGCGAGCTTTGACGCCATCGGAATAAGCAGCCAGTTTGCCATCATAGAGCCGTAAAACGTCGTAACCAACGCAACTGCCATATTCGGTCCTAACGAACTCTTATCTTCGATATTCAGCAACATACCGATAAGACCGATAACCGTTCCCAACATTCCGAAGCCGGGGGCAAGTGTTGCCCATGCGTTTATTAATGATATCCATTTATTATGCCGCTCTTCCATCTGCGTCAATTCGTTTTCCATCGACACACGGATAGCTGCTCCGTCGATACCATCGATAACATTGCGCAAACCGGTGCGAAGAAAGTCATCTTCAAAATCCTGGATTTCTTCTTCCAACGCTAAAAGACCGGTACGGCGGCTCTTTTCGGACAAGGCAACGAGTTTTTGCACCATTTCTTTTTCTTTATAGTCGGCAACTTTAAACACCCTGCCCATAACTTTAAAGATACCGATAACATAAGAAAGCGGGTACGTTAAGAATAAACACATATACGAACCGCCGATTGTGATGAACATCGAAGGCACGTCGATAAGTCCGCCGAGCGAGCTTCCCATGAAAGCGCCGAACATAACGACAGCAATACCGCCGAATATACCTATAAATGATGCTATATCCATAACTTAAGACAGCTCCCTTACATTTCGTTTTTAAAGATACCGATACATTTGCGGTACGCGACAATAGCATCGAGCAAGGCCTCAGGCGTTTCTTTTATCACAAAGCTCTTGCCCGACAGCATGTGCAGCGTTACATCGGGGTTACAGTCTATCGTTTCAATCTGATGGGGATTTATCCAATACTGTGTACCGTTAAGCCGCGTAACCTTTATCATAATGTATCCTTCATATTACCTTATTACCGTTTCAAATTCAATACGGTTTCAAGCATTGTATCGGACGTTTGGATGGTTTTAGCTCCTGCTTGGAATCCGCGCTGCGTAATAATCATATCGGTAAACTGATCGGTTAAATCGACATTGCTCATTTCAAGGGTACCGGCAATCAGTTTACCCTTTCCCATAACGCCCGAAGTAGTGATATTGGCGATACCGGAGTTATTCGACTGAATATAGGTATTTTCACCTGCTTTTTCCAAACCGCCTTGGTTTGCAAAGCCCGCCATCGCAAGCTGACCGATCTCGTTGCTTACGCCGTTGGAGTACACACCGGTGATAATACCGCTCTGGTCAATCTTAAAATTTTCAAGATACCCCATTGCATACCCGTCCTGCTCGTAGGCCTTGGTGGTGCTGCGTTCGGCGAATTGGGTAATCGTATTGCGAGAAGTACCGATCTCACCTAAGTTGATATCGAAGGTGTGGCGGACGGGAGCACCGTCTTCTCCGGCTGTCGCACCGGGAACGTTATATGAAACTTGCACGAGCACTTGTCCTGCTGCGGCGGAGGCGTTTCCTGCCGTATCGGTAACCGAAGCAAGGTGTCCGTAGTTATCGAAGGTAACGGTGAACGTGTTGCCGGTTCCTTCGGTAGTGCCGACGCCCGTGCGCGTTGCCGTTGCTTCTGCGTTTTCAGGGTCAACATTGACTGTTGCGAGCCACTGGTTCTGAGTGCCCGGGACGCGCGAAAAACTTAAATTTAGTTCATGAGTTTCACCGAAGGTATCATATACTTTAAACTCGGTTGTCCATGTCGATTCCAAGGTTTGAGCGCGGTTTGCGTTTTCGGGAAGCTCCGGCAGTCGCTTGTCGAGGTTACAGGCATAGTTCACCGAGGTGGTTGCACGAGCGTCGATCTTCTGCCCGATCGGGATGATGAGGTCTTCCGTCTGTGCGGAGGTATTGATAAGGCGGGTACCGTCTACTTCCTGTGCCATCCAGCCCTGCACGCGCATACCGTTTGCGGGGTTCACCATCGTGCCGTCTTTATCGACACCGAAGGCACCGGCGCGGGTGTAAAAGCTCTTTTCACCCGACTTGAGTACGAAGAAACCGTTTCCTTGTACCGCGATATCGGTATTGATACCGGTTGACTGCAAAGCACCCTGCGTATGCACGGTGTCGATGCTGGCAACCATAACGCCAAGCCCGACTTCTTTCGGGTTCACACCGCCGACTTCTTCGTTCGGACGGGAAGCGCCACTCAACTGCTGAGAAATCAAATCCTGAAAATTGACTCGTCCGCGCTTAAAGCCTGTCGTATTCACGTTTGCAATATTGTTACCGATAACATCCATTCTTGTTTGGTGATTCTGCATTCCGGAAACGCCGGAAAATAATGACCGCATCATATCTGTATCTCCTCTCTTCTATTTATATAGTTTAGTTATTTGCATAGACGGTTTGTACGTCCGACCATGCATACCATTTGCCGTTAACCTGTACCTGCGGGTTTTCGCCGCGGGTTGCAGCCGTAATGGTTCCCGAAACGGTACCACTGCTTTGCTCGATATCCACCTGCTTACCGACCACATTGACCGCCGAAGAATCTCCGATCAGTCTATTCAGTGTTCCGAAGCTCTGGTTCATATTTGTCAGCTGCTCAAGCGACGTAAACTGCGCCATCTGAGCAACAAACTGAGTATCCTCCAGCGGGCTGGTGGGATCCTGATGGGTCAGCTGTGCTACCAGTAACTGAAGAAAATCGTCTTTTCCCAACTCCTGCTTCGGCTTTCTCCCCTCCGGAAAATTCTGTTTATTGATTGTGTCTACTTCCATGTTGAGCCGGGCTTTTTCTTCCGGACTCATTTCAAAAGAAGGCATCGGAATTCCGTTTCCCTGCGCTACCGTACCGATATTCATAGTTTCTTACCTCCGCTTACGCAAATACATTCACCGCTTGATCTTGCCCGAATGCGTAGACAGTTTCAGTATCGGCATAACGATTACCCTGCATTACCTCAAGCCGGTCATTTTGTGCAAATAATTCATTAAATTGACTGTTCTCACCATCAAATTGCCGGCCGCCGCCTTCGCCTGACCAGCTGACATCGAATTGTGCACTCGAGAATCCGCCCTGTTCAAAGGCTTTTGCAAGCTGTTCAATGCTTTCTTTGAACGCTTCGTATGCTTCTTTTGATCCCGTGATAATCTTCCCGACGATTTTCTTCCCGCCGGCCAATTCCAAATTGATTCTGACGTTGCCGAGATGCGCGGGCTGCATCTGCAAGCGGATGACGCCTGCGTTGTTATCCTGCAGCACAATCCGCCCTGCCTGCACAAAGTCAGGCGCCATATCCTGCACCTGCTGCGCAACCAACGAGGCAAAACTCGGTGCGCCGCTCTCCTGTGCTGTCTGCGTACCATTTGCAGCGGTACCCAAACCAGCCGTCATACTGCGGAAGTCCGCCGCCATATCAACCGATGGCGCATTGGTAACCCGCACGGCGGCGCCGGCTTCGTGTACGGAACCGTCCGCAGTAACCGGAGCAGCATTCACCGTGCGTTCATCTATAATGGTAAACACCGGCTTGTGCTGTTTTACCTGCTGTACCTTTGTGCTTTTTTCGAGAGAACGATCCGCGGCGAGCTCATCAGCATTTTTCTTCAGCTTTCCGGACAGCTCTGCCGTACCGGAAGCCGCTACACCTACAGCCACACCGGATTCCGCTTTGCCGTTTTTCTGCTTTTTTAACAGTTGAGCTTCTTCGGCAGAGAGCACCGCGGCTTCCTCAGGCACGGCATCCGTCTCCGCTTGAGCAAACATCGAAGTTTGAAGCTGCTTATCCGCGCCGTTTTCAAGCGCATTCTTTACATCGATCCCGTCTTCAAAGGCAAGCAAAACATCCGCGTCTGCAAGCGCTTCGGCGGACTCCCCTTCCCGTGCATCTGCTTCGGCAAGGTGTTGTGCGCGCGTATCGCTTTGCTTTCCCGCTTTGCTCTTTAGCCGGGATAATTCGGTTTGCGCCGCAGCATTTTTTTTACGCTCAGTCTGTTCCGACGCCTCTTGAGCCAATGCGGTGCTGCCGGATATTTTTTCTTCTCCCGCAGTACGGCTGTCGGTCTCCTCCGCCATCAGCTTTTTTATTATATCGATAAAGGATGAGCCCTTCACATCAGGTTCTTTTGCATTTTTTTTATCCTGATTACTTGACTGTACCGCATCCGTGTAATTGACCGGCTGCATATCGTTCTGGACATCAAGTGCTTGCATGTATTGAACCTCCAATTTACCTCTATATAGATAAACTTTCCTTAAAATGCAACAGTTGAACAAAGTATCAACTTTGGAAACTGTTGCATTCGTGCGCGAAAAGCGCACATATAATCTACGACGTTTGCGAAAGCAAACTCGCAGTGTTTTTCAGCCGCGCTATTTCAACGGCTGAAAATAAACGTTCGTCTTTATGATTTTCGGCTTTTTTTTCAACCTTATTGAGAAAGAAAAGAGACAAAATAGGAAAGATTTTATAGAATAAGCAAAACAGTCTACTGAAATTTTTTGCGCTTTTACGCAAAAATATTCAGTAGATATTGTATAAAGGCAGAAAATAAGCTATTCTACTGAAAATATTTGCGCTTTTACGCAAAAATATTCAGTAGGAGACATCGCTATGGAAATCGAAAGAAACCTGTATCTAAATCAGCTAATCAACAGAAAACATAACGGGCTCATTAAAGTTGTAACGGGCTTACGGCGGTGCGGCAAATCCTATCTGATTTTTCATCTGTTCAAAAATTATTTGCTTGCAAACGGCGCCGATCCCAACCGTATTTTTGAATGTGCCTTCGATGTTTTTGAAAACAAGCAGTTTCAAGACCCGAATGTGCTCCATCCATATCTAAAAGAACGGATAAGCGATAAGGGCCAATATTATCTTTTGTTGGATGAGGTACAGCTCCTCAAAGATTTTGAGGCCGTTCTGAACAGCCTGCTCCGAATGGGAAATGTCGATATATATGTTACCGGCAGTAATGCGCATTTTTTATCTAAAGATGTCATTACCGAATTTCGCGGGCGCGGCGACAATGTACATCTTTATCCGCTGAACTTTGCCGAGTTTATGTCCGTGTATCAGGGAACAAAGCAGGACGGCTGGAATGACTATATGCTCTACGGCGGTTTGCCTCCGGTGGTGAATTTTCCGACGCCTGATCAAAAAATCTCCTTTTTGAAATCGCTCTTTGAAGAAACCTATATTTCCGATATTGTAGGCAGGCACAGAATACGCAATCGGCAGGAGTTGGAAGAGTTGCTCAATATTCTCTCGTCGTCTATCGGCTCCCTTACCAATCCCACCAAACTCTCAAATACCTTTCAAAGCGTTAAAAAGAAAACCGTCAGCAATACCACCGTCAAAAATTATATCGAGTATCTTTGCGACTCATTTTTAATCGATGGAGCAATCCGCTACGATATAAAAGGAAAGAAGTATATTGATACGCCGGTAAAATATTACTTTACGGATATGGGACTGCGCAATGCCCGGCTCAATTTTCGGCAGCTGGAAGAAACGCATACAATGGAAAATATCATTTTTAATGAGCTGAAAATCCGCGGGTTCAATGTTGATGTCGGGGTTATTACGCAATATGAATCGAATGAGAAAGGGAACGGACTGCGCAAACAGCTGGAGATCGATTTTGTCTGCAACAAGGGTTCAAAACGGTATTATATTCAGTCGGCGTACGCGCTCCCCGATCAAGCAAAAATAGAACAAGAACAGCGTCCGCTGATAAGGACAGGCGATTCTTTTAAAAAGATCATCATCACAAAAGATGCACCGGCGCCGTATTACAATGATTCCGGTATTTTGATTATGAATCTCTATGACTTTCTGCTGAATGACCGAAGTTTGGAGTATTGAAACTAGGAGTAACTATGATTGCCGTTTTTGAACAGGAGCTTGAGAAGGGTACCGGTGTACCGTATCTTTTGCTGAAAAAAGGCTGTATCCAACCTTCGGAGCAAATTGAAGAAATCTTATACGCTAACATTATAGAAAACAAAGCCTACGATCCGCAATGTGAAGGTAGCCGCACCGAATATCTGTACGATCTCTTGGAATTATATCCGCACAGAGAAAAGATCGACGAGCGCGTTATCGCATATTTTAACACAATGGACGATAGAGATTGGGGTGAATTGCAGGTATTCGGATTTGTACGGAAGCTCGTCGAGTCGAGGCGGTTCGATAAGACCGAGCTGTACAAAAAATTCGAACAGTATGCCGAAGAAGATATGTATAATGGCATGATCGGCTTGAGCGATTTACTGCTGCTCGATAAATATGAGGCGGTTGTATACCTCGCTCGTTATTTCGGTACCCATATTACAGAAGATAATAAAAAAGAGTTTATCGACTCTACTTTTTACGATATATATGCGGAAGATATCGGATACACTGAAGCGGAGCTGACAGAAAAGCTCCGCAACGAACATGATGCGGCAATCGACCGCTATCTCGCAATCGCGCACATAAAACGAAAGACACGAAGGAAAAAACAAAAACAGTATACGGCGGATACAGCCATTGCACTGTTGAAAAGAAAACCCTCCCCAACCCGACTGGAACGTATCAGCCTTTGGAGATGGGTACGAAGACGTGCAAGCGAAGCCGATATCCAAAAACTTTCGAATGTATTTCTTGAAGCTGAACTGCCGTTAAAAAAAAGACTTATCCGATTATTCGGCGAACGGCAAATCAAAATTCCTGCACAGGTACTCTTCGATTCTTTTGAAGCAACTGAAAATAAGCCGTTTCGGCAAGATATTATCGAAGCGCTTGTTCCCTTCAATGATCCTGCCGTCTATGATTTTTTAAAAGACCGGTATGACGACAATACCAGAAATGCCTTTATAAAAGTTTGCTTGAAATATTACTCTGAAAACAAAAAGACCGAGCTTTTTAACTTGCTTGAGCTGTGCACTATCTTCGATATACATGAGATAAAACATACGGCTCTAGAGTCAAAGGCGTTAGCCAAATATCCCGTGTTTAACGATATTCTCCGGATACTGTATCGTAACATGAAATGCCCCCTCTGCCGTAACACCATCGTTGAAAAGATGATTGAACGCGATTGCATTGACGATAATCTGTATGAAGAAATACAATACGATGTAGATCCCGATACACGGGCATTGCACGGATGGGGCGATAGTAAGCAGCGGTAGAATGAGAGCCGTATATTTCCAAAATATTGATGCGTTTATCAGAAGGTATAACTTCGGCTGCTAACATTGCGCAGCCTCGTTAACCGTCAAGTTTTCTACCGAAAACTTACTTATTGTATGTACGCTATCGCGTACCAATGCAACAGTTTCCAAAGTTGAAACTTTGTTCAACTGTTGCATTTTAAGGAAGGGAAAGATGACACAAAAGGAACAACGTATTTTTTTAATCGAATATCTATTAAAAGAAAATACCAACTATCGCGATGTGCAGATGCCGGATGATGAGGATGAACAGAAGAATCTGCTCCGCTCTCTGATGAATATCCGGCCGCCGCAGCATACAAGCGAAGAGTTCCTGCGCATACAGGACAGCTATTTGCAGGAAGCGATCAGGCAGCGCGGTATTACCGGCCTTGCCGATTTAAAACCGGTTACCGAACGGGGCAACGGAGATTGGTATGTGTGGCGGGGAGATATTACAACGCTTAAAGTCGATGCGATTGTAAACGCAGCAAACAGCGGTATGACCGGATGTTGGCAGCCCTGCCATGCATGCATCGACAACTGTATTCACACCTTCGCGGGGGTGCAGCTGCGCGCCGTGTGTGCCGGCATCATGCAAAAACAAGGACACGAAGAGCCGACCGGAACTGCAAAGATTACGCCTGCGTTCAATTTACCGTGCAAGTATGTGCTGCATACCGTAGGGCCGATTATCAGCGGTCAACTTACCGAGCGCGACTGCACGCTGCTTGCAAACTGCTACACGTCCTGCCTGAACCTCGCAGCCGAAAACGGTGTAGAATCTATCGCCTTTTGCTGTATTTCAACCGGTGTGTTCCGGTTCCCTGCTCAAAAAGCAGCGAAGATTGCCGTCTCAACGGTTGAAGACTGGAAAGCAAAAAACAACAGCACAATGAAAATCGTGTTTAACGTATTCAGCGAAAAAGATGAAGCGATTTATAACAAATTGATGTCTTGAGACATCCCCTGCTACTATAAGTAGCGAAAATTTCTCGGATTGTAATGTATCATTTCTTTCATAATCGCAGCAGCAAGGTTATTATCCGTCTAACATTACGGATGCCGAAGAACATCCGTGAAGGAGATGGATTATGAACTTTTCGGAAAAATCAGAAACTGCTTGCTTCGGTTTTGGAAGAAGTCGGTTGGCGCGGTTACGGTGAAGACTCAATCGCTCAATATTGCAGTTGGTTCACAGAATCTATTATATTCGGCTTTGTATGGGCTTTATGGCACTTCCCGCTGTTTTTTATTCCGGGCACTTACCATTACGGAATACGCGAAATGAATGTTTTGTATATATTCAATTTTTTTATTTCTATTATTCCCTTCGGTTTTATAACAACATGGGTTTATGTGAAAAATAACCGAAGCATGCTTGCAAGTATTATTTTTCACCTTTTTGTAAACTTCATGCAGGAAAAGATTGCGATGACCCAAACGACAAAATGCGTCGAAACAATCTGTGTTACAGTTGCCGCTGTAATTATCGTTTTTACAAACAAAGATATGTTCTTTGAAAAACGCCATATAGGGAGAATATTGGAAAGCTGAATTTCGGGAAAAGGGTGGATCGTTGAATTTCTCAACTAAACTTTCAAGTTAATATGCGGCATCTCTAAAAATCCGGTTGGTTTTCAAAGGTTCCCTATAGAATATTTCCAAAGTTTATCATTATTTCCACGGACGGTTTTTATCCCGCCATCCCTTTTCCTGCCAATAATCCGTATCTGCCCGATTCCGGATTTTATTTTGTAAGAGGCGTATGATATTGAACATCAGTTTTGTTTTTATTCCGGGCTTCGCTTTACCATACTTATCGGTAATTTTTTTTGCAAGAGAGCTTAATGCTTTATCTATGGATTTTTTATTTTTTTCACTTACATCTTGCCATTTTACAGCCTGAACAGCTTTGCCGTATGTGTAAATTTCAGCAACTCCCCAAAAAAACAAACTGTCTGCCATATCTTTATTTGCAGATTTCATCCCCCCACCCGCGGCAGTGGAAATACACACACCCTGCTTCGAAAACATTGTTTCCTCCGGCCGGTGTACCATCCAACGATATCCGTAATGATCTAAAAATGCTTTCATAGAACCCGTTGGGTGCATTACATATACGGGACTTGCAAGAATAATCAAATCGGCTTTGTCTATCGTCTCGGTAATAGGGTTAAGTCTGTCGAAATGCGGACATTGTTTTTCCGATTCTAAAAAACACTTTGTACAACCGGTACAAAACTCACCGAAATCTTTCGGCAAAAAAAACTCTTTTATGTTTCCTCCGACTTTCAATGCCAGATTGTTCGCAATATGATATGTTGATCCCTTATGATTTTGTCCGTGTATAATCACTGTTTCCATCGTCTAAAAATCATCTCCTCGGATTTCGATTTTACCGTTTATTTCATTGACGATGATATGATGATTCTCATCTTCAATAATTGTGTTCCATGTATTTTCCATGCGGCTTGAATTTTCCGGAATATTTTTTTCGTGCAAAAACAGAGATAGATTCAATAATTCATATAAATCTTCTTTAACCGCTTCTCTTACCATAATCACAACTCCCCGGCGATTTTCAGCTGCCCTATTATACCACAAGTATTGAGCACTATCTATGTTTAAAAGATTGATTCGGTAGATCCTTGTTTGAAGAGCTTTGTTGCTGTAAGAGATGAGCAAAAAAAGATATTAAAAGGGTTAGCGATGGGTTATCCTACGGCAGTCATCACTTTACCGATATAATAAATTCCCCAGATTACTCCGCCTATAATCAACAGTCTTACCAGAGAAAGAAAAGCGATGGACCATGACTTTCTTTTTATATTTGTATCTCTTTGAAAACTCAAAGCAATAACAGCAAACTTCAATAAAATGCTGATGATGGCTATGGTTAGTCCGTACCGGAAAACAAGACCTACCATGAAAAAGCCGATCTCCACACTTCCAAGTCCCAGTGAAAAACCGATAACGAAGCACGTACAAAGAATAATGTCTAAGGCTATGGAGCCCCACAGTGTATATTTAATGAGCTTTTCACTTTTATCCATACAAAGTTCCATACATTTGATGTTACCCTACTTAATCCAAATGAATTCCCTTGGTTTCTAAATTCTTGAGACACTCCCTATGTTGTCCCAACAGCTGTTGACGCGGGAGTTTGTTAATCATATCTTGATGCCACAGTCTCATATAACTCTCTCAATATATAACTTAGAGCAAGGCGTTTATGTGCTGCCCAAAGTTTCTGACATTCTTTTAATTGATTTGATTCTCTCATAACGTGCGGCAAACTGTCAATCGTTAGATAATAACGTACGCTTGTAATGATGCTGCGCAGTGTATACGCCGTATATTTTCAAAAGTCGCTAAATTGCCAGATAGGACAAATCCTGCTATACTTATTGCATGAGTTTTCCACGAAAATTGCCGATAGGTATACAGAGTTTTGAAAAACTTCGCCGAGATGAATATCTCTATATTGATAAGACTCCATTTATTTGGAAGCTTGTACAAACTTCCAGTCCTTATTTTCTCAGCCGCCCGCGGCGGTTTGGGAAAAGTCTCTTTCTTTCAACATTGGCGGCGTACTTCCTCGGACAAAAAGAGCTGTTCAAAGGTCTCTATCTTGAAAAGGCTGAAGAAGAACAAGCAGTGTTGGAAAACAGAGCCGCATGGCAGGAATATCCGGTACTATATCTTGATTTTAATACAAAAAATTATACGGATGAGCAGGCGCTTGTAGATATTTTAAACCTCCATCTGGACGAATGGGAAGCCCATTATTCTATACCAAAAACAGCCGCAGCGCCGGAAGATCGGTTTAGATTGCTTACTGCAGCTCTTTTTAAGCAGACCGGCAAGCAAGTAGTTATTCTTGTTGATGAATACGACAAACCGCTTCTTCAAACGATGGGTGTAAACGAAGCCTTGAATGAGCAATACCGAAACGAACTCAAAGCTTTTTACTCCGTCATCAAAACCTGTGATGAATACATCCGCTTTGCCTTTCTCACCGGTGTTACCAAATTCAGCAAGATCAGTATTTTCAGTGATTTAAATAATCTCCGGGATATATCACTGGAGAAACACTATGCGGGCATTTGCGGTATGTCCCAAAAAGAATTGGAAGCAAATTTTCAACCTGAAATACAAGTGCTCGCCGATAGTCAAGACTTAACCTATCAGGAAACGTTGACCGCCTTGCAGCAATGGTATGACGGATACTGTTTTGCACCTGCAGGGGAAGGCATGTATAATCCGTTTAGTTTATTAAATGCGTTTGCAAAGGAAAGATTTGGAAGTTACTGGTTTGAAACGGGAACCCCGACATTTTTAGTCAATTACCTGAAAGAAGCCCACTACTTTATCCCCGACTTGGATGGAAATATTGAACTTGATGAAGAAGGCTTGCAAACGTATCGAGCTGCTGCACAGGAGCCGTTTCCTATTTTATTTCAATCAGGGTATTTAACGATTAAAGAGTATATCAAAGAAGCTCGGCTGTACCGTCTCGGCTTTCCGAACGATGAGGTACGATACGGCTTTTTAAAGAATCTATTACCTGCATACACTGCGGTACCGTTTAGTGAGACGGGAAAATCAGTATGGCAGTTTGTGGAAGATGTCCGCAAGGGGAACGTAAACGGCTTTATGGAACGGATGCAGTCGCTTATCGCCGGCGTCTCGTATGACAACTTTAGTAATAAAGAGCTGAAATTGCGGGAACAAAACTACCAGACAGCAGTGTATCTGATTTTTAAACTGATGGGGCAGTTTGTACAGACGGAAGTTCACTGTTCGATGGGCAGAGCAGATTGCGTAGTTATTACTATCGATACTGTTTACATCTTCGAGTTTAAGCTAAGTGGTAACGGCAGTGCGGAAGATGCACTCGAGCAAATCAAAGAGAACGCCTACGCTGCAAAGTATAAGACGGACGGAAAAAAGATTGTGCTGATTGGGACGAGCTTTAGCGAAGAGACGAGGACGATTAAGGATTGGAAAACCGAAATACTTGAAAACTAAATTGAAGAAACGCTTTACAGACAGTACCCCTTGGTTCTTACTAGTGTAATACAGGAAGCTATTTTATTTATCATTATAATGATTTTTACACTGAATAATTTTAATCAGTCCATCTTCAATTTTATAAACGAGACGATGTTTCTCATCTATTGCTCGGGACCAATAACCACTCAGATTTCCTTTTAAGGGTTCAGGATGACCTATGCCATCATTGCCATTTCGTTCAATATCAGCAAGTAATTGATTTATTTTTTTGAGAATTTTTTTATCTTGCATTATCCAATAGGTGTAATCAGCCCACGCATCATCTGAAAAATCTTTATGCAATTGTTACACCTCGACAAGCTCACGGATTGAATGCTGCCCATTTTCCATTTGAGCTTTAGAATGTTCCAAAGCCTTTATATTGTTATCCGAATAAAAAGAATTATCTTGAACGATTTCAAAGGGGATTTTACGCTGGATTAACGTTTGCTTTAAAAAGATACGTATCGCAGTTGTCGTATCCATTCCGATTGATTCGAAAAAAGCATCTGCATCCTGTTTGAGCGTTTTATCTATCCGTGTTTGTAAAACTGCTGTTTTCATAGTTACCTCTTAGTATTAAGATACTACAAAAGCAATGCAAACGCAATACTTTTGTAAACGGTATTATCTCAGGTTTGATGCAGGCAGCAGCAGATTTACTAGTTTGTGAATTACTTTGTAGCTTCTTATTTAATTGTTTGAGTTAGGCAAGCTGGAATTTATCGTTTAAAAAGCTCGGACAATAATTATGTTGCCTGTTCTTTCCATATTACAGCATTCTTTTCCATCTGTCGAACAAAAGAAGCTTTTCCCTCGCTGTAGCTGTTTATATCGTAGGGATATTTTTGGGCAAGCGTACGTTTTAAGGCAGAATACTTTTCGCAAACATCTTTGTGCGTTCTGAGATAGTCTCTGACTGCCAAATGGCGGCTTATATCAGCAGTATTGTCTTCGCGAAAAATATGAATATGATGCGTCCTGTCGTTGCCGCCTTTGCTCAAATAGCGTCGTCCTTTGATTCCGAACTCGCCCATATATTCATAGCCGATTTTCCCAAATTCAGTGCTGACCCCATCTACTTCTTCAAGGCTATGCACAACAGGCATAATATCAATGATTGGTTTTGCATAAAGTCCTTTAACAGCGGTACTGCCTATATGATGAATTGTAACGCAGTTATCTTGCAAGATCCCTTTTATTTTTAATGCTTCTGAATTATATTGCTCAACCCATCTCGGGTCATATGCAACTACAATAATATACCGTGCCAGTTTACCCCCCTACAACTTCTCATTTATCAGCTAATAAATTTACTCGCCAACTTATACACTTGATTTATTCGTGCGGAGGGTTTAATACCCCGACGCTTGCGTCGTAACGAAGGGTATTAAAGCCGACTGCAACCACCTTATGAGAACAACATACCCCGACGCTCGCGTCGGGGTTGTTGATTTCTTTGCTTTCTACGTTCCAATTATTGAGTTCAGCTTCAATTAATTCCGGAAATTTTTGCTAATATCCCTTAAAACATTGCCTACTGATTTCCTAACATATTCACTCGTATCTTCTTTTAAGGAAGCAATTCGTCTAATAGCTTCATTCGGATTATCTTTGAAATATGGTCTGCTCGTCCATATTCTTAATCTGGAGCGATAGCGGAACAGCGGACGTAGCGACCCGAACGCAGTGAGGGGAACCTCCGAAGAAAAAAACGATGAACAATGGCTTTCTTTTTATAGCGAAGCCTCACAATATTAATCCAAATGAATTCCCTTGGTTTCCAAATTCTTGAGACACTCACGATAATAGCAGTCATCATGTTCGGTATATATGGGGTTGGGTACTTCAATGACCGCTAAATTGTTATATGCCGGACATCTCCTGCCGCGATAGTCTTTGTCCAACCACTCGGGACTAACCTTGTAGCCTCGCCGATTCATCTCTGCCATAATGAGTTGGTGATAACAATAAAGCAGATAGGGTGAATAACGAAAAACATAATTGACGGTTGTATGCTGCCTGCCCCAGCCGTTTCCGCGCAAGGCACAACACTCCCTATGTTGTCCCAACAGCTGTTGACGCGGGAGTTTGCTAATCATATCTTGATGCCACAGTCTCATCTTGTTCTCCGAATAATAGATGCGATTGCTGCAAATACTTGTTAGGGTAGACTGCAAGGAGCTTGCGCACAGCGCCCAACAAAATTTCCTGTTCCGCCTGACCGCTGCGATATTGCTCCAAACAATACATAAACTCCGCCTTTTCATCTTGAGTAGCCTGCTTCTTAAAATATCCCCAGATATGCTGAAACGCGTTGCAGACTTGTCCTCGATCCTCCGGTAAAGTGCGCGCCTGATCAATGAGAGTCAACACATGCCGCACTTGTGCATTCTCCCGCTTTAAATACTCGCGAATCTCGTTATAAATAGAGCCGGACTTGCTGAGAACGAGATACTTATGTGCTGCCCAAAGTTTCTGACATTCTTTTAATTGATTTGATTCTCTCATATCGTTTCTTTAAATCTCGAACAAATTCGCCCAAGGTCAGGTTTTCGAGATGCCCTATCACTTATTCGGAATCCCCTGAAAAAATCTCTTTTAATTGACACTCTGCAATTATACAAAAAAATATAAGTATTGAGAATATAGGCAATCCGACGTTGATCTGCCGACTGATAGAAAATGTATCTTAAAAACGATATGCTATTTATAAATAATAAGAGATAAAAATTTGCATAACGGAGATATAAAATGAAAACAGTACAGACAGAAATCGGCAGAGTATATGCGGATATAGTCGGAAAAACAGAAGAAGGCAGAACAGTGTATTCTATATTGAGCGTCCCCTATGCACAAGGAAAAAGATTTGAATATGCAAAAATTCTTAATAAAAAAGACTATACGCCGGAAACAGTAATTAACCGAACGGAGACAGTATGCTTTCCGCAGAGAAAATATCCGCTGTTTTTAAATATTTTAATGAAACATCATATGCTGCGTCCGGAATTTCAACCGTTAAAAGATACCCAAACGGAAAATGCATTTGTAGTAAACATATGGGCGCCTGACAATTTTACGAAAAAGAAACCGGTGCTTGTATTTCTACACGGCGGAGGAGAAGGATCGGGAACGGTTCCGATATACACAATGGCGCATATTGCCGAGCAAGGTATTGTAGCGGTTACAATTACTTATCGAATAGGAAACTTCGGCTATATGCCTGTTTTTGAAAAAGGAGAAGTAAGAGGGTCGCTTTCCTACCTTGATCAGCAAGCAGCTTTAACTTGGATTCATAATAATATCAACTCATTCGGCGGAGATAATACAAACATTACACTTATGGGGCATTGCGGAGGCGCAGTCGCAGCCCTGTATCATTATTTAAATCCGCTGAGTAATAAACTGTTTCATAAACTCATGCTTTGTGCGGGAAATGTCCCGATACTGTCTGAATATGATTTCGCAAAAAATGAATATGAAAAAATGCTGTCAAAAAATCATTTAAACGGACTTGAAGACCTGAAAAAATTGTCGGCTAAAAAATTGATGAAACTAAAAGGAGGTCAAAATGATATCATTGACGGTAAGTTTTTTACAGAGCACCCGATGAATCTGTTGGAACGAGGATCATTCCCTTGTATGCCGGTACTGATAGGGTCAAATAAAGATGAATTTTCCATGATTGAATTACCGATGTACTACAAAGCCCTTGGAATTACAAAGAACAAAGAACATTTAAAAGAATTTCTGTTGAAAAAATACGGAGAATTTGCAGATTCTCTTGAATCCGAACTAAAACCGGAAGCGAACGGAATCGTAGACTTACAAATTCAAATCATGGAGTTGCTTGTATTTCACTCAAGTGCACTGTTCCTCATGGAAAAAATCGGAGAAAAATCTCCCGTATACGGATATAGAATGAATTATATTCCTAATCTATATAATGGACTTCGCGGCTCATATCATGGGGCGGAACTTGCATTTTTCTTCGGCACCATAGATAACATGAATATACACATTACCGATGAAAATAAGGCTGCCGTTATTGCAATTCAAAAGGACTGGATACAGTTTATTAAGTTCGGCAAGATAGAAGGGCGTCCGCTTTTTAATGAAACCGGAAAAATTACAGAATATGATAAAGATATCAAAACCATACCGTTTCCGCATGCAAATCTTATTCACCATATTCAAAAGAGCGGTATTGCCGATAAGCTCAGAAAAGAATATATACAGAACCGTAGATAAGTTTCCGTAAAAATAACAGAAAGGCATTGTGAAAAAATTATACAGCTCATAAAGAACTGAGCGAAGGGGAATATAAAAGAGGTTGTATGGAAAAAGATTTATGCTTTAAAGCACTGTTAAAGTTTTCTCTCGGCGTGGTGGCCATAGGAATTTTATTGTTTTTACCTGCAGGAACTTTTCATTATTGGAAAGCATGGTTGTTGATGGGGATATTATTTATTCCGATGCTCTTCGCAGGAATTGTATTACTGTTGAAAAATCCGGACTTGCTCAAAAAACGCTTGAACACAAAAGAATCGCAAGCGGAACAACGTCTGGTGATAAACTTAAGTGCCGCAATGTTTCTTTTGGGATTTGTTTTAGCCGGATTGAATTTCCGCTTCGGATGGATAATAGCACCCGATTGGTTGTCATGGACAGGTACCGCTATATTTCTGCTTTCATATATGCTTTATGCGGAAGTATTAAAGGAGAATGCCTACTTATCACGAACGGTTGAAGTCCAAAAGGGGCAAAAGGTCGTTGATACCGGATTGTATGGGATTGTTCGCCATCCTATGTATACCATAACGATTTTTTTATTTCTGTCGATGCCTTTGGTGCTGGGTTCTCTTATCTCTTTTGTCGTTTTTCTTGCATATCCTGTCATTATTGCAAAAAGAATTATAAACGAAGAAGCAGTGCTTGAAAAAGATTTAGACGGATACACCGAATATAAAAAGAAGGTAAAATACAAAATCATTCCGTATCTTTGGTGAGTACTGATTTTACCGTATTGAGCTTGTTAGGAAAAATCGAATATATTGTCCTGTATGTAAATAGGTAGAGGTATTTTATATGAAAAATGCAGTTGTATATATACACGGAAAAGGCGGTTCTGCCGACGAAGCGCTTTACTATAAAAAGTTTTTTAATGACGCTTATGATGTTTTAGGCTTTGATTATAAATCGGAGTTACCTTGGCAGGCAGGTGAAGAATTTCAAAACTATTTTGATTCCCTTATTCCAAATTATAATGAAATCTTATTAATTGCAAACAGTATAGGGGCTTACTTTTCTATGTTGTCCTTATCGGAAAAACCGATCAAAAAAGCACTGTTTGTTTCCCCCATTGTCGATATGAAAAATATCATTTTACACATGATGAAACGGGCAAAGATATCCGAAGAAGAACTTAGACTAAAAAAAGTCATCAACATTCAGTTCGGCGAACCCTTATCGTGGAAATATCTTTAGCGCTTGTTACGCCTCGACAAGTTCACAGATTGAATGCTGCATTAAGTTAGCTACTTTTCAATCTACCTCCTAGTGAGAAAATTAGAAAATTAATCAGAATTTGCAATCTCATCTGCATTCTCTTTCAAATAAACAAAGTCTAATTGTCTCGCCGCTTCAATATATTCGCTTAATTTATCTGATTTTATTTTATAAAGAACACTGAGTGCCATTATTTTTTGATACTCTTCAGCATAGGTATCACCCTTATATTTGTCTCTTTCCCAAAATTCAATCGCATACTGTTCTGCTTTTTTATAATCTATCTCACTTAAAGCACTTAAAGACATTCTCTGTGTATATTCATCATCTACATTTATATACTTGAATACCCAATCAGTAACTGAACTATCATCTTTATAAACTGGCAATCTTTTTACTAGCTGCCACTTCGCAGTTGTATAAATTGAATCTATACATCTTTCAATCAAATATTTAAACCATTCTTTATATGACGAAATAAAGTCAGCCAAATATTCGCATTCATTGTCCCTGGCTACACAATAGAGTATAGATTCTAAATCAGTTTCGGTAACATCTTTTACTTCTACATTCTTTACAAATGAGATTGCAGATTCTCTCATTCTATCAAAAGAAGGACCTAGAAATTCTCCATTATCAGTATCTTCAGTCATCTCAGAATAATGCTTATAAACCCATTCTTTGTATATTCTCACTTCTTTATTTAGTATTCGGCTGTATTTATTCAAACGCCCATCCCTAACATTTATTTGATATGAATTTTTTCATATTCTTCTCTTTAAAACTTAAATTTGTAACTATCATTTTTTTCTCTTCTTCATTTTCAATCTCTTTAGCTACAACACCAATTAACTTTCCCAATCAATGGCTATGATCTTTGCATCTTCACCGAATTTTACGCAGAGTATTTCATCGCTTTCATCAGGTGCAATCATAAAATCCATTGCGATGTGCGGCTGTTCACTGTCAATCCATAAGGATACATTCGTTACCGTCATTTTACTTACAAACTCGGTAATATCGCTCGGCAAATCTTCTAGTCCGCATTCTTCAATATGAAAGTCGATATAGTAACTGTCATCTTTTAAATATGCTATAAGTGCTTTTCTTGCTTCTTTTATTTTATCATCTATGTTCTCAAGAAACTGTGCATAAAGGTCGAGCATGCCGGTAGACAGTTCTACATTTTTGCCGAGCCAAAGACAGGTATCTATCCCCTGAATCTCTTTTTCCCAAATTACATCCACCACATCGTCTGTTATCGCAAGATTCAACTGACCGAAGTATTGATGTTCCATTTTTTTCATAGTTTCACCTCCAATGAAAACTTTTTGCAGCAAATATCAATTTGCCATACTATTTGACAAACGGGTTCCAATCTGCTAATACGTACATATCCATTTACACAATTTTTCGGACAGACTCGCATCTCCGTGAATTGTCTTCCATCATCGCCTCTATCCAGCAGATCGGCATCCTCTACAACGAAGCCGTGAAGACGCTGAACAGCTACCACTCCGTAGCCACGGCTCAACGAATGCTCGCCAAGCTCGAGAAGTATTCCGTGCTCCTCATTAAGCTACAAGAGCAAGCGATAGCTCTAAGGGAGGATTTAAGAACCCAATGACTTTTCTTCGCCTCGCTTACTCGGCGGATAATTCTAATCAGTAGGATTACCTACAATCCCAATACGAGTCGTACTATCTTGAGAGTATTATGGCTTATAGATTCCAGCTTTTAACGCTTCCACAAATTCCACCCCATAAATAGAAGCTTCCAAGCAAGCTTTTCGAAACTCATCAGTACAAAATAGCCTGTTGAAGAAGTAGCTACTATCTGTCATAAATACCTGTTGGGATATATCTGTCCTTAAGTGTAGCTCTATAGGCTTCTTTATAAAGCCTTTCTTGTCATAAACAATATTAGATGACGTATGGTCAATTAAGTCTGTATAATTATAGAAGCGGATGTAGTAGTACTCTTTTTTTTTATTATCACCTTGTCGTTCTAGAAAGTCGCAATTTTACTACTCTCCATACTTCTTCACTTAAGATCGTCATTCTCTATTTTACGAAGAACAAAACTCTTACCTTCTTTATTTAAGGAGTACAATTCATCTAGGTGGATATGATATGTCATATCCACCTCCTCCATTTTAGCTATACCTAAGATGCTCCTTGCTAGAAGCTGTAATCCGATTTCATTACCCAAAATTTCAATCTCACCTCCTATAGGTGAGATCTGAAAGGAAAGATAACAACCTGACTTGGGTGTAATATACGGGATCCCCTCTTCGTTATAGCGAACCGTTATGCTTCTTTTTTTCATCAATACTTCAATGCCTTTTTAAGAGCGTCTTGGACACGAGGATTCTGTGCTATTTTTTTTAGGAAGTTTTTCTTGTGCCTGTCCAACAGTCAACCCTGATATGTTTATATACTGTTCTTTTTTTGTTCCCCGATTGATGTGTATATGGGGACCATGGCTATCAATATTTCTACTTGATTATGGGTAACCTTCTGCCTTGAGAATACCGTGACGCTAGAATTTACACCCTCACCTGTTTTTTACTCATATATATTAACCCCAACACGTCCAGCCAGCTATTGCTATCTTCTACATAGTTATGCAGTGCTAACGTTCCACTAGCAAATCGTATCGGGTCTTCGGAGATGTATCGTCCTAGCTCAGGCGAGTAGTACCGGAATCGGTTGTATGCCAGCTCCGTCTCGTGGTCGTAGTATTGCCCTTGAAAGAGGAATGGTATTCGGATACGGTCGCTGTAGGGGGCATTCCTATTGTACACCTCCTCGAGTATCTTACCATTCATATCCAGCCTGCGACGCCAAACTGATACTAGTTACATATGACTCTATGAATAGACTCGGTCAGAGCTAGCCTTATTATTTGAGTTCTATACTTATAGTCTGAAAAGCGCTTGTCTGCTAGAGAGTACAGCTCATTTTCATCTCTACTCTTAGTGTGTCTCAGATAAATGATAAGTTTTGAAAGAAATGGGTATGTGAAAAATGAGTGATTCTTATCAATATACTCCAGCAAATCCACATTCATATTATAAATCATACATTGAGGACGTATAAAATACTCCTCAATAGCACAAATAACCTCTAAAACAGCAGATT
This sequence comes from Treponema sp. OMZ 906, assembly GCF_024181185.1. Taxonomy (NCBI): domain Bacteria; kingdom Pseudomonadati; phylum Spirochaetota; class Spirochaetia; order Treponematales; family Treponemataceae; genus Treponema; species Treponema sp. OMZ 906. The sequence continues at coordinate 892,337 of NZ_CP051196.1, read as the reverse complement.
CCAGTTCTTCCTTAGAGGAGTAAATAGAAATAGCCCCATCCCTAAACAAGCGTTTTCGGAGCAGAGAAGAAGAATACAGTCTAAATACATAGGGATCAGAGGGACTATTTAAATTAAACAGTCGAATGCAGTCTGCTAGAATCCCTTCTTTTATTTCTAGCTCGAGGAATATCGTTGCCACTGCACCTACTCTTTTCATTTTTCCTCTTAGGTACTTAAGCCTGATTACTTCATCTTCTGAGAATCCTATTGGATAAAGTCCAGTAATATGAGTTTTTACCCCTCCTACATCTTTGCAAATAGTTGAAAAATGATAAACACCTCTCAATGTTTCACTTTCATTTATATATGTATTGAAGAGTTTCTTTACCAAACTCTCGATATCTGTACTTCTCATTGCTTACTATTATACTTAATATACGGATGTTTTGATAGCACCTCCACCACTTTTACTTGTATTGGCATGAGCATTTCGCCCTCGTCGATATGCTTGGGTACTTTTCTGATTCTCAGTTAGTCGGCCACTACCAAATTTCACTTCAAACACATGCACTTTACCATGCCCGTCTTCTGCAACAAAATCCGCAATGGTTCTTTTTCCGTTTACCATCATTTCTACTTGTTTTCGAATGTTTTTGAATCCACTTCGCTCCAAATCATGCTTAGCTCTTGCTTCCCCTCTTTTCCCATTATAATGAGATTTTGCTAGTCCAAAGATATCTATCCAGCCAGTAGTATCCTCGACATAGCTATGCAACGCAGTCGTTCCGCTATCAAATCGTATCGGGTCTTCGGAGATGTATCGTCCTAGTTCGGGGTCGTAGTATCGGAATCGGTTGTATGCCAGCTCTGTCTCGTGGTCGTAGTACTGTCCTTGGAAAAGGAATGGTATGCGTATCTGCTCGCTGTAGGGGGCGTTCCTATTGTACTCCTCCTCCAGTATCTTTCCGTTCATATCGAGTCTGCGACGGGTAGTGTCCCACCACTTTGCCCGCTCCTTTGTACTTCTCGGTAAGCTGTCCATCCTTGTCATACTCGAAGTGCCACTCGCCCGACTGCTCGATCTTACCCCCTTGGAGGTACTTGCGAAGCTTGCGGTCAGGGTCATAAAGGGCATTTGCTGAATTTAATCCGATGCCCACCACATGTTACACCTTTGGTAAAAAGTAGAATTAGTGCTTTTGTCGCTGCGTCGACAATGTAGTCCTCTATTGTATTATAACTTGAGTAATCTATCTCTTCTACGAAATAAAAGTGCCTACTGTCTGATATCGGATTCCATAAAGACCATTCTACTTTTCGAAGTCCCCATAGAGTTTGTTTATGACTAGGAATGGAGATTGAGATAAATAAGCGATACCGATCTCCCCAGCGAAAAGAACGTTTAGCTACCCCAACCCTATCCGAGGCTCTGGTCATAACGGAAATAATCAAAGATCTTCCTCCTATATCAAGTTCTTTCGCAAGTTTATCTACTATCTCACTAAACCTAACTTCTACAGCCTGCAGATCAATTTCTAGGCTTGTTAAGTTTGATATTTCACTTGGAAATGATATCTCAATATGCTCCTTCATGACTTTTTCAACGCCTTTTTGACTCTGTCAGAGATCGCTATTCTCGTTGGGAAGAAAAACGCCTCAGAGGAACCAACAATTGGGACAATCGAGTATTTTTTTATCTTCTCCGCAGAGAGTACTGCTTTAATCAATATGCTCTTATTCACCCCATAAAGAGAACTGTCTTCATTAAGTATATCAAGAGTTCTAGTGAATTTTGGAGCAAAATAACGATACTGATTTCTTGACTGAACTACGGACACTTCGTACCATTCAATTCCTTCCTCGCCTGTCATTAATTCATCTATGATATTTCGAACTTGTTCTGAGAATAATGGTACACCCAAGTCATCGGCGATATAGTCGTCCAATGACATTTTGGGGGATAGTCTGTATTGGAATGGAAATCTTCTGTTAGATTCGATTGCCTCCATCCAGTCTATAAGTGTTTTTTTCCCATCTGGAGAGATAGCTAGGGGTGTTGAGGAAGTTTCCTCTTCGGGGAATTGTATTTGCCACCATTTCATATTTATATCCATCCTGTTTTTCGTAATAAGTCGGGGTTGTTTCTTACGGAGTCCTTCACTCGAACTTCGAACTCCTGTAAAAAAGTCTTCTTTTTTTGTCCAACTTTTGGGGTGCAGTTCAGTTTTTCGAACAAAAAGAAGGAGGATAGCCCTTCCAATGTTTGAAGCCATTGTTTCAACTCTTTGTCTACGATACACTTTATCTCACCAGTTTGATCTTGGTGAACTTTGCCCCAGAGAGAGAGTTCCGGTAAAATTCCCTAACGAAGTTTTCGCTAACAAACATCTCTTCCGTGGCTTTTAATAATCGAAAGGCATCAACTCCTAACGTTTTTGTTCGTGATATTGTTATATCACGAATCGTCTTGTAGGTTCCCTCTAATAGGGGATTAAAATGTGCATCCTCCTTGGTCCAGAATGAAACTATTGAGTGTTCTTCATCAATGCAATCAAGAAAAGTACGAAATCCCAAAAGGTAATAATGAAACTTCAAATTGCACTCTGAAGGTACAATAGGGAAATATCTAAAATCCTTTTCTCCATAAACATCTTTAAATCGATGCGAGACGATAACACTCCCCCCTTGGCTTAGATTCAAGTCTAATTCATCTTTTCCTGAATCAAAATCCACATCGAATTCGATCGGAGCGTCAAACTCTACCATAGGATCATATTCAATCCTAAGTAATTCGTAATCCTCGTAATTCGTCGGAAATGAAAAATCGAGACAGCCATATTGCTCTGACAAATTGAAAAACAACTTATAGTAATCCATTGCTTCGTGTTTTAGTTAAAATTCCCATGACATCTCCTTTTAACTTTCCCAATCAATGGCTATGATCTTTGCATCTTCACCGAATTTTACGCAGAGTATTTCATCGCTTTCATCAGGTGCAATCATAAAATCCATTGCGATGTGCGGCTGTTCACTGTCAATCCATAAGTCTACATTCGTTACCGTCATTTTACTTACAAACTCGGTAATATCACTCGGCAAATCTTCCAGTTCGCATTCTTCAATATGAAAGTCAATATAGTAGCTGTCATCGTTTAAATATGCTATAAGTGCTTTTCTTGCTTCTTTTATTTTATCGTCTATGTTCTCAAGAAACTGTGCACAAAAGTCGAGTATGCCGGTAGACGGTTCTACATTTTTTTCGAGCCAAAGACAGGTATCTATCCCCTGAATCTCTTTTTCCCAAATTACGTCCACATCGTCTGTTACCGCAAGATTCAACTGACCGAAATATTGATGTTCCATTTTTTTCATAGTTTCACCTCCAATAAAAACTTTTTGCAGCAAATATCAATTTGCCATACTATTTGACAAACGGGTTCCAATCTGCTAATACGTACATATCCATTTACACAATTTTCCTGACAGGGTCATAATTCCAACTTTAATGATGTGCCATCCAAATAAATTGCTTCCGATTCTGTGATTTTAATTTTCTGTTCTTCGGTAAATCCTATGGTTTCTCCGTGGTGCAGCGTTACATCTTGTTCTAAAACGTACTCAAGGATAGATAATAGAAAATCATATACTTCACTACCTTTCATATGTGCATCGATTATTTCTATTTCGGATTTACCGAACTCTTTCATCCCATATGTATAAGCACTGCTTTTCTTATCTCCATTGATAATCCCGATATACACCCACAGCTGAATTGGTAACATATCCTCCAATAAAAAATGAGCAAAATCAAGATAAAGATTTTTTGGGAGTAACAGTGTCGATTCACCTTGATATACCCCTATTGCCGTTTCACACGTTCTCAAAATAGAAGCATTCACTTTAGTTAACAGAGAGTACCTTTCCACTGCCGATGTATTGTCAGCTAAAACTGAAACTATTGCATGCTGTGTATGTTCTTTTACCTCTTTCTCCGCATCTTTCCAAAGGTAAGAATAGCTGTACATGGATTCAAATTCTTCAGCGGGTATGGGTGCAGGCATCAACCCAATGACTACACATTCTTCGCCGATTTCAAATGAAGCGGTAGTATCATCACCCTCTATCTGATCAACCGTAAGACCCCAATATGATTTTAAATCCTCGATAACTTTCTCCAATGAATACCCGCTATCGCCTTTAAACATTGGCATAGATAAAATTCCCATGATATCTCCTTTTTACTATTGTAATTTTTTCTGAATAGAATAGTCAATAGTAGTTCAGTACCTGAACATCCCAAATGTATTTAAGCAACACTTTTTTTAGCTGCTGTTTGATTTGGTTTTTTTAAGGGCGGTTGCCCTTTTATTGTATCAGTCCAGAATTTGCAATCTCATCTGCATTCTCTTTCAAATAAACAAAGTCTAATTGTCTCGCCGCTTCAATATATTCGCTTAATTTATCTGATTTTATTTTATAAAGAACACTGAGTGCCATTATTTTTTGATACTCTTCAGCATAGGTATCACCCTTATATTTGTCTCTTTCCCAAAATTCAATCGCATACTGTTCTGCTTTTTTATAATCTATCTCACTTAAAGCACTTAAAGACATTCTCTGTGTATATTCATCATCTACATTTATATACTTGAATACCCAATCAGTAACTGAACTATCATCTTTATAAACTGGCAATCTTTTTACTAGCTGCCACTTCGCAGTTGTATAAATTGAATCTATACATCTTTCAATCAAATATTTAAACCATTCTTTATATGACGAAATAAAGTCAGCCAAATATTCGCATTCATTGTCCCTGGCTACACAATAAAGTATAGATTCTAAATCAGTTTCGGTAACATCTTTTACTTCTACATTCTTTACAAATGAGATTGCAGATTCTCTCATTCTATCAAAAGAAGGACCTAGAAATTCTCCATTATCAGTATCTTCAGTCATCTCAGAATAATACTTATAAACCCATTCTTTGTATATTCTCACTTCTTTATTTAGTATTCGGCTGTATTTATTCAAACGCCCACCCCTAACATTTATTTGATATCACATCTGTCCAAGATAAACTAGGAAGTTAAAAAAGTCTGTAATTCGTGATATCACTAAGACTAATTTTATGCCTCTTTATTTCCTTATAAAAAGCCCGCATTGTGCCCGCATAATCAGTATCAAAAAGTAGATTACCGGTATCTCCTTTAATTAAAAAAGTGTTTGTATTTCCATATCTCAATTTATTTACAATCTCACTCACCCCCTACAACTTCTCATTTGTCAGCTAATAAATTTACTCGCCAACTTATACACTTGATTTATTCGTGCGGAGGGTTTAATACCCCGACGCTCGCGTCGTAACGAAGGGTATTAAAGCCGACTGCAACCACCTTATGAGAACAACATACCCCGACGCTCGCGTCGGGGTTGTTGATTTCTTTGCTTTCTAAGTTCCAATTATTGAGTTCAGCTTCAATTAATTCTGGAAATTTTTTGCTAATATCCCTTAAAGCGTTTCCTACCGATTTCCTAACATAGTCACTCGTATCTTCTTTTAATGAAGCAATTCGTCTAATAGCTTCATTCGGATTATCTTTGAAATATGGTCTGCTCGTCCATATTCTTAATCCTTCTGTAACTGCTCTCCTTGTATTAGCATTATTATTTCTTAACCATTCATCAATGATTGGAAGTGCTTTTTCATATCCTTTTTTCTTGCAAAATTCATCAAAGGCTTTTGCCAATACTTCCTGAACTCTCCAATTATCATCTTTAGAAACTTCATCTCGCATAAATGCTAAAATATCATCTTGTTCGGATAAGTAGGAACCTCTAAAAGCTGTAGTTTTTAGAGGTTTACCTTAGATTCCTTTTGCGATGTTTTTTTGATAAGTCATAACAATGTAAAGACTTATCAAAAAAACTCGTTGGGTATCTCTAAAAATCTAACCGAGTTTTTAGAGATGCCCAAGTGTCCAAAAAGAAATACACCGTACATTCTTACTTGATAAGTATCAGATTTATAGGCTAAAAATGCCAACTTCTTGCTATGTTCATTATCATTAGATTTATAATCGGTTAAGGCTCTTTTTTCTTCCTCTTTGAAACCATTCTCTACCAAAGAAAATTCTTTTTCTAAACTCGAAATATACTCTTTCAAACGAACTTACCACCTTTTTCTTCACGGTTTTCTCTCTATATATTTGCCGATATTATACTATTTTTAAGGCTTTCATCCACTGTCAGATTTTTCCCCCACCCGAAGGCAGTGAGGGAAATCTCCATATAATTATTTATGCACCTTCCAGCTTGCAGCTTCGCGACGTTCGCCGATAAAGTTTCGGTATATGCCGTCCTGCTCCATCAGTTGGGTATGAGTGCCGTGCTGTACAATCTTGCCGTGGTCTACGACGATGATCTGATCGGCTCTCTCTACGGTTTTCAGCCGATGGGCAATCATGATGACGGTCTTTTCGGCGGTCAGCGCTTGAATGGCGTGCATCAGTTCGTTTTCATTTTCGGGATCGACATTGGCGGTTGCCTCATCCAAAAAGATGACCGGTGCGTTTTTCATCAGAGCGCGGGCAATGGAGATACGCTGCTTTTCACCGCCGGAAAGACTTGCACCGCCTTCGCCGACAACCGTATCGTATCCTTGGGGAAGGCTTGAGATAAACTCGTGGCAGCATGCTTTTTTCGCTGCGGAGATGATGTCTTCCATAGAAGCGTCGGGCTGCCCAAAGCGGATATTGTTGGCGATGGTGTCGTGGAACAAATAGACCGCTTGGAACACAAAACTGAAATTTTGCTTTCATGCTGAATCCATGGAGGAGCCCTATTATTTCTTTTCACATCTGTCCAAGATAAATTCATAAGAGGAACTCCTGTTGGGAAGAACAAGAAGACGGCGGTTTATTTATTACCGGAGGGAGTCCTACAAACCAGCTGAATAAATCAGTTCTTTCAAACAAACATACTTTAAGCTCTGAAATAAAGTCGGTGAAATTTTTGCCTTCGTATGTGCTCATCTGACGCAGTTTCAGGTACAATACATATACAATTAAGGCAATCCAAATCTGTGTCTCGACCGCGTTCTTTGACTGCCCATAGAATTTCTTCACACGCAGATTCTGTTTAATCGTCTTAAAAAATATTTCGATGTTCCACCGCGCTCTGTACAACTTCGCAATATCAGCAGCATTCATATCAAAGATGTTTGTCAGGATTGTAATCGACTTATTGGTTTTCTCATCGATCGATACAACCTTTCTCAGTTGGTGGGGGCAAGTCTTTTGTGTCTTTTTTCCGGTAAAGACAATCGTTTGATCAGTCGGTATCAAAGGAGAATCGGTGGGGCGGCTTTCAACAACAGCATATTGTGCATTTTCTTTCAATCTTGTAACAAAAAAAATGCCTTTTTCACAAAATACTCCGAAATTTTTATAGTTGCAGTACCCTTTGTCAAATGCTGCAGTGTCTCCTTCAATAAGCTGCATCTCGCTCAGTGTGTGGTTTTCGTGTTCTTTTGCATTTGTTATGAATAGATAATCGGGAACACTGTTGTTTATGTCATACTTCGTATGCATCTTAATTCCGCCGATAGTGCTGCGAAACAGTGCCCATGGAAAGTCACGGATATGTAAGCTGATTTCAGTTGCGTCTATAGCATAGAAATTTTTTCTTAATTTCTTTCCTCTGCCTCTATCAAGTGTGTCTCGTAATGCATAAAAAAGTTTTTCAAATATTTCAGGAGAACGGTGATTGTTTGCATATAAAAGAGTAGAGCGTGCAAGTTCTTTATGAATACCCAGATGATACCGGCAATGACCGCTTGTGTTAAGAGATTTGATGAGACTGCGCAGTCCGTTATGGTTTGCGATTTGGGCGTAACACATTGTGACCAGCTGTTGCCACGTCGAAAATCCTTTACAGTATTTGTCTGATTGGGTTGATTTGACCAAAGCATAAAATTGAGATCTGTTAATCAAGGATAGTAATTGACCGAGTTTTGTGTTATATTTATTCATGTCTGTAATTCCTCTTGTGGTATTGTTTTGTTTGTCTAACCTAACTATACCACGAATTACAGACTTTTTAAACTTCCTATTTTATCTTGGACAGATGTGATTTCTTTTAAATATTTAAACTTTTTCTTGACAAAAGTATAATCCGTCTGTTACCATTAACTTATGGGAATGCTTAAAAAATTTAAGAAAAGTTATTATACTTTAGTTGATGAATATAATAATTCTTCATTTTTGATTAATACATATACAAGAGCCGTCGCAAAACTGCTGCCAGAGGAAAAAGAGAATATACTTCGTTTTTTATTAGATCCGTCAGATGAAAGCTACAAATATTTTCCTGTTCTATATAAAAATGGATTTATAGTTCCTTCTGATATAGATGAAATTTCAAAATTACAGTATTTTTATGATTCACAATTCTACGATCAATCAAATTTGACTATCACACTTTTACCGACATTACGATGTAATTTTGCATGTCCTTATTGCTTTGAAAATGAACATACTAAGGAAATGTCATTAATCGATATTGATTTGTTTTTTAAAGCAGTTAATAGTATATTATCGCCTATCAAAAATCTTCATATTGCACTTTTTGGTGGTGAGCCTTTACTCTCTTGGTCTAGGATTTACCCATATTTAAAAGAAATAAATAATCATTCTAGAAATAGAGTATTTAATTATTCTGCTTCTATCACTACGAATGGTTACTTACTAAATACAATTAATTATGATGAATTAATTAATGCAAATATAAGAAAAATCCATATTACACTAGATTGTAATAAAAAAAATCATGATTCTTTAAGATCTACTAGATCAGGATTACCTACTTTTGATGTAATTATTACTAATGCACGTGACATTATGCATTACATGTTAATCAAACATTACCAAATTAAAATTATTTTTAGAACTAATTTACTCAATAATACTAAGGATGATGTAAAAGAATATCTTGATAGTTTTTCTGATGATGATAAAAAGCATTTCCTGTTTTATTTTAAACCTATTTTTAATACTAATTGCTTCGAAATTTCAAATAATAACGCAGTAAATTATAAAGATATTTCAATGGATGCAAAGCAAAGAGGTTTTAAAATTATCTCTCCATTTGATAAATATGGTTTTGCTTTCTGTAGTGGTGACGGTGGTAAAAATTCAATAATGATTACTCCAGACTTAAAAATATGGAAGTGTTTTAATGATGCCAATTGCCATAATGCTTGTATTGGTTATATCAACGATAAAGGTTTTAATTGGGATGAAAATAAAATAGCTAAGTGGTATTTAAAATCTCCCTTTAATGATAGAAAATGTATAACTTGTAAAAAATTACCTATTTGTTTTGGTGGATGCCCATTGTATTTTTCAACTAAAAACAAGCGACATTGTATCGATAGTGCAACTATGAATTTAGCACGAGATTTTTTGTTAGATTCATAAATATACACAAAGGAGGTTAATATGGAACTTGAGAAATCCGGTGAAAACATTATGTGGGATCCTTCAGGTCGTAATAATGTTTGCCCCTAATCAAGGTAGCTAGTAAATGACAGTTTTACCTATGCAGCATATATAATATTTATATATGCTGCAGTTACAATTTTATAAGGCATAGTATAGCATGTACAAGAAATTATGGATTGATTATTTAAAAACGGAAAATAAATACACTTTATTTTCTGTAGTATTGTTCAGCATTTTAGCGCTCTGTACGAGTGTTTTTATACCGATTCTGCAAAGCCGATTCATAGATGCTATCGGTAAAAATGATTTCTCCCTGATAAATATGATGGCGGTAACAGCCGCTTCAATACTTTCGGTAGTAATTATCTCAGCTGTTTCTATTATTCCTTCATTTATTATGCTCAACTATGAAATGAAAGAAAAACTCTCGTTAATAAAATATGTTCAGTATGTCTCAGAAAATTTTTTGAAATCGGTCGGTGCTGCGGGATTATATTACGGTATAAAAAACATCAGTAACGATCTTTCTTTTATCGCATATCCTGCTGTTTTAAACATAGTGATAAGCACAGCTCAAGCGTTTATTGCGCTGATTTTTTTAACTCATATATCGTCGTCACTGTTATATACAATTATTATTATCTGGAGCATATCTGTTATTATTACTATTATTGGTACCAATCGGTATAAAAAATATGTTAAAATATTCAGAATATTAGAACCGGAACTTTCTGCAGAAGTACACGCCCTTCTGTCTCACGCATATATCATTGCGAATTTCGGACGGCCGAATTTTTTTATCAATCGGTATAATGAAAAATTATCGCAAATGATAAAAGTACGGATTAAATCAGATAATCTTTTACAGCTGCAATCGGTATTCTTTTTCTATATAAACAGTATTTGTTTTGCACTGTTTATTATTATTTCAATACCGAGTATTTCTTCAGGAGCGCTGAGTAAAGGAATGCTCATTATGCTGTTAAGCTATATTCCTCTTTTATTGCAGCCGCTTTCAAAATATCAGTATTTTTTAAAGATAAAAAAATGGATTGAAGAAAGTGCAGAAAATAAGAATGAATTGTTATCTGCTTGCAGCATGTCTTCAATGCACGCAACATTTGTTTTCCCGGAAAGAAGAACTAAAAATGTATTGCAGGTAAAAAAACTGTCTTTTTCTTACTGCGATGAAATGAGAAAAAATAATGATTCGAAAATTGATGCTTAAACAGCTCTTTAATAAAATACCGTACCTATCATTTTTACTCTATTGTATTTGCATTGTACTTATTGCCGTGTCGGAAATTTTAGTACCGATATTTGAGCAACGAATTATCGACAGCCTATGGAATACCGCATTATATAAAGGCGGATATGTTTTATTAACTGGTGTTGGTATAGGTTTGAACGGTGTGTTCTATTTTTGGTTATATTTTATTTTTACAAAAACAAAAAACGGTATTATCAAAGATATTTCCTCTTCATTAGTTCAACGTCTTGTATTGTTTAATAACAAAAATATACGGCATAAAGGATGCGGCGTATATACTGCATTTTTATCGCGCGAGCCTGAACAAATTGCCTGCTGTTCGGATCCTTCGGGTCTGTTTTTTATTATCTCGCTTATGATTGCAACAGTTGCAGTCTGTATCAGTGTAACATGGTCTTATGTATTTTTATACCTACTTCCTGCGGTTATTGCTGCCTATTGCTTTTTTGATTGCTTCTTTTCTAAAAAACTGGAATATTTAATCAATGCGATTATAACGCTTAATTATACGGCAGAACCTCAATGTATTGACTATATAAAAAATGCAAAAACTATTTTAAAGTTCGGCCATAATAAGTATTATTGTGCAAATCTTGAATGTCTTGAAAAGAATGCTATCAAACTAAAAAAGCAGTATGTATATTATAAAGAATTAAAAAACGGTCTTTCGGACATTATTTCGTCTATTGCCTTTGTCGCTTTCATCGGTATTGCAGCGTATGATATCATAGCCGGAACATTGACGTATGGAGGCTTTACCGTTTTACTTTCTTATTTTGGGTTACTTCTTGTCCCAATTGTCTACCACGGAAAATATAAGATGATTTTAATAGATGCCGAACGTTCTTACGAACTGTTGCAGAGTATCAATAAAGAATGCGGACAGGAAATAAGAAGTTATCAATCTATAAACCTTTTAATACCTCCTGTGTTATCTGCAAGAAATCTTTGCGTTTCATATACTGAATCTACGGCAAAAGGAGAAAATATGAAATACGATTATTCCGATATATCATTTTCCTTAGAAGAAGGAGACAGCTTGGGGATTATTGGAATTTCGGGTGAAGGCAAAAGTACGGTTGTAAAACTATTATTGGGCGAATTGATTCCTTCATCAGGATCAATAACGATAAACGGCTGTGATATATCCAAAATTCCTCAGCCTATTTTAAACTATTTGATATGCGTATACGAACAAACAAATACGGTTGTTAACGGCACTCTCTACGACAACATTTGTTTGGGAAGGCAAATAACCGATATGGAACATTACAGTGCGCTCTTTAATAAAATAAAAACAATTTTTGAACGTGCTATTTTAGAAAAAAAATGGTGCGCCGAATTATCGGAACTGTTCGGTATTGACGGCAGTAGACCGCGGCAACTACTCCCTGAAGAAAAACAGTTTGTCGATTCATTTTATACACAAAATCCTAATGCGGAATTTCTTGCGCATGTATATTGCGATAAAATAGCGGTAAATAAAAACAAAGTAGATTCGCTTATAACATCCTTTGGACTCAGCCATCTTCATGGGAGGAATTTAGGAGAAAACGGCAGCGATATTTCCGGCGGCGAAAAAGAGCGTATTTCTATGGTTCGGTTTTTAACAAAAGAACATGCGTTCTTTTATATCATCGATGAACCTTTTACCTCACTTGATTCAAGAACGGAAGACGAGTGTTTACAGTTGTTATGCAAGGAAATGTGTGGTAAAACAGTATTGGTTATTTCTCATAAATTCAATGTGATAAGAGCGCTTACAAAAGAATGTGCAGTTTTAAAAGATGGCGGCATTTGCGAATACGGCACTCATACAGAGCTTGAGAAAAACGGCGGACTTTATGCTGAATTACTTCGCTATTTTAATGCGCAGCGACACATTGAATAAACCGCACACGGATGCTACCGTTTACCGCATGGTCTATCCCATACCGGTCAAAAACACCTGCTTTTCACTTTTTCACGCAAAGCCTTTACATTCCCAGAATGCTCTGAATATCTGCTGTAAGAAATGACTGTTACAGCCTCATTACTTGAAATAGTTCTTTCTTTGTGTGCGAAATTTTGAATCAACAACCCCGACGCAGAGCGTCGGGGTATTATACCCTCCGCGCGAATAAAATTTCGCACATTTTTTTATGAGAAACTCAGCCCCCCTCCCAGGTTAGCGATGGTAGCTGCGCCGCAGGCACGCTCAAACATGAACATCCTTGTTCATGTTTGAGCTGCAAGTTTGCAAGCAAACTTGTTCTTGCATGGAACCACTGCCATCCATGGCAGTTCCGGAACGCAGTGGAGGAATGGAGCGATAGCGGAACAGCGGACGTAGCGACCCGAACGCAGTGAGGGGAACCTCCATATAAATTATTTATGTACCTTCCAACTTGCAGCTTCGCGACGCTCGCCGATAAAGTTTCGGTATATGCCGTCCTGCTCCATCAGTTGGGTATGAGTGCCGTGTTGCACAATCTTGCCGTGGTCTACGACGATGATCTGATCGGCTCTCTCTACGGTTTTCAGCCGATGGGCAATCATGATAACGGTCTTTTCGGCGGTGAGTGCTTGGATGGCGTGCATCAGTTCGTTTTCATTTTCGGGATCGACGTTGGCGGTTGCCTCATCCAAAAAGATGACCGGTGCGTTTTTCATCATGGCGCGGGCAATAGAGATGCGCTGCTTTTCGCCGCCGGAAAGACTTGCGCCGCCTTCGCCAACAACCGTATCGTATCCGTGGGGAAGGCTTGAGATAAAGTCATGGCAGCAGGCCTTTTTCGCCGCAGCGATCACATCTTCCATCGGAGCGCCGGACTGACCAAAGCGGATATTGTTGGCGATGGTGTCGTGGAATAAATAGACCGATTGGAACACAAAACTGAAATTCGCCATCAAGGAATCCATATCGTAATCCTTCACATTCCGGCCGCCCAGCATAACAGTTCCCCCGTCTACATCCCAGAACCGTGCAAGTAGATTTACCAAGGTGGTTTTGCCTCCGCCGGAAGGACCGACAATCGCCGTCGTGGTCTTTTCAGGAATATGCAATGAAATCCCGTCGATGATTTTTCGCTTCTCATAAGAAAATGCGATATCCTGCGCAGTAATATCACGCACTGCCGGTTCAATCGTTTCTCCGGATATATCCATCTGCGGCGTGTTCAGAATTTCCTGCGCCCGGTCAACACTCATATCAACCACGCGCAGCAGTGACGAGTATTGTCCTGCCGTTTCCAGACCGGTATAGATGATAAATGCGGAGATTACCATGACAACAGCATTCAGCGCGTCCATGCTTCCGGCACAATAAAATGCGCATGAAAAAGCTACCATTGCCACACCGGTAAGCTTGGCGATAAAACTCTGCAATGCTATGCGGGGCACCAGTGTCATTTCCATGTCGGTATTGATCTTACTGTTTTCCGAGATTGCCTCATTTAATTCCTTGCTCTTAACTCCCGTCAACCGGTAAGCCTTAACCTCGGTCATCCCTTGCAGATATTCCAAAACCTTTTCTACGAGCCTTTCATCTGCGCGTATCTTTTTTCCCGACACCTTTTCGGAAGCAATCCGGAGACGGCTGTTTGCAAAAAGAAACAGCGAAAAACCGCAGAGCAGCACACAGGCGATTCTCCAGTCGAAGAAAAACAGCATGATGACAATAAGCGAGGTTGTAAGTAGTCCGTCGCAGACAAGCATTACCACACGGGTCGCGATATTTTCAAGACTTTCCATTATATTGGTTGTGATAGACGTAATCTGCCCGAGGCTGTCGGCATTAAAGTATCCCATCGGAAGATACCGCAGATGCTCCGCAATCTCCACCCGTTTTTTCGCACAAGTGTCATAGCCTCCTTCGGTCTGTAACATAACGGCCTTTGATTTTAGCAATCCCGATCCGGCAATGCTGATCAGCATAATCCCTAACGAGAGCAGGATATCCTTTGTGTCTACCGTTCCATTCATCAGCGCCCGAATCATCACCGCAATCGCCGGAATCTTTAGCGCCTCAAACAGAGCTTGAATAACATTGAGCCTAATGGAAGTGATAAATTTCCGGCGGTTTTCTTCACCGCAGAACGCAAAAAACTTTCTAATAACTTTAAGCATGATCTTTTACCTCAATATGTGCATTCCACATCGTTTCATATAATCCGTGACGAGAAAGAAGCTCATCATGGGTTCCGCTGTCTGCAACGGCGCCGTCTTTAATGACATAAATACAATCCGCAGAGGAGACCGTCGAAAGCCGGTGCGCAATCACGATGAGCGTCTTACCCTCCGTCAGCTTAGAGATAGAGCGCTGAATAACCGCCTCGTTTTCAGGATCGGTGTAGGCGGTTGCCTCATCCAAAATGATAATGGGCGCCGCTTTCAGCATTGCTCTTGCAATGGAAATACGCTGCCGCTCGCCGCCGGAAAGATGCCCGCCGGAAGTGCCTACCACGGTATCGTAACCGTGCTCCAGCTCCAAAATGAATTCATGGCAACCGCTTTGTCTTGCCGCTTCCTCCACTTCCGCATCAGTTGCATCCGCCCGACCGATGCGGATATTTTCCCTGACCGTCATATTGAATAGATAATTATCCTGCGAGACAAAGGCGATCTTATCCGAATAGGCCTCTTGCGGAATTTCACGAATGTCCGTATCTCCCAGCAAAATTGAGCCGCTGCTCACATCCCAAAGCGAAGCGATGAGGCGAGCAATGGTACTCTTCCCGCTGCCGGAAGGACCGACCAGCGCAATAAAACTGCCCTCCGGAATTTCCATCGAAATGCCGTGAAGCACTTCCTTTTCCTTATACGAAAAATGAACATCCTGCAGCTTCAACGTGTTTTTCTTTGGAACAGTTCCGTCTACAGGGCGCTCCATTTCCGGCGCATACAGAATACTTTGAACTTCACCGAAGATGGTTCCCATGGTTCGAAAATCGTCCGAATAACTCATCAAGGTTATAAGCGGTGTGATGATGCCGACAGACAAAATAATGATTGTTACCAGATTCTGCGGAGAAAGATATCCGCCTTTTACCAACAGACCGCCGATGGGGAGCACGGAAATCATTGTAGCGGGCATGATTACCGTGGCGAATGTAAAGGTGAGAATGCAGGAGCGCATCCAATCGATATAGCTGTGAGCGGCTTCATAGGCATCATGCACGAAGCGGTCGTAGGAACTTTTTGTATTTCCGAAAACCTTAATGACTTGAATACCGCCGATATATTCAACCGCCGTATCATTGAGCGCTTTTGTGGCTGTAACCGTGCGTTGATAGAATTGAGGACTGCCCTTCATCATAAGACCGTAACAGAAAAATCCCACCGGTATCGTTGCAAGAGATGCCAGCCCCATACGCCAGTCAATGGTAAAAATGTAGATCAAAATGATGACGGGGATCAGTAAATTTGCGGTGAACTCCGGAACGATATGCGCAAGTGTTGTTTCAATACTGTCGATACGTTCGATGAGTGTATTCTTGAGCGCCCCGGAACTTTGCTCCAGCACTGCACCCAGCGGCATTCTTGTCAGTTTTTCCGTGCAGCGTTTTCGGAGTTCAGCAAGCACCGCAAACGTCGCTCTATGACTTGTCGATGTGCTAAGCGCATGAAACAGTACACGGCAAAACCAGAACGCTGCGATAATCAGACAACGTATCATATAATATGAAAGGTCTTTGTTTCCGCCCATCAAACCATGTACGATGCCGGCAACAACAAAATACGGTGCGATGGAAAAGACCACGCCGATGACTGCGAGGATAACACTCAGAACATATTGTCCTTTGTGTTCCCCTGTTTGTCCCAACGCCCACGCGATAGGCGAAGGACTTTTTTCTTTTTCCTTCATAAGCAAACTTCCTTTTGTTAGCTAACAAATAATAGTTAGTGTTAGCTAACATTCACTTAAACTCATCGCCTATTCTTATAAACAAAGACAGGCGGTGTGTCTTTTAACACTATTCAATTATGCAAGCTATTAAAACCCGAATAACTGCTTCCAGCCCGGAACAAAGAATGCCTCTACCGTTGTTAAGCAGCGGAGTGCTTCTTCCACGCTGTAATTATGGATAACCGGTTCAAAGAGCGCGGTCGTATATGCTGAAAGCAAAAGATGCAGCTCCTTTGGAGTAATATCCCTCACCGCGTAGCCTTGCGCTTTCAGCATCGGCAGATATTGTAAAAGCTGCGCTTGCTGCTGTCCCTCTGTAAGATCGTGGAGGAAATGCTCGTACTTACTCCCCTGCGATTTTGCCAGCAATAGATGATATTCTTCCATGTTCGGGTAGATAATCTCACGCATCATGTCGATTTCAGAATCCCGCCACTGTATACGTTCTTCGTGATGAACTGCATTCACATACCGCGCAACGTGCGCATCCAACCAAGCGTTTATGCGATCCACCGCAGGAGCAACAATTTGATCAAAGAGATCTGCTTTATCCACACAATGCCGATATATTCCCGCAGCCGTCATACCGCAGCGTTCAGCAATGCGCCGCATGGAAGACTTATCAAAGCCCATCTCCATAAATTCGGCTTTTGCCGCGGCTATAATTTTTATATGATTGGCGGTTTTGTCTCTCGGCATGGATTCCTTCTTTTGCATACAGCGTTAGCTAACACATATAAACATACAACCGATTGGGGTAGGTGTCAAGAGGATGAGTGTATCTATTCCGAAGGATGCGAAACAAATCTGCGTGAGTCTTTTAGAGATATCCTATCCATAGTATTTTCGCTATAAATATGTTATTATGTTGTAGCACTGCAATAGAAGCTGCAATAATTGCGATCTTTTCTATAAGATTCCGGTTTGTAGAAAATGATCAAAAATCTTACGATACAAAGGGAGCATACTATGAAGGTCGGTTTTGGATGCGATCATGCATCGGTTGGATTAAAACATATCTTAATGGAACATGTACGAAACAAAGGGTATGAATGTGTCGATTACGGAACAACAGATCCGAAGGTTCCGGTCGATTATCCCGAATTCGGTTTAAAGGTTGCTGAGGCAATTAAATCGAAGGAGGTTGAAAAAGGCATATTGATCTGCGGATCAGGTATTGGTATTTCCCTCGCTGCAAATAAGGTTCCGGGAATCCGCGCTGCCGCGTGTAGTGAACCGTGCACCGCAAAATTGGCTGTTGAGCACAGTGATATCAATATTGTTTCTATGGGGGTATGTATTGTAGGTCCTGAAATAGCAAAAGCAATTGTCGATGCTTTTTTTGATGCACAGTTTGAAGGCGGCAGCTACACAAAACGCGTCAATATGATCGGCGATATAGAAAAAAAGTACAGCAAATAATATCATAGGCGGGCGGTATAGTGTTCAAGCTGTACGGTTGTCGGCGGCATCTGTATCGTTGCAGAAAACGGAAGGCTTATTTTCAGCCGCTGAAATAGCGCGGCTGAAAAACACTGCGAGTTTGCTCACCCGCAAACTCGACGATTGACGTATGCGCGTTCCGCGCATCAATGCAACAGTCTTCGAGAATTGATATTCTCTCAACTGTTACATTTTAAGGAACGTTTATTTTCAGCCACTGAAATAGCGCAATCAACTGATGAACTTCCTTGTTCATCAGTTGATTGCGAATTTTGGCAAAGCCAAAATATCGCTTCTGTTATAACCACCGCCATCCGTGGCGGTTCTGAACGTCGAGTTTGCTTAACGCAAATGTCGAGGCACAAAGAGCCGCCGGAGGACAAACCTAAAAGGGCAATATCTTTTGCATCATATCATTTTGTTGAGATAACCTAACGAGCGATTATAATATGTATTGATTTTATGGTATAGTAGTAGTCAAAGAAGCAAAGGAACTGAGAGGTCGCTATGGACATCCACTTTAACAAACTCACCGAGGAATACAAAAAAGAGACGATCGATATTTTCAACTATTATATTGAACACACAACAGCAGCATACCGTTCCGAAAAAGTTGGGTATGATTTCTTTAACACCCTCGTTGATGACGACGTTGTCAGCGCATACACGATAATGAGTAATGCAAACGAGGTTATCGGATTTTGTATGCTGGAAAAATATAAAAACATCCGAACATTTGACGGAATTGGCGATTGTATGTATTTCATCAAATCAGGTATGACCGGAAAAGGTATGGGGAGAAAAATACTGTCATTACTGGAAAATGATGCAAAACAACACAGCATGAAAAAACTTGTTGTTGATATATCCGATGAGAATGAGCAAAGCATTGCATTTCATAAAAATAACGGATTTGTTGAATACGGAAGATTGAAGAACTGTTGGAGGAAATTCGGCAGGAACATCGGAATAGTATATATGTGCAAGGAGATATAAGCTCTGTGCTACCCACAGGGTTAGCGATGGGAGCTTCTGATTCACATCACGGACATCCTTGTCCATACGGAAACGAAGCGGAGGAATGGAGCGAAAGCGAAACAGCGGACGTAGCGACCCGAACGGAGTGAAGGGAACCCCCGGATAAAAACAAGACCTTAGATTATCACTGTATAAAACTTTAGATTACAACCTATCTAAACTTTAGATTATCACCATATAAAACTTTGGATTATTACCTATATTGACTTTATGATTTTACCATAGTATACTTTGGATTATTACCATCAATACTGTACCTCTTCAGTAACAGAAAAGGCAAACAGGTTTACTCGTAATCGGATTAAAAAAGGGAGCCGCGATATGGTTAAAAGGACAGCGGAAGAGACGTTGCGGCGGTTGGCTTCTCAGTTTCCTGTGATTGGAATAACCGGACCGCGCCAGAGCGGGAAGTCAACACTGGCGAAAGCGGTTTTCCCTGATAAAAAATATGTGACATTTGATGACCGGACAATGCGGGATCTTGCAGCGTCGAATCCGAATGACTTTATTATGGCGTTTCCCGATGGTGCGGTGATTGATGAGGCGCAGAAAGTGCCGGAAATCTTTGATGCGATAAAATTGCATGTGGATCGGGAACAGAGCGCTCCGGGAACGTTTATCGTAACGGGTTCCAGTCAGCTCCGGTTAAAAGCAAATATGACGGACAGTTTGGCTGGACGGGCGGCGTTTTTGAAGCTGCTGCCGTTTTCTATTCACGAGTTACAGACGGGTGGTGTGCTGCCGGACAATCCGTATACGCTGATTTTTTCGGGTCAATATCCGCCCCTCTATGATACTGCCCGGCATTTTATTCCGGAGGATTGGTATGAAAATTATATCGATACCTACTTGGACTTGGACATACGAAATCAGATTAATTCCGGTAATATTTCGCTGTTTAAGAAGTTTGTTCAAATCTGCGCGGTGCAGAGCGGGCAGCTGCTTTCTATGGATAGCATTGCGCGGGATACCGGCATTTCCGCACCGACGGTAAAGAGCTGGCTTTCTATTTTAGAGGCTTCGTTTATTATCAACTTCCTTGAACCGAACACCAATAATCTTGGAAGAAGTATTGTAAAAACGCCGAAGCTCTATTTTGTTGATTCCGGACTGCTGTGTCATCTTTTACGGCTGGAGACAAAAGAGGATTTACTCTTGAGCAGATACAAGGGAGCAGCGGTTGAGACCTTTGCCGTTTCAGAATTACTGAAATATCGCATGAATCAGGGCAAAAAAGCGAATCTGACCTTTTTTAGAGACAACAAGGGCTTGGAGGTAGATACGATTACGGATTGGAACCGTACTTTTGCGATTGAGATAAAAAGTTCAAACGCCCCTGATGCAAAGTTGTCACGCAGTACAAAAAAATATTTGCAGCTGCTGAATGATGAAACGACAAAAAATGCAGTGTTTTATTTATCCGATATGAGTATGGACATCAACGGTACTTCCTATGTGAGCTGGCGCGATTGGGAAAAGCATTTACGGTGAGCTTTTGCAGTGAGCTTTTACGATTATTGCTGTAGATAATACTGCTACAATACATATAATAGAACAGGGTAAATTTTTGTGCTGGTTTTGTATAAAAAGTAGGAGAGGTACTGATGGATATTCATTTTAATAGGCTGACTGCAAAATATAAAAAAGAAACAATCGATATTTTCAATTATTATATTGAACACACAACAGCAGCATACCGTTCCGAAAAAGTTGGGTATGACTTCTTTAACACCCTCGTTGATGACGACATAGTCAGCGCATACGCAATAATGAATAATGCAAATGAGGTTATTGGATTTTGTATGCTGGAAAAATATAAAAACATCCGAACATTTAACGAACTCGGCGATTGCATGTATTTCATTAAACCGGAAATGACCGGAAAAGGCGTGGGACGGGAAATCGTATCATTGCTGGAAAATGACGCAAAACTGCACGGAATGAAAAAGATTGTTGTTGATATATCCGATGAGAATGAGCAAAGCATTGCATTTCATAAGAAGCATGGGTTTATTGAATACGGAAGATTGAAGAACTGTTGGCGGAAATTCGGCAGGAACATCGGAATAGTATATATGTGCAAGGAGATATAAGCTCTGTGCTACCCACAGGGTTGGCGATGGGAGCTTCTGATTCACATCACGGACATTCTTGTCCGTACGGAAACGAAGTGGAGGAATGGAGTGAAAGCGGAACAGCGGACGTAGCGACCGGAACGGAGTGAGGCCCCCCCAGATAAAACGGCATTAAAATAGATACTAAAAATGAAGCAGAACATTGAAAGACATATTTAAAATCGCTTGACACACTAGTGCATAATGCACTAATATGCGCAACGAAGTTAGCTATTATTAACTTACTGAATATTTGGAGGCGTTACGATGAATAAAAAGTTCAGTGCACTCAATACGCTCGGTATGTGTGCTTTGTGTGCGATGCTGGCGGTTTCGTGCAGCAAGGAAAAAAATGCGGATATGCAGGCTATACAGAAGCCGGCTGCAAAACAAGATGCAGAGATTGTGCTGCGGGAAGCAGGCGGAGACTTTGGCTATCCGAACCCGTTCCGGCACCAAAACCGCGGGCCTGGTTTTTTCAAGATGGAATTGATTTACGATTCACTTTTGGAAAAGGATGAAAAAGGGCTTATCCCCTGGCTCGCAAAGGAATGGACGGTGAGCGAAGACGGACAAACCTATACGTTTACACTTGTCGATAATGCAACGTGGCATGACGGAAAGCCGCTGACGGCGGAAGACGTTGCGTTTACGGTCAAGTATTTTGAAGCACACCCGCCGATGCGCGGAGGGCTGATGCTGCACGGCAAATATCTGATGGATTCCGTTACCCTCAACGGCAATACGGTTATCATTCATATACCGGAATATACGCCGACTGCGTTGGAAAAAATCGGCAGTATGCGCATCATTCCCAAGCACGTCTGGGGAAAAGTCGAAGACCCTGCAAAATTTTCCGGCGAAGGCGATGTTGTCGGATCGGGGCCGTATAAATTAGCTTCCTATCAGAGCGAACAGGGTGCCTACAAAATGGTACGGTTTGACAAATTTTGGGGCTTAAAGCCTGCGGTTGCCGCAATAGAATGGATTCCTGTCAGTGATGCTATTTTGGCATTTAACAATGGCGAAATCGATATTACCAACGTACCTGCCGATCTTGTAAAAAATTACGAAAACAACAGCGAATTTAAAGTCGTGAAAAATTTCGGTTTACATGATTTCCGTTTCTATTTCAATTTTGATAAGGTTCCTGCCTTCCGCGAAAAAGAAGTCCGTCAGGCAATCGCGTATGCTATAGACCGGCATGAGCTTATTGAAAAACTTGAACGCGGTTCGGGACTGGAAGGCAGTCAAGGCTATCTGCACCCTGCGCACCCGATGTACAACCCCAATCTTCCTAAGTACGAGTTCAACCCTGAAAAGGCAAAGGAATTGATGAAGGGTAAAAAGATTTCAGCTCAGCTGACCGTGGGCAGTTCACCCAAAGAGGTCAAGATGGCGGAGCTGATTAAAATCAGATTGGCGGATATCGGAATTACGCTGGATGTTGTCAGTGTCGACTCTAAAGCACGGGACGGCATGATTCGGGATAAGACCTATCAGACTGCGATTGTGGAATCGGGCGGTATGGGAGGCGATGCGGATATGCTGCGGGAAATTTATTCCTCCAAAATGAAAAAGCCTCACCTTGCCGGATATGCAAATGCGCAACTGGATGACCTATTGTACCGGCAGTCGGTAGAACGGAATGCGGAAACCCGGAAGCAGCTGTTATACTCCGTGCAGGAAATCTTAGCGGATGAAATTCCGATGCTGCTGTTGTACGGCAAAATGGATAACACTGTATATCGCCCGGCAAAGTACGACCGCTGGACGGTACGGTACGATCACGCAAAACTGGATCATCCTAAACTTTCGTATATCATTCGTCCATGAGGATAAAATATTTTGTTTTATTCTTTGCGTTAATTACGGCTCATTTTTTTCTTCCTCGTTTGATGCGTGCAGATCCGTTTGTGTTCATCTCCTCAGACGGAACGGAGGTTGCAAGCTATAGCGAGGAAGAAATCAATAAGTATAAAGCGTATTACGGATTAGACAAGCCGCTGCGGCAGCAGTATGTGCAGTATTTAGTCGGTATTGCTTCCGGGAATCTAGGCTATAGCATTTATTTTAAGGATTCGGTGGTCAACCTTATCTTTAAGCGGCTGATCTGGACAGCAGGGATTGTATGTACTTCCCTGCTGTTCAGTTTATTGTTAGGGCTGTGTTTGGGAAGTCTGAGCGCATGGTTTGCCGGAAGGCGGCTTGACGGTTTTTTATATCATACAATGACGGCAGTGTCGGAGATACCTTCATTCTTAACGGCAAACGCTATTCTGATGCTGTTTATTATCCGCTGGCGGGTATTGCCGACATCGGGCGGTATAACGCCGTTTTTACCGCTTGAGTTTACCCTGCCTGTGATCATTGATATTATCAAACACGCCGTGCTGCCTGCGCTGACCTTATCCTTGCTCAAAACACCGGATTTTTATTTTGTAACACGGAGCGCGATGCTGCGGCAGCTGCAAAAAAAATATGTAGAAACCGCGCAGGCGAAATCATTAAGCGGTTTCTCCATTGCAGTAAAGCACTGCCTGCCGAATGCATCAAATCCGATTATCACCCGTTTTTTACTCAGCTTGCAAACGCTGTTTAACGGAGCGCTCATTGTAGAAAATATCTTTAAATATCCCGGTATCGGCAAGCTGATTAGGGATGCCGTCTTTTACCGTGACTATCTGTTGCTGCAAGGCATTTTCTTTGTTGTTACCGTGTTTATCTTGTGCATCAGTGCATTGGGAGAAGCAGTGTACCGGCGGACTGACAGGAGCGCAGCGTGAGAAAGCCTCGAAATACACTGCCGTATGTGCCCTGTCTTTTTTTATGCGCCGTTGTGTGTGCTGCCTGCTTACCGCATTTTTCATTTTTGAAATCAGGCGCCGTACCCAGCGGACAAGCGCTCAGTCCGCCGTCGCGGGAGCATTGGTTCGGTACGGATGATCTCGGTATCGATCTTTTTGCATCGGTTTGTTATGGAGCAAAAAGCAGTCTTCTCTTATCGGTTGGAAGCGCCGTGGTTGCAGCAATCGGCGGTAGTATTATCGGAATGCTTGTAGGCTATGCGGGCGGTATTATCGACACATTGATCGTGAGTATCATCGATTTTTTTATCGGTATTCCCGATCTGCTGCTCATGGTGGTGCTCGGCGTTTTTTTAGGTCCGGGATTGGCGAATATTATCTTTGCTATTTCTCTTGTATCGTGGATAATGCCTGCGAAAATTGTCAGAAGCGAAGTGCTGAAAATAAAAACGGAAAACTATATCCGGCTTTCAAACGCCTACGGCGCACATTTTTGGCATATCTTTGCGTGGCATCTTTGGAAGCCGCTTTTTTCTATTATATTGGTGAGCGTGATTAAGATTATG
The DNA here is from genome assembly GCF_024181185.1 of Treponema sp. OMZ 906. Taxonomy (NCBI): domain Bacteria; kingdom Pseudomonadati; phylum Spirochaetota; class Spirochaetia; order Treponematales; family Treponemataceae; genus Treponema; species Treponema sp. OMZ 906. The sequence continues at coordinate 867,727 of NZ_CP051196.1, read as the reverse complement.
AACAAAGCAATTCTGGCGGAAGCATCTTTAGCGTATCTGGGGCTTGGTGATCCTCTGTCAAAAAGCTGGGGCATGACTATTACCCGCGCAATGGATTTTCCTACTATTTACCTCACGGATTTTTGGAAGTGGTGGCTCGTATTCCCCACTACCGTTATGGTTTGTACCGTGCTTTCCGTTGCTGCAATCGGCAGATGGATGGAGCTGCGTATTGGAGGGCGTACCCGCTCATGATACCGGACGAAATACTCAGGGTTGAAAACCTCACGGTAAGATACCGCAGTGCAGATTCAAAACAGAAAACACACCAACCGAACGCAGCCGGCAATACAGGCAAGGCGGGGACACAAACGGCTGCCGCCGGTGATACTGATAGAGCCGAAACCGGCATACGGAACGTGAGCTTTTCGTTAAAGCGGGGAGAACTTTGCGGCATTATCGGGGAGTCCGGCGGCGGGAAAAGCACATTGCTTTCGGCAATTATGGGTTTACTGCAAGAAAAGCGCAGTGGCGGCGGAGCTGTCAATGCCGGTAGTGCGGCTGAGATAACTGGCAAGATCATCTACAATGGCAGAGAAATACAAAGTGCCGGAAAAGCCGAATGGAAGAATCTCCGCTTTAAGGAAATCGGTTTAGTCTTTCAAAATCAGGATGAGCGGCTCAATCCTGCGCTGACCGTGGGAGAGCAAATTGCCGAAGTTCTGCGCAAAGAAATAACCGATACTACGCTGCTGGAACAAGAACTTGCTGTAGTGCTCCATTCCGTCGGACTGGAACCGAGTGTAAAAGGCCGGTATCCGCATGAACTTTCGGGAGGTCTGCGGCAGCGGGTGTTTATCGCAATGGCAATTTGCCTGCATCCGCCGCTCCTGTTAATCGACGAGCCGACAACCGCGTTGGATCCCGCATCAAAGCAACAGATATTGCAACTTTTACAAAAGATTCACCGTGAATACGGTACGGCGATGCTGATTGTTTCCCATGATCTTGAAGTGATTGAAACCCTTACTGATAATCTGATGGTGCTGCTGCACGGATATATTATCGAAAAAGGTAAAACGAAAAACATCTTGGAAGAGGCAAAGCACCCGTACACCGCTGCGCTGCTGCAATCAAGTACCTATCTAAATCCATGGAAGGATTTGTGGGGCATTAAAGAAGCGGATGAACGCCAAAGCTGTCCGTTTTATGAGCGGTGTACACAAAAAAGCAGTGAGTGTTTATCGTATACGCCGTATCTGCCGCCGGAATGCAGCGAAGGATGCGCGTGTGCAAAAAACGGCATACAAACCATTTTAAGCGTCCGGAATATTTCAAAGACGTTTGATACGGGGAAAGAAAAAACAGCCGCCGTCAAAGACTGCTCTCTGCGGGTAAGGCATGGAGAAATTGTTGCGCTCCTCGGAAAGTCGGGTTCGGGGAAAACGACCGTACTGCATATCATTGCAGGGCTTTTGAAAAAAGATGCAGGTTCCATCGTGTTTAACGGCACAGCAATAGAAAAAAACGATTTGCTTGCGCGGGATCATGCCCTGCAAATTGTAGAACAGGATGCCTTTTCTTCAATGAACACCGCACTCACCGTACAGGAAATTATTGCCGAACCCTCCGTCATCCGCTATCATAAAGGAGCCGCTGCCTTTACGGAAACAGCGGTGAAGTATGCAAAGCTATGCGGTCTTCCTGCCGATGCTGCTATGCTGAATAAAAAAGCACGGGAACTATCCGGCGGACAGCGGCAAAAAACGGCGATTGCACGAGCGCTTTCGATGCAGCCGGTCTTGTTGCTTGCAGATGAAATAAACGCCATGCTCGACGATTCATCCAAGGTGAATATCATGCGGCTTTTAAAACAGCTGCAATACGAACTCGGCTTTTCGATGCTGCTGGTTACACACGATATCGATCTTGTAAAAAAAGTTGCCGACTATGTGTACCGTATGGATGCCGGACGCATTGTGGAAGAAGGCAGCATAATGAAAGTGTTTGGTAAAGGTTGATAGGGGGTATGCAATGAATATCAATGAAAAATCGAAGTTTAAACATTTGACGGCATTTATCTTAGTTATCCTTGCAAAACAGCCGCTCAATCCGAGGGATATACACTCAATCCTACTGCAAGATTTTCCCGGTTTTACAATCGATATGTCAACCGTGTACCGCTGTCTGAGCAGTTTGGAAAAAGAAGGCTTGGTAACGATGGAATGGGAATTGCCGCCGGAAGGCGCTGCTCGGAAAAAATATGCGATTACGCAAAACGGAAAAGATGATTTACATGAATGGAAAGAAGACATAGAAATCCGCAAACATAATTTTGAGGTGTTTTTACAAAAATTTAATGAAAGGAAGGTGTAATTTATAATTATGGAACTAACGATGTATGATTTTGAACAGTATATTCACAAAGATCAAAATGAAGCCCGTGCCGAGCAGATGTGGGATAATAAAAGTCAAGACTTTTATGAACGCACCGAAAAAAAACAAAAACAGTTTGCCAATGGTTTTGTATTCCGGCTTATAAAAGACCGGCAACTGCTCAAAGCGAATACTCGCATTTTGGATATCGGCTGCGGAACAGGAAGGCATTTACTTGAATTTGCGGCATATACTCCGCACCTTACCGGTATCGATATTTCTTCAAAGATGCTCGCGTACGCGCAAGAAAAATTGCAGCATATCCCGCAAGCAAAGCTGATTCATGGAAACTGGATGGAAACCTTTAACACAGAAAATGAATTCGATTTTGTATTCGCCTGTATGACTCCTGCTATCGCCTCCATCAAACATATACAGCGGATGAATATGATTTCAAAAAAATACTGCATGCTGGAGCGGACTGTGTATGAAAAAGATTCTGTTCAAGAAGAGATAGAGCAGCTCCTTGGGCGAAAATTATTTAGGTTACCGCATAACGATAAAAACTATGTCTACGGTGTGTGGAATATACTCTGGCTTATGGGCTACTGCCCCGAAGTTATGTTTGATAAGCAAGTCCGCAGTACAACTCATACTATTGAAGATTATATACAAGGAATTGATTATAGCCCGGAAGAAAAAACAGCCGTTATGCAGCTTTTAACTGGAAAAGCAAAAGACAGTATGATTGCTGCGGAAGAGTCTGTGGTAAAAGCAATTATCCTGTGGGATACGGAAACAAGACTGTAGGGTTAGCGATGGGAGCTGCCGTTCATACTGCATGAGAGCAAACGTCACGTATTGATGTATACGTTGCCGTGCCACTTTGCTTTGCTATTAGGTATTCTCTGTCGTTTTTAAATCCCTGTAAAAACTCAGCTACTATTATATCACTGTTACTACCCTATGATAGATTAATTCATAGTCTAAAATATTTGTATGAGGCGCATCAAATTCTCTATTTTCTTTTGGAAAACCCTCTTGCGCTTCTTATAGGACTTGCATGTAATTCTAAATCTGCCCTGCCTATATATTTTAGCATAATATCATCTACAGCTTTCTGAATCCAATATGTTTGATTTTCAAAAGTTGCAAAACCTGCCAAAACACTGTATTTTACATCTGGGTCTGAAGTTACTCCTGAATCATCGGCGTATAGTAAATACAAAGTCAATATTTCTTTTCTTCGTTTTAATTTTCCACCCTGTGGCAGTTACATCCAATATTTCATACCAATTTTCTCATCCAACCTGCCACACTCTTTGCTTCTATCAAAAACAACCAATCGGATAAATAGATAATCGGTAGATTAGACTTATCTTCTCTAAGCAAGCCATAAGTTAACATCAGGTTGAATCGGTATTGAGGCTTTTTTATTGTATCCACCGATACTTTCTAATCCTATCTTCTTCTTTTGTTTCAAATTTTCTTTTATCTTTCTGCACTACTTTTTTTAATAACCATCCACCATCTTTTCCGGCTTCATCAACAGGATCAGCTTTTTTTAAATTACTATGCTTTTCCCATAATTTAATCATAGGTGTATCGTTCCAGTAATAATTATCACCTCCCATTAAATCACGTAGAGAGAACCATTCATTTTTTCTATTTTTACACCAACAATACACTGCACCTTGCAGAAAGTTTATAATATCTCTTTCTTCATCAGCAGAGATTCCTAAAACTTCCCGTAACTCATTATTACCGCTTACTATCATCTTTTCCTCCTCGCAGTACAACACACCGTCCGTTATCATACCCCCCTGTATTATCCCTTACTTTTTCACTTTTGCCAACCCTTTTATCCGAACGACTCGGAACACTGCACCTTTCATATAAAACAGCCGGCAAGTGCTGCCTACCGGGCTTTCAATCATCCCCGCCGCGGATGGCGGTGGTTCTCAGCAGTAGCGATATTTTGGCTTTGCCAAAATTCGCGTTCAAAAATTGACAAGGAGGTCAATTTTTGAACTTGCCACGGACGGCGGAGGTTCCATGCAGTAGCGAGATTTGTGCTTGTGCACAAATCTCGTGTCTAAGAATTGACAAGAATGTCAATTCTTAGTCAGCACCGCCATCTCATAATTCGCATTTGTAAAGTATGCGGCGATAACCTTATCCTGATAAATACCGCCAGTAGGTACACCCTGACAAATTGTATACTGCTGAATACCGTTACTTGCCGGCACGGTCATAACCACCCAATTACCGGTAAACTTACCATTCTCAACGCCGTTTTTAACATCGGCGGCAGAAGCAATACCGTCTTTAAGCCAGGCAATACGAGCTGCATTTGCTGATCCAAAAAAGCCGTTATGATAGTAACTTACATATGGCACTTGCTTGTTGTTTTCTTTGCGCACGCCTATTTTAAGGTAAGAGCCCGGGTTCATATACGTATCAACCGTTGCAATTTTAAAATCGCCGGTGTTCGGCTTACTTGACCCTTTCACCTTTGCGGGTGCAAGGTATGCATAACGAACGCCGTTATTGCTGCCTGAATAGTACCCGATGTGAACACCATCTTGATCATCGACAACGAGGTCTACATAAAGCGGAGCTCCGCTGTCGATAACAACTGCATGATTCTGCCATTGACTTGTAAACCTATCAGAATCCGTCGGCTCTGTATAACTGCCAGTACCCATATCGCGATAGCTATATATCAATTGTGAATGCGACGCATCGTACCATACAACAATAGCCCTATTGTTGGAAGTAAGTCCTACAGCTGCATATCCGCCTCCCTTATAGGTTGAGCTTTTGTTTGCAACGACTTCATAACCTTTTGCCGAACCCGAATTATTCGGCTGTGCACCACTGCCATCCGGTTCAATATTATAGCTCAATCCTCCTGTAACATTGGTTGACGATTTTACCGTACCGTAACGGAATTTCACGGGAGCATCATTTGCAACATTTTTATCAAAATACACGAGCGCCAACCTTGCAGGATTAGAGGATGTACCACGGCCTCTAACCGCCATTTTTGGAATTTGTACACGGTTTACATCATATACTCCTCTAATTGCATTATTAGAATTTTCAAGACGACGTTTTTGCCCATTAGTAGAATAAGCGTATGCTCCTACTTGCGCTTCTTGGAAAAAGAGCGTAAAAGCCGTGCTGTTACCAGCTCTATCCGTATTTGTTGCACCGAGATAGGGTTTTCCGCTTTCGTCATAAGCAATGACAGTGTTATGGTATTTACTGTAACACTTTTCCCAGTCATTATTTTCTATTCCATTAATCTTAGTTGACAATCTCATAGCATCGCCATTACTACCAAAACTTTTTAAATTACCATACGTCAAATAGTATTTTGAATCTTTATCCATCACAAACTGCGGACTTTCCAATGCGGCATTATCGATCAATTCTACGTTTTTCCACACAAAGAGCTTACGCTTCACGGTCAGCTTGTTGTTATTCATATTATTCGCTTCAATGTTATACGCCTTCCTTTCATCGATCATATTGTTAATCGCTGCAATATTGTTTACTTTCAGTACAATATCGCCGGACGTCGCACCTGTTAGAAGTATCGTGTTAGCAAGAGAGCCGGAAGCTGCGAGCTGCGTATCGGGAGCCATACCGGGAATGCTGACTTTTGCCGCATTTGTACCGATATTAAAGCCGAATATTTGTATCCTTTCACCTTCTTGCACCGGATATTCACCCGTAGATGCACGCGAGAAAGCACCTCTAAATCCGCCATCGGCACTTGTTAATCCGGTTTTTACTTCCGTAATAAACGGTACCACGTCCATGCGGTAGCGGTTTGTGAGCGCACCGTCCTTTGTCTGCGTTGTAGAGGGAGCGCTGCCTATGGGATTGTTGTATGTTGCCGCCGCATAATGCGTTGTGCCGTCAACACTTAGATCACCCGCAGATGCAGAGGCACAGGTCGGAGTACCCTTGTTGTATGCAAGCACACGCACTTCGACGTCGGCTTTTGCAACACCGGTTACCTTTGACGTATCCCACGAGAATGTCCAGTTTACATCGTGTCCGCCTTTACCTATCGTTTCGTCTGAAACTTCAAATTTAAAGCCGTGAGTACTCCACTCGTCCATATTCGTCAAGTGTCCGCTTGAACCGTCGGCTACTTTGTAATAAACGATAGAATTTACTGTTATTCTGTTCGTTGCAGGCACTGCGGCATTAAATTCGCTTTCCATGCCCGGTACGCTGATATACAGCCCTTCGATAAAGCTGTTGTCATGTGCCGTACCGCGCATAACGATTTGTCCCGACACTTTCGGATCTCCATCCATAACACCGGTGCTGCCGGTAAAAGTTCCGGGCAAACCGCTTTCGACTTCAAGATGTCCGTTTTCTCTCTTGTTTTCGTACAGACTGTTATCGTTTTCGCTGTTCCAGTAGAACGGCTGTATCTTAGTTGTCGGCGTAGCCGGCGTTTTACCTGCAAACTTCATTTTTACGTTTAAGGCCGCCTTTTGTCTGCCCGTTTGCCAGTCGGCCGCTGTGAGCGGCTTCGCTCCTTCCGTCGAATCCCAGAACGTGAATGCAAGATCCTTTGTACTTTCTGCCGGATCGCTTAATTTGAGGATATCGCCGAATTGCAGTGCTATCGTACCTTCAGCTATCGTATAGTTGTCCGTACCCGAAGCGATAAACGCCGTCTTATTTACTCCGTTTCCGATTACGGGCAGGTTATACTGATAGTAAATCGCACCGTTACCGCCGACGATTTCGGGCGTGATTTCCGTGTAGCCTCTGACAGTCATATCGGCCGTTAAATCGAGCGTTAAATCGGTTGCAAGCTCTACCGCTTTGCGGGAAGGATATTTATACTGCATTCTGCTCAAGTCGTATACCGCTTTGTCGTTCGGGTCGGTTCCTGCCCCGGTAAATCCCGTAAGCGATTTTATACCCGGTACGTTATCGCCGTTATCCGCATCGTACTCACCTTTCGTTTTCGGTGCTCTGTACGCCGTAATTTTTTCACCGGCATCGATCACTCCGTTGCCGTTGTAGTCGGTGCCGAAGGTAACACCCGCAATGCGCGGCCGGTTGTTGCTGACCTTTGCATTGTTTACGACACCCGTTTCGTAGTTGCCCGCTTCGTCGAATGCGACATAGTGCAGTTCTATCGGGCCGTCGGGAATATTCCGAGAGCAGATACTCGCTTCCCATGTCCATACGCTGCCGGTTTTCGAAACCGATTCTATCATGCGGTCACCGTCGTCATTGAAGAGGTTACCGGCGGAATAATAGCCGTCCGATTCAAGCGAAGCGGATGTTACACCACCTTCCGCACTGAGGTGATCGACGACGAGCGCAAGAGCAACTTTTACCGTTGTACCCGGGTTTGCGGCAAGTGCGCTATCGAGCGTTATGCCAGAACCGGTTACCGATTCTATGCGGTATATGGCGCCGTTTACCTGCACAAGACCGCCCGCATGCACGTTATCATCTTTAGTAAACGCTAAGACTGCAGGATTACTGTTGCTCCACGATACGCCGCTATATGTTTTCCAGTAGAGACCGGAATCCTGCGAAATGTCGGATGCATTGGCAGCAAGTTTATTGAGAGAATTACTTTTTACGAGCATCGGATCGTAAACAAAATCACCACCAATGTGTCGTATAAAGTAAAATGCGAGACGCTTAAAGCCGCTTTGTGCGATGCCTCCTACCGGATTTTCCTTTACTTTCGAACCGAACGTATAGAAGCTGTCGGACTGAGAGACATTCACATCGATATTATAGCCCATTTCCGAAGACGGGATCAGTTCCGGCTTAACGTTGTCGTATTTTATCGTGAGAGCATACTTTGAATTGTATTCCTGCGTTGTTGCATCGTACGCTTCGATTTCGATCCGGCATTCGCCGACGCCGCTCGCGGTATTGAGTTTGTATTTAAACGTTGCCGTGTTGCCCGTGTTCGTTACATCCCACAAGCCTGAGCTCGAAGCGGCATTGCTTCCAGTTATGAGCGTATGTGTCGTACCGCCGTCTTTTATCGTCAGTTTTTTTATCGTGTCGGCGTCGGTTACGCTGCCGTAAATGTACCACGTATCTTTAACGCTGTACGTGCCGCCGGAAGCGGTAGTTTGCTGCGCACTGTTAGCCGTCGAGAGATTTTCATTAGTCGATTTAACGAGCTGTATGCTTCCGAATACAGGATTGTTTTTATCGAACGTAACGTTGACGCTTCTCGGCAAACTCTTGTTATGCGAAGCGTCATACGCGTAGGCGGTAATTTTGACGTTATTCGGCGTATTCCCGGATGGATTAAGCTCACCATTTCCGTTTATCGGTAAACTCCAGCTGCCGCCGGTAAGCGTCGCAAGAATACCGTAGTCTGCCGCTGTTTTACCGGGCGCGAGCGTACCTGTCCACGCTGTACCGCTGCTTCCGCTTCCGCTCATGAGATATACGGGATAGCCTTTGCTGTGCCAATAGGCGACATCGGTTACCGTCGGAGCTCCTGTGGGTATATTATTTTCATCCCTAAGTATCTGCACGAATACCGCTTTAGGTTCGTTATTGTCCGTCGCATTTCCTGCAAGGCGGACGGTACCGCCCAGCCGTGCATCATTCGCAGGATAGTCTATCGTTACTGACGGCCGATCGCCCTGCGGATCGTGCCATATCGGGAACTTATATTCTTTCGTGTTGCCGTGCGCATCGGTTGCTTTTATCCAAACGTAAAGTTTGGTAATTTTGTCGTATGCAGTACTGGTAATATCGGCATCCGTCGTAATCTTGAGCTTGACGAGCCATTTGTTCAGCGTCAGGCTGTGCGTTCCTGTTGCGGCAGCATCCGTGTCGGCATCAAACATAATGTACCAGCGCGCCGAAACATCCTCAACAGGCTTGTAAACGGTTTTGCTCGGATCAAAGGAAGAAATACTAGCCGTATGCTCATTACCGCCCGCATCGACATACGTATACGAATTATCCGAAGCGGTGTCGCTTTCGGGGGAAACCGTTCCGCTCGGAGATACGGCAAACCACACTTGCGCTGTACTGTCATCGATTTCACCGGAAACTCGCGTGTCGCCCTTTGTCGGAGATATTCCCGAACCTGTCTCGGTTGTAGGACTTGAAAAGTCGACCTTCGGCGCAGTGTTGTCAACCTTTACTTCGCGCATGATTGGAGACGTATTGCCTGCCGTATCGGTCGCGACGATTTCCAATTTCATCGTACCGCTTCCCGGTTTGCAAGAAATATTGCTAAATGTGTATTGCTTCCATCCGCCTGATGTCAAAACGGAAGTAACGCTGACATGGGTTTCATTCGCACCGGCGGAGGCCGTCGTATATTTGTGGGCTGCTATCTCTGTTCCGCTATCGAGCCAAAGATTTGATACTTTAACAAATAAATTGCTTTCATCTATACCGTTTGCATCCTTTGCCTCAAACCTGATAAAGAATTTATCGGTCGTACCTCCGAGCATAAGCGGATTTGCACCCACCATTTTAAAATCATCCGACCAATTTGTACCGTCGCTGCTTATCTGCACGTTCCGCATTTCAGGCGCGTGCGTGTCCACTTTAAGATACAGCTTTGAATCGGGAGACGCTCCTTCCCCGAACGTATTCGTACCGTCGGTGAGTTTCGGCGCACTTGTCGACGCTGCTGTTGCCGAAATAAATTCGGTACCCTTCGCATCCGTAACTTTAAACAATATCGTCTTCGGACCATCGGAAAGCGTTAAATTCCATGATCCTCCCGAAATCGTAATAGGAGTCCAAGTTGAACTGTTGTCGGTACTGTATTGGAAAGATATCACTTCTCCGTCGTCGTCAGTGATGCTGCCGTAAATCGTATCGGAGCCTTTAAACCAGACGGGGGTTGCGGATGTCATGCCGGCAAGCGATATATTCGTAAATCTGATAACCGGCCGATCGGCGTTTTGATCGACGGTTACGGTTCTTTCTTCAGAGCCTTCGTTTCCGGCGGCGTCTTTTGCCGTAACTTTAAACGTCAGCTGTCTGCCGGATATTGCACTGTCCGAATCGTAGTTACCGATACCACCCGCCGTTGGTGCTGCGGTGTTATTCGTGTCGAGTGTAAATGTCCAAACACCGTCCGTAATCAATGTATCGACCGGTGTCGTCTTGTAGACTTCCCAATCGTTCGTGCCGCTTCCCGTCCTTATAAGCACTTTGACCTTGTCTGCAATTTCTCTGCTGTCGAACGCGGTTCCCGAAACGGTAATCGTTTTATTTACCGTTGCGCCTTCTGCCAGTGTATTGATTTTCACCGTCGGCGGCATAGTGTCCTTCTGCAGCGTAAAGAGCGCAAAGTCGGCCGTATTTCCCGCATTATCAGTAAGGCGTACCGTTACCGCTCCGTCCGCAAGTTTTGTCTGCGGAATGATTGCTGTATATGTACCGCCGCTTTCCGTTGGCGTAATAGCCGGAGACAACATAGCATTTCCGATTTTGATAACTTTGATTTCGGCCGGATTCAAACCGCTTGTGCCCGCATCGCTTGCAGTAAATGTAAATTCAACCTGAGCCGTATCGTTGTTTACGAGCTTTGTCGTAATGTTGTTTTGTCCGTCAACCGTACCGAGCGTACAGGTATCGGGAGCTGCCGTATCGATTTGTATCGTATGTGTTTTATCGAGATGATTTCCAGCTTTATCTAATGCCCGTACGGTAACATTTCCGTTAAACGTATCGCTTACCGTAAATGTAAAGTTACCGTTGCCCACATCATTCCAATTGGACTCCGTGTTTAATTTATATTGCAGTTTATCTACACCGCTTCCGCTATCTTCGGCAAGCGCTTTTATCAGCAACGATGTTCTATTATACCAGCCGCCGGTATTTTCGGGAGAAATATACGGCACTTTATTTGCCGTATTATCGGTTTTCCATGCCGGCTCTGTCGTATCTACCGTTACACCGACCGACTGTTCCGCAACAACATCTCTTCCGACTGTGTCTTTCGCACTTACCGTAAATGCCCATGAGCCATCTTTTGTTCCGTCATTAGGAATCGTAAAACTAAATATTACGTCGGCAGATTTTTTATCCCCGGACGGTTCTTTCGTAATCGTCAAGTCAGAGACGGTATAAGGGGTTCCGTTATGCTTAACAGTCGCGGTTATATTTGCCTCAACAGCCACATTGCTGATGCCGAGCGAAAGATTATCGGAAACACTTGCTTTTACCGTAAGCGTTTTTCCCTGCATCGACTTATTGACGTATTTACCCGCAACATCCGTATCGGTAGGAGTAGTATTGACTTTCGCTTCAAGCGGAGTGATTGTCGGCACACTGAAATCGAATTTGATGCCCGTATAATTGGAAGATTCCGTCTGCAATCCCGCAGCATCGGTTGCGCGGAATTTAATACTATAATTTTCTGTTTCGGTTACATCGATATTCGCCGTCCAAGATGCTGCCGACGTTACTTGGGGAACGGCGCTTCCGTTTGGCGAATCGGTAACGGTATGCCAATTTGTGCCGCCGTCGGTAGTGTATTCGAGTGTTTTTGTACCTTTTCCTTTTACATCACTCCACTTTCCGCGAAAGCTGTAACGGCGGCCGGTTATGGTTCCGTGTGAATCTTTTATCGTTTGAATATAGCTGTTTTCTTCCGTTATAAGAGCGCCGTTAGCGATATTTTCAACGGTGAGGCCGGGCGCTTTTTTGTCGATATATATAGTCCGCGTAACGGAGCTTTCTGCGTACGCATTGTCCTCTACCGTAAACTTGAATTTGACTTTGTAATTTCCTTCGGGAAGAGATGTAGCTTCCGTGACAACGGTTTCCCAGTTGGGCAGCGTAGCAACAGAAGGAACCGATACTGAAAGCGAACTTGGCGGCACCGTTACCGACGTGTCTACATTTTCAATCGACTCGACAGTCGCCGTTACCGATGCAATCGACGAACCGGCAGGAGTTGCCGTACCCTTGAAGATCAATTTATTTGCAGGAGTGTATGGAGACGCAAGGATAGTTCCCGATGCAATGGTTCCTTCTTCAAGGTTCGTATTTTTTCCGCCGCTTATATCCTGCGTTCCGATCGAAATTGTCGGCTTATTGCCGCTCGACTGTACAACGAATACGTAAGGACCCTTTTTGCCCTCTTCAATCCGTATTCCGTTTACATCTTTACCCCATACGAAAAACCGATAGCGTAGATTTGGAACCAAACTGGAAAGCGCTTCGTTTATCGTATACGATGTTTTATTTCCCTGCCCTGTGATTGTTTTTACTTTAATCCAGTTGGAAGGAGGCGTAGCCGGCGGTTCCGAACCTGTTGTCCAGTCGGGAAGCAGCGGAGGACTATAATTGCCATCCGAGTCTGCCGGGACGGCGTAAATTGTAACGTTGTTGTCACTATAGTTTACCGGCACATTGTCGGTGCCCGATGAAATGACAATGGTAAAGGGCGCACCATTCGTATAGTAATAAAATCCGTGCGAATCGTAACTCGACGAAGTTATTCCCGATGTATCCTTCGCATAACCGGAGACAATAAACGTCGGGTTCGCTTTCGGATTTATCGACAACGTCGTCGCATTCGGTCTATCGGCAACGTCAAGTTCCGACACTTCAGCATTGTATTCGGTAGATTTTGCACCATCCAAAGCGTTTGTGATGGCCGTAATAGCCGTATCCCCGGTGTATTTTGTCGACGTACCGTTGAGAAAATCTTTGATCTCGAAAATACTCATTGGGTAGGTGGCGCCTTCCTTTGTAAAATTATTGATGATGCCATCCGTATTACGATAATAATGCGTCGTTTGGTTGCCGGGGCCGCTTCCTGCAGGATTCGACGGGTCGTCGTACACGCGCGCTCCGTCGGAAAGCAACAGTGTCATGTACACGGGCAAATCGGCTGCCGTACCGTGGGTTGTATAGTTGTTGACCGCTGTTGCGCCGAATATCGCTTTATAGTTGTTGAAGAGTCTTTTTTCTTCATCCGTTAAATCGCTTTCGGTTTTTGAAAAATACTGCGCGATAACGTATTTGTTGTTCTCCGCCATGTGATCGATGTTATTAAACGTTATCTCGCCTATTTTCGATGCATCCGATTTTTTAAAAAGGAGCACTTTCATTTCGGCGATTTTATTGTCGGTGTCTTCCGCATACGTACCCGTAAATGAAATTGTCCGTCCGAATTTATCCGGTTCAAGCCCCCCTGAAGACGAAGGAGACGTCAAAATAAGAACGGGAGGCGTATTGTCTATTGTGAACGCATTCGTCGTTAGATCAGATTTTTTGCCGTCACCATCAGTCGCATACGCGGTAACGCTGTACTTTCCGTCGGGATAATCCCATCCTGCGTACGGATGATTCGATACGTCACGTTTTTCTTTATTGAGCGTGATTGACCACGATTTTTTATTTTCCGATAGCTCCGCCTGAAACGGGCCGTATGACGTTTTTGTGTCAGTATTCGTGATGCTTACCGTAACGGATTTTACCTGTGTGTCGTCTTCACACTTTCCCGCAATAATAAAGGTACTGCGTACAACTGCATTTTTCGGTGGATAAGTTATCTCATTCGTCGGCGGCTTTATATCTATAGATCCGCCGAGTCCAACTTTGCACGAAAGAAGCGGGAATAGACATACCGCTACAATGAAAGAGATAGCTGTAAAGAGTCCATATTTTTTCAGACTTATTGCGTTTTTGTGTGTAAAACTCATATTCATTCCTCCTCGGAACTGTTTCAGTCTTTTAAAGACACTCCCGCCGTTATATTATCGGCAGAATTTTACATTAACTTGATATACTTAGGCTGTAATCCGATTCTGATATCGGATTATCTTTGTGAAATGACTATTATTATTTTATGCCACATAAATATACTATTTCTAAAATAAAAGCAAGAGGGCGTTGGAATAAAAAAAACAACGTGCTATAGTATTTTTATGAGCGAAAAGAAATCTGACAATATCAAAACGCAGCAGCAAAGAGCAAAGTCGAAGCGATTATCCGGCAAGCAACGCACGCTTATCGCAGCCATACTTGTGCTGCTTATTACAACAGTCGGCATTTTCGGTATAATACGCTATAGCGATACCCGACGGCTGGATGTTGCATATTACGGCGTTCCCGAAAGTATTGCAACCACGATCAACGCCGTGCTTGAAAGCCCCGATAACGCAACAGTGCAAAAAAAATATTCACAGGTTCGGATCGTACAGCTGACGGAAAAAGATATTGGAAATACAAAGCGTATCGCAAAAAAGTACGATTTACTCTTTATGTGGAACGGCGCAAATGCGGCGAATGTAGCTGAAAAAGCCGTGGTGCTTCCGGAAAGTGTATACAATCTTTTTCCGGCATCAGTCAGACATACGGGAAAAGTTAATAATGTACCAAAAATGCTTCCACTACTGCTCGACCATTATGAACTTGCCTGTTATCGTACGTATCGAAATAATGCCGGACTTGCATTGCCGGAAACGTTCAACGAGCTTGAATCCTATTTGCATACCATTAAAGGCTATGCCGATTATCCTCTCATCTGTGCCGGAAAAGCAGATGCAACACTGATGGCATTTATAAGCGCTTTTGCAGAATCGCTTGCCGGAAGTGAGGGCTATGCAACCCTTGTCAAAGCAACAGCACATGCAGACCGTTTATCCGATGTGCTTGATGTGCCTCTTGGAAAGAATATATCGCTTGCTTCTATTTTAGGCATAATAAAACAATGGCAACATGATGGGCTTATCCATTCGCAATGGTACAATGTTACGGAAAAAGATATTGGGAGCTATATGGAAGAACATCGGCTTGGCGCAATTTTTATGCCGCTTTCCGAACATCGTGTTAAACCGTTTATCCTTATTAAGTATTATGACGCCGTACAATTCCCAAAAGGTGATGTTACAAACCATGCACTCATAGCCCCGGAGCTGGTTGGTATGGCATTTCGGAACGATGCGTCGCAACTTGCCGTGCTCGAACATTTTGCCCATACGGATCTACAGATGCTTCTCTCGCAGCATTCAAAGCTTGCCCCTGCTTCCGCTCGAGCGGAAGCGCATGATGTACAGGCTGATGACGTCCGATTTTGGGCAGCCTCCTGCACTGACGGTCCGGTACCGGAATTGGGAACAGCAGCATTTGTATCACAGGTAAAAACAGCCATGTTCGCTGAAGAAATCCGCACATATATGGAATTGGGAACCCGCTGATTCTATTAATGGGCATCTCTAAAAACCTCAGTTTTTTGGAGATGCCCTATAACCTATAATAAGTAATCAAAAAATATTTTTTATCGCCGGGAGTGATATACAAAACATCATCATCGCATTTGCCCAAGAATAATTCTTATTTATTTTTATGGCAAAAAATAAAAACCTCGTTTATACTTATAGTAATAGAACAACGCTTATATCTCAGTGTGTTCATAGATACTTCTCTCGGTTTTTGCGGAATACGCCTCTGCAAATATCATAAAAGGAGGATATATGCCGAAAGTATTATCGATTATCTTGGGAGGCGGAAAAGGAACCCGTTTATACCCACTTACTCAATCCCGTTCAAAGCCGGCCGTACCGTTCGGAGGGAAACACCGTATCGTCGACATACCTATCTCCAACTGTATCAATTCCGGTCTTAGACAAATTTATGTATTGACTCAATTTAACTCCGCATCGCTGCATCTGCACATTGCGCGGGCATACCGCTTTGACAGTTTTTCAAACGGTTTTGTCGAAATTCTTGCTGCAGAGCAAACGTTTGAACATTCAGGCTGGTACGAAGGTACCGCGGACGCAGTAAGAAAAAATTTTACGCACTTTAAAACGCAAGATCCGAAATACTATATCATCCTTTCAGGCGATCAATTATATCGTATGAATTTACAAGATTTCTTAGCGCAGCACGAAGCTTCCGGAGCAGACATCACTATCGCGTGTACGGCGGTCAACCGTCGCGACGCTTCCGGATTCGGTATTATGCAGATCGATAAACAATCGAATATCACCGCTTTTATGGAAAAACCCGGCCCTGACAAAAATATTGACGAATGGAAGATTCCTGCACAGTCGGGTATTTCGGTCGCAAGCCCCGATAAAGAATATCTCGCTTCGATGGGTATTTACATCTTTAATGCAAAGGCGATGGAAGACTGCTTAAACAACAGCATGACGGACTTCGGAAAAGAAATTATCCCCGCTTCGATTAAAGATCATAAGGTTTCGGCATTTGTGCATAACGGCTATTGGGAAGACATCGGTACCATTCGCAGCTTCTACGAAGCAAACCTCGATTTAACGGAAATTACGCCGCAGTTTAACTTTTATGATGCGGAAGCGCCGATTTATACCCACTACCGAAATCTGCCGGCTTCAAAAATTAATGGAGCGCAGTTGGATCGTGTTACCTGTAGTGAAGGTTGTGTTATTACCTATGCGACAATTACCCGATCCGTAATCGGTATTAGAACCATTATCGAATCCGGCAGCGTATTGGAAGGAGTTGTCTGCATGGGAGCGGACTACTACGAATCCGAAAGCAGTAAGGCAGGAGATGAAAAAGCCGATATTCCTTGTGTCGGTATCGGGAAAAATTGCCATATTAAAAAAGCGATTATCGACAAAAATGCACGAATCGGGCATAACGTATCCATCGGTATGGGGGAAATTCCGCCCGACGGCGACTACGGCTATTATCACGTTGTTGACCGCATTTACGTTATCACCAAAAACGCAATTATCCCTGACAACACCGTCATTTAACAAAAAGGGCAGCCGCTTGCAGTCTTTCCAATGCGGTTGCCCTTCCCTGCTGAACTTTTTCTTTATTATTTTATTTTATATTCCTGATACTTTTAAACGGCTCGTTTATAAAGTCTTTTTAAACCATGCAATCGTTTCGCCGGTAAGGGTATGCAGCATAGTTAAGTCGCCGGAAAAAACAAGGAACGTATGATCAGCGCCTTCCAGAATAAGGGCGCGGCTTTTTTTGTTCTTGGCGCCGGCTGCTATCGTCTGTGCTACGGAAGGCAGCACTACATCATCTTTGGAGCCTGCGATGGCTAAAATCGGGGCTTTAATCGCAGCAAGTTCCGCCGGATAATTGATTGCCATTGCATTTTCATAATAAGCGGGGCTTTGTTTAAGCGGCGGCCGCCATGAATAGGTTACTTCATAATAACCGTTTTTCTTTGCTATTTCGTATTGTTCTTGTTCCCCGCTTTTCTGATCGTAGGCACCTGCCCATGTAAGCACACTTTTGAAGACATCATTCCGTGCAGCTGCTAAAAGAGCGAGCCTTCCGCCTTGACTCCATCCCATAATCCCGATTCTTTTTGCATCGATATTCTTCAATGCACAAAGATATCGATAGCAGCTCAGAGCATCTGCGATGCCTTTATCATAGGTAAAGTCGATATAATCACCCTTGCTGTCGCCGTTTCCAATGTAATCGAACCGAATGGTTGCAATACCGGCACGTGCCATTTCAGGCGCAGTGTAATCGTAGGCCATACCTGCCTCATGGCGGTTTGAACCGTTTCCATGCAGCATCACCACTGCGGGAAACTTTTCGTCGGCTTTTCCTTTAGGAAGGGTCAGCGTAGCAGGAATTTCATGATCTCCTGCGGTGATAAATATATCTTGTTCGGTATATTCATACTCTTTCGCACCCGCAGAGGCAAAAACCGGTATCAGCATTGCAGCCGATACACATACAACACAGAGCAATTTTTTCATAACATCTCCTATAAAAAATTGTTGCCGCGGATTGTAGCACATTTAATTACCGCTCTACAATATCGCGCTGCCATGTACAATACTAGGTAAAGGTAGATTACAATGCTTCAACATCTTCTTTGGTAAGCCCGGTTGCCTGTGCTATTTTTTGTACGGATAAGCCGAATTGCAATAAGTTCTTTGCCGTTTCAAGTTTGGCTTGGCGGGAGCCTTCGGCTTTACCTCTTGCTTCACCTTCAGCTCTACCGCGTTCAAGGCCTTTCCGTTCAGACTCGTTTATCATCGAGAGCCGGTCGCTTTCATATTCCCACGCTGCCTCATACCGCTTCCGCTCTTGCTCATCCAGATAAAAAATATCCATCACTTTGTTTGCCTTCGCCATTACCGGATTCCCTTGTGCTAACATGGCTCTCTCCTCCTATCTTTTGAAAACATGCAGGCATCTACTTCGTTATTTCACAAAAATTAGTCCTCGACGTGCAAAAGCACGCCTGCGGGTAATTTTTGTTCATGCCTCGTATCTGCTCTGCCTCTTTTCAAAAGCGCTGGTTATGATAAATCACAGCTAGTTTATCACTTTTTGACCTTTATCGGTAGAGACTTTTTCCCACATCTGTTCCGCCAAGGATGGCGGTGATTCCACGCAGCAGCGATGTTTTGCCGAATGGCAAAACTCGTGTTTTCCGATAGACACGGATGTCTATCGGAAAACGACATCTCTACATCGATTTTACGGCCGTCGTGTAAGCGGATTTTAATGTCGAGCCGCCCGGTTTTATCGTTGTAGAATCGGGGAATCTGTTCGCTGTTTTCGATGCGAACATCGTCAAAATCATCTTTGCTCAAAAGGGTAACCAAAGAGAGGAACTCAATCATGATATCTTTGTTTTCCTCGGTACCAAAGAGCTTTTTGAATGCGTAGTCGTTTCGAGCGGTGAACCGCATCGAGCTGCTGTGGGATTTGCTCATTTTCATACCTCCTACAGTCCTTATGCGACTTTTGGAGCAAAATGGCAGGAAAAATTCATCATTTCTTAACTAAATCTAACTGAGTATTTAGCATAGCTCATGAATGATAAAAATATCCGGTTATGCTCTATCAATATTGCCATTACGTATCGGTCTTAGTATTATCCTTACGATATGAGTGAACAAGCGGATGTGCGGGAAGCGCTTCATCAATATGCGCTGTCGGCGCCTAAAACCAGCGGCGTGTATCTGTGGCGGGATGAAAAAGATATCGTTATTTATGTCGGAAAGGCGAAATCGCTCAAGAATAGATTGAGTTCGTATTTTGCGTCAAAGCGGGATATTAAAACCCGTATCCTCGTTTCGCGTGCGCGCCGCATCGAGTATATTCAAACCGATAATGAGTATGAGGCGTTGCTGCTTGAAAATAATCTGATTAAAAAATATAAGCCGCGCTACAATATCAATCTCAAAGACGGGAAAACCTATCCCGTACTCAAAATTACCAATGAACGCTATCCGCGGCTGTACCGAACGCGGCGGATACAAAACGACGGCGCCCGGTATTTCGGCCCCTTTCCTAATGTGCCCGCTGTTGATGATTTTTTGTCGCTCATTAAACGGACATATACACTGAGGCAATGCAAGCGCTTAAAGAAGCGTGAACCCTGTCTGTATTTCCATATCGGCCGCTGCAGTGCGCCCTGTGCGGATAAAATTTCCGAAACCGACTATCGGAAGGATATTGATGAAATTGCGCTGCTGCTTGAAGGAGACTTGAAAAAACCGCTCGCCGAATTAACGGAAAAGATGAAAGCCGCAGCAGCAGCCCGCGAATTTGAAAAGGCCGCCCGTATCAGAGACGGGATGCAAGCGGTACGGGCGCTTCGAGGCCAAAACTCCGTTGAAGATATGGATCCTGAAGCCCGCGACTATATCGGATGGGCGGCGGAGGGAGCGCTGATTACCTTTACGGTCTTTAAAATGCGGGGTGGCAAGGTTGTCGGACGGGACTTATACCGAACGGAAAGTCTCAAAGATGAAGCCGAGGTATTACCCGAATTTTTAATCGCATACTATACCGACCCGAAGCAGACTCCGCCGCATATCTTCGTGTGTGCGGGACAGGAATATGAACTCGCAGAGCAATGGTTTGCCGACCAGCTCGGCGTTAAAGTTACCATCACGGCGATTCCGTTGGAAGATCGGAAACAAGCCTCTGCAACGGATACGGAAAGCCTCACCGCTGTGAACGAACATTCATATCGTATTGATAACACCGAAGCGGCAGCCGCCGAAAAAACGCCGGTATATGGCGCCGCAATACTTCGGCGGCATAAAGCGGCACTTGCAATGGCGCAGTTTAACGCCAAAGAGGATGCTGCCCGCCGTGTAAAGGAGCTGGGTGACTTCCCTGCCCTGGAAGAGCTCCAAAAAATATTATCGCTTGACCGGCCGCCCCACCGTATCGAAGGTTTCGATATCGCTCATTTGCACGGCAAGTACACCGTTGCAAGCCTCATCTCGTTTAAGGACGGCAATCCCGACAAAAAGAACTACCGGATTTTCAGGCTGCGCACTACGGACGGCATTATCGACGACTATGCCTCCATGCGGGAAGCGGTGGCGCGGCGGTATACCCGTTTGCTGAACGAGGCGGCGGAGCTACCCGACCTGATTATGATAGACGGCGGCATCGGACAGGTCAATGCGGCCAAGGCGGTACTCGATGCCTTGGAGCTTGACATTCCGTTAGTGGGGCTTGCAGAAAAAAATGAAGAGCTCTACCGGCCGCATATCAACAAGCCGATTGTACTGCCGCGGCGGAGCGCAGCCTTACGGGTTCTCCAGCGGGTACGCGACGAAACGCACCGGTTTGCCAACACCCGCAACAACCGGTTACGCTCAAAAGAGGAATTACACTTACGGTTTGAACAGCTGCCCCACATCGGGGAAAAACGGGCTGCGCGTTTGCTGCGCAGCTTTTCAAGTATTGAAAAGCTTGCAGCCGCTTCCGTGGAAGCGGCTGCCGCCGCGGCGCGGATCACGCAAGCTCAAGCGGAAGAAGTCATTGCCGCCGCCCGGAAAACGGCTCTTAAAAATGCCCTATAGGTAATATTTCCGATGCGGTTTATCTTGGGCGTTTGGCCGTACTACGTCTATCTCCGCTTTTGACACATAAAAGCCATTTTTCGGGTTCGGGGATTTCAAATGTTAAATGTTCTCCCGTAAACGGATGATTAAATTCGAGCGTCCGCGCATGAAGGGCAAGCCGTCCAAAAGGATTGGTCTTTGCTCGGTAATTTTCATCTCCGGCAAGAACATACCCTTTTGATGCCAAATGTGCCCGAATTTGATTCTTTCGTCCCGTTTCAAGGCTTAATTCAAAAAGCGTATGATGCACACCGCGCTCAATTATTTTGTAATGAGTTATAGCGCTTACCGTCTTAAAGCGGGCTTTATCATGCGGAACAAACCCTCGATTGTGCGCATTGTATGCAATTTCATCGTTAATCGTACCGCTGTTCTTAATTACGCCGAGCGTGCTCCGCGCATAATTTTCCTTCGCAGGGTTTTCCGCAACGGCACGGTAAATACGCCCCGTGACAAGAGTCTGCCAATGATCCATAATCTTTTTTTGGGATTTTTCCGTCATTGCAAACATCATTACCCCTGATGTTTCTCGATCAAGGCGGTGAACCGCAAACGGTCTATGAGCTTGAGAATACGTCCCCTTTTTGCGCATTATTCGCTCAAGAATTTCAAGAGCAGTCTGCGCACGGCTCCCCGGATACGGCACGGAAAGCATTCCGTCCGGCTTGTAAATCACCGCAAGATACTCATCTTCATACAGAATTGTAACTTTTTCCCGCTCGAAATCTCGCTTGTGTTTCTTTTTACATCTTGTTCCGGCTGTCATACTAGGATTCTCTTTTTCCCTTTGCCCGCCGTTTCCGCCGGAATATGAAAAAGGGAAGCGGGCGTTGTGTGCTATTGGTTTATGGAGAACGGTTTTATTCATACAAATATACAATCACAAAAGGTATCATATGTACAGTATGAATTGTCGAAGACAATGCGCTGCCTTGCAATTTTTAATGTTCGTTGCTATAATTTTGTCATCATACTCTGTGGAGGAGCCTTATGAAAAAGATATCCCGTTATTTTGTTCTCTGCGTTTTGCTGTTTGGAGCTATAAGCGTATTTCCGCTTGCTGCCGAATCAAAAGAAGCTGATGTGTATTACGTTAATACCCAGCTTTTAAAAATATTTCCCCATCCAAAAGGATACTATGTTATCTATCGGCGAGCAGGTTTAAATACCGGAGAGGCCTTTATCCCGTTTGAATGGTTTAGCCCGAAAGAAGGCAAAGCGGATATTTCATTCATTAATACCCGCATTAATCCGTATTTGTCTTTCTTTATCCGTGACGGAAAATGTGAATACATTAGAATTTCTGCCCCGCGGCAAGATTTAAATACTTCAACATGGGGTATATTACCCAATCCCCAACAGTACAATGATAAATTTGACGGGGTAGAGACACTCGCACTTGAATTCTAATCTATACCGAAAGTGGGCATAAAGAGCTCTAAAAATTCGATTGATTTTCAGAGCTCCCCGTCATCTTAACACTATGTGCCCGTTTTCCATTTAAACTTAGGTTATTCATGAATAATATTATTACACCTGCCGTTCCGCAAAAGTTAATCGATTTTTTACATTTCTATCCGATGTTCCTCATAGTCGGCCATAAAGAGCCTGACGGAGATTGTATCGGAAGCAGTATCGCAATGTCACTTTTTTTACAACGACTGGGAAAAAAGACACAGATGCTCTCTGCCGGACCGTTCCAGCGGTCGGAAATTCGGATGTATGAACCGCTTTTTTCCGCTCATGTGCCGGAATCACTCATCAAAAACCCTGAAAAAACCGGTGTCATCATTGTTGACTGTTCCGGGATAGACCGAACGGGCAATATTGCTGAAGAACTTACATATTTTCCTTCGATCTGTATCGATCATCATGCCACCAATACGACAAATGAAGCAGGCTCGCTTGTATATGCGGAAGCTCCTTCAACAACATTTATTATCCAAACGATTATCGAAAAGATGACCGGCTCCGTAACACGGGAGGAAGCGGAGATGTTGTTCTTCGGTCTTTGTACCGATACCGGCTTTTTCCGTCACTTGGATGAACGGAGCGGCGAGGTTTTTGCTCATACTGCACGGCTGGTACAGGCAGGAGCAAACCCAAAATATACATTTGCAGCGATTAACGGCGGTAAATCTTTCGGTTCACGGATACTTATCTCGCGTGTATTAGCCCGCATGAAGCCGTATTATGACGGGAGACTCATCGTTTCGTATGAAACGTACCAAGACAAACAAGAAATCGGCATCGAGAACAGGGATTCCGATATGGCATATCAGCTTATTCAGAGCATCGCGGGGGTAAAGGCAATTTGTATTGTCCGACAGGATACCGAAACGCATTGTAGTGTCGGTTTTCGCTCCCTCGATACTATCGATGTCAGTATTATCGCATCCTCTTTCGGCGGCGGCGGACATAAGCAGGCCGCAGGGCTCTATATAGAAGGGATTGCCGAACAGTTGATACCTAAGTTCGTTGCGGCATTTGCCCCTCAGTTTCAAGATTGACATAACATTCGTTTTACAGTATACTATCCTGCGTTTTATTTTGAATAGATAAATCTAAGGAAGGTGAACTATGGCACGCAGATGCGATATTTGTGGGAAAGGGCCGATGAGCGGTAATACGGTTAGTAAATCGATGAATCACCAACGCCGCGTATGGCGCCCCAACCTTATCGACGTAAAAACGGAAATTGACGGTAGAACGTTAACATTGAAACTGTGTTCCCGCTGCTTAAAGAGCAACTATGTTGTTAAGAAAGTCTAAATATCCGTTTTTATTCTTACTAAAAAGAGTCCTCAGTAAGGACTCTTTTTTTATATCCGCCCTATAGTGTAAAAAGAAGCACGCAAATATGGAAATTTTGTGAGACTTTCCAGTATAAAAATATAACCTGAGGTATAAAGAATGATACGGTATACACATAAAAAAATAGTATGCATTTCGATTTTGCTAAGTACCTTGCTGTTTACGGCGCCGCTTCAACTGATAGCCCATCCGCACCTCTTTATTTCCGCTCAAACGGAGTTTGTATTAAATGAAGGAAAAGTCTTAGGGGCGTATGAAACATGGACGTTTGACCGTTTCTTCAGTGCGGATATTATTCAGGGCTACGATCTGAACCGAGACGGCCTTTTTGATAAAGCTGAAACAAAGGATGTCTATAACAATGCTTTTATCAACACTAAAAACTACTCGTATTTTACCTTTATCCGGCAGGGAGATAAGCGCCATAGCCCCGAAAAGGTAAGCGATTTTTCCGTATGGCAAAAAGACGGCATCGCTTCGTATCGATTTTATGTCGATTTGTCAAAATACAGCGGTGATTTTTATTTTGCCGTATACGATTACAGCTTTTTCTGTGATTTCCGGTATGATGAAAAATCTCCGGTACTCTTTCGCGGGTCTTTCGGTAAAACGGCTCCAAGATATACGATTGCCGAAAACAAAAAATATCCTGTGTACTACGACCCTTTCGATACCGCCGATATGACAACCATGTATGATTCGTGGAAACCGGGTTTGCAAACCTACTACCCAAAAGAAATTCATATTACCTACTAAGGAACACCGAATGCGATACGGAGTTATCTTGTTTGTATTCTGTATTATAACCGGTGCTCTTTGGGCAAACCCCTTTACCGGCAAAAAAAATACGCCTGCTCCCGTCCGCACGGAGAAGCCGGCTGATTTTATTGTAAACCGGCAAGCGCAGCTGCATACAAAGCTCGGCGATTCCATCTATGAGTGGACACAGACGCATTCGGCACAAGCATTTTGGACAATTATCGGACTCGCCTTCTTTTATGGGATTATGCATGCGTTGGGGCCGGGACACCGGAAAACCCTGGTGTTCTCATTTTATCTGACGAGAAAAGCCCCCGTGTGGGAGCCCGCCGTAACAAGCCTCACCTTAGCGGGGCTGCACGGCATAACCAGCCTCTTGTTACTGTTAATCTTCCGCAATGTGAGCGGCGCGTTATCCGCACATACCGACTCTGCAGCAATTTACCTTGAAGGTTTTTCCTTTATTCTTCTGCTGCTGCTTTCCGTAGCTTCCATCTTGCATCTGTTGTCCGGTGTATTCCCCAATCGGTTTCCCCGGCTTCGTTTCAGCCGCCGCTCACTCACGTCCGATCAAAGCAGCAACCCGGCATATAACACAGGCAACTACGGTTCCGCACGGTATAAAAACTACCGTTCACAGCACCGCAGCACAGAGAATATACAATGGGGCGCTTTTTTACTTAGCGGTATGTATCCCTGCCCCGCTGCCTTACTTGTACTGGTACTGGTTTCTACGTTGGATGCGGCAGGTATCGGCATCATCGCGGTTATCGGTATGTCGATAGGCATGGCAATTCCGATTACTGTCGCAGCATACCTCGCATGGACGGGACGGCAGCGTTTGTTTAAGCGAATCGGCAAAACGCAAAAATATGCCGAAACCGCCGCATTAGTGCTCTCGTTGGCAGCTTACAGCGCCATCTTTATTTTTTCGTTTATCGCAGTACTGCCTTTCATCAAAAGTGTGATAGGGTAACACCTCTCCCATTATCAACAACTTACCACATCTACTCTGTAGGTAATACAAAGAAGAACAGAAAGAAACTTGATTCGTGCAAGGGTTTAATACCCGTCATCCTCGGCAACGCTCGCATCGGGGGTGTTGATTTAGATTTGCGGCGTAAATTTTTCGGTAAAAAACACCAAGTTCTTTGCAAGGAATACGGCAGAATAGGTAACAATACTGCCTGCACATAAAAGCGCAAAGGGAATCCAAAAAGAATCGCCGAATTGGCTTAAATCGATTTTACCCATATCGCTGAATGGAAGGAGAATAAATCCGAGTATCAGAAATGTGCCGACCGCGATCCACGGAAGAATTGTTTTGTTTTGCTCCTGTCGGACAGCAATCGGTGCACTCTGTTTATTCAGCAAGTGTATTGCCCTCATCGTAGTATTGAGCATCCGCTCATCGGCTGCAATAGGTGTGTGCAGTATATGCCGTTGAACATTCTCTGCAGCCGCTATCCGGTTAACGGCTTGCCGACACGATGAACAGCATAAAAGGTGCAGCCTGAGTCCGGCTGAAAGAGGTTCATGTTTATCGAGTAAAAGATACTGATCTTGAAAAATATCACAATGCATAGAATCTCCATCCATAATTACTAATGAGGTACAACGGCCGGATACGCAAAATTCGATCCCCGATGTGTGTATTCAAAGACCGCACGGTCTTCTTTAAGATATTCCCGTAAAATCTTTTTTGCACGGAAAATATGGGATTTTATCGTGTTCAACGGTAGTTCGGTGACAGCCGCAATATCGGTATAACTCATATCGTAAAAGAAATAGAGGTCGATACAAATACGGTAACTATCGGGTAAATTACTTACTGCCTCACGCACCGACAAAATAATACATTCATTCAAATGTTTTTCTTCGGGATTATCCCCCCGATACTCAATTTCAGTACCGTCTGCAAGCGAGGTATAGCTCCGCCGTTTTTTAACCGAATTAATTGCCGTATTATAGGCGATACGCATCAGCCATGTTGCAAAAGAAGCTTCCGCACGAAACGTTCCCAATGCAGAGTATGCCTTTAGCATCACATCCTGCACAAAGTCTTCACAATCGTCGGTGTTGTCAAAAAAGCTCAACCCGAGCATATAAACTCGTTTTTGATATTGCGCCGCCAAAACGGCGAAAGCCTGTGTATTGCCGTTTAATACCGCTTTGCACACCTCGTAATCCCGCAGCGTTTGATTAAGCCCTTCTTTTTTATAAACGGCAGCATAATCGGTTGTCATATTCATCGCCTATCCCTCCGTTTTTCCTTCCGGCAAAGCAGCGAATTTTTGCCCTTCTTTATTCCAGCTGCGGTGCGTAATAGTATAAAAAAGAATAAGGCTGATACCAAGCGCCAGCGGGATAAGCCCGCCAAGTAGAATATAACCGACACCGGCAATAAGATAGAATAGTCCGAATAACACGCTGCCGATAACGGTCAGCATAATACCTAACAGCAAGCAAAAAAGGCGGATATTAACAGCGGGTTGGATATAGGTGTTCGTCTTAATTTGAAGCATAATCTGCTTATGCCGCCATAAAAAATAAAAAAAGACCAAAACACTTCCCATCACAATTCCAACAATCGGAATAACGGCGATAATAATCTGTACTGCGACCATTTTTACTGCTTCCTTCCTTATTAACTAATAGAGAATAACGAACTCTTCAAAGTAGATATTATGTATCGAGCCTAATACGAGCTGCTTATTTATCCGTTCCATAAGCGCCCGTTTTATATCCTGTGGCAATTCACTGCTGAGCCGATACGCACTTTCGAGAGAGAACCAATCGAGTATGCTTTTTTTAAGTGCTTCTTTTTGTGCAACCAGTTCTTCCTGAAACGCAGTATCCGAAGCCTTATATTCAAGGAAAGGCTTGAGGATAACAGTGATCGGCGGATTATCGGCTGTAACGGCGCGAAGCTGACCAAGGTCTCCATACAACGCATATTCCTTAGGAGGAATATAAACGGCGCCCGCATCCGATTCCTCATCCTGCCGGCCGGAAGCCCGTTCTTTTGTCTTTTTGACAACAGCGATAACTGTTCCGATTATGATAGCCGCAATCAGAACAATGATAATGCCTCGCAACAGCTTAAATAGTTTGTCCGACGGATATACACTCATATTTGTAGAAGTATACCAAAAAAAAGCGATTGACAAAAGCCTCTTTTTATCTATAATGTGTTCATTGCAATGCGCTTTTGCCCCGGTGGTGGAATTGGTAGACACGCTAGTTTCAGGTACTAGTGCTTTCACGGGCATGGGGGTTCAAGTCCCCCCCAGGGCAGTCCTTCTGTCAGATACGGAATGTATACAATAGATATCTCCGGATAACCGATGACCCTTTTCATTCAAACCCGCACCGCATAAGCTTTTTTTACCGATAATACAGTTTTACCGAAATAATCTTTTAGAAAGCGCTATATCAAAGGAGTTTCCTATGAAAGATAAAAAACGCGGATTTTTTCGTTCGATCTTTCGCGGTCTTAATCTTCTTCGCCTCATTATTCTTAATCTTATATTTTTCATTTTGCTTTTTCTATTTATTGCAGGTATTTACAAATACAATGACGGCACGGGGAAACAAAAAAATACCCGCATTACGGTTTATGCCGACTCCCTTTTATTGATTAATCCGGCAGGACGCCTTACCGAAAAACCGGATGAATTTGTCTGGCGGAATTACCTGCTGTCCGACACAACTTCCGATGCCGTGTTATTATCGGATATTACCGATGCATTACGCCACGCCGCACATGACCGGCGGATAACGGGAGTTTTACTCGATCTTACCGGTCTCTACGGTATTTCCACAGGACATTTTACCGAATTAAAGACGGCATTGCTTGAATATAAAGAGTCCAATAAACCACTCTATGCTTTTTCAACAAGCTACGGATTAGGACGCTATTACATTGCCTCTTTTGCCGACCATATCTACCTTGATCCTATGGGTGAGGTAGACTTATCGGGATTTTACACCGAATCGCTTTTCTACGGAGAAATGGAACATAAACTCGGCGTTCGATGGAATGTTGCCCATGCGGGAGCTTTCAAGTCGATGGCGGAAACTTATACCCGTACCGAAATGTCTGAAGGAGTGCGTAACAATAATCTATCCGTACTGAAAGACTTATGGCACACATACTTACAGGATATAGCCACAAACAGAGCCGCCGACGCGAATAGCTTTGAAGCCTATACGGTGAACTATAACGATACACTGCGGAAGGTAAACGGAAACAGCGCCCAAGCGGCACTTGATGCAAATCTGATCACCGATATCGGCACGTACGAAGAATGCGGCGTTGAACTCGGTGTATTGGATGAGGAAACATACAACCTTTCTTCACGGGATTTTATCAACTACAATAACTATAATAAGTCTTTTAAAAAGAAAGAAACGGATAATCGGATCGGAGTTATTTATTTAACCGGTTCGATTACGGGAACTACCGGCAATACTGCCGATAATGCGGACAGTCCTACCCTCGTAGATTTATTTGACGAAGCTGCTGATGACGATTCAATTAAAGCAGTAGTATTACGGATTAATTCGGGCGGCGGAGAGGTGAATGCTTCTGAGGATATACGGAGAAGTTTAGATAGATTGTCGAAAAAAATCGGAAAGCCTGTTGTTGTGTCGATGGGTGATATAGCAGCCTCGGGAGCATATTGGATTGCTTCTTCCGCCGACTATATTTTTTGCTCACCGTATACCATTACCGGTTCAATCGGTGTCTTTGCCGTTTCACCATCTATCCAAAAAGCGGTACAAGAATACTTCGGAATCCGCGCAGACGGAGTCAGTGTTTCCGGCCGTATGCCCTACTCAATTTTCCGCAATCCGACCGATGCAGAAAAAACGCAATCGGAATTGGAAGTTATGCATACATACTCAATCTTTTTAGATACGGTAGCGCAGGGCAGAAATCTCCCGCGTGCAACCGTTGAAGAATTAGCTCAAGGGAAAATTTATTCCGGAGCGCAGGCGAAGGAGTTGCAGCTCGCTGATGAATTAGGTGGTTTTACCGATGCCGTCAATTATGCCGCAACAAAGGCAGGCATAAAAGAAACGTATTCGTTAAAGGTTTTATATAAAGAGCCGCCCGTAGCCGATGAAATCTTAAAAACGCTGCTCGCAGAAAATGCCCGATTTTATAAAACCGCCGATCTGCAAGTATTGCACGAGCTTTTCGGACTGCACTCAAAAAAAGGCTTTTATGTATATACCCCAATCAAAGCACCAACGGAAGAGTGAAATCAAGCAAACGCATCAGACATTTCATCACTCAATGTACATCCGTGTACATTGAGTGATGGCGAATTTGCTATAAAGCAAATTCGCTGCTGTTTAATTCCCCCGCCATCCATGGCGGATTTGCAAAACCCCGCAGAAGGATGAGACTGTTCAACCGGAATTGAACTTCTTCGCGGTTCAAATGGTCTCACAGCCTATTTATTCGTGCGGAGGGTTTAATACCCCGACGCTTGCGTCGGGGTTGTTGATTTTGCGATTCTCATTTATTCCATCTGATGCGTTTGCTCTGCTACGCCGAAAACGGCGGCAGCTTATTCGCAGAGGAAGCAGGCAACTTGGTGGCCGTTTCCTTTGTCTTTTAGCTGCGGGATAGTGTTTTTGCAGTGCTCCATACGCTTGGGGCAGCGGTCGTAAAAATAACAGCCCGTGCGCTTTTCCGCAGGAGATGGTACGTCACCCGACAGGATAATCCGCTTGCGCTTGCGCTCGATTTCGGGATCGGGGATAGGCGCTGCGGAAAGGAGCGCTTCCGTGTACGGATGCAGCGGCTTTGAGTAAAGCTCTTCGGCATTCGCAATTTCTACGATAACGCCGAGGTACATAACCGCAACCCGCGTGGAAATATACTGAATAACGGCAAGGTCGTGCGCGATAAACACATAGGTAAGCCCGAACTCATCCTGCAAATCCTTAAAGAGGTTAAGAATCTGCGCTTGGATGGATACGTCGAGCGCGCTAACCGGCTCATCCGCAAGAATTAACTCCGGCTGAAGCGCAAGCGCACGGGCAATACCGATACGCTGCCGCTGCCCACCTGAAAACTCATGCGGATACCGGTTGCGGAAAAAGCGGGAAAGACCGACCTTTTCCATTAACACCTCGACACGGTCGTCAATTTCTTTTTTAGTATACGAAAGGATGCCGCGCTTCGTTAAAATCCGCATCGGCTCCGCGATAATATTTCCTGCCGTCATGCGCGGGTTCAGCGATGCATACGGGTCTTGGAATACCATCTGCATATCCTTACGCGCCTGCATCAGCGTATGGTGCGAACAACCGGCAAGCTCCATCCCCTTAAACAGAACAGAACCCGACGTCGGTGTATACAACTGCGCAATGGCGCGGGCTGCGGTTGATTTTCCGCAACCGGACTCCCCGACAAGGCCGAGCGTTTCACCCTTTTTGACCGAAAAACTGATGCCGTCCACCGCACGGATAGCGCCTTTCTTACGAGAAAAGAGGCCGCCTTCCGCAAACGGAAAATGCATCTTTAAATCCTTGACGGTCAATAATGCTTCCGATTCGTTATATTTTTCTTCCATAATAAGCGCCTCCTATTCGTTATTTCCCGCAGATTCAGCTGCATCACTATTCGATACGGCGGCCGATTCCTTGGCAGCGTTTCCCGACTGATAGAGCCAGCAGCTCGTGCGGTGACTGGGCGAAAGACTGTATGAAGCGGGATACTCCATCTTACACTGCGGCATCGCTTCACTGCAGCGCGGATAGAACGGACAGCACGGCGGCAAGTCGATAACATTCGGCGGTTGTCCGCTGATAGAGAACAGGCGCCCGGTATTTTTCTTGTCCATCCGCGGCACCGATTTAATCAGTCCGCGCGTATAGGGGTGCGCAGGATTTGCAAACAGTTCATCCACCCCACCCTGCTCTACAATACGCCCCGCGTACATAACACATACGCGGTCGCACATACCGGCCACCAATCCGAGCGAGTGTGTAATCAGGATAACAGCAGTACCGAGCCGGGCGCTCAAGTCTCCGATTAAGTCCAAAATCTGTGCCTGAATGGTAACGTCCAACGCGCTGGTCGGCTCGTCAGCAATCAGCACTTCGGGGTCGCAACTTAATCCCATCGCAATCATAACGCGCTGCCGCATACCACCGGAAAACTGGTGCGGATAGCAATCAACCCGCTTTTCCGCTGCGGGGATACCGACCAGCTTGAGCATTTCAATTGCCCGGTCACGCGCATCTTTCTTCGATAAGCCCTGATGCAGCCGGATTGTTTCTATCATCTGCGTCGAAATTTTTAAGAAAGGATTAAGACTCGTCATCGGGTCTTGGAAAATCATCGAGATTTTATTTCCCCGCAGCTGCCTAATCTCTTGCTTATCCATCTTGAGCACGTCTTTGCCGCCGAACCACACCTCACCGCCGATGATTTTTCCCGGAGGATTGGGAATAAGGTTCATAATCGCTAAGTTAGTTACGCTCTTTCCCGAACCGGACTCGCCGACAATCGCCAGCATTTCGCGTTTATGCAAATCGAAAGAAACACCGTCGACAGCCTTTACAATACCGGCATCAGTCCAGAACCACGTTTGTAAATTTTTAACCTGTAAGATTTTCTCGTCTGATTTTTGATTATTCATCGTTACACCCTATTTTTACTCTGAGGATCGAAGGCATCGCGGAGGCCGTCGCCGAGAAAGTTCATTGCAAATAAGAAAACCGTCATTGCGATTGCCGGAACCAACAGCTGCCACGGATAGAGCGTCATTACGTTTACACCATCGGACACAAGCGAGCCCCATGAAGCACGGGGTGCCGAAACACCGAGCCCTAAGAACGACAGAAAACTCTCATTCATAATAAAGCCCGGAATGGAAAGCGTTGAGTAAATGATGATGATACCGAGCGTATTCGGCAGTATGTGCCGGAAGATAATACGCGGCGTAGAAGCACCCATCGAACGGGCGGCTTCGACAAATTCGGCATTCTTTAAGCTGATAACCTGTCCGCGTACAACGCGTGCAATGGTCAACCACGAAACGAGCGCAATTGCGACAAACAGGATAACGATATTTTGCCCCAAGATCGCCATCATAATGATAACGACAAGCATATACGGCAAACCGTACATAATATCAACAAAGCGCATCAATACGTTATCGAGCCAGCCGCCGAAATAACCGCTCACCGCGCCGACCAGTACCCCGATAAAAAGCGAGGTAATCGTACCGATCAATCCGATCATAATGGAAATGCGGCCGCCGTATACGACACGGGCAAACATATCCCGTCCGAGCGCATCCGTACCTAAAAGATAGCGGCGGTTGTGCACCGGATTGTTCGCTACTTCCTGCTGTAAAGCCGCGAGTTCTTCCTTTTGTTTTTCGGAAAGGTCAGCACGGCCTTCTTTTTTTGCCGTACGCATCATATCCGCACGAAGAACGCGCACCATCATATCCCCGGCCTTACTAAGAGAAGGCGGCAAGTTTTGGTGGATAATCGTCTGTTCGGAATAAGAATAAATCGGCAGAAGCGGCGCTAAAAGCGAAAGCGCTGCATAAAAACCGACAATAAACAATCCGGTAAGCGCCATTTTATTTTTTTTCAGGCGTCGCCATGCGTCATCCCAGAGGGAAATCGGCTTCATCGATTGGTTAAATTCATTAACCGGAAGGCCGTCCTTCGTTTTAACCGGTGTAGCTTCCTGCGTTTGGTTTGTTCCGTCCGTCTGTTTAACGTCCATCTTAACCTCACTTATATGAAATGCGGGGATCGATAACCGCATAGAGAATATCAACAACAAAATTCATCAAAATCAAAATGATGGAATACATAACCACCGTTCCCATAATCAGCGTATAGTCGCGGTTAAGCGCAGACTGTACAAAGAAGGTACCGAGTCCGGGAACCAAGAATATTTTTTCGATAACAACAGAACCGGTGATAATACCCGCAAATGCCGGCCCAAGATAACTGATAACCGGCAACAGAGCGCCTTTTAATGCGTGCTTAAAGAGTACGACAGGATACGAGAGTCCCTTTGCATACGCCGTACGGATATAATCCGAGCGTAGCACCTCCAACACACTAGCGCGGGAAAGGCGGGCAATGTATGCAAAATACGGTAATGACAGCGCAAGCGCCGGCATAATAAGCGTTTTAAGCCCCTGACGGCCAGTAATCCAGCCGGAGGTCGGCAGCCATTTTAATTTTACCGCAAAAAGGAGCATTAACAACGGGCCGACAACAAAAAGCGGTACCGAAATACCGATAACCGCTATGGACATCGACGCATAGTCGGCAATGGAATTCCGCTTTACCGCAGAAACAAGCCCAACCAGCAAGCCGAACACAAGAGCGCTGCAAAGAGCGGTAATACCGAGAATAAGAGAATTCGGCATCGTATTGCCGATTAAGTCATTGACAGTGTAATCTTTATATCTGAACGACGGGCCGAGGTCTCCTCGCAGCATATTCCCCAAATACCGCACATACTGCTTGGGCAGCGGTTCATCCAAATGATAGACTTTATTGATGTTTGCGAGCACCTCAGGCGGAGGATTTCGTTCAGCGGAAAAAGGGCCGCCGGGCGCAACTTTCATGATAAAAAAGCTGAATGTTACAATTAAAAAAAGCGTCGGAATCAAACTGATTAACCGGCGTATGATAAATCGAATCATGCTTCCCCCAAAATTTGTATATGTTTACGGAAGCATTGATAGGATAAAAAAATGAGTACACCGATTGCATCATGCATTATGCTAAACCGGTATCCTTGCGAATGATATCAATACTCCATACTCACATTTTTTAATTTAAAGAAGCGCGGGGATGTCTCAAAAGTCGGTTGCTTTTTCGACACCCCCAAGCTCCTGCAGCGCCGGCATGATCCGTTAAAATCAACCGGCGCGCTTGAGACATCTTGAAACTTCAGATTCCAAGAGCGGTCTCATTATTTTACTTTCTTAATACCGAAATACGGATGAGCATCCTGCGGATTATTGTACCAGCCATCCCACTTTGTCGTATCGATAAGACTCTGGCTGACATACGAATAGATCGGCAACATCCCCTGATCTTCAGTCAAAAGCACTGCTTCCGCATCATGCAGAACTTGGAAACGTTCCGGTCCACCTTTCATTGTAGCGGCTTTGCGCACCAATTCATCGAATTTGGGATTACTGTATTCCCCATCGTTAATGCCATGACCGGTTTGGAATATCTCCAAGAAGTTGTTCGGATCCTGATAGTCACCAATCCATCCTGCGCGGGAAATCTCAAAGTCATGCTGATGGCGCATATCAAGGAATGTCTTCCATTCGTAGTTCTGAATCTTAATGTCGATACCGAGGTTCCGCTTCCATGATTCTTGGATATATTCGGCAATAAGTTTGTGACTTTCAAGCGTGTTATAAATAACCGTTAGAACAGGAAAGCCTTTTCCGTCAGGATAACCTGCTTCTGCAAGCAACCGCTTAGCTTGTTCGGGGTCGAATCCCGCACTTGCTGCGGGCGTATAACCTGCCATCGGAGGCACCATCGAAAGGGTTGCAATCTGCCCTCCTTTGGTAACTTTATTCACGATCTCTTCACGGTCAAATGCCATCGACAGAGCTTTACGCACGCGGGCATCCTGCAGTGGGCCTTTTTTTACGTTAAGAATGTAATAATAAGTACCGAGTTGAGGCGCAACTTGATAATCAGGATGCTGCTTTACCTCATCCATGCGGGGAACAGGCACGCCGTAAGACCAATCTATTTCTCCGGCCTTGTATTTTTCAAACGCCGTATTACTGTCTTCGATCGGTAAGAATGTTATGCGAGAAAGATGGACGTTCTCTTTATTCCAATACTTTTCGTTCGGCATGACAGTAACTTTCTCCTGCGGTACCCACGATTCAAGCACGAAGGGGCCGTTTCCGACAAAGTTACCGGGCTTAATCCAATCGGTACCGAATTTTTCAATTACATGAAGCGGTACGGCATTAAAGGCATAGTGCGCAATAACATCGATCGCATAGGGTGCAGGACCGGTCAGCTGTACTTCAAATGTCATATCGTCCACAGCTCTGATACCGACAGCCGATGCATCAGCCTTACCGGTATTGAAGTCTCCCGCTCCCTTTACGATTAAGGTAATCATATTAGCATACTGAGACCCTGTTTCGGGAGCAAGAGTCCGTAGCCATGAATCAACAAAAGTCTGTGCAGTAATCGGTGTACCATCACTCCATTCCGCTTTGCGCAGGTGGAAGGTATAGGTCATACCGTCTTCGCTGATATCCCACGATTCGGCGACGCCCGGTATCGCGTTTGCGGTTTTGGGATCGTACGTTACCAAACCTTCAAACAATGCCAGATTAATGCGGTGTTCGGTCGTCCCTTGAATCTTTGCGGGATCCAAACTCTGCGGTTCGGCACCGTTACCGATAATAAATTCGGCACCGGACGAACCGGCTGCTGAAGTTTTTTCACCGCTCTGCCCGCCGCAGCTTGCTAAAATCAGCGCGACGCTTACCAAAGCAGTTAATAAGCATACCATTTTACGCTTCATACTCTA
Source organism: Treponema sp. OMZ 906 (assembly GCF_024181185.1). NCBI lineage: Bacteria > Pseudomonadati > Spirochaetota > Spirochaetia > Treponematales > Treponemataceae > Treponema > Treponema sp. OMZ 906. The sequence continues at coordinate 831,364 of NZ_CP051196.1, read as the reverse complement.
CTTCTCCTTTTAAGTTATAGTGAGTGATATTATTTAATTATACATAATCTTGTCGTTATATCAAGTATATTTATACAATAAATCCGGGAAAACCGTATATTTTTACATTTTCTGCCAAGACAAACGCATCAGACACTTTTTTGAGTATCCCGCAGAATAATGAGGCTATTCAACCAGAATAACGCCAAGGAATTGCCATATAGACTAGCATTATCAAAGAAGATTCTGTATACTACCCCGATGGATGGGACAAATTCATTACGTCAGATTCAAAAGTCATTCAAAAAGGCTCTCTATTCCCCTAAAGTACCGTTGAGCAGTATTCGGGAAGAATACGACTCCTTTTTTTATACGCCGTATCTGCCGAATAATACGGATATAACACGCGAGACAATCGGTTCGGTGCCGGTAGAGATATTAAAGCCGGAGGTAGCGGCGGCAAACCGTGTCATTCTTTATGCGCACGGAGGTGCTTTTGTTAACGGTTCGTGTAAGGCTTCGAGGAACTTTTGCGCTTCGTTTGCTCATGAATGCGCGTGCACATTGTTTTTGCCGGAGTACCGCCGTGCGCCGGAATATCCTTTTCCTGCCGGCTTGGAAGATATCTTTATTACATATAGAGGCATGCTGAAAAAATATGCTTTTTCTCCGGAATCGGTCGTTATTGCAGGGGACGAGGCGGGAGCAAATTTGGCAGCCGCACTTGTTCACTATTTAAAACAGAAAAAGCTGCCGCAGCCTGCCGCACTCGTACTCATTTCGCCGTGGCTGGATGTTTCATGCTCAAACGAAGAAATACATACGTTACAGAAAACCGATAAATTCTTGCTAAAGGAATCGTTTCAAGCGGCAGCCGGACGCTATACGACACCTGATAATTTGCAGAACCCGCTGGTATCCCCGCTGTACGGTTCCTTCGCCGATTTTCCGCCGGTTTTTATTCAGTGCGGCGGTAAAGAGCTCTTTTTAGCGGATGCGAAAGCGCTCGTACAGAAGATTGAAGCGGCCGGTGGACAGGTGCAGTTAGATATATGGCCTGAGATGTGGCATTTCTTTCAGGCAATGGACGCACAGGCAAAAGAAGCTCACTTAGCGGTAGAAAAACTGGGGCAATGGGTGCAGTCTCTTTTTATTGAGGAAGAATAATGATGGAATTGGTAGCCCCTGCCGGAAATCTGGAAAAACTACACTACGCATGGGAATACGGAGCGGATTCCGCCTATATCGGTCTCAAAAACTTTTCGTTACGAGTAAAAGCAGATAATTTTTTTACCGACGAATACAAAACTATCAGCGCACTGAAAGAGCATTATGCAAAACAGGGAAAATCAAAGAAACTGCTCTGCGCACTGAACATTTCTTTCCATAATGAAGACATTAAGGCCTTTTTGGCGGAAGCCGATTATTTTAAGCTTTATCCCATTGACGCCTTTATTATTCAGGATATCGGAATGGTTTCCGTACTGCGCAAACATTTCCCCGATACGCCGCTCCACCTCAGCACACAGGCAAACTGTATCAACTATGAAGCGGTGCGGGTATACCGCGACTTGGGATTTAAACGCGTGGTGCTCGGTAGAGAGGCCTCGCTTGCCGATATTGCCGAAATAAAAGCGCATGTACCGGAGATGGAGCTTGAATGCTTTGTGCACGGCGCGATGTGCATTGCGTATTCGGGGCGGTGCCTTATCAGCGCATACCTTACCGGCCGCAGCGCAAATGCCGGCGCCTGCACCCACTCCTGCCGCTGGGACTATTCGCTTGCCGTTGAAGAGAAAGAACGCCCTGGGGAATACTTTCCCGTAGAAGAGGGCGACGGCTATACGGCGCTTTTTTCATCTAAAGACCTTTGCATGATAGACTACCTTGCCGATCTGAAAAAGGCGGGGGCCGATGCGCTTAAAATAGAAGGAAGAATGAAAAGCCTCTATTATACTGCGCTCGTTACCCGCGCCTACCGGAAGCGGATTGATGCTTTATTCGGCAAAATCTCTCCTGCGGAAGCGGAGCCCTTCGTAAAAGAGCTGTACAATACGGCGCACCGTGCGTTCGGTACCGGCTTTTATTTTTCAAAGGATGATGCAAATAAAACAACCCGCGGGGAATCAAAGTCGCCGTATAGTATGGCCGGTACCATCCGGAAAGAGCTCGGCAACAATCGCTACGAATTCATATCGATGAATAAGATTACCGCAGATATGCCGCTTGAGTACATCGGCCCCGACATCTGCGCAATCGAAGACCGCAATTACACCCTGCTCGACCCCGAAACCGGCGCCGCCCGCGACTGGGTATGCCACGGACATCCCTGCATTATCGAAACGAACGCCCCGCTGCGCAGCGGCTTTATTGTGCGTACGAAAACTACAGAGAAATAGTTTTACCTACAAAATCCGAAACAGGAGAAACACTCGCTTCCAACATGACAGAAACGGCAGAATAGTCCATTTTATTCGTGAGATATTGTTAGAAGTGATTGACATTTTTCATAATTCTTGTTAGTATAGGCAAACATCAGGAGGTTTAGATGTTATCTAAAAAACATATCGTATACGGAGCGGCGGTATTGCTGCTTGCCGTATTTTTTACCGGATGTAAATCGACATCTGCAGCTGCAAAGCTCGAAGCGGGAAATGAACTTTCTGCGTGGAAGGGCGAATGGCAATCCTTTAGCGCGATTTCCGGAGCAACTCAGCTAAATGACGCATATAGAATGCAAGCAGAAAAGATGCCGTACTATACCGAAGACGGATTAAAAGCAGCGGTTTCCAGTATGTTTGCTACACCGATCGTAAAAGTCAAGTTTGACGGTTCCAACACCGTACTGTTTACCGTAATGGACAAAGACGGCAACGAAAAACAAATCCCGTGCGAATACCGTTATACCGGAATGAAACCCATGCAAGGGTTTGAAGGCCATTCATGGTATGCATTTGAAGCGATCAAACCGGTGCAAGGTTTAGCGGAAGCGCAATATTTTATTATCGTACCTCCGCATCGAGATTCCGAAGACAGCTTATTGCACTGGCATGCACGGTTCGGCAGCAGAGACATTAAGTCACTGGTAGAAAGCGATCCGCTCTGGTGGCCAACCTACGCCGATACGGCAGTCTCGCATGAAAACCTGTTAAAAGAAATGACCGATACGATTAAGGAAGTTGCGGAGATGTTACCGAAAGCGCCTCTTATGCCGTATACGGGTAAATGGGTCAACACTGCGCTGATCTACGACGATCCTCGTCCTGCCGTTCAGGAAGCGTATGCAAAGCTCATTAAAGAATTTTCCGGCAAAAAAGACGGCAGCGACTTTACCAAAGAAGAAATCATTATGATGGCAAAGAAAAACTACGGTACCGCTTCCGACTTTACGCACCTTGAATTCGTTACCGGAAACGATAAGAACGAAATGGTTGTATGGAAGGGTATGACCGAAGTTTCGAGAGTTGCTTACAGTCGCGACGGCGCTAATAAACTGCGCGCTACGGCAAATGCATTTGTTGCTTCCGACCGGCAAAAAGCGGGAAAATTCGCCTTTTTGTCTATGACAACGCCGCACGGCAGTCCCGCGCACATGCATGTATGGTACGGTATGAAGCCGAGCGGAATCGAAAAGACGGACGGTAAAAAGCCGACCTGTATTCCGGCAGACAGCTCTGAAGAGCTTGTTGCAAAGCGCGTACTCGATACATGCCGTAAGCTTTTAAAAGAAGCGACAAAATAACCTGATGAAGAGTAGGAATTTATTTCTCCCAAAATAAGTTTTTGAGCGGTCTTATATGTCCCCATAAGGCCGCTCTTTTTTTATTCGGCAGTCTTTGTGCTTTCCCGTTGCGTTAATCCGCGCTGCGCGGCAAGCATTTCGAAGGCGGCAATGCGAGCTTTTTCCAATAGCGCAAAGTCGCGGATGGGATCGGCAAGTTCAAAACCGCAATAGCCGGACTGTTCAATGCCACCGATGTCTCCCGGCCCCCGCAGCTTCAAATCTTCTTCCGCAATAACAAACCCATCCGTGGTGCTTGCCATCACCTTGAGCCGCGCCATACCGGTTTCGGTAATATTCTTCCCATAGAGCAAAAAACAATAGGATTGATCGCTGCCCCGTCCGATTCTGCCCCGCAGCTGATGCAGCGCCGAAAGGCCGAAGCGGTCGGCGTGTTCGATGACCATACAGGTCGCGTTCGGCACATCAACACCGACTTCAATAACGCTGGTAGCCACAAGGATGTGAATAGCTCCTGCTCGGAACTCCTGCATAATAGCCCGCGCTTCGTCCTCCGGCACCTTGGAATGCAGGAGCGCAAGCCGGTGATGGGGAAAATCCCGAGTCAGCTCTGCGAACATATCTTCCGCCGATTTTAGGCTGAGCGTATCCGAATCTTCAATAATCGGGTACACAAAATAGGCTTGCTTTCCGGCAAGGATATCCTGCCCGATAAAATAATACACTTTTTCGGCCTTGCTCTCGGGAGCAACGTATGTAATCACCGGCTTGCGCCCGGGAGGCATCGTTTTGATGACGGAAATATCGAGGTCGCCGAACATCGACAGCGCAAGCGTCCGCGGAATGGGCGTCGCGCTCATCATTAAAAAATGCGGAGCCTTTTTTCCGCTGTCGATGCCCTTTTGGATAATTGCAGAGCGCTGGAGTACACCGAAGCGGTGTTGCTCGTCAATAACGACCATACGCAGGTTTTTATACAGCGTCTGTGCGGAAAAAAGGGCGTGCGTACCGATGATGAGGTCGATATTACCGGAGGCAAGCTGCTGTAACAGCTGAGAGCGTCCCGCCGCTTTGAGGTTACCGGTTAAAAAAGCAAGCCGTACGCCGAGCGGTTCCAAAAGCTTTGCCGCGTTATCGGCATGCTGCCGTGCCAGCAGCTCAGTCGGCGCCATCAGCGCCGCCTGTCCGCCGCCCTCTATCACTTTTAAACAGGCTAAAAATGCAACGAGGGTTTTCCCCGAACCGACATCACCCTGAATAAGGCGGGCGGCGGGCGCCGTTCCGTCGAGGTCGGCGTTAATCTCTGCAGTAACGGCTTGCTGGTCTGCGGTAAGCGTAAACGGCAGACGCGAGAGCAGCTCCTTTTGCAGCGGGCTGTAAGTGTACTGTAACGGCTCCGCAGACGGTTGAGCCGTCGCCGATTGAACCGCACCTTCCGAAGCGCCAGCCTGCACCGCTGTTGCTTGCCCATCTTCTGCTGCTTGACTGTCTCCGTCCGCCGTCTGTGCAGGCAATACACTCCCCTGCCCTTTTGCCCCCGGCGTACGCGGCAACACACCGCGCCGCTCAAGTGCACGCATACCGACAGCCGCTTCATAGATGAAGAACTCTTCGAAGATGAGCGCAGTGCGGGCGTTTTCCGCCTCCTGCATGGAAGCGGGGCGGTGCATTGCAAACAGCACGGTTCTTTTATCGGGGTAGCCGTATTTGTTTAATACATCGGTAGGAAGCTCGGAATCGATTCCCCGCGCATACGAATTGAGCGCCTGCTCGATGAGCTTGCGCAGTTTTGTCTGTGTTAATCCCTGCGTCAGCGGATATACCGGCAAAACACGGCGCTCCGCCGTATCGTATTGTTCTATATCGAACGAACTCGATTGGATAGATCCGTATTTAACGGAAAAACTTCCGTAGACCAGCGCCTTTGTACCTTCCGGAAACGATTTCTCTAAAAAAGGCCGGTTAAAACACGCAAGCTCGCCGCGGGTTCCTTCCGAATCGCAGACAATCAACTTGAGCGTTTTCATACGCCCGTAGCCGAACCATTGCTGATCCATAACCGTTACCGGAACATTCAATTTATGAAATGTATTCCATTCGCTGAGCGTATTATACCTGCTGCGATCTTCCCATGCGCGCGGCCAGAGCCGTAGTAGATCACCGACCGTCGAGACTCCCAGCCGGTTCAGTTGTTCAACAGTTATTTTCCCCGCCCCATACAGATTTGACACGGGCGCTTGAATTTCTCCAATCAGCATGGGGGCAGTATACCACAAGAAAAAGCCTTACGGCGAGATGTTTCGTTATATAAGGGAGCAAATGCATCATAGTGTTTTTATCGGTGTCGATTCTTTATAGGGGTAAACGATATTCGACAATTGGTAGTATACCTTGATGAACGCCGCCGTGTACATTTGCTAACGGCGAGTTCTTGCAAAGCAAAATCTCGCTACTGCTTATACCCACGGACATCCCTGCCCGTTCAGCTTGGGCTAGTTTCCGATCGATTGGAAAGAGTACCTCCGGCATTCTTTATACTATTGTTGGGATCGGTACCGTTATCGTGTATCTTGCCTCTCAGCCAGCGAACAGTACCTTTCTTTTTTATATACAACGCGGTTCCGGCAACAGTTACATTTGTAGGTATTGGGTTCCCATGATTCAGTATTTCGGGGCTTTCGTTGTTGTCTTTGCCGGTTTCTCCGATAGTCAAGGGACCGCTCCCACAAAAAATACCCATGCCTTTACATTCACAGGGTTTCAACGCGTGCGGTATGCATTGATTGTTTTCTATTACCGTATGCCCTTTAATAATGGTAATAGAACTGCTTGTAGCGCTGCAAGCTAAACCGCAACCTTCGGCTTCTAAGCGCGGCGCCGAACCGGTTTTGGCACTCATATCGATTTTATTACCGGCGATTGTACAGCCGTCGATTACCGCCGTATAGAGGCACCACGGCAGACTGATACCGCCGCCTGACGAATCTGCAATGCCACCATCATCTTGAACGGTATTATTTTTGATTCTACAGTTTATCATCGTAAGGCGCTTGTTCCCTGTGCCATGGTCGTATCGTATTCCTCCGCCGGGCGCTTTACTGATACAGTCTTCCACCGTCACATTGATGAGCGTCAGATTTGCGTTTGCCGACGCCCAAATCCCGCCGCCGCCTGATCCCACTATATTGGCAGCTACAGCATCCTTGCCGCGCTTTAACGTAAGGTTTTGCAGTGTAACGTCAACAGCGCCCTTTACCGTGAATATCCGGTGCGAATTTGCAATGCTCGTACTCGATAGTAGCCCAAGATGATGCGCATCAAGGACGGCGGGCGAATTGCCGGGCGCCCCCTGAATGGTTAGATTTTTTGATATTTCGATTTGTCCACGGTTGCCAGGGGCGTTTGTCGCATTAATAGTGCCGCTTAAGGTTATCACGCCGCCGGCAGCAACATCCGTCACTGCCTTCCGTACCTTTTTCCATGCTTCGGAGGAACCGCTCGTGTCCACACTATATTCGAGCGTATGCGTCTCTTTTGCATCCGACATTAAGTTTTTTGTATCGGCGAGCCGTATGCGGTAGGTATGCGGTAACGCGGCAGCAGGATCATACGGCTGTATATTCGTTTTAAGGTACACGACCCACTGACCGGAGGGCACCGTGTAAGAAGAGTCTGAAAACAACTCAGTGACGTTTGTACGCGATAACAGTTCTCCACCTGAATGCGTTATGTCAAAACCCGTACCATTTACTCTTATCGGAATGGTCTTTTCCGTTTCGCCGTCTTTTGTAACGCGAAGCGCAACGATATCCCCATGCAGCTTGTCGCCGCTGTTTACGGGATCAAGTATGTTGGTACCGTCAATTTCACAGCACACGACATAACATGGGGTCGGATCCGTACTTTTCGCTATTGTTATCTTCGTAATCCCAGGCGGCAGGGTGTTGACCATTATATTTGTTTTGAAAGTTTGCGTGAACGGTCTTCCGTCATCGCTTTTCAGCGTAATGACCGGCCCGATATCGGCGGTACCCCATTCATACTTTTTTAAAAAGCTGCTTTTATACCTCAACTCCAAGGTATCGGGAGCACTTTGCCTGAGTGTATAATCCGTACGCGGCACCGGTTGAGACGGCAGACCGGGAAAACGGATAACGGCTGCCGCATCCAAGACAGTAGTCGGCGTGACAAATTTAAATTTTTTGGGATTCCGCACCGTCAGTATGACCGTTGCATCACGATCCGAAGGGAGACACGCAACGCCTACATCGTTTATATAGTGTTCCGAATCAATCTTAAAACCGGTAACGGCGGCTTCCGATGACCAATAACTTAAAAACTCCTCAATATCAGCAGCATACGGCTGACAACAGGCAAAGATAAGGCTGAAACTGATCACCGTTATAAAAGTAATAAACTTACGCATAGCGTTTCTCCTTAATACGCACTATGACAGAAGTTACAAGAAAAGACAATATCATAAGCAGGGGGCTACAGGGATGCCATCGTTCAGAAATGTCCGTCCTTGTACATTTCTGAACTTCGAGTTTTTCATAAACGAAAAACTCGATACTGTATAGAACCACGGACATCCCCGCCCAAGAATGTACGTCCTGTACATTCTTGGGCTACGAGTTTGCAAGCAAACTCGCTTCTGTATGGAACCACCGACGTCCTTGTCGGTTCTGAAAAGCCTTTCACCATTAGCTTTTTTGAAAATAGGTGGAGCAGATGCTAGAAGCGTACAAAAAACACCCGCAGGCGTACTTTTTGTACGTCGAGCATTTATTTTTGCGCAGCAACGTCGTAGATGCCTCGCCCACGAATGTACATCCGTGTACATTCGTGGGCTACGAGTTTGCAAGCAAACTCGCTACTGCTCAATTTCACGGACATCCCTGTCCGTTCTGAAAAGCCTTTCACCGTTAGCTTTTTTGCAAATAGACAGGATAGATACGAGGCGCGAGCACAAATTAACCGCAGGCGTATCTATGATACGTTGAGGATTAATTTGTGCGCAGCAACGAAGTAGATACCTGTCTATTTGCAAAAAGTAAAAAAGGTTTTGAAAATTTTATACTTATATAGTATAATACGCAATTGTACGGAGATTTAACTTCTGCTGCTTAAAGAGCACAGTTAAAGTTAAATACCGACTTATTTTGAGGAGGCAGATATCTATGAACTATGTTTCAAAAGTATCTCACAAAGTTGTATTGGCTGTGCTGGCGTGCAGCCTCTTGGTTCTTGCAGGCTGCGGCGGAAAAACCGCTGCTACTGCCAACAAGGATAAACCGCTCGTATTCTTTAACCGGCAGCCGTCTGATCCGACAACCGGTGAAATCGATATGACGACGATGAACTGGAACGACAAGACCTACTATGTCGGTTTTGACGCTGCAGGCGGCGGAGCCGTTCAGGGGGCATTGATTGTGGAGTTTCTTGCAAAGGCTGACGCTTCGATCGACCGCAACGGCGACGGCGTGTTAGGCTACGTACTGTGCATCGGCGACGTCGGACATAACGATTCCAAGGCGAGAACGGAAGGTATTAGACGGGCGCTCGGTACGTGGGCAGGTTCCACCGATCCGGGAGTAGTTCAGGAAGGTTCCATCACCATTGCAGGAATGACTTTAAAAGTCGTTGAGCTTGAAGGAAAGGCAATGACCGGAACCGATGGCTCTACATGGAACGCAAACGCCGCAACTGAAGCAATGGGCGGCTGGGCAACCAAATTTGCAGATCAGATCGACATGGTTGTTTCCAACAATGACGGTATGGCAATGGGCTGTTTACAGGCTTCAAACTATCCGGCAGGCGTTCCGATTTTCGGTTATGATGCAAACGCAGACGCGATCGAAGCAATCGGAAACGGCAAACTCTCGGGAACCGTTTCTCAGAACGTAGACGCACAGGCGACCGCAACATTGCAGGTATTACGCAACTTGCTCGACGGTTTAACCGGAGAGGACGTATACACCAAGGGTATCTCCGTTGCCGACAAATACGGCAATAAGATCACCGCACCCGTACAGTACTGGGCAGACGTAAAAGCCGTTATGGCGGAAAACTCAGGCGTAAATGCCGAAAACTGGCAGAACTACTCCGGCGGCAGCCGCGACATGGGCATCAAGCAGACACAGGCCGATAAGAAAAAGGTGTTGTTGACAATCTACAACTCTGCCGATAACTTCCTTTCTTCTTCGTATGTTCCGGCGCTCAAATACTATGCTCCGCTTTTGAACATCGACCTGACCATCGTACAGGGCGACGGACAAAACGAGTCCAGCTGCTTGGATCGCTTTACCAACCTGAACAACTTTGACGCATTCGCCGTCAATATGGTAAAGACCAACTCCGGCGCAGACTACACCGGCAAGCTGAAGTACTAATCATTTCCGATATATTTCAGTAATGGGATTTGGGCGTTCCGGTACTCATTTCCCGCTTTTATAGGGCGGAAAATGAGTACCGTCGGGCTATCCGCTTGTATCTTTTTGCCTTATCAATGAACGGCAAAAAGGATACCGCTTCTATCCCTAACGCTGTCCAAAAGTGTACATCCTTGTACACTTTTGGACGCGAGTTTTGGCCGTAGCCAAAACATCGCTACTGTTTGGAACCACCGCCATCCGTGGCGGTGTTGAGCAATGTACCTCCGTGTACATTGCTCAACGACGAGATGATATGTTTTTAATCACCGGTAAATCAAGGCGTAGAAGCGTTTTTTGATCAGCTTACTTGTTTTATAATGGGATACGACAGGTTGTTCATACCTCTTTTTTTGCTATAATAAAAACAGGGAATAAAACAATGGAAAAAGATTTTGACGAGCTCACTATAGCGGATGACTATATGTTCTATCGCGTAATGGAAGACACGGATATCTGTAAGACGCTGTTAAATAGAGTGTTACAGGGAAAGGTAGAAACAATCACCGATATAGAGCTGCAAAAGACGATTGACGATGCAGGACGAGCTAAAGGAGTCCGGTTTGACGTATGGGCCAAAGATTGCAGCGGACGTATTTATGACATAGAAATGCAAGCGCTCGATAAAAAAGATCTTGCAAAACGCATCCGATACTACCAAGCAGCGATTGATGTGAGCTTATTAGGAAAAAGTAAACCGTATGAAAGTCTTCCTGATACGTTTATTCTCTTTTTCTGCACCTTTGACTATCTCAAAAAAGCGCTACCGGTGTATACCTTTAAAACGGTGTGTAGTGAAGATAGTCTGATAAAATTGGATGATGGAATAACGAAGATCATTATAAACAGTCAAGCGGCGGCGTATGAGAAGAATGAGAAGTTGAAAGTATTTTTAGAGTACATGAACGGTAAGGTGAGCAGCGATGACGAGTTTATCCAAAAGTTAGAGCACCGAATAAAAGAAGTAAAAGCAAATGAAGAGTTGAGGAGGGAGTATATGTTAGTAAATACCATTGAACGAGATGCTCGGAATGACGGATGGAAAGCGGGTGTTGCGCATGGACTTGCTGAAGGTAAATCCCTTGGACTTGCTGAAGGTAAATCCCTCGGACTTGCTGAAGGTAAATCCCTCGGACTTGCTGAAGGTAAATCCCTCGGACTTGCTGAAGGCGAAATACGCGGTTCCCGACAAGCAAAAGTCGAGACAGCAAAGAATCTTCTGCAATTCGGCTTATCCATTGAAAATATTGTCCAAGCGACTGGTCTTTCCAAAGCAGAGGTAGAAGCATTATAAAGTATCTCCGCTGTTTTTATGCCCTTGCAGTGAATAAAATAAACCGCGGAGGGCAGGTAAGCTTGGCCGTAGCCAAAACATCGCCACTCTGACAGGATGTCAGTGGTTCCATAATGAACACGGACGTTCATGTCTGAATGATGGTATCTGGATGCCGTTACTGACAGAAATTATCAAATAATAAGATTAGTAAGCATAAAGAAGAAAAAAGTTGTTGAATGTACTGCACTGGGGGCTTTGCGCTCCGAAACCGAAAAAAACCATGTAAGGAATAGCTATGGAAGACACGGTACTTGAAATTAAAAATCTTTCAAAGTCTTTTGCTAAAAACAAGGTATTGGAAAATATCAGTTTGACGGTGAAACGAGGGGCGGTTGTCGGACTGATGGGAGAAAACGGCGCCGGAAAATCGACGATGATGAAGTGTCTGTTCGGGATTTATGCGAAGGACGAAGGACGCTTTTTCCTTGAGAATAACTTGATCGATTTTAAGTCTCCCAAGGATGCGCTGGAAAACGGTGTGGCGATGGTACATCAAGAGCTGAACCAATGCCTTGACCGTACTGTGATGGATAATCTCTTTTTAGGAAGGTATCCTGTCCGGTTCGGCGCGGTGAATGAAGTGAAGATGCAAAAGGATGCGGATGCGCTGTTTGCGTCTCTTAAAATGAATGTGAATGCACGTACGATTATGCGCACAATGTCCGTTTCGCAGCGGCAGATGGTAGAGATTGCGAAGGCTGTTTCGTATAATGCGAAGGTTATCGTGCTGGATGAGCCGACGTCTTCTTTGACGGAACCGGAAGTTATTAAACTGTTTTCTATTGTACGGTCGTTAAGCAAGAAGGGCGTATCGTTTGTATATATCTCTCATAAAATGGATGAGATTTTTCAGATATGCAGCGAGGTGGCGGTGCTGCGCGACGGACGGCTGACGCTGGCAAAGAATATCAATGACACGAATATGAATGAATTGATTTCGGCGATGGTCGGGCGTTCGTTGGAAAAGCGCTTTCCCGATGTGGATAATGAGGTTGGGGAGGATTATTTTGAAGTGCGGAATATCACAACCCGCTATGAACCTCAGCTAAAGGATATTTCTTTTACGGTAAAAAAGGGAGAAATTTTCGGGTTGTATGGGCTCGTTGGTGCGGGACGGAGCGAGCTTTTGGAAAGTATCTTTGGCCTAAGAACCGTTGCATCAGGCGAGATGCTTTTGGCCGGGAAAAAGCTCCATTTTTCCAATTCCAAGGATGCAATGGACTATAACTTTGCGCTGGTAACCGAGGAGCGGAAGTTCAACGGGATGTTTGCCAAAGCGTCCATTAAATTTAATACCGTTATTGCGAACATTGAAACCTATAAAACATTCGGTGTGCTGTCAAACCGCAAAATACAGGAGGCCGCCGACCGTGAAATAAAGACGATGCACACAAAGTGTGTTTCTGCGGATGAGCTGATTAGCGCGTTGAGCGGGGGGAATCAGCAGAAGGTGATTATCGGTAAATGGCTTGAACGCCAGCCCGATATTCTGTTGCTTGATGAACCGACCCGCGGTATCGACGTCGGAGCTAAGTACGAAATTTATCAGCTTATTATCAATATGGCGAAAGCGGGAAAGACAATTATCGTTGTTTCGAGTGAGATGCCGGAAATCTTAGGCATTACGAACCGCATTGCCGTTATGTCGAACTACCGCCTTGCCGGTATTGTCGATACCGCTACCACCGATCAGGAAGCGCTGCTGCGGCTTTCCGCTCGGTACTTATAATTGGACAGCTGAACATCATTAAATATAATTGAACACGGAAATTTACCGGAGGATAGGATGAAAGATACGCCCGAAAATAGCACACAGTACACGTTCACGCAGGAGCAAATTGCGCAGGCGGATACGGCAAAGCTCTTGGAGGAAGATGCCGTTCTTGCCGAGTATACGGATCGGCTCGACGCATTGCGCAAAAACGGAGTGAACAAGGTTTCCGCATTGACGCAGGAAATTGCCGCCGTACGAAAAAATAAATTGATAAGCGCCGAAGAAAAAAGCACCCGGATTGCAGCCTATCGTAAAGAGATTGAAGATGCTAAGACCGTTGCGGCGCGGCATAAAGATGAAGAAAAAGAGCTGACGCATAAAGCGATACAGCGGGTGAATGCGCTTTCCGATGCCTTTGAGCAGGAAGTAAAAAAGAATGAAAATGCAAAGGCGGCGCGGTATAAGCAGGAATACGCGGAGAAGGTGCAAAGCATTACGGAGGCGGCGGAGAAAAAGAAGAAGGAGATTACCGCCGCTTTTGCGGGCAAAACCTCCGAGGAAGAACGGCGGGAAGCGCAGCAGGAACTGACCGCTGCACACAATGCGTTTAAGTCCGCGCTTTTTGATGCGAAAAATCAGTATGAGGCAGCGCTCGGAAAATGTAAAACGGCAAAACATCAGGTGTATGTCGATCGGGTACAGAAAAATATCCATTTGCGCAACAGTAAAACCAATTTTGCCGAGGATTTTAAACTCGGCTTAAAGGATTACGCCTATAAGTTTACCCCCGCGCAGTTCTTTTTGGCAAACGGATTGTATATTGCGATTGCGATCTTCTTTGTGGTGTGTATTATCGTGGCTCCGCTGTCGGGAAGCGGAAATCTCTTGACAATTTCCAATATTCTAACGATTTTGGAGCAATCTTCGGTGCGTATGTTCTACGCGCTGGGCGTTGCGGGACTTATCTTGCTTGCCGGTACAGACTTGAGCGTCGGGCGTATGGTCGCGATGGGTGCCGTCGTTACCGGTTTAATCTTACATCCGGGAACGAACATCGTAACATTCTTCGGTATGGGACCGTGGGATTTTACCGCACTGGCGATGCCGATACGGGTAGTACTTTCGCTCGGAATTTCCATCATCCTCTGTGTGATATTCAGCGCTTTTGCGGGCTTCTTTTCGGCGTGGCTGAAAATTCACCCCTTTATTTCGACGCTCGCGACCCAGCTGATTATCTACGGTCTTTTGTTCTTCGGGACGAGCGGTACGCCGGTCGGTTCCATCGATGCCGGTATTAAGGACTTTTTCGGCGGCCGGTGGGAGCTTGGTGTTGTGGGCGGCGAATTGGTAACCTTCCCCAAGCTGATTATCCCTGCGGTTATCGCCATCGCGATTGCGTGGTTTATCTGGAATAAGACCGTACTCGGCAAGAATATGTACGCGGTAGGCGGCAATGCCGAAGCCGCAAGCGTGAGCGGTATAAGCGTATTCAAGGTAACGATGAGCGTGTTTATTATGGCAGGGATTTTCTACGGCTTCGGCGCCTTCTTCGAAGCGTTTAAGGCGAATGCGAGTGCGGGTACCGGACAGGGGTATGAGCTGGACGCAATCGCAGCCTGCGTAGTCGGCGGTATTTCGTTTAACGGCGGTATCGGCAAGCTGGAAGGCGCGGTGCTCGGCGTTATTATCTTTACCGGTTTGACGTACTGCTTAACCTTCCTCGGCATTGACACCAACTTACAGTTCGTGTTTAAAGGCTTTATCATCATCGCCGCCGTCGCCCTCGACAGCGTGAAATATTTGAAGAAGAAGTAAAACACAGGGAAATCGTACCAGACGCTTATATTGATATTCCCGCAGAATAATGAGGCTGTTCAACCAGAGTAACGTCAAGGAATTGACATCCGTGTCAATTCCTTGACCGCCGGTTTTTTCCAAAAACCGGTTTCTGCTACCACCCCTGCCATCCTTGGCAGTTCTAACTGCGGTTCAAATGGTCTCACAGCCTCATTATTCTGCGTTCTTGCTTTATTTGTCTGGTACGATTTCCCTTTTTTTGAAATAAAAGTGCACGAAATTTTCCTAAAATTTCGTGCGAAAGGAAAACAAACGTATCAGCACCGCCACGGATGGCGGTGGTTCCACGTAGCAGCGATGTTTTTGCACAGCAAAAACTCGCCTTCAACTGTTGTATACGGATGTACAACAGTTGAAGATGGTTCAAATGCTTGCCCAATCTCCTGATTTTGCGATTTATATTTACTCGTCTGATACGTAATCGCATATTTTCAAAAGGTTGCAGTTTATAAAAAAATCGCATATACTTTTATTGTATGCTGCATCTACAAGGGCATATAATTTGGAGGAACAGGTATGGCAACAGTTAAAGCGATGGATCTTTTTGAAGCGTATGCAAAACAGAAACTGCCGATGGATCAAGGATATATTGTTTCATCGTTCTTTAAAGAAGATTCTGCGTACAGTATTTACGAGATCGTTTCCTATGCGACCCTAAAGGATATTTACCTAACCAGCAACGGATTAACTTTCCAAACAAACGGGAAAAAGCTTTTCCTGTTTGTTGAGCCCGAAAACTATCCGCATAAATCTATGGAACCCTATTGCCGTGAACGTGACTTTCAGGTACCGCTGCGATTTAAAGATTCAAATATCATCACTGCAAAGAATCAATCAAAGATTATTTTCAGCAAGGATCCGCAAGAAGCACTGTCTGCATTTACTATCGTAAAACCTACGGGTATAAACTTTGCTTTCCTGTTTTACCCACTCCCGGATGTATTTAAATCCATCGAACTGTTCTTTGAACAGACATTGAACAAGGAAGCCGGAATCCCGGTTCGCGATGCAAAAAATGCTGCAAAAGAATTCGCATTGTTAAGTTCAAAAGTATTAACATGGCCGAATCTTGAAGAGCAAAATGCCGGTAAATAATTGGATGTAAATCCAAACGGCTGCGTTATTGAAACGCATCTTAAACCGCTCTGAGCACGCTATTCGCCATTTGAATAGACCGGAGCGGTTTTTATTTTTCTCCAAGGAGTTGTTTTAATTCCTGTATCTCTGCAACCAGTTTTGAACGTGGAATATTTTGATATTGCTTGGGTAACATCTCTTTACTGGTACATTCGAGTACGGCAACTAAATTCTGTAGTTCAATATCATAGGGATACGAAGGCGGAATAAAATCATCGATTGTCTGTTCGATATCTTCCGTTATCAGCATCATGCGATTGTCAGCACTTGCATTCATTTTCGACCGAACCAAAATGGCTTCAATGTCCGCACCGGATACGGGAAATTTCAGTTTTTTGTTGATAATATTAGAAAAAGAAATATCTTTTGTTTTAATTTTCAGCTTCCGTTGCAGCGTTTCAAAAATCTCAACTTTTTCTGCCAGCGTTTCGGGGTAAAAAAGTGCCAAGTGCTCCTCTGCTCTCCCCTGCCGTTTTAAGTCTATCGGCAACAAATCGGGACGGCTGGTAATCAAAAACCAGATAATTTTTCCGCGGTAATCGGTGTTGCCCATAAAATTTGCAATTTGCGCAAATACGCGGGAAGAACCTGCCCCATCCTGCATTTTACGGTTTCCTAAAACGGCGTCCGCTTCATCGATCATCACGGCAACAGGCGCCATCGCCCGCAAGATGTTCAACACTTTTTCCAAGTTCGATTCTGTTGTTCCCTGCCATTGCGTATGAAAATTTTTAAGCCGCACCATCGGGATACCGATCTCTCCGGCAAATGCTGAAACAAGGAAGGATTTCCCCGTACCGATCGGCCCGGAAATTAAATATCCCATCGGAAGTACATCGGTTCTTCCTTGTTTGAGCGCCTTCGCCATCGACTTAAAGCGCTTCTTTACAAATTCATGTCCCGCAATAAACGAGAGGTCATGCTCCGTTTCCAAAAATTCCAGCAAACCTCCCGCTTCGTTTTCGATAATCTCTTGCTTTTTTTTGCGAAGATATTCAAACGTGATCGGTACGTCTTCGTTATACGACTCTTTTGCCAGCTGATTAAGGTTCAATAAATTTAATCCCGACGTCAGTTTTCCTACCCGTTCAGCGTTGAGAAGCCGCTCCAACAACAATTCTTCCTTATTCTGCAAATACGTTAAAAAATGGATACGGATTGCTTCGGACGGGAGCGGGATAGCAACTTTTACTGTTGACGGAGAGGCAACAAGCCGGGAGTTAACGTCGGCAAGGTTCTCGGTCAGCATGACAACCGAAATATCTTCATTAGTAAATTGAGGATCATGCGACCATCGGTTCAGGGTAACCAAGCAGTAACGGTCAACCGCATCGAGGTTTCCGATTTCCTCCGCAGGGATAACCGTTTCCGCATAATCGATAATAAGCACCATTCTGCGGCCGCTGCCCATATTGAGCGTAAAATAGCGTTCAAGATACGCAAAGGCTTTGACGGGATCACGGGAATAAAAATCTTCGACGGGGACTTCGGGATACCGGCTGTGCATCGTCGCAATATAGGCTTGCTCCATCTCTTGCATACAAAAAGACACGCCGCTTGATTTATCGTAAAATACGATAATATCTTTATTGCCGAAAATAACTTCCGAAATATAATCCCATATCTTTACAAAAACAAAATGAGCACTTGCCCGATGGTTGTGCGGTAAAAAGTCACGGATATTGCCGTGCACAAAATAAAGGTTGACCGTTTCGGTACAATATTTGGTTGCGAGCTCCTGTGCCCACGGCGGTAAATCGTGGATAAGCTCGCTATTGTATTTTATCAGCTTTTTTCCCGAAGACAATTTCCCATCCCCCTCTTCTATAATACCATATACAAAAACCGGTAAAAATACAATAGAAAAGGGAGGTTATCCATATAGGAGTTCTTAGATGATTCTTATCACTTTAAATTGAAATAACAGAGAACCGACCAAAAGGCCAAGCGCAATACGGAGTAATAGAATAATGAGAATCGTCAATATGAGCCGAGTACGGTACTGTAGCGGTTTTTGCGGAAAAAAACCGGTAACTTTCGCAATAACGGGACTTAAAAATCTATCTAAATTATACCAAAACGGAGAACTGCTTGACGAACCGAAAAGATCGTACCCCAGCCGGATAATCAAAAAGATGATCAGCAAATTCAACATAAAGCCGATAAACGACCATACCAGTTCTATGATACTGACACAGAGCCCCCAAAGCGAAATGGTACCGGTCGTCAGAAGGGATGTGATAAGCTGCGCCGCAATGGACAAGATACCGAGCGACAAAACAGGAGAAAAATCAACCATACCAATGCGGGTAAATCTGAACCGTCTGAACCAATTCAAATAAGGATCACAAATGGATGACAACATCCGACCGAATGATGAATATGCCGCAGAGGGAACCCACGACAGCAAAATCTTAATAAAGCATAAAAAGAGATAGACATTGATAAGCTGCCTAACAGTTAATAATAACGAACGCACCATAGCAGGCTCCTCATATTAATCGGCAAATTTTACCGATCGCATTTCCGTATAACATACTGATTAAAATTCAAACCGTAAAGCCCTCGCGGCGAAGTAGCCCCGCCTTTCCAGCGCTTTTGCAAATAGCCTGTTGACCAGTGTACCTCCTTGTACACTGGTCAACGACGAGTTTTTCTCGCGAAAAACTCGCTACTGCTTATAACCACGGACATCCTTGTCCGTTCTGAAAAGCTTTTTGCCGTAAGCCTTTTGAAATAGACAGTACAGATACAAGGCGCGAACAAAAATAAAGCGCAGGCGTACTTGCTGTACGTCGAGCATTTATTTTTGTGCAGCAACGCAGTAGATGTGCTGTATATTTCAAAAGGTCACTCTTTCCAGACTTGGAGCACCCCCGCCTGCTTCCCCAGCTGTTCGATAAATTCATCGGAAGAGGATACTTTCAGCTGCGAGGAGCCTTTCACCTGATAGACGGTATCGTTATCGGTAATATGGATAAAAATATCGCAAGTGCCTTGCGCGCCGAAGAGAAAATCCTTGAGCGGCTGGAACTGTAAATCGGTTTCGATGAGCGGATCAAGCTCAAGGTGCACCTCTTTAATCGAACGCTCTTTTAGCTCGTCGATACTGACCATCGATTCAACGAGGAACGACGGCGTATCGCGCGAGCAGTCCACTTTCCCGATAAGGCCGCAGACGGTTTCAGGCAGCGCATTGGCGCGGTTTTCTTCCCACACCTTGGAAAAGAAGGTTAAATCGATGGTACCGGTACGGTCTTCAAAGGTGCCGAAGCCCATCCATTTGCCGTTTTTAGTCTGATAGGGACGGATGCCGGTAATCATCCCGACGATGGTATACAGTTTTTCTTTCTGCGCACGCCGGAAATTAATCAGCTCCAAGGTAGCGCTGCGGTCAATCGCCTTTTTGTACTCATCGAGGGGATGGCCGGAAATATAAAAGCCCATCAGCTCTTTTTCGATACGGAGCTTTTCCTTTTGCGGCAAATCGTTGACCTGCTTAAAGGTAAAATCGGAAAACTCTTTAATGCCGGTGTCCTCAAACAGGCTGGTTTGACCGACTGCCGACCCAGCCTTTTTCTGCGCGCTGAACGCCATTGCCGCTTCAAGATTATCCAGCAACTCGGAACGGTTCTGCCCGAGCTTATCGAAGCACCCCGTCTTGATGAGCACTTCCAAGTTCTTTTTATTCACGGTGTGTAAATCCAGCCGGTCGAGAAAATCGATAAACGACTTGTAGGGGCCGTGCGCAGTGCGTTCAGCGACAATATCGCGAGCAGCCTGCTCCCCTACCCCCTTAATACCGAGCAGCCCGAATACGATATCTCCTTCATAGACCGAAAAATATTCTTCCGAGGTATTGATGTCGGGCGCGTGGAGCGCAAGACCCATCTTATTCGCTTCGCTGATATACTCCGGCAGCTTGTCCGTCGAGGTAATCTCGTTGGTGAGGTTCGCCGCCATAAATTCCGCCGGGAAATTCGCCTTGAGATAGGCGGTTTGATACGCCAGTACCGAATAAGCGGCGGCGTGGCTCTTGTTAAACCCGTAACCGGCAAAGGGAATCAGGATTTCAAAAATACGGTCGGCGTCTTTTTCCTTAAAATTGTTCTTTACGGCGCCTTCGATAAACCGCGTTTTCTCCTTTTCCATAACCTCTTTTTTCTTTTTTCCCATTGCGCGCCGCAGCAAGTCCGCTTGACCGAGGCTGTAGCCGCCGATACGCTGCGCAACCTGCATAACCTGTTCCTGATAGACGATAACGCCATAGGTTTCCGACAATATATCTTCGAGGCAAGGGTCGGGATATTGAATTTTCGATGCATCGAATTTCGATTCGATAAACTGATCGATGTAGGCCATCGGCCCGGGACGGTAGAGGGCATTTAACGCGATGAGGTCTTCTATTTTATCCGGCTTTGCGCGTTTCAGAATATTCTGCATTCCCTGACTTTCAAACTGAAAGACCGCGGCGGACTTTCCTTCGCCGAGCATTTTAAACGTCGCGGCATCCTGCTCGTCGATCTGCGCAATGGAGAAGTTCGCGTACTCCCCTCCCCGCTTTTTGATGAGATCTTCCGTATGCTTAATCAGCGTCAGCGTCTTGAGCCCGAGGAAGTCCATCTTTACCAAACCGCAGTCTTCTATTAAATCCATCGTAAACTGAGAGGCGGTCTTGCCTGTCTTGGAATCCTTGTACAGCGGTACATAATCGGTCAGCTTCGTTTTACCGATAACGATACCCGCCGCATGGAGGCTCGTGTTCCGGTTGAGGTCTTCCAGTTTTTCTGCAATGGAAAAAAGCTCCGTGTACCGCGGGTCGGAGCGCATTTCGGCGAGTTCGGGGACATCCGCAAAGGCTTTTTCAAACGTGAGCTTGGGATCGGAGGGCATCATTTTAGTGATGGCATTTACCTCACCGAGCGGAATTTCCAACACCCGCCCGACATCCTTGATTGCGGCTTTCGGCTTCAATGTTCCAAACGTGATAATCTGACCGACGCTTTCATCACCGTATTTTCTGCGGACATAGTCGATAACCTCCTGCCGCCGTTCGAAACAAAAGTCAACGTCAAAGTCCGGCATGGAAATACGTTCGGGGTTTAAGAAGCGTTCAAACAGCAGCTTGTATTTGAGCGGGTCGATGTCGGTGATCCGCATCGCATAGGCGACAATAGAACCCGCCCCGGAACCACGCCCCGGCCCGACCGGAATGCCATGCTCCTTCGCCCAGTTGATAAAATCCCATACGATAAGAAAGTACCCGACAAAGTCCATCTTCATGATAATACCGAGTTCATAGTCGGCGCGCTGGGTCATCTCTTCGGTAACGGGATTGTACCGTTTTTTTAAGCCCTCGTGCACAAGGTGGGTGATGTACTCTTCTTTTGTTGCAAAATCTTCCGGTATCTGATACACGGGGAGAAGCGGCCCCGGCTGCGGAATGTCAAAATTACAGCGATCCGCGATGCGGCAGGTGTTGGACAACATTTCGGGATAACCGGGAAAGAGCTGTTCCATCTCCTCCGCCGATTTAAGATAGAATTGATCGGTTTCAAACTTCATGCGGTTGGTGTCGGAGCGATTCTTTTTTGTGCCGATACAGAGGAGGATATCCTGCGCAACCGCATCCTTTTGCTCCGCATAGTGAGCATCGTTCGTTACCACCATCGGCACGCCTATCTTGCGTGCCATCTCAATCAGCATCGGCGCAACCTTCTCCTCGTCGGCGATACCATGCTTTTGCAGCTCGATAAAGTAATTGTTGATGCCGAATATGCTGCGGTAACGCCTGACATGGGCCTCGGCCTCGGCCTTTTTACCCTGCAACAGCAGCGACGGCAATTCTCCCGCAAGACAGGCTGAAAGGCAAATAAGCCCCTCCGAATACTGTGTCAGCAGCTCCTCATCAATGCGCGGTTTATAGTACATACCCTCGGTGTAGCCTTTGGAACACAGCACCATCAAATTCCGGTAGCCGGTTTCGGTTTCGGCAAGCAGGATAAGGTGAAAGTATTTGCGGACACCGGTATTGGTATTCTCCGGCTTTGCGAAGCGGCTGCCGTTCGCAACATATACTTCGCAGCCGATAACCGGCTTTATCCCCTGCGCCTTACATTCACGGAAAAAGCGCAAGGCGGCAAACATATTGCCGTGGTCGGTCAATGCAAGGGCTGTTTGTCCGAGGTTCTTAGCGGTTGTTACCAGTTGTTTTATGGAAGAAGCGCCGTCCAACAGCGAATAGTCGGAGTGCACGTGTAAATGAACAAAATCTTGAGGCATACCGCAAACTATAGCAAAAACGGGGGCAAATGATAAGAGGTGCGGAAAGCGCACCTAATCATAATTCATAATTTTAGGTTACCCATCCCCGCCCTACTCTTCCGTCGGAGCGTATAACTCAAAATGACTGACGGCATTTTTGCCTGTAACAAAGGCCGGAATAGACACCATCACCGCATCTTCAAAAAGCGGAACGGTGATAGTACCGGTAACATCTTCTTGTCCGTTAAAGAAGCTGACTTTCACGCGATGGGTTTGCCCCCGCAGCATAATTTTATCGCGGTCGCCCTTAAACATCTCGATCGGCTTTTCTCCGTTAAACGAAATGGTACAGCCGTCAATTGCTTTATATGCGCCGTTCGGGTCGCTGTTGTTGTCTATCAGCACGGTATGAGAGCGGCCGAATAAAAACATAAGTGCCATAATAAGGAAATAAAAAACGACCAAGCCTATTTTTACCAGCCGCTGACCTTTTTTTGAACGTACTCGAATCATTATGCCCTCCCGCTTTCGGCCCGCAGCGCAGCCCGCTGTTTTTCCGCATTCTTTTGATTACGCGCTGCGTGCATAACAAGCGATAACGCAATCGCCGCATAGCCGGAAAACTGTCTGAAGTATTCGCCGATCATCGCAGAATCAAAGAGGTGCTGTCCTGCCATCGGCGTAACGATGTACAAAAAGTGCAGCAAGATAATGCCGATAAAGACGTTTCTAATACTTGCCTTATTCACCGAAGCGCCTCCGACAAGGATTGCCGCGGCGGCAAAGAAACCGGTTTGATCATGCGCGTTATAGGTGCTCATGTTTCCCATATTCTGCAAGAAGATAATCTGCCCGATACAGGCGAGTACCGTCGAAATAACAATCGAAATAATCCGTGTCCGCTCAACCGCAATACCGGAGGCGAGCGAAACCGCTTGATTTTGACCGATTGCCCGCATATCCTGTCCGAGCTTTGTCTTTCTAAACCACACGATAAAAAAACACAGCGCAATGATAATCAGATACGAAAGAATCGGAATTTTAAACCCTGCAATCGTCAGCGGAATGGCCGTATCGAGCATCTGCCGGACGGGCGCCAGCTCAAGCGTATTACGCACCCCGTAGCCGCGGGAAAGCATAATCGCCTTATTGTGCATCGGAATAACCGACCCGAGGATGTACAGCACAAAGAACTGATAAATTCCGTTAAAGAAAAAACCGAGGATGTAGCTCGTAACCATTTCCCGCCCGCGGGCGCGATTCAGCACCGAACCGGCAACAATCCCGAGCAGGATGGAAAGCGGCATACCGATACCGGCTGCAAACACCAGCCCGTAGATACCGCCGATGCTCCAGTCCATCGCAAAAATCAGACCGATCTGCCCTGCCATTGCACCGAGCACCATCCCGAAGTTAATCCCCATTCCGGCCATAATCGGCAGGATGAGTGCAAACACCAAAAAGGAGTTTCTGCCGATCCGCGTTAAAATTTCGGCGATAATATGGTGCGCCGACAACCCCGACACGGGAATGGCAAGAAACGAAATAACCAAAAATATGATGGATACCAAATTATCCAGAATAAAATCTACCGCGGAAAAATGTTCCCACTTTTTTTTAAGCATATTAGACGATACCATAATCTACCTCGCCGCCTGCGTCTTCCGCGTCAGTGCATATAAGATCATACCGTTTGACAGGACAATACGGATAACCTCCGACATATCGGTTTGCAGCACACTGTTAATAACGGAGGGAGTCATTGTTAAAATACCTTGAAACAAAAATGTTCCCAGCATCACATTTAAAATCGACGCCTTATTGACCGATGCGCCGCCGATAAGAATAGCCGCTACCGCCGGGAAGGCCATAAAGAGTGGCGCTTGATACAGCTGGATAAAGCCGAAACTTTGCTGATACAGCAAAATCCCGACACCGCCGATAACGGTGGACAACACCGTACTGATAATCCGCGCTCGATCGATATTTACACCGCTTGCCCGTGCGAATTCTGGATTTGAACCGACCGCAGTCAACGCCGTTCCCGTCCGTGTCTTCATAAATACCTTCATAATAAAAAAGCAGATAAAGACAAAGAGAATAAGACCGGTCGGAAACACGAACGCGCCGATTTTAAACGCCCATAAATTGTTCAGTATTTTCAGCCAGTATCCTTCGAGCGTGATGGTTGTACGCAAACCTTTTCCCGCATAGCCCCACACCATCGTCGGATTGGTGTACGGTAACAGCAGCCACAAAATCGACATGAACATAACCGCAGCAAAGCCGACATACAAAGCGATAGTCATCTCTTCGCCTTTAATCAGATTCAAAAGTTTACCGTAAGCATAGCCGATCACCGCACAGATCAATATCGTAAAAGCCACGGCTGAAAAAAAGCCTGCCCATCCGGTTAGGCTCAGCTCCATCGCGATTGTCGCACCGAGCAGTCCGCCGATAACGCCGAGCGATAACCCGAAGTTAAGACCGCAGCCTGCCTGCACCATCGGCACCATCGCAAGCACCAAGAGGGCATTCATTCCAAAGCGGTTTATCGTATCCGACAGGGAAGCGCCGATACTGACATTGACAAAAGGCGCCGCGATAAACAGCGACAATAAAAACAAGAAAATGATAATGCGCGGCCATCCGAATGCCGCAAGTTGTTTTTTTAACTGTTCCATCTATTTTACTCCTGCCATATAAAGTGCAAACTCCGCCGGATCTTCGGACGGCTGCAGTATATGCGCAACCTTACCCTGGAATACGACCGCAATACGGTCGCACGCAGACCGCAGCTCTTCAAGTTCACTCGAAATCATCACAACGGTAACGCCTTTTTCTTTATTTAACGTGCGGATTGCTTCCAACACCAGCGCTTTAGCACCGACATCAATACCCCGCGTCGGCTCCGCAACAAAGAGCAAATCGGGCTCCAGACAAAATGCTTTTGCCAAACATAGCTTTTGCTGATTGCCGCCGGAAAGCTCCCGTGCCTTTTGCTGGGAACCGGTGCATTTAATTTGCAGCATCTTGATATACTCGTCGGCAAGCGCCTTCATTGCCTTTTCGTCGCGGATGGTGATTAACCCGCCCAGATATTTTTTTAAGTATTTATGTTTTGCCTGCATAGCGGTAAAAGCGATATTCCAGTCAAGACTTTCATCCAGTAAAAGACCGACGCCGCGTCGATCTTCGGAAACAAAAGCAATCCCTTCCGAAAGCACTTTTGAGGTTTTGCTGATGTCGAGCGGCTTGCCTTTAAAGATAACCTCACCGCCCGCACGGAACAGCCCCATAATACCGTTGGGAATACCGATTTTTCCTTGCCCTGCCAAACCGCCGATGCCGAATATCTCTCCCTTTTTAACGGAGAAACTTGCATCATCAACCAGCTCTCCCGGCATATCCACCCACAGGTGTTTTACCTCGAGGATGGTTTCGTCAAACTGACGCGCCGTCCTTTCGGCTGTCTGCCCTTCAACCTTTCTTCCCACCATTGCAGCCGCAATCGCCTGCATATCCGTTTTTGCGGTTTCCGTGTCTTGGATTGAAACACCGTCGCGCAATACGACAACCCGGTCGCAAATTTCCATAACCTCGTGCAAGCGATGGGAAATAAAGATAACCGCGATGCCCTTCTCCGCCAATGCCTTGATGGATTTGAGCAGAACCTCCGCCTCCGATTCAGTGAGGACGGCAGTCGGCTCATCCAACACCAAAAGCCGCACATTATCGCGGTCTATTTCGCGGGCGATTTCGGTAAACTGCTTATGCCCGACCGGCATTTCGGAAATGAGCGTCTTTGCACTAATCGAAACCCCGAGTTGGTTAAGCCGCTGCTGCGCCCGCTCGCGCATCGCTTTGCGGTTTAACGTTGTAAGCCGCGGCCCAAAGAGGTCGGAGATAATGCTTTCCTGTTCGAGCTCGCGGTTCAGCATAATATTTTCACCGGAAGAAAAACCCGGAATCAGCGAAAATTCCTGATGCACCATTCCGACGCCCGCACCGAGAGCGTCGAACGGCGTTTTGAACACGACCTCTTTGCCCTGCAGCCGAATCGTTCCGCCGTATCCGCCCGTTTCGGCAATCACCGGCATACCGAACAGGATGCTCATCAGCGTTGTCTTTCCGGCTCCGTTTTCTCCTACCAGCCCAATCACCTCTCCCGCATGGACATCAAAACTCACCCCCTGCAAAACGGGCGTTCCTGAAAATTCCTTCGTAATATGATCGATGGATAAGATAACTTCATCATTATTCATAAACTTCTATCATCCTTATAAACAATAGAGATATCCGATCTCAATGTTTCCTCTTTGCTATCGATAAAAAAAACGGGTACACGCATTCAAGGTAACCTATTCCGCAACTTCCGTTTCGGAACAGGTTTACTTCAAAATTTTCCATGTACCCGTTCTGCTGAGGAGGCTTTTTTTAAATAGTTTCCATTCTCTACTATTTATTAAATTTCATATTCAAGTATTTCTGCGGTACCTCTTGCTCGGTTGTCGACAAAAAGCCTTTTCCGAGAATATAAGTATCCATAAATACTAACGCTTGGTTTTTTGCACGCACACCGGTATTTGCATCCGTATAGTATGCGCTCTTCCACCGTGCATTGGGAGTAAAGACACCCAGCGCTTTTGACAAATCAGCAAGGCTGCCTTTCTCCGCTTCGCCGTCGATAATGCGGCGTGCATATTCACCCAAACCGGCACTGACGGTAAAGCCATAGGAGTATGCCCACGTACCGAACCGGCCTGCTCCGCCCTTGTCGATAACGGACTGCTCAACCTTCTTTAAGATAGCGGCAAAGTCCCCTGCCTGTTCGGTAAGGTCGATACCAAGGGCGCCCGGATACCCCATTAACGGTGAAGGAAGGTCTGCTTCAACAAAGATGCCGCCGTACTGTAAAAGCTGCTTTAAGAGCGGCTCCGTATGTGCATCGTTCGTACAGAAGAATGCAGTTTCTTTGCCGTATTTTTCAATCCACTGCGGAACCTTTTCAAGGATGAATTGCTGAGCGCCCGCAACGCCGACATCGCTGGTCGGGTCGGGAGCGGTCTCAAACACAAATTTCACCCCGGTATCGTTACATGCGGCTTCCATAATTTGGCGGCGAAGGCCGAGCGTTTCATAGGACATATGCCGTGGGAAAGAAATATGCACAAATGTCTTTGCACCGAGCTCCTTTGCCGCCCAAATAATCGTATATCCGCGGGATACAAAGTCATTGCTTATCGCCATATCAGCCGCAGCTTGAATAACCAGCGGGTCTTCATGCGGTTCTCCTGCAAACAACAATATGTCGGGACGTTTTTCTCGAACGCGCTTAAACGCCTCTGCAGTTCCGGGAATTCCTTGATTGACGATAATGGCCTTCATCATCGGATCGTCCGCAAGAGCGGCAATCTGTGTAATAGTCGTTTCCTGCTGCGACATAAAATCGTCAGGATAGGTGATATGTTGAATCATACCGCCGGTCTTTGCGGAACCGTACATTTCTATCAGTTTTTCGGCGCCGCGGAGATCATCTTCGGATTGGGAGACGGTTCCCGTTACAATACCGATATGGTACGAGGCGTTTTTTCCGTTACCATCCGACCCGACTTTCTCCGGTTTTGTTTCCGTTTTTTTGCTACACCCTAAGATGGATAGGCTCAAGAGTACGGCAGACAACAAAACAAATGCGGCATACATTCTTTTTTTCATAGTTATCTCCTTTTGATAGTGTAAGGATATCATAACGCGACACCTCCTACATTCGGCAGCTTTTAAAATGTATATTAAAAACAACCGTTAATTTGATACTAAGGCCTTATACAAAAAATGTCAAGCACAATATGCATAAATATACAAAAAATAGAGAAAAACTATGAGTAAAATAGTATTTTTATGCAAAAAAGGAAAGTGTTAAAATTATTTAACCTAAAAACAGCTGACAATGCAAATACTCACACGAAGCAATTTTCAATTATCTTTCTTTCTGCTATACTTTACCGGTATTATGAGTATTCGATTGACATCCGCACAAAAAGGGATCTTGTGCATTATTTGTTCGGCTTTCTTTTTCACTGTGATGAATTTATGTGCAAAGCTTTCCGGCGATTTGCCGTCTATCCAAAAAGCGTTTTTTAGGAACAGTATTGCCTGTTGTACCTCACTCTTTGTTTTAATAAAGAACCGTCAATTTGTGCTGCCGCAGAAAAAAAATATGCCCTTCCTTATATTGCGGGCGGTATTGGGCACTGCCGGTTTAGTTTCCAATTTCTATGCCGTCAGTCACTTAGCGCTTGCCGATGCTTCTATCTTGGCAAAGCTTGCACCGTTTTTTACTATTTTTTTCTCATTTCTGTTTTTAAAAGAGCGCATACGTTTTACCCGGCTTCTTGCAGCCGTATGCGCATTTGCCGCAAGCCTTTTAATTATCAAGCCTGCTTTTGCCGGATCGGGTCATATCTTTGCAGCCTCAGTGGCATGTTCCGGCGGCCTCTGTGCAGGCGGTGCATATACCTGTGTGCGCTATCTGTTAACACATAAAGAATCCGGTACATTTGTGGTGTTTTTCTTTTCGGCAACATCGATGTTGATGCTGCTGCCTTTTTTCCTCTACGACTTTGAACCGATGGGCTTGCAACAGCTTTTCTGGCTGCTTGCCGCCGGAGCTGCGGGGGCAGGAGGACAATTTACCGTTACCGCTGCATACTCCTATGCACCGGCAAAAAGAATCGCAGTTTTCGACTATACGCAAATTCTCTTTGCCGCAGCGTTCGGCTTTTTACTGTTCCACGAAATACCCGACCGCTACAGCATTGCCGGGTATATCATTATCTGCACGATTGCACTTATTCTATTTTTAAAAAAAGACTAATTACCGGATCGCGGTTACAAGCGGCAGCAGCTCCGACGGCTCTGTAATAATATGAGCTGCTCCGGCGCCTGCCAATTCGGCACGGCCGCGGAAGCCCCACAGGACACCGACGGTTGTCAAGCCTGCGTTTTTTCCAGTGTTTATATCCACGGCAGTGTCCCCGATGTAGAGGCATTCCTGTTTTTGGCGGTGTAAAAGACCTAAAATCTCAAATACGCCGGCAGGATCCGGTTTGAGCGGAACCCCTTCCCGCTGTCCAAAAACAACAGAAAATGTGCCCTCATCAAAAAAAGCTTTGATGATCTTTTGCGTAGTCGGCTGCGGTTTGTTCGAAAGAACTGCTAGTTGAATCCCCCTGCCATGCAACTCTTGTATCATATCGGCAACGCCGTCGTACAAAGAGCAGAGGTGTAAAAAATCGGCATCATAAGCTGCGTTGTAATCCTGTAAAATACTGTTTTCTAGCGCAGCATCCGTAACGCCGTGATATGCCAAAACTCTATGAATAAGCGTCCGTGCGCCGTTTCCCGCAAAATACTTAAACTGTTCCACCGGCGCAGGCGGTAATCCGTGCTTTGCCGTCTCGGTATTGACAAAATAAGCGAGTGTCCGGACGGTATCGGTCAATGTTCCATCCAAATCAAAAATACATGCTTTAATCATACTATAGAGTATACAAAATCGAGCAGTAAAAATAAAGATTCCGATTGACATATTAGGTGTTTTCCGGTATAGTAGCTTCATGTTTTTTGCGGATGTCGTATAACGGCTATTACCCCAGCCTTCCAAGCTGGAGACGAGGGTTCGACTCCCTTCATCCGCTGTAGCACACAACAACAATTCTTTCCCACTCATATTTCCATCTCAACTACTTTCTCTTTGATTAATATACCGGATACCGGTTGTCACATTGACGCTATTCGTATAAAGTTCACATAATAGTCTTGCAAAGGAGACCACCACAGTATGATCAAAAACAACGCTCATTTTCAACGACTGCATTTCAGTAAAAAACAGGTTCGGTCCATCGGTACGAAACTGCTCATTGTTACTATCATGCTGCTACTGCTTCAGTATGGGATTATTGCCTATAAGGATTGGCGGAGCATCACACAGTTTTCGGAAAATCAAATTAAAGCAACCGCAGATCTTAAATATTCTGCGTTTTATAACGAATTAAATAGTTATTCGCTTGTCGGCCGCATCCTTTTAGACGATATCGCTCGGGATCAAAATATTGTTCAAGCCTTTGCTTCACGGGACAGAGCAAAGCTGCTGGAGTTAACGCAGCCGATTTTTACCGATATAAAGCAAAAATATAGAGCGCAGCAATTCCATTTTCATACGCCGTCGGCAGTCTCTTTTCTTCGCGTTCAGAATCCTGCAAAATTCGGCGACGACCTTTCTTCTTTTAGAGCGACCATCGTAGCCGCCCAAACACAAAAAAAAGAAATTTACGGCCTTGAAGTTGGGGTAAACGATCTGGGTTTTAGAGTCGTACGGCCGCTTTTCGATACGGCAAGACGAATGCTCGGAACCGTAGAATACGGCGGTGCGGTAAATACGGCATTTATCGACCAATTCGTTCTAACGACAACACCGGAAGTATTAAAAGACGGCTTAAAAGTAGCGGTTATTGCTCGTACCTTGGATAATACCTATCAGCTCATCGGTTCCAATTTTGAAAGCAAAGTTGATTCGGATGCTGCACAAATCACGGAAACATTGCCCGATGACGGAATGATCCGCACTGAAAAAAACGATGCCTTTGCCTATTATCCGCTAAAAGACTTTTCTGGACAAAGAATCGGATATGCAAAATTCTGTTTTTCAATCGAACATACTTTAACAAGAAGAACGGATTTCTTCCTTAAAACAGCGATTATTCTCATTGTAATCCTTTGCCTTTTTGTAGTAACAATTACCGGATTTACCCGAAAATTTATTATAAAGCCGGTCAAAAAAGTTATCCATGCGCTCATGTCCATAGCGGAGGGCGATTTAACCGTTCATCTTTCGGTCGAAGGGAACGACGAGATAGCCGAACTCTCCCAATACTTTGAACAAACCATTGAAAGAATCGGATCGGTTATAGAGGCAGTTTCACATAACACCGGCACTATGCAAACGGTCGGCAAAAAACTTGCCGGAAATATGGCAGAAACTGAAATGGCGGCACAAGAAATAGAAAAAAGCGTTGCATTAGTACAAAATCAAACGGTAGACCAAAGCGCGAGCGTAACCGAAACGGCTGCAACAATTGAAGAGGTCATTAAAAGACTCAAGCAGCTGGATCAAAGTATTGAAAGACAAGCGGAAAGCGTTGCACAATCATCAGCCGCCATAGAAGAAATGGTCGCAAATATCGGCGCCGTTTCAGACCGCCTCGGAAAGAATAATACGGTTATCAAGACAGTTTATGATCAAACTAAAAACGGTAAACACCGAGTAAGGTATGCTAATGAGGTTGTCGGGCAAATTGCCGAAAAAACCGAAGCGCTTTTGGAAGCAAGCCAGGTTATCCAAAATATTGCCAGCCAAACAAACTTATTGGCTATGAATGCGGCAATCGAAGCGGCCCATGCCGGAGAAACAGGTAAAGGCTTTGCAGTTGTTGCCGACGAAATCCGCAAACTTGCCGAAGAATCAAATACACAAGGAAAACAGATCGGTACCGTTATAAAGGATGCAATACAAATAATCAGCAACTTAACCACCGCCGGAGCCGGAGCAGAAAAAAGCTTTGTTGAAGTATATGAATCGGTCAACCAAATTTCTCAACAAGAAGAACAAATTGTTACCGCAATGGCCGAACAGGAGAATACAAGCCGCGAAGTGTTGGCGGCAATTCGGAATATTAACGAAGTTACCGGCGGTGTCCGCGATGCTTCCGCCGAGATGCTGCGCGGCGGAGAGCAGGTCGCACAAGAAATGCAGCGGTTAAATCAAATAACACTGAGCATCAGCGAACATATGCACGGTATGGTTGCCGCTTCCGAACGGATTGGTGATGCCGTACAAGCAGTTAACGGTATTGCGCAAGAAAACACAGTAAGCATCGAAAATCTTGCTGCTGAGGTTAGAAAGTTTAAGATATAGGGGGCGTTTCTAAAAGCTGCGATATTTGGGGCTTCCCATAAAGGAATGCGAAAGATTTTTCACGGAGGGACTCAACAGACTGGTTCTTTTGCCGATAAGATAGAAGGAACACGCGATCGCATGGGGGATTAAAAATGAGTTATAACAGTCAAGCCTTAACGGCATATAAAGAGACACGGGTAAAGACGGCGAGTCCGGGATCTCTAATCATTATGCTGTATGATGAGGGTATTAAAAATATTACCCTTGCCATTGAAGGCATGCCTGGCGGAAAAATCGAAGCGGAGAATATTGAGCGCATCCACCAGTATATATTAAAAGCACAAGATATTATTACCGAGCTAATGGCGGCTTTAAATATGGATGAAGGAGGAGAAATTGCTGAAAATCTATTATCGCTTTACTCCTTTTTCAACCAACAGCTTTTTCAAGCGAATATACAAAAGGATCCGCAACCGCTTATAACGGTACGCGGCATGATGGAAGAACTGCGTGAGGCATGGCATCATGTTGTAAACTCAACAGCCGCCGCTGCAACAGAAATAAAACCGGTAGTTTCGGGCGTCAATATAGCAGGATAGGGTTATGCATACAGCCAAACTTAACGATTCCGAAATTGCCGAACGGGTTGCGGTTCTCAAACGATTCAGGTCGTTGTTAGAGCAACAGCGGCTTAAATTCCGCGAATATCTTACAGTATTAGAAAAACAAGAAAAAAGTATTTCCGATGAGAATACCGATGCTGTCCTACAGCACACGGAATTGGAAGAATCTATTATTGCCGAAATATTTACTATTCAAAAAGTAATCGATCCGCTGGAATATATGTATACCAATATTTGCAAAAATGAACATTCTGATATTCCACATCTTAAAACGGATTTAGATGACTTGCAAAAACGAGTTTTGGCTCAGAATAAGAGAAACCGTGAGCTCCTACAAACGCATATTACCGGTTTACGGCAGCAAATAGCATCATTGAAACGGCCTTATGCACATAAAGAAAGTATCTATGCCAGTACGACACGGACTGCAGCTCTTGTCGATCTCAGTTTATAATCGATACTATTTGAACCTTATGCTTTGCATTTTTTGTGCTGCACATACCGTATGAATATCCCATTACCGCCGCAGTATCAGGAAAAAGGAAAGAGAGAGCCTGCATATACACGAAAAATCGGCAGTTGCATGACCTACCGCTCCGATATTGTATGGATCGATATTACGGATAGAAGTCAGGATATCCTTACATTGATAAAGACACACAAAAATTTTGACTACTTTCCGGTATGTGCAGGTAAGATTGATTCAGTTATCGGCATTGTTAGTGCACGGGATTATTTACAGAGCAGGCTTGAAATACCGCCTCCGAATCTGCAAAAGATTTTAACAAAACCGCTGTTCATCCCCGAATCACAAAACGTTAAACATACACTCGAATTACTAAACGACCGTAAGGTAAATGCAGCCTGCGTTATTGACGAATACGGTGGCATTGAAGGCTTTATAACCAAAGGCGGTTTGTTAGAGGGCTTGTTTAATAGAAGCATCCAAACAGCAAGCCATATAGGCTCACAACCCATTAGGCAAGCTGACGGCAGTATTATTATCAATGCACAGGTGAGTCTTGACGAAATACAGGCACTCGGACTTTTAAATGATATTGAACGCCCCCCTACCGAAGAATACTACACCCTTGCCGGTTATTTGCTTGCGCGGCTCGGCACCATCCCTCGACTGGGCGACAGCATCGATACCGGCTCCTACGTTTGTACGGTACTCACCATGAACGGACAGCGTATCGATCAGATTGCCGTAAAAAAGAAAGAAACGTAAACTCTTCATTCTTTATAAACAGTCTCCCTTTATAGCATACCCTCAATATTTACGGTTAAAAAAGAATGGCGACTCTCTTGCACAAGAGTATATTTACGGATATAATCACCCCCTCTTAAATATCAATATAAATTATATATAGCCGAAAGAATCGATATTTAGGAAGACTTTATTTGAGAGGCTTGACACAAATGAAAGAAACCATTATCCCCCCCCCCCCGAAAATATTTTTCAATTCGCCGTAAGCTTATCTGTATATTCGGGTTGCTAATACTGCTTGTAATTTCCATTTTAGGTATTACAACAATAACGATTTCAAAAAAGGCGCTACTGGAAAAAGTCCGTCTGCAACTTACCGAAAAGGCGAAAGATACTGCCTCACTGATAGATGAACGTATCAATTCTTTTTTTACTACGCTTGCAGCTATTGCGCGGCAGGAAGTATTAAGAAAAGACATTTCGTATGAAGAAAAAACGGCTATCCTTGCCAATGAACTTGCATTTAGCAATTCGGAAATCAATGCGTTCGGCATTTGCGACCGTATAGGAAATGCATGGATCACTGACGGCAATCAATTAAATATTTCCGATCGGTCATACTACCAATCGGCCATCAACGGCAAAGCTTATGTAACCGAACCGATTATTTCTCGCGCCGACAAAGAACTTTTTGTATTTTTTTCCGTTCCTATTTATGACAACCAAAAGCATATCATCGGAGTGTTATATGCGCGTGTCTATGCTGCAGGGCTTTCCAATATGATATCCGATATTGTAGTTGGAAAGACAGGCGACTGCTATGTCATAGGACTTTCCGGCAATACTATAGGAGATTCCGACATTGAGGCGGTAAAATCCCAAGAAAACAGTATGGAAAAAGCGAAAAGCGATCCTTCCTTTGTCGAAATAGCAGCATTCGAAAAAAAAGCATTGCAATCCACAGAACCGGATGTAGGGTTCTATGATTGGGATGGCGAAAAACAAATAGCTGCTTTCGGAATAATTGCAAATACCGGATGGCGGATTATCGTTGCCGCTCCTATATATGAATTTTTAGGCAGTATAACGGTTATGCAAAAAGTGCTGTATACCATTACGGCCATAATCTTAATACTCGCAATTATTGTCGTGTATATTACTGCATACAAAATAGTAAAGCCGATAAAGGCAGCAGTAGAGGCGTTAAAAGATATAGCGCAAGGAGAAGGTGATTTAACGGTACGCTTACCGGTTGCAGGACATGACGAAATAACGGATCTTTCAAATTACTTTAATCAAACAATAGAGAAGATCGGTACATCGGTTAAAGCGGTCGAAGATAGCTCAGAGGTTATGCAAAATGTCGGCGAAGAGCTTGCAAGCAACATGACCGAAACGGCAAGCGCTGTACATCAAATAAATGCAAATATCGAAAGCGTTAAACAACAAACGCTTACTCAAGCAGCAAGTGTTACCGAAACGGCAGCGACTATCGAAGAAATTGTCCGCACCATTAAGCAGCTAAACGGTAGTATCGAAACGCAGGCAGCGAGTGTTGCGCAATCTTCTTCATCGATAGAACAAATGGTTGCAAACATCACATCCATTGGCCAAACGCTCGGTAAAACCGATGAAGCTATCAGAAGCCTTACCGGTGCTACGGGAGACGGGAAAAACACATTGATAACCTCCAATACGGTTACCAAAAAGATTGCCGAAGAATCGGGGTCTCTGATAGAAGCATCAAGCGTTATTCAACATATTGCATCGCAAACAAACCTGCTGGCAATGAATGCTGCAATAGAAGCCGCACACGCAGGCGAAGCAGGTAAAGGCTTTGCTGTCGTCGCAGATGAAATCCGCAAACTTGCCGAAGATTCAGCTGCTCAAGGCAAAACGATAACAACAACGCTTAAAACGCTATCGGGTGAGATTGAAACGCTTGCAGATTCTTCCAGAATCGTCGAAGGAAAATTCAATACAATCTTTACCCTTGCCGAACAGGTTAAAGAGATGAGTAACAGCCTTACCGAAGCAATGCGCGAACAAGAGCACGGCAGTAGAGAAGTACTTACCGCGATCAAAAACATCAATATGGTAACGTTGGAGGTACAAGCAGGCTCCGCTGAAATGTTGAAGGGCAGCGAAGGTGTCGCGGAAGAAATGCGAAAACTGGATAACCTTACCCGTGTTATTACCGACAGTATGAACGAAATGGCTTCCGGTGCCGTACAAATCAACAATGCGGTACAGGAAGTTAACGGTATTACGCAGCAGAATAAACAAAGTATTGAGAATTTAGTTGTAGAAGTCTCCAAATTCAAAGTCAAGTAGGGGGTATTTTTCTTTTTTTCCGATAAAAAGAAAAATGCCCCCTACGACCCCTAAAAAGAAAAATAACGGCTTAGGGTTCTACCCTAAGAACCCGCCGTAATTCTAGGGGTTAGTTCTGGAACGGAAGTTTAGCAGGTATGATTTTTACGTACGCGCTATTTTAAGCATTGCGACGCTCAACACCGTAAAAATTAAAAGAGGGAGGAACGCACCGGCAAGCGGAGAGATATACTCCCATTTTGCAAAAAGCATGGTCATCATCTCGGTTACATAATAGAGAATTGCAAGGGCTAAACTAAAAAGTAAACTCATCAGCAGGATATTTTTTTTAAAGCGACCTCCAATAGAAACGGAAAAAAACAAAACGATGAACGTTGTAAACGGGAATGAAAAACGACGGTAATATTGCGAAAGGTATTCATGGTAGGGTAACCCCATTTTTTTTAAATTGTCGATAAAGAGTTTTGCCTGTGCAATAGTCATCTCATCAATAGATGTAATATTCCGTTGAAAGGTTTCGGGAGGTTCGGAAAAAAGTTTCTCATCGATTGAATCTTGATAAAGCACACCATTCTCGCCAGTAAAAGTGTAGACAGCCTTATCCGTCACCTCCCAATGATCGATTTGCCAGTGTGCAGATTCACCTTTTATGACAGTAGAAATATCTCCCGATTCGGTACGCACAACAATCAATATATTATTCAACTCCTTTTGAGTATCATCATAATAATCGGCAAAATACACGATTTTCCCCGAATCGGATAAAATAACCAAATCGCTGCTATTCAAATTCTGTTGAGGTTCCAAGATGGAATTTACCAGTGCAATTTTCTGCCGCTGAAAGTGGATTAAGATACGATCCTCAAAATAAAACATCCCAATCGATAGCAAAAATCCACACAATACAAGCGGCGCCACCAATACGGCAAGCGGCATACCGGAGGCAAAGATCGAGGTAAGTTCATTTTTTGCGTACATATTCCCCATTGTATACGAACTCGCAAATAAAACCGAAAGCGGCATTGCAAACGAGACACATTTTGGAAAATACAAATACATCACCCGAAGCAGCGTAATAAAGCGTGCTTGATTTTGTAAATACTGTGGCAAATTGAGGAATAGATCACCAAGCTGGAGCAGTAAAATAAAAAATAAAATCGTTATCACAAAGACGGGGAAAAAGAGTCGGATTAAATATCGTTGAAGAATCTTCATCTGAATAACTTTTTCCCCAGCAGTACAATAGCAGCGGCAAATACCATAATATTAGGAACCCACATGGCAACCGTCCCATTCCAATCAAGCCGTAAACAAAGTGTCTGCCCGCCCATAAACAATGCCCAATATGCAACAGCAATTAAAAGGCCTAACACAAAACCCGCACCTTGATTGTGTACCTTACCGGCACTGCTGATAGCAAAGGCAAGCAGCACGAAAAAGAAGGCACCGAAAGGAAAGGAAAACTTCTTATGGAACTCCATCCAATACAAATTGAGTGTTCTCCTATCTTCGTTTTGTGTTTGTTTTTCCTTTATATCCTTATAAAGATCAAATGAAGACATTTCGGACGGACCGATCGTATTAAAATAAGAAGACCTAATACTCTTTGCAAGCACGTTGTAGGTTACCGTTTCGCCGTTTACTGCATCATATTTTTTTTTGTCGGAAGGATCTAAAATGAGAAGGTGTGGTAGCAGCATTTTGAGCGACATCACGATTGAAGGATCATTGGATTTTTCAATCTCTGCAGCCTGTGTACCGAGTATGCGAAATGCTTTATCTGCATTTTTATCCACAATCAAAAGATTGTGGATTTTACCATCCTGTATTAATCCCGTTACAACAACCGCATTATGATTGCGCTTTATAGAATAAGAAGAAAGCTCCAGTGCAGGAGTTGAAGTCGCGATATCCCAATAGACTCGCCGAAAATTAATGGCACTGACAGGCAACAATACATCGTTGGTAAAAAAGGAAACAACCGAAACAACTAAACCGAACAGTAACACAGGCAACATCAGAAAGCGAGGCGACACACCAAGCGCGTTCATAGAAAGGAATTCCAAATCACTGACAAAGCGCCCGAGCCCCATTAATATACCGATTAGAGCTGCAAAGGGAGCGGCATTTGCGATAACCGCAGGAAGCGAATACAACATCAATAATGCGACATCCTTAAAAGGCGCATGTTTTGATAAGACATCGCTTGCCAACAGCAAAATATTATTGACAAAAAAAATAAAGAACAAAAACAAAAAGCAGACAAAAAAATACAGCAACATCTCTTTTAAAATATACAAAAAAAGTTGCTTTTGCCTCATACCGATCATCTTATATACCGTTATATCAATTTATGCGATGCCGGTTGAACCGTATCCATTGACACCCCGTCCGGTTTCTGAAAGTGCATCAGTTTGCACAAAGCTCACCTGTACCGCCTGAGCCACGACTGCCTGCGCAATTCTATCGCCGTTTTGTACGGTAAAGGGTTCGCTGCCAAAATTTATCAACAGCACACACAGTTCTCCACGGTAGTCGGAATCCACCGTGCCGGGAGTATTGAGTACCGTGACGCCATGCTTTAACGCAAGTCCCGAACGCGGACGTACCTGCAATTCATAGCCTGCAGGCAATTCAACAAATAACCCCGTCGGGATAAGCCTACGCTCCATCGGCTTCAGCGTTACCGGTTCAGCCAAATACGCATGTAAATCTGCGCCGGCGGAACCGGATGTTTGATATTCAGGCAGTAAGGCTCCTTCCTTGAGTACGGAAAAAACTCTTACTGCCCCGTCAGCGATACTCACTCTCTTTCCTCTGCCAACGGATTAACAGCTGCCATTTAACGGCTCGCGTTTTTTTCCTGCTCTTCGCAGGCATCGATATACGAAAGGTTTAAACGGCCGAGCTTATCAATTTCCAACAGCTTGACAGGCACTCTTTGTCCTTCCTGCAGCACGTCGGTAACTTTTTCGATGCGACTGCGCGACAGTTTGGAAATATGGCAAAGCCCTTCTTTACCGGGAAGAATTTCGATAAAGGCGCCGAAATCCTTGATGCACTTAACGGTACCCTCATAAATTCTGCCGACCTCAGGGTCTTCCACAATACCGGTAACCGCAGCCTTGGCGCCGAGCGCGGACGAAGAATCCCGTCCATAGATAGTAACCGTACCATCGTTTTCGGTATTAATTGTTACATGGTATTGTTCAGACAACGCTTTGATAATTTTGCCGCCCGGCCCAATGAGCGCTCCGATTTTATCGACCGGAATCTTGAGCGTTTCAATCCGCGGTGCATACTTGGACACCTGTGATGAAGGTTTAGAAATAGTCTGATTCATAATGCCAAGAATATGAAGCCGGCCTTTTTTTGCCTGTTCAAGCGCTTTTTTCATAATCTCAGCGGAAACGCCGGCGATTTTAATATCCATCTGGAAACCGGTGATACCTTCTGCGGTACCGGCGACTTTAAAGTCCATATCGCCGAGGTGATCTTCTTCGCCCAGAATATCGGAGAGTACCGCAAAGCGGCTTCCGTCGGTAATAAGTCCCATCGCAATACCGGCTACCGGCTTTTTCATCGGGACGCCGGCGTGCAGCAACGAAAGCGTACCGCCGCACACGGTTGCCATCGAAGAAGAACCGTTGGATTCCAGAATTTCGGAAACCACGCGGATGGTATACGGGAACGCTTCTCTGGACGGAATCATCGGCATCAACGAGCGGTGCGCAAGGTGCCCGTGCCCGATTTCGCGGCGTCCGGTTCCAAGCCGTCCTACCTCACCGACCGAATAGGGCGGGAAGTTATAATGCAGGATAAAATTCTCACGCCGGTCGCCTTCGATATCATCATAGACTTGTTCGTCAAACACGGTACCGAGCGTAACAACGGCAAGCGACTGTGTTTCCCCGCGGGTAAATACCGCAGAACCGTGCGGCCGCGGCAGCACACCGATCTCGCAGGTGATGGGGCGGATATCTTCCAAGCCGCGTCCGTCAACCCGCAAGCCTTTTTCCAGTATGTTTTCGCGCAAAATATGGTATTCCATGTCGTCGAATAAAGCGGCAAAGAGCTTCGCCTGTGTTTCATCGGTGAGCTGCTCCGCATATTCTTCGGCGATAGCCTTTCTGATAGCATCGCAGGCTTCGCGGCGCTCTACCTTTCCTTTTGTATACAGGGCTTTGGAAAGTTCGGGGTAAGCCTTTGCGTAAATAGCATCTTTATTGGCAAGCGTTGCGTTCACCGGGGCAAGCGGCAGTTTTTCCTTTCCGCACGCCGCACGAAGCTCATTTTGGAGTGCACACATTGCTTTGATAAATTCATGCGCCTTTTCCAAAGCCTTGAGCATGATCTCTTCCGAAACTTCGTGAGCGCCGCCTTCTACCATCGTAATACCTTCGGCGGTGCCTGCGACGACGATTTCCATATCAGCCTTTTCAATCTGGCTGAATGTCGGGTTTATCACAAACTCGCCGTCGAGGTATGCCACGCGAGCGCCCGCAACCGGCCCGTTAAAGGGAATGTCGGAAATAACAACCGCAGCCGAACTTGCAATAACCGCTAAAATATCCGGCGGATTGATCATATCCGATGAAATACAGGTCGGTACAATCTGAATTTCCCGCCCAAAGGCTTTTTCAAACAACGGCCGCATCGGACGATCGATGAGCCGCGAAACTAAAATCTCTTTATCCTTAGGACGGCCTTCACGCTTGATAAAACCGCCCGGTATCTTTCCCGCTGCATAGTATTTTTCATTATAATCGACGGTTACCGGCACGTAGTCGAGCCCCTCAACCGCTGTAGATGACGCACACACCGTCGCCAGAACAGCTGTTCCGCCATACTGTGCATAAATTGCGCCGTTTGCTTGTTTCGCTAAATGGCCAGTTTCTAAAATTAACTCTTCATTTCCGATCTTATACGTTACTCTCTGTCTCATAATCTTTCCTTCCATAATTTCTATTGCTTATAAAAAACGGCTACCTACCCGTTTTTCGATAGGTAACCGTTGTATGCCGCTTAAAGCGATCTAAGAGGAAGCAAGGAAGCTGTCAAAAACCGAAGTCTGCGGACACCTCCTGTTTCCTGCACATTAAGCAGCATGTATCTTACTTACGCAAGCCTAACTCTTTAATAAGGGCACGGTAGCCTTCGAGGTTCGTCCGCTTGTAGTATTTCAGCAAGCGTCGACGCTGTCCTACCAATACCAAAAGCCCCCGCTGACTGCTCTTATCCTTTTTATTGATTCTGCAGTGCTCGGTGAGCTGGCGGATCCTATCGGTCAGCAAAGCAATCTGAACTCTGGTATTACCCGTATCTTTTTCATTTGCACCGAATTTCATCACAACCGATGCAGTCTGTTCTTTTGTAAGTGCCATTTCTTACTCCTTTCGTATAAATTCCAATTTACGTATCAATGTTTCTGCGGCAAACGGAATCGGCGCTGCGGTATCTTCGAAAACTTCAAGCAAAGTATCCATAACTTTCACCTGTACGGGAATAATCGCTCCCGTCTGTAAATATGCACGAGCTGAATACTGTCCGTTTTGAGGGAGAATCTGTGTTACGGCCGCTTTCTCGACAGCCCATACACCGTTCTCTGTCCGCTGAACTATTTTTGCGACATCTAAGAAAAAAGGATACCCGAGGAGATCTTTTGCAAGGGCGAAATCAGCTTGTTCAACGGCCTGCCGTATTGCACTTGAGCTGATACGCTCGTGCCGTGCCGAATAAAGCTGTTCGATGGAATCAAAACAAAAGCCCCTTTCACGAGCAAGGCGCTGTAAGTCCCCTACTCCCGTATCGTGGCGATACCCGCAGGTAAAATCACTGCCAACGGCAAGATATTTTATGCAGATAGTTTTTATTAGTATGTCAAAAAAAACAGTACCTTTCATTCTAGCGAAATCAGCGGAAAAGTCAATCAGCACCGTAAAGCTAAATCTTTGCTCGGCAAATTTTTGCAGCCTCATTTCCAGTGTCGACACATCGCCTGCGTACATGTTGCCCGCCTTAACCGATCGAGGGGAGCGGAAAAAAGTGATAATCCCTGCGGGAATGCCGTCTTTTCGTGCAGCCTTCAACACCGCCGATAAGATACGCTCGTGCCCACGGTGAGGCCCGTCGAAACCGCCGATCGAAATAGCGGAACCTTGCGGATATATGTTTTCTCCTTTTATTAAATCATCCCAGTAGATAATCTTCATCACTCCAGCCTATCAGGGTAAACGTATCAGATTCTTTGTGATATACGCCGCACGAATCAATTTACACATCTGATGCGTTTACCCCGCCCCTGTTAAATACTATTTGATAATGAAACCGGTTACCGTTTTTCGTGATCAAACCTGCACAGATGTTCTGATAAAATACTGCGATAGTTCCGCCGTCCGAAAGCGGCTGCACTTCCGTAAACCAGTGCCCGCTGATGGTTTTCCCGTTTATAAACGCAGGATAATATTTATCTTGAAGCACCGCTATTTGAAAATGCATAGCGCGGGCGATTTCTTCATTCAAAGACAGCGCCGCCCGATTTATCTCTTCTTCGGTAATCGAATACGATACACTTTCCATACCCGCCGCAGTGCTTCCGAAAGGAGGCAACGCCGGAAAGCCTGCCGCCTGTTCAAGGGTAAACGGCCCGACAGCCGTACGCCTAAGCGCATAGACATACGCGGCAGACCCGCAGCGGTGCGCAATATCCCGCACCAATGAACGGATATATGTTCCTTTAGAACAGTGCACGCACAGAACGGCGCCAAGCACTTTTTGAGCTGCGCCTATTTCGGATTTTTCGGCGCCTGACAGTTTTTGAGCCGTACTCAATGCGGCTGCATCCGCTTCAAGATGTTCAACGCCCGTATCAGCTTCCGGTGCATAAAAAATTTCTTCGATATCGATGTTATAGATGGTAACGATTCGGGGCGGTACGGTTACTGCTTCTCCACGCCGTATTTTATCGGAAAGCCGCTCACCTGCCTGTTTTACCGCCGAATAAACAGGCGGTACTTGCTCGATGGTTCCGGTCAGCTGCCGAATTGCTGCAATAAAGTTGGCATACACTGGAAGCGGCTTTTCGGCGATGACGGCGCCTTCGGGGTCGAGCGTATCGGTTTCCTTCCCGAAATAGAACAGCACGCGATAGGTTTTATCAAAATCCGTGATATACGGTACAAGTTTGGTCAATTTCCCGGAAAGCAATACAAGTAAACCGTCAGCAAAGCTGTCGAGCGTACCGGTATGCCCCACTTTTTTAGTACCGAGCGCATGCTTTACCTGCCAAAGGGAGGTAAAGCTGGTGATGCCGGCCAGTTTTGCAAAAGGGATAATGAATTGAGGGTCACTCTTGGGCATTGTTCCCGGAATTAGACGACGCTTCTAAGGCTTCAAGTTTTTTTACCATATTAAAGCCATCTTCGATACTTTCATCATAGATAAAGGTAAACTGAGGACATTGATGGATGTGCAATTTTTTTGCCAAACTTGTACGGATAAATCCCGCTGCGTTTTCCAAACCCCGGACACCCTGCTTTGTCTTATGCGCATCCATAAAGCTGGAAACATACACCTTTGCATACGCAAGATCGCCGGACACCTCCACCCTGTTTATCGAAAGAAAGTTGGAAACGCGCGGATCTTTTATCTTTCCCGAAAAAATCAACTGGGAAATTTCTTCGCGGATTTGCTCCGCAAGTTTATCCAATCGGAACTCACTCATTTGGCTGCTTCTCCGTTATCGGTATGAACTTCGGGCGCTTCATAATGCTGCGTATCAGTCAGCTTGCGTGCAACCTCGACAGTTTCGATAATCTCAAGCTGATCGCCCACTTTTATATCGTTGAAGTTCTCAAGTGCAATA
This sequence comes from Treponema sp. OMZ 906, assembly GCF_024181185.1. Lineage (NCBI taxonomy): Bacteria > Pseudomonadati > Spirochaetota > Spirochaetia > Treponematales > Treponemataceae > Treponema > Treponema sp. OMZ 906. The sequence continues at coordinate 786,918 of NZ_CP051196.1, read as the reverse complement.
CCGCATTCATAACCGGCGGCCACTTCCTTGACATCATCCTTAAACCGGCGCAAGGACGCAAGCTTACCGGAGAACACCACAATCCCGTCGCGGATAAGGTGAACCGTACTATTCCGTTTCACTGTACCCTCAAGTACGTAAGAACCGGCAATATTACCAACCTTAGGTACTTTGATAACGCTGCGGATTTCCGCCATACCGATAACATTCTCTTTAATATCGGGGCTAAGCATTCCTTCCATCGCTTGCTGAATTTCTTCAACCGCTTTATAGATAACGTTATACTTACGGATATCGACTTTCTCCTGCTCTGCCAGCGCCTTTGCCTGCGACGTAGGACGAACATTGAAGCCGATAATGATCGCATTGGAATCCGCCGCGGCAAGCATAACGTCGGAGTCATTGATAGCACCGGCAGACGCATGGATAACATTTAAGCGTATCTCTTTGGTAGACAGCTTTTCGAGCGATTGCTTCAAGGCTTCTACCGATCCCTGCACATCACCCTTGATAATTACTTTTAACTCAAGTACTTCGCCGTCGGTAATCGTTTCATACAGGTTATCGAGCGTTACCTTTTTCACGTTACGTGAATCTTCAAACCGCTTGAGCTCTTGCCGTTTTAACGAAATCTGACGAGCCATACGCTCGGATTCGGTGACTTGGAAGGGATCTCCCGCATTGGGCATTCCTTCAAGCCCCAAAATCTCCACCGGCATACTCGGCGTCGCTTCGTCGATCTTCTCACCTTTATCGTTAAAGATAGCGCGAACACGCCCCGAATATACACCTGCGACATAGGGGTCACCGGTATGGAGCGTTCCACGCTGTACGATTATCGTTGCAACAACGCCCCGACCGTGATCGATTTTAGACTCAACGACCTTTCCTTCTGCGCGGCAATTATAGTTTGCCTTGAGCTCCAATACTTCCGCTTGTAACAGAATTGCATCAAGCAGGTCGTCGATACCTTTCTTCTGCAAGGCTGAAATAGGAACATAGATCGTGTCTCCGCCCCATTCTTCGGCAACAAGGCCGAGTTCACCGAGGCGAGTCTTTATCTTATCAGGATTGGCTTCCGGTTTATCGATCTTGTTAATCGCAACAATAATCGGAACCTTTGCGTCCTTTGCATGGTTCAGCGCTTCGATAGTCTGAGGCATAACGCCGTCATCGGCTGCAACCACCAATACGACAATATCGGTAACCTCGGCGCCACGCGCACGCATCATCGTAAAGGCTTCGTGGCCGGGCGTATCGAGGAAGGTAATATTACCTTTGGGAGTAGACACCATATAAGCGCCGATATGTTGTGTAATACCACCGAACTCATGGGCAGTAACATTGGTACTGCGGATAGCGTCCAATGTCTTTGTTTTACCGTGGTCGACATGCCCCATAATAGTAACGACCGGCGGACGTGTAAGCAATTCGGCATTTTCATCACTGACGGTTTCGATAATGGTTTCATCATAGAGACTGACGATTTTTACCTCGCATTCGTATTCCGAAGCAAGAATAGTCGCAGTATCCGCATCGATGGACTGATTCATCGTTACCATCATGCCCATTTCCATCAGCTTACCGATAAGCTCGGAGGCTTTAAGGTTCATTTTCCGAGCCAATTCCGCAACGGAAATAGATTCCATTATCTCGATACTCTTAGGAACAGCACTTACCTTTTCTTTAGCCTTTTTCTTTTGCTGAAGCAGTTTCTCTTCAAAGAACTCGCTTTCTTGATCCTTGCGTGAATAGGTCTTTTTACCTTTAAACGCTTTTTTGGTATTTTGCTTATTGGTTTCAAGCGGCATTGGACTCGCCATTGGTCGGCCGCCGCCTCTATTCTGCCCACCTTGAAAACCGGGCTTATTAAAACCACCTGCCCGCGATCTATCCGACGAATAGCCCCCCAAACGTCCTCCACGGTTATTCTGATCACCGCGTCCATCCTGTTGCCGTTGCGTCCGTCCCTGTCCATCCATAAAACCGGGCTTATGACGGTTACCTTGGCTACCAAAACGGCTCGTAGGTTTGGAACCGCCGGCAAGATTTCCTGCGCGCCGATCCGGCCGTTTACTGCTTAAATCCAGTGAGCGAATTTGATTCTTACTATCCGCTTGCGCCTGTTGAGTCTGGGATTGGGCTTCGGTACTTTCTCTCCGTATTGATTTTTCAGGTCGGTTCCTATCATAACGTTCTATGCGCTCGCCGCTATGCTTTTGTACGCGGCGGGTTTCATCTCCCTGTGTATGGGCGGGGTTTTTTCGTTCCAGTGACTGAGTCGAACGTTCCGGTATTTTTTTTGCCTGAGTAGAAATGTCCGCAGGAGTTGAAGATACAACAGGACGTCGCCTTTGTTCACCGGAAGGGCGGCTTCCCGCAGTATTGGCTGGAGCCGCTGCCGAAGTAGGGTGCGCTACAGGTTTAAGTTTACGCTTTATTGTCCGTACCGGTTTCTGTTCCACGGTCTGCTGTGCTTGAGGCTGGGTTGCCGCTACCGATGCAGAATCGGGCTTTGCCTTTTTGAGAATAACTTTTTGTTCTTGAGTATTTTCGATACCTTCTGCCATACGACTCCTATTCTTCGTCCTCATATTCAAAACTTAAACCGACACCACAGTTAGGACAGACTGTCATATCGATCGTAATCGGAGCCCCGCATTCGGGACATTCGTATACTTCTTCTTCCTCATCTTCAGCAGATGCAGATATTGGCTGATTTTTAGACTGCACTTCTTGTTCCGGCTCTTGATTTTCATCGACAATCTCAAATGATTCGCTGATCAACGTCTCAAGAGCATTAACTTTTTCTTCCGACATACCGGGAAGTGCACAGAGTTCTTCACGCGGAGTATCCAAGAGCTGTTCGACTGTTTCAATATGATTTTCGTGCAAGAGCGCCAAAACATCAGGATCGATGCCTTCAACCTCTGTCAGTAAAGCGACATCATCATTGAACAGCTCTTCTGCAGCCTTACGAGTTTCAGCATGGATATCCATCTCTTGGAACTGTTTTTCAGTCTTTACATCGATACTCCAATCCGCCAACCGGTTTGCCAGCCGAACATTCAAACCCTGTTTTCCAATGGCGATTGAAAGCTGACTTTCCGCAACAACGGCAAGTGCCGTACGTTTTTCCGTATCAAGGATAACAACATCCAATACTTCAGCCGGAGAGAGGGCATTGGCAATAAATACTGCCGGATCACTCGAATACTCAAGCACATCGATTTTCTCCCCCTCCAACTCGGTAATAATCGTCTGGATACGAGTACCTTTCGGACCGACACAGGCGCCGACAGGATCCACATCCTCTCTATGAGAGATAACGGCGACTTTTGTTCGGTAGCCGGGTTCACGGACAATTTTGTACAATTCAACAATATTATCGTAAATTTCAGGAACCTCAAGCTCCATCAAGCGGCGGACAAAATCGGGATCGGTACGAGAAAGGATAAGCTGCACGACATTTGATTGCCGGTGTTTTTTTACTTCTTTTATAAGAGCTTTTATTCTATCGTTCGGATGATATATCTCTTGGGGAAGCTGAAATTTCCGCGGTAAAAGACCTTCGACTTTTCCGAGATCGACATAAATATTATCGTTTTTCTTCCGCTGATAATAACCGATGATAATCTCGCCCTCTTTCGCCTTATACTCGGAGTAAATGCTGTCCTTTTGAATTTCTCGCGTCGATTGATGCACGCGCTGTACACCCGCTTGAATCGAACCACGCTTAAAATCCTTAGGATCCAGCTCGAAAAGAAGCTCATCGCCGAGTTCACAGTCAGGAGCGAGCTTTGTTGCTTCTTCTATATCCACCTCAAGCACAGGGTTCACAACATCATCAACAATTTTTTTACGAGCATATATGCTTACTGCATCATCGCCGGTGATAACAACCGCATTAACATCGGTTTTAAAAGCTGTTTTGTATGCAGCTTTCAATGTTTGTTCAACAATTTTCAATGCAAGATCTTCATCCAGTTCTTTTTCCAACGCGAATTTACGGACATCTTCAATCTTTACTCCAGCCATCACGACTCCTTAGATCTTATTCAATTTCGCTTTTTTTATATCCGTATACCGGATATCTCTTTGCCCGCCGGAAATACTTAAACAGATGCCCGTCGAATCCGCAGCCAACAATTCTCCCTCAACCCAATCGGGACAGGAAACTTCCAATACCTTTATATTCTCTCCGATAAAGGCTTGAAATTCTGCTGCATTTTTTATCACTCTGTTAAGCCCCGGAGAGCTTACTTCCATTTGAATATCCTGAGAATTGAGCAAAACTTCTGCACGTGATAATAATGCCCGATGTACCTTTGAGCAATCATCTATCCCAACTCCATCTTTACTGTAGATAACGGCTTTTACCAGCCACATTGTTTTTTGATGAACAATCTGCAAATCAACCAATTTATATCCGAGACCGGTAACAAGCTGTTCATAATCGGTAAAATACGGAACGGTTTCTTTTTGCACATATTCCATTGCATCAACTCCCGTAAACAAAAAAAGAGCCGTTTGAACGACTCCTGCCTAGACTTATAAGGATAATAAAGTTCTTTATGAATAGTACCATAAAGAAAAAGATTATGCAAGCCATGGGTAATGCCTACTCCATCGCTATTCCAGTAATCGCTGAGCACGGCGCTGCAACGCACCTTGTTTTTCGTCTCGCGCGATGGCTTCTACTAACGTGCGGGCATCCGAAGGAGCGTTCGTCTTAAACATATCGAGCCCGATACTCTTGGTTAACACATCATCGCTTTGTAAAAAAGCCTTGCAAATTTCTGCCGTTGCAGTATTTTCTATTTTTGCAATTTCCTTACCGAACTCATATCGCAGTTTTTTTTGCTTTTTATCTGCTACGGTTGCCAACACCACCGTATCCAAATCGGCTGCGAGCGCCGTAGAATTATGCTTCAACGCTGCGCTCAGGATTGTAACCCGCAGTTTTTCGCTCTTTTTAGAATCACGGAATGTTTCGGCAAGCCATGTATTGCCTTCTGCCGTATTCAATACCGCCAGCGTTTCTATCGCTGCAAACCGAACCGCATCCGTCGGGTCATACTTCGCACGGTACAACACATACGACGCAGCCTCCTGCATCTTTGTCTTTTGTACGGTCTTTAAGGCTTCGAGCCGAACTTTATAATAGCTATCTTTGAATCCCTGCAAGATGAGCTTTCGGGTTTCATCCGTATCGAAAGAGGCAGCCCCTCGTATTGCGGCTTCCCGTAGCTGCGGTTCCGGTTGCTCGAAAAATTCGGCCAGCAGAGGCACAATATCAGGTTTTCCCATTTGGGCAAGACCGGCAACAGCACTGGAACGAACATAAATATTTTCGTTTTCATCCTGCGCCCGATTCAGCAAAAATGTACGGGTATCTTCACTATGTAACTTTTCAAGCGCAGCCATAATCGTCTGTTTTAAAATAAGTTCCTGCTTTGCATCGTCAATTGTCAAGTTGTCAAAATACTCTACTAAAAAGGACGCCTCTTCATTACCACCGATTTCTCCTAATACAGAAACCGTTTCTACACCGTATTCCGCAGCATTTTGGGTAAGTATTTTTTGCAGCGCCTCGTTTAAGCCGGATGAAAGTTCCGGCTTTACCGTTGCGAGGTAAGACAGCACCGCTTTTACCAGCGTCCGTTGTTGGGCTTCATAAGCTTCCAACACTGCAACTGCAGCATCTGTCAGTTGAGTATTATTGTATTTTTGATACAAACCGAAAAGCCCCTCGCGCACGGCAGGACTCTTTGTCTCCATAAAAAGACGGTTAAAATCGCCTTGCAGTGTTTCAAAATCTCGCTTATCAACCTTATTGATTACCTCAAGTATTTCGGATTCCAATCCGTACTGTAATGCTTGGCGGGCTTTTTCAATCTCATCCAGCTCTTGTTTTTTTTCTTCCGGTTGTCCTGTTTCTCTCTTTTGAGTATCATTTTCCGGTTGCAGTTTCTCCTGCGATACGGTTTTGTCGGTCGTTGTTTTCGATGGGTATGTATCTGCAACCACATACATCGGTACCATGAGTACCGATAGCACGGTTAATATCATAAAAATAAGTTTTTTCATTATAATACTCCTGCAATCATTATCGGAACTCCAAGACTTTACTTTTAAAAACCCTCGATCAGGAATCTTTAGAAATTTCATTTTTTCGGGATTCCCGGCACTTTATACCTTATGTTAACAGATTAGGGCTGTCATACCACAAACGTTCAAGGTCGTAAAATTTTCGGGCGGTGGGACTCATTAAATGCACAACGATGGAACCGAAATCGAGCAGCTTCCATTCGTCGCCGTCGGGGCTTTTCCTGATAGTCCGGTATTCCTCAATCTGCAGCTCTTTCGCCGCTTCCATAATCTTGCCTTCAAGGCCGCCGGCTTGTTTACCGCTCGATATAGTTGCAATCACAAAAAAATCCGTCCAAATATGCGCCTGCCGTAAATCGAGCACTACCACCGATTCCGCTTTAAGATCGCGCAAAATCGTTCCGAATGTTAAAGCCGCCTGTTCAAAATTAACTTCCATAATATTTTCTTATCCTCTTCTCTATTTTTTTTGCCGTACCGAATAGCCGTTAAAATCTTTACCGAGTATCAACGTAAAGTCGACGTTCGTTTCGCTGCCGGAATGATCGTCGCCGATTTGGGCGGATTCGATATTTTCGCAACGGACAACCTGTCCGACAATCTTTGCCACTGCCTCGTTCCCGATTCTATCGATTAAAACCGTATGCTCAACTCCCGTTTGTGCCGCATTTCCGACACGGATAACGTCATACCCAAAACTCTGATACAGCTCGGAGGCAGTCCGCGCAAGCCCGTTCACATCGGTTCCGTTTAAAACTTCCAGCGCATACACCCGTTCCAACGTTGTACCTTCTTTTGAAGCAAGCGCCGCAAGCGTCTGTCCGACAATCTCTTTTATTTGCTGACCGTCGCGGAACGGAAAGAGTAATTCCTTTGAATCGACGATACGCACCGCGCCGGTTAAACGCTGAGGCACCAACCGCTCCGAATCGATTTTGCAGAGATATTCCAACAGCTGCTTTAAATTTCCGCCGGTAACATTGCCGTGCAGCAACGGGCTGAACACTTTAAACTGTTCTTTTTCGAGCATTTCGGGATGCTCATATAAACTGCGCAGAAAGGCCAATACCGCTTTTTGCTTACGGGTTACCGCTTCACCTTCGGCATCCGCCTCATCTTCATACAACAGATAGTCGCGCACCTTATCGCCATCCAACAGCACCGAACCGGAGGGAAGCAAAATCTTTCCATATTTTTCGGAATCGATATCGACGGAAGAAGGAATAAAAACCGAAATACCGCCGAGCAAATCCGTCAAATGCATAAAGTCGGTCAGCGAACAGACAATATAAAACGGAATGTCTACACCGATCAGTTTTTCAATTTCTCCGTTATAGACAGCCGCGCCCTTTTCCGTATAGAGCGAACCGATACCTCCGGTACGTCCAAGCTGAGGCAAAATCAACCCGATATTCGCAGGGATATCGAACATTGCTGCGCGCCGTGTTTGTGAATAGTGCGCAACAACATTCGTAGAAATAGGAACATTGTCGTTTTCGATGATAAACAATACCTTGAGCACATTATCCTCAGAAAGAGAGGTACTGATAGGGTCAACATTGAGATTCCGTGCCACAATCACCCCCGAAGGAATGAGCATCGCTAAGATGAGCAATAAAAAGATGATGTTTTTTCCTTCTTTCAATTCCTTGCCTCCCGACGGATCGTTTTCGTCTGCATATCCGGTATCTGCTGCCTACCCTGTAAAACATTTTTCTCTTTTAGAAACCGATATGTTTTATACGTACACGCCTGCACTTTTTTTCCTTTTGACTCCACAAAGCCGATAACCTCTTTCAGCACTTCAAGAAAAAGCTCATCGAGCGTCAGCTGCTCAACCTTTTCCCGTAAGTAATCGCAATTTTTCCGGCCGGGTTCGATTTTATCTGCAATATAGATAATCCGCCCTAACGCATCAAACTTTGTAGAAGCAGAGGTATGATAGCGTACCGCATTTAAAAGCGATTTTTTATGGATCCCGTAATGCTCCTGCAATAAAACCGCTGCTGCCCGCCCGTGCAGCAACTCGGAATTTGCCGCTTCATCGGGCGTAACAGGCTGCCCATCCGTCCGTACAGTGCGGAGCAGAAAGCCGATAGGTTTTTCTTTGCACATATCGTGAGAAATACCGGCGAGATAACAAAGCCGTTGCAGCCTGTGTCCGTAGCCATACCGGCGGGCAAGTTCTTCCGCATAAGAGGCAACCCTGCATGAATGTTCATAGCGGTAATCGGAAAGATTGGCTCGTGCATACCTGTCCAGCGCTGTGATGAATTCTTCAATACGGATATCATTCATAGAGTTTATGTTCTTTAATATACGAGTATACGCCTGAAGGTACAAGATAGCGCCAGCTCTTTTTTTCTTGTATGGCTGCCCGTATTCCGCTTGAAGACACCGGCAGCAGGGCATTATCTACTCTCAAATGAGGAACCCTGCCCGCGGAAGCGGCTCGTTCCGTGGAATACCGGTCTATAATGCGGTTTCCTACTATTATATCGGCATAATCGGGTATGTGTTCCGCTTCACGCCAGCCAGCAAAACCTTCCAGTAAATCATCGCCGATAATCAGCCCGATTTTTCCTTCACATTGAGGAAATTTTTTCTTTAGGAATTTTAACGTATCGATGGTATATGAAACGCCTTGCCGCTGTATCTCGCAGGGTTCGCAATAGAAAGCCGGATTATCGGCGATTGCGAGTTTCACCATTGCGAGTCTGTCGTCAGCAGTGCAGCCGGAGTGTCCGTCTTTAAAGGGTGATAAGAATGCGGGGACAAAGGCTATGGTGTCGTACCCGTAACAGAGAGCAACCGCATCGGCAAGCATCAAATGGCCGATATGAATAGGATTGTAAGATCCGCCCAATACGGCGAGCCTCATTTTTTACCCTTCCGCTTGCGGCTTAAACTCACCGTTGCGCCGAAGCCTTCCTGTTGCACGTAAACGGGGTCTTCCAGTTCCGCATGCATAAAGTTATTATCTGCCGCAGCCGGTACGATAGTCTTTTGCACACCGCCGGCGGCATTAGAATGGTTGCTTCCTGCAGCGCTATCGTTAAAACCGCTGACAACAGCGCTATCAAAATCAAACATACCTCCCGCAGCCATATCTGCCGATAAACCTTCGGCGGTAACATCATTACCAAAGGTAGCGGCATCGGATTGAACAAAGCCGGATATGCCCCCCGCCGAAGCTTCAGCGCTCTTATCCGCATCCGCTGCAGCAAGCTCTTCCACCAGCGCAACAAACGCATCGCGAACCTCGTCCAAGCCCCAGCGGTTAAACACCGAAATACCGAGTACGGGCACATCGGAAAGTTTTTCCCGCAGAGTTTTGAGCCGCTCTTTTGTTCCCTCAAGATCGAGTTTAGTAGCGATAATAACCCGTTTTTTTGCAGCCAATTCTTCCGAATAGGCTGCAAGCTCTCCGCAGAGGGTATCATACGCGGTTAAATAATTTTCATCGGAAAGGTCAATCAGAAAGGCCAGCCCTGCCGTCCGCGAAATATGCTTTAAGAACCGGATACCGAGGCCGACTCCCTCCGAAGCGCCCTCCAATATCCCCGGTATATCCGCGATGATAATATCCTGTTCCTCATCGATGCGGAGGACGCCGAGGTTCGGTATTTTGGTGGTAAACGGATAGGGCGCAATCTTAGGGCGGGCATTGGTAAAGTAATCCAGCAGAGAGGACTTACCGGCATTGGGAAAACCGACAAGCCCGATATCGGCAATGATATTCAGCTCAATTTTAAGCCGGCGGGTTTTGCCCTCCTGTCCCGGCAAAGCGGTGCGCGGCGCTTGATTAGTGGAGGTTTTAAAATGACAATTTCCCCAGCCGCCGTTACCGCCGGTCAAGAAAGGAATAAGCCCCTCAGTCCGGTCGCCGAAATCGTAGACAAGCTCATCGGTATCGGCGTCTTTAATAATGCAACCCGGCGGAAGCGGAATAATACAGTCAGCACCTTTCGCACCGAACCGTTTTGAACCTTGCCCATCCAAGCCGTTTTTTGCCCGGAATACCCGCTTATGGCGTAAATGCACAAGCGTGCGCATATTCCGTTTAATCTCAAACAGCACATCGCCGCCGCGCCCGCCGTCGCCGCCTGCCGGGCCGCCCTTAGGCACGTATTTTTCCCGCCGGAACGCAATACATCCGTTTCCGCCTTTTCCCGATGAAACTTCGATTAAAGCTTCATCCGCAAATTGAATCATCGCCTCGTTTCCTTCTCGAAAAAAAAGCCGGCATTAGAGCCGGCTTACAACTGGGCAATTCTAAAAACTCGGTTAGATTTTTAGAATCGCCCGACGAGTTTTAATTTCAGTCTTGATATTATAATGACTGAAATTAAAACATCGCAACTTAAATCTAAGAGAAACCTCTAAAAACTGAAGTTTTTAGAGGTTTTCTATATCATTGCGGAATTAACCGCTCATCCATCCCTACGCTTGCGTTACAGATGCTAAATGTCTGCCATTGCGGCGATGATACACAACCGTACCGTCTACAGTTGCAAATAAGGTATCATCCTTGCCGCGGCCGACATTATCGCCCGGATGGATGGGAGTTCCGCGCTGACGGACTAAAATGGAACCGGCTTTTACCGTCTGTCCGCCGTATACCTTAACGCCCAAATATTTAGGATTTGAATCTCGTCCGTTTTTTGCACCGCTTCCGCCTCGTTTCCGTGCCATAGTAGCCTCCTCGTATCAGGTAAGCATCTGCTTGCTTACCGCTGTATCTTTTTGCATTGAACCGCTTGCGGATATTCTTCCTGTAAAGAAGCTATCCCAAGCCATAAAAACTCCGCTGCATACCGTAATTTTTCGCTTTGCGTTTCGTCATAGTTAAGAACCCGAAAAGAAAGCGAACCGCGCCGCTCCGCACTGATATCAGCTTGCACGGAACCGAGCGCCTGTACAGTCGTCCTTAAAAGGATCGTTACGGCTGCACACACAATATCATGTCCTTTAATGCCGCTATTCGCATGGCCGGAAGCTTCAACGGAAAGGAGATGCTCCTTTTCATCAAGCTCCAAAAGGACTTGTATCATTCCGTGCTTACACCCCGGTAATCGAATTAACCGTTAAATAGGTGTAGTGCTGGCGATGCCCGATTGTGCGGTGATAGTCTTTCTTGCTCTTGTACTTGTATACAATCACCTTCTTATCACGCATACTCTCTTCAACCGTTGCCGAAATTTTCGCGCCCGCAACGTAGGGAGCTCCAACAGACACTTTACCGTCATTGTTAACCAGTAAAACGGTATCGATATCGATAGCCGTTCCCTGCGGTTCGTTGATTTTGTCCACCAGAATCTTGGAACCTTGTTCAGCCTTATACTGCTTGCCTTTATATTCAAAAAGTGCGTACATAAAAACCTCTGTTTACATTTCTGCGGAAGTATCTATCATTAAATACGATACATAACTCCGCGTATTTTCTAGATTTTTGTATGATGATATATGAACGGGTGCATACCATCAAAACTAAACGGTTGATTTCAAAATATAGCATAAACGGCCTATAGAGGTCAAGATGCAGATTCAGGACAAACGCATTTCGAGTTTTTGCCTTGCTCGAACGTAGAAAAATCGGTATCATATTCAGCATGAAAATTGCAGACGATTGTTTGGTTACCCTTGAGTATACCTTAAAAGATGATGACCAAAAGGTTTTGGATTCATCGGAACAGATGGGACCGCTGGACTATGTTCACGGTTATCGCCAGCTTATCCCCGGTTTGGAAAAAGCGCTTCAAGGACGCGAAACAGGTGAAAGTTTTTCGCTTACGGTATCGCCGCAGCAAGCTTACGGCGAAATCGATCCACGCGCCGTTTTTGAGGTAAGCCGCGCGCAGTTTCCACCCGACACACAGCTGGAAGTCGGTATGGAATTTGAAACGAGTGGCCATCATGTGGTAATCACCGGCATTGACGGCGATATTATCACGCTGGATGCGAACCATCCGCTTGCCGGAAAGACATTACACTTCGACATAAAAGTTACCGGTGTGCGGGATGCCACCCCCGAAGAGCTTGAAGAAGTTCAGCAATCCTTTGTTGCAGGGTGCGGAAGCAGCTGCGGTACGGGAGAGGGCGGCTGCGGCGGATGTTCAGGCTGTCATTAAACCGGCTATACTATGAATAAAAAACAGGATGCGCTGGTGCCGGTTTTCGGCGCTTTATGCTTTTTTCTTTCGGCTATTGAGTTTGTTATTCCCAAGCCGCTTCCGTTTCTGCGGATAGGGCTCGCAAATGTTCCGCTGCTGTTAGCGCTCGACGTGCTGTCGTTCCCGGCGTTTTTATTACTGACGGTGATAAAAATTCTGGGACAGGCTTTTATCAGCGGAACGCTTTTTTCTTATCTCATCCTGTTTTCGGCAGCGGGAACAAGCGGCGCAGCACTTATGATGTACGCCTTGCATAAGATTCCCCGTAAAGCGCTATCGCTTGCCGGAATTAGTATGGCAGGCGCCTTTGTATCAAACTGCATACAGCTTTTTATCGGACGCTTCTTTATTTTCGGAGAGGGCATCCGTTATATGGTGCCACCTTTTCTCTTTATCGGTTCAGTAACGTCCTTGCTTCTCGGTATTTTTTGCGAAAGCTTTGAAGCGGAATCCGAATGGTACGCCCACATACGGGATGCCGATTCTCCGCTTTATATACAGTTACCGGACGATACGAACCCCGTCGCTCATCCGCAGCTTCGATTGATAACCGGCTTTACCTTGCTCACAACGCTCCTTTTTATCCCCGGCTTACCGGCAAAAACAGTTATTTTTTGCGCCGGATTTGCACTTTGCTTGGCAGAAAAACAAAAAATATATTGGATACCGCTCTGTATTTCAACGGTCGGTATTATCGTATGTCATCTTTTTATTCCGGTAGGAAAAGAGCTTTTCTCGATAGGGAGTTTCTCGCTCACAAGCGGAGCCTTGCTGAACGGTTTGGAAAAAGCAGTTGTTCTGCAAGCGATGATCTTTATTTCGCGGTGGACACTACAGGTACGGATTCAACTTCCGGGTTCGCTCGGTACAATGCTCGATGAATCCCTCTTTATATTCAAGCAATTGCTTGAATATAAAGATAGGATACGTCCCCGTCATCTTATCACAAGCCTCGATGAATTGCTGCTCGGTCTTCCCTTTATTGTAAAACAGCCGAAAGACGTATAAAGAAATATCCGTGCAGAGATTTAGTACCTCGGTGCTTCTTGGCTTCTTTAAGCCCGTAACAAGGGATATTAAAGCCGAGTGCACTGCAACCACTCCGGAAGTTTTTACAGCCCCAGTTCGCTCAACTCGGCGGTAAAGATTCCCGCACGGCCGACTTCATAGAATATCGATTCTTCCCAAGCAGCAGTAATCGCCGTATCCGAGATGGAAAACGCGGTATACGTGAAGTTTTCCGGTAGAGACGGCAGTTGTACTTTGCGGATACCGTGCTCGCTCGTATTGAGCAGCAAAGTTCCGTCAGGTAAGAGGATTGCTGCATTCTGCTTACCGTCACTTTGGGAATACTGAACTGCGTAAACGTTTACCGGTACCCTCTCCTCCAGCGTATCGTTCGTTTGATTCCGTGCGGACTTAAAGAAAATAGTACCATCCGCCGAATCTTCGGTGAATACATTTAAGTACAAATCCCTATTATTTTCGATTGCGTCCGCCAACACTTTGAGCATATCCGGCATCCGGTTATAAGGCGGAGGTTCGCAGGCTGCTCTAAAGCCCTCGGCAGACAGTTGTTCGATATGTTTATAGGCATCATCTTGCATAAAGCTGGAAAAGTTACCGCACCTTATATAGAAGAAAGAAACATCCCTGCCGTTATCAGCTTTAAAACTTGCATACCATTGGCCGCCTACCCGCTCAAGCGATTTACATTGTGCCTCTTTCGGTAAATGCAGATATGCAACATCGGCTGCGGGTGTATAGACTTTGCATTCAGGATCGGTACGCAATAGGAAGTGTGTATTTTCGGATATATCGCGCGATGAAAAGATCGAATTTTGATAGATACGGATAAAATACTGCCCATCCTCCACATAGAGATCTCCGGCGGTGACGTGTGGAAAGAGCTCATGCCTAACGGGAAGCTGTGCATTTGATTGTAAATATCGAATAGGATACAGCCCGCACTTATTGATTAAAAAGACGGCATCCCCGTTATTTAAGCCGAAATCGGAAACTTGAACCGCCTCCGTCCACGGTTTAAACACTACAGCAGGTATTGCGGAAACGGCATCGGCATTTTTAAATTCCACGGAACCGTTGTCACCAATGGAAAAATATTTCCAATGATTTGCAGGCTGTGCTTCAACCGGTACCGTCGATGCGCTTTTGGGCGTTTGCGACGAGGCAGTTTCGGCTTTTTGTTTTGTACAAGCGGAAAAAACAAGCGCTGCCGCAAGCGACAGCGCCAACATCGACTTACGCAAGAGCGATCGCCTCAATTTCAACCAGTCCGTCTTTCGGCAGACGGGCTACCTGTACCGCGGAGCGCCCCGGATAATTTCCGGTACCGAATACCTCACTGTACACTTTGTTCATTTCCGCAAAGTTGTTCATATCGCTTAAAAATACGGTTGTTTTAAGCACCTTGTCCAAACTGCTACCACCTGCTTCGAGTACCGCTTTCAGGTTCATCAGCGATTGGCGAGTTTGTTCGGCAATGCCGCCCGGAACAAAAGCGCCCGTAGCGGGATCGATCGGCAGCTGGCCGGAGGTAAAGATAAAGCCATTTGCGGCTGTTCCTTGCGAATACGGTCCGATTGCGGCCGGCGCCTTGTCTGTTGCAATAATCTTTTTCATAAATAACTTCTCCTATAAATCAATTAGTAATTGGTAATTTGTAATGGGTAATTACTCACATTCTCAATTATGAATGGATAATTAAGAATGTGAGACTAAATGTTAAAATCCGTAGCGTGCGAAGGTTGCGGCGCCTGCATAGCGGGCTTGGCAGCCGAGTTCTTCTTCAATGCGCATCAGCTGGTTGTACTTTGCAATACGGTCACTGCGGCTCATCGAACCGGTCTTAATCTGCCCCGCTTCTACTGCGACGGCAAGGTCGGCGATAAACGCATCCTCGGTTTCGCCTGAACGGTGAGAGATAACCGCAGTATAGCCTGCATTCTGCGCCATTCGTACCGCATCGATGGTTTCGGTAACGGTACCGATCTGATTGAGCTTAATCAGAATAGAGTTACAAGCCTTTTCTTTAATACCGCGCTGCAACCGTTCGGTGTTGGTGACAAAGAAGTCGTCGCCGACAATCTGAATTTTGCTGCCAAGTTCTTTAGTTAAACGTGCATAGCCTTCCCAATCATTTTGATCGAGCGGATCTTCGATAGAAACAATCGGATAGGTATTAATCCACTTTTTATAGATTTCGATCATCTCATCCGCAGTGAACAGCTTGCCAGGATTTGACTTCCAGAATTTATAGCCCTTGCGTCCGCCCTCATCGAACAATTCGGAAGAAGCACAGTCGAGCGCGATGGCAATATCGGTGCGCGGCTTGTAGCCTGCCTTATCGATTGCCTTCATAATATATTCCAGCGCCGCTTCGTTATCGATATCCGGGGCAAAACCGCCTTCATCTCCGACGGAGGTTGCCTTACCGTCCGCCTTTAAAAGGCCTTTTAACGCATGGAAAACTTCCGCCGTCATGCGCACCGCTTCGTGAATGGACTCGGCGCCGATCGGCATCACCATATATTCCTGAAAGTCGATTTTGTTGTCGGAATGCTTGCCGCCGTTGATGATATTTGCCATCGGTACGGGCATTTGCAAGGTATGTGCACCGCCCAAGTAGCGGTACAACGGTAAACCGACATAGTCGGCGGCGGCGCGAGCCACTGCCATCGAAACGCCGAGCATCGCATTGGCGCCGAGTTTTGACTTATTCGGTGTCCCATCCAGATTAAGCATAGTCTGATCGATTTCAGCCTGTTCCAAGGCATCCATTCCCTCAAGCTCTTCCGCAATAATGGTATTTACGTTATCGACAGCCTTTAATACACCCTTGCCGCCGTAGCGTTTTGCATCGCCGTCGCGCATCTCCAACGCTTCAAACTCGCCGGTAGACGCTCCGGACGGAACACAGGCGCGTCCGAAACTGCCGTCGCTCAATGCAACATCAACTTCAACCGTAGGATTTCCGCGAGAATCGAGAATCTCACGTCCTTCAATATACACAATATCGCTCATATACGACCTCCCATCTTTCAGAGGGAACTTCTAAAAAGCTAACCGAGTTTTTAGAGATGCCCTAGAGATAATTCATTACATATTACACTTATTTTATGATATAATCAAATGGTATGACATTTATTTTATCACCTGAAATAATCGATGACATTATATTTGCGATGGAAAATCAAACGGAAATTCTTTTATTCGATGCGCTCGAAGGTATCTGTGTCGATATGGATGAGATTGATGATGATTATGGGACAGTTATCGACGATCAACGCTATTACGATCTCCCCGACTGGACTTCCGCTCAAGGCTTCCATGTAATGGAACAGTTTACGGCGCAGGTACATAACCCTCTGCTGCGGGAGGCATTGCTCAATGCGCTCGGACAGCGGAAAGGCGTCTTTCGCCGGTATAAAGAAGTACTGAAAACCGCGCCTATCGTTGAACGTGAATGGTACCGGTTCAAGGATCAGCAGATGAAAGCTGCTGTTTACGAATGGTACAATGATCTGAGAAAACTTTGGGGATTGGAAAAAATCAGTTTTGAAGATGAAACAGACAGTCAGCTTTTACAGGAAGATTTTACGTTTCTGATTGAAAAATACGATGCGTTGAATACCGAACTTTTGCGGAATTTTATCCGTAAAACGGAAGCAACTTCCGAGGACAGTGATAAGATAATATCCTTTGACGACTTTGATGAAAAGGCAGCATTTGAAGCGGGTAGACTACTTGGATACACATCATTTTTTGACGCGAATGTTTGTGCCGCAGCCGGACAGAAGTATGGCACAACTCAGCATAATGCTGTGTATATCACTGCATACAATGAAAACGGGTTGTGCGGGGTTTGCTCCATCGTTGCTTTTCCATTTAACGAAAGTTTTTGCATTCCGTTCTTGCGGGTATTGCCTGAGTATCGGGGGCTTGGACTCGGTAAAGAGCTTCTACAGCGATCCTGTATGTATGCTAAATCTTTGGCTGATGTACTGATATTTGCCGACTTTTGCACACCGGCTCATTTGATTGCGCTACTTGAACGGGAAGGTTTTGAGCAGAAAGGGCTGCTGTATATAAAAGACTTGTCCGGTGATGAGTAACGGGATTTGTAAAAAAATATGAATGAGTAAAAAACGTGCGCCCGACACGGCTCGAACGTGCGACCTACGGATTCGAAGTCCGTTGCTCTATCCAACTGAGCTACAGGCGCATTTTCCGTTATGCCCAAAACAGACTGATTTATAAGCGTCTGCGCATCAAGCATAAACGTAAAAGGGTGGGTGATGGGGTTCGAACCCACGACAACCAGATCCACAATCTGGCGCTCTACCACTGAACTACACCCACCGTGAATACAGGCGATAATGCCAAATAACCCCAAAAAAGTCAAGTAGCTGATAGGTGCGGGACAGAGATTTCCGGTACGTTCACTTTGTAAACACATTGACCGCACGGCATAAATTTTGTACTATGATGCGCGATGAAGGTACTATATTTAGGTGAAGAAACGCTCCGGCAGCCCTCAAAGCCGGTAGAGCATATTGATGAAGCCTTGCATGAACTGATACGGGAAATGTTTATAACGATGGATACTGACAAAGGTATCGGTTTGGCAGCGCCTCAAATAGGAAAAAATGTAAGACTTTTTATCGTAAAAATCGATGACGGTATTGAACGGGTATTCATTAATCCGCTCATTGTCGGCACTTCGGAAAAGCAATGCAGCTACGAAGAAGGCTGTTTAAGCATCCCTAAAATATATGCGGACGTTGTCCGCCCCGAAGCCGTGACTGTGCAATATCAGGATATGAATGGACGGCGCAGGACGATAGAAGCAACCGGTTTACTCGCGCGGGTTATCCAGCATGAGTATGATCACCTTGAAGGAGTCCTTTTCATCGATCGGTTATCCGAAAAAGAACGGGATAGCCTCGTTGCAAAGTTCACTCAACAGCAAGAGCGCAAAAAACAGCGTGAAGCAAAAAAGCGGGCGCGTGCATAATGAACGTTTTTTTTGCCGGAACCCCTGAGTGCGCAATCCCCGCATTACAGGCAATCGCGAAGGTATATCCTCTTGCCGGTGTGCTGACCGCTCCGCCCGCCCGTGTCGGACGCGGTAAAAAATATGCGGACGCTGCGATAGCGCAGGCGGTTGCCGAACTAAAAGAACGTGGCGTCATCGCTCAAGAGGTACCGGTCTTTACACCGGAGAAATTAAACACAGAGTTCCGTGAAGCCGTAGCGGCGCTCCGGCCTGATGTACTGGTATGTTTTGCGTATGGAAAGATTTTCGGCCCGAAGACGTTAGCTTTATTTCCGCACGGTGCGCTCAATATTCATCCGTCCCTACTGCCCCGATGGAGAGGGCCGAGTCCGGTACCGGCAGCAATCCTTGCAGGAGATAGCATAACCGGTGTAACCGTTCAGTATATGGCGCAGGAAATGGATGCGGGAGACATCATCATTCAAAAAGAGCTGCCGGTTGAACCGTCCGATACGACCGAAACGCTCTTAACCCGCTGTGCAGAACTCGGTGCTTCACTCATCGTGCAAGCGCTTAAAACGGTAGAAACGGGTTCCGTAACCGCAACACCGCAAAATCATGCAGCGGCAACCTATTGTACGCTGTTGGAAAAAGACAGCGGATTACTGTGCTGGCAAGACGATGCCGCCGCAATAGACCGGAAAATACGCGCCTATACCCCGTGGCCGGGAGCCTTTACCTATTGGATGGGTTCAAAACTTTCTATTATACAGGCGCATCCGTATACGGGGAACGCAGCGGCGGAATCTCCCGAAACGCCGGGACTGGTACTCAGCATTGATAAACGGGAAGGCGTATTGGTACAAACAGGCAAGGGTATTTTAGCGGTACAGGTACTCCAGAAGGAAACAAAAAAAGCAATGCAATGGAAGGATTTTTTAAACGGGGCTGCCGGCTTTATCGGAACAACGCTCCGGTCACTTCCGGAAACATAAATCTAAGGATTAAGTATGAGTGTAGGTGATATTGCTGATGATATCAGCGGAAACGGAAAAACAATTGTTATTACATCGTTGGTGATGCTCATCGTTTTTATTGCGGTTTCGACGCTGGTCTTTTTTATTTCGTTAAAAAGCGCCGAACAGGTGATGGTGCCGAATGTTGTCGGTAAAGATTTACCCGAAGCGCTGCTCGATTTACAGGCGCGTGAACTCTATCCGCGCATTCAACTCCGCTATTCTCAAAAAGCAGACGAAAAAGGGCTTATCCTTGAACAGGATCCCAGCCCGGGAGCTATCGTCAAAGGCGGCAAGCGGATCGAGCTGGTAGTAAGCCAAGGAACTGTCATCGATACGGTACAGAACTATATCGGAGAGAATATTGAAGATGTACAAAATCGGATACGGGAGTTGTTTACCTCCGGCAGCCGCCAATACCTCCAGATTAAACAGCCGTATTTGACAAAATACAGCGCCGAACCCGCAGGAACCATCCTTGAGCAGGAGCCCGCAGCGGGAACTCCGATTGCGAATAATATGGAACTGACCTTTGTAGTAAGCAAGGGAACGCAAGCGGAAACAACCCAAGTTCCCGATATGGCCGGTGCCGATCTAAAAAAAATATATCAGGTAATGCAGAGAGCTGCGGTAACTTTTGCCTTTACAGCAGGTAGTACCACGGGAACGGATATTACCGTACAACAGCAAAGCGCCGCAGCACAGAGTGGAGTTCCGGTATTTTCTCCGGTAACACTGACCGTTTCCCTACCGGAATCGGCAAACGGTATGGTATCCGGCATCCTTAAAACAACACTGGCAGAGTTTCCCTATCCCTTTACCGTTTCGCTCTATGCAGCGTATCCCAACGGGGATAAAGATCTCCTTACCTCATTCCGGCATCCGGGCGGCGCATGTTCAGTACCATACACCGTTCCGGAAGGAACAAAGCTTTCACTGGAAGTACTCAACAAAGAGGTTTACACCGAAACGGCAGGCGCAAATACAGCGGAATAAGCGGCGGCGAGGCTTTGAGTTGAACACTAAGCATTAGACCGCTGCCGATTTTACGCCTGCGTTGCAGATATAGCCCAGTTCGTACTTGTGTCCGTTGAAGTAACGGTACATCTTGGAGAACATTGCTCTGTTTTCTTTCTTGAGTGCGCACCGGATAATATGCAGCGTATTCCACAAGCCTTCATCTCGGAGCAAACCGCGGGGGCTGAGCAGGGTCATCATTCCGCGCTTCTGCGTTACGGTAAATCCGTTCCGGGAAAAAAGGCTCTCCCACCCCTCGGCATCGAGCGGCTCGACGTTTACGTTAATAGTCTTGCTTAGACCCATTCTGAGTTCCTTTTGCTGTGCCGCATCTTTAACGGTAAAAAAAACATCCTGCGTTACTACTCTACCGCCCGGTTTAAGCACACGGAAATACTCTTTGAGTGCTTTGTCTTTGCGGTCGCCCACCAGCATGGTCAGCATTGCTTCATTGATAATAACATCAAAACTATTATCTTCAAACGGTAATGCTGTTGCATCGCCGTGTATCAGTGTAAGTTTATCTTGTAGATTATTTTTTTCGATATTGGCTTTCGCATTTTGTAAGGCATTTTCATCAAGATCGACACCTGTAACGGCACAACCGAATTTCTTTGCCAACTGAATCATGGTGCGCCCTCTATTGCACGCAACCTCAAGCACCTTTGTCTTCTGTGTTATAGCAGCCTGATCGATTAGCCATTCGGTAGCCTCAATACCGCCCGGCCGAAGCGTCGTTTTACCGATTCTTGCTAAAAAAACATGTCCTGCTTCGTACATCATAATCTCCTACAGAAAGTTTTATAGAGAAGGACATCTCTACACCTCGATTGTTAATTGAGAGATGCCCTTTTCCTTTCAAGTTCATAAGTATCCATGTAGTCAAATTCACGGTATGTCTGCTCTGCACCGAGGGCAGTCTTCAAATACGTTTCCTTATCCCTAACCGAGGTACTGAACATATAGTTATACCCTTGCTCAAAAAAGTAGTCGGGACAGAGCTCGCAACTCGGTCCGTACAAGCCTACAATTTCTGCATTGGATCCCGCTTGCCGCAATGCCGTATATGAATTATTCACAATAGTACTGCCTGACATAATGATAATATCAAGCGTACTGAGTATATCGCAAAAATCAGCGGCATTGTGTCCAAGATGCCATTGTATGCCTTCCGGAAACCGCTGCAGTCCGTTTTTATAACGATAACTTAGAATTGCTTCCGGTTTCCGTAAATCGAACACATGAAATTCTTTACAGCGGTTCAAAAAACGGTTGATATAAACACCGAATCCGATAAGCCCGACCTTTTTTCCTTCCGTTTGATACCGGAATTGCAGACCTTCCGTCCTCACAATGCCGCGCTTAGCCAGAAGCTCCGCCGTATTAAGCGGCTTACTCATCAAACTGCTTAAACTTACGATGAGATTCCTCAACTGAGGACTCCGCCGTTCAAGCAGTATCTCGATACATACGTCTACCGGCTTACCGTAAAGCTCCGCTGCAATTTTCGCATATTGTTCAGGGCTTATATTTTCTTCAACATGCAACGCAAGGCTTATATGTGAGTCGGTATCAGCTGTCATAATCCAGCGGAAGCCTGTAATAAGCTCATCAAAAATCGGCAGCGGTAAGCCGAATCTTTTATACAACGAACGGTTTATATCCAAAATAGCCTTTAAATCTTCCATACATTACTTATACCGGATTTATCCGTTTACCGTCTGTTGCCGGTGCAACACAAACTTGATCTGTTTCCCCTCAATTGTGATAATACCTTCGCGCTGCATACGGCTCAACTCCCGCGATACCGCACTTCTGTCCGCGCAAATAAACTGTGCAAGTTTTTCCCGCGTAAACGGGATCGTAAAAGCATGAGAGTGCTGCGAGTCATGCATTACATTCAAGTAAAACAGCAGTTTATCACGAAGTGTCGGCTGTGAAAGAAGCTGAATTTTCAGATTCAGATATACTGCATCACGTGCAACTTCCCTGAGGATATTCTCTAAAACAGTCATCTTATACGGACAGGTTCGGCACGTCTTATTTTGTGCAGACGGCACTTTGATAAACAGCACCTTTGATTTTTGAGCACTTACCATACGTAAAAACGGATTTGTCCGCTCTAAACAACTGAGTTCTGCGCCGAACAGGTCTCCCCTTTGCACTTGCTTAAGCAGTATGATCTTCCCATCAACACCGATTTGTTCTACATGAATGCAGCCGGTAATCACAATGCCTGCGTAAGGGATAGTATCAGCTATAGGATGTACTTCCTGTCCGCTTTCAAGTAACCGGTAAAATCCGTGAAGGCAGGAAACAGCTTTATCAATTTCTTGAGCAGGGATACCTTTAAATACCGCAGAATGCGCTAAAAAAGCTGTGCAAAAATTAAGCATTTTTTCCTTCTTTGTTGCAACGGCAACAGAATACATGGTTAGTTTATGCTAACTTTTTTTCAATGTCAACAATGATCAAAAAAGAGAACCGACGGCAGTATCCTGTTTTATTTGGATGTCTCTTATTTTTAGCGCCGCTTATTGCAATGATGATCAGCCTCTCTATCGGACGGTATTCGGTGCCGGCAAGTAGTACTATTCGCGCAATTATACAGTTCATTACACACAATAATATCGCATTGGCAAAAGATAATGTTGAAGCCCACATTATTATCGGCATCAGACTGCCCCGCATCCTATTAGGGCTGCTCTGCGGCTGTGCATTGGCAAGCGCCGGAGCAGGGTTACAAGCGCTGCTTTCCAATCCTCTGGTTTCACCCGATACGCTGGGAGTAGCATCAGGGGCAAGTTTCGGCGCCGCACTGGCATTGCTGGCAGATCAACGCCTGCTGATTGTACAGCTCAGTGCTCTTGTTTTCGGTATCCTTGCCCTATACCTTACCTATCAAGCAGGAAAAATAAAGCAGCAGAACTCCATTGTTATGCTGGTATTAGCAGGCGTTGTGGTGTCTGCGCTATTCCAGGCAATGGTATCACTCATTAAATACACGGCAGATTCTGAAGAAAAACTCCCGACAATTACCTATTGGCTGCTTGGAAGTCTGAATAATGCCACATGGAAAGGTTTAGCCGTAGGAGCGCCGATTATTGTAACAGGAACGGTAATCTTAATCCTTGCACGATGGAAATGCAATATTCTCACCTTATCTGATGATGAAGCAAAGTCTATGGGGATCGATCTCCGAAAAATACGCTTATTGATCATTATCGCATCGGCTGCGGTTATTGCTTCCAGTGTTTCTATGTGCGGACAAATCGGCTGGGTAGGACTCGTGGTACCCCATGTATGCAGGATGCTCTTCGGAAGTGATAACCGGCGGGTTATTCCTGCAAGCGCCAGCATCGGTGCTGTGTTCATGCTGCTGTTAGATACAGTCGCCCGCAGTGCAACGCAGTCGGAAATTCCCCTTTCCATTCTGACAGCCCTTGTAGGAGCTCCTTTCTTTATCATACTGCTAAAACGGACGGGAGGCGGCTGGAAGTGATATTCGCGGTTCACAATGGGACATTTACATTTAAAGGCGGCGCACCGGTTTTACGGGATGTTTCTTTTTCGATAGAAAGTGGACAGATATTATCCATCCTTGGCCCCAACGGTGTCGGAAAAACAACGTTGCTCCGCTGCATGATGGGGATGCTGCAATGGAATTCCGGCACTAGTACGATTGACGAACAGAATATTGTAGAAATTCCTGCACAACAGCTGTGGAGACGTATTGCCTATGTTCCGCAGGCAAAATATCTCCCCTTTGCTTTTACCGTAGAGGAGATGATTCTATTGGGACGCAGTGTACACATCGGATTGTTCGGCGTACCGGGACAAAAGGATAGACAATACTGCGAAGAAGCGATGGAAGCCGTAGGCATTTCCCATTTACGCGGCAAGTATTGCAACCGTTTAAGCGGCGGGGAGCTGCAAATGGTGCTGATCGCCCGGGCGCTGTGCAGCAAGCCGGAGATGCTGGTGCTGGATGAACCTGAATCAAACTTGGATTTCCGCAACCAGCTTATCATTTTGGAAACGGTTCACCGGCTTGCAAAAGTTGACGGCTTATGCTGTGTGTTCAATACGCATTACCCCGCCCATGCCCTGCGTATTTCCGACAAGTCGCTCATTCTCTCCCGCAGCGGAGAAAGTATATTCGGGCAATCGGAGGCGGTTATTAACGCAGAGATAATGGAAGATGTTTTTCAGGTGCACGTTGATATTCTTCAGGCTTCGTATAAAGGGATACCGTACAGCGCTGTAACGGCGGTATCTTTAGCGAAGTAAAAAATTAACTTACCAGAAGGAGTGTAAGGTATGAAAAAACTACTAATAACGGTATTGTTTTTTTCTATTGTGTTGGGCGGTGTCTACGGCGCCGGTAAAAAAGATGAACCGGCAAAGACAGCCGGAACCGCGGCGATGAGTGCTGCAGAAGGAACTCATACGGTTGTGGACTTTAAGGGAAATTCGGTAGAGGTTCCCAATAAGATCGAACGAATCGTTGTATTAGGTCCGCTGCCTGCGCCGACGGTTCTAACCGTGTTTCAACAGGGTAAGACCGACAATATTGTCGGGGTCTCTCCCGATTCCGTCAACGGAGCAAAGTACAGCATATTTTCAAAATATGCCCCGGACTTTCAAAATATTTCCTCTGCGTTTTATACCGGCGGAAAGCTCAACTTGGAAGAATTGATAAAGCTCAAGCCGGATGTTGTCTTTTATATGGATGCATCGGTTGCCGCACCGCTCCAGCAAGCCGGGATTGCTGCTGTAGCCTTAGCACATCCGAGTACCGGATGGGATGCAAGCCCGCTTGTAACCCTCAAGTCATGGATGGATACAATGGCTCAAACGCTGCAAATGGAAAGCCCTGCTCAACAGATTATTGCCTACGGCGAACAAGTTGAAAAGGAAATTAAAGCTCGAATTGAAAAACATCCGCTCCCCTCTCCGAATAAGATTTTGTTTATCAGTAAGTATTCGGACACAACCATCGCCTCTGCCGGAAAAAAATCATTCGGGCAATACTGGGCGAACTTGCTGGGCGGAATAAACCTTGGCGGGAAGGCAACTCAGGGAGCTATCAATATGGAACAAATATATGAATGGCAGCCTGATCAGGTCTTTATCTTAACCTTTTCCGATAAGACACCGGATAATTTATACAACAACACTGCAGCTCCCGGACATGATTGGAGCGGCATAAATGCGGTCAAAAACCGGCAGGTATTTAAGTTTCCCTTTGGAATGCACCGTTGGTGGCCGCCTACAACCGATACTCCGCTTGCTATGTGGTGGTTTGCAAAAACAGCCCGTCCCGACCTTTTCGGCGATATCGATATGAATCAAAAAATAAAAGAATATTATAAACAATTCTATAATATGACGCTTACCGATGCCGATGTAGAATGGATTTTGCATCCCCGTGCAGAGGCAAAACGGCAGTATTTTTAATTCAGTAGTACGGATCGTTTAATCCCCCTGCATTCCGTGTCGGGGGATATTGAAGTCTATACCGAAACGGTGGGGGGTAGGAGAGTAAGCCTTCACTCCAAATACCGCAAGCCTATTATTCAGCCGCTTGAACTTAGGCAGATTACCGAATAGCCAGCCGCGGAATGTGTATTTGCTCATTTCCAGATTAAAGCTTTCTTCTTTAAGCAGCTTCAGCTTTGGGCACAGCTCTTCAAGCTCAGTACCGTTATCGATTCCCCATCGGAATACCGCACCGGTGTGTTTAACGGTATCGTGGTGCTTCGAGAATCCTGCTGTGGCTCTACACATCAGCTCAGTGATAATCTGTGCTTCTGGAAAAAAGTCTGCAATAATGTCAAAGGTCTCTT
Organism: Treponema sp. OMZ 906; assembly: GCF_024181185.1. Classification (NCBI taxonomy): domain Bacteria; kingdom Pseudomonadati; phylum Spirochaetota; class Spirochaetia; order Treponematales; family Treponemataceae; genus Treponema; species Treponema sp. OMZ 906. Next base: position 760,733 of record NZ_CP051196.1, on the reverse strand, counting down.
TAACCTCGGCTTCCGTCAGATACATGAGAAGCCCTTCTATTATGATCAATACATAAGAGGGTTCCTTGTAGTTACCGGAACTCTTTACCGCGGTAACCCATGCAGTATCAAGTACGGATCCGGTGAGCATCTTTCTCCGATCGGTATCGGAGAAGAACTGCCGCCGTACCGCCATGCTGTCGGCAAGGTCAAGATCGAACCAGCGGATAGTTCCGTTATCGACACGGGAGAATCGGTCATCAAGTCCGCACGCAAGATTAAGTACAGTACAATCAGGATGCGCTGCAATAAAAGAGGCAGCTTCCCGGTCAAACATAATCGTGCGTGCAATAACTCCCTCATGGCTCATAAATTTGTCGTATTTTGAAGTATCGCACTGCAAGGTCTCAAGAATTTTTACAGCGGTATAATCTTTAATCCTCGCATTTTTCCGCTGAGTCTCAGTTGCTTTTATCGTAACCGGTATCAGCATCGTCTCTTGTATAGCACCTAATTGCAGAGGCGGAGTATGCTTTTGTTCATTCATCATCATATCCTTTTATAGTTTTGAGAGATGTCCTATAGATAGGCATTCGTGTATCTAAAAATAACAGTTATCCTACGCTAACTTTTTATCAATGTCAAGAATAAAAAAATGCCGATTAATTCATTTCTGAATTAACCGGCGTTTCAAGGCTTTAACAAGAATTGCTGGGACAGAGATTTCCTTACGCTCGCCCGTTCAGCTGTAAGTATATTTGATCGGCAAGGCCGAGCCCTGCATTTTTGGTCATTGTGCGGGAAAGCTCTTCGTACATCATATCGTCGTACATTTTACCGGCAAAGCTGTCTTTTCCGGTGAGGCTATTTTTGCCGAGCGTACTCCGCATGGAATCGAGCATGATTTTGACAAAGTAGGATTCAAGCTCAAGGGCTTGCTGATACAGTTCGGAGGTTTTATCGATAGTGGCCTTTGCACCGGAGTGCTGTGCCGCAGAAACGGCGCCCATACCCTTAGGTTGAGCCGCACGATCTGCATCGGTAGGATTGACGATTTCAAATGAGCTTAGATACTCACCCGGAAGCCGTGTCGAAAGATTTGAATGAGCGGATTCCTTCGCTGTAGAAAAACGGGCGGATTCGGTCTTTAAGGAATCGAGCAACTGAGAAAAGCTCTGCGTGTTTTTTGCAGCATGTTTGTTCGCCGGACGAGCTCCTTTTGTGTGGGAAGTATCCCGTGCTACCGACTGCTGCTGTACCGTATAGATATTCTGCTTTACCGCTTCAATCATCAAATCCGCTCCTTTCAATCAGGGCAACCGCACCAGACTGTTTTTTTAACAGCCCGCAGAATAATGGTTGCCCGTTTTCTACAATAAAAAAATATGCGAAATTTCAGAAAAATTTCGCACAAAAGGAATACTACCGCTTTAAGCCGACTGCGGTACCGAGCATATTGTCGCTGGTTTGGATGGCTTTTGAGTTAAATTCATAGGCACGCTGTGCGACAATCATGTTGACCATTTCGCTGACGGTAGAGACGTTCGACATTTCCAAAAATTTATGCTCGGTTTTGCCGAAGCCGTTAAAGCCGGGGCGCCCTGCGATAGCCTGACCCGATGCCGGAGTTTGCCGGAACAAATTGCTTCCTTGAGCGAAAAGCCCGACCGGATTCTGGAAGCGGTACAGCTCAATCTGACCTACTTCTACCGGATCATCCTGCTCCCCTACCCGCACCGACACCCGGCCGTCTTGGCTGATTGCGATTGTGTGCGGAAGATAGTTTTCCGGGAAAATAATTTCCGGCAAACAGCGGAGTCCGTTTGAGGTTACCAACTGCCGGTCGGCATCGATTTTAAAGGAACCGTCCCGCGTATAGGCATAGGTACCGTCATATTGCAGCACACGGAAAAAGCCCTCTCCTGCAATAGCCACATCGGTAGAAACACCTGTGTTCTGCAGCGACCCTTGTTCAAAATTCCGCTGCGTTGCGGCGAGCTTTGCACCGTGCCCCATCTCAACGCCGACAGGTGTAATCGTATCTTCGGTTGCAGGTGTTCCCGCCGCCCGAATGGTCTGATACAGCAGGTCTTCAAACTCCGCCCGCTGCTTTTTAAAACCGCTGGTATTCACGTTTGCAAGGTTGTTTGCAACGGTATCGATATTTGCTTGCTGGCTGTTCATGCCGGTTGCGGCTGTCCATAAACTTCTTACCATCTTATTCTCCTACGCTATTTTACTTTCGCAACCTCGTTCCAAAGTTTACTCATCATTGTATCTTCGGATTGAATTGTCTTTTGATTTGCCTCATACGCACGGTTTACTTCGATCATGCGTACCATCTCGTTGACTACCTTAATATTTGAAGCTTCGACAAAGCCCTGTACTACAACGGGACGGTCGCCGCCCTCCGCAGCGATAGCAGGCCCCGACACGGGTGTGTCAAGATAAAAACTGGAACCGCGCTTTTTCAGATACCGGTCATTTTCAAAGGTAACGATTTTGAGCCGGTCGGTCAGCGTTGCATCCGAATCAGGTTCGGTCATCGGCCGCGCATAGACCTCTCCGTTTTGGTTTACCTTATATTCCTTGTCCTGTAAAAAAATACGTCCGTTTTCCCCAAGGACGGGATAGCCTTCTTTTGTCATCAAATAGCCTTCAACGCCGACGGTAAAGTTCCCGTTGCGGGTATACCGTTCACCGTAAGGGGTTTCCACGCAGAAAAAGCCTTTGCCTTCAAGCGCGAGATCGGAGGCCGCATTGGTCTGCTTTAAGGAACCCTGCTCAAACTCGGTAAAGATTTCATTCAGCTCCACCCCAAGGCCGAGTTTTCCGATAATGGGCGCAATGTCTGACGAACCAAAGGGATTTTTAACAACGCCGTCATCATTTAAGCGCCGTATCAGCAATTCGGGAAAATTTTTATGAGTCGCAACGTCCCGTTTATAGCTTGTCGTATCGGCATTTGCTAAATTCTGAGCGATAACGTCCAACTGTTTTTGCTGAGCGTTCATACCGCTTGCCGCAGTGTACCAACCTCTAATCATAAGAACCTCTCTGGCGAGCCTCTACAAACTACAGTTTTTAGAGGCTCATCTTTACTCAATATCGGCAAACAGGGAAAAATATGAAGTAATCTTAAAAAGGTTTTTATTCGTACGCAGAGAAGATTGTTCCACTCAGGGGATTCTCTTATCATCTTCTGCCTCCGTTAGTATACATCTCTTATACAGCACGAATGCAAAAATAGCCGGTAATAATTCATAATTATGCATTCTTAATTGTGAATTGACTTTCTCCGCTTCTTATACGGATTAAGATTTTTCTTTTTACTTCAACCCCAGTTGAGAGAGCGAATCGATATTGCCGGTCGCGAGTGCCGCTTTATTTTCGCGCTGAATTTCGTCGTAAATTTCTTCGCGGAATACCTTGACGGAGCGGGGGGCTTCAACGCCGATTTTAACCTGATCGCCCCGTACTTCAATAACGGTAATTTCAATTGAATCGCCGACGCGGATTTTTTGGTTTGTCTTTCGGGAAAGGATTAACATGACGAACCTCCGCGTTTCATTTCAGCGACGATATCATGCTTAGTCTTCCATTTTTCCCCGCCGATGACCAGCTGCATTGCCTTTTTATTCTTTTTATTGATAATGAGCGGCCCTTGCAAATTTGCCGTAATTGCCGAGCCGTCTGACGGAACGGTAACCAATGCGAACACCAGTACGTCTGACGGAGACTCAATACCGAGCGGCTCAAGCAAACTGTCATCGATATCCAGTTCATAGTCAGGCCGGAAGATAAAAGGATCGATGGCAATAAAGGCAAGCTGCGCATCGTCAAGCGACTGAATCCATATAAACGGCTTTTGCTTCGCATCGAGCAATGCAAAGCGGTGATACTTTTTAAATCCGTAAAAACCTTCAGACAGGGTGATGATTTGATCTTCTTCAATCTGAACCGTACCCAACGCCTTCGTTTTTATTTCCATACTAAAACTCCCTTTCTTTTGTCATCGTTATCTTAAATAATTGAGCAGCGTGTTTTTATATAAATTGCCGACCGTGCTTAACGATGCTTGATGAGTATACTCATACATTTTAAGATCGGAAATCGCTTGTGTCAAATCCAAATCGGCTTCGCGGGATTCCGCTCCCGTTACGTTCGGTATCTGCATATTCAAACGGGCGAGCGCCGCTTCCGCGCGTTCATAGCGGGAACCGTTTTCCGCAAGCCGCGCTGCGAGGTTGTCGATAGCCCCGTCCACACTGCCGAGTACTTTGCCGCCGAGCGATTCATGGTCGCCTGCATACATCGCATTACGCATCGCGATTACCGCATCAAAAAGCGAACCGCCGGAAACGCGCACCGAATCGGCAAGGTTGTACGGCGGCCGCTGCTGAGGTTTCACAATGCCGAGCGAGGCGAGCACGTTTCCCTCGCCTGCATCGCGCAGCCAGAGTTGCCGTGCATCGGTGGTTTCGATATTCATACCGTTGGTAACAGGGTCGAGCGAAGCCTTAACCGCTGCACCTGAACTGTTGATCTTAGACATAATCGCATAGACATTATCGCCCGCGATGAGCGGGATAGTTACTCCGTCCACCTCGATGGCGCTGTCCTGCTGCACGATGAAGTTCCGTGCATCGGTTGCAGAAAAGAGCGTTTGCCGTTCCGCCCAAAAGATACGGTTCCCCGCCTGATTCGCATCCATAAATGAAAGCTCATCGCTTTCCACCTGTTTGGTGTCGATGGAACCGTTGTACCGTACATTGGTGATAACGGCGGAACCCGCGCCGTCGATATCGCCCATCACAATCTCAAAAGGTTCGGTAAAACTTTTAGTACCGGCAAAGAGACGGGTGCCGTCCGCGCTAAAACTATTCGCCGTTTGAACAAGCTCGTATAACAGTTCGTCTACTTCCGGCGCCATCTTTTTAAGATCCGAAGCAGTATAAGTGCCGGTTGCACCCGCTACGGAAAGTTCGCGGAGCCGCTGCATAATGTTGAGTGCGCTTTGCATCGGCGCCTCCGCAACCTTATATTGGTCGTTGAGCGTCTTGGCATTTTTTTCAAAGCGGTCAAGCCGTGCCAGAAGCGATTTATAGCGTACCGAGTGTCCAGCCGCAACAGGATCATCACGAAGCTGCTGAATACGCCGCTGAGTACTGAGTTGACTGTTTACCTTGTGCAGCCTACTTTCCTGCCTCCGCACCGAATAGCTGCTATCCGAATGCTGCATATTTGAACTAATCCGTTGCATACTTACTCCTTTTTCCCGGTAAATATATCAGGGGTAGTGTGATATAGCCCGCAGAATAAAAGCGGCCGTCCAACCAGAGTTGAATCGCTTCGCGATTCAAATGGTTTTCCTGCCGCTTTTATTCTGCGGCTTCGATTAGTCACCGCCCCCTGATATATTTACCCATGGCCTAGACACCAAGGCGGTTGATGATCGTATCGAGCATCTCGTTGACGGTAGCGACAAAACGAGCAGTCGCATTGTAGCCGTGCTGGAATTTAATAATATCCGCCAATTCTTCGTCGATGTTGACACCGGAAATCGAGTCGCGCATATCACGGAGTTCCTTGCCGATAGCGGTTTGCGTATTCAACGCAAGCTCGGACTGTTCACCCTTTAAGCCCATATCGGTAACAGCTTCGGCGAAGAATTCATCGAAGGTGCGAGTGTTGCCGACCATAACCGGCGTATTCCGTATCTTTGCGATAGCGACGGCGGCGCGGTTGTCTCCGGGATAGGGGATGCCTTCAGGACTGGGGTAACCGGCGGCGATATTCTGTAAATCGCTTACCACAACCGGATTGATTTCCATCCAGCCGGAGGGGTGCGCAATGGGGGAAACGGCATACTGTGCGCCTTCCTGCGACAGTACGTTCACCGCATCGGGCTGCTGCCAGTCGTAGGCGTTTTCTGCACCGCTGCCGGTAAGCACGCCGGCGTAGCCCGCTAAAAAGCGTCCTGAATCCTCGACGTGTCTGATAACAAAGTCGGGATTTTCGGTATCCTGTGCCGCCGTCCCCTTGAGCACGAGTTTGTTGTTTTGGTCGAGGTACGCGACGACTTCTGCGCCGGAACGGTTGATGCGGTCTACAAGGTCGGCGACCATATCGGTGGAAGCGTAGGGTACTTGAACCGTTCCCGTTCCTGCGGAAAGGGTGATCGTCCCTTCCAATCCGATTTGTTCGCGCGGATCAAGACTATATGCGCCGGTCAAACGGAAGATATATGAAGAATCATATTCACCGTCGCCGTTCCGGTCGAAATTACCGACCGTATTGTTGATAAAATATTGTTCTTTGAAAAAATCAATACCGGTTTTTCCGTTTAAGCCCATTGCATTGCGATGAATGTCGTTAACGAGGTCGACAAAGTTCATCGCCATTGTATCGAGTTTATTGATTTCGTCGCGGACATCTCCGTCGCGCAGTTCGATAAGAGCAGCCAGCCTACCGCCGCCGAAGTGTGCAAGATTGCCGGAATCTTCCCATACGACATTAGCATACCCTTCATTTCCGGTACCGCTTTTAAGCCCGAAAGTACGGAATGTTCGCCCCTGTACCAACTCCATACCATCCGAATAAATGATATAGGATTCGTCGGCATCTACCTTCTCTACAGAGATGGAGATAAGGTCGGCAAGTTTTTCGGTTAAAACATCGCGCTTATCCATCAAGTCGTTGGGATTATCGCCCATCGCTTTGACTTTTACGATTTCTTCATTGAGCGCCGCAATCTGCCGGGTAAAGGAGTTTACCTGCTTAACCCGCGCTTCAATGTCGCCGTTGATCATATCGCGGATGCCCTGCAATCCCCGATACTGGTGGTGCACGGCATCGGTCAGCGTTTTTGCGCGGGTTGCAACCGCACTGCGCGCCGCCGTCGATTCGGGATAGACTGACAGCTCCTGCCATGAATCCCAAAATTGATCGAGCCGTGTCCGTACGGAAGTATCCTCCGGTTCGTTATATAGCTGTTCCAACATATAAATGTAGGAATCGCGTGTTTCCCAGTACCCCTGCTTATCGGTTTGGGCGACAATCCGCTGATCCAACAGCTCGTCGCGCAGGCGGGTAATGGAGCTGACAGCAACACCCTGTCCGATTTGTCCGGGAGTTTCCGCCCGTGAAAGATCGGGACGGTACAGCGGCTCGTAAGAATCAAGCTGAACACGCTGACGGGTATATCCTTCCGTGGATGAGTTCGATATGTTATGACCGGCTGTTTGAATAGACTGCTGGTGTGCAAAAAAACTGCGTTTTCCCAATTCAATCGAAGCAAATGTAGACATTTTTTCTCCCATAAAAACTTTTACAGGAAATTTAAATTTCCAAAAAAGTTTTTAGCCGTGCGCATCAGCGCATTCGTAAAATAATCGAGTTTGCAACGCAAACTTGAGATAAAAAGCGATGGTGCTATTTCAGACAGCGCTTTTTATCTCGCCTTCTTGAATACTATCCGTTAAAATACCGTATCGATAACCAAACTGCTGTAATTTGATTGACTCGGCGCACCGGTACGGGTATAAAATGCTGTTCTCGTACCGATTTCAGCGGCATCCATCATATCTTGTACCAGCGTCTGTACATGAGTAACGTAAGCGTCAAGCGTATCGTTTGCAGTTTTTGAGAGCTGCACCTGCTGTTGCAGGCGGCGATATAAATACGATAGCTTTTTTTGATTTTCTGCAGGCAGTGATGCAATATAGCCATAAAAATCACTCACCTCTTCGTTATACGGATCAAGCTGATTAAGAAGCAAAAAACACTGCTTATCAAGCCGTAAAAACTCATTGGAAGCCTGCGTACTTTTCAACACGCAGCGTTCAATGCCTTCCCATGAGCGGTTCCGCACGGAGTCGGAAAGCTCTTTTTGATATGCATATACTTCTTTCATCACGTTAATTTGCTGCTGTAAGACTTGTTCGATTTTCCCTGCAGCGGATACTTTGTCCATCTGATACCCCTTCTGCTACAGTGTCGGAATTTAGCGGAAAACCTTGAGGGAAATCGGCAAACGCATCAGACGTTTTTATACCCCCACAGAATAATTGAGGTCGTTCAACCAGAGTTGAATCGCTTTGCGATTCAAATGGTCTCGCAACCTCAATTATTCTGTGGCAGTTGCTTTATTCATCTGATGCGTTTGCCTCTTTTAGAGAATAAAGTGCGTGAAATTTTGGATAAAATTTCACGCAGAAGGAAGGAAACGCATCAGACTTTTTGGTGCATTGCCCGCAGAATACAGAGGCTGTTCAACCAAAGTTGAATCGCTCGGCGATTCAAATGGTCTCACAACCTCTGTATTCTGCGATATTGCTTCTATTCATCTGATGCGTTTTCCCTTCTTTTATAGAAGAAAAAAAATGCACGAAATTTTGGAGAAAATTTCGTGCACGTGGTGTGAGGTGTGTTTTATAGGGTACCTCTAAAAAACTAGAAATGCCCTATAAATTGAGGAGGGTTGAAAGTGCGTTGAGGTTCGCGGTAATTTCGTCTTTAATGGCTTGCCACTCATTGACCTTTGTCTCAAGCACTTTAACCGTATCGTTAGGTATCACAATATCTTCAAGGATATTTTTACTGTATATAACCGATGCATCGGTTTCAAGTTGCACGGTATACTGCTCCGTATCCGGTGTCTTCAAGTCCATGCCGATGGTGTCGACTTTATAAATAATGATATCCGGTGCTTTTTCAACGCTTCCTAATGCCTGCATTGCGATATTCATAAGGACTTGTTTTGTACCTTTGTCCTTACCATCAAGACCGTTATATGCGGTTGCATCCATTCCTATTTTAAAGTTATCGTTCTGCTTCGTTGTATCGGCATAAAAATAGTAATGCATATCAATATCCGAAAGGGAGGATTTTTCGGTATCGTTTGTAACGGACATAGATGCCGAATAATCGATTTTGGCTGTCGTATCGGTAATAGTACCTTCGGTAGCAAATACAAAAGATATTATATCCGCTTTTGTATCTTTATCGATAAGTTTAGGATCGGTAATATTGAGCGTATACGTCATACCGTCAATCGGGTTCTCATAATTTTTAATACCGGTCTCAAGATGTACAATTTCTTTACCTTTGGTACTGACGGTGCATATATCCTTTATGACTAGATTGTCTTTAACAATCAATTCTTCTGTAAAGGAGCACTCCTTAATCTTGTCTTTTATTTCCGTATTGAATTTTTCTTCGATCTCTTTAAATTCTTTTTCAAAAAGTTTTTCATAAAAATTCCAGAGAGCATTTATCCTGTTATCGTTTTTTACCGCATTTACCAGAGCCGGGATGAATTTAACGATATCATCATTATTGAATACGATGGAATATGTATCGCCATTCCGTGTGATAACCGCATGCTTATAGAGAATACCTTGAGCCTTATCATAACGCTTTTGCGACGCCTTATCCGGTTGAATGGAAGTAAATGTTCTGAGTGTATTATAGGTCAAATCGATATTGAGGTTTGCAGGAACTTCTTTAGGGGCAATAAGCGCAAGCGCTTTTCCGAGGTCTTGTGCAGGAATAGAAAAGGCTTTATTGAATATCGAAGGACTCGCCGCTTCAATATTTTTTTGTCCCATAACGATATTGATGACATCGGTTTTTTCTTCGTTTTGTAAAATATTATTGAATGCATAAGAAAACTTAAATGCTTGTGCCTTTTTATCGTTTATAAAGCGGCTCGTTACACCGATTTTATTTTCGATAACCGAATCAATGAACGGTGCTGCCGATTGCAAAAACTTTTCGACTTTCGGCCCCTGTATATCATAATCGGTAAGAAAAAAATTTAATTGTTCATAGCCGTTGTCGGCAATATCACTGCGCAGCATAAAATTGTTTTCAAATTTCGTAAATGAATTGATAAGCTTTTCAGCTGACGCGTTTTTAATGCTTATGATATTCTTTGCGTCTTTATTGCCGCACGATATTATAAAAATAAGAATCATAAGGCTAAAGACAAATAATTTACCGTGTTTCATACCGTATACTCCTTTAAAAAACACCGTTATAATAGAAATCTCTATTTCTGGGACGCCCTACTATACCTCTTTTTCTACAAAGTGTCAGCATATCATCTCTAAAAAATTAATTAGTTTTCAAAATCGATACTCAAGACTTGCTTGGACAAAATGATTGTTTTTCCAGTTTGAAAACTCGCTCTTTTTATTTGCGGCATAAATGTAAGCGCCTGTTCCTTCTACGTACAGTTCATCTTTAATACGGTAGCGCAATTTAGGTATTATGACGAAATCGTTATGTTCTATGCCCCAGATACAGGTAAGGGAATCGGTGAGATTTTCATGCAGCCACGAATCGGAAATGTTGACAATCAACTTATTGTTGGTTGATTTTTCCGCCGTATTCCAATCCATGTCGAATTTCCCGTTCTCATTATTTTCTTTCACTTTTTTGAAGCCGAGCGTCCATGCGCCGAGGTTTTGGATATTAACATTGATGTTATTTAAGGGGATATCGACGTCAAATCCCATTACCCACTGAATGCTGTTGTTATGCACTGCAGGGTCGGTACCTTTAAAATCGCCTGTCATGTAGTAGGCAAATTCAGACTTTAAATTGAACATTGCGATTGCCGTTCCCAGATCGATGCCGAAGATATGTACAGGATCGTAGTGTACGCAATCGGCAAGGCTTTTTCCGGCAAGCGCATTGGCAACCATAGCGTCTACGTCAATCGACGGCGTCTTATAGTGTCCGAAATAATACTGCCCCGCCATATCCACCGGCCCCGCCGAACCGGAAAGTCGTATACCGTACTGACCGTATTTGATGTTATGCATATCGGGTAAAAAGGCATTCATGCCGATTTTTACAAATTCATCAAACCGGAAACTCCCGATAACCGCATCGGCTGTTTTTAGACTTGCAATAAATTTCGTCTCCGCTTTTTTTGCTGTGTCGGCGATCTGTTTCGCTATAAAGGCTGTTGCCTGTGCTAAAAACGGCTCCCCTTGCAGCGCCTCTTTCAATTCCGCTTCAGTATAGGGGGTACCGTCCGGTTTGGGAGGCAAAAACTTTTTAATGATTTCCGTAGTCGGTATGGTGATTTTCTGTTTTGCAAGATTTTCCAACAATTTCTTTATCTGCGGCTTTACCAAAAGAGGGTCGATACCTTTAAGTAAAGCGTTTTCATCAAGTTTTTCTACAATATCTTTCATATCAATGGTAATTGAATCGGGGATATTTTCTTTCAGTATCTTTGAAATAGGATCATGAAGCGCTTGTTGTAGTTTTGTTTCATCAAAAAAGAGTGAAAAAGCCGAAGTTGAATCGTTTATAGCCCCTAATAGATGATTGTGCGCACTCTGCTTCGCTCGGTACAGCTGAGGCGGTACCCACGGGCCGGACAACGCAATACGGTCGGGTGTCATGGACGGAGCCCATGCAAGTTCAAGCCGCAGCGGAATCGGGGCATTATAGGCAAAATGCACCATCGGTTCGCCTATTCTGCGGTCTATATAGGCGGGGATGGTAAAGTCGGTAAGGTCGTTTGCATTGAATACGTCGAGCACGTGAATCATATCGCCCTTGCCCCACACGAGTTTCAGTTTTCCGGCGGATAGCACGCAGTCGCCTAAATAAGCGCGCATTGTCAGTTCATTGAGGATATCGAGCGGATAATCCTTTACTGTCCGCACATTCAACTGCAAATCGGCGGACAACTCCGTTTTAGGGCTGCTATGACTTACCGTCAATCCGAACACGGGAATTGCATCAGCGCGCTTTACATCGGGATGTACCCAAAGCCGCGCATCCAGTTTGGCAAAGCCGTGCCATTCCAGTATTTTCTCCGATTTACTCATCGAAGCGGAGCTCATTGCGCCGCTCGTATCCGTTTCCGCTGAACTGAAATTTGTTTCCGCAGAATCAGGGACTATTCCGCCCGCATCATCAAAAAAAGAATCCTGCGCAGCCAACGCTCTCAGCAGCGCAATTGAAACCAGTGCACACATCAAATACTTTTTCTTCATAACGCACCTCTCCGTATTCATCGCATCAGCGACGGACTCCTGCGGCAATTCAATGGATAATTGGTAATGCGTAATCAATTTGTAATTGGCAATTTGTAATACGTAATTACCCATCACAAATTATGAATTACCAATTATATTACAGTTTCCCCGTGTTTAAGAAATTCTGCGTAAACATTTTATCGTTGATCGGTTTGTCCAGTTCGAGCTTGAGGATGGTGATGCGGGTGGTATGTTTCGTCTGTACGTTTGTCATTTTCCCCTGCATAGGAATCCGATAGTCTCCCTGTTTTTCGATCTTCTCGATCTCCAAGACTTTCAGCAGTGCGCCTTTTTTATCGTACATTTCGATTTTAACCGGTATGGATGTTTCTTGATCGATGTATGAAATCCGTTTAAGGTACTGGCTTGACTTTACATTAACCGGTGTTGATTCAACTTTATAACAGGTATACGGGCCGACCGTTTCGGTTCCAAGCAGTTCGTGCGTATCTTCGTCGATTTTGCGCGTTTCCAGATCGTCATAACTGGCATCGGTGCCCATAAAGGACTTTGCTCCGTCAGCAGAAGCGATACGGCGGGTAGTGCGCAGCGCAGGCATATAGATCCACTTGTCGTTGGCACGGTCTTTATTCACAATTTGCAAAAAGCGCGTATCCTTTACCGAAGCAGGCTGTCGGAATATAATCAGCGCCGCGCCGGTTTTGTCTCCGGGATCCTTTGCCCATTCTTCGATCATACGTTCGTCGACGGAATTATTTGAATCGATCAATTCCATTTTTACGGCGCTATGGGTAAACCGCGGGCGCGGCACATCGAGCGACTTTTGTACGACACTTTTGCCGTCTTCGGCAGCAAGCACCCCAGCAATACCGGCAGCGAGCAACGGTATCAACACCATCTTTCTTATTAAGTGTGTCATCTTCACACCTCCTATAAAAACTTTTGCAGGATGTTTGAACATCCGAAAAAGTTTTTAGCCGTGCGCGTTGCGCGCACATATATAATAATCGAGTTTGCAACGCAAACTTGAGATAAAAAGCGCCGACGCAATTTTAGACGGTGCTTTTTATCGTATCTCCTATCAATACCGCCACGGATGGCGGTGGTTATAACAGAAGCGATATTTTGGCGTTGCCAAAATTCGCCATCAACCAATGTACACGGAAGTACATTGGTTGATGATGCGACGCAAACTTGAGATAAAAAGCGCCGACGCAATTTTAGACGGTGCTTTTTATCACACCTCCTATCTATTTAGCCATAAAACGCGGTTTAAATATGTTGAGCAACATCGGCAAAATCGTCATAGCTGCAACGGAGCCGGTCAGCATAACAACCGCGACTAGAAACCCGACAAACCGCAACACCACAAAGCGGGAAAAGCACAGCACGACAAAGCCGAACCCGACCGATGCGGCGTTGACCATAATGGCTTTTCCCGAAAGCTGTAACGTATTGACCGTGACGGCGGTTAAATCGTCCGTTCTTAGCCGCTCCTTATGATAGTTATTCATAAAGTGAACGGTATAGTCGATGCCGATCCCGATGGCAATCGCTGCCACCAGACTGGTTACCATATCGAGGTTAATACCGGTGAGTCCCATAATGCCAAAGTTCATCAGAATGGAAACGCCGAGTGGAACCGCACCGATAAGCCCTGCAAACGGAGAACGGTAATACAGGGACAAAATGCAAAACACAATCACAATGGCAAGCAGCAAACTGGATATCTGACTACCGATAATCATCGAGGTCATTGCGGTTTCAAGCTCCCCAAGACCGGAGGCTTCCAACGTGTAGCCTTCGGGAAAATGCTGCTGCGCATACTGCGTCGCAGCATCGATAACCGCTTTTATCTTACCGGTGTCGTGAACGCGCATCATTATCTGCATACGGGTCTTTGACGGCTCCAGCTGCTCATCCACCAAATCATCAAGCGAACCTGAATACAATAGAAGATATTGCGAAATTAAGTTTTTTAATTCCTCACGATTAGCAACCGGATATTTTGAAACGTCGTAGGGAATTTCATCGTAAGCAGCTCCGTTGTAGTTCAGTTCCTTTTGCAGTGCGGCTATAAATTCGGGGAGTGTAACGTCCTTTCCTCCCGATTGCGCATACGCGGCGATAAAAAGCTCCATCACGTCATCGGCTGTCAATGCCTTTCCGCGATACCGTGCAGCAAAAGAAGGTGAAGTGTCGGCCGCGCGTGATACAGTCTGAACCGCAAGACTATCCGGTGAAGACTCAGCCGGTATTCTGCTGCCTTGTTCGGTATCGGAATCGGCAAAGAAACTTCCGGCATCCGAAAAGAAGCTCTCGCCGGATTGCGAACCTTTGTCGGCAGATTCGGCGGTCGCGGAATATTCGGTTTGCATATCTTTATGCATCACCTGATTAAGTCGCTTAATAAAATCGGAAAACGATAATATCGTGCCGATATCGGCGTAGTTATCCGTGAGGAAACCTGAAAGCCCGTCCATTTGTTTTAAAATTTCCGGATCGCAAAGCGCACCTTTCTTTTTACCGTCGATCACCAGACTAAACCCCGTAGAGCCGACATAATGACTGTCGATGTAAGAAACACCTTCCCGTATTTCGGAGTTTTTAGGGAAATACTCCAAAAAAGCCGACTCGATATTTAACTGATAGATGCCCCAGATCGAAAGATTGATAATGACAAGCAGCATGATGATAAACCCCGCCCGATGTCGGTTAAAAAAGAGATAAATCCTATGCATCATCCCTTTTTCGTCTATCTTTATCCCCAATGCGGCAAGCCGCGCATTTTGCTTTGTCGAATGCATCTGCATCTTTTTTTGCTGTTTTTGCACAAGACTCATGGGTTTCAGGATCAACAATGCAGGGATAAGTAGAAATGCTATAACCAATTCGATTACAATACCGTAAGCGCTGAACGTTGCAAAGGATTTTAGCGGTTTTATCGGGCTGGTGATGGTGGATATAAACCCTGCGATTGTCGTAATACCTGCAAGCAGTACCGGCGCACGAACTCCTTTCAGCGATTCAGCGACGATGGCGCGATGGCGTTCCTGTGAGGGGATCGGCGGCTCCGTTTCAAGATGCTGATAATAATGATTGACAATGTGAATACCGTAAGCGGAGCCGACGGCGATCAGCAGTACCGGCAAGCAGCTCGAAACGATAGTCAACGGTTCTCCGATAAGAGCCATCGTGCCGATCGTCCATACCGTACTGATAAGCACCGCAAGCAGCGGCAGAATAGTTCCTTCAATATTCTTAAAAGATAAAAACAGACAGAGTAATACCACTGCAGTGATCAGCGGGATAAGATTGCGTAAATCCGCATACATAAAAAGCTTTGCATGTTCGGCAAGTACCGGATCGCCGGCAATTTTATACGATACCCCGTTTACCGTTTGCAAATTCCGCTTGACTATCTCTACCGTATTATTATAGAGCGTACTGACTTCGGTAGGCGTACTCGTTGAGGCGATAGTTACGACAATCTGCACGCCTTTAAAACTATCCGAAATAATCGTGCCGAGGTAGGCGTGCGGCCATTCAAAAATTTTTTGCTTTATCGCTTGAATTTCCGCCGCAGTTCCCGAAAACCGTTCGGGGAGTAATGGTTCTACAACAAGGGCGCCGTCCATAGCGGTAATAAACTCGATATCGGTTAAAGACCGTACCTTTACGACATTATCGAGTAACGCAAGCTCTTCGGAGATATTTTTAATTGCAGCGATATAATCAGGGCGAAGAATAGTATCTTCATTAGTTTCCAGCACGATATCCATCGCATATTGATCGCCAAAGTCCTTTGTTAACTGTTTGAACCTGATATTCGACGGATGCTCTTCCGGGAAGAAATGACGTAACTCATTATCCATGTTGATTTTCGGAATCATAAAGCCGAAAAATACGGTAACAACTGCAATAACCGCTATTACCGTATACGCATACCTTTTTCCATATTTCATATTTGTAACCTTCCGGCGTATTTTTTTGTTTATATCAATTTTATTATGCCTTCCTATAGAATTTACTGAATTATCCGTAATCGTCAATATCATTTTCAAAAAAAAGTAAACGTCGTATACCATACGGGATCATTCATCTACTGATAAACTGCTAATATTAGGGATCATTCTCCACTTGACTTGTCTCTCATTTGATTTATCGATATACTGCAAGTATATGTTGAATACAGTCTTTAGATACGAGGTAGTAGGAAAATAATGACATCTGATGCAAATGTACGTGTGCAAGGCAAGATTCTTTACGAAGATGAGAATCATAAGTTTATCTGGCTGGGCGGCGAAACAAAATACCGGAAGGGCGCCGTACAGACCATGCAGTACTTGATCATCGATAACGGTCGCGGAATCCTACTGGATCCGGGTGGGGTGCATCTTTTCTCGCAGGTAGTAACCGCCGTCAGTAGGTTTATATCAGTAGATAAAATCGACATCATCTTTTTCTCTCATCAAGATCCCGATGTATCTTCCGGCATTGCCCTGTGGCTTGGTATTACACAGGCACAGATTTATATTTCTTCTCTTTGGCTCCGTTTCATGCCTCACTTCGGCATTGTTGACGTTTCGCGTATGACCGGCATTCCTGACAAGGGTATGAGCATTTCTTTGACTTCCGGCAATAAGCTGCGATGTGTACCTTCCCACTTTATGCATTCGCCGGGACAGTTTTCGCTCTTTGACGAACGTTCTCGTATCTTGTTTAGCGGTGATATTGGCGCCGCCGTATTTGAAAAAGAGGAAGACGAAACGCTCTTTATCGACGATTTCCAAAAGCATATCCCATTGATCGAACCCTTCCACGTTAGATATATGGCAGCCAATAAGATTGTCAAGCGCTGGGTTGAAGCAGTGCGACTATTGAACCCGTCTGTTATTGCGCCTCAGCACGGAGCTGTTTACACCGATGATAAGGTAGAGCTCTTCTTAGATTGGCTTTCTCATTTGCAATGCGGCATAGATTATCTTGACCGGTTATTTTAGGAAATGACTATATGGTAGAAGAACAAGAAGCGCTTCAAAATTTTACCGATTTAGTAGATAAAATTGTCGTTAAATACAACAAAGGTGTTGTCTTAGACTTTGTAACGCAGCATTCGTTTCAAATTATCAAAAGCTCGATGGAGCAGCTGGAAGAACGGTTTGAAACTATCCTTTCGGTCTTTGAAGAAATTCAAAAAGAGAGTAGTTCTTCTGCTGCGAATGCTGTTCGTGTTGATAATCTACTGGATACGGCGCTCGGCAGCAGAAAAACGCTGCAAAAAGAAATCCATAAACGACTTGATGAAATCGATGAAGCGGCATCCACGGCACAAATAACAGCTGCCTCGTTTGAAACACTCAAGGAACACACCGGAGAAGTTAAAGCGATGGTCTCTGACATCCAAAACATTTCGGTAAAAACCGGTATTTTGGCTATTAATGCTTCAATCGAAGCCGCTCACGCAGGCAAAGCCGGTGACGGTTTTAGAATTATTGCAAATGAAGTACGAAATCTTTCTACCCAAACCGGTACCTTCGCCAAGATGATCGAAACGAAAATGGCAGAATTGCAGTCATCGGTAAAGAGCATCAGTGAAAGTATGTCTCTTTTTATTTCGCTCTTTTCGGAATTTCAAAAATCTTTTACCGGTATTCTTGCCAATTACGATAAAAATTCGGAAACCTTGGATGCAGCAGGCTTTTCGTTAGCAGAAATCTCATCTTCGATTAAAGAGCAAGATGGCAGTATACACGAAGGCTTCAACTCGCTTAAGGCTATCAACGAGTTTCTAAAAGAGACAGGGGCAATACTGGATGTCGTACAGACCAGTCATCAGCATTTAGGTACCTTATTGCAGAAAAAAGAATAGAGGAAACGTTACTCCGTTCTCGCTCAAAAATGAATATCCTTGTCCATTCTTAGGCGTACTGAAACGTATTATCTTTTTATCGAGAAAAAAGAAAAATATCCCCTATTTGACCTTAAATTTTCCCACTTCGTTTGCGAGCCTTGCGATACTTTCTCGATTCTTCTGCGTCATCGTATTAACTTCTTGTACAGCGTTGTTAATTTGCACGGCGCCGGAAGCCATTTCGTTCATACTATCGGTGATAATGCGTGTTAATTCGTCGAGTGTATGCATTTCGTGTGCAGCACCTTCTCCGCCTTTCAGCATTTCTTCTGAGCCGGCTTGTACTTCGGTTGTTACGATGTTAATGTTTTTAATAGCCGATAAAATCTCTTTACTACCGTGTTCTTGCTCTTTCATTGCTGCTGTTAAAAGATTGCTCATCGATTTTACTTGTTCCGCCAATTCAAAAATCAAATTGAATTTCCCTTCGACAATTTTAGACGAAGTGGACAGTGTTTCGATTTCCGCAGTTAAGGATTTAAGCGTTGCTGTAATTGTCTTTCCCTGCATTGCAGAATCTTCCGAAAGCTTACGGATTTCATCGGCGACAACAGCAAACCCTTTTCCGGCTTCTCCCGCATGGGCAGCCTCGATTGCGGCATTCATTGCAAGCAGGTTGGTCTGCGAGGCGATATGTTGAATAACATTAGAGGCTTCCATTAACGAACCGGATTCTTCGGCAATCTTCTGTGTTACGGCATTAGAAGTTACTAAGGCTGCTTTCCCGTCTCCCGTAGCCGAAACAAAGTTTTTGATAATTTGATCGGTTTTTCCGAGTGTTTGACCGATCGAAGCAATATTTGCAACCATCTGCTCTATTGAAGACGAAGATTGTGCGACGCTGCCTACCTGCGTTTCGATACTGCTATTTAATTGCTTGATTGTTCTAATAATCTCTTCAACGGTTGCCGCCGTTTCGGTAACGCTTGCTGCTTGGTTGATCATTTTCTCTTTTACCGTTTCTGTCGTTGCCGTAATTTGCCGTATTGCGCTTGCCGTTTCAAGCATATTATCTGCAAGATTGGTGCCGGTTACTTCCATGTCAGCTGTATTCGCTTCTATCGAGCGGATTGCATCGGCAATTTTTCCGATTGTTTCATTAAAATATCGTGCTATATCGGTAAGCTCGTCTTTTCCCTTTACCGGTAGTGAAACCGTTAAGTCTCCCGTTCCCTGCGCTATCTCTTTTAGGGCAGTAGCCGTTTTCTGTAGCGCTCGGGAAAGCCCCAACGACACGACAAAAATAATGCAAACAACCAAGGTCACCAATATCGTATCGATAATGATAATAAGCCTAATAGCAACCATATATTTTTGCCGGTAATCCGTCGTAATAAGCGTCCATCCCGTCGTAGATATCTTTGCATAAGCGGCATCTTTTATCGCCCCTTTATATTTATAAGATCCGGAGCCAGAAGTTGTCGATTGAACCGCTGTATGCTCAAAACGGCCTATACTTTCAAGTTCTTTATCCGATTGAGATTTTACGTATGCGTTTTCTTGTGAATAAATAAGTGCGACATCATGGTCGGCAATAGTAACACCGTCTTTGTCCAAGATATAGACTTCACCGCTCTCTCCAATTTTTATATTCCGTATTGTCTCATATATTTTGAGCCCATCGTATACGGTTGCAATTGTACCGATGATTGCTTTATCTCTTCCGTAGATGGGCGCCGCTATAGTGCAAACAAGCGATCCGTCTTTATACGAAGGGTATGGCGTACTGAGGAAAAATTCTCCTTGTATGCTCTTTTGGAACCATTCAAAATTCTTAGCATTTGCCGTCGTACCATCAGTTCTATAAGCATTCCCTTGGGCGTCGGTTACAATCATCCGCAAGCATCCGTCTTTCTTAGCTATTTCTGCCTCACTTTTTAAAATTTCTATTTTTTCGGACAGGGGAGTGTTTGGATTTGAAACTACCGATCCCCGAGCTAATGTTTCCATTTGTATCCTAAATTTTTCAATATATGTTTGCTCAAATATCGTAGCTTGATTTTCTGCAAGCGTTATTAAATGGGAAGCTGCTTGCCGCTCGAGCGCAAGGCGGGAGCTGCGAACAGAAATAAAATTAATAGTTACCATTGAAACGGTGAATAATAAACCGAAAGTGAGTGACAAGCGTGCTTTAAGCGGAAATCTTTTGAGCATAATCATTCCTTAATATTTTAATCTCATATTTTATATATCGTTAAAATATCAGCACTTATTGAGTATTTTACGGATTTTTTTTCTCTATTAAAATGTATCCTAGATATTCCAATGCACTGTGGAGCGTACTAAACGTTGCCGTGTATCCATAGCTGACAGCATAAAAATTTACACACCAGTATGTTTCTGTTCCTCCTGATACGGAAGCCTGCTGTACATCGTCATCACCTACGGTAATATTGTCTTTATTAAAGGTGCGTTTGGCATGGGGAATTCTGTCATCCCTTTGCGGTATACCCTGTTGAATTCCGTTTACGGTAAGCTGTGCAGGATCGCTAACCGGTGAGCCGTAGTCCTGTAAACGGAAACGAACAGAGGCATCGGATGGATATGTACCAATCAACGGGCGTGTATATATACCGGTCGCCGCTAGGCGATAGTATTTCTTAGTGTTTTCCAAATACTCTGCTGCTGTGAATGGGTTATCATCATTATATTGGTCGATTCTACTACGGTCGTTCTCGCAGTCATTTTTTCGCTCATAGATGCGGTAGTAAATTTCCGTTCCCTTAATGTACCCCGCTGCATGTGCTGTATTTGCAGAATCTGCAGTTTTGAACTCACAATATCGATCATTTAGGGCAGTCAGATTACTGGGATTATGCCCTGAGCGTTGCGGCTTTTCAAGATAGATAAAACTTGGAATACCGCAGGCCATTATGAACAGGCCAGTAAAACAGAAAAAAAGAAAAGTGTATCGCTGATATAAAAGCCGTAACAGCGGCATAATCCCTTATAGTACCTTCCCGCTAATTGATGGAAAGTGCAATAATCCGCGATTTTGCAAGCAGTGTCCAATCGTTATCGGGGTAGGCTTCCGTAAGTTTTGTATATGCTTCAATCGCCTTATCCGGATGAGCAAGGCTTTCTTCAAGCCGTCCGATGTTAAATAATGCTCGGGGCTTCAGCGGAAAGTCCTCTAAGGCTGCTGATAAGGTATACAGTTCCAATGCTTTATCGTGCTGCTGTAATTCATCTGCACAGACTGCTGCATTAAAATAGGCAATACCGGCGGTATAAGCTTTCGGCAGCGCCTCTCCTGCCTTTTGGTAAAAGGCGAGCGCTTTTTCCCAATCCTTGCGGAGCACATAGATTTCTCCGAGAGTCGTATACGCCCGAAATGCGGCATACGTGTGGCCGTTTGCTACGGCCTGTTTTCCCAATTTTTCGGCAAGGGCATCTTCCTTTGCCGTCATATCTTCAGCATTTTTATCCCGTAAATCAGCCCATTCGGAGATAATTGCTTCCGTTTCTACGGATGCACTTTTTGCGGCGCGTGTCGTCATTGCCGACGCAATCAAAGCGACAGCGACAACGGCACAAATTACTCCCAGTATAATGACAATCGGTTTCCGATGTTGAGTTAAAAATTGTCCGCAGCGTTCCGAAAAAGAAAGCGTTTGATCGTTTTGTTCTGTCATATATGTCTCCCGTTAATTTTTTATGTTTAATTCTTTCATCAATCGTGAAAGATATGTTCTTTGAATTTTGAGTATTGAAGCCGCCGCCGTTTGATTTCCGCCGGTCGTTTCAAGTACCGTTCTGATATATGTCCGCTTAAACGCATCCGTTGCAGATTTAAGGCCGCCAACGTCTCCGGCCGACACTGCGACAGTAGAGCGGGGAAATAAATATTCAGCGGTAACAAGCGGCGGACATCCGTTTAAGCACCCGTATTCTACAGTATTTTTTAGCTCCCGTATATTTCCCTTCCATTCCGCTTGTTGTAACGCTTCGTGAGCATCTGGCGAAAAATCAATAAACGGCTTCCGCATTTCCTGCGCCGCTTGGTGCAAAAAAAACCGAGCGAGTGCATCTATATCTTCTTTGCGTTGCCGCAGCGGCGGTATATACAGCGGCAATACGTTTAATTTACCGTATAGTTCCGACAGGAAATCTCCTTCGCGGGTTAACTGCTCGATATCGCGGGATGTTGAGGCAATCAACCGTATGTTTCCGCCGCTTTGTTCAAGCTGTAAAATCCTGTCTAAAAGCCTCTTTTGGAGTGAAAGCGGAATGGCGGCTGCTTCATCAAGGAACAACGTTCCTCCTTCCGCTTGTTTAAAACAGCTTTCATCGGAAACATCTGTACTGTCCGACTTAGCACCGAATAAGCGGTGTGCAAGCAGCTCCTCTGCCGGTTCGGCACAATTCACACGAATAAAGGGATAACCCGCTCGACGGCTGTAAACATGCAACTGCTTTGCAACAGATGTCTTTCCTACTCCGTTTTCCCCTATAATAAATACCGGTATATCGGAAAATGCCAGCTGTTTACAGAGTGCGAGTTTTTCCCGCATTACCGGACTGGCCGCTATAAAGGGAGTTTCTTTCGCTTCACGGTCTGTTCGCTGTTCCGTGTATTTTACAGTATCCACATAGAGTCGGTATGCACACGAAGTACGATAAACCGGTGCAGCGTATCCGGCTATAAGGCTCAATAACGAAAGATCGGCCTCTGAAAAATTTCCTCCATCTTTTTTATCCACTGCTTCAAGTATTCCTATACGGAAATCCTCTATACGTAGCGGTACTGCAATAAATCCCGATGCCGAATAAGGAGTTTCATCCATACCGTTTGAGGTAAAGCGGCTTTCCGTATCGGGCGTATTCATTCTTAACGGTTCGTTTTGTCGTAACACCCATGCCGCTGCTGCCGGTAATGCTCTTTTTGCGTCAATGCAATAAAAGGCGTCATCGCATATATAGGCAATCGTCCGGGCATTTTGGAGTGTTTCATCCGCTAAAAAAAGAGAAGCAGCGGTACTGCCCACTGCTTGCATAGTCGAACGGAGAATAAGTTCGAGCAAGGTATCACCCGAAGCCAAAGCACCGCGGGTGAATAAGGGTGTGTTGATGAGAGCAGCTAATCTTTCGGGTAAAATACGGCCTGAGATATACATACGCTGCCCTCACGGCAACACTATTCCGATGCTTTATTCTTCATTAAATCGCCCAACGTAAAGGAGCCTTCGCCGTCTTCCTGTTTGGTAGACATATAGCGGGAAAGCTCTTCTTGCTGGAGACGTTTCTTATAGTCGCGGATGGAAAAAGCCGTTTTCTTATCTTTAACATTTACGTCAAGGACAGCCGCTTTTACCTTGTCGCCGACGGCATATTTCTTTAATACTTCGTCGGGATTATCTTCACGATTTTCTACAAGATTTTGCTTGTGAATAAGACCTTCGATACCGCCGGGTACTTTCACGAATATGCCGAAGTCGGTTACCGAAGTAACTTCGCCTTCGACGGTTGAACCGGGTTTATATGCCTCTGCGAAGGTCTTCCAGGGATCATCACTTAGCTGCTTTACACCAAGGCGAACTCGGTGTTCGGCAGGATTGCATTCGATAACAATTACTTCGAGATCTTGACCTGCCTGAAGCTCACTGTTCGGATGGCGTACCCGTTTTGTCCACGAAAGATCGTCGACATGCAAGAAGCCGTCAATCCCTTCTTCAAGCTCGATAAACGCACCGGCGTTGGTTAATTTAACCACTTTGCGGGTTAAGCGGGTTCCAACAGGATAGCGTTCATCGATATTATCCCACGGGTTTGCCGTTACCTGCTTTAAGCCGAGGGAGACGCGCCCTGCTTGGATATCGTAACCGAGGATCATACATTCAACTTCATCACCGATTTTAACCATGTCGCTCGGTTTGCTTACCTTTTTTACCCAGCTGAATTCGCTGATGTGTACAAGACCTTCGATACCTTCCGATAATTCTACAAAAGCTCCGAAATCGGTAATCTTTGTAACATGTCCCTTTACAATATCGTTTACTTGGAATTTATCTTCAAATTCAAGCCACGGATCGGGGGTGAAATGCTTTAATGAAAGATTGATACGTTTTTCGGTGGGATCAAGTCTGATAACTTTTAAATCGATTTCCTGACCCTTTTTTACAAAATCTTTCGGCCGGGTAACGTGTCCCCAGCTCATATCATTAATATGAAGCAAACCGTCAAAACCGCCGAGGTCGATAAAGGCTCCGAAACTGGTAAAGCTCTTGACTGTTCCTTTTACAACGTCTCCGATATTGGTATTTTCAAAAAACGCTTCGCGATTTTTTTCGAGAGTATCTTCAAGATATTTTCTTCTATTAACTACAATATTATCTCTGTTCCCCTTGCGGTCAAAAACCATCTTTTCGATATAGAAAGTTCCCTTTTCGCCTAACAGGGATTCAGGCTTATCTACTTTCTGGGCGGCAGCCTGACTGATCGGCAAGAATGCAATCATGTTCGCACCGAGATCTACATCGTATCCGCTCTTGTTTACGAGCTTTATGATGGTACCTGTTACAGGAGTTTTGTTTCGGTATGCATTTTGCAGCTCTTTGCGTAAAATGCTGCGGTCTGCTTTTTGCTTGGAGATAATCAGCTTACCGTCCGTCGCCTCTGTCTTTTCAATGTATACCTGTACGGTATCGCCGATTTGAGGCTCTTCGGTAAATTCTTCGCGTGCAACACGTCCCTCTGATTTACCGCCAACGTCAATAAAAACCGAATCATCGGTTATCGCAATAATACGGCCTTCTTTTAATGTTCCGACTTCAGGAGATTCAAAATTTAAATACTCCTCTGGTAATTGTGTTTGGATGCTCTGATCGGAATTTGTAACTGCATCCATTGCCACTTCCTTTTGTTCCATAAATAACCCTTTATCGTGTATTTTGTCTTTTATTTTCTCACAAACCTGCATTATGGTCAAGTCCGATGTATCTAAATAGAAAGCATCTTCGGCAATTTTTAAACTGCCCTCTTTTTTATTCCGGTCGATAGCGTCCCGCTCTTCGATATTTTTCCGTATTTCGGCTTCAGAAAGGCTGCTGGTACCTTGTTCAAAACGGCGCCGTGTTCGGGCATCTACGGAGGCGTCGAGGTATACCTTGCATTCGGCATTAGGAAATACCACGGTGGTCATATCCCTGCCTTCGCAGACGATGTTGAGTTTTGCTGCAGCGGCACGGATTTTTTTGTTGATAAGGTGCCGGATAGGCACAATCGCGGAGAGAGCGGCGACTATCGATTCGACGGCATCACTGCGAAGATATGGTTCCACGCAGCGGCCGTCTAAATACATTCCATCCCGCTTATATTCAAGCAATACGTTTTTTGCAAAATCCGTCCACTTGGCCTCGTTTGTTAAATCCGGCTTCTTCGCACCGGCGCCGCTTTCGTCTCCGCCTAATGAACGGAGTACTGCGAGTGCCATTGCACGGTAAAAGCTGCCGGTGTTCATAAAGGTGAAGCCCAAATCCGCCGCAATCATCTTTGCAACGGTGCTTTTGCCCGAACCTGCAGGGCCGTCTATTGCAATAATCATTTTTTACCACCTTTTAGAGATGCCGGAACATCTTTTAATAACAGATGGGTTTCCGTACGGCTCGGCAGGTGTTTAAGACGCACCGGCATTTCGGCACAGTTCTGCAGTGCCGGAGAAACGGAGACCCCATCCGGTTCGCTGTTGCTATCGGAACCTTCCGGCAGCGGCTCGATAAAAAGCCCCCAGTCGATGCCTTTCTTTTCGGCATAGCCGTACTGCTGCTGTATCTTCTTAGGTTCGGGGAAGACCTCTACGCGGCAGCCGCATTGTTCCAGATAACTCGCCGCTGCGCTGTTTCGCCGAATGAAGTTGCCTTTTTCGTAAAATACGATTGCATCGATAAAACAGGCCTCTTTGGAGCCGATGCCGAGCTGCTCCAATCCTGCAAGGAGACGGTCAAGTCCGATCGAAGCGCCGACCCCGCTTATCGTATCTTTCATGTAGAGTCCCGTTAAATTGTCGTAGCGGCCGCCGGAGCAAACCGACCCGAGCTGCGGAAGGTCGGTTAAAAAGGTTTCGTACACGATGCCGGTGTAGTAGTCAAGGCCGCGTGTAATGGAGGGGTCAAGCACAAAGCTGTCCGCGATACCTGCGTCGCATAGGAGCTGATATACGTCCCGTAAGCGGCCGGTATCGGGGGCAGCGCCTCCTGCAAGTGCTTCTATGTGCGCGAGGATTGTTTCAAAATCGCTGTCTGCCGAAAGGCCGCTGCTGTATTGCACGATTTTTTCAGCCTTTTCAGCTCCGGCAATTTCCGCAAGTTGTTCAATTACTGATTCTTTACCGATTTTTGCCAATTTATCGACAATGCGGAGAATATCTTCGCTTTTATCCTTTAGCTCCAGCCTGTCTAAAAACCGGTTGAATATGCCGCGGTGCGAGATATGAA
The DNA here is from genome assembly GCF_024181185.1 of Treponema sp. OMZ 906. Lineage (NCBI taxonomy): Bacteria > Pseudomonadati > Spirochaetota > Spirochaetia > Treponematales > Treponemataceae > Treponema > Treponema sp. OMZ 906. Next base: position 734,382 of record NZ_CP051196.1, on the reverse strand, counting down.
TACGGAAGTTTGTAACGCCGAGCGCTTTGAGGGCGCTATACATGACTTTCAGGATTTCAAAATCGGTATAAGCACAGTCCGAACCGACGCTGTCAAAATCGCATTGAATAAACTCGCGGTAACGTCCCGCCTGCGGTTTTTCGCCGCGCCAGACTTTTGCAATATGATACCGCTTAAACGGAAAATATAATTCGCTGTAGTGTTCCGCAATAAAGCGGGCAAAGGGGACGGTCAGGTCAAAACGGAGCGCAATGTCGCGTCCACCGTTATCGTTAAAACGGAATACTTGCTTTTCGGTTTCCCCGTTGCTTTTGCGCAACAGCACTTCGGAATATTCCAAAGCAGGGGTGTCGATGGGTACGAACCCTGCATTTCTAAATACATTGGTAACGGTTTCGATTAAAAGTGCCCGCCGTATTTCGTCGCGCGGTAAAAAATCTCTAAATCCTTTAAGAACTTTCGGTTGTATCAATTCACTCATTTTTTCAGTATAGCGAATTTTTATACCTGTTACCAGTGCGCACTTGCATAAGCGGGGAAAGCAGGGTATTCTTTTAATATGACTGCACATAAACGCCTCGGCATTTTAACATCGGGGGGCGATGCTCCCGGCTTAAACGCCGCTATCAGAGCTTTAGCTCGGACAGCGATGAACCGTTACGGAATGGAAGTGGTTGGTATTGAGCAAGGGTACCGCGGCCTCATCGAAAATAAGTATCATATATTGACGGAGCAAGATCTTTCCGGCATCCTCGCGCGCGGAGGGACTATTTTGGGGGCTTCCCGTGAAAAACCGTTTAAAGACCGCGGTTGGCGTAATGCGGACGGCAGCGGGGCGGTTGATTGTATTAAAAAAAATTACAAAGACTTACGTTTAGACTGTCTCGCCGTCCTCGGCGGCAATGGCTCGCAAACGACGGCCGATATGCTCGCAAATGAAGGACTGAATATCATCGGTATTCCGAAAACCATCGACAACGATATTGTGCATAATGATATGAGCTTCGGCTTCCACACCGCGCTTGATATTGCAACGGATGCTATTGACCGGCTGCATACGACGGCGGCGAGTCATAACCGTATTATGGTGATAGAAATTATGGGACATAAGGCGGGATGGCTTGCGCTCTACGCGGGTATTGCCGGCGGCAGCGATGTTATTATCATCCCCGAAATCCCCTACCGGATTGAAGCAATAGCCGAGCACTTACTGGAACGCCGTAAAAAAGGAAAACATTTTTCCGTAATTGCTGTTGCCGAAGGTGCCGTATCGTTTAGCGAAAAGGATATGAACAAAAAAGCCTTAAAGGAAGCACGTAAATCTATGGTCGGTTCGATCGGATATCGGGTCGCAGGGGAGATAGAAGCGGCTACCGGTGCCGATGCGCGGGTTACGGTGCTCGGCTATTTGCAGAGGGGCGGTACCCCCTCCGGCTATGACCGTATATTGGCAACGCGCTTCGGCGCTGCTGCTGCCGAGTTCGCCGCAGAGGAACGGTACGGCGTTATGACAGCTCTGCAACAGGGGGGGATCACCGCCGTACCCCTCAGTAAGGTCGCCGATAAGGTCAAGAAAGTACCGGAAGACCACCCGATGATTCGCGCCGCGTGGGATGTCGGCACCTGCTTTGCCGGTTAACCGGTTGTTGGTCGGTTAGCTGCCGAGGCCGCCTTTTTTAATTTCAAAATGACTAAAGCTCATCGTAAAAGAGGCGCGTCCCTGCGTAACGGAGCGTAAATCGGTAGAAAAGCCGAAGAGTTTCGCCATCGGCGCTTGTGCATGAATGACATCGATATTCGGCTTCGAATCCATGCCGAGTACCATGCCGCCGCGCTGCGTCATCTGACTCATCGCATCTCCGACAAATTCCTTAGGACAGAGAATATCAACATTCATCACCGGCTCAAGCAGTTCGGGAGCGGCTTTTCGGCACGCCTCGTCAAAGCCCATCGCAGCGGCGGCTTCAAACGCAAAGGTTGTCGCAGTCAGCTCGTCGTATTCGGCATCGATGAGCGTTACGCCGATGTCTACGCACGGATAGCCGTATTGAATACCCGAATTAAAGGCGCCGCGGATCGCGTGCTCCACCGCCTCGATAATATCTTCAGGTAGGGAATGCGCCTGCGGAGTGCCGCCCGTCGAGACCTTAACCGTGTTCTTAAAGCTATTCCCCGAACCTCGTTCAAGCGGCTCTACACGGAGCGTGAGCTGTGCCGCCTGCTCTTTACCGGCCAGCACCTTGCTGAATCGCTCGGTGTGTTCTACCGTTTGTGTAACGGATTCGCGGTAGGTTACCTGAGGCTTGCCGATACGGGCTTCCACCTTAAAGTCCTGCAGCATACGGGTTGTAAGAACATCCAAGTGCAGTTCACCCATACCGGAGATAATCAGCTGTCCCGTCTCCGCATCCTCACGGCTTATAAAGGTGGGATCTTCCCGTGATAGAATAGCGAGTGTTTCTTTGAGCTTATCGCTTTCCGAAAGACTTTTCGGTTCGATGGCTACGGAGATAACCGGTTCGGGGAACTGCATGGATTCAAGGAGTATCGGCATCCCTTCGCTGCCGAGCGTATCGCCCGTTTGTGCCAATTTGAGCCCGACAAATACGGCAATATCGCCCGCTTCCACGCTATCCATCGGCTCGGATTTATTGGAGTGCATCCGCAGGATACGGCCGATCCGCTCCCGTTTTTTCTTGCCGACATTATATATCTGATCACCGGATTTTACCTTTCCCGAATACATACGGACATAGCAGAGCGCACCGGCCTCTCGATCGTATTGAATCTTAAAGACTAAACCAAGCGGCACACCGTCGCTTTTACAGGGAACGGAAACCGCTGTACCTTTTTTGACCTGTATTCCTTCGGCAGGAGCAACTTCGTCGGGTGCGGGCAGATAGTCCACAATTGCGTCGATGAGCGGCTGAATACCGATATTGCGCCGCGAAGCTCCGCACAAAAACGGAATATAATCACGCCGGAGTACCGCCGCTCGAATTTCTTTTTTGATCAATTCTGCCGGAATGGGTTCTCCCTCAAGTATTAAATCCGTTACCGCATCAGAGTAGGCGGAAACAACATCCAGCATTTTTTCACGATATTTTTCAGCCTCCGCACGGTATTGGTCGGAAAGCGGGCTGCGAGTAAATTTTTCGCCTTCGGTGTCCGCATCCCAGCGGATTTCTTCCATTGTTATAAGATCGATAACTCCTTCAAAACTTTCCGCGCTGCCGATGGGAATTTCTAGCGGCATCACCGTACAGCTGAATTTTTCTTTAACATCCTCCATCGCCGCAAAAAAATCGGCGCCGATTCTATCCATTTTGTTTACAAAGCAGATGCGCGGTACATGGTAATGATCCGCCTGCCGCCACACCGTTTCCGTCTGCGGCTGTACCCACCCTACCGCGCAGAGTACGGCAACTGCACCGTCGAGTACGCGCAAGGAGCGCTCCACCTCAGCAGTAAAGTCGACGTGCCCCGGAGTGTCAATAATATTGATTTGATGATCGCGCCAATAGGTTGTTGTTGCGGCACTTTGAATGGTGATACCTCGGTCTTGTTCCTGCTGCATCCAGTCCATTGCCGCAGCCCCGTCATCGATTTCTCCGATACGGTGAATTTTTCCGGTATAAAAAAGAATACGTTCGGTTGTCGTTGTTTTTCCGGCATCAATATGCGCCATGATGCCGATATTTCGCATAGTAGTAAGGTTACACACACACTGCTCCTTTTTAATATTCCAATATTCTGTGAGCACTATTTCGATCGAGCCGCATCAGGGATAGCCGGTATGTCAGTTACAGTCTGTTATCTGATCCATCGTCGTATCATAAAATACAACTTTATTTCTTCCCGTCTGTTTTGCGCGATAGAGGGCGCAATCCGCTTTATGGATCATTTGTTCAAAAGTATCTTTTTCGGTAGGTTTCCCCGCAAAGACTCCGATACTGATAGTTGCCTGTCCAACCATTTCTGTGGCGTACCGCCCATGCATTGTTTCTATTGTTTTCCTGATTCCTTCCGCAATATGAATCGCCTTTTCAGGAGGCAAATTATACATTACAATCAAGAATTCTTCTCCGCCATACCGACCTATCAAGTCTGTCTCCGTTCTAATGCGCTTTTTTAAATCTGCTCCAATCAAACGCAGCAGTTCGTCACCTGCTTGATGGCCGAAGCGATCATTATAATTTTTAAAAAAGTCGATATCGAACATCATAACCGCTATCGGAACATTATGCTCTATCGCCATTTGCCATATTTTTAAACCGAGCATATCGATATACCGGCGATTGCCTATTCCGGTTAAGTGATCGAGCAGGGAAAGCTCTTTGAGGGTAAAGTTATCTTGTATGAGCACTAGTTGTTTTTCTTCGAGCAGATCGGTATATCGCTGCAACCAATACAACTTATGAATCTTATATGCTAGGAAAACAATCACAGATACTACGACTATATAAAACCAAATCATAACGGGAGAAATAAGAAAACTCTGCCGTATGGTGAACGAAATACTGTCGTGTACGACATCTTGTCCCTCTGCTACATTTTTTACTAAGAACGTATACGAACCGGGGGAAAGGTTAGTGTATCGTACAAAATCCCTATCTGAAGCAACAACCCAATCTTTATCAAAGCCTACCAATTTGTAGGCAGCGATTGGCTTTTTATGCTGAGAAAAGTAGGGCGCTGCAAACGAAATTTTAATATCCTTTGTTTTGTAACTGAAGGTAATTGATTGCTTTCTTGTATAAAGGTTAATTGACTGGCCGTCTGCAGTCAATGCTCGTATTTTAATGGGCGCAAACTGGAGTCTGAATGCATAGAGCTTTTCTTGAGATATTTTTAATATACCCTTATCGGTGCCGAAGAAAAACAATCCCTTGTCTTTTAAAGCAATGGGCGCACATGAGAAATAACCATATCGGCGTATATTGGTGATATTATATGCTTGAGCCGTTTCATGTGCTATATCGAATAAATTTAAATATTTGAGTGCTGTTATCCATAGAAATCCGTCATCCGCATCGGTAATACCGATGATCCGGTTAGAGGAGAGACCGATACTTTTTGTATAGGTATGGAAGAGTTCTGTTTTTGGATCGAACCGGCAAATACCGCCGTCGTTTGTGCCAAACCATAGAAATCCTCTTGAATCTTCGCAAAAAGAATCAATACGATTGGCAGAAATTCCCGTAGGCTTATTTACGTCGTACAGGTACGAAATAAAATCGTCTGTCTCCGATACATATCGACAAAGACCTCTATTTGTACCTATCCACAGTGTACCGCGACTGTCTCGATTGGTAAAAAAGATAATATCGTTACTTAACGAACGGGGAACGTCTGAATGACGGTATTGTGAAAGTATTCCCTTTATGGGTGAAAAATGGACAAGCCCCGCACCGTACGTACCGATCCAGAGCGTATCATCAGCGTCTTGATAAACAGAACGCACCAAAAAACTTGAAGTATCGGATATTCTGCCGTTATATAAAGAAATCGGCGTAAATGAAGCCGTATTTGAATCAAAGAAGTACAGGCCTTTATTAGTACCTATCCAAGCTTCCGTATCGCTGATAACACTGATAGAATAAATAATCACACCGTTTACTTGATCTTTATTCACTATGAACGGGAACTCTTCCGGTTCCAACTGATCAAGGTCGTATCGAACAAGGATGTTATTGGAAGCCGCCCAAATATAGTTCGTACTGGATGCTAAACAAGAGATTGTATCGTCAAGATGCGATAACTTTTTTTGACTTGCAGCATCTTCGTCATAGAGCGGTACGGCAATATCGCCTGAAAGGCGGCTCAAATCCGCTATATTGAGCGCATCAGCGGTCCCGACAAAGAGCATATTGTATTTGTTTATAAAAAGTGAATATACGACATTATTGGTCAGAGCCCCCGCCAGGTTCTGATTAGCTTTATATGGGGTTACTTCTTTTGTCTTTTTATTGATGACGTACAGACCGCCGCCCCACGTACCTACCGCAATGTAATCGTCGGTAATAAAATTATTATAGAGTGTATATATTCGCGCATCCGGTAGCGAATAGATTTCATATTTATTTTTGTCCGGTACAATACGGATAAGTCCAACTCCCCAAACGGAAAGCCAATATACGCCGCTGATGTCTTCGATAAAATGGTAGACAACGCCGTTTTTTCCGGGGCATCCCTCAGGTATGAGGCTGCACGGCTCAAAAGACCTCTCTGTTTCATTGTATTGCCACACCCCGTCATACGTTGAGGCGTAAATGACACCGCGAGAGTCCTCGCTGATTGATCTGATGGTGTTGTTCCCGATAAAAGAGTTATATTGATGGTTATTGAAAGGGGTAAAGTTCTTACAGCCTCCATCGCGGCAAAAATATAATCCATTAATTGTCCCTATCCATAAGTGCCGCTTTGAATCGCGAAAAACCGCTGTAATCACATCATCGCTGACAGGAAAATGGGTGATTGTTCCATTTTTAATATCGAAACGCTCTAATCCGTTGTATGTGCCAAGCCAAAGTATGTCATCGGCGTCCATATAGGCTGTCTGAATCTGACTTGAACGGATCGTAGTATTATCAAAAGGCAGGTGTTCATATTTTTCGGACGTAATCCCGTTATACTTAATAAGACCAGAACGGGTAGCAAAGTACAGACAATCATGGCTGTCTTCTGCAATGCCGACAACTTCGTTAAAGGGGAATAGCACCGGTTCGGTATAGAATGAGAGTGGTGTTATATCTGCACAGAATACTAAACCGGCCATTAAAAAAAGTGTGCTAACGAATGTAATAAAATATTTCATGCCTACCTGTACGCTCCTTTTATAGAGGAACAATCCTAGAATGAAATAGAGATATATTCATCTCGCCGCAACTTATTTCGATTCATATTCCAAAAAACAAAAACAGTTATTAAATACAACAGTTCTTTTTAATGAGACGTATTATTAGCTGCCGCCTCTTCGGAAGATCGAGGATCGGTTTCGGTATTTTCCGTAGTATCGGTTTTGCCGGAATCGGAATCTTTCTCTTTCCACCATTCCGTTGCTGTTTCCGCCTGCTGTATTTGAGCGTCTTGCTGCAAGCCGGAATCGCCGGGACTTTTGTTCAGCCATGCAAGGAAAAAGGTAACGACAAAGAAAAGTGTTATCAGGGTATACGTTGCCCTTGTCAGAATGTTGCCGGAACGTGAGCCGAATGCGGAATTCGATCCACCCGAAAAAAGACCGCCTAAGCTGTCTCCTTCTTCATTCTGTAATAATACCAACCCCACAATTAAAAAAGCAACTATAATGAAAAATACCAATAATGCAATGCTCACTCCGCTCATAGACAGATACTCCAGAAATTTAGTAAATTATCACGCATTATATAAAAATAGAGAGGTTTATGCAAGACTTTGCAAACGCTCCTATCTCTTTTTGATGACGTCAAATCCGCAATAGGGCACCAGTACTTCGGGAATTTTGATACTGCCATCCTTCTGCTGATAATTTTCTATGATGGCGACAAGCGCACGGGACACGGCAATCGCCGTACCGTTCAGCATATGCACATATTTATTTTTCCCGTCATCGTCTTTAAACCGTACATTGAGGCGGCGCGCCTGATAGTCGGTACAGTTTGAGGTAGAGGTAACTTCTCCCCATTCCCCGCCGTTGCGCCCGGGCATCCATGCTTCCAAATCCCATTTACGATAGGCGGGAGCGCCGAGGTCTCCGGTACAGGTGTCGACAACGCGGAACGCAATGCCTAAACCGGTAAAGATTTCTTCTTCGATAAGACGGAGTTTTTCGTGAATGGCATCCGATTCTTCGGGGGTGCAGTATACGAACATCTCCAGCTTGGTAAATTGGTGTACGCGGTATAATCCCTTGGAGAACTGCCCCGCAGCTCCAGCCTCGCGCCGAAAACAGTGCGAAAGTCCGCAATACATCAACGGGAGCTTTGCTTTTTCGAGTATTTCGTCCGCATGATAGCCACCAAGCGTAATTTCCGCCGTGGCGACAAGGCAGGTACCTTCGTCTTCTATAGTATAGACATTCGATTCGCTTCCGCGCGGATTAAAACCGATACCGCGGAGAATTTCTTCTTTTGCGACATCCGGGGTAATAAACGGGGTAAATCCGTGCTTGCGCAAAATATTCAGGCCGTACAGTACCAGTGCCTGTTCCAAAAACACGGCTTCATTTTTGAGGTAGTAAAACTTTACACCGGAGACCTTTGTCGCAGCATCAAAGTCGATTAAGTCGAGCGCTTCCGCCAGTTGTACGTGATCCTTAGGCTCAAAATCGAACTGAGGAACGGTACCAACTCGCTTTACTTCGCAGTTCTCCGTATCTTCTTTGCCGATCGGAGCATCAGGGTGCGCCATATTCGGAATCTGCATCATGGCCGCATCAAGCGCCGCTTCCTTTTCTTTTAATGCTGCTTCGGCAGCTGCAATTTCAGCCTTGATCGCCTTACCCGTTTCGATAAGCGCATTTCGCTCTGCGGCGTCCTTTGCCTTTTTCATTGCAAGGGAGTTTTCATTTCGTTTTGCCTGAAGCCCTTGCAACGCAGTTACCATCTCAGTTCGTTCGTCAAAGAGGCGGACGGCAGCTTCCGCATCGGCATGCATCGCACGGTTAATAATATTTTGTTTAACCGCTTCCAAATTATTTTTGATAAATCGATAGTCAAGCATGGTATTCCTTAAAATTCAACAGTTGAATAAAATGTGTATTTTGGAAACTGTTGAATTAGTGCGCGAAAAGCGCACATGTTTAATAAGCGATGTTTCGGCTCTGCCGAAACTCGACGGATAACGAGGCAGCCTTATTGTGGCCGCTGAAGTTACTCCGGTATTTTATGAAGTTCCGACACTTTATGCAAGCGTTTCCTTATTTTTCAACTTTATACTGCGGATTTGCTTCGTAAAAATCTGCAGGTAGAATATCCATCAGGATGATATTGTGATATTCCATATTTCGGGTTAAACCGTCGCGGATTTCTCCGATTTTTTTAAAGCCGACTTTTTCGTAGCAGGCAACGGCACGCCGATTAAAGTCATACACTCGTAATAGAATATTATGCAAGTTGAGCTTTTTAAAAGCGTAATCCAGCAGCAGCGACAGCGCTTCTTGCCCGTATCCCTTACCCCAATAGCTCTTATTGCCGATGAAGATACCGATTTCCGCCGTCCGGTGAAGGTGATTGATGTCGATAAAGCCGACATTGCCAATCAGTTCATTAGTCTTTTTGTCGATGATACCGTAATTGTGATCTTGAGCGAGCTTTTTTAGAAGCTCTCTTTCTCCATCGACAGGAATAATCGACGAAATTAATTGCAGATTTTCGGTCACTTCCATATCGTTGAGCCAAACGGCATACTGTTCGGCATCTTCAATATTGAGCGGCGCAAGATAGCATTGGGTGCCTATCAATTTTTTTATGTACATACGAGTCTCCTTTTCTCCGTTTGAAAATATACGGCGCATCTACTTCGTTGCTGCGCACAAATTAATCCTCAACGTATCATAGATACGCCTGCGGTTAATTTGTGCTCGCGCCTCGTATCTGCATCGTCTATTTTCAAACGGCTTACGAAAAATTTATTTTCAAAAGCACTTATTTATCCGTGCCGCTACTGAAAATCCTCAACGTATCATAGTCATATTCGGCTGCTAACATTCGCTTAATCTGCAAATGGGCATAATCCCGTTTGTCAGCGTTGAAGCGGATGTTAGACAATTTATGCATATGCGTGCATTTTTATTGTTTCAAATTCTCGGGAGTGATTATTGTTTTCTTCTTCTAAATCATACAAATTCTGAAGATTGAGCCAGAATTCTGCTGTCGTTCCAAAGAATTTTGAAAATCTGATAGCGGTATCCGCAGTAATTGAACGCTTTCCGTGAATTATTTCCGAAATTCTTGTTTCAGGAACATTGATTTCTTTTGCCAGACGATATGCAGAAATGTTCATTGCATCTAAAAAGTCTTCTTTAAGAATTTCTCCAGGGTGAACATTGGGTAATTTTTCATCAGTGATAATCTGTGATTCTAACATTCTCTGCACCTCCATTTTCAAACTTAAAGACAATTCTCCATACTAATGTTAAACAGAAGTAATTGTCAAGAAGAAAACAATATTAAAATACAAAAGTACCGTTTGCTTTTTCTTAAATAGATGATTAAGCTCGTTGTCTAAAGAAGATAGGATGGGGCGAAGGGGATGGAAATAATTTTGCAATTTGTAATGGGTAATAATTGGCTTCTGTCGCCAACATCGATTACCCATTACCAATTATCAATTAAAGGAATTATCCATTATGCATTGAATTAAGGATTAAGCTGCGTCAGCCCTTCAAACTTTGCTTTTTTTTCGGCTTCATCGGCACCGGGAACAGCCATCCTATCAAGCGCTTCAGCTGTAGTGTAGGCATCATAATACGCTTTCGGTACTTTTATGCTCTTTTCGCGGAGGGCTTCGCAGTTCTTGAATGTAATGCCAAACCTATCGGCAACATAATTGCATTTAAGCGTAACGGAGGTAAGGCTTGTGCAGTTGAAAAAGCAGCTTGACATCTCCGTAACGCTTGCCGGTATTGCCGGAACCTCTTTAAGACTTGTGCAGTCCCGAAAGCAGCCTTTCATGTTCTCAACGCCTTCCGATATTGCCGGTACCTGCGTAAGACTTGTGCATTTTTTAAAGCATTGGCTCATATCTTTAACACTTGCCGATATTGATGCCGGAGCCTCTGTAAGACTTGCGCAGTTTTCAAAGCATTGACTCATATTCGTAACGCTTGCCGGTATTGATGCCGGAGCCTTTTTAAGACTTGTACATTTTCGAAAGCAGAAGCTCATATCATTAACGCCTTCCGGTATTGCCGGCGCCTGCGTAAGGCTTGTGCATGAGGAAAAGCAACTTTTCATATTCTCAACGCCTTCCGGTATTACCGGCGCTTGCGTAAGGCTTGTACAGTCCCGAAAGCAGCCGCTCATCTTCGTAACGCCTTTCGGTATTACCGGCGCCTGCGTAAGGCTTTTGCATGAGTCAAAGCAGTCGGTCATATCCTGAACGCCTTTCGGTATTGCCTCTACTCCTACAAGGCTTGTGCAGTTGTAAAAGCAGAGGGGCATATCCATAAGAGCTGATACGCTTCCGCCTAATTTGAGTGCAACTTTTTTAGTCGGGTGGGCTTGCAGGATTGCTCCGAGCGGACTCGGTTTAGGGTCATGTTCGGAATCATCCCCTTTTAAGTGCTTCGCCTGAAGACCGGTTACTTCGATGTAGTTTACGTCTGTAGCAGAAGCAGTATTTGCAAGGTATTCTGCAAGTTTGTCGTAGGCGACGGGTGTGTACTTAGGCTTCGGTGTGGGCGACTCCGGTGTCTTTGTTGCATTTGCATTGGGGCAGGCGGTAAATAAAACCGATGCGGCAAGCATCAGCACCGCTGCCCAGCCTAAAAACAGGTTCGTCCTTCCATTTTTATCCATAATATATCCTCCTAAAGATTTGGATGCGTTGAGCAGTACTCAGTATGCACACTGCTCGACAACGAAGCGAAAATTAAAATATAATATCAAAAATCTTCTATACAAAAAGCGATTTCAATAAAAAAGAACCTTGGTTATGTAAAAAGAACTATGGTTGCAGACAAGGGGAGTGAGGGAAAAAAAACATGGCCTGATGCGGGTATCTGTACGCAATCCTAGACGAGATATAAAGTTTATGGGCATCTCTAAAAACTCGGTTAGCTTTTTAGAGATGTCCGGCGACCTCACATCAGCTGTAAGCCTTTCGTCCGGCCGAGGATAAACGCACCAGGCGGAACTTCAACTCCCGACATGCACGGATGTATGTCAAAAACAATGGGGATGTCCCAAAAGTTGGTTACTTTCGGAACATCCCCGGCGAGTTTAAAATTAAGTCTTTATACAGCAACGATTTAATTTTAAACATCGCATCTAAAGCTTAAGGAAGCTGTCCAAAAACTGAAGTTTCTCGACAGCGCCATGTTTACCGTGCGCCCGGAATCTTTACGACGATGTTTGCAAGCTCCGGTTTCTTTTCAAGGTCTTTTTTTAAGCCTTCCGCGCGAGCCTTGTTAACATAGTCGGGCGACTGGAATGAATAGGTGAACTTGGTATGCACGTCGTATGTTCCCTTCATCAATGCATACGCATCTTCCGTCATAACGAGCTCTTCGTCGGTGGGGATAACGAATATCTTTACCGGCGAGTCATCGGCGCTGATGCAGGTTTCCGCGTTGCGGGTACGGGCAAGCGCATTCTTCTTGGGATCAATCTTGATACCGAGGTGGGTTAAGCCTTCGCAGACGGCGAGCCGGGTGTCAAAGCCGAATTCTCCTACACCGGCAGTGAAGACGATTGCATCCGGTTTTTGACCAAGCGCAGCAATATAGGCGCCAAAATATTTTTGCAAGCGATATACTTCCATATTAAAGGCAAGCCGTGCCCGTTTATCGCCTTCCCCCATAGCTTCTGAAACATCGCGGCGATCAACATATTGTCCGGTAACACCGAGTAAGCCTGATTTCTTGTTCAAGGCAGTATCCATTTCCGCCGGTGTCATGCCGGTTTTTCGCATAATATAGAAGGGAAGCGCCGGGTCGCAATCGCCGGAGCGGGTTCCCATGACTAAGCCTTCCAAGGGTGTCAGTCCCATCGAGGTATCGAAACTCTTGCCCTGCTTAACGCAGCACATCGAAGCGCCGTTCCCAATATGGGCGATGACGATATTGGTATCCTCAGGCTTTTTTCCAAGAATGACGGACGCCCGCTTTGCTGTGTATAAAAAGCTGGTACCGTGGAATCCGTAGCGGCGGGCATAGTATTTTTCATACCATTCGTGCGGAATAGCATACATAAAGCTGGTCTCGGGCATCGTCTGATGCCATGCCGTGTCGATAATCGCGCAGTGCGGGACATTCGGTAAAATCTTCTGAGCAGCCTCGATACCCATGATATTGGCAGGATTGTGGAGCGGACCTAAATCCTGTACTTCGCGGAACGTATTGAGAATTTCAGGGGTTACGATAACCGATTTGATAAACTTATCTCCGCCATGGGTTACACGGTGCCCGACAGCCTTAATCACATTCATATCGGTGATAACACCTACGGACGAATGCGTCAACGTTTTAATGATGAGCTGAACCGCATCCGTGTGGGTTGGACAAGGACTTTCCAGCACATACTTGTCTTTTCCTCTTGCCTCGTGGGTAATCACGCTGCCGGGTTGGGTTACCCGCTCTACAACACCCGATGCGAGGACACTTTTATTGTCCCAATCATACACCTGATACTTTACCGAAGAACTGCCGCAGTTCAATGTCAAAATAATCATAAAAACTCCTATCATGAAATAATAAATGTAGAATACCGATAGATATTCTCTCTTTAAGAGAGTCGCTATCATCTATGATGATTTCAGTATATAGCGAAATCGGGGGAATGTCAAAAAGGAAGATATATTCTAAGAAAGTATTGGGAACTGCTAAAAACTTCAGGTTTTAGAAGTTTTCTTTAGATGTGACTTGCGATGGATATGATAAATATCTGGTCTGAGTATTTAACCTCTATGCCGAACATAATCTTATGGTGAGGTGGAGTGTAATTTCATCTTCTCGCCATCAAACATCATAGCAAGATTATCAATTTGTACTTTTGGTACCGAGCGTATTATTAATTATGTATCCTATAGATTGAATGCGATTTGTCTTTATCCTATTTAGCGAAGATAGGTCTAATCTGGCTGTTGATGATGTGTTCCGGTGGATACTATGGAAGAAAGATTTAATTTCTTATCTTGTAACAGTTTAGATTGCGAACGAGTAGTTTTTATGATATTATGAGGAAGGGCTGAAACAATGTTATGTGGACACCCATTGAGCTGTTGTTTAAGTAGTAGAAAATTTTGTTAAATTTAGTATATTTGTAGGTATGAATCAGATTATAGCTTCACCTATGAATTATATAGGTGGTAAATATAAATTATTACCTCAACTTTTGTCGCTCTTTCCAGACAATATAGGTACTTTTGTCGATTTATTCTGCGGTGACTATAATGTAGGTATAAATGTACCTGCAAAAAAACAGTTTTCAATGATCATCTTTTCATATCTAATAGAATTATCTGGAGGGGAAAAATGAATATTCCAAACATAGAAGCAAATGGTCATATTTATAAGAATTTCTCTTTTTTCACGAAAGGGGGAATGGGAGAAATCTATAAGGGTATTGAGTCAGATACAAATAATCCGATAATTCTAAAACTTATTTTTATTGAAGATGAATCATACGAAGAATTGCTTCAAAGGGAAGTAGATGTCAGTATTTCATTCAAAGATAATAATGTTGTCAATTCAAAATCTGCTGGTAAAATTAAGTTAGATGGCAATTCATATTTCTATATTGTTCAAGATTTTTATGAAAAAGGAAGCCTTCGAAAACATCTTTCAAACGGCACAGCAATTGAAACTTGTCTTGCTGAGATTTTTGATATTTTACATGGGATGAAAGAAATACACTCCAAGGTTGTTCATCGCGATTTAAAACCTGAAAACATACTAATAGATGAAGACGGTCATCTTAGAATTTCAGATTTTGGTTTAGCAAAATATATTGATGAAAAAACTCGTACAAAATCTTTCAAAGGTGCAGGAACAATTCCATATATGGCTCCTGAATGTTGGACAGGAGATACAAATTCTATTGCAATGGATATATACGCACTTGGAATAATTTTTTATGAGATTATTGCAGGTAAATTACCATTTAATTGCTCAAGTGAATTAGAATGGAGAGAAGCTCACTTATTTAGTCAAATCCCCGATATAACATCTGTGCGTAGCGATTGTTCTATAAAAATCAATCAGATTATACAAAAAATGACTCAGAAAAGGAGCGCTGATCGTTATAAAACAATCGACGAGATTATATCAGCATTTCAAGAAGCTAAAAAACTGCAAAAAGAAAGTTCTGACGTAGCCGATAGATTAGCTATGCTGGGAAATCTTTCGCTTCAAAAAGCGAATAAAGAAAAACTCGAAAGACAAAAGCAACTAGAAAAAGAAAAGAATTTCAAGAAACTTATTGATTATCATGTAGAGGAATTATACTTAAAGATAAGAAGAATTGTCGATAACATTAATTTAAGATTTGCAGACTCAAAAATCCAAATAAAAGAATCTAATCTTTATAGCCATTCAACCCCGAAAAGTTTACAAGTTAGCTTTTTGAACAAAAAACTTAATGTTTCATTTTGCAGCTACAAAGCGATAACTGAAAATGAAGAATATATAAAGCAGAGAGCCATTGAAAGACAAAAAAGAAGTAATCCATACGGAATAATTTTTTATTCTTATGATGCCACTACATTTTTTAAGAAGAACGATATTGTTCTTGTTGGAATTATTGAAACAGATTATAAATCCAAGGACGGTTTAGGAAATTTGGTTGAGATTGGCTTCAATTTAGCTCTTGTAAAGAAGCCTAATGACTTATATGGTAAATGGTATAAAATAAGATTCCTTGCTAATCATCAAGAACCAAGCTGTGCTGTAAATTTAACTTCCTTACTGCAGGAATATGAGAGAAACAGTATGAATTCTTTCTATACAACAGATTATTCTGTACTAAACGATAAAAATTTAGAATATATGCTAGAAAAAATTTTGATATAGAAATAATCGTCTAACAAGAAGTTCAAAGCTGACAAACGGGACTATTGCCCGTTTGCAGGTTAAGCCGTTATGCTCATATGCCTAAAGGGATGGTTGAAAAGTATAAAAATGATAAAAGAATCTTCAATAAAATTAGATAATTCTCAAATAAACTATGTCGTTTTCGGCAAAGGAAAAGAACCTTTAGTTTTGATTCCCTGCTTATCATTACGAGAAGTAAGGGAAAACGGAATTTTTATTGCATATTACTGAAGGAAACTTATCTGAGGAAATTGCTGAAAAACTGAACTGCCAAATTTATATGTATGAAGATTATGGGCATTCAGCATATGAAGGAACAAAAGATTTTAATAAAAGAGTATTGGATTTTTTGTTAATTGTTGAAATAAAATATAATTGATAAGAGCAGCATAACACCCGCTTCAACGCTGACATTGCCTTTGTTATGGAAATTGCTTATGTCACTTTGCCGCTAAAGCGGCTGTGCTTCTTTTATGCAATTTCCATGCCAAGCCCTATACCAGGCATGGCAATGCAAGTTAAGCGGATGTTATGTGGACTGCCCTTCGGGCAGCAGTTTAGGAGGACAAATGTTTGATAGTGATATTTGCAAGAAAAAAGATGGTTCACCCTTAAAGACTTATGAATCTGAATATGAAGCGCAAGAAGCTATTGAATATGTGAAAAGACAACATGGAAATGAACAAGTAAGTTATAAATGCTCACGATGTGGTTACTGGCACCTTTCACCAAAAGAGCGTCAGACGCCAAATCATATAAGTTATTGCCTTGATTCTAACGGTAAAACAAAGCAAGCCTATCCAACTTATGAAGCGGCTAAAAGGAGAGCGGAAATAATTTTTGATGAAAAAGGAATAGAACTTTTTGTTTATCATTGTGATCAATGTAATGAATATCATTTAACACATAACCAGTATTAGGAGATTTTGAAATGAACAAAATTGGAAGATCATTAAAGAATTTGAATTGGAAATTATTTATCTCTTTACTTGTGATGGGGTTGTGTCCATCAATTTACATAACTTTACGCGTCTTTTTTTTAGGGAAACTGCCAGGCGATTGGGTGTTTTCAATAGCGGGTCAACTTTCGTGGGTAAACTTGCTTTATGAAATTTTAGATGAAGCAATTATTCTCCCTTTGTACTTCTTTATGGGAAAAGCGATCAATAATAAAAATGATTATACAAACCGTATCAAGACCGGACTAATCATTTCATTTTCCGTTTATGCAGTTTGTTCTGTTTTTATAATAGGTTTTACTAATCCGCTTTTATCCATAATGGCTACAAGCAAGGATATAATTTCAGAGTCAGTTATTTATATCAGAATAGAAAGCATAGCAAATATTTTTATACTTTTAAGTAATTTTATACTTATCTGTTTGATAACACTTGGAAAATCACGATATGTTTATATCCTTACCGCCGCAAAATTAATATTAAGCATAGTTTTTGACACATTTTTGGTTTCTACATTGAACATATCTGCAAATCTTGGAGTAAATGGAATCGGCTATAGTAATATAATCGTAAACATAATTTTGTTCGCAGTATCTGTGGTTCTGCTTTCAAAAGAAGGATATAAGATTTTCAATAAAGAGAAACTTTCATTTACATGGGCAAAAGAATTTGTAAAAATTGGCGGTATTTCAGGTTTGGAATCCTTTGTAAGAAATATTGCTTATATGCTTATGATAAGCCGTATGGTTAATATGGTAAATGAACAGGGTACTTATTGGGTTGCAAATAGTTTTATCTGGGGATGGTTGCTATTGCCGATTAATCAACTTGGAGAATTGATAAAGCAGGAAGTTAGTACAGATGAAAAGGCTATAAAAAATAATACGCTCGGATATTTTGCAGTTACAGCGATAGTCTGTCTTGTTTGGTTTATAACAATCCCCGGTTGGAAAGGATTTATGGCAAATGTGCTGCAATTTTCTGATGTTGATAAATTATATAACCTTGTTATGGTGCTTCTTGGCTTTTATGTATTGTACGCATTGCAAAATGTATTTGATTGCGAGTTTTACGGACTTGGAAAAACAAATTATATGCTTTTTGAATCAATAGTTACCAATTCAATTTATTATGGGATAGCATTTGCTTTGTATCTTGCAGGTAAATGGACACCGACATTAATGAGTATTGCATTATTATTCGGTGTCGGAAATGCTTTTGACAGTATTGTTTCAGGCGGAGCTTTTGCATATTTATTGAAGAAAAAGAAAATCAATATTTTTGAGGTTGAGTAATGAAATTAATATCAATATATGAACACATGGAAAAAGGAGCTGCCAAAATTCCAAATAATGCTAATTGCAAAATTATATTTAGGCATTCAATTCGTGAGAGTATTGATTTAGGTGATATCAGAAAGGCGATATTGACAAATGAAGGAATTGAATTTGCAAGGAGTTTTGGACGAAATATAAAATATCGTATTGGCTTTGTAGGTTCAAGTTCATGTGAAAGGAATATTCAAACATGTGAAGAAATATTAAATGGATGCGGCTATACACGACCGATAAATCAGGCTAAAAATGAATTGGAACTTCCTCAAGTAAGCAATAGAGAATTAACCGATAAAATATTTAAGAACTATCAGTTTGAAAATGCAAGAATTATATATGAATTAAATAATGGTGCGCTTCCTGGATTTAATTCATTAGGTAAAGCAAGTAATATCATGCTTGATTATATTTTTGATAACGGTAATATAGAAAATACAGTAGATTTATTCTGCACCCATGATTTTCAAATGGCAATTCTTTATGCATATTTATTTGATTTTGGAAAAATTAAAGATGATTTTATTAAAAACAAATGCCCAATGATGCTTGAAGGAATGATCATGTGGGGGGCAAGAAATCATTTTTGGTGTAGTTGGAGAAATGGAGTAAAAGAGTTTATAAACACATAACACCGTTTTCAAAGCCGACAACGCAGACAAGCTGCGTTGCGGTTTAAAACCATGTTAGGACGACACGCCTAACGGCGTGCAAAATTCAGGAGAATTAATGAATAAGTTTTCAAAAGTTACAGGATTAATTGCATTTTGGACAGAACTAAGTTTACTTATTGCAATAATTCTTTTAATTTTTTTTCAAAAAAGTATTGTAGGAAGATATTTGTCATCCTTAGATGAGTATAAAGATATATTTATTGTTCCGTGGCAAGAAATTATTAAGAACTTTATTTTTTTCTTTTTACTGGGAATTTTCTGTTTAAAAAGTAATTCAAATGAAAGGGAGTATGGAATTCTAACACTTTATTTTTATATTCTCATAACAATAATATTTGATAATCCTTTTTCGGTTTCCGCCTTATTTATCGCTGTGTCACAGAAAGGAGTAAATTACCTTACATTTTTTTCTGCATTTAATTCTGCACAGAATTCCATTTTATATATATTTATTCTGATAAGAAATATTTCTTTTATTTTATCAGCAGGTAGTATGATTGTAAAGAGCGAAAGCCGATATTTGGAAATAAAAAATAATAAAAGAATTTCACCAAAAAGCAGAACTTATTTAATACTTTATTCTGCATTTTTAGGTTTTTTAGGAATTGATAGATTCTATATAGGACGAACGGTAATAGGTATTGGAAAATTATTACTTGGATTGATTATTGTTACTGAATTTTTTTTGGTTTTTCGCTATTGGTATTCACTTCTTCTTATAGATAGAAGTGTATTTATTATATTATTAATAGGTTTTGTAAGTATATCAGTGCTCGTAAATAGCATAGATTTCATTCTTGCAGTTTTTGGAAGAATGAAGGATTCTGAAAAAAACTTAGTGAGAAATTGGTAGATTGTCCTAACACCCGCTTCAACGCTGACATTGCGGACAAGCCGCAAATGCAGGTTAAGCGAATGTTATACGCACAGCCCAGAGGGCTGGATGAGGGAATTAAATAATGAAAAATTTAAATGAAGAAAATGTTGTCAATGTATTATGTAATCTTGTCGGTAATATTATTTATGAAAATAATAATTTGATACAAGTAAAATCTGAATATACTGATAAAATAATTTCTTTTAGTAATATAGAAATTTTAAAGGTATATGAAGAATGTGCTTCAATAATCCATACGGACGAATTATCATTTGCAACAAAAAATGTTTATGAAATTGTAATTAAAGATGTAAATTCAAATTTTGGATTCCGTAATTCAAAAGAACTATTTTCGGTAGAAGATATTGAAAATAGAATTAATTATAAAATAGATTTTTCTTCTTTTGAATTTATATTGGTTCAATTAGATCGTTTAATGGATTATGAAGATTATGAAAAAATCTTATCATTACAACTTCCAAGAATGTTTTTAAAAAGACGATTTGAAGAAATAGAAGGTGATGAAATTGGAATTTATGACTTTTTAAAAAACTCTTTTTTTAGAAATCAGACAATTCAAATTAAATCAGAAAAAGAACGTAGTATTAATGAATTTAATGAATTAGTTTCTTCTTACGTTTTTCAAATTAGTTATAATTATAATACAGTTTTAGTGCCCCAAAAAAATATCCAGGACTTATTTAAGCGAAGGGGGATATTGATTAGACAACGTAACAGATTTTCAGAAATAGAAAAAGAATTTGACCCTCCTCGCAGAAAGTATATAAGTGAATTGATTAGTTATTATCAAATGGCAATGGCATCTGAAAGCCCGTATCTTGAATTTATTTCATATTATCATGTAATTGAGTATTTCTTTGATACAGTTTTTAATGATGAGTTAGTCAATAAAATTCGAGAAAAAATAACAATGCCAACTTTTTCATACAAACGAAAAAAAGATTTGCTTGATTTGGTAAAATTAGTATTAAAATTATCTAGTATTGGTAATGATGGTATGGTTCATAATGAATTAAATGCTTTAACCTTAACTTTGAAAAAATATATTGATATCACAGATTTAAGAAAAGAAATTGAAAACCAAGATAAAAATTATATTAATTATTTAAAGACGGAGAAAGTTCTTTTTTCTAATGGAAATACTGTAAATCTTGATAACAATGATTTTAATTGTGTTTGTAAAGAATTAGAAAATCGAATTTATATTACACGTAATGCTCTTATTCATAGTAAAGAATTAGAAAATTCTAAATATCAACCATTCCATGATGATAAAGTATTGTTAAAAGAAATGTTATTATTACGATTAATAGCAGAGCAATTAATTATAAGAACTTCACAAGTTTTATAATTCGTATAACACTGTTTTCAAAACCGACAACGCAGACGAGCTGCGTTGCGGTTTAAAACAATGTTATGTGGACTGCCCTTCGGGCAGCTATTATGGAGAAAAGAATGGCATTTGATTTCAAGAAAGAATACCGGGAATTTTATCTTCCCAAAAATAAACCAGAAATTGTAACAGTTCCAAAAATGAATTATATTGCAGTTAGGGGAAAAGGAAATCCCAATGAAGAAGGCGGCGCTTATCAGCGGGCAGTTGGAGTATTATATGCGGTAGCGTATACTCTAAAAATGAGTTACAAGACTGATTATAAAATTAACGAATTTTTTGAATATGTTGTTCCTCCGTTGGAAGGTTTTTGGTGGCAGGACAGGATTGACGGCGTAGACTATTCAGACAAATCAAGCTTCAATTGGATTTCAGTAATTCGTATTCCAGATTTTGTTACAAAAAAAGATTTTGATTGGGCTGTAAAGACTGCTGCTGAAAAGAAAAAAATCGATTGCTCCTCTGCGGAATTTCTATCGATTGAAGAAGGCTTGTGCGTTCAGATAATGCATAACGGTTCTTATGACGATGAACCGACAAGCGTAAAAATTATGGATGATTTCATTCGATCAAATAGATATGAAAACGATATGACGGAAAAACGTTTGCACCATGAAATTTATCTTTCAGACCCCAGAAAAAGTTCTCCGGAAAAATGGAAAACGGTCATCAGGCATCCGATAAAAAAAACATAATTTTGTGAAAAATTGTTTGAAATATGGTATAATGAAAGTTGGAGGTGCAATATGTCAGATACCGCTTACGCAGATTTTACGGAACAAGTACTTTCTCTTTCCTATGAACAGACAATTATTTTAATGGAAAAAATGCTCGAGTCTTTGAAAAAAAAACGGAATGAAGAAAACTATGCCGAAATGGAAACTGATATTGCCCGAGGTTCAATGAACACTATGTGGGAGGAATTAAAAAATGACACATGGTGAGATATGGACAATTGATTTTGGGCAGCCGGTAGGCAGTTTGCCGTCAAAAATACGTCCTGTCGTCGTAATGCAAAATGATTTGCTCGGAATAAAAGATCTGAATACAGTTGTGGTAATTCCTTGTTATGTGTACAATGCCAGTGGCGGCGTTTGATTCTCTATTGAATTATGGAAAAAAAGAATAAAATTGTTTTATCAGTAATTGTATTTTTTATTGCCTCATTGTGTATCTTTTATATATCAAATAAAAAAACTAAATTTGATAAAAATAAATGGGATAAAGTAAGTCATAGATTTGAAATGTCTGATGATTTAATTCAAATATTAGAAAAGAAAAGGCTAAATAAGGAAAAAGTTTTAGAGTTACTTGGAACTACAGCCGTTGAAATGGAATACACTCAAGATAATGAATTGTCATATTTCTTAAAGCAAGGATCTATGTTTACCCTTGGAATGCCTTTTACCTATTTATCAATTAAATTCGATGATAGTGGAAATTATATTTCATCAAAGATATATTCCTTTGAATTTTAATGAAACTTCGGTTTTTAACATTAAAGAATAGACAAAAAGTATATTGACGTACGTAATAGTGTACATTATACTAATGATAGAGGTGTTATATGCATGCGATGAACGTAACTCAAGCAAGGGCAAAGCTTTTTCAGCTTATTGCAAATGTAAATTTCAATTCAGAACCAATTACTCTTACAAATAGTAAAGGAAAAAATGCTGTATTAATTGGCGAAGATGATTGGAATGCGATTCAGGAGACTTTATATTTAAACTCGATTCCAGGAATGTATGATTCTCTTAAAAGTGGAATTGAAACTCCATTAAGCGAATGTGTTTCAGAGAAAGATGTAGAGTGGTAAATGTATAAAATTGTATATGAAAAACAAGCTATAAAGGATATACAGAATTTGAAATCAGCAAAACTGGATAGTAAAGCCAAAGAACTGATAGAAATTGTTAGAAAATATCCTTTTCAAAATCCACCACCATATGAAGCTTTGGTAGGAAATCTGTCAGGTCTTTTTTCCAGAAGATTAAATATTCAGCATAGATTTGTCTATCAAGTTTATGTTGGAAAAATGGTAGAAGATAGTATTGAATATGAGGGCACAGTAAAAATTATTAGAATGTGGTCACACTATGAGAATTTGAAATAACACATAACACCGTTTTCAAAGCCGACAAACCGGACGAGCCGGTTTGCGGTTTAAAACAATGTTATGCTCACACGCTATAGGCGTGGTTTTCAGAAAAAGGGGGAATAGGATGGTTTTTCCAGGTTTAAAAAAATTGGGCAAAGAATTTGGGTTCAAAAATAACGGAACATATTTTTATGGATTTATAAATAATACATATGTTATGTTTGCAGATGGGGCGAATCAGAAAAATGTGAATTTCATATTTCCAATTGAATTAAATGAAGATGATAAAAAGAAAATTTTATCTTGGGAAAGGAAAGGATATGCAAAAAGTATAGATTTTTTTGACGATCAGTCTTTTGATGTTCATATTGTATTTACAGAATATTTTTTACCTTTCAAAATTTCAAAAATAAAAGAAGTAATCGATGACATAACTGGGTATATTAAACAAAAATACCCACAAGAAAAATCAAAATGCAGTGGAGATAACTGTACAGCAACAGATGGACTTAATATATTTGATGTTGATGGTATTCCGGTTCCAATGTGTTCTTCTTGTGCAAAAAGATTAGAAACTAAAATTAACAATGCGTATGAAGATTTTAGGCTCCAACCAAATAATTATCTTCAAGGTTCAATAGCAGCAATAGTTTTTTCTATTCCTGGAATATTAGTAACATTCATTTTATTTTTGTTAGGTAGAATCGCAGGTGCGTCAGGTTTAATATATTTTTATCTTTCACAAAAAGGCTATGTTTGGGCAAAAGGCAAAATGAACAAGATGGGTGTACTTATAATTTCTTTAATAAGTTTGGTATATACGGCTGTTGGAGTATATTTAAGTTATATTGCTGTTATTATAAAAGAAGTATTAAAGCTTCCAGAAATAAAAGGGTATCCAATATTTGAAATTGTAAAGCTTTCTTTTGAATCAGTAAGAGAACCTGAAGTCAAAAGAGAATTACTTACAAATATATATTTATCGTTGTTTTTGTGTGGTATTTGTATTTTACTAAATATGATTCAGTTATTAAAATCAACTGGCAAGGTAAAAATAAAAAAAGCATAACAAGGTTTTCAAAGCCGATAAAACCTTTGTCATAAAAGTTGCTTTCCGCAGCTTTGCGCCGCTTCAACCTGACATTGCAGGCAGACCTCAAGTGCAGATTAAGCGAATGTTATACGCACTGTGCTGGAAGTTAAGGGGTAAAAATGTATTATTTTATTAAAGATCATAATTTGTTATCCTCAATAAATTACCTATTGATTTCGTTTGTTTTAATATGTGTTGGATTATGTGTGACAATATTGTGCAATAAAGTGAGTAAAAAAAAATTAGATGCAAGAAAAAAATCTAATATTCAAAAGACTGATGAATTCACGCACGAAAATATTGAAATTTATGAAATGCTTTTAAATAATTTATGGAAAAATAAGAAAAGAGAATATTTTAGTTATAAAGTCTCTATATATTTAATTGTAATTTACGTTATTCTTAATATAATTTCTTTTATTTTAAAGGGGGAATTATTTAGCAACAAAGCAATTTGCATCTTATATAATCTTTATTGGATGGTTTTGCTGATTCTACTAATTAATACATATAATTTCATTATCGATAAAAAAGAATGGAAATTTTTACAAACAAAAAGTTCGATAACTTTTACAGATAAATATGTTCTCGAAAATAATGAAAAAATAAAATTAGTAGTATATTCTAATGAAGATGAATCTTGGCAATTTTTATCTGGTAGACAATTGAATACTGAAGATGCTAGAGTTGTAGCATTAGAAGAAATAATTATTAAATATCCATTGTATGAAGCAATGTATATATTACCAAAAGGCTATGTTGCTTCAAAAACAAAAAATAAATGGATTATTACTAAAGAACAAAACGTCTAACACCGTTTTCAAAGCCGATATTGTACTTTCATGCAATGCGGTTTAAAATAATGTTAGGTTGACACCTACGGCGCGGAGGAGAAAAAATGAGAAAATTTTTTTTATTATTAGTATTGGTAGTTATCGGAAACTATGGTTTTTCCAATGAGTATGAACCTAAAAAAATGCTTACGGAAGTGAATGATGATGTTGCAATGTATTTGGGAGGCGTGGTTGCAAAAGGAACAGGGGTAACAGCATTGCAGACCAATATCGTACCTCAAGGAAAAGCTGATATTGTAATAACATCTGCGGCAGGAAAAAAATTTGAAATAACAGGAATGAAATGCACTTCTATGGTACAAGCCTTGGATGCGAGTAATAATGAAGTAGCTTATATGGTTACATTATTTACCGTAAAAGAATCTTCACTCAACAAACTGAATAAACAAGTTAAGAAGAATCAAGTAAAGTTCTCCACCTTGCTTAATACACTCGGCGAAAAGGATTTAGATTCAGAAATGGCAGGAACTGCAGAAGAACCGGATACGAATACTTTTGCTAAACTTAGAAATTTGCAGGTATATGATATCTTTGTGAAAACATTAGAAAGCAAAGAGATACATCTTCAAATTTATGTAGAAAATTTCCACGACGCTAAGGATTTGTAATTATTTGAAGCAAAAAATAGGCGCTCAAGTTACTATTGGAAGTTTTTATATTTGAGGTGTAAGTGACTTTATGGCTTATAACTTATAATAGGAAAATATATGAAAAAAATATTTGAAACCAATGATAAAAGAGAAAGTAACTTCTTAAAAAATCATTTAAATGATAAATATTATGAAAGTGAAATCCGAAATACTTCAGGAAAGTATGAATTATTTGTAAATGAAAATATTTACGATGAAGTCTTGGCTGAAATAAATAAAATCGAAAAGGAATTATCAGGTGATATTGTTTTAGATAAAAAAGAAAGTTTAAAAGAAAATAAGTATAAAAAAGGTTCCTTTTTATATTTCATTGAAAAATACTTCCAATTGAAATATATACATTTATTTACATTTTCTATAATTTATTCTTTGATAATAAATATACCTTTCATCATAGTCTCAATTAATAGGATAATAGTAGAAAAAAGTTTCAATACTGAATATTTAGTGATTTCACTTCTGCCGTTTTGCATAATGATATTTCTTAGCCAGTTAATACTGATTTGTACCAGATATTATCAGACATTAGAAATGGTGAATGAGATTTTTGTAATCAGAATCGGTAAAAAAAATGACTATTCGAGCTTAAACTACAAAATAATTAATTTTATTATTGTTATTATTGGTCATATAGTTATTACGGGTTTTATGATTAAACTTTATATAGAACTTATGTAGTAAATAAAAAAGCCGCCCTATTAAGGACGGCTTTTTACTACTCATTACCAATTACCGGTAAATGGAATTGCTTTACCGAACATTTCCGCTATCGTGCGTATTCGATAATACGTGTTTCGCGGATGAGCGTTACCCGAATACGGCCAGGATACTTCAAATCGTTTTCAATCTTTTTCGCAATATCCCTGCCTAAGGCCTTCACTTCTTGGTCGGGTATTTTTTCATTGTTTACCAATACCCGCAGCTCGCGGCCTGCTTGGATTGCATACGCTTTTTCAACGCCTTGGAACCCTTCCGCAATTGCCTCAAGGTTCTCAAGCCGGCGGACATAGTTATCCATCGTTTCGCGGCGGGCGCCCGGCCGTGCGGCGGAAATAGCATCGGCAATCTGTACCAGTACGGATTCCACACAGGACGGCTCAATATCATTATGGTGCGAACCGACCGCATTGACGATACGCGGATCGAGGCTCATCTTCCGCGTCATCTCCATACCGACTTCGGCGTGGTTCTTGTCCGAATCCGCTTCGGCACCCTTACCGATATCATGCAGTAAACCGCCGCGTTTTGCGATTTCCACATTCGCGCCGATTTCTGCGGCAAGCGTACCTGCCAAAATAGCAACCTCTTTGGAATGCTGCAATACGTTCTGTCCGTAGCTCGTTCTAAAATGCAGGCGGCCGAGCGCACGCACCATTTCCTGTCCCATATCGTGAATACCGAGGTCAAAGAGTACTTTTTCCCCTTCTTCATACACGGTTTGCGAAATTTCGCGCGTAACCTTCTGTACGATTTCTTCAATTCGCGCAGGGTGAATCCGGCCATCTAGGATAAGCCGTTCCAATGCGATACGGGCAATTTCCTTCCGCACCGGATCAAAACAGGAAATAACCACCGCCTCGGGCGTATCATCGATAATAATATCGACACCGGTCAAGGTTTCCAGCGCACGTATATTGCGCCCCTCACGCCCGATAATCCGCCCCTTCATTTCATCACTCGGCAAGCTCACCGTAGAAACGGTTATATCGCTTGTTGTCTCCGTAGTCAGCCGCTGAATGGTCGTAACCAAGATATCACGCGCTTTTTTTTCAGCGGTAAGGTTCGCTTCTTCTTCTATTCTATTGATAAGAACCTGCGCATCCTTCTTCGCCTCATTTGCAAGGCTCTGGATAATTAAATCCTTGGCCTGCGCCTGTGTTAAACCGGAAATCCGCTCCAGCTCTTCCTTATACCGTTCTTCCTCCCCATCCAAGACTTTTTCACGTTCGTCAAGCGCATCCTTCCGCTCAACGAGTTGCTTTTCATTTTTTTCTGCCAATTCCAGCCGTTTATCCAGCTGCTCTTCTTTTTGGGTTAAGCGGCGTTCCATCCGTTGAAGGTCGCTTCTCCGTTCGCGGTTCTCTCGTTCTTGTTGATTTCTTTCCCGAATAAGTTGTTCTTTTGCCTCAAGAAGGATATCCTTCTTTTGAGCTTCAGCCTCTTTTATAGCCTCCTGTAAAACCCGCTCTGCACGCTGTTCAGAAGCAGATAGTTGAAATCTGGCATACAGCCAGCGAATCGTCCATCCAAGAATTAAACCGATAATTACGAGAGCAATACACACGATCACCATCATGATTCCAGACATGTTTGCTCCTTATAACAGTAGATAACTGTCATCTTAAACTTTATACTGAATACCTCAAAATGTCAATAATTTTCTTGTTTAGTGATAACTAATAAGTAATTGATACGTTAAGAGGCTGAAGAGGTACCCTGTTCAGAAACGGAAGTTTCCGGGCAGGTTTAATATGTAAAACCTCGAATATCAATGTAGCGGATTATAAAAAACTATAGTAGTATATATTTATGACGTTTTAAGAATGTGAGTTAACTTGCCGAGACGTCTGTAAATAGGAGGAATCATGAATACGATGGTATTGGTCATTGTCGTCGCATATCTTTTATTGATGCTTTTTATCGGCTGGATATCTTCAAAAAAGATTAAAACGAATGAAGATTTTATGGTAGCCGGAAGGCGGCTGGGGCCGATTTTAATGGCGGGAACATTAACCGCGACGGAAATCGGAGGAGGAAGCTCGCTCGGTGTGGCTGAGAAGTCCTTCACCAACTGGGGATTGAGCGCATTTTGGTATGTTGCAACGATGGGTATTGCGTATATCGTGCTTGCCGTATTCGCACCCCGTCTGCGCCGGACAATGGTTAAAACCGTACCCGAATACTTTAGACGCCGCTACAGCGGTTCGGCAGGACTCATTACCGCAATTATTATGATTTTACCATTGATCGGTTTGACGGCCTCTCAGTTTATCGCTTCGGCCACAATCGTTTCTTTTATGCTGAATATCAATTATCCCGTAGCGGTCATCATTGTTGCCATTGTCGTTACCGCGTATTCGATTATGGGAGGTTTATGGAGCGTTACCATTACCGACTTTGTGCAGGTGTTCTTGATTATCATCGGTATGGCACTTGCACTGCCGTTCTCTCTCAATCTTGCAGGCGGTATGCAAGCAGTTGCGGCAAATGTTCCGCCCGACACATTCAATCCGTTTAAGGGAATCGGTATCGGCGCGATTATTTCGATGATCGTTATGTATATTGCATCGTTTTCGGTGGGGCAAGAAGCGGTTTCTCGCTATTATGCCGCCCGTGATGAAAAAGCTGCCGTACAGGGCTCAATCATTTCCGCAATACTGAACTTTGTATATGCCTTCATTCCGACGCTTCTCGGTATCATTACGTTGGCGCTTATCAATATGAAAAAAATAGACGGAGATATAATACTGAGCCAAGGTCCGAAATATGCGCTGCCGCATTTGGCGATGGCAACAATGCCTGCATTGATTGTCGGACTTCTCTTTTCCGGTATTATTTCTGCAACGATGTCGAGCGCCGACTCTGACTTACTGGGCGCCGGTTCCATATTCGGAAACGATATCTACAAAATTTACATCAAACCGAATGCGACAAACAAAGAAGTTATGCGCGTTACGCAAATCACTATGCTGATAGTCGGCATATTCGGTATGCTCATTGCACTGTTTAACACCGGCAGCATCATTAAACTGCTGCTATTCTCGTTTACACTGCGAGCGGCAGGCGCCTTTTTCCCGTATGTTATGGGACACTATTGGAAGCAGGCGTCAAACATCGGCGCTATTGCCTCGCTCATTGCCGGAAGTATTGTCGTCATCATCCTTGAGCAAACAAAGACCTCGCTTTTCGGTCTTGACCCCATCATTCCGGGATTGGCACTCAGCTTTATCTGCTTCATTATCTGTAGTAAGATATTCAAACCGAATGCCGAAAGCCTTGATTTAGCGAAAGAAAACGACTAGGACATCCGAAAAAGCTCGGTTAGATTTGCTTTGCATCCTTCAGGATAGAAGATGCCGCATTAGCAAAGCATCGGGGTATTAACCCCTCGCACGAATGAAGGCTTACGGATACGGAAAATGTGTATAAACTGCCCCAAAGAATGCTTTAATAACGGCAAACAGCTCTCTCCGCCGCTCGGAATCTACCGTATGCAGCTCTTTTAAAATATGCAGCGAATGACCCAGTCCATTAGCCGTTAATTCACTGAGCGTTTCCGCACCGGTGCCGAATAGAACGGCAAACAACGTTTCGATAAATTCTTTCCGATCGGTATCGTTAAGATGAGAAAGCCATTCCCGCATGGTTTTTTCCGCAAAATAGCTTTCCTTTGTCCGCCCTTGCTGATAGGTTACAAACTCGTCCCGTTTAATTTGCCAAGAAAATGCATCATGCTGCCAGAAGGTGTTGGTTTCGGCGCTTTCAATAACGGTATAATGCGGCAGATAGGATAAAAGCACGCCGACAACGGAAGACTGCGGAATAAAAGAAGAGGTTTTAGGAATAATCGCTTGAAATCCGCTCCGCTGTTCAATGTCAAAAGCAAAGCCAGGGCCGTCAAAACAGAACACCCGCTCAATCCACTCCCGTATCGAAGCAGCGGCACTCCCGGCCGCATAGAGCGCAAGGTTTCCGCCCTTGGAATGCCCCGCAATATAGAGCTTTTTGCTACCGCACACAACGGCAGCTTCCGCAGCCGCCGAAAGATAATCCGCTGCTGCAGCGTGAGAGGGAATGGGGGCGGAAAGGCTCAAAAGGCAGTCTTCTTTCCATCCGATTATACTATCGTCCGTACCTCGATAGACAACACAGACAGCCCCCGTTGGAAGCAGGGCGGTAATCGCTGCAAACTGCTTATCCGCACTGCGGTCAATCTCATTCACAAAGCCTTTTAAAAGAATAGAACCGAAGCGCTCCGTTTCCCCAGCAGTTTTGAGCAAATCGGCGGTAAGCGGGTTGATTAACACACCGAACTCTTCAGGAGTTCCGCGCGTAGAATCGGCGCCGTAGATACGGGCAGCTTCTCGCAGCGTAATACCATCGGTAAATTGGGCTGGAACAATATCGGAAAAGTTAAGGTAAGAAAGCTGACACAGAATCAGCGCATCTACCGCATTGAACGGGCGCACTTCAAAGGGAAGATCGCCGCGCCAAACTATATAATCGGAAAGGTTTGCCATCGAAGGTTATGTTCCTGCAATACTATTTTGCGGCAATTTTATTATATAGCGCATCAAGATCCGCCTGCGAAAAGTACGAAATATGCACGATACCTTTTTCAAGATCGCCTTTAATTTCAACCTTTGTACCCAGCGCATCGATAAATTGCTGCTCAATATCTTTGACTGCAAGCTGCGCATCATCCGTTTCCGGCCGGCTTACCGGCTGCGGTGCTGATTTTTTCTGTCCGGCGCGGCTGCCGTTTTTCAACTGAGCTGCCTGCATTTCCGCTTCACGCACCGAAAGCGACTGCTCCGTAATGCGGGTAAACAGAAGCGTTTGATCCGCCGGATTGATAAGAGAGAGAATTGCCCGCGCATGACCTGCGGTAATGGAGCCTTTTTCCAGCGCCGTCTGCATTTCGTCGGGCAGCTGTAAAAGCCGCATCGCATTGGCAACCGCCGATCGGCTCTTCCCTACCCGCTTGGCGGTCTCCTCCTGATTGAGGTTGGACAGTTGCATAATCTCCTGATATGCCTTAGCCTCTTCAATCGGATTGAGGTTTTCCCGCTGGATATTTTCGATAAGCGCAATTTCAAGCTTTTTGCTATTTTCAAATTCACGGAAGATAACCGGAACCCGCGTAAGCCCCGCTAAAAGCGCCGCCCTCGTTCTCCGCTCTCCCGCAATAATATAGTATTCATCGCCGTTTTTTTCCGCGATAATCGGCTGAATAATCCCGTGCTCTTTGATGGAAGCGGCAAGCTCCTGCAAACTCTCTTCGTTAAAGGTGCGGCGGGGTTGAAATGGATTGGGTTTTAACAGCGCGGGGTCAAGCTCAACCGGAGCAGAACCGAACGTATCGGCACGATTTTGAGTACCGGCTTGTTGCACATCAGCCCCTTGCGTCATACCCTGCTGCTGCATTACAGACAAACCGTTATCCGATTGTACATCAGAAGATTGTGCAGCAACATCGTTTGAGTACAAATCCGTGATGTCGGGAGGAAGCAAGGAGTCGAGCCCTTTACCCAGTGCAGATTTAGGCACGGTCAAGCACCTCCTGGGCGAGTTTTGCATAGCTGCGGGCGCCGATGCAGGAATCGTCATACTTACAGATGGGCAGCCCGTGGGAGGGCGCTTCGGAGAGGCGGACGTTACGCGGAATAATCGTGCTGCATACGCGGTCTTTAAAATAAGCGGTAACCTGCTGCACCACTTCCTGCGCGAGCTTTGTGCGAGAATCGTACATCGTGAAAAAGATACCGCCGATTTTAAGGCGGGGATTGATTTTTTCCTGTACTCTTTTAACGGTTTGTAAAAGGAGCGTTAACCCCTCAAGCGCAAAATACTCACACTGCAGCGGAATAAACACTTCATCCGCAGCGGCGAGTCCGTTCAGCGTTAAAATCCCCAATGACGGAGGGCAATCAATTAAAATATATTCGTATTCTTCTTTAAGGAGCGCAAGATTGTCACGGAGAAAAAATTCTCGAGATTGCTGATCAACCAGTTCGATGGTCGCACCCGATAAATTGATATCGGCAGGGATTGCATACAAGTCCTTAACCGCCGTCGGTCTGACCGTTTTTTGGATAGGAATTTTTCCGGCAATTGCATCATAAATACTCGGCTGCTTTTTGGAAATACCGACGCCCGACGACATATTTCCCTGCGGATCAAAGTCCACAAGCAGCGTTTTCTTCCCTGCCTGTGCAAAGTATGCGCCGATATTGACGGCTGAAGTGGTCTTCCCTACCCCGCCTTTTTGATTAACAAAAACGATACTTTTCCCCATGAGGGTCAGTATACCGCATTTTCTAAAGAGATAAAAGGCCATTTATTGACTTTTCGCTGAATAATGACGATATTTAAAGCTATGAATTCAGATACTTCAAAGACTTTAGATACGCCGAACGCGGCAGATACGTCAACTCAACAAGACGCAAAGGCGGTTATTCCAATCGAAGAACTTTTGCCTAAAAAAATCAATCTTATTCCGCTGAACGGCCGGCCTATTTATCCGGGGATTTTTACCCCGCTTTTGATAAACGACGCCGATGATATCCGCTCTGTCGAAGAAGCGTACGGCAGTACCGGTTTTATCGGGCTCTCGCTGTTAAAAAACGAGACGGAAGATCCGGGTGCCTCTGATGT
Organism: Treponema sp. OMZ 906; assembly: GCF_024181185.1. NCBI lineage: Bacteria > Pseudomonadati > Spirochaetota > Spirochaetia > Treponematales > Treponemataceae > Treponema > Treponema sp. OMZ 906. The sequence goes on along the minus strand of NZ_CP051196.1, from coordinate 701,322 downwards.
ATACCAAATCGGAGCTGCGGCGAGGATTATCAAAAAAATCAACCTGCCTGACGGCGGGATCAATATTCTTATTTCAACCTTAAAGCGGTTCAAAATCCGCAAAGTTGTCAACGAGAAAAAACCGATTGTCGTAGCGGTTCAGTACCTCGAAGATGAGGAAGAGAATACGGTTGAGGTAAAAGCGATGCTCCGCGGGCTTATCGGAGAGATGAAAGAACTTTCCGAAAATAACCCGCTTTTTACGGAAGAGATGCGGCTCAACATTGTCAATATCGACCATCCGGGAAAGATTGCAGACTTTACCGCCAGCATTTTAAACATCCCGAAAGAGGATCAGCAAAAAATACTGGAAACGATCAACGTCCGTGAACGGATGGAAAAAGTTTTTGTTCATATCAAAAAAGAAAAAGAACTGCTCGATGTTCAGCGGAAGATTCAGGCCGATCTGAATACGCGGATTGAAAAAAATCAGCGCGAATACTTTCTGCATGAAGAACTCAAAAGCATCAAAAAAGAGCTGGGCTTGAGCTCCGATCCGAAGGATGCCGATGAAGAGAAATTCCGCAAGCTGATCGACTCTTTCCATTTTGAAGGTGAAGTAAAAGAGACGATAGAAGCTGAGTTTGAAAAATTCAAGTTCCTCGAGCCGAATTCGCCTGAATACATTGTCGGACGGAATTATCTTGAAACCGCGCTGACACTCCCGTGGAATCCTCCCGAACCGGAAGCGTATAATATAGAAGAAGCGAAAAAAGTTTTGGACGCGGATCATTACGGGCTGGAGGATGTAAAGAAGCGGATTATCGAATACCTTGCGGTACGGAAGCTGAAAAATGATACGAAGGGCTCGATTGTTTTATTGGTAGGGCCGCCCGGTGTCGGTAAAACGAGTGTCGGCAAGTCAATTGCCCGTGCAATGAATAAACCGTTTTTCCGATTCTCGGTGGGCGGTATGCGGGATGAGGCTGAAATTAAAGGACATCGCAGAACGTATATCGGCGCGATGCCCGGCAAGATTTTGCAGGGATTAAAAATCGTAAAAACAAAGGCGCCGGTCTTTATGATTGACGAAATCGATAAGATGGGGCAAAGCTATCAGGGCGACCCTTCCAGCGCCTTGCTTGAAGTGCTCGACCCCGAACAGAATGTCTCGTTCCGCGACCACTACCTCGATCTGCCGTTTGACCTGTCGCATATCGTGTTTATTCTGACGGCGAACACACTTGATGGTATTCCGCGTCCCCTGCTCGACCGCGCCGAAGTTATTCAACTCGCAGGCTATATCGATTCGGAAAAGGTAGAAATCGCAAGGCACTATCTGCTGCCGAAAAGCCTTGAGAAAAACGGCTTAAAGAAAACGCAGGTGAAATATTCCAAGCAGATACTGCTGCATATTGCGAACGGCTATGCGCGGGAGGCGGGAGTACGCAACTTTGAAAAGAACCTCGATAAGCTCCACCGGAAGATCGCCGTTGAGCTGGTTACCGGCGAGCGCGGCGAAAAAGATGTGTTTGCGCCGGATACCGCCGAAATCGAAAAGATGCTCGGCAAACCTATCTTCCGCGACGACGATATCAAATACGCGAAAGTCCCCGGTACGGCGATCGGGCTTGCATGGACGAGCATGGGCGGCGATACCCTGTTGATAGAAGCCTTATCGAATAAGGGCAAGGGGCAATTCCGCCTGACCGGTCAGATGGGCAATGTGATGAAGGAGTCCGCATCGATTGCATGGACATGGGTGCGCCACTTTGCCGACGCACATGGCATTGCAAGCGTTAAGTGGTTTGAAAACCACGTTATCCACCTGCACATTCCGGAAGGCGCAACTCCCAAAGACGGCCCCTCCGCCGGCATCACAATGACCGTTGCGCTGCTTTCGCTGTTGTCCGGTAAAGTCATTAAACCGAAACTCGCCATGACCGGCGAACTCTCTCTGACCGGTCAGGTACTCCCGATCGGCGGCTTAAAAGAAAAGACTATCGCCGCCCGCCGCAACGGCATCAAGGAGATTATCATCCCCGCCGCAAATATCCGCGACCTCGAAAAAATCCCCGAGCACGTAAAGAAAGGCATTCAGTTCCACCCTGTTACGAGGATGGAGGAGGTTATTCAATGTGCCTTCCCTCATACCTTTTGAAATATACGGCACATCTGCGTTGTCGCTACGCCGAAATAAATGCTCAACGTATACCCGATACGTCTCCGCTTTATTTCGGCTAGGCTCCTAGCATCTGTGGCGTCTATTTTCAAAAGGCTTACGGAAGGGGCATCTACTTCGTGCTGCACAAAATAAATATTAAACGTATCATTTCCGACAAGAATGTCCGTGATTCTAAATAGCAGTTCATGAAAATATCATCCGTGCTAAAAAGTCTAAGAAGCTGCCTGCTGTACTGAGCCGTGAGGAAACAGCAAAGATATTCTCTCTTTTATCCACGAATGACTACAGTCTTTTTATCCGCATACTTTATGGAACGGGAATGCGGCTGATGGAAGGACTGCGGCTACGGGTACAGGATATTGATTTTGATAAAAATGAAATTACGGTACACTGCGGAAAGGGAGCAAAAGACCGTAAAACTATGCTACCGGTATCTTTGAAATTTCCGCTGCAAAAGCATTTGGAAAATGTCCGCCGCATTCATGAGGCAGACTGCAAAGACGGTTTCGGTTCAGAGCCGCTTCCTTCTGCTCTTGCAAAAAAATATCCCGCTGCAGGTAAAACGTGGGCGTGGCAATGGGTGTTTCCCCAAGCACGCCGATGGCAGAATAAAGAAACCGGAGAGCAGGGACGGCATCATATTGATCCTTCGGTTATTCAACGCACTTTGCACGAAGTTGTTTTACGGTCGGGTATTCCGAAGCCAATCGGCTGCCACACGTTCCGCCACTCATTTGCAACACATCTACTGGAATCCGGTTACGATATCCGCACCATCCAAGAACTTCTCGGTCACAGCGATGTTTCAACCACTATGGTTTACACCCACGTCCTCAACCGCGGTGGTCTCGGCGTTCAAAGCCCTATCGACCGAATGTGATTCGCCTTTATCCCATTTAGTGAAGATAGGCCTAATCTGGCTGTTGATGATGTGTTCCGGCGGGTATTATAGTAGAAAGATTTAATTTCTTATCTTGTAACAGTTTAGATTGAAAGCATGTAGTTTCTATGATATAATGAGGAAAGGTCGAAACAATGTTATACGGACGCCCGCATTGGGGCGCAAGAAAAGGTTAAAACATGGAATGGACAAATATAATAGGAGATTCAGAAAATCAAAAATATATTGATGAATATACTTTGTCCTATAGATATTTGTTGGAAAAGAAAGGAAAACATGAACTTATAGTTTTAGGTCTTAATCCAAGTACAGCAGATTCTGAAGTTCCCGATAGAACAATGAAAAAAGTAATGCACTATGCAGAACAAGAAAACTTCGATGGATTTGCAATGATAAATCTCTATCCACAAAGAGCAACAAAACCATACAATTTAAAAGAATTCAATCAAGAAATACATAAAAAAAACTTAAGCAAAATAAAAACACTTATTTCAGGAATGAATAAACCGGTTATTTTATTAGCCTTTGGTGGTAATATAATGAATATTAAGTTTCTAAGAAAATGTCTTTTTGATATTTATAACTTAGTTAGTAACTATAATCCTTCATGGAAATGTCTCGATATTGGTAAAACCGGATTTCCAAAGCATCCTTTGTACTTACGAAAAGATTTACGAATGAAAAATTTTGATATAGAAAGATTTGTATCAATCATAAAAAATTAAAGGGAGAAAAATAAAATGTCTTGGTATGTAATTTGTTTTATAGTTTTAGTGGTTTTTCTTGTAGTTCCTTCTCTTAAAAGGATAAATAAAAAAAGTAAAAAGAAGATAAAGGAAACAGAAATAAAAAATGAAATTAGAAATGATGCTTCAGATGATTTATTTAAGAAGATTTTTATAAACAACGGAAATATTTTCAGTTCAAGTTCTCCAAGTACCTCTACCCATCAAACTAAGGTAAAAGATTTTAAACAAGAAAAATCTGAAAACGAAAAAAAAGAGAAACGAAAACTTAATAAAGATACAACTCAAGTGAAAAATGAAAGTAGTTCGAATAAATCGGAGAAAAAAGAATTAACTTTTGCCGAAAAAAGAGCAAAAGGTGTTTATTCAACTCGATGTTCGGTTAGAGTAAAAGGAGGCTTTCTTCCTCATCATGGTTCCATCGGTAATCTAGAAATATATTATGATGGTAAAAAAATGCCTTCTCTATCTGGTAGTAGAGGTAAAATAAAAATATATAAATCGGATGGTAATATTCAAGTTTTTTATAAAAATCCTAGCGATATACAAGACTTGGAATTTTTGGGTTTAATTGTCGATATGTATAAAATATAATTTTTTTTGAAGGAATTTCGTATAACATGCGCTTCAACCTGACATTGCCTTTGCGGCAATGCAGGTTAAGCGAATGTTATGGCGACAGGCCACTGGCCTGCTTTGAAAGGAGTTAAAATGTTTTTTGGGGGAAAGAAAAAAGAAGAAAATTATTATAAAGAATTTGATTATAATAATTTCACTTCATGGCTCGATGAAATATTAAAAAATCCGTTACCAGAAAATACTAAAGGTATAAATTTTAATTTATATGAAGAAGAAAATCCGCATACTTATGGAATTCAATTTGTAGCAACCAAAAGTTTTGATTTAGATGATGAAGATTGGGCTTGTGACGAAATATTTAGTTCCGGCGAAAATATGTATTTTTTTACTAATAAAAATAATTGGAAACAAACATTGAAAGAAATAGAAACAAATATAAAAATTTATTTAGATAAAGAAAACAATTCTCCTATTTTGAAAAAATTTGAAGGCATTGGACTTGGTTTTGTTGATGGTGATTTAATCATCCTTTACAAGAAAGAAAAATAATTAATGGGATATAATTTCATCGAGTCAAGCTCGATGAAATTATGAAATTGAACTTTAGGGCTTGGACGAAGAAGAGGTTGTAAGCAAGCTTGCAGGGAAGAAAAAAGGAAATAATTTGAAAATCTGTTCAAGCCAGATTTTCAAATTATATTAAATGCGACTTTACGCTACTTGAAAATAAAAAATAGAAAAGTTGCTTCTAAAAGAATAGAAAATGTTTCTGAAAAAAATGAAATATATTTTTGTATAAGAAATATTTGAGCCATAACAAGGTTTTCAAAACCGATAAAAACTTTGGCACAAAAGCTGCTTTTCGTGCCTTTTCGGTACCGCAACTTTTGCGCCAATTTTGCCGTTGGCAAAACCGTTTTTACGGTTTAAAACGATGTTAGATTGACACCTATCGGTGCGAAAAGGAGAATTTTAAAATGGTAAAAGCTTATTCATTAGAATTTAATTTAAAAAAAAATGGGTATTATTTCAACGAAGGGATAGCAATGTATGAGTCTATGAGAAAAAAGATTGATGCGAATTTGGAAAATTTCTCAATAAATGGAAAAATAAATGCGACAAAACTATCAGAAAACTGGTTTCCTCAAATAGAAGCTGACGTTTTTATTTCTCATTCACATAAAGATTTTGATAGCGTTTTGACTTTAGCCGGTTATTTATATAAAAACCTTGACTTAGCATGTTTTATAGATTCATGTATATGGGGATATTCTGACAAATTGTTAAAAGCCATTGATGAAAGGTATTGTAAGATTGAAAATGAAAATATATACGATTATGATTTACGAAATCTCTCAACAAGCCATGTTCATATGATGTTAACAGTTGCACTAACAAAAATGATTTATAATACAGAATGCCTTTTTTTTCTTAATACTCCAAATTCTATTTTACCAAAGGACTCTGTAAAAAATAAAACATTGTCTCCATGGATTTATACAGAATTATCTATGATTAAATATATAGAAAAAAAATCTGCGGCTAAACATAGAAGAATAGTCGAGAATTTTTCGAAATCACAGGAATCATTAAAAGTGGAATATGAAGTTGATAGTTTAAATGATTTGCCAACATTAACATTTAAAGAAATAAAAGACTGGGGAGCGAAAGGCTTTAAAAATATAAAAGCTTTAGATTATTTATATCAATATTTAGGTTCTGATAATAAAGGAAGGCATATTCATGGATAAAGAGAAGCATTTAGAACTGATAGAAAATATAATTTCGAGAATGGCAAATTGTTCTTTTTTAATAAAAGGATGGACATTAACAATAGTAGCAGCCGTTTTTGGTCTTGCTGCAAAGGATTCTAATATTAAATTTATAATTATTGCTTATATTATTATCCCATGTTTTTGGATTTTAGATGCATTTTATTTAAGTAAAGAACGGCAATATCGTTCTTTATATGATAAAGTACGAAAATCTTCAGATAGTGACTTTTCGATGAATACATCAGAATTTAACAATGGAAAAAATACTTGGATAAATACAATTTATTCAAAAACATTAAATTTATTTTATATTCCTTTGATTGTCATTATTTTAATAATAATGTTTGTATTTAAGAACATCTAACACCCGCTTCAACCTGACATTGCGGACGAGCCGCAAATGCAGGTTAAGCGGTAGTTAGACTTATATTTAAAATGGAAAAGGTATGAAATATTCCGATACTGAGTCACTTAATAAGTTAGAAGAGCAAATATATGGTTTTGAAGCTCTATTAAAAGTTGCTAAATTTATTCCTTTTTTATTTGGTGGAAGTAAAAAAGTCAAATATTTAGCAAATCAAGTAAAAGAACTCAAAGAGAAAATAATTGAAATGAAGAAAATTCCAGACGAATTTAATTTATTTTTTTCAGAATATGGCTGGATTGCATATGATTCAATGGATACCGATTTTATGCAAACTCAAATTGACCTGGCTAAGAATGATAACCTTGCTGATGCAATAGCTGAATTTTCAAACTATTACAATAATGAAAGAATAAAATTTGAAATACAATTGCTTAATCGTATAGAAATAACATCCATAAGACTACCTCTTATTAAATCGGCTTTTATGGATTATGAAGAAAATAAATTCTATGCAATGATACCTATTATTTTGATGATGATAGATGGTATTGTAAATGATGTTGTTGGTAAAGGCTTTCATTCTGAAAATAAGGATATGGATGCATGGGATTCAATAACTACTATTGATAATGGACTTGAAGTCATTCAAAGTGTATTTAGAAAAGGACGATTCAAAACACGTATTGATGAAATAGAAGAGCCTTATAGAAATGGTATACTTCATGGACTTGATTTAGGATATGCAAATAAAAAAGTCGCTTTAAAATGCTGGCACTATTTATTTGTAATTCGCGACTGGGCACAAGCAAAGCTCTCTGAAAAAGAACGACATAGTAAGTTTATAGCTGATAATATTCCTCCAGATTTCATGGATATCTTATTAAGAATAAAGAAAAATAATCTTGTAAAAGAAGAACTGGAAAAATGGAAAGCGAAGCAATATTCAGTCGAAGATATTCAATTCATCAATGTAAATCCATCTAAAATAGAGAAAGATGAACCGGAATATGTCGTGCTTCAATTTTTTCGATACCTCGAAAAGAGAAATTACAAAGCTCTTTCGGAATTATTCTGGAAACGTTATTTTTATTCAGGTCAAGCAAAAATACCTAGTATAAAGCAAGAATATAGTAATATGGTTTATAAGGTATTTCATTTTACAAAGATAGTTAATGAAGCACCAGCAATAACTGAAGTATATGTAGATACAGATTCAAACTCATTAACATTTAGATTAATATATGAATCAAAAACGGATGATGTTGCTATCCCAAGTTTTAACAATGGGTTTTGGAAAATTGTTGGAATTCAAAAGAAAATCTAACACCCGCTTCAACGCTGACAAACGGGTCAAGCCCATTTGCAGATTAAGCGGATGTTAGACGGATTGCCCAGTGGGCAACTTTTTCCTTTTACCATTTGATTATATTAAAAAATAATGCTATAATAATACTGAAGTATGCATAGATATGGAGATTTTTATGACAAATGCAACATTAGTACAGCTAAAAGTCGATTCCGAAATTAAAGAAGATGTTTCAAGAATATATGAAAATTTAGGGTTGGATTTACCGACTGCAATAAGAATTTTTTTCAAGAAAAGTATTGCTGTGGGAGGATTACCGTTTGAATTGCGAGAAGAAAATACCAGATGGAAAATATATGATCAAGTTCGAAAAAGTATTCAAGACAATAATGTTCCGGAAATGTCGCTTGAAGAAATAAATGCAGAAATTGCTGAAACGAGAAAACAGGTATTCGGCAAATGAAAAAATATGTTGTTATTGATACAAATGTTTTGGTTTCTGCATTGATAACACGAAATGAAAATGCTCCAACTGTAAAAATATTAAAATATCTTTCTCAAAATTAAAGTAATGTAGACCCCCCGCTTCAAGCGGACATTATTTAATTGAAAATGAATAAAAATATAATCGCGATTATTTATGCAGTTGCTGCTGCAGCTTTTTATGCATTGAATGTTCCTTGTTCTAAAATACTCCTTCAAAATATTTCACCTGTATTTTTGGCCGGGCTTCTTTATATTGGAGCAGGACTTGGTGTAGGAATTTTGTATTTATTCAATTTTAAAAAAGAGCAAAAATCTGAACGGCTTGGTAAACCTGATTTACCGTACACTTTGGGAATGATTGGTCTTGATATTGTAGCTCCAATTTTGTTAATGCTTGGGGTTAAATACGGAACTTCATCAAATGCATCTTTGCTTGGAAATTTTGAAATAGTAGCTACAGCATTAATTGCATTGATTATATTTAAGGAAAAAGTGACATGGAGATTATGGCTTGCAATTCTTTTTATTACTGCTTCAAGTATAATTCTTTCGTTTGAAAATATTGAAGGATTAAATTTTTCCATAGGCTCTTTGTTTGTTCTTGGAGCAACAATTTGCTGGGGATTAGAAAATAATTGTACCCGCAGAATATCAAATAAAAGTACATATCAGATTGTAACAATAAAAGGACTTTGTTCAGGATTTGGTTCGATAATTGTCGCTCTTGTTTCCGGTAAAATCGGTTTTGCTCTTAAATATATTCCTTTCGCATTATTGTTAGGATTTGTAGCCTACGGATTAAGTATTTTTACATACATTCGTGCTCAAAAATACTTGGGTGCAGCTAAAGCAAGTGCATATTATTCGCTTGCACCATTCATAGGAACATTTTTGGCATTTATATTATTAAAAGAGAGCATATCAATTAAATATATATCGGCGTTAGTTGTAATGATTATAGGCACTTTTTTTATAGTGTATGATACATTAATTAAAGAACATTTGCACGGACATAGGCATACATTTACACATACACATCACGGCATAACGCATACCCATACAATATCCCATTCTCATTTACATAATCACTTTATTTCTGATTCAAAACATGATCATCATCATAGCATTGAGGAATTAGAGAATGAATTGAAAATTGAGGCAGTGAAAGAAAAAAATACATAACACGGTTTTCAAAACAGATTGAAATAGAAATATTTTACGCAATTAGTAGTGTTTTGCATAAAAATCGTGTTAAATTTCGATTTTTTTTCATAAAAAATCAGAAGTTCTATTGACATTACAAGCGATTTGTTGTATATTATAGATGTAAGTTAATTAGAACAACTGTTCGAATAACTTACACAGAAACCGGGCATTTTTAATGAGGTTGTAATGGAAAGGAAACTAAGTATAAACAATATCGCAGCATATCTTGATGAAATAGGCTTACAGTATATGGCTACAATCGGGCTTGACGGAAAGCCGAAAGTGCGTCCGGTTCAGTATATGATTTTGCATGATGATAAATTATGATTCTGTACAAACAGCGAAAAGGCGATGTATGCGGAATTACAAAAATCGCCGTTTATAGATTTGTGCGGAAGCCGTCTGCAGAAAGATGAAATTACAACAGCGTGGATTCGGTTCAGTGCAGAAGTTGTATTTCCGGCAGAAAGTGAAGAAATCCGCGGGATTAAAAAGGCAATAATGCAAAAAAGCAAGATTGTTCGAGAACTTTACAATAACAATCAAGAACATCCGTTGTTCAAAGTTTTTTATTTGAAGAATATCTGCGGTTCAGTGAATAATCTTGGTCATGTAAAAGGTTTGGAAGAGCGAAAGGATTTTTCAAGGCCGATAGAGTTTTCTTTTAAGGAATGTTTGTTTTAAGCGGTACAAATGGTGCCGCTTAAAACAAAACGAGTTTGCCTTTCGGCAAACATCGCTTTATTGTATGCCGTTTTTTACTTTGTTACAAAACGGCAGAATTGAACAGCTTCCAAAATTGATATTTTGTTTAGCTGTTCAATTTTAAAGAAGGTGAATTATGACACAGACAGAGCGGAGGCGTTTTTTAATTGAATATCTTCTCGCAGAAAATTCACAATATAGAGGAGTACAGATTCCTGAAAGTGAAACAGAGCAAAAATATCTTCTTCGCTCACTTGTGAATGTGCGTCATGCCATTCCTGCAAGTGAAGAGTTTTTGCATATTGAAGATGAGTATTTGCAGGAAGAAATTAAATTGAGCGGAATTACCGACATCGCAGATTTGGTTCCGGCTTGTGATGATCTTTATATTTGGCGAGGCGACATCACTACACTTAAAGTTGACGCAATTGTAAATGCAGCGAATAGCGGAATGACAGGCTGCTGGCAGCCGTGCCACTACTGTATCGACAACTGCATACACACCTTTGCAGGAATCAGGCTCCGTGCCGCCTGCGATTCGATTATAAAAAAACAAGGGCATGAAGAGCCGACTGGACAAGCAAAAATCACTCCTGCGTTTAATCTGCCGTGTAAGTTTGTGCTTCATACTGTAGGTCCGATTGCGGACGGACATCCTACTCAAACTGATTGCGATTTGCTTTCTTCATGCTATAAATCTTGTCTCGATTTGGCTCATGATAAGGGCCTTAAATCGATAGCGTTCTGCTGTATTTCAACAGGCGTTTTCGGTTTTCCGCAGGAAGAGGCGGCAGAAATCGCGGTCGCTGCCGTCAAAGAATGGAAAGAAAAAAATGAGAAATCCGGCTCATGCCCGAACATGACAGGTCCTGCCGGCGGAATGAAGGTTGTGTTTAATGTGTTCACTGAAAAAGACGAGGAAATTTACAGGAGGCTTATTTTCAGCCGCTAAAAATAGGGAGACTTTTGTATGACAGAGAAGATTGAGAAATTGAAACAGGTTCTTTCAGAAACGGAAACAATTGTCATCGGTGCCGGAAGCGGGCTTTCCACTTCGGCAGGATTTACTTATTCCGGAGAACGGTTTGAAAAATATTTTTCAGATTTTGCAGTAAAATACGGTTTTCATGATATGTATTCCGGAGGGTTCACTCCTTTTGAATCCCTCGAAGAGCATTGGGCATATTGGAGCCGTTATATTATGATAAACCGCTATATGGATCCGCCGAAACCGGTTTATAAAGATTTGTTTTCGCTTGTGAAGGACAAGGATTATTTTGTAATCACAACAAATGTAGACCATTGCTTTCAAAAAGCCGGCTTTGACAAAAACCGGCTATTTTACACGCAGGGCGACTACGGATTGTTTCAATGCAGCGAGCCGTGTCATGAGGAAACTTATGACAATGAAAAACAAATCCGGGCAATGTGGGAATTTCGTGATGAAATGAAAGTTCCGACAGAACTTGTTCCCCGTTGTCCTGTTTGCGGAAAGCCGATGAGCATGAATCTTAGGGCAGACCACACTTTTGTAACGGAAAAAGGCTGGTACAAGGCATCAAAACAATATGAAAAGTTTTTGCAAACTCGGAATATAATAAAAAGCGGTGAACAGGAAGGCGACGGAAAAGTTTTGTTCCTTGAGCTCGGTGTCGGCGGAAACACACCCAGAATCATAAAGTATCCGTTTTGGCAAATGACTGAAAAAAATCCGAATGCGGGTTATGCCTGCATCAATTTTGGAGAAGCCGTTGTGCCGCTCAAAATAGAAAAGCAATCTATCTGTATCAATGACGATATTGGCGAAGTCTTGAAGAAAATGGTATAATTGGAAATATGAAAATAAGTGTTCGTTTTACGGCAGCGGTACATACTCTTTTGTGTATCCGGTATTTTGAAAAAGATATGCGTGTTACTTCGGATTTTATTTCTGCAAGTACGGGTGTAAATGCCGTTATCATAAGAAAAATTTTGCTTCAGTTACAAAAAGCGGGACTTGTGGAAACTGCCGCAGGGGTCGGCGGGTCGCACTTGGCTCAAGCCGCAGATAAAATAACGCTTCTCGATGTTTACAACGCAATCAATGAGGGAGAGGAAGAGAGGGATATTTTTAATTTTCATCCTAATCCGAATCCTAAATGTCCTGTGGGAAGTAAAATTCATCTTGTGCTTGATGCTAAATTAGATGATGCCCAAAAAGCAATGAAGGATTCGCTTAGCAAAACAACTATTGCCGATTTAAGTAAAGATATTTGACATGAGTGCAATAAAACGCCTAACACAGTTTTCAAAGCCGACAAACGGACAAGCCGTTTGCGGTTTAAAACGCAAGTTAGACGGACTCGTGCTACTGCACGAGCTGAATTTTTCAGGTATAAATCTAGATTTAATATTAAAAAAAGGTATAATAGAAGTATGAAACCTAAAGAAAAAAAAGAGATTTTTCATTTCTTAGAATATAATAAAAACATTCTCCAGTCCTATGGCGTAAAAAAAATAGGTCTTTTTGGTTCTTATGTACATAATCAACAAAATAAAAATAGCGATATTGATATATTAGTAGAATTTCATACTAATAAAAAAAACTATAATAACTTTATAAATTTAGTTTATTACTTGGAAGATAATTTGAATACAAAAATAGATTTATTAACTATAGAAAGTTTAAGTCCGTATATTGGTCAGAGAATACTCAATGAGGTTGAATATGTATCGATCCAATGAAGATTTGTATAATCATATTTTTGATGAAATCATTTTTTTGGAATCTGAAACAGGTACTATGACAAAAGAGGCGTTTCTAAAAGATGAAAAAACGCAACGGGCATTTGCACGGAGTATTGAAATTATTGGAGAAGCCGTTAAAAACATTTCAAATGATATAATCATTAAATATAAAGAAGTTCCATGGAGAAATATTGCCGGTATGAGAGATAAACTCATTCATGGTTATTTTTCCGTTGATTATGAAATTGTGTGGGATGTTGCAAAAAACATTATTCCTGAATTTAAGAACCAGCTGATAAAAATTATGGATACAGAAAAAAGAAAAATGACAATTAAAGAAATAATAACAGAAATCAATAAAATAGAAATAGATATTGCTGATTTTATAAGTAGTTACAAAAGTGAACAACTTGTCAGTAATTATGATGATTGGAATTATAAAGATGTCATTGCGCATCTTTTGGAATGGATTATGTTTTCAAAAAATAAACTAAACGCTATTGTACATAACCAAGATTTTCAAGAAATAAGTAATATCGATATATTCAATAAACAAAATTATATAAAAAATAAGAATAAGCATATTACAGAATTGCAGAAGAAACTAATCTTTGAACTGAATGAATATAAAAATATTGTGCTGTTGTATACAGAAGCGGATTTACAAAGAAAAGATTTGCCAATAGGTTTTTCATTTGAATTATGGCGGTATATGGTAATGGATACTATTATACATCCTGTAATGCATTTATTATATTATTTAATTAAAACAAAAAACTATAAGCTATTTTTCAAATTGTGTAAAAAATATAATGAAATATTTTATTGTTATGCAAAAGGAAATATTGAGGTGTATTCTTTTTATGAATATATTGAAGATAGTAAAAAATTTATTGAGAATATAAAAGAATTAGGCAAGCAGTATAAAAATGATGATATGATACATGTAGTTTTAAAAGCCAATAAAATAGATGGAAACATCTAACACCCGCTTCAACCTGACATTGCGAGCGAGCCGCAAATGCAGGTTACGCAGATGTTAGGACGACACGCCTAACGGCGTGCAAAATTCAGGAGAATTAATGAATAAGTTTTCAAAAGTTACAGGATTAATTGCATTTTGGACAGAACTAAGTTTACTTATTGCAATAATTCTTTTAATTTTTTTTCAAAAAAGTATTGTAGGAAGATATTTGTCATCCTTAGATGAGTATAAAGATATATTTATTGTTCCGTGGCAAGAAATTATTAAGAACTTTATTTTTTTCTTTTTACTGGGAATTTTCTGTTTAAAAAGTAATTCAAATGAAAGGGAGTATGGAATTCTAACACTTTATTTTTATATTCTCATAACAATAATATTTGATAATCCTTTTTCGGTTTCCGCCTTATTTATCGCTGTGTCACAGAAAGGAGTAAATTACCTTACATTTTTTTCTGCATTTAATTCTGCACAGAATTCCATTTTATATATATTTATTCTGATAAGAAATATTTCTTTTATTTTATCAGCAGGTAGTATGATTGTAAAGAGCGAAAGCCGATATTTGGAAATAAAAAATAATAAAAGAATTTCACCAAAAAGCAGAACTTATTTAATACTTTATTCTGCATTTTTAGGTTTTTTAGGAATTGATAGATTCTATATAGGACGAACGGTAATAGGTATTGGAAAATTATTACTTGGATTGATTATTGTTACTGAATTTTTTTTGGTTTTTCGCTATTGGTATTCACTTCTTCTTATAGATAGAAGTGTATTTATTATATTATTAATAGGTTTTGTAAGTATATCAGTGCTCGTAAATAGCATAGATTTCATTCTTGCAGTTTTTGGAAGAATGAAGGATTCTGAAAAAAACTTAGTGAGAAATTGGTAGATTGTCCTAACACCCGCTTCAACGCTGACATTGCGGACAAGCCGCAAATGCAGGTTAAGCGAATGTTAGATTGACCTCTTCAAGGCGAAAAAATTGATAATGCAAATAGATATTAATCAATAGCTAAGGAGGAATAATGAAACACATCATCAGACTAGCCGCGGTGCTTTTCACAGTAACTGTTTTGTATGCGCAGAATACGCTAATCACTGAAAAATCATTCATCGTTGTACGGAATGGAAAAGAGGTTACTGCAACTTACGGAGGAAAGCCTTTGAGCGGTAATTCTTGGAAAGATAGAAAAGCCTCATCGGCTGTACTCGCCGCGTTCTTTGTCAGCTATTTTAAGCAAACCGACGACTGGCATGATTTGATCGTGAATAATACATTTTATGAGATATTAGTCGACGAAATGAATGAGGCTTATGCGCAGTTCTACGGAATAGCCGATACAATTTCCATTACAATTAGTCCTGAAAAATTTATGCTTAAAGGGGACGCAACCGCTTTTTACACGATAAAAATCGCATATTCCTACGAGGGCAAAACTGACGAAGGTGAAGACGAAGTTACTATGAGAAAAGACGAAAAAAGCGGTGAATGGCTTGTGGCGGAATTACCTTTGTAGAAATGATTTCAGTTCAGGGTCGCTTCCATTTGCTCTCACAAAAAAAATATCCTAATGCCGGTAAAACTCAAGTCTGGCAGCGGGTATTTCTCCAAACACGTCGATGGCAGAATAAAGAAACAGGGGAACACCATATCGCCCCTTCGGTCATTCAGCGAACCCTGCATGAAGCTGTTTTACGGTTAGGTATTCCAAAGCCAATCAACCCTCCCGATGCAAATTCTCCAAAGTGTTGTTCTTACAAAGTGGTTGCAGCCGGTTTTCACGCCCTATCGACCGAAGGTGTATCCTAGTTAGTGAAGATAGGCCTAGTCTGCCTGTCGATGATGTGTTTCGGCGGATATTATGGAAGAAAGATATAGTTGTTTTAATCCACGATAGTTTAGATTGCAAATGGGGCGTTCGTATGATATTATGAGGAATGGTCGAAAAGGTGTTAGGTGGACGCCTTCGGCGCCCAGAAGAGAAAGAAAAATTTTGTTCATACTGAGAAAAAATAAAATTCTAGTAAAGACAAAAAACGATAGTTATTTTGTCCGTTACCGCGAAAATAATAAGGAGATAAATGAAGATGAAGGTAAAAAAGTCTTATAAACTAAATACAATTGTTTTTGCTTTGATATTAATTATTGTAAGTGCGGTCTTATTATATATTACCTATAATTATATACAGGATCCAATTGCTATTGAAATATGTAAATCAATTGCTTATTCTATAATTACTGCTGCTTTGTTCACAATTATAATAAGTATTTTTGAAAGAAATCATTTTGAGGAAACATTGCGGACTTTGCTTGAGAAAAATCTTCCTTTTTTGGACAGACTTGAAAAAAAAGGATTAGAAGGTTTTGAATCAGGGTTTCCACTAGAAAACGATACTTATGAAGAGAATTTTATCGAAAGCGAAATCGTTACAGTAGTAATGAATGATGGTAAAAGATTTTTTGCTAATAATATTGAATTATTCAGAAAAAGATTTAATCAAAGTTATAAAACGACAAGATTTATTTTATTGGATCCCGATGCAGCGGACTCAATTTCTGTGTTAACAAGGAAAAACGATCATGAAGGAGATTATTACATAAATAAAATTAATGATTTTATTAAGGAACTGAAGAAAGAGTCTATAAATAGGGATCATAAATTAGAAATTTACACACAAAATTTATATACAACTATGGCCGTTATTTTAATGGATGATTATGCAATGATAAGTTTATACAGGATATCACCGGGACAAGACGAGGTTCCTCATTTAGTATTTAAAAAGAACGAATATGATAATTGTGACTATGAAAAAATAAGAAAGGATGTCGAAAGATTATTGAAATATGGAAAAATTCGATAATCTAAAAAGTGTTATGAATAACTATAGTTTTTCATAACAAAAAAAATGTCTAACCCCCGCTTCAACCTGACATTGCGGACAAGCCGCAAATGCAGGTTAAGCGGATGTTAGATTGACGCCTTCGGTGCAGGAGAGAAAATGAAAAAAATTATTTTAATTACATTAATGTTACTGTTGATTTCAAATATCTTTGCAGAAAAAACTATTATCTCTGTATTCAAAGATTCAAAAAATACAATTGATTTAAAAAAATATCTGGAAGACGGATTAAAAGAATTAAATATAGATATTACAAAAGAAATTCCAAAAGAAAATATATCTATAATAAATTATATTTTAAAATTTGTTTATGAAAATAATATTCATAAAATGAGAAATGAAAATGACAATGTGGTTTATACAAAAGAAACTGGTGAAGAAGCAGTTTTCAATAAAAATGGTAATTTAGTTACTAATGATTGGAATCAGGGTTCTTTTAATTATGGAAAATATGAGCAACCAATTAATAAGTTTTTACTTGATATATGGCCATGGTTAGTTTGGGGAAATACGAAAAATGATCCTACAACATTTGATGAAAGATTTTATTATTATTGTATGGATTTAGATCATGGAATTCAAGAATATATTTTTTTAGAAGATAAATCACTATTAGAAAAAATAGAATATTCGGGACTAAAAGAAGAAGAGAAACTTGTATATCATTTTTTCAACTACCTATTCTTTAATGAAAAATTTAAATATAAATTAGATGAAAGAAATATCAAAAAGTATAAAAAAAGTGCAGAAAATTATTGGAAATATTTATCCCAAATAATGGAGCTCAGCGGATATAAACAATAATGCCTAACACCCACTTCAACGCTGATATTTGTTTTGACACGAACGTTGCTTAAAGTGCCTATACGGCACCGCAACTCTCGCACCAATTTTGCCGCCGCTATGCGCGTCGGCAAAGGCACAAATGCAGGTTAAGCGTTAGTTAGACGGATTGCCCAATGGACAACAAGAAAGAAAATGAAAAAATTATATTTATTATAGGATTTATGTTTATGGGCTTAATATCACGTTTTGTAAATACAAAAGAAGAAAAATTTTGGGGGTGGTTTTGTAAAAACTCACAATTAATATATAATTATGAAATAAATCAGGAAAAAATTTTTAATGAACTTCAAATTCAATTACATAAAATAAATCCTGATCTAACGTTTGAAATTAGTTCTGTAAAAAATGGAAAAAGAGATTTTGTAATTAGTGCAGATGGAATACTAGATGCATTTCCTGCAGTCGAAAAATTGTATTCATTAAAACCGGAATTATCAGAATGGACTTTTATAAAATTCCGCCCGAGAAGGGAAATAGAGAATTCAATTAAAATAGAAGATAAAGAAGTTTGTCCAAATGATATAAGGTTTATGTTTATAAAAGATGAAGATAAAAGTAAAATAGGAATTGTTCTTTTTTGTAATGGATACACTGAGATCGAATGTGAAATTTATAGTCAGATTGGATTTTTATTTCTTGATGAATGTCTAGGAGAATATGATGTAGAAAAATTCATCGGAACAATAATAATACAAGGCTTTGATAGCGAATATTTTAACGATTCAATAAAACTAGAGTTTTTACCAACTGAGTTTGATAAAATAAAAGTAAATATAATTAAATAGTATATAGTTATATTTAAAAATAACGTCTAACACTCGCTTCAACCTGACATTGCGGACAAGCCGCAAATGCAGGTTAAGCAGATATTGAACGGACGCTGCACGCATAAAAGATGCGGGGAAGCATTTTTCTTTATAGTATCCTAATTGAATCGATTTATATTACTAGAAGTTCAAAATTGCTTGATATAACATACAAATAGCTGTATATTATATGCAGAAGGTGATTATATGCCTTTATTACAAGTAAGAGAATGTCCGGAAGATATTTATAGAAAAATTTCATACGTTGCAAAAAAATGAAAATAGAACTATAGCTCAACAAGTAGTAGTTTTACTTGAAAAGAGTTTAGAGCAACAAGAATCAAATATCGGAAGACGTAAACGATTGATTGATAGACTTGAAAAGAGACAGATAGCATCTGAAATTAAGAAAATCGATCCGGTTTCTTTTATAAGAGATGATCGTAACAGATGATTGTAGTTTTAGATGTAAGTGCATCTATATAGAGATTATTTTTCAAAGAGAAAAAGACAATACATTTAAGAGTATATATCATCAAGGTACTTGGATTATTGCCCCCGATTTGTTTATAGCCGAAATTACAAATGTTTTATGGAAATATTATAAGGCAGGTCGCATATCTCATATTGATTGTATTCAATATGTTCAAGATGGAATTGATATGGTTGATGATTTTATTGAAACAAGAGAATTATGGAAAGAAGCTCTAGTAGAAGGAATGAAAAATAATCATTCGATTTATGATATGTATTATGCTGTATTAGCAAGAAGGAATGATGCGACTTTAATAACAAATGATGGAGCTTTAGCAAACGTGTGTGAAAAATTGTCTATAGATATTTGTAACTAGAAAATCATCTAACACCCGCTTCAACCATACATTTGCTTTGTCGCAAAAATTAATAACACATCTTCTTATACAAGACTTTCTTTCCATTCTTTTTCTTTAAAGCCGATAAGAACTTTATTTTTCGTAATAATAAGCGGTCGTTTTACAAGCATGCCGTCCGATGCCAAGATACTATACATTTCATCATCAGTCATACCGGAAAGTTTGTCTTTAAGTTGTAAACTTTTATACAACAATCCGCTTGTGTTAAAAAAATTTTTCAGCGGCAGTCCGCTTTGCCGATGCCAGGTCTGTAATTCAGCGACAGATGGATTATCTTCTTTGATGTGCCGCTCAATATAATCAATATGATGATCATCAAGCCATTTTTTTGCTTTCATGCATGTTGTGCATTTAGGATAATAGATAAAAGTCATATATCTTCCTTCGAATTGAAATCTGAACATCCGCCATACTCTATATTGCTTACACTATGAAAAGAAAAACTTAAAGCACAGACACTTATTACCTTTGTGCTAAAAATATATCCAATTCCTCTTCCAGACTTATAAGCTGAGCTTCTACTCTTTTAATCTTTTCGAGTATAGCTTGCTTTTGTATTTTTTCCAGCTTGGCAAATACCGTATCGAAGAGCTCTTTTTCCGTAACTTTGGGTTCAGTATCAAGATATTCTATTTTATAATATCCGGTCCACGCCTCGAACGGCTGCTCGTTTTCTTGCATGTAAATCTCCTTATGCTAACCCTAACATATCACGTAGATGACCTTGAAACTCGCCGGATGTTGTCTCTCCGTTCAAAAAAGCTTTTATTTCTTGTTTTATTCCGGTAGGAAAGCGCCGCCAATAAGAGCCCGTCCAATCATGCATTGCAGCAGTAAGGTTGCGCTGTGTTTCAACCGGCATTTCTCCCAAACTATAGGAAACAAACTGTATAACCATTTCGTATAACAGATCGGCAGGAACACCCTGCACCGAGCCGTTCTTTACCAAAGAAGCACGACGGTTTTTACCGCCCGCCCTGCTCGATTGCGGAATCCATGAATCGACCAGCTCGCCAATCTGTTCCTTAGAAAGTTCCGGCGCTTCTTTTTGCAAGATATCGGCGGCATAATCCCGAAAAGTATGCCGAACACCATCCATACTTGCATCAATAGAAGCGTAGATCGATTCCGACATTTTCTTGGCTGCTTCTTCCGGAGTAAATGGGATGCTACCGTTTATTGCTCCCTCAAGCTGAGCTTGCCGGCGCTCAACCGCTGCGGCAAATGCTTCAATCTCGCGTAGATTCGCTTTATTCAATATATAATCAAGCGCAAAGAGAAAATCTCTGTCGGTTTTTGTATTGCTCATGAAGAAAGCATATACTATTTTGTGGGATTTTTAAAGAGGAGGGATAACGGCTATCGCAATATAAAAGTCAAATTTACGACAAGGCATATACGGATATGCGTCGGAGCGTATTGCCACGCCGTTCCGCATTACACTCTGTTCTATTCCAGGAACGATAAGCGGTTATAGCTTCTACATCAGAATTTGAAGCTACGAATAACAAAGGCGTGGCGACCGCAAAAAAGATAAAACAAATTTATGACTCGCGGTGCTTTTCTTTTTTTGATAAAAATTTTGCGCGAACTGAAGGATCTCTCCATATTTCTTGTAGCGCGTTTAAGAGAAATGCCAGAAAGATTGAAAAGAACAATCCTGCGACAAAAGCAATGATATATATTTTTGTCCGCGGCGGATTTGATTTTCTTTCGGGTATTTCCGGCATAGCCAGTATTTGAAATGCGGGATTTTCGCTTGCAATTATTACTTTTAAGAGTTCATATTGTACTTTTAACTGTTCGTAAACCTGTTCTTGGATAGCAATTTCACGTTTAATTTGCTTTATCGCAGGCACAACGTTCTCTCCCCCACCTGAACGAGATTTTTTATTTTCCAAATTATCAACTTCCTGCTCCAAGCGTTTTATTTCATTAAAGGATTGTTCCAAACTTTTTTCCAAATTTTCTTTTTCTCGAGCCTTCTTATTCAAACCGAGCTCCGCAAAACACTTTTCGTAATAATCGACAGCGACCGATACGGCTTTTTGCGTAAACTTAGGATCAATATGCGTAGCGGTTACTGAAAATATTCCGCTTTTTTCGTCCATCTTTACCTTAAACAGACCCTTTACTATATTCCTTGTCTCTGTTTTGACAGAATTTTTAATCCCATATTTTTCGGCGATATGCAATTCATCGGCAACAGTATCAAGAAATAAATTACTCCCTGCAATATAAAGTACTATTCCACTGCCGGCCAATTCAGCTAGATTACTGGGATTACTTTGCCGCAGCATTGACACCAAGGCATCACTCGCAGCGCCGGCATCGATCTGTACCCGTATAAAAGCCGTACTGGTATATAGATCCGGCATATATGATTTTTCAGGCGCCATTTTTTTACCGATAAAAACATAAGCAAACACAGCCACCGATATCAAACCGGTTACTCCGACAATAAGCCATTTCCACCGCCACAATACGGAAATTAAATCCAGTAAAGATATTTCATCGACAACATTATTTTCATCATTCATAAATATACCCTCTCATTTTTGCAAGTATAACATAATCATGCTATCAACGTCTGCTGTAGTTTTTTTCAATCCACTTTCGGTATTCACCGGAGCGAACACTTTCAATCCAATCTTTATTTTGTAAATACCAGTCAACAGTATGTGCAAGACCGGTTTCAAAATCAAACATACGTTTCCAGCCCAGCTCCATTTTAAGTTTTGTGCAATCAATAGCATAGCGCCGGTCATGCCCAAGCCGATCGGTTACATGGGTTATTAAAGCAGTAATTTTTTCTTTATCTAGATCAGCTTTTTGAGAAACAATATCAATGAGCTTATGTAACAGCTTGATATTTTCCCATTCATTTTCACCGCCAATATTGTAGGTTTCCCCTACTCTGCCCTTTTGCATAATAAGCTGCACGGCGCGGTTATGATCTTCAACGTGAATCCAGTCGCGTATTTGCATCCCGTCGCCATACACCGGCAGCGGTTTACCTTCCAGCATATTCAAAATCATCAGCGGAATGAGCTTTTCCGGGAACTGAAACGGTCCGTAATTGTTTGAACAATTAGATACAGTGATAGGCAATCCATATGTATGAAAATACGCCTTTACCAAATGATCGCTTGACGCCTTACTTGCCGAATAAGGGGAGCGGGGATCATAGGGCGTAGTTTCTTGAAAATAGCCTTCCGCTCCAAGCGAACCGTATACTTCATCCGTGCTGATATGGTGAAACAGCACATCATCCCGCATGGAACCATCGCTCTTTTGCCATGCCTTTTTTGCTGCCTCCAACAGTGTGAAAGTACCAAGTATGTTCGTCTGTAAGAAAACTTCCGGTCCCAAGATAGAACGGTCTACATGGCTCTCTGCTGCAAAGTGCACCACAGTATCAATGTTATATTTTCCAAAAATATTTCCGACAAGCCCTTTATCACAAATATTCCCATGAATAAAAATATACCGCGCATCAGCAGCACTTCCACCGAATTCAGCTTCTATATCAGAAAGGCTTGCCGCATTACCAGCATAAGTTAATGCATCAAGATTGATAATACGTCCTGTAAATGCGGAATCTTTTTTTAATAAGGTGCGGATAAAATTGGAACCGATAAAACCGGCACCGCCTGTGATGAGAATATTTGTTAAACTGCGCATTTAGAGTAACTCCTTGAGATATAATGAAAGGCTTTAAAAATACACCACACTTATTTTCAAACACACTCTCTTATAACTGTCTTGTTACAAAATCTAAAAATCTTTTTGCTAAAATATCATAGGTTTGATTCTTTAGGATGTAATCGCGCCCTCTTTTTCCCATTGCTTCACGCTCTTCTTCGGACAAAGCAGCAAGTTTTAAAATACCGTCAGCAATAGCCTGTGGATTTTCCGGTTCAACAGTTATACCACATTGCGCCTCTGAAATCAGATCATTACCGGCACTGATAGCACTAATAATCGGTTTGGCAGCCATCATATAGTCCATTATTTTATTAGGACTAATACCAAACCGAAAAAGAGACTTTGCAACCAAGCCAATATACAAAATATCACACAAATTTAAAAAAGAAGGAATTTCTTGCTTTGAAATCGGGGAATAGAAAAATACATTCTCAATTATCTTATCTTTAGCGTATTTTTGCAAAGATTTCTTATCACGACCATCACCTAATAAAATAATAGTAAACAGTCTATTGTTTACTAATAGGGCGGAATCAAGCAAATATTGTAAGGCATTTGCCTGCCCGTGAGCTCCTGTAAAACCAATGATAATTTTACCTTTTGCCTTTTCCTGAGCTATAAACGAAGACAACTCATTGTTACTCAATGCCTTTATATTTTCCTTATTCCAATCTTCATTTGGTATCCCATTCGGAATAATAGCCAACCTCTTTAAATCTAAGCCATGCTGATGCATATAGCTATGAACGCATGGCAACACAGAAACCACAGAATCAGCTTTTCTGTACGCAACATTTTCAGCTTTTTGCATTGCCATAATAAAAGGATGATATTTAGAATAACCACCCAATTCAATCGGGGTTAGCGGCCATAAATCACGCACCTCATATACTAATTTTGCCTCTGCATATTGCGCAATTTTAATTGCAGGATAAATATCAAAATTATAGGTTGATGAAGAAATAACAATATCGGGTTTATAACGCTGAACGATATTGTTAGCCTGACGGTTCAATTTAGACACAAAAGCATAGATATTCAAAACACGTTGAAATATATTATGATACTGAGGAGTCTTTATCCATACATATCTGATACCGTCAATAGAAATTTCTTGAAAATCATTCTCTACATCTGGATTCTTTTTTCGTATATGAGTAAAAGAAGCTGCAATAATAGTAACGGCATGCCCTTGTTTTATCCATTCTTTCGCAAAATAATATGGACGAAACACCATTCCCATTTCTGGAGAACCTGCATAATGGCTTATAAATAGAATATTCATTCAAGTTCCATTAAAGGATATTACAGCTTAAATACTTTATCATCTTCAATGTGGACACTTTTTACCGCATTGCGTAAATCCACCACTAAGCTCGATTTTGCTACAATATGCTCAATATCAAAACATGAATGATTGGTTGTAAATACAACACAATCCACCTTAGCTAAAAGTGCATCGGTTAAATCCGTACCGACCCATTTTTTTCCGTGATCGTCAATACATTCAGGGATATACGGATCATGATACAGGACATTTGCTCTTTTTTTAGCACATTCCTCCATAACAAGTAAGGCAGGGCTTTCACGCGGGTCATCAATATCCGGCTTATATGCAACACCAAGGAATAGAATTGTTGCACCATTCATTGCTTTTTGCTTACGATTAAGCGCATACATAATCTTATTCATCATTTTATGCGGCATCTGATTGTTGATATTGCCGGCAGTATTTATCATTGTTAAATCGAAATTAAAGCCTTTTGCAATATGCTCAAGATAGAACGGATCAAGCGGGATACAGTGTCCGCCGATACCGGGACCGGGATAAAAGGCCTGAAAACCGTAGGGTTTCGATTTTGCGGCGTCTATCACTTCCCAAATATTAATATCCATTTTACCCGCTAAAAGAGCCAGTTCATTGATAAGTGAAATATTGATAAGTCGATAGGTATTTTCAAGTATTTTAACCATTTCTGCCACGCGGGGACTTGAGACAGGATAGAGATGCTGAATCGCCTTGCTGTAGAGAGCAATTGCAATTTTCTGAGCATCTTCGCCTAAAGCACCAACTACTTTCGGCGTATTATCAGTCTTATAATCTTTATTCCCCGGATCAACCCGTTCGGGACTAAAACAAAGCCAAAAATCTTTACCTTCTTTTAAGCCTGATTCTTTTTCGATAATTGGCTTCATAAAATCTTCGGTGGTTGTCGGATAGGTAGTGCTTTCAAGCGAAATAAAAGTACCTGCTTTCATATTTTTGCCGATATCGATGCAAGATTGTTCGATAAACTTCATATCGGGTTTTTTAAAATGGTCGAGTGGTGTCGGAACGCAGATAATGACCGCATCGCATTCTTTAATTCGAGAAAAATCAGTTGTTGCAGAAAGCTTTGTTGTTTCTTTTACTACACGGCTTAAATCTTCATCTTTTATATCACCGATATAGTTTTTTCCAGTATTCACCAATTCTACTTTTTTAGAGCTTTTCTCAAAGCCCAAGACTTGTACATCCTTTTTTGCAAAAGATACAGCAAGCGGCAAGCCGACATAACCTAAACCGATAATACCGACAACTTCGGCATTGCTTTCGATTTTTCTGATGATTGTTTCAAAGTTTGACATAGCGAACTCCCTAAAAGTTTATTGTGCATGCTAAAACAAGCAATTTCAAGAATGTATTTTCATCTATTCAAGAATTTCGTCTAAACGATCATTTTTATATTTAAAGGATATTTTTTCTTCTTTAACCATTTTTAACATTTCTTTTAATTCACATGAGGCCACCGCCGGGCTCGAGATTTTTGATAGAACCACACGGCAATGTATAGTTTTATAACTAAAATTCTTCTTAAAATACTTATATGAGTTTTTTAACTGAATACAAGCCTTCCGTAAATCTTTACCTTTTAGCTCTATCAAATACACATCCGTACTATTATCATCTACAGCAAAATCACATCGAGTACCTGAAGTAATCAAGCAACCGTCAACACGAATTTTGAGAAGGTTTCTACCGGAGTTATTGTGCATTACAAATTTTCGCTTGTTCTCCTGACATACCAATATTTTATCACTACCATAGTATTCACAACACTCATCAGGTATTTTTTTCATCAGTCCTTTCATAATCGGCATCCAATAATTTAGTATACACTTCATTAATCTCAGAAGAATACAAGTCAATCTCAGCAGGATCGATTTGATATAAATCGTTTCGTTTTATATCAATAATGCTTCCATTTTTTATTGCATAAGCGGCAACGTCATCATAATGGATTTGATACGGCAAAGCAATAATATTTTTTACATCAACACCTCTTTTCTGCAGTGTTCCTGCATAAATACAATTATTGAAAGTTTCAAGCACATAGGGACTATGGGTAGTAACAAGTAACTTGTTGTTTGTATTTTTATTCAAACATTCCAATAGATGAAAAACTACATCCTTTTGAGAGTTAGGGAACAAATTTTGTTCAGGCTCTTCCACAATATTAAAAAAATAGAGAGGCATTACTCCCTCAAAATATTTTTTTACTGTAGAAGCCAGTTTATCATCACCGGATTGCTTTTTTTTATTAGGAGGTAAGCTAATACCGGCCGCTGTAAGTATAGCCATTAAACCGGCGGGTATTAAAAAAGAACTAGACAAAACAACTCCTAAAAAAGAAGCTGCTACTCCCATAACACTTAACAACTTATTATATTTTGCAATTACATTTTCCTGTAATTCAACAGGCATTTTCCGTTTTGAATCAAAATCAGGTTTATCAATACAACCGGAAAGATATGTACTTACAAGAGACAATAATGACGATGACTGAAAGCCGCTTGCAGATTCTGTCAAGTTAATTTTGTATTTTGCATTATTGTCCATAATAAAAAATTCTTTTTTGTCTTTATTATATTGCAAAAAAATATTTTTAATGGGCAACTTAAATTTCATACCGTCAAGATTCCTTCCGGCTTTAAGGCTTTCTTCAAGAAAAGTATGTAAAGCGGGAGCAATACCTGATATTGTTTCAGGAGACTCAACCGAAGAAATAAAACTTCTTTCCGAAGGTATATATATAATCTTAGGCATTTCATAAATAGAATCTTCCGTTTTTTTATTTTCTAAAGTTAAATTCTTCCCTCGGATAGTAAAATGACAATATTGACCTATATAATCTATTTCCGTTTTATCTGAAAAATAGGATAAAATATTATGGTAGTTAAATAACTCTTTAAAAAAACTACTTGTCCGTACAGTATTTTCTGAAAGTATTTTTGAAGGTAAATCCCGCCGTAAAAGAGCCTTTTCCAGCCACTCAAAAGAAGAAACCAATTTTGCAACGGAACTCTTACCTGCACCTTGATGTCCTACAAACAAAGTGAGCTTTTTAATATCAAAAAAATTATCTTTCTGAAAACCTGAATGAATAGGTCCAAAATCTTTTATCCTGATTTTACTCATACTTATTCTTGTAACACCTCTATGATTTTTTCTGCCGTATGACCATCACCGTAAAGCTGAGGATAATCCACGGGAGTATAAATACCGTGGATCGCCGATATGATTTTTTCGGTATCAGCGCCGGTAAGCGTATTCCAGCCGGAAGTTACAAGTTCAACCCATTCAGTGGTGTCACGCATGGTGATGCACGGTTTTTGAAAGAAAAATGCCTCTTTTTGTACACCACCTGAGTCCGTAAGCACGGCAGTACAAGCTTCTTCATATTTAAGCATTTCCAAATAACCGACAGGTTCTATAAGCGTAACGTGGCTTCCAAAATGCAATCCATGTTCCGCCAGTATTTTCTTTGTACGGGGATGCACGGGGAAAACGAACCGCTTTTCAGAAAGTGAATTAACAGCATCTACAATATTTTTTAACCGTACCGGATTGTCAGTATTTTCTGCCCTGTGAATGGTCAACAATATAAAATTACTCGGTGTTTGCAACGGACTACTTTTCTGACGGTAATAAAGCGATGCATCATACATAATATCTCCCGTTTTGCATACAACCTTATTATCTGCAGATGGTATACCACCGGTAGAAATAATTCCTTCTTTTTTAAGATTTTCTACAGCCGTATCCGTCGGACAAAAAAGCCATGTTGAGAGATGATCTGTCAGACGACGGTTTTGTTCTTCCGGCATTGTCATCATAAAAGAACGCAAACCAGCTTCCACATGGGCTACCGGAATATGCAACTTGCTTGCAGCTAGGGCACCTGCCAATGTAGAATTGGTATCACCGTATACAAGCACGATATCAGGTTTTAACTCTAACAGCAATTCTTCGATCTTTTCGAGCATAAGACCAGTCATTTTACCGTGAGAACCGGAACCTATATGCAAATTATAATCGGGCTGCGGAATATCCATTTCGGTAAAAAATATATCACTCATATTTTGATCATAATGCTGACCGGTATGAATGATTGTCTCTTTTACACCAAGCTGCGGATTGGCTTTAACATAGCGGCTTAACACAGCCGCTTTTATAAACTGGGGCCGAGCGCCGATGATTGTAAGAATGTGCATAAAAGTATTCCTTATATTTTATAACCTATGATATGTTTTATTTTCGGCTTTAGATAATCGGCAAAGGATAATAAAGGATTCAACCGAGTTATACGATAATTTATTACAAAATCCGCGGAAAAAGAGCGGAAAGCTCGCTCAATATCTTCCACATTGGAGCCTTCAAAATCAAATTGCTTTGAAACAGTGGCTGCAAACTTGATGCCTTCCCACAACAGAAGACTTTGAGCTCCGCTACTGCGAAATTCAGGATCAGCACCGCCCATCAAATAATAACAAACATTTGTATCATACACAAAATACGCGGCTGCGTGTACAACCCCTTTTGCATCTATAGCGGTTAAAAATTTACGAGCATTATGCGTACAGCAGGACTCATCTAGCTTACTTACTAAGTCTTTAGGATAAGGATTTATTCTATCTTGCCGCTTAAATGTTTTATCTTGTATATCACACAATATGTCTATTGAAGAAGACTCAGTAATCGATAGAAGTTTCTCCGCTTTTCGTATCTCATTTCGCGTTTTATCTCGAAAACAAGAAAAAATAATATTGACATCATTCAAAGTTTTTATTCGATAAGAAAAAGTCGGCTCATACTTAAAACCATGCCAGCGAAACGGCAATATATAGAAATTTTCAGAATTCAAGTAGAGATCTATATTCATTTTTTTAGGTATTTTTTCGATAAGCTCATCAAGTATTTCTTTTCGACGCGCCAAATTATTTACCGGTTTTCCTATTAAAGGCTTTATCCACGGCCCTGTTGTTTGAGTTAAAGGTGGCAATGTGATAATGTTTTGACCCAACCGCTTCGTTATATAATAAGGCAAACGGGCAATAAGTTCATTGCCGTTTTTTACTTCAATAACGTCCCAATTTTGATTTGTAACGGCATTCCACCACCATGGCTGCTCAAAAATACTATTTACTTCACTTATTGTATCATTATTCGGCATGATTCAAAACCTTGAGGGCATCTCGATACGAGATAAACGGGTAATTATTTTCCGTACAGTACGTTACAAACCACTCATAAAAAGTTTTATCAATAGGATATGTTTTTCCATTAAACATATAATCATGAAAGAGAAAAGTAAAATACGGTAATTGTTTTTTTTCGGCCTCTCGAAGAGCTACGATTGTTTTCTGCTTTGCATGTTCAAGATTGTTGTGAATAATATATCCGTCCATAATATGGAGCGGAAACTCCCACATAGTTCCGACTTTATAAGGTTCCTTTAACCCTATTGCTTTTTTATTAAATTCCGAAGTATCAAAAAGGTAACCGATTTTTTCCATTTTATTAAAAGTGTTATCATCATACCGCACATAGTGAGTTCTTATCCCAAAAGAAGATAAGCCGGATATATCTTTAAAGTTACTGTATTCTTGTTTCATTTTCTCTATATCTTTAATTTCAATTCCATGCACGCCCGCATCAAAACCGCTATCCAAAACATATTTAATCCAAGATTTTGTTTTTTCTTTTTTATATGATAAACCTAAGATATTATCCATTCCGAAAAAGAAAGTGGATTTAACCCCATGAGCTTTATCAAATGCAATGATTTCAGGAATACGATTTAACCGCTTATCAAAAATAGAAATCAATCTATACCAAAACGAAGAAAAGCTAATTTGCCTTTTACAAAGTTGTATAAAGCTTCTTACCCATAGTTTAGGAAAAATTAAATCGCGTAAAATATGGTCTGAAGGATAAAGATGATCGACATCATGTGAAATAATTATTTGCATTTTTCTTCCAGCCCTTTATACATTTCCAAAAGTATTTTTTCCTGTGTATTCCAATTATATTTTTCCATAACGGCACGCCTGCCATTATCCCCCATTTGTTTTGCTATATCTTTATTTTCAATAAGATAATTAATAGCATCTCTAATCGCTTTTATATCATGCGGGTTTACATAAATACCGCATTTCCATTCATCGATAATTTCTTTCCATAGAATAAAGTCGGTACAGATAACAGGAAGCCCCATTTGCATAGCTTCAAAAAGCTTATTATTACCCAAAGAACCAAGTTTATAACCCACATTAGGGACATAATCATTCAAAACCATTGCAGCAGTAGATTGAATTAAAAACTGAGGAACAGCATCAAAAGATATTCTACCGACAAATTCAACATTCTGCCAACCATCAAGCGTTTTAAGATATTCAAGATAAGGAGCTGCCCCCCATCCTGCTAAACGATACTTTATATTTCTACAATCTTTTATAGCTTTTATAATGTTTTGATGCAGCCATTGCGCGGCGATTCCTCCGGCGAAACATATTGAATCCCCCCATGTACGTTCGCCAGCAGTAATAGATCTACCCAATAAAGGGTAATTCGTCAATTGGTACACATTCATATTTAACGTACATAAACGCGTAGTGATACTCGGCGTTACGGAAACAAGCGCGTCATAGCTGCACAGCATTCGTTTTTCGTATTCCGCATATATTCTAGATACAAATTTACGTAAAAAAGGAGGGATCCATTCTTTTGTCAAAATTTGTGCCGGCACATCTTCGTGCGAATCAAAAACCACACACTTATTCTTATACTTTTTCAGCTTTACTCCAACAGACATAAGTTCCGGATCATGGAAATGGTATACGTCAGCATCAACTTCCACGCATTTATGATAAACAGCTTTTTGTCCCCAAAAGCTCCGCTTCCATTTGTTTTTAGGCACCTGAACGCCGCATATATGGATACCGTTACATACTTCATCCGGTACATTAGGGGCAATTTCAAAAACCGTATATCCGGCGTTCACCAACGAAATGCATTCGCGGTAAAATATCCTGTCATCCTTAGCAGAATGGACAGAAGTTACATGGCAAATTTGCATAAAGCATCCTTCATGTTATAAATTATAGTCATAAAATTATTATTCAACAGACCATGATCTATAAATGCTAAATTTCTCATGTAAGGTCAAATCAGCCTTACCTTCTATAGTAGCGGTTATATAATTAGTATAATGTTTAAAACAAAAATTTCTTTCTATCGATAAGTACATACCACATATCCAAAAAATAGCAGTAATTAAAAATATAACTCCACGATTTATAGATGTCATCGAAAAAAGCTCTGCAAGAGCGATAATAAAAAAGAAGTTATAAAACAACCTAATCCGAGAAACAGGCCCCATATAAAGTGTAATAAAATAAACAACAAAAAAAATCATTGTTGCAGCAAAAAACTGTTTTCCGTATTTTGAAATATGCTCAAGCTTTTTGCGAAACAGCAGTATTAAAATAAAAAACAAAAAATGTACAATATTGCCAATTGCCAAAGGGTTAATTTGTCGCAGTCGTATCGTCAATTCAAGATATGCAACAAGCTTTGCAATAAATATATTATTACCATAACCATTTATGAATTTAAAAACAATCAACAACATCTGTGGAGTGAAAAAGATATAAACAACTGCCACCAATACGAACAGCCAAATACTAGACAATTTAATACTTCTAATAAAATACAGTGGAACCACAACCAAGGCAGTCCTGTGAAACAGCGAAGCAAGAAGCACAAGAAGCAAAAATAGAATAAACTTATGGATAAAAAGATATTTAAAACTTTTTATAACAATTGCAAGTGCTATTGAAAATCTAATTATTGTTTCAACATACAAATACATACCATTTGTTATATAAAAAATAAACAACAATAAAAAAATATTCCTTGCATCGCCATACGCATATTTCGATAAAGAAAATTTATAAAAAAAATGCGATATAGTAATTAATGAAAAACTTTTCATTATGATTAATGCTATCATAAAATTAAATCCGATAACTTTTAATAATAGCATGCACAAACTAAACCCAAGTTCAAACCCTAAATCTCTTGACTCCTTTATCCAATTATACCATGTGATTTTTTCAAAGAACATTTCATAATTTGGCCAATCACTCCCATTTAAATAAACACAACAATATACTACAACAGCAGACAATACAACTAACCTGTAAACAGCCCTTTTTACATTGGGCTGCATTCCTTTTTCTACAATGGCCGCGATAAACGCTAAAGATGGGGGAATAAAATACGGAAAAATCACACTAATACCCTTTATTTTGTTTTAGATGTGGCTTTCGTAATATTCGCAAGAAATGTCTAATATAAGTAGCACAAAAAAATAATATTTTAGAGTTACCCATGAATTTAAATTTTTCATCGGGATTAAAAGGAAATTGTAACAAACGTTTATTATTAGTATTTAAGAAATATAAATGAATACAATGTAGCTTTCTATCTTTATGCTTAATCCTGACCCAATCATCGATAATAGCATGAGAATTAAATATATTCAGCAAAGTAATACCCGCAGCAGCATAGATATTTTGAGAATAGCCGCATAAACGTCCGCATTGATCCTCAATTCCAAATAAGTCATACACATATTGTGAAGGAATGCCATCATTTTTCATCGATTTTAGATAGTTTTCTACCTCAAGTTTAGAATCAATAGATATTTTACGCTCTTTTGCTGTAAAATAGGCTGATGTTGCACACCATACAGGCAATAGATTAACTAAAGAGCTTTTGCCAAGGTGATCTATAATATTTCCATTTATTGTGGCTGTATCACCAAATACTTTTTTATAAGTATATGCCATTGCGATATCATCTTTATAGTAATATTTACCTATAATACTATACACTGCATCAATAAAAGATTCATCAGGAATTAAATCAGGAATTTCTCTATGCGTTATTTCTAAGCACTTACAAATTTCCCGCGGAATACGTAAATCATCAGTTATTTCAGTCATGTATTTATGTACAAAAATATATGACTGAAAATCTTCAATATTTTTGAAAAGGAATGAAACAACCACACGAGAATCCCATCCGCTTGTTAGGGGAGATACAATCTTATAATATTTTGCATACTCCTTAACAATATTATCAATTAAATCCACGTGACGCTTCAAAACGTCATGAGGATTCTCGAAATACTGTAACTCGCCATAGGGATAGTATCTCGTAGTTGTTCTACTTCTTATATTGATATAGTGATCAGCGAGTACTGTTTTTACGCCTTGATAAATAGTTATATCATTCGGCATAGCGGCCACAAAGTCAGAACTCATTCGAATGCGAAGAGCTCTATTGTCTACCGGCAAAGCCAACGTAGTTGCAACAACATGGTCAAATGACGAAAGGCATATTTCATCAAGAGCATAATTTATCTGCATACAAGCGGTAGCATCAGAAAAGGCATAAAAATTATTATTGAGAGATATAAAGATAACATAGTTTCCGGCAAACCGTGCCGCTGCTTTTATAATATCGGTAATAATGTTAGAAGATCGTAATAAGAACTCAGGTATATCACATCGCTCTATCTCCCCAAAAGAGTCAACACATAATCCGACGATATACACAAAGCCATGAGCATTTTGAAAGGTTAAAACTTCGGTTTTTTTGCTATAACTAAGATAAAGACCATATTTTTCAATATAAATAAATTGTGACAAGTCCTTATGTTTTTTAGTATGCAGCACATACGTAAAAACGGCATTATCAAGTGAAATATCAAATTCTTTCATAGATTTATACTCCCTATAACGCAGATACAGAGGTTATTGTTTTAAATAAACTATCCCAAAGAGAGAACAGAGTTTCATTTGAGAACATCTTTGTCAGAATAGTATCATTTTGCTTAGCCTCTGATTCAGGAAAGCCAACAAATGAGCTAAAAGACATAGATTCAATATCGTCTGTCAAGAAAAATTTTAAACCATATTCATTAAAATCCTCTTCGGTTGATATACCAGAACGGATAAAGACTTTTTTTCCATATTTTAACATTACCAGTAGGTTCCCCCACGCCTGTTGTCTTCGATGGTTACAAACCATAATATCAACATTCGATAAAAATTGTTGATACGTCTTTAAGTCCATCATCTCAGTGATAGGGATATATTTATCTCCAAAATAAGTCTTCCCTATCCGATTTATATTATCAACATAACCGGCAGGACAATCCCCATAAGAAAGTATTACATACACTTTAATGTTTTCATCTTTAAAACGCGACAGCAATCGCAATGCATCTATATGCTCATTTGAAGGATCCCGCGAATTACCTACGAGAATAGAAACATAATCTTGAGGTGCGTGTGCATGAAATTCAAAAAACGCTCGCGGATAAGTGGTATATATATTTTTAGCACCTGTATTATAATATTTTTTTATGAGTTCAAACTCGGAATGATCAGTACTCACATAACCAAATCGTTTTATTGTAAAAGCCCGCAAAAACTCATAAATTTTATATTTACCTTTTTTGACTTCAGTATGCCAGTATAAATCACCGCCCCATACTTTCCAAACGACCCTATCGAGTTTCCACCATACGCAAGCACAAGCGAGATACAAATAGGGGTGAGAATAATTATGAATAATAACAGCATCATGTTTCTTTAAACACAAAAATATTTTTAGTATTGATAAAAAATCAAAGGTATCCTTAGAATCATCACTACAGAAAGACTTATTTTCCGTATTTTCACCATAGGATAAAAATAAAAACTTATGCTCATCTGAGAAGTTTTTTTTATTAAGACGCATAAAAGAAAGAAATTGATCTGCATAATTCCCTTGCGGCAAAAAATGATAAATCACACTAGCGCCTCACTATCTTATTAACTAAAGAATTTTCAAACACCAACAATAAAACAAACGTTATGACCGTAAACACAGCTCCTGTAATTAAAAACACTACAATGGCAGGAAACGATAAAAACCGAATTAAAAGTAACGAAACTATAATTGGCAAAATGAATACACCCACCGTTTTTAGAAAGTTATTATAATAGCGTATAAACGGTATTCCTAATAATTTATTTGAATACATATACCAACCTGGATATGTTAAAACAAGTTGAGATAGTAACAAAGCAAAAGTAACAACCAAAATAGAATATTGCGCACCAATCCATAATACTAAAGGCGTAAAGCACACTACAATAATATTCCACCACATATCTATATCTGTTCTTCCTTTTGCAATACACACCATCCCGATTGTGTCTCCATACTGACGTATAAAATAGTAAATTGCCAATACATGAATAAGAGGCACACATACCAGATATTTTTCACCATAATAAAAAGCGACAAAAGGCTCTGCTAATGCAAATACGCCAAGATAGACAAAACCGTTCAAATACGAAACAATTTTTTGCACAGAAAAAAAACTTCGGTTCATCTGTTCGGAATCATCTTGCATTTTAGAAAAAATAGGCGTTGCAACCTTTGATGCAATAGGCGCCACAAGGGCGGAAGGCTTTGTCACTAAATCTTTCGCTAAATTATAAATACCAAGACCTTCAGCCCCAAGCAGTTTCCCTATAATCAAAACATCAAAACTACCGGTAAAATAATTTATAACCTGTGATACGGTATGATATCCCCCTATTTTCAAAGAAGAGAGTGTTTCGGACAACTTAAAATGCAATTTTATTGGAACAATTTTTACCCCCACAAAAAAATAAATAATATTGCCAACAGTATATCGAGCCAGATTAGAAAATACTAACGCATAAACACCCCAGCCGGTATAAGCAAAATAAAGAGCCGCACATAACCCCATTAAAGCAGATATGATATCGACAACTGCAATTGCTCTAAAATACAATTCTTTTTGCAAGAGCGTCTTTTGCTGCCGTCCGATCGAAGAAAACGGAATAGCCAAACACATCAAAGGAATTAATTTTAATAGCGCAATTTCATGATAAAACGATGCGATAAGCGGCGAAATTAAGCAGATCACTACATAAATAATAATACCGGCAAACATATTTAACCAATATAAGCTGCTATATTGATTTTGCGACATATCTTGTTTATGCAGAATAGCAACGGTGATGCCAAAGTCCATAAAAATATCGGCGAAACCTTTTACAACCATCACGAGCGCCATCAAGCCAAAGTCGCTCTTATCAAGCAAACGCACTAAAACGGCAGTTGAAACCATCTGCGTTATTACAAGAGTAATAGTCGAAAGGGTTATCCATTGGACACCACTGTAGACTTGTTTATTTAAGCTCGACAAATATTACTCCTTCATCGCAGCAACAATATACCTTTTAACCAATGAAGCTATATATTGCATATCCGCAATCGTATACCGCTGATCAATCGGAAGCAACAGTAAATGTGATGAACATTCATATTCGAAGGTACCGGTGAAATGCTCATTTAAAAGCTCTTTCCATAGTCTTGGCACATATACTTTATTTTTAATCATAGCAGCACTTATATCCTCTGCTAATAATAACGGATACCAGCAAGCCGCGGTATTTTTTCCAAGTTCACTACATTTTAATCTATTATATTGTTGGAGGAATGTATGAAGTGCTGCATAGTTTTGCATTCGCATTGTTTTTACATATTTATAATTTACCGACAATAACAAACGGCGTGTAAAAAGAGAC
This sequence comes from Treponema sp. OMZ 906, assembly GCF_024181185.1. Taxonomy (NCBI): domain Bacteria; kingdom Pseudomonadati; phylum Spirochaetota; class Spirochaetia; order Treponematales; family Treponemataceae; genus Treponema; species Treponema sp. OMZ 906. The sequence continues at coordinate 664,208 of NZ_CP051196.1, read as the reverse complement.
ATCTCAAGATACTCATCGGCAAAAGAAGCTATAGCCGCTTGATAATCCATATACGCAGCATTTGTTCCACACTCAATAGCTTTTATTAAAAAATTTATTCTTGAATATGAAGTATCTTTTTGTAGATTGGCAAGCGGTCTCAAACAGGAAGCAACTAAAGCGCCTCCATCAGATACTCCAACAAATTTTCTATAAGAATATACATTATACACTCCATCTTTTAAAACAGGAGGGCAAAATAAAGCTTGTGTATTATCGATGATAATATTTTTATATTGCCGTATATACTCAGCGATATACGAATCCAATATTCCAAAATAATTTACAACTAAAATACATTCATTTTCTTTAAGAGATAAAGATGGACATCGCAAATCTTCTGCTATATAATATTTTTTATATGGTATCCCCAATCTCTCTACAACATCAACGACTGTTTTACAAATATAGTGCGGAACATATACTTTTTCTGGCTTCATCATTTGTAGCGCATAATATATGGCAGCCCGTCCACTATTCAATGCTAAAATATTATCAGACTTGACACCGTTCCATAGAGATGCTAAATCACTATGCAGCGGCGTTAATTCCAATGGTAAATATCCACCGTATTCCCGCATTATATTTCCTAGTCCACACCAAAAATACTTTGATCAATAGCTTCAGAATCAAACCCAAAAATCGTATACCCATAGCGCCCAGAATTATCCTTTATGTTATCTGGAAATTCATCAAGAATAACTGCATCTCTAATCACAGCACCACTATGCCGCATTTTATAATCACACATTCTCTTAAAATCATTTTTAGATACAATAAATCGGATAAGGGCGTGTTTATAATGAGGTTTAATCGAAAAATCAGGAGTTTTACCAACACTAATATCTATCACCATTTTCATAAAATCATATCCAGTCGATAAAGGCACCAAATCTGAGCCAATACAGGCACCTCCCATACGGGATCCTATCTCAATGATTTTAACATTACCATTTTTATCTACTTTAACTTCAGAATGGGATGCACTGTACTGTATTTGCAGGCTTGTAAGAGCCTTACAAATTATATTTTTAATCTTATTAAGCATTAGCTCACTTACTATTGCAGGTTCTTTATGGGCATATTCAATATACTGAGAACCTGTAGTAAATTTTTCCGTTAATGCTAAAAAGGTATGCTGTCCTTTGTAAGAAATAAACTCAACACTATACTCCTTTCCTTCTACAAATTCTTCGACGAGAGCTTTTTTTTCAAAAGATTCTTCACAAGCGAACATAATAGCCTTTTCAAGATCCGCACTACATAAAACCTTTGTAATACCTCTACTACCGGATCGGTCGGTCGGCTTCACCAAAACAGGAAATTCGACCGGCAATACCGTTACGTCTGTTGTTTGATCAACAAGAAAGCTCTTAGGGGAAGGATCACCATTCCGCTCAAAAGCCTTACGCATTTCGTGCTTATTGGTAGATAATAATACACATTCAGCAGAATTGCATACCAAGCCTAATTTCCGTGCAAGATAATTAACCGTAATATTTGCGACTTCAGACGCAATAGAACACACGCCGCTTGGTTTTATTTTTTTACAAATTGCTAAAATTTCATCCTTATTAACAATACTAATAGGATAAAAATAGTCCGCTATAATTTTCCCAACAGCACCATCTTCCCACGCAAACACATGCGTTTCATATCCTAATTCTTTTGCTTTTTTTATAAGCTGTGCTTGAAAATCATTTGCACCAATAATAACTAATTTCTCTTTCATATTAACCGCCTTGAATTTAGTATAATCTGATACTATACCCAAAACGGTCATCACTGATTTTTAAACAGTTATATCAATACAACGCGCTCCTTTCGTCCAACTGACAGTCATTTTAGTCGGCAACTATGATTTGAACATTTTCTAGCAGACGAAGCTTATAATCAATTTCTGCTTGACTAGACGCAGAAATAATAGCCTGCCCAATTCGATTGGTTGCATTTTCAAATTTTGGGATGGTATCGCCTATGTTATAATCAAATGACACAGCCCCTATCTGCGGGTAATCAATTGATTGTAAAACACCTCCTCGCTTACTAAAGAATAATAAACTTGCCGCATATATATCGCTTATTCCTAGAACACCAACATCTCTTCCCGCTGCGTTCTCAATAATACATTTAAAATAATCAGTCTCATACATAATCCCCATACATTCCGGTATACCAGTAGCTCCACAGCGTGCAGCCACTTCAAGAATATATACATTTTCATCTTGAAGGATAATATCAAAATTAAAGGCTGTATTATCGATACATAAAGCATGAATTGCTGCTGCGCAAGATTGATTGATTGATTGATTGATTGATTGAAAATATGACCTACTTGAATTGAGACGCCATCATTTTGCGTCATTATTTTTTCATGGGCTAAAATACATCGGACTTTACCGTTTTGAATCATACCACTAACACCTATCTCTCGCCCTGCGATATATTCTTCAATCAATAAATAATTCTCACCAGTTATCTTCATACATTCCTTATATGCTGATTTTAGCCCAGCCTCAGTTTGAGCGTGAATAATACCTCTACTCCCTGATTTATCAACGACCTTTAACACAGCATTCCTATTAAGTCTTGCAAAGTATTCACTAGCCTCTTCTATGCAGGTAACTTTATACCCGTTCGGGGTACATACACCATGCTGCAATAAAGTTTGTTTCATTAGCCATTTATTTGATGCCTTCATGGCTGTATCATAGGTAATCCCGGGTAATTTTAACTCATCACAAATCCAGCCGATTGTAGGCACACACACATCAGTACCCGTCGTACAAACCGCCGATACATCTTCTGCCCGAGCTATTTTAAGAGCTTGAACTTTATCAGTCGTATCTACATAATAAACCTTATCGGCATAAGCAAAGCCGGGATAGTTCCCTCGAATACTCATTACAACCACATAATAGCCTAATTCTTTTGCTTTTCGAATAAGCGGTACTTGATATACACCTGCACCTAATATTAATATTTTTTGCATCCAGTTTCTCCTCTCAAAACTGATAATAAGTACCTAAATAATAATTATACAAGAATTTCATCGATCGCATTATCACATCAAACGTATTTTACATAAAACTCAAAGACACAATCACAAACATAATCAACCTCAGCGCTTGTTAAACCATAATACATTGGCAATCGTAGTAAACGCTCGCTTTCTTTTGTTGTATATATATCTTTACCGCTGAACATACCGTACTTTAATCCAGCCGGTGCAGAATGCAAAGGTACATAATGGAATACAGAGCCGACATCTTTTGATTTTAAAAATGCAATCAAATCAGTGCGTTCTTCTATATCTTTTACTTTTATATAAAACATATGAGCATTATGTATACAATCAGACGGTATAAAGGGTAAGTCAATCAAACCTTTACCTTGTAAAGGTTTGAGCTTAGTATAATAAATATTCCAATTCGCAAGCCGGTTGTTGTTTATTTCTTCCGCGACTTCAAGCTGCCCCCATAAATATGCAGCGTTTAGTTCACTCGGCAAAAAAGATGAACCGTATTCTATCCAAGTATATTTGTCCACTTGTCCACGCCAAAATTGACTGCGATTTGTCCCTTTTTCACGGATTATCTCAGCCTTTTCAATGTACTTAGGGTTATTTACTACAATAGCACCGCCTTCTCCCATGCTGTAATTTTTCGTTTCGTGAAAGCTGTAACATCCAAAATCGCTTATGGTTCCTAAAGATTTATTTTTATAGGTAGACATCACACCCTGTGCAGCATCTTCTACCACGAAAAGATTATGTTTTTTTGCAATAGCTGTAATTTTATCCATTTCGCATGAAACACCAGCATAATGGACAGGTACGATGGCTTTTGTTTTCTCAGTAATAGCTGCCTCAATTTTAGTTTCATCAATATTCATTGTATCAGGGCGAATATCAACAAAAATAATTTTAGCACCTCGCTGCACGAAAGCATTAGCCGTCGAGCAAAAAGTATAGGAAGGCATAATCACTTCGTCACCGGGTTGAATATCACATAAAATTGCGGCCATCTCCAATGCTGTTGTCCCTGATGTGGTAAGCAAAACCCTTGGAGCTTTAATTTTCTGTTCAAACCATTGAGAACAGAGCTTAGTGAACTCTCCATCGCCACAGATTTTCCTATTAGCGATAGCTTTTTTTATATAATCTACCGATTTCTCAACATAGGGAGGTACATTAAAATTAATCATAACATTATTCTCCTATTAAAACAAATTCATATAAGCCTAATTTGCTGTTTCGGCAAGGTATTTTAGATACTCGCCATATTCGTTGTTATATAAATCCGCAAGACTGAATAACTGCGCTGCCGTAATCCAGCCTCGCCGATAAGCAATTTCTTCAACGCATGACACATACAAACCTTGTCTCTTTTGTATGGTCGCAATAAAATTAGCAGCATTTAATAGACCATCAAAGGTACCCGTATCAAGCCAAGCCAACCCGCGCCCAAGTTTTTCTACCCTTAGCTTTTTAGCAGCTAAATAAGCAGTATTAACAGACGTTATTTCTATCTCACCCCGAAGTGAAGGCTTTACAGTTTTCGCAATTTCAATCACATCATTGTCATAAAAATATAATCCCGGTACCGCATAATTTGACTTAGGTTTCTTTGGCTTCTCTTCGATTGAAATTGCTTTTCCACCCTCATCAAACTCAACTATTCCATAAGAATAAGGATCACGTACATAATAGCCAAAAATCATAGCACCGGAATCTTGAGAGACGACAGAAGCAGCGTTTACGAGAGTGCTTCCAAAACCTTGTCCATAAAAAACATTATCTCCTAAAACTAATGCACAAGAGTCATTACCAATAAATTTTTCTCCAACGATGAAGGCATCAGCAAGACCGCGGGGACTCTCCTGTACGGCATACTCAAACTGCATACCGAGCCAACCGCCATCACCAAGTAATTCTTTAAATAGATGTATATCCCGCGGTGTTGATATAATAAGAATCTCGCGGATACGCGCCAACATAAGCGTAGACAACGGATAGTATATCATGGGCTTATCATAAAGCGGCAATATCTGTTTTGAGATAGATCTTGTCAACGGGTTTAACCGAGTACCACTACCACCTGCTAAAATAATTCCTTTCATCTCCCCCTCACTCCTTCTCCCCCGCTGCATTCACCGTGCCATGCACCCGTGCGGGGTTTCCATAAACAAGTGCATACGGAGGCACATCTCTTGTTACTACACTTCCTGCTCCAATTAAGGCATATTCGCCGACGGTTACCCCGCAGACAATCGTAGCATTTGCACCGATGGATGCACCTTTTTTGATCAAAGTTTGTTTGTATTCGTGTTTGCGTTCAATAAAGGCACGAGGATTTATGACATTGGTAAACACACAAGAGGGACCGCAAAACACATTATCTTCTATTATAACATCATCATACAGTGAAACATTATTTTGTATCTTCACCCCGTTGCCGATAACAGCTCTACCGCCGATGTTGACATTTTGCCCGATCGAACACTTTTTACCAACCTTAGCGCCGCTCATAATATGCGTGAAATGCCAAACTTTGGTTCCCTCACCTATTTCCGCACCTTCATCTACATAACTTGATTCGTGCACAAAATAATTCTTAGCCATTAATCTTTAATATTCCTTACTCAATAAAAAATCAGCAATGTAAAAATGCCTTCGTAAAACAATACAATCTGCTTGTATAAAACGTCTTCTCAATTCGACAGTTAAAATTTTAGTTGTTATTAATTTCTATAACTATCCGTACCAAGCAACTTACCTGCCGTGGCGGCGAGCTTCATGTATAACATCATAAATCTATCCCATGAAGCATATAATGCATTGATCGCATTGACAATATCTTCTGATCGTTCGGGATACTCATGTGCAAAATTATTCCTTAACGAACGAAAATACTGCCAATCTGCTGCCGAAGTTAAAACGCCAAGCTTTTCAAGTCGATTCAAAATATCTATAAACGGATGCACTGTCGTATCATTTTCCAACAAGCTATATACGGCAGGGATGAGCCTTAAACCGATACAATCCTGCAACTTGGCAAATCGATATAAAAACTGATCTAAAACAGCGGTCTGTTCATCGGACAAAGCATTCAGCCGATCTTGCGTAAGCGGGAACAAAGGCTCCAAAAATTTGAGCGCCGTGTTAATCCGTTGCACATGCTTCTTGCATTCTTCCAGTGCAGAAGCGCATTTCAATTTGAGTACTTCGTCCATAATACAACACCCTGCCGATACGCATTCTGTACAATTAAGCGCCCATCATCAACACCCGTTGTGGTAAGAAGATCAATCCGCTGTTCACCGAGTTTTAACTGCAGAGCTGCAACTGTCTGTAATTTCTCTTCAAAGGCTACGGCAGTAGAAACAGGTGTCTGTACCAGTATGTCGATATCCCCGCCTCGCTTGTTATCATCAGCGCGAGAACCGAATAGGATAATTTTTTCCGCTTGAGAAAAATGCCGACGAACAGCAGCAATAATGATATTTTTAGCTTCTCCGGTTAGGCGCATTACTATCCAAAACAATCCCATGCAGGCAGTATGCCTATCTTCTTTAAAGAATCGCTCTACCGCTTATAAAACGCCTTTATTGCATCACAGGTATAGGAAATTTCGTCTTTGGTCAACTCAGGGTACATCGGCAAAGCAAGTACGGAAGCACAGAGTTTTTCTGCAACAGGGAAGTCGCCTTTCTTGTAACCGAGATACTTAAAACACTCCTGTTCATGCAGACACTTGGGGTAATATACCGTTGTGCCTATACCTTTTTCGGTGAGATATGTCTGTAACTCATCCCTGTTTTCAGCAAGGATATTGAATACATAGTATACTTCTTTTCCTTTCGTTTTTACGACGGGAAGTTTTATCTGTCCGATATCTTTTAGTAAAGCCCGATATTGAGCTGCGTGTTCAGCTCGCTTTGCAATCGCCTCATCAATATGCTTGAGCTTAACATTCAAAACGGCTGCCTGCAAACTGTCAAGCCGCGAGTTATAGCCGATATAATCATGGTGATACTTTTTTGTCGCTCCATGGACACGCAAACTCTTGGCTTTTAGGTAATATTCTTCGTTGTTCGTAACGATCATGCCGCCATCACCGTAGCCGCCGAGTGTCTTGGTCGGAAAAAAGGAATAAATCCCCATATCACCGATAGTCCCGGACTGATGTAAAACGCCGTTATACATATCCTGCATACCGAACGCTTCTGCGGCATCTTCCAGCACATGGAGATTATGCTTTTTTGCAAGCGCCATACAAGCTTCCATATCCGCCGTCTGCAAAAACAAATGCACAGGCAATAGCCCGACCGTATTTTTTGTTATACGTTTTTCTACATCCTTCATATCCATACAGAAGGTATCTTCATCAATGTCGCAAAAGACAGGCTTACCGCCTAAGCGGGCGATACAGGAGGTTGATGCAAAAAATGTAAAAGCAGGGGTTACAACCTCTGCACCGTCTTTAAATCCGAGGATATCGGAAGCAATCACCAAAGCATCACTGCCGTTTGCAACGCCGACCGCATATTTTGCACCGGAGTATTGTTTTATCCCTTCTTCTAAGTTTGCTACTGCTTTCCCCAAAATAAAGTCACCCGTTTCAAGCACGGAAGACAACGCTGCATCAAATTCTGTTTTTAGATTCGTATATTCTCTTGTTGCCGTATAAAAAGGTACATTCATTATTTTTCTCTCCTCATTAATTAAAAATCCCTTTCATTTCCAAGGTTGAAAAATCACAGGGCAGTGCAACCGGCAAACCGGTTTTTTGGGATTTATAAATAGCCAAGATAATCTCTAAAGCTTTTTTGCCTTTTTCGCCCGAAACAAGCGGTTCACGATTATGCTCGATTGCATCGATAACATCTCTGAAAAGAGCTGTATGCCCAAAGCCGTACACTGTCGGCGGATCTTTTTCATTGGGATTGAGCACTTTCTCTTCCGTATCGCCGACCTGTTCCGCATCGGCAAAACGCCATGTTTCCATTTTATTAACAGCCAAGCCGCCGATAACAACGGAACCTTCCGTACCAAATAAACTCAAGGTTTCGTTTAGATTTTTAGGATACACATCGGCAGTTCCTTCTATTATGCCGACAGCACCGGAAGCAAATTCTACAATCGCACAACCGAAATCTTCTGCATCAATCGGGCGGATAAATCGGCGGGTTTGTGCCTGCACACGGACTGCATCCTCTCCCATCATCCACTGCAAAAGGTCAATACCGTGCGTACACTGATTCATCAAAGTACCGCCGTCCTGTTCCCATGTACCGCGCCATTTTGCCTGATCATAATAACTTTTATTCCGGTTCCAGCGCACTTGGATCATCCCGTGCAGCATTTTACCGAAACGCCCTTTTTCGTATGCTTCGCGTGCTTTTACCACCGGTGCATTAAAGCGGTTCTGAAAGCACACCGCCAATGTTTTACCATACTGTTTTGCCGTATCGATCATCATTTGCGCATCAGCCGTAGAAAGTGCCATCGGCTTTTCACAGATTACATGCGAGCCATTCTGCAAACAATGTACTGCAATATCCTTATGCTTACCGGATTCGGTTGCAATCGTTACCACCTCCGGTTTACACGCTGCCAGCATTTCCTTATAGTCGGCAAAGGCTCTTACTGCTGCATTCGACACTGCTTTAGTGTATTCAGCTTTTTTCTCTTCTGCCCGTTCCGCCACAGGATCGCAGACAGCAACTAAGTCAACCTTATCCTGCATCGCAACAAAGGCTTCAATATGCTTAAAACTAATTCGGCCGCAGCCGATTAACGCAATCTTATATTTCATTTCATACACCTCTCATTTATCAATACTCATTGTACATCACCGGCAAGATTTCGTTTAAAAGCATGCTCAAGAATATACGTTTGCCCGCGCTTATAGATGGGGTAATAATCTTCATACCAATAAAGAGCAGTCATAGTATGCCTATGCAGCAAAGCACTTTCCTTAGGCATTGCAAGGATGATTTCGGGTTTAGCGTCAAAAAAAGCGGTAAGCTTTTCTATAATTGCGGCATTCATTCACGCTCTTTTTTTTTCCTAAAAATCAAGTTTTCACGCAGAATTTTACCATCCCTAGACGTACAAATACTGCTAACACCGCGCCGATACAGTCGGCAAACCAGTCATATAGAGAAGCATCACGCCCGGGAACAAAGATTTGGTGTATTTCGTCGGAAATACCATAGCAAGCAACAATACAGCAGACAATCGTACAGTATTTGAGCGGTTTTCCAAGCCACTTATCGGTAGAAAACCAATAAGAAAGCGTAAAAGCGAAGCTCCCGAAAGCACATGCATGTAAGAACTTATCCAATCCGGGAAAAGAAACGGTCTCCGGAATAGGCAGCTTTGACTGTGCAGAAAGGAGAAAGATAACAACAGCGATACAAATCGACATACAGCGCATACCGCAAGCAATACATTTCTTCAGCATCATTATTAAAACCTCTGAAAGACAATGAGAGCACACCTCACCATTAACATAGCTGCCTTTAATTTTAACAATTTTAAGCATGCAGTATGTCGCACTATATTAAATGACCGCCGTTGCTTTCCGTGCCGCCGAAACAGGCTCCAGTCCGCATAAGGCTGATAACCGCAAACGGTAGAAATATACACCAAGTCTAGTCTAAATGCAAGCTATAACTTTGGAGGTTTCCCAGCCCTGTTCTTGTCAACATACTGTTTGCGGGATGCGTAACAACCTATTCTGCGCCGTCTTTTTTGACGATACGCACCTTACGCGCGGATTTCGGTTTTGCGCTTGGGTTATGTTTATTGATGATTTTCTTTTTTTCTACGCCGGCTGTTTCCGCAGAAATGTTCCGCTGTTTTTTCTCCCGTTTTTCTTTGAGCTGCTCTTTTCGCTTTTTTTCGATAAATTCAAGGCTTTCGTTAAGCCCCTGCAAAAAGGTTTGCATTTCATCCTGAAATACGACAATTGCATGGCGGTCAAAACCGGCACCGTCGGTATTTTTGCTTTCGACAATCTGCAAAAAAACATCACCCAGCCGATTCTCTTTCACATTAAAAAAATATGTCCGGTTTTCTACCGGAATTTGAGTGGTAAATAATTCTCCTCGAATTCCCATTCTTGTATCCTTCCCATAAATTCGACAGCCGAACAAAATATCAATTTTGGAGGCAGGCGAATTCGTGCGCGAAAAGCGCACATGTTTAATAAGCAAGTTTTCGAAAGAAAACTTGACGGTTAACGAGGCAGCCTTACTGCGGCTACCGAAGTTATACCACTTTCCCTTAATTTTTTACCGATACCGCCGCATCGGCTTTGCGTACCATATCTCCCTGCCACTGCACCAGATATTCTTCCGCTGCCTGATCATATCCTTTGATGTCCGCCATAATGCGGAATACCGGTTCGGTACCGGAACCGCGCATCCAGATAAAGGCAATCGGCGTATGGCTTGCATTATAGAACTGCACTTTGAGACCGCCCTTTGCGGAAACCCCAAAATCCCTGAGGTTTTCTGTACAAACCGTCCCATTATATGCAAATACTTTACAGGCTGCTATACCGAACCGGTCTTTCAGCAGCTGTTTTTTATCCGCCCATTCCTGCATAAAAATCTTCTGATATGCAGATTTCAGTGCGGTATGGTCGGTAGTATGGATATGCATCAGCGCCCGGGCTTCCTGCGTCGGGGTAGTCCAATAGCAGGGGAGTGTTGCAATAATATCCGCAAAGGTAAAGTCTTTCCGGTACTTTGCCGCTTGCCCCGACCGCTCGCACCAGATACGGAACGGGCAGGAGCGGTCAGGCATATCCTTTATGAGCAGGAGCTTGCTGATTGCAAAGAGCGTATTCAGCGGGTCACGCACGGCGGCGGGGTACGTAATATTCCCTCCGTTGGAACCTTCGCCGAGTATCCGCACTTTATAACCGTACCGACGTGCATCTTCCGCCCGGTTTACTACATTGGCTTCGCCTACTTCCGCATAAAACACTTCCGCATCCAAGGCTTTTGCGATTTCGTTAATGCGGAGCGAAGTCGGTCCGTTGACGGTAACCGCAAGCGGCGCGCTGATGTTACCGCTGTAGTGCAGATAACTCAGTTCTGCGATGACCGAAAGCGCAAAGACTTCCTGCGCTTCAAGAATCAGCGCTTTTTGCTGCGCCTCATCCCAGTAGATGATATTGCCGCGGTCTCCGTCGCAGTCGGGCATATAGCCGAACAACGTGTTCTCCGCCTGTGCGGGATTGCTCCGGTGCAATTCTTCGATCTTGGCTGCACAGGTTTTGAGGTTTCCCCCTTCGGGAACAATACCGTGGACGATATTTCCGGCCTTTTCCGAAATACCGACAAGCTGCATACCAAGCTTTTCAAAGAAAGCTCGGTCTACCGAAGCGGCGCGGGCACTGCCGTTAAAGTCTGCAACCAGCGTAAACGGCTTACCTGCTGCCGCAAGCGCGGTGCATTGAGCGCGGATGCCGTCAAAGAACCGTGCTTGTTCCGCGCTGTCTTTTGAATCGGCAATTACTTCCTGTAAAAAGTTTTGATAGGCGGTAAGCGCCGCTTGTTTGTGCGCTGCTTCTGCCTCAAACACTGCGTGCACCGGTGCCGAGGCGGCCTGTTTACGCAGGACAGCTGCGGTATCTTGGTGTGCAGCGGCGCATTTTTGTGTGAATAAGGCTATCAGCCGCGCGGATTGACTTCCATCCAGTACGCCGCCGGTATCCAACCCGAACTTAAAGCCGTTATGCCCGATAGGGTTATGGCTTGCGGAAATATACATGAAAGCCGCCCCTGCGGAACGTGCATACGCCATAATCTCCGGCGCCGCGGCTATCCCAACCGATTGTATCGCTAGTACAGCCGAGCTTGTTGCCGCAGAAGTATTCCCAGCGGCTGCAAATGCAGTTACCGCCTCTTTTAAAAGCGCTGCTCCGGTTGGACGGCTGTCGCGTGCTATGACTACCGTGCGGATTGTCGGAAACTCAGCTTGTAAGAATTCCGCAAATGATTGAGCTGCAAAGAAAACAATATCACGGTCGGCAGCGGAAATCTCCGGCGCTCCGTCGTTTTCGCTTCCGGATTGAGCAAACACTTTGCGCCAGCCCGACGCCGATAAGATCATCTTTTCGAAAGCCTGCTGTAATTCAGGGTATGCTGTATTCATTAATATTCTCTCGTATCGAAATCGATTAACCGAAACCTCTAAAAACTACAGCTTTTAGAGGTTCCGCTTAGCTTTAATGTGCTTTTAAAAACGCCTTGTAGGCACGGTATGCCATTAAAAGGTCGGCTTTGCTGATCAATTCGATGGGGGCATGCATCGACAATACCGGCACTCCGCAGTCTACGACTTCCGTTCCGTACTTTGCGAGGATGTAGGCTATCGTGCCTCCTCCGCCGGCGTCGGTCATACCGAGTTCCGCCGTCTGCCAGACAACATTGTTGGTATCGAATAAATGCCTGATCTTTTGGAGATATTCGGCGTTTGCGTCATTTGAGCCGCCTTTGCCGCCGGAGCCGGTGTATTTGTTGATGCAGATACCGTTGCCGATAAACGCCGAATTGAGCTTTTCAAATACGGATGTAAACGCGGGGTCATAACCGGCGGATACATCGGCAGACAACATACATGAGTTGGCAAATGCACGGCGCACGCCTAAATCGCAGGGAGCTTTTTGCAGGGCGGCAATCTCCGCGACCATGTTTTCAAAGTAGAGCGCTGTCATGCCGGTATTACCGACCGAACCGATCTCTTCTTTATCGGCAAAGAGGGCGACGGCGGTCTTTGCAGGAGTACCCGAAACTTCGAGTATCGCTTTCAGTGTGGTATAGGCACATACGCGGTCGTCGTGGCCGTGCCCTGCAATCATCGAGTTATCAAGCCCGACATTCCGCGCCTTTCCCGCGGGGACAATCTCAAGCTCCGCAACGCGGAAATCTTCTTCGGTAATGCCGTATTTTTGATTCAAGATTTTTAAGATATTTTCCTTAACCGGAGATGCCTTATCTCCTTTTTTATCCTCTTTAGATTTGTCTTTTTTCTTATCATCCGATTCATCCGGCGTTGCCGGTTTCATATTTCCGACCAGTACGTTAAGCTGCTCGGCGGTAATCCCTTCGGCCAGCGTTTCCTGCAACTGCTTTTTTGAAAGGTGAATCAGGAGGTCGCTAATAAAAAGCACCGGATCGTTTTCATCTTCACCGATGCAGATTTCAACCTTCTTGCCCTCTTTGGTAAAAATGACCCCGTGAATAGCGAGCGGAATTGCAGTCCACTGATACTTTTTGATACCGCCGTAATAATGGGTCTTTAAAAACACGAGGTTTGAATCTTCATAGAGCGGCATCTGCTTGACATCAAGGCGCGGGCTGTCGATATGAGCGCCGACAATATTCATACCTTGCATGATATCCTCGCCGAGCACCATCATCACAACGGACTTATCCTTATTGTTGAGATATACCTTTGTACCCGCCGGCGCTTTTCCGCTCTTTATGACCTCTTCAAGCGGTTTAAAACCGGCTTCCTTTGCCTGCCGTATGATATGAGCGGCGCATTCGCGTTCGGTCTTTCCGCTGTTTAAAAACGAGATGTAGTGTTGAGAAAGCGTTTGCATTTCGGCAAGTTCGCTGTCGGTGAGCTTTTCCCATGCTGTTTTGGCTTTATACGTGAGTTCCATAGTGTACCTCTTATTGAATTTTCATCAGATGGAGCAGTATATACTATTGAAGGGAATTATAAAAGAGGTACATCGCGGCGCCAGAATATCAAAAAAAACTGGACAAGTGAAATAAAGTCAGTTACACTATAAAAAGATAGACGGACACCTTTAAAAAACCGGTCAGCTTTTAGAGATGTTCGGACACTTTTAAAAAGGAGTTTATTGTGAGTGCAAAAAAATTAGGTCTATTGCCGCGTCTTGTTATTGCAATCGTTGCCGGTATTTTAATCGGTAACTTGACGCGCTCCATCCATTTGCCGTTGCCTGTTCAGATTTTGGCAACCTTTAACGGGGTATTTGGCAACTTTCTCAGCTTTATCATCCCGCTGATCATTCTTGGATTTGTCATTCCGGGTATCGCGGATCTGGGTTCCGACGCAGGAAAGCTGCTCGCTATCACTGCCGGTATTGCGTACGGTTCAACGCTGCTTGCCGGTACGTTGGCCTTTGTAACCGATTCCATATTCTTCCCGTTCTTTTTAAGTTCTCATGCGGATGTTTTTTCCCATGCGAACCCTGAAGATGCGCTGCTGCCCGGCTTATTCGGTATCGATATGCCGCCGCTGATGGGCGTTATGACTGCGTTGATTTTAAGCTTTGTTCTCGGTATCGGTATCGCGGTAACCCGTTCTGAAACATTAAAAAACGCAGCACGCGAATTTCAGAATATCGTTACGAAAGTTATCGAAGTTATCATTATCCCGCTGCTACCGCTCCATATTTTAGGCGTGTTTACCAACATGACCCATGCGGGACAGGTTGGGCTTATCCTCAAGGTATTCATCAAAGTATTTGCAATCGTCATTGCACTGCACGTCATCATGATACTTATTCAGTACATCATTGCTTGTACCATTGCAAAACGGAATCCCTTTACGTCGATTAAGACGATGCTACCGGCGTATGTTACCGCATTGGGAACTCAATCATCCGCAGCAACCATACCGGTAACGCTCGCTTCCGCAAAGAAAATCGGTATTCAGGAAAAAATTGCGGACTTTGTTATTCCGCTCTGCGCAACCATTCATCTTGCAGGAAGTACTATCACCCTTACCAGCTGCTCGATGGCTATCCTGATCCTGCACGGACAAACGGCAAACGCCGGCGTTATGCTTCCGTTTATCGCAATCTTGGGTATCGCAATGGTTGCAGCCCCCGGTATCCCCGGTGGCGCCGTTATGGCAGCGCTTGGCTTTGTTCAGTCCATTCTCGGCTTTAACGACACAATGAGTTCATTGATTATCGCGCTCTATATTGCACAGGACAGCTTCGGAACTGCATGTAACGTAACCGGAGACGGCGCAATTGCCATTCTAGTGGATGCCATCTCGAAGGATAAGAAGAAAGCGTAAAGACATACTTTTATTCGATAGGAGAAAAGATGAAAAAGACAAAGATTGTCTGTACTATCGGTCCCGCTTCCGACTCGGAAGAAATACTGCGCGAATTATTTAAGGCAGGGCTCAACGTATGCCGCCTTAATTTTTCGCACGGTACGCATGAAGAGCACCAGATCCGTATCGACCGTATCAAAAAGATTCGACAGGAACTCAACTTGCCGATTGCGATTATGCTGGACACCAAGGGGCCGGAAATACGGCTGAAAAATTTCGGCGTTAATTCCGTACAGCTGAGCAAGGGACAGCAATTTACGCTTACCGTACGCGATGTTGTCGGCGATGAAAAAATATGCAGCGTAACCTATAAGAACCTTGCGCAGGAAGTACAGCCTAATAATCGCATCCTTATAGATGACGGCTTAATCGAACTGAAGGTCGAGCGGATCGATAACGGCACCGATATTATCTGTACCGTCATGAGCGACGGCCCCGTATCGAATCATAAGGGCATCAATATTCCCGGAGCAAAAATCAACCTCCCCTTTCTGAGCGAACAGGATATTTCCGACTTAAAGTTCGGCGCTCAAAATGAGGTTGATTTTGTAGCAGCCTCGTTTACCCGCGGCCCTGCGGATATCTTAAGCATCCGCAAGGTCTTGGAGGAAGCGAATGGGAACAATATCCATATTATTGCGAAAATCGAAAACCAAGAAGGCGTCGACTCCATCGACAAGATTATTGAAGTTTCCGACGGCATCATGGTTGCTCGCGGCGATTTAGGTATCGAAATTCCGCCGGAAGAAATTCCGCTCGTGCAAAAGATGATTATCCGCAAAACACTGAAGGCAAGTAAACCGGCAATTACGGCAACCCAGATGCTCGAGTCGATGACGCATAATCCGCGGCCGACACGGGCGGAGGTTACCGATGTTGCGAACGCTATCTTTGACGGAACGAGCGCCATTATGCTTTCGGGAGAAACGGCTGCGGGCAAATATCCGGTAGAAACCGTTAAGATGATGCACCGCATTGCCGTTACAACCGAAAATTCGTTAAACTACGACAAGATTATGGGGGCGGTTGCCCGGGAGCATTCTTTGACCATTACGAATGCCATCGCACACGCAACCTGTTCTATGGCGTTGGAAATGAATGCACAGGTTATCGTTACCGCGACCTCTTCGGGAGAAACGCCGCGGGCACTTTCAAAATACAAGCCCAAGGCGCCGATTGTTGCCGTAACCCCCTATGAAGCAACTGCACGCCGGTTATCACTTAACTGGGGGGTATATCCGATTGTCACGTCCTATTTTAAATCGACAGACGAAATGTTCGAGCAGTGCATCAACGTCGCAAAAGAGAATGGATTCGTACAAGAGGGCGAACTCGCCGTACTGACCGCCGGAGTTCCGATCGGACTGGTCGGTTCGACAAACTTGTTGAAAGTTGAAACCGTCGGGAAGATATTGCTAAAGGGTAAGGGCACTGGCATTCAGTCGGTTGTAACCGGCCGAGTAAAGGTTATCCGTTCCGAGCAAGACTTACTGACCGACTTTGCGGACGGAGACATCATCGTAACCCAAACGACCAACGATTTAATGAATTCCTTTATCGAGCGGGCAGGCGCCGTCATTACTGAAAACGGCAACTTGAGCGGACACGCCGCCTTGATGGGAATGAACTTGTCGAAGCCGACTATCGTAGGCGCCTCCGAGGCAACAAGCATATTAAAAACAGGCGATATTATCACGCTGAACGGAAAAACCGGCGTCGTGATAAAAGGAACCGCCGCTATTTATTAAATTAATTTTACAGCTTTTTCTACACACTAAGGCAACCGAATTGGAGATATCTCAGGCGGTTGCCTTATTTTTGCACGAAATTTTTTAAAATTTTTTATTTTTTTCTCCGAATTTCAAGCCATTTTACATTACGTGCTTTATAAGACAGACAGCATCAACCGCAAGGAGGTTTTTATGCAGCAACAAAAACGAGTAAAGCTCGCAACATGTATGAAATGGAAATCACTGTTGTTCTGTCTTGTACTATTCGGTATAACGGGGTGCCAACAACCGACAAAGCCGTTAGTGAGGGAAATTAAAACGGACAAATCGGTGCAAAAACCTGCAAAACCGAGTAACGGGAACAGCGGTAATTCCGGTAACAGCCAAAGCAACGAGCAAGAGGAATTTACTTATAAAGGGCTTGATATTCCTAAAACGCTTGCACGATCACCGCAGAGATTGCGCGAAATGATTTTTCAAGGGCGGCAGATTAGTGAAACGGAGCCGCAGCTTAATGCCCAGGGTATGGTGGTAAAATACATCGAAAAAGAAGTTGAGCATGATATTTCGGCTGCCTTTGATGACACGCTCATGCTTGATCCTGCTCAGAACTCAATCTATCCCGGTTCCGTTCTGCGTGGCGATAGTCTTGATAAAGAGAGCTACCGGGAAATTACCGAAGGCAATAAGCGAAAAGCGACGATCTCATTCGATTTACAGGGAGTAAAAGATAAAGAAGGTAAAGATGGAAAAGCAGGGATTACGTCCGACGCAATTTTCCCGAATTTAGCATCATATAGAGATCTGCGCAATAGAATCCTCAGTCAAAGTATTACATACCATGCCTCTGCCCATTCAAGCTATGAAGAGATGGAGATTACCAATGAAAAAAGCCTTGAAGCGCAGCTTAAAATAGGGGTTGGTTTCGGTGCAGCTGGAATTAAAAGCAAAATTGCAGCAGGCTTTAAATTCAAAAATGGAGACCAAAAGGAACGGCGCCTTATCAAATTCGTTGAAACGTTTTATACCGTCGATGTAAATCAAGAAGCAGCTCCGCTTATGATCAATATACCGCGAGCAGCCGTAGGCGACAGAATGCCGGTATATGTGTCGTCGGTTTCTTACGGACGAATTGCATATCTTACTATTGAATCCGATCAGGAAAAATCAGAGCTTAAAGCCAATCTCGACACAGTATTTAAAGTTACAACAGCAAATCATGCCGAAGCCGACATCGATCTGGCAATCAAAAAACTGGAAAAAGGAACGACGATTACCATCAATATTATCGGAGGCGGCAGCGAGGCTGTTACCGATCTTAGACAGTTTCAAAAATATATTGTAAAAGAGGGATTTTCTGCAAAGAATCCGGGGCAGATTATTAAGTACCAATTAAGATTCCTGGACGATAATGCCGTCGCATATATCAAATATAGCGAAAAATACAAGACGGTAGAACGTATTGAGGTACCGACAAAAGGATACAAGGTAACCGCAACGGTAGAAAATATACATTATACAGGCCATAAAACTATAGATGTTACCGGTAGTATCGGCATGCAGCCGTTTGATAAAGACAAGCTGCGGCAAGCGATCTTTAACTACAGTAATACGAAACCTCTGCCAAAATTAACGTGTACGTACATGAAAAAGGTACAGCCTCAAGCGCAAACAAATAATATTATTGTATTAAGCGAATCTTCTGTTGTTCAGCTTTCCTTCAATATAAAGGGCTATGTAAATGGTGTGCAACAAGTTTTTGTAAGCAATGAACAGGGGAATAATTCTATGCTACTTACGCCTAAGGCAAGCGAACTCAAAAAAAGTTCCTTGCAATATTTTACGCTCTATCACAAAGATAATCCGAATGAAACGCTGGTGTTCGATATTCGGTTTAAAGTTGAAAAAGAGAGTTAACAAGAAAAGGGCGATACACTACTTTTAAACAACCTGTGCAAAGTTTTATCCAAAATTTTGCACGGGTTTTTCAAAAGCAGGCAGGGCAAACACAGCAAACGGATTGTCCTGTCCGTGTACCTAAAACCAGTCGCCGCAGATAAGATCGTAAGCGGCGGATCCGGGGAGCGGTATCGGCGGTAATGCGTCGCGTGTAAACCATGCAGCATCCGATAGCTCTTCCTTTTGTACGGTAATATCCCCCGAAACGTACTCGGCGCGAAAGGCAAGCATCAGCTGATTGGGATACGGCCAGCCTTGGCTTCCGCGATACCGGATATTCTTAACCGTTAAACCAACCTCTTCGCGTATTTCGCGGGCAACCGCCTCTTCCGCCGTTTCTCCCGCTTCGATAAAACCCGCAATACAAGTATAAAGGTCGGAGATGTGCTGTACATGCCGCGCTAAAAGAATTTGTTCACCCTTGCTGATAAGTACAATAATGCACGGCGCAAGAACCGGATACCATATTCTGCGGCATTGTGGGCATTCCAGTGCCGTTTCGGTTGTGCTCAAATACAGGCGGCTACCACAAGAAGAACAATACTTTGTATGATGCAGCCAATCGAGTAAAAGCGCTGCGCGAGCAACAACCGCGGCATGCTCAGCAGGTTCCGTTATAAATAGATTTCGGTACGGAATTTGTTTAAAACCTTTCGGCCCCGCCGCTTCGGGCGACAAAGCTGCCGCAAACGTGTGATATGCCTTTTCACCGTAAAGACCGAGAATATCACTATCATTATATTTTTTAAGAGCTTTAGATACTTCGTTACCGTTCGGCAACTGTCCATTTCCTAAAATAAAAATATTTTTCTTTTGTATTAAAACACCGAATTCAAAATCAGCCCCATCGGGACAATCTATAAGCGCCATACGTTTCAGTATATCCTTTTATCGGTTTAAGTCAAATCGACATATTCCGATTGCTAAAAATGATACTTATTCATTTTCGATAATAATTTGGCACATCTTCATAACCTGCAGCGCCGCCTTGTGATTTTCGGGCGTTGTTCCCGCGCAACAGACAGCATCAACATAAATGGGGATTTCGGGAAAAAAAGCTTTTAACAACAACGCATTCGACACAACACAAATATCCGTACACAATCCTATCAGCGTAATAGAACGGATTGGGGTTCTTTCATGCAAACTTTTTAAAGATTCCGCCAGCAAAAGCGAACCGAAGGTAGGTTTTTCATAGACTTGATCGGTTATGAGCTTTTTAATCGGAGCAACAATTTCCCATCCCTCCGTATTTTTTATGCAATGCTGAACAGGTAAAAACGTTCCTTCTTGAGATTGCAGATATGAACTTGGGTGCGTATCCTGCGTAAATACAATATTACCACTAAAGGTCTCAATCTTTTTTACGACATTTTGAACAATCGCTTGCGCTTCCTTTGTCCCCAAACTCCCGCTGACAAAATCATTCTGCATATCGATAACAGCCAACACATCATTCATAGAAAATCCTCCGTCTATCTCAAATTTATTGATGGAACAACTGGATGTATCTCTCCATATATAACTTTATATCATTTATTTCAAATACGGACGAGGGCATGTATCAATAAGAAACCGAACACTGTCTTCTATAAAAAATTCTATAAAAAATGAATGCTTGACAAGAGCATTTTCAAAGTGTAGGCTATGAAATTAAGTCAATGCTACCATTCTATAGGAAAAACCGTGTATTGCTATAAGGCGGCCTTTTCCTAAATAGGGCGCCTGCTAAAGACTGAAATTTTTAGAAGCGCCTAAATATCTTATCAATAAGGATGTATTATGAAAAACGCAGTGATTAAAGGGGCAAGTTACACATTGGCATACAGCCCCGATCTGTTAAAACGGAACGGTTCAACTCAGACCGCAGCGATTGCGAAAGATCCTGCCGATCCCTATATTGCCGCAATCCCGTCTCATTTAAGAACCTTTGAGCAAGCTGTTCAATATCCGCCCAATCAGGTATATATCGGAAACAAAAAACCTGAAGATTTGCCCGGTATCCCCGAGCCGTGGTTTAAGTGCACCGAAAAAGCCGACCGCTTTGGGCCGTTCGGTGAAATTGCAACGCAAAAAGAACTCTATATTTTGATGAAGTACGCCGACGTTTTTGAACTGGTATACTTAACCGAAGAATTTACTGCCGAAGCGGCAACGATTATTCAAAATCATCCGTTAATGAAGGATAAGGCGATTACGTTGGGAGAAGCCCATTCCAAGGCCGATATCGAAAAGTTGGTGCAATCGCACACGGCGGAAGGTTTATACGACAATGACGTGCTGGTCGGCTGTGTCAAACAAGCGCATGACACCGACCCGAACTTGAGCGCTCATACGATGCTCGAAAACCTTGTTACCAAGGGAACCGGCATCTTAACCGCATGGCACCTCGCGGAGCTTGAAGGCATCAATGCGGCGGACATCGATTATATTATCGAGTGTTCCGAGGAAGCTGCGGGCGATGTAAACCAGCGCGGAGGCGGCAACATCGCAAAATCCGTCGGCGAAAAAGCGGGATGCGTTCATGCAACCGGCTGTGATATCCGCGGTTTCTGTGCAGCGCCGGTACACGCATTGGCAAATGCCGCTGCGCTCGTGCGGTCGGGTATCTTTAAGACCGTGATGGTTGTCGCCGGCGGTTCCGTACCTAAGCTCGGTATGAACGGTAAAGATCATGTTAAAAAAGAGATGCCGCTCCTTGAGGATATGGTAGGCGGTTTCGCCGTTTTAATTACGGAAGACGACGGTGTAAACCCCATTATCAATACCGATGTCATCGGCAAACATACGATTTCTTCCGGTTCTTCTCCGCAGGCGGTTATGACAGCGCTTATCTACGATCCGCTGAACGCCGCAGGGATGAAGATTACCGATGTCGAAAAATTTGCTGCGGAGTTGCAGAATCATGAAATTACCGCTCCTGCAGGCGCCGGTAATGTGCCGGAAGCGAACACAAAGATGATCGCCGCGCTTGCGGTTATGAAAGGTCAGCTTGAACGAGCAAAAATCGCAGAATTTGTAAAGCAATACGGTGTGGAAGGGTTTGCGCCTACGCAGGGACATATTCCCTCCGGCGTTCCTTTTATCGGCCATGCACGGCGGGATATGCTTGCAGGTAAATTGCACCGCGCAATGATTATCGGAAAAGGCAGCTTGTTCCTCGGCCGTTTGACCAACCTCTTTGACGGTTTAAGCCTTTTAATTGAGGCGAACAACGGTAAGGGAAGTTCCGGTGCTGCGGGCGGCGCCGGTGAAGCGGAAATTAAGAAGATTGTAGCCGATGCTATGCGCGATGTCGCTGCCCGTATCTTAGCGGAGGACGGCGCAAAATGAGCAGTACAAAACAACAACTGGCCGATGCCTTCAGTCTGATGGCGAAGGGACTGGAAACCGGCGCCTTTGCGGAAGCCTTTCCGGTCGGCTTAACCGTCCCCGGCAGCGAGCACGGAGAAGCGGAGCTTATCCGCGCGGCAAAACTGGCAGCCCATGCCAATCCCGGATTGGATATTGTGCTGATCGGCGGCCCGAAAACCGAAGGGTTCCGCTGGTATGAAGCGCCGACGCTGGAAGACGCGCATCATAAAATGGAAGAATTGTTTAAAACGGGCGAAATAAAAGCCGCTGTAACAATGCACTATACTTTCCCGCTCGGCGTTACGACAATCGGAAAGGTAGTAACGCCCGGCTTCGGCAAAGAGATGTTTATTGCGTCCACTACCGGAGCCTCCGATGCCGACCGGTATAAGGCAATGCTGTTAAACACCTTTGCCGGAATTGCCGTTGCAAAAGCAAACGGTGTTGAAAACCCGACGGTCGGGCTTTTAAACATCGACGGCGTTGCGACGATTGAAAAAGCGCTGTTAAAGCTGCAAAAAGCGGGCTATCCGATACGCTTCACCGAATCGCACCGCGCCGACGGCGGGGTACGCATGCGCGGAAACGATTTGCTGCAAGGGACGCCCGATGTGATGGTCTGTGATACCTTAACCGGCAATGTGTTGATGAAGCTTTTCAGCTCCTTCTTAACAGGCGGTAGCTACGAAGCCTCCGGTTCCGGTTACGGTCCCTGCGCCGGTAAGGATATGACCGATGTTGTCGCGATTGTTTCCCGCGCATCGGGCGCCCCGGTTATCGCCGCAGCCTTGGCGTATTCCGCGCGCAGCGCGCAGGCAAACTTGCAAGCGCTGTGCCGTGCCGAGGTGCAAGCCGCCGAAAAATCGGGGCTGCAAGCCATACTCGACTCGTTCGGCGCCGCAAAAGAGGCAAGCGCGGAGACAGTCGCGGTGCCGCCTAAGAAGGTCGTTACGGAAGAAATCCACGGCATCGACGTTATCGACATAGAAAATGCCTGCAAGACGCTCTGGAAAGAGAACATCTATGCGGAAGCGGGCATGGGCTGTACCGGCCCCGTTATCCTGCTTGCCGGAGAAGACGCTGAAAAAGCGCGTAAGATTTTAACCGCAGCGAACTATATCTAAAAAGAATTACTGTAGGAGACCTCTAAAAACTGCAAGCTTCCCTGTTTGTTCTGTCAGGGAATTCATTTCCTTGTCTGCTGCGGCCTGCAAAGCAAGTTTTTAGAGGTCTTATATTCTTTCTGTTATTTTAAATGTATATTGCCGCCGTTTAATACAAATTTCCGTTCAATTTTTTTTATTATTGATTTATAACTGATTTTTGAACATTCAAAACAATTCGAGCGATTTATATTATTGCCTTTAATTATTCTCTCTATTTCATTTCTTATATACATATATATACCTCAATTTCATTATAAATTCTCAATTTACCTAAAGTACAGAATCCGTCACCGTTTACTTGTAATTTTTGCTATGCGTTGATTCTATTAAAATAAACCCGTAAAAACAAGATAAAATCAACAACCGCGGCGCATTTTAAGAGGTAATGTTTTTGCAGCAGCAGGAGTGCAGAGTGGGCACCTTTCAGAACGTCTTTATTCGCGGATTTAATACCTACCATTTCTCGGTCTTTTAACTTTTTATACCATCCGTCCGTTATCGATTCGGATAACTCTATCCGCTTCTTTTATGGTAGACGGACGGTGCGCAATTGTGAGGATAGTTTTGCCTCTGCGGATATTGTTCAACGCTTGCCGAAACAAGGCCTCGCTTTCGCTGTCTAAATTGGAAGACGCCTCGTCCATTAGCAAAATGGGAGATTTTTTCAAAACGGCGCGAGCAATCGCGATACGCTGTTTTTCCCCGCCTGAAAGCTGTACGCCGCGCTCGCCTGCATTTGTATCGTATCCGTATTCCAGTTTTTCGATAAAGCCGTCCGCCATTGCAATCTGCGCTGCGGCTTTTATCTCTTCATCGGAAGCGCAGGGACAGGCGAGCGCAATATTTTCTTTAATGCTTTTATTAAAAAGATATACATCCTGCGGCACATATGCAATCATATCCCGCACGGATTTTTGATTCAATGCTTTGATATTTTTTCCGCCGATATACACCGCGCCGCTGTCGGGATCGTAAAAACGCATCAGTAGAGCCGCTATCGTCGATTTCCCCGCTCCCGACTCTCCGGTAATGGCAACGCTCTCTCCCGCCTGCACGAAAAAAGAAATACCGTGCAGTACCTCCCGGTCTTTTTCATAAGAAAAACGCACATCCTTAAACTCGACACTGCCTGCAAGGTGCAGTTCGGATTGCGGAATATACGGTACGGTATCGGTAACAGACGATGCTTCTTCAAGAATATTCAAAATCCGCTTTGCCGCTCCGTTGGAAATATTCATCGCTCCCGCCGTTACCGAAACACCCATCACCGGTATAAAGGCAAACAGCGAAAAAACAATCACGACGGAAACTGTTTCCGGCCGCAATGTTCCGGCAATAACTTCTGTATGAGCGAATAAAAGCGACGCAATCAATACAGCGGAGGTAATCAGATTGACGGTTAACCCCTGCACACCCTTAAATCGCCCGTCCTTCCTTTCTTTTTTGTTCAACCTGAGTGTATCCCGTACGACCTTTTCGATGTATTTTTTCTCTTTTCCAAAAATCAAAATTTCACGCAACCCTTGAACAGTATCTACCGCTTCCGCATGTACGGCCGCCGCGCCCTCTCGTATTTCCTCTCCCGTTTTTTTGGTAACACGGTTGAAAAAATACGGCACTGCCGCAACAAGGATACAAGCAGCGCATACGGTGGCGGCAATACGCAACGAGAGAAACGCAAGAGCCGTCAGATACAGTACGGTGCATACGGCAGCAACGATATACGCACCTGCGGTATGAGCGTAAAAGATTTCAGTTGCTTCCACATCCTCAACGATAGCAGCGGTTATGTTCCCCGACCTTGTTTTTGCCATCGATTGAGGCGCCGATGCCGAAACTGCATCGTATAAAAGCCCCCGTATTTTCTCTATAATTTTGTAAGCAACCAGATGACATTCGTACATTTCCAAAAAAGAAAAAAGCCCTTTTCCGCATATAAACCCTAAAAGAGGGATAAACAAATACAACACGGTTTGAACACTCGCACGGGACAGTGCCGCCGAGGTAATATACGCTCCGGTTAATACCGTCAGCAGCGAAAAAACACTATTCAATATTCCATACAGCACTGAAATCATGAATTCTTTTTTATACTCTTTGATATATACGATCAATTTTAAAAGCGGTTTATATTTTTCGAACATTTCTTCGCTCCTCTCTACTGCTGCGCTTGTACCAGTTTTTTATAATAACCGTCTTTTCCAAACAGCTGATGATGAGTTCCCTCTTCGACAATCCGTCCATGCCGCAAAACTAAAATACGGTCGCAATCTTCTATTGTATTTAAGCGGTGGGCAATGGTAATACTCGTACGGTTTTTTAATAACACCGAAAGACTATGTTTGATCTCATTTTCGTTTTCGGTATCGACACCGGAGGTCGCTTCATCCAGTACGATAATCGGCGCATCTTTCAACACGGCACGTGCAATAGCAATACGCTGCCGCTGTCCTCCTGAAAAATTAAGCCCCCGTTCCCCGACACGCGTGTTATATTTTTCAGGCAGGCTTTGAATAAACGAATCGATATGCGCAATTTTGCATGCTTCGATTACCATACCGTCATCAGCCGCTTCGTTTGCATGCAGCAGATTTTCTTTTATCGTACCGTTGAACAAATATGTTTCCTGCGAAACAACGGAAATTAAACTGCGGAGCGATTTTAGCGTCAGATCCCGTATATCGATTCCGTTAATGGCGATGCGTCCCGCCTGCGGATCATAAAAGCGGAGCAACAAATTGATAAGAGTTGTTTTTCCGCTTCCCGATTCTCCAGCGATTGCAAGCCGCTCGTTTTTTTTGACCGTAAAATTCATGTCTTCAAAAACGGGAGCTTCATTTTCGTTATATGAAAATAAGACATCCGTATACGCAATTTCAAAACCGCCCGGCATTTTTACATCGAGTGTTTTTGTCCCCGTATCGTGTATTTTTTCTTCTTCGTCGAGCAGTGCAAAAATACTGCCTGAAGAAGTAATGCCCATAAAGCCTTGATGAAAATACGCACTTAAATCGGCCGCAGGTCTGAACACTTCATTCGTCATAAAAAGCAGAACCAAAAGCGAAGAAAGCGGAATACTCCCTTTTACCGCCAGAAGAGCGGAAACCGCAAGGGTGAAACTGACGCCTGCGCCCGAAGCAAATCCGGCAATCCCCACTTCCGTTAAATTGACTTTGAGATTATTCATCGTTTCGGAAAAAAGCGTTTTCATTTTTCCTTTTAATACGCTGCCGATTCGTTCTTGCGCATTGTTTGCCTTTGCCGTTACAATCCCCTGTACACCGTCTAATATTTCTGCCGTCAGCTCCTGATACGCCGCCCAATGCGCATTGGAAGATTCCGACAATACTTTTCCGAACACGATCGGGGATATGAGCACGATAATCAATGCTACCAACGCAATAAGCCCAAGCACATAATGCACTGAAAAAATATAGACAAGCATTGCAGAGCAAGCGATAAGGCATACCAGCACCTGCGGCAGATACAGCGTCAAATAACCTTCCAAATAATCGACACCGCTTACCATTGTAGAGCCCAATGTACCGGTACGCTCGTCATCCAAAAATGCGGGTCCCAGTTTTAGCAGCTTTGCATAAATGCGCCGTCTGAGTATATTTTTTACTGTGCCGATAATCTTTTTTCCATACACGGAATTTATATAGATTAATACAAGCCGCGTACCGATAATTGCTGCCAGATATGTTATATACGGTAGCAGTGCGGAAAATGCAGCCCGTTTATACAACAGCCCGACGATCGTGCCCAGCGTCGCTGCCTGTACAATATAGGTCGCAGAAATGGCAACCCCTATCAAGGCTTTGCATACAATACCGGTACGCACACCTTTCGTCAGTTCCATCACCCGTTTGTGAATCATCATAACTATTTTCTCCAAATTACAATAGGAAACCTCTAAAAACTTCCGTTAGATTTTTAGAGATGCCCAATAGAACTCTTTTTAGTTCAAATGTAAGTTTCTGCTTTTCAATAAAGCTGCCGTATACTCGTGTGCCGGATGAGCAAATACTTCTTTGCATACGCCCGATTCGACAATGCTGCCTGCCCGCATAACAATCAAATAATCACAGAAATATTCGATTACATTGAGATCATGCGAAATCAAAATTAACGTCAGTTTATACTTTTCTTTTAGCTTTGAGAGTAGCGACAAGATTTGCGCCTGAACGGCAACATCAAGCATCGAAGTAGGTTCGTCAAGAATCAGAATTTCCGGTTTTATAATGACCGCTCTGATAATGCAAATACGCTGTAGCTGACCGCCTGAAAAACAATACGGAAGTCTATCCAATTCGTCGTATGCAATTCCGGCATCTTTACATAACGACTCCAATTCCTTCAAAAACGCCTGCTTTGAAGCAAAGCGCTCCTTATGGAGCGTATACATTTCTTCCAAACTGCGCCGTACCGTAAAATCCGGATCCAGCGCCGATTCGGGATTTTGCTGCACTGCTTGTATGGTGCGGAAAAATTCTTTTTTGCAGCCGTATGCACAAACCGGCCTACCGTGTATCAAAACGATTCCGCTATCGGGTTTTATTAAATTAAGAATACAGCGTGAAAGTGTCGTTTTGCCGCAGCCGCTTTCTCCGGTGATGCCGGTGGCGGAAAAAGGTGCAATACTGCAATCGATATTTTTTAAAATAGAAGCGGATACCCCGACTATTGTATTGCTGCGGAATGATTTTGAAAGAGCGCTGCATTGGAGAATATATTCCATACTATCGCCTTCACATAAGATTTTGCGGCATCGCTGCCATCAAAGAACGAAAATAAGAAGAACGGCGGTCTTTGAATACCGATTGCGTTTCTCCTTCTTCTACAATTGCCCCGTTATACATAAGCGCGCAGCGGTGAGAAAGTTTGTGCGCAAGTTCCAAATCATGCGTTATAAAAATAATTGCAATATGCTCCGTATCGTAAATCGACTTAATCAGCGCAGCGTATTCGTTCCGCAACATCATATCCATTCCGCGGGTCGGTTCGTCAAGAATCAGTACGGAAGGTTTACACGAAAGGCCGAGCGCAGTTAAAACGCGGTGCTGCATCCCGCCGCTTAATTGAAACGGATATAGATTTAATACATCCCGATTAAGCGACACACTTTTCAGTAATGCACAAGAACGGGAATATACTTCATCCGCCGTTTTACAAATTTTATGAACCGTAATCGGTACGGCAAGTTGACTTTTAATCTTTAACAGCGGGTTTAAAGAGTCCGCAGAAATTTGCGGCACCAATGCTATTTCTTTTCCGCGAATGGTGTTATATTCCTTTTCCGTTAAACCGGAAATCGCTTTACCTTTATAAAAAATGCTACCTTCGGTTATTGCATTTGAAGGCAGCATCCCCAGAATGCTTGCTGCAAGAACAGACTTACCGCTGCCTGTTTCTCCCATAATCGCAAATATTTCATTTTTAACAGTTAAAGAAATATTTTTTATAATCCGTTTTTTTTCTTCTCCGACTACAAAATCGACTGTCAGCGCACGTATGCTTAAAACGGCATCCGTCATATCTTTCTCCTGATATCCCGTGCGTACTGCATAAAATTTTGAACGGCTTCGGATAAATCGGCAAAGATGAGGATAACAGAGAATTGAAATAATCCCGGACAAACCATCAGCCACGGCGCATAATTGATAAACCGAATAGATTCTTTTAACATCAAGCCTATTTCCGGATGAGGCGGCTGCACACCGAAACCCAAAAATGAATATGCGGAAATGCCGATAATGATGTGTCCCAAGATGAGCGGGAACGTCGGTAAAAGCAGCATAAACGCAGGCTTTAAAAGATGCCTCGTTACGATAAACAAATCGGAAGCGCCGATAATTTTTAATCCCGTAACAAAATCGCTGTGCCGCAGTATCATTATTTCGCTTCTGACTACCTTTATATTAAATATCATACCGAAAACAATCGATAAGACGATTAAAATAAAAACGGAATTTCCGAAAACAGCGGAGAAAAAGATAACGGCGGCAATCATCGGAAACGATAGAATGATATTGCAAAGATAATACAGTATTTCGTCGAACAGTCCGCCGTAATATCCTGCAAAAAGGCCGATTATCCCACCTAATAAAAAACTGAAAACCTGAGCAGTGAGCGCAATAAAAAAAGTGTATTTGAACCCTTGCAGCGTCCTTAAAAAAACATCCCGACCGAAATCGTCCGTACCGAATAGATGCCGTATCGACGGCGGCAAAAATCTGTGTTCCAATGAGGCATGTATTTCCGGAGCAGCTGCAATATCGGATAATACCACTGCCGTAAGAACGGCAAAGCTCAATATCGAATAGACGATAATACGAACTTTGCAATTCTTTTTAGTTTTCATAAATACCTCGTCTGTCGATTATAAGATATACCATCTCTGCAAAGAAGTTTAAAAGATTGATAAAAAGTCCCAACAAAAAAAGTGTTCCTGCGATAACGGGGTAATCTTTTACATTGAGCGCTTCGGCAAGCATCAGCCCCAAACCGGGAATAGAAAAGATATTTTCGATTAAAATTGCCCCGCCGATAAATCCGCTAAAATCGATGCAGGCTACTGCAATTGCAGGGGCTGCGATATTTTTAAGCACGTGCCTTATAAAAATGATCTTTTGCGGAATGCCGAGCGCTCCCGCTAAGATGATAAACGACTTACTTAACACCGCTTGAGTTTTACTTTGGATAACGCAGGTTAAATTGGAAAACGACATAATGCCCAGTAAAAAAGCAGGAACTATTAAACTTTTTATTCCGTGATAACCTATTGTAGGAATAACAGGAATATAATTCGCAATAAACCAAACCAAAATAACGGCAATCCAAAATGACGGTATCGACATACAAATGATACGCCACCGCTGCAAAAAGAAACGGCACAGTATATTTTCTTTTACCGATGCGAGCACTCCGATCGGAATACCCAATGCCGAATAAATCAGCAGGCTTAACAATGCGAGTTTAAAAGTAACCGAAAAACGTTTTATAAAAATGCCGGAAACCGGTTTATTTGTCAAATACGATGTACCGAGATCTCCTTTTAATAAACTGCATAACCAATGCGCATACAGCCTGCCGAACGGTTTATTGAGTCCGAGCTTTTTGCCGTATACGTCTACTGTTTTGTCGCTTATAAAGCCCCGTGCATTTTTTGCATTCAGCAACAACTTTTCTGCGCTGCCGGGCGCAAAATAAATTACGGAAAAACTTAAAAAAGACAGCAACAGTACCGTCGGTATAATCATAATTAATTTTCTGATAAATACATGTAACGGACTCATAAAACGTTTTTTCCTTTTATGAGCATCTTTCAAAAACTACAAGTTTATCGCTTATCCTGTAAGAAAGTAATCATCATATTCGCTAACACGGATCTGCGAATCAGTGCTTTTAGAGATGCTCTTGCATTTTCCAATCGGCAGCGCTGCACCACTACCGTTTTTCGGTACGGAGTTTGACGCCGCTTAAATCGATGCGGTATACGTTCCCGTTAAACCGGAAGCCTTCAAAACGCGGATTAAAAATTGCCATGCGGGAACTGGTACATAACGGTAGGGTTACGCACTGCTCGTATTGTTCTTTCCATAATGCTCCCGCGTAGGTTTTAATTTGTTCTTCGGTTGCCGATTCGACCAAAGCGCGCGCCGCTTCCACAGACTTTGCATTAATGGCATAGCTTAATCCGTAGTCGGTATAATTATCATCAAATCCAAAATAGGTTACGGTACCGATGATCGGTTCATACCACGGATGAGAAACAGCCAAGTCATAATTGCCGGTTTTAAAATGCTCCCTCATTGCTTCACCGGTAACCTGAATAATTTCGCAATCTATTCTGAGTTTATGCAATTCCGATTTTATAAAAACGGCCAAATCGCGTTGGTAATCTTCTTTTGAAGAAATTAAAAATTTTAACGAAACTTTTTTTCCGTCTTTTTCGAGTACACCGTCGTTATCGCTGTCCCGATAACCCGCTTCGGCAAGCAGCGTCTTTGAAAACTCCGGATTATAGGTATATGGTTTTTCGTTTTGAGGTCCATCGGTAAATGCAGGGTTAAATTGATGTCCCGATGCCTGAGGTATGCCGAAAAAAACGGTATCAACGAGCGCCTGTCGGTTTATTCCGTATTCCAGCGCTTCGCGCAACGCTTTATCGCTGCAAAAACCTTCTTTCCAATTAAAGCTGATAGTCATAAGTGAAGTAAAAGCGTCTTTCGGTTCTTCAAAAAAGCTCATCTTTTTTGCCTTTATTAAATCATCGATTAACGGATACTGTATCGAAAGATAATGCTCACTTATGCCAAGCACGTCGATTTGCCCTGACGAAAGAGCCGAATTCCGTGCATTGTCGTCGGTGATCACAAGCCACTCTACTTGCGGAATTGAAGGCGCTGCCGCTTTATTCCAGTAGTTCTCATTCTTTATCAAAGAAGCCGACTGGCCTTCGTCGTATTCTTTCAAAATATATGCGCCGGTTCCAATAAAATCGGTAATGTTTAACGCTTCATCAACTCCGTTTTCTTTTATCGCTGTTACCAACGCAAGATCCTGCGGCAGAAAATAATACGGAGCAGTCAAGCTGATCTTTAAATGCGTCGTATCCGTTATGCTGACCTCTTTCAACAGAGATGAAAATACGCAGTACGTTATCGGCGCAACGTTTTCGATATCCCATTTTACGGTTTGCGCGGTAAGCGGAGTTCCATCGGAAAAAAGAATATCATCCCGTATGGTAAGATGGTATTCCGTTGCCGTATCGTTCCGCGTCCATTCGGTAATGATATTGGGAAGCGGTTTGTAATCGAGTGTCATTTGCAAAAGCGTATCAAATACCAACGTCGAGCCTTCAAGCGACCGTTTAAAATCCTTTATGGCGCCTATTTTCAGCACGGTCTGTTCCGTATCCGTGGGTGTTTCGCTTTTTACCGTACATGAGATTAGCAGCACAATTGAAAGAATCCCCAATAGCAAGCGTTTCATAGAAGTTATACCGTCCTTAAAACATATAAATAGAAGTTAGTTTCAACTTACTATACGCAAAATGATTTTTCTTTCCACTCCATTTTGGGCGAAAATACTCCATTTTGATATTTTTTTTGAAAAATACTTTTGAAGATTCTATGAATTTTTATCGTCTTTAGCAGGGTTCGTAAGGGTGTTTCTGTACTGCAGCGGTGTTTGCCCGTATATGGACTTAAAGGCATCGGAGAATTTACTCGCATTTGCATAACCCAAATCAGCCGCTATCTCCGCTATTTTTTTGTTTGTAGAAGAAATATAAAACGCTCCCGTTTTTAGTTTATATTTTTTTAGATAGGAATACGGGCTGTCGCCGTATATTTGTCTGAACAATTTTTGAAAAATCGTGTAACTTATTCCTTCCGTTTTTACAAGCTGTTGAAATGAAATATTCTTATCAAGGTTATCGGCAATAAAGGCATGAATTTTTTTTACCTTATTGATATTATAGCCTGAAAAAAATTCTGCCGTCCGGTATGCCGATAGACCAAGCCTGTTCAAATAATGAAGAATTTCAAGTATTTTAATTTGAAAATAAATATGATCGTGCATATCCGTGTTTACATATAACGCATCTAAAATTTTTGTAATTTCCGATTCCGGTTTCAGTTTATACCATCCGTTTTTTAAATCCAATTTTGCACAAATCTTATTAATATCGATATCAAAGATTTCCGTTACGGCGGTAAATTTTTCATCCAGTTCATCGAGAAAAAATAAAATGCTTACTCCTTTGTAAATCCTCAGTGGAAAATATGTTTTTAACAGTGCAAGTTTTTCGTAATTAATTGCCGCTTCTTTTTCGCCTAAATATGAAAAAGATTTATTTTCAAATTCACCTTCCAAAATACCGTGTTTGCAATAATCAATTCTAAATACATTACGCGGTTTTCCGAGAAGAAAATATACTTCATCGGTTTCTGTATCATAAAATTCAAGATTAACGCCCTTATACAATTGTATCACAGCTGTTTTATATTCGGCAGTTTTATTCATTTATTTTCCTCATGCTTCAAACCACATCTTTTCATTAAACCACATCTTTTCATTCCGAAATGCTTACGTTATTCATGCGGAGGTTTTCATACCCGCCGTTCCTTAACCGCCTCTGGACGGCATCGACTGTCGATTACATAGATTGGCCGTGAGGTTGGCTATTACGGCGATATTACTTTAAAGTAGGGGAAGAACACACAAAGGCTTCTCTATGTTGATTACCGGACAGAAAGAAATACAGTAATCTATAATTCTATTTTTAATGATGTGCCCTCCAAATAAATTGCTTCCGATTCTGTGATTTTAATTTTCTGTTCTTCGGTAAATCCTATGGTTTCTCCGTGGTGCAGCGTTACATCTTGCTGTAAAACATACTCAAGGACAGATAATAGAAAATCATATACTTCACTGCCTTTCATATCTGCATCGATTATTTCTATCTCGGATTTACCGAACTCTTTCATCCCATACGTATAAACACTGCTTTTCTCATCGCCATTGATAATCCCGATATACACCCACAGCTGAATCGGTAACATATCCTCCAATAAAAAATGAGCAAAATCAAGATAAAGCTTTTTTGGGAGTAACAGTGTCGATGAGCCTTGATATACCCCTATTGCCGTTTCACACGTTCTCAAAATAGAAGCATTCACTTTAGTTAATAGAGAGTACCTTTCCACTGCCGAGGTATTGCCGGCTAAAAGCGAGACTATTGCATGCTGTGTATGTTCTTTTACCTCTTTCTCAGCATCTTTCCAAAGGTAAGAATAGCTGTACATGGATTCAAATTCCTCAGCGGGTATCGGCGCAGGCATCAACGCAATGACTACACGTTCTTCGCCGATTTCGAATAAAGCGGTAGTATCATCGCCCTCTATCTGATCAACCGTAAGTCCCCAATATGATTTTAAATCCTCGATAACTTTCTCCAATGAATACCCGCTATCGCCTTTAAACATCGGCATAGATAAAATAAGCGGTGCTTTAACTTCCTTTTTTTTATCTTTCTTGTTGAATGCATTATTTAAGATTCCCATGATATCTCCTTTTTTACTATTATAATTTTTTCTCAATACAATTCTACATATATATTGAACAACCGAACAAAGTGTCAATCTATAATGTTGTTCAATTCGCATTTTCGTTGCACGGTTGTCAATGTCTTTCAGCTGCGCCATTTCAGCGGCATCAACGGGTATTACCGATGGAGACTTCGATTTTGCCGTCGGCAAGCCTAATACGAAGATCACACGCCGCTGCCGCATCCTGTGCGCGGCGAGGTACGAGCTCTGCCTGCCGGTTGTAAACGATAGAATACCCTCTGTTGAGTATTTCCTGTGGGTTTGCCCCTTCAATGCTTCGAGTCAGCCAGGCGAACCGGTGCTTCGTATCGGTCTGAAGTGCCTGCATTGTGTACAGCAGATTTTCTTTTGCATCGTCAAGGCGCATTAAAAGCGGCTGCCCGATGGGTTCCTAACCGAACAGCCGCTCATTCTCACCTTGACCTTTTAACAAAATAAATTTATTATTATAAATATGGGTTTCCTGACGAGCCAACAGGTCAATAAATATTACGATTTTTTCCAAAAGGCAGAAATAACTTTTACGAAAGAAGTTATCCAAGCGATGAATCTTAATGCACAGCAGTCGTCGATACGCTGCGTCGGATCCGAAGGAGGGCCATGGCCATGCGTCATCAACTCTTCTTCGATGATAGGAGCAAAGGTCATCGTACCACAGCACTGCGGAATATATGAAAAAATATGCGAAGGTTCTACGGCTGTCTCTCTGTGGTTCTCTTTTTCGCAAACAAACGGAAAAAGCGATCTTTCGTTTTTTGTTTCTGGGAAAGTTGTAAGTTGTACTCCGTATACCGTGACACCCGATTTACTCTTACTTAGTATTGAATACACGCAGCGCGCTCCTGATGACCTAATTGAAAAATTAGGGCTCCTCGTCGATGCAAAAGCGAATACAACCAAACGCGGCAATGAACGTATCGAATTAAATGCGGAGGCAATGCGAAAGCTCTCGCTGACCAAAAAAGAGACGATTGTCTACATCGAAAACATTCCACGGCGTTGTATCGTGCGAGATATTTCATTTTCCGGCGCAAAGTTTATTATGGCGGGGATTGCCCCATTCCTACTCAATAAAGATTGTGTGCTAAAATTTGATTTTGACGATCCTACTGTCATTGTTGGGTTACGCGGTAAAATCATCAGAGCGGAATTAGTCGAAAAACGAAAAGACCTTATTGCAGTAGCGATGGCGTATAATGCCTCGACCGTACCGCTTGCATATAAAATACGATTGACCCAATATTTTAATCAACAGCGCAAAATCTACCCTTAATCCGACTATAAACATACGCATAATTTTCGTAAGTAATAGGATACATACAATATGGAAAACTCCGATAAGCAGCTCATCTACATCAAAATGCCTGAGGAATATGCTTTAACGGCAAAAATTCCGGGCTTTGATTCATCGATACCGCTTCCGCTTCTTTTAACGGATGAAGGGAAAGATTTTAGACCGGAAACTATTTCAGAAGAGATGATTTTAGCCGGTATGTTGAATGTATTCGCTTATGAACGGGATAATCAACATATTGCATACTATCGAGATATTTTTAAAGAACTACGGCCGAATATTCTCGAAGAGATGACTAATGCCGCAATTCTAAAGATAAAAAATGCCGATTTTGACTTAGCGGAACAGCTACTATTCGCACTTGAAGGGCTGTTTCCGGAAAATATGCAAACAAAACTGAACGTTGCGTTGTTGATGGATGAACGTGCTCGTTTTTATGAACAAGCCGGTGCAGAAGACTATGCCGACTATTATACCGATAAAGCCTTTCAAGCGTATAAAGAGGTGTTGGCTGCCGAACCGCCGTTGCCTGATGCCTTTTTTAATGCCGGTTTTTTCTTTATCCGTCAAAAGAATTTTCCTAAGGCAAAAAGCGTATTCGAGACATATCTGCATATTGAAACGGCACAAGATGAATTAACGGCACACCGTAGGCAAAAGGCTTCCGAGCTCATTGACTGGATAGAAACACAAGCGCTCGATGACGAGCTATTTAAAGGTGCTTTTGATTTTATCCAAATGGGTGAAGAAGAAAAGGCGCTTGAAAAAATACGGGAGTTTTTAGAGCATCACCCTAAAGTATGGAATGCGTGGTTTTTACTCGGTTGGGCATTGCGTCGTCAGGAGCGGTGGAAGGATGCTTCAGAAGCGTTTCTCCATTGCCTGGAGCTTGGCAAAAAGACTCCTAAGGAACTGGCGGTCGCCTATTGTGATATTTGCAATGAACTAGCCATCTGTTTAATGGAGCTCGGTCAATTTGATGAAAGTCGCCGTTGGCTGATGAGCGCACTTGAACAGGAACCGGAGAATATCAAGATTATTTCAAATTTAGGAACTATTTCGTTAAAAGAAGGAAGGACTGAAGAAGCAAAAGCATTTTTTAGAACGGTTCTTGATATTTATCCCGAAGATGCACTCGCCGTTGAAATTTTAAAAAAATTGGAAAATACATAAAAGGGGCCTCTAAAAACTTCCGTTTTTAGAGGTGAGCTTTGCTCACCGGTTTTCCCTTAGATTTAATTTGATGCGGAGTATACTATGAATATAGCGATTATCTATGGTGGAAGGTCAGGCGAACATGAGGTTTCGCTTGTTTCCGCTTCTTTTGTTGTTCGTGCTATCGGCAGTGAACATATCGTACATTTAATCGGCATTACCAAAAACGGCGAATGGTATTTACAACCTGAGTCTCTCTTAGAACATATCCGTAAGGATACATCTGCGGTTTTAACAATAGAGTGCAATAAAGCTGCACGAGTTGCCGTCATCCCGGGCGGGGGCGTTACAGCCGGTTTATCCGTGAACGGACAGCCGATTACAGCGGATGTTGTATTTCCGGTATTGCACGGCAGCTTTGGAGAGGACGGCACTATTCAAGGCTTATTTGAAATGGCTGATCTCCCGTATGTCGGCGGCGGTGTGCTTGCAAGCAGTGCGGCAATGGATAAAGAAAAGACAAAGATAATCTGGCAGCACGAACAGTTGCCGATTGTTCCTTTCCTTTGTGTAAGAAAATTCCAATGGGATAATCCGAAAGAGTGCGAAAGATTTATTGTTCAGGCGGAAAAGGAATTGGAATACCCGTTGTTTATAAAACCGTGCCGGGTCGGTAGTTCCGTCGGCGCCGGTAAAGCGACTAATCGTGCCGAGTTGCTGCAAAAGATACAAGAAGCCTTTCTTTGGGACAGTAAGGTATTGATCGAAGCCTGTATTGCCGCACGCGAAATCGAGTGTTCCGTAACCGGTAACGATGAGTGTGTAGTTTACACTCCGGGAGAAATTATCCCCTCCCATGAATTTTACGATTATGATGCAAAGTATATCGATCCCGACGGTGCACAGCTGAAAATTCCTGCCGATATCGACGATGAACAGCGCCGAGAAATCCGCAATATTGCCGGCAAGGCTTACCAAGCGCTTGATTTAAGCGGCTTAGCGCGCGTTGACTTCTTTATAGATAAAAAAACAAAGAAAATCTATTTGAACGAAGTAAACACCATTCCGGGCTTTACTGCTATTTCCATGTTCCCCAAGATGTGTGAAGCGTCGGGGATGCCGTACCGAGAACTCATCATGCATTTATTTGAACTCGCAATAGATCGATTCAATTCTTCACGACAAATCAGAACCGACTGGAAACTTCGCTGACGGGATATCTTCTAAAAATCTAACCGAGTTTTTAGAAGATGTCTTGGCGTATAATTAAAGCTCATTCAAAATCTACACAAATAAATATCGGTAAAAGAAGAGAAAATGGAATCCGTTTCCATGTAAAGGACTGATATGAAAAAGTATATTTTATCATTCGATCAGGGAACAACCAGTTCCCGTGCTATTTTATTTGATAAAGCCGGTATGATTATCGCTACTGCACAGCAGGAATTCACCCAGATTTTTCCTAAGTCCGGATGGGTGGAACACGATGCTATGGAAATTTGGGGGACTCAGAGCGGTGTTGCCCGGCAAGTATTGGAAGAAACCGGAACGCGCCCCGATGAGGTTGCAGCAATCGGAATTACCAATCAACGCGAAACCACCGTCGTGTGGGATAAGAATACCGGAAAGCCCGTATACAATGCGATTGTGTGGCAATGCCGCCGTACCGCTTCAATCTGCGACGAACTCAAAGCAAAGGGCTGGACGGATACGATACGAAAAAAGACCGGACTTATCATAGACGCCTATTTTTCCGGCACGAAAATAAAATGGATACTTGATAATGTAGCGGGAGCACGCGAGCGGGCGGAACGGGGCGAGCTGCTGTTCGGGAATATCGACACGTGGCTTATCTGGAATTTAACCCGCGGCAAGGTACACGTTACCGACTACAGCAATGCATCCCGCACCATGCTGTTCAATATCAACACCCTGCAATGGGATGATGAAATTCTGACGGAACTGAATATTCCGCGTTCAATGCTGCCGGAGGTAAAACCGTCAAGCTGCGTGTACGGCAAAACCGATGAACGCACCTTCGGCGGCGCGGATATTCCCATTGCAGGAGCCGCGGGAGATCAGCAGGCGGCGCTGTTCGGACAAGCATGCTTCGAAGCGGGCATGGCGAAAAACACTTACGGTACCGGCTGCTTTATGCTGATGAACACCGGCACTGCGCCGATTATCTCGCAGAACGGGTTGTTAACGACCATTGCGTGGGGCATCGGGGATACGGTAACTTATGCGCTTGAGGGAAGCATCTTCGTAGCGGGAGCAGCCGTACAATGGCTGCGGGATCAGTTAAGACTGGTGTACGACGCTGCAGAAACGGAGTATTACGCAGAGCGGGTAGAAGATACCAACGGCGTATACGTTGTGCCCGCCTTTACCGGCCTCGGCGCTCCGTATTGGGATATGTATGCGCGGGGTGCGATCGTGGGTTTAAGCCGCGGCACCAAGCGTGAACACATTGTCCGCGCCACCCTTGAGTCGATTGCCTACGGGACACGGGATGTCCTTTCCGCAATGGAAAAAGATTCCGGCATCACGCTCAAGGCGCTGAAAGTAGATGGAGGCGCGGCGGTCAATAATTTTTTGATGCAGTTCCAAGCCGATATTTTGAATGTACCGGTACACCGTCCGCAGGTGCTGGAAACAACCGCACTCGGCGCCGCATACTTGGCGGGACTGGCAGTCGGCTTTTGGAAAGATATGGAAGAAATTAAACGCAACTGGGCAGTAGACCGCGTATTTAATGCTCAAATGGATGAAGCGGCGCGGACACAGCGCTATGCCGGTTGGCAAAAGGCGATAACGCGCGCCATGGGTTGGGAAGACTAATAGGGGGCGAACGCATCAGATTTTTGAAAATATACGGCGCATCTACTGCGTCGTACGCTGAAAATAAATGCTCAACGTATCAGTACCGCCACGGATGGCGGTGGTTCCATGCAGTAGCGAGTTTGCGTTGCAAACTCGAAGTCCAAAAATATACATGGACGTATATTTTTGGACGTATCTCCGCTTTATTTTCAGCTAGCTCCTTGTATCTACGTCATCTATTTTCAAAAATCATTTCAAGGATGCTTTTGCAGCATTTTCATTATCTATCTGATGCGTTTGACTTTTTGGTGAAAAAGCGATGTGAAATTTTAGATAAAATTTCACATCGTTAAGGAAGATAAAGAAGAATATGTATGATGTGATTATAATCGGAGGCGGCGTTGTCGGCTGCGCTATTGCGCGGGAACTGTCGCAGTACCGGCTGAGCGTTGCATTGCTCGAAAAGCATTCGGAGGTTTGCGAAGGTTCCTCCAAGGCAAACAGCGCTATCGTGCACGGAGGCTTTGATGCAAAACCGGGCACATTAAAAGCCCGCCTCAATGTGCGCGGAAACGAATTGATCCGCCGCCTTGCGCCGCAGCTTCAGTTTCATTTTAAACAGATAGGCTCGTTAGTCGTTGCTTTCTCCGATGAAGATATGGAGGAAGTTAAAAAGCTCTATGAACGGGGCATTGCAAACGGCGTGCCGGAGCTTGAGATTTGGAATCGGGAAAAGACCTTAGCGGAAGAGCCGAACCTTTCGCCCGAAGCGAAGGGAGCACTGTTTTGCGGGACTGCCGGTATCGTGTGTCCCTTTGGAATGACGTATGCCTTTATCGAAAATGCGGTAGAAAACGGCGTTGAGCTGATATGCGATGCCGAGGTAACCGGCATACAAAAAATAGATGAGGATATTCAACATGCGCCAACACAGGAGACCGACGTTCACGCTGTAACTGCGCAAACGTCGGCGCAAGAACATACCTTTTCCGTAACGACATCGCAAGGAGTTTTTACCGCGCGGTATGTTATCAACGCCGCAGGGCTCTATGCGGATAAAATTGCCGCGATGATCGGCGATTACGATTACACTATCAATCCCCGCAAAGGTGAGTACCGTGTGTTGGATAAGGTATGCGGCGATCTGGTACATCACGTTATCTTTCAGGCGCCGACCAAAATGGGCAAGGGTGTTCTGGTGACCCCCACCTATGATAACAACCTTTTGGCAGGGCCGACGGCACAGGACGTTGACGACCGCGAGGATACTTCGACAACGCTTGCCGGTCTGAACAAGATTGACAGTTCCGCAAAAAAATCGGTACCGGCGCTCGACTTCCGAAAAACCATCCGCACCTTTACCGGCGTGCGCGCCCGTCCGAGTACCGGCGACTTTATGATCTATGCTTCAAAGCATGCAAAGAGATTTATCCACGCCG
This sequence comes from Treponema sp. OMZ 906, assembly GCF_024181185.1. NCBI lineage: Bacteria > Pseudomonadati > Spirochaetota > Spirochaetia > Treponematales > Treponemataceae > Treponema > Treponema sp. OMZ 906. The sequence goes on along the minus strand of NZ_CP051196.1, from coordinate 623,005 downwards.
GAGGCATCGAATCTCCCGGATTGAGCTCGGCGCCGGCAATCGCCGAATATGTTGCGGAACTTTTGCAGTATGCAGGAGCGGAGCTGATAAAAAAGCCGCAAGTTGTTAGTGCACGGAAAGGTATCCGTCAGTTTTCTTCCCTTTCCAACGAAGAGCGGGCAGCCCTAATTGCGGAAAATCCGCTCTACGGACGGATCATCTGCCGCTGCGAAACGGTAACGGAGGCGGAAATCGTTGAAGCAATCCGCCGTCCTGCCGGAGCGCGTACCGTTGACGGTGTTAAGCGGCGGATACGTCCCGGAACAGGGCGCTGTCAAGGAGGCTTTTGTACGCCGCGCGTTTTGGAAATCCTCAGCAGGGAATTACAGCTGCCGATGGAAAACATCGCCAAATCGGACAGAGGTACGGAGATCATATTGGGAAGATTAAAGAACACCGCAGAGAGTGAAATCCGCAGCGGTAATTTCCCAAAATCTTAAACGGAAAAAAGAACATGATGAAATATGATGTTGTAGTGATCGGGGGCGGCCCCGCAGGTTTGGCGGCAGCCCTCGCCGCGCGGGAAACCGGCGTAAAAAAAATTCTGATTATCGAACGCGACCGCGAATTGGGCGGCATCCTTAATCAATGTATCCACGCCGGCTTCGGCTTGCATGAATTTAAAGAAGAACTGACCGGGCCGGAATATGCGCAGCGCTTTATTATGCAGACTGCGCAAACGGATATTCAGATAATGCTGAATACGATGGTACTCGATATTTCGCCGGAGCGGGTTATCACTGCGGCCGGGACGGACGGGCTTAAAACCATACAAGCCGGAGCCGTTGTGCTTGCGATGGGGTGCCGCGAACGCACTGCGGGCGCGATTGCCGTAAAAGGGTACCGTCCGGCGGGTGTATATACCGCGGGCATGGCGCAGCGGATGATGAACATGGAAGGCTGCCGCATGGGGCGCGAGGTTGTCATTTACGGCTCCGGCGACATCGGCCTGATTATGGCACGGCGCATGACGCTCGAAGGTGCAAAGGTAAAAGCTGTCGTAGAGATTATGCCGTTTTCGAGCGGGCTCAACCGGAATATCGCTCAATGTTTGGAGGACTACGGTATACCGCTTTTGTTAAGCCATAATATCAGCTTTATCCACGGAAAGAACCGGTTGGAAGGCGTTACCGTTTCGCAAATTGATTCGCATTTTAACGAAATTGAAGGCACGCAAACCTATTACCCCTGCGACACGCTCCTCCTTTCGGTAGGACTGATCCCTGAAAACGAACTTTCGGTAAAAGCCGGAGTTCCGCTCGACCCGATTACTAACGGACCGATGGTTGACAGCGCGATGCAAACGGAGATACCGGGAATATTCGCCTGCGGTAATGTGCTGCATGTACACGACATCGTCGATTTTGTAACACGGGAAAGCAGAATCGCCGGAAAACACGCAGGGCTGTACGCGCTCGGCGCTCTACCCGATTCAGCTTCCGTTCCCTGTATGCCCGGCAAAGGTATCCGCTATGTGATGCCGCGCAAGGTGTTGACGCACATGCCCGACGGAGTGAATCTCTTTATGCGGGTGGATGCCATCTACCAAAACTCAATCGTATCGGTAAAATCGGGAAACACGGTGCTTGCAACAAAACGGATTGCCCGCATGATTCCCTCCGAAATGATCAACATACCGTTGAGCGCCGAAAAGATACGTTCTTTGACAGAACCAATCACCGCAGAAGTTACGGCGCAGTAATAGGGTGCTAGCCGGACGCGGTGCGCACAGAAATCAGGATATCAGTATTGATGATAGTATGATAACCGTTAATGCATACAGTCATACAATAATTACGGTACATAAGCAAAAGACTCTATGACAATACAAGAATTTGAGAATAAATATTGGTACATGAGTGAACTCAAAGCATTAGCAAAATCGCTTAAAATACCTGTTGATTCAAAAATACGAAAGGATCAGCTTGAAAAGATGATTATTCATTTTTTGAAAACCGGAACAGTGAATAAAACGAATTATTATCGAAGTAAAAGCCGGAATAGGGATATATTGAATAGTCATACTTATGTTGAAAATTTTAGCAACAAAAAAGAAACATGGGAATTCATATATAGTGAAATGGATAAACGGATGCCGGGATTACAACCGAAATCAGGGGCAAAATATTGGCTTAATCGATGGATTGAAGATAAACTTTCTCATGGTGAAAAAATAACGTATAATGATGTCATTTGTGAATACATTCGGTTAAACAAAACTGAAGGAAAGCTTCCCCAAATTCCATCCTGTAAATTTAATAACTTCATCAGTGATTATCTGGCAAATGAAAAAAATGCAACAAGAGAAGAGGCATTAGACGCGTGGAATAAGCTAAAAGCTATGAAAGCCAAAAAAGATTATACAACGTGGAAAAAGAATCAACAACCCTGACGCAGAGATAAATATATAGAGAAAATGTAATCTAACCGCTCCAACCGGACAACAGGGGCAAGCCCCGTTGTAGGTTAAGCGAATATTAGACGGATTGCCCAGCAGGTAACTTTTTTTCTTTTAACATTCGATTCATGAGGTTTAATACCTATCGTTCCTCGGCTGCGCTCTGTATCGTAACACAGGATCTTAAAACCGACCACAACCATTTCACATCATTCAAGAGCTTCTCGGTCACAGCGATGCTTCAACCGCTATGGTTTACACCCATGTCCTCAATCGCGGTGGTCTCGGCGTTCAAAGCCCTATCGACCGAATGTGATTTGTCTTTATATCATTTAGTGAAGATAGGCCTAATCTGGCTGTTAGTGATGTGTTCAGGCGAGTATTATGGTAGAAAGATTTAATTTCTTATCTTGTAGCAGTTTATATTGAAAGCGCGTAGTTTTTATGATATTATGAGGAAGGGTCGAAAGAGTGTTATGTGGACTGCCCTTCGGTCAGCAAAATTAAACAGAAAGGAAAAAAATGAATATTGATACAATTGTAAATGATTATATAAAAAAGAATCCAGAAATCGTAACACCACTTGCAAAAATAAATATTGGAAAAAGAATTAATTCAGGTGGTACATCTATTGTGCATGAAGCGGTACTTGAAAATTCAACTTGTAAATTTGCTATTAAACTATTTTTAGAAAATATAAAGGAAAAGGAGTCTTCAGCATATAAAAGATTTAAACAAGCATATATTAACCTTCAGTTAGTACAGAATTCAAATATATTTTTACCGCAAATTTATTTTCATTCACTTCGTATTACGGAAGAATTAATCATACCATTTACAATTATGCCTTTAGCAGAAAATACGCTTGCTTCATTTATAAGAGAAAAAGAAATTGATTTTGAATTATGGATAAAATTATTTAATGAGTTAGGTCAAAAGATAGAAATAATGCATCAATTAAATATTATTCATAGAGATTTAAAACCTCAAAATTTATTTATGTTAAATAAAAAACTATTAATTGGTGATTGTGATATAGCTTCATTTGATAAAAACTATTATATAAAATTAGTGGATACAAAACCTTCTGATAGACTTGGTAATTATTCTTTCTCTGCACCTGAACAAGCTGATAAAAATATTGATGAAATTACACCTGCTGCAGATTGGTATGCATTTGGACAGATAATGTATTGGTTGGTTTGTCAGAAAACCATTAGAGGCTTTCAAACAATAGACCTACATTTTAAGCAATCAATTTTCAACAGTATAGTTGAAAAATTATTGGCACAAGATCCTATTGATAGATTTCAAAACTTTGAGGAAATTCAAAGTTATATTTCTTTATATCAAAATAAACAATCAAAACAAAAAGATATTGAAAAGTATTATTGTCATGCTATTAGAACAACAAATTTGTTTGATGAAATAATTTTTAAATATACATTTGAAGTTAGTTCGTCAAGTCCTTGTATAAAAACAATTTCAAAAAAAGATGAAATTGATGATATCATTCTTTTTCTTCAAAAAAATTGTGATAATTTATCTCTTTGGATTTCACAAGGAAATTCGGATATAGATATAAAAAAAATTACTATTGATTCTGAAAATGAAACTTATTCTTTTGAATGGCATGAAATGAAAATTGAGAGATTAATTATTTTTAGATTGGGTGTTTATCCGGGTGGTTCTCTTATGATGGTAGTTACAAAACCACAACAATCTATCTTGTCTGTATCTGAAAATTCATATGAAGATGAAGAAGTTTGTTATTATAAAGATAAAATAATAACAAGACCCGAATATGATAATGGTTGGGCTATGATTGATGGAAAACGAATGAAAATCAGCAATGAAGATACTAGTATAAAAATACGAACTCTTTTAAAAACTGTGTACTTTATTTCACCGCAAAGCGGTTTATATCAAGAAAATATGGAAATTTTTGAAAAAATACATAAAGATTTTCTAAAAGATAATACTCTTGATGAACAGTATTTTTTTGAGATTTTAAAAAAAGCAAAACGAACAAAAATTCTAAAGATGTATGATTAGAAGAAAACACATAACACCGTTTTCAAAGCCGACAAACTGGTCGAGCCAGTTTGCGGTTTAAAACAATGTTAGGTTGACCTGCCTACGGCAGGCAGGTGCGGAACCAATCAAAAACATCCTTTCGGCCGAAAAAACACTTGCAATGAAAAAGACATTGCGAAAGGAAGGTCGAAATGAAACACAAGAGATTAGTTGCAATGACTGGTGCATTGGCTGTAATGATTAGTGCATTGTATTTAATGGTTAGCTGTACAAGTGTAAACCCTATTCGAGATCATGGTGTTTCTGTAAACTTAGCAGAAAATCAGTATGAGATATTAGGTAGGGTTGAGTATAGGGGAATAGCACATAATGTCTTAGGCTTGTTCTCTTGGGGCGGTGCTGCATATAGCAAATTATATGAAAAAGCAAAGGCTGAATTTGGCGCAGATGATGTTATTAACTTATCACTCGATTATGAACAAGCGAGCTATGGAATATTTTATAATGAACGGACATATATAATGTCAGGTTTAGCTGTAAAATATAAGAAATAGTATTTTATCAATAAAACAATAGGTATATTTTAGATGTTCCGGGTATAAGTATACCTATTGTAGTTTGTCTAAAAGTCTTCATGCTCTTGTCGTGCAAGTTTGCCATTTGCTCTTGTTATTTTGTACAAAATAATGTACATTATAAGTGATGGGAGAATTTTATGATTTCAACTATGACCATAACAGAAACAAGAAAGAAAATCACATCACTTGAGAATACAATGAATTATGATGATACAATCTCCATTACTAATCATGGAAAAGAAGTATTTGCTTTGATTCGTTGGGATACCTATGAATGTATTCAAGAAACTTTGGAAATACTTGCAGATGAACAATTGGCAAAAGACCTGTCTACTGGAATTAAGCAGATAAATGAAAACAATCTTGTAGATTTTGACACATTCAAGGCGGGTCTAATGTGTATACAATAAAATTAACCCAAATTGCCGCTGAATTTATTGCTAAACTAGACAATAAATCTCAACAGCAGGTACTGCAAAAGATCGAGGTATTAAAAGAGTATCCTCTAAAAGTGGGAAAGCCTTTAAAAGGTAATTTACAGGATTATCGTTCTATCCGTTCTGTTGGACAACGATATAGAATAATTTATCAAGTTAAAGAGAGTGAAGTTGCGGTTATTATTGTAGCTGTAGGAATAAGACGCGATGGCGACAAAAAAAATGATATTTACGAACTCATGAAAAAATATCTAAAAATTGGTTTATTACCACAGTCACAGTAAAGAAAATCTAACACCCGCTTCAACCTGCCATTGCCTTTACGGCAATGCAGGTTAAGCGTTAGTTGAACGGACGCTGCGCGCCCGTTCAACGGGGCGGCGGAACCTCCGCCTGTCGTCCGGCACTCAGCGCCGTCCAACACGCGGATTAAGCTGACGGCGAAGCTCAAAAGCCTTTCGACTTTCTCGCCCCTTGCAGCTTATCCGCCGCCCCGTTAGAAGGATGCCTACGGCACGGAGGAAATAAAATGAAAAGTAGAAATGAATTTGAAAAAGCTTTAGCTGAAGCCTTAAACTATATTTTGCTAAATCCTGTTTTATATTTCTCAGAATCAGATATTCATTCAATAGTTTACACAAAACTATCAAAAATATTGCCGGAATTAATTAGTCCTTTTGATACCAATTTGACAATTGGAGTTAATCAATATGATGAAGTATCTAAGAATAAATATAAGACATGTTGTATGCATCGCGAATATGGAATCAATGGAATAGATTATGCAAGAAGTGATCTTGTTATATTTAATGAAGATGATTTAAAAGAAATTAATGATCCGATTAACCTCAAAATAGGAAAAGGAAAAAATGCATATTTAACTCCTGATTTTATACTGGAATTTGGAACAGAAAAAAGTGCAGGAGGGGTTAATGATTTTGAAACGCATATTCTTGGAGATATAAACAAAGCTAAATGTTCAAAAAAATGTGGATATATAGTTCATATACAACGCGTTTATAACAAAGAAAATAATTTAGAAAAATATAATGATTACAAAAATATAATTAATAGTATTTTTAATTTTCAAAATAAGATAAAAATATTATTTTTTATTGTGTCAATTGGATCTGACGCAATAAAAATATTTGGACAAGGTAAAGTTAAAATGTATTCTTCTGAAAACAAACAAATTAAAGGTGTAAATAAAAACAATTATATTGATAGTATCGTACAGGAATTGGTTGCTCAGGAAAAATTCTTCTAACACCCGCTTCAACCTGGCATTGCCTTTGTCATGGAAATTGCTTATATCGCTGCGCCGCTAAAGCGGCTCCGCTTCTTTTATGCAATTTCCACGCCAAACCCTATACGGGTACGGCAATGCAGGTTAAGCGAATGTTATACGTACAGCCCTCTGTGCTGGAAACATGAGAAAAGGCATACGACTTTCCTCGCTTATTTAAATAAGAAAAATGAAAAAGAGATAAAGATATGATTTACACTTCTCTATATGGTATAGATGTTATTTTTAGAATTAATAAACTCTTTTTATTTCATACTACTGCCTATTTTTTAACATATGTTATTTCTATTGTTGGCTGGATTTTTTTAAGGAAAAATAAGTCTTTGTTAAAAAGTTGTTTAGGGTTTATCTTCTTACCGGTTTTTCCATTATTTAATACATTATATTCTTTTGGATCAGATATGAGTTATTTTCATATAGAAAATTTTTGCCTTTTTGGGAATGGCTGCAGCCAGTGTATAAAAAAGTTTTTAGCTGTTGATTAATCTTATTGCATTTGTTTTAAATAAAATAAAAATTAAATAGAAACAAATCTGTTTAATGAAACAAGTAATTAACTATAGTAAGATGAAACGTATAACAAAGGTTCGTAATTGAAAACGGGTCGAGCTCTCTGCGGTATAACCAGTTGTTAGATGGATACCTTACAGCACGATAAATTATAGATAAGTCCTTCGGACGGTCATGGAAATGTATTTATTCACCATTAGTAAAAAACAAGAGAGTCAGGGATTCTGCATTATAACTAACTAAATCATTGTGTGGTATGGATGTTTAATCCACTTGACAGTTTATAAATGTTTTAAGATAATTATTTCGTAAAATATTACGAATATTAGAGGTATGTATGATTACTATAAAACCTGTTTCAGATTTGCGTAATTATAATGAAGTTTTGCAGGATGTTGCTGATGAATCGCCGGTTTTTCTTACTAAAAATGGCAGGGGGTGTTATGCGGTAATTTCTATAAGAGATTACGAAAAATTGACGGCTACGAAAACTCTTTTTTCTGAATTGAAGAAAGGCGAAGAATCTGCTTTGCAAAATGGATGGCTGGACACAACTCAAGTCAGAAAAATGGCGGGACTTTGATGTTTGAGATAAAGATTGCTCCGCAAGCGGCAGCAGACTTACTTGAAATTAAAAATTATATAGAGAATGAACTTCAAAATCCCATAGCAGCACATAATACTATTTCAAAAATTATAGAAACTTATGAAAATTTGACGTTCTCTCCAAATGGAGGGATTTCTGTGGAAAAATATGTTTCATTCCCTACCAATTATAAGTTCGTGCTTACAAATAATTATTCAATATTTTATAGAATTGAAGACGAAGTTATAAGAATTATAAGGATTTTGTATTCAAGAAGAGATTTTGTTCGTGTTTTGTTTGGTGAGAAGAGCATATAGTGTCTAACACCTGCTTCAACCCAACATTTCCTCTGCGGCAAATACAGGTCAAGCGAATGTTATGTGTACAATCCACGGCGTAATTTTGGAGAAAAAAAATATGAAACAATTTTTTTCAACTTTATTAGTATCGATTTTAATAATTACATCGGTTTTTGCGGACAAAAATAATTTTTATGAAAATGGCAAAGTAATTGATACAATGTATGTTAATTCCAAAGAAGGATTAAAAGTGAGAGGCTATCCGTCTTTAAAATCAAATCGTCTTTGCGGATTACCGCACAGATTACCTGTAAAAATTATTGCTGTTGGGAAAGAAGAAACAATCGACGAAATTACAGCCCCATGGGTTGAAATTTTAATTCCGCCTTATGAATGGACAGATGATAAAGCTGAATACGGTTGGGTGTTCGGCGGTTACTTATCGCATTTTCAACCTGAATTTATTAAACCAAAAACGGCAAATCAATTAAAAGAATATTTAAAATGCGGAAACTGGTCTCTCCCGGATAAGAACACATATTCCGGTGAAGGTTATAGAGAAGATAATCACTTTAATTTTTATACAAAGTATACCTACACCTATTCAAGATCAAGAGATCCGGATTTAAAGGACAAAGAAGTTGTTGATTCCGATAAAGCTTGGTTTTTCCAAAACTATGACGATGACGACAACCAAAGTACATGGAAAGTGTTGAATAATCATCAGGTAGAAATTCATTGGTATATTCCGAAATCAATTGATGAAATAGAAATTTTGGAAATTGAGCCTATTGATGAGGCTCAATGTTATATTAACGGTAAACGATATTTAAACAAGCCGTTTGTACATAGACATCATTGGCATTATTCAGATGTAGTTAAAATGCCTTTAATATATAAAATCGCTTATTCGGATGATAATTTACCGCTAAACATAATTAAAGGAGTCAGCACATCTTTTTTTAGCTATTGGAAAGAAACACAAAGTCTTTTTGAATTAAGATATCGTCTAATTTCAAAACTGATTGTATATGGGATTTCTGCAAAAAACACACAATACGAACAGGAATATCGTGATTATTGGGATCCGATTATGGAAGAACATCAGAAAAAAGCTGATTCAATGTAATTGAAAAAACACATAACACAGTTTTCAAAACCGACAACAAGGGCAAATCGTATTGCAGTTTAAAATCATATCAGGTTAACAACCAACGCCATTTATGAACAATTGCCAAAAGACCTATCTACGGGAATTTGATATTTCAAACATTCTATAGATCGAAAATGATGCCATAAACAGGTTTCACTATAAAAAATAATGTATCGATAAGAATGCTACCTACTTTTTCCTTTTTACATTTTATTTAATTCGGCAATATAATTCAAACCAAAAATCTCAATCTCGTCTAATACTTTTTGAAACTGAGTTCCCAATTTACTCAAAGAGTATTCAACATGAGGGGGGACTTCGGCAAAGACTTTGCGGTCGATTAGTTTATCTTTTTCAAGCTGACGGAGTTGTCTTGTTAAAACAGTTCGAGTTGTTGTAGGCATTAATCTTTCGAGTTCATTAAACCTTTTTGTGCCCGTACTCAGATGATATTACCCATTGGGCTGCGAGCAACGAGTGTGTTGTTGCTGCAAGTGTTGTTTCCATAGCGGAGAAAGGTGCTGATAAGCTCAATGATCCGGGTATTGATCTATTCAAAATAGAAAATGGCAAGATACAAGAAGTATGGACTTTTGCCGAACAACAATCGGCAGAAGACACATTTTGGGGTTAAGTGTGTACGCTTTGATTCATATAGAATTTTTCTGTGTTATAGATCATTCATCATAGAAAAATAAATAAAAGACATCTAACACCCGCTTCAACCTGCCATTACCTTTGCGGCAATGCAGGTTAAGCGAACGTTAGGTTGATAATTTGTGCCACTTAGCGGTGATCCAGAAAATTCTTCTGTGATGTTATTGTCTCAATGTAAGATTTGTGACTTATCAACTAAAAGTTGAGTAAAATATTCATTATATTGACAAATACTACGGATAGTGATATATTACGCATAGTGATATAAAGAAAGGAAGCAATAAGTGTGAGAGATAATATATCTAGCGGGGCTTTAACTGAAACGACATTATTGGTTTTATTAGCCTTATATAAGGAACTGCATGGCTATGGAGTTAAATTATTTATTGAAGAAAAAACCGATGGAAGAGTTGTTTTGGGAATGGGGACTCTCTATGGAGCCATAAAGAATCTGGCAGACAAAGGATGGATTGTTGAATCTTCAAGAGTCGATGGAAAAGTCAATTATATTATAACCGAAGCAGGAAAAGAACAGGTTAAAAAAGAGGCGAATCGATTGCATGAACTTCAATTATTGATAAAAAATATACGAGGTAGATAATATGCAGAAAATTAAATTTTTTTTAGACCCGATAAGTGATTTGGAAACATGGCTAAATGAAACGGCTAAAAAAGGTTATCGATTAAAGGCGATCAATAATTTCGTATATAATTTTGAAAAAACCGATAAAAATTATTCTTATTCTACACAATTTATAGGCGCAAACTCATCAAGCGAAAATGATAGCTATATACAAATGCTAAAAGAGAATGAAACAAGGGTGTATAGAGCTCCATTAAACCAATGTAGCATAGTGTTTGGAAAAGTTAGATTTAGACCGTATGCACATGGTGATGGGAAAATAGCTAATTCTTTTCAAGGCTTTAATAAAGAAATACTCGTAGTAGAAAATAACGGAAAAGAACCGCAAAAATTGTTGACCGATAATTCCGATTTGGCAGAGCACTATAAAAATATCAAGAATGCTTATTTGCAAGGATTTATCATTGTTTTTGCATTGTTTGTATTTTCTGCGTATAAAGTATACAAAAGCAACTTTGAAGTCTCTAAAATTATTTTGAGTGGGATTATCGGGTTAGTTACATTGATAGTTGCAAGCATATTATACAAAGCACAAAAAAACTATAAAAAATATAAAAAGGAGTCTGAGTTAACAGATTGATATAAGGGCATCTTTCAAACACTCAAGGTATCGTCTGTAGAGATGCCCATTAACCCCTCTGCAACTTTAGAAATTACACATACCCCATCTGAAAGGTTTTGAGCGGTGCCCCTGCCATCTTTTCGGTTAAGAAGAAGAGGAACCGCTTAAGCTCCCCATAAGCGGCGGGGCTGAGCGGCAAGTGCCGTGAATAGCCGGGAGCTTTTTCCGTTACGGCATACAGATACCTAAAAGCCTCTGCAGAAAGCGGAAACGTATGGGCATCGAACCGGCGGCAGGAGCTGCAAAAGCACTCATCCTCTGCGGGGCTATACACGGCGCAGCACGTTTCCGTCGGGCAGGACGCGGCGTTTGTCGCAATTTCAGCGTCGACTGCAATCTCGAGGCCGCATGTGCCGCAGTGGAATATATCGGGGGCAACGCCTGCGGTCTGCAATAGCCGCCATAAAAAGCGCAGGAGCCCGCGCTCGCATCCTTCATCGTCGGAAACGCACAGCCCATCTAAAAAAGCGTTCACCAGCTGCCAGTTCACCGTGCCGCAGGTCTTTATCGTGATTTCGCTGCATACGGCAGCGCACCAGCTGCGGGCTAAACTTTCGCGCAACTCCATCCGATAGGCGCTCACTGAAAAATCGGTAATTTTATTTGAATTTTTTATCGGGTTTGAATAAAGCCAGACTTGCCCGCTTTGATAGGTAGAAACCATCCCCCGCAGTTTACTCCGCGCGCCGCCAAACAGGGTTGCCGGTACAATGGTACACCCGTGCTCCTGCGGCACAAGAAGCGACACGTTCCGATGGTCACTGCTAAAAGAAGAAACCGACAGCACAAGCGCCTCGGTATTCCAAGAACGGTTACTCATACTGCCGGTTTTATGGTCGGAGCGTGTAAGTACGGTACATACAAACGCATCATATACCGGTACGCTGCATACCGGTACATCCCGTATAAGTGCGCAGCGTTGCGGTACACCACGCTGCCGGGGTTAAAATTCCGCAGATTTCGGTGTCCGCGGATACGGAATAACATCGCGGATATTCGCCATACCGGTAACATAGAGGAGCAGCCGGTCAAATCCGAGCCCGAATCCCGAATGCGGTACGGTTCCGTAACGGCGCAAATCCAAATACCACCAGTAGTTTTTGACATCAAGCCCGAGATCGGTCATACGGGTTTCCAGCGCGGCAAGGTTGTCTTCCCGTTCGGAACCGCCGATAATCTCGCCGAGCCCCGGCACCAGCACATCCATCGCCCGTACCGTTTTACCGTCATCATTTTGCTTCATATAGAAGGCTTTTATTTCCTTGGGATAATCCGTTACGATAACGGGGCCTTTAAAAACCTGCTCGGTCAAATATTTTTCATGCTCGCTTTGAAGATCGCAACCCCAGAACGGTTTAAACTCAAACTCGGAAGCGTGCTTTTCAAGTTCTTTCACCGCATCGGTGTAAGTGATGCGGGTAAACTTGGACTCCACCACGTGTTCCAGCGTTTCGATAAGACCCGGTTTAATCTGTGCATTAAAGAATTCAAGGTCGGCTCTGCAATGAGTTAACGCCCATTTAAGGAGGTAGACAACAAATTTCTCCGCTAAATCCATGTTGTCCTCAAGCCGGAAAAACGACATCTCCGGTTCTATCATCCAAAATTCGGAGAGGTGCCGCGTCGTGTTCGAGTTTTCCGCACGGAAGGTCGGCCCGAAAGTATAAACCCGTGAAAGCGCCGTTGCATACGTTTCTATCTCAAGCTGACCGGAAACCGTCAGATAGGCTTCCCGTTCAAAGAAGTCTTGTTTGTAATCGACTGCGAAGGTGGCAGGATCAACTTTATCTTTTAAAGCCTTGCGGACAATCTCCTGCATATTGAGCGTGGTTACCTGAAACATTTCGCCGGCGCCTTCGCAATCCGAAGCGGTAATCAGCGGCGTATGCACGTACTGGAACCCATGTTCTTGAAAGAAGTTATGTACAGCAAAAGCCATTTGGTTCCGCACACGGGCAACCGCTCCGAACGTATTGGTACGGGCACGTAAGTGAGCTATGTCGCGTAAAAACTCAAACGTATGCCGTTTTTTTTGCAACGGATAGGTTTCGCCGGAAGCCTCGCCGTACACAAAAATCGTTTTTGCGGCAACCTCTACTGCCTGTCCCGATGCGGGAGATTCGATCAATGCTCCGACCGCTTTAATTGAGGCACCGGTCGTAATCCTGCTTAATTCTTTTTCGGTTTGCGCATCGATCCCCTTATCGCGGTCAAAGGTGAGCTGAATCGAGGCAAAGCATGAACCGTCGTTTACCTGAATAAAAATGAGGTTTTTTGTTTCACGTTTGGTACGCACCCATCCGTAGACGGCGACCTCCTGCCCGTCCGGTTTTTGTGTCAGTATATCTTTAATTAATGTAATCATTTTAAAAATTCATCCCTATTCGCTGTCGTATTCGATCAGTGTTTTAATCGGCAAATCGCCGAGAAGTTTGTCATAGTGCAAAAACGGCAATCCGATAACGCCGCAAAAGCCAACCACCTCGGCACCGCCCTGATTCAGCATTTTCCGCGCAGCGTTCAGCGTGCCGCCGGTTGCAATCAAGTCGTCGAGCAGCAATATCCGCTGGCCTTTTTGTATATCGGAGGTGTGAACTTCGATCGTTGCCTGCCCGTATTCGAGGTCATAAGAACAGGAATAGGTTTCACCCGGCAGCTTTCCTTTTTTTCTAATGAGAATCAGCGGAATACCGAGCCTATCGGCAAAGGGAGCCGCAAAAATAAAACCGCGCGATTCGATCGCTGCAACCGCATCGATTTTTTCATCCTTATAAAAGCCCGTAAGCTTATCCAAGCAATAGTGAAACGCTTCAGGATTTATCAGAAGCCCCGTAATATCATAAAACAAAATTCCCTTCTTAGGAAAATCAGGAATCTTACGGACGGCACCATCTATCAATGTATCTTTCATATTAACATTTTAACTTTACGGGGTATAATAGTCAAGGTAATACAAAAACGGACATTCCGGCGTATTAATGCGGGATTTAATGCTTTGGGACATCTCTAAAAAACCAACCGAGTTTTTAAAGATCTCCATTCTTTCCTAAAGGCTTTTTTTTTGATACTATCGTTGAATGATGATACGGAATTTAAACGATATTGCAGGGCTTTCGGTAACGATTATGGGACTGGGTTTAAACGGCGGAGGGCTTGCGTCCGCGCGTTTTTTTGCGGAACACGGTGCAAAAGAGGTTATCGTAACCGATATGAAAACCGAGGAGGAGCTTGCACCCTCCGTCGCAGAGCTGCGACACTATCCTAATGTACGCTTTGCGCTCGGCGGTCATAATATCGAAGATTTCCGTACGGCGGATATGGTGATTAAAAACCCCGGCGTAAAATCCGAGGGGAACCAGTATCTTGCCGCAGCGCACTGCATCGAAACGGATATCTCGATTTTTTTGCAGCTGAGTTCTGCGCCGGTGCTTGCCGTAACCGGTAGCAAGGGCAAATCGTCAACCGTCAGCGCGCTATACTACGGACTGCAGCAATGCGGCATACCGGCATTTCTCGGCGGCAACATCACGGTAAGTCCGCTCACCTTCTTAACCGAAACAAATTCTGACACACCGGTTGTGTTGGAGCTTTCCAGTTGGCAGCTTGGCGACCTCGCACACTGCCCTCAGCTGAAACCGAAAATAGCGATTATCACTCACATTATGCCCGATCATCAAAACTGGTACGGTTCGATGGAACGCTATGTCGCCGACAAAAAAATTATCTACCGCAATCAGGATAAGACCGATTACACCGTATGCAATTACGACGACGGATGGGGAAAGACCTTTGCACAGGAAACTGTCGGACAGGTCTTTTGGTACAGCGCACACCCGCTGCCGACGCATCTTGTCGGCGCATGGATAGCTCCCGACGGCTCCGCATGGATGCGGTTGACACCGGGCGATGATCGGTTATTACTGCCGCCCCGAATTGCGGTGCCCGGCGCAGCGCTCAAGCAAAACGTTATGGCAGCCTCGCTCGCTCTTGCTTTATACGGCGTAAATCCGGAAAAAATTCCAGCCGTTATGCAAAACTACGGCGGTATCCCTCACCGGCTCGAATTTTTTTACGAAACAGACCAATTCAAATTCTATAATGATTCCGCAGCGACAATTCCCGAAGCGGCGGCAGCAGCGGTCAATGCCTTTGAAAAACCGATTATCCTCATCACCGGTGGTACCGACAAAAAACTCGATTTTACCGCGCTTGCACCGGAGCTTAAAAAAGCAAAAGCCTTGTTTTTACTCGCCGGTACGGGCACCGATAAATTAATCCCGCTGCTGCAAGCACAACACACTCCGTACTTCGGTCCCTTTCAAGACCTATCGACACTACTTGAGGCCGTCCACCGAGAATGCGAACATACGCCGCAAAGCAACAATACGGTGCCGCAAAACAGCCATACTACAACACAAGAGATCGTCGTGTTTTCCCCCGGCGCTACGAGTTTCGGCATGTTTAAAAATGAGTTTGACCGCGGACTCCGCTTTAAGGAAGCCGTACGACAATATTGGTCAAACATCTGATGCGTTTTCCTCTAAAAGTAAAAAAACAGCCTATTAACCCGTTTGAGTTAATAGGCTGTTTTCATTTATTCGTGCGGAGGGTTTAATACCCCGACGCTTGCGTCGTAACAAAGGGTATTAAAGCCGACTGCAACCACCTTATAGAACATACAATGCGAAACGTTGAGCATTGTACCCCGACGCTTGCGTCGGGGGTATGTTGATTAAATATGTAGCACGTAAAAACCGAAATTTTTAGGTGCCAACGGCCTCAAGGCTTTTATGCCCGGAGATTATCTTTACAGAATCATCATTCCTACAGTCAGAACAACGAGGTTAACGATAAACAGCATAGCAAGTAGTTTTCCGACAAATTTGAGCCATGTGCTGTATTCGATACGTGCGCTCGCAAGACCGCCCATAACGACACCGCTCGTGGGGGTAAACAGGTTCAGGATACCGGATGCTGCGGAGAAAATCATAACCATAACAGCGGGGTTATAGCCTAAGTTCTGAGCAAGCGGCCCCATAATCGGCATTGATACGGTTGCCAAACCTGAGGTCGACGGGATAACAAAGGACAACAGTGCATACAAGATGTATGAAAGCGGTGCAAATGCAAATGCAGGCAAGCCTTCCAACGCTTTGGAAGCATGTTCGAGAACGTATTTATCCAAACCGGTTTCGCCCATCAGTACGGAAGCACCACGAGCAACAGCGATAACGAGAACAACACCCATGATATCCTTGGCACCTTCCATGAATGCGGAAACAATTTCGTTTTCGGTGAATCTGTTGATAAACGCGATAATCAAACCGATGATAAAGAACCACATACCGAGTTCGCCGAACCACCATTCACCGATTGCAGCACCTGTTAAGAATGAAGACCAGCCCTGGAATATGGTAACATTGAATTTATCCCACGGAATAACGGAAATAATCATTACGAAGAAACCGAATGCGAAGACACCCATCGTAAACTTCATTTTTCCGGTATAGGCAACTTCAACGTCCGTATCTTTCTTGGAGAATTCCGTATTCATGATTTCTTGTTCCTGCAAGGAAAGAATGGTAGAACCTTTATCTCGCTTTACTTTCTTTGCATAAGACATTACAAACGCACATGCTATAATGAGAGAAGAAAGCCAAAGAACAATACCCAACGCGATAACTACACCGTTGTTTACACTACTCTGAATGCCGAGTTCTTCAAAGCTCTTGTTAACGCTGTCGATAGCGATACCGGTTGCAAAGGGGTTTACCGTTGAACCGAGAACACCTACACCGGCGCCGAGCAATACGGTTGCAGCACCTACCATCGAGTCAAAACCGGCAGCGACCATCGTTGCCGCCAACAGTCCATAGAAAGCAACGGTCTCTTCGGACATACCGTAAGTCGTTCCACCGATTGAGAACAGTGTCATCAGGATCGGAATAAGAATAAGCTCATTACCCTTTAACTTCTTGACAAGATGAGTAATACCTGCGTTAAGAGCGCCGGTTTTTGTTACAATGCCCAAGAAGCCGCCGAGTACCAATACGAAGAAACAGACGTCAAGCGCATTGGAAAATCCATTGTAGGACGCCATAACGATTGTTCCGAGCGTTGCGTTTTGTACATCGGGAATAATCCAAGTGATTACAGCCAGTACAAGTAAAATAATGTACAGGATCGAGAATGCCGAGAGGGACGCCCTCTTTTTTTTATCTTTTCCCATTTTTTTTCCTCCAATTTATTTAAAAACCGGTTTGCCTTCATCATCTATACGATATATATATGATGCAAGCTCCGGTTAAAAGACAACGTCTTTCTAACCGGAGTACCGGCAATAGGCCGACACGCCGCAGCAAACAGCAATGTACTTATTTGTGCGGCGTCGACTGTCAGCGCGATAGATTAGTTTGCAGTAATAACCGTGCTGTTTCCACCTTTCAGCGCATTGCCTGCATTTGCCAGCGAGGTAATAACCGCTTGTCCTTCTTTGTGATTGCGGACAAACTGTAAGCATGCTTCCACCTTGGGAAGCATACTGCCCTTCGCAAAATGCCCTTCAGCAATATATTTTTCCGCTTCGGCAATGTTCAGTTTGCTTAAAGCCTGCTGATTGGGTTTATTGAAATTAATACAAACCTGCTCAACTGCCGTTAAGATGACAAGCTTATCGGCTTTAACATCTGCTGCGAGTTTTGCGCAGGACTTATCCTTGTCGATAACCGCATCGACGCCGTGCAAACCGTCCGCCTTTTGCAGAACCGGAATACCGCCGCCTCCGACGGTGATAACGATGTGCCCTTTAGCAACCAATTCCTCGATAACGGGGCGTTCGATAATTGCGACCGGCTGCGGTGACGGAACAACGCGGCGGTAGCCTCTACCGGCATCCTCAACAAAGGTCTGGTCAGGTTTTTCAGCCTTAATTTTATCAGCTTGTTCTTTTGTATAGAACATACCGATAGGCTTGCTCGGGTTTGTGAACGCAGGATCATTTTCGGACACCAAAACCTGTGTGATAAGGCATACGACTTCACGCTTAACATTTCGTCGTTTCAGCTCATCGCCGATCGCCTGCTGCAGATGATAGCCGATGTATCCTTGGCTCATAGCACCGCATTCGGCAAACGGCATTGCAGGAGTCCCTGCGCCCCCGTTCGCTGCATAATCCATTGCCAAATTAATCATACCGACCTGAGGCCCGTTACCATGTCCGATAACGATTTCATAGCCGTTTTCTGCCAATGCGACAATCGATTTTGCCGTTTCTTTTACTAACGCAAGCTGCTCCTGCGGATTGTTTCCAAGCGCATTTCCGCCGAGCGCTACGACAATTCTTTCTTTTTTCATATTCGTATTGCCGCTCGCTTTACTTTAAGGTCGCATACATAACCGCTTTAATAGTATGCATACGGTTTTCAGCCTGATCGAATACCTTTGACTGTACCGATTCAAAGACTTCGTTGGTTACTTCCATTTCGGGAATACCGAATTTCTCGTTTACTTCGCGTCCGACTTTCGTATTCAGATCGTGGAACGAAGGCAAGCAGTGCAGGAAGATAGCGTTGTGGTTGGCAAGAGCCATCATCTTCTTGTTCACCTGATATTTGCTCAACAGCTTAATGCGGGATTCCCATACGCTGTCGGGTTCGCCCATCGATACCCAAATGTCGGTGTACAATACGTCTGCGTTTTTGCAGCCTTTTTCTACATCATCGGTAAGCGTGATGGTTGCGCCGGTTTCTTTTGCAATCGCTTCGGCGGTCTTGACCAAATCGGCGGAGGGGAACAAGTCCTTGGGGCCGCATGCGGTAAAGTGCATACCCATCTTTGCACATACGACCATCAATGAATTAGCCACATTGTTGCGTGCATCGCCGACAAAGGTCAGCTTGATGCCTTTTAAATGACCGAAATGCTCTTCAACGGTTAGTACGTCTGCAAGCATCTGCGTAGGATGGAATTCATTGGTTAAGCCGTTCCAAACCGGTACACCGGCATATTTTGCCAGTTTTTCAACGATTTCTTGGCTGAAACCGCGGTATTCGATACCGTCGTACATACGACCTAAAACCCGTGCGGTATCTTCGATGCTTTCTTTATGCCCCATTTGAGAGCTTGCAGGATCAAGGAAGGTTGAACCCATACCTAAATCCATTGCGGCAACTTCAAAAGAACAGCGTGTGCGTGTTGAGGTTTTTTCAAACAGTAATACGATGTTTTTTCCTTTTAAGTGATCGTGCGGGGTATGTGTCATCTTCAATTTTTTTAATTCTTTTGAAAGATCCAACAAATACCTGATTTCTGCTGAGCTGAAATCCAACAACTTTAAAAAGCTGCGTCCTAAAAGATTCACACCCATAAAAACTCCTTGCTATTGTTATAGCGCTTAAAATTCATACCCGCTTATATGCGGGCAATAATAAAATTTGCCGATGCCGCTTTCTTTATTATTCAACTTAATACAAAAACAGCATCGGCAGTATAAAGCAATGTACGATTTAGTTATCGCGTACGAGCGGCATACTCATACAGCGGGGACCGCCGCGTCCACGTGAAAGTTCCGCGCTCGGCATTGTCAGAACCTTTAGTCCGTGCTTCGCGAGGATTTCGTTGGTAACATCGTTTCTTTCGTAGACAACGATTGTTCCGGGGCTGATACACAGCGTGTTCGAACCGTCGTTCCACTGCTCGCGTGCTGCAGCAATCCTGTCGCCGCCTGCACACTGAATAAGCTCTGCATGGCCGGTACCGGTGTACTGAGCGAGCGTTTTTTCGAGTGTCGTATCATTTTCAACAATCTTCAACTCGCCTTTTGCAGCGCCTTTGGTGATAGTGAATACGCGGAGCGGGCCGAGAATACCGGGATGGATGGTAAATTTGTCGTGATCGATCTGCGTAAATACCGTATCCAAGTGCATGAATGCGCGACTTACGGGAATGTCAAACGCGAGGATCGTTTCGATCTTCAAATCGCTGTTAAAGAAAATCTTTTTTGCGATAAGGTCGATCGCGTTTGCTGTGGTGCGCTGCGAAATACCGATGGCTAAAACTTTTTCGTTTATATTGAGGATATCACCGCCTTCGATGTGGGGCGGATCATAGCGATCATAGAACTTGGGAACCTTTCCTGCATAATCGGGATGATGATCGAAAATATATTCGGCATAAATTGTTTCGCGGTTACGAGTAACGGAGAACATCCTATTCAAGCTTACGCCGTTTCCGATCGTAGCAAAAGGATCGCGGGTAAAATACAGGTTAGGCATAGGGTTGACAATCATTGACGAATCGGAATCGCCGACAAAGTCAACTAATGAGGCATTACCTTTGATATTAAGCTCCTTAATATCGATGCCTTCCATCGTTTTTAAAATCAGCTGTTTATTATCTTTGATGTTATTCAGCAGTTCGCGAAGACTTTCCTTGTACTTTTCGGAATAAACATCGCTTTCGTTGATAAACTGGTCAATAAACTTTGTTCTAATTTCGGGTTTTTTAATTGCTTCTGCGGCAAGGTCTTCGAGGTACAGAACTTCGGCTCCGTTATCTCTCAAAATCTTGGCAAAGGCGTCGTGTTCTGCCTGAGCGACTTTAAGGAACGGAATGTCGTCAAACAGCAGTTCGCCTAAGGTGTCGGGAGTTAAATGAAGTAGTTCGGCACCAGGCCTATGAAGCAATACTTTACGCAGTTTTTTAATTTCACTGGTAACACTCAATACGGACATATAAGCCTCCTATAACTTATAGTGCGGGATGCGGCAACTGCACCGCTTGAAGGCTGTTTTGCGCAAAAAACGCTGCCAGCCTCCTTATCCCTGTAAGATAAGGACAATTATAACACAGTTTTTTTAAAATGCAAGCAAAATAATTCATAATTTTTTTCGACAAGATGGCCTGATGCGTTTACCCTGATCGACCTCTTGCACTAAGGTACGGAATTTCCTATACTGGTAAGACCTCTTAAAATCAATAGTTCCGGAGGTTTTTCCTAAATCAGAAACACAAAGGAATCACTAAAAACAGAAGTTTTTAGCAATTCCTATAAGTGAGGTAATTATGAACGATATACGGTTATTATGGAAAGAAAGTATCGCCCGTGCACTTACATCGCTGCTGCCGGAAGGAGCCGAGTCTGTTACTGCGGAACGAATTGCGATGGAAACACCTCCCGATCCGAACCTTGGTGATTTAGGCTTTCCGCTTTTCAGTTTTGCAAAGGCACTGCGCTCCGCTCCCGCTAAAATCGCAACGGAGTTGTTGCCCAAGCTGCAAGCCGATCCTGCCCTCAAGGGAAAAGGAGAAGTGAAAGCGGTTGGACCATATATCAATGTCTTTTTACCCAAGGGAGAAACGGCCGCCCAAATTCTCAACATGATTATCAATCAAAATGAAAATTATGGAAAAACGAAAACCCTGCATGGTAAAAAAATCATGGTCGAGTTTTCCAGCCCCAATACCAACAAACCGCTGCACCTCGGCCACCTGCGTAATGACGCCATCGGTGAAAGTCTTTCTCGTATCCTCCAGTTCAGCGGAGCGGATTTATACAAAACCAATATTATCAACGACCGCGGTGTGCACATCTGTAAATCGATGCTGGCATACCAGCTCTTCGGCAACGGTATTGATCCGGTAAAAGAAGGCATCAAACCCGATAAGTTTGTCGGTGATATGTATGTTCAGTTCCACAAGTACAGCAAAGATCATCCCGAAGCCGAAGAGCAAGCACAGGAAATGCTGCGGAAATGGGAAGCAGGAGACCCTGAAACGATAAAACTGTGGAAAAAGATGAACGGCTGGGCGCTACAGGGTATTCAGCAAACATACGACCGCACAGGTGTTTCATTTGATAAGCTTTTCTTTGAAAGCGATGTATTCCGCAAAGGGCGCTCCGAAATTATGGAAGGCTTAAAAAGAGGTATCTTCTATAAAGACGAAGACGGCTCCATTTGGGTCGACCTTAAATCGATCGGATTTGAAAAGAAACTGTTGTTGCGCGGAGACGGAACATCTGTTTACATCACACAAGATATTGGACTCGCAATAACACGCCATAACGAGTGGCCGTTTGACAAGCTTATCTACGTAGTCGGTAACGAGCAAATTTATCACTTTAAAGTACTCTTCTATATAATGAAGCTTCTTGGCTATGACTGGTATACCGGTTTATATCACCTTGCGTATGGTATGGTAAACTTACCGGAAGGTAAAATGAAGAGCCGCGAGGGCACTGTTGTCGATGCGGACGATCTTATTACCGAGCTCAAGAATAGCGCGCTAAAAGAGATTTCATCCAAGGGACGTGAGGAGGCGGTAGGTAACCCTGAAGAAGTTGCAGAAAAAGTTGCACTCGGTGCATTGCACTACTTCCTGCTCCAAGTAGACACGATAAAGGATATGCTCTTTAATGCGTCCGAGTCTCTTTCGTTCAACGGCAACACCGGCCCCTACATCCAATACATGGGTGCACGTATCGCTTCTATTTTGCGCAAAGCTGATACGGAAGAAGGCAAAAAAGCAAAGGCGGGCATTTGCAAGCCTGAACTGCTTAGCTCCGATATAGAGTGGGAATTACTGAAAAAACTGGAGGAATTTCCCGCTCAAGTAGACAAAGCAGCCGACCAGTATGCACCGATGCTGATAACAAGCTATCTTTACGACCTTTGTAAGCTGTTCAGCCGTTTCTATCATGATTGCCCCATCCTCGGTGCAGAAAATGCAGATGTCGCTGCAACCCGGCTTGCCCTCGCAAAAGCAGTATATATCGTACTGAAAAATGCAACATGGCTCGTGCTCGTTCCCTTCCTTGAAGTTATGTAAACGGCAGGAGTCTTAACACTGTCAAAACCTCTAAAAACATTTGGTAATGTAAACCGTTGTTTTTAGAGGTTTTCCGTATATAGGGCAGATGAAAACAGGTTATTTAGCGGAACGATCAAAACAACTACAGCTGGCGGCGCTCTCCATTGCACAGGGAATGCAAGCAGGAAGTTTTCGCAGCCATTTCCGCGGAAGAGGTATTGAATTTGATTCGCTGCGGGAATATGAAGCGGGGGACGATATCCGCAGTATCGATTGGAACTTGATGGCGCGGAGCGGCAAAACCTTTGTGAAGCTTTATCGCGAAGAACGAGACTTGCGCCTTTTTCTGATTGTCGACGTTTCCGCTTCGATGGAAACAGGTTGCACCACCCAATCGCCGCAAGAAAAAGCTTTAGAAGCAGCAGCGCTGATTACCTTTGCGGCGGAACACTTGCATAGTTATACGGGACTCCTCGCTTTTGACGGAAAAGTTACGCGGGTGTTCCAGCTCCAACGCGGCAGGGAAGCGAACCTGCATATACTAAGCACCCTGGAACGTATTGCCATTTCGGGCAACAAAAACAAGGGAACAGCTTTAGCTCCTGCACTCGAAGCGGCAGCAAAACTCCTGCGGCAACGGGCTCTCATTATTATTCTATCCGATTTTAAAGTAGAAAATTTTGAAAAGGAGTTAGGGCTATTGGCACGCCGCCATGATGTTGCAGCTATTCGCATTACTGCCCCTTACGATGAAGCGCTGCCCGCCGCAGGGATATTGCGCTTTACCGACCCCGAAACGGGACTGGAGCGGCTCTTGCCGACCAATTCGCATCAGTTCCGGCAGGATCGTATCCGCCGTATAGCAGAAGATACCCAACAATGGGAAAACACCTGTATACGCTGCGGAGCATATCCGCTCGTGTTACCGTACGATGGTAATACGGTAAAGCTCTTGAATCAATTTTTTTTGACCGGCAAATACGGTGCTCAGCCCTTTAGCCGATACCGGCCTCAGGTGGATGCGGCATTATGAACGGCGTACTCATTCCCCAGCATATCTTTGTCGGTGATACGGCACAGTTCCTTTTTCCGTTATCTCAAAAAGAATACAAAACTTTAACCGCCGGCGGCTTTACTGTCGGCGTACCTATCCCACTCGGAAATATAACGCAAAACGATGTGATGACAATCAACGAAATCAGCATCGTAAAACGGGAATCCGGGTACTATCTCGCTATTACATTCATCCCATGGGAAACAGGTGACATCGATTTTCCCGCTCTTACGTTCTTACAATTACACAATAAACTTCCGGCAATCTCTGTATCTTCACTTTTGGGAACCGGTGAACGGGTAAGCCTCCAGCCGCCGAAGCCGCCGCTGTTACCTCCGGGAACCGATTTTCTGTTATATGGCGCAGCGATTTTAGGGGTCGGGTTGCTTGCAGCGTCAGGCTGCGGAGTGTGGCTGCTGCTTAAAAAGCTGCGGAAAAGAACGCTTGGAACAGCAAAACAGCGGCTTACTGCACTGCGTAAACAACTAAAGCGGCTCTATAAAACAGCACGGAAAATTCAAAAGCACATCCCCCCGGCCGATGCAGCTTTCGGTACAAATCAGATTCCTGCAGATACGGACTTAACCTTTGACGAGGGCTTAAAAAACACGAAAAATGCCATAGAAAGCTGGTATGCGAGCATTGACCGCTGCCTCCGCAAATATATACAGGATTTGTATATGAGCAACCACCTTACAACCTCAACAAAGGATGAAGCATATTTTTTAAGCGCGACCTACGCAGAGTTGACAGAAACGCTTACAGAACTATTTGCACCAAAACGAACCATAACCGATCTATTTTGTATCTTTTATGCCATGCTGGAACGGCAACGTTTTGCAAGTCCCCCGCCGGCGCTGATACGCAATTATACCGCCGTTTCGCAGGATATGCTTAAGCAACTGCCGCGCATTGCCGAAAAAGCGGAAGCTGCGTATGCCATACTCAGCCGGAATCCTTAATTATTTAGGCGCTTCCAGTTCGACTTTAGAAAGGCCTGCTATCCTGCAAATATCAGCGGACGGATCTACTCCGGAATTGATTGCGACGGTATTCTGAGATACCAGATATCTTATTTTGTCGATCTTAGGTTAAAAAGTATCTCATTAATCAGTATGCTTTCCGTATACAAAAAAAGCCTGTCCCGCGTAGTGCGGAACAGGCTTTTAAGCGTAGCTATTAGGCCGAATACGGCTTAGTAAGCAACTTTAAGTGAAAGAACGAATGCACCGTAGTGCTCGCCGCCTGTGGCAGACTTATCGATAATCTTTGCATACGTATTCTTTTTAATTGAACCCTGATTCCACTTAGCTTGCACTTCAACCTTTTCAACCGGGCTGAATTTTACGCCGACGTCATAGGCAAGAGCAACAGTAGCTGCATGAGGAGTTTCAAGCCAGATATCTGCAAACGGCTTTATCCACATAGAATCGTTGATATTAATCTTGTATGCGCCCCAAACTTTTGCAAAGAACGGGAATTGCTTAGCCTTCAGATTAGCAAGCAGTTGATACATACCGACATAGACACCTGCATCCAAGCCTTCTACTAAATTGGTTGCATCCTTTTTGTCACCCTTTGTTTCAAACTGTGCAAACACAGCCATATCAACTATACCTCTTGCCTTGGTTTCTGCGTCATATCCGCCAATCAGAGTTCCTTCCGAACCGACATACACACCGGCGCCTACCCACTTGTACTGAGCGGTAAATACGGTATCCCAGTCAAAGGTTTTTCCACTGAAAACATACATTCCATCAAAACCGGCTTTAAGTTCTAACCCCTCTACCGGTGCGGATTTCGCTTCAACACCGAAGTTTACATTAGCCTTCTTATAGCCAGGGCTCAATGTCGAGTTGACGGTAAGAGCAAGTTCGAGCATCTTATCAAGCGGTTTAATAGAAAGGTCAAATCCAATAGCATACTTGCTGTGCTGAGCAGGATCTCCAGCTTTTGTTCCATACATTGAGTAATGACCAGCAGGAACTTTCGTCTTTCCCTTTGCGTCTCCGAAATACTCCTTTCTTGTCGTTACATTAATCCATACTTCACCATTAGTAACCGGAGTATCCGCAAGCTTATCGACAGTTCCTTTATAGTTTTCGTAATCAACTTGAGTCTTACCGGCCTCAGATTTCCAGTTTCCATCCGAGCCGAACTTTAAACCGATATCCAATCCCAACAAGTTCTCGTTTGCATAGCCGAGCTTTGTACCGTAACCGTCAAAACTGGCATCAAACTTAAAATCATCTTCCTCATAGTCATCGTCTTTTTCGCGCGGCTCCCATATTTGAGCATAATTTGTACTAAACTCAGGCTTATCATGCGCAGTAAAATATGCACCATAGAACACAAACTTTGCTTCAAGACCTTTAACTTTTCCATTAACATTGAATTTTCCTTCGTCTTTATTCTTACTAAGGATATTCAATTCCACCTTCTTCAAGGTGACTTCGCCGTATACGGGTACGTTACTTTTGGTCGAAGTTCTATCAGCCTTCTTATAAATCGGGAATTTTACCTTCCAAGAAGCTTCGTTATTAAATCCGTGTTTATACGACTCAGTCTTTGAGCCGAGGTCAATACCCCAACTTACGGTTGCGTCGGCTTCAATAGCAATGTTCTGATCTGCAGTTGCAGCATCTGCCGCCCACACAAAAGCAGCAGCAAAAAGAATAGTCAAGCTTACGAGTAGATATTTTTTCATAACAAAAAATACCTCCTTTAATACTTTCTTGGCCAAAGCGTAACACGCTTTTGAGCGGCCATACTTAATTAAAAATATGCTAGCTGATTTTTTTTTATTTGTCAATCACTTATTTTGTAACTTTTTTGTTTTTTTTTGTTACAGAAAACCCCTATTGCACATAATAATATAGAAGCAAGAGACTTGAATTCAGCAAAAATTCTCTATAATTGTGAATTGCTAGGGTAATTCACAATTATAAATTACAATTGCGCTACTTCCTCTTTTGTGAGTCCGGTCATAAGACAAATTTCTGCCACCGGATAAGCGCGTTGACGCATAAGTCGGGCTGTTTCAAGGGCTTTTTGGTGCGAACCTTCGGCAAGACCAAGAGATTTACCTTCGGCAAGACCAAGAGATTTACCTTCGGCAAGACCTTGTGCAATACCTGCTTTCCATCCGTCATTCCGCGCATCTCGTTCAATTGTATTTACAAGCATATACTCCCTCCTTAACTCTTCATTCGCTTTTACCTCTTTTATTCGCTGCTCCAGCCTTTGGATAAACTCATCATCGTCGCTTACTTTCCCATTCATATACTCTAAAAATACTTTCAGTTTTTTATTTTTTTCTTGCGCTGCAGCTTTACTGTTTATAATAATCTTTGTTACCCCATCGTACAGCTCTATCCGGCTGTCTTCACTGCACACTGTTTTAAAAGTATATACTGGTAACGCTCTTTCAAGGTAATCAAAAGTGCAGAAAAACAGGATGAACGTATCGGGTAGACTTTCATACGGTTTGCTTTTTCCTAATAGGCTCACATCGATAGCAGCTTGATAGTATCGGATGCGTTTTGCAAGGTCTTTCTTATCGAGAGCTTGCATTTCTATGTCATAAATACGCCCGTTATAATCTTTTGCCCATACGTCAAACCGGACACCTTTAGCTCGCCCTGCATCGTCGATTGTCTTTTGCAGCTCTATATTGGTTATTGTTCCTACCTTTCCCTGTAAAACTCTATTTAACAGTGTTTTACAGATTTCCGGATCCTCCATGACACGGTAAAACATATAATCGTCGGCTATGGTCAGCTCATCAAAATCTTTTTCCATGGTTTTAGTTCCTATTTCATTCTTGTAATATTATACCAAAAAAAAGCGTGGCGCAACCTAGTTTGTCAGAAATCTGGCATGACCAAAAACGAGAGAAAATATTGCTGACTAAATATCATTATGAAGCGTATATTGCCGTCCAATATTTTTTATAATTGCAGTATCACCTCTCTGGACAGCCCCTCGCATTTCCAATAGTATAAAGACCCTATGTATTCAATCGACCATATCCGCAATTTTTGTATTGTTGCTCATATCGATCACGGGAAGTCAACGCTTGCCGACCGTCTTATAGAAAAAGCCAAGGTTATCGACGAACGCTATTATCGGGCGCAGATGACCGATAACATGGATATTGAACGGGAACGCGGCATTACCATTAAAAGCCAAGCGGTTACCATTCCCTACCGCGCCGTCGACGGGCAGGATTATCTTTTAAACTTTGTCGACACGCCCGGTCACGTAGACTTTACGTATGAGGTGTCCCGCGCTATTGCTTCCTGCGAGGGGGCAATTTTGATTGTGGACGCAACGCAGGGGGTGGAATCTCAGACGCTTTCCAATATGTACCTTGCGCTTGAGCACAACCTCGAAATTCTGCCGGTCATCAATAAGATTGACCTACCGGCGGCGGATATTCCGGCGGTTTCCGCTCAGATAGATCACGACCTAGGGCTTGATCCCGATATTGCCGTTGCGGTTTCGGCAAAAACCGGCAAAAATATCGATGCGCTGTTTGAAGCCATCGTCAAGTATTTCCCGCCGCCGACAGGCTCCGCAGAAGCCCCCTTGCAGGCGCTCATCTTTGACTGCCACTATGACGCATACCGCGGGGTTATTATCCACCTGAGGGTGTTTGAAGGGACGGTAACGCCCGGCATGACCATCCGCTTTATGCACAGCAATGCGGAATACCGCGTAGAAGAAACCGGCGTTTTTATCCTCGACCTTGTGCAGCGGGATTCTCTCCGTGCGGGAGAGGTCGGCTACATCATTGCGGGTATTAAAACCGTCTCCGATGTACAAGTCGGCGACACGCTCACCGATGCAGCCCGTCCCTGTGCGGAGCCCCGTGCAGGGTTCAAAGCAGTAAAACCTGTGGTGTTTTCCTCCGTGTACCCCGTCGATACCAACGACTACGAACAGCTGCGCGATGCCTTTGAAAAACTCAAGCTAAACGATGCAAGCCTCACCTACGAAAAAGATTCTTCGGTAGCGCTCGGACATGGGTTCCGCTGCGGCTTTTTGGGGCTGCTCCATCTGGAGATTGTACAGGAACGGCTGGAACGGGAATTCGACCAAGCGGTTATCTTTACGGCGCCGTCCGTGCGGTATCGCCTCCATCTGCGGAACGGCGAAACCATGATCTGCGACAACCCGGCAGAATATCCCGACGAGGGGAAAATCGCTTCCGCGGATGAGCCGTATATCAAAGCGAATATCATCACCCCGACTGAATACCTTGGCAATATCATCTCTCTCTGCATCGAAAAGCGGGGTACGCAAACCAACATGACCTACCTCGACCAAAAGCGGGTGGAGGTTACCTACGAAATGCCGCTTGCGGAAGTGCTGTTTGAATTTTATGATCGACTCAAAAGCATCAGCCGCGGCTATGCGTCGTTTGAATACGAAGTAATCGAAATGCGCCCAACCGAGCTGGTTAAAATCGATATTCTGCTGAACGGCAAACCGGTGGACGCCCTTGCACAGCTTTCGTACAAGCCCAACGCCTACAACAAGGCACGGCACGTGTGCGAGCAGTTAAAGGAAGAAATTACACGCCAGCAGTTCAAAATCGCTATTCAGGGCGCAATCGGCAGCCAAGTTATCGCACGGGAAACAGTTAATCCGGTGCGCAAGGACGTGTTGGCAAAGTGCTACGGCGGCGACATCACCCGCAAGCGTAAGCTCCTTGAAAAACAGAAAGAGGGAAAAAAGCGCATGAAGATGGTCGGCGATGTCGAGTTACCGCAGTCAGCCTTCCTTTCGGTACTTAAAACCAAAAGCGAATAGCGGTTGCGCACTAGCCCTCGATAACCTGTATTTCAAACTCCAACTGGGGCATACACTCCGCTAAATCGTTTTGAATCCGCTTGAGCGCTTCTACACGTATTTCAACAGAGGTATTGGCATTCCCTTGGATAATAAAGATTGCATTTTTTGTTCCGTCATCAAATTTATAATTTTCACCGTCGCGGACGCCAAGCCATGCGATAATACCTTTAGGGTCGCGGTATACATAGTCGGTTTCGGCGACGTGTTTTTTCGTCGATGAAATCGGAAGAAAAACGCCCGCTTCTTTATTGACGGTAAACGCTATCTGCCCGTCTATCTTATCAAGATCATGCCCGCCAATCGCTAAAAACGAATGTAATGACTCAACATTATAAATATCGATAACACTGTTGATATGCGGCATAGAACCACGTCGCTGAATATTCCGAATAAAGGCCGGAACAGTCGGCGGATACTTTTTGATACTACGCCCAACACGTTGCAACATATCTGCATACCCTTGCGTAATCGGATGATTCGACACCGCCTCAACATCGCAGTGCAGCGCCCAATCTTCCATCTTCTTTTGCTTCTTTAAGAACGAATCTGATAATGGCGCCTGAGGGTCTATATTTTTTGCAATGCCAATCGCAACACTTTTAATCCCAAGCTCAACGATACTTTTATCAATAATAAATTCCATAGCAGCTGGCCTCCGGTTTTTGTATTGAGTATAGCGGATTGATTATACCTTTGTTAATAGGGCATTTCTAAAAAGCTGAGTTTTTTAGAGATGCCTGATAATTTTTTTAAAAGCCTATGCATTGCGTTAAATTAAGGCTGTCATTTCTCTATAACTATGATATAATGAAAACTATTATTAGAGAAACTCTAAAACCTAAAATTATTAGAAGATTTCTTTAATTAGTTTTAGTGGATAAAATAATGTGTACGGCGATAAAACAATTGAAACCTTTAAAACTCGATCTATCCGATCTTGACGAGAAAATGACACTCGCAGTGGCGGAACTTCGGAAAAGCTATCCGCTCAGAATTAGCGAAGACGGTATTCCTGTTACGTTCAAAAAAGTGAAGGACTCCGAAATTTCCGCAACATTTAGGAACGGCGTATGCGAAATCGAAGCGGACTCTGCACCGCACTTTTATTTTGCGCTGTCGATGCTGCTGCTTAAAAGCCAAACGATCGAAGATTCAAAGGTCTATACACGGCGGGATGCACAGCGTTTATTGGAATTCCGCATGGATCATTTTTTTGAAAAAAACGGCTTAATGCTCGATCTTTCCCGTAATGCTGTTGCACATATCGATATGCTGAAGCAGTTTATTCGCGAAATGGCCTTTATGGGACATTCGTGGTTTATGCTGTACATGGAAGATGTGTACGAAGTTGAAGGCGCTCCCTATTTCGGCGCATTACGCGGACGGTATTCCATAAAAGATTTACAGGAAGTTGACCGCTATGCACAGATTTTCGGCATACAGTTGATACCGTGTATTCAGACACTTGCTCACATGGAGCAATATTTTATGTGGGAGGCCGTAGAATACAAGTATAAGGATATCGATAACATCTTTAATGTCGGCAATGCTGAAGTACAAGCCCTACTTACACGGATGATTGCATCGTTGCGCAAGGCTTTCTCCACTGATATTATCCACATTGGGATGGACGAAGCCTATAATCTGGGGCGCGGGCGCTATTTGGATGAAAACGGGTTTAAGAATAGGGGGGATATTATGCAAGAGCATCTTGCTTTTATGAAAACCCTCTGTAAAACATACGGCTTTAAACCTATTATTTGGGATGATATGTTCTTCGGCTGTTATTCCAATAACAAAGAGGATACTGAGCCGATTATCCCTAATCAGATAGGATTGATGTACTGGGATTACTACAGCTGCATAAGCAAACATTATCGAGACCACCTTCAAGCATGCCGTACGCTAACGAAAAAGACCATGTTTGCCGGCGGGGCATGGCGCTGGATGGGATACATACCCCATCATAAGAAAACACTCGAAACCACACTTGCCGCTATTGAAGCTTGTCGAAAGGAAAGAATCAAAGAAATTATTGTTACGACCTGGGGAGACGACGGTAGCGAAGCGCCGCTTTACACCTGTATGTTCGGCTTGGTACTCTACGCCTACCTTGACTGCCATATCAAATATCAAGAAGAAGAATTTGCACAGTATCTAAAACTCTATACCGGTATGGGGCTTGACGAATGGATGCGGCAGGGAGAACCGGATTTATTTGAAGGAACAACCGGTAATAATTATGATATAACGCCGTCGAAATATCTATTATATCAAGATCCGCTCGGTTCAAAATTTCTGCATTACATACGGACGTTAACAACCGATATGGATGCCGTCTATAAAAAACTTGAACAAGCCTTTACCGAGGACGCAGCCAATACGGATAATTCTTTGCAGCACAGTATCGCCGAATTTTACGCGATGATGATGAAAACGCTTTACTATAAGTGGCGGCTCCCCTTGGATATTTGGGAGGCGTATAAGAAGGCGGATAAAAAAGCATTGCAGGCATTAATCGAAAATAAGATAAAGCCGCTAAAAACGGTATTAGCCGAAACAGCGAAGGCGCGTCGGCGGGTATGGACGGAAGAATGCCGCGGATTCGGTTCGGAGGTGTTGGATCACCGCTTCGGCGCAATGCTAATGCGGCTGGAAGTTACACAGGAAGTACTGGCCGATTACATACAGGGTAAGATTAAGCAAATCGACGAACTTGAAGAAGAACGGCTCGATCCATGCCCCGAATCGGATAAAATGCTCGAACCGCAAGCGGTGCGCTATAATCGCGCCTTGCGTATTATGACCGCCTGCCGAGAAACGTGGTAAAAAAGGTAGTCATGGCAAACGCATCGGAACTTTTAAGTATTTGCCCTGGAGGAGAGAAAACTAATGCAGATAGCATATCAGACAATGAGCGACGGTGCCTCCCTCGCCGTTTATAAATGGCTTCCGGAACAGCACCCTAAGGCTGTGCTGCACATCGTGCACGGAATGGCAGAACACGCCCTCCGGTATGATGATTTTGCAAAAACGGCATGTGAGAGAGGCTTTGCAGTAGTTGCTTCCGATCACCGCGGTCACGGAAAGACCGGTTCAAAAAGCGGCTTAATGGGGTACCTTGCCGATGGAGACGGATTCAGACGTGTTGTCGAAGATCAAAAAGAAATCAATGCGGAGATACAAAAACAATATCCTGCGCTTCCGGTTATCATCATCGGGCATTCGTTCGGCTCCTTCGTAACACAGGAATACATCGAACGGTACGGTACAACGGTAAAAGCAGCAGTTCTCATCGGTTCGGCAGGCCCCAACCCAAGCGTATCCGTCGCCTTGTCGCTTGCAAATCTTAACTGCGCATTTAAAGGTCGGAAATCCGCTGCAAAATTTATGAATGCATTGGTGTTCGGCTCATATAACAACAGGATAAAAAATCCGCACACAGCCTTTGACTGGCTTTCGAGGGATGAAAGCGAAGTAAAAAAATATATCGATGATGAATACTGCGGATTTGTCTGTACCGCAGGCTTTTTCCAGGATTTTATGCGTGGTCTTAAAAGACTGCATACGCAGACAGCTTTAAAAGGTATACCGGCCGCTCTTCCTGTTTTACTTACCGCCGGGTCGGAAGATCCCGTTTCAAACGGAGGCAAAACGCTAAAAACCCTTTACCGTATCTATCAAGACATCGGGATGCAGGACGTAACGCTAAAACTATACGAGAACGGGCGGCACGAAATTTTGAATGAAACAAATAAAGAGAAAGTAAAAGCCGATATCTTGGAATGGATAGAAAAGCGGCTGTAGGCACCTCTAAAAACTCAATGAGATTTTTAGAGGTTCGCGATAGGCGATAACCTAGTTTAAAAAAAATCACGATAAGATAACGAGATGAAATGGAACGACTTTAATAAAAACGATGTACTTCTCTTTATTGAATTCGCTGCTGTAACTGCTTTTTTATTGCTTCCTCCGCTGTTTTCAGCGGTACCGTTCACCCTTCCGCCCAAGCCGGACGGACTATATGCACAGTGTGTTTTCTGTTTTTATACGATATGTGCCGCCGCGTATGAAGAAATACTATATCGGCTCTATACTCCAAATCGGCTGCACCGCATCTATGCCGGTTATATCGAACCGCGGCTGCAGAGAAATGTGCCTGCATCGGAAAGTAGCTCGGAAGGCACCACCGAAAACGCCATAGATTTGCAGCAGCAGTCTTTATCGCATAATCAACATTCCCAACGTGGCATGTTAGCATTATCCCTCCGCACGGATCAGTCCCGTTATAAAAAGGCCGCCTCATTTAAAACTACCGTATTTTTTGAATTGTGCTTCACCGAAATCCTCGCCCTGCTGCTCTTCACGCTCGCGCATCGTTACCTCGGGGGTATGTCTATGCTCTTCGCCGCAGGAGCCGGAATCGTATTTCGCATTGCCTATCTCAAGCTCAAACAGGTATTCCATCCGGCAGTAAGTATCGCGCTGGTAGCCATAGTACACGGCCTTTGGAATATCGGGGTGTATTATTATTTGTGGGGAAATACTGGTACCCGCGTCATATCGAGGCTGTACGAATTGTCGGCGAACGCAATATCCTTCACCTTTTCCGAATTGTATACCGCCATTTCCCTCGCGTAAGAAATCGGTATGTTCACCGCCTCATCGTGCAGCGTTGTTAAAATGAAACGTGGCTTTACGCCGCTCAGAAAAAGCCTGTTAGCTCTAAAAAATCGCACTGTTTCCTATAATTCAGAGAATTCAAAATTTATATCTAGTATAGTATGCCTCAAAATAGTGGGACTTCCCATCCACCCTATAAAACATAAGCCTAAAAAAACAAGCCGCTATTAACCCGTTCTATTCTGAAAGTAATATCCGCTATCTTGAAAATATTGTGCGTGATATAAAAGAGGGAAAGGCTCATTTTGCCGAGCATGAGTTGATTGAGGCAGAGTAATGCGGCTATTATGGGAAGATAGCAGGGAACCTCAAACTTCTTCCATAGAATTTTCGGAAGGCTTGCGAGAAATGACTGACATTCACATACCCGACTGCATAAGCGGCTTGGCTGACCGTTGTGTTTTTATCATCCAATAATGATCGTGCCGTTTCCATCCTTATACTATGAGTAAACTGATGAATTGTTTTTCCGAATGTTTCTTTAAAGCCCT
Organism: Treponema sp. OMZ 906; assembly: GCF_024181185.1. NCBI lineage: Bacteria > Pseudomonadati > Spirochaetota > Spirochaetia > Treponematales > Treponemataceae > Treponema > Treponema sp. OMZ 906. Next base: position 587,845 of record NZ_CP051196.1, on the reverse strand, counting down.
GTTTTAATCGGGTTTCGTTTAAAAATACCAGCCGCGCTAATTGCGGAATTGTCGGAGGAGCAGCATATCGTTCCGATAAAATATCGTGAGCGCGTAACACGGCAGCATATTCGGCAGGAGAAAGCGAGGAACGGGTAATTCCGCGCATGGGGTTTGCAATGTAACGTTGCCAAAGTTGTGTAAGCAGCGTTTTGGTAATACCTTCATAAAAGATCTGCTGCATCGCGCCTTCTACCGGACTATCGATAATATCCTTAAAAAGCCGTATCAACGGAAGTTCCGGTTTTTTCGGCTCCATCAGCCAATCCGTCAAGCCATCCGGCTCTGTGTTTTTTGATTGCATACCTGCAAACGCAAAGGGCAGCGCTTGCTTAAATTCATCCGTACCGAATAGAGAAACAGCCGTAATATCCTCCCCTGCCGGATACATCATCATACCGCAGCTGTTTTGCTTGGTATAAATGCCCAGCTCATTCGGCGAAAGGCACGTGTCGATTACACCTGTTTCGGAATAGGCGATATGCCCGCCAAAACAACACGTCGTTTCAAATGCGGAATTATAGCCGTCATACTGCATCACCAGCGGATAGCGCAGCTTGAGTCGAATAATCGAAAGCCCGACATTCCCGCAAGGGAAAATATTGCGGATAGTTCCGACTCCGACCTCTTTCGGAACCGTATATGTTTTACAACACCCCTCATCCGCACAGCGGAAGCCGAATTGCTCTCTTAATATATAATCATAATCATTTATCTGTTTAATAACTAAGACCGATTGCATTAGCGCCCTTTTTAAGGAATATCAAAATTCCGATCAGCGTATATCCATCAATTCAATCGCCACCCTATTCAACCGATCAATCAATCGTTTCGGATTTGAAAACAATTCATATCCTTCTTTTGTCAGTGTGCAATCAATCCAAGCCGGAAATGTGTTTGTGAGTACAATTTTATCCGTATCGCTATAAACGTATATCCGTATCGGTTCATCTCTAAAAGCCCAAATGGTATAGCGGTACAGCAGTTGCTTTCCTTCGTGTACGCTTCTTTCCGGTAAAATGCTTCCCGAAAATTGGTGGTCATTTGCATCACCGGCATAAACGTCCATGACTTTGCCGAATACGTGCAAGATTGACGGAATACGTGCCTCAGATACCAAAAAACCTTTTGCATCATAGACAAAAATATTTTTGTCGCTATCTTGATACCGAGCAAGTGCCTTTTTTAACGAAGCAGGCTCGGATAGTATCTTGTATGCTTCTCCGAATAGCTCCCATGCAAACACCTCCGGCATATCATCGCCTTTCGGGGCATTGGGTATATATGCAATATGACTGTCGGCGTAGATAAGAAGGCGTATATCGGCAGATGAATTGTTAGGTATATCATAGCGATACGCTATCTTGGCATTTTTTGGCACCTGCGTAAAAGCGGCATCATCGGCAGCAACTGCTGCACTCTCCGTCAATAAATAATTAAAGGATTCAATATCTTCGCTCTCTGTGAGTTCACACACCAACTTATCTTTTGAATCGTACACTCTAATAGCCGGTTTATCCGTTTTTTTACTGTTATCAGCAGCAAAAACAAGTGCAGCGCACAGTAAAAAAGCTGCGTAAAAAAATATGCGTTTTGTTATTTTGATCATACCGTTCTCCCATAGCATATTATATTGATATAGTATACCATAATTATACCGATGGAGAAGAGTGAATGAACGTATACGATTTGATTGCAGAACATTACAGCGAACTTTTCCCGCTTGAGGCGGAAAAGCTTGATTTTATCCGGCGTCTTTGTCCGTTGCCGGGCAGATTGTGTGATGCAGGTTGTGCAACCGGCGACCTTGCGGTGGGTTTACATCAACGTGGATACGATATATACGGGCTCGACTTAAATGCAAAGATGATTGGAATCGCAAAAGAGAAAGCTTCGGGAATTCGCACATCCGGAGAGTTGGCATTTCATCAAGCGGATATTGCCGATATTCTGCAATTCGGTGCCTGTAACGGTGTACTGTGTTTCGGCAATACGCTCCCGCATTTACCTGATGAAACGGCACTTCGCCATTTTTTCAGCGCTGTGTATCAGTCTTTACAAGCGCACGGTATTTTTATTGTTGAAGTCCTCAATTACGACCGCATCCTTGCCGAGAAAAAAATGGACTTTAAAGATAAAGAAACGGACGCTTTTATTTTTAAGCGGCGCTATGATTTTTTGCCGGACGGGAATATCAAGTTTACCATAGAGTTTATCGACAAGCAGCACAATACCGTAGGTTCGGACTTTACGGTATTACATCCGTTACAGCGCCAAACACTGTTAGCTCTATTTGAACAGGCAGGCTTCCAATCTGTTGCCTCTTATTCGGATTACAACTTTACCGAAAGCTGTGCAGAAGATTATGCCGTAGTGTACACAGCAAAGAAATAATCGGAATAATTTCGTAATTCTCAATATAAGGTTTATTTATGAGAAATCAAAAGCTCACTTGCTTGTTTGTAATTTTTTTTACAATTATTGTGATAGACGGTATCTCCGCAGAAAGCACCAAAGATTATAAAGTGCTGATAGGTATGGATCATGAAAAAGTGATGCAGCTTAAAGGAATTAAAACGCTGGTAATTGATGCGGAGTTTTTTTCTCAAGAAGATATCGCGCAGCTTCACAAAAACGGAAACGTCCATATATTTTCTTATTTAAACATCGGCTCTATCGAAACATTCCGCGATGACTATGCAGCATTTGCGGATATCGCTTTAGGACACTATGAAAATTGGGACGAAGAACAATGGGTAAATGTTGCGGATAAAAGATGGCAAAAAAGGATAAAACACAAAGCGCAGCTTTTATCTCAAAAAGGCATAGACGGTTTTTTTCTTGATAACGCTGACGTTTATTATCATTATCACACACCCGAAATATATCAAGGACTTATAACCATCTTACAGAAAATACATACGGAGAATAAACCCATTATCATTAACGGCGGAGATACATTTATCACCGAAGCGATGCAGCAAGATTCCATTAAAGGGATAGTAAATGGCGTTAATCAAGAAAGCGTATTTACCGAAATACATTTTAAGAATAATACGTTTGGAGCAAAACCGATAGAAGACAGAGCATATTTTATGGAATATCTGGCGCAATGTAAAACGTATGGACTCACCGTCTATGTACTCGAATACGGTGCAACGAAAAAACTGACAAAAGAAATAAAAGCATATTGCGAACGCAACGGATTTATATACGACATATCCTATTCAGTAGAGCTCGATAAGCTGTTTTAAGTTTAAAGAAAGTCTTTAAAAGTTCTCACGGCAACCTAGAAAACTAGTCGCCATTATTTTGAAAAGGCTTCAAAAATCCGCTCTTTTAAATCATCTGTAGCAACGAATGATTGTGTATTCCCATCATCAAAAGTAATACTCAACACACAGTCGGAATCATGGAGCGCCTTTAAGACTTTTTCAACATATTGATTTGCGAGGATCGTAGAAACTCTTATATATCCTTTTTTTACATCTCTATCCAAGGTTGAAATATCGGTAAGAGGTATTGTCTCCTTACTATTAGATATCAAAAATGCAGCGGCTTCGATAAAGGCGCCTAAACGATTATAACAAGTAAAATTGGTATACGCATCCGAGACATAGGCGCGCTTATTCATCTGATATGAAAAATCGATCATTACATATGCATCGATGTTTGCATGCTCAGCAATCATCTTACCCGGACGAATATAATATTTTAAATTTTTTGATTCCATATAGGCAGTAATAACCTTTTCTTTATCTCGTGTATATGCCGCCGTAGCACATGAAGAAGCTGCAATTACACTTACGATTATACAAGATAAAAGAATTAATTTTTTCATAGAATCACCCTATCATATATGGAATAATAAAAATAAAGCGCTTCCGACCTCCTTGAATTATAAGCCGGAAGCGTCCCATTACCTAGAAAACAGTAGACCTATTCTCCGGAAACAACGGTTGTGACAATTTTATAAGGAATAATAGGACTTGCCGGCCAGTCAACACGAACGTCAACGGTACCTACTTTGGTAATACCGCCGTTTTTGGCAGCCTGCATAATTCCACCTTCACCTTTCAGCGGAAAAATGAGAATAAACTTCTGTGAAGCCTCACCGGTTTTCTTACCGACAGTACCGGTAGCTCCCGCTATGGGGTCCACGCTGGAACAGGACGCAATAAACAGCGCTGATACCAACACAGCTAAGGCAAATAAACCTTTCTTCATAAATATTTCTCCTTCTTATCATGCATAAAAATTATATTGCATGAAAAATAATTTAGTGATTCGCTTTAAAACAAATCCTTGCTACTATACCAATAATCAATATATAAAACAAGCCCCCCTCTTTTAAAAAACTGAAGCCGTTAGAAATTCCCGAATTTCTCTTTCATTTCCGTTTACCGGAATTTTCTTGTATGCGTTTTCACGGAGAAGGAGAGCGGTGTTGCAGACTTTGAATAAGAGTTCCAAGTCGTGGGTGATGATGAGGACGGGCGTTTCTTGAGCGCAGTGTAAGATGAGCTTTGCGATTTCGTCCATATGCTTGTAGTCGAGACCGCTGGTCGGTTCGTCTAAGATGATGATGCGCCTGTCGCTCAAAAATGCCGTTGCAAGGGCGAGCCGCTGCTTTTGTCCGCCTGAAAGTTCCTGCGGATGGTCAAGCCTTTTTTCCCAAAGGTCAATTATGCGCAGGTACTCAGCCGCTTGCTGCAAATAGGATTCATCCTTCCGTTTTGAAGAAGGAATAAGCTCGTTTTCTACCGTGTCAAAAAAAATCTGATAGTCAACATCCTGCATCATGTAATACGCTGTCTTTAAGCGCTGCCGCCGCCGCTTACCGTAACCGATATACCCTTTGCAAGACAAAAGCCCGCCTAAGGCTTTGCCGAGCGTGGTCTTTCCTATACCGTTTTTTCCGATAACGGCGGTAATCTCTCCTGCGTGTACATCAAACGAAAGATTTCTGATAAGTTCCTGCCTGCCGATAGAAACGCTCAAGTCCTCGATATGCGTAACCGCTTGTTTCGGTACCGAAGGGTTTTCGCAGACAAGACTGTCATACCGTATTGCCCTCAGTCCGTACCGCCTGCAATCCTCTGTTGTCAATTCACCCTTCAAAAAAATTTTTTCGATAGTGCCGTCCTTCATGTAGATGAGCTTATCGTACAATTCATTTAAGAAAAATAAACGATGCTCGGCAATGATAATCGTTTTTCCCATCGCCTTTAAATCCCGTATCATCGCTTGAAATTGTACAATACCTTCATAGTCGAGATTGGAAGAAGGCTCATCGAAAAACAGCAGCTTTGTGTCATAGATGAGTGTGGAAGCGATGGCGACCTTTTGTTTTTGCCCGCCGGAAAGCTCTGAAAGTTTTGCACCTTTAAGCGATTCTATCTGCATCGTTTGAAAAGCAGCATCGGTTTTTTCGCACAGGGTTTGAAAATCCATACCGAGGTTTTCTCCGGCAAAGGCAACCTCTTCCTCCGCAATGGTAGCAAAAAACTGATCGCTCGGATTTTGAAACACATTGCCGATGTACTTTGCCAATTCGCCCTTTTTATAATCCAAGATGTTCTTCCCTAAAATGCGCACCTCACCGTCGAGTATTCCGCCGTAATGATAGGGAATTAAGCCGTTTAATATCCGCGTTAAGGTAGTCTTCCCACAGCCGGAAAGTCCTGTAAGCACAACAAGCTCGCCTTCTTCAATATTCAAATCAATAGCGTGGAGCGTGGGACTTTCATCATTTTCATACGTAAAATTTTTTATCCGCGCTTCTATTATGCTCATGGCATAATTCCTTTATAAAAACAAATTCATTTGCACTTTTGCTACGCAGAAACAAGCTGCCGATACTCAATGATCGCTATCTGTTGACCCAAAGAAAAACATGCTTCTGCACGAGTATATATATCCGCTGCGGTCTGTTCATCAAGATAATATTCTCCGCAGTCATCGCAAATAAGAGCAGGAACATTACGGAAAATCAGCGTTGCATTGTTACGGGTCAGCACAACCTGCGTACGCCCTTTTTTCATTTCCCCGAACTTACAAATTTGGCACTTCATCATGGGTTCTCCTCTGAGTAAAATCTGCAGACCAAAGCGCTTCATCCGGTTGATAAACCGTAATCACATGTTCGGTAACACTGGCCGCATCGAATGCTGATACGACATGTATCGGACGATCGCCTGCAAATCCAAGAATCAGTCTGCTCGGATACGGCTCATCATCAAGGTATTCCTTGATAACGGAACCGGTTTCTATAACGGATTTTATAACATCAGGTGAAAACTCACGTTCCACCATTCGTCTAAAAACATGTGCGGAAAATAAATAATTCAATATACAATACCGCCTTGCATTCTATCTCTATTGTAAAGTAACATATTTTCATAGTACTTTCCATACTAAAAATACAGCCGCCGATAAACCCAGCGTATCGTACCAGCCGAAGCGCACCGGTTTATAACTCGTCTTTTTTCCTTCGTACTCAATCCCCTTTGCGATTATCGATGAGGTCAGCGTTTCACTTACATGAAGGCATTTATAAATGAGGGGAATAAGATAGAGTTCAAACGAGCGAAGAGGATGTAACAGGCTCAAACGCAAGCCCCGCACCTTCATGCCGTTTCTTATTTCTTTTAGCCGCGCCGTCATCTCGTCCAAAAAGCGTAAGGCGGTAACCAGTCCTATCGAAAGAGATTGCGGCGCTTTTACCGCACGCAATGCGCTCATAATTTTTAAAGGACTGGTTAAAATCAATATCCTTCCAATGTTAAAGATAGGATAGAGCCTTAAAAATAAAGCAATCAATCCTATCAATGCTCCGGTTGTCATTCCCAAATCGATATATGCCAAGAGCTTTATCAGCAAAAATAAACCGATATAGACTACAGCCCTTTTTATGCCTTCCGAGTATGAAAATAAAACCAAAAAGAGAAAGCTCATACCGAGCAGCACATAATACATCGTTTGATCGACAAAAAACACCAAGAATGATGTGAGCAGTATGAGGATAAAAAGCGTTATCGGATTCATTGACCATCCTTGAGTGTTTCTTGCCGGCTTCATTATAATACGCTCTTTTTACTGCTCTTTTCAAAGAATTTTTTGTTGATATAAGTACCGAATAAGCCTGCCAAAGATTCCAAGATGATGTTGCACGCTACCGCTATTGCGATAGCCTTTCCCGTGTAAAATTGAATCATCCACTGAGCCTGTTCACTTGAAATAGACGGAGCGAACTTCGTAATTCCTTCCGCACCTAATACTTTGACAAATATAATCGGGTGCATTGCAACGACAAACATTGCAGCCGAAAAAGCGATTGAAACTTTTACATTGCTTGAATAATCGCCGATGATGATTTCGCCAAGCACTGCCGAAACCAAACAAATCGGTATCATTATCCAATAGCCCATAAGGGTATATAACAATCCGTAGATAACCCAAAATAAAACAGCCGTCCAGCGTTGCTTTATTTTTTTAGCCGTTATCACAAAAACAGGACCGACTGCAAAAGCAGCAAATCCTGCGGAAGCGTATAAGGCTATGGCTCCCAGTGTTCCCGTCAGCATCGAAATTGCCATTCCGATTGCGAACCCAATAACTGTCAACACAGCTATTTGCACGATGTCTTTTAGTTTCATAAAACACCTCCTCTAATTTTTTTGAAAATATACGGGCATCTTCTGCGTTGCTTAGCAAAAAACAATCCTCAACGTACAGCAAGTACGCCTGCGGGTGTTTTTTGCACGCGCCTTGAATCTGCTCCCTCTATTTTCAAAAAGGTTTTCTCTAATTGGGAATAACTAATAAAAGAATTTCCATCTCCTCTGCTCCCCGTAATATAACTTAGTTATATTTGAATCTAAAAAAATTCACTTTCCTCATTCATAATTATAAATAAGTTTTAATTCATAATTACAATTAAACCGTGCGCATTTTTTTCCAGCCTTCATTAAAGAAGTCTGCAATTAAATAGGCATTGCGTTCGGCTTCTTCTTTTGTTTCACAATGAACGGCAACTTCCGATAGCGCATACAGGTACGCATGGTTCAGTAAGTGAATGCCTTTTTTGGTGATTACTTGGGCTGCTTTCTTTTTTCCGTGAATCATTTCTAAGATCTTCAGGTGATTTTCATCTTCTTTTTCTATTATTTCATCTAAAAAATGTTCATACTTTGTTCCGTATGAGCAAAACGCCAAAAGCTCGAAAATATCTTTGTTATCAAAAAAATAGGACACCATACTAATTGCGCCCTTTAGTTTTAAATCAAGGATGGATTCGATTGTTTGTTTTGTGATTACCGTTTCTTTTTTATACATTGTAAAACTTTGTTGTTTGAGCAAGCTATAATGGTACTCTATATCGGTAATGATCGGCTGTACCAATTCGGAAAAAAGAGCTTCTTTGTCTTCAAAATGACCGTAAAAGGCTCCGGTCGTAACGCCTGCCTGCGCACAGATTTCCCGCAGATTGGCTTTTTCAAAGCCCTTTTCTTTGAAAATCTTTTTTCCGCATTCCAGTATTTTCTTATGCGTCAGGTCGAAGTCTCCGTTTGCCATTTAAAACACCCGTCAAATATAACTTAGTTATATTATAGATATTTCTCATTCTCTGTCAATGAGAACGGAACGTGTACGTTGTTCGCACGTCAATGCAACAGTTTCTAAAGTTCACGCTTTGTTCGCTTTGTTCACCCGTCGCATTTAAAGTTGTTTTTCCAAGGTCAGCACCATGCTGTCAGGGATGAGTTCCCCGCGGCAGTTGGGTGCCCCAACGGTGGAAAGCTCCAGTGTGCATATACGGCGGTTTTGTGGTAAGCGGTAGCAAGAGCTGATAAGACCGCATATTTTTCCCTTGCGGAGCGAAAAATACAGCCGCGTATCGTCATCTTCAAAGCAGAGCTTTATATCTTCTTTTAGAGGGGAAACACACTTCCACCCCAACAGAAAGACCGTTTGGGTAGATTCAGGCGAAACAGCCAACCGCCAGCGTTTTCCCGTTATAATCGGCCGCAGGGTATAGTATTCACCGCCCGTATAGCGAAAGAGGTTTGTACAGGCGGTCAAGCGGAAAGACCCGTCTTTTTCTGCCTGAATAGGGGGAACATGAAACGCTGCGGTTTGACCTTCATCCCTGCCGAAACTGTGCGCGGGCGGAAGAGGGGCTTCGCGTACACTGCGGCCGATTCCCTCTAAGACTTCTTTTTCAAAAGGAATAACCTTACCGGTATTATCCGGCCCGATATTGAGAAGGTAGTTACCGCCGCCGGATACAACACGGCGTAAACTTCCGGTTAATTCGGCAATTTTTTCATCAATGCTGCCGCGTTCCTGCCAGCTTTTATATCCCCATGTTTCTTTATAAATAGAAGCCGGCGTTTGCCAGGGAATGTTTAATTCGTATTCATTCGCCGGCAATTCGGGCATTGCATTATCAGGGAGTGTAGCAAAGTCGCCCATATCGTTCCATATCCGCCCGTTAATCATAATGTGTTTTTGGAGCGAATGTACAAGCGCATACATATCCTTCGATTGTTCGGCGGTCGGGTATCCCATATCGAGCCATAATTCGCAAATCTCGCCGTAGTTTGTCAGCAGTTCGGTTAACTGAGCACAGTTATATTCATGGTGTTTCGGAGGAATACGGTCGGAATTGTGAGCGCTTATCGGAAGAGCATCAGGGCAGTGCCAGTCGATGAGTGAAAAATATACGCCGAAAGCAAGCCCTTCTTTTTTACAAGCTGCGCTGAGTTCGGCAACGATATCCCGCTTACAAGCCGCATTCATGCTATTATAAGATGTAGTCTTTGTATTAAAAAGACAAAAGCCGTCATGATGCTTCGAGGTAACCACTACATAACGCATTCCGGCAGCCTTGGCAAGGCGGACAATCGATTCCGCATTGAAATCGGGTATGAGAAATTCATGCAGTAAAGCTTCATAGTCGGCTTGCGGCAGCTCCCCGTGCGAAAGTATTTGTTCACAATACCCCCTTTTGACGGGAAGCCCCTTCCAGCAACCGCCCGCAAGCGAGTAGAGGCCGAAGTGGATAAACATACCGAATTGCAGGTTTTGCCACCTCTGTATTGTCTGTAATTGATGTTCCGTATATAAACTTGTTTTCATATATCCTCCGAACAGCGTCGGGGTATTCAAACCCTCCACACGAATAACGGTACGCCTGTGCAATTATTGTACTTGATATGCCGGCAAAATAAAGGGGTATTTCGATGATGTTCAAAAAATGACCGTTTTTACATAAAATACCTCTTCTTTTTATATCAGCATACCTAATTTTTAAATATCAACACTTTCAAATCGGAAGAACCGGTGTAATACTATATATATGTTAAGTAAAAACACAAAACGTCAAATATGTGCGCATTGGCAATTTTATGTCATTATCGCCTTACCGATGCTGTATTTTATCGTATTTAAGTACGTGCCGATGTACGGCATCCTGCTTGCGTTCAAAAAATACCGTATTTCGAAAGGTATTTGGGGAAGTCCGTGGGTAGGTTTGGCGCAGTTTGTCAAATTCTTCAGTAATCCTTCTGCGCTGCAAATTATGTGGAACACGTTCATACTGAGTATGTATGCGCTGTTTGCCTCAATCCCGATTGCGGTTATTATGGCGCTTGCATTGAACGAAACGCAAAACAGGCTCTGGCGTAAATCCGTTCAAATGGTGACGTATGCGCCGTATTTTATTTCGACGGTGGTTATGGTCTCAATTTTGATGCAGTTTATGGATCCTGCGTTGGGACTGTTCAATGTAATACGGGCGGAATTCGGGCTTGAGCCCTTAAATTTTATGGGGGAGCCGAAACTTTTCCGGCATATCTATGTGTGGTCGGCCTTATGGCAGAATACCGGTTATAATGCCATTATTTATCTTGCGGCACTTACCTCCGTCGACCCCGGATTGTATGAAGCCGCGCGTGTAGACGGCGTAAATAAATTTCAGAAAATTTGGTATATCGATTTGCCGTGTATCAGAAACACGATCGTTATCATGTTTATTTTGAACATGGGTTTTGTTATGAGCTTAGGTTTTGAAAAGGCCTTTTTGATGCAAAATCCACTCAACCTTGAAACCGCCGAAATCATGTCAACGTATGTGTATAAGATGGGGTTGGTCAATAACGATTTCAGCTATTCAACCGCTATCGGCGTTATCAATTCTCTTATCAACGTAGCGCTTATTCTGCTCTTTAACTATCTGGCAAAGCTGCGGCAAAAGGACGGCGGGTTATGGTAAAAACTCAGCATTCTATATGGAAGAAACAACAATCGTCGAAAATTCGAGAAACACCTTTTGACAATCTCTTTAACGGGATAAACAATGTCTTTTTAGGGTTGTGTTTTATCATTGTTTTGTATCCGCTATTGTACATTATTGCCTGTTCTTTGAGCGATCCTAAGGCAGTGATTGAGCATCGGGTTACGCTCTTTCCGGTCAATTTCGATTTGACGGCATATAAGGCGGTTTTTGCAAACAAAGATATCGGGCTGGGATACCTCAACTCCATCATCTATGTAGCGCTCGGAACTTTTATCAGCGTGTCTCTTTCGATGCTGCTGGCATATCCGCTTTCGCGCAAAGAATTTTACGGAAGAAAATTCGTGACCAAGTTTATTATGGCGACGATGCTCTTTTCCGGCGGACTGATACCGCTGTATTTTGTCGTAAAAGGGATCGGACTTTACAATACCCGCTGGGCGCTTGTACTCCCCAATGCGGTCAATGTTTGGAACGTTATCATCGCGCGCACGTTTTTGCAGGAAACCATCACTAATGAGCTGTATGACGCTGCGCAAATAGACGGATGTTCTGATCTGCGGTTCTTCTTTACCGTGGTGCTTCCGTTGTCGGGCGCTATTATTGCGGTGCTGTCACTCTTTTATGCGGTGGTGCTTTGGAACAGCTATTTTGACGCCTTAGTGTTCTTGCAGGATAAAAAGCTCTACCCGCTTCAGATTGTATTGCGCAATATTTTAATCGTGAATAAAACGAACCCGACTATGCTGTCGGATGTGAGCGCGGCCGTACGTGTACAGGGTCTTGCGGAAACCGTCAAGTATGCGCTTATCGTGGTGGCCAGTCTGCCGCTCTTGGTTATTTATCCGTTTGTACAAAAATATTTTGTAAAAGGCGTGATGATTGGTTCCGTAAAGGGCTAAAAATAGTGAAAATCAGGCTATAAGCCGATTTTAGATATCGATATTAGATATCAAGGAGGGAATATGAAAAGGATCACCGGTATTGTGTGCGCTACGGCGCTTATTGCATGCGTTATCATCAGCGGATGCAAGGCATCGGAAACTGCGGAAAAAGGGAAGTATACGCCTAAAGGAACGTATCCTATTGTATCCGAACCTGTTACCGTAAATATCATGGTTGCGCAGCCGCCTTGTGTTGAAGATTTTAACACAAACGAATTTTCCAAGTTTATGGAAGAGAAAACCGGCGTTAAAGTAAATTGGATTATGGTACCGGAGCAAGCAGCGCCGGAAAAACTGCCGCTCACCCTTGCAGGAGGTGATTTACCGGATGCATTTTTAGGCATGGGAATTACCTTTAAAGATCAAACTGCTTATGGTACGGAAGAAAAATTATTTATGCCGCTTAATAAATACTATTCCGACGGTACGTTGCCCAATTTAACTAAGGCTTTAGAAGATTTTCCGGGAGCAATGGGCTTTATGACCATGACGGATGGCAATATCTACTCGCTGCCTCGTCTGGAAGTCTGCTATCATTGTACGAATGCCGCGAAGATGTTTGTGTACAAGCCATTCCTCGATAAACTCGGACTTAAAGTGCCGGAAACCATCGATGAGTTCTATGACACGCTCGTTGCCATCCGCGATAACGATCCCAACGGTAACGGTAAAAAAGATGAAATACCGCTTGCCGGTTCCATTATCGGCTGGAATGATCAGGTGGAACGCTTTATCATCAACTCGTTTATCTACTGTGATCTTGATACCAATATCTCTGCGGGGGCGGAAGGTAATGTCGGGTATTTGTTAAACGATAAAAAAATCGATACTGCGGTAAATAAACCCGCATACCGTGAAGCCTTACAATTTATCAATAAGCTCTATAAAGAAGGCCTGATTTATAACGGTTCCTTTACACAGGATTCAAGTCAGCTGACACAGCTGGTTGAAAGTTCCGCACAGCCGGTAGTCGGATTCGTTGCAGGCGGCTGGAGAGGCCAATTCTCATCATTAAGCGGAGAACGTTTCCTGCACTTCCAAGCTATTGCACCGTTACAGGGGCCGCACGGAGTACGCGAAGCCGTAAACTTTTTATCCGTACCGGGAACCGGCGCCCTCGTTCTTTCGTCAAAAACACCCCATGCCGAGGCAATCCTCCGCTACTTTGATTACATGTACAGCACCGAGGGTACGCTTAAGCAGAAATACGGTAATGAAGGTGATGCATGGGCATGGGCAGCCGAAGGAGATGTCGGCTTAGACGGGCAAAAAGCAATCTGGAAACAGCTGAAGCCGTGGAACGACAAAGACCCGCAGAATGTAACCTTTATTCAAGGGCAAACCATTGCCGAAATCTCATCTTTCCGACTCGGACAGGCTGTTGACCTCAGCGGCGACTACTATGCACCGAAAAACCTTGAGAAAGTTCTCTACGATGAAACTCATAATCTGTATAAACCCTATGCAGATGTCAATAAAGAAGTGCCGCCGTTAAAGTACACTGCAGAAGAAATTGAAAAATTCTCTACAGTGAAGCAAGAGCTTGCCAACTATATCCGCCAGAGCGCCGTTAAATTCATGGTCGGTACCATGGATATCAACAGCGATACGGAATGGGATAACTATCTAAAGAATTTGGATAAGCTCCAGCTGTCTGCAGTTCTTGAGAATATGCAGACTGCTTATAACCGACAGTACAAGTAAACTTTTGAAAATATACAACGCATCTGCGTTGTCGCTACGCCGAAATAAATGCTCGACGTACAAAAAGTACGCCTCCGCTTTATTTCGGCTAGGCTCCTAGCATCTGCGATGTCTATTTTCAAAAGCGCTGGAAAGGCAGAAGCGGCACGGATGCCGCTGGTTCCAAGCAGAAGCAAGTTTGCTCCTGCAAACTTGTAGCCCAAAAATGAACAAGGATGTTTATTTTTGGGCGTGTCTGCGGGTGTTTTTTGCTCGCGCCTTGTAGTTTCAGAACGGACAAGGACGTCCGTGGTTCAAAACAGAAGCGATGTTTTTGCGATGCAAAAACTCGCGTCCGGAAGTGTACACGGACGTACACTTCCGGACAGGCTATTTTTAAAAGCGCTGGAGATACGGCACATCTGCGTTGTCGCTACAGGTTAGTATGAGCGGCATCCATGCCGTTTCTGCAATAAATGCTCAACGTAGCAGAACCGCCACGGATGGCGGGGGTGTAAATCAGTAACGAGTTTAGACGTAAGGCTAAACTCGTAGCCACAGAATGTACAGGATGTACATTCTGTGGCGTGTCTCCGCTTTATTTCGGCTAGGCTCCTAGCATCTGCATCGTCTATTTCCAAAAGCGCTGGTCATGCGTACTCGCAAAGAACAGTAGGTATACGCGGGTGTTTTTTGCTCGCGCCTTGTATCTTCAGAACGTCCAAGGATGGACGGGGTGTAACGCAGAAACGAGTTCGCAATGCGAACTCGTAGCCCACGAATGTACACGGATGTACATTCGTGGGCGGGGATGTCCGTGATTCAAAACAGAAGCGATGTTTTTGCGATGCAAAAACTCGCGTCCGGAAGTGTACACGGACGTACACTTCCGGACAGGCTATTTTTAAAAGCGCTGGAAAGGCAAAAGCTGCAAGGTGGTATATATATGGTAGAACATAAAGCATGGGATTGGGAGAAAATAGAAACGGATATATGGTACCGGCCGGCGGAAATTGCGTATTATTTGGCGGAGCGATGGAAGCAAAAGGGGTATTCGCATTTTCTTGATCTCGGTTGCGGATTGGGGCGGCATTCGCTGTTTTTTGCAAGAAAAGGTTTTACCGTTCATTCAATCGATTTATCGGAGAGTGCTGTTGAGGGGCTGCGTGCAACCGCTTCGGAACAAAATTTACCGATTATCGCTCAATGCGGGGATATGAGCGCTTTGCCATATCAGGATGATTCGTTCGATTGTCTCCTTGCGTACCATGTGATTTCTCATACGGATACTGCCGGTATTAAAAAAATACTTTCTGAAATAAGACGGGTCGTAAAAAACGGCGGCGAAGTGTATCTTACGCTCTGCTCAAAAAATGCGTGGAGCTATAAGGAGGCAGGATTTCCCGTCGTTGATGAAAATACCGTCATTAAAGTTGAAGATGGGCCGGAAAACGGTATTCCCCACTTTTTTACCGATGCGGAAACCATTCCGGCGCTTTTGCAGGACATACATATTATCAGTATGCAGCATACGCAAGATGTTATCGTTAATGGGAAGCCCTACGGTTCTTGGCATTTCTTTATATTGGGTGAAAACCGGAAACCTCGTTTTTAGCGATGCCCTATAGCTTCAGTTTTTTAGGAGCATCCTAACCTAACAGGGCAACCGCATTATAAAATATTTTCAGAGGTTATCCTCCTTCTGTACGAAATTTTACTTAAAATTTCGTACATTTTTCCAACAGACAGGTAAATGCATCAGGTAGAGTAGATAAAAATCGCGGAAAAGTTGAGACTGTGAGACCATTTGAACCGCGAAGAGGTTCAACTCTGGTCGAATAGTCTCAACTTTTCCGCTGGGTTGTTAAAAAAACGGCCTGATGCGTTTACCTTGCCTAAACTAATCTAAATTTTTGCATTTTTACTCTAAACATGGTATACTTTTTTTATTGTGCCGATTCGATCGCTACGCCGAAACATACAGAAAATTTCCGCTTCCCGTTCTTTATTTGCACTATGCTGTGTTGCCTGTGTCGTGATAGCTGTCACTGAATACCGGTTTTTCCGCCGTGCAATAAAAAAACAAATGGATACCTGTAAAAACACTTTGATTAAAACGGCCGATGCCCTTCATTTAACAATGAGTGAAATACAGCGGTTCTCTTATATGCTGATGATCAATACCGATGTACAAGCCTTTGTAATGCAGAATACGATTGCACAAGGTTCTGCCGATATACAAATACTTATCAATGCACAACGTCAGCTATCCTATGTCAAATCGGTGCATCCGGCAATCGATTCGCTGTATCTTTATTCTAAAAAAAGCGACTATTTAGTGGAAGCGGACAATGCTTTTTTTGATATAGATACCATGTATACAACTCTTTTTACATTCCAAGATTTAAACAGCAGACAATGGCGGGAATACTATCTACGACCTGTGTATGTCAATGCATGGCTGCCCGAGTCTTCGGTGGTTTCTAAAGGAATACAGAGAAAGCTTCTTGTATTTGAACAGACCTTTCCTTTGCCAAACACGGCAGCAAATGCAGGAAAGCTCATAATACTTTTAAAAACAAGCTATTTTGAAGGGCTTTTTTCCGCTCTTCCGGCTTTTACCAAAGCCGTCTTTTGGCTTATCGACAGCAAAGGTAGGCCATTGCTTATCCGCCCTGACGGGGCAGTAAAAGAAACTGAACCCGTACAATCTGAAATACAAACAATACTATCGGCCTTGCCAAAATCGATACAAAACGCAGACGAAAGCAACGAGCCGATAATCATTACACAACAGCGTATACGCGGCAAATCTTATTTTCTCTTTGCGCAACCGATACGGGGCACCGATACCGTCCTCCTTGTAAGCATTCCGCGATTTACATTCGTGCAGCACATAGTAACCGGACGTTTTGCCGTATCCGCCGTGTTTATGATTTTTCTCTTATCTTATATCGGATATACAGCCATATTATTGCTCCGCGTACCGCGAAAAAGTTCTTTGCAGACCTCTCTTTACACATTTCCGGAATCTCACCCCTCCGCACGAATAAACGACAACAAACATGTGGTGCCGGCAGATGTATGCCAAGGAAAAGACATAACCCTTATAAATCATATTGCCGAATATATAGAACAATCTTATGCAAATCCGCTTTTAAATCTTTCTCAAATGGCTCAGGATTTCGGGATGACGGAGAATTTTCTATACTATTTCTTTCGTACCAGAATGCAAAAAAGTTTTGCTCAATATTTGGAAGATAAACGGCTCGAAAAAGCTCAAGCGCTGATTGCGGAGAACACGAAAGAATCTCTTAGTGCTTTGGCCGAACGCTGCGGCTATGCAAATACACAAACGTTCCGCCGTGCTTTTAAAAAACGGTACGGACTTACACCTTCGGAATTTAAACGCCAAGTATTTGCAGTAAATCCTATACATTAAAAATCCTGCAATTCCCGCAGGGCATTGTGCGCTTCGGTGTATTCGTCATAGGGTACGGCGCCGTTTTTCCCGATAATCGAATTTTCGTGCCCCTTTCCAAGCAACAATACCGCATCATTCGGTTGCGCAAGGGAAAATGCTTTACGGACGGCAGCCGGCCGGTCGGGAATGATAAACAGTTCTTCGCCACGCTTCTTGTTAGGACAGCCGGCGGCAATCATCTCCAAAAGCTCGACAGGGTCTTCGCCGCGGGGGTCTTCGTCGGTGAGGATGATCGTATCGCAGTATTCTCCGGCAATTTTTCCCTGCTCCGGTCGCTTAACGGTATCGCGCTCTCCGCCCGAACCGAATACGGCAATCACGCGGCCGCCTTTCGCTTTAACACGGTCACGAACAGACGGCATAATCGCTTGGAATGATGACGGCGTATGCGCATAATCGATAAGCACCTCAAAGCGCTGTCCCGCTTCAACACGGCACATTCTCCCCCTTACCGGTACAAGCCGATTCAGCAACGGCACAAGCATATCAAACGACAGTCCCGTTAAGTTATGAACGGCAATAAGCGCGGCGAGGATATTGTACACATTAAAAAAGCCGGTTACCGAAGCGGCGGCCTCATACGTTTTTTGCACACCATTCAACGATGCGTGAATGGTAAAGGTTAAACCGCACTCCCCTTCATGCACGTTATCGGCAGATAAGCCGCCTGCAAAGTTTGAAAACGGAACAGCCGCAGCAGCGCCATCGATATTTTTTCGCACGGAAAATCCGAATACGGGCTGATTTGTTGCCTGTGCAAAATAGGTGGCAGACGGATCTTCAAGATTGACGATACCGAAGGCCGCAACCATTCCGTTTTTTTTCTTATGGTCATGGGTATCTAATGACCGAAATAAATTCGCTTTATCGTAGCGGTATTGTTCAAAGGTGCCGTGAAATTCCAAATGTTCTTGCGTCACATTCATAAATACGCCTGCATCGAAATGCACATGCAATAGCCGCGCCGTTCGGGGAGAAAGCCCGTGAGAAGACGCTTCCACAACGGCGTATTCGCAGCCGTTATCCCGCATACGGGCAAGCCGTTCCTGCACCGTAATCGATTCGGGTGTAGTCTGATGCGCCGGATTGGCGACCGGCTTATCTCCAAATGAAAAAGATACGGTCGAAGAAAAGCCCGCTTTTTTCCCTGCAAGCCGCAGCAGCTGCCAGATAAAATCGACGGTGCTGGTTTTTCCTTCCGTACCGGTTACTCCGATTGTTACCAAGTCTTTGGAAGGTTCGTCAAAAAAAACGGCAGCCACAGCGGCCATTGCGGCGCGAACATCCGGCACTTGAACATAACAAATATGTTCTTGATATAATGGAAGTGTTGTTTCATGAATAACCGCAACGGCGCCCTTTGCAATAGCAGCATCGATAAATTTTGAACCGTCGGTATGCACCCCGGGCAAGGCAAAAAAAGCGGCGCCTGTCCGTACCTCACGCGAATCATACGAAAGCGAATGCACCGTAACATCTGCCCCGCGCACTTCTATCGGTTTTATAGAAAAAAGACATTGACGAATTGATTTTGCATAGTGGTGATTACACATGTCGGGAAGTATAAACGGCAGGTCATATTCAGGCAAGAGGGAGAAATAATTCATAAATTATTTAGAATCCGAATTGAGCAAACAATTTCCAGCATTTTCAATTACCAATGCCGTAAAAATATAGCGGCTATCCGCCGATATTATACAGGACATCTTTAAAAATAGAAGTTTTAGGATGTCTCTTACAAAAGATACTCGGAGGTTTTTATGAGACGAAGTATGGGGATCACCATCTTACAAATTGCACTTGTTTTTTTCTTACTGGTTAGCGGCGTAACAGGACTTATGCAATCCACTGCCGGTAATTTAAATCCGGTAGTTACCTTTCTTACACAGCTGGTAAAAAGTTCAACAATAAGCACAATCATCATCATCGCGATTGCCGTATGTGAACTTATCGCCGGTTTTTTCCTGCTGATGGGGCTATTTACACTCTCCCCTCAAATTTTAAATGTAATCTTAATTATTTTTATCGTTTTATGGATCATCAATATTATTTTGATTGATTTTATCGGAACATTTAACAGCGGCATACATGGTGTGCACGGTTTACTAACCTACCTGCAGCAGCTCTCTGCTCACCTGATGGTACTGGGCGCACTCATCTGTGTACAATATCGCAACTAAACCGCAACTCATTTTTTTAATTAAAGCGGCGCGAATATAAAAAGAGCCGACGCTAACGGTTGAAGTTTTAGCTTCTGTCCGTTTAATGCACCGGCTCTTTTTATGGCATTTGATGTTATTTAAAAAATAAACCAAACAAAATACAATTCGGCAAACTATGCCGTTTTTTCCGAGATCAGCTTTAACTCAGGCTTTTCCGTTTCTTCAATAACCTTCTTTGTGATATGCAAGGATTTTTGGCCTTTCATTGAAGGCGCTTCAAACATTGCATCAAGCATCAGTTTTTCTACGATAGAACGGAGACCTCGTGCACCGGTATTTTGATCCAGCGCTTGTTGCGAAATAGCGTCAAGTGCGGCATCATCAAAAGTCAGTTTAACATTATCAAGCTTAAACGATTCTTGGAACTGTTTGATAATCGCGTTCTTGGGTTCAACAAGAATACGGCGCAAATCTGCAAGTTTTAAATCGTTAAGCGAGACACTGATGGGGAGCCGTCCGATCAATTCGGGAATAATACCGAACTTTACCAAATCGTCGGGAATGAGCTTGTCATATAATTCCTGCAAATTTTTTTCTTTTGCAGACCGTACATCCGCACCAAAGCCCATAGGATTCTCTGCAACTCGCGTCTGAATAATTGCATCAAGCCCGACAAAAGCGCCACCGCAGATAAACAGAATATTGGATGTATCAATCTTCAGCATATCCTGATTAGGGTGCTTACGGCCACCTTGCGGAGGCACCGAAGCAACGGTTCCCTCGACAATTTTTAGCAGAGCCTGCTGGACGCCTTCGCCTGAAACATCACGGGTAATCGACACGTTTTCACTTTTCCGCGCAATCTTATCAATTTCATCAATAAAGATAATACCTCGTTCTGCACGGGCAATATCGCCATCGGCATTCTGGATAAGCTTTAAAAGGATATTTTCGACATCTTCTCCGACATAACCGGCCTCGGTTAAAGTAGTCGCGTCTGCGATAGCGAAGGGCACCTTCATCTTTTGTGCAAGCGTCCGCGCCAGCAGCGTTTTTCCCGAACCGGTCGGGCCTATCAGTAAAACATTGGATTTTTCAATAACAACAGCATTCCGATCTATAGGAGGATGCATAATTCGCTTATAATGATTATAAACGGCAACCGATAAAACTCGCTTGGCTTTCTCTTGCCCGATGACATATTCATCAAGATAGGCCTTTAATTCCATCGGCGTCGGAATATCCCCCGAAAGCTGTAAAGGCATTGCCATCTTATAGGCGGCCAAATATTCTTTGCAAAGCTGGATACAATGATCGCAGATGGCAACTCCCGGACCGGGGACAATTTTACGGCCTGCATCCTCACGCTTTCCGCAGAAAGAGCAAACCAAAGAAGGATCACTTCTTAATTTAGGCATTTTTTCTCCTATCCATGACCATATCGACAATGCCGTATTCGCAAGCCTCCTGCGCAGACATAAAAAAATCCCGCTCCATATCCTCGGCAACTGTCTTTTCCGTTTTCCCGGTATGATGGGCACAGTATTGAATAATCAGTTTTTTTAACCGGAGTATTTCCCGTGCCTGTATGGTAATATCACTGGCTTGCCCCTGTGCGCCGCCCCACGGTTGGTGGATCATCACGCGAGAGGAAGGTAGTGCAAAGCGTTTCCCTTTGCTTCCACCTGCCAAAAGTACGGCAGCCATACTTGCAGCCTGTCCGAGACAGATGGTCTGCACATGAGGATGAATATGCTGCATCGTATCGTAAACGGCAAGTCCCGCCGTTACCGAACCTCCGGGGCTGTTGATATAAAGACTGATATCTTTGTCGGGATTCTGGGACTCCAGAAAAAGCAATTGTGCAACAACCAAATCGGCGGTTGCATCGGTTATCTCACCGTCGACAAAGATAATACGGTCTTTTAACAGGCGCGAAAAAATATCGTAGCTGCGTTCCCCGTTTCCTGTCTGCTCAATAACATAGGGAACAAGGCTATGCATCTGTTCCGACATCGGCAGCTCCCTCTCCAAGTAATTGTTCCACCGTCAGCTTTTCGCCCGGTTTTACCGTTGATTTCTCAAAAAGCTGTGCGTAGAGTTTTTTCTCTTTAATATCATCGATTAAATATTCTTTTTCGCGGGGACTACCCTCATAATGCTTTTTAACATCCGCCGTTGAAGCTCCTGTACGTTCGGCTATCGAAGCATATTCCGCTTCAACATCTTCCGGTGAGGCAGCGATTCCCCGTTCTTCCATCAATTTTTCGACAATGACGCGAGTCTTAAGCCGCAGCTCCGCCTCTGCTCGCCATTCAGCCATCGCAGATTCCTTAGAAAACTTACCGTTTACACCGCCCGTCAGTTTTTCCAAGTTGTCGGGCGACATACCTAACCGCTGTGCCAGCATAGCCCATCGGCCTTCAAGTTCCGCCTTAATCATAGATTCAGGCAGTTCAATGGGATTAGCTTCCGCCATCTGTTTAAGCAGGTTGTCGGTCTTTTTCCGCTCCAAAACATCTTCCACCTGACGTGTAAGGTTTTTCGATATGTCGGCTTTTAAGTCGGCAAGCGTCTTGTATTTTTCGCTTACATCCTGTGCAAGGTCGTCATCAATAGCGGGTAGGTCTTTGCGTTTCAACGCAGTAACGGTAACCTTTAACTTGATTGTCTTCCCTGCAAGCTCTTTGTCGGCATATCCGGTAGAGTATGTCTTGGTGATAACCTTTTCTTCGCCTTTCTTCATACCGATAAGCTCATCGTCTACGCCGTAATGGAACTGCCCCTTGCCGACGGTAAATACAAAATCGTTACGTTTTGAACTTTCGATTTCCGCATCGGCATCATCAAGCTGCACGTAATTAATGGTTACGATATTATCTTTTTGCACGGTATCGTTATCGCCACAATCGATAACAAGTGCATTACGTTCCCGTATCAGCTCCAATTCTTTTTCGATATCGGCATCGGTAACGGCTACCTCAGGCACGGACACCGTAAAACCTTCTACCTTGGAGATTTCTACTTTAGGAAGTACATCATACAGAACGGTAAACACCAAGTCGGAGTCGAGTTTGAAATCGGGTGTGCCATCAAGTTCAGGCTGCGAATACGGCAACGGCCGTGAATATTTATCCGCAGCTTCAAACACTTCTTCCAATACATTCTGAATTACTTCGTCATACGTTTCGGCACGTAGCGTATCACCGAATTTCTGTTCAAGGATTTTTACCGGTACTTTGCCTTTACGAAAGCCCGGTATCTGGAGCTGTTTCGCATATTTTTTCGTTAAAAGCGCATATCGGTTTTGCACCTCATCCTGTTTAACGGTAATCGAAAGTTTCATCCGAGACTTTTCGATAGGGGTAAATTCTTTCGTAAAATTCATTGGCATGTCCTTATGATTCTAAAAGGGTTTCTCGCAAGAGAACTTTATTCTTCACCGGCACTATCCGGTTAAAAAAAAAGCGATTCGGATGTACCGAATCGCTTCTGCAAGAGCGGGAAACGGGGATTGAACCCGCGACATCCACCTTGGCAAGGTGGCGCTCTACCACTGAGCTATTCCCGCAAAATATATCGCTCGGTATGTACAGTGTGGAATCCTGCGAGAGGAGGGACTTGAACCCTCACGCCGAGGCACCAGATCCTAAGTCTGGCGTGTCTGCCAATTCCACCACTCTCGCTCACAAAGTGAGTCGAAACAATATACCGATGATTCTTAGGAATGTCAAGTCCTAGCCTTTAGGCTACTTAACTTCCTATTCATCTGAGCCATGCAGGCTTCGAACCTGCGACCCACAGATTAAGAGTCTGTTGCTCTACCAGCTGAGCTAATGGCCCGTTACATAACCGTCTTAGCAAGACTGAACGAGTATTCCACAATTTCAAAAGAAAGTCAAGCCCCGTGCAAACGCATCAGGCTATTTCTTAGCATCCCCACAGAATAATTGAGGTCGTTCAACCAGAGTTGAACCTCTTCGCGGTTCAAATGGTCTCACGGCCTCAATTATTCTGCGCTTTTATCTACTCTACCTGGTGCGTTTGCACTCCTGCCAAATCAACATACCGCAGTACCGCCACGGATGGCGGTGGTTCTACGCAGCAGCGAGTTCGCATTGCGAACTCGTAGCCCAAGAATGTGCAAGGACGCACATTCTTGGGCGGGGCTCTGCCCTAAGAACCCACCTTGGTTCCAAAGCATAGTTCTGAAAATAAAAGCTAAACAGTGGTGACTTTCACACTAACTCGTTTCAGTACCGCCGTCCGTGGCGGATTGGTGCGGGAGTTATATTGAACTAAAACGTCTCTACCTTCCAGCCTCTTATCGTTCGTTTTTCTTCATCAAATTCTGTTTACTATCCCCGCCCTCCTTGGCGGATATGCACACGCTCTACAGCAAAACACGTGCACCTCTACACATTTTGCCTGTTCGGATTCGCCACATACCGCCACGGACGGCGGCGGTTCCAAACAGTAGTAAGTTTTTCGATAGAAAAACTTATCGTTGAGCAGTGTACACGGACGTACACTGCTCAACAGCCCGCAGCTGCTCTACCTCTCCGGCAAAATGTGTGAGCTCTAGGGACGCGAGACCAGCCGCAAGCCACGAATGCTGCGGCGGCTGCCGGGATTGCTGATGCCCCGATACGCACGAGCGGCGTCGCCTGCATAGCCGTCCCAGCTGCCGCCGCGATCGACGCGGTCAGCACCGGGAGCAGCAGGGCCAGTCGGGTCCTGCCCGCCCGCAGGCGTAGTGTTGCTATACCAGTCCCAGCACCATTCCCATACGTTCCCGCTCATGTCGTATAAGCCGTATCCGTTCGCAGTCTGCTTCCTTACTTCATGCGTTTGATTATTACTATTAGCCCTGTACCACGCATAGTCTTTAAGTTCGCTTTCGACATTTGTTCCAGACCATTTATAGTCTTTTCCGCCCATAGCTGCCCATTCCCATTCCGCTTCCGTCGGTAACCGGAACCCTTTTTTATTCATGTCTGTATACAAATACACCTCTTTTTTTGCACCTGCATCTTCTTTTGTATACACGTTCGTATAACCTGCATCACTATAGTACAGACATTCACTCTCTCCTAACCCCGCTACCTTCTTGGTAAGCTCATTGCAGAACGCTATACACTCATACCAGTCCACGCTTTCCACCGGTCGCTTTTCTTGCGTTTCGCCGGATACAGGTTCTTTACCGGAAGTGCCGTCATAATAACTCGGATTATTGCTCATCACAGCCTGCCACAGCTCCTGCGTTACTTCCGTTTCGCCTATCCGGTAGGCAGTAAGGCTTACCGTATGCACTCCGTTATCACTCTCATCGATGTGCCCAAGGTTTCCGTTTGTTACCGCTGCAATCCCTTTCATCGTAAACTCTACGCCGCCTACTACACCCTTACCGGTCGCTGCATTATAACTACCGGCAGATGCAGGCGGTGTGATACTGCCTCCGCTGTTACCACCCGCGGCATTGGGACAGCCGGTAAACACTAACACTGCTGTAAGCAGCACTGCCGCTGCTAAACCTAAGAGCTTTCCGCTCTTTTCCTTTTTAGTATTCATACGTATTTCTCCTCTATTATCATTATTTTGCCTCAAAGCACCAAAGGCTTCGCTTATGGCTTTCATCCATTACAAATTACCAATTACGGCTCCGTTTACCCTGAATCAAACCATACTGCAGGACGGCTCCTACGATAAAAAGCTGAAAATAATGGATAATTTATAATGCATAATGTGTAATTATGTGGTACGAAATTTATACTTGAATCTTGGGAATAGGGAATGTGCTTTGCAGTTCTTTTTCTTAATGCACCCACGAAGCTCGCAGAAAATGCTAAGGTTTTAGAAGGAATATCCTTATCAACTCTCCTCTCTATCTTTCTCCGCATACTTAGCGCCCTTTGCGGTTTAAAATAAAAAAGCCTAACAGTACGCTTGCCGTCTGCAAAAATTGATGAGAAAAAATAATAATGGTGTTGCTTAAATGAAAAAATTGCCCGTTTATCAGGGCACAGTCTAGTTGCTGAGTTGCTGAGTTGCTGAGTTGCTGAGTTGCTGAGTGATTGTAGCGTCGACTATTTTTATGTCAACTACCTTTTGCAAATATGCCGCTACTGAAAATAACAACTGCACTTTGGAAAGAGGCGGTTGGTACTGCAAAAATCCGATGCGTTGGCTCAGCATAGTTGCAATTATAGGAGCAAAAAGAGGAAATTGCAAGTCCGCGCATTGCCTTTTCAGGAAACTTTTAAACAGTAAACGTATACAGTTCTTTTTCTTCGCGATCTATGCGCAGCAAAAGTGCATCCCGAACTTTTTTAAAAGTCCGCTTAAATTCATCGATATCCGCAAGTATTTTTGACGGCGTGTTGAATTTTTTATGAAAGGCGAGATACGAATCCGCTATGCCGGTCATTTCATTCATATATGATCGGGTAATTGATCGAATTTTCTCATCGCTGCTCTCCAATAATTTTGGATAAACAAAATGATCCTCGGAGGCAAGGTGCATATTCAATACACCCGTTGTTTTATTAATAAGCTCTGCAATTAATGGCGCATTTGCCTTGTCTATAGTACCGTTTACAAGGTTGGTTAGCTGGCGAAGGTAATCTTGCATGACCCGATGCTTTGTTATGTATAAATCCATGTCCATATCATATCTCCTAACGGTTTATAAACGAAGTATCTATCTGTACGGAAAACTCAATTCCCCTGTACTCCTTATCAAAGTATGTTAATTACGGATGAAGGTACTAAAATAACAGCGAAAAGACAAGTAAGACTGATCCTATAACGCTTTAAGATACCGCAATATCTTTTGTGGGTTTGCTTGAGCTCGTTTTTGCAGCCGCTCGAAAGCTTCTTTTGTTTCAGTTGCGGAACCGCTGAGTAATAAAGCATTTCGTTTCCATAGAAACCAAAGATAATGCATCTCAGGATGAACATACAGCCGTTTACGTTCCAACTCGGTCTGTAGATCACCGGCAAGTTCAAGATGATTGGCTTCTCCCGATAACCAAAACACCCCCGCATCGCAAAAGCAGATCACAACCCGTTGGAAGCCGCGGGCAGCCGCATCATCGTTGACAAAATCTTCTACAATAAGTTGAATTGAACCGAGCGATAAATCATATCCTTCCAGACGCAGCGCTTTTCTCAATGCAATGATTTCTCCCCGTATCGATGCACGTACCGCATCATTTTTTTCTATTTGCAGCTGTTTACGCCATAGGGCAAACTGCTGTTCATAATTTCGCTGCAAGGGGGTAGAAGCAAGAAAATGTTCGGTCTCGGAGAGCAGTTTCCAATCCGATTGAAAGCTATCCCGGAGGTTGTTGAAAAGTCTTGTTGTAAGTTTTTCCGGCATACGGTATGATATATTCCTCTCATTATGAAGATACTGGTAACGGCCGATATCCATGCAAACATGGAAGCACTCAACGCTGTGCTGGATTCCGTCGAAGGGCAGTATGGCGGCTTTATCTCGCTTGGCGATATGGTCGGCTACGGCCCCGATCCCGAAGCGTGCATACAGCAAATAAAAGAATTGAAAAGACACATCCGTCCATGTATTCTTCTGGCGGGTAATCACGAAGCGGGATTATTAAAGCGACTCCCGAGCAGCTGGTTCGGTGAAAACGCACACCGATCGCTAAAAAAGACTGCACAGCTTATCTCGTGGAAAAGCCGATTCTTTTTGGCAGGTCTGCACCCTCTCTATTTTTTATCCGAAAAGACGCTGCTTGTACATGGGTCTCCATTGGAGCCTCTTACCGAATACCTGCAGGGAGGGCAAGAAACGGCAATATCGCTTCAATACTTATATGCCGAAAACTTTAAACTCTGCTTTTGCGGACATACCCATCAAGCTGCCTTCTACTACACCGATCGAGAAGACTACGGCGCATTATATCCTGAACCGGAACAAACGATTACGCTCGATAAGGATTGCTGCATCGTCAATCCTGGCAGCGTAGGCTTTCCGCGTGTATTCGATGCAGCGGAAAATAGAGCGGCGGAGCTTGCCGATAAAACGCATTTCCCTGCATATTTCGCACTGTGGGATACTACAGCCCGCACAATCACCTTTAAAGCGGCGTATTACGATGTCCGCCCTACCAATGAAAAAATAAAACAGCGGCTGGGGACGGCTCTATTGTAAGCAAGGCCGGAAATGCGAAGCAGATAGCCAATCTTCCTGCCGCCTTTTGTTACGGTTCTACTCCCCTACCCCGTTTTTTAAGCATATATCATTAAGATTACATCCGGCACAATCAGGATTTCGCGCTTTACAGACATATCTGCCGTGCAACAGTATCCAATGATGAGCGTCCAGCAAAAATTCTTCGGGTGTTATGCGCATCAAATCTTGTTCTACTTCCAGCGGAGTTGTCCCGTTAGACAGTCCGATACGGGGCGCCGTTCGTAGGATGTGTGTGTCGACCGCTATTGCGGGTTCACCGAACCCTACGTTCAACACAACATTTGCTGTTTTCCGGCCGACACCCGGAAGACTTTCCAATGCGGCTCGATCATGCGGTACCTCAGAATGATATTGGTCTATCAAAATTTTACTAAGCGCGATAATCCGTTTTGCCTTTGTCGGGTATAAGTTGATGGAATTGATATAACCCTTCAGTCCTTCTTCACCGAGCGCAACCATTTGTTCCGGCGTATCGACTTTTTCAAAAAGAGGCGCAGTCGCTTTATTTACCCCGACATCGGTTGCCTGTGCCGAAAGCACCACGGCAACAAGCAGCGTATAGACATTTTTCCAATGCAGCTCGCTCCGCGGATCAGGGTTCTCTTGCCGCAGCCGCTCATACACAGTGTACACCGCATCGGCGGGAAGCAATCGTATCGTAGGATCCATAATCTCATTCAGCCTTTTTAAGTAAGCTACGAGTATTTATGCAGCCTGTCAACCCTTCATACCGGCGCTTGATTCGTGCGGAAAGTTGCATTCCCCAACACTCCGCATCAAAAGATAGTTGATTAAAAGAAGAAAAGCGATGATACTGTGGCAATGTTATATTCTGTATATTGTACTGTTGAAATTACAATGCTTGCGTTAGGGTTGATGTGTTTTATTGCCTTGTATTTTATCCCGGCAGGGTACGGGAAGCTGATCAATAAAAAATGGGGCTTCAGTTTTAACAATAAAGCTGCATGGATGCTGATGGAGTGTCCCACCCTTATCGTTATGATTTCTTTACTATCAATACTCGACTATGCACACAAACCGGTGCGGATAGTGCTTGTGTCTTTCTTCCTTGCGCACTACATTCAGCGCACGCTGATTTTCCCGATGCTACTCAAGGGAAACAGTAAAATGCCGCTTAGCATAGTATCAATGGGGATGCTCTTTAATACGGTCAATGCGTTTTTAATCGGTTTATGGATTTTTTATTTTTCTCCTGCAGAGATGTATAACGTGCGCTGGTTTGCCGATCCCCGTTTTATCGTTGGTGCTGCATTATTTTGTGCCGGTATGTTTATCAATATACAATCCGATTCCTATATTCGTTCGCTGAGATCAAATGGAGACAGCAAGCATTACTATCCGTGTAAGGGGATGTACCGCTACGTTACCAGTGCAAACTACTTCGGTGAATTGGTGGAATGGCTCGGCTTTGCGGTTTTAACATGGTCATCCGCCGGTTTCCTGTTTTTATTTTGGACGGCTTGTAACTTAGTACCGCGGTCTCATGCCTTGTATAAAAAATATGCGCAAGACTTCCCCGACGAATTTGCCCGCTATAAACCGAAGCGTATCATCCCCTTTGTATATTAGAGGAACCTGCTTCGTAGGCGAATATATCGCGGGCATCCTCTGCTGAATACGATTCCGTTTCATCACTCGTGTGGTCGTCGTACCATACTTGCGCATAAAACGGAATGTGTTTTGCAAGCTCTCCGAAATTCCACGGCGGTACGCTGCAGCATTCGGGGCACCAATGGCCTGTTTTAAGCACCAAATACGGAGTCGCCGAAAAATGATGACCATTATGGCACTGCCATTGCAGTGGACGGTACATATCGCCGCGGGTCATTGTTGTACTGTTGCACTTGCCACCCCTGAAAGCTGCTGCCTGCTGCATATCTTCAATATCAAGTTCATCCGGCTTCTTTGTTTCATCATAGCCGTGATTTAAAAGCATATTGTTTGCCGCAAGCAATGCTTCGTCTTTTAATGCCGCATAATCTAACTCAGCACCGGTTTCAGGGTTTTGATTTTTGCACAATAACGGGAATTTTTCCCAGCTGCGCGGGATTGCATTATACGCCTGCAACGAACCGAAAAAGGCATCAACTCTTTTTTTGAGGTTGTGCGTAACCCAAAAGACCGGGGCATTATTTGTGTTCAGCAGCGGCATAATCGAAAAACGCTGCACAAGGCGCGGGAACGGTTTTCCCAATTTAAAATACCACAATTTTTTTTCAAGCTTTGAAAAAAACGCTTCAAACCCTTCATGTTGAAAATCAAGATAGCTGTTTAATATATGAGAATCGGCAAACCACATACAATGGAAATTGCGGCTTGCATTCCATTCGGGGCGGAAAATTTCCTCGGCGCTCCGTCCCATCATTTTAAAACCGCGGTCAAGTGTTTCAAAGCCGGTAACACGGGCATCCTTTCCGTTTCCGATATTGTATACCTTTTTCCAAAAATCAGGCCTAAGCGTTCCGTTTGTATCTTTTTCAACGAGATTTTTCAAAAGTAGGCCGGATGTACGCGCCGTTGCCCATTCTATCGGCGTATTCCAGCACGTATGAAACATCAGCCCGTCATTCATGTTATTGAAAAGCACGTCGTCATATAAGATGCCGCTTTGCCGCAGCGAAACCCAGCATAAAGGAGATTCAATAACCGCACGCTCGGCCTTTACTTTACTTGCCGCATACATATCGAACGCACTCGGCAAAAGCGGATCGCCGACTCGTCCCCACGGGTGTTTGAATGTTCTATTACCGTATTCCGCAACGGTGCCTATGTAAACGAATTTTGTCTTTTCGATTTGTCCGTTTTCTACCACAGCATTAAGCAGATTTTGAGTCCCCATCCAATTCGTACGGAATGCAGCATCATGATTGTGGTCGGCAGCAGGAGGAATAATCGCTGCGCAGTGAAGCACATAGTCTGCATCTTTTACGCCGACAAGACAGTCTTCGCAGTTTTGTATATCACCGAACAACACTTCAATGTTTTCGTTTTTCTGAAGCTTTTTTGCCAGCTTTATATTCGCCTTTTTAGGTCGTAATAGAACACGGCACCGGAATGCTCCCGTTTGAGCAATCTGTTTTAATGCTTCGGATCCCATCGTTCCGGACACACCGGTAATAAAAACAATTTTCATATAGCTCCTAAATATTTCTACCTGCATTTAAGCATATCAAGTAAAATAGCATTTAAGTCAAGTAGGCAAGAACGGAGAAAAGAAACCGGAAATTAGATATATTTTAACAGAATGAGACTAGGCGGATTCGAACCGCCGGCCTTCAGATCCGGAATCTGACGCTCTATCCAGCTGAGCTATAGTCCCAAAGGCTGTTTTATAGTACACAAGACGGTATTGGGTGTCAAGCCCTTGTTAAAGCTTTGCCTTGTTTAAAACAAACTTTTCCATTATTATATTCCTCTATGATTACAACCCGTTTGCCGGAAAATCTCTCCGGTTATCATATACATATGATCGGTATAAAAGGAACCGGTATGGCGGCCTTAGCGGAGCTGCTTGTTTCGCGAGGTGCAATATTGACCGGCAGCGATGTCAGCGATGAATTTTATACTGATGCACTGCTGCGTAAGCTGAATATACCGGTCAGCAGTCCTTTTGTGCCTTCAAATATCCCTGCTTCCACCCAACTGATCATATACTCGACGGCTTACACGCCTGATAAAAATCCGGAGCTGCATGCCGCTGCGGAGCAAAATCTCCCGCGCATGAGCTATCCCGAAGCACTCGGCGCTTTTTCCGAGCACAGCTATTCGGCAGGTATTGCAGGCGTACACGGCAAAACAACGACTACCGGTATCGCAGGTACTCTTTTAAAGGACTTACATTTAAGCGCCTCCGTATTGGCAGGAAGCGCCGTGTCCAACTTCGGCGGCGGGTGTACGGTTATCAACGGTTCAAAGTATTTTGTGGCTGAAACGTGCGAATATAAACGCAACTTTTTATTTTTTCATCCTCAAAAAATCGTGCTTACCAGCATCGAAAGCGATCATCAGGACTACTATCCTAAATACGAAGACATATTAACCGCCTTTTTACAGTATATCGACCGCCTGCCCCAGTTCAACGAACTGATCTATTGCTCCGATGATGCGGGAGCACGGGAGGCGGCAAAATTGACATTTTCTTCCCGTCCCGATCTTGTCTTAACGCCTTACGGCAAAACGGCGCACGGCGATTACGGGATTAAAACCCTCGGCATCCAAAACGGGCAGTCGGTTTTTTCTCTGCGCGGCTTCGGCGGAGAATTCCGCATTGGTATTCCGGGAGAGCACAGCGTCCTCAATGCCGCCGCCGCTATCGCGCTGGTAATCGGACTTATCAAGCAGGAGCGAAAAGAGGTTACCGCCGCCGATCTCACCACGATCAGAAACAGCCTCGCTTCGTTTAAGGGGGCAAAACGGCGCAGTGAAATTTTGGGCGAAGTCAACGGCATCCTCTTCATGGACGATTACGGACACCATCCGACCGCAATTTATAAAACGCTCAAAGGTATACATGACTTTTATCCTAAACGTCGGATTATCGCGGATTTTATGTCGCATACCTATTCGCGTACCGCAGCGCTGCTTCCCGAATTTGCCGACGCCTTTTCCTACGCCGATACGGTGATCCTGCATAAGATATATGCTTCGGCACGGGAAAAATACAACGGATCGATAAACGGCAAAACTTTATTCGACCAAATGAAAAAGCGGCGCAAACGGGTTTATTACTTTGAAGAGATTATGGACGCAAAGGACTTTGTAGAACATGAACTGCGTTCAGGCGACTTATTTATCACCGTTGGAGCAGGCGATAATTGGAAACTCGGCCGCGCCGTTTATAACGACTTACTCGAAAAGGCGCGCGTATGAAGAGCATGACAAGCTATGCCTACCTTGACGGCATTGTGAACGGTACCGACATTTCCTGCGAACTGAAAAGCTATAACTCTCGATTTTTGGATCTCAACATCAATATTCCGTCTACGATGACTCAGCTCGAACCGTTTTTGCGTAAGTATTTTTCCAAGCGTATTATACGAGGTAAAGTCGATTTTTATCTCCGCTTAAAAAAATTACACAATGAGCAGCCCATTCTACCCAATATTACCCTTGCACAAGCGTACTATAAATCCATCGCCGATATCGCTCATGCGCTCGGAATGGAAAATCAAATCACGCTCGACCTGATTTTACGGCAAGAGGGAGTGCTGCAAATCGATAAAAATTTTGATAAGGAGCTTTGGCAACACGCTCTTATTCCTCTCCTCGATGAGTTGACTGAAAAATTCAACACGTGCAGGATTGAAGAAGGTAAGGCATTATCCGCAGACATACGGAAAATGCTTGCCGTACTTTCCAACTCGGTTGCGGAGATTGAGCGGCACGCTGCAAGGATGGAAGAACTTTTTTCTACGATGTTGAAAAAGAAATTTTCCGAATTGATGGAGCGTGAACCGGATCCGCAGCGTGTTATGCAGGAAATCGCGGCGTTGCTTGTTAAGTATACAATCAATGAAGAAATTATACGGGCAAAAGCGCATATTGCCGCTTTAGAAAAAGAAATTACGGAAAACGAAGCTCCCGGTCGAAGAATTGATTTTTTATGTCAGGAAATCAATCGGGAGATTAACACCATCGGCTCCAAAAATCAGCTGACGGAAATCGGACAAGCGGTAATCTCCGCTAAGGATGCTCTGGAAAATATCCGCGAGCAGGCTCATAATATCGAATGAGGGATACACTGATGAAAAACGACTATGCTATTCCTGCAAAAAAAGAGCTGCGCATTGCGATCTCAGGCGCTTCCGGCTGCGGCAACACAACGGTCTCTACCTTGCTGGCCGATACGTTGGGTATTCCGTGCATCAATTACACCTTTAGAAGTCTCGCAAAAGAATTGGATATGCCGTTAAAGCAAGTCATTGAACAAGCAAAGACTGATTTCAGTTTTGACCGTATTGTCGATAACCGCCAAGTTGAACAGGCGCTGAAATCATCGTGTGTACTCGGTTCCCGCCTTGCGATTTGGATGCTGAAAGAGGCGGATTTAAAAGTGTACCTTTATGCCTCTGAAGAAGTACGCGCGGAACGTATCTTTCAACGGGAGGGGGGAAGCCTTGAGCATATCAAAGAGTTTACCGCGATGCGGGACAGCGACGATACCCGCCGGTACAAAGAACTGTATAATATCGACAATACCGATTATGCCTTTGCCGATATGCTGATCGATACGGAGCATTATACTCCCGATCTCATTGTAGGGCTCATCATAGACGAACTTTTACGGCGTTCGCTCATTGTTCCGAAAGCAGATGCATAACAAAAGCATATCATAAACTGAACATTAGCGTGCAATATGAATGGATATCAATTCTATAACCGTAAGTTTATGCACATTATCCATACAATAGAAAACCTATGAATACTTTTGAATCCGTACACACACCCGATTACAGCGATTTTCAAAAAGCGATTTTAGATTATTATTCCGCACACGGCAGGTTTTTTCCGTGGCGCACAACGAACGATCCGTACTCCATCCTCGTGTCCGAATTTATGCTGCAGCAAACGCAGACCGAACGGGTGGTGGAAAAATATAACCGCTGGTTGGAAGTGTTCCCCACAGTGCAAGACCTTGCGGCTGCCTCCCTCGTGCGGGTGCTTGAGCAGTGGGTAGGTCTCGGATACAACCGCCGCGCGCGTTTTTTACACCAGTGCGCCCAAACCATTGTAAGCGAATACGGCGGAGTTGTTCCCGATGCTCCTGAAACACTTCAAACGCTTTCGGGTATCGGCCCCTACACGGCTGCCGCGATTTCGACATTTGCCTACAATAGGCCCAACGTATTTATCGAAACGAATATCCGCGCGGTGTTTATCTTTTTCTTTTTTAAAGACAGAACCGATATCAGCGATAAAGAACTATTTCCACATATCGAATCCTCACTGTATAAAGAAAATCCGCGGCTTTGGTACTACGCACTGATGGATTACGGCGCGGAATTAAAAAAGAAAACCGTCAATCCGAACAGAAAAAGCAGACATTATACCAAACAGTCCAAGTTTGAAGGTTCGGTACGACAGGCGCGGGGAGCAGTTATCAGAACCCTTACGGCACACAATAGTCAAGAATATGCAGAGCTGTACGGCAATACTCAGACGGAAAAGCTTCTCTTCGATAAAGCGCTCGAAGGTCTCATCCGCGAAGGTTTTGTTGCAGAAGAAGGCGGGTTCTATTCCATTAAGCAGTAAGGGGATTGTTTTTTTATGTTACTATCAACCAATTACTATTAATGGGCGTTCCTGACTCATTGCTTTTTGCTCCAAGACACCTACTATTCTTTTGATTATATTTTTAAAATATTCAGCCCATTCTTTTATATTCTTTTCTTCAATATATCTAAGCCAAATATCTGTATCATTATTATATACATCTTTTACGGGTTCGTAATTTTTCATAAACCATTTTTTAATATCATCAGACATATTTAGCAATGAATAATTTGAAGGCGGCTTTTTCATATTTTTTCTTATTTCATTTTCTTTTTTTGTAATGTATTGTAATTCTTCTTGTGTTAAATAATGACTTATTCTATGCCTCTCAATAGCCTCAGAGCCTATTCCATCTGTCTCACTTAGCTGAAATTCGATGGTAAATTTTGATCCTGTATAAAAATTAAAAGCACTTTGAGAACATTGAAACCAAAATATTACATAGAATTTATTTATTTGCTTATAAAACCCAAGCATTCCACCTTTAGTTTTTTTATATCCTAATGCTTTAAAATCTTCCTTAATTATTAGATTTATAATTTTATATACTTCAGTTGATTTCATTTTTTCTCCTGCATTAAAGGTGCCGTTCAACATTCGTTTAATCTGCATTTGCGGCTTGTCTGCGTTGTCGGCTTTGAAGCGGGTATTAGGCATATTTTCATTGTAAAATTTCTCTATCTTTCTCAGATTTTAAGCCATATAAACTAATGTAGGATAATCAATATAGGTAATTAAAATAAATATCAAGCATAAAAAAGCTAATAACACTATATCTACTAAAAATATTTTGTATTTTTTATCTTTCGCTCGAAAAATAATGCTTACAAGAAGAAATATTAATATAGATAATATATAAGTCAAAAAAACAGAAAAAACGATTCCAATCCATTTTTGATCAGTATATGAAATTGAATCTATTTGAAGCCGATGAGCAATTGAAACAAAAATACTAATAAGCCCCAAAAAAAGACATATAAAAAATAATGTCAAATCTTTTTTCAGGATTTTAAAAACCCTATTCTTTTTATCCATTCAAGCTCCATATTTAGTTGATAAATCATAAAAATATTGTCAAGCAGTCGCTAATTCAAATAAAACATCACTAATTATCAGCACGTCTTCCATATTGTTTATAGTATTTTACTACTACCACTACCTTGCTTAGCCTGAAAGTTCAATTTCATTTCAAAAAGTAAGTTTGATATGCTTTCTGAAATATTCAATACTAGAACCATAAAGAAGGATTAATAATTGTATCTTTGTATTTCATTCTTATTTTCAATTTCATTCCACTATCACCACCACCATATAATGTTCCCAAAAAAGTTCCTTTTAAAATTTTATCTCCAACTTTTAAATTTTCATCAAGCGTTATCCAGCCGAAGTATTCAATTTCAAGGTCACCAGATTTTATTATGATAGAACTTTCCGTTGTTTTTGAAATTTCTACAATTTCACCGTCTATCGCTGAACCGAATTTTCGTATGCTGTAGTATGGATATGCAATGAAATCCCTATAGAAATATTCTCCTGTAAATGGATTTGATACATTTCCAAAGTCTTCTACAATTTTGATTTTTGATATATCTATTTTATCATTTGTTGTTTCAAGAATAACTGACTGAGCTGCTTTCATTACATTGTTTGAAATGTATTTATAAATCTCCTGTCCGGTTTCATCTATCTCCTTCATATTTTTTACAATAATAAGTTCTTTCGTTTTGTGATGGGCAGTTTCCCAGTTCATGACTTCGCCAAAAACTATTACTTTTTTATCGAGGTATTTTCTATATTTTAAATACCCATTATCTCCATCTCGAAAAACTAACTGTCGCTTTGTAATATCATCACAATATAAGAGCCAATAAATTTCCGATTCAGTATTTTTGATTTCCGTTGTCTCTTTAAAAAAATTTTCTCTAATAATTGTTCCTATAAATGCTTTTTTTTCTTGTGAAAAAGATAAAACTGTTTGTATCAAAAAAAACAAGAATAAAAAAACTTTTTTCATTCTTTCTTCCTAAAAAGCAGTCCGGTAGCCTGTCGCCATAACACCCTTTAGCCCTTTTCCATAATATCATAGAAACTACACGCTTTCAATCTAAACTATACCTCGCCAAACAGCCTCATCTTTCTATCATAGCATTCGCCGGGACACATCATCAACAGCCGGATTAGGCCTATGCTCTAAAATCCCTCGCCGCGCATCAATGCAACAACGCACAAAAACAGCGCGAAGAGTGTGTACACGTATTTACCAAGGTAGTACCAGCCGTTGCCGTAGCATTTCTTTGCTCCGGTGTTGATTTCATCCAAAAGCTCATCTTTTTTCATTACCCAGAACCATGAAACGGCGCCGAGCACTGCACCGATCGGGATAATATATGTGGAGACCAAATCCATCCATGCGCCCCAGCCGCCGAGAATTGCGCCCTTGGTTTCTGCGATGGGTTCCATAAATACACCGATGCCGAAGGTGATGACGCCAAGAACGGTAATCACCGCGGTGCGTTTTAAGCCTTTAAACGTGTGCATCAGCGATTCGGCGACCACTTCAAGCATATTTTGCAAGGATGAAATTCCTCCGAACACGACGACAAGGTACAGGATGATACCGAATATTCTGCCGCCGGGCATTTTTTGAAGAATGGAAGGAAGGACAACGAATAGCAAACCGGGACCGCCTGCGGGATCCATCCGATAAGCAAAGCACGCAGGGATCATCACAAGAGCTGCAACAATCGCCGCGATGGTATCGAACAGTGCGGTATTTTTTGCTCCCGCTACGCAGTCATGATCTTTACTTAAAT
Source organism: Treponema sp. OMZ 906 (assembly GCF_024181185.1). Lineage (NCBI taxonomy): Bacteria > Pseudomonadati > Spirochaetota > Spirochaetia > Treponematales > Treponemataceae > Treponema > Treponema sp. OMZ 906. Next base: position 549,910 of record NZ_CP051196.1, on the reverse strand, counting down.
AAGCGCCGTAGACAATCATTCCCGAGCCGGTAATAGATAATGAGAAAAAAGCCTGCCCCATCGCGGTTATCCACACGGACGGATTTTTTAAATGATTCCAATCGGGGGTAAATAAAAACGTATACCCTGCAAAAGCGCCGGGCAAAAATGCCATACGAACTGCCAATGCCGCAAACAATATGAAAAAAAGCGGCATCATTATTTTATTTGTTTTTTCGATTGTATGTGCACCGAGCACAATGGTCAGCAGCGTTACAATAATAATAACCATATGATAGGGCACAACGCTGAACTGCTGAAAGGCAAAGGATTCAAACCACTGTCCGGGTTCTACCGTCATAATACTGCCCAATACGGACTGCGTAAAAGCCTTGAGTACATACGCGATGATAACGGCATACCCGATGGCGATTGTAATTGAACCCGCCAAGGGCAGCCATCCGACTATCTTACCGATGCCCTCAAGGTCTTTGCGGCCGTGCTTCCATGCATAGGCATAGGAGCCGAGCGTCCCCGTACCGCTGCGGCGGCCGATTGCGTATTCCGCGGAAAGCCCGACATATCCGAAAAGGATAACAAATAAGATATAGATGAGCAAAAAGGCGCCGCCGCCGTTGCTTCCAAGTTTGTAGGGGAAACCCCACACATTCGCCATACCGACAGCCGAGCCGACACAAGCGAGAATAAACCCTACATTGCTGGCAAACCTGTTATGCTTTTTTCTTATCATCTACCTTTCATCTACCTTCGCCTTTTCAAAATTAGTACTCGGTTCAGCCTTGGAATTGGAGGCGGCTTTTCCCGATCGGTTTTCGGTACCGCCCTTATTCCGCTCTTCTTTATCCTGCTTTTCTTGCGCTTTACCGTCTTTATTCAGCTCTTCCTGATGCTGCGGTTCTTTTTTCTGTTTTTCCGGCTCTTTCTGCGCTTTCTTGATATTTTCTTCCAGTTCGGCAAAGGCTTTGTTTTCGCTACTTTCGGTAAATCGAGTTTTCATCTCCTCAATAAAAGAAAGCGCTTGGTCGTACCGTTTGGAAAGAATCAGTATACGGGCATAATTGAGCACCGCTTCGGGGTTTTCCGAATCCTCATCGTACAATTTTTTATACATTTCACAGGCGCGCGCTTCGTCGCCGGTTGCTGCAAGGCTGTAGGCATACGCCTTTGCAATCAACACATTACCGGGCGCTTCTTTGTATTGCCGTTCAAAAATATTCTTTGCCTTTTCCCAATCGCCTTGCAGCCCATACACTCGTGCCAAATTATACTCCGCCGCATTTTTATGCGCAGGATCTTTTGCCGCCTTTAGGTAAAATTCCGCCGCTTTGTCGTACTTGGATATCTCGGTATAGGCTTGAGCAATTTCAAAATAGGCTTTTGCTGTCTCGGAATCAACACTGCCCTTTGCAAACAGACCGGCAGCGGTTATAAAAAAAAGGAGAACAAACAGTATGCTGTTTTTCGGTACCCGATCGACAATATTGTAGACGTCCTCAGCGGAGTTAACAGCTGTAATTCGTTGAACCACCGCTCCCGTCGTCAATTGAACCACTCTCTCATCGATACGCTTATTTATTTTGAAGCACCACATTCTCAATCGCTCTCAACTGATGACGATACAAACCTGCAATAGTCGCGCCGTAATCCGCAATAAGCTGAATCATATTCCGCGGATGTTCAGCTTCATCAATCCCGTTGATCCTATCGCCCGCATCTCCCAGCCCGGGAAGAATATACGCGGCGGAGTTTAGTGCAGGATCCATCCACAGTGTATACACCGTACAGTTCTTTAAAGCGCGGGCGGCACACAAAGCTCCCTTGAGCGATGAGATAACATGGAAGCAGCTGATCGATTTCGGTTTCACTCCCTGCCGTTCAAGGTATTTGACAACAGTAATCAAACTGCCGCCGGTTGCATTCATCGGATCTGCAAAGATCAGGTCTTTCCCGTTCAAGTCTTCTAAATTGAAATACGACATATCCAAATTGAGTACGTACTGCATATCGTCGACTTTTTTTGTATCATCCCGTTTAATCTTAAACAGTGCGAACGGGGTTACATAGCCGTGTGAGGAATATTCTTCAATCTCCTTGGACATAATCATCGACGGAAGGAGTGCACCGCGCAGCATAACACACATGACGGTATTTTCTATCTTATGATCGATGTCGCAGATTTTATGTACGGCATAGTTCTGTACGGGAACGGTAACCGGCGTTTTGGAAATAAGGTAGTTTTTGCTGTCTTCGTGGCTTCCGCTATACGCAAGTTTGAACAGCATTTCAAAGGCGCGCTGAGTATAATAGATGAATTCGTTATGACCGGTTTCGCTGCTGCGCAGTTTCGCCATAACGCGAGAGGCTTCCGCATGGCTTGCAAAATCAGTAATGAATGAATACACCTTGAGCTGAGGCACTTCTTTACAGATTTCCTGCAAAATCTTTCCCATTTTATCATATAATGCGATAATCTCAGTTTCAGCCGCATCTTTTTCTTTTATATCCGCGGCAGTATCGAGCCGTGTAAATTGTTGCATTGTCTGATTATACAATTCATCTAATTTTTTGAGATATGCATTATCCTTCGACGTCAAATAGCCTTGAAGCGATTCCGCTTCCATAATAACTTGTTTCATATCAAACTCCTCTATTAAATTAAATACATAAACGCGGTCGGCTTTTTAAAGCATCCGAGAACCTCTAAAAACTTCAGTTTTTTAGAGGTTTTCCTTAAACTTTTTGCGATGTATTTTTATAAATTATTACAGTATAACAATTTATAAAAATACTCGTCGGGCATCTCTAAAAATCTAACCGAGTTTTTAGAGATGCCCATCCGTGTTCACAAAAAAAAACGCCCTTAAAAAAGAGCGTTTAAAAAATTCAATAATAACATAACAACCGGCTGCAAAGGATGAAGCGGCAAAAATGGGATACCTCTTGCCTGTCTTTTAAAGTAGAATGTACATTCAAAACCGCATTACAACCTTGTGCCATCATTTGCGCAGTATTCTAATAAAATGAAAGCAATTGTGCAAGCCGTTCCTTTCCGATTATCTTCATAAAACCGGCAAGGCGCGGTCCTTGGTCTTTCCCAATCAACGCCTGATAGACGGCGGTAAACAGCGCTTTCGGTTCGATTTCGCACGCATGAGCTACATCATACAGCGCAGTTGAAAAAGCTTTTTCATCAAGCGCATCCATCTGCGGTAACAGCTCATCGCGGATTTTGCAGAGCGCAGCGGTTTCGGCTGCAGAAAGTTCCGCCTTGCCGCCGTCGGTACGCAGTGCAAACCGGAAGTCTTCCGGCGCACATTCGGTAATCCAATACCATGCGCACTTCGCCCGTGCTTCAAAACGCTCCCGCTGTTCTTCCTTCATATCCGGCAAAAGCTTCATGACCGCCGCGATGTCTCCGGCGTTAATTTGTAAAAGATTACAGAGGTGTCTGAACGGAATTTGATAGGCTATGCACGGCGGCATCCCTTCAACCTGCGAAAGTTCATAGATGCGGCGTTCTTTCGCATACACCTCATCGTTTTTAGCCTTATCGACACCCCATGCGATACGCTCGGTTTTATCGTAGTCCTCATAGGTTTTGATAACGTCCAAGTCGAAGCTGATGGAAAACTCCGTGTTCGGCCTCGTTCCGGCAAACAAGTACCGCGCAATTTCAGGCTGATACACGTTCAAGACATCGGACAGACTGATGACCTTTCCCTTTGACGAGGACATTTTACCCGGCAAGCCTTTAATGCCGATAAAATCGTAGCGAAAGCTGACCGGAGCAGGCCAATCATATACTTCATCCGCGACAAGCCGCGCCGTGTCGAAAGAACCGCCTTGGCTGTGATGGTCTTTTCCGGCAGGTTCAAAAACCGTTTTTTCAAACTGCCAGCGCATCGGCCAGTCAACTCTCCATCCGAGTTTTAATTCCTTTGAGGTGCGTAAGTCGGCCTTTTCCTGATGACCGCAGCTTGTACAGCGGTATTCCAATCCGTATTCGCCGTCGTAAGAAACAATCTCGGTAGTGTCTTTATTACAGTTGCAGCAAAAAGCCGCAACCGGCCAATATTCTTCCGTTGCGGGAATTTTATGCTCATCATCGCGGTAGCGGTTTAAGCAATCCTTTATTTTGTCGCGGTTCTGCAGCGCTTTTTTCATCCCTTCGGCATACATGCCGCTGCGATACCGTTCAGCCTGATATAAAAATTCGGGATGAATACCGACTCTCGGCAGCACCTGCTCTACATCTACTTCGTGATGACGCGCGTAAGACGTGTCGCGGCCGGTTGTGTCGGGTACCATTGTGATGGGATACCGCAGATAGTTTTGCAGCGTTTCTTTTCCCGGCATATTTTCAGGCACTTTGCGGAACACATCGTAATCATCCCACGAATAAATAAAGCGTACCTTTTTGCCGCGGTCGCGTAACGCACGTACAACTAAATCAACCGAGATAATTTCCCGGAAGTTGCCGATGTGAACGGTTCCCGACGGCGTAATTCCCGAGGCGCACGTATAAGATTCCAAATCGCCGCGCTCGCGTATAATCTTCTCCGCGGTTTGATCCGCCCAATGTACTAATTTCTGATTGTTTTGTTCTTTACTCATATCATCCCTGTTTTGAACTCAAACGCCCCTGTCAATTAGGCTCGAAAGGTTGTGTTTTAGTGATTGTTCGAAAAATATTGCGGAATTGTATACTGCGCGGGCGATTGTGTCAATTAAAGATACCCTACCGTCGCATAGTTAGCACAGCTGTGCAGCGTTACTATATGCGGCTAATTCACGCCCTTGATTGTAAATAATGCTGTAGAGACAAGTATCGAGCAGCACTCCCGAAAGTTCTTGCCCCATCGTACGGATTTGCATGTCGGTCTTATTTAAGAGCGATATAATACGGTACACGGTTTGTTCGTTCCATTGTCTGCTTGCGCGGCGGTATTGGTCAATCGCTTTTTTCGACGTAAAGCCTGCTTTTTTTAAACTGAAATCGTCAATCCCGCCGGTTTGCGCAAGAGCATGCCAGTCGCACAGCCGTCGAAAGCAGTAAGTAAGTCCCGCAATCAGCTGTACCGGCGAAGATTCTTTGGAAAGGGTCAGCTTTTGGCGGATATTCAACGCATATTCCAAATTGGCATTGCTCAATGCATCAAAAAGCGTAAACGGTGTTTCCCCTTTATTATGGGCAAGCAGACGTTCAACGGTCTCTGCCGTCAGCGTTGTTCCCGGCTCAAAAAAGAGGCTGATATGTGTGCATGTAGTTTTAAGCGCTTCGGTATTATTCTCCACCAGCTCCAACAGAACATCGATAGCATCATGTTCAATATTGATCCTCGATTGCGCAAAAAAACGGCGGATCCAATCCTGTTTCTTATTTTCGAACAGTTCCCAAAATATTTTTTTATGATCTTTAGGTACTAGTGCTTCAATTTTTTTATCGATGCCGATTTCATCGGAAATCAACACTAAAAAGGCGCCATCTTCATTGGGCGTCTGTTCAACCCACTGCGTAAGCGCTTGTATGTCTTCCTTTTTCTTGATTGCTTCCGCATTTCTTACAACGGCGAACCGAGCATCCGCAAATAGGGAACCGTTCTGTACGGCATCCAACACCACCGATATTGAGGTATCCGCCGCATAAAAGAGATGATTGTCGAGTTGTCCATATTTTTTTCCTGCACTCTTCCGCAGCGCTTCAAGCGCATCGCTCCGTTCCCCCAATTCGGGGCCGGTAAAAAGCCATAAAGGAGTACTCATCCGGTTACGTCATTCCTCTTCAAATTTTGCTGCAAAAAGCTGCTCAAGTGCAGCAATCGCTTCAGCTTCGTCGACGCCGTCGGCGGAAACGGTCAGCTCGGTTTGATATCCTGCAGCCATCGTCATCACGCCCATAATGGATTTTGCATTGACGGTAATATTCTCTCTTTCAAACATAATATTCGACTGGAATTTATTTGCCGTTTGTACAATCAACGATGAGGGGCGCGCATGGATTCCGGCACGATTTTGCACAATAATCTTTTTTGTTACCATAGTTTTTCCTTAATAGGTATCATCCGCCGAATAATACGGTACCCGGCTCGTATCGCTTTCCATCCAGCGCAGAATGTTTTGATTAAATTCCTTCGCAGAATAAACGCCCATACTTTTGAGCCGCTCGTTCATCGCGGCTGTTTCTAAAATAATCGGAATATTCCGCCCTGATTTTACCGGTATTTCCAAAAGCGGCAGTTTTACATCCAATATCTCGGTGGTAAGTTCCTCGGTACCGATACGGTCATATACTTTATGCGAATCCCATTCTTCCAGCTTTGCAACCAGCTGTATCTGCTTTTGCTCACGCACGGAACGAACCCCGTAAAGCTGCATGATATTGATAATGCCGAGTCCGCGTATTTCCATGTGATGCCCGATCATCTTATTGGCGCCCCGTCCAATCAAACTATTACCATTGATACAGGTGATTTCTACTACATCGTCAACGATCAAGCGATGCCCGCGCTCTACAAGCTCCAGCGCCGTTTCGCTCTTACCAACTCCCGAATCGCCTAAAATAAGAATACCGAGCCCGTACACTTCTACCAGAACACCGTGTATCGCGACTGTCGGAGCAAATACATTGGAGAGAACGCGCATCAGCCGCACGGAAAGCGCACTGGAGGAAAGGTCGGTTTGCAGCACAGGACATCCCGTTCCCTGCACCAGCTCTAAAAATACGGCAGGAGGAGGGATATTATGAGAAAAGATACAGCAAGGAATATCGTAGGTAAGCATTTTTTTGATATTTTCGAGAGTATTGCTTTCGATAAGTGTTTGCAAATAGGCGCATTCTCCTCTGCCGAATAACTGAACACGTTGATATGCAAAGGAATCAAAAAATCCTGACAGCGCAAGCCCGGGACGGTTTAAATCCGCAACGGTAATACTGCGCGTCAAACCCTTTTGCCCGCACACGCAATGCAGGTGAAGGGCATCGTGCTCGGTTAAGTCGAGATCGAGTAATTCAAGTACCGTTAAACTCTTAGAAAGCATGTATAAACCTTTGTAAACGCGCCGATTACCCTAACCTCAATCTTTCAAGGCTTTGAGTTCGGCTTTAAGCGAGGCGCTTTCGCGTGATTGACGCGCAAGACGGTCGGCAAGAAGACGTGACAAAAAGATACCGTAATGGGGGTAAGATTCTATCAGCTTCATAAATTTCATCTTAGGCACCTTAACCAACGTACCGTTTCCGATCGCGACAATCGTTGCCGATCGCGTATCATTGGTGAGGAAAGCCATCTCCCCGATAAAGATATCCGCCGGTGTCAACACTGTCAGCAGCGTATTATTCACATAGACCGCATAGCGACCGGATCGAATATAAAAGAGATTATTTGTTTCGTCGTTTTGGCGACATACGACCTGCAAGTGATTAAAATGAAAGGTTTCTTGTTCCCGCAGAATTGCCGGCGTCAGATTGGTGCTGTCTTTCTGGTTCGGCACCTCGAATGAAACCTCATTTCCCGCATCATTATAATACAGTTCTTTCACAAAACTCTGACTCATCTTAATACCCATGCCATGCAGCCCTGCCTCAAAAGGAGCATCAAGCGCGGAACGCCAGTCAAATCCCTTTCCATCGTCTTTGATGGTAATTCGCGTGCGTTCAGGAGAAATATCATACGTAATCAAGACTTTTTTTGTTCCAACGGCAGGATCCTTCCGTTTTATCCTGATGAGCTCAAGTACATCCTTTCCCTGTTTGAGCCATTCTGATTTTTCATTATAACTGATATTGCAATTTCCATGCTCTACGGCATTCAACAGCAGCTCCATCATCGCGCCTTGAAAGGCACTCCGTTCAGCCTCATTCACACGATCGGTATTATAAAGGTAGGTAGAAATGAGATTTGCATAGAACATAATTTCGAACGGGTCGGTCTCACTCATAAAGCTGCCATGCTCAAGTTCATTCGCAGGATGGTTCATACCGCGATTGACTAAAAAATGTTCATGTGAATTTAAAATTTTAATAATTTGTGCAACATACTGTTCAAATTCCTTGCGTGTTAAAACGAATAAAAAGTTAGGCTCTTTCCGCTGCGTCAACGTTGCCTTTTGATCCTGTGAATCGGTAATTGCAATAACGCCCCCGAACAGCAGCCACGGATCATCCTTTACCACTTTAAGGCATTTTTCCGCATGAACAGCCGGATCACCGAAATCGATAATCTTGATTTCCGGCATCTCGTATCGAAAAGCGGCAAGCGCTTCGCTGTAATCATGTAATTGTTGCGAGATAATACTGAAGTTTGACTGCTTACACGCCTGCTGCATCGCGTCTACTGTGGTTACAACCGTACTGACAATCGGAATCTTCTTCATAACTTTTATCCTTCTGTATGAAATTTTGTAGATATACAAAATTTCACACTACTTTTAGGAAAGGCGGGCAAACGCATCAGACAAATAAATATGAATCGCAAAATCAGGAGATTGGGCAAGCATTTGAACCATCTTCAACGGTTGTACATCCGTGTACAACCGTTGAAGGCGAGTTTTGTGCGTGCACAAAACATCGCTGCTGCATGGAACCACTGCCATCCTTGGCAGTTCTGGTTGAACAACCTCTTTATTCCGCGGGATATAAAAAAATAGCCTGATGCAATTATCCGATACTTACCGGGAGTATAGCATAATTTTACTTTTCGTGCTACATTTCGTTTCGTTCATGGAAAACCTATCATTTTTGCCGGGTAGCCCGCTTCCAGCCGGTGCTGCTGTCTATTGCGACGGCGTAAATTTCAGTGTCTTTTCCCGACATGCTTTTTCGGTAACGTTGGATATCTTTGCAAAATCCGAAGATTCCGCGCCTTGTTGTTCATACACTTTTGATCCTCAAACGAATAAAACAGGAGATATCTGGCATGTCTTTGTAAAAGGACTGCCGAAAAATGCCTTATATCTTTACCGCGTAGACGGCCCATTTGCCCCTTATGAAGGAATGCGTTTTAATGTCGGCAATTATCTGCTCGACCCATACTCACAAGGACTTGCCAACACAGAATCTTTTAGCGGAAATTTTTCTACGCAAACACCTCCGCCGCATATAGACGGCGACCTTGCTTTTTTAACAAAACAGTCGCCTGCTCACTTTCCCAAGTGCATCGCAGTAGCTCACGATGATTTTGACTGGCAGGGCGACCATCCCCTCAATTATCCGTTGAAGGACTGCATCATATACGAAGCGCATGTAAAAGGGCTTTCGTGCCATCCCAATGCACCGCAACAGCACAAGGGAACCTATCAGGGGATTATCGATACTATCCCGTATTTAAAAGAGCTGGGTATTACCAGCCTTGAACTGCTGCCCATTCAGGAATTTAACGCGCATGAATTGACTAGAATAAATCCTCGAACCGGCATAGTGTTAAAAAACTACTGGGGATACAGTACCATCGCCTTCTTTGCGCCTAAGTCGTCGTACGCTTCCGACCGTGAAGGCATAGGTGCGGTATTCGAGTTCAAACGAATGGTGCGCGAGCTGCATAAAAACGGCATCGAAGTGATTCTTGACATCGTATTTAATCACACGGCGGAGGGCAGCGAATTCGGGCCGACCCTTTCGTTCCGCGGTTTGGATAATATCATCTATTATATATTAGAAGATAACGCCCGCTATTACCGGAATTACTCCGGCTGCGGCAACACCTTCAACTGCAATCACCCGATTGTGCAGACCTTTATCTTGGACTGCCTGCGCTACTGGGTTATCGAAATGCACGCTGACGGCTTCCGGTTCGACCTCGGCTCCATTTTGGGCAGGGATCAAAAAGGGAAACTGATGGATAATCCGCCTACCCTTGAGCATATTGCCGAAGATCCCATATTGAGAAAAACAAAGATCATCGCAGAGGCATGGGATGCGGGCGGCGCCTATCAGGTAGGGAACTTCCCCGGCGGCAGGTGGGCGGAATGGAATGACCGTTTCCGCGACGATGTGCGCCTCTTTTGGCGCGGCGATTCCTCCCATGCTAGAGAGCTTGCAACGCGCGTAACCGGTTCCGCCGATTTGTACTCCGGCAACGGACGCAAGCCTTTCCATTCCATCAACTTTGTTACCAGCCACGATGGATTTACCCTCTACGATTTATTAAGCTATGATAGAAAACACAACGAAGAGAACGGAGAGGACAATCGGGACGGTACCGATTTTAATTGCAGCTATAACAACGGCTTTGAAGGGAAAACCGAAAACACCCGCATCGAAACCCTACGGAAGCAAAAAGCAAAAAACATCCTGCTAACGCTCATTTTATCGTTGGGAACTCCGATGCTAACTGCCGGAGATGAGGTACTGCGGACACAACGGGGAAACAACAACCCCTACTGCCAAGACAACGAGATAAGCTGGTTCGATTGGTCGCTGACACAAAGCAATGCCGACATACTGACCTTTGTAAAAAAATTGATCCGCCTGCGCAAACAGCATCCGGCGTTCCTGCGTTCGGAATTTTTAACGGGAACGCAATCCGGAGACCGGCGTAAGCAAGATATCAGCTGGTATGATGCACAGGGCAATACCCCCGATTGGAACCAACCTTCATCGTTTTTAGCGTATTTTCTTGACGGTTCCGCGGCGGAAACGAGAGCCGAATGCGATGATAACAGCTTTTACATCATATTAAATGGCGGTAGTTTAGACGTTACTGCAACGATATGCCCTCCTCCGCAAGGAAAGCATTGGTATCGGCTGATCGATACATCCTATCCGGCAGGGGAAGATTTTACCGATCCCGAACAGGCGCCGCTGTCGGAAAATCAGCAAAAATATGTTGTATTAGCCGCGACAGCCGTCGTGTTAATTCTGAAATAGCGAGGTAGATTATGTCTCAATTAAAAGAAACCTTACGGGCAAGTATTCTAGGCAAGTTGAAACGGAATTTCAGCAAGGACATATCCGAGGCAACAAAGCGTGAGCTCTATGATGCCGCGGCGAGCAGCGTTATGGATAGCATCCAGCCGAACATATCCGCAACCAGAGCCGCGCAGGAGCAGCCCAATGTACGGCAGATGTATTATTTCTCCGCCGAATTTTTGATGGGGCGAGCGCTTTCGAATAATTTGAACAACACCGGTATGCGCGCCGTGATGGAAGAACTTTTAACGGAGCTTTCCGCCTCGTATCGGGACATCGAGGATGAAGAACCCGATGCAGGGCTTGGAAACGGCGGTCTCGGTAGGCTCGCCGCCTGTTTTTTGGACTCGCTTGCAACGCTTGACTATCCCGGACACGGCTACGGTATCCGCTACCAGTACGGTATGTTTGAACAGCGGATTGAAAACGGCTATCAGGTAGAATACCCCGACAATTGGCGGCGTTATCGTGATCCGTGGGAAATACGCCGCGACGATTTGGCGGTAACGGTACGCTTCGGCGGCACCCCGATATGCACGCAGCAAGAAGACGGCACCCTGTGCTATCGGTTGGAAAATGCCGAGGAGGTTATCGCAACCCCCTACGATATGGCGATCATCGGATACGGCACCAAAACCGTCAACCGCCTGCGCCTGTGGGAAGCCTCCTCTCCCAATGGATTCGACCTCCAGCTCTTTAACAATATGGAATACACCGCTGCGGTTGCAAAGCAGAACTCCGCAGAAAATATTTCGCGCGTATTATACCCCAACGACAGCGGCCCGTCGGGAAAAGCGCTCCGCTTAAAGCAGCAGTATTTTTTCACTTCTGCAAGTTTACAGGATTTAGTGCGTTCATTTATCCATAAACACGGTACAAATTTTTCCGACTTCCCGCGTTATAATGTTATCCAGCTAAACGATACGCACCCCGTCGTGGCAATCCCCGAGCTGATGCGCCTTTTGATGGACGAACACCACCTCGGCTGGGATGCGGCATGGGCGATTGTTACGCAAACCTTTGCATACACAAACCATACGATTTTAGCGGAAGCGTTGGAAAAATGGCCGATCGAGATATTCCAAGGGCTACTGCCGCGCGTGTACCAAATTGTAGAAGAGATAAACCGCCGCTTCCTGCTGGAACTGCGGGAAAAATACCCGAACGATTGGAAAAAACACAACAAGATGTCCATTATCGGCGAAGGAAAAATCCGTATGGCATGGCTCGCAATCGTCGGTTCCTTTTCGGTCAACGGTGTCGCGGCGCTGCACACCGAAATTCTTAAAACCAAAGAGCTGTCCGATTGGTATAACCTGTATCCGCAAAAGTTTAACAATAAGACAAACGGCGTTACCCAGCGCCGCTGGCTTTTAACCGCAAACCCTGCGCTTTCGGCTTTTATCACAAAGCATATCGGCGACGGCTGGATTAAAGACCTTACGCAGCTGCGGCAGCTCGAAAAGCTGGCTGATAATCAGGAAGCACTACAGGAATTAATCGCGATAAAAAAACACAATAAAGAGCGGCTTGCGGAATTCCTCAAGCAGACACAGGGTGTTGTGATCGATCCGAACTCGATTTTTGACGTGCAGATAAAACGGCTCCACGAATACAAACGCCAGCTCTTAAACATCCTGCATGTGATGACGCTCTATAACAGAATTATCGAAGACCCGACGTATGATCCTATCCCGCACACCTTTATCTTCGGCGCAAAAGCGGCGTCGGGCTATCGGCGGGCAAAGCTCATCATCAAGCTGATTAATACCGTCGCCGACCGCATCAACAATGATCACCGTGTACGGGGAAAATTAAAGGTTGTGTTTGCGGCAAACTATTGCGTCTCGACTGCAGAAAAGATTTTCCCCGCCTCGGATATTTCCGAACAGATTTCCACCGCGGGTAAGGAAGCGTCGGGAACCGGCAATATGAAATTTATGCTGAACGGCGCAATCACGCTCGGAACGCTGGACGGCGCCAATATCGAAATTGTGGAAGAAGTAGGCGCTGAAAACGCCGTTATTTTCGGTATCACCGCCGATGAGATTCAAAAAATCGAGCACGAGCACAGCTATAATCCGCAAGAATACCTGAACCGCAATCCTGCATTGGCGAGAGCGCTGACCCAGCTTATCGACGGGACGTATACGCCGCCCTTTGACAACAGCTTTAGAGAATTGTATGATTCGCTGGTATACGGCGTGGAAGGTCAGCGGCCGGACGTCTATTACGTACTGGCGGACTTCGATGCATACACAGCAGCGCAGGAGCGAATTGTCGAATACTATCGCAACCAGATGAAATGGGCTAAGATGTGTCTTCTGAACATCGCCCGATCGGGTAAGTTCAGTTCAGACCGTACTATTGAAGACTATGTGCGAGATATCTGGAAGTTGGAAAAAGTGAGTGTCAATTAAGGGGGATGTCGAAAAAGAAAACACTTTTAAGACATCGCCAAAAATGGGAGAAAATAGATTATGGAAAGAACATTTGTGATGATGAAGCCCGGTGTAGTGCAGCGGCAGATTGCAGGAGAAGTGCTCAGCCGGTTTGAAAAAAAAGGGCTAAAACTGGTTGCCTTAAAACTGATGCGTATCAGTCCCGAACTTGCAAAGAAGCATTATGCCGAACACGCCGATAAGCCGTTCTTCGGCGAACTGGTGCAATATATCACCTCCGGCCCCGTGGTCGCGATGGCTTTTGAAGGCGATGAGGCCGTTGCCATTGTGCGGAAACTCTGCGGAGCGACAAAGGTCTTGAATGCGGAACCGGGAACCATCAGAGGCGATTATGCCTTGCATACCAATATCAATGTTGTCCATTCGTCGGACTCTGCTGAAAGCGCCGCGCGGGAACTCGGGTTATTTTTTCAGCCGGAAGAATTTTTCAGCTGGGAAGACGGCAACAAAGATTGGTTTTAGCAAAAGCGGGGGGTCAGTCCATTTACTTTAACTGATAAATATTGAACACCTTTTAACACTCAATCAGCGAACCCCCGCATGAATCGACACCCCCGTACGAATAAGGATGAAAAATGCTTGAGAAAATTACCAATACGTTTAGCGGCATTGTCCGCAAGATAAGCGGCAAGGCAACCATTACCGAAAAAAATATTGAAGAAGCGGTAGAGGAAATAAAAATTGCGCTGCTCGAAGCGGATGTCAACCTCCGCGTAGTACGCCGTTTTATCAATGCAACAATCGAAGAAGCAAAGGGAGAAACCGTATTAAAATCGGTTAATCCCGGTCAGCAGTTTATCAAGATTGTCCACGATAAAATCCTGTCGTTTTTAGGCGATGAAAAGAAAAGCCTGCAACTGAAAGGCCCCGACACCCAGTCGGTTATCCTCTTCCTCGGCTTGCAGGGTTCCGGTAAAACGACATCCGCTGCGAAGCTGGCAGCCCGTTTAAAGAAAGAAGGCCGTAAGCCGCTGCTCGTTGCCTGCGACCTCGTCCGTCCCGCAGCTGTGGAACAGCTCTCCTCATTAGGAGAACGTATCGACGTCCCCGTATATAAAGAAAACACCAAGGATGCGGTACGGGTTGCACAAAACGCGGTTACCTATGCACGGAAAAACGGCTTTGATACCGTTATCGTCGATACGGCGGGACGGCTGCAAATCGACGAAGCGATGATGCAGGAGATCGCCGCGGTAAAAAAGGCGGTCAATCCGGTAGAAACCCTCCTCGTCGCCGATGCGATGACAGGACAAAATGCTGCCGAGGTCGCCAAAGCCTTCGATGAACAGGCGGGGCTGACCGGCGTTATTTTAACCAAGTTCGACTCCGATGCTCGCGGCGGTGCGGCGTTATCGTTAAAAACCGTAACCGGCAAGCCTATCCTGTATGTCGGCGTCGGCGAAAAAATCGAAGATTTTGAACCGTTCTATCCCGACCGTATTGCCGGCAGAATCCTCGGTATGGGCGATATTGTTTCGCTCGTCGAAAAAGCGCAGGAAAATATCGATGCGGAAGAAGCCGCCCGCTTGCAGAAAAAGATGGCGACGGAAACGTTCACCCTTTCCGATATGCTCGACCAGCTTGAAAATGTCGAAAAGATGGGCTCGATTGAATCCATGCTTGATATGATGCCCGGGCTTGCCGGTCAAATTTCCGCCGAGGATATCGACAAAGCAGGCTTTAAGCGGCAAAAGGCGATTATCCAGTCGATGACGCTCAAAGAACGGGAAAATCACTACATCATTGGGCCGCCCCGCCGCAAACGCATTGCAAAGGGATCCGGTACATCCGTCGCCGAAGTAAACAAGCTGTTAAAGCAGTTTGAAAAGACCCGCCAAACAATGCGGAAGGTCGCAAAGAGCAAGGGACTGCAAGCGCGGCTAATGGGGCTGATGGGGTAGCAATCTGCTTCCACAAAAATTTTCTACTTATATAATATAATTGGAAAAATTGAGAATGTACTGATTATGATGAATTCTGATTAACAGCACTTATCGACCAAAGGAGGATATTATGAATAACTTTTTAAAAACAGTTTGGATTCCAGCGGCTGTTTGCGCATTCTGCCTTACAGCCTGCACAACGCTACCCTCTAAGGCATTGTATACGGAACCGGTCGCTGCAGGTGTTACAGTCAATACGACAAATCATCAGTTTGACGTTGTCTACGCTATTGATTGTTGCGTAATGCCCAAAGCAAAAGACGATTTTATCAGTTTTAAAGTCGATACAATGCTGTATACCTATCGGTTTGATTTTTCCGTAAACAACGGAATGAAGACCATACTCGACCGCTTTTTTACCATAAGCAATATAGCCGATTCCCAGCATAGGCAAAACGGACAGCGTTACCTTGGTGAAACGACCCTCTATGTCTATGCATCATCTAAAGAGACGATAAGTAGGCTCATTGCCAAAGGAAAAATTGCAAACCATGTACGGTTCAACTTTTTGCTGAAGGACGGAAAAAAATACCTGTTGCTTGAAGGCTTCCAAGTAGAGACCCTCGATGGGAAATTGACCGTAGACGACTATATCGACAGTATCCCGTTTCATTACGACGATATAAAAAAGGCATATAGCTTTTTTAACGATACGAATCAGCTTGAAGAAAACCGGCAAAAGCAGCTACAAATAGCCATCGCTGCAAAACAGGCTGAAAAAGACAGTCAGACGGCAGCAACACAAGCTGAAAAAGATAACTCAGCGGCAGTTGACACTCAAGAGGCTGGTATAATTTCAAATTCTGAAAAATCTTCTGCAGAAAATCAATAAATACAAGCCATTTTCCTTCGCGTGCTATATAAGACCATAATAAGGCTGCAAAAGGTCGACCCTGTTATAGGAGATTATATGAAACGCATCGTGCCTTTGTATCATGTGAAGAATGTATTACGTAAATGTTACAGCGGGCTTTTGTGCCCGCAGACTTGTATCCTCTGTGGGAACGCAAGCGAGGCAGGGCTGCCGCTGTGCAGCCATTGTATTCAAACGGAATTTGAGCCGTATATCGGTTCCGATGATTTGGAGCATTTATGCCGAGCCGAACCTCGCTGCAAGCACTGCGGGAAAATCCTCATTTCCGAGCACGAGTATTGTACCCGTTGCAGGCCGACTGACGACGAAACCGCAGAAAAACCGCGGCCTGCTTGCGATCGTATCTTTACACTTTTTCCCTATATCGGTCTTGGCCAAAAATTGCTGCCTGTTTGGAAGAACAATAGTATTCGCACCTTTTCCACCGTATTTGCACCGCTTATCCACAACTTTCTCACACAACATCCGGAGTTTGCAAGTCTACCGCTCGTACCGGTGCCGCCGCGTCCTAAAAAACTGCGGGAAAAAGGCTGGGATCAAATTGAAGATCTTGCGAAGGATTTAGCGGTTTATCCGGAACTGACGATATACCGGTGTTTAAAGCGCCAGGACGGCATTCCGCAAAAAAAGCTGTCCAAGGCCGATCGCGCAGTGAACTTACAGGGGAAAATTACATTTTCGGCGAAGGCCGTTCCCGACAAAGTCATGCTGCTCGATGATGTGATGACGACCGGCGCAACGCTTGAAGCCTGTGCCCATGTGTTAAAAAATGCCGGATGTAGAGAAGTCTATGGGCTCTGTCTGTTTTTTGACTAAATAAGAAAAGAAAGAACCTCTAAAAACTCACGTTTTTAGAGGTTTACAATCTTTAGAGGTATATCAGTGATTATATGGTTACCTCGGCAACCGGTCTTTTTTTAGTACCACCGAGTGCTAACTCACCTGCGTGCTTTTTACCGGAAAAGAAGGTGATACAAGCGCCGGCAATGTAGATTGTCGAATATACACCGCTTATCATACCTACCAATAAGGCAAGCGCAAAGTCTTTCATGCTACCGGATGTAAAGATATAAAGCGAAACAGCGGCAAGCATTGTCGTAACGGTTGTGATAATTGTTCTGCTCAACACTTCGGTTTGTGCAAGATCCAAAACATCAACCAATGCAAGCTTTGGATTAAGCCGAATATTTTCGCGGATACGGTCAAATACGACAACCGTGTCGTTTATTGAGTATCCGACAATTGTCAGAATTGCCGCAATGGTGGTGGAATTAAACTCCATCTGCGTCCACACAATAAAGGTGATCATAATCAGAACATCGTGAACCAAAGCAAGCACGGCGCCTAATGCAAATGTCCAACGGAAACGGACTAAAGCATAAATGAAGATTAAGAACAATGCTCCAATTACCAGAAGTACCGCTTGGCGAGCAAGCGAACCGGAGAAGCGAGAGCCGACAAAATCGGTACTCAATACGGCAAAATTATCCGCTTCATAAGCAGCTACCAGCGCAGTATTAATTAAAGCCCGCAGTTCAGCGTTTGCATTGGTGTATGTGCCGTTATCAGGTAACCGAATTTGGAACACGCGGTCACGTGATTCACCAACTTGCTGTACTGAAACCGAAGGGATGGAAGCAAGTGCATGACGCACCTCATCGGCATCGATCGGTTGTATTTGCTCGGGAATATAATGCGCACGGAATGGCTCCGTCGTAAGGCGAGATGTTTCTGAGGTAATAAACACGCTTTGCAATGCGGTATCGGTCTTTGCAAGTGCTTTAACCTTTACACCATCAATTTGCTGTTGTATGGCCTCAATAAACTGCCCAACTGTGGGGTATTCAGTATACTTAAAAGATACAACCTTGTTTTCAGTATCCACCGAAATAACGGTAATATCAATTCCTTGGGAACTTTGTGCTACCTGTATATTTTTTTCGCCATCATACGTTAAAATAAATGCGGTAGGAGCAAATCGTACTTTCTCGATAAACCCTGCCTGGAAATCGATCCCGAAGTTAATACCTTTAGTAAAGAAACCTACAATTCCGGAAATAATAAGAGCAGAGCTCAAAACAACCATAACGGCAAAAAGCTTGCTGAATTTTATCGTTTTTTTCATGCGAGCGACCTCCACGTAATGTGCAGCTTTTCTTGGTGTAATGTTTCCGTGCCAAAATCAAAGATAAGCCGTGAAACAAAAAGAGCTGTAAATACGGAAGAAACAACACCTATTGTCAAGCTGTAAGCAAATCCCTTAATCGGGCCGGTTCCCAATATTGATAAGAACAAGGCTGCAATAAAGGTAGTGATATTGGAATCCATAATTGCCCAGAAGGCATGATCAAAACCGGTTTGAATAGCTGCTTCTCTACTTTTGTGCAGGGCAAGTTCTTCTTTAATTCTTTCAAAAATAACAACGTTTGCGTCAACCGCCATACCAATCGTCAAAATCATACCGGCAATACTCGGAAGTGTAAGCGTAAGATTAAAGGCTGAAAGCACGCTGAATACGATATAAAGATTCAATATCTGCGCGATACAAGCATTAATACCGGCTGCGCGATACCAAATCAGCATGAACGCCAAAACTGCAATTAATCCCCATTGCAACGCCATTAATCCCTGATTGATGGCTTGCTCTCCCATGCTGGCGCCTATTACCTGCTGGTTTTCCAATTCGAGCGGTACATTGAGCCATGCAGTGCGCAAAATTGTTTTAAGGTTTTCCGCCTCGTCCGCGCTGAAACCGCTGATAGTTCCCGTACCGCCGGTAATCGGCTCCTTGATATTCGGCGCCGATTTAATCTTATCGTCGGATACAATAGCCAACCGTTTACCTTGATTTGCGGTAGTGACGGTTGCAAAGATTTCCGAACCTTCCTTATCGAGTTCAAATACAACCAGCGGTTCATTGGTTTGACTCGTGGTTGTGCTTACACGCTGCAAGTGTTTACCTTCAAGCGCTGCTTCTTTCTTTATAACAAGAAAACCTTGCCGTTCATCCAAACCGTACACATCCTTGCTATATACACCGAGTACCTTGGTGTCTGCAGGAATAATCGAAGGATCAATAAGGTTATAGTCCGCATCAAAAGTACGCGTTGGATTGGCATTATAGTAGGAATAAAAAGCTTGAGTCGCATCATCGTCTACAATATGGAATGCAAGCAAGCCGCGCCCCATGATAATAGAATTGATCTTGTCGGCATCGGCAGCACCCGGAATTTCAACGTAAATACGATCTTCACCCTGCTGCCTGATAACAGGTTCCGTCAAACCGAACTTATCGATACGGCTCGAAATGGTATCAATAGCTAAATTCATCGCTTCTTTTTTTGCCGAAGTACTGCTATCCCCACTATCGCCGGTTACTGCACTTAAATCTGCTTTAATGATAATACTCATACCACCAGAGAGGTCGAGCCCGAGTTTTACGGCATTTGCTTGCGCGTTTTTAATACCGAGTATTTTGCTACGGTATGAATCCTCTAGGATAGAACTCATTGCCGAACGAGCCCTCTCTTCAGAACTCCCAGGGAATGCTGCGAGCAATGCACTCGCTGTCCAGACCGATGGACGTTCCTTACCGAGATCCTTTAAATTCTTCTTTGCAGCCTTAATAAGCGGATCATATTTTGCTGAAACCGGCTCGGAATCACCTTTTTTTGCAGATGCGATTAATGCATCAATATCCGTTTTTGTCATATTTATGACATAATCTTTAATTTTTTCTCTGGAACCGAGCGCCAGTGCCTTATCGTCTTTATCTGTCCAAAAATACCATTTAAGGGTGGGATACAAAAACACAAAACAGAGGCCTAACACAGCCAGAACAATCACGAATCGAGTTCGCTTTTTCATGTCTATCTCCTCATCTAACGGAAACAAACGTTCATACTGGGGGTTAGGCACAGCACGAACGATTTATAAGCTGATACGCTCCTATGATAATGGAAACGTTTATTCCGCTCCGCCGGAAAAATCGGGTGGCTGCGGTTTTTCGGAGCTGGAATCTTCAGCTTTCTTTTCTTTCTTTTTAAAGAGAGCAGAAAGCAGAGATGCCTTTTCCGGCACATTTGCCAGGCGGCTCGCTTTCGTTTTTTCGTCCAATATAACGCTGCCGATTGCGGAACGATTCATTTCGAGCTTACAATTATCGTCAACTTTAAGAATAATCGTTGTTTCTTTTACGGAAGAAACAACACCGTGAATACCGCCGATTGTGATGATTTTATCACCCTTCTGAACGGAGGCAATCATTTCCTGCGTTTTCTTTTGCTCTTTCTTTTGAGGGCCGATAATAAAAACGTAGAAAATTACAAAGATAAGACCGAGAGCAAGCAACGGAATAAAACTACCCCCTGAGGCGGCTTGCTGCAACAATGGAATTGCATTCATTATTTACATCCTTATTTATGATAAATATCCTTAAAATACTAGCACAAAAAAAATGCGTAGTCAATTCACAGGGTTTTGCCGGAGATTACTTTACCGACAGTAGTTCAAGCTCAAATATCAGATAGCTATCGGGAGGGATAACCCCACCAGCTCCGCGTGAACCGTAACCCAGTTCCGGCGGAATAACAATTATCCGTTTCTCGCCGGTTGCCATCTGTACCGCTTGTTGGTCAAACCCTGCAATGAGCTGTCCTGCACCGGCAACAAACTTGAGCGGTTCATGCATATCGGAATCATCAAATACGGTGCCGTCCAGCAACGAACCTTTATATTTCATCGTCAGGGTCTTGCCTGTTTGAGCCTTTGCCCCCTTCCCTTCCTTCGTAATTGTATAGAAAATACCGTTTTCGGTCTTAACGACATTGGGGAATTTTTGCTTTATCAAAGCTTCATATTTTTCCCGCTTTTGGGTAGCACGTTGTTTTGCCCGCTCTGTAGCGCCTGCAAGATAAGTATCAAAATCTTTTTGCGTTGCAGTAAACTTCTGTGCTTCAGCTCCCTTACGGATAATCGACACGGAATTCATCCGATCACCCTGCACAATTTTATTGACGACATCCTGCCCTTTTACGACACGGCCGAATACCGTATGTTTTCCATCAAGCCAAGGCGTCGGCACATGGGTAATAAAAAACTGAGACCCGTTTGTCCCCGGCCCCGCATTTGCCATCGAAAGAATGCCGGCAGTATTGTGTTTGAGGTTGTCGACAAACTCATCAGGGAATCGGTATCCCGGCCCGCCGGTGCCCTTGCCGTCAGGGTCGCCACCTTGAATCATGAAATTCGAAATAACACGGTGGAAGGTTAAACCGTCATAAAAAGGTTTTCCCTTTGCCGCATCCAATGTTCCTTCGGCCAATCCGACAAAGTTACATACCGTCAGGGGCGTCTCTTTATAAAACAGCTCCAAAACAATATCCCCTTTGTTCGTATCAATAACGGCATAGATACCGTCCCTTTGTAATTCAGCGCTTATCGCATTCATTTTTTTTCCTTTTTCAGAATCTCCCGTTAAAATAATCGCAGCAGCAGCTGCTGTCGCGATAATCAAAAAAGTAACCGGTAAAACCAGCACTAGAATCTTATTCAACCGCATAGTTCCTCCATCAAAGTGCTACCCCGTCTTCATATTGCGCAATAAACCAATTATAAATCGCTTCTCCCCGTGTTCTAAACGAATTCTGTACCCGCTCCCTAAAAATGGAAGGCGCAGTAAAATCGGCACGCGTCAGCATATGTACCAGTAGATATTCGCCAAGGTCGGTTACTGCAATCGATACTTCTAAATTTTCAGGTTTCATTGCTTTAAATATCGAATACTTTAAGACATCGATATTTGTAGACATAAAACCGGCAGAATCGGCATCAGAACAGAAACGGTAACGATAAATATTTTTATCGAAGGTTAAATCCTTTTGCAGTACATAGACCGAAAAATCCGCTGCAGGATTGTCAACAGGATCGGCAATCCGTCCTTGTGTTTTAGGGTCGTCAATAACATACGACGCCTCGTAGAGTGTCCGCATCTTCTTGCGGCTGCTCGAATAATATTGCAGTCCTTCCAGCTTTGAAACAGAGCGGAGAATGCGGGAGATTTTCTCTATGTCTTTTGTATTGCCTTGCGTCTTTTTATGCACATACAACGCTTCTATCAAAAAAGTAGGATTACCCTTGTTCCAGTTTTCCGCAAATGTTTGCGGCACGGCGAAAAGCGGCGCAAGCCGCGGTACAGCGTTCTCTTTATTATACACCGACCGGAAAAGATGTCCTTGCTTAAGTAATTCTATCCGCTGCTCAGCGGATAAAAACGAATCCAGCACAGAAATCACCGAATCGGGTACATTGCCGATATCCTGTGCAAAAAGAGAACCGGCTGTTAAAAGGGTAAGAAGAACAAGACAACGCCTCATCCGCTATAGCCCTTTATACAGCACACGCACTTGTTTGTATAAGCCATCACCTTCGCTCTTCGTATCGACATCCCGAATGTCGGCAAGTGTGCTGTGGATAAGTCTACGTTCATAGGGGTTCATTGGCTCAAGCAAGACCGAAGTCTTCGTTGTTACAACCTGATCGGCAGTGGTATAAGCAAGTCGAACCAGCGATTCTTCACGACGGAGCCGATAGTTTTCGCAATCGAGCATAATCCGTTCCGAAATTCCGATTTTACCGGCATACACATTAGCGATCAGCTGGAGCGCATCCAAATTCTTCCCTTTCTTACCGATTAAAATCGCAGAATCCTCAGAAGAAAGCCGCACAAGCAATTTGTGTTCTTCATGTGAAAGGATTTCGATATTTGCGATATACCCCATCGCATGAATGAGTTCACCGATAAATTTCACCAAATCAGCCTCTTTATCCGT
This sequence comes from Treponema sp. OMZ 906, assembly GCF_024181185.1. Classification (NCBI taxonomy): domain Bacteria; kingdom Pseudomonadati; phylum Spirochaetota; class Spirochaetia; order Treponematales; family Treponemataceae; genus Treponema; species Treponema sp. OMZ 906. The sequence goes on along the minus strand of NZ_CP051196.1, from coordinate 526,895 downwards.
AGCAGCCTCTCGACCGGGTCCAGATTGAAGGGGAGTGTCGCTAGTTGGTCTCTCTACGGTCGCTTTATCGTCAATATGTACACGGATTTTAGCATACCCCTTCTTGAAAAGTGAATTTTTCTGAATTTCAACAATTTCCACATCAAATTGATCAGACTCTACACCGAGCTCGGCAATTGCCTTATCTATAGCATCACGTTCGGTTTTTCCTTCAAATTCATAAATCATTTCCGAACCTCCTTTTTCTGCTTCATCATTGCCTTAATGATCATCTGCTGAACAAGCATTAAGAAGTTCGTGCATGTCCAGTAGAGTAGCAACCCTGACGGCGCATTATAGAACATAAAGAAGAAGAACAACGGCATACCATACATCATAATTTTCATTGTGCTGTTTTGTTGCTGATCGTTTGTCGGTGTCTGCGTTATTTTTCCGAAGACCATCTGCGAAATCACATAGACAATCGGCAAGATACGCAGATCCGTCCATCCGAGGAAGGGAATAGGACTGGGGAACTGCAAGACACTGTCACCGATAGATAAGTCCGGTATCCAATGGGGAATAAACATAGCGCCGCGGAATTCAAAATAGTTATTAAACAGACGGTACATCGCAAATAATATCGGCAATTGGATCAATAGCGGTAGACAACCCGAGAGCGGATTGTAACCGGCTTCTTTATAAAGCTTTGCCATTTCCTCATTCAGCTTTTGAGGCTTGCCTTTATATTTTTCCTGCAACTCTTTAATCTTTGGCTGCATTTTCTGCATCTGCTGCGTTGATTCCGAGCTCTTCTTAGTAAGCGGGAAAAAGATAACCTTGATCAAAATCGTTACAAGAATAATCGAAACGCCCCAGTTCGGGATAAGTTTATAGAAGAATTGTAATAACCATTTAAGCAACACTTCAAGCGGACGCCAAATACCGCTTGAAACAGCAACCGTATCAATACGCAGATTGTCATAATTGTAATTGTTTTTTGACGGAATATTATAAGCGCTTAAAATATTTTCAGAACACGGGCCGAGGTAGATACGGTACACATCGGTTACCTTATTACCGGTAATAACAGGGCGCAAAAAAAACAATTGCCCGTCTTGTACCCTATCTGCGTTAGGCTGCGCGGCAGAATACAGAATCTGCTGCGCAGGGGTTGAGGGAATAACGATAAGGCTAAAGTATTTTCCCGAAATGCCTGCCCATGGAACGGAATCCGTAATCAACTTAGTCTGATTGGCTTTTAATGTAGCATCTTTTTTCTTCCCGTCTATATACGCAAAAAAGTTACGATACTCGTAGCGATCCGCCTTTACATCCCAATCAGGACCGATTTGCGGCATTGTCCGCAATGTATACCCCGCATTATCAAAATTCAACCCCTTCATATCGGCATCGCCGCTGACCGTAACGGCAAGTTCGAACATATAATCATCAGGCAGGAAGGTATATCTTTTTGCAAGTGTAAACGAAGATATGGAACCGTCTTGGTTTTTTATCGAAATTGTCTTAAAAAAGCCGACAGTCTGCTTTCCGTTTACTGTTTCTTCTTTGACATTAAAGAATTGATTTAAAGCGGGAGCTTGAGCACCGCCAAGCGCAATCGAAAACGCTCTATTCCGATCGGTTAGGTTTTTTACCATTTCTACATGGGAATCACCCTTGGAATTATTGTGTTCCAACAACTTATACGAAATGATATCGCCGCCCCGATTTGTAAACGTAATTTCTGCAACATTGGTTTTAATCGTAACGATTTGTTCACCGATAACAGTTTCATCAGGGACTTCCAGCACAGCTGAATCAGCAGGCATATTTTCCGCTACGAAAGTATTTTGCGGGACTGCTGCCTGTTGCTCCGTTACAGAGGCGGTGGTAGACGGCTGTTGCTGTACGGGGGCAGGGGGAAAAAATTTGTATTGCACAAACATCGCAGCTGCAATGACAAGACCGGAAAGCACCATTGCAATAACTGTATTTTTATTCATAAACGAATCTCCTAGGGAACGGGGTCATACCCTCCCTTGTGAAAAGGATGACATCTCAGAATTCGTCTTACCGCTAAATACCCTCCCTTAACCGGCCCATATTTTGTCAGGCTTTCAAGGGCGTAATGAGAACAGGTGGGATAATACCTGCAACAAGGCGGGAATAAGGGAGAAATACACTTTTGGTACACCTTTACCCCCGCGCATAACAAAAACGTAAAAAAACGCTCAATCTTTTTCAGATAATTGTGTTTCATATTGTTGAGATCGAATAGAAAACATATCCGCTTTTTTAAACAAACACTGTAGTTGCGTTGTCCGTATAGAAAAAGTATCGCCACCGGGGAATATAAGCAAAATAATATCCTTTCCTATTACAAGCTGGGATTTCATTTGACGGTATACTTCCCTAGATAAACGACGAGCCTTATTTCTTTGTACGGCGGAACCGTAATGTCGTTTAAATGTACAAACAAAACGATTGTATGGTAATTTATTCGGTAAAACGAACAACTTTGCGCCGTCGCAGCTATAGCGGAGACCTATTTTAAACAGAGTCCGTATCCGCGCGGCGCCGCAAAGACGCTCTTCTTTAGGCAAACAAGAGCGTTCCATGTGTTAAACTCTTAGTAACTCTTTTTTTCGTCGGATACGGAAAGCTTATAGCGCCCCTTTGCACGGCGACTCTTTAAAACTGCACGTCCTCCGCGTGTTGCCATACGCGCACGAAATCCATGACGGCGCAAGCGTTTTGTTCTGCTCGGTTGAAATGTCCGTTTCATAAAACTAGACTCCTTCTATATATAATTATCAGGCGCATTACCCGCCTAAAAGATCTTGGGATAGCGAGGAAAGCAAAATTTCCTTAAAATGCAACGACCGAACAAAATATCAATTTTGGAGATTGTTGCATTGATGCGCGGAACGCGCATACGTCAATAAGCGACGTTCGCGAAAGCGAACTCGCCGTGTTTTTCAGCCACGCTATCTTTAGCGGCTGAAAATAAACCTTCCTCAATATACTAGACAGAGGACTATACTATAGCACTATAAAAAAGTCAATCTATCGCTTTGGAGCAAAATGCATCAGGCCGGTTTTTAGGAACCCCGCGGAAAAATTGATGCTATTCGGCCAGAACTGTCAAGGATAGCATCAATTTTTCCGCCATTTTATCTACTTAGCCTGATGCATTTTGTCCTTTCTCTGAGATAAAAAAAATGCGCGAAATTTTACACAAAATCTCGCGCATTGAAAAAAATATCAAAAACGTTATTTAAGGGCGGCGTTTAGCATCCAGATTTTCTTTTCGAGACCGGCAATTATGTCAGTTAAAAGAGAATCGGTAGCAGCATCATTCGAATCGGCAGCTGCCTTACGGGTTTCGTGCAATTCAGCCACTAAGTATTCAAAATCGGTTTTGATGCCGGTAATAACTTCTTTTGCTGTAAAAGATTTTTTTGTCTCCTCTTTTATACTGGTCAGAGCCAAATATTCCTTCAACGAAGCAGGAGCGGTGCCGCCCAACTGCAAGATACGTTCAGCAAGAGAGTCGTAGCTATCTGCAACATCTTCATAATAACCATCAGTCATTTGATGAATAACCAAAAAGTTAAGTCCACCGACATGCCAGTGATAATTGTGTATTTTCGTATACAAAACACCAAAATCAGCAACATGCTTTGCCAAACGTTCAACAATAGCCATAATCTTACCTCCTGATTAAAAAAAAAGACATCCCCAAAAGAAGGATGCCTTTTTTTAAACTTAGCAGGGGTAGGACTTGAACCTACGACTTCCGGGTTATGAGCCCGACGAGCTGCCAACTGCTCTACCCTGCGATGTACTTGGTATAAAATAAAACACAATTGGAAAAATGTCAAGTAAGAGTTGACAATATTCATATAAAACTTATACACAGCCCTGTAACAGGCGTTTAAACGGGTACCCTGCGTGCAATACCAAGAATGGTCAAATCATCGTATTGAATATCTTCTTTTATTTGTTTGTAGTAAAAATATTCATCGTAAATAGGATGAGGCTCCTTATCGTAACAGTAAATATCATACTGCAGAAAGCACTTACTCAAGAACGCATCGATTTTTTTATCTACTTGGACGCAATCAAAAGATTGCGCGGAACTGTCTTTATACATTCTAAAGACTTTCTCAACTGAAATAAGCGCCAGAACAGCATCCTCAATCGTCCCGTTACACGAAGAGAAATCAAAGTCCATCTGCTCATAAATATGATCGCTCTGCCGTTTTTTGAGCGTAAACTTTTTTCGAGCAAAAACCGCTTCAATAATCGCTTCGACCCTATCTTTTCCTAATGTTTCACTGTCGGTACCTATCAGATGATTGTTGTCACCATTATCCTCCGATAATATAGCATCGGCACCGTCTTTCGGCTTCGAAAGCGGGATACGAAGCTTGCGTTTGGACTCTTCAATACCGTCAGTATAAAGAAACAGTATATCCCCACAATTCAGGTGTATTTTCTCTACGGGATACCCACCGTTAAGATTTATCATTTCCGAAGAGAATGCTCCGGCAGCCGACCCTGAACGCAACGTATAGCTTTTCAAGCGCCGTGCCTGTTTGTCGTAGATATGAACGATATTATCACCTGCATTACAGAAATAAGCATCGCCAACACGCATATTGATAATACAAAGACTAAATGCAGCGAAACGCCCCACAAACCCATGCGATTCGATAACGTCATTAATCCGCATAACAATATCGCTGAGATTATAGCCGTCTCGTTTATAGCTCCAATTTTGAAAATAATTTTGGAATAAAGTCGCTACTTCTACCATAATAAGGGCAGCAGGAACCCCTTTCCCTGCAACATCGCACTTTATAACGGCATAGTGGAAGGCATCCAATTTTCTATAATCAAAATAATCACCTGAAACACCGTGGGCGCCTTCGTAATAACCGAAAAATTCAGAATAAATGTCACGATGACTGCCAGTTGTCAGCTTCCTGCCGGAGGAACTAAGATCCAGCGGGATAAACATCTTTTGTATCTCTTTTCCAACCTTTAAATCTTTAGAAATAGCAGCAGCGGCAGCCAATCTTTCAGTCATATCGTTAATCGTTGTTCCCAACATTCCAAATTCATCTCGTGAGGTAACTTGAACCGACTTACCAGCTAACTTCTCTTTATCTTCGGTATCGCGAATTAATGCGACGTGCGCTGCCAACAAACCGAGCGGCCGTACAAATAATGAACTGAGGAACCATGCAGTAGAGATACCCGCAATCAATACTATCAATGAGATTTGGACGATGATATGAATTAATCGGTTTTGCTGTTCATTTATTTTTTCCAAAAGCCCCTCTACCGAAATATCAACAAATACAATTCCTTGAACACACTCCTTCGGTTTTTCAGGGTTATAATAGATAATCGGTTCATAGAATAAATATTCTGTCCGTTTTTTTGAAAGATTCTGCATGGAATAATCAGGGTAGGAACCAAAACCTTGATCGGCCAGTGCCGAAAGATTAGATTGCAGCTTTGCTTCCAGATGTCTGATATTTGCTTGGATTTCAGTTTGGCGCTTGAGCATGTACGAATCGCGATGTATATCCAACCCTTCCATCTCATTTGTGAGCAGTTGAATCGAGTCGATATGTTGCTGAACGATTGTTGAGGCTTCATCATTAATATACATCAGCTTTTGAAGGATTTCTTCAATTCCTTCAGGATAAAACTGTGATTCCCCGGGAATATATCGATGGGTATTAATCAGTTTAGTGATATCTTGATAATCAGTTGCAAGGACGTAGTGAAGCCCCGTCTGTCCCGGAAGAGTGCTTCTACCTGTGACAACAACATATTTTGCTTCGGGGAAAGTAACCCGATTCAATAATAAAAGATCAAAATCCTCCTGAGTGGGGTTAGAAAAATGAGTTTGAACCCGTAATTCAAGATTATCAAGTAATATTTTTGTTTGCAACAAGAGGCTGTTTGAAAGTAAATCTTTATAAGGGCGGATAATGGCAATTGCGAGAGCTGTGGCAACACTGATAATAACAACAAGCAAAATAGTAACAATAATAACGATAAATTTTATACGGACACTACTCCATAAATTTACCGTTGGTCTATATTTTTTTTTGCTGCCAAATATCTTTTTACCTGTTTCCATACCCGCTCCTGGTAAAATGCTTTGTTGTTTTTACTACTCTCTATTGAAACAACATACCACGGCGCAGAGCGTCTAGGTATGTTGTTTTCATAAGGTGGTTGCAGTCGGCTTTAATACCGCTTGTTATAACGCAGAGCATTGCCGATGAACGGAAGGTATTAAACCGCACGAATAAAGAGTATTATACAGTAAATACGTCACAAATAAAAGAGGTATCGATAAAAAAAGAAGCAGAATTGTAACAAAACGAGCTTTTAAGAATCCCTAAAAACTGGAGTTTTTAGAGATCCCCGTATAACTGCCCGCAAAATCCATTACAGTAACGGCACCGTAAGGTGCATTTCCGGTCTTGTTAAAACCAATACCGACCTTCTTAAACTCCTGTTTTAGGATATTAATCCTGTGTCCCCTACTCGGTACTCCATCGTCGATCAAAAGCTGTACGACAATGTCCCGCGCCGTAATACTACCATACGCACAGTTTTCACCGCAGAGAATTCCCCATGTTCCATATCGATTGATTCGGGTAACAAGATCGGAACCGTCACTCCCTGTATGCCCCATCCCTCCGGTGTATGCCTGATCATTCGCAAGCCATTGCGCCGAACGGCATAATCCTGTTTCCAAGGTTAACGGTTCCGCGACAGCAGTGTCTTTTAATACGCGTATACATTCCTGTAACGGCGTAATGCCTTCTTGGGTCAATAGCCGGACTTTTCCCGGCTCGTCATACATATTGCCATCAAAGTATTTAAGGCGCGGCTCCAATACCTCCGTTGCATACCGCCGAGGGTTTGTTCTTACGTAATTTAACTCCCTGACGATTTGTTCCGCAAGCTCTCTTGTATCGCTCAACGACGTATCCGGCACTGCAATATTATTGCCGGTCGCACATGAAAACAATGACACTGCAAGTGCCATCAGTAAAATTGCTAATGTATATAGTTTCTTTCCCATAAGCAACACTGTAGTCAATTTAGGTAAAATAGGCAAGGTTTCCATAGACCCCCGCTGTTATATCGGTTATAATTACCCTTTATGAAACGGCTGTTGATTGTTTTGGCATTTATTACTGCGATGTCGGTTCATGCGCAGGATTTTCTTCTGGCGGGTACGCGAGACGGATTATATAAACTTACCGCCGTGTCCACCCAAAAAATTTGGGATACGATGGCCGTACGGAAAATTATCAGAAGTGGGAATACATGGTTTTTCCTCACCGATAGCGGCATTACGCGGTCAGATAATTTAACGAAATTTGATTATATCAACGACGGTCTTCCGATAAAGGTGATAAAAAAGATAACCGACGGCGAAAAATCCTTCATAAAAAAACCTCAGATGCTGAAAGATTTGGAAACCCATCCGTCCCGTCCCGGTACTCTTATTACCGCAACAAACAGCGCCGTGTTTTTAAGCGAAGATGGTGGCAGGCATTGGCGCAACCTCGGCTGCCATACTCCGGTCAACGGGTTAAAGGCCGTATGCGTGCTTGACCTGCCGGATGCGCAGGGAAATCCGCAGCTTACCGTTCTTGCATCGCACTCTATCTACGGAGCGGCATGGAAGCAACCGTCCGTCTCCGACAAATGGCAGCCTTTAAGTGAGGGGCTTGTACCCGGGCCGGAAAGCGATGAAGAAATTTCCGATATTGTCGTATATACCCATCAGCAAAAACAGGAAGTGTATGCTACGCAAACATTTACCGGTAAACTGTACCAACTCGATTGGTCGGCAAAGCGCTTTAATGCCGTTTCTGACTGGACGGACAGCATCGCCGATGCGCGCTGTATCGACGGGCTGAGCCCCGCTGCAATGTCCATCGTTGGCACGAAAAATGGCGGTTTGTTTGAAATACCGCTCGTACTGCCGGCGCCCGCTCCCAACCGGCTGAAGGGAATAGAACTTACACTTAAACGTATTGCCTCAAAGCCGCTCTCGGCGTGGATACCGCAGCGGATGACGCGACTCGGTAAAGCGGTGAGCCTTTCGGAATTGTGGCTGTTCGATGAGGGAGAAAAGACACGGAAAACGGACTATCTCCGCCGCGCTGCGGGACGGAAAGGAGTCTATCTACCGGCGCATCAGGCACGGACAGCCACCGGTTTGCAGCGCTATTTCGATCTGCTTGAACAAAATAAACTCGATACACTCGTTATCGATATGAAAGATGATTTCGGCTTCGTCCGCTACGACTCACAGGATGAAGAAATACAGGCGGTGGGGGCGGTGCGTCCCTTTATCCAGCTTGAAGACTTTACCGCAAAAGCGAAAGAACGTAAGGTGTACCTCGTTGCCCGCATTGTTGTCTTCAAAGATAAGCAGCTGTATCGATACCGAAAAAATTTATATGCGATAAAAGATAAAAGCGGCAATCCGTGGCAGGGCTATAAAACCGTTGACGGAATTCTAGAGCCGATTGAAGAATATTGGGTAGACCCCTACAACGAAAATGTATGGAAGTACAATACGGCAATTGCTCAAGAACTGATTCGGAGAGGTTTTGATGAAGTTCAGTTCGACTATATCCGTTTCCCCACCGATGGGGAAAATCTCTATGCGGCACGGTACCCTGCACAAGAGCAGGGCATGGATAAGGAAAGCGCCATCATGTCTTTTCTCGCCTATGCTCGGGAAAAAATCCACGCACCGATTTCAATCGATATTTACGGGGCGAACGGATGGTACCGCACCGGAGCGCGCACGGGGCAAGAAGTTGAAGTGCTTGCCGACTATGTGGATGTGATATGCCCGATGTTTTATCCCAGCCATTTCCGGCAAAGTTTTCTGGCGCAAAAGCCGCCAGAGGAACGCCCGTACCGCATTTATCAGCAAGGCTCCTACCGGAATAAAATTATTGCACACAATAAGGTAGTTATCCGGCCGTGGACGCAAGCATTTTATATTCCCGTATCGTACGACAGAAAGTATTATAATGAAGATTATGTGCAGCGACAGGTTATCGGCATTAAGGATTCCATTGATGAAGGCTATGCCTACTGGAATAATTCCGGCCGTTACGCCGACATCCGTCCAGACGGCCTCCCGCTGCCACAGAAATAGCGACCGGCATCCTTTGACCAAAGCCACTCTTTATGCTATAACACCAACATATGACTGAATGTTCATTTACAGTGAAAGAACGGGTTGTCTATCCCGGTCAAGGTGTCGGAGAAATCGTCGAAATAAGTGAAAGAAAATTCAAAGACGAAATGCTGACGTATTACGTCATTTACTTTGATGAATCCGACATGACGGTTCTTGTACCTGCTCTTAAGGCGGCTGAACTAGGTATTAGAACAATCGTTTCCGCCGATGAAGCGCAAGCTGCGCTCGCCTTTTTATCCGAAAAGTTTGATCCCATCCCAAGCGATTGGAAGATGCGGTACCAAATGAACCTCGATTTATTCAAAACGGGGAGCATTTTAGACAATGCCTCCATCGTCCGCTCGCTCTACCATCGCAGTAAAATCAAAGAACTTCCTATTCAAGAACGTAAATTATACGATTCTGCATATCGCATCTTTTACGACGAGCTTTCTTATGCACTACAAAAACCGAAACAGGAAATCGAAGCGATGATCCATTCATATCTGGAGGTTTTAAGTAAAAACGCTCCTGCCGGGAAACAAGACTCAATCGATGAAGATATATTTGACGACGGTATGAACGATATGAACGACGAAGACGACTTCGATGACGACGAATAATGCCGTTCTGATTACAGCTGCCGGAAGTTCCCAACGGTTCGGAGAAAAAAAAGAATTTCTTTCCTTACATTCCGATACGCATACATCGGTACTGTCTGCCTGTCTCTATGCTTTTACATCGGCAGGATTTTTTAGCCGTTATGTCATAACTGTGCCGCAGGGTAAAGTTGAAACTGCCTATTCACTGCTTGCTACAGATATACGGCTCTCCTCCTTTTTCGATACACATCAAGGTAATCTCCATATCGTTGAAGGGGGAGCAAGCCGGCAGGAGTCGGTGTACAGGGGGCTGTTAACGCTTGCGGATAAAAACATAACCTGTATACTGGTACACGACGGAGCGCGGCCATGGGTTTCCGGCGAAGTGATTACTTCAGTATTGATGGCAACCGAACAATACGGAGCGGCAGTCCCTGCCATACCCGTAACGGATACACAAAAAGAAGTGGACGAAACGGGAAAGATTATCCGGCATCTTAGAAGAGACCGGCTCGCCGCTGTACAAACACCGCAAGGGTTCCGCTTTGAATCGTTGCTCTACGCCCACCGCCAAGCCTGCAATGACGGCAAAACCTACACCGACGACAGCGAGATCTACGCACGATACTGCGGAACTGTTTACATCTGCCCCGGATCACGGGAAAACAAGAAAATCACTTATCGCGAAGACCTTTAAGGAAAACACTATGATACGAATTGGCTTAGGTTATGACCTCCACACCCTTGTTGAAGGCAGACCGTTAATCTTAGGCGGGGTTCATATTCCTTTTGAAAAAGGGGAAGCGGGGCATTCGGACGGGGATGTACTACTCCATGCGCTTGCGGATTCCTTGCTCGGAGCTGCTTGTCTTGGCGACATCGGCGAGCTTTTCCCGCCGAATGATCCGCAGTGGAAGAATGCCGACTCCCGGATGCTCCTAAAAACGGTGTGGGAACGGATCCTGACAGCAGGCTGGCAGCTTGAAAACGCCGATTGCGTTATTGCGATCCAAAAGCCGAAAATTCTGCCGTACCGCGAGGCAATCCGCCGGTCTATTGCGGAAATTCTATCGGTAGAAATCGATCAAATTTTTGTCAAAGCAAAAACCGGCGAAGGGGTCGGCATTATCGGCAGCGGTACGGCCGCCGCCGTGTGGTGCACCTGTCTTCTCTCTCGCTAGCTCTCTACTCCCATACCAGCTCTAAAAGCTAACGGTATTTTTAAAGCTGCTCACCGGTAGAATGAGGGAGAAAACAAATGCAGTATTTAAGCGGCGCGGCGTCAGCTTATTTTTCGGCAAGCTCTAGGATGAGCTGCACTTCTCCTTGCGATAGATTGAGGGCATTGGCAATAGCGTCCTGCGTCCATCCGCTTCTAAAGAGCTTTAACACATTCTCACGGGTACCGACTGTCGTTGCTCCCTCCGTTTTGTTGACCGGTTTTTCGGTCTTAACCAAATCCGCCAACAGTTTCAACTGATTTTCGGAATTCTTCGATATATCTTGTAAGCGCGTTTCAGTACCGGCAAGCCATTCACGGGCATTGTGCAGTTTTTCAATGCGCCCCTCAAGCTCTCCAAGCAATTCATCGATGGTATCAAGCTGCTCCCGCGCCTTCTCCGCTTTTTCCTGATTGGAAATAAGATACTCCATCTTTTCTTGAATATCCTGCAGTTCGGGCGGAATGGTGTAGAGCTTACTCTGTACCGCCTTAATATCTTTTTCAACCGTCTTTAAATCTTCAAAGGCGGCATCGATGCTCTGTACCGTTTGGTCGAGCACGGTACCTTTTTTCTCCAAGCGGTCATAGCGGGTATTTACATCGGCAATGCTTTCTTCAATACGCCGAATCTGTACCTGATAGCGCTGTAATTCATCATCAGCCGAAGCAAGCTCAACAAGCTTTTTATCCATCGACTCAGACAGCACACTCAGTTTTGCAAAATCGTTTTCCAAAATTTCAATATTTTTACGCTCACCCATAAATCGCGCGATTTTCTGTGTTGCTTCCTCTTCAAGATGAGTTACCTTTTCGTATTTCAGATTCAGATCATCCATTGTATTGCGGTAGATTTCAAAGCGGGTAACCTCCGCCTTCAGCTTTTCGATGTTCTGTTCCAAATCAGCCTTCAATTCGTCTGCACGGTCAAATACGCGCGTCTGCGTAATAAAGGCGTTTTGCCGCTTATCGATTTCTTCTACGGTTTCGGTCAGCTGCTCGGAATCGCGCCGTATCTTTTCGAATAAATCATGCTGCGTTTCTTCCACTTCACTGCGCAGGCCGTGTACCAGCTCCCTGATGTTGTCAAGCGAATGACTTGCTTCTCCCGTCGCGTTGTTGATCCGTTTATCCAGCTCGTTGGTAAGCTGTTCGGCATCGCGCGTAAAGGTTTCGGTAACGCTGCGCACCTGTGCAGAAAATTCTTCTTCGGCGCTCTGAACCTTTGCGCTCAGATCATTGATTCTCTGCTGCATCAGTTTAAGCGCTTCATCGCTTTTCACGCTGAAATCTTTATAGTATGAGGTATATTTTGAACCGATGCCTTCGATAGCCCGTTCCGTCGATGCGGTAAAATTAGCAACCTTTTCATCTACCGTAGTCCGCATCTCTGCCAGTTGTTGATCGATACGCGCCTTCCATGTTTCAAAATCGGTTTTTGCTGCGTCGAGCTGCCCGCCTGATTCTTGTTTAACCGTATCAAGCCAGTTTTTTACCTCTTTTGTAACATTTTCAACTTCAACACTTTGCTGCCGCATCGATTCTTGCAGTTCAAGCTTGAGACCGGAAAGCTCATTGCGCATATATGTTTGAGCTTTTTCCTTTGTCTGATCCATCATATTCTTAAACTGAGTGTTATAGGCGAGCAGCGCTTCGTCGCTTGCCGTAATACGTTTGGCAATTCCCTCTTCGATTGCGGCAATGTCTTCTTTGAATTTTGCAAAGTGCCCCTTGTATTCCTCCGCCGTTTGCGCAAGCCGCGCTTTTAAATCCTGTTTATACGCATCTTCCAGATCCTTACGAGCAGACTCGCTTTCCGATCCCATCAGCGCAAGTCGTTCGGTAACATCATTCCGCAGCTTTTGGATGTCTCCGCTGAGTGCATCGCTGCGGCGGGTCAACTCGCTTGCAAAATCGGTTTCAAAAGTATGCAGCTTTTCGGAGAGCGCGGCTTGCGATTCTTCACGCAGCACATTTAGCTGTTCGGTTATCTCCTGCAAGCGACCGGCAAGCGCATTCGCCCGTTCGGAAAAATGTTTTTCGAATCCGTTGTATTTTTCCTGCATGGTATAGGTATGTTTTCCAAAGTCTTGCAAAAGCCGGTCTTTTACCGATTCTTGCGCTTTTTCCATCTCGGCAGAAAGCTTATCGATACCGGCAATGGACTTATCAAATTTTTCGTAATAGTAGGTCGCTTGCTTTTTATATTCGGCAAACTTTGTATCTGCCGATTGGGACAGCGCGGTCAGGCTTTGCGCTGCCTTTGCCGCCGTTTTTTCGAGGCGGGTATTTAATCCCGTTTCAAATTCCGTAAGCCGCGAATCAAGCTGCCGGTTCGTATTCTGCATATCCGCCTCGGTTTTCTCCAAGCCCTTTTCAAGATTGGTGATGCGCTGTGTAAAGGCAATCTCCGCAGCGCTGAACTTTGAATGTAGTGAACTTTCCAACTTATCCGCTTCCTCTTGCCAATCCTGTTTAAACTTTTGAGCAAGCGCTTTATTTTCGGCCATACCGGCGGTAATCTCCGCCTCAAGCGCTGCGGAACGGTCATCAAGCACCGACTTATAATGCTGCATCTGCATTTCCATCTGGTTCTGCAATTTAGCAAAAGATTCATCGCCAAGGTTTTGCGCTTTTTTACTCGCCTCCGTAAACGCCTTTTTATAAAGGTCGTTCAATTGGATTGAGGTTACCTCAAGCAACTCCGCACTTTTTTTCTCTGCGCCGGCAACCCTGTTTTCAAAAGCACTAATAGTATTATTGAAACCCGCAGTAAGCTGTTCTTCAAGCATCTGGAGATGTTCACGATTCTGCTTATAAAAGCTATCCTGCATTTCGGGCATCAGTTTTGAAATATGATTCAATTCGCTCCGTGCATCCGTAATTTTTTTTGCAAGCGAATCGACAAAGTCGGATTCCTGACTGACCCGCGCAAGATTTTTTTCCGCAAGAGCAGCCATATCCATAACGGTCTTAATAGTTTCCTCCGCCCCCGCAACATTTTTTTCTATTGCATCGATGGATGATGAACGGGCAGTCAACACATCGGATTTTTTCATAAAATCGTTGTATATGGAATCGAGCCGGTTAACAGCCGCAATGGCTTGCGAAAGTTTTGCGTCAAGCTCGATCGCCGCATCACGCAAATTCTGCGTCCGTTCCTTAACAAACCCTTCTATTTCATCTTTAACACGGTCGCCGTATTTTTTTGCTTTTTCTATCGAACGGCTGTTTTTATCCATTTGCCGAAAAAAAAGAATCAGCATCAGAGAAAGCATAAGCGTTATCGCGGAGGCCAAAAGTTGCATTGACATTCTAAGTTCCACCCTTACTTAAAATAAATTCTGTTTTAATGAATAGATCGGACACATCTAAAAACAGCGGTTTTTAAAATTATCCTACTTATTATATTATTATAACACATAGTTTAAGAATTGACGATAGTTTGAAAAGGAAATATCCGCATACGGCGGTTTTTTTCTAAAAAATGAAACAAGCGGGTTTTCGATATAAGCGGTCTTCATACCGACTGAAGAAGCGCCTGCGACATCATAGGCTTTACTATTCCCAACATACAGTATCCGTTCGCACGGCGTGTTCAAGGCTTCGGCAAGTTTAAGAAACGGGATTCGGGAAGGTTTAAGAGCGCCGAGCGCTTCGGAGTCCAATGCAACATCGCAGAGCGGAAGAATGCCCCATACGGAGCCTTTCTGTTCGGGCGGAAAATCAGATAGAATACCGATTTTAAATCCCGCCTCTTTTAATCGTATGATCGCTTCTTTTGCAAAAGGATACGGACGGATACGCACAAATTTCTTTTTCCACCCCCTATATATTTCTCTATCTAAAAAATCGCTTACTTCTTGCGGGGAGATATTAAGATGAGTTGCCAACAATTCGTTTTGCACATTAAAAAAATCCGGCAGCACTTTATCCGGATCAGATGAACTGTATCCGTGTAAAATATGACGAACTTTTCCAAAAGCTTTCATAAAACGGATATGACGGATAAAAAACGGAACGGCACGCAGCGTCAGCTTCCATGCAGGATAGAGCGTGCCGTCTATATCGAATGCAATAGCTTCAATGCCGGGGATTTTGCTTACAATCATTTTTTTATTATAGCGTACCGATTACCCCCTGTCCATTCATAAAAAAGAGCGTGTGTGAGTCTCAATAACATAAAACACTTGACACACAGTATACCAATCGGTATATAATATACCGATTGGTATACGTTATGGATGATACAACAACAAACGATAACAGCAAAAACGAAATTCTCAACACGGCAATACGTCTTTTTTCTCAAAAAGGGTATGAGGGAGTTGGGGTACAGGAAATTTGCGATAACGCCGGTATCACAAAACCGACGTTGTACTATTTTTTCAAAAGCAAGCAGGGACTCTTGCAGGCAATAGCGGATTCCAAGGGAGCAGAGCTGCTGCAGCGTTTGAGTGATGCAGCGATGTACGAGCACGATTTTCTTAAAAGCCTGACACGCATTCTGACCGCAGTAATCGATTTTGCTCTTGCGTATCCGGATTTTTTTAATCTGCACAGCGTACTCTTAAATGCACCCGGTAATGCGGAAACCGAGGCTGTCTACGCGCCGTTAAAACAGCGCTTTGATTCGGTATTTGCAGCATTTTTTATAAAATCCGCAAACGAGTTCGGCAATATGCGCGGGAAGGAAGAGCTCTATTCGATACTGTATCACAATAATGTCATTTCGGTAGCACTGCTGTGTGTCCAGCACAAACTGCCTAGAGATGATCAAACGATTTATCGCGTTATACATAGCTTTGTCTACGGTGTCGCTTAACCTTTTGCAAATATACGGCACATCTACTTCGTCATACGGCAAAAAAGTGTCCTCAACGTATCAAAGATACGCCTCCGGTACTTTTTTGCCTAATTCCTTGTATCTGTACCGTCTTTTTTCAAAAGGCTTACGGAAAGGGACTTTTGAAAATATACGACGCATCTACTGCGTCGTACGCTGAAAATAAATGCTCAACGTATCAAAGATACGCCTGCGCTTTATTTTCAGCTAGCTCCTTGTATCTACATCGTCTCTTTTCAAAAGGCTTGCGGAAAGGATTGTAGGGGCGGCGAAGCCGTTCCGGAGGAATGGAGCCGAGAGGCGGAACCCCGAAAGCTTCTTATAAATTCAGCAGTCGAACAAAATATTCATTTTGGAGACTACTGAATTGGTACGCGATAGCGTACACGTAAATAGGCGATGTTTCGGCGGTGCCGAAACTCGGCGTTTAACAAGGCTGCGCCATTTCAGCAGCCGCAGTTAAACCTTGGTTTTTGCGATTGTATCGCAAAAAGCCGCCCAAAACTAAAAAAAATAAAACAAATGACGGAGGTGTCTATGTCTCAAGTTTTTTCAGATAAGGTTTTTTATCATATTTATGCGCTGGGGATGGGGAATTGCGCTAAGAGGAATGACTTTGCGTGTCCGGCGGGGGATTTTTTTGAGAAACTGGCGGGACGGTTGGATGAGATGAGGGCGTTGGGGTGTAATGCGCTGCTGATTGGGCCGGTGTTTGAGTCAACGGCGCATGGGTATGATACGGTGGATTATTATCATGTGGAGCGCCGGCTGGGGAATAATGAGCGGTTTAAGGAGTTTTGCCGTCTGTGCCATGAAAAGGGCTTTGCGGTGGTGCTGGATGCGGTGTTTAATCATACGGGGCGGGATTTTTTTGCGTTTAAAGATATTCAGCGGCATGGATACGGCAGCGCTTATAAGGATTGGTATGTCAATCTTGATTTTTCCCGGCGGAGTGCGCAGGGGGATTGCTTTGAGTATGAAGGCTGGGCCGGCTGCAAGGATTTGGTCAAGCTGAATGGCGATAGCGGCGCAGTGCGGGAGTATCTTTTTGGTGCGGTAAAAATGTGGATTGAAGAGTTTGGGATAGACGGACTCAGGCTTGATGCGGCGGATGTGTTAAGTAAAAACTTCCTTGATGCGTTGGGGGCTTTTTGCCGAAGTATTAAGCCCGATTTTTGGCTGATGGGTGAGGTGGTGCATGGCGACTATGCCGAATGGACGCGGAACGGCAGGCTTGATTCGGTAACAAATTATCAAATGTATAAAGCGCTCTGGTCGTGTTTGAATGATCAGAATATGTATGAGCTTTCGTATAATTTGGACAGGGAATACAATAGCGAAAGAGGAATGTACAGGGACAGTGCATTGTATAATTTTGTGGACAACCACGATGTAAACCGCGCGGTTAGTGCGCTCAACAAGCCGGAGCAGCATATTCATCTTTTGTACGGACTGCTTTTTACCATTCCCGGTATTCCGTCCATTTACTACGGCAGTGAGTACGGCATCAGAGGGGTTCGGAGCCATAATTGCGATTATGAACTGCGTCCGCCGCTCCCGCCGTTCGGTGCACTTCCGGATTTTACCGCTCCCGGTTTTGATGCAGGGTTTATCCGCACCTCGATTACAACATTTGCAAAGATACGCGGACAGCATCCCGCCTTACAGCGCGGTTCGTACCGGCAGGAGTTTGTTGCAAACCGGCAATTCGGCTTTTGGCGCGAATATAATGAAGAAAAAATATTGATTATCGTAAATTCCGATTTTGCTCAGGGCTTTGTTTCGCTCCATACCATCCCGGCGGGTGAATATGAGAGCTTGACGGATGGGCGCGTCTATCATTCCGATGTGTTAAAAGGGCTGCAAATGCCTCCGTGTTCGATACTGATATTGCGGAAGAAGTGATCAAGGAAGTATACTGAAAAAATTATGATACATATATTGCTCGCAATTATTTACGCAGCGTTTATCAGTCTTGGACTGCCGGATGCTCTGTTAGGTTCTGCATGGCCGGCGATGTATCGGGAACTTTCAGTCCCCGTGTCTTATTCCGGTGCTATTTTTATGATTATTGCAGGCGGGACTATTGTTTCCAGCCTCCAAAGCGACCGGTTGACAAAGATTTTCGGCTCCGGAAAAGTAACGGCATTCAGTGTTTTACTGACAGCTATTGCCCTCTTCGGTTTTCCGGTCAGTCATTCCTATAGTACACTGTGCCTGTGGGCGATACCATACGGACTCGGTGCCGGAAGTGTTGATGCATCTCTCAACAATTATGTAGCAGTGCATTATGCCAGCAGGCACATGAGCTGTTATCCATGCGACACCTGCACAATTCGGAAAAGATAAGTCTCAAGCGATGATCGGGGTACAGATGGCGTCCGCGTATGCCGGAACCTGTCTGATGCCGCCGATCTTCGGGTCGGTTGCAAATCATATCGGTGTCGCATTGATGCCGCTCTATTTGGCGGTGATTTTAATTGTGATGATCTTTATGCACGAAAAAATGCTCACCAAAACGGCAACTTCTACAGCGTACAGTTAAAATCCTTGACCAAGATACCGGGCAAGAGGCAGCCGCCTACTGCGCGCTCTTCGTAGGTGCTTGTTTCTACAAAGAGCTTCCGTTCTTTGGTGAGCGCAAGGAGATTCGCGCCGAACATATTGTACAGCGATTCATCCCAGCGCATATCCGCAATGGGGGCTGTAACTTTTCCGTTTTCCACCCAGAGGCAGGCAAAGCGGGTCATCCCCGTTACGCGGGCAGTCGCCGGATCGCTCCAGTTAAGGTAGTGGAAGTTCGAAATGTAGATACCGGTTCCCAGTTCTTTGAGCGCATCCGCTTCGGCGAGCGCCCCCGCCCCGATAGTTGCGGAACGGAATCCTTCACTTGAATCGGCTCCGTTTGCCTTTGTACCGTACTGTTTTTCCGAGCGGGAACTCACGATGGTATGAATGAGCTTTCCTTTTTCGATAACAGTCAATTTTTCGGGAGCGGATTCTCCTTCGCTATTAAACGACGGTTCCACACCGATGGAAAAATCCTGCGTCAAATTAAAGGAATCGGCAAAATGCTCCCGCCCTTCTTTTAATGCAAGATAGGCGCTTTCACCCTGCTGCATTCCCCGCTCCCCGAATCCGTTCCACGAGAAAAACTCTACGACATCAACCAACGCATCCGCAGCGATAAAAACGCGGTATTTACCCGGCTCGATTTTTTTCGGTTCAAGCGCAAGCACCTGCAAACTCTGCCGCGCATCGGCGATGCGTTTTTCGTATTCAGCCTGCTGCCAGTCGCGCCCTGCGTACAAGCCTTTTACCGCGCGTCCGTTTTTCAGCCAAATCGAATAGTCGAGCGTAAAGGTCTTTGTTTGGAACCAGTGCCGTGCGCCGGCCGTATTGGCAGCTCCGCGGCATATCATCCCTTGCGAAAAAAGCCCGGCAAAATCCAAATCCGACACAGGCTCAAGCAGCGTCTTTTCTATCATCTCTTGCGGAAGCAACGCACCGTCATAGATTGTTTCGGAATCGTCGCTTGCAGTAGGAATAGACTGATAGGGATCTTCGGGAAGCTGCGCGATAATACTGCGTGCATTCTCCAACGCTGCGGCAAGTGTTTCCTTATCTTGCTCAAGCTGTCCGCTCAACCCTTGTGCAAAGCGATAGGTTTTCTTGTTTTTATAGAGGGTAACCGAAATTGCCGCCTGCTTCACAAAACCGTTTTGCCGCACCTTGGCGTGATTCATCCGTAGGAAGTAAGTGTCTTCCGCATCGTAGCTTAGAGACGCTTGTTCCGTGGGTAACAGCTCATCGAAGAAAAAGTCTGCAAGAGACTCAAAATGCCATTTAAAATCGGAATCCATTTCACACATCATTTCTTGATCACAACTCATTTTCCGCCTCCAAATACTTCAACATCGCTGAATGCGCATACGGGACTTGCGTGTCCTACCCGTATCACCTGATTCGGCTCGCCCTTGCCGCAATTCGGGGTACCGAACACCTCGAAGGTGCTTTCGTCGCCGACTGCGCAGAGGCTGTTCCAAAAGTACCGCGAAATGCCGCGGTAGTTCGGGTCGCGGACGGTTTTTGTCAGTTTGCCGTTTTCGATCAGCTTGCCGTACTCGCAGCCGAATTGGAATTTATTGCGGTAGTCGTCGATCGACCATGAACGGTTGGAGAACATCAGAATGCCGTTTTCGATTGAGGCGATGATGGAATCGAAGCTGCTCGTTCCCGCTTCGAGGTTGAGGTTTGCCATCCGATCGATGGGCGGACGGTTCCATGAACAGGCGCGCTGGTTTGCAACGCCCCTGAGTCCCGACCGCTTCTGACTTTCCAAGCTGCCGAGCGCCCGTATCAAAATGCCGTCTTTAATGAGGTATTCTTTTACCGCGGCGTTGCCGATATCGTCCGCCCCGTAGCTTGCCAGCTCCTGCGCGATGGTCGGGTCGAAGGCGACGTTCATCAACGGGGAACCGTAGCGAAAGCTGCCGATATCTTCCGGCGTGATAAAACTGCCGCCCGCATAGTTGCGCTCGTCGCCGAGGATGCGGTCTATTTCCAGCGCGTGCCCAACGCTTTCATGGATTTGCAACATCATCTGGTCGGGCATCAGCACGAGTGTCCGCTTACCGTTGGGGCACGGCTCGGCAGTCAACAGCTCGACGGCTTCCGTGCCTGCCTTCCGTGCCTTTTCAAGCAGCGCCACAGGATTGAACAGTTCCCGTCCGCCCTGATAAGTGAGCGCAGAGCGTCCGTGCGCACTTCGCTGCTGGATAATATCTCCTTCCCGTGCAACGGCGTTCATGCTGATGCCGCCGAACCGAACGGTTTGCCGGATGTCGGCTCCGTTGGTAGAAACCATTTCGGTTTCGCAGATGCCCGTTTCGCAGGAAGCAGCGGTCTGAATAATCTTTGAAGAGACCTTTGCGGCATCGCAGATACTGCACAAAAGCTCCACCGTTTCGGCAGCGGGAATCCCGCTTAATTTTTCACGCTTTGTGGCATAGCGTACCTGTGCGGCGGGTCGCATCGTTTGGTCAAAACGGTGGATGCCATAGGGCTGCGCTGCCTGTGCTGCCGCAAAAGCCTGCTTCGCCGCGCGCTTGATACCGCCGCTGCTCAGATCGGCAGTCGCCGCGTAGCTAAACGTTCCCTTGTACAGCACCTCCAGCATAACTCCCTCGTCGGAGCCGCCGGCCGCCTCGTCAAATTTACCGTCGATAGCGGAAAACCCTGTCAGATAGTTGGTAACCCGCCGTAATCCGATCCACTCGGCCTGCGGAACAGCGTCCTTCGCTTCCTTCAAAAGCCGGTGTATATTCACTTTCATAAAAAACTCCTTCGATATTTGTTAAGCAAACACGTAGTTTATTTTCAGCCACTAAGATAGCGTGGCTGAAAAACATTGCGAGTTTGCCTATCGGCAAACATCGCTCATTAACGTATGCGCGTTCCGCGCACCAATGCAGCACCTTCCAAAGTTTATACTTTGTTCAGTTGCTGCATTTAAAGGAATATCCTTAATCGGTTGTATTTGTTTAATAGTTTCTTTTGTTTCTGCTTTCATACTATCAATTTCATACCTATTTTGAATATTCAGCCAAAATTCAGGACTTGTGCTAAAAACCTGCGCGAAGCGCAATGCGGTATCGACTGTAATACCTCTTTTTCCTTTTATGATCCGTCCTATTTGTGTTTGCGAAAGCCCTGTCATTTGCGCAAGTCTATATGCTGTTATATGATACGGCTGCATAAACTCGTCATACAGTATATCGCCTACATGTACCGGTTTTAGTATAACATCCATCAATATGCCTCCTAATGATAATCAACGATATCTACTATAACAACTCGTCCATTGTTCCATTCAAAGCAAATACGCCACTGACTGTTTATTCTAATACTGTACTGACCTTTTCTGTCATGTTTTAAAGCTTCCAAACTATTTTATCCAGCCAATCAACTATCATAGGGAAATGCTATCATTGGTGGTTAGTATCTGTCAAGTTGGACCTTTGACAAAACGCTCTTGACTTTTTTTTTTGGGGGGGGGGGGGGGGGGGTATTATGGAAGAAAGCCAGTGTAATAAACTCTCTTCAAATTTTAAGGGAGACGGCTTTAGGTGTGGATGGGAAAAATGCTGGAGCGCCTCGTTATCAAAATAGATAATTATGATATTGCTCCGTATAACTTTTCAGTCCGCAAAAACTATAAATGGCAGTGAAAAAGCATTGCAAAAGGACGGGTATCGTAATGAAACGGAAGGAATTATTTTCAATGATTGGTGTAATACTGGTTTCTATAGGAACAGTATTTTTATTTTCGGGGTGTGTAACAGATTTTAACGGTCTCTTTTTTGGCAAAGAAGACACGTCGGTAAATTGGGAGATGACGGCAGTAGATAAAGTCCCTTCATTAAATCAACTGGAAAAATTAAGCAACCTTTCTAAAGAAGCCTCTGCAATATACAGATATGCAGATAGAGCACATGCGGAAGGTAATAAATGGTATAAATTTACGGCACCTGAAAAAGAGAAAGAAGAATATTACGCATATAAAAAAACAAATGGCAATTCTTATATATGGGAAGTATACAAGAAGCGATAAAAAAATCAATGAATCTGTTTGATAATTTTATTGTACATTTCAAACGGGGTAGACTGACCGGCCTAAAAACAGGAAGAGTATAAAGAGCAAAAAATGCTATGAATACATACAGGAGTATTTGATGAAAAAACTAGGGTTCATACTATGCCTCGCCCTTTTCTATCCATTTGTCGCCCCGAGACTATCATACGTTTGTCGAAGAGTGCGGAAACGCCTTAGACGTATATACCATACTGCAATATTCGCATTATCATACATTTGCAGAAGAGTGTGGAACCGTCTTAAACTCATATACTATGGTGCAATATTTGTGTGGAAAACATTTAAGCTTTTCGGCTTTAAAAACGGATGCAAATGTGCGAAAGCCGTAATACAAGATATTTACAATTTATGATGATCGAATATTATTCGGAAAGCTCATTTATTGGAGAGTGAAGTATGATCCGACAAGCGTATTTTTATGAAGGCGAAGACCATATCGATGACGAATACATCAAAACAATTGCTAGACGATGTGCAAGCTGTGCAAGAGATTTTGGGCGTTCTTATTGTACAAACTGTCAATTCAATCCAGCTCAATTTGTTGAATTTAATAGAGCAAAGATGCTCCGCACAGCCTTTTATATTAAAAATCAAGAGCGTATTGGATACCATAGTAAGCCCTCTGCTGGGGGACATAGTGAACCTTCTAGAGGTGAAGCTTTTTTAAAATTTCTTGCACTGTGTGCCGGTTTACTTATCATTATTTTAGCAGTTAAGAACAACATTGATACTACTCGATATCCTTATAGTGCACCGGCGAGTACCTATAATAAGCAGGCTCAACCTGTTAAAAAAGGTAAATCAAATACGTCGTTAAAGAATGTGGAACGTGAGGTGCAACGTGTGCTTTATAAGATTCACGATAATATACGAGATGTTAATAGAGATGGTGAGATAAACTGTCAAGATTATTGCTTGTTATTTTGTGATTATTATTCAACTGCCCAAATTGTTTACAACAAGCATATAGGGGATAATGGACACGTGTTTATTAGAGTTCATACCGATGACGGGTGGTTATATATAGAACCTCAAAATACAAATAATTATTATGCACGTAATGCGTGGTATAAAGATATATACCCTACAGTAAAAGAATATAATAAAGTTGTTCCATTGGAGTGGATACAATGAGTAAATAGTATGACTATGACAAAGATGGGAATCTCAAAAAGTATACGGAATACTATTTAGAGATGATTTTTGATGTCAGGAGGAAATTGAATTATGAGTAAAATAATAGGGTTAATTGCTTGCAGCAGCCGTAAACTAGGACAAAATAATCCTGCTGAGAAATATTGGGCTAAAGATATATACAAAGGTAATACTTTTATAAAATCAAAAGAAGAAGGATTAAAAAAATATAACTGCGAAGAATGGTATATCCTATCAGGGAAATACGGATTATTAGATAAAGACGAACGTATTTCATATTATAATTTGTATTTAGGAAAACAATCGGTAGAATATAAAAAGAAATGGGCGGAAAATGTATTGAATACATTAAAGTCAAAGTATGATTTAAAAAATGATATATTTTATATTTTTGGCGGCAAATCATACTATGAGCATTTAATACCTCATTTACATTGCATCGTTTTTGCCTATAAAAACAGTAATTGTATTGACTTAAATAAACCGACCGAATATCGAAACGGGGAGGTCTATGATAGTAAAAGCGATAGAATTAAGAGATAAAGAAAATTTACAAAAGATAAAAAAAGCACCGGGATATTATAAATGGTGGGCAAATCGAGCTGAGTTAGATGTGATTTTAAATGAATTGAACGTTAAGTTTGATGATATAAAATCCTCAATTGAAACGCAGTCGGATAAGTTTTGTATCTATATCGGTATTGCCGTAAAAGAATCTATTAGAGACCGATTGAATTGGCATATTAACGATACACATACGGAGACCCGCGTAAAATATGGAACATTATCTACCCTTAGACAAAGCATAGCCAGTATAGTTGCACATAATCAGTATGACAAGAAAACGACAGATGATTTTATTGATAAATTGGAAGTCGAATATTTTTTTAATGAGCAGCCGATAAAATCTGCTAATGCAAAAAATGAATTGACCGGTATTGAAAAGGCGTTATTACAAGAATATTTGAGAATTTTAAATATTAGAGACAACAACCATCCTTATGCGAAAGAAATAAAAAAAGAGTTAAAACGGCTGAGAAAGATAAGTAAGAATACGATAAGAGATCAAGCAAATTTTTCTGCCGGTAAAGTTTGAATAAAAATGCTATACTCGAGTTTTTTCCATTTATTGAAACCAGGAAGGAGCTCATAGAGCAGCTCTTTTGATTTTGTATTATTTCTTTTACCGATGGCGGATGACGCGTTTCTTCAAGATTGATTCAGCAGTATTTGTGCGTTTCTTCAAGATTTTAAGAGTGGGTATAAAAATACGAATTTCACTCGGCATCTCCTATTTCCAAGGATGTACTGTATATTTACAAAAGGCAGATAAGGGGGTATTGTTTATATGCAAAATGATAGGAGCTTCAGATGTTTTATGATAATAATCCGGCAAAAATAAATCGGTTCACCAAACCTCATTTTTTTCAGGGTGGAGATAAAGCCATTTTGTTGATACACGGGTATACGGGTTCTCCGCGGGAAATGCTGTGGCTCGGCACGCAGCTGCATAAGGCGGGATACACCGTATCGATCCCGCGCCTGCCGGGGCATGGGACAAACAAAGAGGACTTTATCGCAACTTCGTGGAAGGATTGGCTGCGGCGCGTGTATGATGAATACCTCGATTTATCCGAAGCATATCAGACGGTATATGTCGGCGGTCTTTCGATGGGAGGCGTGCTGACTGCGCTCCTTGCGGCAAAATTTCAGCCTGAAAAAATCTTCCTTTGTGCGCCCGCATTTATGGCCGCCGATTCACGGATCAAACTGACACCGTACTTAAAATATTTTATACAGACCATTCCGACGGAAGGGAAAACATTTTATAAAGAACCCGAATATTATGATTGCGTCAAAGACTATTGCAACTATGATTACGTCGGAAAGGCCGCGGACTTGTACAAACTGCAGAAGATGGCTATTCAGCAGCTTCCGAATATCCGATCAAAGGTGATAACGGTTTTATCAAAATCGGATCAGTCGGTACCGTTTAAGGAAAAAGAACTTATCGACCGGCTGCTCAAGGTGCCGAATGAGTATGTCATCTTGGAAGAAAGCAGTCATATTGTTACCGACGATGTCGAGCGTGAACTGGTAGCGCAGCGTATCATCGACTTTTTGAATAGATAACTGATAATGTATTTTACTCACTTCCGTGAGCCTTTTGAAAACAGCTTGCTGAACAGCATATAAGAATATACGCTGTTCAGCAACGAGGGAACCGCCAAAAACTGATTCGCAGTCCGCGTTAGCGGATACGATGATTATTCCTTACAGAACAAGCCGATAGGCTTGCAGTTTTTAGAGGTTCGCAATCATTTCTTTACAGAAAAAATCGATAGCCTTTCAGCTTTTGGACAGTCCCTGCTACTGCTTATACCCGCGGACATCCTGTCAGAGTAGGTGTGCCGTATATTTTCAAAAGGTAACTAGGCCTTTCCCACCAGACACATCCACTCCGCTTCCGCAGCGACAGCATCACCGTTATAGATTTTACCGGATTGTTTAATCATTTGGGATGAAACACGCAGGTTTTTTACCTCGATGCGTACCGTATCTCCCGGGCGTACCTGTGCGCGAAGTTTTACCTTATCGATAGTCGCCAAAAAGAACAGCGCACCTGTTTCAAACTTGCCCATAGAACTCAGTGCTGCGCCGCCCGCTTGAGCCATTGTTTCAACCAATACGACACCGGGCACTACCGGATATTCGGGGAAATGTCCTTTAAAAAAGAACTCCTCCGGCTTAAAGGTATACCGGCTTTCGCTGCCTTCATCATCGGCACGGATAATTTCATCGACAAACAAAAACGGCTTCCGGTGCGGAAGCAAGGCTTCAATATCTTTTGTCATCGTTTTCTCCTTTAGGGTAAACGCATCAGACATTCTTATGGATATCCCGCAGAACAATCTCCATTATTCTGCGATTCTTACCCATTTGTCTGATGCGTTTACCCTTCGTCTAAATAAATAGCGCGAAATTTTATCTAAAATTTCGCGCATCTCAAAAGGAAAGCACCCGCTTGAAATATTCCTAATGCGGTTGCCCAATTTTTCCTACTTTACTTTTTTGAACACTAACACGCCGTTGTGGCCGCCGAAACCGAGCGAACCGGATGCGGCGCAATCGACCGTGCAGGAGATGCCTTTTTGCGGCAGGTAATTCAGATCGCACCCTGCCTCTAAATCAGGTTCCGTTAAGTTCACGGTGGGGGGACAAAAACCTTCTTCAATTGCTTTTACGCAGATAATTGCTTCCAACGCGCCGGCAGCTCCTAAGCAGTGACCAATCATCGACTTTGTTGAAGAGATTTTCAGGTTATATGCATGTTGCCCAAAAGCTTTTTTAATCATCGCGGTTTCGGAGGGGTCATTAATCGGGGTTGATGTTCCGTGCGCATTGTAGTACTGCACATCTTCCGGTTTTACCCCCGCGTCTTCCAAGGCCTTCGTCATCGCCAAAGCACCACTGATACCGGAAGGGTCGGGGCTGGTCAGGTGATATGCATCGGAGGAGCCGCCGTAGCCTGCAAGCTCCGCATATATCTTTGCCCCACGCTTTTTTGCATGTTCGTATTCTTCAAGAATGAGGATTCCTGCGCCTTCCCCCATCACAAAACCCGAGCGCTTTTTATCAAAGGGGCAGCAGGCTTTGTGCGGTTCATCGTTATAGTCCGACGCGAGCGTTTGCAGTACGCTGAATGCATTGATACCGAACCCTGTAATTGCGGCCTCAGTTCCTCCTGCAAGACACATATCCATTCTACCCGAACGGATTAAATCAAGCGCATTGCCCAAAGCGTCGGTACTGGAAGCACAGGCGGTCGTAATTGTCCACGAAACGCCGTGCAGTCCGAAATGCATACTGACGTTGCCTGCTGCCTCGTTCGGAATGAGCAGCGGAATAGCGAGAGGCGGTATCCGCGAGTGCCCCGCTTCAAAGTATTTTTTGAACGAGCTTTCATGGATTTCAAAACCGCCGATGCCGTTTCCAATCATCACGCCGGTACGGTCGCCCTCTATCGTTTCGTTTGAGAGTCCTGCATCCGCTACTGCCTGTACCGCTGCCGCCACTGCAAACTGCGAAAAGCGCGCCATTTTACGGGCATCCTTTTTATCCATAAATGCGGTAGGATCAAACTCTTTACATTCAGCCGCAATTCTTACCCTATCATCTCCGGGGTCATAGTTGACGGTAATCTTCTCGATTCCGCAGCGACCTGCTTTTATTCCTTCCCATGTTTCCGCAACCGTATTTCCCAAAGCGGAAACGGCACCAAGACCGGTAATTACAACTCTTCTCATTTTTTTCTCCTTCAATTAGGCGCCCATACCGCCGTCTACGCCGAGTACCTGTGCGGTAATATACACGGATAAATCGGATGCTAAAAAGACAGCCGCATTTGCAACATCAAGCGGCGTTCCTCCGCGCTTTAAGGGAATAGCGGTTTCTATCCAATTCTTCCGCATATCTTCCGGTAATGATGATGTCATATCCGTTTCAATATAGCCGGGCGCAATCGCATTAACCCGTACCCCTCTGCTGCCGATCTCCTTTGCAAGGCTTTTGGTCATACCGATTAAGCCCGCTTTACTTGCCGCATAGTTAACCTGCCCGCCTTGTCCGTGCAGACCGACGATACTGGCCATATTGATAATGGAGCCTTCCCGCTTTCGCAACATATCGGAAGAGACAATTTGCGATGTTAAAAAAGCTCCGGTTAAATTAACGCGCAGTACAGCGTCCCAGTCCTCCTGCGGCATACGGAAAGATAGCCCGTCCCGAGTAATTCCCGCGTTGTTGACCAAAATCTGAAATCCACCGGATTGCTTGAGTGCCTCTTTTACCGTAGTGGTCAGTTCTTCGGCATTTCCGCAGTCGGCGTATATCTCGTGGAATACGCTATTGTGCTGTGCGGCGAAGGCTTCCATTTCCGCCTTTCCTTGTGAGGGCTTTGTGCAGAGCCCCCACACCTCAGCTCCTTCTTCCAGAAACCTGCGGACTATCTCTTTTCCGATTCCGCGTGAAGAACCGGTTACTAATGCTTTTTTCCCTTGTAATAACATATAAACCTCTTATGAACGGCTGCCGTCTATCACAGCCGATAATTGTTCAGCGGTACCGGTGGGGTGGCAGTTTCCTGCGCAGCCGCTGTCCCGCCACAGATTGCAGAGCGTCATACCCGGCCCTATTTCCAACAGCGTAGCCGCATTTGCCAGCGCAGCGATTTCCCGCTCTTCCTCAAGCCAGCGCACGGGATGCGTTAGGTGCAGTACGGCGTTTTTTTTCGCTTCTTCGCCGGTTAAAAGCCGCTTTCCGGTAACATTTGAAAAAATCGGAATAACGGGATCATTGAACGGAACATCCTGCAGCACCGCAGAAAATTCTTCGGCAGCACCGCGCATCAGCGGCGAATGGAACGGCCCTGCAACCGCAAGCCGGATAAAGCGTTTTGCTCCCGCTTCCTTGCAGAGTTTTTCCGCGGCATCAAGCCCTTCGGCTGTTCCCGATACAACGGTTTGCATCGGACTATTCAAATTTGCCGCAAAAACAATCCCCGTCGCAGGATCGGAATACGGTTTCAAAATTTCGACAATCCGCTCAGGATCAAGTTTGAGTACCGCCGCCATACCGCATCCGCTGCCGGACGCTTTACTCTGCTCATCGAGTTTTTCACAGTATTTCTGCATGATTTTTCCGCGCAAAGTTACCAGTTTTGTCATCGTTACAAGGTCTAAGACATTTGCAGCATACAACGCTGAAAATTCACCTAGGCTGAACCCTGCGGCGGCAACCGGCGTAATACTGTGTTCACGTAAAACTGCGGTAATTGCGACCTGCATTGCAGTGATGGCAAGTTGACTTCGGTCACTCCGTGCAAGTTCCACCGGTTCCATATTCCATAAGAAAGCAGCGATATCTTCTCCCGAAGCCTTGCTCATCTCATCGATGACGGTGCGGGCTGACGGGTATTTCTTACAGATATCTTCTGCCATGCCCTTGAATTGGGAACCTTGTCCCGAAAACAAAAAAACGTACTTCATTACTTTTCTTCCATAAATAAATATTAGATCTATAAGGGGATATCTTCTAAAAACCTCAGTTTTTTAGAGATACTCTTACATTAGAATCGGATGATGGCACCGCCCCATGTCAAGCCTGCGCCGAAGCCGGTAATCAGTATGGTCATACCTTCATGCAATTTTCCCTGTTCCGTAAGCTCGTTAAGGGTGATAGGGATGGAAGCTGCCGAAGTGTTCCCGTAATTTTCAAGATTGCAGACGAATTTTCCAAAGTCGATTTTAAGCCGCTTTGCAGCGGCCTCCAATATCCGCTCGTTTGCTTGATGGCATACGATTAAATCAAGGTCGTCAGCTTTCAAGTGCTCCTTTGCAAGGAGCGTTTTTACCGTTTCAGTGATATGACTGACTGCAAACTCGTATACCGCTCGTCCATTCATATGCACGCGGCGGTCGGGTGCAATATAGAGCTTATCAGCTCCGGTACCGTCGGCACCGAGTATGGTAGCTCCAAGCCCAAGCCCTGACGGTTCAAACGTATTTTCGAGCAGCGCCGCGCCAGCTCCATCACCGAATAAGACGCACGTAGAACGATCAGTCCAGTCCATAATCCGGCTGAGAACCTCCGCCCCGCACACAAGTGCAAACCGCCAATGGTGCCTTTCCATCATACTTGCTGCCGTGTCCAGCGCGTAGATAAAGCCGGAACACCCCGCCGTTAGGTCAAAGCAAACCGAATGCACTGCTTGCAATTTATTTTGAATAAGGCAGGCATTTGACGGGGAACCCGGGAAATCGGGTGTTGCAGTACCGCAAATAATAAGGTCGATTTTGTCCGCCGTTACAGGCTCGGAAGTCTTACTGTTTTTAAGCGCATCCCGGCAAGCCTGGTACGCCAGCGATGCACTTGTGTCCTCCGAGCCTGCGATCCGGCGTGAACCGATACCGGTGTGGCTTCGGATCCATTCATCCGATGTGCCGAGCTCCGGTGGAAAATCCGTATTTTTCATCTCTTTTAAGGGGAGGGCTTTACCCAATCCTCGAATAACAATAGCCATAATTGCTCTCCAATAATAAATAAAGAAAAAACTTGCAAATGTCTCTAACGCCGGTTGCATTAGATATTCCCATGCAGTTTATAATAGTTTAGTATATTTGTTAATTCCGCGCTGTCAACCTTCCTTTTACAAATAAACGGCACATCTATCATTAAAAGTGTACATCCGTGTACACTTTTAATGGCGAGTTTCGCACAAGCGAAACATCGCTGCTGGTTAATACGAGCGGCATCCGTGCCGCTACTGAAAATCCTCAACGTATCAATACGTCCATGGATGTCCGGTGTGATAACCAGTAGCGAGATTTTGGCTATGCACAAATCTCGTCGTTGTACAGTTGTGCACGGACGTACAACTGTGCAACAGGCTATTTTCAAAAGGCTTACGGAAGGCAATATACTGGAATAGCCAATTCCATATCTATGCATTTTCTGCAGCAGACTCGATCTTTCCGTTAGTGAGGATTTTGGGATATACCGTTATGCCTAACTTTTTTTCGATACCTCGCAAAATGCGCAGTTCGTATTCATCCCCAATAACGATATTGATGCCTTTCTTCCCTGCCCTTCCAGTACGCCCCGCACGGTGCACAAAAACATCGGTATCTTTGGAAAGCTGCATCTGCACGATGTAGTCAATATCGGCAATATCGAGTCCGCGGGCGGACAGATCGCTGGTAATTAATATCCTCGTTTTACCCGACCTAAACCGTGCGATAATTTGTTTTCGTTCGGAACCTTCGAGTTTACCATATAACGGCACGGCAGCGATCTTTTTATATTGCAGCTTTTGCGCGAGGGTTTCAACTTCCTGTGCAGGCGCAGTAAAAATAAGGATTTTTTTTCTGTCGTCCAATGTTGTACTGCCCAAGGCATGGATCAGTGCGCGCAAGGTATCGGCTTTGCTCCGGCGATCGCTAAAAAGCGCCCAATGTTCGATGGACTTTTGAAGCACTCCCGTATGAGCAATCGAAACATATTCCGGCGCTGCGGCAGTTGCAGAATGCCGCAAAAAGCTGTTAAGCAGCTCAATATTTCTTCCATTAAATGTTGCCGAACAAGCAAGTACCTGCACATCCTGCGGGAGTGCCACGAGGACGGCTTGCAGCGCGTCTCTACTTTCCCGTGCAAGCTGGCGATCGGCTTCATCAATTACTACAGCCTTTATTTCTTGCAGCTTGAGTTTCTTTAGCCCGATTAAATCGGAAATGCGCGCCGGTGTTCCGATAATTACGGCAGGCTTTTCTTTTAAGCCGTCTATTTGCCGTTTTAACGAACTGCCGCCGACACAGAGCAGTGTCTTAAAACATTTCGTATCAGTTCCTTGCAGTTGAGCCGCCGCTTCTTTAATTTGAGAGGCAAGCTCTACCGTAGGGCTTAAAATAAGAATACGCGGAGCAGTTGACTTTTGCTCATCCTGCATCAGTCTTGTTAAGAGCGGTAATAAAAAAGCAAAGGTTTTACCCGTACCGGTTTCGGATTCAAAAAAAACGCTTTTTCCTTCTAAGGCAAGTGGCATCACTTTTTCTTGAACAGGGGTTGGTTCTGTAATCCCACCGGCAACAAGCGTTTTAACAAAAGGTTGGTACAATGGCAAATCTGAAAACTCAGTCATGTTGCAAGGATAGCATATTGTTACGGTAAATGCTACAATCATCAAAATACTTAAATCGTACAAGCAAAGAGGCTTATTTTGAAAATAGGGATTGATACGTTCGGATGCGATCACGGCAGGTCGGGAATCGGAGCTTACATTCTTTCATTAGTACATAACTTGCCAAAAACCGAACACAGCATTCAGCTTTTCGGACACGAGTTGGATAAATATACCTATACATCGGGCGTTGAAGGTGTCAGGTACACCTGTGTTTCCGTAGGGGATTCCGCCTTCGCGGAACAAACATGGCATCGCCTTTCTTTTAATACCTTTGCCCGTAAGCAGCAATATGACATTGTTTTATTTCCATCGGGAACAAAACTATTGCCCATGCGTTTTGAAGTTCCCGCAGTCCTCGTTATGCAAAATATCCTTACGGATAATGCTCAAGGATACTTAAAAAACATATCGTCATTTGTTTCCAAATTAACGCTTAAGTCTGCCAAAGGAATCATCAGCCCGAGTAACTATATCAAGAATAATCTGCTTAAAAACGGTGTTTCAGAAGATAAAATACAGGTTATTCACAATGGAATTGATACCGATCTGTTTCATCCGCATAACCTGCAAGCACAAGAGGCACTGATGATTAAGCCCTTTGCGATTCGGCGCCCGTATATCATTTACGCATCGCGGATTATTCATCCGGAAAAACGACATATTGAGCTGATTAATGCTTTTTCTATCTTTAAGCAAAAAACGAAGGCTCCACATCGGCTGGTAATTGCCGGTGCGGATGGCGAACAGGCAGAACAGGTGCATCAGGCTGTCCTTCGGTCACCCTTTGCATCGGATATTCTGCTCACCGGATATTTCCCACATGAAAATCTCCCGCTGCTTTATTCTGCTGCCGACCTATGTGTATTCCCTTCTCCCGTCGAAGGGGTTGGTTTGCCGGTAATTGAAGCAATGGCTTGCGGTATTCCGACAGCCTGTGTCCGTGCAGGTGCATTGCCCGAAATCGCAGGCGACTGTACGTGCTATTTTGAACCCGATAAACCGGAAGAGATAGCTACACTCATCGGCGATCTTATCAACGATACTACCGGCGCAAATAAAGAACGGCGTCAGAAATTAATCGATGCCGGAATAAAATGGGTAGAGCAATACAGTTGGAAAAAAACAGCCGAAGAAACGCTTGCTTATTTGGAAACGATTAGATAATGACAGGGTAAACGCATCAGGTAGAGTAGATAAAAACCGCGGAAAAATTGAGACTGTGAGACCATTTGAACCGCGAAGAGGTTCAACTCTGGTCGAATGGTTTCAATTTTTCCACGGGAGTATTAAAAAAAGCGGCCTAATGCGTTTATCCTGAGATAATGAATGGTACCCCTGACATATCCCTATTTTGTAGGCATATACCTTGTAGTTTTTTTGCCGTTATGCGATGATAGCTTTCCAATGATCGATATCTATACTGAAATCCGCAAGCGGTACGGAAATATCCGGCGCGCCCGCGGTTACTATTTATACACGGAAAAGAATGTCCGGCTGCTTGACCTGTGGCTTGACGGCGGAAAAGCAATTTTAGGCAGAAGAACGGGACAGGCAAATCTGGTTTGTAAGCAATTTTTGGATAAGGGACTCACCGGCTTTTTGCCGACCAAGGCCGATGTTCAACTACGGCGTGCGTTGGAAGCCCTGCTGCCGGATTATCCCGTTATCCGCTGGTATGAAACGCAGGGTAAGGCGGAACGGATAGCCGCTTCTGCGATGCCGGCCGGTCAAAACGGTACGAGACAGCCGCTGCCGGTATGGCGGCCGTTTTTAGACCTTGATTCCGCTTCCGATCCGCAAGAGCCGATAGCCGATGGTATCATGTTGGTAACGCCCGCCTATCCGGTACCGTGCGGCATTATCGCTGCCGGCAGCCGGTTTGAAGAATCCTTGCCTCCTTCCGATGTGCTGTTCCCGCCGCTTGCGTACAGCCTTGCGCGGGCATTTTTCGATTTAAAGCGTAAGATGGAAGAACTTCAAATTAAAGAAATTAAAATCGAAGACGGACATCATTCTGAGGCGGCAGGACGCAGCGCAAGGGTAAGCCATACAATAGTAAAGAAACGGCAGGCGGCGCTCAACCGGAAAGCCGAAGCGGAACGCCTCATTCCCGGCGTGTGGACACAAAAAGGTTGGTACCTCTTCCCTCATATCCCCGAAGCCGAATACCCTGCATTTTTTTTGCAGGCGCTTGATGCTCACGTATTAATCTCTCCCGAATACGGTACGCCTTCCATTTTGCCCGATTGCGAAAGCTACGCGGAATTAATCCGATTTTTAAAATTGAGGAATGTTTGATGAAAAAAACGCCCTTTACGCTGATTTATGCCGATGAGGATATGATTGCGGTGAATAAAGCCGCGGGTCTTTTAGTCGCTGCCGACCGTTGGGATAGTGAAGCTCCGCGGCTCGACCTGCTCATTCAAAAACAGCTGCCGCAGATCGCGCCGTTGGGTCAAAAACTCTATGCGGTACACCGGATTGATAAAGACACCTCCGGTATTTTGCTCTATGCCCTCAATGCGGAAGCGCACCGTGCGTTGAATACCGCATTTCAAGAGAGGGAGATAAAAAAAACATACCGGCTGCTGATTCACGGGCGGGTGCAGGAAGAACAATTTACTGTTGACCTTCCGCTGCGCGCCGACGGAGATGCGATGCACCGTACCGTTGTCGATAAACGGCGCGGCAAGGAAGCGATAACGCATTTTACGGTACTGGAAACGTTCCGGCAATTCTCTCTGCTTGAGGCTCGCCCCGTTACCGGCAGAACTCATCAGATTAGGGCGCACCTTGCAGCCGCCGGTTACCCGATTGTCTGCGATTCGCTATACGGCAGCGGTAAGCCGGTACTCCTTTCCGAACTCAAACAGCGATGGCGCGGTGATGTGTATACGGAACAACCGCTTATCCGGCGGCTTGCGCTTCATGCCTATCAGCTTGAAGGAAGGCATCCGCGGACGAGCGAGCCTTTCTCCTTTACCGCTGAATACGCTAAGGATTTTAAGAGTACGGTGCATCAGCTCCAAAAGCTGTAGGAGAGTGTTACAGTTGTTAAAAAATTTAACGGAGGTATGCCATGGCAGATGAGCGCGGTGTTCAGTCTATTGAACGAGCATTTGATATCATCGAAGCGGTAGCGACAAGTAAAAATTCTGCCGTCTTGACGGAAATTGCCGAAAAAACCGGCCTGCATAAAAGTACGGCATATCGCATTATTTCGACACTACTTAAACGAGGGTATTTAAAAAAGAACGAAGACGGTACCTATAAAATCGGATTAAAACTTATCGAAGCGGCAAGCTATTATATCGACAGTTTACAATTACAAACTGAAGTGCGCCCGTATATCGCGCAGATTACGGCAAAGTTTGGGCTTACATCTCATTTGGGAGTTTTGGAAGGTGATAAAGTAGTTTATATCGAAAAAATGGATATATTTTCAAATATCAAATTGTATTCACAAATAGGGCTGCGGATGCCTGCATACTGTTCTTCGCTCGGCAAGTGTCTTTTAGCAAATTTTTCAAATACACAGCTTCGCTCTATTATGGGGCAAACCGAATTTACCCGCTTTACCCACAATACGATCACAACAATTGAAGCGCTACAAAAAGAAATCGATACGGTTAAGCAACAAGGGTGGGCAATCGATAACGAAGAATTTGAAATCGGGCACCGCTGTATTGGAGCACCGGTCTATGATTATCGGGGGGATATAATTGCGGCAATAAGCGCAAGCGGTAACACGAGCATACTTACCGATGCACGCATTCCGGAAATAGCGGAATATTTAAAGCAGACTGCTGCAGAGATTTCTCAAAATATGGGCTATGTGCTGTAGAAACGCCTCATTTTGCTTGCAGGCATAAAAAAAGCGCTCCCGAGTATTTTTTCCCGAAAGCGCCTTTTAAAGCTTGTTATGCTTCAATAATATTTTTTAATACAACTGTTTTTACCTTTGTCATTTCATTGAACGTAGACATAACGCCTTCCGTGCCGATACCGCTGTGCTTCCAACCGCCAAAGGGCATTTCAAACGAGCGATAAAAACTTGCGCCGTTGATAACCGCTTCGCCTGCTTCCATTGCATTTGCAATTTTAAATGCACGTTTTTGGTTGCGTGAAAATACGCAGCTCGACAAACCGAATATGGAGTTATTTGCGATTTCGATTGCTTCCTCGTCGGTGTCGAATCCGATAATCGGTACAACAGGCCCGAATATTTCCATATCTTTTGCAACGTCAGCAGTTTTGGGGACATCTACAATGACGGTCGGTTCGTAAAAAGCACCATTGCGTTTTCCACCCAGTACAATTTTTCCACCCTGTTCGACTGTTTTTTGCACTTGCTTTTCAACCTGTATTGCTGCTTTTTCGCTGATAAGACAGGCAATTTTCGTATCTTCTTCGGCAGGGTCACCGCATTTCAGCTGTTTTATTCTGGCAACGGCCTTTTTCGCAAACTCTTCTTTCAGCGAGTTGTGAATGATAAAACGCTTGCTTGCACAGCATACCTGCCCAGTATTGTACATGCGTCCCCATACGAGTTCTTCGACTGCTAAATCGACATCGCCATCATCCAGCACAATAAATGCATCGTTCCCACCAAGCTCCAAGGCCGTATGCGTAAGATTTGCTGCAGCCTTTATTGCAGAATCGATACCGACTTCCGTGCTTCCCGTCAGCGTAACCAAGCCGACCCGCTTGTCGGAAACGGCATAGCTTTTGACGGATCCGGGAGCCGTAACGCATTGAATGGCGCCGTCAGGTACACCTGCTTGAACAAGCAGCTCGGTCAGCCGCATCAGTGTCAACGGGTTATCCGATGAAGGTAGTACAAGCGCAGAGTTGCCCATCATCAATGCGGGAGCGACTTTTTGATCGAATAGATCACACGGGAAATTGAAGGGGATGATACATACGACAACCCCAATCGGTTCTCTAAGTACCATCTGCATCGTTGTCTGCTGCCCAGCTTCCGTTCCCTGTGGAATAATCGTACCGTAAAAATGCTTTGCCCGTTCAATAAATCCGCTAAAACCGATCGTAACATTTCCGATTTCGGCGCGCGCTTCGGTTATAGGCTTTCCGTTTTCGTTCGATAAAAGCCGAGCCAAATCTTCATGCGCATTTTGTACCAAACTCAGGAATTTATACAGCACTTCGGCGCGTTTAAACACAGGCACTTTTGCCCATTCTTTTTGCCCACGCACTGCAGCCGTAATTGCCAAATCCAAATCTTTTTCGTTGGCACGCGGCACGCTGTCAATTACTTTACCGGTTGCAGGCGCGATTACGTCAAAGGTTTGGCCGCTTGTGCTGTCCGTCTTTTTTCCGTTGATAATCATCTTCATAATAGTATACCTCTTGTTAGCTTACTTTTCGCCGAACGCCGTAAAGGACAGCATAAGACCGCCACACGTATTGCGTCCGTCGTCTTCGTAGCCGTATTCGCCGAATGTAAATTCAACGATAAACGGAATTGCCCCCACTTCTTTTTTAATTGCCGCTGTCAATTCGTTTATTCGGTCGCCGATACCGATCCGTCTGCCGCCGCAGTGAACCAAGTGGAAACCGGCTACCGGTACTTTCATCTTTGCCTTTAAGTCGGCAAGAGCTGTACTTACGGCTTTTATTAAACCATCGGTATCGCTTTCGAGGAGCGCGATCGCTGTTCCGATTGCCAAATTGTTTCCTACCGCGATTGAACCGTCATCGTTGCCGTTCATCGGATGGCGTACCGCAATCAAATCACCTAAGGGATCTTTTACACCAAGGGGGTTTGTGATTGAACGCACCAGCAGATTACCTCCCTCCGTGTCTTTTGCGCTTGCTCCCGTCCACTCGCGGTACTGCTCAATGGCCGGCTTTCCGTTGATTTCCACAAGTGTCCGTTCTTTTGCTACTTTGGTGATGACACCGTATTTACCGGTCTCTTTGTAGCCGCCGGTATATTTGTTTGCGAAACCGGCTTTTGTATAGAAAAAGGCAACAGCCGCACCTTCACCGGTTATCGTTTTGTCTGTAAAAAGTTTCCATTCACCTGCAAGCGTGTTATCGGCCGCACTGCCGCCAAAAAGAGGTACTCTGCCTACGACATCGGAAACACCTTTTAGATAGTATTCTTCTTCGCCCGGAGGAGCGACCATGTACATATATGCAGGCGCTTCCTGTTTACCGGCGGCAGCGAGAGCCTGTTTTGCAAGGTTTCGCCCCGTTTCGCGGGCAGTTCCGCTTTTTGCCATCCCTGCCGTTCCGACCGTCAAATCGGTACCGGACAGCGCCATCATTCCGACATAGCCTTTTTCGCCGGTTACAAAACCGTCCTGCGTAACGACACCGGAAAATGATGTATTTCCGATTAACGGTACACCCGGAAGTTCTTCACCAATCGCTTTTAACAAAGCCTGCTGGTTATACGACACACCGCTGTATACAAACACAAGCTTCGGATCGTGTAGCGCATGCTTTATTTTTTGTGCGCATTCCTTGCCTGCCAGAGCCGCATCTGGAGTATTGCTGCTCGCAGTTTGTACTTTTAACATAAACGCCTCCTATTAAAGATTAAAAAGTTTTTATAAAACCTTATAATTTTATGATAGGAGCAGAATTTTCACCTGTCAATGAAAATAAAAAGAGCTGGTTCTGTATATCAAAAATCGAATTTCACGATACGAAACAATATGTCCCTAAGGAATTTTCGCACATTTTTTCGACAACAGGGCAAATGCATCAGGCAGAGAAGATAAAAAATCGCAGAAAAAATGAAGTTGTGAGACCATTTGAACCATCTTCAACTGTTGTGCATCCGTGTACAACAGTTGAAGGCGAGTTTTGTGCGTGCACAAAACATCGCTTCTGTATGGAACCACTGCCATCCTTGGCAGTTCTGGTCGAATAGCCTCAATTTTTCTGCGGGGTTATTTAAACACAGACTGATGTGTTTGCCCTGAGGAACCTCTGTTGAACCTCTTGCATAAGATATCGGTTTCTGCTATAGTAGCACCATTATCGGCGCCGTGCCCAAGTGGTAAGGGAGAGGTCTGCAAAACCTTCATTCATCAGTTCGATTCTGATCGGCGCCTTTTATTCCCCCCCCCTATTCATTCAATCCGATAATCCAAATGCACAATTAAAATTCCGTACAATCATATCGCTGAATTCTTTTACAGCAACTTTATCTATGCTGATTTCTTCAAGTGCCGCCATGGACGATTCATACTGTTTGATAACGTATGCCCGTTTTACCGCATCGGAGCCGGTTTGTTTTACCGAATCGGTTCTGTTGTACCGCAGGTTTGCACACTGCTTTGTAACGGCAATAATATCGTAGGGATGAGAGTAGGGTTCTGCCTTGAGCCTCATATATGGAGCGTCGGTTTCCGTTAAGAGGCGGGTACTATCGAATGAGGCAGCCATTGCACACACGGATTTCTGTCCGCGGAGCACTGCCTTACCGAGCGAAAAATAGGCGTTGACGCCTTTTTTGAGAAATGCCGACGCCTCTTGAGGACTGCCTCCCCAGCCGTGGAAGATAACCGCCGGCAGTTTTTTTAGTCGAGGTACTGAATCAAAGATGAGCGGCAGCGCTTTCCGGCAATGAATCACTACCGGCAGCTGAAACTCTTGTGCCCACCGTAACTGCATATCCCATACTGTTTGCTGCATCGGCAAGAGTTGTTTATACTCATCATTAAAAAGATCAAAGCCGCATTCTCCAATCGCTTGAATTTCTTTCTTTTCCAAAAGGCGGTATAAAAACTCCGCTTCATCGGTTACGGGATTTTGGGGATGGATGCCGAAGGAGAAGAGTACGTGCTGTTTCTCAGATAGCGGTAAATGAGATACGCTTTGATGTAGGACTGTTCCCGTAGTAGAAGAACCGCCGCGGCTGCACAAATCACGTTCAAAGAGGCGACGGTGCCGTTCATATTCGGTATGGTCATGCGCCGAACAGCAAAGCGATGCCGGATACGCAAACGATGTATTTACAGTTTCGGCATCACCGACAGAGGCGCACGTATCAAAATAATCTGCGGGATGGAGATGGGCATCAATGTACATACATACATTTTTAAACTATATCATAAAGAAATGTAAGCCTTAAAATTGTATTCTTGACAAAAACATCCGGTATCACTATAGTAAAAATACATTTTTGATTTCAAAGACAATGTTAGTAGTGTTATGCAATGTTTTTGGAGGTCAAAGATGCAAACGACTCATTGTCTCACTGTTAATTGGCACTTTACTGCAGTGTGCAATTTTAAGTGCCGGTATTGTTTTATGCACAATAGTCTTTCGTTAACGCGGAAAGATTATATGGTTGTGCTTAAAAAGCTTACAGGATCCTTTCAAAGGATTAACTTTGTCGGCGGAGAGCCGACCGTATCTCCATTACTCATCCCGCTTGTCCGTGATGCTTATCACGCAGGGTTCGACTGCTCAATCGTAACAAACGGTTTTAATCTCATCCATAATGCGCAGCAATTTGAAGCTATCTATCCGCTATTATCGTGCATCGGTATCAGTGTCGATTCTTTAGACAAAAGAACGAATGCTGTAATCGGCAGATGCTGTAAGGGTCATGTTATCACAAGAACTGAGTACGAACAGCTGTGCGCTTCAATTAAATCACACGGTATTCGGTTAAAGATAAATACGGTGGTCAGTAAGTTGAATGTGCATGAGGATTTTACCCACTTTTACGAAGCCGTACAGCCTGACAGAATAAAGCTCTTCCAAGTGTTGAAGCCGAATACACAGCTTAAAAATGATTATGAAGATCTGCTGATTACTAAAGCCGATTTTAATTCCTTTGTACTGCGGCACAAAACCACCGGCTCTTTCGGTGAGAATATCGTTGCAGAGGATAATGAAGCAATGACGAATGCCTACTACATTCTGGACAGCGAGTGCCGGTTTATCGACAACAAAACCGGTAAAAAGAGTCCTTCGCTTGCGGATGAGGGTATGACGGTGGAACAAGCTTTGTCATACATTGAAGTAGATACTGCAAAATATCAAGCACGATATATTGCGTAAAAATATGAAATATGAGGAGAAGTAAAATGAATGATTTATTAAAAGAAATGTCAGCGACTATTATGGAAAACATATATGATTATGGTCAACCGGATGGAAGTGATTATACAGAATATATGAAAATACCTGCTAATACATATTTTGAAAAGATAAAAAAAACTGAAAGTGAGATAACAATATTAGAATATATGCTTAATTGGAGCATGTATGAAGCTTTTAATATCCATAACCTGAGTCAAGAAAAGATAACAGAGCAAGAAGAATTAGCCTCTTTTATTGTGAAAGAGGCTAAGAAAAATAATATAGATATTACCGAAATAAAAGAAAATGCAACCTTACTCAAGTTTATTAAACAAACTTTTAATGTCCTTGATGAAAAGGTTTTATCTTTTATTTCTTATTGTATGTTTGCCTCAAAAAATTGTATTTTGAATGAAAATGCTTATTGGAAACAAATAAATACCGCTATCCTTAAAAAAGTCTATTTAGATAGCTTGAATACTAACAAAGATGAAACATGGGATTTTCCTTCAACATGTTTTATGACTACAGGTGGAACTCCGATTCCTTTGGGTCCCGATTACACTCAAGGTCCAAAATACGGACTAAATGATAAAAGTAAGCTTTATGCAGAATTTTATCTTCCCCAAAGTGATAAATTTGTTGGTATTATCATAGAGACACTTCCACTTTTTTCAGAACTAACAATTCAAGAAGTTTACGATTGGTGTCTTCTTGATTTTATTATTAAGCCGGAAATAAATAAGCAATCTTATCCAAGAATGTATTTTACTGATAAACCTCGTTCTTCAAGGCGTGCAATACATAATCTAATGCAACTAATATTTACTGATTACGCAAAAAATAAGAAAAAAAAGGAAATAGAATTATTTGTAACTGATATTTTTAATGACTTATTTTGGGTGTTTTTAGGCGAAACGCCAAAAACAGAATTAGGTTATTTTGAAGCAAAACCTGCAATTGTTTATTGTCTATATAGGGCAATAAAATATCTAAGTAGAGATAGTTTTAAAAATATCGTTATTACAGTAAGACATAATGCATTACAGGATGAATTTTTATTTTTTCAAAACTTAAAAAAGCAAAAAGCAGCTCATTTCTCATTTACTGAAATGGCAAATAATTATGGAAATCAAAAAATTACAGATGCACGTTACGAACATTTTAAAAACCAATCTGAGGAAGATAGGGTAAATTCAGAAAAAATACAAAAGGAAATTGAAGGCGAAAGATATTCAATTTTTTGTATGATGTTTTATTTTTTTCTTTGGGACTTAGGCAAGCAATTACCAGTATCTCCTTACGTAACAGAAGAAGCATTAACACACTATTTTTTCCAACACGGAGAATTAATGGAGAAATTTTACGAGCCGTTTATAGATGAGTCGTGGAATAGAGAATATGGAGAGAATTCTGATGAAAGAAAAAAGAATAGGAGGATGAATACGACATGGACAGATCCCCAAAAATGGGTGGAATTGTTTAATCTTCTATTAAAAGATTATAAGATAAATAATACTGTTACCAATCAACCCATTAACATTTTTAATTTTGAAAATATTGAATTAAAAACCGAGCTTTTAAAAGTATTATTATCTAATTTTTCACAAATTGAAGAAAAACAAATTGATAAATTACTAAACGTAATGGATTTTGCAGGTGAACTTAAAGAACGCAAAAATCTTTATTGCCAACCTAAAAAAAACATGATGTTCACTTCTGATGATGCTGCTGAAGCAGAAATTATGACACTAAAAAACAATCAAAAAACACTTAAGGAAATTGATTGCGGATTTGAAGTTGATAATTATGTACAGATACCAGTACCTTGTGTATCAGTGGGAGATAGATCATGTATGTTTTTAAGGAAATTTACTTGTAGGTTTTTTAGCGATACAGATAAAAAATATCGTTATGAAAAAAGGAAAAGAAGGAAGAACGCATATGCTATACAGTGTTATGAAAATTATAGAGAAACAAATAAAAACAACTTTTTTTGCCATACACTTTATGCTGCAGAAAGAAATACCGCTCGCCATTATGTTGATATGTATTCTCTTTCAAATATTCTTGATGACACATATCCTTCAAACTTGCTTGAGGCATTTATAGATGCAAAAGATTTTATTTTGAGCTTAAAAGAAGAAAAGAAAAATAGTCAGGCTGAACTATTGATATTAGAATATCAATTGGATTTTTTAACACGTCACCTGTATATGTATGCTGAAAAATGTAATTTGTTAGAAAATCCTCTTAAAGCAATAGGAGATATCTGGAATATCATTTACACAAATGATAAAAATATTAATGGAACAATAAAAAGT
Organism: Treponema sp. OMZ 906; assembly: GCF_024181185.1. Classification (NCBI taxonomy): domain Bacteria; kingdom Pseudomonadati; phylum Spirochaetota; class Spirochaetia; order Treponematales; family Treponemataceae; genus Treponema; species Treponema sp. OMZ 906. The sequence goes on along the minus strand of NZ_CP051196.1, from coordinate 483,056 downwards.
AAGTTTTCAGACTCATTGGATTATGCCGCTACATTAGGAACGCAATATCTACGAGAAGTGAAATGGTTTTTTAAGAATTTATATTGTATTGATTTTACTTTTAAAGAGTTTTATTATAGTTCAATCGCTACATATCTTGTATATCTTACGATAAACTTACAGTGCCAATAGCAACTGGTACTGTCTACCGGTATAGATGCCGTGCATATTCAGCTTGCCGTTACCTTCAACGATTTACTCACGGAGTTGGAAGTATACCTTGATGAAAAGACCGATCCCGACGAAAAACCTCTTTTTGTGCTCAACAGCACCGATTACGAGCTATTGGCATCATTCTTTGCCGAACTGAAAGCGCATCAGGTTGAAGATATGTTTGAATGCAAACGGATGCTTGATGAAACACCGTGCAACATTAAAGTGATATGCAGAAAGTAGAATGAGTGAATCGGTAAGGGAAGTTGAAGTAAGCGGAGAGAACCTTTCTAAATCTCTATCGGAAAAAGGCAATATGTGGAGAAGAAAAGACAGGGCAATGGGGATGTCTCGAAAATCGGTTACTTTCGGGACATCCCCGCGAGTTTAAAATTAAGTCTTTACAATAATGGCTTAATTTTAAACATCGTATCTAAATCTAAGGGAGCTGTTAGGTTTTACCTATTAACGATTTTACACCTTGAACGTCAAGCCGCCCTTTCCGGCATCCACCGTAATGTCGGTCTTGCCGACGAAAGCACCTGAAAGCAACTCTTTTGCCAGCTTGTTTTCAAGTTCGGTTTGGATAGCCCGCTTTAAAGGACGCGCACCGTACAAGGGATCGTAGCCGATATCGGCGAGGAAGTCCTTTGCAGCATCCGTTACAGTCAAATGCAGGCGGCGTGCTTCAAGCCGTGCGGAAACAGCCTGCAGCTGGATGTCGACGATCTTGCGGATTTGCTCCTTGCCGAGCCGTCTAAAGGTTAAAAGCTCGTCGATACGGTTTAAAAACTCAGGGCGGAAATGCTGTTTGAGCAGGTCTTTAATCTGCGCAGTCATTGCTTCCGGAGTATCTGCCGATAGAATCAGCTCCGAGCCGAGGTTACTCGTCATAATGATAATCGTGTTGCGGAAGTCTATTACCCTGCCTTGTCCGTCCGTCAGCCGCCCGTCATCCAGTATCTGCAAGAAAACGTTGAACACATCGGGATGCGCTTTTTCGATTTCATCAAAGAGCACCACGCTGTACGGACGGCGGCGGACTGCTTCAGTCAGCTGTCCGCCTTCGTCATAGCCCACGTAGCCGGGCGGCGCTCCGATTAAGCGGCTCACCGAATGCTTTTCCATGTATTCGCTCATGTCGATACGGGTAAGCGCCCGGTCATCGTTAAAGAGGAAGTCTGCAAGGGTGCGCGCCAGTTCGGTTTTACCCACACCGGTAGGCCCGATACAGAGGAAGCTGCCGAGCGGTCGGTTGGGGTCGGAAAGTCCTGCCCTGTTCCGTCTGATGGCATCGGCAACCGCCTGTACTGCCTGATCTTGTCCGACAACCCGCTTCTGCAATACTGATTCCAGATCGAGGTACTTCTGCTGCTCGCTCGCCAGCATCTTTGCAACAGGAATCCCTGTCCACATCGAAACAATCTTAGCAATATCCTCTTCGGAAACCTCTTCGCGGAGAAGCTGTCCGCTGCTGCCTGCTTTTTTTGCAAGCTCTGCGGTAACGGCAGCAATCTTTTTTTCCAGTTCCGGTATGCGTCCGTATTTTAGCTCGGCAGCCTTATTCAAATTGCCGTCGCGCGTAAACTGCGTCTCTTCGCGGCGCAGCTGTTCAAGCTCTTCCTTATACTTCCGCGACTCGTTGATGCGGGTCTTTTCGTTTTGCCACTGCGCCTGCATCACATTCCGTTTTTCGGTTAAGTCGGATAGCTCCTGCTCCAGCTTTTCCAACCGCTCTTTTGAAGCAGCGTCCGTTTCTTTTGAAAGCGACACCTTCTCGATGTTCATCTGGAGGATTTTGCGCTCCACTTGATCAAGCTCAACCGGCTGGCTTTCAATTTCCATTTTGAGCCTACTGGCGGCCTCATCCACGAGGTCGATTGCCTTATCAGGCAAAAAGCGGTTGGTGATATAGCGGTTGGAAAGTACCGCTGCTGCGATGAGCGCCTCATCCTTAATGCGCACACCATGGTGTACCTCGTACTTTTCCTGCAAGCCGCGCAGAATGGCAATGGTGTCCTCTACATTCGGTTCGGGGCAGTATACTTGCTGGAAGCGGCGCTCAAGGGCGCTGTCCTTTTCAATATACTTGCGGTACTCATCCAAGGTAGTAGCGCCGATCGCCCGCAGCTCACCGCGCGCCAATGCAGGCTTTAAGAGGTTGGAAGCATCCATCGCCCCTTCGCTCGCACCGGCGCCGACAAGGGTATGCAGCTCATCAATAAAGAGGATGATGCTGCCCTCGGCTTTTTGCACCTCGGAGATAACCGCTTTGAGGCGCTCCTCAAATTCGCCGCGGAACTTCGCTCCGGCAACCAAGGCACCGAGGTCAAGCGACAAGAGCTTTTTCCCGCGCAGGCTGTCCGGCACGTCTCCGGACACAATCCGGCGGGCAAGCCCCTCGACAATAGCGGTTTTACCGACACCCGGCTCACCGATCAATACGGGGTTGTTTTTAGTGCGGCGCGAAAGTACCTGCATCACCCGCCGGATTTCTTCATCGCGGCCGATAACGGGGTCGATTTTTTCTTCCCGGGCAAGTTCGGTTAAATCGCGGCAGTATTTTTCCAGACTGTTAAACGTCGCTTCGGGATCCTCGCTCGTAACCCGCTGATTTCCCCGCACATCCTTTAAGGCTCTCAACGCCGCATCGTAGGTAATACCGTGCGAGCGGAGCAGTTCGCCTACCTCGTCATCGCTTTTAGTAAGCGCAAGGAGAAGATGCTCCGTGGAAACATACTCGTCCTTCAACGAAGCGGCGAGCTTTTCCGCCTGAGCGCAGAGCTTTGTTAAAACCGGCGACATATAGACCTGTGCAGAGTCTCCGGTTACCCGCGGTTTTTTATCCAAAATAGAATCGAGCGCATCGAGGATTTGATCCGTTGATGCACCGATCTTCTCAATGAGCGGCGGTACAATCCCCTCCTCTTGATCCAAGAGTTTGTATAAGAGGTGAACCGGCTCAATCTGACTGTGATTGTCCTGTTCGGCAAGTGAGGCTGCATCCTGCAACGCCTCACGTGCTTTCACTGTGTATTTGTCTATATTCATATAATAAATTTACGCACAAAATGGAAAAACGGCAATAAAATTTTTTGGAGAACGGCGGCTTATCCTATGGCGTAAAACGGATCCGCTGCCAAAAGCTGTTATACAGTTCTAAGTTTGCACCGAGGTCTTGTTTGAGAATGCAATCTTTAAGATCGTCGAGTGCGTAGTGAGGTCGTTTCTTTTGGTAGTACCCTGCCTCCGTATGGATAGAAGCTGGAAAGCCGAATGTATCTAAGAACTCGGCATAAACGGTAGGTTCAAGCACAAAGTTGATAAAGGCATGTGCAAGTTCCGGATGAGGAGCCCCTTCGGGAATACAGAAGCTGTCGATATACAGGGCTGAATGAACGCCTTGCGGAATAAAAAAATCGACATCCTGTGTTTGATCTTCTTGCAACTCCGCAAAAATCGATTCCGCGTATCCTTGCACTGCCAAAAAGTCTCCCGATGCGAAAGACTTTGCAAAACCGTCCGCATCAAACTTTACGAGATTCGGTTTCCAATCATTTTGGATCAACCGATATGCCTGCTCCAGTTCGCTGGGATCCGTACTGTTCGGCTGGTAACCTAAAAAACCTAGTGCAGCACCGAGCACTTCCCGCATATCATCCATCATTGTCATTCTGTTTTTTAAATCACTCCGCTCAAAGATATTCCAGCTGCGCTCATAATCGGGCACTTCTTTGGTATTTACTGCAATACCAGCGGCTCCCATATAATACGGCACTGAAAATTCCATTTTTGGATCGTAGTCGATTCGAGTGAGGATCTCCGGACGCAGATAGCGAATATTCGGGATTTTTGATACATCGATAGGTTCAAGCATGTTAAGTTTGATCATGATTGAAACATAGTCTGCCGATGGAACTACCAGATCGTAACCTTTTGAACCGGCCATGAGTTTGGCAAACATATCTTCGTTTGAAGCGAAATCATCGTAGACAACTTTGACATTGTATTTTTTTTCAAAAGCTTGGATAACGGAATCGGGGGTGTAGTATGTCCAATTATAGAGGTAAAGGATTGCTTCCCGTGTATCGCGGCAAGCGGTAAAAATGATGAGATAAGGGAGTATTACTACGATGCAGAAAAAAATGGAGACTGTTCTTTTTAAATGACGACTCATAGTTTACCTCACTCGCGGTGGAATTATACCATATATGAAATATATACGGAATATACAAGAAATACCCAATAAATGACAAGCTCGCAAACAGGTGATGGCAAAGGTATTAGGCTTTTTTTGAAAATCTCCACAGAATCGGGCTATCGCATGATAAAAAAACTTATCATCAACTAATGCACAGTATCATGCATCAGTTGATGAGTATCTTCTAATCGTTTACCGTCCTCTAAAGAATAAAACAATACTGATAATACCGTGATAAATAAAGTCGAAGCCGATCATGTACGCGACGAACAGGCTGGTAAAGAGCGGATGCATTAGCATGACGATGCCACAGATAATGCCCAATATGCCGACTAACAGTAAGTAAAAGCCGCCTCTTCTGGTTATGTAGCGAATTTTAAAACTGATGGCAAGCCGCGTAATGCCGCTGAACAATATCCAAAAAGCAAATAGATACGGAATAAAGGTTGCAGCTGTGAACAAAGGACTGGAGAATACGAGAATTGAAAGCAGAATGGTGAGGATACCGTTCAGCAAAACAATCAAGATATGATCTTCTCTGTCTGCAAAATAATGGATAATTTCATACACACCGTTTATAAACATGACCACTGCTAAAAAAAATGAAAGCGACGCCAAGCTGGTAATCGGGCTGACGAACATATAGATACCCGCAATAATAGAAAGGATACCTACTATCAACGCCGTAATGCGGAATTCTTTTCTCATATCTTCCTCCTTTAAGAATGATATTCCTAATAAAAAGGTATATGCCGTATCATATTTTGTCAAGCAGGAAGCACTCTTAATAAGAAAATTGACATTTTTAAAAATTCCTTCTAATATAGTCTATCGAATATGGATACTGGAGAACCCCCGCATACGCTATTACTTCTCGTCAGTTTATTGGCGCTGTTTTTGCTGTCGATGTTTTTTTCATCGGCGGAGACAGCGTTCTTGTCTTTGAATAAGCTCAAGCTGCGTTTTTTGCGCGAACGGAATAACCGTGCAGCGGCACGGGCGGAAAAAATTCTGCAAAACAAACAAAAATTTTTATCGACGATTTTAATAGGAAACAGTATTGTCAACATCGCTATTTCCGTAGTGCTGACTGCTGCTGCGCTGCGGATATTCGGAGATTCCGGACTGGGTATTGCGGTCGCTGCCGGTACGGTACTGCTATTGATCTTCGGCGAAATTTTACCTAAGTCAATTGCGTTGGTGTACCCCGATGCTTTGAGTCTTGCCTTTGCCCACTTCATCCTATTATTGATGGCAATTCTTTCGCCGATTGTTACGCTTTTTTCCGCAGTTACCGGTGTTCTGCTGCGGCTTTGCGGTATCCGTGAAGCACAAAACACAGCAGCCGTTACCGAGGCAGATTTACGCGAGTTTTTTCAGGCACGGGAGGAGGGCGGCTTTATCGGCAGCGATGAACGCACCGTGCTGACGAATATTCTCCGCTACGGCGATTTTTCCGTCCGCAGCGTAATGACGCCGCGGCGTGACATTGCAGCAATTCATATTGGAGCAGCCGCAGCAGAAATCATTGAGCTATCAAAAAAATCTCGATTTTCACGCTTCCCTGTATACAGCACGAATATCGATGATATACAAGGTTTCTTCTATATTAAAGACTTCCTTTTTTCTCCTGAATACTTGGACGAAAGCGACACCTTTCAGGTAAGCACCTATCTGCGTAAACCGCTCTTTGTGTTTGAAACAACGAAGCTCGCTCAAGTGGAAAAAAAATTCCATACCGAGCAGCAGACAATGGCGATTGTACTTGACGAGTACGGCGGCACTGCAGGGCTGATAACCGTTGAGGATGTCAGCGAAGAAATATTCGGCAATATTTTTGATGAGTATGATGTACAGGCAGACGTGGACACTCACACCGCTATGGCGGATGCAAGCATACACGTTGATACGGCAGAAACGACACAGGCCGTACCCGATAACACATCACCAGCTCTATCGACGGTAAGTAAATCAGGACAGGCAGCGGCTATAGCAGCAACCGAAGCCGACGCAACATCGGCAGCAAATGAATTCGGTATAACACCTGCGGAGATCGCATCAAACTCCATGCCGACAAGTGCATCACCAAGCGCACCGGTACGGACAGGAGCTGATGGTATAGGCAGCGATAATACAGGAACCGCTCGTAATGGAGCTGAAGAACAGGAAGCCTTCACCATCGCAGGCATTACCCGGCTTGCCGACTTAAACGAAAAGCTGAACCTCAACCTTGAATCGCAGTACAGCGACACCATCGGCGGCTACATTATGGAGAAGGCCGGAGAAATTCCGGCAGCCGGTTATTCGATCAGTATTGAACCGTATCTTTTTACCGTAACAAAGGTTGAAGCAAACCGCATTGAGCAAGTTGAAGTGCGGATGCAGGTGGAAGAATGAATCTCATTATTATCAGTGTTGAAATAATTATCTTGCTCGCCTGTGCAGCCTTTTTTTCCGGCACCGAAACCGCGGTAACGGCTATTACGCGTCCGGAATATCGCAGTCTTAAAAAAAGTTCCCGCAGGAATGCTCAACGGTTGGCTCGGCTGGTGGAGATGAAGGACAAAATTGTTACAACCGCGCTTATCGGTACCAATTTTGTCAATACGCTCAATTCGGGACTCATCACTGCTTTTACCCTCAATGTGTTCGGTGCGCAGGCCGTCCCTGCAGCAACTGCGGTTATTACCGTGCTGATCATCATCCTTGCCGAAATTTTCCCTAAAGCGCTGGCAGCCGAACGGGCGGAATCAATCGGTAAAAAAGCCTCGCTGCCGTTGTATGTCTGCTACACCGTACTCCGTCCCATTGTGGCGGTATTCTCGCTGCTGACAAAAGTGGTACTCAGGCTGTGTAATGCCCGCTCAAAAACAACGCCGGATACGCTTAAAGAAAAAGATCTCCAACTGCTCGTGCATATCGGGCAAGAAGACGGCGCCCTTGCTGCCGGAGAAGAAGCATTGCTGCGCAAAGCCGTTTTGCTGCAGGACGTAAAACTCCGCAATATTATGACGCCGCGTACGGCGATTACTTACGTTAATTCCGCCGCGACTTTCTCGCAGATTATCGAACAGTTCCGTCGCAGCCGTTTTTCTCGCCTGCCTGTCTACGATCCCAAAACAAAGACCGTTACCGGTATTATCCATTATAAGACACTGCTGTTTGCCGTGCAGGAGCGGAGGAAGCCCGGAATTGCGGCTTTGCAGCGCCCTGCAATTTTTGTACCCGAAAGCGCTTCCATCCTTTCGATTATCAGAGCGATGAATACCAATATGCAAAATATTGCAATCGTCATCGATGAACACGGCGGTGTGGCGGGACTCATTACGATGGATGATATCATTGCCGCAGTGTTCAGTACGGTGCAGGATGAGTATGGCAAGGCGCGGAACGACCCGATGCGTTCGGTCCGCTTTATCAATACGTCGCAGCTTATCCTTCCCGGCGCTCTGCGACTGGAAGATTGCAACGAATTGCTGCACACCGATTTTCACTCCGATTATTATGACACGCTCGGCGGTTTCCTACTTGAAAAATGGGGCTATCTGCCGCATACTAATGAGAGGCTCACTTGCAACCGGATAACCTTTACTGTCACCCATATCAGCAACAGACGGATCGACACCGTCGTCGCCGATCTTTCATCGGTATTGTAAGTGCTGGTTATAAAACACCAGCCCACTAATGCCGAAAATAAGAGTAACCGTTGGACAACAGAATAAGGCAACCGTACCAAAAATATTTCAAACGGTTGCTTACCTTTTGTGTGAAATTTTGTCAAAAATTTCACACAGTTTATTTTATTTAGCAGAAGGATTATCACAGCAGACAGATAAATCAGAATCGCAGAATAATGAGGTTGAGCAACCATTTGAACCGCAGGTTCAATTCTGGTTAAGCAACCTCATTATTCTGCGGGGTTGTTAAAAAACAGTCTGCTGTGATAATCCTAAAGGGAGGGGCACTATGACACAGCACGAATTTATACAGTTTTTAACCGATTTGCCGGAAGATAAGATGAAGGCGGAATTGACCAAGGCCTTTATCGAGCGGTATGGAGCAGGTACGGAAGAAATCATGATGATTGCCTCCCCTGCCCGTATCAATATTATCGGGGAGCATATCGACTATAACGGCGGGAAGGTGTTCCCTGCGGCGATTAACCGGTATCTCTATGTGCTTTTGCGCAAGCGCCCTGACACAAAGATTATCTATGATGATATACGGTTTCCAGGTGCACTTGAATTTTCCTCTACGGAAACTTTTTGCTATCGGAGAGAAAATCAGTATGCGAACTATTTGAACGGTATGCTCGCGATGCTGCAAAAAGGCGGATACAAACTGACAAGCGGTTTTGAGGTACTGTTTTTTAGCAAGTTGCCTGCGGGCGGCGGTATTTCTTCATCGGCTGCGCTGGAAGTTGGCTTCGGACGAGCGGTCGACGAATTGTTCGGCTTTAAGGTTGATCCGGTAGAACTTGCCAAGATGGGGCAGGAGTCCGAGCATGTCTTTATGAATATGCAGTGCGGAATTATGGATCAGTTCAGTATTGCAATGGGTAAAAAAGAATGCGCGATGCTGCTCGACACGGCGACGCTTGAGTATGAATATGTACCACTCGTACTCGGTGATTACCGCATTGTCGTAATGAATACCAATAAGCAGCGTGCGCTGGTAGACTCAAAGTACAATGAACGCTGCGCCGAATGTATGGAAGGACTTGCTCTTTTACAGAAAATTAAGCCTATTTATAATCTCTGCGATTTGTCTTCCGCCGATTTGGGTATGGTTGCCGAAGCGATAGCCGATGAGCGTATCTTTAAACGGGTGCGGCATTGCATTACGGAAAATGAGCGGGTTCTTGCAGCGGTCACGGCGCTAAAAGCCGGTAACTTGCAGAAACTCGGGGCGCTGCTCAAGGCGTCCCACGACTCGCTGCGGCGCGACTATGAAGTAACCGGTCTTGAACTTGATACGCTTGCCGATGCCGCTAATGCCGAACCATGTTGCTTAGGCGCGCGGATGACCGGTGCGGGATTCGGCGGTTGTGCTATTGCCTTAGTGCAAAAAGATGCCATTGCGGAATTTACCGCCCGTATCGGCAACGCCTATACCGAAAAGACAGGGCTGACAGCTTCCTTTTTTGCCTGTGAGGCAGGAGATGGTGCGCACAGGGTATAACGGGACAGCATGAGGCAGGTTATCTTCCCCTCACCGATAGTTACCGTATAAAAGAGAGCGGCTGCATCGCACCTTCTAGCGGATTATCGATGATACCCCCAAAAAGTCGTATAATCGGGAATTCAGGGGGCATCAACGTATATCCATCAATTTAATTGCCGTTACCAAACGTTTGTACAAACTGGTAAAATCATAAATATATCCGTATAGTTCTGCAACAATTTAAAAAACTCAGCTTATCTATGGCGAAATTACTATGAAGAACTTTAATAGCAAGCTATTGATATTCAACGGCAATTATTATATCGTTACGGTATATTAAGGAACCGACGCACCTACACCGCTGCTTCACAGATTTATACAAACGGGCACAACGGTTATTTTTTTCCATTTTAATATTGCGCTTTCTGTCCGGCGTATCGAAATCGAGGTAGATGCCAGTCACTCCTTTTTTTGAATTTCCCTACTTCCCCTCTAAATTCTCCACACACCCCGCAACACATGCTGCAACATCGGACATAGGGGCGGGCGGTTCAAAGCGGGCAACGACAGTGCCGTCCCGGGCAATAACGAATTTAGTAAAATTCCATTTGATGTCGGGGGTATTTTTATAATCGCTGTCGATCTTTTGAATAAAATCTCTCAACGTCTCCGCCATTTTTCCTGCGCCGAACCCCTCAAATTTTTTTTGTGATTTTAAATAAGTAAAAAGCGGCAGCGCGTGTTCTCCGTTTACATCCGATTTTTTCATTTGTGGAAACTTCGTGTTGTAATGCAGTGTACAAAATGTGTGAATTTCCGCATCCGTGCCGGGAGCCTGCTCACCGAATTGATTGCACGGCACATCGATTATCTCAAAACCGCTATCGTGGTATTTTTCGTAGATTTCTTCCAGCTCTTTGTACTGCGGCGTAAATCCGCAGGCTGTTGCCGTATTTACAATCAGCAGAACTTTGCACTTATATTTGCTGAGTGAAACATCGTTTCCTTGTGCATCCTGCACCGAATAATCATAAATCATCATTGTTTACCTCCATAAAATTATATCGATTTTGGGATAATCGCCCGAATATTTGAAATAGCCAATCTTTCTTAGAATTCGCCCGGCTGCCGGGAAATATTGGTTTAGCCGGTTTCTAAAGCTTTTGCAGCCGCTCTTTGAATTCCGCTAAAAAATCGACACTGACTTTTGCCCGTATTATTTTGCGGACTTCATACGCAGGGTCAATATCTGCATCACCTGTTTTGCTGAGGTCTTTTTCGCTCAAGTTTTTAAGAAAGCCTAAAATGCGCAGCCGTCGGCCGGCTCAATAAAGAGGCTGATACCGATTTGGTCAAAATATGCGGCAATTTCACGCCGGTATTGCTGCAAGAGCTTCCATGCCTCAGGTTCCTCATTTTCGTAAATAGCCCCTTGTAACAATTTTATACAGACTGCCGCCCACTGTGCCGTCATTATTCAGCCTCCTATGACTGTGCTCCTTTTTCAACAGTCAGTATATCCTTTTTTTGAAAGAGTTGCGATTGGGCATCGCTAAAAACAAGGTAGAGAAATTGTCAAAAATCCGGTATAATACATACAAATGCCATACGAACCACCGTTTAAAATTACCTCAAAAGCGATCAATCTTATTTCTCAGATAGCTGCCGCAATGGAGCGGTTGAAGATCAGATTTGAACAGTCCGATAGCGTACGCTTGCGGAAAATCAATAGGATGAAAACGATACAAGGTTCGCTTGCGATCGAAGGGAACACACTAACGGAAGAACAGGTTACGGCTCTCATTGAAGGAAAACATATCATCGCACCGGTAAAAGAGGTGCAAGAGGTCAGAAATGCAATTCAAGCGTATGAGCAGTGCCTGTCCTTTAATCCCTATAAAAAAGAGGATTTGCTTGCAGCACATAAACTGATGACGTTTGGTCTTGTGGATCATCCGGGACATTTTAGGTACGGCGGTGTCTGTATTGCGGGAAAAGACGGCATCAGTCATATTGCTCCTCCTGCCGATCGGGTACCCTTTTTGATGGATGATTTATTTCAATGGCTCAAAGATACGGACGCTCATCCGCTTATTAAAAGCAGTGTATTTCATTACGAGTTTGAATTTATTCATCCCTTTGAAGACGGTAACGGCAGAATGGGGCGGCTCTGGCATTCACGTATTCTTGCAGAATGGAATCCATTGTTTATACATCTGCCAATAGAAAATATGATTTTAAAAAATCAGGCGGCCTATTACAGAGCATTGGAACACAGTACGGCCGCAAACGACTCCGGGATTTTTATAGACTTTATGCTTGAAATCATTATGCAAACGATACAAGAAAATAAACAGGATGATACTGTAAATGATACTGTAAATGATACTGTAAATATGATTTTACCCTGTATTAAAGAAAATCCTGCCATTTCCTACAAAGAACTTGCAAAAAAAACAGGCAAATCGCGGATAACGATAAGCCGCAAACTTGCAGAGTTAAAAAAAGCAGGCCGTATCACCCGTGTCGGCGCCGATAAAAACGGCTACTGGCGTGTTGAGGATGAAAATCAGGGCAACCGTATCGGAAATATTTAAGACGGGATTAATCATCTCCCCCTATACCGCTTCCATATTCGGATAATCAGCTTTTCGGCGATAATCAGGAAGAGGCCGAGCACGAAAGGCAGTCCGATCAAAAGCGCCGGATGTTCCATACCGATTTGCGCCGCCGCGATGGTATTTTCAAGATAGACGAACAGCAGCGCGGCACAGATTGTTCCGATAACGGAGCGTCCGCCTGCATACGCAAGCACGAGGGCAATCCACCCCTTGCCGGCGCTTTGGTTTGGAACAAAGGCTCCCAGTTGGAGGGATAATAAGCAGCCTGCCAACGCCGCCGCCGCCCCTGACATACCCATTGCCGCTATCTTTAACCGTGCGGTATGCACCCCAATCGAATCCAAAAATGCAGAGTCTTTTCCGAGTATCTTTATCCGTAAGCCTGTTTTGGTGTAGCGGCAAAAGAGCGCAAGTCCGAGGCCGGTCAAAACGGCGAGCGCAGCGCTCACCGTTTTGACGAGCTGCGGCTGAAGCAGCAGCTCCGGCGGCAGCGCAACGATACTCCGGTTACCGAAAAACCGTGTGCTTAGTATGGAAACAAAGCCCGCAGCGGTTAAGTTTACTGCAAGTCCGAGTATGTAGATATTGGCTTTACGATAGATAGCAAGATAGGTAATAAACATACTCAACCCTGCACCCAACGTAAGCGAGACGGCAAGCCCCGGAATAAGACCGCCGAGGCTTTCGGTTAATAGAATTCCGCCGATTCCCGTAAAGGCGCTTAAAAGCATCAGCCCTTCTATCCCGACGTTCAACAGCCCTGCATATTCCGAAACGAGGGCAGCGCAGGCGGCAATCAGCAGCGGCGCGGCTTGTGCAATCAAAGTAATCGATGCGGTTATCATACAGGACTTCCCCCTCGTTTTTGCCGGAAAAAATCAACCGTTATCAATATAAACGCAATCCCCTGTACAATTGACGAAAGGTCAAAGGACGTGCTTGTCTGGAGCATCGCAGCCTTGCCGCCTGCTTCCATCCATGCAAAAAACAGCGCGCCGAATACCGCACCCAACGGATGATTGCGTCCGATAAGCGCTGCGGAGATGCCGCTCCAGCCCAGTCCCGATGTAATGCCCGCATAGACATAGTGCCGCGAGCCGTATACGCTGAATGCGCCTGCAAGTCCGTGGCATGCTGCGCCGAATGTCAGCGCCAAGACTGAAATCAAGCCGACCTTAATTCCTTGGGATTGTGCGAAGGCGCGGTTATTGCCGGTTAATCCGAGTTCGTAACCGTAGCGGGTTCGCTTGAACATCCAGAAAAGCAGCGCCGTTATTATCACCGTAAAAAAGATGCTGCTGTTCAATGTCGAAGGATTCCAAAAAGAAGTGAAGAACCACGCTTCGCTGGTATACGGGGTTGCCATCAGATTGCTTGAGGAATCCCTGAATATGTCATTCACGCCGTAGTCGATGAGCGGGAGTAGTGCGCACGATAATAAATAGGTGCTGATCAGTTCGGTAATGCCGAGAAATTGTTTCAAAAAAGCGGAAATAAAACCTAAAAGGCCGGAGCAAAGAGCCGCGAGTATACATCCGGCGATAAGGCCGAAGGGCTGCGGGAATTGAGGTGTCAACAATGCGAATTCCACCGCGATAAACGAAGCGAGATACGCTTGCCCTTCTCCTCCAAGGTTGAAAAAGCCTGCCTTTGCCGGAAGGATAAAACCCATCGCGCAGAGCAAAATGAGGGAGGCTTGGTCGAGCATATTGCCGAAATAAAACGTGTTGGTAAAAGGGGAAATAAAAAATGCGATAAGCGTTTCGAGCGGTTCTTCACTCTGCGCCGCCAAACAGATTGCCGCTGCGGCTGCGCTTGCGGTTACCGAAATAATACTGTTTAAAAGCGGAGCTGCTTTTTTGAGACGGTGTTGTTGCGTATCTTTATTCATCTTTACTCGCCTGCATCATCGCCGCAATGATTTCCGCGCGGTTATATGCGGAACGTTCCATAAAGCGGGTCAAGACGCCGCGGTATAATACATGAATACGGTCGCAGGTTTCAAGCGCAGCGTCTACGTCCGAGGTGAGCACGATAACCGCCGCCCCTTTTTCAGCGAGATTGCGGAGCCGCTGCAGTAGCGCAAGTTGTACCTTCCTGTCCAGCCCCCAATAGGGTTCGGCACAGATAACCAACTGCGGCGGCGGATTGTCGAGTTCGCGGCTGAAAATCAGTTTTTGAATCATGCCTCCCGATAAGCTCAACACCGAATCTTTCCACGAGCGGGGAATATCGAATGAACAACTGCGCTTCCATGCTTCAACCGCCGCGGGGGAGTAAATACCGAAGCGGTACAGCGAGGCGCGTGCGCGGACATAGAGGTTTTCCGCAATGCTGTGCCTGCCGGCAATGCCGTTCCGCATCCGCTTGCTGGGGATGTAGGCGTAGGTTTCGCGCGGTATGCGGCTCAGGGGCTGCCCGTCAAACCGGATAGTGCCGCTGTCCGGCTTGAGTGTGTTGACCAGTAGATATTCCAAAAGCTCCAGCCCCTGTTTTTTTATGCCGACGACGCCGGTTATCTTCCCGTGCGGAACATCGATTGAAAAATCCGAAAAGCGGACTCCTCTGCTGCTGACGGCGGCAACATGTGAAACGGTCAGCCCCGCCGCCGGTTTTATCGAAGAAGCCTGAAACTGCGATGTGGAAGAGCTTTGGAACTGCGATGTCGGAGAGACCGTACTCGATTGTAGCGTGCCCTTTAGCGCTGCTTTGGATAGGGATGCCGCAGATGGATGTTCCGGAGATACCGTGTCGGATTGCGATGTATTTGTATACGATGAAGTATTAGTGTTTGATAAACCGGCGGTTGTACCGGAGTCGGCTTGAAGCGGCGGAGTATCCGGTGGTGCTTCGGCGGCAGTCCATTCCGCTTGTTCGGAACCGAAAATTTCTTGCAGCAGGAGGTTTGCATTTACGGTAGAATCGATTGAACCGTTCCATACCGTTTTGCCGTTTCGCAGAATATGCACCGTATCCATAAAGCTCAGCACTTCTTGAATGCGGTGTGTTACTACGATAATACACGCGCCCTTGTCCGCGCAGCTGCGGAGTATGCCGTACAGCTGGGTAATTTCTTGCGGACTAAAGGAGGCGGACGGTTCGTCCAAAAAGAATACGGAAGGATTTTTAAGCAGCGCTTCTCCGATTGCCGCCCAGTGCAGCTGCGCCGTATCGAGCGTCTCCGCTTTTTGGGTGAGCGGCAGTACGATACCGTAGCGGGCGAGCACCGCCGCAATTGCGTTTTGAGTTTTTTGGGGCGAAAGAACGTTGGCGGCGATATCTTTTTCGGTGTGTAATCCGATTGCAAGATTTTCCCATACCGTAAGCTCCGCCGAAAGCTGCGGATGCTGCGGCGTCAACACGAGTCCTCGTGCGATACCGTCCGCAGCGGAACGTAAGTTCAGCGCTTCACCATTGTAAAGGATGCGGCCGCTGTCCGGCTGTAAATGACCGGTACAGAGGCGGGCAAGCGTTGACTTTCCGGCGCCGTTTTCGCCTAACAGCGCATGTATCTTGCCTGCCTCAAACTCAATGCTTACCTCGTCTACAGCCGTAATACCGTTTTCCGGAAACGTAAAGCGTAAGTTTTCCGTCGAAAACACAAAGGCATCCTAGTGAGCGGATAAGGTCAATACTCCGGTTTTAACGCCGTCTATCAGTTGTTTTACTTTTTGAATAATGTCTGCCGACACGGCGGAAGGTACACCTTCAAAGGCAAAGTTTACCGCACCGTCTTTTATGCCGAGTTCTTCCGAAGTACCGAATTCCAAGCGTCCTTCCACAAAGGCAATCACGGAGTCGGTACAGGCTGTCTTTTGGCTGACTTCCGTTGAACCGACTACAATGTCCTTCCCGTAGGAATAGCCCGGCCGGTCAAACCACATCACATACGCGCCGTGTTCACGGGCGGCTGCCACAACGCCGGCATTTCCGCCGCCGCAGATTGTTAAGATGACATCTACATTGTTTTTAATCATCGAAGCGGCAAGCTCGGAGGCTTTGGCTGCATCATACCAGTTACCGAGGACACGGAAATCGAGCTCAAAGTTTTTATTGACGGCTTTTGCTCCGTCTAGGTAGCCTTTTCGGATTTTATCATTCATAACCGGGAATTCCTGTCCGGCGAGAAGACCGATCTTATACGCAGCGTTTGCATGCTTCATCGAACTGCTGCTTACGAGCGCGGCGTAGTAACCGTTGAGGTAACCCTGTTCGTACTGATTAAATCCGACGGTTTTTATTTGAGCGTTTCCGGCAAGGTAGCCGTCCAGCAGCAAGAATTTTTGTTTGGGCGCGGCTTGCAGCACCTTTTCTGCAATGGCCGGCAACGAAGGATTGGAACTGATAATGAGATCATACTTTTTGCTTAAGGCGAGCGCCGTCAATCCGTTTTGCCATTCACCCTGATTCACACCGCCTTCAACTACTTTGACGGTAACCGTTTTCCCCTTTTTGTCCAGCTGCGCCTTCGCGTCTTGCACACCCTCTACGAGCAATTCATACGTCGGGTTCCCTTTGACAATTCCGGGCACAAAGACCGCAATGGAAACCGCTTTTGGTTTTGCAAAAAGAGGCGCACCTGCGATTAGGGCAATACTACAACCGAGTATGATGATTTTTTGTTTTAATGTCATATTACACTCCTCTTTACTATATTAATTATAAATAAAGCGATTAATAAAATGGTAAAATTGTTAATCGGCAGGTACATACCGTATAATATTTATCGCTTCTTGTCTAGGATTTTTGATATGTCGATCTGCTGATGCTTGGCAACAGCTTCGATCGCGTTAGCCGATACCGCCGTAAAAAATACCAAGGATATATATAATGACGGTAACGCCGCAATACAGATACTTTCCCTGTGCGGCATAGACGCTGCCGACCGGCTTTAAACGCCCTTTTGAAACTTCATTTACCACAAAATCTTTACCGCATACCCAGAAGAACATAACACCGGCAAGTAAGGCGCCAAGCGGGATAATGTAGATACTGATAACATCCATCCATGTTCCGAGTATGTTTCCGTCTTCTACAATCAGCCCTACGGCAAATCCGAGACCGAGCACAATTGCAAGAGCAGACTTCCGGCTGAGCTTAAACTTTTGCTGCAACATTTCCACCGGTGTTTCGTACAGGTTGATTAACGAGGTAACTCCTGCAAACAATACCGCGACAAAGAAGATGATTGAAAAGAGCGTACCGGCCGGCATCTCTTTAAAGATCATCGGCATAGTGATAAACATCAGCGGCGGTCCTGCTGTCGGTTCAAGGTTATACACAAAGACCGCGGGGATAATAACTAATGCCGCAAGCAGCGCTGCGAGCGTATCGAATATCGCCGTGAATTTTGCACTGGTCGGAGCATCTTCATTATCCTTCAAATAGCTGCCGTATACCACAGTACCGCTTCCGGCGAGGGATAACGAAAAGAATGCTTGACCAAGTGCATAAACCCACGTTTTTACATCAGCTAATTTACTCCAGTCTGCTTTAAATAAAAAGGTATATCCATCAGCTGCTTTCGGTAATGTCGCAACACGAATGGCAAGAATAATAAACAAGCCGAAAAATGCAGGCATCATCACCTTGTTGACTTTTTCGATACCTGATGAAATACCTGCTGCCATAATTATAAAGCAGCCGATAATTGCGATACTGTGCCACGGTATACTTGAAAGCCGTCCGGCAATGGCACCGAAATATGCGCTGCTGTTCTCTGCTGCAAGCATGGAACCCGAAAAAGCCCCCACCGTAAAGCGGATAATCCACCCGACAACAACCGTGTATCCGATTGCAATACCGAGCGACCCGATAACGGGAATCCAGCCGATAGCGGCGCCGGAATTACTGCCGTGCATTTGAGTCGCTTTCAGAAACGCGCCGTACGGGCCTGTTCTCATCGCCCGCCCTAAGCACATTTCTTCTACAATGCCGGTGTAGCCGATAACAATAACAAAAACAATATAAGGAATTAAAAACGCCGCTCCTCCAAACTGTCCGACACGGAACGGAAACAGCCAGATATTTCCCATTCCAACGGCGGAACCGATACAGGCAAGAATAAACCCAACCTGTGATCCGAATTGATCGCGTCGTGTTTCTTTATGTATCATAGCCATTTCCTTTTAATAGGTGGATTAGTGGATTAGTACGTTTTGCGCTCCGAATACCCGCTTGGCTATTTAATAGGTTCCAAATGAGCTTGGAAGTGGCGCAAAATCGGCGGTTCCCAAATAATACGGTACCCTTTCACCTGCAAAGCCCTGTCCTTTATGGTGATTAACGCTTCGGCAATAACATCCAAATGAGCCTGCGTATACACACGCCGCGGGATCGCAAGCCGCGCAAACTCAAACTCGGACTTAATCTGCTTGCCCGTTTCAGGATCATTGCCGAGCATGAATGAACCGATATCGCAGGTACGGATACCTGCTTCTTTGTACAGCTCTACGCAGAGCGTATGGCCGGGGAATTCATAGTAGGGGATATGCGGGAACATTGCGTTTGCATCGACATAGACACCATGCCCGCCTGCAGGATTCTGAATGGCAACACCGGCATCAAGCAGCTGAGATGCCAAATATTCCATAGAAGCATTGCGGTATTTCAGATATTCTTCATCGATACCTTCGTAGAGACCGATAGCCAAGGCTTCCAAATCGCGGCCGGAAAGACCGCCGTAGGTAATAAAACCTTCAAACGAAATACAGTTGCCTTTAATCAGCTGGTAAATATCTTTGTTGTTTTTAATACCGATAAGACCGCCCATGTTGACGATTGCATCCTTTTTTGCGCTCATCGTAAAGGTGTCGGCATAGCTGAACATCTCGCGGACAATATCTTTAATGGATTTATTGTCATATCCCGCTTCGCGTTCTTTGATAAAATAGGCGTTTTCCGCAAAACGAGCGGCATCGATATTAAACAAGATGCCGTATTTTTTTGCGACCGCAGAAACCTCACGGATGTTTTGCATCGACACGGGCTGA
Source organism: Treponema sp. OMZ 906 (assembly GCF_024181185.1). Taxonomy (NCBI): domain Bacteria; kingdom Pseudomonadati; phylum Spirochaetota; class Spirochaetia; order Treponematales; family Treponemataceae; genus Treponema; species Treponema sp. OMZ 906. Next base: position 463,887 of record NZ_CP051196.1, on the reverse strand, counting down.
CCGCCGGCTGAATTATTGGTAATAGTCATAACAATCATGCCGACATTTTCTTTGCCGTATTCGTTGATATACCTTTCAAGTTTTTCAACGTCCATATTGCCCTTAAACGGAGCATAGACAGCCGGTTTTTTCGCTTCCGCACACACGCAGTCTACCGGTTTTCCGCCGGATAATGTTACGTGAGCTCTTGTCGTATCAAAGAACATATTGGAAATAGCGAACTGTCCTTTTTTAAGCAACAAGGGAAACATCACTTTTTCGGCTGCACGTCCTTGATGTACCGGCTGGATAAATTCATAACCGAAAATATCCTGTCCCGCTTCTACCAATTTAAAGTAGCTTTTGCCGCCGGCATACGCCTCATCCCCGACCATGACGCCCGCCCACTGTCTATCGCTCATTGCGTTTGTTCCGCTGTCGGTTAATAAGTCGATGTACACATCTTCCCCGCGCAGGTTGAACATATTGTACTTGGCCGCTTCAAGCTTTTTGATACGCTCTTCGCGGGTTGTCATCTTGATGGGCTCTACCATTTTGATTCTAAACGGTTCCGGTACATACTTTTTCATACGGTTTTCTCCTTTTTTACTGCGCTAGATATTCGTTAATGCTCGCCGCCGCTTTGCGCCCTTCGCCCATAGCGAGGATGACAGTTGCCGCACCGAGTACGATGTCTCCACCCGACCAAACTTTCGGGATGCTGGTTTTCTGATTTTCATCAACGATGATATTGCCGTTTTTAGTTACCTGCAATCCTTCCGTCGTCTTTGCCATTAGCGGGTTGGAGCTGTTACCGAGTGCAACGATAACCGTGTCCACCGGGATTTGATGTTCGGTACCCGGAATAGCGACGGGGCTGCGGCGGCCGGAAGCGTCGGGTTCACCGAGCTCGTAGTTCAACACTTCGACTGCACACACCTTGCCGTCTTTGTCGCCGATAAAGCGTGTCGGGTTTTGCAAAAAGCAGAACTCGACCCCTTCTTCTTCCGCATGGGCGATTTCTTCGGCACGGGCAGGCATTTCGGCACGGGTACGGCGGTAAATACAGTACACTTTATCGGCGCCGAGTCGGTACCCCATACGGGCGGCATCCATCGCAACGTTTCCACCGCCGATAACCGCGACAATCTTTGCAGGATACAGCGGCGTATCCGCTTTATCTTCCTGATAGGCTTTCATCAAATTGGCGCGGGTTAGGTATTCGTTTGCGCTGAATACGCCGATGAGGTTTTCCCCCTCGATGTTCATAAACTTAGGGAGCCCAGCGCCGGTAGCGATAAAGGCGGCGTCGAAACCATCGTCTTGAAGCAGCTGCTCCAGCGTTGCCGTCCGTCCGACTAAAAAGTTGGTTTCAAATTTGACGCCCATCTTTTTAAGATTTTCCACTTCTTTAGCGACAATGTCTTTGGGGAGCCGGAATTCGGGGATTCCGTACACCATAACGCCGCCCGTTTTATGGAATGCTTCGAATACGGTTACCGCATGACCGGCACGGCGGATATCGGCAGCGGCGGCAAGTCCCGCAGGTCCCGATCCGATAATTGCGACTTTCTTTCCGGTATCGGGAGCAACCGGTGGAATCGTCGTCTTATTATTGTTTCGTTCCCAATCCGCAACAAAGCGTTCCAATCTACCGATTGCGACCGCCTTATCTACCGATTTATGCATCTTTCCGACCGTACAAACCAGCTGACATTGTTTTTCCTGCGGGCATACGCGGCCGCAGATAGCAGGGAGCAAGTTCGTCGTTTTAATCGTGTCGACGGAGGCTTTAAAGTTTCCCTTTTGAATGCAGCTAATAAATTCGGGGATGGGAATTCCGACAGGGCAGCCTTGTACGCAGGGGCGGTTCTTGCAGTTTAAGCAGCGTTCTGCCTCTATCCGCGCCTGTTCTTCGGTGTAACCGGTTGCGACCTCGTCCATAAGGCGAGCTCTGGCATGCGGTTCAAGTACCGGCATTTCCTGTATTGGGATAGCTGCACGATCTTTCATTTTTAATTCTTTATCTTTCAGTTCACCCCAATATGTTTTTGCCTCTTTCGCAAGTTCTTCACGGGACACATAGTGGTGCTCGGTATTTATATTTTCGGTTTCCATTTCATACTCCTCATGCTCAATAACCTATAGGACGCCTCTAAAAACTTCAGGTTTTAGAGGTGAGTTTTGCTCACCGGTTTCCCTTAGAAATATCGGGCAATCCTTCTTAGGATTAACTAGCGCCGTTCGAAAGTCCGATTCTGCATACATGGCGATCGTGATCTTCCCGTTCTTTGAATGCTTTCATCCGCATCATCATGTTATCAAAATCTACTTTGTGTCCATCAAACTCAGGGCCATCCACACAGACGAACCTTGTTTTGCCGTCAACCGTAACGCGACAGCCTCCGCACATTCCGGTACCGTCGATCATAATTGTATTTAACGAAACCACCGTGTGGATTCCAAACGGACGCGTTGTTGCTGCGCAGAACTTCATCATAATCGGCGGGCCGATTGCAATAACCTCTTGTGGCGGCGCAGCGCTTTCACAGATTTCCTTTAACGGTTCGGTAACGAGCGCTTTTCGGCCATAGCTTCCGTCATCGGTTACGATAATAAGTTCATCCGCTATCTTGCGCATTTCTTCCTCGAAAATCACGAGTTCTTTTGTGCGCCCACCGATGATAATGATAACCTCATTACCGGCATGCTTATAGGCTTGGGCAATCGGGTGTAAAGGCGCCGTACCGATACCGCCGCCGACGCATACCACCTTTCCGACTTTTGCAATATGAGTCGGATTGCCAAGCGGCCCAAGGATTGCGGCAATCGAATCGCCTACTTCCTTTCGACAGAGCTTGATGGTAGTTGCTCCGACTGCTTGAACGACAAGAGCTATCCATCCTTCATCGGGATCGGCATCGGCAATGGTAAGCGGAATCCGTTCGCCGTAATCGATATCAAGCTGGATAATGACAAATTGCCCCGCTTTTCTCTGGCGGGCAATTTCCGGCGCCGCAACACGTAAATAAAAAACATCTCTTGAGAATTGTTTCTTCTCTAAAATTGTGTGAATCATTCGACCTCTTTAATCTAGGGAAAAATATGGCATCGATTTGCAATCGATACATACATATATTGAGGCATTTTACCCGCAACAGTATGGAATATCAATATAGGGCATTGCGAAAATTATCAATCTCTCATATACTGAATATATGGATACTGTTGCAACTATACCGGTAGATAAAAACAAAATTAAACAAGCGGTGCAGATGAATATTCCCATCTCGATTAATACTTATACGCTCCCTAAGGAAACGGAAACCTATATCGTCGATGTTGCAAAGGCTTTCCTCGGAGCAATTCATCAGGACGCAATCCAAGACTATATTGTCTATTGCCTCAATGAACTGACCACAAATGCGAAGAAGGCAAATACCAAACGGGTATATTTTAAAGAAAAGGGCTTCGATATCTATGACCAAAAGTCCTACGACGAGGGAATGCTTAATTTTAAACAAGAAAGTCTCGATAACATTGAATACTATCTGCAGCAACAAAAAAAAGCGGGTCTTTATATTAAAGTTATTATGCAGGTAAAGCAGGGACACATTATTTTCGAAGTACGAAACAATGTCCAAATGGTCGCAACAGAATTTAAGCGTATTTTCGACCGAATGGTGGTTGCACGAGACTATGAAAATATGGATCAAGCCTTTATGCAGGCGATCGACGATACGGAAGGGGCAGGACTTGGTTTAATTATTATGCTCCTTATGCTTAAAAAAATCGGTTTGCAAGAGGATGCATTTGAATTGATTGCCGAAAAAGATTTAACAATTAATCGGATTACCATTCCAATTGATTTTGAAGCAAACCGGCATTTGGTGGAATTGACTAAAACGATTGTCAATTATATTGAAGAAATCCCACAATTCCCCGAAAAAATCATGCAAATACAGCATCTCATCAACGATCCGAATGCAACGATGGGGACAATTGCATCTTTTATCAGCGATGATATTGCGTTAACAACCGATCTTTTAAAACTCGTCAATTCGGTTGCGTTCGGCCTTACAAAGGAATGTATGAGCATTACCGAAGCGGTCAAAATGGCCGGTTTACGGGGTATTCAACATCTGTTGTATTCCGTTGGGACGCTACAAGTTTTAAAAGTAACGGGAAATGAACAGAAAAGACTATGGAACCACACATATCGATGTGCATTTTTTGCATATAACCTTGCTAAAATGCAAGGGAAAACCCATCTTCTCGAAGAAATATATGTCTGTGCCTTGTTACATGATTTAGGTAAGATTGTATTCAGTTCCATTTATCCGGAAGTACTGGAAAAAATCAAAACCTTGCAAGCCGAAAAAAATATTCCCGATCAGGTCATAAAGAGCGTGATGTCGGGCATGGAGCACCAAGCAATCGGTGTTGCCGTTGCGGAAAAATGGCATCTCCCCGCAGCTATTATCAATACGATAAAATACCAATACGAACCGGAAGCTGCCCCTAAAAAATATTATGAGCTCGTTTCTACGGTAAGTTTTGCCGAATTTATGTTGCAGTTTTTTGACGGTAATATCAGTTATTATCAAATTCCACCGGTCTTATTAAAGCAGCATAATATTGAAAATGAGGCACAGTTACGTGAACTATGCGGGAAGCTCAATGCCAAATTCCACGAACCCGTATAACACATTAGTATGAACGAACAAGAATCTCTTCAACCGGCCTCTATTCCCGCACACGAGCACGGAGATGCATGCGGGATGGTCTGTGTTCAAGGCTTATCTTTTAAATACGGCGCCGGTAAAAAAGCATTATTTGAAAATCTCTGCCTTACGATTAAGAAAGGAGCATACATCTCAATTGTCGGCGAAAACGGTACGGGGAAAAGTACGTTGATAAAGCTGATTCTCGGACTTTTAACCCCCAACACGGGCAGTATCCGGTGCGGAGCGCGCAGTGTCGGCTATGTACCGCAAAAAAAAGCGTCGATAACGGGATTTCCCATTACTGTTTACGAAACGTTAAACTCGTATCGGATATTGCGCAAGCAGCACGACAAAGGCGTTATCGACCGCTATCTTTCGGATGTCCGGCTGCTCGATTATAAGTATGCTTTGGCAGGAACGTTGTCCGGCGGGCAGCTGCAAAAAATGTATATAGCGCGTGCGCTTATCGGTGAACCTGATTTGCTCATCCTTGATGAACCGTCAACAGGAATCGACATACAAAGCCAGCAGGAAATCTACGCTTTTATTAAAAAATTAAATACTGAGCAGGGGCTTACGGTTATCTCCGTAGAGCATAACCTCGACGCGGCAGTACTCAACTCAACCGATATTTTTCATCTTGCAAACGGATGCGGACACTTATGCAATCCGCAAAAATACGCGGCGGAGTTCCTTCACTTCCACCGCCCGCCGTATACTGCGGATGCCAAACTTTAAAAAACTAAGCGCCCACAGCCGTCGATTAATACCGTTGTTCGACGCATTTAAAGGGTACCTGTAGATATCCGATCGTATTCAGAAGTCGTTTTTTTCATCGTACTGCCGTTCAGACCGGATAAATGCCGATAAAATACTGAATAGAGCGATCACATGAGCTGCGATAACGATACCAGCGCTATCTTCATAGATTCGCCAACTGCGGATTGCATTCAAACCGATACAAATGATGCCTGATATATATACTACGCGCCCCAGCCAGCGCAACGGATGCTTATTTTTAGCTGCCCGTACAAGGTTGATAATCCAGCTTATCGACATGATAAGCAAAAGAGCGCCGATAACACACAGTATCGCCGTATTTTGATTCATAAAATACCTCTTTACTTTCTAATTTATAGAAGCGTTAAAAACTCAATCGGTCATTAGCGGTTCTTTCCATTTGTCGGAAACCTTATACACCGAAACGGGATGTATGTTTCGACCGCATAACGAGATTATTACCTCATCATCCGTCAACGTATAGAGGCATTCGTAAATAGGTTGGGCTAAAACATCAACGCTTTTCGGTGAGCAATGAAACCCCTCCCCCGTGTATTTGAGATACGCCTCCTTTTGTGTCCACAACTCGTAAAACCGTTTATCAAACAATGTCATGTCTTGGTAAAGATAGCTGTTTTCGGCATCGGTAAAGCAGCGGCTTGCAACATGCGGTTTTGCAGCGCGCAGCCGTTCAATGTCAGCTCCGATCTCATCATCGGATAATGCAATAATATATGCCCTATGCGTATACGATAAACTGAATTGCAGCGCTGCATTTTTCAGGTACGGCTTTCCATACTTTCCGTATTCAAACCGGAGCTGATCGGGACAATGAGGAATCCGTTCGACAAGCGCAGCCTTCAACAATTTTCTTGCTTGCGTGCGCTCTTGTTCTGAAGATAACCCATTATGCCTGCAAATCCACAGCTCCGTCATTGTTCTATCTCATGGTACGATACCGCGGGATAGCAGCGCCGTCAATACCGCCCCGCCGAGGGCGCGCGCTTTGTCGGAAATGGTAAAGCAGTTGTTCAATTCGGTAAGGCGCGGGTCTATATCCGCCATTTTGAGACCGCGTCGAACGACAAACCCATCGGGCAGCATACCGCGGATTATCCCGTTAAGCGAAGCGGCAACATCAATAATGCTACCGTCCGCCTGTATGATGCGAGCGATGACTTCACCGCGGGTAACGGAAGAGCCGATATCGTGTATAACGCGCAGCGTACCTTCCGCCGGTGCATGGATAACCCGCAAGACGCTTTCTCCGCCGACCAGTCCGGGAACGCCGGTGTTGGGAAGCGCCGTTCCTCGATAAATCAATCGCGCTAAATTATGCCCGCGCATTGTTTCGATAACAATATGCGCATCTTTTCCTGCGGTAAAGCCCGGCCCCAGCCCAATCACAAGCGGCGCCATATCGAGGCGGGTACCGCAATTTTTCTTTGCGATGACGGCATCTACGATGGCAGCTGGGTGCAAAATGTCGATCAGTTCTCCTGTAGGGTCAACCGCAATCGGGATAAAACTTATAGGATTTGCTTTGGAGTCGGTCGCGGCGCCGGTTTCGGTCGCAAGAGTATTGATACCGGTTGCAATCACCTCTGCACCTGATAAGACGGTTGTAATCGCCTCTGAACCGTGCAGAGCGACCGTAGTATCGGCACCGGATTCACGATCATTTGCAGACAAAATAGCTGCGGCTTGTTCTTTTGCAATAAGGCGCGCTTCGATTCCTTCTATTATACAATGCCCAAGCCTAACAGCCTCACTGAACGCAACGGTGCGGCGGATGGCGGATGGGTTTGCGGTTTCCAGTGCAAGGACACGAAAACCTGAGATATGGATTACTGCGAGTACCCCGCTGGCTAAATCGCCTGCCCCGCGCACGATAATAAGCGGTGAGGATTGCTTCATGTTCGCTCCTCGGCGCGATACAGAGTACAAAACAGGTACCGCGTGCCTTAAAAAAAAGTCCGTTCGGATGAAAAACCGCTTGCATAATATGAGTAAGTCGCAACGGTCTGTTCATCTTTGCGGTAGTAATGTTTAAAAACCGTTCCGGCCGATGAACCCATGTTTCATTCACCGGCTTGCCGAGCGTCCGCGTGGAAATAAGTCCCACCGTCTTTGTGGTACGAGGATGAATGACAGGCTCGGTATCGTTCCAGCCCTTAACCGCCCGCCGTTTACTGCCGTCCGCTTCAATTAAAACAACATCATAGTTATCGCAGAGACTCTCGATTACCCCTGACGGCGGTGCACTCAACTTTCCTCCTGCCTCCGTGCCGAAAAAGGACACGGCAGCATTAAGCCGTTCTTTTTCGCGTACGCCCATCTTTGTAGTAGTAGTTACCGCAACGCGCAACCCCAAAGCGGCGAGTTCATTTGCCGTCGTAATCATAGATGTAGTTTTGCCGCCGCTCCCGATAAACGAGACGACATCACCGCGACGGAGGCGGAGTTTTTCCGTAAGGGGGCATATACTTCTGCGATTAAAATTGAGGATACGACATTGTCGGTTTATGCGTGCCGGCATGCTCTACATCCGAGAATATGGACATGCTTATCTGTTTTACTGCGGTCAAACAACCGGGCAATCAGATATGAATCGGCTGGAATAGGCGCTTTACACACAGGACAAAAACGGTCTGCATCGGGCTCGATTATCGGATAACAGTGAGGACACCCATAGATTGAGCATAAGCTATCGGTTCCTTCCGATGGGTAAACCTTTGTTTTTAACTGCTCCCCTTTCTTTAATACAGTACAGCAAATAGGGCAGACGCCGGGGGCTCCCGGTTTTCCTTTCGGCAAATATTTTGCATCCCCTATTTTTCTACTTTTAAAAGTAAATAAGAAATAAGCGATCCCCATTAATAGTATACCGATAAATACCAATATAAACCATGAAAGCGGTGAAAGAAACGTACCCATATAAATAAGATACACGATTCATGGACTTGCGACAACCTATAAAACGCAGTATACTTTTGTCGTGGCATCGTTATATATAGTCGGAACACCGATTGGAAACTTGGGCGATATTACAGTGCGGGCATTGGAAATTTTCAAAACGGCCGACTATATTGCCTGCGAGGATACACGGCACACGCTGGGGCTTTTAACCCATTTTGAGATACGGAAGCCACTTATTTCGTGCCGGTCGCAGAACGAAGCAGAGGCCGCACAGAAGATTATCAGCCTATTGGCTGAAGGTAAAGATGTCGCTTATGCGAGCGATGCTGGTACTCCGGCTTTGAGCGATCCCGGCGCCGTTCTCGTCAAGCTGGTACGTGAGGCAGGGTATCCTGTTGTCCCTATCCCGGGCGCTTCCGCATTTGCGGTTATGGTCAGCATCGCGGGAACGGGCGACTCATCGGTGCTTTTTGAGGGGTTTTTATCCCCTAAACAGGGGCGGAGGAAGCGACGGCTTCAGGAGTTGTTCGATATGCAAACGGGTTTTGTACTCTACGAATCCCCGTTTAGAATTATCAAGCTCCTACAAGATATTGCCGATATTGATAGCAACAGACAGGTTGTTGTCGGCCGCGAGCTGACCAAGCTGCATGAAGAAATTTTATCCGGACGGGTTTCGGATATTTTACATACATTACAGGAGCGGCAATCGATAAAAGGCGAGTTTTCTGTTTTTGTATCAGGGAAGACTTAATTTTTTTGATAAAAATGCCGATAAAAGCTATGGAAGGCGGAGAAAACATGACGATTGATAGACTAAACGGAATTGATCCTGTAAAACCTGTACAACCTATTCAACGGACACAGAGGGCTGAGGTGGTCGGTAAAGCCGATGCCGTTTCCGTTTCAAACGAAGCACGGGTGTTATCAGATGCAAACATTGCATTGGAAGCAGTACGAAATGCGCCGGATATTCGTGAGGATAAGGTTGCCGAGGTAAAGAAAAAGTTTGCAGATCCTTCATATATAAATAATGCTCTCTTGGAACTTGTTGCTGACAAGATATTAGACGATTACGGTCTCTAAAAGTGTGTGACAGTACGGTGAAGCCGTGGTGTGTCGTTTTAACGCAATTTTAATCGCAAATTAAAATCAAGGAAAACCTCTAAAAACTTCAGTTTTTAGAGGTTCCCGCTAATATATTTTCCCGAAAAACCTGAAATGAGGGCGGAATACGAGTATGTCTAATTTTACCTTTAAGCTTACATCAAATATTATCCTCGGAAGCTACTCCATAGCAAAAATAGGTGCGGAAGCTGTTCAGTTCGGAAAAAAATTCTTATTTATTGTTGATCCGTTGCTGCACGAAACCGGTATTGCTAAAAAAGTTATTGATGCACTGGAAGAAAGGGGTATATCCGTTCTTGTATTCGACGGTGTAAAACGTTCCGCCGACTCCGATATCATTGAAAACGCATTAGGCCTTGCACGCGGAGTTTTTATCGATGCCGTCATTGCATCCGGCGGTATGGGACCCGTTGCTATTGGTCGTGCTGTTGCCTCGCTGTACAATGAGTCCGGCTCAATCTATGACTTTATCGAAGGAAAACCCTGTACAGCAGAGCCGCTTCCTTTCATCGAAGTCCCGGCTACTTGTAGGGAACCGTTCACTTTTACGCCGTTCAGCCCGATTGTCGATGTGCGCTCCCGAAAAATTCATTTGCTAAAAGTACGCAATGACCTTTGTAAACTCTGCGTCTTTGATACCGCCTGTTATTCAAACCTTGCGCCGAATGCAACCGTAGCAACCATTCTTCAAGGAGTCGGTATTGCATTTGAAGGATATATTTCCTCAAAAACAAACTTTTTGTCGGAAACGATTTTAGGGAAAGCTATTGACCGCTTCTTATTGTCGCTTGATCCGCAGTACGGACGGGCTACCGGTGCTTCCCGCGAAACGGTTATTGCAGAAGCAGCCTGTTTAACCGCCATAGGCATTTCTTTTTCCAGCCCCGGATTAGGTAGCGCCATTGCCCTTGCATGTGCAAGCCGCTATAATATTTCCAGTTCGGTAGTCGGAACAATCCTTTTGCCGTATGTCCTCACAAATGCACAAACATCGAGCCTCGATAGGCTCGTAAAAATCGGGCGGATGCTGAATGTCGATACACGCGGCGTTGACCCGCTTTATGTAGCAAAGTCTGCTATCGAAGAAATCCGCCGTCGTTTGGCTCAAGCAAATCTACCTACCCGCTTAAAAGATATCGGTTTATCCATTGAGCAGCTGGTTGCTATTTCTGAAGATGCCGTTTCGCTGAGTTTTATGAATTATATCCCCAAACCGATGCGGAGCGACGATGTGTTTGAGCTACTTAAACAAGCATATTAGTACATGATCGAGCTTTTTAAGCTTGTTCGGCTTCCTCATACTCAAAAAATACGCAAGATTATCAAAATCATCGAGACTCTCGAAACCGAATGCGTTGCATGCTCTTCTGATTTGCCGTATTCGGCTACTCCGCTTTCGTGCGATTCCTTTTATATCGAAGGGCTTTGCACGCACCTTGCGTCAATGTATCCGTCCGATTCCGTTATTACCGCTGCCGTCAAAACCTATATGTCCGCCTTACGTGCGGAAACGCTGACCGCAGGGGATTACCGTATACTGTTTAATGCACTGCGCCATGCGCTGTACCGCCAGAGCGGTGTGCAGCCCTCCGAATGGGATTTAATCGCTCCCGGGCTGCGCTACGGAACCGATGCACTGAAGTACGATACAACCGCGCCGAATCCGGCAGTGTCTGATACAGAAACACAGATCGCTGCGCCTTCGGCAGTGCTTCCGATAACGCGCCCGTTTTATCCGGGGGTATATGTGTATGCCGAAGATATCCGCGCACCTTTTAACCTCGGTTCCATATTCCGTACCGCAGAGGCTTTCGGTGCGGAAAAGCTGCTCTTGTCGGAGGGCTGCGTTTCACCCGAACAACCCCGTGCGCAACGGTCGGCAATGGGCTGCACCCGCTTCCTGCCGTGGGAGTATTGCTCGCTTGAATCCCTGCCTGCCGACTTACCCGTCTTTGCGCTTGAAACCGGTGGCACTCCGATTACCTCTTTTTCTTTCCCCAAGCATGGCATCGTCCTGCTCGGCTCCGAAGAACTGGGGCTTAGCGCAGAAGCTCTCAAAAAGGTTTCCGCCGGTATTGTCAGCATTCCGATGAAAGGCATCAAAGCCTCGCTCAATGTCGCGGTGGCATTCGGCATTCTCATGCAATACTGGATAGCCTCTTTAAAAGACACGGTGCTTGACAAAAGCTGTTAATTATACAAAACTGTCCACAAGATGCAGGTTTTTTTTACACAAGTTAAAATTATAGCCCAAAATCCGATTTTTTTAGCGGCGATTACAAGCTGGCTTTTGAGTCAATTCATCAAAACATTCATCGGATTTTGCGGTTCATCAGTACATTCTCTGCCGGTCTTTTTCGACTTATTGGTATGGCGCACAGGAGGTATGCCCTCAAGTCACTCTGCTCTTGTGACAGCTCTCTCGACTGCAATCGGTTTTAAACAGGGCGTTTCTTCGGATTTATTTATTTTTTCTATTTTTTCTGCGATGATTGTTATTAGAGATGCAATGGGCGTCCGCCGCTCAAGCGGCCTTCAAGCAAAAATGTTAAACGAAGTAGGCGCTAAAATGGCCGAAACAATGGACATACCTTTTAAGCCCGTGAAAGAAGTTCAAGGTCATACCCCTGTTGAAGTCTTTGCCGGTATGATTCTCGGTGTTGTAATCGGAAGTTATTTTTCACTCTATTATACAGTGTAACCCATGAAGCGGCTGAACGGTTTTTTATATTTCTTGTCGGCGTTCATCGCAACCGGAATTCTCTTGCTTTTTATCATCTTTCCTCTCCGTTTTTATGCTCCTGTATGGGCTGGATACCGGATAGCAGCGGTTCCCTGCTCGGACGATATTGAACCGTATGTTTCAGCTGCGGAAGAGGCCGGTATATCGGGAGTTGCATCGGAGTTTTCCGTTTCAAACCGCTTTTCATTACTAGGAACCGGCCGGCATGAACGGTTTCCATTTACCGATATCGGCCGTTATACCCGATGGTTCCGCGATGACGACGGCGGATATCAATATCTGTACCTTCCGTATACTTCGATTTTTAAATACCTTTCGTTCTATTTTTCGCTCTACGGTAAACGAGCTCATTTCTTTCTTGAAGCTGCTATTCCATATAGTCCGATACAAGGACTTCTTGCGCTTATTCTGTTTGCCTACTGCATTGCCGGTTCCCGTAAAAAATTGCTGTTTTTTGCCGCTGCGTCCAGCTTTGTCTGTTATGCTTTTTGTATTAAAAGCAGTTTATCGTCTGCAACTGCCCTGTTAAGTATATTGACTGCCGCATATTGGCTGGAAGCTCTGGAAAACGAATTGACTATTCAGTGGAAGCAACTTAAAGAGCGGATAAAGCATAATATATTCATGCTGATTCTCCCTGCTGCCCCGCTGTTGACTGCGGCTATCGGTGGAGTAGTTTCCTTGTGCTTTTTCTTGCTGGCGCTGCTGTTATCGGCAAGCATACTCTTTTCCGTATACAGCTTTTTGCAGCTGAAAGAGACCTATTGGGAGCAGTACCGTCAACATCCTTCGTTAAAGCTGTTTGCCATGCATCCGCAATCATGGGCACAGTTTTGGAACACACGATATGCAATTACTGCTACCGTTTTAACCGGCTGTTTGCTGCTGGTGTCTGCGATTATACCGCTTGTGTTCTCAACGAACCGTTTGAGTCCCGCTGCCGCTAAATTGAGTGCGCCCCAGCCGGTTTCACGGCAGCCGATTCCGTTTACCGATTCCGGCTTTTTCACCGTGCAGGCATCGCGGCCGCAAGATTATCTTCCCGATTTAAGTAACTATATAGAAGATTATTGGTATACGGCTGTTTTGCCCTACCTAAATGTACATGAATCGCTGCAACCACTTACCTCGAATATGCGAGTGTACTTTGATTCCTTTTATGAGGATTCGAACGGAAAACTGCATCGTGAAGAAAAAGTTATATACTCCTTCGATACGGTGTTTATTCTCCGCGCATTAAGGAATGAACGGCTGGTACTGCTCCCATTAGAGAAAATGCTGATAGCTCAGACCGGTTTTTTAGCTGCTGCCTATCGCCCCTTACACGTATCTACACTGAGTCCGTTTACCTCATTTTTTATTATCCTCGGTACGTTGTTATTTCCCTGTGTTCTGATTATAATGAGCAAGGTACGATGATAGAATTTATACGGTTTAAACGGGGACAACAGCAAGCGAAATATATCCGCTTAGAGCCCCAATTTGAAGGAAACGCTTTTCTGCCGCGATATGCACTGGTGCCGCTTGCATTCAGGACACAAACGAGTGGCCTTCCGCTCGTCTCCATAGGAGAGTCTGTAAATGAAGGGCAGATGATTGCTCGTGCGGGAAATAGCGCCTCAGCACATGTTCATGCCTCGGTTCCCGGTATTGTTTCGGGGATTGTCGATACGCAGCTGCCAAACGGCCATTCATTCCGTGGACTTCATATCAAAACAGGGGGCAGCTTTGGAATATTGGGTAAACAACGCACTCCGTATTTATGGAAGCAAAGCGATCAGACAGGACTGATTCACTTTCTCGATCTTGCCGGTTTAGTCAATACCTCCGGAGAAACGATTTCTCTCGCAGAAGACATTAGAACGGCGGTAAAGCAAGGTATAAAAACGCTAACCGTTATGCTTTACGATAAAGACCCTACCTGCTTACTGGATTCTTTTTTAGCCCGCCGGTTTATCCGCGAAGTCGCAGAAGGAATCAACATTATCGCTCATGCGATGAGCGCCACAAAAATCATTGTAGAAACAGGTACGGAAAAGAAAGAGCGTGCCCTTTTTGATACGATCGGAACCATTATCCCCGACCGAGACCTTGCACATATTACTGTCTCGCAAACCTATCCCGCAGGAACTGCCCATACACGCTCGGCAGAAAGAGATGCTGTCGTGATCGACGCTTCGACTGCGTTGTCGGTTTATGAATCGGTGCAACAAAACCAACCGATGTTGACAACGTATTTGCTCCTTACCGGCAAGACATTGGAACACGCCAAGGTTATTAAAGTACGCATCGGGACACCGATCGGACACCTGATAGAAGAATGCGGCGGCTTTAAAAGCAAAAATACACATATCATTATTAACGGTTTGTTGCGCGGAACGTTGGTTGACAGTTTAGACTTACCTGCCGGCAAGGGAATTAAATCGATCCACGCGGTCGGGAAAGATATTGATATTCAACAACAACTGGAGGAATGCGGGCACTGCGGACAATGCCTGCGGAGCTGCCCTGCATATATCGACCCCATAAATACGGTGCGCCATATTCAAAGGGATCGGTACACAGCCGAAACGCTGCGTTCTATTGCATTATGCAGTGGTTGTGCCTGTTGTTCGGCAGTATGTCCGGTACGTATTCCGTTAAGCGCGATTATCAAATCGGCAGCAGAGCAAGGAGCCGGCCATGCCCTATAATCGTATGATAATTTCCCCTGCACCCTACATCTATACCGGTATGAATGCGCGGCAAACCGCTATACTCGTGCTGAGCCTCCTATCGCTTCAGCTTATCGCGATGGGCATTATGCACGATTTTGCAAGTATCTTTCTGGTCATATCTGCCGGAGCGGCAGCAGCGCTTGCGTCTTTTCTTATCGGTTATATGCAAGGAAAAAGTTCCTTTGATATTCATGCGCTCGTAACCGGATTGTTGATCGGTTTTTTCCTACCGGTTAACGGGGGCTTCGTTTTTAGCTTTTTGATCGCGTTTATGAGTTATTTTTTCAGCTGGGGTGTTTTCGGCGGAAAAGGTTTCTCATGGATTAATCCGGTCATGCTTGCCGCCTGCATTGCTGCAGTGTGCAAGCCCGATTGCTTTGTACAACCGGCCAGTATCAATCGGATAATCTCCGAAGGCAGTGTTTTTTCCGCCCTGAAAGGCTCCGGTTTGTTGCAGACACCGGCCGATCAATATATAACGTCAATGTTCAACTCGACATTTTTGCACGAAGTTGACGTAACACTTCCGGAAGGGTATATCGGACTTTTTCTTCACTATCCATCCGCCATACCGGCTTTTCGATATAATCTTTTAACGTTATGCTCTTCAATCGTATTGTTGTCAGTAAAAACGATCCATAAAACACTTCCTTTTACTTTTTTGATCGTCTACGGCCTGCTTGTATATTTGTTTCCCTCCGCAGGGCACACAAGTACATACGGACAGGGTGATGTATTATCTGCGATACTGACGAGCGGCGCTCTTTTTTCGGCCTTTTTTGTCATGAACGACAGCGGCTCCATTCCCCGTTCATGGGAAGGGAGATTTATCACCGGCATATTGACCGGCATCTTCGCTTTTTGTATTGCGGGTCCCGGTGCGATACCGGCCGGTATCCCTTTTGCCGTTTTATTTGTTGGTTGCCTCACTCCCCTCATCGAGTGGCTGGAAGCATATTTTTATAAAAGAAGACGAGGTGCATTATGACCGATGCTGCAAAACACCTTTTTAAAAAATATGCTGCACTTGCCGGAATTGTGCTTGTATTCTTAGCCTCATTTTTTGGGCTGTCATATCTACGGAAAAAAGCGGATGCCTTATGTTTGACCGCCGCTGCAGAAAAACTTTGCCGTGCGTATCCCGGCTTTAAAGGGCAGCAAATAATTATCTTAGGACAGGATAATTCAAGATTATCCGGCTTGCCATTTAGAGCCGTATTGTCCGCAACATACTCCGGACATGAGGCGTTAGTATTTATGCTTCCAATAACAGGTAAGTACGGCGTTTATCCTGCCGTCTTTTTTTATGAACGCTCGAGCGGCTGTGTATTCTGTGGACTTGCAGGGGTTGATGCTCTTCCGGAGCAGGCGGAGAGTTACGGGATAACGCAATCAGCTATTGCAATACATCGGAATAAAATCGGCACGCTAATGAAGAAGCAGGAGCGATAATTATGGTCAATAAATCGGTTGTCTTTTTTTTAGGTTTATGTCCGGTCATCCCTCTCGTAGCTCATTTTGCTGAAGGTCTGATCTTTATTGCGGAATTTTGGCTTCTTTTGGCGGTCGGAATAGTAAGTAAGATGCTTATCGCTTATTTTAAAATTGATAAATTTTCTCAGATTATACTCTTCCTTGATATTATTCTTGCGACAGCATTATATGCGCAAATCGTAGGGGCAATTTTTCCCGTGATGGCAATTAGCCTCGAAAGATACATATATATGGTTGGGTTTTCGTATATACTGATTATCAGCATCGGTATGTATGATTCAAGCCAATATCCGTTTGAAATGCCGATACTCTATTCAATTCTCTTAGCGGTTATTTCGATATTGCGGGAACTCGTGGTGTTCGGTACGGTTTCTTTACCTGCTCGCTCCGGCTTATTCAGTATTACGCTTATCCCGTTCCCTTTACCGCTTAAGTTTTTGGGGAGCAGCGCCGGCGTTCTTATGATGCTCGGTGTTGCACTCTGGCTTTTCCTCAGCTTCCACAAAGGTGAGTTGTTACCCTTCCAAACCGATGAAATGCATCGGAATCGATAGTAGTGAGAAGGCATATGTTTATCGTATCTATAATCTTTTTTTATACCCTCCCCGCTTCTTTAATTTTTTTACAAGGCATCGGTTTGGAACGCCTTTCGATGAATGCGCGTTCAACCCGCGTAGTGATTCCGTTTATTCTACGGGACGGCGCGGTGATGCTCATTTCTGCATCACTCAGCTGGCTGCTTGAATTTTCTATTTTATTACCGCTCGATATCGTAAGTATAACGCCGATTGCCGCATTGATAATCGTATATCTGTGCGATCTGGCCGTACACCGAATATTTTTTAAACATTCTGAAAGTCGGCTGATACGGGAACGCTTGTTTTCGGGCGGTACCGTTATCTTTGCCCTCTATCAGGCTTTCACCTATATCGAACTGATTGCTATTCTGGTGAGCGCCTTAGTAAGTATGCTTGTTTGGTCGTTTATACTCTGCGCTGTCAGACGGAGGGTTGAGGAAAGCAATGTCAGCGCGCAATGGAAAAATGCCCCGCTATTACTAATCAGTATGGGGTTGATTGCATTAGCGCTCTATGCATGGGACGTTGCATGGCTGACACCGGCACTTCTGTAACTTATGGTACAGGGTGATTGTTTAGAAATACTTTACGAGATAATTTTGATATTGTTTTATTGGGATCTTTTACAAATCTATACTTGAGTTTTTAGAGATGCCCAATCCTATAAAATGAGATGGAGTTGAATTCCTTTATGAAACGTTGTTGGTTATTTTTCTTTTTTTCTGTTTTGATATGGAATACTTTTGCGCAAGAAGCTGCCGAAACTCAAGAACCGGAAACACCGTCTGCGCAAGCCCCTATTGCTGCGTATGTTTATGAACCTATTCGGAAGGGCGATCAGTTTATCCGCATGGGTTTACAGCTGGGAATACCGCTTTTTAATACCTCGCCGAATAAGTTTGCGATTAAACCCAATATCTATCCGGGTGGCAGCATCTTCCTCGGTTATACTCACTATCTGACGAAAGGAGTTTCCATCGGCGGTGATATTGCTTTTACCTTTCATTTAACGCGCGGCAGCAATCTCTATTTTGCCATTCCCTTTACAATCAATTCAGGATACACCTTTGCAATCGAAAAATTCCGTATTCCGCTCACGTTCGGGATCGGCGGCGATTTTCAATCCTATAACGGTACGCGGTATTTCAGCTTGTTCTTTAGACCGCAAGCCGGCGTTTTCTATCAGTATTCCCCCGAATGGTCGTTCGGCGGCGAATTATCATGGGATATAGTTCCGCAATGGTATAAAGATTCAAGCTTTAATCGTACGGGCAATTTCTTGAATATCGGCTTTGCAGCCCGGTATCACTTCTAAAAAGGAACAGAACTATGAAAAAAATAAAAATACTATTTGCCGCTACTCTCGCGGTTTCTCTTGTAATCGTGTTATCAGCATGTAAAAACCCGCCGATATTCGCTGCGATAGAGCAGGAGGTAAAACTTAATCCTGCTTCCGTTAAAGGCCGCGTCCGCGGAATAGTTAAGATTGGCGATACGTTATATGCTTCAAACGGAAAGATATGGTACAAGGAAAAGGGAAAAACAGGAAAGTGGTCGGAGATGAAGAATTGCCCCTCAGGTCTGTGCACAGGGCTTGCTGTCAGTGGCCCCAACCTTTATGCCGCATTTGAGCAAAACGATGCTTTCACAATTTATTGGTACGACACGGGAACTCCATCTTCAACTTGGAAGGAGGTGTACGGACTAACGGCGAAGGCTGTTTTCGGAACGCGGGTGGTTTTTGCCGTCAGTAAAGAAAGTGATACAACCTATACGATACGCGTTATTGCAGGAGGATCCCCGCCTCCATGGTCTACCGGAAAATTTCCGGTAGGCGCAGCGCGTACCTATTGCTTGCTTGAAGACGGCCTTTGCAATAATACCGGTTCAAAGGTACCCGGTAGTCCTTCTTCGGGACTAAAGGGTATTTGTGAAGGACCTACAGACTCCTCCGTCTTTGTTGTTGACAACACGAAATTGTACTGTTATGACGGCAATACTTCGACTTGGACAAATATTGTACACGGAGTAAGCAGCCCTCAAAGTATTACCTATTTGGAAAATAAGCACTTAGTACTGATCAGCAGCGGTATAAAGGGATATGGAGAAATTAAGCTTGCCGGCGATGCGCCTACTCTTGCGGGTGCACAACCGATTAAAGCAGGTTCCGCAGATTCTTCCGTCCCGCCGGGGAATATTCTTCAATATAACAACAGCGTTGGAAAATATGTGATTAATCCTATTTATGCGTTTGATAGCAGTACCGGTTATGTCATCTATGCCGGTATAAACGATCCCAATACGAGATATACCGGTTTATGGGGCTTCTACAATCCCGGTCAAATAGAATGGAACCGTGAGTAACGACTTATTCGAGGCAGCGGCGACGACGGAACGGCTTCCGCTTGCTGCACGAATGCGTCCCCGCAGCCTTGACGAATATATCGGACAAGAACACATTGTCGGAAAAGGGCGGCTTTTAAGAAGAGCCATTCAAGCGGACAGGCTTTCGTCCGTTATCTTTTTCGGGCCGCCGGGGACGGGAAAAACCACCCTTGCCCAGGTTATTGCCAATCATACCAAAAGTAATTTTTTAAGTTTAAATGCTGTCCTTGCAGGCGTACAGCAGATACGTGATGCGATTGCATCGGCGGAGCAATATAAAAAACTCTACGGAAAACCGACCATTCTTTTTGTCGATGAAGTACACCGATGGAACCGCGCCCAACAGGATGCTTTGCTGCCGTGGGTAGAAAACGGAACCGTTATTTTTATCGGCGCGACAACCGAAAATCCTTTTTTTGAAGTGAATAAAGCCTTAGTGAGCCGCAGTCGGGTGTTTCAGCTCAAGGCGCTCACCGATGCCGACCTGTACCGGACTGTGGAACGGTGCTTGCAGGATACGGAGCGGGGCTACGGAAAATGGAAAGTCTCTTTTACCGAAGGCGCATTGGAGCATCTTGTCGAAACCGCTGCAGGTGATGCCCGCAGTCTCTTAAACGCTCTTGAGCTAGCCGTTGAGACATCTACCGAACACTGGCCGCCGCCTGCCGGTACGGAAATCATCATCGACATGCAGGCTGCCGAGGAAAGTATCCAGCAAAAAGCGGTGCTCTACGACAAAGACGGCGATTACCATTACGATATCATCAGCGCCTTTATAAAATCCATCCGAGGGAGCGATCCCGACGCTGCTCTTTACTGGCTAGCCCGAATGGTGCGGGCAGGGGAGTCTCCTCACTTTATCTTTCGGCGTATGCTTATTTCCGCTTGCGAGGATATCGGACTTGCCGATCCTCACGCGCTGACCGTTGTTACAAGCGCGGCGGCAGCCTTTGATCGTATCGGTTTGCCGGAGGGCAGGTACCACCTCACCCATGCAGCGTTGTATCTTGCGACATGCCCCAAATCGAATAGCTCGCTCGGTTTTTTTGACGCCCTGAAAGCGGTAGAAAAGGAACAGACCGAGGTGCCGAATCACTTGAAAGATGCAAACCGCGACGGAGAATCGCTCAGGCACGGAGAAGGGTACCTGTATCCCCATGCCTACCGCGACCACTGGATTGCACAGCAGTACTTGCCCGACGAACTGATCGGCAGGGTGTTTTACACCCCCGGATACACCGGCTACGAAGAAAAGATACGGAACGAGGTACTGGCAAAGCGGGAAACCCAGCTGGCTGCCATACACGAAGCAGCCGAGGGAAAGAAGGATGCCTTTACGGTTGAAGATTGGCAGGCACGGACGGAAGGCAGCAGCGCCGAAATACTGGAGCAGATACGGGACACCCTTATCGGGCTGGCAAACCTGTCCGCTGATGACCGCGCGTTGGTGTACCGGGCTGACGGAGGGCTTTTACTGTGGCCGAGTACCCGTATCACCCTTAACGGATGTACCGCAGGAATCTTTGAACACCAAGAAGCCTTGCAATCCGCACAGCGGTACGCGGAAACCTTTGAATTTTTAAACCGTCCGATTATGACCGTGCTTCCAGCCTGTACCTACCCTAGTGAAAAAACATCTGCCGCTACTCAGCTCGATGAAAACCTATCCGCTCCGTCAGATAGTAAGGCTCTTTTTCCCGAGCTGGCCTTTGATGTTGTGCTTTCGTATAACCCCGCTGCGACTGCGGACGGTTTTACCGCTTTCTTTTCCCGTATCGCGCAAGAACATGCCACCGGTGCGCGTATCATTTTTGCATTCGCGCTTCCGCAACAGGGACTCCGGCTGTCGGCACTGCTCCCGTCTGACGAATCCGTAAATCGTTTTTCGGCTGCCGAAGCCGCATTTTTTTCCGACAGCCGAAATAAACACATCGCATGGACGGAGAACACCGTTGTAGACATCGCCGAAAAAGCAGGCTACCGCATACAGCTGCTGAAAAAGGTAGACTATCAAGAAAAGCGGCTGGTAACACAGGCCGAACTCGGACGATGGTTCTCGGCAGAATCCGAATACGGCACGGCAATCCGCAAGGCTTTTGGTTCGGAGGAAGGTTCCCTCGAAAAAATCATTCAGCAGCTGGAACAGCGGTGTAGAAAACCTGCCGTGTATACCCGCACCGTCGTATACATGAGTGTTTCCCTTTAGAGAAACTCCACCATAACGGCGTTTTATCCAATCCTTAGTTTCTATCCCCATTATGAATTACATATCGCATCGATATGCCGGAGCAGCTGTTCGCAGGTATACCCGCTGATGAGGTAGGCATTTGAGCTGCGGCTGTCGAAGACTACATAGTCGCCGCTTTGCAGGGTGGTAAACGAAAAGCGCAATTCCGTGCCGTTGCCGAGTGCTAAACGCACCCGTGCGGTTTGAGGACTTTGTAATGGCGGCGCGCTGTATATGTCGATACAGGAGAATTTTTCTAAAAAGCTTTCCAATGCGCGGAACGCATCGCCGTTTGCTTCCGTCCTGATTACGCTGTGATTTCCGTACTCCAAGCCTTGGATTCCCGTGCCGCGGAAAAGCGCCGCATATATCTGCAAATCGAGCCAGAACGGAGCGGCGACCGTTAAAAAAGGTTCAAACGCATTATCAATTAAAAACACCTTGACGCTTGTTCCCGTCCGCACATACCGACCGGCGCCGGCCGCATCGGTCATCCCGAAAAAGAGTTCCGAAAGAACGGTTTTATCCTTCCGCACAAAGACAATACGCGAAGCGTGTCCGTCATCGATTTGGTAATCGGGATAATCTTGAGGCCGTACCGATATGGGGAGAAAGGAGCGTCCGGCGCCGAGCAGCGAAAAAAAGCGGTCGATAATTTCCTGCCTGACCGGATAGCTGCCGTTTCCGGTGCGGAGATAAAAGCGGGCGCCGTCTTTAATCAGCGTCATTTCGCCCATCTCTACCGGTTCAGCCCTTGTCGGAATAGAAAACCTGATTTCTGCAACCTCGCGGATATCCTGTTCATGCATCAAGCTGCTCGAAAAAACGCCCGCCCGGGAAGGCCGGTGTAAAAAGCTCAACGCATAGCAGCAGAGCAGCGCGCAGAGGATGATAAACATGCCCTTTGTTTCTTTTTTCATGCGTGGTTCCTCCGCCGGAGGATGTACAGCGCGGCGCCTGCACCGATAATCAGCAGGGGGACAAGTACAAGGTTAAAGATACGGGCGGCGGCGATAATGCGGTTAAAGGCTGTATCGCTTTCAAAGTAGCGGAAGGGCAAAACCGCCGGCTGTTTGTTTTTCAGCTGCAAAAGCGCATCCTGCCGCGCAATCCAGTACACGGTATTCACCATAAAGTCCAAATTCGCATCGGAATTTGTGTATTCTACGGCGGAACTCACGCAATGCTCATCCGCAATCACCAAGAGCCGCGCACTATCTGCACCGCTGATACCGCTCACCGCATTGACGCCCCGCTCGCTGAAGGCTGCAAGCGGATAGGCTGCGTGTTCGCCGTTCGCGGCTGCGGCAAGCTGAGTTCCGTGCGGGTCGGTGTTATACGGCGGCTGTTGCAGCGCCGACCGAGTGCTTGAAACAAGCAGCGGAAGCGGCGTCTTTCCCCGCGCGGCGGTACAAACCATCTCCGACGGCCAGAAAAACTGCACGGGCTTTGCCGCAGATAGCAGCGGAGGAATCGCTTCCGCCTCTTGACGGAACACCTGAACCCAAAACGGGTAGTTGATATGCTCGTACCGAGAGCCGTCGGCGGCCGGTAATGTCATGCGGAAGTTTACGGGATCCATCACAAGATTAGTCTGCACCGCAAAGCCGGAGCGGGCGAGCAGTTCAAGCAGTCCGTCATCTTTTTTGGGTGTTGCACTCCAGCTGCCGCCGATATCCACGGTGTTTGCGGACACAAAAAAGACGGCGGAACCATACCTGTTAATGAAGGTATCAACAGCCGTCAGCATATCGGCATCAAAGTAGGAAGAGCCGATTACCAATAGCGGAATTTCGGGGTGCAGCTCCGGATAAGGCTTGGTCAACGTAATCGGTACAAACCCCGCATACTCAAGCCACGGCAACACATATTTATAATTACCCGTTGCGCCGTTTTCTGCACCGCCTTCGGGAAACGCAACATAAACGGAGCGGTCGAGTTTTCGCCCCTGCGCATCCTGATTCATCTCGGTAATAAAACGCGCAATATCAGCTTCAAGGGTGTAGATATCGGAGAGGAACGGAATAACGCGGCTTTCCCCGCGGTACTCGCACAGCAATCCCGAATAGAGATTTTGCAGTACCTGCGTATTATTGCTGTTCCGCTCAATTTGCCGAGCAACAATGCCGAGCTGATTCAGCTGCTGCGGGGAAAGCTTCTCCGTATCCTTGTATAGCACGAGACAGCGTCCGTCCGCAGTACGCTGATATTCTGCGAGGATATCTTCAACATATTGCAGCGACGGCAGGAACCCATCAATATTGTACGAGCGGAACCATGTAATCGTTACCGTTCCTTCGAGGCTGTTCAGTATCGATTGAGTATAAGCTGAAAGCGAATAGGTGTGCTGCCTTGTCATATCAAGCCGGGTATAGAGTCGCTGTGAGAGCAGCGCTGCCGTTACTACGATGGCACCCAACAGCAGGGCTTGAATACGGTACTCTTTTACGCTGCGCATCTTTATGCTTATCGATTTTGTGTTCATCGGCTTTCCTCCTGAACGTACAGTAAAAAGACCGAAAGCCCCTGCGCCGCGACGATGAGCAGTGTATAGAAGAAGAAATCACGAGTGTCGAAAATACCGCGCGCGGCCGATTCAAAATGAAGCGTAAAAGAGCAATAGCGCAGTATTTTTACAATGACTGACGGGAGCGGGAGTACTTGAGCAAGTACGTGGCTTGCGGTAAAAAAGATACCGGTAAAAAAGCTGAGTAAAAAGCTGATGGCGGTGTGCGCAGAGATGTTTGAAAGTGCGAGCGACCATGCGGTAAAGGCTGCGCCGAAAAAGAGGACAGCGCAATACGAAAGAAAAAACGGAAAAAAGTCAAAATAAACAAGCGGAATAACCGAAAGCGGAATAACCATCGTAAGCGTGGCGGTTCCTGCAAAACAGACGAGCAGGGCTGCATATTTTGCCGCGGCAAGCAGGCGTTTATCCACCGGATAGGCGGCAAGGAGCCGGTCGGTGCCGTGCTTTTTTTCGTCAGCCCAGCTGTTCATCGCGAGCAGGGGAATGACAATACAGAACAGGAACGGCAGATTGAGGAAAAAGGAGCGGAAGTCCGACAGCCCCGCCGAAAACCAGTAACCTGAACCCACGAACGGAAGCGCCGCTCCGAGGTAAAGCACGAGCGCTGCTGCATACAGCGTGGGGCTGTATATGAGGGTATGCAGTTCCTTGTTAAAAAGAGCCTTAAACGCCGGGAATCGATTCATCGTCGCCCCCGCTTACCGGTTTCGGATTGTTCGACACCAGCCGCAGATGATGGCGTTTCCGAATATGAACTCTTCCGTCCCGCGGATTCGGAAGCGGCGGATTCACGGAACTCGCGGGTGGTAACTCCGGCGTACTGTTCAAAGATCTTGAACAAAAGCGTATCGGAAGCAGCATCTTCTTCAATGCCGAAGTCCTCGTATAAACGATCGGCGAGTTCCGCCCGTGTTCCTCCGGCAATCTGCCGTCCTTTGTGGAGCAGGATATGCTGCGAGCATATCCGTCCGGCAAGTTCAAGCTGATGGGTACAAAGGATGACCGCCGCATACGTGGATAGAGCAAGTATTTTTTTTTCAAAGTCTTTCAGCTGGAACGGATCAAGGCCGGACGCGGGTTCGTCCAAGAGGACGAGGCGGGGGTGATGGATAATCGCTTGCGCAAGCCCTACCCGCTGCCGATACCCTTTCGACAGCTCTTTAATCCGTTTGGCGTATACCTCTTGCAGATCGGTAAACTCAACCGCCTCGTCAAGCAGGTCTTGCTGCACGGCGTTACCGAAACCGCGCATTTGCAGCGTAAAAAGCAGGAACTCCCGCACCGTCATCGAATCATAGAGCGGGTTTTGCTCATACAAAATCCCGATATTCCGTTTAGCCTCGATCGGTTCGTTCAAAATGGAGTATCCGCAAATCGATACGTCTCCGGAAGAGGGCAGGCGGTACCCGCTGATGCTGTTCAATACCGTACTTTTCCCCGCCCCATTTAATCCAAGCAGGGAGTAGATACCTCCAGCCTCAGCGGTAAAACTGATGTGTTCGCAACCGATGTGCTGCTTCTTTCCTGTGCCGTAATATTTACAGATGTCTTGTACTTCAAGGATAATCACTATCGCCTCTGCCGGTACTATATCACTTTTCGAATAATCAACAAACCCCGGAGTAGAACGGAAACGACAGGTATTAAAGCCTTTGTATGAACCAATCACGTAGCTTTTTTATCGAAATCGGATTATAGTATTCAAGTGAGTAAAAGACATAAACTTATTCTAACGATATTAATACATCTGCTAACCTTTATCGCAGGGTTTCTGAACGGTGTATTTTTTATTATAGCCGGTACGGCGGTCAGCCATCACACCGGCACTATTACTCGTGTAGCGCTGACTCTTTCCCAAGGAGCTGTTGCAGAGGCCGCCGCATTTTTATTGCTTATTCTTTCTTTTTATATCGGCGCATGCATCTCCGGTATGCTTTTTCATAAAAGTGATTGCACATTCTCAAAACGCTACGGTATTCTATTATTGGTTTTCTCAACAGTGTTTTTCGCGATCGCCGTTCTAAGACCGCCATTGCAAATCGTGCTTATCATAACTTGCGTAATACTTGGTATACAAAACGGTATGTTCATTCCTTATGACGGAATTTTAATACGAACTTCGCATTTTAGCGGCTATTTAACGGATGCGGGACTCGCGATGGGAAAGGTCATGCGTGGAAAACGGCAAGAACTACGGCGCGGTGTACACTATCTGTCCGGTATCGTATGTTTTGCCGCCGGTGCGGCCGCTTCCGCATTTATGCCTTCTATTGCATTTTTTTATATCATTGCAGTTTTCTATTTCTTTACTGCGGTATTTTATTTTGCTTTTATTCGTGCGGTTTAATACCTGCCGTTTTTCGGCAACGCTCTGCGTCGGGGCTGTTGATTCTAATGATATGATATTCTTACATAAAGATATTCCGTCTTAATACGGCAACTGCACCGGAAATATCCGATACAGTTGCCATACATGACGTTAAATACCTACACCGCTTCGGATTTATAAATTTCCGGCTTATAGAGTTTAATTATTTTTGTAAACAAAATATGCAGCAGCAAAGCACAGCCGAACGGTACAACTAAGTATGCAATCAGCAATGCACCAATCCGCACAGCGGGAGAGCCGCTTAATAGCTCGTATGCCTTAATCGGACCGACAAGCCCTGCAATACCAAAACCGGCACTCACCTTATCACCCATAATACCTAGGAAACGCCCTGCGATCCCTGATGCAGCGGCCGTTAATACAACCGGCAATGCCATAATAGGGTAACGCACAAGGTTTGGAATCATCAGCTTCATACCGCCGAGGGCAATAGCTGCGGTAATTCCAGCCTTATTTACACGCCACGATCCTACAATAAGTACGGCAGTACAAGCAGCAACACCCAAGTTTGCAGCCCCGGATGCCAACCCTGCAAGCCCAATCGCAATACCGATTGCTACCGTCGAAATAGGTGAGATAATGACAATAGAGAAAGATGCGGCAATAAGAATACACATCAGTACCGGCTGCAGCACGGTAAACGAGTTAATACCGCGGCCGATTGCTGCGCTTACCTCTGCTACATACGGCAAGATAAAGAGCCCCAATGCTCCCAGCCCGCCTGCAACAATAATCGGCTGCACAATAATCGTAAGCGAGCCGAGCTTGTTGCCCAACCACAGCGTAACAAGAGCTGCCAGCGCAACAATAATCATCACATTGATTAAGTCGCCGATACCGGCAAGTTTAACAATACCGTCTACATGGCGTACTGCTCCAGACGCGATAAAACCGGCAAGCCCGATCATAGAAGCCTTAATCGGCACAAAACCGAGCTGTATACCGACAATAAAGCCGATCACCGCAGATACCAAATATTGCACATCCGCAACAGACTGGTACAGCATACCGAATATGGCACCGTATGGCGCCAGCGCCTTAAATATCTGTCCTAAAACAGCGTTAGCAATAAGGGCAACAACAATTCCTGCAGCCATGCCATTTAAAAGCGTATTAATAAAAAATTTAACCGTAATTTTCTTTGTTTGTTCAGCCATAATGTTCTCGATCTTATATCCTTATACTATCAAATACGGGAGTACCCCAAATGATACTCCCATTTCCTTTTTATAATCCGAATAATTTCTCTTTGCCGTGTACAAAAGTGGTAATAAGATCGCAATAGGGGGTTGGAATATGCAGTTCTTTACCTTTACGGGAAATATAACCATTTAAGAAGTCAATTTCGGTTAAACGGTGATTTTTAATTAAATCTTGATACATTGAAGGATAGTGCTTTGCCCCGACAAAGTCCGGCTGCGTAAATCCGTAAACGTAGTCAGTTACGGAATCGATATCTAGCGTAACTCCTTGTGTTTTTGCTATTGCGGCAAATTCGGAGATAATACAGCGCATCATATCTTTACAACCTACGATACCGCCAAGCTCCAGCATATTGCATTCCATAATTGTGCAGGTGCTGTTCATTGCTCCATTGAGTGCAGCCTTCCGCCAAATAGACCATAAAATATTGTCGGAATAAACTGCAGGCATTGTTGCTTTATTGAGCGCTTCTACAATGACCTCCGCACCGGCTTTGCCTTCCGGTACAATATTCTGAATTTCTGTTTTTCCATGACTTGACAACACTGCACTCCCCGGCCCCTTCATACCGGCAGTTACTACGGTAACACCCATAAAAATATTTTTAGGCGCGATAAACTTTTTCAGTGTTTCAGTATGACCGAGTCCATTCAAAAGACAGAGGATCTTTGTATCATCCCGCAGAACATGTTTAATACTGCTCAGCATATTTTCCAGCTGCATCGATTTTGTAAACACGATAACAAAATCGGCAGTGCCCTTAAACTCTTCCGGCTTATAAACATCGATCTTTGTTGATAGTTCCGCAGTACCGTCTTGCAAGTGCAAACCGTTTTTCCTAATTGCATCGATATTATCCTGCCAACCGTCCAACAGTGTTACATCATTACCGCTTTTTTGCAGCATAAAACCGAAACTGCAGCCCATAGCACCTGAGCCGGCAATAACAACCTTCATAAAAACTCCTCTATTAGCATAGACCGGTGTAATAGATAGTATATTATCTATAAAAATAGGATTATAAACCACGTATAGACCACCGCTATCCTAATGGCCGGTATTTTATCGCTTTTCATATACAATGTCTATAAATCAGACGCCGGTATCACGGAACTCACAGTGTTAGGCAAAAACCGCGCTCCCTGATAATGTTTATAAATTATTGCAGGCTTTCAGCTTATTTTCTTCCGTTTAAGACATATCGGTAACCCCAACAATCGATTTTCAAAAGAGGTTGAAAATCGATTGCCGGAGGCGTTCATCCTGCGGGGATAATTTCAGCGGCTAATATGCCATCCCTTCTACTGCTAAAGAATCCATCCACAACATCTTAACCACTGTAACGGTAAGCGAGCCGTTTTCGGTTTGGGTTCCTTTGCGCACATAGACGGTAATACCGTCAGCATTAAAGGTATCGTAGTCATCGAGCGAATCAGGCGAACCGGCAAACACGGCCGGTTGAGGTACGACGCCGCCTCACGTACGGCATCCGCCTAAATAGGTATACACACTGGTTTCATTGTGTTTTGCAAGAAAAGCTCTTGCTTTTTCATCAACAGTAACTGTCATAGTTCCTCCTTTTTCTTCAATACATTAAAACATTAAAGAAATTTTTCAATTATAGGATTTATTCCTAGTTTCTGAAAATAATATAAAAAAAATTTTACTTTTCGTCAAATCTATTAAAAAAATTTCGCGTAGGAGACAACTGTCGATCGTCTGACAAAATATATGCGTGTTATAATTCTTACAGTTCTTTTTATACGGAAACTATGCATGGTTCATTGTAATCCGGAATGAGCGCATCATGAGTAACAAATATGAGTTGGTCTATTTTTGCTTGTGAAAGTAAAAGTTTATCAAACGGATCATGATGTTCTGGAGTATGTACAGGACGGTGCAGGGTATCGAGAGCAAGAATATGCCTCTGTTCTATTGGATATTCTAAAAAGCCTTGGCTTTCACACAATTCTATAAATCTTTTAGGGGATAGACTCATCTGTTCCGGCTTACGAGAATGTTTTATACTAATTTCCCATACAGACACAAGAGAAAAATAAATTTCATTTTCCTCGTTTTCTATAATGGTACGTGCCTTTACTGAAAGTCGATCATCTCCTGTTAAAAACCAAATCAAAATATGAGTATCGCAAAGTATTTTCATCATACAGCCCCAAAAAGTTTTGAAATTTCGTCATTATCTTCATCAAAATTTTTCGGATAAGAAAATTCTCCTTTTGCAATACCGAAGTGCCGTTTTGTTTTTTTAGTCTGTAAATGAATCGGTTCAATTACTTTTGTATTTTTTAAATTATTTGCAATCATCGCAAGAAGTTGAATTTTCTGTTCATAAGGCATTCCTAAAACCTGAGTTTCTATTTGAGTATACTGTTCATAAGACATAAGCATTCCTCCGTATAATTTATTATAACATAAGCTTTTATCTTTATGCCAGTTTCTCGTTGATTTTACTGCAATGAGTATACTGATAGCATATTTGGCTCACAGGGGGGGGATCTGATACCCTGAGTTTTTAATGAGTTGCTTTTTCATATACGGCGGCGGCTTCTTTTGCGTGTCGGAATTTTTCCCAATCCGGTGTATGCGGTATAAAGAAGTCATTGGTAGCAATAGGCTTGCTTGCATCGATGAGTTTCACTTTTTGCTTGGCAGTTAAAACGTGCAGCACTGCTTCGTCAAGCCGCTTTGCAAACGCAGTATCGGTGCGGGCTTTTTCGGCAATGGCTGTAATCAGCGGATAGATTTTCGACAGCGAACACATAACCATATCGCAACCGGCAGCGATTGCACGTACAGTATTTTCTTCAGGCGATGCGCCATTCCGGTTTAATGCCTGCATTGCAATGTCATCGGTGATGATAAGGCCGGGAAATCCCAATTCATTACGGAGCAGGGCAATTCCGTTTGCGGAAAAGCAGAACGGCGCGGCTTCAATTGCCGGCACCGTAATATGAGAAATGAGCACCGCTGCCGCACCGTCTGTAATTGAAGGCCGGAATACTGAGCAATAGCGGCTGAGGAAGGCTTCATAGTCAACGGTTAATTCGGCAGCACTTTTGTGTAAATCCGCAGCGCTATTGCCGGGAAAGTGCTTGACCGTCGCAAGAATATCTGCGCCCTGCATACCTCGTACTGCGGCGGCGGCGTATTGTCCCGCTTGTTCGGTTTCCGGGCTGAATGTCCGCGTACCGAGTGCCGCTGTAACATCTTCCGTCCCTGCTTCCGCAACCGGTGCCAGATTAAGATGGAGACCAAGCTCCCGCATCTGCTGTCCCAACAATCGGTAGAGATCCTCCGTTTCCTCGACGGAAAACCGCTTGCCGATTTCCTCTGCAGCGGGCAGCGGTGCAGTGATGCGGCGGGTTCGGTACACGGTACCGCCTTCGTTATCGAGCGCAAAAAGCGGCGGGATAAAAGTATGACCTGAACGGCGCGCCGCTTCCTGAAAGCCTTGTACGGCCGATTCCAAAAAGTCTGCAACCGCTTGGGGCGTATCTGCGATATTATATCCGAACAAAAGCACGGCACCCGGAGCGGTTCCTTTAAACGATGCGATGCTTTTTGCATCCGCCGTTTTGCTCCCTGCAATATTGACCATCAGTACTTGCGCCGCTTTTTCTTCAAGCGAAAGCTGCGAAACAACGGCACGTAGGGCTTCCTCATTTTGAGATACAGACACAGGTACGACAGAACGGCCGGCTTGCACTGCAGTGTGGGAGACCGGTTGTGCTGCTACTGTGTTGATTTTTGCATGAATATTACCGGTATATTCGGGAGAACTGCCGGTTTGCACTGATGTTGGCGCTGATTGTACCAAGGCGGCAAAAGGCCGGGCAAATAAAGTGGGGATGATAAAAAAGAAAACAGCTGCAGCCGTCAAACAACAACTGCAGCACAGTTTTTTTAGTACTAACATAGAGACGCGATACCGGCGGAGCGGCTGTTAGCGTATTTCTGCGAGTGAGTCGCCTTCTGCAATTTGTGCACCGGCTGCAGCCACAAAGTGAATAACCCCCGCCTTATGCGCATTAATTTCCAACTCCATCTTCATCGATTCAAGCATCATGACCGTCTGCCCTTCGCTCACCTGTGCACCTTCCGCAACAGTGTAGCGCAAAAGGGTTCCGGTTACCGGAGCGAGCAGCTTTGCACCACTGTCGCTTGCTGCTAATGAAGATGCCGCAACGGGTTTAGAAGCAGTCGGAGCCGCGGACGTTGCCGGTTTTGATGCCGGTACTGCTTGCGCTGCGGCAGGGGTTGCCGATGTGGTCGATGCCGAAACTGCGGCAGCCGTTCTTTGCGTAGATGCGGAGGAGGCGTTCTCTTTTACACTTACTGCGTATGCAGTACCGTTTACGGTGAATGTTCCGTTAGATGAAGAAACCTCATAATCGGTTCCGTTTACCGTTACCGTATACGAGCCGCTGCTTGCACTGTCTGCTACTTTTTTCTCCGCCGCCGGCGCCGTAAACACAACGGGGCCTTTACTGCGCTCTTTAAAGAACTTTGGTGCAACCTTGGGGAACATCGCGTAAGTCAAAACATCTTCGATAGAATTGCCTGCTCCGTTTTCTTTTGCTTCGGCTTTTATTTTGTCCAGCTCATTGGGAATAAAGTCGGCAGGGCGCGCGGTAACGGGCTTATCGAGTTTTGCCTCTGCCAAAGCGATTTTTACCAGTTCTTCGTTGCACGGAGCGGGAGTTTTACCATACCGGCCGATAAGCAGGTCACGGGTCTCTGCGGTCAGTTTTTTATACCGTCCGAACAAGACATTGAATACCGACTGAGTACCGACAATCTGGCTCGTTGGGGTAACAAGCGGAATATAGCCGCAGTCTTTTTGAACAATCGGGATTTCTTTTAATACCGCATCCATTTTGTCGGAGGCTTTCAGGTCGCGCAGCTGATTTTCGAGGTTGGAAAGCATACCGCCCGGCACCTGCGACACGAGGATACGGGTATCTGCACCGAGGAAGCTCGATTCAAACTGAGCATAATGCTTGCGCACTTCACGGAAATAGGCCGCAATTTCGAGGAGCAGGTTAATATCCAAACCGGTATCCCATTCGGTGCCGCGGAAAATTTCTACCATAGTTTCTGTCGGGCTGTGCGAGGTTCCCATCGACATCGATGAAATCGCAGTGTCTAAGATATCCGCTCCCGCTTCCGCTGCTTTAAGCAGTGTCGCTACGGAAAGCCCCGTTGTTGCATGGGTATGAATATTGATTGGGATAGTCGTCTTCTTTTTAATCGCCGTTACTAAATCATAAGCTTCCATCGGCTTTAAAAGCCCTGCCATATCTTTAATACAGATGGAATCGGCACCGAATTCCGTATACGTTTTTGCCAGTTCCGCATATTTTTCGATAGTATGATACGGAGTTGTCGCAAAGGAGATAGCCATTTGAACATGCTTGCCGGTTTTCTTTGCTGCATCCGCCGCACGTTTAAGATTGCGCGGGTCATTAAGCGCATCAAAAATACGGAACACACCAACGCCGTTATCGGCAGCAGCTTTCACAAACGCATCGACGACATCATCGGCATAGTGCCGGTAACCCAATAAGTTTTGTCCGCGCAGCAACATCATAATGGGAGTATTTGGCAGCGCCTTATGCAAAGAGCGCAGCCGCTCCCACGGATCTTCATTTAAAAAACGAATACATGAATCGAACGTCGCTCCACCCCATGCTTCCAGGCTCCAATATCCGACGCTGTCCAGCTTGTTGCAAATAGGCAGCATATCTGCGGTTGTCATGCGCGTTGCGTGTAAAGACTGATGCGCGTCTCTTAATACCAAATCGGAAATCCGAACTTTATGTGCCATATATTCTCCTATGCGGTTCATACAATGAACATCAGGGCACAATGATATTGCTTATTGGTGCTTTTTGCAAGGTATACACCTTTTGTAAATATGCGATGCACTTTTTACAAAAGGCTAACGGAAAGACTGGTTTTAAAAATCATAGTCTCATTATTCTGCAGTTGGTTTCTAAAGCTTTTAGAGGTTCTCATAAGTTGTGTTAGGAAGGGTAAAGACGAGAATCGCGCCGACTAATCAACGCCCTCGATGCGGCATGTGAGATAACCCACTGCACGAATCAGAACAAAGACTAATCGGCGGATTGGTACGTTTTAAATTCAGTTATTTTCTGATATAATTATTAACATCGTACGGCTTACCTGCGTTATAATCGTGCAAGACTGCCGCAACCGTGCCACTCAGTAGCAATAAGCTGATAAGGTTCGGGATAACCATAATACCGTTAAAGAAGTCTACCAACTCCCATACTAAATCGATTTTCAGCAAGCTGCCTAAAAAGATAAATGCTACAACCAACAGTTGATACGGTACTAAGCCCTTTGAACCGAACAGGTATCGGATATTGGTTTCACCAAAATAATACCAACCGATAATCGTAGAGAATGCAAAAAAGAACAAGCAGATTGCAATGAAAAGATAACCGAAGGTGTGTCCGAAAAGGTGTTGCGAAAACGCCTCCTGAACCAGCTGAATACCTTTCATCACCGGCTGTCCGCCTTCAAACCTGATGATATCGGCACTTAAAACCGTAAAGACGGTAATATTCAAAACGACAAAGGTATCGATAAATACGGCAACAATTCCCAATACACCCTGCTCGACAGGATTATCGACGGTTGCAACTGCATGGGCATGAGGTGTGGATCCCATACCGGCTTCGTTGGAAAAAAGACCGCGAGCAATACCATAACGAGCAGCACGCCCTATACCGAAGCCTAAAGCACCTCCCCAAACGGATCGCGGATTAAACGCCCCTCTAAAAATCATAGAGAACATAGCTGGAATGTTATGCGCATTCATAAGAATAACGATGATACCGACAGCAATATAGATAATTGCCATCAATGGAACAACTTTTTCAGTAACGGATGCAATACGCTTCACGCCGCCCATAAAAATAACGCCGGCAACAACGGCAAGGGCAACCCCTGTTATCCATGTCGGCACGGAGAATGCATTTAAAAACGCATCGGAGATTGAGTTCGCTTGAACCATATTACCCATAAATCCAAGCGCGAGAATAATCGCAACGGAAAAGAATGCTGCAAGGAATTTTGAAAAGCCCGTATTTCCCAAACCGCGGGAAATATAATACGCAGGGCCGCCGACGGTCTGTCCCGAATTATCCTTTGTTTTGTAGACTTGTGCGATACAGGCTTCGGCAAAGTTCGTCGCCATACCCGCTAATGCGGCGAGCCACATCCAAAAAATTGCGCCCGGGCCGCCCATAATCAAAGCCGTCATTGCACCGACTAAGTTACCGGTTCCTACCTGCGCTGCAATCGCGGTTGCAACGGCTTGGAAAGAACTCATACCGTGCTTCCCCGCTTTTTCTCCTTTTAATGAGAAATTGCTGAACAGTCTGCGCCATCCGGCACCGAATTTTGAAAATTGCACACCCTTTAATCGGAGCGTGAAAAATAAACCTGTTCCGCAAAGCAGAGGGATAAGAAAATACGGTCCCCATACAAAGCTGTTTATGCCTGCGACTAGGTTAGTAAGATTTTGTAAAAACGCTTCCATAATTAAATAGAACCTCCAATTAATAATCTTGATATATGGTATCATACATTATCGGCACTCGCAAGTATATAATTATTTTTTTATCTATTTATAAATATTTTTAATAAAGATAGAAAACAAATAATAAATAAAAAGGATCTATTAAGAAGTAGAAGAGCTTGAATAATTGATTGGAGCGATAATTTATTCTCTAAACATAACCATACCGGATCCTTTGCACTCTCTATGGATTTACCGGTTAATTAAAATAAAACCGCGCAGTACACAAAAAAACGCAAGGAAGCATCGAGTGAGACCCAACCATGCCTCTCCCCGCTCCCCTGCGTAAACCCGTTGTGGTTATATTATCTACCGCATATTTTCCAGAAGTTTAACGATAAATTTCCACATCCGTTCGACTGATGAGATACTCAGGTGTTCATTTGGGGTATGCACATCGTACAAATTCGGGCCGAAACTGACGGCATCGATATCGGGGATGGTCTTTTTGATAAGTCCGCATTCAAGGCCTGCGTGAACAGCAGAAACAACCGGTTCCTTGCCGGTGAGTGCTTTGTATGTTTTTACGGCAACGTCCCGGGCACGAGACTGCGGCGAATACTCCCATGCAGGATACTCCGACACCTTACTGAATATGCCTCCGGTACGCTCTGCGCATAGCTTCAGTACCTGCACAATTTCATCCAGTTCACTTTTTACCGAACTACGTACCGAAATCGTAAAGGTTAGGGTTTCTCCGCTCAGGGCGAGAATGCCGTTGTTTAAGCTGGTTTGTACCAATCCGGGGATATCCATACTCATGTATTGTACTCCGTCAGGAGCCATCGTCATAAAGTCTATGATGCCGCAACTGACGGTACCGTTATACATCATCTTAGGCAGAGCTGTCGCCGCTTCGGCTGCAATGCGGATATCTTTGTCGGCAACACGGTATTCCGCTTTAATTGCTTCAGCAAGTTTTGTAATCGCTGTCTGTGCGCGGGCGGCATCCTCGACGGTGATAATTGCCAGCGCTTCTTTTGCAATGGCGTTATGCTTCGAACCGCCCGAAATCGACACAATATGTGCGGACTGCTCCGCCTTTACTGCAGACAAAATCCGTCCCAGCAGTTTGATGGCGTTTGCACGTTGTTTAATAATCTCCATACCGGAATGTCCGCCGAGCAGCCCATCGACTTTGATGGAGAGCGCCTGTCCCTTCAACGGTTCCGTTTCGATCTTAAAATCGACATGGGTATTCGCGCCGCCTGCGCAGCTAACCAAAAATACACCTTCTTCTTCGGAATCGACATTGAAAAGGATTCTCCCCTGTAAATGATCTGCTTTTAAGGCTCTCGCTCCGTCCATCCCGACTTCTTCGGTTGTGGTAATCAAGACCTCAAGCGGCGGATGGGCAAGCGACTTGGAATCAAGAATAGCCAGTGCATACGCGACCGCAATACCATCATCTCCGCCAAGCGTTGTTCGGTCGGCGTGGAGAGTGTCTCCTTCTACGATCAGCTTGATCGGGTCTTTAAGGAAATTGTGATTTGAATCCGCTGTTTTTTCGCAGACCATATCCATGTGTCCCTGCAATATAACCGTAGGGGATTTTTCGTAGCCGGCCGTCCCGGGCTTTTTGATAATGACGTTGAGCGCCTCATCCTGATACACTTCAAGCGAACGTTCTTTTGCAAAGCGTACTAAAAAATCGCTGATGGCTTTTTCATTGTGTGAACCGCGCGGCACAGCCGAAATTTCGGCAAACCAACGGAATACTTCTTTGGGTTGAATGTGTTCTATATTCATGCTTGTTCCTCCTGAACAGAAATAGTAGTTCTCTCTAAACCATAGTCGAAATATCGCTTAGAGCTCCTTTTCAGTGTATCACACTTTTACAAGTTTGGCAGTGCAAGATATTTTTTATGAACATGCTCAAATGTCATTGGCAAAAATTTAGGGTATTTCTTATTGTCATATCGCATATTAGGTGATACTATCAAAGCCTCTATATTGTTATTATAGGCAAAGAGGAAATGTTATGAGTACGATGCCGACAGTAAGAACACGGGAAGAAATTCTGTTTGATATCATGCAGACAACTTCCCGATTATATAGTATTCGGGATAAAGATATTTTACTGGAAAGGATATTAACTGAGGCACGGCAAGCCTTGAATGCCGATGCAGGCTCCATTTACTTGGTCGAAGGGAATCGTCTGGTTATCCATTATGCGCAAAATGCAACGCTGCAAAAGCGATTAAATCCTGGAGAAAAACTTCCTTTCCATATTTTTTCATTCCCGATCGATGTTACGACTATTGCCGGATCGGCTGCGATGACTAAACAGCTGATCAATGAACCTGATGTTTATGCCATTTCTCCTGATAAGTATTATAAATTCGGTACTGTCAGTGATGTGGCAACAGGTTACAAAACAGTATCGACGCTGACGATTCCGCTCATTGCCATCTCTGGTGACGTATTGGGTGTTTTACAGATGATTAATGCGCTTGACATACATGGCAAAGTCCGTGCATTTACTTCCGATGACGAAATGTTCCTCTCTCATTTTGCAGCAAACGCTGCAGCAACGCTTATGCATGCTTCGTTAACCCGCGAGATGATCCTGCGTATGGTGCAAATGGCAGAGTTGCACGATCCGCGGGAGACAGGGCTTCATGTGCATCGCGTCGCAAACTACGCAGTAGAAATTTATGATCGTTGGGCATTTAACCATAATATCCACCGGCATGAACGCGAAAAATTTCGCGATGCGCTAAAGATTGCTGCAATGCTGCACGATGTCGGAAAAATCGGTATTTCCGACACAATTCTAAAAAAACCCGGCAAACTCACGCCCGAAGAATACCGGATTATGCAGAGCCATACATGGCGCGGTTCAAAGCTATTTTTGTCGGGTAATTCGACAGTGGATACTATGTCGCGGGATATTGCATTACGGCACCATGAAAATTGGGATGGAACCGGGTATCCCGGCCATATCTCAGAGGAAACAGGCGCAATAGAAAAATACAACCGTATGCATACCGCAGCGCAAGGGCTTATCGGTGAGGAAATTCCCCTTGGTGCACGTATTACCTCGCTCGCAGATGTTTACGATGCACTTTCCTGTAAACGAGTATATAAAGAAAAATGGACTGAAGATAAAGTTTTGGGAGAGATACGAAGGTTACGCGGTATAAAATTCGATCCTGAAGTCACTGATGCATTTTTTGAAGTTGCCCCCAGGATTAAAGAAATCAAGGATCGGTTTTCAGAAGACGCTGCGTTTCCCGATCTAGCGCTTGAGCGAATTCCATAACTTCTTTTTTCCCGAACGCCTTCGTCCGCTCGGGAGCAAGACCGTTTATCGACAATTCATACATAAAATTCCGGATAGACAACCGTTCATCAATGTTTTCGGCAGTATACACGACACCTCGATCATTAATCACTTTGATATGGGCTTCGACAAGCTGTTTTGCAAGGGGAATATCACGGGTAATAACCATGTCACCTTGTGCCGCATAAGTAATGATATACATATCTGCAGCTTGATCCTCAGCTTTGGTTACGATAGTAGTGCAATAAGGATTTCTAGGGATTGGAATTGATCTATTAGCAACAAAGATCGCTTGAACGTGTAATCGCTGCGCCGTCCTGCAAATAATCTCGCGGATTCGTACCGGACAGGAATCCGCATCGACAAAAAGCGTCATACGTGCCCATCATTTGACGGAGTAAGCGAATAAATAATCGAATCGATATCTTCGATCATCTTTTTTGCCGATTGCTCGATTAAGACCTCTGTTTCATGCTGCGGAATCAGCGCCTGCGGATTAAGCCGCTCTTTGCTCAGTTCATCCGACAACAAGATACCGGCGATAATCGCAATGCGCAATGAATCATTAACGCCGGACGTTTGTTGAACCTCCGAGACGACTTTTTTATAATGCTTATAGATTGACTGTAAATATTCAGCGGGTTGATCAGCCTCAAGCGCAAACGACGTACCTAATAGGTCGATTTGCAGCCGCCCTTTGCGTTCGGCCATCGTTAAAAAATATCCAGTTGATTGGAATGATTTATAGGTTCCTGTGGAGCTTGCTGCGGCACCGTCTCGGCAACAGCAGTCGGCGATTGCGTTTCCGAAGCTTCTTCGTGTATGGGGTTGGGCTGTTCAGATGCAACGGCTCCAGTGGGATTTAATGCTGTCGGCTGCATTTCCGGCACTTCATTCGCGGCCAGAGCTGCTTCATGTACGGCAGAAGCAGCTGTCGAATTTGCCGCTTGGTATACAGTATCTTCAAATGCACTCAGGTGATTGAGTGCATTGATGATACCTTCCTCGATCTTTGCTTGGTCATTTCTAAAAACAAGAACTATATTCTCCAGCTCCTCGATTCGCTGTTGGCGATCGTGCAATTCAAGCTTTAATAAATCGTTCTCATCTTTGAGGGTCTGCATCAGCTCAATCGCTTTAGAAACCCTCGCTTCAAGCTGTTTAATTTGATCGAGGTTTACCATACTTTAAACTCCTAATGCTTTTTTTGACTGTTCGACAACGCTTTTAAAAGCGGCCGGATCTTCGATAGCCATATTGGATAAGGCCTTGCGGTTCAAAGCAATCCCCGCTTTGGCCATTCCGTTGATAAAGCGTGAATAGCTCATTCCTTCTGCACGAACAGCAGCGTTTATTCTGCTGATCCACAAGCGGCGCATGTCACCTTTGCGGTCGCGGCGTGCTTCAAAGCTATGGGTAAGAGCTTTTACAACGGCATCTTTTGCCGCTTTATAGTTCGTACCTCTGCGTCCGCGGAATCCTTTTGCTAACTTTAAAATCTTCTTGCGTCTATGAATGCGTTTATTTGAACATAACGATCTCGGCATTGTATTCTCCTAAATAATCAAAACTTAATTAGTACCGTAAGGAAGCAGTTGTTTTCTTACCTTTTTGCTGTCGACTTCGGCTAAAATTCCGCCTTTGCGCAAATCACGTTTGCGTTGTGGAGATTTTTTTGTTAAAATATGGCGCAAATTCATTTGCTTATACTTTACTTTACCGCCGCCGGTAAACTTAAAACGTTTTGCTGCGGCACTCTTACTCTTCATCTTAGGCATGATACACCTCGTAAATTATTTCTTCGATTTGGGCGCCAATGTCATCGACATGGAACGCCCCTCCATTGCCGGAGGTTTTTCTACCGTTAAATCTCCGCCGAGTTTTGCCAGTACGTTATTTAATACGTCCAGCCCCAGCTCGGTATGGGCTAACTCCCGCCCCCGAAAGCGGATTGTTACTTTTACTTTATCGCCGTCATCAAGAAAATCTTGTATATGCCGTGCTTTAAAAGATAGATCATGGTCATTTATCTTAGGCTGCATACGAATTTCTTTAAGAACTTGCAGCTTCTGTTTTTTCTTGGAATCACGGAGCTTTTTTTCCAATTCAAAACGATACTTTCCATAATCTAAAATCTTGCAAACGGGAGGATCCGCTTGCGGAGCCACTTCAACGAGATCAAGATTAACGTCTTGAGCCATCCTAAGAGCTTCAAGGGTGGAAACAATACCCTTCTGCTCCCCTGCATCATCAATTAAACGAACCTCGCGGACACGGATTTGTTCATTAATCCGCAAACCTTTATTCTCCGCCAACTATTCTCCTCCAGCACACTTTTCTCAATGCACATAAAATAAAGCTATAGGCCGTAAGTATATCTAATTTTCTTTAGATATGTCAAGGCATCCTGCAAAAAACAACAGGGAGCCTGCGGTGATAAGCACGCTACCAAGAGCTGTTTTTACCGTAATTTTTTCATGCAAGATAACGCATAGCAAAATCAATGTAAGCACAATAACGGCAAAGAAATTAAGGCGCTTGCTTTTTTTTAAGAAGTATGATATATTAAGAATCATTATTAAGATTAAGGAGATATTTATGGACGAAAGAATTAACATGCCGCTCTTGGGCGATGCATTTCCCACTTTGCAAGTTCAAACCACACAAGGCCCGATGACATTACCGGCCGATCTGAAAGGTTCATGGTTTATCGTATTCAGCCACCCCGCAGATTTCACCCCTGTATGCACAACTGAGTTTGTCGGTTTTCAGGAATTGATGCCCGAGTTTGAAAAACTTGGTGTAAAACTGGTCGGCCTTTCCGTCGATCAGGTATTTAGCCACATGAAGTGGATTGAATGGATGAAAGACAAGCTCAATGTGCAGATTACCTTCCCTGTTATTGCTGCAAATGATGCAATTGCGAATTCACTCGGACTTTTGCATCCCGGCAAAGGAACGAACACCGTCCGTGCAGTATTTATCGTTGATCCCGAAGGAAAACTCCGATTAGTACTATATTATCCACAGGAAATCGGTAGGAACATGAAAGAAATCCTGCGGGCGGTAAAGGCTTTGCAGATTTCCGACAAAGAAGATGTCGCGCTGCCTGCTAACTGGCCTGAAAACAGTCTGATTAAAGACCATGCAATTGTTCCTCCACCTTCAAACGTAAAAGCTGCCGAAAAGCGGCTCAAAGAATATGAAGGCTTCGACTGGTGGTTCTGCCACAAAGCATTAAAGTAACTGATACTGTAAAACAACAAATCACGCACAGTTGCCCGTAACGGATAACCGTACAGCGCTAAAGACATTGAACGAGCCCTCTAAAAACTCAAGTTTTTAGAGGGTTTTTAATTGCCATTCAACCACTGCCCCTATTCCCGCAGGCACGAAACCACAGATGTGCCGTATATTTTTAAGCCAACGTTTTTGAAAATAGACAACACAGATGTGCCGTATATTTTCAAAAAGTAAGCATCATTGACAGATACAACCGTGCCGCCTGATAAACTTGAGGAAGTTTAATATGCTCGTTTTCGCGGTGGACAACGGCAAGGTCGCCCGGGCCGATAATCACGGGTATGAGCCCCTGCTTTACCAATACGCTGCCGTCGGTAGAACCTGCAAAGATATCCGGAATATACGGAAGACCGACGGCTTCCAATGCCGTTTTACATCGCCGCACCAACGGATCGCTTTCTGCTGTAGTCCACGAGGGGCGCCTATCGATAACGGTATACGACACTTGGGCGATAGGAACTTCTTGGTGCAATGCGGCAATCAGTTCGTCCAACTGAGCCCATACTGCATCGATGGGATGCCCGACGGCGAGCCGAGCATCCACGGTAAAGACACAAGTGTCGGGAACTACCTGAGGTTCTACGCCCGCCTGTATTGCCAGCGTCCGCCAAAAAGACTCACCGTTCTCCGCGGAAGAATAACCCGTTAACTCCGTACGCTTAATCTTTTCTATTAAATTGATTGCCGTGTAAATCGCATTATCTCCGGCGCCGACTTGTGAACCGTGCGCAGTTTTACCCTTCACACAAACATCTGCCCATGTACGACCCTTTCCTTTTATACACAGCTTTAAATCGGTCGGTTCGCACACCACCAGCGAGCGGGCTCCGTCAAACAACGGAGAGTATAAAAGCCGTTTCGAACCTTTCATGTAGTTTTCTTCGTCGATTGTCGCGGCAAAGATAATATCGGTAGGGGGAACAATACCGTGCCGCTGCAAAACAGCCATTGCATAAAGCGCAGCAGTCAGTCCGCTTTTCATATCGCTGCTGCCGCGGCCGTACAAAACACCATCTCGCATTTCAGCACCGAACGGGTCAAAGTTCCATCGCCTTCGCTCTTCGTCAGAAACCGGTACAACGTCCATGTGTCCGGTAAAGATGATGCTGTTTTCACGGGTTTTTCCACGCACCCGAGCGACAATATCACAGCGGTTTCCTTCAACCGGAATCCGCTCATATTCAATCTTATTCGCTTGTAAAAAATTTTCTATATATTGCACCATTGGCGCTTCGTTCCCCGGCGGATTGATGCTGGGAATTTTTACAGCGCCTGCAAAAAACGCACGGAGTTCATCATCATCGATATAATCAAAAGAGTTTTGCATCGGTAGTATCCTTCCCACTACCCATTACCTGCCGCAGCAGTGCTTGTATTTTTTGCCGGAGCCGCAGGGGCACGGATCGTTTCTGCCGACTTTAGGCGCGGTGCGTACCACTTGGACGTTTTCCGGCTTGCTGCTGGAACCCATCGGGGAGCTGCTCTGATGGAAGGAGCCCATGGAGCTGTGGTGCGCGGAGCCCTGTGGGATGCGGCGGTTGGGGGTGCGCGAAGAGGGTTCTTCGGTGCTGATCCGTACCAATACCAGTAAAGAGGCAATGGAAAAGCGGATTTCGTCGAGCATTGCGTAGAAGATGTCGAAACCTTCAAGCTTGTATTCCGTGAGCGGGTTTTTCTGACCGTAGGAGCGGAGATAGACGGCTTCGCGCAGGGCTTCCAGATTTTCCAAGTGATCGAGCCATTTACGATCTATTGCCTGTAAATACTGATAGCGGATAAACATATTGAGGTTTTCATTACCGACGAGCGCAATCTTTTCTTCGATATTCGCTTTGAGCGCAGCGTAGATTTTCTGCTGCAGTGCGCTTGTATCACCAGCTTGAGCCAGCTTCGTATCCTCATCACTGAAGATGTAGCCGAATTTTGCCTTGAGGTTTGCTTGCAGCTCTTTTAGCTCTTCCGCTTTTTCCTTGCGGGAACCGTGCTTGAACTGCTCAAAGGCGTCATCGAGGTATTCTTCTATCGTGGTGTAAATACGCTCAACGAGGTGCTCGTCTTGCAAAATCTTATCACGCTGTTCATAGATAAAGCCGCGCTGCTCGTTCAGCACGTCATCGTATTCAAGGAGGTGCTTACGGATATCGAAGTTGCGCTCTTCAACCTTGGTTTGCGCCTTTTCAATACTCTTGTTAAGCCACGGATGCTCAATCGGCTCACCGGGTTCCATACCGACCTTTGTCATTACCCGCTTGAGACTTTCGCCGCCGAACAGTCGCATCAAATCGTCATCGAGGGAAAGGAAGAATTTTGAACGCCCCGGATCGCCCTGCCGCCCCGAACGACCGCGCAGCTGATTGTCGATACGGCGGCTTTCATGCCGTTCGGTACCGATAACATACAAACCGCCGAGCGATTTAACTTCCTTGTAGTCTTCCTGCCACTTCTTGTATTCTTCTTCGTATATTTTTTGATACACTTCCGGCTCGGCTTCGGTGCCTGCCCGCTTGCGTGCCCTAAATTCGGGGCTACCGCCGAGCTTGATGTCGGTACCGCGCCCTGCCATGTTGGTTGCGATCGTAACAGAACCTTTTGCGCCCGCTTCCGCGATGATGAGCGCTTCCCGTGCGTGGTTTTTGGCGTTCAATACCTCGTGCCGGACACCTTTCCGGGTGAGCAGCGCCGAAAGTTTTTCCGATTTTTCAATGGACACCGTACCGACCAGTACCGGCTGTCCGCGTTTATGCGCTTCGGCAATTTCGTTACAGAGCGCATCCCATTTTTCCGCTTCGTTCAGGTAGACCACGTCGTGTTCGTCCTTGCGGATAACGGGCAAGTTGGTCGGGATAACCACAACATCAAGCGAGTAAATCTTGTTGAATTCGACCGCTTCGGTGTCCGCCGTACCGGTCATACCGGACAGCTTGTCGTACATACGGAAGAAGTTCTGAAAGGTGATGGTC
This sequence comes from Treponema sp. OMZ 906, assembly GCF_024181185.1. Taxonomy (NCBI): domain Bacteria; kingdom Pseudomonadati; phylum Spirochaetota; class Spirochaetia; order Treponematales; family Treponemataceae; genus Treponema; species Treponema sp. OMZ 906. The sequence goes on along the minus strand of NZ_CP051196.1, from coordinate 418,909 downwards.
GCCATCGTGCGGTTGCGCTGGGCAATACGGATATGCTCTTTCGCTTCAATAGCCTGATGCAAACCGTCCGAATAGCGGCGTCCTTCAAGAATACGCCCGGTGAACTCATCAACAATCTGCACCTGCCCTTCTTTTACAACATAATCAACATCGATGTGATAGAGGATGTGGGCGCGTACTGCCTGCGTAAAGTAGTGAATATATTCAAAGTTCTCTTCTTCAAAGAGACTGCCGTTGATCAAGCCCTGTTTTTGCAGAATGTCCTGAATGTGCAGCATACCGGCGTCGGTAAAGGACACGCGGCGGCTTTTTTCGTCAAGCGTGTAGTCGCCGATAATCTCTTCCCCTTCCAGCTCATTGGGATACTCGCCGGTTTCGGGATTTTTCTTAACCTCTTCAAGCTGATCGACGAACTTATCGACATCGAAATACCGCTTGGTGTCGTCTTCGGCAGCGCCGGAGATGATGAGTGGGGTACGCGCCTCGTCGATGAGGATGGAGTCTATTTCGTCCACAACCGCGAAGGAAAAGCCGCGCTGCACTTTTTCTTCTATTGTAAGCTGCATATTGTCGCGCAGATAGTCAAAACCGAATTCGTTATTGGTACCGTAGGTAATGTCCGCATTGTAAGCAGCTTTCCGCGCGGCGTTGTCCATGTTTGAGAGGATTGCGCCGACACTAACTCCGAGGTATGCGTAGACGGGGCGCATCCAATCGGCATCGCGCTCTGCGAGGTAGTCGTTGACGGTTACAATGTGTACACCCTTCCCGGAAAGGCTGTTGAGGTATGAAGCGGCGATGCTCATCAAGGTTTTACCTTCACCGGTCTTCATTTCGACGATGCGTCCCGAATGAAGAACCAGCGAACCTAAAAGCTGCACATCGTACATACGCTCATGTAAAATACGCCGCGCCGCCTCCCGTGCAAGCGCAAAGGCTTCGGGGATAAAGGCATCAAGGGATTCGCCTTTTGCAAACCGCTCCTTAAACTCGGCGGTCTTTTGCTTAAAATCTTCGGGAGCAAGAGCAAGCGCCCATGCTTCTTTTTCATTTATTTGATGAAGAACGGGAAGGAGAGCTTTAATATCCCGTTCATGCTGTGAACCGAAAACGGCTTTAATTATTTTATCTGCAATCATTATATCAATGTACTGCGATTTGAGCTAAATGTCAATTTTCGGAGAAAAAGAGATAATGCGAGGGCTTGTAAAAAGCCGTTTTTTTTTTTATACTCACTAAGATGTAGGCTGTTTAAAGAGCATAGCTGATATGCCGATCTAAGCAGCATAATCTTTTGATCCGTTAGCTCAGGTGGATAGAGCGGTTGCCTCCTAAGCAGCAGGTCGCACGTTCGAATCGTGTACGGGTCATACTTTAATAGGAGGTTGGTATGATTGCGCTTATTATCGGGGCAGCCATGATTCTCTTTACAGTCTTTGCAGCGCTTCCGCCGGAGACAGCCGGTTTTGGGCTTGGCTGGGGAAAGGATATTCTACTCTTTTTGCGCGGCGGTCTACCGATTTTTACAGCCTTTGTCGGACTAATTGCTGTATTCATCGGAATTGCGGATATCAAAGACAAACAGGACGCAAAAAAAGAAGAGGCTGCAATGAACGCAGGGGAAAATAAAACCGAATAAACTTCTACCGGTTGACTGTATAACTACTTTTTTGATATAGTGTTTTACCCACATTATCTGCAATAAAAACATATAAGGTACACGGAAAATGAAAACAATTTTTTATAAAGAGCGCGAAATACCACGGAGCTGGTATGTTATCGACGCTGCAGGAAAGCCACTCGGACGGGTTGCAGCAAAAGTTGCTGCAATGGCTCGAGGGAAACACAAGGCTCTCTACGCACCTCATCAGGAATCGGGCGATTATATTATCGTTATCAATGCCGATAAAGTTGCTGTTACGGGGAATAAAGACAAGGATAAGATGTATCACCACCACACAGGGTTTCCCGGAGGACTCAAGTCCGTCAATTTCAATACCCTTATCGGCAAAAAACCGACCGAACCGTTGTATATCGCGGTAAAAGGTATGTTACCCAAAGGATCACTCGGACGTAAACTGCTTAAAAATGTAAAAATTTATGCAGGTAGCGAACATCCGCATGCGGCACAAAATCCTGTTGCGGTAGCGTTATAATTTTAGGAGAAATGGTTGTGAAAAATATCGGAATAGGAACAGGACGAAGAAAGACCTCGGTAGCACGGGTTTATATCCGCGAAGGAAAAGGTTCGGTAACCGTCAACAATAAGAATATGGACGACTACTTTGCCACTCCCGAGCAGGTTCAAATGGCAAAACGGCCTTTGTTTGTTACCGGCAGCGATACCCGCTATGATATCATCATTACCGTATATGGCGGCGGTTTAAACGGACAGGCAGGCGCTTGTTCACACGGTATTGCCCGTGCGCTTGCACAGGTAGATGCCTCTAACCACAGCTCACTTAAAGCGAATGGCTTATTAACTCGTGATTCCAGAATGGTTGAACGTAAAAAGTATGGCCAACGCGGTGCTCGCCGACGCTTCCAGTTCAGCAAGCGTTAATCCTACCCTTATTGCGGTGGAGCATACATCCTCGGATACCGTCAAACTGGTACTCTCCGGGGATGTTTCTATCGTAAGCCGGTTTTGTTACTTTGATGAACCGCTTGCGATAGATGATCTCCCGCTCATCCTTACAGAATCCCAAACAGAACATCTCTATCAAGCAGGTCGGCGTTTCTTAGCTGAAAAACAAGCTGCCGCCTATCTTAACCGTGCCGAACATTCCTCTTATCAACTGACAGTCAAATTGCAAAAAAAAGGCTATATAAAAAACGAATATCAGCCTGCGTTGGATTATTTACGTGACGAAGGTACGCTTGACGACTCCCGCTTTGCCGGTGCATATTTACATACGAGGAGCCTTTCAAAAAAAGAGGGGTGTGCGCGTCTCTTTTCGGAACTGCGTAAACGCGGAATCGCTGCAGACACGGCAAAGCAAGCGCTCAATGATTTTTTTACAGAGATTGACGAAGCAGAAGTATGCGAAGGAGCAGCACGCAGCCTTATCCGTAAGGGCTATACCGAGCAAAAGCTCTACAGCGCCCTCCAACGGAAAGGGTTCCCATTCTCTATGATCAAACGATGTCTTACACGCCTTTCCTCCGCCGCATCATAAAACTAAAGGGGACGCTATGAAATTTTCAAAACATTCTTTTCGGTTTATCATTATTGCCTGTCTTTGTGTGCAAAGCGTCTTTCTGTTTGCGCTTGACGTTCCGCCCCTGAACGGTCCGGTCAACGATTACGCACATATATTCACAGCAAGCGAAACGCAGGAATTAAATGCATATTTATATAGTATTGACCGCCAAAGCGATTTACAGATAGCGGTATTGACCATTCCTTCGTTGGAAGGCGAAAGTCTTGAAGATTATTCCATCCGTGTCGCGGAAAAATGGCAGATTGGGCAAAAAGGCAAGGACAGCGGCGTTATCTTAATAATTGCAGTCCAAGACCGTAAGCTGCGTATCGAAGTGGGATACGGCCTCGAAGATCGCATCACCGATGCACAAAGCAGCAGGATTATCCGTTCGATCATCGCACCTTACTTTAAACAGCAGGAATACGGAAAAGGCGTCTTGTTAGGGGTTAAAAACCTCGCTGGACTTGCACTTCAAGACGAAAGCCTCATTAGTGAGACTGTAAAAGAAGCCGACCGGCAGAATGACGATTCTATTCCGCTGCCACTCGTCATTTTTCTGATTATTATCTTTCTGTTCGGTTCCCGTTTTATGCCCGGCGGTTTATTCTGGCCGTTGCTGTTCCTTTCGTCAGGACGAAGAGGCGGTTATTCGGGACGCGGCGGAGGGTTCGGTAGTGGGGGCTTTGCCGGCGGTTTCAGCGGAGGAGGGGGCCGCTTTGGCGGCGGCGGTTCTTCCGGCTCGTGGTAACATTGCCGTTATTGCACGTTACCGCACCGGGGGATTAAGTCAACCCCGTGGATAGAATGGGGTACCTGTTAACTAACATCGATAACCTCGTAGGATCATTGGGGCTGTTCAACCCTTGAAATATTTATAATGAAGAATTCCCGACAAAGCTCTGTGCCCTGCTTGACATTTTTATCCGGTTTATATATAGTCCTTTCTGTTATTAGGGCGCTTAGCTCAGCTGGTACGAGCGTTTGGTTTACACCCAAAATGTCGGCGGTTCGATCCCGTCAGCGCCCATAATTCCCTTCCTTACTGTATATAGACTTAACCCAAAAATACCGAAATTCATATTTTTATTCCATCAATTTCTTTTATGTGTTTGCTCGTTTCATACAGAATACAGCATTCCACTTAATTCCGCTCTCCCCTACTCTCTTTTCCACCAATGTTCACCAACTCTCCATCAGATTGTCCAAAATCACCTAACAGCTAATTTTTTTACAAAACTAAAAAAAAATTAGTATAGCTAAAAAATTTTTAGAAGATTATGCTTGACAGAGGGATTTTTCAATTCTATAATTAAAATAACCTAAGGTTCCTTCTATAAATATGTTAAATATATTTTTACGGAAGCCCGGTTTATATCAATATCGCATCGAGCAAAATGCTCGAAAAAACGATAGAGGAGGAAGCATGAGTTTGGATTTTAATAAGATTAAAGCTGCTGCAGAAGGATATAAGGCCGATATGACCGCCTTTCTGCGCGAAATCATCCGCCTTCCCAGCGAAAGTAGTCATGAAGGGGAAAAAGCAAAGCGCATCCAAAAGAAAATGGATGAACTCGGGTTCAACAAAACATGGATTGATCCGCTCGGCAACGTAATGGGATGGATGGGCACCGGCTCGCACATTGTTTGTTTTGACGGCCATATCGATACGGTCGGTATCGGTAACCGCAGCAACTGGAAGTTCGACCCCTACGAAGGATTTGAAGATGACATATTCATCGGCGGACGCGGGGTTTCCGATCAAACCGGCGGCGTTGTCTCTGCAATGTATGCCTGTAAGATGATGAAGGACTTAGGTCTTCTCAACGATAAATACACCGCGATGGTAGTCGGCTCCGTACAGGAAGAAGACTGCGACGGTATGTGCTGGGAGTACATCCTGAAAAAAGACGTCAAAGTTCCCGGTTACGAAAAACTCTGCAAGCCCGACTTTGTCGTTTCCACCGAACCGACTGACGGCGGTATCTATCGCGGACACCGCGGACGCATGGAAATCCGCATCGATGTTAAAGGTGTTTCCTGCCACGGTTCCGCACCGGAGCGCGGCGATAACGCAATCTACAAGATGTCCGACATTTTGCAGGAAGTACGCAAGTTGAATGAAAACGATGCGGCTGACGGCACCGAAATTAAAGGCCTCGTCAAAATGCTGGATAAAAAATACAACAAGGAATGGGAAGAAGCAAACTTCCTCGGACGCGGAACCGTTACCGTTTCCGAAATTTTCTATACCAGCCCGAGCCGCTGCGCCGTTGCGGACTCCTGCTCCGTTTCACTCGACCGCCGTATGACAGCCGGAGAAACATGGGAATCATGCTTGGAAGAAATTCGCCAGCTTCCCGCCGTCAAAAAATACGGAAAAGATGTAACGGTCTCGATGTACAACTACGACCGGCCGTCGTGGACGGGAGAACAATACCCGATCGAATGCTTCTTCCCCACATGGGTATTGCCGAAAGGACATGTTGTTGCACGTTCGATGATCGAATCGTATAACAATTTATACGGCGATAAGCGTATCGGCCCGAAAGATCAGCTTGCTATGCGCGAAGCACGCCCGCTCGTTGACAAGTGGACATTCTCTACAAACGGCGTTTCCATCATGGGACGGAATAAAGTTCCCTGTATCGGTTTCGGCCCGGGCGCGGAAGCACAGGCTCATGCCCCGAACGAAATTACGTGGAAACAGGACTTGGTAACCTGCGCTGCCGTATATGCCGCACTGCCGTCCATATACGTTGAAAAGTTATAAAAGGAGTCTCCGGAACTTCGAGTTTTAGAGATGCCCTATAGTATTAGGAGTAATTATGGCCTTGATTATGGATCCGTACATTACAAAGCTCAATAGCTTGAGCTTTAAGAAAATGTACAACAATGATTTTTTCCTTACATGGGAAAAGACCTTCGATGAAATTCTTGCAACATGGACGGTAGCCGATGCGCTGCGCACCTTGCGGGAATCAAACATTTCTACAAAGATTTTTGAAAGCGGTCTCGGCATTTCGCTGTTCCGCGACAACTCAACCCGCACACGGTTCAGCTTTGCCTCTGCGTGTAACCTGCTCGGTTTGGAAGTACAGGATTTGGACGAAGGCAAGTCTCAAATTGCCCACGGAGAAACCGTCCGTGAAACCGCTAATATGGTTTCGTTCATGGCTGACGTTATCGGTATCCGCGACGATATGTACATCGGCAAGGGTAATACCTATATGCACACTTTTATGAATGCGGTTGCCGAAGGCAATAAGGACGGCGTGCTCGAACAGCGTCCCACCCTTGTCAACTTGCAGTGCGATATCGATCACCCCACTCAGATTATGGCGGATACTCTCCATATCATCCACGAGTTCGGCGGTTTGGAAAACCTCAAGGGTAAGAAAATCGCGATGACATGGGCATATTCACCCTCTTACGGCAAACCGCTTTCCGTTCCGCAGGGCGCAATCGGCCTGTTCTCTCGCTTGGGAATGGACGTTGTACTTGCACATCCGGAAGGATATGAAGTAATGCCTGAGGTTGAAGAAGTCGCGAGAAAACAGGCAAAGGCATCGGGCGGTTCCTTTACCAAGACCAACAGCATGAAAGAAGCATTTAAGGATGCGGACATTGTGTATCCCAAGAGCTGGGCGCCCTTTACCGCAATGGAAAAGCGGACGAACCTCTACGGCGCAGGCGATTTTGACGGTATCAAAGCGCTCGAAAAAGAACTGCTCGCTCAAAATGCTAAGCACAAGGATTGGGAATGCACCGAAGATATGATGAAGCTGACCAAAGACGGTAAAGCGCTCTATCTGCATTGCTTACCGGCAGATATCACCGGCGTCAGCTGCAAAGAAGGTGAAGTTGCCGGTTCGGTGTTCGACCGCTACCGCGTGCCGCTCTACAAGCAAGCAAGCTTTAAGCCGTACATCATCGCCGCAATGATCTTCCTTGCAAAAGTACGCTATCCGCAGCTTACGCTTGAAGAACTGGAAAAGCGGGCAACACTCCGCCATACCGGTAGATAAGCGGACATCTGAAAAAGCTCGGTTAGATTTTTAGAGTTTTTTAACAGTTAAGAATAAACCGTTAAGGAGCCGAGGATGCGCAGCTTTGGTTGTGTATCCGGCTCCTTAATCCCCGATAGCCCTTATCCGTAAAATTTGATAATATAACCGCTATGTTGAAATACGCTTTTATGCAGAACGCCTTTATTGTGTCGTTCTTTATCGGTATTCTTTGCCCGTTAATCGGTATTTTCCTTGTTTTACGGCGGTACTCGCTTATCGGAGACACCCTTGCACACGCATCGCTGACGGGGATTACGCTTGGGCTGGTTACCGGTGTCAATCCCATCATCGGAGCCTTTACCTTTACCTCTGCGGCAGGCGCACTCATCGAAGCGCTGCGCAACTATTTTAAAGAATACAGCGATCTCATCCTTTCCATCGTCCTTTCGCTCAGTGTCGGTATTGCCATCACCTTGATGAGTTCGGGGTTGATACGCACCAATGCAGAAGCCTATTTGTTCGGAAGCATCTTAACGGTTTCAACCTCCGACGTTATCACCGTTATCGTATTGAGCTTTTTTGCCGTTGCCGTATTGGCCATGCTGTATCATAAGCTGCTGTATATAACGCTTGATGAAGACATCGCGTATGTCATCGGTATCCGCGTAAAGACAATCAATTATATCTTTTCGATTTTAGTAGCGGCAACAATTGCCGTTTCCATCAAGATAGTAGGAATTCTCGTACTTAGCTCGATGATTGCCCTGCCGGTTGCAGCGGCGCTCCAGCTGCACGTAGGCTTTAAGCGGACGGTGTTTTTTTCAATCTGTTTCGGGATCGCGGATATCATGCTCGGACTTGTCTGCTCGTACTATTTAAACGTCGCCCCCGGCGGCTTTACCGCACTGATTTCGGTTTTTATGCTGTTGCTGGTGCTGATTATAAAAAAGACTGGTATCAGGCAGAGTAGATAAAAAACGCAGAATAATGGAAGCCATGATTTTTAAGTAACCTCGCCGTTAGCCTTTTGAAAATAGCCTGCTATGAAAAGTCAAGTGGCTAAATGAAAATTTTGAGGCAGCTTAGAAAGCTCAAAATCAGGAGGAAAGAGCGGGAGATAATCAATATTGTTTTTGAGTATGGTAAAAACGACGTTAAGAAGTTTATGAGTAATGAAAGCCAAGGCTTGAGATTTATTCTTTCCTGCATTCATTTTTTTCTGATAGGCAAAAGCAAATGAGGGATCCCATTGTTTGACGGTGTTTGCAGCAAGCCACAGCGCTCTGCGTAGATACGGAGAGCCGCGTTTAGACATATGAACCCTTGTTGCCGAGAAGGAACCGGATTGCTTAATAACCGGATCCAGACCTGCGAAAGCGGTCAGCTGTTTTGGATTTTGAAAACGGGAGATATCACCTATCTCGCTCAAGATTACAGCAGCGAGCGTAGTACCCATTCCCTGTATTTTGGTTAATTTACAATCGAACTTGGCATACAGTTGTTCGATGAGCGTCTCAATTTGGCGTATTTGACTTTCTAAAAGTTCAAGTTGTTCGATCATTTGCTTTACAAGCAGAGACAAAGACTGAGAAGATAAAAGAACTGCAAAAGAATTTCGTGCACGTTCTCGTACTTGATCAGCTTTCTGCTGCTTAAAACGGCCTTTACTTGACTTGCGTAAGATTTCACACAGCCGTTCGGTGTCGAGAGCGAGGATTTCTTCAGGACTCGTGCATTCCTTCAGCAGTTCACAAGAGGTTCTGCCGAACATGTCGCTAAAAAGTGATTCATATTCGGGAAAAATCCTGTCCATCATGGAAATAACTTTGCGCTTTATATCACCTGCCATATCGACCAGATAGAAACGCTGACGAGTAAGGTCACGCAGAGCGAGCATATCATCGTTGGCAAGATTGGTTTCACAGTATTTCCCTAGCCGTATACATTCGCCAATCAGTTGTGCATCGATAGGATCGGTTTTTGTCCGTCGTATCTGCAACCGGCGCAGTGCATCGGACTGGAGGGGATTGATAACGTGAATGGTAAAACCTTTATCGCTCAGCCACGTATACAGGTTCAGCCAATAATGTCCGCTCGCTTCCATACCGAAAACGAATTGACTGATGTCAGTACTGATGTCGGCAAGTTTTTGAAGAAGACCGTTAAAGCCTTCGACGGAGTTGTCGACTTTGAACGTTTTACCGATGAGCTTACCGGTATCATCGGTTATAGCAGCAACGTGAGTTTTCTTGGCAATATCAATTCCAACAATAAACATAATGCTGTATTCCTTTGGGATAAATGGATTGGTGAAATATGAATGATCTTATCTCCGAAAGGCACACATCCTCGTGTGAGATACGGGGAATGCCCCCATCCTGCTCATCTGTGTACTACCTACCGGAGCTAAGAAATCCAGTCTATTTTACGGGGAGCACCCCCAGCGTGCAGACGGGTTATCTCATCATATTGCACGGGTATACTATCCCAAAATGCATAAGATCATTCAATGACTTTATTATACGAGACGATGCAGATGCTAGGAGCGCACAAAAAACACCCGCAGGCACGGTACAAAATGTACATCCGTGTACATTTTGTACCTACGTGTTTGCACTGCAAACACGTTACTGACGAGAACCACCGCCATCCGTGGCGGTTTTGATACGTTGAGGATTTTCAGAAGCGGCACGGATGCCGCTTGTATTAACCAGCAGCGATGTTTCGCGATTCCGCGAAACTCGCCATTAAAAGTGTACACGGATGTACACTTTTAATGATGCGACAACGCAGATGCGTCGTATATTTTCAAAAGTGGTACTATTCCTGCAATACGGATTGCAGCACCCGATCTTTTTGGCGCCAATTTTTATCGACGCGCACCTGTAAATCAAGCTGTACTCGATACGGAAAAATTTTACGCAGCTCTTTTTGAGATTCTACCCTGATTGCTTTAATCATCGCCGCGCCTTTACCGATAACCATCACCTTTTGACTGTCTCGTTCTACGCACAGAAAGGCACGGACAAAAAGCTCCTTTCCGTTCTTTTTCATCTCCATATCCTGAATATCAACATACAGCGCATGGGGGATTTCTTCGTAGAGGCGGCTGATTGCCTGTCCGCGGATAATTTCGGCAATACGGAAATCCACCGGCTGGTCGGTATAAAAGTCTTCGGGATACAAAAGTTCACCTTCCGGCAAAAGGGAAAACAGTGCGGCAAGCACGGGCTCTAGTCCCGTTTTTTCCTGCGCAGACAGCTCAAATATCCGCTCTTGCGGTAAATCGGGTAAAGCCTGCATTACACTCAGGCGGGTTTGCCCCGGACACGCGGCTGGACTATCGATTTTATTAATACCGACAATCAAGCGGTCTTGTTTATTTTTCAGCAATGCGCAGATAGCCAGCTCTTCTTCGCCGAACGGACGCGCTGCATCGATAAGATACAGCACGGCATCGGCTTCCTGTAGACGATTTTCCGCAATGAGCTGCATACGGCGGTTTATTTTTTTTTCACTGATATGATAACCGGGCGTATCAAGAAAGATAATCTGCCCCAGCTCCGCCGTAAGGATACCGCGGACGGAGCTGCGCGTGGTTTGCGGCAGCGCGGAAACAATCGATACCGTTTCACCGCAAACACTATTTAGAAATGTTGACTTTCCGGCGGAGGGGCGTCCGATAATACAGACAACGCCGCTCCGCATCTTTTTATCCGGCATATTTACCAATCCTGCTCGATATTACCGAGCATTCATTAAACATGCCGGTAAGCCGTAATTTAAATATTTCGCACAAATTAACACGCTTCGCACGCGCTGCAGGGCGACAGCACTGCAATCTTATCTTCTACTAAAGCGAGCACCTTTGTCGGGCAGCCCTTTATACAGATACCGCAGGAATCGCAGAGCTCGTAATTCACTTCCGGAATACCGTTAATAACTTTGATCGCACCGGTTGGGCAGTTCTTTTCGCACTTCATACACTTGATACAGCCGCGCTTGCAGTTTTTCATGATAACTGCTTTTCTCGGATTTCTGCATGAACAAAGCGCAATGGAACCTTTCCGCGAAGTAGGTACCGTGGTCAAAATATGCTGAGGACAGGCCGCAACACATACTGCGCAGCCGGTACATTTTTCATAATCGACATGAGGAATACCGTCCGCTTCAACATGGATGGCATCAAACGGACAGGCCATTTCGCAGTCGCCGAGGCCGATACAGCCCCAATCGCATTCCCGCAGTCCGTTGACTGAAATCTTTGCGGCGCGGCATGTTTTAACGCCGACATAATCCGCCTTTTCTTTGCAGACATCGTGCGAACCTTGGCAAAGCAGAACTGCGACTTTTGCATCGGCATTTGCCGAAACGCCCATAATCGCACCGACTTTCGCCGCAACGGGACCGGCACCGACGGAACAGCCGTTTACCGGCGCATTGCCGCTTGCAACCGCAGCCGCAAAACCGTCACAGCCCGGAAAACCGCACGCACCGCAGTTTGCACCGGGAAGCACCTCACGGATTTTCGCAACCGTTTCATCAGGTGCTACATAAAACAGCTTTTTAAAAAAGCCTAATAAAAAGCCTATCGCTAACGATAAAATCAGCGAAACGATAAGCGTTAAAATAATTATTTGCATACTCTTTTTTACACTCCTCTAAATCATGCCTGCAAAACCGCCGAATGCCAACGATAACAGGGCGGCAGCGATAAACAGGATAGGAGTACCTTTGAGGTACTTAGGTATCGGGGCAATGTCGATACGCTCGCGCAAACCGGCAAACAAAACCATCGCCAACATATAGCTGATTGCGACACCGATTGAGTATACCATCGACTGAATAAAGGTATAGTCGGCAGCGATAACATCGAGCGTAACCGCAAGAATGGCACAGTTCGTGGTAATCAGCGGTAAGTACACCCCCATCGCCGAATACAGAGCAGGCGCCGACTTCTTTAAGTAGAACTCGACCAACTGAACCAAACTCGCAATAACCAAGATAAAGAGCAGTGTCTGCAAAAAGCCGAGATGATATGGAGCAAGAACCAATTTATAGAGCGGATACGTTGCAGCCGTTGCGATAACCGTAACAAAGAGAACCGCCCATCCCATACCGGTGGATTTTTTCACATCGGAGGTCATACCGATAAACGAACACAGTGCAAGGAAGCGGATAAAAACGATATTCTTAACGAATACCGCAGCGAGAAAAATCTTAAACAGTTCCATTTTCAGTTCCCTCCTTTGCAGGCGCTGCAACGGCCGCGGGTTCGGCACCAGCCTCAGATTGGGTCGCAGGTGCGGCGGCTTGTTTTTCCGCTTCAGCCTTTAACGCGGCTTCTTTTTGTGCAGCCTCCGCCTTGAGCGCAGCTTCTTTCGCCAGCTCAGCTTCCCGTAATGCGGCAGCCTCTTTCAGCGCCGCTTCTTTTAATGCGGCTGCTTTCCGTATTTTCCGCTGCTTCCGCTGATCTTGTACCAAATACGTTAAGGCAATCATCACACCGAATACAAAAAAGCCGCCGGGAGAGTTTGCAAAGAACTTAATAAGGTAGTCATCCGGCAACAAGCGCACACCGAGCACGGTACCGGTACCCAAAAGCTCACGGATGGCAGACATAACGACCAGCACCCACGTAAAACCCATCCCCATGCCCAATGCATCCGCCATCGCTTTTAAAGGAGATTCCTTTGAAGCAAACGATTCGACACGTCCCATAATGATACAGTTTACAACGATGAGTTTAATAAAAATACCCATCGATTCGGAGAGCTCCGGTAAAAACGCCTGCATCAAAAGGTCTACGATAGTGGTAAACGATGCGATAACAATAATAAAGATAGGAATACGGATATCATTCGGAATAAACTTTCGGAACATACTGATAATCATCTCGCTCAACACAATAACGAAAGTCATTGCGAGCCCCATTCCAATACCGTTTGCAACGGAAGTGGTAATGGCGAGCGCGGAACAAAGTCCAATCATCAGCATGATGAGGGGATTTTCTTTCACCAACCCGTTTGTAAAAATACGTACATACTCTTTCATAACCGTTCTCCTCTTAGTTTCCGCTGCCGGAGCCGCCAAGTCCTTGACTGCTCATATATGAAGAAGCGGCATCGACGGCAATTTTTACCATGCGGGTAACAGCCGTAGAGGTAATCGTAGCGCCGGCAATCGCTTGAACATCACTTCCCAGCGCAAAGGCATCGGTAGTCGGTTTATTGCGGAACTGCCCGATGAACGGTTCGTCCTTCGCCTTTGTTCCGATACCGGGTGAGTCGGTTAAAGATAAAAACTGAATCATCCTTAGTTTTTTTTCCGTATCGATACCGATAAGGATAGTCGCCTGATCATACGTATGACCGCTGACCGTTACGATAATTCCGACAGGTTTATCTCCGTTGAAGGCAAGGTAGGTATCGCCGAACGCGATTTTATCAACCGATTTCGGCATTCCTTCGGTAACGGGACGGAATGAATCCGCATCGGGGAAAATTGCTTGAAGCGCCAACTTTGTTTTGGCCTCTTTTGCCGCGAGGATACGGGGAGAGGTCAGCATATTAACCGCCGCAAGCGCAAGACATGCTACAACGGTATACAGCGCCAACGTAACGGATAATTTCATCATCTGTTTCATTTTGCGCCCTCCTTGGCCGGTTTTGCAACCTTAACGGGCTTCACATATCCGTATTTCTTTTGAATCAGTTTATTTAAGAACGTAACAACCGAATTCATAATCAAAATGCTGTACATAACGCCTTCCGGCATTCCGGCAAAGAGCCGCATCAAAGCGGTAATTAAGCCGCAGCCCGCGCCGAAAATGATCTGTCCTTTAAAGGTTACGGGAGAGGTTGCATAGTCGGTAGCCATAAAGACGGCGCCGAACAGCAAACCGCCGCTTAGCAGCGTGAGCAGCGGATCGATACCCGCAAGCGCGGTTACCGCTACAGCTGTTAGCACCATAGAAACGGGAATCTGCCATTCAATAACATGGGTAACCAGCAAGTAGACAAAACCGATGAGGATGAGCACCGCGCTTGATTCACCGATACAGCCTCCGTGATCTCCTAAAAAGAGTTTAAGGTATACATCGCTTGAGGAAGATAAGCCCATCTTCTCCGCGATTGCGGCTGCGGTGGAAATCCCACCTTCCGACATTTTAAGGTACGAAAGCGGCGTCGCCGTACTCACCGCGTCAAAGCCGTGATGAGGAGCAACCCACGAAGTCATCAAGCGTGAAAAACTGACAAACGCAAAGGCGCGACCTACCAGCGCCGGGTTAAAAGGATTGGCGCCGAGTCCGCCGAAAAATTCTTTTGCTACGACGATGGCAAAAATTGCGGAAACCACCACAATCCAGATCGGAATAAGCGGCGGCAAAACAAGCGCCAACAGCAAACCGGTTACGGCAGCAGAACAATCCTTTATGCGGATGTCCTTACCCATCGCTTTTCGAAATGCGGCTTCGGCACCGACTGCAACGCCTACGGAAACAATAATACGGATGAGCGCCGGAACTCCATACAGATAAATACCGTACAGCGCAAGCGGAGCAAGCGCAATCAGTACGTGTATCATCAATTTTCTGGTGGTTACGGGGCTCGCGATATGAGGCGCGGGGGAAAGATAAATTTCGTTCTTATCTGTATCAGCCATAGTCTATTTTCCTCCTTGCGCAGCGGCTGCTTTTGCGGCCTCTTTTTGTTTTGCTTCACGTAAAAGCTGCTTTCCTACCTTGAACCGTTGGACGAGCTTTATACGCGCCGGACACACATAAGAACAAATGCCGCACTCAACGCAGTCCATCAACCCGCAGCGAACGGCTTCATCCAGCTTATTCGCTTTTAATGCGCGGATCATCAGAACGGGAGACAGTTGGCAGCTGCAATGAGTTACGCATTTTCCGCATCCGATACAGGGGCTTTCTTCATCAAGGTTGACTTCTTCCCTTGTTAAGAAAAGAACACCGGACGTATTCTTCTGTACGGGGAAATCCGCGTTTTTCATCGCAAAGCCCATCATCGGGCCGCCTGAAATGATTTTAGTAACACCGGGTTTTAAGCGGATGACATCAGGGATGAGGTCTCCGATGCAGGTACCGATCGGAGCAATTACGTTCACAGGATTTTCGCAAGCGCCACCCGAGAGTGTAAGCGGGCGATCTATAAGCGGGATACCTTTACGGAATGCATCAGAAATCGCTTTCATCGTGCCGACGTTTTGAACAATACAGCCGATCTGGAACGGAAGCCCGCCGGAAGGAATTTCTCTGCCGACAACTGCGGAAGTCAGATTTTTTTCTCCGCCCTGCGGATACTTTGTTTTGCATAATTCAACGGAAATGTCGTAGGCGCCCGGGCCGACAGGGTTTGCTTTTATCTTCGCAATCGCTTTTTCGAACACCGGAACCAAGTGCGTTTTGTTATCCTCAAGCGCAATAATTCCCTTGTCGGCTCCGGTGATGTGCATGATAATCGCCATTCCGTCTATAATCGTTTCAGCGGAATGATACATCGTAGCGGCATCGGTACACAGATACGGCTCACATTCCGCTGCATTGCCTAAAATGTAATCGATTTTCGCATCTTTAGGAGGACTCAATTTGACATGCACAGGGAAAGAAGCACCCCCCATACCGGTGATGCCGGCCTCACGGATACGCTTAATGGCATCTTCTTTTGTGCAGGTAAAAGGATCAAGCGGTTCCATAAAAGCTTCGGAAGGTTCCTCGCTTGCTTGAATTGCGATACAAAGTGCGTCCGTATTACCTGTAACGAGATGAGGTTCTATTTTTTTTACGGTACCGGAGATCGAGGCATGTACAGGCGCAGACATAAACTTGTCCGTTTCCGCTATTTTTTGACCTCGTACAACCGTATCGCCAACCTTTACCAACGGAGTATTCGGAGCACCGCCTTGGGTAACCGGAATCCACACCATCTTTGTCGACGGCATGACAGCCAAGACTTCGGATTCTGCGGAAATCGCTTTCCGCTCGGGAGGATGACACCCCCCTTTAAATGATTTAGTACTCATTCTTCTATTATATAAAACATCATATATTCAGTCAAGAAAAAGCTATTGCCAATTATGGCGTAATCATGCATTATAAACAACTAATATAGTAAGGAGTAAAGAGAAATGAGTATGAAACCAATGTTGAGGAGCAATATCTGTTTAAACGCGCATCCTCAAGGATGTAAAAAAGCAGTTGAAGATCAAATCGCGTATACAAAAAAGCGGGCAAAATCTCACCCGGCAGGAACCGCGGTACCGAAAAATGTGCTGATAGTCGGCTGTTCAGGTGGATACGGATTGGCGAGCCGCATTACGGCAGCTTTCGGGTACGGTGCGACAACCATCGGCGTATCGTATGAAAAAGCCGGTAGCGAAAAGAAGTGGGGAACACCCGGCTGGTATAACAACTTAGCCGTTGATACCGCGGCAAAAGAAGCAGGGCTGGTATCCGTTACCATCGACGGAGATGCGTTTTCCGATGCTATTAAAACACAGGTTATCGATGAAGCAAAAAAACTGGGTATAAAGTTCGACTTGATCATCTACAGCGTGGCAAGCTCCGTGCGTACCGATCCGGAGACCGGTGTTACTTATCGCTCGGCACTCAAGCCCTTCGGAAAGCCGTTTACCGGTAAAACCCTCGACCCGTTTACCGGTGCTTTGACGGAAATTACTGCGGAGCCGGCAACCGACGAAGAAGCCTTCGCTACCGTAAAAGTTATGGGTGGTGAGGATTGGCAGCGTTGGATAGAAAAGCTCGGTGCCGCTAATCTATTGGCGCAAGGGTGCATTACGGTTGCGTATTCCTATATCGGGCCGGAAGCCACGCAAGCACTGTATCGCAAGGGCACCATCGGCAAGGCTAAGGAACACTTGGAAGCCACCGCCCATGCATTGAACACAAAGCTTGCAGCCTTAAAAGGTCAGGCATTCGTGTCGGTCAACAAGGGGTTGGTAACCAGAGCGAGTGCCGTTATTCCGGTTATTCCGCTGTATTTGGCAAGTCTTTTCAAAGTGATGAAGGAAAAGGGCACGCACGAAGGCTGTATCGAGCAGATAAACCGTCTCTTTGACAGCCGCTTATACACGACAGACGGTGTTATCCCGACTGACAGCGAACACCGTATCCGTATCGACGACTGGGAGTTAGACGAATCGGTACAGTCTGCCGTTGCAGAGATTATGGCAACCGTTACCGACGAGACCAGCCGCGAGCGTACCGATGTCGATGAATATCGGCATGACTTTTTGGCGATTAACGGATTTGATATTGCCGGTATCGATTACGATGCCGAGATTGACCGGTTCGACCGGATATAAAGGCTGACACAGAGTAACAGAGCAAGAATATGAACGAAAAATTTATTTTAAATGTCTTTGACAAGTTTGAAAAAAGCTCGGCTGTGCTGCTCCATATAAAGGAAGGAGAAGCGGAGCTAACGCTTAAAAAAGAAGCTGCGTATCAGAATACACAGGCGGCCGTGCCGTATACACTGCACACTGCGCCGATGCAGCCGATCGCCGGAACTGATACAAACGGATATGCAGCAACGGGCACCGGTATGCAAAGCCTTCCTGCAAACGGCGGAACAGCTTCTGCAGCAGGTACACATGGGCACGCAAACGCAATGGGTGCAACAGCAGGTATACCGACTGCAGCCGCAGCGGTTCCCCCCGGCGCTGATGCGAACCTCGTAACGGTGAAAAGCCCTATTGTCGGCTCATTCTACCGATCTCCGTCCCCTGATGCTCCCGCGTATGTGGACAAAGGATCCAAGGTTTCAAAGGGACAGCCGCTCTGCATCCTCGAAGCGATGAAGATGATGAACACCCTTGAGTGCGAATACGACGGTACCGTTGAGGAGATTCTTGCAGCAAATGGTGATTTGGTTGAGTTTGATCAGCCGCTCTTTACAATCAGGATTTAAGTATGATACGGAAAATGCTGATTGCGAACCGCGGCGAAATTGCCGTTCGCGTTATCCGCGCCTGTCGGGAAATGGGCATCGAAACCGTCGCTGTTTATTCTACTGCCGACAAAGAATGCCTGCATGTGCAGTTAGCGGATCGTGCAGTGTGCATCGGGCCTGCGCCGTCGGCTAAAAGCTATTTGAATAAGGATACGCTCATAACTGCTGCACTATGCACCGGTTGCGATGCCGTACACCCGGGCGTCGGCTTTCTCTCCGAAAACGCAGGTTTTGCACGGGAGGTAGAAAAAGCCGGTATGTTCTGGATTGGCCCCAAGCCCGACACCATCGAAATGCTTGGCGATAAGGTGAGAGCTCGCGAGACCGCACAAAAAAGCGGACTCCCGATTACTCCCGGCTCTAAGGGTGCGATTACAACCAAAGAACAAGCTGCGGAAACCGCGAAGGAATGCGGCTATCCGGTTATTATCAAAGCAGCCTCAGGCGGCGGCGGGAAGGGTATGCGCATCGTTTGGAAGGAAGCCGACTTAGCTGAAAACCTTTCCATCGCATCTTCAGAAGCAGAAGCGAATTTTGCCGACGGCACAGTTTATATCGAAAAATACCTGAGCGACCCGCGACATGTCGAGTTGCAGGTTATCGGCGACGGTACAGGCGGTGTTGCAATTCTCGGTGAGCGGGACTGCTCGGTACAGCGGAATCACCAAAAACTGATAGAAGAAAGCCCTTCGCAGGCGGTGAGCGATGCAATGTATGATGCAATGTGCGCGGGTGCGCAAAAGCTTTTTTCTTCGCTCAAGTATTGCGGAGCGGGTACCATCGAATTTCTCGTCTCCGGTGATCAATTTTATTTTATGGAAGTTAATGCGCGCGTACAGGTTGAGCACCCCGTTTCCGAGATGGTAACCGGTACCGACATTATCCGTGAACAGATTTCTGTGTGTACGGGCGGCAAGATGACGCTCCCTGACGGTGTAGTGCCGATAAAGGGTTGGGCAATCGAAGCTCGTATCAATGCACGTACACCCGGGCTGATTACAAATCTACGGATACCCGGCGGAAATGGTGTCCGTTTCGATGGATTTTTATATCAAGGGTACAAGGTAGTGCCTTTCTATGATTCGATGACTGCCAAGCTGATTGTGCATGGGGCGGATCGGGCACAGACTATTAAAAAGCTGCTGTGTGCACTGGATGAGTTGCATATCGAAGGTATCCAAACCAATATTGAAGAGCAAAAAACTATTTTACGGTCGGCTCAGTTCCAATCGGGTACCTTCGGCACAAGTTTGTACGCGCAGTTATTCACTACTGGAGATAAATAAGGAAAGAGATAATGGAATGTCCTCATTGTAAAAAACAATATGAACGGGAAACGCTTTTAAAACACTTGATGGTATGTCCCGACTGCGGCTGCCACATGCGGATGGATGTGCCCGACCGGATTGCCTATATTGCCGATAAAGATACGTTTGAAGAGCTGGATCCTACCTTACGGACAATGAATCCTATTCAGATGGCGGGATATGAAGAAAAAGTTTCCGCTGCGGAGGCAAAAACCTCGATGAATGAGGCTGTCGTTACCGGTAAATGCAAGATTGAAGGTAGAGATGCGCTGTTGGGTGTTATGTCGTTCGACTTTCTCGGCGGTTCGATGGGATCTGTTGTCGGGGAGAAAATTTCCCGGCTTATGCTGAAAGGCGCAGCAGAACGGATACCGGTGATTATCTACGCAACATCGGGTGGCGCGCGTATGCAGGAAGGGCTTTTCTCGCTGATGCAGATGGCGAAAACCTCAAGCGCGGCAGCGGAGCTTGACGACAAGGGCGTCCCCCTCTTCCTGATGCTCTGCGACCCCACGACGGGCGGCGTTACGGCAAGTTTTGCGATGCTGGGCGATGTTATCGCGGCGGAACCTAATGCTCTTATCGGATTTGCCGGGCCGCGCGTTATCGAAGGTACCATCCACCAGCAGCTGCCGGAGGGATTTCAACGCGCTGAATTCCAGCTTAAAAAAGGTTTTGTTGACTGTATTGTGCCGCGCATAGAGCAAAAACACTTTTTTGCCGTGATGATCGACGCACACATGAATCCGCCGTTCGGCAAGGGAAGGAGGTAATATGGATAAAGGAAACGAACAACTGACCGACCAAAGTGAAATCCTGTCGAGTTTGCGTGATATTGCCGACAAATACGGGCTCGATATCACCAAAGAACTCAAAACGATAAATGAAAAGCTGCAAGCAAGCTCTGCGATTTCCCAAGTATGGAGGAAGATCGAGCTTGCACGGAATAACGATCGACCGCGTGCCCTCGACTATATCGATATGGTCTTTGATAACTTTATCGAACTGCACGGCGACCGCTGCTTCGGCGACGACCCTGCACTGATAGGTGGTATCGCCTTTATCAATGGGATACCGGTAACGGTTATTGGCAACCAGAAAGGGCGGAACTTGCGGGAAACCATCGACCGGAACGGCGGCATGGCGAATCCCGAAGGTTACCGCAAAGCACTCAGGCTCATCAAACAGGCGGAAAAATTCCACCGCCCGATTATTACCTTTGTCGACACACAAGGCGCCTATCCCGGACTTGGTTCGGAGGAGCGCGGTATCGCCGAAGCTATCGCGGTAAACTTACGTGAGTTGAGTCGCGTCAAGACGCCTGTTATCTGCTTTGTCATTGGGGAAGGTGGTTCAGGTGGTGCGCTCGGTATCGGAGTCGGTGATAAGGTGTACATGCTGGAAAATGCAATTTTCTCGGTTATCTCGCCGGAAGGCTGTGCGTCTATCTTATTGCGAGACTCAAGCAAGGCGAAGGATGCCGCCGCAATGCTGAAAATTACCAGCCGTGAGGTACTCGGGCTTAAACTGATTAACGGGGTTATTGAAGAGCCGGTAGACGGTGCTCATACCGATCCGCAAAAAGCAGCGGATAAAATACGCGCGCAAATTCTGCATGACTTAGCCGATCTCTGCAAACGCGATCCCAAAGTCTTGGTGCGGTATCGCCGCAAAAAGATACACGCCATCGGTCTTTACTCGGAGTAAAAAAAGAGCCTCTCAAGCACAATGCTTAGAGAGGCTCTTTTTTTTCGATTATTCAGACACCCGTCACTTATTTACGATTTAATGCACCGTTCACCGTTAAAATGTTATCTTTCAACGCAAATTTGAGCGTCCCTTCATAATGATAAGCGGCATCGGGAGCAAAAGTGTCGTTTTTCAGTGGTATCTTGTTCCAATCCAAATCGGACATCTTTGTGGGATCCCCGCCCTCTTTGAGATATTCGGGCTTAATTGCAAAACCGGTATCGGTTTTTTCCGCAATATCTTTTGCAATTTTTGCTCCGGTAAGCAGGTTAAAATTACCCTGATTGTCGGTTGTTAATTCATATGCAGTCGTTTTGCGGGCAAACCGTATCGTAAGAGCACCGTCGGCATTCGTTATTTGAAGTCCGTATCCCTCGACGAATTTCCAATCGGCAAGAGGGAACAAAAACAGACTGCGCAGTGCTGAGGGAAGCGCCGCTTTTTTATCTGCAGCATTACCTGCATAGCGGACAGCATTAAATGCTCTTGTGGAACCTTTCAAACTTGCACCAGAAACAGCATCGAATTTGTCCTGCACAGTTGCTTCTTTTCCAAGCGTCCAATTAAAATAATTGGACTCATAATCTTGTTTGGCAATGTTCATTCTAAAGTCGATTTTGACATCGGCTGCAGCATTGGAATCGGCAGCACCGGAAGCAAACGAAAGAGCACTTGTCAAAAAAAGAACCGATAATACGAAAGCGAATTTTTTCATATTCCTTCCTCCTAAAAGAAAATTTCGGATATTCCCGTACGCCTTGCAAATGTTTGCAGCATACAACATTGAAATATCGAAACACAGCATACTGAATTTTCTACTAAAAGTAAAGTAATTCATAATATGCCACGGAAATTAATTTTCTCTTAAGTATTAAGAAGCCAGTAAGGGTCTAAAAGATATCCGAATATTTCAGAGATGAATTGAGGCATAAAACTGAATTCGTATACTATTACAAAAGAGATAAAATATGATATACAGTATTCCATACAATTTAGTGCGCATTTGGCGGGAGGTATACGATGAAAAAACGGTTTTCAATTCGTTATAAGCTTATTCTGATTTTCGGTATATTAATCGCAGCGGCGGGGATTACTGAAGGCCTTTTAGCAACTAAAATTGCTCGTACGGCAGTAAGTGAAAAAATTGAGGCACATCTTACCGATAAAGCAACCGACGTAGCGGAGATTATTGACGGGCGCCTTACGTCTTTCATTCAATTTCTTGAAGGAATTGCGCGGATGCCGATGTTTAGAGATGAAACGTTGTCCTACCGCGAAAAAACCGCATTTTTAAAAAGAGAAGTTGCCTACAATGATGTACTGCGCGATGCCGCCATTACCGATATGGATGGAAATTTATATTCCCTCGACGGTCGAAAAATCGCAGCGAGCGACAGGAATTGGGTGCAAGCCGGTATGCAGGGAAAATCTTTTATAACCGAACCGTATTTTTCACGCACGAACGATCAAATGATCATTACCTTTTCGGTTCCTATTTATGATAATAATCATCAGATAGTTGGAGTGCTTGGGGCGGCGGCGCAGGCCGAATGGCTCTCCGACACTATCAGTGATATTATTGTTGGGGAATCGGGGAGTTGCTACATCATCGGCCTTACCGGCATTACTATTGCCGATACCGATATTGAAATTGTAAAAAGCCAAGGCAGCAGTATCGAACGAGCTAAAACGGATCCTGCATATTCTACCATTGCCTCTTTCGAACAGCGAGCCATGACGGAGAAAGAACCCTCTACCGGATTTTTTTATTGGGAGAACGAACCGGAAATCGCATCTTTTGCAAAGATAAAGACAACCGGATGGACGGTAATTATATCGGCGCCGTATAATGAATTTATGGGAACGGTCAGCACACTGCGCCGGTCATTATATACGCTTGGCGTTATCATTTTAGTTGTTGCGCTTACGATTGTTTATTTTGTCGCCCGCACAATGGTTAAGCCGGTACAGACCGCTGTCAATGCTCTAAAAAATATTGCCCAAGGAGAGGGAGACCTAACGGTGCGGTTGCCGTTAATCGGTAATGATGAAGTAACGGATTTATCTGTATACTTTAACGAAACAATCGCAAAAATCAGTGCTTCGATACAAGCGGTCGGTGCAAACAGTGTTGCAATGGAAGAAATTGGAAATGAACTTGCCTCCAACATGACCGAAACGGCGAGTGCCGTAAATGAAATCAGTGCAAATATCGAAGGAGTAAAGCAGCAGACAATGACTCAGGCGGCAAGCGTTACCGAAACTGCTGCAACTGTCGAAGAAATTGTCCGTACTATTAAGCAGTTAAATATCGGTATCGAAACCCAAGCAGCGAGTGTCGCGCAATCCTCATCATCCGTAGAAGAGATGGTTGCCAACATTGCCTCCATCGGGCAAACGCTCGGTAGAACCGACGAGGCAATCAAGAGTCTTACCCTGGCAACCGGCGACGGCAAAGCAACACTCGTAAATTCCAATACTGTAACACAGAAGATTGCCGAAGAATCCGGTTCGCTTCTGGAAGCGTCGAGCGTCATTCAGCATATTGCATCTCAGACAAATCTATTGGCGATGAATGCCGCGATTGAGGCTGCTCATGCGGGAGAAGCTGGCAAGGGATTTGCCGTCGTTGCGGACGAAATCCGTAAGCTCGCCGAAGATTCTGCAACGCAAGGAAAGACGATCACTGCAACGCTCAAGACCCTCTCCGGCGAAATCGCAATGCTTTCTGCCTCTTCCAAAACGGTAGAAGAAAAGTTCAACGCAATCTTTATGCTTGCAGAACAAGTTAAGGATATGAGCGCCCGTCTAACCGAATCAATGAGGGAACAAGAAAACGGTAGCAAAGAAGTACTAATCGCCATTAAGAATATCAATATGGTAACAACGGAAGTACAGGCAGGGTCTGACGAAATGCTGAAGGGCGGAGAGAGTGTTGCGGAGGAAATGAGCAAGCTCGATGACCTCACCCGTATCATTACCGATAGTATGAACGAAATGGCAGCGGGCGCAGTGCAGATTAACAATGCCGTGCAGGAAGTAAGTGAAATTACGCAAAAGAATAAGCGGAGTATTGAAAATCTGGCGGCGGAGGTGAGTAAGTTTAAAACCAATTAGGGAAGACTTTTCTTGTTTCGATAAAAAGAATAATTTTTGACAAGTCTCATACTGCATGATATAATCCTTTTCATATTTATATTCGGTAGTGTTTATCGGATTATTTTTAACAGGGAGTACATTATGAAAAAAATGTGTCTGTTTTTATTGGT
Source organism: Treponema sp. OMZ 906 (assembly GCF_024181185.1). Classification (NCBI taxonomy): domain Bacteria; kingdom Pseudomonadati; phylum Spirochaetota; class Spirochaetia; order Treponematales; family Treponemataceae; genus Treponema; species Treponema sp. OMZ 906. The sequence continues at coordinate 394,374 of NZ_CP051196.1, read as the reverse complement.
TGCCGCGGCCGGCGTATGGGCAGGAATGTCCAATGCTTTCGGCTGTACGGGGTTTGTTGCAGGAAAGGATGCAACAGCCGACGGCTTTCGCATTATTGCGCGTACGGAAGATTTGAGTGGCGCCCATAACAAAACCTTTAAGGTATATCCGCATCAGAAAAACAGGAAGCCGGTACAGTTTACCGACTCAATCGGCTTTAAAATTGAATTGCCGAAAGAGAGCTATCGGTATACCGCTATTTGCGATGCCGAACAATCCGAAGGCATCTACGACGAAGTCGGTTTTAACGAGTACGGCGTTGCGATGAGCGCAACCGTTTCGGCATCTCCGGGGAAAGCTGCAGAAGCAGCTGACCCGCTTGTTGAAAACGGACTTTCGGAAGCATCTATGACAACGGTTGTATTGCCGTATATTACCACAGCCCGGGAAGGCGTTGAACGGATTGCAAAGATTGTAGATACCTACGGTTCGGCAGAAGGCAACATCATTTTTATCGCAGACGATAAAGAAAGCTGGTACATGGAAATTTATACCGGCCATCAGTATGCAGCGGTTAAGGTTCCGGATGATATGTATGCGGTAGTACCTAATTGCTTCTTACTCGGTTATGTCGATACGACAAGTAAAGATGTTATCGCATCAAAAGATTTAATCAATTTGCCTAAGTCGAAAGGCTTTTATAAAGAAGTTGACGGTAAATTCCATGTGGGACTTACTTATGGAGAAGAAATGAGCGACTACAACCGTGTACGGCTTTGGGGAGGACAAAATAAACTCTCACCGTCCGCTAAGGTTGCGTATGACACGAAGCTATTCTCTTTGTGGAGAAAGGCTGACAAGAAAATTGCCCTTGAAGATGTAATGGAATTGCAGCGCTACCGCTATGAAGATACCGATAAAAATGCAAATTTACCGGAAAACGCAGGAGTTCGCGCAATCGGTACACCGACTTCTATGGAGTGCCATATCATTCAGATGAAAGACACCTTACCGAAAGCTGTCGGCGGTGTGATGTGGATGGCGATGGCAAATGCGGAACATTCGGTGTATCTGCCTTTCTATGGCAACATTACGGACACCTACGCTGCGTATAAAGTCGACAACAAAATGTATACGCCTGATTCGTTTTATTGGCTGATGCGGACTATCAATGTCTTTTCAGCTTTAAACAGGGATATGTACGGAAAGAATGTCCGCAGCTATTGGAAAGCGTATGAGCAAAAGCTGATTAAAGAGCAGAAAGGCAAAGATGCTGAAATTGCACGGCTCTATACCAAAAAAGGTGAATCCGCCGCAGCAAAATATGCAACCAAATTAGGAAACGACCAAGCAGCCGATGTGTTTGAAAAAGCACAGAAAATATACCCGGAACTGGTAGGTTTTGCCGCACAGAACGAAGGCAGAACTCCTAAAAAAGCCTTTGAACCGTCTGTAGCAAAAGAAAAATAAATAATGTCTTCCGGCAGTTTAGCCGCTAAACTGCCGGAAATTGGAAACAACCAATGAATATACGTACTATGCTTGTATCCGACTATGAAGCGGTATATGCTTTATGGATGTCGTGTGCGGGAATGGGCTTGAACGATTTAGACGACTCAAAAGAAGGTATTGCTCGTTTCTTGAAGCGCAATCCGGAAACATGTTTTGTTGCGGAAAATGAAAAAGATATTATCGGCGCAATATTAGCAGGAAATGACGGAAGGCGAAGTTACATATACCATACTGCTGTACATCCGAAATGGCGGAGACAAAGGGTTGCTTCCCAATTGATCTCCACGGTGCTGAATGCTTTAAAACATATTGGTATTCACAAAACTGCGTTAGTTGTATTCACTAAAAATAAAGATGGTAATGCCTTTTGGGAAAACGAAGGTTTTTCCGCTAGGAACGATTTAGTTTATCGCAATAAAGCACTGACAGAATTAAAAAGAATAGACACCTAGCTTGATATCTTTGGGACAGTTTTTTAGCGGTATAAGGGTATTTCCTTTTTATCGAAAAACCTGTTTTTTCAACCCTTTTGCGAAATATCTTAGACACAAATAGAGCGAGTAGATACAAGGCGCGAACAAAAATAAAGCGGAGACGTACTTTGTGTACGTTGAGCATTTATTTTTGTGCAGCAACGCCGTAGATACCGCTCTATTTGTGTCTAAATTTTGAATTTAGAGACCTCGGTTGCCAGATTATCGATACTTTGCTTGTTCTTCTGTGTAATCTCGTTTACTTCCTGCACGGCATTGTTAATCTGCACCGCACCTGCCGCCATCTCATTCATACTGTCAGTTATGATGCGGGTAAGATTATCCAGCTTTCGCATTTCCTGAGCGACCCCTTCACCGCCTTTCAGCATTTCCTCGGAACCGGCTTGTACTTCCATTGTTACCGTGTTGATGTTCTTAATAGCTGTCAATACTTCTTTGCTGCCGTGCTCCTGTTCTTTCATTGATTCGGTTAGATGGGCGCTCATCTTTTTAACCTGTTCTGCAAGAGTAAAAATACTATTGAAATTTCCTTCTACCGTTTTTGATGATACGGAAAGTGTTTCTATTTCCGCTGAAAGCATTTTTAAGGTTGTGGTGATCGTTTTTCCTTGTACCGAAGATTCTTCGGCAAGCTTTCTTATCTCATCAGCTACAACGGCAAAGCCCTTGCCTGCTTCACCGGCATGTGCAGCTTCTATTGCAGCATTCATTGCCAATAAGTTTGTCTGCGATGCAATGTGCTGGATGACGCTTGACGCTTCCAGTAAAGAACCGGATTCTTCGGCAATTTTCTGCGTTACGGTATTCGATGTAACGATCGTAGCTTTGCCATTAGCAGTAGCAGTTGTAAGCTCTTTAATAGCGCTATCGGTTTTAGTGAGCGTTTGCCCAATCGAAGCGATATTTGCGACCATTTCTTCTATAGATGACGATGACTGTGCAACACTTGCTGCCTGCATTTCGATGCCTGTATTCAATTGCTTAATGGTACGAACGATTTCCTCAACGGTTGCCGCTGTTTCGGTAACGCTTGCCGCTTGAGTCATTGCTTGATGTTTTACCCCATCGATATTCGCACTGATTTGATGTACTGCACTTGCCGTTTCAGTCATATTGGTAGACAACTCATTTCCGATTTCTTCCATTTGATTGCAGTTCACACCTATCGATTTGATTGCGTTTCTTATTTTTGCAATCGTCTCGTTAAAATATTCCGATAAGTCCGTAATTTCATCATTTCCGGTTACCGGAAGGCTTACGGTTAAATCACCTTCGCCCTGTGCGATATTTTCTAAAGCCGAAACTGTTCGTTTAACCGGTTTTATTATACCTCTGGATACTAAATAGACGATAATAACGGATCCTGCAAAAATAACGAATCCGATTAAAATCAGACTGAGCCGGAGCGTGTTTACGGTTTCCATAAATTCATGTACGGGCGCACATACGATAGTAGTCCATGCGGCCGACTTCAATTTTGTATAAGCTGCAATTTTGGGAACACCCTCGTACTCATAATAACCGATGCCGGGTTGTAAAGAAGCTATCGCGTTCCTTTCAAATCTTCCGCAAGAATCCAATTCAATATTGCTCTGTCCTTCTTGACTTGGATTGAGCATACTTGTTACCGCATCAATATCCTGATCGGCAATCGTTGCTCCCGTAGGTCCTATGATGTAGCAATTGCCACTTTTGCCGATGGTAATGTCTTTGATATTATCTCTGAACCACAAGCCGGAAATATCAGCAGATAAAACACCTATAATACGATGGGTTTCATCGTAAAGCGGAATCGAGAAAGTACTGATCAACTTTTGAGTTGTTTTCGAAATCAATAAATCTGAAACGAAACGCTCTCCTTTTATTGCAGCCTTAAACCAATCTCTATCGCTTACATTTACCGTACCGCTTTCTACATAGCAAACGCCTGCGGTATCACTGATATTGAGTTCTTGTATTGTATTGTTGCTCACTGCATTTTTCTGCAGCTGTTCCAATTTTTCTTGATATGAAGCGGCTGGATCATACAGTATCGGGATATGGGATAGTCCCTCTAAAAACTGAAAAAAAGCAGTTATTTTTGCGTCCATGATCTCCGCTTCATCCAAGGCCTTATCGATAAGCTGTATTTCCAATTTTTCGATTACGGCCTTCCGTGCAAAGCTGATTGCCAGCGCACCTTCCGTCAACGAAGCTACTGCAATTAAAAGTCCAAAGATAATAATCAATTTGTTGCTAATTGAAAAACGTTTTTTTGCCATATTACAATCCTATTTTTATCTCACTTTAAATAATTTTGAGTCGAGCGGTATATATACCATATTCCATACCTTTTGAAAATAGGAAAAAACTTATTTGGTAAAGGAAAAAAATTGTTGACGGGTGGGGAAATCTCACGGTATACTTTTACAAGAGAGTATGCAAGAAAAAATATTCGCAGGGGCAGTGCTGATCATTACGGTGCTGCTCTGCATCGGTATGCCGAAAATTTCAGATAAACTCAAGCCTGAATCGCCGTTTACGCAAGAATTTGCTGAGGGTATTGTGGAGGAGGTGCTCGAGGAAGACCTTTCTCCCGATCCGATTGTGCAAGGAAAGTTCCGCGGTACGCAAAAGCTCCGTGTTAAAATCCTCGAAGGAACTCATAAAAATACGGAATTTGAAGTGTATAATACGCTCAGCAGTCTACACAGCAATTTTGCGTATAAGGGCTTAAAAGCGGTGTTCACACTGCGGAACAGCGGAGGGAAAACAGCCGTGTGGCTTTATAACCTCAAGCGCGACACCCATGTTTTTGTGCTGCTGGGGCTGTTCTTTGCAGCCCTTATCCTTCTCGGCAGAGGACAAGGGTTAAAATCCGCACTCGGACTGGTGTTCACCTGTGTACTCATTGTTACCGTGCTCATCCCAGCCTTGTTTGCAGGCTTCCCTCCCGTGCCGGTTTCTATCGGACTTGTTTCCATTATGACCATCGTCAGCTTTATTTTGATAGGCGGTTTTACGCGCAAAACATATACCGCCATCGCAGGCACCGTGTCCGGGATTACCATCGCGGGAATTATCTCTGTCGTCGTATCCTACTCGGCGCAGCTTTCAGGTGTTAATATGGAAGGCGGCGAACAGCTGCTCAACTTGGCGCCCGATTATAACCTCAAGCTGGATGGGCTATTGTTTACCTCAATTTTGATTGCTTCGCTCGGCGCTGTGATGGATGTCAGTATGTCCATCGCATCTTCCATGCAGGAAATTTTATCCGCAAATCCACGCCTCAGCAAAAAGGAACTCTTTCAGTCGGGACTGACTGTCGGAAAAGATATTACCGGCACGATGAGCAACACGCTCATTCTTGCCTTTGCAGGCTCGTCCCTGCCGCTCGTGATGATGATTTGGGGCTATGGCATGAGCTTTACGCAGTTTATCAATATTCCACGCATCGTCATAGAGATTATGCACGGTATTTCGGGGAGCATCGGTATTATTGCGGCAGTTCCGTGTACGGCACTGGTAGCTCTTTTTATACTGAGAATACCGGCTGCGGAAAAAATGCGAAAATAGACGGAAAATATCCGTACTATTATAGAGAGGGAATTGCTCACCGCTCAGTACAGCCGGTGAAAGAGACCCAAAAAAAATGTGAAGGAGTATGCACATGATCAAAAAAAGAATGCTAGGTTTTGTTGCTGCATTGATCTTTGTTTTTTCGCTGACAGCCTGCGTTGAAACGAATTCTGCAGCGCTGACTACGGGGCAATCTCCCGCACGCACAGCCAAGGCACGCGGAAAGCAATCTGATGAGGTAAAACTTACCCACAAGGTTATCCAAAAGGGACAGCCGGGGGCGGATGCCGTTACCTTGACATTCGGTGTAACGGGCGACGTACACGGACGGCTCTATGCCTATGACTACGCAGTTTGCGAAGAGACCGCGGCAGCCGGTTTCGTAAAAACTTACGTACTTGCACAGGAGCTACGTGCACAAAATCCCAACACCGTTTTAATCGACGTCGGCGACACGGTGCAAGACAACAGCGCTGACCTGTTTAACGACCTTGACACCCACCCGATGATTCAAGCGCTCAACTACATGAACTACGATATTTGGGTTTTGGGTAACCATGAATTCAACTTTGAAAAAGAATTCCTTGCCCGCAATATCCGCCACTTTAACGGCTCGGTATTAAGCGCCAATATCAAAAACACAAAGGACGGCAGTCATTTCGTATTGCCATATCAGCTGTTTGACATTGAAGGTGTCCGCGTTGCCGTTATCGGTATGGTACCGCCTCATATCCCGATGTGGGAAGCTGCCACACCCGCTCACTTTAAAGGACTGGAATTTGAAGACCCCTTAGTTGCTGCACGCACAACCGTTGATTCCTTAAAAGGGCAATATGATGTTTTAATCGGCGCATTCCACCTGAGCCGAACTGGGGAATACGGCACCAATAGCGGCGTTATCGAAATGGCAAAGCAAATCCCTGAGTTCGATTTAATCTTCGGCGGACATGAACATGCCCGTTATGCAAGTATTGTAGATGGGCAAAACGGAGATAAAACATGGATCATTGAACCGGGCTGTTACGGCTGGGCTTTAGCGGTAGGCGAAGTACAGGTTAAAAAAGACAACGGTGCATGGAAGGTTGTTTCCGTAAAAGCAGAAAACCGCGAAACCGCTAAGATTGCCGCCGATAAAGCGATGGAAAAAGAGTTTAACTTTGTGCATGACCAATCCGTTGCAGACGCAAACCTCATCGTCGGAAAGGTTACAGAAGATTTTATCCCGCGTGTTGACTACATTACCGGACAAGATAAAGTTACGACCATGCCTACTATTCAGCTTGAAGACACTGCACTTATCGACTTAATCAATGATGTGCAGCTGTACTACACCAAAGCTGATATTTCTTCGGCTGCTGCGTTCCGCTCCGATATGAATCTGAAAAAAGGCGATTTTAAGAAAAAAGACGTTGCTTTTATCTATAAATATCCGAATACCCTGCGAGGTCTGAATATGACCGGTGAAAACTTGCTGAAATACATGGAATGGTCTGCATCGTATTACAATACCGCTAAAGAAGGTGATGTAACGATTTCGTTCAATCCCAATGTACGCGGCTATAACTACGATATGTTTGAAGGTATTGATTACGACATTGATATTTCACAAGAAGCAGGAAACAGAATCAAGAATGTCAAGATAAAAGGGCAAACCCTTGATCCTAAAAAGGTGTATAAGGTTGCCGTCAACAACTACCGTTTCGGAACGCTGCAAAGCTTAAAACTTGCGACACCCAAAGATGTGTACTACGACTCGTATGAAGTCATGCAGGATGCAGGGCGCATACGCGATCTGATTGGTGCGTATGTAAAGAAAGTCGATAAGGGCGTTATTACTCCTAAGGTGAATTACAACTGGAAGATTATCGGCTTTAATCCGAATGTTGCCGAACGGGATAAGATTTTTGATGAGATTAGAGCGGGTACTATCATGATTCCTCGATCTGCAGACGGCAGAACCCCGAACATAAAATCCATTAATATTTACGAATTGAAGAAGTAAAAAATAATAGGCATCTCTAAAAAACTGATAAGATTTTTAGAGATGCCTTATACAATTTTCAGAGGTTTAGTTAAAAAACCGCGGGCGCCTAGAGAGCGGTAATTGCTGCTATTAAACCGAAAATAACGCCCGGTGCATTTGCCGCTGCAAGCGGATAATCTCGTTTATCTTTCAGCAATGCGTATAAAACCCATATTGTACAATTGACGGCTGCTGCTAAGGGCTGAAGAAAAACGGTTTTATTTCCGTTCAAATTATTCATAATCTGCGGAATATAGGATATATACATGGTAACCGATAGTGCTGTTCCTATCCAACCGATAATCTTTAATTTGTTTTCGCTCATGGCGGTTCCTCCTTACGTAAGTCGCAAGTATAAATTGATGAATTTACTATATCCATTTTATCGGTGTTGAGCAATATTCGGGCATATCGGATAATCGCACCGGACATATTGTCGACTATCCGCAGCTTATTCGCTCGGTTCGTTGAGCTTGTCGGTAATTTCCTTTATTTTTGCAGAATGAGCAAGTACATAGAGGATATCGTTTTTTTGAATAACGGTATCGCCTTTCGGGAAAATGATTTTTCCATCGCGTACAATTGAACTGATAAGCGTATCCTTATCAAGATGAAGCTCGCTGATCTTTTGACCGATGCTGCCGGAATGATCTTCAATATAAATATCGAAGATATCAATATCGCTTGCTTTAAGCGAATACAGCTCGACCGAATACAGCGATTCCGGTTTTTTAGGGTTGGTAAATTTCAAGAGCCGAGCAAGCGGAGCAAGCGTGGTTCCCTGAATAATACAGGAAAGGAAAACGGCAAAAAAGATAGAGTTAAAAATAAAGCCGTCCTTATCCAACCCGTTTGCAAGGGGATAGGTTGCAAGAACAATCGGAACCGCACCTTTAATCCCTCCCCACATTAAAAAGAATTTTTCCTTCCGTGTATATTGAAACGGAAACGTGGAAACCAACACGGCAAGTGGACGGGCGACAAACATCATAATACCGACAATAATGAGCGCTTCTTTCCAGATATGAACAAAATGGTGTGGAAATGACAAAAGCCCCAGCATAATAAAAAGTGTGATATTAAAGATTGTAGAAATGCTTTCGAGAAAATTTCCGACGCTGCGCTTTGCAGGAAAAGCGGTATTGCCGATCCAGTACCCCATAAAAAACACTGCGATAATCCCGTTTGCTTGACAGAGCTCCGCCCCGCCATATCCAAGCAACACACATCCCAGTATCAGCACATTATAGTTTCCTCTGTTATCCGACTGCAGCCGGTTAAACAGCCATATCGAAATTTGAAAAGCAAAGTAGCCGATAATGATACCGCCGACAAATTGCCAAATAAGCTCTGCTACCGCCAAGGCTGGGGACTTAAAAGCCCCTGTTGCAATATGCACAAAGGTGAGGGTAAGCAAAATCGCCATCGGGTCGTTCGCAGCGGATTCAACATTGAGCGTTGCGGCAAGCTTATCCTTAATCGGATTGGACTTGGTAATCATAAAAACACCAGCGGCATCGGTAGAAGAAATAATAGAAGAAATCAGCATCGAATAGGTTAACTCTAGTTTAAGGATAAAGTGAATTAAAAATCCAAGCGTCACGGAAGTAAGTGCAACACCGAGGGTTGCAAGCGTCATCGACGGGCCGGCAACTCTTTGAAACGTCTCCTTTGTAATGCAAAATCCGCCGTCAAAAATAATAAAGATCAGCAGGATATCAGCAATTTTTTTTGTTAAAAGGGCATTATCAAAATAGAATAAATTTAAGACATCACCGCCAACAAGAACACCGATAAGAATAAAACCGATAAGGAGCGGCAACCCGAATTTATCGCTGATTTTGGTCGACAGCATTGCCAAAATGATAAGAAACGAGATAAACAGAATCATAGAAACCTCAAAGTTGGAGCTATGCCGATTGTACCGATTTTGACAGTAAAATCAACAGAGGCAATCGCTGATACCGTTTACTTCTAAAGCAATCAAACTATCTTGCAAAATCAATGACCTTAAAATCCTGCAGCATTTTTTTTCCGCCCAATTGAAGCATCTGTAAAAATCTTTGAGCCATACCCTGCGGTACATTTCTACCTGCTTCCCAAGCCTCTACAGTTTTTGGGGATACGCCAAGCACACAAGCAAAATTTTTCTGTGTAAGATTTAACTCCTCTCTAATCTGCTTTATTTCTTTACAATGATATGAAGGTAAGTCTGCAATAGTTATGGTTATTTTCCGCGCCTTATTGGGTTTTCCTTTTGCATACTCAAGACTTTCTGAAAGTCCATTCATAATACTTTCAAATACATTAACTTCTTCCATGGGTTACCTCCTTTTCTGCATTTTTTATAGCAGTTACTAAATGCTTCATCTGATTTCTTTCTTCTTTACTGAGGTTTTATATACCCCTATCCAATAGGGTGTCAAGGTTTTTGTTAAATTTATACGTGAGGTAAATACGGCTTCATTTCGTTTTCTAAAAAGAGCGGCCGGTATTGCTCGAAGAAAATATTGATGAATACGGTTGCCGTAACACATCCCGGAACCTGCAACCATGGCAGAGGCGGTAATTATCTTCTTTGTATTTGACGATGATAATAAAAGACACCTGATACAAGCCGGTGCTGCTAGCGCTTTTTAGAGGAGAAATGAGTGAAACGAACGATACTATCTATTGTCTGTGTATTGATTCCGGTCATTGCGTTTACAGAGAACGGAAGAATTACCATTTCGGAGCGCGCCGACTATTCGGTTTATAAAAACGATACTTATGCAGGGCTTACCTATCGAGAAGCCTATATCTACCTTGATGAAAAAGCTACCGTTTATAATGACGAGCCGGCCTATCGGTATGAAGGAGAAGCCTTTGTGCTGGAAGAAACCCGCAAGAATATGGTCGGCACGGCAAAAAAACTTGATGAAATCAGACCGATTGCTTTTACGCAGTCGGCCCATCGGGGAACGGACGGCACAAAGATAGCAGCCCTTCACTTTACACAAGATACCGGCTATCCGCTGCTGCGGAATTTCCCGACAAGTCCTACGCAGCGACTCGAACAACAGGAAAGCGGAAAAAAATGGACAGCTGAAAGCACTATCGTAGTGTGTCCGCAGCAAGGGAAAAATCCTACGAGAATACCGGTGTTGGCTGAATATCAATACATCGGCAAAAAGAAGTACAATGGAACCGATACTCATTATGTAAAGGCAGTATTCGCCTTGCGGTACCACGGTGAAGATCATTTAGGGGATGCTGATATGCTTCGTTCGGAAGGAAGCAGAACGGCGGATATTTATCTGGATGATCGGAATCGCCCGCTCTTTATTCGGGAAAAAATCGATGAAACATTTTTCTATAAGGGTGCTGAATCGATTCGGCAGCGCGGCTTTTTACTGCACTTTTACAATTACGGGCAGCATACCGTTTACAACGGTGGTTCCGTACCGACAACGGCATTACTTGATCACTCCAAGAATCCGGTGAAACCGGAGAGCTCAAACAAGGAGCGCATAAAAGATAAGGGAGACGGTATTTTTAATGTGCAGGAAACACCGCGCGGCATATTATTAAATTTGAAAAATTTACATTTCGTTGCGGATAAGGCGGAGTTGTTACATGGAGAAGATAAAAAACTCGATGAAATAGCCGCCGTATTAAAAACGCTAACCTTTAAAAACCTTTTTGTTGAAGGCCATACTGCTGATGTCGGTGACAAAAGCACCCAACACGGGCTGTCCCTCCGGCGAGCAAAAACGGTTGTTGATGAACTGACCAAACGCGGCATCCCGTCCGGTGTATTCATCTATAGCGGAGCAGGTGGCTCAAAGCCGATCGCATCAAATACAACCGAAGCGGAACGCGCACTAAATCGGCGTGTCGAAATCACTATCATGGAGTAAAACGGTGTCTCTACCTCTGATACCGTCTAAAAAAATCTCTTTGCGATTTGTTAATTTAATGCTATAATCGTTCTATGCAAAAATTATATCGATATGGATTACTATGTATCGGCTTCTGCCTTGTTGTTATGGTGAGTAGCTGTATTTCTACCGCCTCAGCAGGAAAGAACACCACGAGAAATAACCAAAACCCTAATAGAGATGAAAGAGATATACTGCTTATCTTTACCGGTTCCGATTGGTCAAAAGAAGCAAAAGATTTTTCAAAAAACATTCTTACCGAATCATGCAAAACGGAATTGGCGCAGCTCTATGCCGTCCGCTTTATCGACTTGCTGCATAACCCTTCGGAAAATGAACGGGAAGCAGCTCAAAAGAACTATCTGTTGTTTTCCGAATATGCAGTACCTGATATCCCTTTTATCATACTGCAAACAGCCGAACAGGATATGTATGCCTCTGCTGTTATAGAAGCGGATATAAAAACCGAAGCTCAGCTAATAGAAAAAATTAAAGCATTGACTGCGCAGCGGACGAAGGTGATTGAGGCACGAAAGCATATCAATACTACAAAAGGACAGGAAAAAGCGCGAGCAATTGACACCTTTTTAAACACGGTCGGCAATGCAGAAGCACACCGCTATGATTCTCTGCGTATGCAAGTACCGGCGCTCGATCCCGATAATCGATCCGGCTTAAAAGGAAAATACGTGTTGATGAGTGCCGACATACGGGCAAAGAGCTTTGCACAGCAGGGGAATTACCTTAAAGCGAGCGATGAATATAAAGCCGCCGCAGAAACCGGCGACCTTTCACCTGCCGAATTACAGTTAGCGTGGTACTTAGCGGCTTATTCCTACTTAATGACGGAAAATACTGAGTCGGAAACCGCTATCGAGTATTTACACAAAGCTATCGAAGCAGACCCTCAAAATGCCGCGGTGCAACGACTCAATCAGGCAATACATAAGTTGCAAAATGATGTTCAGTTAAAAAAATAATGAGAGATAAAAGGAATTACACGATATGATGTCCAAACACACTCTTGCGATGCTGCAGCAAATCGCACACGGTATCGCTATCCACTTTGGTAATAATTGTGAAGTACTTGTGCATGATCTCACCGCCGACTATACCAATAGTTCAATTGTCATTATAGAAAACGGTACTGTTACGATGCGGAAAATTGGCGACGGGCCGTCTCATGTAGTGCTTGAGGCGTTGCATAGTGATCATAAAACGCTGGAAGATAAGCTCAGTTATCTGACAAAAACGAAGGATGGGCGCATTCTTAAATCGAGCAGTATGTTTATCAGAGGCGAAAATAATGCAATCGAGGCAGTGTTTTCGATTAATCTTGATATTACACCGATGCAGATGGCAGAGAACGTGTTGCAGCAGCTGATTTCGCCTATCAGTGCTAAAAATGAACCTGAAAATATTCCGCAGAATGTCAACGATCTATTGGACGAACTTATCGAACAGTCTGTCCGTATTGTGGGTAAACCGGTTGCATTGATGAATAAAGAAGACAAGATCGCAGCGATTAAGTTTTTAAATGGATCCGGTGCTTTTTTAATTACAAAATCCGGCGATAAAATTTCAACCTACTTCGGCATTTCCAAATACACACTCTATAGCTATATAGACGCCGGTGCAAGCGGGCATCAATAATGCCAAGTCATATTTTGTACCGGCAGCGGTAATAGGCTATCGCATTTCCTGCTATTCTCTATGGCAAACCCTAAACTATTTAGAACAATTGATAAAGCCGTTTCCGAATATAATATGATAGAAGAAGACGATCGTATTTTGATTGCCGCTTCCGGCGGGAAAGATTCGACCGCTCTTGCAGAATATTTTGCAGCACGGCTCCATCGCCGGCATCCGGTTTTTGAAGCCGCCGCACTTCATATCGCCACGGATATCGGGTCAGCGTTCGCGCCTGAATTGGCAGAGCGGTTTAAAAGCTGGGGAATTGAGTTAAGTATCAAAACCATTTCGGTGCTTGAGCGGCTTAAAACAGGCAAAAAGATGAACTGCTGGTGGTGTTCCAGTCAGCGCCGGTTGGAGCTGAGCAAATACGCGCAGGAGCACGGTTTTAATAAAATTGCGCTCGGCCACCACTTAGACGATATTCTGGAAACGGCACTAATGAATGCACTGACGAAAGGAGAGCTTGCAGCAATGCCTCCGGTACTGAAGTTTGATAAATTCCCATTGACCTTTATCCGCCCGCTCTGCCTTGCCGACATTCCGATGATTATCCGTCATGCAGAAATGCAGGGGTATATTTCTTCTACCTGTACATGCAGCTATCAGGATAATTCAGGCAGAAAAACCGCTCGTTCCCGCTTGGATAAGCTGACAGACGGCAACTATGAGTTAAAGCGTAAGCTCTTCGATGCGTTGAGGAATATCAATACGGCGTACTTACCCTAGTAACACCTTTTGAAATATACGACGCATCTGCGTTGTCGCTTAACAAAAAACAGTCCTCGACGTACAACAAGTACGCCTGCGGGTGTTTTTTGTACGCTCCTAGCATCTGCACCGTCTATTTCAAAAGGCTTACGGAAGGGTTTATTTGACGATATGCCGTTACTGCGAAAAAATTAATCCTCAACGTATCAAAACCGCCATGGACGGCGGTGTTTCCAGTCAGTAGCGTGTTTGCTCTGCAAACACGTAGGTAAAGAATGTACATTCTTTACCGTGCCTGCGGATGTTTTTTGTACGCTCCTAGCATCTTCAGAACTGCCAAGGATGGCAGTGGTTTTATACAGGAGCGAGATTTGTGTTATGCACAAATCTCGTCGTCAGAACGCCCAAGGATGGGCGGGGAATAAGTCAGAAACAAGTTTTGGAACAAAACTTGTCCTCTACCGATGTACATGGACGTACATCGGTAGAGAGGTACACGGATGTACAACTGCTTAACAGTCTCTTTCAAAAGGCTAACGGAGAGTTTATTTGACGATATGCCGTTGCTGCGAAAAAATTAATCCTCACCGTATCGCCTGCCTTGCGAAGCAATGTTAGGTTGAAGTAAATACTAGATAATTTTTTTTATTAGCACGTTGCAAGATATCGAGTCGTATTAACATTTCGTATTGTCATATCTTTATATACTTTATGCGATATTATTTTATTTAAATGGCTTTTATTATAATCTTCTCGCCGAACACTCCAGATTAACGCACCCTTAACATATATTAATTGTATATATTCTTTTCTTATTGGTAATTCATTTATTATGTTTTCATTATCTATTGAGTCAAATAAATAGGCTACATCAGTCTTTTGAGCATCATTATTTTGCCACTCACTAGGGATGCTCTTTGCTATTTTTACCATCTCACTTTTTGTTTTTACCAATACTTTTACTTCATTCCCGGTCGTTATATGCAATGCTTGTTCAATATTCTCTGTGATACTATTTTTCGCGTCATGTGATTGAAAAATGACATTTCCGGAATTGATATATGTTGAAATGTTTGAAAAACCGCATTGCTCAAATAATGTTTTCAATTCTTTCATGTTAATTTTTACAGAACTTCCAACATTGATACCTCTGAGCAATGCTATATAATCCATATATTCCGTATCAATTCCGCCATGGGATGGCGGGGTATTCAAAAGAATATCTAATTACCCCGCCATAATTGCTATTTTGCGATGCGCGATGCGGCGCTGATAGTGCGGTGGCGTTCTTCCCAGGGGGAGGCAACGCGGTTTACATCGGAAACAACGAGGAAGCATTGAGTCGCCTTGCCAAACCAGTCTTTATTGGTTGCATCTTTGCGGAGTACATACTGGCATTTTTTTCCATCGGTAGAGAACGAGCGGCATCCGTTTACCGGCTTTCCCGTTGCATCGATCATCGAACCTGAATCGCGATAGTATTCTTCTCCCGGCACGTCAAAATAGAAATAAGCATTTTTAACCCGCGGATCGTTAACCGAAAAGATAATCTCTATTGTATCGGAATCGCGGGAAACGGATTGTATAACCGGCATTGTAAGTGCTTGCTGTTCGTTTTCTGCTTTCGCAGCAGGGACAATAAGGAAGAGAACTTTTCCTTTTGCGGCTCCTTTAGTAGACTTATCTTCCATAACGGTTTTGCCGCCGATTCCGGTTACATTCAATTCTTTTTCAAACGGCTTCTGCCCCTCAAGTGTAACCGATGCGAACCACTTTCCAAGAGCGGCCGCTCCCTCACCTTCACCCGAAGACAGATGTTTCAGCATCAAGAGTTTCTCTTTTTTATTAATCTCCATCAGCCCCTTTGCACTTTGCTCATCAAGCCCCCACACATCAGCGGGTGAAGCAAAGAAAGCTTCTTTAAAGTCTTGAGCTGTTAGATCACCTTTGTATTTTGCAAGCATAGTAACAAAGATTTTTCCCTTACCTTTATGCTGTTTTGAAACAAAGGACGCATCAGCCTGCTCAATCATCCATGAAATGTCGGTAATTTGAGCTGCTGCCGTTTGAGCAGCTGGTTCTTTTGTTTTAGCTTCAGCCTTTTTGTTTTGAGGCTGTTTTGTAGAAACAGCCTTATCACCAGCCCCTTGCTTGGTCGAGGCTATCGTTTTAGGAGCATCTTTCTTAACTGACTTCGTAGATGCCGGTTTAGGTGCCTCTTTCTTAACCGCTTCCGGAGATGCAGACTGCTTATTATTTTTTGCGGTTGCTTTAGACTTTGCCGTTTCTTGTTGTTTCGGATCTTGTTTAGCGGGCTTTGTCTGAGCATTTTTTGCTTGAGAAGCGGTTTTGTTTTTAGAAGCGCTTCCCGATTGAGCAGCAGCCTTTTGTGGTGTTTCCTTCTGAGTAGATTCTTTCGCCGGTGCCTTTTGGGGTGCAGTCTTTACCGATTGCTTAGAGGCGTCAGTTTTTGCAGCCGCTGCTTTTTGAGGCGTTTCCTTCTGAACAGACTCTTTTGTCGTCGCTTTTGAGGGCGTAGTCGTTGCCGATTGCTTAGGCGTGTCGGTTTTTTTAGCCGATGCGCCGGATGCATTTGACTTCGCAGTTTTCTGCTGTGCCGACCCCTGTTTAGCGGGCTTTGTCTGAGCGTTTTTCGCTTGAGGCATGTTTTTAGCAACGCTTCCCGATTGAGCAGTCGTTTTTCGAGGTGTTACCTTCTGAGCGGGTGCTCGCGTCGACGTAGACGTTTTTGCTTCAGCTTTTTGAGGCTCGACTTTTTTAGGTTCGACCTTTTCTGAATCGGAAGGCATGGCCGCAGTAGCCGAGTTTTGCATTGTCTCTGATTTGTTTTCAGTCTGTACTACCTGTACATCCGAGGCAGACGCTTTTGCAGTTTCTACGGGCGTAAGTTTGGGAGTTTTATCTTCCGGAGCTGTTTTACATCCTGCAGCGATTATGAGTAAGCAAAATAATATAAACGATAATAATGATTTTTTCATCCAAGATCCTCCTTAACGGTAAGGCGTAGTAAGAAAACAAATAGTAGGGAACCTCTAAAAATCTAACCGAGTTTTTAGAGATACCTTGTCTTATGGAATGTATCGGTAATTATATCGGAAAGCCTAAAAAGATACCAGAGGGCTATCCCGCAACAATCTCGCACCGATCTTGACTTAACGAGCAAATGTGATATAGTTCTCACTCGTAGATATTTTCATAATTGAGGAGTATAAAATGGTAAAATTAGCGACAATTGCCGGTTCCGATGCATCCGGAGGAGCAGGGCTTGAAGCGGATTTAAAAACATTTCAGGAGTATGGCGGATACGGTATGGCAGCGATTACTTTGGTTGCTACCATGAACCCCCATAAGGATTGGAGCCATGAGGTGTTCCCGATCGGTGAAGATTCACTGCGGTCACAGCTCGAAACCATTTTTAACGGTATCGGCGTTGATGCGGCAAAAACGGGAATGTTGGCAACTCCATACGCAATCGAACTTGCTGCCGAGTATCTCGGTAAATATAAGGTAGAAAACTATGTTCTTGATCCGGTAATGATCTGTAAAGGCGGGAATTTGCCGCTTAATCCGGAAATCAATGAGCTGTTGATTAAAAAACTGTTGCCGCTTGCAAAGATTATTACGCCGAATGTGTTTGAAGCAGGTCAGATTGCTCATATCGATACGCCTTCGACATTAGAAGAAATTAAAGATGCCGCAAAACGGATTTACGATATGGGCGCTCCGCATGTATTCATTAAGGGAGGCTCAAAATTGAAAGATGCAGAGACATCCATCGATGTTTTCTACGATGGCAAGGATTTCCGCTATCTCGAAGCTGAGCTGATTAAAACCGAATGGACTCACGGGTGCGGTTGTACCGTTGCCGCTGCAATTACTGCGGGCTTGGGTTTCGGGCTTGAACCGTATGAAGCAGCCCTCCGCGCAAAGAAATTTATCACGTTAAGTTTACGGAACGGTTTTGCCCTCAATAAATGGGTTGGCCCGGGTAATCCCGCCGCGTGGCGCAAGGCCTTCAATTAAAAGAGGAAGAAAAACATGCGTGCAGTTGATATCATTATGAAAAAGCGCGGGTTTAGAGAAACCGGCGCAGGAACGCTCTCTCGGGAAGAAATTGCCTTTTTAGTGAACGGATATGTGGCCGGAGAGATTCCCGACTATCAAATGGCCGCATGGCTGATGGCGGTTTACTTTAACGGTATGACATTTGATGAAACCGCCGTTCTTACCGATGTAATGCTGCATTCCGGGGCAGTCATGGACTTGTCGGGGATTGAAGGTCCCTTTGTCGACAAACACTCCACCGGCGGTGTCGGAGATAAGCTTTCTTTACCGCTTGCTCCTATTGTAGCTGCTTGCGGGGTGAAAGTTCCGATGATGAGCGGTCGTGCGCTTGGTCACACCGGTGGTACGCTCGATAAACTTGAATCGATTACCGGATATAAGACCGGCCTTTCCGTTGACCAATTCCGTAATTATATCAAAAAAATCGGCTTTGCAATGACAGGGCAGACAAAAGAGATTGTCCCTGCCGACCGGCTGATTTATGCCCTGCGCGATGTTACGGCAACCGTTGAATCGGTGCCGCTCATTACGGCGAGTATTCTCTCCAAGAAAGTTGCAGAAGGTGCCGAAGCGCTGGTGTTCGATGTAAAATGCGGAAGCGGCGCCTTTATGAAAACGCTGCCCGAAGCTGAAGCGCTCGCAAAGAGCCTTGTCGGTACCGGCACCGCGATGGGGAAAAAAGTTATCGCGATGATAACCAATATGTATGAGCCTTTAGGAAATGCAGTCGGTAACTTCTTGGAAATGGAAGAAACCTACAATGTTCTGAAAGGCACAGGGCCTGAGGATGTAACCAACTTAACATTACAGCTTGCAGGCTGGATGCTCGTGCTTGGTCATAAGGCTGCATCAAAAGAAGAAGGAATTCAAAAAGCGCAAGAGGCGCTTCGCAGCGGCAAAGCGCTTGAGCTGTTTTTAGAAAACATTACGCTGCAAGGCGGCAATGCAGAGCAGTTTGTGGCCGAATGCGGAAAGCGCCGCAGCCCGCACACCTGCCACATTAAAGCGGAACAGGACGGCTTTATCGCGGATATCGATGCGTTCAAAATCGGTATTGCCGGAGTTAATCTTGGGGTCGGCCGCAATAAAACTACCGATGCGGTGTGTCCCGATGCCGGTATGATTCTGCATAAGCACGCAGGCGATGCCGTAAAAAAAGGCGACCTCATCATGGACGTGTACGGTAAGGATGCGGAGTGCCTTCCGGCTGCTTCCGATATGATCAAAACAGCGATACGGTATGCAGCGGAGAAGCCGCAAATGCGTCCGTTAGTGTTCAAAGAAATCTCTGCGGCCGATTTATAGCCGCGCTTCCGGTACCATACAGTGAATTGGGAAAAAAAAGATATAGACCCGAGTGTTGTCCGCTCCATGGCGCAGCAATACGGCTGCACTCCGCTCGTTGCATCGATTTTGCTGCGGCGCGGTATTGCCGAAGGGCGCGAGGCATTTTTTCACCTTGAAAACGATCTGCGCTATGTGTACAATCCCTTTCTTTTTGTAAATATGGAGGATGCCGTTGACCGGATCCTCGATGCAAAGGAAGAAGGTGAGCGGGTACTTATTTTTGGAGACCGCGATGTGGACGGGATCACCGCCGTTACCGTGCTCTACGAAGCGCTCACCGATTTAGGCATTCCGACGACATGGCGTATTCCCACCGGCGACGAACCGTACGGACTTTCCTGCAAAGCGGTTGATGCACATGAAGCCGACGGCGGCACCCTCATCATTACCGTAGACTGCGGTATTTCCAATATTCAAGAAGTCGCTTACGCTGCGGAAAAAGGAATCGATGTTATCGTCATCGATCATCACACCCCGCAGGATACGCTTCCCGATGCCGCAGTCATCATTAACTGTAAGGTGCCGGGATCGGGCTATCCCAACGAACATCTTTCCGGATGCGCTACGGCGTGGAAGGTTGTTACCGCCCTGCGCTTCGGACTTCTCGACATTTATAAACAGCAGATTTGCCTATTGAATGTGCGCCCCGTTAACGATGCCTTTGCAGTGGAAGCTATCCATACCGTCAATTTGGTTGAAACAGCTCGAATCACGGAAACGATTATCCCCGGTATGGTTCCGTTTTCAGATACTCGGCTCGGCAGATTTTTGCAGGGGCAGCAGATTTTTGTCTGGGATAAAGACTTACAACTCAAGCAGCTGGAAAAAGTGTTCGGTAAGTCGGTTGAGTTTTATGTGAGTGATTTTAGACTCGAATGCGCAAAGATTGCGCCTCAGCTTGCCGAGATGAGCCTTTTGCGGTTAAAGAATTTATCGCGGATTGGCAAGTACAACGACACGCCGATGTCCGAACTCGACGGCTTTTTCAATATCTTTATTACGCTCATCCAACAAGCGCATAACATGTACGGTGAAAAAGAAAAGCGTGAATTACAACTCGTCGCACTTTCGCTGCTTGCAGACTTGATGCAGCTGACCGGAGAAAACCGGATATTGGTAAAGCAAGGCTTAGCAGCCATCAATGCCGCGCCGCGTGCCGGTCTTTCCGAGTTGATGATAAAACAGGGGCTTATCGGTAAGCACATCGGCACCAACGATATTGCGTGGAATATTACGCCTGTTATCAACGCAACCGGACGGATGGGTAAACCGGAAACGGCAATCAGACTTTTCCTTGAGCAAAACGCAGCGGTACGCAATGAACTTGCAGATGCGGTTGTTGCAATGAACGAGGAGCGGAAAGAACTCGGAAAGACCGGCTGGGCAATTGCCGAACCGATTGCGCGAGAAAGTCTTGCAAAATACCGCGAAAAGCTCACCGTTGTTGTAAGCGATAAAATCCATCGCGGCATTACCGGTATCCTTTCAAACCGGCTTGCAGATAAGTTTAACGTGCCGAGTATGGTTATCTGTCTTATGGAAGACGGAACCGCAGTCGGTTCGCTTCGTTCCGCCCGCGGCTATCGGGTGCTCTCTTTGCCGGAAGCATATCCCGATTTTTTCCTTGACTACGGCGGACATGCATTTGCCGCAGGATTCAGCTTAATGCAAGAAAAACTTGCGCCGTTTTTAAAGAAAGTTCAAGAATTCACCGCTGCTATCGAATTTGACGAAAATTCCGAAAACCCTCCGCTTTCCATCGATGCGGAACTCCCGCATGATTATTTAACGCCTGATCTTTTAACCGTACTTGACACCTTTGAGCCCTACGGCGAAGGCTTTCCGGCGCTGCAATTTGCCGCTAAAGGAGTCAAACTAACTGCCGCCTCAATTATGGGTAAAACCCAGCCGCAGCATTTACGCCTTACGTTCGACTGCGGAACATATAAATGGACAGCGGTGTATTGGCAGGCAGCGGATAAATTGAACGTCGAATTTAAAATCGGCGACAGTATCGATGCCGTATTCACACTAAGCCGGAATACCTTTAACGGCAATACGGTACCTCAAATGGTTATTCAGGATATGCGGAAGACGGGCACGGGTATTTAAGCAGCGTCTCTCTTATACACAAAATTTTGAATAAAATTTTGTGTAATTTTTTTACGGCGGCAGGGCAAGCGTAGAGGTTCAATTCCGGTTGAACAGCTCCGCTTTTTCTGCGGGAATATTAAACAAGCATCTGATGCGCTTGCCCTGCGCTTCGTTGGCGTTAGCGCCCTTGCCGAGACAAGGTAAGGTTTGCCAGCTCTTTGGGTAAGTCGCTGCCGCGCAGTGTGAGCGTATTATCGTCATTGCGGGTGTACTGGAGCTTCCACGTTGCATTCATGCTCCCTCAGTTGAATGGACTTGAAGTGTTGCGGCGAATCAGGAAAACGTCGAATACGCCGATTATTTGCTGCAGCTGCCGTGATTCCTAATTATTTTGCGGAGCTGTTAAAAAATCGCCTAGTGTATTTACCCTGGCACGCGGGGCGTTCCCTTGACAAAAGATGTCGAGAATATACACTATAAGCGATAATTAACATATCGACAGGCTGTTGAAAGATATCCTTTTGTGTTATAAGCTATTCTAAAAATATAGGACATTGAGATGCGTGTAATCGAAGACGAAAAGTTAGAAACAGTACATAAACAGACCGTAGAGTTCCCCTACAAGATGCAAATTGTCTCTCTTGTTATTTTTGTTGCGCTGATATTCTTACCTTTTGGTATGGACAAAATGGATCTTGTTAATCATACGCGAACGCCGCAGCTTCTCTACCCTTTTACAGTTTTATTCTCCGGCTTAGTGCAACAAAATTTTCTATTTTTTTATGTAAGTTGTTTTTCATTTTTTTTACTGCCCGTAGCATTCCTCATAATATTTATATCAATCTTTAATAAGAGAATAACACAGAATATCGTTATTATCTCTGCATTTGTTGCTGTAACGTGCTATCTTGCGGCTGCCATCTCAGGGATGACGGTATTTGCAAACACCATACGCTGGTTCCAGTCGCTAAGTATTTTGGTGTATATGGCCTTTTTTTTGGCACTTACGTTCCATATTTTTTTAATCAGCTATGGCATTGCATTAATAAAAGCGAGAAATGAAACGTATTCCGCATACAAACAACTTATTTTAGAAAGTGAAAAAACAGAGGAGTCGGATAAACAGCCGGAAAACAAAAAAAAATTCAATATAAAGCGACAAGTTCAAGAGTTGATCGGTCGTATAAAGTCTCCCCAAAAGAAGACACATCTAAAGAGTAAAATAGCCGGCGTAATTCTTATCGCAATTATTATTATTATTTCAGTCTTTATTTATACGGATTTAAAGAACTATAAATTGCTGTTAACGCAAAATGTGAATACAACCGGTAAGAACCAAGCCGAACAAGTGGCGGCAATCTACGGATTTTCCGACGGGCTTCATGCAAAAATAAGCGCCTTTCTCGAAGGAATAAAAAAAACGAATGCATCTTCCCCGTTTCCGCACCGGCGCGTAGATATTATTACAACGGACAGTAAAGAACCGGTATTTCTTGATAAGATTGATAATACTACAGTGCTTCCCGATTTCAATGTATTCTCCTATACAACAGAACAAGGGGCGGTGCGCAATATACCCGCAGAAGAAAAACGCATTACTGCGGAAGAAGCTGCTCTTTACATAAAACATTTTCAAAATATAAATACCCGGAGCCAGCCTATTTATAAAGCGGACAAGCGGATGTGCCTTTATGTACACCCCATAACCTTTTCACGCAAAGACGGCCAAAGACTCGTCGGGTTTTCCGTCGTAACATATATGAAAGAGATACTTGACCGGCCATACTTCCAAGCAAAAGTATTTATCTTTGCACTTGCAGCTATTTTCTTGTATGCGGCGATAATTATTACACTTTTTCTTGCCGATTTTATTGCCGAGCCTATTATTCAGCTTTGTGTAAATATTAGAAAGACGACTAATATATTAAACGAAATATTTTCAGGAAATGCAAAGATCGATGCACACAAACTTGTGTTTGATGATAATCTTAAAACGCGTGACGAAATAAAAACGCTTTCAAAAGAAATAAAAAATATTATTACGCTTGTGCGTGGTATGCTTCCATATATTTCGTTCCATACTCTTAGAAATGCGGAAAAAGATGTCGGTTCCAAAAGTATCTCGCGAAATCTTTGTTTCCTTTTTACCGATATCAGAGGCTTTACAAAGCTTTGCGAAAAATTGCCGGCGAGAGAGGTCATATTGATGTTAAATCGCTACCTAAACATCGAAACTAAAATTATTTTTGATAACGGCGGCGATGTCGATAAGTATGTCGGAGACGAAATGATGGCTTTTTTTGCAGGTCCTAAAAAAGAGATCAACGCTTGTAAGGCAGCGATGGAAATACGGGAAGCACTCTATCGCGAACAGCTGGCAGCTCTAAAGGTAGGGAGAGAAACAATTTCTCTCGGCATCGGTATAAATACGGGCTACGTTATATTCGGCCCTGTCGGTTCCGAAACGAGAAAAGATTTCACTTCTATCGGTGATACGGTTAATTTGGCGGCACGGCTTGAAGGCGCAAATAAACAGTATGGATCAAAGACTATTATTTCTGAGGCTGTCTACAACAATCTGGGAAATGCATTTATTTGCCGTGAGCTTGATTATATAACGGTTAAAGGGAAAACGGAGGTTGTACGTATTTTTGAAGTGTTGCAAGAAGCTAAAAAAAATACCGGCGATAAAATTTATGATTTAAAAAAGCTTTTTGAAACGGGGCTTGACTATTATCGGCAGCGGAAATGGAAAACTGCCGAAAAATATTTTTTGGAATGCGTAGAAAAATATAACGATAAACCGGCAAAAGTTTTCTTAGAAAGAATCGAACATTATCGGAGTTCTCCGCCGCCCGCAGATTGGAAAGGCGTTTTCGTTATGCGAGTGAAATAATCGGTTGGAGCCATCCTTTACAAACATGGGCAGGCAATACGTATAAAAAACGCCGATTAATCCTGATGGGTTAATCGGCGTTTTCCTTTTTTAGCTTCTATTAAAACTTATAACGTAAGGTCGATAGTGTTTGCCCTTCACGTAATACATCGAACCATACTTCTTTTTTGAGCTTTGATAATTCACGATAGAATTCGCGCATATTCGCTACCGATACATCGTTTACCGCAGTAATAACGTCGCCGGATTTAAGCCCGATAATAACGGCGGGTGTTTTATTGGTAATGTTGGTTACCAGTACTCCCGTTTGCTTTTTATCGAGCTTTAATTTATCACGTATTTCATCACTGAGCTCGTAACCGATAAATCCCGGCCAGAGTTTTGACGAATCGGTAACGATGTTTTGATCTCGATCTTCAATTTTTACGGAAAATGTTTGTTCTTTGCCGTCACGGATAACTACAAATTCTGCTGTCGTTCCACTGCGAAGATCACCGACATCGCGGACAAGTTGATCGACACTCTTTACTTCTTTGCCGTTCAGCTTAACGACAAAATCGCCCGGGCGGATGCCGCCTTTAAACGCAGGAGAACCTAAAAATATATCGATAGCCAATGCTCCGGTTTTTTCACCGAGCCCTAGGGCTTTCATAACCGTTTCGTCGGCGCTCGTCAGTTGGACACCGACCCATCCGTATTTCAATTTACCGTCGGAAATGAGCGAGTCGATTGCGCCTTTAACGTTGTTGATCGGAATGGAAAAGCCAAGCCCTTGGGATCCGCCGCTCGACGATGCAATCCAAGTATTAATGCCGATAACTTGCCCGTAGATATTCACGAGCGGGCCGCCGGAATTCCCCTGATTGATTGCCGCATCGGTTTGGATAAAGTCGTTGATGTTATTATTCGGGCCGCCCGACCGTCCTACCGCACTGACCATACCGCGGGTAACCGTCGAAACATACCCGAGCGGAGAACCGACAGCAAATACGATATCGCCGACTTCTACTGCGTCGGAATTACCCAATTCGGCAATGACAATATCTTTTTCGGTGGATTCAAACGAAACCAATGCGATATCCCGCCGCTGGTCACCACCGACCAATTTTCCTTCCGCAGTATGTCCGTTATACAACTTGACGATAATCTTTTCAGCCGTACCGGTAACATGCTGATTAGTCAGCACATAATAGGTGTTACCGCTCTTACGAACGATAACGCCCGATCCCATACCTTCTGATTTATATTCCTGTTCGCCGCTATCTTTTCCATCGGATTTTTCGCCGTTCTCCTGATTAGGCATTCCGAAGAAGAACCACGGGAAACCGTCACCCGAAAGCGGGTTTCTGACTTTCTTAATTTCGGTAACCGAAAGCGTTACCACAGACGGTAAAATCGCTGCGGATACCTGCCGGTTTGCGCTTTGCAGTCCTTCCAACAACGTAATCGTCTCTTTTGTAATTGCATCCGAATGCTTTGTATCGGCATAAACCGTTGTTGCCGAAGCAGGACTTGCAGAGCATGAGGATACAAAGATCATCACAACCATGCTTAATACTGTCGCGAATGACAGTAGTGTTTGAAATTTCTGTTTTAAATACATGAGTTTACCTCCAATATGAGAGCGCTATAAGAGATGTAAGTTTTAGAAGCTCTCGTTTGTGTATCACTGTTTCTTAAACATATAACATACTATTATGATACACCTATCGGCAATAACTTGACAGAGGTTTTATATTTTGTTTGTATGTACGGATGATACGGTTGGTAAACGTAAACAAGCGGTACGGAGAACTTCAAGCGGTGGATAATATCAGCCTTGAAATTCCTTCTCATACGATTTTCGGAATTATCGGAAAAAGCGGCGCGGGGAAATCGACGCTCGTACGGCTGATAAGCCTTTTGGAACCGGTTGACTCGGGCGAGATTTACTACGGAGACTCCCGCGTAGACACCTTGACGGGTAAGCTCTTACGAAATCAGCATAAAAAAATCGGGATGATTTTCCAGAATTTCAATTTATTTGCATCGCGCACGGCTGCGGGCAATATCGCCTATCCGCTTGAAATTGCGGGAATGCCGAAGCGTGTTATCGCAGCGAAAGTGGAAGAAATGCTGAATGTTGTCGGGCTTGAAGGACGCGGTGATGCGCGGGTAAGTACCCTATCCGGCGGGCAAAAACAGCGGGTTGCTATTGCCCGTGCCTTGGCGGTTTCTCCCGATATCCTCTTTTGTGATGAAGCGACGAGCGCACTTGACCCGCAGACAACACGCTCAATTTTGGAACTGCTCAAGCGGCTGCAAAAGGATATGAATTTAAGTGTTGTGATGATAACGCATCAGATGGAAGTAGTGCGCGATTGCTGTCAGCAAGTGGCCGTTATCGATAACGGCGCCGTGGCGGAAACGGGTTCCGTGCGTGAAATCTTTTCTGCGCCGAAGTCGGAAGTAACCAAAGACTTCTTAATGCATATCAACCCGCTCAATCCCGAAGACACGCAGCTTATCCGATGGTCTAAAAGCGGCGGCGCCTATACGCTCCGGTTCTCCGGCGAGCTTACGAGTGAGCCGGTCTTGAGTAAAATTTCCCGCGATTACGGTATTGAGTTTAATATCTGTGCAGGCGGTATGCAGAAGGTCGGGGAAACGGTGGTCGGAACCCTCTTTGTCGATATTAACGGTTCCTCCGAAGATATGCAAAAAGCGTTTGCTTATCTCAACCAAAACGGTATCAAAGTAGAGGAGACACATAAATGAGTTCATGGTCAGCGTTAGTGCAGCTGGTAGGAACGGCGACGGGGCAAACGCTTATAATGGTATTCTTTTCTACGCTCTTTTCTTTTATACTCGGAGCGCCGCTCGGCGTGCTGCTGTGCATCACTGCGGAGGGGAACCTGATGCCGAGACCGGTGGTGCATCAACTTATCGACCGGGTGGTAAACGTGTTACGCTCATTCCCGTTTATTATATTGATGATTTTACTCTTTCCGTTTTCACGGCTCATCATCGGTACCAGCATCGGAACCGCCGCAACGGTCGTGCCGCTTTCCATCGCTGCCGCCCCTTTTGTTGCACGGGTTATCGAAAGCGCCTTGCTGGAAATCGACCGCGGTGTTATCCAAGCGGCTCTCGCGATGGGGTCATCTACTATGGAGATTATCTTTAAAGTGATGATACCGGAAGCGCTGCCGCCCCTCGTTGCAGGCATTACGCTCACTATTATTAACCTTATCGGATATTCGGCAATGGCGGGCGCAATCGGCGGCGGCGGTCTCGGTGATTTGGCAATCCGATACGGCTATCAGCGGTTCCGCAGCGATATCATGCTGGCGGCGGTCATCGTTATTTTAGTGATGGTAGAACTTATTCAATTTATCGGTACGAGGATCAGCACAGCGCTTGCAAAACGGCGGTAGGAGATACTCACTCGCTGTCTTTTGTAAAGACTGGGAAGCTGCATTAAGGATAAAGAGGTAGTACTGATTAATTAGCCTTCCTACTAAAAAGCTGAGAGAAAGGGCAAACATGTCAGATTTGTTTGCCCTGGTCGTACCTTTATTTTTTATTAATTTGTTCCGTATAGAATTCAAACGCTTCTTTGTCGGTATATTTGTGGTGAACGATTTTTCCGATTGCATCGGCCATCGCTACAGAATGAGCACTCTGGAAAATATTACGGCCCATATCAAGCCCTCTGGCTCCGTCGCGGATTGCATGATAAGCCAATGCGAGCGCTTCTTGTTCGGGGAGCTTTTTTCCACCGGCTACTACAATCGGCACCGGACATGCAGCAACGATTTCTTCAAAATCTTCGCAATAATATGTTTTTATAATATTTGCACCGAGTTCGGCAACAATACGCGTTGCAAGTTTAAAATACTGTGCGGTGCGCTCCATGTTCTTACCGACTGCGACTACGCCAAGGGTCGGTATGCTATAACGGATTCCCGCATTAATAACCGCAGAAAGATTATCGATGCTTTCCAGCTGACCGTCGCCGCCGATAAAAGTCTGAACTGCAAGGCAGTCAGCATTCATCCTTATCGCATCTTCAATATTGACGGCAACAACTTCATGGGTTAAGTCATCCTGTACCATAGAAGAACCGGAAGATACTCTGAGCGCAATAGCTTTTTTGCAGTCGGGACGCACACAGGTGCGCAATGCGCCTCGTGTTGCCATAAGGACATCGACATGGTCATTAAGCTGGGGAATTAAAAGGTCGAGCCGTTCGAGTCCCGAGACGGACCCCATAAAATAACCGTGATCAAATGCGAACATCACGGTATTACCGGTTTGAGGATTAAAGATATTCGAGAGGTGTTTTTTCATACCCCAGTCGAGATTGCCTGCCCCCTTGACATAAAATGCACCGTCAACGGCAAAAGGGACATCCGTGTGATAATCGTGAGCTGTTTTTAAACCGTCTAAATCTGCCATACTATCATTCCTATCATTAAAAGTGATAACAGGGAACCTCTAAAAACGGCTGTGTCTTTAAAGGTTCCCCTATAACCTCTATTTAGAAGTTATACTTATCCATGTTTTCTTTTGTGAATACTGCGCGCTCCGGAAGCAATACAACACCGGAATCGTTTGCCGTATAAGCTTTCGGATCAAGTACCGTGTTCGGCTGAATAGTTACCTTACCGATGGTAGGGATATCGATTGTGTCGCCGACTTTCATACTGTGTCCTGTTGCTGCCCAGTAGGCGAGGTAACAGGAAATTGCACCTTGAATACCGCAGTCCCACAAGCCCCAGCGAGTAAGAATACCTGCACGGCAATAGCCCTTAATCGCATTCGGTGTTGCAAACCCGGTAATGGTTACCTTTTTCTGATTAAGACCAAGGTTTTGTGCGGCTTGACATTGACCGGGAAGCGCAGTCGAGTCGTTACAAATAATTAAGTCGATATCTTTGTGAGCAGACAGAACCGCTTCTCCAACTGTAATTGCACGTTCTGCATCTTGGTTCGAATAATAGTTATCCGGCGCAACATTAACCCATTTGGGATACTTTTGGCGAATATAAGCTTCGCCTGCGACATGCCATGAATTCTGATCGGTAACCGTTGCCTGAGAATAGTGCCAGCAGTATTTGATAACATCCGTATCGGGATTTTTACCTCTTTCTTTAAGAGAGGTAACGCCCATATCTACAAGCATTTTGCCGAGGATATCGGGGGTTCCCTGAGATGTCATAAGCTGCCGTGCATCGGGATTGGAATCGGAGTCCCATGTCATAACGGCAAGGCCGGCTTTGCGCGCTGCTTTCAATGCTTGATCGACACCGGCTGCATCAACGGTCGAAATTGAGATTGCATCGGCACCTTGCTGAATAGCATTGTTAATGATATTAACCTGATTCGCCACTGCTGCATCGGGGCTGCCGTCATACTTTACGGTAAAACCGACCTGCTTTGCCAGTTTTTGAGCGCCTTCATTTGCTACTTCAAAAAAAGCATTGCCGCTGATTTTCGGAATAAATACGACAACAACGTCTTTCTTTGAACCACCAGAGCTCTGATCACTTGAGCCGCCGGCAAATACCGGTACGCCGACCAAGAGCGCTGCCAACATAATCGACATCAGTTTTTTCATTTTTTACCTCCTGATTTTGTCGTCCGTTGTTTTCACCTATAGACATCTTTAAAAGCAAAGCTATTAAAGATGACCTCCCCTATCGCTTGCGGAAAATACCGGTGAGATTACTCGAAAAACCTTTCCCGGAAAATCCGCGAGATGCAACAATAATGAGCAGTAACATGCCGACCGGTATATCAAGATACTGAGTATTGACTCCAGCCATCGATAAACCGAATCGCATAATTCCAATTACCAGCGCAGAAAGCGCCGTCCCGAAAATACTGCCGCTCCCGCCGGTAATTGCCGTACCGCCGAGTACGACGGCCGTTATAACCGGCAGGGTTAATTCTTTACCAAAGTCCGCCTTTGCAGTACCGAGATATGAAGTAAGTACAATTCCGGCGATCGCCGCACCGGCCCCGGAAAGCGCATACGTCGTCATCTTAATAAATCGCGTATTTACCCCGGAAAATTCGGCTGCATTCGAGTTAATACCGCACAAATACACGGAACGTCCGTAGGCAGTACGGTGCAGAATAATATAGGCAATTATCGCCATAATTAAAAACAATAAAATTTGAGAAGGAATAATTCCAAAAAAACGGAACTGCGTAACTGCCGTAAATGCAGCAGGGAAACCGCTGATACCCTTGTACAATTCAACCTTTGCAATACGGGTAATCGAAACCGCTAAACCGGAATATAAAAACGAGCCGCCGAGTGTTACGACCATGGGCGGCACATTGGTATACGCAATAATAAAACCGCTTAACAGTCCGCACAGTATACCTGCAATAATCGCAAGCAAACAGGCCGCATAGATATTTACACCGCTTTGAAAAAATACGCCTACAACAATTGACGAAAGGCCGACTATGGAACCTGCCTGAATATCCATCCCGCCGGCAATAATAACCATCGTTACAAAAAGCGAGATGATGCAGATCGAAATAAAGTCATTGATTGAACCGAGCAGTACAATCGGACGTAAAAAGCGCGGGTTCAACATACCGAATAAGATGATTTCGCATACAATAACGGCAATCAGCAATAATTCATTTGTGAAAGCAAACCGTTTCTTTCCCATATAGCTACCTACTCTCCGTTCCGGCTGTCTTTGCTAAGAGGCGCGTTCTCCGGGCCTTTTCAGCCGCATAATGCTGTACCAGCCCGTCTATCGTAACAATCGTAATCAATAAAATACCGGTAATCGTGCTGTCATAATCGGAAGAAAATTTTAAAAATACGAGGATGCGGTCTATCGACGCCATGATGATGGCTCCTATCAGCGCACCGAACAACGAACCTACACCGCCGGACAGACTGATGCCGCCCAGAACACAGGCCGCAATCGCTTTCATTTCGTAACCGTTTCCTGCAATCGGCGTAACAAATCCGATGCGGCTTACATAGATACAACCGGCTGCGGCGGCAAAGAACGAACTAAGTACAAAGGCGCTTATCCGCGTACGCTTTACCGGAATACCGACCAGCTCGGCGCCGCCGATATTATCCCCTACGGCATAAAAATTGCGTCCTACGGCAATACGCCGCAGCAATAGTGAACCGCCGACTGCGATAATGAACGTTGTCAAGTAAATGTAAGTGATACCGCCGACAGTCGCTTGACTGATCGCCTTATACTCAAACGGAATGTTTTCAACCCATTTTCCGCCGGTATAGACATAGATAAGACCGCGGATAACGCCGTTCATACCAAGTGTCATAATAATGGAAGGAATGCCGAGATATACGAGCCCATAACCGTTTATGAGTCCGCATACAATACCGATTCCGACAGCCGCTAAAATAGCAAGCGACCACGGACTGCCGTCACGAATTAACGTTGCGCTTACCGCAGCAGTCAACCCCATCACTGCGCCGACTGAAACGTCGATTTCACCGATAATCAGTACAAATGCGATACCGATAGACAAAAGCGCAAATACGACGCTTGAGTTTACCGTCTGCATTAAATTTCGCGTACCGAGAAAATCGGGATTAACAATACCGACAAGAAGAAAAAGTATAACTACTACCGCAAGCGAAAAGAGGCTTCTTGCCTTAAAAATCCGCTTAAAGGATATACACTGCATTTATCCAACCATCCCTTTTTCTACACCGAAAGAAGCCGCCATCAGCGCCTGTTCGTTTATTTCATCTTTTGAAAATTCATGATTAATTCTACCACGGTACATGGTAACGACCCGATCACTCATCGTAATGATTTCTTCCATATCGGAACTGATCAGTAAGATAGCTACGCCTGTTTTTTTAAGCTCTTTGATAATCGCGTACACATCGCTGCGTGCTCCCGCATCAACACCGCGCGTCGGTTCGTCAAGAATAACAAGGTGCGGATTTGTAGAAAAACATCTTCCGATAATCACTTTTTGCTGATTGCCGCCAGAAAGAGAACCCATTATCTGGCCGTCGCCGATAACTTTAATATGAAATTCATCGATGTATTTTTTTGCAAGCGATTTTTCTTGTACGGTATTGATAAGCATTCGCTTTAACGTTGTAAGTGTTATAGAGGTAATATTATTACGCACCGTTGTCAATTTAAAAATTCCGTTTAAAAACCGGTCTTCGGGAAGATAATTGAGTCCCTTTGCAATGATCTGCTTGGTTTTCAACCCCGTAATATCTTCTCCGTTTAAATACACTTTTCCGCCCAGCACCTTATCGCGGCCGTAAAGCGTCGTTGCAAGCTCCGTTTTACCGGCTCCTACAACACCGGTCATACCGAGAACTTCTCCGGGATAGACATCAAGATTGACATCGGCAAAACCGTAACCGCTGAGAGTTTTAAGTGAAAGTACCGGCACTTTTTTTTCGACTTCCGTCGTCTCAATCGTTTCTTCTTCGAGCATTTTTTCGACACTTTCCGGTGCAAGCCCTTTTAACAACATATCGTATGTAAAGTCTTTGGTGTCGCCGTCCATCGTAATAGTACCGTCTATTAAAAGCGCAATGCGATTTGCTATAGCAAATACTTCATTTAAACGATGTGTTATATAAATGACGCCGACTTTCTTTTTTTTCAATTCGGCGATAATGTTAAAAAGAGAGTTAACCTCTTCAAATGTAAGCGAAGAGGTCGGTTCATCAAAAAACATGATACGCGCCTCACGCATCAGACCGCGTAAGATTTCTACCAACTGCTGTTCCGCAATCGAGAGCGTACGCGCTGTTCTATCAAAATCGAGCTTCCAGCCGAGCTGCTGCATAATATCCATAAGACGCTTATGAAGTTCTTTCTTTTTACCGGGAATCCCCATCAAAATATTTTCTTCGAGCGTCATATTTGAAAAAAGCATCGGCTCCTGCGGTATAAGATATACCCCTGCGTGGAGCGAGGCCGATGGGCTTCCATAATGGATAGACTTCCCGTCTACAAGGATATCACCGCTTTCCGGCCTGTTTATTCCCATAATGGTCTTTACCAGCGTGCTTTTACCGGCACCGTTACCTCCGATAAGCGCAAGAACGTCTCCCGGATAGACATTCAAGTCAACGCCCTTAAGAACGGCATTGGAACCGAAAGATTTATAGATTTTCTTTACCGACAGCAACGGCGCTGCGTTTTCATCCATAGGTTGTTTCCTCTCTCACTCAAGAGTAAAAATTAAAGAACTTTTGTTCTTAATGTGAACATTTATCAATAAATTAAGTATAAGACGAAAAAAACGATTTGTCAAATGTATATTTGATAAAATAGCAAAATTTCAGCGAGATAGAGATTTCTTGCTGTTTTAAAGTTTTACCAATTAACTTATGAAGAAAACGAATATTTAGTCCTAATAATCTGTTAGTTAAATCTTGTTTTTTTAGATTTAATGTGATAATATGTTCATAGTGTGATATTTTGTTCGTTTAGGAGAAAAAAACACAATGACGGATGATTGGGAAAAAGAGCTTATCGTACGTATTGCATGGTATTACTACATTCAAAAGAAAACGCAGAAAGAAATAGCCGATATGCTCGGTGTTTCCCGTATGCGTGTTATCAGATTGCTTGAAAAGGCTGAACGGGAAAACGTTGTGCAAATCAGTATTCATAACGATTTTAGAGGCAGGCTGAAAACCGAGCAAGAGCTGATCGATATCTACCGGCTTGATGATGCCTTTGTAATCCCTTCCGATGAACGCCATACCTCCGAAACGCTTAATGATGCGGTTGCGAAGGCGGCTGCCATGTACATCGACGAACACTTCTCCGATACTCCCATCATCAATATCGGATATGGTGATACGACCGGACGGTTTATGAATTATTTTTCGCAAATTTCAAAAAAGAAACCGACGTATATCTCGCTCACTGGTGGAGTGAGTATTTATCTGCTCAACACACAGCTCTCTGCCGGAAATGCATCACTCTACCTTATTCCGGCTCCTTTCGTTGCATCGACAAAAGAAATTGTTGACGCAATAAAAAAGGAAACAGCCGTTATTGAAATTTCGCGGATGCACCCGACGGCAAGCTGTTCGGTTATCGGCATCGGCGGTATGGATGATAATGCGACTGTTATTAAGTCCGGTATCATACAAAAAAACGATTTCGATTTTCTCAAAATGCGCGGCGCTGCGGGTGATGTGCTTGCTCATTTTTTTGACGAAAACGGAACTTTTATTCCGGTTTCTACCGAAGAACGCCTTATCACATATTCACCGGAAGCATTAAAGAAACTGCACAATGTCATTGCTGTTGCTGCAGGAACGGTCAAACGCCCCGCAATCAGAGCGGCGCTTCGGGGACAGTACCCGAATATTCTCATAACGGATGAAACGACTGCACAATGGCTCATTGAAAATAAGTAAAGGAGTATTGGGAGATAATTATGAGTGAAAAGTATTTGATGGCTATCGATGCCGGTACGGGGAGTGTTCGCGCTGTCATTTTTGATGTAAACGGAAATCAAATCGAATGCGTGCAGCAAGAATGGGAACATCTTGAAGATCCGAAATATCCCGGGAGTATGAACTTCGATTGGGAAAAAAATTGGGACTATGCGCGCCGCTGTATCGCCGGAGTAATGGAAAAATCACGCATCAATAGCGCAGACATCGTTGCTGTTTCGACAACTTGTATGCGCGAAGGGATTATCTTATACGATAAGACAGGAAAAGAAATCTGGGCTTGTGCAAATGTCGATGCACGTAGTACGGACGAAGTGGTACAGCTTAAAAAAAAGTCGCTCTCCCTTGAACATGAACTCTACCTTGAGACCGGACAAACGTATTCGCTCAGTGCATTGCCGCGTATCCTTTGGGTAAAAAATAATTTGCCGGAAGTATATGAGAACATTGCTTCTATCGGTATGTTTAACGACTGGCTTATCTATAAAATGAGCGGAAAACTGGTTATGGAACCGAGTAACGGCTCTACGAGCGGGCTTTTTTCGTTGACTAAGCGGACATGGGATAAAACGATTGCAGATCGTTGCGGTCTTAAAAGCGATATCTTCCCGCCGGTACAGGAATGCGGTACGCTCGTTTCCCACGTCAGCAAAGAGGGCGCTAAAGAAACCGGATTGAAAGAAGGAACCCCTATTATTGTCGGCGGCGGAGATGCTCAGCTCGGCACAATCGGAGTCGGCGTAACGGAAGCAAACGAAGCGGCTGTTTTCGGCGGGACATTTTGGCAATATGAATATAACACCGCAAGCGGAAGCATATCGGACGACTGCGATATACGGGTGAACTGCCATGTGCAGCCAAACCTTTGGCAGTATGAAGCGCTTGCATTTAAGCCCGGCCTGATGATGCGCTGGTACCGTGACGGATTTTGTACCGAAGAACAAAAAGAAGCTGCCGCGCAAGGTAAAGATGTCTATGCGCTGATGGATGAACGCGCCGAAAAAATCCCGGTCGGTTCGAACGGTATGTTCTGCACATTTAGCGATGTTATGAATTTTTCCGCATGGCGCCATGCAGCCCCTACGTTTACGAACTTCACCTTTGAAGCGGAGCTGTTCAATAAATACACCTTTTACCGTTCTATCCTCGAAAGCACTGCGCTGATCACTTACGGTCATATGCAGCTCGTTGCATCAAAAGGCGGCGGAATGCCTGCTGCTGTAACATTCGGCGGCGGAGCTGCAAAGAGCCGGTTATGGGCGCAAATCGTATGCGATGCGCTCGGTGTTCCTTTGCGCATACCAGCCGTAAAAGAAGCAACCGCGCTTGGGGCGGCAATGCTTGCAGCGACAGGTGTCGATATATACGGCAGTATAAAAGAAGCGGCGGCGGCGATGGTGAAAATCGAAACGACACTACAGCCGAATATGCAACATCATAAAAAATACATGGAAATGTATAAAATATGGCGGGATATCTATGATGCACAGCTCAGCTTGAGCGATCGCGGCATCACGCAGTACATGTGGGCTGCGCCGGGCATTACCGGAAAATAGACGGGAACTTCTAAAAACTTCAGGTTTTAGAAGTTTTCTTTAGATGTAACTTGCGATGTTTTAATTTAAGTCATTATATTATAAAGACTTAAATTAAAACTCGACGGGCACCTCTATTCCGAAGGATGCGAAGCAAATCTAACCGAGTTTTTAGAGGTGCCCAGAGCATAATAGGAGAATAATATGTTTATAGTCGATGAAAAAGATAAAGAGTATCGTTTTCAGGATCACGGGCCGAAGTATTTGATGAAAGGGCCTCGAATGAATTTTGCGATAGTGCAGTTCCAACCGGGACAGGATTTTAGAGCGCATTATCACGACATAATGGAAGAAAATTTTTATATCCTTGAAGGTGAGGTAGATATTGTTGTCGATAACGTCGTGCATCATCTGACAAAGGGACAATTCATCCATATTGAACCTAAGGAAGTTCATTATGTTATCAATCGATCAAATGCCGTGATGCGCATGGTATCGACTCTTGCCCCCTATCAAGACAACGATAAGATTGAGGTGGATAATCCCGTCATTGATTCGTGCGGAGGGTTTAATACCCCGACGCTTGCGTCGTAACAAAGGGTATTAAAACCGACTGCAACCACCTTATAGAACACACAGTGCGAAACGTTGAGCACTGTGCCCCGACGCTTGCGTCGGGGTTGTTGATTGAAATATTTGAAATTAGAAAATTTTTATGGAGGAGGTATATATGAATAAGTGGAAGAAACAGGGAATCCGACTGATATTTACAGCGGCATTCATCGCAATTCTCGCATCTTGCGTATCGACCCGCGCTACAGTACTGACTGATCGTGTTCGTGTCATTCGAAATCAGGAAGACATGAACGCACTGCTTGGTTTTAACGGCGGGTGGTCAGCAAACAGTACCATCGGTTTTTTGAACGGTGATATCCGCGAATGGAAAGCGGCCGATACGGGTTTGCCGTTTGACGGTGTCGTCATCGAACGCGGTGCAGACGTCAAAGTGTGCGTACCCGGTAAAGTTATATCTTACGGACAAAAAACACTTTTCGTTCCGGCAGGAAAATTTATTAAAGTAAAATCGGGGGCAAAGCTTCAAATATGGAGCGGAAAAACCGTCAATGATTTCGATACATTTCATTTTATCGTCGGCGGCACCGGAACAAGCAATCCTGAAGTGTCGCAAAAAGCAAATGACACGGCCGCGACAAGTGTTTTAAACGATACGTTCAATCATGCGATCGATGTCGATAAGGGTGGTACGCTCATCCTCGGTTCAAACAATGCAAACGCAAACGATTCAGCAGTTCTCTGGCTTGCAGACGGCAGATCCGTCGGAGCAGATGGGAATCCGAGTCCGTACGCGGGTTCAATCCGCATTGACGGTGATCTCCAAATTTCATGCGGTGCCGGCGCAGGCGTTGCCAAAATCCGCACGGTACGAAATCTCAGAGGCGGCGGTTCGACGTTGATAGGACAAGGTAGATTGTATATTCACGGATTAAATAAAATACACGGAAACGCAATCTTTGCAATCAACGAATTCGACCGCGGAGAGTATTCCGACGGTATGGATTGGATCGACGAACCGTTTATTAAACTCGGTACGATCGAAATCGTTGCAGAAGGAATTGAAGGCATCTACAATCCCGATGGCACTGTCGACGGAAGCCCCGGTTATAGAAACAACGCGACGGCAGGCTTTTACTACGTCGCTCCAAGCGGCACAATCGACGTCGATCATATGATCGTAAAATGCAATAACAAGGGAACGACAGCGGACGCAACCGTTGCATTGGCGAATTTTAATACCGCACGCGGTATTCTCGGCGGTAAAGTAACGGAGACAGGACCGAAAGCTCGCTTGGGCAATGTATATGTCTACAATGCAGCCGAAAAAGACAAAGACGGTTCGCTTTCGGCGATATACACCGTGCAGGGTGTTTTCGAGGCGACTGTCGACGGCAAGGTAAAAGTGGAATGTCCGAACGGAGGAGCCGCTGCAATCGTCGCAACAGGGCACAACCGATGGACAGGTGCAGAAAAAACAATTTCGAGGATGGGTTCGGTAGAAGCGACTGCAAAAGGAAAAAACGCATTTTTTCAAAGTGCAGCCTTTGATGGCTTCGGCACCTATGTAAAAGGTGATGTCAAAATCAGCGGATACAATGACGGAAAAATTGCTCCGTTTATCGGCGCGGTACCGCCGGGACCCGATATGGGAAAAGGCGGCAAGCCCGGTATTGCTCCTGAGGCAGAAGACGTACGCAATGAACAGTTTATCGTTCAAGGTGGTATCGTCGATATAGGCGGAAAAGTATCGGTTGAAAATACGAATAAAAATTTCTACGTTCTCGTAAGCAACGAAAAAGGCGCGACGACGACGGTAGGTTCTCTGTCAATCAACGGAACGCCTATCAGTGCAAATGAAAATGCATCGTCAATCGGAGTAACGGGGCAATCTCGCTTTATAAACGAAGGTACATTTACGATTAAACAGTAATCCGCGTATAGAACGAATACTTTAACGCTAACGGCCGTGCATAACGCGCGGCCGTTTTTTTATTCGTGCGGTATCTCTTTTTCTCAATGTCTTGTTTTCCAATTGACCTTTCACCGATAGTATGCGAAAATAAAGAGTTGTTCCCCATCGTAATCAACCAAATCTACAGATGAGGGCAAGAAGGAGTATGAAACCTATGTTAAAAAAATTGGTTAGCATTCTGTCTGCGGGACTGATGATTGCGGCTCTTATGTCGTGTGCGCAGGAAAAAAAGGAAGAGGGACCTATCACGCTTCATTATTGGACGCATGAAGATCCCGCCCGTACCGAGCTTGAAACAAAGCTTATCGCCGAATTTGAAAAAGCAAATCCGAATATCAAAGTAGAGCGGACAACTCAGGGCGCTGCAAAGCTGATTGAGCTGGTACAGACCGCTTTTGCAGCTAATCAAGGGCCTGATATTTTCAATTTATCTATCGAAGATGAATATTCTTATGTTGCAAATGGCAGAGTCGCTCCGGTCGATCCCAAAGCCGCCGGTTATGCCGATCAGGCTGCGATCTATGATAGCTATTTGCCGGAAATTCTCAATGCCGTAACGAAAGACGGAAAAGTATACGGTCTGCCGCTGGAGATTACCAACTGGTGTATCTATATCAATAAGAAGATTTTCCGCGATGCCGGTTTGGATCCCGAAAAAGATTATCCCAAAACATGGGAGGATATGGTTGCAGTTTCCGAAAAATTGGTTATCCGCGACGGTGATATTCTGGTACGCAGAGGGTTCGATTTCCGCTATCCGTATTACCTTGTTGCCTTCGTTCCGATGGTGGAACAGCTCGGCGGTCAGCTGATCAGCGATGATGGCAAAACAGCGATTGTCGGGGATGAAGCATGGATCAAGTTCCTTACCTTTATGCGCGATTGGGGACCCTCCGGAAAGAACCTCGGTTCTCCTACCTACAAGAGCGCACGTAACCTGTTCAACAAAGACAATAACGATATTGCAATGGCAACGACCGGTTTATACCAGCAGGGACGAATCCGCAAGGATAATCCCGACTTCTATAATAGCGGTGAGTGGATGGTTGTTCCGTTCCCTCAATTTAAGAACGCAGTTAAAGAAGTTCCCGCTTGCTATTACGGACATTTCTTAATGGTTAACAACGATATTTCCAAGACGAAGCAAGAGGCTGCATGGAAGCTCATCGGCTTTTTACTCAAGCACGGCGAAGATTATCTGCGCGAAGGCGGTAACATTATTCAGCCGACCAAAGCGCTGCTCGATTCGCAGACACTCAAAGATATGCCGTATTCCGATGTATTTATCAACGATATGAACAAAGGACACATGGTGTACTACGGAGCGAACAGTGCTGAGTTGCAAACGGCAATCCGCTCAGCAGTTGAGTCGGTTATGCTGTCCGGCGTAGCTCCCGAAAAAGCGCTTGAGTCTTTGCGAGCAACGGCTCAAGAAATTCTTGACGAAGAAAACAAATAGTTAGAACAGTCATTAACAGCCTCTAAAAAACGGTATTTTTAGAGGCTGTTTCATTCATGCGGAGGGTTTAATACCCGCCGCCCTCGGCAACGCTCTGCGTCGGAGTTGTTGATTAAACCTGTTCGGAAACTTCCGTTTCGACAACCAAGCTATTGAACAGGTCTAGTATTCATCGGTAAAAGGAAAAGCGGTTATGTCTAACTCAAAAAAAAGCGGCGGTATCGAAAAAAAGATCGCACGGTGGGGTGTTATTTTTGTTATTCCCGCAGTGTTATTTTTTGCCGTATTCAGTTTTTATCCTATTATAAATGCGTTCATCGAAAGTTTTTTCGATAAGCGCGTACTCAGCAATATTCCCCCTAAGTTTGTAGGGCTGCAAAATTATTTCTATATTTTTGACGCTTCCCGATACGATAATCCGATGTCATTCTTAAATTCGCTGCGTGCAACAGTCGTGTTTACGCTCGGAACATTTATACCGCTTGTGATATTAAGTCTCTTGTTTGCAGTGCTTATCAGCTCATTGCAGCGGAACAGTTTAAAAAAAGTTTTTCAGATAGCGTATTACACACCTGCCATTCTATCGTCTGTTGTTGCCGCGGCTATTTGGCTGCTGATTTTTGACCCTCGCGGACTGGGAAATTACTGGATTAATAAGCTCCTTTCCACGCCTGGTATTGACCATCAATGGTTGCTAAACAGTACGATGCTTCAACTTTCTACAATGATTGTATATTTTTGGAAATATATCGGATACTTTGTTATTCTTTTTATTACCGGTCTTTCGACCATTCCTCCGGTGGTGTACGAAGCGG
The DNA here is from genome assembly GCF_024181185.1 of Treponema sp. OMZ 906. Lineage (NCBI taxonomy): Bacteria > Pseudomonadati > Spirochaetota > Spirochaetia > Treponematales > Treponemataceae > Treponema > Treponema sp. OMZ 906. The sequence continues at coordinate 353,254 of NZ_CP051196.1, read as the reverse complement.
CTTTAATCGACGGTGCAAATAGATTCCAAGTCTTTTGGTCGATTACGCTGCCGCTCCTTAAACCGACGGCTGTATTGGTTTCAATTATGGCGATGTTGCAGTGTTTAAAAACGTTCAGCACCCAATATCTCTTTACCCAGAATGGAGCGTCGCTCGGGCCGATTAACGTTATCACGTTGAATATCTATCAGACCGGTATTAAGCTGCAGCGGATCGGCCGTGCAAGCGCGATGAGTATCGTATTATTTTTGATGATGCTCTTTTTAACATGGCTGCAATTCCGCTCGTCAAAACCCGACGAGACGGATTATTAAAAGAGCGCCGCAAGACGCATAGGAGTTAAATATGAAACAATCTATGACGACGGGAGCGCTTTCGGTTATTAAACTGGTATTATTGCTGGCGCTTGCAGCTTTTACCGTGATGCCGCTCATTTTTATGTTGACCGCTTCATTTATGTCGGGAAAAGAGATTATGCAGATGCCGTATAAATGGATTCCCGAAAGCTGGCAGTATGTCAACTTCATAACGGCAATGAAAGGTAACGACGGCAATTACATTTACGTTCGAAATATTATCAACTCGTTTATCGTGGCGATTACCGTATTATTTACTACAGTTCTCCTCGCATCCATCACTGGCTACGGACTGGCTAAATTCAGATTTCGCGGACGGAACCTCATCTTTATGCTGATTATGGCAACAATGATGATTCCGTTTGAGGCTATTATGATACCGCTGTACATGATTGCAACGAAGCTGCATATCCAAAATACATACACGGGTTTGATACTGCCCTTTATGGTGAGCGCATTCGGTATTTTTATGATGCGCCAATACCTTATCACCTTTCCAAATGAGTTTTTGGATGCGGCGCGCGTGGATGGAATGCATGAGTTTTCCATCTATTCGCATATCGTATTACCAAACTGCAAACCCGTTATCGCGACACTCGCGATCCTTTCGTTTAGAACGCAGTGGGATAACCTGCTGTGGCCGCTGCTGGTTTCCCAATCCGATACGATGAAAACCATTCCGCAGTACATCACCTCATTTACAGCCGAACGGAGCACCGACGAAGGCGCAATGATGGCAGCCGCCGTTATTGCCAGCATCCCGATGATGCTCATCTTCTTCGGACTTTCCAAATATTTTATTGGAGGGTCGGTTGTATACGAATCCCGCAAAGGCTAACCACCTTTTGAAATATACGGCACATCTGCGTTGTCGCTACGCCGAAATAAATGCTCAACGTACAGCAAGTACGCCTCCGCTTTATTTCGGCTAGGCTCCTAACATCTGTACCGTCTATTTCAAAAGGCTTGCGGAAAGGGGCATCTACTGTGCCACTATTTTCAAAAGCGCTGGCAGGGGGATACCCTTTTCGTTGCTGCGCACAAATTAATCCTCAACGTACAGTAAGTACGCCTCCGCTTCGCTTTTGCTAAACTCCTTGTAGTTTCAGAACGGACATGGATGTCCGTGGTAATAAACAGGAGCGAGATTTGAGTTATGCACAAATCTCGTCGTTGAACAGTGTACACGGACGTACACTGTTCAACAGGCTATTTTCAAAAGGCTTACGGCAAAAGCTTTTCAGAACCGCCACGGATGGCGGGGGTTCCACACAGTAGCAAGTTTTTCATTAGAAAAACTTGTCGTTGAACAGCGTACACGGACGTACACTGTTCAACAGGCTATTTTCAAAAGCGCTGGAAAGTAAGGGCTATACAATCGGTAATAAAACAAAACTTTTGGGACAGCCCCGTCGCTGCTGTTTAGCTTCCCCGCCATCTATGGCGGTGTTGTATATCCAAAGAACGATACTCAACACCCACAAGTACTGTATCTCTTTCATAAAAAGCCCTCTTATAATTCTAAGTCTATAAGATGGCTTTTTATGAAAAGTTTGACAAAAAGTATTACATATTGTATAGTAAACTATGGGAAACGATAAAATAGCACAGCGTCTTTTTGAATGGGATTATGAAAAAGAACAACGCAATATAAAAACACACAAAATTTCATTTGAGACGGCAAAACTCGTTTTCAATGATAACAATCGTCTCGAATTTTTTGATGTAAACCACAGCGGTATGGAAGATCGCCTTATCACAATAGGAAAAGTAGATAAAATACTATTTGTTGTTTACACCGAACGAGGCGATAAAACACGGATTATATCTGCAAGACCCGCCACTAAAGCGGAAAGGAGACTCTATGGCAATAGTTACATCGGTTTTGTATGGTAATGAAAAACCTACCAAAGAACAAATTGAAGAGGTTAGACAAGCCGCAAAAAAGCCTATTGTATACGATGAAGATTGCCCGCCGCTAACCAAAGAGCAACTAAAGGAATTTGCACGTATCGCAAAAGAACAGCGCAAGCTCCGAAAAAAACAGGTTGTAGCAATCCGGCTTTCTCCCGAAACAGCCGAAAAGGTCAAAGCGCTTGGTAAAGGGTATAGTTCAGTTTTAAGCCGCATTATAGACGAAGCATTCCGTAATCCCGAACTTTTGCATAAATGTCTATAATGCAAAATCTCGTCGTTGAACAGTGTACACGGACGTACACTGTTCAACAGGCTATTTCCGCTTTTTGTAGGCAGCGGCGGAGCCTGCGCTAACGGGATGTTTCTTTCTCGTGTCTTTGTCGCGGAAAAAGGCTTCGCGCCGGTTCCCTTCACGCAGTTTTCGTGAAGGGCTTTTTTTTGTATAGCCGGCCGTATGTGGGCTTTTTTCGTTTACGCTATCCGATTTTGTGTCGATGTGGATATGCGGCATGTTGGCTTTTTTCTTTGAAAGCCTCAGTGCCTCGTGAGCAGCGTCGGCCGGTAAATCCGCGAGCGAAAAACGGTCGAATAATTCGATGTGGTCAACCGCGTGTTCGGGAATGGAGAGCAGCGTACTAAAAAACTGCGCGAGGCTCCGCTTGCTCGTTCCGTCCTTTCTACCAAGACCGATATAGAGCCGGATGGTATTCCCGCCGGAGAATTTTCCGCGCTTGTCTTCGGTGCGGGGGACTTTGATATTTCTGTAATGGGATGCCGACAGTACCGAACCGTAATGCAACTGTAGCACGGCGGCAAGCACTTCGACGCTGCTAATATTCTTGACGCCGGATACCGCGGTCTCAGCGCCGAAAGCAACGGCTTCATCAATGTTTGCAGTATTTGCAACAGCAGTATCGGTACCATCGGCGGCGTTTTCTTCTGCTGTGGCGAAGCTTGCTTTGTTTTCGGCTAAGAGTTCCCGGGCGAGTTCGATAAAAGGCTTGTTGACCGTATGTTCGGCGCGGACGGTATCCAGCTTCCGCCGCAGATCGGAAAAGAGCCGTTCCTGTTTTTGCGCGAGGACTTTTTCTATAGAAGGAATTTTTCCTTCCTGCAGCTCGCCACGTGCATGGCGGCGCAAATAGTCGATCCTGCGCCGCTCATTCGGGCGGATAAAGCTTACCGCCGTCCCCTTCGCCCCCGCCCGTCCGGTTCTACCGATACGGTGCGTGTAGGTGGGGCCGTCATACGGAATAGAATAGTTGACAACGTGCGTAATCCCTTCGATATCGATACCGCGGGCGGCGACATCGGTTGCAACGAGAATGCGGGTTTTCCCTGCCCGAAAACGGCTCAAGATTTTTTCGCGCTGCCCCTGCGGGATGTCTCCATGCAAAGCGGCGGCTTCGTAATGCCGTTCGTCAAGCTCTTTCGCAACTGCATCGGCGTCAACCTTGGTTTGGCAAAAGACCAGCCCGTAAAAGTTTTCGGCGGTGTCGATCAGGCGCACCAAGGCCTCGCTTTTATCTTCTTCCCTTACCATCCAGAAAAACTGTTCGGTAAGCGGCAGCGGTTCTTCCGACGCCTCTTCTTCTACAATTTCATATTCGCCCATAAAGTTGGTAGCGATTTTCAAAATCTGCTTGGGCATCGTCGCCGAAAACATCAGTACTCGCGAATCGGGATTCGCCTTTTTGAATATCGTTTCGATATCTTCGATAAAGCCCATGTTCAGCATTTCATCAGCTTCATCTAAAATAAAATATTCGATACTGTCCAAATTCAGCGAGCCGCGCTCCAAATGATCGATAACACGGCCGGGGGTTCCTACGACAATTTCGCATCCGCGCTTTAAGTTTCGTAATTGTTCGACAATCGACGCGCCACCGTATACGGTCGTGATACGGGGATGGCTTCCTTCCTTAAACGATTCTATTTCCGAAGCGACTTGCAGCGCAAGTTCGCGAGTAGGCACCAATACCAACGCACGCGGTTTTTCCCGCGGTTCCCTCAATTCCTGTACAAGCGGCAATCCGTAGGCGGCGGTCTTACCGGTACCTGTTCTCGCCTTTGCAATAACGTTCGCATCGCCGTTTAAGAGGCGCGGAATTGCCAACACTTGAATGGGCGTCGGCTCTTCAAATCCTTTTGCCGCTACCGCATTCAACACGGACTCATCGAGTCCCAAATCTCTAAAAGATATATCCATAATCGGTGCGAGTATATCAGATACGAAGATAAGTTCATAGCCTGCTTTACAAAGGAAAGCTAATATGTTATAGTGCTTATCTTGGAAGCCGGCGTGGTGAAATTGGTATACACGATAGACTCAAAATCTATTGGGGGCAACTCCGTAAGGGTTCAAGTCCCTTCGCCGGCATGTTCTTCAATTCACCACTTGTTAATCCACCGGTCTTCAATCTATCAAAACTACTAAAAATGAAACATGGAACGAAAAGACGCAGAACTTGCATTTTTATTGCAATATGAAAATGTCGCATGGTATGAAAAAGGGTGTGTCAGAATCCTTGACCGGCGCATCTATCCCGAAAAAATAACGTATGTCGAATGTTCTTCGTGGCAGGAAGTCCGGCAGGCGATTGCCGATATGGTAACCCAGAGCGCTGGGCCGTACACGGCTGCCGCTATGGGGATGGCGCTTGCAGCATATCAAGTGCGGAATGAAGGGGCGGAGAAGCAGCGGTGCTTTCTTGAAGAGGCGGCACAAGGGTTGGCTCATGCCCGGCCGACGACGGCAAACAGAATGGGACAGATTACGGCGGGCAGTCTTGCTGTGGCTAAAGGCGCTTTGAACGCGGGGCAAGATATAGTAACCGCCCTTTTTAACACTGCAATAGACTCACTGAATCGGCGCTACAGTATAATGGAAAAGGTTGGAAGCTATCTTGCAGAGCTTTTTCCGCAAGGGGGCGGCGTTCTTACCCAGTGCTTTGGGGAAACGATTGTCGGGATGATGCTGAAGGCAGCCCGTGCGCGCAATAATCCCGTTAGAATAATCTGCGCTGAAACACGGCCGTTCTTGCAAGGCGCTCGCTTAACCGCAAGCTGCGCCGCCGATATGGGGTTTGACACCACCGTTATTACCGATAATATGGTTGCCTATACGATGCAGCAGGGGCACGTCGATCTTTTTACCTCGGCAGCGGATACCATTACGCGGGACGGGCATATCGCAAATAAAATCGGTACTTTTCAAATTGCCCTGCTTGCGGATAGGTTCGGGATACCGTACTATGTAACCGGTATACCGGATGCAGATAAAAATGATGCCGCCGATATCCGCATCGAACAGCGTAATCCTGAGGAAGCGCTTTCGTGCCATGGGGTGCGGCATACTCATCCTGCGGTAAAAGGAATCTATCCCGCGTTCGACATTACGCCGCCTCAGCTTATCAGCGGAATCGTAACCGATAAGGGGATATACCGTTCCCAAGAACTCGATGCATATTTCGATACGCCGCAGGAGCGATTCTATTAGATTATTACGAGATTGCTAGGTTGTTACTATGGATATACAAAAAGTTCCTTATACCCGCGTTATTACTCCGGCTCCACGCCGCCCCATCGAAGATGCAGTACCGCTGTTTGGGTCGTACTCGGGGATGTTCCGTACCTTTGACATACGGGGCGTCAAAAAGCCGTTTGGGAATTTGCCGCTCCCGTCGTTCATTACTGACACTCGCATAACAGACACATTGCGGCTTCTCTTTTGCGACGATAACCTTATCGGCGAAATTGAATTTTTTTACGGCGGATATTTTGCCTTTATGGAGACAACACTGTGGAATCGGCGCACAAACCGCTTGCTTGCCTACCGGCAACTTTTGCCGCTGGGGTTTGTGCACCTGCCCAAATACATTGCGTACAGCGTTGCAACCTGCCGCGTTAAACGGCGGTACGTGCGTATCTTTTCCCGCCTTTCCAAAGGGATGCTCTATGCCGATTTTGATTTTCTTGCTGCCAACGATCGGCCGTCATGCGAGGGCAGGCTCGATTTTGATTCGCGTTCGCCGCAATGTACCGACTATTCTGCCGTTATTCCTGCTTTTGTGAGCCGCCGGTGCCAAGCCGTGTATTTTCGCTCGTTTGCCGTAAACGGATGGGTTACTTTTGGGCATAACCAAGATATACAGCTGAGTAAGACAAGCGGAGTCGGCTTTTTAGATTTCAGAAAAACGTATACGTCTCCTCATACAAAGCGAAGCGTTGTTATCGGACTGGGATTTATCGAGGGAGCTCAAGTTTCTTTTCATTTAAGTGATTCCATCGCTCCGGACAGCTACAGCTATAACGACAATATTTTATTTTACGGCGGAAAACGAATCCCGTTACCACCGGTGCGTATTACATACCCGTTCGGATCTTCCAAAAACTGGATTATCCAAGATACCGAAAATATGGTCGATTTAACCTTTACACCCGGTGCAATTTCGCAACGGAGCTTGAACATACTCGTCTGGCGGCGGGATTATAAGACTATCTGCGGTACTTTTGAAGGCTCTTTTTTAATTGAAGACGGAGTTGTACTCAAACTAAAAGGATTTCCCGGCATTGCAAAAAAAGTCCGGATGCGGATGTAAGCTTTACTGTATGGGGAACCTCTAAAAACTGCAAGCCTATCGGCTTGTTCTGTAAGGAATAATCATCGTATCTGCTAACGCGGACTGCGAATCAGTTTTGAGAGGTTTTCCTTAGATTTAATTTGCGTTATGAGTTACTATTCCTCTTCCGTGTTCCGTGACTCTTGAAATTGATAGATAAAATCGGCAATGGGTTCCAGACCGTTTTGGATATGCATCATATCGATTTTCTTTTCTATAGAAGCCAGTAGTGAATCATCGGCTATTATTTCTTTTACTTTTTTTATTATCTTTCGCGGTTGAGGAATATACCAACCGAGGTTGTTGTTAACAACATAGAGCATATTACCGAGTTCCTGTCCACGCACGTAGCTTGCAAGGATTAACGGCTTACCGGCAGACAGTGTTTCCATAACGGTAGCAGGCCCGCCTTTGGTGATAACGCAATCGGACACATTGATTAGATCGGGCATACAGGAGACAAACCCGAACACCTGAATATTAGCGATGCGCGTGGTTTTAAGCAGGATTTCCAGCTGCGTTTTTAACACTTTATTTTTACCGCAAATAACAATTAAATGAGCTGGGCAGCGCTGAAAGATAAAAGCGTTGACAATAGCAAGCGTCGCTTTTAACCCTTCTCCGCCGCCGACAACCATCACGATTTTTTTATCAAGCGGGATGCCGTGTTTTTTTTTAGCGGCAATTTTTTCGTCGAGCGTATACCGCCGGTCAAAATTCCGCGAAAGCATAATAGGAAATTGATGTACTTGTTCCGGTTTAAAGCCGTAGTACGAGATTGCTTCTCTTTGCAACTTCCGTGAAAAGACGATAAGCTCGGTATCTTTTTCATAAAACCACAACGGATGCGCGGTGAACGGATCCATCACAATGGAAATAAGCGGGATGCTAGGGTTTACTCTATTAATGGCAATCCGTGCAAGCGGGATAAGTATTTCGTGCAGGCAAACCAGTTTTGTAATTTTTTCGGTTTTAAGAAACGTTATCAAATTTTTTACAAGAAAAGGGCGCAACAGCCATTTACAAAATGTTAAAACGGTTTTCGACTTCGTTAATTGATAGAATGCGACATAACCGAGTTCAAAGTAGTTTGAAGTTGCAAGATACCCTTTTTCAAAAAAAATACGTGCAACCAAATTAGTGCTATTAAAGCCGTTTTGCGGTATATATTCGGCATTATCCGGATATTTTTCCTTTAAGCGCGCTACTAAGGCGTTCGCACCGGAAATATGTCCGCCGCCTGTCTTTAGGTATAAAAAGCCGATACGTTGTCTCATTATAGACACTATATCAAAAAGAGGTTATAAGCGTAAAGACGATGGGATTGAAACGCTGTAACCAAGTTTTTCTACCGTCGCCATAAATCGGGTGATTTGCTAGCGGATTGATGTCTTGACAAACTATATATTTTGCCGATAGCATAAAATGAGTATTTTTTAAATAACACGGAGTGATGCCCGGTGGTATCTAAAATGAGGAGAAACCTATGCATTTACATAAAAAAGCAGGTGCGGTGGTATTATTGACCGCCATTGCTATTCATTTATATGCGTTCGATTCCGGCTTCACGCTGGGGCTAAAGGCGAATTTAACAGGTTCACTGACAAGACCGAGAATCAGCCCAGAGGATATGGCTTACTTAGGCGGCGATGGTATGCGTGGTTCACTGGGGTATGTTACCACCGGAGAAGCCGATTTAACCTATATTTTTGATTCGATACGATACTTTCGTATGCAAGATAACAGCATATTTGGCGGCCTGGGCTGGAGCTTTGCACTTGGACTTGGGCAAGGTTTTTCCGGGCAGATATCCGGACAGTATAATGGTGCGTTAAATGGCGGTAAAGGGAAAAAGATAGATGTGTTCTGTCGTATACACATGACGCCGGTGTTGACCTTTACGACAGGAGTGCGTTCATATTTTTTGCGCAACCGTCTATCATTAGGGTTGAATACTGGCATCAGAATGCCGCTTGATCCGCAGCCTATCTATGAATTGTACACAAACCTCAGCCCGGAAGAAGTAAAAGAGCTGAAAAACACAACAGGTGGAAAAGTGGACTTTTCCAATGAAACGGGAACACTCCTTATTCCCCAGGAGCTAATGAAAAAGATCAACCCTATCGGTTTTACATTTAAGGGGTTCATTGAGTACAATCAGCCCTTTCTTTCCAATATGGAAATTATATTGGGCGGCTTCTTAGCCTATACCATATATAAGCCGAAATATATAACAATGCCACAGAAGTTGGTAAATGCTGCGAAATATAACAATCCTTCAGTGGATTTCGATAAACCTATTAATTCATTTTATATGAATTCGTTCGATTTTGGTGTACACATCGGATTGGCTTTTAAAGTATAGGTATATAAGTTTATTATTAGAAGGATTTTTGAGGAGGGTACTATGAGTAGTAGAAAGCATGTTTTTAGTTTGAATGCATTTTTGATCATATATTTTATGATGATGATTTTATCGTGTAATCCGTCGATCGGTACCCAATGGTATCCGCGAGCAGTTTCTGAAGACGCTATTCCGCTGTATGTGGGGGAGATAACGGTAGCTGGCGCTCAAGTAAAGGCTAATGATTCTGCAAAAAGCTTTAATGATTCGCCTGACTATACCGTATCGGTTCCAAATACTTTAACTGATATCAGTATCGCCCAAATAAAGGTAAAACTGTTTTCCGATCCTAAACTGGAAAAAGAGTTTCCGGAATCTTCGATTACGCTTGAAATTGCGGGTGATTCGGTGCCGTTGGTAGCAGATATGTATAGCCCCGTTCTACTGCGTATTAAACCTTCGAGAACCGGATATACAGTAATAGAGAAAACTTTAAAAGTAAAAAGGCTTCCTAAAAGTACGGCCTATTTAGAGCGCCTTAAAATTTACGGTATTGAGGCTAGTCCTGCCCCCGATTTTGCCGTATCCGGTAATTATATAGTCTCCGTCCCGAATGAGATTGAAGCTATTACAAAAGAGCATGTCTCAGTGTCTCTTTTTGCCGATGAGAAAAAAGAAAATGCGATATCCGGCAGTATGGTTACGGTAAGCGGAGGGACAGTACAGCTTGCCCCTGATGTGCCCGCAGCAGTTCTGCTGACGATTACCCCGCCTGAACCGTATAAGGCATTACAGACCACCGTTATAGTTACAAGAGAAGCAGCTCAGGTGAAACCCCTAAATGAACAGGTGCTGGTACAAGAGATAAAAATACAGGATAAAGCTGCTGCTTCCGCCAACGGCAGTTATGCGCTCACGCTACCCCATACGGTAAAGGAGATAAAACAAAGCGATATTGCCGTAAGCCTTGTAACGAATGACGAGACTAAAACGCCTATTGCCGACACTACTTATCGTATACGACTTTTAACGGGAAATTCCGTTCCGTTGCCTAAAGACGGAACACCTGTCTATCTCGCGATAGAGCTTACTCTTACTGATCCTGCCGGACAGTTGATAAAAATAGTAAAAGTTACACGGGAAAAGAAGCCCGACGACGATCCGGGGACACCCGGCGATCCGTCTAATCCGGGCGGTTCCGGCGATGATGATGATGACATAGGTGGCGGCGGTTCATCGAATGATGAGGATAATGACAATAAACCGGATGCCGGCTCAACGCCAATTCCGCCCTTTAACCCGAACAAACCCGGTTCAAATCCTAAGGATGCAGAAGGGCATTTTAAATGGATTTTAACGACAACCGAACAGCTCATTGATCCGTTTGATCATTATAAAAGCAACTCTAACGGGTTTTCCGCTTCTAAATTCGACGACTGGGTTGTCTATATTAGTTCGTTTGATAATGGCACCAATGTTGCAAGCTATACGTTTAAAAACGGTACATGGTCAGGCTCTCCGGAATGCTATAGAGGTCCAGATTTTGGTTCCGGTATAAAAAAAACAAAAAATGTTGATTTTTACCGTTATAAGACACGAAAAGATCGGTGGAAGGAACATGGCGGCTATCAACCTGACGCCGATCCTCGTGACGAACGCTTTTACTTTTATCGGTTCACAGGCTCTGCAGGTGGAGGGCTTGCATCACTGGACAATTCTATGTTTTGTGTAGACCGGTATTCCAAGTTTCTCTTTTATTACAGCGATCCTCGAGATATAAACTGGCAAGGGGTACCTTCTAAATGGCGAGATTATGCACAGCCTACCGAAGGAGAGCACAAACAGTTTGGCGAACCGTTTTATATGAGCGATCCCGTCGGTTATGTAGAAGCAGACGGCACAGTCGTTATGTATGAGTGGATTAAAAGGAATATTTCTAAAAATAATTATACCGCGCAAAAAAATTCCGCATACGATAAACCTGCACAGCGGGATCCGGGTAAGCCCGGGTATTCCCCCTACCGTGATAAAATAAAAGGAAAACCGGTACAAAAATGGATAGAGAATCCCGAATACACAGCGGCCGCCGTAACCGTTAAGAAAGAACCCGAACCGCGTGAGGTCATACAAGGGGCAAAGGGGTGGTTCGTGCAGGCAATTCCGAATGCAGTGCCGGAAGGTGAACAGTTAAGTTATCAGTGGTATACGACTACTTCAGGATTGGCTGAAGGCGGTACGCCTGCTTCGGGAGGAAAAGGAGAAACGGAATCCGCATATTTTTTCCCAACCGATACGGCAAAAGAGGTGTATTACTACTGCAAAATTACCAATACCAATTCAAAAAACGGTAAATCGACATCGGTAACCAGTAGAGCCGTAAAGGTTATAGTGAAGAAAGGCATGGCGGTTATTCATATCAAGAAGCCTAAAACGGGCGGCTCTTTAAGCGTTATGATGGGCGGACAGTCGATAGAAGACGGCGCAGAAGTCGAGCGCGGTTCGATGCTGACATTAACAGCAACCCCTGCTGCCGACTTTACTGTTTCAAGCTGGATAAATGCTAAACCTCGTACAGATAATCCGCTTATTGCCGATGTAACCGTAACGCAGGATATAACGCTTGGTGTCAAATTTAAGTCGATACTCGCGCCGCCTGCGCCGAAAGTCAAGCTCTTCTGTTTTTATAATGAAGAGCAGAAAGGAACGCTCAAAGTAGAAATGAACGGTTCTCCTTTGGAATGCAGCAAAAACGGTACTGAGGTGGAAAAAGGCAGCGTTGTGACCTTCACTGCAACTCCGACTGACGATTATACATTTAGCGGTTGGGTCGGTAGTATTTCCGGAAAAGAAACCCCTAAAACTGTAACGATTAAGGAAAATATGTTTGTAACCGTTGATTTTGCACTGAAACGCTTTGCGGTAAATTATGAGTGCGTTCCTGTAGAAGGAGGCGTTATTACCGCCACCGCGGATGGGCAATCTCTTGCGGAAAGCGGTACTGAAGTGGAAAAGTATAAAAACGTCACTTTTAAAGCAACCGCTCGCGATGGATATTACCTCGACCATTGGGATGGCTGGGAAGGCGCCTCCGCTGCTGGCGAAAACGATACCGTACAAGTGAAGGTGCTGAATAAAGTTTCGGTAAAAGCGGTATTTAAACGGCTGTATCCCGTTGTCTTTACTTCCAATGACGAAAATAAAGGTACCGTTACGGCAAAAGTCAACGGAGAATTTATTGAGAGTGGTACAAAGGTTCGGGAAGATCAAAACGTTACCTTTACTGCTACGCCGAAACCCGGTTTCTGTGTTAAGGACTGGAAGGGAGCGACGCCTCAAACTGCTGTGCCGCAGAAAGAACCAATGGAAGCGACTATTGCTGTATCCGGACCTATAACGGTTAATGTTGATTTTGCGAAAATAATGCGCCTTACCGTAACACCTAAAATACAGAATGTAGATTTACAGTCGTGGAGTACGGCAGACGGTGATCACTTCAAGCATAAATATATTGATGGGGTTCATCTTTCTCGTAAGAATGCGGTTCAGGTAACCGGTGGAAGTAATATTACAGAATCGTGGAGTTACATGTTTCCCATTGAAAACAATAGTGGGAAATGGATAAAGGTTAAGTCGGAAGATTTTATCAAAGTAGGAGCCGAAAAATCCGCAGATGCCGCTTGGTTGACAACCGAATTTTCTTCGTTTTCTGACTTAAAGATATCTCTTTCCAATTACCTGATTAAAGCAAATCGACACGATTATTGGTGGGCGGAATGGACGACATGGGGAGGTGGGAATGTATATCCTCTTCAAGCCATCGACGACAACAGTATTTTTCCTTTGGTATACAATGAAACTACGGGAATGTGGACGGTAGATAAGGCCAATGTTAATATAAAACGCTCAGACGATATTCCGTTGCCGACCGAATTTGCAGGCACAAAGCCGAATCCTAACCGAAAAATTTCCTATAAGGGCGTAACGATTACCTACGACGAAAACTTTACCCTTGCCGACGGCGAAGAAAAAGATTTTGTAATTACTTATACGGTAGATAACCATGATGAAACTCGCTCAAAGGGAACCATAAAGGTTATTTACACGATAGGGTGGAAGTAGATGCAGATAGGTCTCTGGGGCCTTTGTGGTTAATAAAATCTCGGCGGGCACAGCGGTGAAACAAAGGATTTTACTATCCGGTATTGGATTGAACTTGAGGTACCGACATATGTGAAAGGACATGTTGGCGTAACCTATACCTTGAAGTGGGAGTAGAGCATAAACCCGCAGACTGTGGTAAGCTTGTGTAGATGGATTAGAATACGGTGTAGTGCTGTATAGTTACATAGCTGAAATTTATGAGAGCATCTAAAAACGTTAGTTTTTGGATGCTCTCTGTGTTTATGGCACGGATGCTGTTAGGGCTATAGACTAGGTGCGATCTGCTCCTTTAGTAAGGTTTTGGCAGCGGGGTAGGACGTGCCGGTTTGGCGGTTGTACCGCATCCGAATAGATTGAAGATGTAGAGCGTTCTATGATATTATGAGAAGAGAGAAGAATGCTCTAAAATTGTAGCAGGAATCTTTTGATGGTTATGAGTGCAATAAACAGCGGAGGTAGGCTCTATACAATAGGGTGTTCGATTCATACTATCGAATCTTTCATTGATATTCTCAAAAAACACGAAGTTAATGTCGTCATTGACGTCCGATCTACTCCCTATAGCAAGCATACGGCTCAATTCAATAAAGAGAATTTACAAAGAGCGACAAGTCACAATCGTATCTATTATTCATCTTTTAGTAAGGAATTCGGTGCTAGGCGTAAAGAAAACTGTGTTTACACAAACGATACTGTCAGCTTTGATAAAGTAAAGCAGCTTCCCATATTTATTAATGGGGTAGAAAGAATTAGAAAAGGACTACAAGAAGGATATCGTATTGCTCTTATGTGCACGGAAAAAGAACCTGCCGACTGCCATAGATTTAGCCTTGTTGCCAAAGGTATTTCAGAGAGAATCGGTGTTTATGCAAATCATATTTTATATGACGGCACTCTAATGACGACTAAAGATATAGAGCAGCAGCTGCTTAAACAATATTCAATTGAGGCAGAATTATTTGGCGGCAATGATGATCCGCTTGTTCAATTATATAAAATACTTGAACATAAAGTTGCCTACAGTTTACATAGCAGTGAGGTAGAGATTGAAAGATAAAATTTATACAATCGGATTTTCAAAAAAAAGTGCACAAAATTTTTTTTCATTATTAGGTCAATCGACAGCAAATAAACTTATTGATATCAGACTTAATAATGCCTCTCAATTGGCAGGATTTACAAAATCAAATGATCTGGAATTTTTTTTAGAAAAGCTCTTAAATTGGCAATATATTTATAAACCATTATTAGCTCCTACAAAAGACTTGTTACGTAATTATCAAAAGAAAGAAATTACCTGGGCAGATTATGAAGTTGAGTATTTAAGAATTATTGAACAAAGGAATATACTGAATATCATAAAAAAAGACGAGATCATCAACGGTGTATTACTTTGTAGTGAAGATCGTCCCGACCAGTGTCATAGAAGATTATTAGCGGAATATTTAGCACGAAATTGGGGAAATATTGAAATAATTCACCTATTTTAAATTTGTTAGACTTAATCACTGCGCTGAGTACATTCATAGGCTTCTATCTGGAATAGTCAATGATTACTAATGTGCAAGAATGTATAAAACCTAACAGCCATTTCAAATAAGATAGATATTACGGAATCGGCAATTTGAGCGGAATATTGATAGTGTTGGTCTTTTTTACTGAAAAGAAAGACAGAATACGGTTAATATCTGCGCGGCAAGCAGACAAAGACTTGAGGAAGGTATATTATATTTTCCACTAATAGACCGAACCGGATCTAATTACAATCAGGCTCTCTATAATTTCTCCTCCCAAAAGTATATAATCATTGATACATGGAAGCGCTTATACTTTTTTGAAGAGTAAGCAATACTTTAATTTTTTATAAGGAG
This sequence comes from Treponema sp. OMZ 906, assembly GCF_024181185.1. Classification (NCBI taxonomy): domain Bacteria; kingdom Pseudomonadati; phylum Spirochaetota; class Spirochaetia; order Treponematales; family Treponemataceae; genus Treponema; species Treponema sp. OMZ 906. Next base: position 337,983 of record NZ_CP051196.1, on the reverse strand, counting down.
AGACGTTATGGATCAAAAGAAACGAAAAGTAACGATTGTCGGTGCGGGCTCTGTCGGGGCTACATTTGCCTATGCGTTAGCTCAAAGCGGTTTTGCCGATGAGATTGCAATAACCGATATGAATAAAAACTTTGCGGAAGGACAGGCAATGGATCTTGTCCACGGCTTACCGTTTTTGCCACAAGTCGATATTCATGCCGGCGGGCAGAACGATTACACCGACAGCGATATCATCGTAATAACCGCCGGAGCAAAACAGCAGCCGGGAGAAACGAGAATAGATCTTCTTAAGCGTAATGCCACCATCATTAAAACCATTGCCAAAGAAATCGCCGCAAGCGGCTGTAAAGGTGTTATGCTGCTTGTCAGTAACCCTGTCGATATTCTTACCAAGGTGGCGCTCGAAGCAAGCGGTTGGGATCGCGGAAGGGTTATCGGTTCCGGCACCGTCTTGGATACCGCTCGTTTCCGCTACGTACTCAGCAAAGAATGCGGCGTCGATGCCCGTAATATACACGGATACATCCTCGGCGAGCACGGCGACAGCGAATTTGCCGCATGGTCGATGACCACCATAGCCGGACGGCGCATCGACGAATACTGCGGCCACGGAGTTTGTAGTTCGGGTATTCACTTCGATAAAGAAAAAATCTTAGACGAAGTACGCCATTCCGCCTATCATATCATCGACTACAAAGGTTCAACCTATTTTGCCGTCGGTTTGGCACTTACCAGAATTGCCGGCGCCATTCTGCGAAATGAGCGCAGTATTCTTTCCGTTTCTACAGCCTTGAACGGCGAATTCGGTCTGCATGACGCCTGCTTAAGCGTTCCCTGTATTGTCGGCAGAAACGGTGTTGACAGGATTATCGAAGGCGAACTACCCGCGGATGAACAGTCTGCGCTCGAATCAAGCGCCCGCCGACTTTACGATGCATACCTTTCCATTTGCTAAAAAACATATTTTTATCTAGAATTTTACGACAGCTTTATGTATCGTGTGCAATGAAAAAAACACACGCAGGCATGTGGAACAGCATACATCCATGTACGCTGTTCCACGACGAGATTTGTGTATAACACAAATCTCGCTACTGCTTACAACCACGGACATCCCTGTCCGCTTTGAAAAGCCTTTTACCGTAAGCCTTTTGAAAATATACGGTATAGATACGAGGCGCGAGCACAAATTAACCGCAGGCGTATCTTTGATACGTTGAGGATTAATTTGTGCGCAGCAACGAAGTAGATATGCCGTATATTTTCAAAAGGATAGCTTGCAGGGAGAGGGTAAGCATGCTACACTTATCATATGAAAACTATCAATAAAGATTTACAATCTATTACGGAACACTTCCCTTCCGACTTTACGGAAAATGAAAAAGCGGCGGCAAAAACACTTTTTTTAAAAAAGCTTTCGCTGTTAACACACGAGTTTTATGGCGGAAAACTGCAAACCGTCCCAAAATGCGGGATCTATGGGTTTAACTGGTTTAACGTTTGGTATACGCCGGGCGTATCCGCCGTTTCTACCGGAATCCGTGATAATCACGACAGCTCCTTTATGCTTTCCAATCGGGGAAACCTCGTAGCCGTTGTCAGCGATTCCACTCGCGTACTGGGGGACGGAGATTGTTCTCCTTCCGGCGGTCTCGGCGTTATGGAAGGAAAATGTATGCTGATGAAGTACTTAGGCGGTGTCGACGCGTATCCCATCTGTATCGATTCCTACGTCAAGCCGAATGAAGAAAAGAAATACAACTTCCCTGCCGGTAAACATTGCCCCGATAAGATTATCGACTTTGTGAAGATGCTGGAACCGAGCGTCGGCGCAGTTAATCTGGAAGATATTCAGCAGCCGGACTGCTTTAAAGTTCTGGATACGCTGCGGGAAGAATGCGACATTCCTGTTTGGCATGACGACGCTCAAGGAACGGCATGTATTACGCTTGCAGGGTTGCTCAATGCGCTGAAATTGGCAGGTAAAAAAATCGGAGACTGCCGCATCGTGTTACTCGGTGCCGGGGCTTCCAACACGACGATTGCACGCCTCATCCTGCAGGACGGCGGAGATCCCGCAAAGATGATTATTTGCGACTCCAAGGGTGCGCTCCATGCAGGCAGGGAAGACATCAAAGCCGATGCACGCTATTACCGCAAGTGGGAGCTGTGCCAAGCGACAAACCCCAAGCGGATAAACGACTTTAACGAAGCGCTAAAAGGCGCCGACGTGCTGATCGCTCTGTCCAAACCGGGCCCCAACACGGTAACCAAAGAGCAAATTGCCTCTATGGGCGATAAACCCATCGTGTTTACCTGCGCAAATCCCGTCCCCGAAATTTGGCCGCACGATGCCAAAGCTGCCGGCGCCTTTATCACCGGTACCGGGCGCGGAGACTTCCCGAACCAAATCAATAACTCCGTCTGCTTCCCCGGCATCTTGAAAGGTGCGTTGTTGGTTCGTGCACGGAAGATTTCCGACGGTATGGCTATCCGCTGTGCGCACTCCATTGCCGACTATTCGGAGAAAAAAGGCATCGATCCTGAAAACATCGTCGTAAAGATGAATGATGAGGATGTCTTTGCCGTCGAAGCGGCCGATGTCGCAATGCAGGCGATAAAAGAAGGTCTTGCCCGTATCACTATTACATGGGATGAAGCATTTAAACGAGCTAAGGCCGAAATTGCAGAAAGCAGAGCGCTGACACAGCAGCTGATGGATAGCGGGTTTATCAAAGAACCGCCGCAAGACTTCTTTAATCAAGCGATGGATTACGCGATCGAACAAATCAAAAACCAGCGTAGCAAATAAAAACAAGCTTTCTAAATACGGAAATTTTATTCGTGCGGAGGGTTTAATACCCCGACGCTTGCGTCGGGGTTGTTGATTTAAAAAGCAAAGCGGTACAATAGCCGCTTAACCTTCATTTATAATCTTTGCCGCTGCGCATAGCAGCGGCAAAGTCTGTATAAAAGTTATATAAGACATAAAGACCGTTGTAGATTACTACAGCGATAACAGACAGCCAAATTACAATCTAAAAGCTGCAGCTATCCGTAACGTAAAAACATTACCGAAGCCGAATGTTGATCCGACTTTATTATTGTCGTCAGCGATATTTGATTTTTCCATACTACGCAAAAGTCCTGAAAAACTTATCATATCATGCAGTCCTATATTAATACCGATGTGCTCTGTAAAAATATATTGGAAACCGATATGTAATGCTATTGGTGTCCACGCATGATAAAAATTTTCCAAACCTTGCCCATTTAAGCGCGTCCAAAATCTTCCCAGCGCAAGACCGGGGCCAATACCGGCATGAATACTGAAAGGCTGTTTAATTCCATACGTATAACCGAACAGCATTTGGCCGTCCCATATAAAACCGTGGACTTTCATTGACTCGGCACCGAAGCCGCCGCTTTTATATATGCCGACAGGGAGCGCTGCGTTATTAATAAGACTGAAGGTAAAGCCGCTGTTTTCATGAGTAAAATGCATATCAAGCCCTACAGCGGGAGCAAAAATAGTATATGTTGCCGCTTTATCTGAAGTATTAAGAGTGCCTCCGCTTATTATAACTTCATAACTTCGCACTGTATACGATGAAAATCCGATACCGGGTGAAAAAATAATTTCCGCAGCAAAACTATTTACTGCACCAATTAGAATACATAAAAAGAGTCCTATTATTTTTTTCATTGCATGCCTCCTAATAGTCGAGTCTCGTCTTAAAAAGAGTATACATCTGACGAAAAAAAAAACAAGCATTCATCTGTAAGTTGTTTATTTGGCTGGATTTATCAGCGCTCTTTGTAGAGCTGCCGCTTTTCTGTGCAGTGTGTAGTTCATACAACAGCGGAAATCCGAACAGGTACATCGAGCGGAGTCCTGCATAATTATCGCAAGGCGTTTGTCCTATAACAGGGGAGAGGGGATGTCCAAGTTTTGAGGTTTTTGGGTATCCCCGTACTGTTTACCGGCGTTTCCATATTCGGAACCGCCGGCATTTTTCTTAAAAGGCAGGTACGGCCTCTTTTTCCGGGACGGTCTCCTCACGCATATCGTCTAACGCATCGGCAGGTTGTTTCCCGTTTTTGAACAAGGGCTTAAACTCGATATGTTCGGCTACCACTTTAATCTTGCTGTAGTGTTTGCCGTCGGTACCTACCCAGCGGTCTTGCTTTAAACGTCCGACAACTCGTACGCCGCGGCCTTTTGTGCAATTTTCTCCGCAGAGTTCCGCTAAACGTGCCCATGTTTCCACATCAAAAAACGAAGTTTCCTGTGTCGTTTGATCTTCCTGCTTAAAAAAACGGTTCGAAGCAATGGAAAACATACAGAGCGGTGTCCCTTTAGGTGTTGCTCTTACAACGGGATCACGAACTACATTTCCCTCAATGATCAACGAATTCAAATTGTGCATAATAGCCTCCTAAAATAAGAGTACCGCGTTGCCGCTCGCCGCGGTTCCGGTCTCTTTTGATCTTGTAGTACCTGTTATATAAAGCATTCATTTAAAAATGGCTGGAAATTTACGGTATTTTTGCAAAAAAAAATAAAAAAAATTACAAATTTTTTTATATGCACTATTAAGAGAAAAATCGATACGGTTTGAGCGATAGTCTTGACATTCGCCATTATTCTAGGCTAATATACAAACCGCTTATGGAGCGGTGGCCGAGTGGTTTAAGGCGGCGGTCTTGAAAACCGTTGTGCTGCGAGGTACCGGGGGTTCGAATCCCCCCTGCTCCGTAAAATAAAAGGCGGCACGTTCCTTTATACGTGCATATATAAAACCGATAACTTAGATAGGCAATAACTTTGGAGCGGTGCGAGAGTGGCCGAATCGGGCTCCCTGCTAAGGAGTTGTACCCATCCGGGTACCGGGGGTTCGAATCCCCCCTGCTCCGTAAGATAAAACCGGGTATTATTGTACATTAAATGGCTAGAATGCAGTAATGGACAAAGCATATCGGGGATATTTGAGATTATAGCTCAGTTGGATCAGAGCGTCAGATTGCGGATCTGAAGGTCGGCGGTTCGAGCCCGCCTAGTCTCATCGGTTTTTTTGTGTTTGAGATTATAGCTCAGTTGGATTAGAGCGTCAGATTGCGGATCTGAAGGTCGGCGGTTCGAGCCCGCCTAGTCTCATCGTTTTTTTTATTTTTGAGATTATAGCTCAGTTGGATTAGAGCGTCAGATTGCGGATCTGAAGGTCGGCGGTTCGAGCCCGCCTAGTCTCATGCTACTGGAGAGATGCGAGAGCGGTCGAATCGGGCGGTCTCGAAAACCGTTGTACCGCAAGGTACCGGGGGTTCGAATCCCCCTCTCTCCGTTTTTTAACGGAGCCGCGCGTTCAAGCATTGTCTTTCTTTATGCGTTTTACGAAACACCTTGAAAATTTCAATACTTTCAGGTGCTTTCAACACTTTGGAGAGATGTCCGAGTGGTCGAAGGTACACGATTGGAAGTCGTGTGTGCCCGAAAGGGTACCGAGGGTTCGAATCCCTCTCTCTCCGTACCGGGACCTATGCAAAGAAGGTTTTTCGAACCCCGTCAGATCCGGAAGGAAGCAGCGGTAGATTAATTCTTCTTGTGCCGTAGTGCTCCCGGTTTTTTATATCCTCTGTAAGTTTTCTTTCTCAGTTGACCGTATCCCTCCAATTTATTCTATAAGAATAGTCATTGCATTCATTAGAAAGATGATCGCATCGGCTAACAAGCAACTTGTACATTTAGACTGATAGCGGTATGATAGCGGCTGCTTCGTAACACTTTTAATGATAGGAGTAATAATGAACGAACATAAATTATTTACCTCGGAATCGGTCGGAGAAGGCCATCCCGATAAACTTTGTGATCAAATTTCTGATGCAGTTTTGGACGCTTGTTTACGTGATGATCCCGGAAGCCATGTTGCGTGCGAAACCTTTGCTTCAACTGCGTTAATCCTTATTGGTGGAGAGATTACCACCAATACTTTTGTTGATATACAGCAAACAGCCCGCAATATTGCGCGGGACATCGGCTATACCGATTCCGCATTCGGACTTGACTGCAACTCTATGGCTGTTTTAAGTATGATTCATGCTCAGTCCCCCGATATTGCGCAGGGGGTAAACGGTACCGGCCTCAGCGAGTATCAGAACCAAATGGGTGCAGGGGATCAGGGGATGATGTTCGGCTATGCGTGTAAAGAAACACCGGAATTGATGCCTGCCCCTATCATGTATGCACATAAGCTGCTGCGGAAGGCATCGCAGTTGCGTAAGTCGAAAAAGATCGATTGGCTGCGCCCCGATGCAAAGAGTCAAGTAACGGTAGAATACGAAGGAGATAAACCCGTGCGTATCGATACGGTCGTTATCTCCCATCAGCATGACCCCGAAATTTCTTATGCTTCGTTAAAAGAAGCGATTATCGAAAAGATTGTTAAACCTGTCCTTGAACCGACCGGTTTACTGGATTCAAAGACAAAATTCTTTATTAACCCGACCGGCCGCTTTGTTATCGGCGGCCCCTTCGGCGACACCGGTTTAACGGGGCGGAAGATCATCGTGGATACCTACGGCGGTATGGGGAGGCACGGCGGCGGTGCCTTTTCCGGTAAGGATCCGACCAAGGTAGATCGTTCAGCTGCATATATGGCGCGCTATGTCGCAAAGAATATCGTTGCTGCGGGTTTAGCCGAACGGTGCGAGTTGCAGTTTGCCTACGCTATCGGTGTACCGTTTCCCGTTTCGATTCGGGTAGATTCCTTCGGTACTGCAAAGGTTCCGGAAGATGCAATCGAAAAAGCCGTTCAGCAGGTATTCGATCTCAGCCCTGCCGGTATTATCAAGGCATTGGATTTACGTAAACCTATTTATCAAGCGACCGCTGCCTACGGGCACTTTGGCCGCCCCGAATTCAGTTGGGAAAAAACCGATAAGATTGACGCTCTAAAAGCAGCTATAAAATAGTAGCGACATGCATATCCTGCTGCGTGGCGTTCTTGTTTTAGTTTTTACCTCTTGGTTATGTACCTCTTGTGCCGATCCCGCGTCGTCGGTATCGCTTGCATTGCCGGTAGACAGCGATGATACTGTGGTTTATCTATTAGCTGCATCCGTTTCCGGTATGCAGAGCCGGTGCGTGCCGCTCAAGGCTTTAAATACAAATGCCCAAACGGGTACGATAGATGATCCGGAAAAATCCGATGTCATGTGCTTCGCTTTTGAAAAAAGCCCTACGATGTTCGGTTTAACCGATTCCGGCTTATATGCCCTCGAGCTGGAGTTTGAACCGTTAGAGTTCACCGGTCAATCGAGCCGCACAGCACCTATCAACCCAAACGCTATTCAAACTGATTCTGCCCAATTTGCCGTAGGGCTGCTTTATGCAAACGATTTTTCCGCTTTCGGTAAGTTAAAAGAAAACTTCCGCCCGCAGCATCCCGTTACAGCGAAGCTGCTGCCGCGAGGGACCCTTACGGTTAGCATCGGCTTTGCAGGCATAGCGGTGGGGACAGCTCATATTAGGGGCTTTATGGTTTCGGCAAAATCGGCTCTAAAGCTGAAAAGTGCGGCTGTCGTACCCGTTCGGTACGGTTGGTTAAAAGATGGGGCTGCACTGTGGTACGGTACAACCGCTGATGGAGATGTTATCCCGCCGGAATTATGTACCGAATCGGGAGTTCCCCTACGCACGGAGTTCCCTAAACCGTCGGCGATTATACGTGCGGGAAATACGGAGACAGGCGGTAGGGACTCTATCAGTATTCATTTTGACAAAACCCAACCGGTTAATCTGACGGCAGGGCAAAAACAGCCGCGCCTTTCGTTTCAATGCGGTGACAAGCGTATATCCGTATTTCGCGCACCGGATATATACCAACTTACGCTTGACAGCTGCCTTTTTTCCGATCCTCTTTTAACGCTTGAACAGATTGATGTGGATAAGGCGGCCGCTGCGGATATGCCGCCTGATGCGGAGCGGTTATCCAATACAGATACGCTTCCTGATACGGGTGAGCAGGCAGATGCGGCAGCCATGGTCTGCGGTATTACGATCGAATATTCTACCCCCTCTCTGATGGCTCCGATTACAGCCGATCCGGGGCTTATTCCGGATTGGCCGCAAGAACAATGGCGACAGCCCTCTTACGAGCTGTTTTCATGGGAACAATTTCCTTCGGTGCTGATCTTTGATTTTGCCGACTATTCGGTACAGGATGCCTATCTTAAACGGCTTTCGTTCTTTGCGGAAAAAAAAGGCTTTACGGGAAAGCTTCTTTCAGATGGAGCGCTAACTTCTCTCCACGGGTTTAATGCCCACGACTACAGAGCAGAAACGCTTGCAGCATTCTTTCAAAAGGCTGAAGAAGAACATTTCCTGCTTAACAAATCGGAATTGCACTTACGAAAAATTCTTTTCTATAATGGCATCATTGTTCGTACGGAAACCGGTATTGAGGCGGGGGAGGGTGCAATCGTATCTATAAGCCGTCAATCTGAGCGGGATCTCCGTTACCGGTTTATTACCCACGAATGTCTGCACGGTATTTATTTTACGGAAGAAAACTTCCGTGATACGGTAACGGAAGTCTTTCGGCAGACGAACCCACGCGCCGCGCTATTTTTACGCCGTTATTTTGAAATATATCCGGCCTTGCAGTATAACACTGACGACGATTACCTGCTGCAAAACGAGTTTATGGCTTATCTTCTCCAACAAAGCAATGATTTACTTCAACAATATTTTGTACAGCTTTCATGGCTCCGCTTAATGAATACAGCTGAACCGGCTCTTTGCAGATACATTCGCAAGACCAAGGTGAAAGATTTTATGCAGGCAGCGATGCAAATGGATTCTTTTTTATATACGACATGGGGAGTAAGGGGGGGAAGAATATCTTTAGCAAATATGGAAACTTTGTAAAAAATCGATAAATTTCAATATTATTATTGAAACGTTTTTTGTATTTCATGGTTTAATCATTTATCTTTAATCCTGCGAGGGAAATTATGAATTTTGAAGAGATTCTAAATCAATGGGAAGCGCAGACACAACAGCCTTATGGAAAGAAGCGGATTCGTAAAGACTTAAAAAATCCGACAGCCGTAGCGTATGCCCTCGAAAATACTCAAACGTTAAACCCGATGGATTATTGGCTACGCCGTTACGGCGTTTATGACAAAGATGCGAATAATTCCGAAAATACTGCCCTTTTTGATAATCTAGCCGATAAACAGCGGCTACGGGCAATGCGCCCCCAGGCTGAAATCGATTTGCATGGCATGACACTGGAAGAAGCCTATGGTGCACTGGTTACTTTTTTTGAAGACGCCTTACGCAGAAAGTATCAGAAAATACTCATCATTCACGGGAAAGGGAATCATTCCCAAAACGGCCCGGTACTGTCACGGTTTGTACAAAAATTTTTAGAAACAAATGCCCATGCGGGTGAAACAGGGCACCCTAAAGGACGCGACGGAGGAACAGGTTCGACATGGGTAATATTAAAATAAATACCTTTGCCCAAAATTTTACGCAGTTTATTTGTGCGGAGAGTAAACGCATCAGGAGAGTAGATTAAAATCGCAGGATATTTGAGATTGGGCAAGCATTTGAGACGCAGCGCGGCGAAACTCTGCTTGACCAGTTGCAAATATTCTGCGTGAATATCAAAAAATACCTGATGCGTTTGCCCGTCTGTCCCCAAAAAATATTAAATAGTTCCATTGTCATAATAGCGAAAAAGAATTACAATCAGCAATTATTATGGATACCCAGTCGGATATTGTAGCTATGGAAAAGGACAATGCCCTCACTCGGCATGCTTTAGTAATGCAGATAGCGCTCTACGCCGGAGAACTGCTTGTTCGCAACGGGGCAGAAATGTACCGCGCCGAAGAAACGATCGTGCGGATAAGCGAAGCGGGCGGTGTGTACGATGTTACCCCTTTTGTTACTCCCACCATTCTCTTTATTGCAAAAGGCGATAGAGAAAACGTACTTTATACAAAGGATATCAAAAAAAGAGGCAACAATATCGCTAAGATTACCTTAGTCAGTGATTTTTCTCGCAAGTTTGTGGAAGGCAAAATCGATATATCCGATGCAATGGATTGCCTACGCAAGATAGATGAATATAAAGGATACCCGTATCGATTCCTGTTATTTGCTACCGGTATCGGGTGCGGTATTTTTGCAGTTTTAGTAGGCGGAAAATTCGGAGACTTTGTCGCAGCGTTTTTTGCTTCGTATATTGCTGTTTTTATCAGCGATAAAATAATGGTGCGTTCCCGTACTGTTTTTACCGGTAATTTTATCGCAAGCATGTTTGTGGGAGTCATTTCCATTATATCTTTTGAAATTAAATTAGTTGACAACCTCGACAATATCATCGTCGGTGCGGCACTTGCTCTTGTTCCAGGGGTTGCATTTACTGCAGGAATCAGAGATTTTATCTCAGGCGATTTGCTCTCCGGTATCGCGCGTATCGGAGAAGCAATTCTTGTCGCCATTGCAATTGCGTTCGGAGTCGGCAGTATTTTAATGCTCTACTCGATTTTTGGAGGACTTTAATGCCGATCTATGTCCATACCGTGCTTGCCTTTATCAGCTGTCTCGGTTTTGGCGTTCTGTTTAATGTTCAGAAACGAACATTATTGCTCGCGGCCCTTAACGGTGCAATCGGCTGGACAATCCTGTTAAGTCTTGACATTCCACAAGTCAGCTATATCTTTGCAAATCTGCTGTCAGCTATTGTGGTCGGCCTCCTGGCGGAACTCTTTGCTGTTATTCAAAAAACTCCTGCGACCTCTTTTATCGTTATCGGTATTATCCCGTTAGTCCCGGGTTTCCGCGTATATCGTTCTATGCTTTTCTTTGTGCGCGGCGATCTGGATAAGGGGCTTGCTGAAGGTGTTCATTCATGTTTTATGGCAGTTGCAATCTCGGTCGGTATTATCCTCTCTACCTCCATTGTCCGCATGATTCGGCGGCCTATCAAAGACTTTATAAAGAATAAACGATAGAAAAGCTCGTATAAATTGACAGCCTAGAGTAATTGCAATAAAATATTATTGTATACTTATGGGGTAGTCTGCCCCTTTCAAAAAAGTATAGGAGGTCGATATGAAGCTTGAACTGGGAATTATCCCTATTCATGAGATGCGGTTTTCCGATAAAACTGCCATCAAAGGAACTTGTCTCGAAATAAACAAGGATGAGCTGATATCTTTGATTAAAGAAGATCCGCTTATCACTGATGTTTCACTGACAATTACCAAACCGGGCGACAAGACCCGGATTATTTCCGTTAAAGACGTTATTGAACCGCGCTGCAAGGTTGAAGGCAGCGGCGTATGTTTTCCCGGATTTTTTACCGGCGAAGAAGATACGGTCGGCTCGGGTAAAACCGCCGTACTCCGCGGTGCAGCGGTGGTAACAACCGGTACCGTTGTCGGATTCCAAGAAGGTATTATCGATATGAGCGGCCCCGGTGCCGAATACACGCCGTTTTCCCGCACGATTAACCTTGTGGTAAAAGGCACCGTGAAAGACGACACCACTCGTGCAGTTAAAGAAAAATCACTTCGTTTGATGGGGCTTAAAGCCGCACGCTATTTGGGTAATGCCGCAAAGTCCGTTGCTCCGGCTGAAACCGAAGTGTACGAAACCTTGAACCCGATTGAACAAGCTAAGCAATATCCCAATCTGCCGAAGGTTGGCTATGTCTATGCCCTGCAAAGCCAGGGGCTGCTGCATGACACCTACTACTACGGCGTCGATGTTAAGCAGATTGTTCCAACCATTATGTATCCCACTGAGGCGATGGACGGCGCAGTCGTAAGCGGCAACTGCGTTTCCGCCTGCGACAAAAACCCGACGTATGTGCACCAGAACAGCCCCGTTATCCACGAACTGTATAAGCGGCACGGAAAGGATTACAACTTTATCGGCGTCATCGTAACCAACGAGAACGTAACGCTGGCGGATAAAGAGCGCTCTTCTTCTTTAACTGCACGGCTTGCGGAACAGCTCGGCCTTGATGCAGTGATTATCTCCGAGGAAGGTTTCGGTAACCCCGACGCCGACTTGATGATGAACTGCCGCAAGATTGCTGCAAAGGGCATTAAAACAGTATTGCTGACCGACGAATACGCGGGGCAGGACGGCGCGAGTCAGTCGCTTGCGGATGCTCATCCTTCTGCGGATGCCGTGGTGTCGAACGGAAACGCCAATCAGGTTATCAAACTGCCTAAGATGGACTTGGTTATCGGCGATCCCCAACAAGCAAACGTTATTGCAGGTGCATGGGACGGCAGCTTACACAAAGACGGAAGTATTGAAGCGGAATTACAGGTTATTACCGGTGCAACGAATGAGCTGGGCTTCTGGAATTTATCCGCATGCGGATTATAAGAGGTAAACAATGAAAAAGATTGTACACTATATCAACCAATTCTTTGCCGGAAAGGGCGGAGAAGATGTTGCCGACTACAAGATTGAAGTAATCGACGGAAATGCCGGACCCGGTATGGGGATTCAAGCAGCGCTCGGCGATGCGGGGAAAATCGTTAAGACGATTATCTGCGGTGATAACTATTTTAACGACCACACCGATGAGTGTATGGGATTTATCCAAGATGTTTTAAGAGAAAACAAAGCGGATTTGCTAATTACCGGCCCCGGTTTTAACGCCGGCCGTTACGGTATGGCATGCGGCGGTGCTGCAAAAGCGGCGGCTGCGCTTGGCATTCCCGCTGTTTCCGGGCTATATGAAGAGAACCCCGGTTACGATGTGTTTAAAGCATGTATGTACACCGTTAAAACAAAGAATTCCGCTGCCGATATGCGCCATGCAGTGCCGGCTATTGCCGCAGTTGCAAAAAAAGTATTAAACGGCGAAGCAATCGACCTTGCAGCCGATGGCTTATTGCCGCGCGGTATCCGCCAAAACTACTTTGCAAAAGAGCGCGGAGCAAAACGTGCCGTCGATATGCTCGTACAAAAGCTCAAAGGTGAAGCTTTCGTTACCGAATATCCGATGCCGGTTTTCGACCGTGTACCGCCCCATGCACCTATCGCCGATATTTCCAAGGCAGTTATCGCATTGGTTACTTCAGGCGGTGTTGTTCCGAAAGGGAACCCCGATCATATTGAAGCGTCTTCCGCTTCTCACTACGGTGAATACTCCATCGCGGGACTTACAGAACTGACATCCGAAAACAGCGAAACGGCGCACGGCGGTTATGATCCTACTTATTGTAATGCTAACCCCAACCGTGTTTTACCGGTCGATGTACTGCGTGATATGGAACGCGAGCATAAAATAGGAAAGTTGTATGAGCTGTATTACACGACGGTCGGTAACGGCACCAGCGTTGCGAATGCAAAGCGATTTGCGTCCGAAATTGCCGGAAAGCTTGTAAACGCCGGAGTGCAGGCGGTTATTCTTACCTCCACGTGAGGCACCTGTACTCGTTGCGGTGCAACGATGGTTAAAGAAATTGAAAAAGTTTTACCGGTTGTGCATATTGCGACCGTTGTTCCGATTTCAAAAACAGTAGGAGCGAACAGAATCGTACCGGCGGTAGCAATCCCACACCCGCTCGGAAACCCGACAATGAACGCAAAGGACGAAAAAGAATTACGCCGTGCGCTTGTCGAAAAAGCTTTAAAAGCCTTACAAACGCCCATCACAGAGCAGACTGTTTTCTAAAAGACCGGCTAACGGCTTCGGCTATTAGCTGATGTTGGAAGCAAGAAGTTCTTGTGTGAACGCCCTCTAAAACGCATCGTCTTAGAGGGCGTTTTTATAAAAATACCGTTATCGATACTTAGTATTGACCGCGGCAAGTGCAGGAAGCAGGTTATCCGTAAAAAAGCGGTCATCAATCGGGAGATTGGCGGCGGTTCTGCCTAAATGCACATCCTTGCGGTTTGCTCCGTGAAAGTCGCTGCCGGCAGTAACAATCAACCCGAGACTTTCGGCAAGTTCTTGTAGCCGGATACATTCACCGTACCGCGCCCCCGAATGCCATGCTTCAAGGCCTACTAAGCCTTCTTTTTTAAATTGGGCGATGGTTTCAGGCAGTTTTCCCCACGAAAGATAGAGCGACATCGGATGAGCCAATACAGGAACGCCGTGTGCGTCTTTGATAGCGTCAATTGATTCCGTAAGCGGTAAACATTCCTTTTCAATATAAAACGGACGTCCTTTTGCAAGGTATTTCAGGAAGGCATCTTGAATGGATTTTGCTTTTTTCTCTTGTACAAGATACTTTGCAAAATGAGGCCGTCCGATTACCGCTCCGCCGGCGAGTTGGGCGAGCTTTTCTTCGTCGATGACGATCCCCGCCTCATTAAATTTTTCTATTATCTTACGGTTCCGTTCCAGCCGTTTTTCCTGCGCATACTGCATAAGACCGCAGAGTGTTTTATTTTCGATATCGATTCCCAGTCCGAGTAGATGCAGCTCGCCCGGCTGCCATTCAACACTGATTTCTATTCCCGGCAAAACACGGATGCCGAGCGCTTCCCCTGCCTGTCGTGCTTCCGCAACGCCCGCTACGGTGTCGTGATCGGTAAGGGCAAACAGCGAAAGTCCCGCCTTATGCGCTTCCGCTGCCAGTTCCGCCGGTGAAAAAGTACCGTCGGAGGCTGTGGAATGAGTATGCAAATCTATCATAGCAATCATTATAGCAAAAAGATTCATAATGCACTAGGTTTTTTCCGCGAGGTATGATATAATCATCGCAGATAGTTCTTACCGTTAATTGTTCGGATAAATATATGCGGTACCCTTTAAAAACTGAAGTTTTTAGGGAGCACCATGTATGATTACAGTTGAGAACTGCGTGTGGTACGGAGGACAAAATGCCAAAGGCTGTTCAATACAGCGCAAATTCTGTTATTTATTTTTCAGGCGATTTTGATGCTCGAGTATTTTTGCTGCATAGCGGGCATATCGCACTCAATTCGCTTGATATTGAAACCGGCGCGCAGGTAACGGAATATATTAAAACCGGTGAGTTTTTTGGAGTGAAATCCGCACTTGGGAATTATCCGAGAGAAGAGAGCGCGATGGTCTTAACCGATTCGCTTGTGTATACATTCTCTGTTGCCGAATTTGAAAGTTTTGCTCAGACAAATACACGTATTATCCTTCAAATGTTGAAAGTTTTCTCCCGGCAACTGCGAAATATCCACCGGCAGCTTGAATCGTTAATGGATAGTAAACAGCAAACGAATAACGAAGACGGTTTATTTACGGTTGCATCGGCCTTTTATAAATCACAGCATTATCAGGCGGCTGCCCAAGTAGCTGCGCGCTACAGGGCACTCTATCCGGCAGGCAAGCACTTGGCGGCAATTGGCCCGATTATTGCAAATTCGACACAGATGGCAGGTCGAAGTTTTGGAGAAGCGCGGCAGCCGGGCAGCATGGGTGGTACTTCTTCCGGTCAGTCTACCGCATCCGCTTCCATTCCGGTGAGCGGTCCCGTTCAACAGACTCAGCCCGACGATGCCTCTGTAGATTTGACTTTCCAGCTTGCCGAAGATCTTGCAAAACAAGAGAAGTGGGCTGATGCATACAAGCAATATCATACTATTATTGAAATGAAGCAGGGCACAAAGCTGGAAGCAGCTTATTTAGGAGCTGCCCGCTGTTTATACAAGCAGTCCGAGTTTGTTCGCTGTATTCAGCTCGGTACGGGCTTTATTACTCAATTCCCCAAATCTTTAAAACTTGCAGAAATTTTGATGTTCCTCGGTATGTGCTATCAAGGTATGGATCGGCCCGATAAGGCGTTACCGTTCTATGATAAAGCATTGACGATGGCAGGTCCGTTGCTGGTGCCTAAGATTAAAGAACTACTGGCTGCATGCGAAGGAGCTATCCATGCCTGATTTATTTGCCTCGTTTGCCCGTTTTGCAAAAAAGTTTCCTAAGGGTTCCGTTATCTTTTCCGAATTTGAACCGGGCGCTTCTTTTTATTTAATTCAATCGGGGCGCGTTCAGCTGATTAAGATCATCAACGGAGCAGAAAAAAACATCGATATTTTACAGCAGGGAGAAATTTTCGGCGAAATGGCTGTTTTGGATAATTCTCCCCGTTCCGCTTCCGCAATCGCGTATGACGATGTTGTTGCGCTTGAGTTTAATAAAGAAAACTTTGAAATTCTGTTGACCGGCAATCCGGCCATTGCAATGCGCCTGTTAAAGACCTTTGTTAAGCGTATTTACGTCCAGAAACGGCGATTCATGATTTTAACGATACAAGACAATATCGCCCGCGTCGGCGACGTATTCTTAATGCTCGATGAAACGCAACCCGATCTTGATCGTTCTACCCAGATGCGTACCTTTATCATCACACCTGAAGAAGTAGCCCGATGGGCAGGCCTTTCGGCGGAGGCGACCGGCGATGCGCTGCGAAAATTTGCCGATCAGGGACGGTTAGAGGTATACGGCGACCGTATTATCGTAAAAAATATCGTTGACCTCTCCCGTTTTGTAACAACACGGCGTACAAAAGACAACGTTTTCGGCTAATCATCGGTAATGAAAGAACACACATTACAAGACAGTATCCGCTCATGGAAAACCATGCAAGACGCTTTTTCCTCTTTGAGGGAAGAGCGTTTTCCATATCATATACACGGCCTCTCAGGCGGTATATTCGCTTTTTTCTTAGCCGAATATGTCCGCCGTTTCGGTACTAACCTCTGTATCGTTGTCCCAACGGAAAAAGAAATAGAAGAGTTACGCGCAGACCTCGATATCGCGGGATTGCAAGCTCAGGTTTTGCCGTGGTGGGGCAATATGGCATATCGGCCGGTACAAAACTCTGCGCCGGTGTTTGCAGAACGCGCTCAAGTTTTGGCCGAACTTTGCGCAGGGGCGCCGGTCTCCGGTTCGGTATCGTCCGGCATGACGTCAAAGGCGATGTCCGGATTGGCGGCACCCAACTCAGCGATATCAAACTCGACCGCAAGCACGATAACGGTGATGACCCAGCGGGCATTTTTAACGCCGGTTCCCCCGCCCGACTACCTTAAAACACTCACCTGTACTCTCTATAAAGGTAAGGAAATCGATACGGAAAAAATAGCCTCGATGCTGATACAGTGGGGCTATACGCGGGTGCCGCGGGTAAGCGTCCGGGGCGAGTTCGCGCTCCGCGGTGAGGTACTCGATATCTGCGCCGCCGCTAACAAAGGTTCGCAGCACACCGCCTATCGTATCCAATTCGACTTTACTACTATCGAAAAGATAAAGTCCTTCGATATGCACACGCAGGCCTCGGTTGAAGAATTTGACAGCCTGACGCTCTATCCGATGAAAGAGGTTATCTGGGATGATGAGCGGATCGCCACGCTCGAACGGAATTTATCGCAGATGCCCGAATTTACGGCCGAAGGTACGAAAAAACTGATTGCGCACTTAAAAGAACAGCGAGCCTTTGACGGTGAAGAGCTTTTTTATCCGCTCTGTTTTGAAAAACCTGCAAGCGTCCTTGATTATCTTGAGTATCTGCACGACGGCGCTGCATCAACACAGCGAAATTCCGTAGGCGCTTCAAGGTATCAGGGCACAGGCGGCGCTGCGAAACCTGCAGTTCTCCTGTACATGGACTACGACCGGCAGCGGAACGCGGTGGAAGCACTGGAGCGGGAGTATCACGGCTTATATAACAAAATCACCCGTGCCATTGACGACGACATCAAGCATAACCTTTTAATTACCGAATATCCCATGCCGCAGCGTCTTTTGCTGCCCTTTACGGAGCTGATCGAAAGCTATCCGCAGAGCCTTTTCCTCCGAACGCTGAAAGAATCGGATGAAACCGGAGCGTCGATTGTGTTTAACTGCGACCCGCCGCGCAGTTTTTTCGGCAATATCGTGTATCTAAAAGAAGAATTAACGCATTTGCAGCAGGAAGGATGGCGTATTTTTGTGTTTGCGGAAAGCGATGCGCAGGCGCTCCGTATCGGTGAATTGCTCAAGGATATTAAGGCAACCGTGCTGCCGCTCACACTTTCTTCCGGCTTCGGCATCCCCGAGCTGAAAATACTCGTTATTCAGGAAAATGAAATTTTCGGTAGGCGGCGGCGTATCCCGAAATCGATTAAGCAGGTTAAAAGCTCGGTTATCGATACCTTTGTGGAACTTAATCCCGGCGACTATGTTGTCCACGTCAACTACGGTATCGGGCAGTTCAAGGGGATTGAGCGCGTTAAAACGCTGGGGCATGAGCGCGACTATATCAACCTGCTGTACGCGCAGGACGAAACGGTGTTTATCCCGATCGAGCAGGCGAACCTCGTGCAGCGGTATATCGGCAACGAAGGCGAAGCGCCGCGGCTGGATATCATCGGCTCTAAGGCGTGGGAAAACCGGAAAAACAAGGTTAAAAAGTCGGTTGAAGATATTGCCGATAAGCTCATCGACCTATATTCCCGCCGCAAAGCCGCCGCCGGTTTTGCCTTTGCGAAAGACAACGAATGGCAAACCGCTTTTGAGGCCGCCTTCCCGTATGAAGAGACCGAAGATCAGCTGACCTGTATTGCCGATGTAAAGACCGATATGGAAAAACCGATACCGATGGATCGGCTCATCTGCGGCGACGTCGGTTATGGTAAGACGGAAATTGCGATGCGGGCGGCATTTAAAGCGGTGATGAGCGGAAAGCAGGCAGCCTTTTTAGCGCCGACCACCATCCTCGCGGAGCAGCATTTTGATACCTTTCAGGAACGCTTTCAAAAATTTCCGGTAAAACTTGCTCGGCTGTCCCGCTTTGTTTCAAAGGCTGAACAGAAAAAAGTTTTAACCCAGCTGAAAAACGGCGAGCTTGATATCGTTATCGGCACACACCGCGTTATCCAAAAAGATGTGCAGTTTAAAGATTTGGGACTGATGATTGTCGATGAAGAACAGCGGTTCGGGGTTAAAGACAAGGAACGGCTCAAACAGATGAAGACGAATATCGACTGCCTCTCTTTGAGTGCAACACCTATCCCGCGTACCCTGCATATCAGCCTGCTAAAAATCCGCGACATGAGCCTTTTAACCACGCCGCCGCAAAACCGCCGTCCGGTGGAAACCGTTATTTCTCCGTTTGACCCTGAAAAAATTGCGCAGGCGATCCGTTTTGAAGTTGACCGCGGCGGACAGGTGTTCTATCTGCATAACCGCGTAGAGAGCCTCGAAGAAACACGGTATAAGATTCAGCAGCTCATCCCCGAAGTGCTTATCGATATCGCGCACGGGCAGATGAGCGCAACCGAACTTGAAGATATTTTCCGCCGCTTCAACATGGGCGGCTTTCATGTTCTCATCGCGACTACCATTATCGAAAACGGTATCGACATCCCCAATGCGAACACCATCATCATCGACCGTGCCGATATGTACGGCGTTTCGCAGCTGTACCAACTGCGCGGCCGCGTCGGGCGTTCCGACAGAAAGGCCTATGCGTATCTCCTCTATCCCGAAAACAAGGCCTTGTCGGAAGTTGCAATGAAGCGGCTGCAGGTTATCTCCGATTTTACGGAACTCGGCTCCGGCTTTAAAATTGCGATGAAGGATATGGAAATCCGCGGCGCAGGGAATCTGTTGGGAAAAGAACAGTCAGGCGATATTTATTCCGTCGGCTTTGACCTTTACCTTCGCCTGCTGGAAGAGGCGGTGGAACGGCTGCAAAACGCCGGTTACGAGCCTGAAACGGAACCGGTCATAGAGCTTGAGTACACGGGCTTCATCCCCGACAGCTATATCCGCGTGCCGGAAACAAAAATGGAGATATACAAAAAAATCGCCGCCGTCCGTACCGCGGAAGAACTGGATAGGCTCTACGCGGAATTATCCGACCGGTTCGGCCCCGTTCCGGAAGAAGCTGAAAGCCTGCTTTCTCTTGCTGAAATTAAAATTATCTGTGCAAAACTTGCAATCGCCTCGCTTAAAGAGCGGAACGGAACCGTGCGCATCACCTTTGCGAAGGTCTCAAAGATTTCTATCGATAAGTTGCTTCGCATGATAAAAGAGTCTGCGGGACGGGTTAAACTCGATGCAAAGCAGCCGAACGTCATCATGCTCGAAACCGGTTCCATCGGCTTAAAAGAAAAGAGCGAATTTATCAGCGAAAAACTCAATCAGCTTATCTAACGCATATTGTATTCCTATTGACGCCCCTGACATCCTGTCAGTAACGCGACAGGGTACCTAAAGCTGTACAAGGACGTACAGGCTTCCGGGTCAGTATACTTTACCGGATTATTCCCTACGTGGCTAATGCGTACTGCATGGTAAAACCAACCGAGATAAGCAATGATTATTTCATTATCATTTATTTGATAACAGGTATCCCCGAAAAGAGGGCGCTCTTCCCTACCGTTAAGATGCTCCACATAAATCGCTTTGATAATTTTACTCGTTATTCCTAAATCTTTAAAAGTATACCCTGAATACACAACATCTTTCGTCGCAGCTCTCAATTGCTCATCTGTAAGAAACATTTCTTCAACTTTTTCCGCTTTTATAAATCTTTCACCATCAAGCACTACTCCTTCCTTATCATATTCAACAATTACTTTATCATATGCAGACGCCTCTCTCTTCGTTAAATCAGTAAAATGCATATAAGCACTATCATCAGTAATAGTAAAATACCTGTCGACTTTCCATTTACTGATATAACTTTGTAATTGTACCTCTTGTGAAAACAGCATAGCCGTCTCCACTAAAATCATGCTGATTAAAAATATCTTCTTCATATCCTTGTGTTCTCCTTCCGGTTTTGATAAAAACTCGGCAGTGCTGTATATCGATAAGTACCGTTTTTTAATTATCTAATGCGTACCGCATGATAAAACCAACCACGATATTCTATTATTAATTCATTATCATTTATTTGATAAAATACAGCCCCAAAAATAGAAATCCCCCTATTATTTTTTGCATGCACAAAAATTTCCTTGATAATTTTTTCGGTTATCCCTAAATCCTTAAAAGTATAGCCGGGATACCAAGAACCTCTTGTATAATACTTTAACTGTTCATCTGTAAAAAAGTTTTCCTGAATTTCCCTCGTATTTATAAATTTTTCACCGTCAAGTACGATACCTTCCCTATCATATTCAATAATCACTCCCATGTACGCATAAGCTTCATTCTTTATTAAATCACCGATAACGTGATAGTCTTCATTAACAGTAAAAATACGGTCAACCTTCCATTTACCGATATAACTTTGTAACTGTATCTCTTGTGAAAACAGCATAACAGCCACCACTAAGAGCATACCTATTAAAAGCTTCCTTTTCATATCTTTGTCCTCGTTTATTATTTGATTCTTCTGATCTTTTACAATTTATAATAGACTCATACTTACCAGCACATTATATCATAGAAACCAAAAAACATATCCATCTTACTTATAAACAATGTTTAATTCCCAGCCCCCAGAATAACCAAATTCATCAATTTTTTGATTTATAACTATTGTTGCGATAGAATCATACGTAAAATCAACATATACATAATCAGAAATCCAATCATATTTTTTATTCAAATATTCATGTTGTTTATCAAATGGAGTTACGCACTTTATACGATATTTCATTGGTCGCATTGACAAAACAATTCTTTCCCCACCTGCAAGAGATAGGTCTTTTCTTGTGTAATTAAAACTGTCCCCTAATATCTCAAAATTAGAAATCGTATATTCTTTATAAAGAATATATTCGTCTCCTATCTTCTTTTCTATCAAAACATCGCAATCAAGAGAATTCATCATACCATTGCATTCTTCACGTTTTATAACAAGTGTTGGATTATTTTTTATATTTTCAGGAAATAACATACACAAAACTGTTATCAAAAAAAGTATAAAAATATTCAGTTTTCTTGACATAGTTAATCTCCATAAGTATTAGCATATTTATAAGCGCTATACGAATTATTCAAAGGATCTGTAGATGTATAATTCTTTTTCTCTTTCAATTATCACCAAGAAAAACCATAACGCTAGACATAACTAACTATATACTCAATATTAAATAATTATCAATTCTATAAAAATATTTTATTTTTAATTTCCGCATAATATATTAATTATATCATCATCGGTCATATTGAAAAAGAATTCGTCTATCTTTAGATTATTACCATTGTCTATTCCCAGCAATTTACTACATACAGTCACTATTATTTCGTAATCCCTTTTTGGAGCAAAATATTTCTCAGCTGATTTATCTAAAATTTTTATAAACAATTCATTAGCCTGCTTCCTTTCTCCCAAATAATAAAGACAAACTGCATATCCCAGAGTATGAAAAGAAATATTAGTTTGATTAGCTTCATATCGCTTGTATACAGAAGCACAGCTATCCAGAAAAACTTCCCTTGGAATAATTTTTTCAAAATATAGTTTTCTTAATACATAACATTGTTGAGAGTATCCACTATTCCAATTTAACTTATCTATTTTTTCTTCCAAAGAAAAAGCATTTAGAAGTTTTTCTATTTTTTTATTTTCATCATCCGTAAAATTTTGGTAATTTACAGTATCTTCCACTTTCCATAAATCTTTTATTCTTTTTTCTTGGTTTGAACATGCAATGAGTAATTCTACAAACATACAAAGCATTGATAAATATTTTATCTTTTTCATTGTACTCTAATCCTTTCCTTGGAATAATGAACAAATCTTTCAAACGTTTTTCCATTTTTATCATAAAATACTGTTTCCTTAACTTCCGCAGAAGGATTATGAATAACTTAAGTTTTTAGACATAATATTATTTTACACCGTACTTTTTCTTTTATCGATAAATACATATCAACAGCTTGTTTTTTATAAACAGTAATAGCTCTATCAATTTCATTCTCTAAATAAGTATCTCCAGTTAAAGGTATCTTGTGTGGATAATAAACTATTCCATTATTAAAGTTATGCGTATGAGCATTATCCACAAAGGATGATATTGGCTGTTCAACGGAAACAGTTACAAAATCTAGAATCTTATAATCTGTATTGTCAGAGACTATATTTTCACTCGCCATCAATATAGTCAGACATAATGGTATACCCAAATCAGCACATTCACCTAGAATCCGTGGAGACAATTCAAATATATTTTCATCATGTAGTTCATTCAGATAAACTTCATAGGTTACACTCCCACCACTTTGCAAAAATAATTCAAGCTTTTGTCTATCTTTTATTTTCGATTTAAAATAGGTATTCAAATCATGAATGATACTATCATGATTACTCCCCTTTAGTATTTCAGGAACAACATCATAGCGAACATAAGATTCTCTGAAATTGCAATATTCTTTACCGGAGGGTGAAACTCGCGGCGTATTAGCAGAATACTCAGCAGTTGCTTTAATGTCAAAAATAGGTGTTATCTCACGCGTAGGCAGTATCGGATGTCTTACCACAATTGCAATATCGACTTTAAGCATACACTCACCTATATTACCGGAAATCTTTATCATTTCTTAGATGTCTTTGTAGTATGGTTATTTCATATTGATGTCCCATAAGAGCCCCTATTCAATAACAACAGATACCACATATTTCTATTTGCGCCATAGTTTATAATTGATCAAAAATAATACACCAAATAAGCGGAATATCCACAATGAAAATTTTGTAGATATTTGTATCCATTCAGATAAAAATAATTCTGATGTTATTTTTGCTTCATATAAAATATATAACGTAAAATCAACAGGAATTGTTAGTATTTCAATAATCACTAAAAAATAAAGTAATATAAATAATATCTTTGAAAATTTATTAATTTTCAAATTTACAAAAATTAGATAATATCCTGTATATATTGCCCACTTTGAAAACCCATTTCTAATTTTTTTCATTTTTGAATGCTTATTTTGTATAGACACAAAAGAGTATAAAGCAAAAGAATAAATAAAACAAAGGAATATTTTAAAAAACAAGAAACCAAGGCTCACTTTAATTCCTCCAATTGTTTTGGAGCCTCATCTGTGATGCTATTTATTCTATTTGGTGTCATAATCATATAGGTATTCCTCATTTTAAATATTGTTCAGGATACACTGGATAACCATGAATCTCATACGTTTTCAATCGCTGTCTGGGGAGGGGCAGTGCCCTACCCCCTATTTCTGTTTATCCCTCACATACGGACGTAACTCGTTCTGTGGGAAGAGAACATAAGCTTTTATTATTTTTTAACTTTTAAAATATATTTTCCCATCTAATGTCAATTTTACTTTTCGTGAAAATTCCATTACTTCAATAAATTTTTACTGCTGCTAGGCATCACACTCTAAAAAATAATCATATTTTACAAAATTCAAAATTATATGAAATTTTTTTTCATAAAAATCCTTTTCATTCTCGTAAATCTTATAGCAGTAATATAACATTGGATCATTGCTTGCTCTACTCCCCAAATGATCTATCAAATCATTCAAGTTCAAATTCATAGGAAGCTTATACTCTTCTATATATCTATCTGAGTATTTATCAAAACATCTAATATATCTGGTCATTTATGGCTCAACCTTTTCCCCACTCTTAGTACTGATATGTAGTTGTTGATTCTAAATATAAGCACATTTTTCCATCCAAAACATGGTATCAGAATCAACTTTTTAAATCATTATAAATTTCAATTCCAAGAGTAATATTTAAAGTCTTGCACCTTCGCAATATTTCAGGACACAATTCAAAAGCAATTTTTAGGAACAGAATTGGAAATATCTTTTAACAAATTGATATCTTTACTCTGTGCGTATATTGAAAACATAGAAAAACAACATAAAGTATTCCTATCTTTTTCATTTTATTATACTTTTTCCTTTCTTATAACAATACAAAGAAATAAGCATTTCAAAACCGGTAGAATAAATATTCTTATAGCAAAAGTCCTTATACTCTTCTTCATCAAAAAAATATGTAATTTCTTGATTCTTTATATCAAAGGCAAAAAATGAATAGATCGTTTCGCCTACTAAATATCTATGGCTACAAAGTCCAATTTTTGTTATCCCATTAATAATAGGAGTAGAGTATGAAACTTTATATTTCTTATTCTTATCATTATCCTGTAGGCCAAATGTATGTGCATAAATATTTTTATATTTCTTTCCGTTATTTATAAAGTGATACTCCTTGATACTATGTTCCTTATCTGAATCTGAAATATTCTCCTTTTCGGTATAGTCCCAAGGATTCATTAAGCTGATTTCATATATTTTATCGGCGTCATTTAAAACAACCAATCCTTTTTGATAAATCATTACTTTTTGTACATTATGCATCGGATAAAAGCCCACATCTTCAATTCTTTTCTGGTAGTCTAAGATCGGTAGTTCTTCATTATCAGAAAAATATAAGAACAATCCACAGGGAAGCAATGGCATTGTTATTGTATTGCCTTTATAATCCGTATAGTATCTATCAACCATTCCTCCTCCTGCAATCTCATATCGACCATAACTCAATTTATAGAGTTCCCTTTCAATAGCAGTTGAAGTCTTATGACAGCCTACAATCAGAAAAACAAGCATAAAAGGAAGTATCGCTATATTTCTCATATTTATTTCTCCTCAAGATAGAAATCATCAACCGTCTCAAAAAGCTCGTGCTCCCTGGGATGATGTTTTCTGAAAACCTTATAAATACTGCATTTAAAACAAAAAATTGGGCATAACGGGTTTTAACCAATCAGCCCAGTTTTCAATCCAGAAAGTATGGGGCATCGAAAGCCGGCAGAATCTACTCGAATGAGAGTCCGTGCTTCACACGGCTGACATCCAGCTACATACAACGGTACATCGTGAAGTGTTATACCATTTATTTCCACCAATAATGAAGCATCTTGTGTAGACTTTACTTCGTTTCTCTGATTCGCATATAGCAATATTATAAAAATTTAATCATATTTTGTTTAAATTTTGGTAAAATTGTTGTATAAATATTTTTATCTTCAATATTTAATCCTATAATTTCATCAATATAATCCCAACTCTCATGAAAAATATGTTGAAAATCTAAATTTTCTTTATCTTTTATAAGTATATATATACCCCATATATTCTCTAAAAAACTATATAAATCAATATCTCCAATACTGCATTCAATGATTTGTTCAATAATTCTACACACACCCAAATTAAAATTCATTTAACACTCCTTTACTGCGGTATAGCAGCAACTACTTTACCAATTTTTGTAGCTCTACTTGCCAATTTAGTTGTACATCACTAGCAAACCAACCATTTTTTTATCGTCCATAGACGATCTTTCCTCTAAACACATGAAAAACTTAGTTTTTCTTTGCACAGAATTAATACACTAAATATTTCAAATTCCCAAATGTAAAATAATTTTATTATTTTTAGTTGCATATTCTAATAGCCTAATTAAATTATCAATTTGTGATATAATTTCTTTTTTACTATAACTAGATTCCGGTATTACATCCGTCTCAGGAGCTAATTTAAATAATTCTTTCCATAAGACGACTATGCGAAGAAAAGTATTCAAATTATCAGATTCAATTAAACTAATACCATAATAAAAAAGGCCTTTTGTGGTCTTCGTTTTAGTATTATTTTCTGATTTAAACCATTTCAAAGTTTTAAAAATAAAAATAATGATATCATCATGAATTGAGATATGCTTATATCGTTTTGACATACATTTTAAATCCAATTGATTATTAATTTTATTAGTAACATCTTGTAAAGACGGAATAACAAAAAAATTATGAACTAATGCCATTTTTACTACTCCATTGCTCAAAATGAAATAATGTTTCTATCAACATCAATGCCAATATGTTTTCCATTTTTTATACGTGTGACATTTTCCGCTACTCCTTTTACAGATGCTGACTTGGCACCTTTCAAAACAGAAAGATTTTATACGTTTAATTACGGAACAAAGAAATAATACATGATATAGGAATCATTACTGACAGAACAATAAATGGCATAGTACACAAAAAATGTTTTATAAATTTCTTATATTCAATTAGGTAAGTTTTAAAATTATCATCGTTTGTTTGTTGAATTTTATATTCAAGATAAGGAATTAGATCCGTATACCTTGGATACCATTTTTCACGAACTCCAAACATATTTATTTCCCCGATTCGTTTTAAAGTCTCAATATCATTTATTGTATCCAGATATTCTACAAATTTTTTTCGTTCTTTAGCAAATTCGGAATCAAATTTTTTAAAAGCTTTTACGAAGAACCAGAATGTAACTGCACAAACAGGAAAAACCACCATAATCATATTCATCCCCCTTAGCTAATATCAATGACTACACAGAATATTTTTTTCAACACAAAAAGTATTTATTTAGATGTATTAAGCTACCATATCATTATTTGATTGTACAAGTACGGAAGCTTTAATACATATTCCTCATACTCTTTTCTGTTCCCTCTTACCGACCTATTCCTACGAACAGATTCGACAATCGGTTCAACGATATATTATTTCACTTTAATTCTAAACGAATTTTTCGTTAATCTTTTAACAAATACATAATCTTCAGGCAGCTCCTTTTCAAATGGAACTTCAAACCAAATAGCATCATAAAAAGGTTCTCTCTCCAAATCATCAAAATAAGTATAAAGCGGATATGCTATCGCATGTCTATCTTTATCCATAAACAGCATTAAAACATCATGATTTTCGCACCATTCTTTTATTTCAACAGAATCACAAAACACCTTAATTTTATCTTTTTTATTTTTACCTTCAATAAAAACAATTTTTTAACACTTATATCTATAAATATCTGTAAGTTTTTTTTCTTTCCCGATCCGTATGGTATGTAGTTTTTGATTTGCTGGTCGTAGGCAAGTAAAAAAAACCAAAAAACAAACGATAAGAAATAGAGCTATTAAAATTAATAAAAGAATAAACTGCTTTTTCATTATCTTTCTCAAAGTTGATACCCATTTACATCTATCTGCTGATATTATTGGATGCCTTAAAGCAAAACCATATTCATCTTTTCGAGAAGCACCTATTCCGTAACTAAGTAATATAGTATTGACTCCCCATACGATAGCGGCAGATACAAAAACAACCTTTCCATCTGGATCTATATACTTCACAGGATTATTTCCAGAATAATGATAAAGATGTAAATTGACAGTATTATATACCCCACCCAGTCCTGCAAGCTTTGATGCATCTGCACCTCTAGTCGGTATATAATCGCCCAGCGCCGGGTCGCCCCGACAGCCCCCTACTATACTTCGGGTCAAGGTAGCGCGCGCCGTAGTAATTAACGCCCGGCTCCTCCACCTTTTGAAAATATACACGCCGTCTGCTTCGTCGCTTTAAAAAAAATTACTTCCTCCTCACAATCTTTATAAAATCTATGAAATCCTGAAGAGAAAAAACAATAAATACTATACCACCCAATATAAGCACAAGAAGCTTAAAAATTTTGAAACATTCATTATCCGCATCTTGATAAGTAAAGAATATTCCTACAATACACATAACCGATGCAAAAAGATAGATTAAACTTCTGATAATAAAAAGCATATTTACTCACCCATCTGTTTTATATTTTCGATAATTCCTGAAATAGTATCATATTTTTCGATAATACCTTTAATAAAATTTACAGCAGTAAATTTTTCAGCACTTTCTAAATATTTTTGAAATTGTACTAATTTATTTTTAGGAACGATGCTTCCAACTTCTTTTACAAACGAATCGACAGCTTTATTGAACTTTCCAGCACAAAATGATAGAGCTATTCTACATCCTGTGTCGAAAAGATCAAATAAAGCCCCCTCTTTTTCCGGTAAAGCAGAATCCGTATAACTAACCATAGTATCAGCAAAAGATCCCATCATATATCCAACAAAACCTAATGCTGTATCTGGCAATCTTGAATCTATCCCATCAGCATAATCATCACCATACATATCAGCCATGATTGTTGTATAAGTAATTTTACAAATAGATAAAGCGATATTCAATCCACCATGAATAGTCATCGCTGCGCTGTAAAAAGCTCCGACACCTGTTACAAATTCTGTAGCATTAACACTTAAACTTATTAAGTTATCCCAGTTTCTTCTCAACCAATGGACATCAAAAATCTTCTTCCATCCGGGTCGGTATACTTCACCGGATTATTGGCTTGAAGCTCGCTATCGCTTCGCGCTCTGATGCCGCTTCAATCGCTGTCCGAAGGACTACCTTCCCTATTTCTGTTTATTCCTCACATACGGCCGTAACTCGTTCTATGAAGAAGAGAGTATCCCTATTCTATTTGCACTAGAAGCATATTCAATTCATCTATTCACCATATTTTAAATATTTTTTATCATCATTCATAGAATCATTATTTTATATCAAACATAAACCTTTATATGAACTTCTAAACAATCCTTAATTCTATACAGCTTTATATAAACTCTAGTAAAAATAAAATAATAATAAACATTATTATACTCATAAATACAAATATAATATATTTAATAAACTTTTTCATAATTAATTTTCGGTTATTTAAATACTTCTGTTTTAAGTTGTTCAAATATTCATCTTGTGTTATTTTCTCATAAAAATTACTTAATTCTTTACGTTGAGAAAAACTTGATATGCCATATATACAATCTTCAATTATTTTTATCTCCTCTATCATATTCTTTGAATATAAATACTCCAGCATTTCTGAATATGAATGTTTCAACATCCTATGTATTGGAGTTATGAATATGATTATAGAAACAACAAAATAGATAAACATTAGCATAGATAAAAAGTTTAGATCCATTTTTATTCCTAGCAAAATTTAAATTGGAATAGTCAATAGTAGTGCAGTGCCTAAATTACCTACTCCATATTTTTTTCAATTAATAAACCAAGTATAATGTACCCCTTGTAGCCTCAATCGCTTCACTCATTCTAATTTAATTTCTAAACAATCTATTAGTGTCATAATCGTGTAGATTTTCCTTATTTTCATAGAATTTCTATTTTATACTCATAAATTTTAAACTGTTTATGTCCATTTATTATAAAAAAATACTGATGCGTTTTTGCATTTTCATATTGTGCATCTATACTTATATAATAAACATTTCCGACTGGATAATCATAAGGCGGCTTTACGAATTCCTTTAAAACAATCTGTTTTTTTATCAAACCCCCTACATACTGATTATAGGCAATTCCAATTCTGTTTAAATCACTTTCAGTCTCTATAGTTCCAAAACGATCATCTTCATAATCTGTTAATAAATTATATCCATCTATTATTTCTATATTGACCTTTCCCTTAAAAAAAAATTTCTTAATTTTGGCATAATCTAATTTAAAACAATCAGAATAAAAATCTTCAATTACTTTAGAAACCTTTACATCTTCTTCAAAGGTTAGATCCCTGGTATCTTTATCAATCAACCAATCAAAGAATGTTGGAATGATAAAAAAGGAAGTAAAAACAATTGAAAACAAAATCAGTAAAAAACAATAAAGTGTAATTCTATTTTTCTTCATCTTAGTTATTCTTTCTAATTCGGTCTTAGCACCCTATAAATACTCAGCAACTCAGTATGTTCAACATCATACATACAATCATCTATTTTTTTATGATACTGTAAAAAATCAAAAGCATCAGAATATGTTGAAAAAAGGAAAGAACTATTCAGTCGATTTTTATATGCTGAAAAATAATTGTGAGATGAAAAAATTATTTCATTGTATATTGAAGAAAATGAATAGCAATCTATATCAAAAATACCTATGTCAAACCCATAGCAATTTATTGATACTTCACGCACTTGATCTATACAAAGCGATACAGAATACATAGTTTTCATACTCGCAGTAAAACCTTCTATTCCTTTATAATTTTGAAAAAAATCATCTAAATTAACATTATTTTTTCTTGCAATAGTTATGAGTCTGTTAGAACAACCGTTCAAAGTTCTATTTCGTTCAATAGTTACATTATATCGCTGCATATACTATAATCACTCCCATCTTGTACGCTTTTGACGACGAGTTTCGGTCGAAGCCGAAACATCGCTTCTGTTTAAACCAGCAGCATCCATGCCAATGTTTAAGCGGCATTGCCACTTAAACTTGCAAGTTTTGGCTTTGGCCAAAACGTTGCTTCTAAAAATCCTCACCGTATCAGAACCGCCACGGACGTCGGTGGTTCTAAGCAGCAACGAGTTTGACATTCCGTCAAACTTGTGTTCAAGCGTTGTACTCAGGGCGTACAACGCTTGTATAGAGGATATCCGCTTCAATCGCTGTCCGAGGAAGAGGAGAATTTAGCTGTGAATAAAAGCAAATTTTTGTTTTCATAGTCAAGAACATCTTCTAAATCATAATTTTATCGAATTAGTAAATTCTCTTCCAAGCATTCTCGTATTTTATAAATAAATAGTCTTCTCCCATTCGATAGTCATCAATTATCATCGATGTATGCGTATCAATTTTATACATTATCAATACCTCTGCTTGCCTATCATATATTAAAAAAATATTATGACAAACCATACTAGTTGAAACATTTGGTAAATCTATTTCAAGCACATAATTAAGGTTACTATCATGTACCTCCCATCTTTTTGTACCGTTATTAAATAAAAATATATATTCTCTCCCCTCCATAAAATCACTATATTTTTCATCAAGAACTTTCTTTTTATAGTTGTCTATCACTATAATTTTATTATCCTTCTTAATAAAAAATTTTCCATCAAATTCTATTATATTTTCATCAGTTGATGCAATCATTTTACCTTTAGTATTTAATGAAAACCATCGCGGTATTAATCTTGTAACATTCCATGCAATATAGAACCCATTAGAACACATTTCTGCATAATCATACCCCTTTAAAGTCTTTTTTGAACCATCAGGAGATATCGCCAACAACTCTTTATTCTTCTCTTTTATTATAATCCCGTTATCGTTTATACTTGCCCACAGTAAATTATCTTGTAATACTTTTAAATCATTCGATAATAATGTATACGTATTATTTTTCCCCAATAGGCCGTTCTTTGTTACAACGAGGCTTGTATAATTAAATTCACCTATCAACCTACCTTCGTAAAAGACTAACCACTTATCTTTAACTTTCACATAATACGTATTATTTTGTATATATAACTCCTCTATTCGATAGTTGTTTTTCAGGCTCTCATAATACATAGCATTATCTTTATCAAAAGATATGTCGGCATAAAGCGTTTGTGTAAAAAAGAGCAGAAAAAAAATACTTCCCTTAATCAATCGGTTTATATTCTTCATTTGCGAATCTTCTCCTATGTCCATCAGAATAAGAATCAGGCAGTATTGACCCAGCTGACAATTCACAAGCCTTTAACTTTTCCTCTGATAACGTAAACTTTACTTTCCTCAAAAATCTCATTACTTCAGTACATCTTTTTTTGCATCTTCCCAACAGGATCCTATTTTTAAATTAGTATATAAAAAAATTAATCAAATATATGATTTTTTGCTCTATCATAAGTTTCATATAATTCTCCTATTCCAATTGTAATTAAATCATCCGCTACTATTTCCTCAATCAAATCATAATCTTTATTTTTTAAGACAGTTACATACACAAAAGTTGGAAAGTATGATATATCCTTTATACCATAACCTTCATGGCGTGATGTAATAATAATATAATCAGATCCATGAAAACCTTTTTCATCTTTCCATTGCACGGGCTCACTAATTTTCGCAATCACTGCTAATTTCCCTGTTGAAAATTTTACATATCGTATATACTCACATTCTCTTACATATTCTAATTGTTTATTTTCATCTGAAGATAAAAAATATTTTTCCATGCCAACCTCTAAAGTTCCGGATTAAACCCGCTTATATTTATAACTTTTTTGTACTCCTCAACATGTTCAACATCATGTATACTATCATCTATTTTTTTATGATACTGTAAAAAATCAAAAGCACAGAATATGTTGAAAAAAGGAAAGAACTATACGACCATTCTTATTATAGCGTTAATTCTATTGTAATTCATATTCGCCCCATCATATAAAACTACGGTATCCGTGCCAATTGTTAAGCAGTATTACCGTTTAAACTTGCAAGTTTTTACTTTTGTTTTTTCAATCCGTATATCTTCTCATAATATTTTAAAGCATATTCATACGAATCCGGCAAATATAATTTTATCACATGTTCATAACCGTTCTCAGCTAAAATTAAAAAATCATAACTATACTGCGCGGCAAACAAGATAGCTTCCATCATTTCTGACGATAAAAATGGACCATAGCCAAAATCAGATATCCTATAGCTTTCATCATGTTCATTTTTCGCTAAATAGGTGTTGATAAAATCATTGAGAGGCATATTTTTATCAGCTATCTCCGTCGAAAGTTTCTTGATACTATCATTAACCTTATAATCAAAAAAATATCGTTTATTCCCTATCTTTTCACATTCCAATCCTGTGTCATACAATGAATAAAATCCACCATCACAATAGACAGCAATGAAGGGTACAGGACTGTGGCGTTCTCTATATATAGTTTCCAATAGATAATAATTTTCGATACCTATCCTTTCAATGTTTTTTTCCAGCTGCCTTTCAAAAGTTTCTTCGGAGAAACAAGGAATCGACACTGTAACCCAACACCATAGAATGATACATATATATTTAATGATTAAGCCTTTCATGATATTCTAATTATCTCCTTAATACATTTTCCGTAATTCTTATCTGCAATAAAAAAAGTTTCTGTTTTATAACTTTTTGTATTTAAAACGTTTCCTCCAATTTTTTTATCAAATAAAACAAGCATAATTACAAAGATAATTGCAACGAAAATACATAAACATGCCACCAAATTTAGTTTTATTTCAGAACTCATTATTTCTCCTTTTTCCAAGTGACTTGTAGACGTACCCCAACGCCAACATACATACTTTATTCTTTTAGCCATCCAATTTCTGAACATATATTTCAATTCTACCTCCGCTATTATTCAGCCGTTGGACAATATCTTTCACAGATAGATATATCGCGTCAGACATTACCGCTTTTCAGTAAAGTATTCATAACCTTTTCTATTACATTCTCTATGCTATTTATTTGTTCTAAATTTGATGGGTCATATTCTAAGCCCAATCGATCAATAATAAGGCTAATGAAATATCTCCGTAACGCATTTATATTTCGACCTATATTAATGATTGAGTCAACATAATTCATATATTCCTCACTAGCTATAAAAGCAGGTACATCTAAAGGATTCCATTCTGAAAGTATATCATTAATTTGTTCTTTTAATTTGTTATCTGCTTTCATGGATTTACCCAAAAACCTTTTAATATGTATCTTTCTTTGGCGGACTGCCGATACTTGTGTACCATCAACACAATGAAAAGATGCACAAGTATCGGCACCGCTGCACTATACTGCTCCAATCTTTTTACCGCTTCTGCTTTGTTCCCGCGCTGTTTTTTTCTCAATACCGCCATGGATGGTGGTGGTTCTAAGCAGAAGCACATTTTGCTGAGCAAAACGTGCTATCAAATCTGTACAAGGATGTACAGATTTGATATAGCTTTTCACATACGGCTGTAACTCGTTCTGTGAGGAAGAGTAGATAAGTTTTTGTTACAGTATACATCATAATTGTAAGTTTTCATTCTCTACTTATAGATTGTAGGTATCCTTTACAATCTAATAATGAACCGATTGTTTCATGAAAAAATACATTATCAATCGTATTATAGTATTCAATTATTCTTAGAATATATTTCTGAAATTCCTCATCAAAAATTGAAAGAAAAAAAATAAGGGTTACTAAGAAATCAGGGAATTGCTTCCAATTCTCTTGTAAAAATAATTTTTCTGCACATGCATACCCCTTATTTTCATCGTCTTTCATTTGTGTTATACATTCCATTGCTTGTCTCATATTTTCCCCTTTCTGATTAACGATAACAACAAGCTCTGTTAGCATATCATCAATATCATCTTTCTTTATTTTGATATTCCTATAATATTCAGGAATACTATAATGAAACGATTCATCAACTAATGCAAAATTCGCGAAAAGTATTGCTGTCAATATTTCCAACGAATGAATATCGTTGGTATCTTTCTTAGCTTTTTTCATAAGCAATTTAATTTTTCTATTCATGCTTTCTCCTAGTCTTTTAGGTTTTTTCCGATGCTTAATATAACAATCCTATACTCCTGTTTATTATACGTAAATGATACACTCATATGAGGTTGATCACCAACATATATTGTATTCTTGGTTTGAATATTTTTTGACATTTCCATAACAGCTGCTTGGAATTCTTTACTGGTAACCATTTTTCCATATTCATCGGATATTGATAATATAGTAACTTGTTCAGTTAAAGCTTCTAGAACTTGCCCTTTCGTAACCCCTTTTTTATTAAGGGCGAGACGCACTGAACTGAGTTGAATTGATTTTCTCCCTTGTTGTATCTGAATTGTTACCGAGTTAAGCTGACAATTACGGTATTTATAAGCTTCTTCTTCTTTTGACATAGAAACCTCTATCACTTTTGAAATAAATCTTAGTATAGGCATTACGATAAAATCTTTTATTTTCGCTCTTATTCTTTGCCCATAAGCACCTCTCGCCCAAAAAGCTTCTAATAATGCACCGACAGTTTCATGAAAAAATACATTATCAATCGTGTTATAGTATTCGATTGTTTTTGGAATATATTTCTTAAATTTTCGATCTGAAATTGCCAGAAAAAAAATAAGCGTTCCTAAGAAATCAGGATATTTTCCCCAGTCTTCTTGCAAAAACAACTCTTCTGCACATTTATATGCTTTATTATTTTGCATGTCCGATATGCATTTCATTGCATATTCCATATTATCTCCTTTTTTATTAATTATGCTTATGAGTCTATTCAAAATCTCTTTTTCATCTTCTTGTCTAATTCTTATATCTCTATATTCAACAGGAATACACAGATAAAAAGATTGATCCATCAATTGATATGTCCCTGCTATAATATGCATTAAAATTCCAAGAACTTCTTTTTTTGATAAATCATTTTCTGCATCTTCCAACAACATATGAATTCTTTTATCCATGAACAATCCCTTTTATATCGTTAGTATAGTAGTAAATTTGGATTATTACCATTATTACGAATATCAATTCGATAAGTTTTACCGTTATATTCAAATAGGACTCTCATGTGTCTTTGATCGCCATCTCCAACAGTATGCTTTGTCTTAATGTTTTCTGACATTTCACTAACAGCTGTTTGAAATTTTTTACTCTTAACCAGATGCCCATATCCTCTATTATTTGATAACATACTCACTTGTTCATCGAGAGCTTTTTGAGCTTGACGCTTTGTCACTCCTTTTTCATTAAGAGCAAACCGTGTCGAACCAACCTGGATCGATCTTGTTCCTTGTTGTATCTGAATTGTTATAGATCCAAGCTCACGATTACGCTGCCCATTAGCTTCTTTTGCTTTTGATATGGAACTTTGTATAGCTTTTATAGCAAAATACTCAACAGTAGCTGTTAATCCAATAGCAGCTACATACCCACCCCATTTCAACAGATTGAGATCAGACGGATCAGGTATCGAAAGATCCGTTTGAATAACTGCCATAACAAATTCTGTTGCTGCCTTCCCATCCGGATCAGTTTCCCGCTCCTCGCATCCGGCATGTCTCTTTTCAAAAGGCATCGCGCTTGCTTCGAAGCTACGCCTGTCGGCTCCGCTGCACCATACCGCTTCAATCGCTGTCCCGGGGGTGAGGATAGTTAGGCTGTAAATAAAAACAAAATTTTGTTTTCAATTTAAAAAATATTTTTCCCTTCACTACCGCCATGGATGGCGGTAGTTCTAAACAGTATCATGTTTTGGTATCAGTAAAACGTACTATCAAACCTGTACAAGGATGTACAGATTTGATAGCCGCTCCCCAAAATCGCACGATTCTACAATCGTCCACGGATGGACGTGGTTCTATGCAGTAACGAGTTTGACATTTTGTCAAACTCGTCTTCAAGCGTTGTACATGGACGTACAACGCTTGATAGAGGATTTCCGCTTCAATCGCTGTCCGGGGGATGGGGATATAGTTAAACTGATAAAAGTAATCTTTTATACCCATATAATTATTTCCTTCTATTTCACGGTTCGTATTTGTATTGCTCAATTCCCAATCTTAGTTATTTTTCCTTACCCTCTACCTATTTCTCTTTTATATTAAACTTTCTAGAAAAGATTGTTAATTCTGTTCTAACTAAGAACAAAATAACCATAATCTGAATTATCGTATTTGAATTTCGAAGTGATAATACAACAGAAAAATAGAAAATATATCCCACATAACAAGCATCAAATTTATCTTCAAACTTTTTGAATTTCTATAAACTAACTTGCAAATAATATATTGTAATGCGCCCCAAAATAAACCTCCTAAAAATGGAGTTAAATATATTCCATAGTGAAACTCTTGCTTAAAAACTAACACGAATATCACTAAACTAAACTGTAATATTGTTATTATTAATAAATGTTTTTTCATCCACCCTAAATACATATTTTATTTTTTCCCCTTATAAATTTTCCATGCCCCTGTTGCAGACCACCATACACCATACACCAATATCACTCAAACTATTTGGAGCATTCAAATCCCAAGTTCCTAAAACCAAGGCTCAACCATATTCATCTCCTTGCCGGTAAATTTGTACGGTAGGTAGTCCGTAGTTGTTTCTGAAGACTACGGAGTTTTAATTTTTACTCTGTTGAGTTAAATGATTAAAAAAATCTTGTATAACCGAGATGGATATGCTTCTTTGCATTCTACTATGTAGTCAATTTCTTCTGTGTAATTTTCTTCATCTAATGAATAATGGCAGACAATTTTTACAGGGAATTTATCATTCACCTTTCCATGTCGCCATTTAAACATATTATAAAAATTTACCCAACAAAAATCTTTTGTATTAAAATCAGAGAATATTAATTTTTCAACTCCTGAATAATTAATGCCATCAACTTCATAATTTTTGAAAATAACCCTATTCTTGTTAGAATCATCTGGTTCATAAACATTATGCTTTTTTAAAATTCTATGTTTATTGTCATATAAAATTTCAAGTTGATTGATGCGTACTTGCCTAAAATTCTGTTTAGCAAAAATCCTAAAACCCAAATGCTGAGTTTTTAAGAAGATTACATTACCAACAGATACCCTCATAATAGAGTCTTTTTTTGATAACTGATTTATTTGAGTTGAATTAAATATATTCTTCATACTTGTATCATTTTTACAAGTAAACTCATAATATTTGCGTTGTTCAAATAAAGAAAAAACTAAAAAAAGACAAATTAATACTAATATAGAGCGTTTAATTACTTTTGACATCTAAGTTACCTTCTTCCGTATACTTTTAAGGCGCGCGGCCCGTCCTCGCCGTAGCGGTAGTGTACGGTGTAGGTTCGGTCGCTCGATTTTGTTAACAGGTTCTTCTCGTTCCACGTGTAGTTACGGCGGTAGGCAAATAGATCTCCTTTGATGGGCAAAAAAATATTCACTTTCGTTTTATCGTATTAGGAAACCCGATTTTCTCACAAAGTGCTATTAATTCTTTCCTGCGGTAATAGAACATACTTATATTCATAAAACTTTTTTCGGTTTCCAATCTTAACACAACATATCCGCCTCGATCTATACCTTTTTCCCTTGGATAAAAACCATAGCGAACATAGCATTTTTTTATCTCACATATAGCAAGCTCTTTTCTGTGAATATATGCTTGTCTTTGTATTATTTTTTTATCTGAAACGAGTATATATCTACCGCATACTTCTGGTATCAATATAATTGCAAATAAAATCCAAAAAAATGCCATTTCATACCATGTTGCATTAGAAAAAAGTAAAATAATCAACATAATATAAACAGGGGAAAATAGAATTTTATCTCCTATTCCTTTGTCTATCCTTAAAAAATCGGTATCTTCCTTTTCAGAAAAATATGATTTAAATAAAATAAGCAATTTTTTTATTCTACTCACCATTTGCTATACCATTTGTTATATATAACATATTTGATTGCTTTTGCTGTTTATCTACGGTTGGTAAATACTCTTTTATTCGATTAACGCCTTTTGATAAAAGTACTGCCGCAGCTGTTCCTTCAACTAATGCACAATTGCTACATCTTGCAACAGCAATCTTTGCAGATATTTTTATACTAATATTTTTTATTGTGCCATTTGCTAATTTAATAGAAACTTGTTTTGAAACCGCCAACATAGATCCTTTTCCTGAAGTTATTCCTGGTATTGAATTATTACTTAATACACCTGTTGCAGTCCCAATTACTGTAACCGTAATTAATTCTTTAACATCTGTTTTTGTAATATTTCCTTTATTATCTATCATTTGTTTAGTTAAATCGCCAATACTACTACCTGCTACACCTGCGGCATATCCATTGCATGTGCCAGCCATAATAGCACCTGAAATCGCTCCTCCTACAGCTGCCCCTATATACGTACCTATACTACTTACATTACCCGTTAAACAATCTCCAATCGCAACTGAAGCTACGCTCACTGCTGCTCCCAATAAAGCACCTATTGCCACATGTAAAGCCTTCCCATCAGGATCCGTATACTTCACCGGATTATTGGCTTGAAGCTCGCTATCGCTTCGCTGCCCGATGCCCGCGTAGTGGTATAGGTGCAGGTTCACCACATTAAACACCCCGCCCATGCCGGGGAGATTCTCGTTATGCTTCTTCGCCTCGTCATCTATCGGAGCTTTGGGTATGTAATCTCCCAGCGCCGGGTCTCCACTCAGCCACCTCGAATACTTCGGGTCTAAATAGCGCGCGCCGTAATAGTATAGCACGGTTTCTTCATCCATCTCCTCCTTTTGAAAATATACACGCCGTCTGCTTCGTCGCTTCAAAAAAATTAATCCTCAACGCATCATAGATACGCCTGCGGTTAATTTTTTCTCGCTTCTCGCATCCGGCATGTCTCTTTTCAAAAGGCACCGTTTTCTCACATACGGCTGTAACTCGTTCTGCGGGAAGAGAATGGAAATTCTTATTAGGGTATTAAATGCGGATTGTGACTTCCTTTATAATCATCAAAAATCCACATAACTCTATCGCCAGAAGACTATTTCCTATTCATAATAAATCTCAAAACATACATTCCCAAACAATAAGCCAGCTTCTTTGGTATTATATTCAGATTTTAAACGTTGCAGTATATAAGGAATTAACTCATCAAGATATGAAATTATCCTATCAAGAGTTTTTTTATATTCTGTCACATCATCTCTTTGTATTAGGAAATATCTTTTTTTAATATCAACATTATAAAAATCTTCTTCACACTTTTGACTCTCATAAAATTCCTTTGTATCAATTTCATTCAGACTATCTCGGCTTTCTATATAAAGCATCCTTTCATCTATCTCCAACAGAAAATCTTTATGTTCATAAAATGGATTAAATGAAATACTTTTTTGTATCAAACCATTAGACTTTAATTTACTCATTAAATATAAAAATTCTGGAATAGACACATAATGATTAGCTCCATTTTTAAATTTTGTATATGTATCTACGATCATCTTTGCCCTCTTTTTCTCATTTTGTTGTATCCTGATGATTGTCCTAATAATGACATATTTATTTTAGAAACTTACGAAATATTCTAATACTATCGTTCATAATATTCCGTATAATATTTATTTCGCTTTCTCCCCATACAGGACTATATATCTCAGGAGAGTCCTTTTTCAAGGCGGGAGGATTCGTTCCGTAAAACAGTTTATTATATACGTCTAAGATTATACAATCCACACCATTATCATCACCTATAAACGGTTCTTTCAATGTATATGCCATATCAGATGCAATGTTCCAAAAACGTAAAATAAGATTGCAATCTATATCGTTCAGACATATTTTTTCTATAAATGTATCAATATCATACAATATAGCAGCATCTACTTGAGTATCTAAATCATGAATTTTACAAAAATCTCTCATTTCAGCTTCACAATAAAACATAATTAATTTACCATTTTTATCAATCAAAAACGCGTCACGGTTATCAGAAAACCATAAACAATAATATGTTTGATTAGACATCTTAAATTCTACTAAACAATATTCAATTTCTGTATTACATTCAAAACCTCTATCTCCATATTTTTTTAAGTTGATTAAACTCACCGCCTGGTTCACGGGGATTATAATTTCCATCTGAAGCTCATTGCATCGCTTCCATCTGTTCCGGTGTAGCTCCTGATGGAAAGAATTTACTTAGCATAACTGTACACATTAATATTTTAGTATAATTGCATTTAAACACGTATCGGTATATTTTTCACCCTTATACACATCAATAATTGTTAATATAATATCTTCATTAAAGATTTTTTCAAAAATTATTGACTGAGGATTCGGTGTGTCTTTTAATTCATATCGTTCATGCAAATCTGAAGAAGTAAAATATAAGTCTATTGTTTTCAGCCTGCTATTCTGAGAAAATAGATAGGATCTGTTTTTTGATACAAATCCATTAAAAATAATTAATTCCTCAGCATTTATGCTAAATCGAACAGACTCACCCTCTCCGTATCCTTTCACACCTTCAACCCATGGTTTATTTAAATCAAGAGTTTTCAAATTTGATCCAGAGTATATAATATCTTTTTCATGTAGTTCCGAAGAAGCTTCAAAATAAGATGGAAAATATAAGAGTTCTGTATTAATTTTTGAAGCACCAAAAAAGAGAGGTTCATTAGATTCTCCATACAAAACTAAGAACCTTTCAGATAATAACATCAATAATGATTTTGAATAATTTTCATTTTTTATCTTAAGCTGATAAAATTTACCATCAGTATTGATTGAATACTCAAATACATGATTCCATAAAAAATCATCTGAATTGTTGTTTTCATCATCAGAAAATCTAATTTTATTGTTTTCGTAAAAAGTTATCATTTTAAAACTATTCATATCCTTATAGTAAGTCGGTTCAGCTATTTTCACCCCATTCATTGGTAATGTATAAGTCCTAAAACATATACATAACAAAAAAATTATCTTGAGAATTGTTTTTTCCATATAGTCTCCTTTTTATTTGTATAGAGGGAGTAATCCCCCGACGCTCTCTGTCGGGGTGTTGATTAATTTTCAACTATTGGTGGAGCCTTAATTACTATTTTAATATTGTCTCCTTTCACCCAAGCGTCTTTACCTTCTCCATACTTAAAACCAATATCTTTTAATATACTGGTAACCTCATTGAAATCAGCTAGATGAGAAATTTGACAGCCGGCACTATATATATAATGTAACATATATTCAGTCTCACCTATCCATACTAGGAATCGTGAATAGTATTGCGATAACTTATCTCCCTTTTCAATTTTTCTCTTCACGCCAATGCCCCACGCCTCATATTTTACAACAGAACCATGATAAGAACTAAATAACGCTAAAATTTCATCTTTCAATGCTTCATCTTCTTCTATAACTTGCTCTTAAAATAAAGAATATAATCCATCTTCATCCTTTAAGTCTAAATATGTTATTATTTTATCAGCAATTTCTAATTTTTTTTGATCATGGCTTGTAAATAACCGCATAGTTTTTTTTCCCTGACAATTTATAAAAATAAGCATATATAAAACGACAAATACAATGAATTTTGACTTACTCATATTTCCTCCTTTTAAAAATTTAAAGTCGCTGTATTGGGATTCTCATTAAATTTCCAGTGGGAATTTTCTTCCCATTCTGCTTTGAAATCTTGATACATTTGCTTATTGTTACCAAAATTAACGGTAAACTGGGCTTTTAAGTCGCTTGCCTTTACTCCTTGTACCCTCGGATTAAAGCTGGTCGCCCACCAATGTATCCCCTTAAAACTGCCAAGTACGATCCGATCCGCTTCCCTCCCTCTGCTACTTCATACAGCCGACTAATCGTTATCTTTGTTTCCTCTCCCATCGCCTCTTCATACTTTTCATCGTTAAAGATGGACGTGGTTCTATGCAGTAACGAGTTTGACATTTCGTCAAACTCGTCTTCAAGCGTTGTACACGGATGTACAACGCTTGAAAGTGGATTTCCGCTTCAATCGCTGTCCGGGGGTGAGAATAGTTACGCTGTGACTAAAAACAAAATTTTGTTTTCACCTTAAAAAAATATTTTTCCTTTCAATACTACCACGGATGGCGGTGGTTCTAAACAGTATCCATTTATCCAATCTTATATTATAAATTATACATCATTACATAAAAATACAGAAATATATTTTTTTACACTCATTCATATATACCGACTTTTGAATTGATATACCTGCAACCGACAATCCTCAAATGCTAACGCAAATATCACTCAACCAAATTTAAGCATCAGGTTAATAGTAGATAATAATTCATCTATTTTTTCGCTTTTTATTATATCTACAACAAAATTAATTTGCTGTAAGACATCTTTATATACATATAATTTTTCATGAATTACAGTCTCCAATGCTTTTTCAATAAATTTTTTATCATAAGATTTTCCGATAGCCCAAATGACAGAATCATAATAATTTCTGCCTTTACTTAAAAAATAAATTAATTCATCTAATATATAATTTTTTTCTTCTTCGGATAAATTAACAACCAATAAATCTGAAGGAAGTAGTTGTACATAATCTGTAGGATTCTCCTTATCAGTATTTTTTTCAATTAATAAACCAAGATTTATTATTATATCCCGTTTATTTTTATTGCCTTCACTAAATAATAATTCAATATATTTCTTTATCAATTCATTCATAAAATTATTCCACAAGGTTTATACCACGCAAATTTTCTAAATCAATTCTATAGCTTTTTCCTGAATATTTAAATTCATCACGCATAACTGTGCCACCGCCTGATATATGATGTACCCTTTGTATCCTTAACCGCTTCACTCATTCTAATTATTGCAGCTCTAAAATCTTTACATCGAGATAGCCCTGGCTGAACAACAACAGCTTTTGCATATAATTCTGAAAGAGCTTCATACGCTTCTCTTTTAGCAACACCCGATTTATTATTGCTTTCTCTAGTCGTAGAAGCAGGAAAGGATTTCCGCTTCAATCGCTGTCCGGGGGGAGAGGATAGTT
Organism: Treponema sp. OMZ 906; assembly: GCF_024181185.1. Lineage (NCBI taxonomy): Bacteria > Pseudomonadati > Spirochaetota > Spirochaetia > Treponematales > Treponemataceae > Treponema > Treponema sp. OMZ 906. Next base: position 293,754 of record NZ_CP051196.1, on the reverse strand, counting down.
ACGCTGTAAATAAAAACGAAATTTTGTTTTCACCTTAAAAAAATATTTTTTCTTTCAGTACCGCCATGGATGGTGGTGGTTCTAAACAGTATCATGTTTTGCCATCTGCAAAACATGATATCAAATCTGTACAAGGACGTATAGATTTGATATGGATTCTCACATACGGCCGTAACTCGTTCTGTGGGAAGTAAAGATGAATCCTTGCTGTTAAGAATACCCATCTGCTTTTTATATACTATCACTTTAACCTTTCAAATCATCTCTTATTTACTTTGTCAAGATTCATTCTTATATTTTATATTGTCAGCAATAACATATCTATAACATGATTTTACAATTTGTTCAAAACTATGGAATTTTAAGAAATTCAGATTTGCTTAACCTATGAAAAAACTAAATCTAAAAAAATGTAAAATTATTATAAAATTCCAGTCATACATAAATCAACATTCTTGATATTATTCAACAAATCTTTATTTTTCGCGGTTATTTGTGTTTTTCCAATTTTTATATGTGTTAGATTTTTTAAGTTTGCTAAAAACAATAAATCGGAAATAGGCGATGAATCGAAAATATTCAAATTTTGTAAATTTTTAAATTCTGACAACGCCTCGTAACTACACAAATGTTTACAATTCTCTATTGTCATTTTTGTAACTTTTGGCAAGTTCTTACCAATATGGTCTAAAGTTTTAAGTTTTGAACAATAAGAGAGATTCAACTCTTCTATATTCGTATTTAACCTGCCAATCGAAATAGAGGGGGCACTTAACTTAAAAAAAGAAAGTTTTTTTAAAAATTGCAAATTACCTATTTGCTGAAAAAAACTTGCTAAATCACTACAGTTATGAACATCAATACTTTGAAGATTACTACATTGAGAAATATCACTTTTTTTAGACCACTTATAACCAATACTAGTTATATTCTTATTAGTAATACTTCCTATAAATTTTGGACTTCCCAATTCTTTCAGATTTGGCATTTCATTCACAAACGAAATATCAATCGTTTTATAATCAAATCTTATAATCAAAGAAGAAAGAGTTCTTAAGCTTGCAATAACTGAAAAATCGTCAATGCAATCCGTACTATCAACAGTAAGCTTCTTCAAATTATGCAACTGTAATTCTGCCTTAATTTCATCTGAAAAGTTAGTTATTGAAGCTTCAGAAATTTTATTAGTAGTATCTGTATAAAGTCTTAATCCGCTTTTTTCAATCAACATCGTAATTTACTCCATATGGTTTCTAATTTACCCAAATAACGTCTTAATGAACATAAAAAAACAAATCAAAAAAACAAAGACCGTTGCGACTAATCCCTTAATACTAGAAGGCGATATTTTATCATTGTCATAGTCATTTTTGAAATCAAAATAGCAAGTTGGAAACATCCCTCCTCCAGCAATAGAGCCGAGAAGATAATACAAAATATATGTTCCTCTATATCCAATTATATACAATATAATTACAATAAAACATGCTACTAAGGCAATATAACAACAAATCCGAGCAGTACGCCTATTCATTCTATTCTTCCACCTTTTCAGTTTTTAATATTTCTTTCATAACAGCATCTACCATCTGCGAAGCAACTTCCGGAGCTATTGCTTGACCAAAATAACCTTCGACCAAATCTTTATAAAGTTGTTTACGAATTCCATCAATTGTTTTTAATGCTCCTCTCCGCCCTTTCATATAGTATAAGCCATTCTTACCAACAGAAATACCGACTAAACTCCCCAATTTTTCAAATCCTTTTTTAACACCCTTATTAGCTAACATCGAAAGACCTATTACAGCAATACCTTTACTCCCTTCGACTATATTGCCATTAGCAAAATTATCAATAACTAATAAGCTATCAACTGCAAGTCCTATGGTACTTGTAATTGCAGCTAATCCAGGTTGCCCAATGGTTAGTAAAAACAATGTAGCTGTTCCAGAATGTTCACTTGTAAATTTCAATGTTTGAGCATATACGCTATAACCGTTCTTCATAATTTGACCAATGTTAGCTAAAACCTCATTTGCCATTTCAAATTGAGGATTATATGCATATTGCGAACCATACCTCGAAAAAATTGTGTTATTGAGATTGTAATTAACCCATCCTTTAAAAAAACTTATTATATCTTTCCCATCCGGATCCGTATACTTCACCGGATTATTCCCCGCATAATGGTACAGGTGCATATTGACTATGTTGTATACCCCACCCATGCCCGGTAAGTTCTCATTGTGCTTTTTCGCCTCGTCATCTATCGGGGCTTTGGGTATGTAGTCGCTTAATGCAGGGTCGCCACTCAGCCATCTACTATACTTCGGGTCAAGGTACCGCGCGCCGTAGTAATTAACGCCCGTCTCCTCTCCTTTTGAAAATATACACGCCGTCTGCTTCGTCGCTTCAAAAAAATTAATCCTCAACGTATCATAGATACGCCTGCGGTTAATTTTTTCTCGCTCCTCACATCCAGCATGTCTCTTTTCAAAAGGCCTCGTTTTTCCGCTTCCGGTCGTTCACTCCAGAAACCGCGCAACTTTACGATCTTCCACGGATGGAAACATACAAAAGCGCACATCCGTGGACGTTCTTATTTTTCTGACATCCTGTCAGTACACGGGTTTGACATTTTGTCAAACTCGCCTTCAAGCGTTGTACTCAGAACGTACAACACTGGAAAGTGGATTTCTGATTAAATCGCTATCCGAAATATTACCGTCCCTAATTCTATTTATATTCAAAGAAGCCTTGTATATCTAGAAATAATAAAACCAAGAAAAATATACAATAAAAAACGCTTAATAAAATTTTTATTTTACTATATTTATTTTTTCCTCCGTTTTTATTCTTTACGAATGGGTCAATTATAAAACGTACAACAAACTGTAAAGATGTAATTAATCCAACTATAATTAATATTATAACTCCTCCATCATGCATATTATTTATTTCTCCTTTTTGAATAATCATTCATACTATTGGCAACATCAACTTCAGGAAGAACAAAGGTACCAACTATATCATCCTTAAATTTTTGATTATTACTTCCTGCCAAACGAGTTATTCCATATGCAAATAACAAAGAGCCTGTTGCATATCCTTCTAGAATAGCCATTCCTGCATAATAACTACCAGCTCCTTCTGTAGTAACGTCAATGCCTACTGCCGTTATAGTCGAACCAACATAAAAACCAATCCCCAATAAAATTTCACCTAATCCAATGGCAATATTAGCACCTCGTGAATAACCTTTACTACCAGGATTTGAATTTACTAGGGGCGATGGCGTATCTTGCTCATTTGAATATTGAGCCGTCGATCTACTGGCATAATCAGCATCTCTTTTTTGGACGCCTTCAGCTTCACCAAGATTTAAATAATTGCCTGCATAGATTTTGTCTTTGTCACTTATTGTATCAGAATTCAAATCTTTCAAATCATCTGCTGAATAATTTGTTCCATATCGGGTATTACAATCATTTGCAATCTGACTTAAAGTGTCTCCTGCTTGAATCGTATTTGTATCCCAATCAAAAGCACCCGTAGGATCGGTGTATCGTAAAGGGTTATTCCCTGCATAATGATAGAGATGCAAATTGACGGTATTATATACGCCCCCCATTCCTGCAAGTTTTGACGTGTCTGCTCCTGCAGCTGGTATATACTCTCCCAACGCCGGGTCTCCACTCAGCCATCTACTGTACTTCGGGTCAAGGTAACGCGCTCCGTAGTAATACAGTCCGGTTTCCTCATCCATCTCCTTGCCTGTGAACCTGAACGGCAGCTTATCTAAGCCTGCTGCTACTTCCTCAATCCATAGCTCCCCGTACGGCGTATACTCGATGTGCTCGTACTGTCTGCCTTTCCAGTCGGTTACGAATTGCGCGCTGCCTAAGTGGTCTGAGTGGTAGTAGTAGCGCTTCTCCCGCTGTTCTGCGTTATCGCCGTTGTTATCGGTGTGGGTCATCGCGGTAACTAAACGGCTATTGCCTACAAAGATGTGCTTATGAACGCGTAAGCCCTGCGGGTTATTCTTGTCCTGCACGGGGATGTGTATCGTGTAAAAGTTGTTGAAGTATAAGGTTTCGCTTCGTCCTTCTTCCGTATACTTGAGCGCGCGCTGACCATCCTCACCGTAGCGGTAGTGTACGGTGTAGGTTCGGTCGCTTGATTTGGTGAGTAAGTTCTTTTCGTTCCACGTGTAGTTACGGCGGTACGCGAATAGGTTCTCAGGATGACTTTCTTCCGTCTCTTTCGGCGCGTCAAGGCCGAAGCCGTAGTCGGTGCCGTAGACGTCGGTGTCGGGGTCGTAGTTGTAGGTAAAGATAAACTCATCGTCGTCGGTAAACGGGCCGTCTTTTTCCGCCGTTATGTTACCGTTCGCGTCATAGCGGTAGTAGCGGTTTCCTGCGTGGATTAAGCGGTGTGCATAAGAGGGGTCGTATTCGTAATCAAGAGCGTAGTCAAGCTCGGCTTTCGGGTAGGCGTTACCGCGGGCGCCGGGAAGGTTCGTGGTGCTCATCTTACGTGTCATGTTCCCGTCTCCTTTTGAAAATATGCGGGCATCTACTGCGTCGCACGCCGAAAATAAATGCTCACCGTATACCCGATACGCCTCCGCTTTATTTTCGGCTATCTCCTTGTATCTGCTCCGCCTCTTTTCAAAAGGCTTCGTTTTTCCGCTTACGGCAAGAATTGCCGTAAGCGGAAAAACCTCCGGTAAAGTGTTTCTTGCAATTCTTATTGTTATGCTTTTGGCGGACTGCCGATACTTGTGTACCATTAATCAATGCAAAGGTACACAAGTATCGGCACCGCGCTTTCCGCTCCAATCTTTTTGCCGCTGCTGCTTTTTTTAAGCGGTGTTTTTCCGCTTAATCGTTCCAAAAACCGCACCTGCGTCACACGTGCGGCTAAAAGGATTTTTGCTTCAATCGCTGTCCGGGGGAGAGGATAGTTAAGCTGTGAATAAAAATAATTTGTTTCCACCTTAAAAAAATATTTTTCCCTTCACTACCGCCATGGATGGCGGTGGTTCTAAACAGTATCATGTTTTGTCATCAGCAAAACATGATATCAAATCTGTACAAGGACGTACAGATTTGATATGGCTTCCCGCATACGGCCATAACTCGTTCTGTGGGAAGTGAGGGTAAAGTTTTATAACGAGCTCTTTATAATCTCATAGGCTATCATTTGATACCTGATAGACGGTTTTTACTTCCACTAAAATATAATCACCTGTTGCATTAAGTTTAAAATTAATCTATTTACTATACAATTCTGTGCATAATAACGCAAAATTAATAGAAGCAATTATACAAAATATTCTTAGCGGTACTGAAATTAGCCTATTATTGCTTAAATTATTTACCTTTGAAAGAATTAATATAATTAAAGCATATAAAATAAGAATATAAGATAAAATAAGGACAATTACTGAAATTTTCAATAATATATTCTTATCTTTCCAATAAATAATACCGGTAATTCTTTGTATTAGTATCCATTTTGAATTCCTCCTTTTTATCAGTTTCCGAATTTTTTTACTGTATTCATTTGAGCTAAGCGCAAATAAAAACAGACGTATTATAATAGTGTTAGGAAAAACTAAAGCTAGAGTGGTAAAAAATAGTTCATTCATTCTTATTTTTTTCTCCATGCATCATGTTCTCTACTTTTTTATAAATTTCAATGCCTAAGTTAAGTGCAGAAGGTGCTGTTCCTTTCAAAATACTCCACACTGTATCTTTGCTAATAGATTTTAATCCATTTGTCTTTGCATAATATACAATAGCTTTGCCCAGTTCTGATACTAAATCCTTTCCGGTTTTATGAGTAATAGCATTCCCAATTCTATGAAAAAGCTGCTTTGTCGAACTTGCCATTATATGCGAAGAATCTGCACCTTTACCACCAAGTTTTCCAGCTACGGCTCCTGTAATAAAAGCTAACCCAAGCTCCAGATAGTTTGCATTTGACAAGTTTTTATGTTCAAAACCAAATTGAGTTACAATATCTTGTGTTGCTGATATTGCACCATTAGCTAAAACTTGACCTACTAATCCAACTCCTGTAGCAGCTAAACCGCCACTTAATGCTCCACCAGCTGCAGCTAATAATACTTTTTTTAGATCTATTCCTTCTCCCTTTACGAACTGTGTGGCAACAGAAACACCCCCTGCAAGACTACCACCAACAACAGCTCCTATTATTATATTTATAAACTTCCCATCCGGATCGGTATATTTCACCGGATTATTCCCCGCGTAGTGGTACAGGTGCAGATTGACTGTGTTGTATACCCCACCCATGCCGGGTAAGTTCTCGTTGTGCTTCTTCGCCTCGTCGTCTATCGGGGCTTTCGGTATGTAATCGTTTAGTGCCGGATCTCCACTCAACCACCTTGAATACTTCGGGTCAAGGTAGCGCGCGCCGTAGTAGTATAAGCCGGTTTCCTCGTCCATCTCCTTACCGGTAAATCTAAACGGCAGTTTATCTAAGCCCGCGGCTACTTCCTCTATCCAGAGTTCCCCGTATGGCGTGTACTCGATGTGCTCGTATTGGCGGCCTCTCCAGTCGGTTACGAACTGCGCACTTCCTAAGTGGTCTGAATGGTAGTAGTACCGCTTCTCGCGCTGCTCTGCGTTATCTCCGTTGTTATCGGTATGCGTCATCGCAGTAACAAGGCGTGAGTTCCCCACAAAGATGTGTTTGTGTACTCTCAAGCCCTGCGGGTTATTCTTATCCTGCACGGGGATGTGTATTGTGTAGAAGTTGTTGAAGTAGAGCGTTTCGCTTCTCCCTTCTTCGGTGTACTTTAAGGCGCGCTGGCCGTCCTCACCGTAGCGGTAGTGCACGGTGTAGCTGCGGTCGCTCGATTTTGTTAATAGATTCTTTTCGTTCCAGGTATAGTTACGCCGGTACGCAAATAGGTTCTCCGGATGACTTTCTTCCGTCTCTTTCGGCGCGTCAAGCCCGAAGCCGTAGTCGGTGCCGTAGACGTCGGTATCGGGGTCGTAGTTGTATGTAAAGACAAACTCATCGTCTTCGGTAAACGGGCCGTCTTTTTCAGCCGTTATGTTCCCGTTCGCATCGTAGCGGTAGTAGCGATTCCCTGCGTGAACTAAACGATGTGCATACGCAGGGTCATACTCGTAATCCAGGCTATAGTCCAAATCAGCATTGGGGTAGGCGTTACCGCGGGAACCGGGTATGTTCGTGGTGCTTACCTTCCGTGTCATATTTCCGATGCCGTCAAAGGCGAAGTCTTGCTTATACTTTGCAACATGTACCGGCGTACTTCCAAAGCTCTTTATCGCCTTGTATTGGTTGCTGGTTCCCTCCACTCCGATGAGTTGATAGAGGCTGTCGTAGGTGTAGCTCTGGCTCGTCTCGTACACGCTTGCGTCGTTACTGTAGCCTAAGACGTTTCCGACCTTGTCAAAGCGGTAGCTTATCTTTTGGAAGATTTCGTCGGTTTGTTTATTTTTGGTTTCAATGTCTTTCAGCCATCGCCGCTTGTCGTCGTAGCGGTAGCGGGTCTCTACGCCGTTTCCGTACTTGATGTAGACTCTTTGCCCGTGCTCGTCATAGACAATCGTGTCGATGTAACTGTAGTTTTCCGTTCCTTTTACCGTGTTCTTTACGCCGCTCACCCCCTTTAGCTGTCCGCCTTTGTCGTAGGTGTAAATTATGGTTTCCCCGTCAGGGTAGCGCATCGTCTGCATACGGCCTAAGTAGTCGGAGCGGTAGGTAAAGGTCGCCGTTTCAGGTTCGCTTAAGGCCTCGTAACGCTTAATCGTTCGTGTCTCTTTAACCACTTCGCTTAAGCGTCCATACTCGTAGTGTATGTCGCCTGATTCATCTTTTTTGCGGATTATCTCTCCGGCTCCTGCTTGGCCTGCTTCGCCGTAGGTGTATTCAACATCGGTACTGAACGGGTAGTCTATCTTTACGAGCCGGTCAAAGCCGTCGTAGACGTACTGTATCTCGCTTAACTTACTGCGCAGCAGTGAATCCGTTTCCGCTTCAAGGAGGCCTTTACTATCATAGCGCCATTCTTTTCTTCCGGTGTCTTTACTTTCTAGGGCTACTCTTCGGCCGAGCAGGTCGTATGTTACCGAGACAATATTTTCGTTCGCGTCATACGCACGAAGCATTTCGCCCAATACCGAGTATTCATAGCGGCCTTTGGTGAGGATGTTGTTTGCCTTGTCCCTTCGCTCTACTTCGCGGATGTTTCCACGGGCGTCTTTCTTTGTAACGCTCTTATTCTCTAACGGGTCGATTGCCTTTGTTATCTGTAGATTATCTTCTATCGCGTACTCATTTTTTTGCTCGCTTCCGTCCGGTAAGAGGGTTTTGATTAGCCTGTCAATGCCGTCGTAGGTGTAGGCGGTTTCGTTTTGCAACTTCGTAAAGTCGTTTATTTCATAGAACTGCTCGACGCTTGCGTAAGAAGCTTTGCTTGCAAGCTCAGCCGGTAAATCGCCTCCATAGAAGAAGGGCATTCCTTCTTTTATCTTGCGTCCTGCCTCATCATAGTGTGTTGCCCCTGATATATTCCAGCCGACATTCGTTTCTCCGGCGGTTCCTTCTCGGTACACTTCCCCTTCTTTCGCCGTGTAGAGGGCGCGGCCTAAGCCGTCATGCATGACTATCGTTTTCATAATGGCCGTGTCGGCCGCTTCGGTGGTAAGCTTATTTGCCGTTACCGTGTACCAGAAAGAAGATGAAGGGGTATGGTATTCGTACTTTGCATACGGTACGTTTCCGGTATCGTAAGGGCTTTTCACTTCCGTTACGCGGCCGAAGCCGTCGTAGCGGTACTTCATGGTGTTACCCGCGCTGTCGGTTTCTTCAAGTTTTACTCCTAAGGCGCTGTCCCACAGGAGTGTGCTCTCGTACGGCACTCCGCCTGTACTTCCTTCTTCCGTTATTTTGGTGACATATATCCCGTCTTGATACCGGTAGCGTACCTTCTTTCCGGTGGGGCTCGTGAGTGTTTTGATATTCCCGCTTTCATCCCACTCTATCGTATAGGTAAGGAGTGTGTTATTGCCCGTGTATTGTTTTACTTCCGTTATCGCGCCCGTTTGGCTATCATAGCGTCCTTCGCGTTTCCGTAACAGGCGTCCGCTCTTGCCGTCCAGCACTTCGATGCGCTCCGGGTGCGCTTTAAAGTAGCGCCGCTCATCGCCGCTGTCCCAATAGCGTATGCGGGCAATAATATCGTCGTTGGGATTCGTAACGTCTCCCTTATCTTCTAAGCTCGTAACATTGCCGTATCGATCATAGCGATACTCGCTTTCTGTTTGTATCGACCGGTATCCTTCCCGTATGGTGTTCCACTCTCGCTTTACCCGTGCATGGGGGACTTCATCCGTTTCATACTCTTTTATCGAATAAACGATGCCGTTATGGCTGACCGTCTCTTTTTTTACCATCCCTTTGCGGTAATAGGCATCAATGTAATACTCCGTCTCGGTCGTCTTTCCCGTTCCCGTTACCGCACGTACTGTCTTAAACCCATAGAACTCTTTTGCTTTGCGGTCATAGTAGCCGTCTTTGTAGGTGTAGGTTGTGCGGTACGACTGTACGTTCCCGCTCTTACTCTGGAGCCCGGAGTTCATTGTGACGCCGCTTAATACATACTTACTCTGCGGCAGCTCCTGCGTGTTCCCTACTCTTTGGTACTCTATCTCATAGCTGCCGCCGGTCGGTAGGTGTATCGTTTTTAATAGTCCTACTTTCCCTAACTTGTTCCGCTGTACATACAGCTTATTCGCTCCTCCGATGTTAAAGACGCGGTCGGCTAACCCATCTCCGTCCCCTTTTGAAAATATGCGGGCATCTACGGCGTCGCACGCCGAAAATAAATGCTCGACGTATACCCGATACGCCTCCGCTTTATTTTCGGCTGTCTCCTTGTATCTGCTCCGCCTCTTTTCAAAAGGCTTCGTTTTTCCGCTTCATATCGTAAGCGGAAAAACCTCCGGTAAAGTGTTTCTTTTTAATAAGCAGTTTTCTTTGGCGGACTGCTGCATTTTGTTTACCATTACTATAAAGAAAACAAAATGCAGCACCGCGCTTTCCGCTCCAATCTTTTTGCCGCTGCTGTTTTGTTCCCGCGGTGTTTTTCCGCTTAATCGCTTCAAAAACCGCACCTGCATTACACGAGCGGCAAAAAGGATTTCTGCTTCAATCGCTGTCCGAAACACTACCGTCCCTAGTTCTGTTTATTCCTCACATACGGCCGTAACTCGTTCTGTGGGGAAGAGGGTATAGATTTTATGTATTTATAGTCGAATATACAGCAGTCCATGCAGATATATCAAAATCATCTTCCTTATATTTCCATGCAATTACACATGCCCAGAATCCCATACTTTTATACCATCTACTAATGTCTTACCTTACAGAAAGATTTTATACGTTTATTTACGGAACAAGGAAATAATACATGATAGAGGAATCATTACTGATAGAACAATAAATGGCATAGTACACAAAAAATGTTTTATAAATTTCTTATATTCAATTAGGTAAGTTTTAAAATTATCATCGTTTGTTTGTTGAATTTTATATTCAAGATAAGGAATTAGATCCGTATACCTTGGATACCATTTTTCACGAACTCCAAACATATTTATTTCCCCGATTCGTTTTAAAGTCTCAATATCATTTATTGTATCCAGATATTCTACAAATTTTTTCCGTTCTTTAGCAAATTCGGAATCAAATTTTTTAAAAGCTTTTACAAAGAACCAGAATGTAACTGCACAAAAAGGAAAAACTACTATAATCATATTCATCCCCCTTAGTTAATATCAATAACTACACAGAATATTTTTGTCAACACAAAAAGTATTTATTTAGATGTATTAAGCTACCATATCATTATTTAATTGTGCAAGGACGTACAGATGTGATATGGCTTCCCACATACGGCCGTAACTCGTTATGCGAGAAGAGAGGGTGAAGTCTTGTTAACCAGCAACTTATAATCTCTTTATGCCTTAGGTTTTAGTTGCACCTAATTATGGGTCTATCTTACTCTACAATTTTCAAACCTTTGGGGTACCAATCAAAAATACGCTCCTTCGGAATACGATAATGATACCAATGTACTATTGGCCCTTCATCTCCTCCCTCATAAAGAGATTTTTTTACCTTAACGGTTTTTTTTATAAAAAGTTTATCGCAATTTGCCAATGCCTCTTTATGTTCATCGGACACAATACAATGGGTAAATATTTCGTCTAGTATATCTCTTATATATAGATCATTTAAATACTCATCAATGAAATATTTCTTTGTATACGGTATATTTTCACACACATTTCTCCATTTATCCAATAAATAAGATAATCCATATTTTTTCGTTAAAACTGAAAAATTATTTTTAGCAATAAACTCATCTACATTTTCAAGAGGTTTTGTTATAAGCTTTCTCCATTTGAAAAAGGCTTTTAGATATTGTATTGTATAGACAAAAAACATCATAAAAAGAATACATAGAATGCTTAATTTTCCTATAACTCTCCAATCAAAAAGATTATCAAAATTATTATGAACACTAAAATATAAACCTACTAGTATCATTATAGAAACATAAAACGATATAAATGAAAGCAATAAATCGACTATCATGATATTACTCCACCAATTGTTTTATATTATCTTTGAGGCCAGTAAATCTATCATAATTTTCAACTATCCCTTCTACAATTTTAGCAGCATTAACTTTATGAGTCATTTGCAAATACTTTTGTAATTTCAAAAAATCAGTTTTTGATAAGTATTTGCCAGATGATTTCATAAAACTGGTAATAGCGTTGTTGAGATTTTTTCCTGCATTACCGGATATAGCGATTCCACATGCAATATCCACGAAATCGCCTAAAGCGCCTATTTTTTCAGTCATCTTACCATTATCATATGAAGCATCACCTATTATCGCATCTGCCATTAAACCTAAGCCATACCCAATAAAGCCAAGTGCTGTATCAGGCATACTAGCATCTAATTTATCTGCATAATCATCACCATGCATTTCAGCAGCGAGGGATGTCGCAATAATTTTTCCAAGTGTAGCTATGGAGTTAGCACTGCCATGTGTAACCATTAAACTCCCCATAAAGGCACCTGCGCCAGTAACACCTGTAGCAGTAGCAATAGAAGCTCCTGCTACAACTTCGAAAGCATTAAGCCCTAGACTAACTAAATTATCCCAATTTCTTGACCACCATCTAGAATCGAATAGTTTTTCCCCATCCGGGTCAGTATACTTCACCGGATTATTCCCCGCGTAATGGTACAAGTGCAGGTTCACGACATTAAACACCCCACCCATGCCGGGTAAGTTCTCGTTATGCTTCTTTGCCTCATCGTCTATCGGGGCTTTTGGAATATACTCACCCAGCGCCGGGTCGCCACTCAACCACCTCGAATACTTCGGGTCTAAATACCTTGCGCCGTAGTAGTATAAACCCGTCTCCTCATCCATCTCCTTACCCGTAAACCTAAACGGCAGCTTATCTAAGCCAGCAGCCACTTCTTCAATCCACAACTCTCCGTACGGCGTGTACTCGATGTGCTCGTACTGCTTTCCTCGCCAGTCGGTTACGAACTGCGCGCTTCCTAAGTGGTCTGAGTGGTAGTAGTACCGTTTCTCGCGTTGTTCTGCGTTATCTCCGTTGTTGTCGGTGTGGGTCATCGCGGTAACAAGCCGTGAGTTACCGACAAAGATGTGCTTGTGCACGCGTAAGCCTTGCGGGTTATTCTTATCCTGCACGGGGATGTGTATCGTGTAGAAGTTATTGAAGTAGAGCGTTTCAGAACGTCCTTCCTCTGTGTACTTTAAGGCGCGCTGGCCGTCCTCACCGTAGCGGTAATGCACGGTGTAGGTTCGGTCGCTCGATTTTGTTAACAGGTTCTTCTCATTCCACGTGTAGTTACGGCGGTACGCAAATAGGTTCTCCGGATGACTCTCTTCCGTCTCCTTCGGCGCGTCTAGCCCGAAGCCGTAGTCGGTGCCGTAGACGTCGGTGTCCGGGTCGTAGTTGTATGTAAAGACAAACTCATCGTCTTCGGTAAACGGGCCGTCTTTTTCTGCCGTGATATTGCCGTTTGCATCATAGCGGTAGTAGCGGTTTCCGGCGTGTACGAGCCGGTGTGCATAGGCCGGATCGTACTCGTAGGTGAGCTCATAGTCAAGCTCTGCGTTCGGGTAGGCGTTACCGCGGGCGCCGGGGAGGTTCGTGGTGCTGGACTTCTTTGTCATGTTCCCGATGCCGTCAAAGGCAAAGTCTTGCTTATACTTTGCAACATTGACCGGCGTGCTTCCAAAGCTCTTTATCGCCTTGTACTGGTTACTCGTGCCCTCTACGCCGATGAGCTGGTAGAGGTTGTCATAGGTGTAGCTCTGGCTCGTCTCGTACACGCTTGCATCATTGCTGTAACCTAAGACGTTCCCGACCTTGTCAAAGCGGTAGCTTATCTTTTGGAATACCTCGTCAGTTTGCCTGTTCCTCGTCTCGATGTCTTTCAGCCATCGGCGTTTATCGTCGTAGCGATATTTGGTTTCAACTCCATTGCCGTATTTGATGTAGACTCTCTGGCCGTGTTCGTCATAGACGATTGTGTCGATGTAGGAATAGTTTTCCGTTCCTTTTACCGTGTTCTTTACGCCGCTCACCCCTTTCAGCTGGCCGCCTTTGTCGTAGGTGTAGGTGATGGTTTCCCCATCGGGGTATTTCATCGTCTGCATACGACCTAAGTAGTCGGAGCAGTAAGTAAAGGTTGCCGTTTCCGGCTTACTGAGTACCTCGTAGCGCTGTATTGTCCGTGTCTCTTCTACGACTTCGCTTAACTTCCCGTACTTGTAGCTTATTTCGCCTGATTCATCTTTTTTATGGACTATCTCTCCGGCTCCGGCTTGGCCGGGTACTCCGTATTCATACATTACGTCTTCACTGAATGGGTAGTCTATTTTTACAAGCCGGTCAAAGCCGTCGTAGTGGTACTGTATCTCGCTTAACTTACTGCGCAGCAGTGAGTCCGATTCCGCTTCAAGGAGGCCTTTACTATCATAGCGCCATTCTTTCCGGCCTGAGTCTTTGCTTTCTAAGGCAACCCTTCGGCCGAGTAGGTCGTATGTTACCGAGACAATGTTTTCATTGGCGTCATACGCGCGAAGCATCTCTCCCAATACCGAATATTCATACCTGCCTTTGGTTAAGCGTGTGCCGTTTTTATCGAGGCGTTCTACTTCGCGGATGTTTCCACGGGCGTCTTTCTTTGTAACGCTCTTATTCTCAAGCGGGTCGGTTGCGGTTGTTACCTGTAGGCTGTTTTCTATTGCGTACTCGTTTTTCTGTTCGCTTCCGTCCGGTAACAATGTGTTAATAACCCTATCTATTCCGTCGTAGGTGTAGGCGGTTTCATTGCGCAGCGCTGTAAAATCGTTTGTTTCATAGAACTGCTCGACCTTCTCATACGTATCTTTATTTGCAAGCTCATCCGGTAACGCACCTCCGTAGAAGAAGGGCATTCCTTCTTTTATCTTTCTTCCCGCCTCATCGTAGTGTGTCGCCCCTGAAATATTCCACCCGACATTCGTTTCTCCGGCGGTTCCTTCTCGGTACACTTCCCCTTCTTTTGCCGTGTAGAGGGCGCGGCCTAAGCCGTCATGCATGACTATCGTTTTCATAATGGCCGTGTCGGCCGCTTCGGTGGTAAGCTTATTTGCCGTTACCGTGTACCAGAAAGAAGATGAAGGGGTATGGTATTCGTACTTTGCGTAGGGAGTGCCTGCCGTATCATCATAGGGGCTCTGTACTTCAATGACCCGCCCGAAGCCGTCGTAGCGGTACTTCATGGTGTTACCCGCGCTGTCGGTTTCTTCAAGTTTTACTCCTAAGGCGCTATCCCAAAGGAGCGTGCTTTCGTATGGCACTCCGCCGTTACTTCCTTCTTCCGTTATCTTAACCGGGTATATCCCGTCTTGGTAGCGGTAGCGTACCTTCTTGCCGGTGGGGCTTATCAGGGTCTTGATGTTCCCGCTTTCATCCCAGTCTATCGTGTAGGTTAAGTTTGTGCCGCTTGAGGTATACTGTTTTACTTCCGTTATCGCGCCCGTTTGGCTATCATAGCGTCCTTCTCGCTTCCGCAACAGCCTGCCGCTCTTGCCATCCAACACTTCGATGCGCTCCGGATGCGCTTTAAAGTAGCGCCGCTCATCGCCGCTGTCCCAATACCGTATGCGGGCAACGATGTCGTCGTTGGGATTGGTAACGTCTCCCTTATCTTCTAAGCTCGTAACATTGCCGTACCGGTCATAGCGATAATCGCTTTCCGTCCGTATTTCGCGGTATCCTTCCCGTAGGGTGTTCCACTCTCGCTTTACCCGTGCATGGGGGACTTCATCCGTTTCATACTCTTTTATCGAATAGATGTTTCCCCCGGCGCTTACCGTCTCTTTTTTGACCATCCCTTTGCGGTAATAGGCATCGATGTAGTACTCGGTCTCGGTTACCTTGCCCGTCCCCGTTACCGCACGTACTGTCTTAAACCCATAGAACTCTTTTGCTTTGCGGTCATAGTAGCCGTCTTTGTAGCTATAGGTTGTGCGGTATGATTGTACGTTCCCGGCTTTCGTTTGCAGCCCTGAGTTCATTGTTACACTGCTTAATACATACTTACTCTGCGGCAGCTCCTGCGTGTTTCCTACTCTTTGGTACTCTATCTCATAGCTGCCTCCTGTCGGAAGGTGTATCGCTTTTAATAGTCCTACTTTCCCTAACTTGTTCCGCTGTACATAAAGCTTATCGGCTCCTCCGATGTTGAAGACCCTGTCGGCGAGTCCATCCCCGTCTACGTCAAAGAGGCGTAAGCTTACTTCGCTTTCACTATAGGTGCCGCTCGCTCCCCCTGAAAAGTTACAGATGATATTAATCCCTGCCCATACCGGAAACCCCACCTGTCCTGAAAGACTTCCAGACACTCCCACGCTCCGGCTCGTGTTAAACTCCAGTGCCTCAGGCGTCTTTAATAGCCCGTTTATTTTTTCCGTATCGAGCTCTTTTTTCATACTGCCCGGCCGATAGGGAATTTGGATACGCTCCGATGTCCCAACGAGCCGGCTCAGCGACTTGCTATAATAATCTTCATACTCCGCCCCTTCGAGGGTGCGTATCGCAATGCTCTTTTCTTCCCCGTCGAAGCCTGAGCCGCGGTTCACTTTGACGGTATAGTTACCACCCTTTACCGTTAATAGGTCGGGAAGCCCGTCTCCGTTGATGTCGGCGATAAGGAAATCGGTGGCTGTTTGAGAGATGTTCACATTAACGCCGATGTTCCCTCCCCCGTAAGTAAGCGAGGCGCCGATATTCAACCCTAAGCCGAAGTTCCCTCCGCCGCTATTGACGCTTCCTTTCGATATGCTTTCTGCCTGCCACGCTCCTGCCTTTGTAAACCCATCCCCGATATTCAGTTCCGCTCCGGCTGCTGTTTTATAATCGGGAAGCCCATCTCCATTTATGTCTACTAATCCGCTCGTTTGAGACTGCGTGCCTTCTGATGCGTTCCATCCCACACTCGGGCTCATTCCCCCAGGACTCGATCCTGCAGGTGCTACCGACATGCTCTTTATGCTGCCGACCGCGCTTCGTATCGCCTGCGCCACTCCCGCAAGCCCGAGCCCTCCTCCAATCACCGTCGATTCGTTCCCGTTGACCGCTAATCCTCCGCCTGCTATATGCTTCTTCCTGTTAAAGACTCCTTCTCCGCTACCGTATTGAATGTTAAGACCGCCTGATTCTGTTTTTACTATGTCAGGATAGCCGTCTCCGTCAATATCCTGATAGCCTTGTACTTGGCGGCTCTCTCCCGTGTTAACCCCTAAGCTCGTATTCTGAGGTCCTACATGCGCGCCGACATTGAAGTCATAACTTTCACTTTCATTCGCAGAAAGCACAAAGCCTTTGCCTCCTTTCACCCACGGCAGCTTCCCGTACGCCCCGCCGGTGATCCGGCTTGAGTGCAATACCTCATCATCAATATACGCCGCATAGTAATGCATGACACTTGCCATCTCGCCGTCTGCGTCAAAGCCGTTTTCACTCGTATTCGCAATCGCTCCGATAAGGCTTTTCTCTTTAAAGAAAAATCCGCTTCCCTCATCCTGCCTCGGCGTTTCCGGAGGCGATTTCTGTTTAAGGTTTTCTTCCGCATACGTGCCATACCGCTGTACTGCGCTATATCCGCCGAGGGTACGCTTCCGTATCTCCTCCGTTACTTTATCTTTCGCTTCTTTCCCGCTCGGCGCGTTCGATGTTTTCGCATCTGCCTGTTCTTTTAGTTTCTGCTGTTCCTTATCAACTTTTTTTGCTCCTTCCTTCTCATTTTTTCCTCCATACTCCTTCTCATATTCATTCGGTGCAAATAGGGCTTGCACACTGAAGCGCTGCTGACCCCACCTCGAATAAAGTCCGTAGTACCACCGGTTTGCCCCGCCGTACATCTGCTCATACCGGCCGAACCCTGCTATCCCTTCTTTCCCTTCATACTTTCCAATCCAATAGTTCTCATTCCCTTGGTACTCTTGTATCCCTTCCCATGTTGTGACAACCTTCCCCCCTTGTATCTTCACCACTTCTATCTGTCCGCCTTGCACCTCATAAAGGCTCTCACGCGGGTACACGATACACACCCCGACCCTTTCGTAATAGTAGCTTCCGACATACGCTAAAAACTTCAGCACTTCTTCTTTTGCAAGATGCTCTTTCGTTGTCCGGTATTCTTTCTTTGCCGCATCATGCGTAAAGTATGGAAAATTATACGTCTTACTTTCATACCGCTTCAGCTTCTTCTCCAGTTGCTGTAACCCTTCTCCGCTTATCCCGCTCTTTATTTGATACTCATCCCCTATCGCTTCAAAATATTCTTCCCCGACTTCTTTCCTCTCTTCCGCAGTGAATATTCCAATCTCCCGTATCCGCTTCTCACCTTCCGGCAGCTCTTCGATAATAACGTTCCCTTCTCTCCGCGCTTCTTTCAACGCTTTTACTATCTCTTTTTTATCCTCTTCTGCGGCGCCCTCTTTCAAATGCCACTCGTTCCCCGACTTTTCATACAGTGTCCCTATTGCTATCGTCTCGCTACCTTTCTGTATCCTCTTGTCTTTTATCTTCTCGTATACTCTTCCGCTTATTCTTTCTACGCGGCTAATGCGGTATTCGATTCCTTTTTCGACTATCTCTGCCATCCCCTTTTCATACTCATTCTCACTGATAACCTTCCCTACTTTCCGCCCGGTAAGCTCAATCGAAAATTCATACCCCTTCTTACTCCGCCCCTCTACTATTGCCTTGACGTTATTTTCCTCTTTTGTTACCACTGCCCCTTCTTTTCTTCTTCCCTGCTCATACAGAACAAGCTCCCCTCCCTCTTTATCAAACCGGTACGCCTTTCCGTTGATGAGCCCTACTTCTACTCCCTTTTCATCCTCGTAGCCGCGCTCGCCCTTTTCCCGCTCGCTGTTCACTTTTAACGTAAGCCTATCTCGGTAGTATGCCTTTCCATCCCCGTCATACAGCGGGTACCTTACGCTTCCGTCGCCACTCTTATACCCTGCCATTTCTTTCCGTTGCTCTTGGCTCATTTTATTGATGATATCGTTGTAAGGCCCTCCGCCGCTTCCCCTTCCATTCCACACATATTGCTCAAAGCCCGCATCGTATTGTACGCGCTCCTTCAGTGCCGCCTGTTCGCTCTCGCTTCCAATCCCGCCGTAAAATACTTCAAACGCTTCTTTTGCGACCTCATCTCCGGCATACCCGTAATACCCTTTTTCCAGTATCTTCTCTATCGTCTGCTCACTCAGATGCTGAACGTACTGAGAATCTTTCAGCTGCCAATACTCACGTCTTTCATCTTCATCATGTTCGCTTTTTCTCTGGTAAAAATGCTGCAAAACTTCATCAGGGCTTTCATTCATCCTTTCAGGCAGCTCATATGCAATATGCGCTCCCAATAGCTCATCTCGTTGGATCTTCCGGTACCGTATCCGTATCCCTGCTCTTATGCTCTCTCCGATTTCTGCCTTGTTATCCGTCTCCGTCGCAAAATAGATATACTCCCCTCTTTTCACTGCCTGCCTAAAACGATATCCCTTCTTTTCCGTGCATTCTCCAATCAATACTCCGCCTTTATTCACTCCCTTCCATACGCCGAGCTTCCCGCTCCCGATCTCTTTTATCTCTACCGCTATCTCGATCTCCCCGCTTACCGCACTTCGCCACGCTTGCACTCCTTCTTGAAAATAGTGCCCCTTTTCCGCTTCTTCCTTCTCTTTCTTACTAACCCCTATCTCTGTTTTTTCCGCTCCGCTTAACGCAACCCCCGCTTTAAAGCCTCTTCCCCCATCGTTTTCGTAGTATCTTCCCTTCGACACAAAATCCACATACCCGTCTCGGTTTACATCCGTAAATTCACTTTTACTCTCTCCGCGGCTCCACTGTTTCGTCAGTCCCATCCCAGCCCCAACCTGAGGCCCGCTGATATCTAACTTCCCTCCGACGCTCCAGTTCCAATCCTCATTCTCACTTAAATAAAGCCCTTTTAATGCCTTCCCATCAAAGTACTCAGCCTTCTCATATCCTATCTTTCCGTCGCTCTGCTTTTTCCCTTCATATATCCTTATTTCCCCTTTCTTCCACTCCACAATGTCCGCTATCCCGTCTCCCGTTACATCCACAAAATTCCGCTTGCTGTGTCCTCTTCCGCTTCCCGCTGACGCCGTTATCCCGCCGGATATCGACACGCTATTTGCAAAGTTTACTCCCGCTCCTCCGCTGCCGCTTCCTCCTCCGCTTATGTGTACGCTTTCCGCTATGCTCCCGCTTCTTTCCCAGCCTTCCGTCTCTCCGAATACTTTTAACCTTCCGCTCTCATCCGTCTCCGCTTGCTCATACCCGAATTCATACCCATACCCTTCCGCGCTTCCCTCTCCCTTCACCAAAAGCTTTATAAGCAGGCTCTCTCCCATCTCGTTTTCTCTATATTCAAAGCCGTATGCTCTTATCGCCCGCCCACCGACGCTCATCTCGATGCTCGCTATCCGCTTACTCTCTTTCCTCACATACTTTCCCCGTCCGTCTATCCGCGTATCTCCTCTTCCTTCATACGCTATGGTTACCTTTCGATCTCTCTCTTTCCCGTAGATAACCTGTTCAAGAAGTACCTCTTCACCCTCTGCTCCGGTTTCCTTCTTGTACACATACTTCACCTCGTTTCCGAAGCTATCGCTCTCCCTATCCAAATAATAAATATATTTCGCTCCTTCTCCTTTGCCGCTCCACCTTTCTTTCCCGTATATCTTTACCCGTCCGTCTTTTCCCGTTACTTCAAAATAATTTTCACTTACTCCTCTCCCTTCGACCCAGCCGTTTGCTATCCGCTCGTACTGCTGCTCCTTCTCCTTTCTCCATACGCCCCCTTCGTACTTCACGCGGCTCCCTTCTACCAGGTACGTGTCCTTCCTGTCATATGCCGGTAGCCCGAACCTCGTGTCGATGCTGATGCTTTCTATTCCTCCTAAACTCCAGCCCTTTCCTATAAGCCCCCACCCGCTCCCGCTCGCATAGCGTAACGACAGCTCAGGCGCCATCCCTTTCACTCCATCAGGCGTTTTAAGCTTTATCCCAAACGATGCGCTTCCTTCACTTCCCCCTTTCAGTCCTTCTATTCCCTCTATCCCCCCTGCCGCATCCGCCGCTTTTAGCTCCTTGATGCTGTTTAAATTCACACGCACCGGCTCGGGGCTCTCCGGTAAGCTCAATGTCCCGTTGATCATATCCGTAAAGTGATCCGTATACGATTCGATCCGCTTCCCTTCCTCATCTACTCCCTTCCGCTCTAATGCTATCCACCGCTTCTCTTTCTCATCGTAGTAGTATGTATAAATCCCCTGCGCCTCTTCCCCTTCTATCCGCGCATCGTACTCAAGCGAAAGCTCGCACGCCCTCTTAAATTTCATCCCCTTAGGTAAAAACCGCCACCCGCCGAAGCCCGCCGTGACGTTCTTTACTTCTCCTCCCTCTGCTACTTCATACAGCCGGCTAATCGTTATCTCGACTTCCTTTTCTACCGCTCCTTCGGGGATGCTAAAGCGCACTCCTTCCGCCTCTAACACGCCTCCTTCTTTCCCGATAACCTTTTGCGCCACAACCGTACTCGCTTCTCTCTTCACGCCGCGCGCCCCTTCTCTCCGCCCTTGTCCGTACACACCGCCGGGCGCTATCACGGTAAAAAGGTAGACCGTAAATACTGCTTTCTTCACTATTTCCGCCGCCGCTTCTTTTATTCTTTTCATCTGCTTCTCCCTTCTGTTCAGCCTACCGTACCGCTTCGTACTCTATCCACACGCACTCGCTCGGAAATTTGTCCTTCGCTGAGATTACTGCTATTACTCCTGCTTCGCCACCTTTTGAAAATATGCGGGCATCTACGGCGTCGCACGCCGAAAATAAATGCTCGACGTATACCCGATACGCCTCCGCTTTATTTTCGGCTGTCTCCTTGTATCTGCTCCGCCTCTTTTCAAAAGGCACCGTTTTTCCGCTTCCGGCAATCCCTGCCGTAAGCGGAAAAACCTCCGGCATAGTGTTTCTTTTTAATAAGCAGTTTTCTTTGGCGGACTGCTGCATTTTGTTTATTATTATCACAAAGAAAACAAAATGCAGCACCGCGCTTTCCGCTCCAATCTTTTTGCCGCTGCTGCTTTGTTCAGGCGGTGTTTTTCCGCTTAATCGCTTCAAAAACCGCACCTGCATTATATGCGCGGCAAAAAGGATTTCTGCTTCAATCGCTGTCCGGGGGAGAGGATAGTTACGCTGTGAATAAAAACAAAATATTGTTTTCACCTTAAAAAATATTTTTCCACTTCACTACCGCCATGGATAGCGGTAGTTCTAAACAGTATCATGTTTTGCTGTCAACAAAACAATATTACCACTCAGATATTTGTAAAACTTTCGATAAATTAATCTTTTTAAAATCATTTTTTGTGAATTTAAAATATGAGATAACTTGCTTTAAATTAGCAGCCCATATTCCGTCGTTTTCTTCGAATGCATCGGATAATGCTATTTCTAAATCTATTAACACCTTATCTTTTGGTATCTGCTTAATAATATCAAAGGCCATACCAGCTCCGGGCCATGATAAATCTTTAAATAAAAACAACAATCCCTGCAATGCCTGTTCTTTAATCATATTTTCTTTCTTAGATAATACATACACTAAATTCTCCCAAATATCTTTCGATGCATTCTGAATACAATGTTGAACATCCCAATTATCATTAGCTATTAAAAACTCCATAGTTTTTTCTTGTTCAGTTCTTGGTCTATTCCAACTCAAGTTATTAAGATTATTCATTGTCAATCCTGCCACTAACTCTTACTGAAATACTCTGTAGATATAATGTATATGGATGTGGGTATTCATTTTTGTTTACCCCTCATATACAGCCGTAACTTGTTCTATAAGAAGAGAGGGCTTACCCTTGAATCATATTAGCCTTTTATCCATCTTCTTTAATTAGCGGATTACTTAATGTTATTTTTAAGCATACGTGTTAACAACACTATATAATATAAATACTATAATCATAATGACAAATACTATAATCATAATGACAAATACTATACAGATAGATATCTGTACAACCAACATTGTATAAAAAATTTTATAGAGCATTTGGAGCATATAGATTTTTTTATTTTTTTTCGCAAGGTATGATTTTCTAAATATCTTCCATAACTCATCTATTGCCGCTATCACATCATTATTCTTTTTTCTCAAAGGCATTACGCCAAAACCTTCAATATAGTTTTTTAATTTATTAAAATATTCCAACGTAATATACTTATTCTCATAAAGAAAACACAATATAGTACAAGTATATCTTAAACGAAAAAAAAGGAAAAAAGCTATTAATAAAAAACCTTCAACTATATAGAACGGAACAACGTAAAATATTATAACATTCATCAATTACTCCAATAGTAAAGGCGCTTTATATATCTACCCATATATCTTTTCAAAATATCCCATCCCATCACTCGACAAATGATTTAACAATTGG
Organism: Treponema sp. OMZ 906; assembly: GCF_024181185.1. NCBI lineage: Bacteria > Pseudomonadati > Spirochaetota > Spirochaetia > Treponematales > Treponemataceae > Treponema > Treponema sp. OMZ 906. The sequence goes on along the minus strand of NZ_CP051196.1, from coordinate 270,590 downwards.
ATAATTACCTCGCTTATCAATACTCAATATTATCCCTGTTTTAGCGGTAATATAGATAATAGGCTAGATATCATCATCTCAAAAAAACATACCGGCATTTGTAACAACCAGATACCAAAATTAAAATCTGAACCGATTCTATCACCATCATAAATCACTATTGGATCCAAATACAAGTGAATATGCGGATATCCCTGTTTTTTACAATATGCAAAAACAGCAGCTCTATCATCATCGGATCCATCAGGAGGTACCGGAAAAATCTTATATTTACTTTCATCAGAACTAAAAAAGACTCTATTTTGAGCCGGATCTGAATTATGTGAAATTACATATATAATATCTTCAGCTACAAATATGCTAATATCTCTTATTGTCGTTGGCACTATGATATAGTCATGCGTAGGCAATGACAATTCTTTATATTCATACGGCATAATATAGCAAGCATACACTGTGCTCCAAAATGTTAAAGTAGTATTTCCGATAGTATAATACATCTTATATTGAAAAACATAAAAAATACATGATGCAGGGAATAGCAGTATCAAAGCAATAATCGCAAAAACTCGTATTACTTTTGTTTTCATTAGTGATCCTCCGCACACTTTTTCATCATCTGTTCCCAATAAGCACGGCCATCAATAAATCCTTTGATTTGCGCTGCTTGCGATTCCTGCCCTTCTTGAACAAATTTCTTAGAAGTTATTGATTGGAAAATGTCAAAGCCCAATCTTGCAAAGCTCCACCAAAGACCATTTTTACCAGCTGCATAACCTGCGGCATAGTTACCCACATCACGTGCAGAACCGAATATTCTATTTCCACCTTGAGTAGTACCAAGTTGCATGCCTCGATGATAATAGGTATCTAAATCATTTCCCTCCCTACCATTATTTCCTATATCTTTAAAATCATATTTCTTGCCATTTAGCCCATTTGGAATATAAGTAATTAAACTTGGTGTGTTTATTTTAAAATCATCAAGAAAAGCTTGCCCAGACGTATCATTCATATCTATCATAGCACCGGCAACAACTGTATCATTGTGAAAAAATGAATGGTCTGTAAACATGACACCAAGAACACTGCCTGTCCGCTGTCCATCTACGGTTAAATATATACTCAAATCATTGTTTATAGTACCGCCACAAATAGTATATGTTCCATCATTATTATCAAAAACTTCAATGTGTTCCCCATCCGGATCTTCATACTTCACCGGATTATTCCCTGCGTAGTGGTACAGGTGTAGGTTCACCACATTAAACACCCCGCCCATGCCGGGTAAGTTCTCGTTATGCTTCTTCGCCTCGTCGTCTATCGGAGCTTTGGGTATGTAATCGCTCAGTGCCGGGTCTCCACTCAACCACCGGCTATACTTCGGGTCAAGGTAGCGCGCCCCGTAGTAGTACAAGCCGGTTTCTTCGTCCATCTCCTTGCCGGTAAACCTGAACGGCAGCTTGTCTAAACCAGCGGCAACCTCTTCAATCCAGAGCTCTCCGTATGGCGTGTACTCGATGTGCTCGTATTGCCTGCCTCTCCAGTCCGTCACGAATTGCGCGCTTCCTAAGTGGTCTAAGTGGTAGTAATACCGCTTCTCCCGCTGCTCGGCGTTATCGCCATTGTTATCGGTATGCGTCATCGCGGTAACTAAACGGCTATTGCCCACAAAGATGTGCTTATGCACTCGCAAGCCTTGCGGGTTATTCTTATCCTGCACGGGGATATGTATCGTGTAGAAGTTATTGAAGTAGAGCGTTTCACTTCGTCCCTCTTCCGTATACTTGAGCGCTCTTTGTCCGTCCTCACCGTAGCGGTAGTGCACGGTGTAGCTGCGGTCGCTCGATTTTGTTAATAGATTCTTTTCGTTCCACGTGTAGTTACGCCGGTACGCAAATAGGTTCTCAGGATGCGTCTCTTCCGTCTCTTTCGGGGCGTCAAGGCCGAAGCCGTAGTCGGTGCCGTAGACGTCGGTGTCGGGGTCGTAGTTGTATGTAAAAATAAACTCATCGTCCTCGGTAAATGGCCCGTCTTTTTCTGCCGTAATGTTGCCGTTTACATCATAGCGGTAGTAGCGGTTTCCTGCGTGCACAAGCCGGTGTGCATACGTGTTGTCGTATTCGTAATCAAGACTGTAGTCAAGCTCTGCTTTCGGGTAGGCGTTACCGCGGGCGCCGGGGAGGTTCGTGGTGCTGGCCTTTCGTGTCATGTTTCCGATGCCGTCAAAGGCGAAGTCTTGTTTGTACTTTGCAACATGTACCGGCGTACTTCCAAAGCTCTTTATCGCCTTGTACTGGTTGCTTGTTCCCTCTACTCCGATAAGTTGGTATAAACTGTCGTAGGTGTAGCTCTGGCTCGTTTCATACACGCTCGCATCATTACTGTAGCCTAAGACGTTCCCGACCTTGTCAAAGCGGTAGCTTATCTTTTGGAATACCTCATCGGTCTGTCTATTCTTTGTTTCAATGTCTTTTAACCATCGCCGCTTGTCGTCATAGCGGTAGCGGGTCTCAACTCCATTGCCGTACTTGATGTAGACTCTTTGCCCGTGTTCGTCATAGACAATCGTGTCGATGTAACTGTAGGTTTCCGTTCCTTTTATCGTGTTCTTTACGCCGCTCACCCCCTTGAGCTGTCCGCCTTTATCGTAGGTGTAGGTTATGGTCTCCCCATCAGGGTAGCGCATGGTCTGCATACGGCCTAAGTAGTCACAGCGGTAGGTAAAGGTTGCCGTTTCAGGTTCGCTTAACGCTTCATAGCGCTTAATTGTCCGTGTCTCTTTTATTACCTCGCTTAACTTACCGTACTCGTAGCGTATTTCTCCTGCTTCATCTTTTTTGTGGATTATCTCTCCTGCTCCTGCTTGGCCTGGTGCTCCGTATTCGTATGTAACGTCTTCGCTGAACGGGTAGTCTATCTTTACGAGCCGGTCAAAGCCGTCGTAGACGTACTGTATCTCACTGAGTTTACTGCGCAGCAGTGAGTCCGATTCCGCTTCAAGAAGCCCTTTGCTATCATAGCGCCATTCTTTTCTTCCGGTGTCTTTACTTTCTAGGGCTATACGCCGTCCGAGTAGGTCATACGTTACTGACACAATGTTTTCATTGGCGTCGTATGCGCGAAGCATTTCACCCAATACCGAGTATTCATAGCGGCCTTTGGTGAGGATGTTGTTTGCCTTGTCCCTTCTCTCTACTTCCGTGATGTTTCCGCGCGCGTCTTTCTTTGTAACGCTCTTATTCTCTAACGGGTCGGTTGCTATCGTTACTTGTAAACCGTCTTCTATTTCGTACTCATTTTTCTGCTCGCTTCCGTCCGGTAATAGAGTGTTGATTACCCTGTCTATTCCATTCCCTTTTGAAAATATACACGCCGTCTGCTTCGTCGCTTCAAAAAAATTAATCCTCAACGTATCATAGATACGCCTGCGGTTAATTTTTCCTCGCTCCTCGCATCCGACATGTCTCTTTTCAAAAGGCTTCGTTTTTCCGCTTCCGGCAAGGATTGCCGTAAGCGGAAAAACCTCCGGCATAGTGTTTCTTTCTAATAAGCAGCTTTCTTTGGCGGACTGCTGCATTTTGTTTACTATTACTTCAAAGAAAACAAAATGCAGCACCGCGCTTTCCGCTCCAATCTTTTTGCCGCTGCTGTTTTGTTCCCGCGGTGTTTTTCCGCTTAATCGCTTCAAAAACCGCACTTGCATTATACGCGCGGCAAAAAGGATTTCCGCTTCAATCGCTGTCCGGGGGTTACCGATACCCATACCCATCCCTGTTTCTGTTTGCTCCTCACATACGGCCGTAACTCGTTCTGTTGGGAAGAAAGCGTACCGAGCTTAAAAGATCTTTTGTAATACTCATCACATATTTCAATCTTGTTTCTTGCCAAATTTCATGAATAAAGTTTTATATCAAAAATCTTTATAAGAATAAATTCCGTAATAAATACAACATTGGCTAATAATGATAAAAATGTATAACTGCTATCCTTTTTTATAAAACTTATTACACAAAAAACAATACCTATCGTCCCGATCCCTAATAAAACTAATATATCCTTATCGCTTATATAACCTTTCTTAAAAACTATACAATTTAAAAAAAAGGTTAAACTAGCAAAAATTAAGGATATTAAAAATCCAAAAAGACATTCAAAACCAATCGGATTAATAATACAAGAAACTAATTCTAAAACAATTAACAAAATAGCTATATAGATTATATTTTGCTTACAAAAATTAAACATATTTATCATCTCTCTTTTTTATAAATCGGCACCACGATAGTTCCTGTTTTCCAAACACCACCACCAACACTTCCAAACCCCCATGAATTCGGCAAACCCGAAGATTTTTGATTATTTAAATCATAGGTTCCAGTAACACCCAAACATATATCCGCTGTAAGCGAAGATGATTTTCCAACCTGTGTTGGATCTAAAGAAACCCCTCCTGAGAAACCTTTAGCGCTTTTTAAATACTGTAATGTTGATAAATCTGTTTTTGTTGTTGATGGTGTCTGTATTCCACAACCAACAGATCCTGAAAGATACCAATACAAATTTCCTGATGTATCACCGATAAAGCCACTCTCCGCTCCTAACCCAAGAACCAAAGCTAATTTTCCTCCAAAACCATAAGAGAAAGCTACATCATTAGATTTTTTTGAAGCAACTACATTCTGATTTGAGTCTTGAGCATTACCCTGTGGAATTTGTTGTTTCATTTCTGCTGATGCATCGCTATATGTAGGAATATTTTTCTCTCCTACAGTTTCACCGACTTGTAAAGTCCGTGGATCTCTTGTAAATCCTGACTTCTCCTTCCAATCAGCTCCGTATTTATCCCAAAGGGTATCACCCTTTTCTGCAGTATATGTTCCATCTCCATTATCTATCCACATTCCTGTAGGATCCGTATACTTGATCGGATTATTATTACCATAGTGATATACATTAAAGTTGACCGTATTATATATTCCCCCTGCGCCTACGGAGGAACCTGCCATATATTCTGAAAGAGCAGGATCTGTACTAATCCACCGGCTATACTTCGGGTCAAGGTAGCGTGCGCCGTAATAGTACAGCCCGGTTTCTTCATCCATCTCTTTGCCGGTAAACCGGAACGGTAACTTGTCCAATCCTGCGGCTACCTCTTCAATCCACAGCTCTCCGTATGGCGTGTACTCGATGTGCTCATACTGCCTGCCTCTCCAGTCGGTTACAAACTGTGCACTTCCTAAGTGGTCTGAATGATAATAGTACCGCTTCTCGCGTTGCTCGGCATTGTCTCCGTTGTTATCGGTATGCGTCATCGCGGTAACTAAACGGCTGTTACCGACAAAGATGTGCTTATGCACTCTCAAGCCTTGCGGGTTATTCTTGTCCTGCACGGGGATGTGTATTGTGTAGAAGTTATTAAAGTATAAGGTTTCGCTTCTCCCTTCTTCTGTGTACTTTAAGGCGCGCTGGCCATCCTCACCGTAGCGGTAGTGTACGGTGTAGCTGCGGTCGCTCGATTTAGTGAGGAGGTTCTTTTCGTTCCACGTGTAGTTACGGCGGTACGCGAATAGGTTCTCAGGATGCGTCTCTTCCGTCTCCTTCGGCGCGTCAAGGCCGAAGCCGTAGTCGGTGCCGTAGACGTCGGTGTCGGGGTCGTAGTTGTATGTAAAGATAAACTCATCGTCCTCGGTAAACGGCCCGTCTTTTTCTGCCGTAATGTTGCCGTTTGCATCATAGCGGTAGTAGCGGTTTCCTCCGTGTACGAGCCTATGGGCGTAGGCCGGGTCGTATTCGTAATCAAGACTGTAGTCAAGCTCTGCTTTCGGGTAGGCGTTGCCGCGGGCGCCGGGGAGGTTCGTGGTGCTCATCTTACGTGTCATATTCCCGATGCCGTCAAAGGCAAAGTCTTGTTTGTACTTTGCAATATGTACCGGCGTACTTCCAAAGCTCTTTATCGCCTTGTACTGGTTACTCGTGCCCTCTACTCCGATAAGCTGGTAGAGGTTGTCGTAGGTGTAACTCTGGCTTGTCTCGTACACACTTGCGTCGTTACTGTAACCTAAGACATTGCCGACTTTATCAAAGCTATAGCGTATCTTTTGGAAGATTTCATCGGTTTGTTTATTTCTCGTCTCAATGTCTTTTAACCACCGGCGTTTATCGTCGTAGCGATATTTGGTCTCAACTCCATTGCCGTATTTGATGTAGACTCTTTGCCCGTGCTCATCATAGACAATCGTGTCGATGTAACTGTAGGTTTCAGTTCCTTTTACCGTGTTCTTTACGCCGCTCACCCCCTTGAGCTGTCCGCCTTTGTCGTAGGTGTAGGTAATGGTCTCCCCATCAGGGTAGCGCATGGTCTGCATACGGCCTAAGTAGTCCGAGCAATAGGTGAAGGTCGCCGTTTCCGGCTTACTGAGTACCTCATAGCGCTTAATCGTTCGTGTCTCTTCTACGACTTCCCTTAACTTCCCGTACTTGTAGCGTATCTCTCCGCTCTCATCTTTTTTATGGACTATCTCGCCTGCACCAACTTGGCCGGGCACTCCGTAGGTGTATTCAACATCTTCGCTAAACGGGTAGTCTATCTTTACAATACGGTCAAAGCCGTCGTAGTGGTACTGTATCTCGCTCATCTTTGCACGCAGCACAGAATCCGTCTCCGCTTCAAGAAGGCCTTTACGGTCGTACCGCCACTCCTTACGGCCGGTGTCTTTACTTTCTAGGGCTACTCTTCGGCCGAGCAGGTCGTATGTTACCGAGACAATGTTTTCATTGGCGTCGTATGCCCGAAGCATCTCTCCGAGGACTGAGTATTCGTAGCGGCCTTTGGTGAGGATGTTATCTGCCTTGTCTCTTCGTTCCACTTCCGTGATGTTTCCGCGCGCGTCTTTTTTCGTAACGCTCTTATTCTCAAGCGGGTCGGTTGCGGTTGTTACCTGTAGGCTGTTTTCTATTGCGTACTCGTTTTTCTGTTCGCTTCCGTCCGGCAATAATGTGTTAATAACTCGGTCAATACCGTCGTAGGTGTAGGCGGTTTCATTTCGCAGCGCTGTAAAGTCGTTCGTTTCATAGAACTGCTCGACTTTCTCATACGTATCTTTATTTGCGAGCTCAGCCGGTAAATCGCCTGCGTAGAAGAAGGGCATTCCTTCTTTTATCTTTCTTCCCGCCTCATCGTAGTGTGTTGCCCCTGATATATTCCAGCCGACATTCGTTTCTCCGGCGGTTCCTTCTCGGTACACTTCCCCTTCTTTCGCCGTGTAGAGGGCGCGGCCTAAGCCGTCGTGCATGACGACGGTTTTCATCACGGCTTTGTCCGTTGCTTTGGTAGTCAGCTTATTCTCCGTTACCGTGTACCAGAAAGAAGATTCCGGGGTATGGTATTCGTACTTTGCGTAGGGAGTACCTGCAGGATCATCATAGGGACTTCGCACTTCAATAACTCGCCCGAAGCCGTCATACCGGTACTTCATGGTGTTACCCGCGCTGTCGGTTTCTGCAAGCTTTACTCCTAAGGCGCTGTCCCACAAAAGCGTACTTTCATACGGCGCTCCGCCTTTACTTCCTTCTTCCGTTATCGCAACCGGGTATATCCCGTCTTGATACCGGTAGCGTACCTTCTTTCCGGTGGGGCTTATCAGGGTCTTGATGTTTCCGCTTTCATCCCAGTCTATCGTGTAGGTTAAGTTTGTGCCGCTTGAGGTGTACTGCTTTACTTCCGTTATCGCGCCGGTTTGGCTGTCGTAGCGTCCCTCGCGCTTCCGCAACAGCCGTCCGCTCTTGCCGTCCAGCACTTCGATGCGCTCAGGGTGCGCTTTAAAGTAGCGCCGCTCATCGCCGCTGTCCCAATACCGTATGCGAGCAACGATGTCATCGTTGGGATTGGTAACATCTCCCTTGTCTTCTAAGCTCGTAACATTGCCGTACCGGTCGTATTTGTATGCGCTTTCCGTTTGTATCGACCGGTATCCTTCCCGTATGGTGTTCCATTCTTTCTTTATCCGTGCATGAGGAGCGACATCCGTTTCATACTCTTTTATCGAATAAACGGCACCGTTATGGCTTACCGTCTCTTTTTTGACCATCCCTTTGCGGTAATAGGCATCGATGTAGTACTCGGTCTCGGTTACCTTGCCCGTCCCCGTTACCGCGCGTACCGTCTTAAACCCGTAGAACTCTTTTGCCACACGGTCATAGTATCCGTCTTTGTACGTGTATTTCGTTTTATAGCTTTGTACGTTGCCGCTCTTACTCTGCAGCCCGGAGTTCATCGTGACGCTGCTTAACACATACTTACTCTGCGGTAATTCCCGCGTGTTCCCTACTCTTTGGTACTCTATCTCATAGCTGCCACCGGTCGGTAGGTGTATCGTTTTTAATAGTCCTACTTTCCCTAACTTGTTCCGCTGTACATACAGCTTATTCGCCCCTCCGATGTTGAACACTCGGTCGGCGAGGCCGTCTCCGTCTACGTCAAAGAGGCGTAAGCTCACCTCACTTTCGCTATAGGTTCCGCTCGCTCCACCTGAAAAGTTACAAATGATATTAATCCCTGCCCATACCGGAAACCCCACCTGTCCTGAAAGACTTCCGGACACTCCCACGCTCCGGCTCGTGTTAAACTCCAGTGCTTTCGGTATCTGTAACAACTTTTCTATTTCCGCTGTTCCAAAACTTTTATTCATGCCACCCGGTCGGTACGGCACTTGGATACGTTCTGATGTCCCTACCAGTCGGCTCAGCGCCCCATTGTAATAATCTTTATACTCCGCCCCTTCAAGATTCCGTACTTCAATTGTCTTTTCTTTTCCGTCGAATCCTGCTCCGCGATTCAATTTGACAGCATAGCTGCCGTCCTCTTGTACGCGCAAAAGGTCGGGCAGCCCGTCTCCGTTGATGTCGGTTATAAGGGTTTCCGTGGCCGTCTGACTGATGTTCACATTAACGCCGATGTTTCCTCCCCCGTAAACAAGCGAGGCGCCGATATTCAACCCTAAGCCGAAGTTCCCGCCTCCGCTTTTAACGCTTCCGCTTGAAATATTCTCTCCCCGCCACGCTCCTGCCGCTGTAAACCCATCTCCGATATTCAGCTTCGCCACGCCTGCCTGTTGGTAATCGGGTAAGCCGTCTCCGTTGATGTCTACTAACCCGCTTCTCTGATACTGTCTGCCGTCTGAAAAATTTACCCCCACACTCGGGCTCATTCCCCCAGGACTCGATCCTGCAGGTGCTACCGACATGCTCTTTATGCTTCCGGCCGCGCTTCGTATCGCCTGTGCCACTCCCGCAAGCCCGAGCCCTCCTCCGTGCACCGTCGATTCGTTCCCGTTGACCGCTAATCCTCCGCCTGCTATATGCTTCTTCCTGTTAAAGACTCCTTCTCCGCTACCGTATTGAATGTTAAGACCGCCTGATTCTGTTTTTACTATGTCAGGGTACCCATCCCCGTCTATGTCCTGATAACCTTGTATCTGCTTACTTTCTCCCGTGTTAACCCCTACGCTCGTATTGACGCTTGCCGCATGTGAGCCGACATTGAAGTCATAACTTTTACTTTCATTCGCAGAAAGCACAAAGCCTTTGCCTCCTTTCACCCACGGCAGCTTCCCGTACGCCCCGCCGGTGATCCGGCTTGAGTGCAATACCTCATCATCAATATACGCCGCATAGTAATGCATGACACTTGCCATCTCGCCGTCTGCGTCAAAGCCGTTTTCACTCGTATTCGCAATCGCTCCGATAAGGCTTTTCTCTTTAAAGAAAAATCCGCTTCCCTCATCCTGCTTCGGCGTTTCCGGAGGCGATTCCTGTTTAAGGTTTTCTTCCGCATACGTGCCATACCGCTGTACCGCGCTATATCCGCCGAGCCTACGCTTTTGTATCTCCTCCCTTACTTTATCTTTCGCTTCTTCCCCGCTCGGCGCGCCTGCCTCACTTTGATTTTTTAATTTCTGCCGTTCCTTATCAACTTTTTTTGCTCCTTCCTTCTCATTTTTTCCTCCATACTCATCCTCATATTCATTCGGTGCAAACAGGGCTTCCACACTGAAGCGCTGCTGCCCCCACCTCGAATAAAGTCCGTAGTACCACCGGTTTGCCCCGCCGTACATCTGCTCATACCGGCCGAACCCGGCTATCCCTTCTTTCCCTTCATACTGTCCTATCCAATAGTTCTCATTCCCTTGGTACTCTTGTATCCTTTCCCATGTCGTGACAACCTTCCCCCCTTGTATCTTCACCACTTCTATCTGTCCGCCTTGCACCTCATAAAGGCTCTCACGCGGGTACTCCACTACCACTCCCACGTTCTCGTAATAGTAGCTTTCTACATACGCTAAAAACTTCTTCACCTCTGCTTTCTCAAGGTGCTCATCCGTCGTCCGATATTCTTTTTTTACCTCATCATGCGTAAAGTACGGAAACTCATACGCTTCACTTTCATACCGCTTCAGCTTCTTTTCCAGTTGCTGTAACCCTTCTCCGCCTATCCCGCTCTTTATTTGATACACATCTCCGGTATTTACTATCTTTTCAAAATACTCCCTTCCAATCGCTTCTTTCTCTTCTTCAGTGAATACCCCAACCTCTCGTATCCGCGCTTCTCCTTCTTCTCTCTGCTCGATAATAACTTTAATCCCGCTTCGCGCTTCTTTTAACGCCTCTGCAATTCCTTGTATAACGAGGGTGTCTTCATTTTCCTTTAGCCGCCACTCATGCCCCGCTTTCTCATACAGCGTTCCGATGGCAACCGTTTGGGCGTTTTTGATAACTGTTTTATCCTTTATCTTCTCATACGCAGCTTCACTCAAGCCTTCTACCCGGCTGATGCGGTATTCGATGCCGCGCTCAATGCTTTCGCCCATCCCTTTCTCATATTCTTGCTCACTGATAACCTTCCCCAGCGTCCGTCCCGTAAGTACAATCGAAAACTCATACCCTGTTTTATTCCGCCCATCCACGACCGCCTTTACGTCGTTCCCCTTTTTTGTTACAACCGCTCCTTCTTTTATCCTTCCCTGCTCATACAGAATAAGCGCTCCGTTCTCCTTACCCAGCCGGTACGTTTTTCCGTTGATGAGCCCTACTTCTACTCCCTTTTCATTCTCGTAGCCGCGCCCTCCTTTTTCCCGCTCGCTGTTCGTTTGCAAGGGCAGCCTATCGCGATAGTATGCTTTCCCGTCTGCATAATACAGCGGGTACCGCTTTTTTCCCTCGGCGTTGTTATATCCTGCCGCTTCTTTTTGTTTGGCTTCACTCATCCGTCCGATAATATCGCTGTACAGTGTACTCCCACTCCCATCCCCGACGTAAATATATTCTTCAAACCCCGCATCGTACTGTACCCTTCTCTTTAATGCTTCTTGTGCATTCTCGCTTCCAATCTTGCCGTATACCTTCTCAAACGTTTCCTTCGCTATCTCACTTCCGATATACCCGTAATATCCTTTTTCCAGTATCTTCTCTATCGCTTGCTCACTCAGCTCTCTTCGATAATCATTTTTTAGCTGCCAATACCTATCCCGATTCCCATCTTCATCTGCCTCACTCTCCTCTTCCGTGTAAAGCGAGGCTAATTCTCTATCAGGCTCCTCATTCAGCCTCCCCGGCAGCTGATACGCTATATGTGCTCCCAGTAATTCATCTCGCTTGTACTTCAGGTACCGTATCCGTATCCCAGCCTTGATGCTCTCCCCTATCTCCGCTTTATCATCCGTCTCAGTCGCAAAATAGATATACTCGCCTCTCCTAATCGCTTCCGTAAATACATACCGCTTCTTCTCCGTGCACTCTCCTATCCTCACCCCTTCTTTATTCGTGCCCTTCCACACGCTTAACTGTCCCTTCCCTTTCTCTTGTATCTCTACTCCTATCTCTATCTCCCCGCTGACCTCACTCCGCCACGCTTGCACTCCTTCCTGAAAGTAATGCCCCTTTTCCGCTTCTTTCTTCTCCGCTTCACTGACCCCGATCGCCGCTTTCTCCGCTCCCTGTAAACCCACTCCTCCTTTAAATCCTCTTCCCCTATCGTTTTCGTAGTATCTTCCGTTCGACACAAAATCCACATACCCGTCCCGGTTCACATCCGTAAATTCGCTTCTACTCTCCCCGCGGCTCCACTGCTTCGTTAACCCCATCCCCGCTCCGACTCCGGCCCCGCTGATGTCTAACTTTCCTCCGACGCTCCAGTTCCAATCCTCATTCTCACTTAAATAAAGCCCCTTTAATGCCTTCCCATCAAAGTACTCAGCCTTCTCATATCCTATCTTTCCGTCGCTCTGCTTTTTCCCTTCATATATCCTTATTTCCCCTTTCTTCCACTCCACAATATCCGCTATCCCGTCTCCAGTTACATCCACAAAATTCCGCTTACTGTGCCCCCTTCCGCTTCCCGCTGACGCCGTTATCCCGCCGGATATCGACACGCTGTCTATAAAGTTTACTCCCGCTCCTCCGCTGCCGCTTCCCCCTCCGCTAATGTGCACGCTTTCCGCAATGCTTCCGCTTCGCTCCCATCCTTCCGTCTCTCCGAAGACACAAAGTTTCCCGCTCTTATCCTTCTCCGCCTGCTCATACTCAAACCTGTACGCATACCCTTCCGCTTCTCCTTCCCCTTTCACTTCTATCTTTTTAAGAAGGCTCTCTCCCATCTCATTTTCACCCGCCTCATTTCCTACTTCCTTATCTTCTCTATATTTAAAGCCGTACTTCCTCACAACCCGCCCGCCGACGCTCATCTCTATGCTCGCTATCCGCTTACTCTCTTTCCGCACATACTTTCCCCGTCCGTCTATCCGCGTATCTCCTCTTCCTTCATACGCTATCGTTACCTTTCGATCTCTCTCTTTCCCGTAGATAACCTGTTCAAGAAGTACCTCTTCACCCTCTGCTCCGGTTTCCTTCTTGTACACATACTGTACCTCGTTTCCGAAGCTGTCGCTCTCCCTATCCAAATAATAAATATATTTTGCACCTGCTCCTTTGCCGCTCCACCTTTCTTTCCCGTATATCTTTACCCGTCCGTCTTTCTCTGTTATCTTAAAATAGTTCTCTTCCGCTCCCCCTCTTCTTTCTACCCATGCATTCTCTATCCGCTCGTATTTCTGCTCCTTCTCCTTTCTCCACACGCCCCCTTCGTACTTCACGCGGCTCCCTTCCACTATGTACGTGTCCTTCCCGTTATACTCAGGTAACCCGAACCTCGTGTCGATGCTGACGCTTTCTATTCCTCCTAAACTCCATCCCTTCCCTATAAGCCCCCAGCCGCTCCCGCTCGAATAGCTCACCGACAGCTCAGGTCCCATCCCTTTCACTCCATCAGGCGTTTTAAGCTTTATCCCAAATGCCGCGCTTCCTTCACTTCCTCCTTTCAGTCCTTCTATTCCCTCTATCCCCCCTGCCGCATCTGCCGCTTTTAATTCCTTGATGCTGTTTAAATTCACCCGCACAGGCTCTGGGCTCTCCGGTAAGCTCAACGTCCCGTTAATCATATCCGTAAAGTGATCCGTATACGATTCAATCCGCTTCCCTTCCTCATCTACTCCCTTCCGCTCTAACGCAACCCACCGCTTCTCTTTCTCATCATAGTAGTATGTATAAATCCCCTGCGCGTCTTCCCCTTCTATCCGCTTATCGTACTCAAGCGAAAGCTCACACGCTTTCTTAAATTTCATCCCCTTAGGTAAAAACCGCCATCCGCCAAAGCCCGCCGTGACGTTCTTGACTTCTCCTCCCTCTGCTACTTCATACAGCCGGCTGATCGTTATCTTTGTTTCCTCTTCTACCGCTCCTTCGGGGATACTAAAGCGTACTCCTTCCGCCTCTAACACTCCTCCTTCTTTCCCGATAACCTTTTGCGCCACAACCGTACTCGCTTCTCTCTTCACGCCGCGCGCCCCTTCTCTCCGCCCTTGTCCGTACACACCGCCGGGCGCTATCACGGTAAAAAGGTAGACCGTAAATACTGCTTTCTTCACTATCCCTGCCAAGGCTTCTTTTATTCTTTTCATCATCTTCACCTTCTCCCCTTACCTTACCGCCTCGTACTCTATCCACACACTCTCGCTCGGAAATTTATCCTTCGCTGATGTTACCGCTATCACTCCTGCTTCGCCACCTTTTGAAAATATGCGGGCATCTACGGCGTCGCACGCCGAAAATAAATGCTCGACGTATACCCGATACGCCTCCGCTTTATTTTCGGCTGTCTCCTTGTATCTGCTCCGCCTCTTTTCAAAAGGCATCGTTTTTCCGCTTCCTATCGTAAGCGGAAAAACCTCCAACACAGTGTTTCTTTTTAATAAGCATCCTCCTTTGGCGGACTGCTGCATTTTGTTTACTATTACTATAAAGAAAACAAAATGCAGCACCGCGCTTTCCGCTCCAATCTTTTCGCCGCTGCTGTTTTGTTTAAGCGGTGTTTTTCCGCTTAAGCGCTTCAAAAACCGCACTTGCATTATACGCGCGGCAAAAAGGATTTCTGCTGCAATCGCTGTCCGGGGGAGGGAATAATTAAGCTGTGAATAAAAACAATTTGTTTTCACCTTAAAAAAATACTATCCCTTTAAATACCGTCACGGACGGCGGTGGTTTTAACAGGATCACGTTTTGCCGTCAGCAAAACGTGATATCAAATCTGTACAAGGACGTACAGATTTGATATGGCTTCCCACATACGGCCGTAACTCGTTCTGGGGGAATATAATTATAAATCGCTCGTAACTTTTTATTCTTAAGCATACACAGGCATCTGATCACTCTGGAATAAAAACTCCGGCTTTCAATTGATCCCAATAACAGAAATATTTCTCTTCATCTTCTTTTCTAATAAATTTTATAGTTCTTACGCCTTCTGTTTCTCTATTAAAAGAATTTTCTACAATATATATATAATGTAACATATATTCAGTCTCACCTATCCATACTAGGAATCGTGAATAGTATTGCGATAACTTATCTCCCTTTTCAATTTTTGTCTCCACGCCAATAGCCCACTCCTCATATTTTACAACAGAACCATGATAAGAACTAAATAACGCTAAAATTTCATCTTTTAATGCTTCATCTTCTTCTATAACTTGCTCTGAAAATAAAGAATATAATCCATCTTCATCCTTTAAGTCTAAATATGTTATTATTTTATCAGCAATTTCTAAATTTTTTTGATCATGGCTCATAAATAACCGCATAGTTTCCTTCCCTCGACAATTTACAAAAATAAGCATATATAAAACGACAAATACAATAAATTTTCGCTTACTCATATTTTCTCCTTTTAAAAATTTAAAGTCGCTGTATTGGAATTATCATTAAATTTCCACCTTACTCCAAAACCCGGCACGATTTTACAATCGTCCACGGATGGAAACATTCAAAAATGTACTTCCGTGTATATTTCTGAATTACAAGTTTTTCAGTAGAACAACTCTCTTTTGCTTAGCTCCCCTGACATCCTGTCAGTACACAAGTTTGACATTTCGTCAAACTTGTGTTCAAGCGTTGTACTCAGGACGTACAACGCTTGATAGAAGATTTTCACTTCAATCGCTGTCCGGGGGTGAGAATAATTAAGCTGTGAATAAAAACAAAATGTTGTTTTCATACTTTTAGCAATAGGTTTATATTGTTTTTATTTTACTTAATAGATTCAACATAGACTCCATATGGAAGTGTACTAAGATCAAAATCATCAAAATCAATTTCATCGGCCTTCCTCTCTTCTAATAAAAATAAACCGCGTATTCCCACATTTTCCTTATGTCTATAGTCTTTTCGGACATCAACAAACATTAATCGTAATTCTCCAATATCCGTAGCAATTAACATAGAAACATTCCACTGAACGATACCTTCTCCATCCTGGTATAAAGCCGATTCATACACCATTACATCAATAACCTCATACGTTTGAATTTGAAATCGCTCAAATAAATGATCAACATCTTCATCATAGTGAGAGGAAAAGTGTTCTATGTGAGGAATAAAGTGCTTTTTAAAGCTAATTTTATCTTTGTTTTTTATTGCCAGCAAAAGCGCTTCTGCTTTTTTCTTCTCTATGTGCTTCATATCTTGAAAAATCAGAGGCCATCCCCACCCCTCAGTAAATAATATCATTCCATATACAACAACATAAAATAGTTTTTTCATATCAACTCCTTAGAAATTAAGTTTTGCAGAACAATTATCATCATTAAATGTCCATCCTGAACCTTTTTTATCCCATTCTGCTTTGAAATCTTGATACATTTGTTTATTGTTACCAAAATTAACGGTAAACTGGGCTTTTAAGTCGCTTGCCTTTACCCCTTGTACCCTTGGATTAAAGCTGGTCGCCCACCAATGTATCCCCTTAAAACTACCAACTTCTTTTCCATTTAAGGTTAAACTTGCTTGCATATCCATTGCTAAAGATTTATCAACCTTAAAATGTCCTACTAGTCCCGCCAAGCCTGTTGCCCGTGTATAAATTCCAAGTTCACACCCTGCACCAAGATTTAAATAATCTCCTTTCCACCCCCAAAGTGTATATCCTTTGCCTCCGGATGAAAAATCAAACCTCACTGTTTTCATGTCTGTCGCAAGATCAAAACCGATATCATACAGTATGTTATAGCCTATGTTTCCATCAAACAAACTCCCTTGCCAACAATCGAATGTAGCATGGTAAAGACCTGTATGTGAGTCATAGGTAAACCCAACTGCTTCATTAGGGGCATATCCATTTTGTGCAGCCCACACGGCAAAAGGATTTGCCACTACTGCTCTAGCTATATCCCTCGTCTGCTCTTTTGTAATTCTCCCATCCGGATCAGTATACTTCACCGGATTATTCCCCGCGTAGTGATACAAGTGCAGATTCACCACATTAAACACCCCGCCCATGCCGGGTAAGTTCTCGTTGTGCTTCTTCGCCTCGTCGTCTATCGGCGCTTTGGGTATGTAGTCGCTTAATGCCGGATCTCCCGACAGCCACCTACTATACTTCGGGTCAAGGTAGCGCGCGCCGTAGTAGTACAGTCCTGTCTCTTCATCCATCTCCTTACCGGTAAACCTGAACGGCAGCTTGTCTAAGCCGGCCGCGACTTCCTCTATCCACAGTTCTCCGTAAGGCGTGTACTCGATATGCTCGTATTGTCTACCTCTCCAGTCGGTTACAAACTGTGCGCTGCCTAAGTGGTCTGAGTGGTAGTAGTACCGCTTTTCCCGCTGCTCGGCGTTATCTCCGTTGTTGTCGGTGTGGGTCATTGCCGTAACAAGACGGCTGTTCCCCACAAAGATGTGCTTATGTACGCGTAAGCCTTGCGGGTTGTTTTTATCCTGCACGGGGATGTGTATCGTGTAGAAGTTATTGAAGTATAAGGTTTCGCTTCGTCCTTCTTCCGTATACTTGAGCGCGCGCTGTCCGTCCTCACCGTAGCGATAGTGTACCGTGTAGCTGCGGTCGCTCGATTTAGTGAGTAAGTTCTTCTCATTCCACGTGTAGTTACGCCGGTACGCAAATAGGTTTTCAGGATGCGTCTCTTCCGTCTCCTTCGGCGCGTCAAGGCCGAAGCCGTAGTCGGTGCCGTAGACGTCGGTGTCGGGGTCGTAGTTGTATGTAAAGATAAACTCCTCGTCCTCGGTAAAGGGCCCGTCTTTTTCTGCCGTGATGTTGCCGTTTGCATCATAGCGGTAGTAGCGGTTCCCTGCATGAATTAAGCGGTGTGCGTAGGCCGGGTCATATTCGTAATCAAGACTGTAGTCTAACTCTGCTTTCGGGTAGGCGTTACCGCGAGCGCCGGGGAGGTTCGTGGTGCTTACCTTACGTGTCATGTTCCCAATACCGTCAAAGGCAAAGTCCTGCTTGTACTTTGCGACATGTACCGGCGTACTTCCAAAGCTCTTTATCGCCTTGTACTGGTTGCTTGTTCCCTCCACTCCGATAAGCTGGTAGAGGTTGTCGTAGGTGTAGCTCTGGCTCGTCTCATACACGCTTGCGTCGTTGCTGTAGCCTAAGACATTGCCGACTTTATCGAAGCGGTAGCTTATCTTTTGGAATACCTCATCGGTCTGTCTATTCTTTGTTTCAATGTCTTTCAACCATCGGCGTTTGTCGTCGTAGCGGTAGCGGGTCTCTACGCCGTTTCCGTATTTGATGTATACTCTCTGTCCGTGTTCGTCATAGACAATCGTGTCAATGTAACGGTAGTTTTCACTTCCCTTTATCGTGTTCTTTACACCGCTCACCCCCTTGAGCTGTCCACCCTTATCGTAGGTGTAGGTTATCACTTCTCCATCAGGGTAGCGCATCGTCTGCATACGGCCTAAGTAGTCGGAGTGGTAGGTAAAGCTCGCCGTTTCAGGTTCGCTTAAGGCCTCGTAACGCTTAATCGTTCGTGTCTCTTCTATTACTTCACTTAAGCGTCCGTACTTGTAGCGTATTTCTCCACTCTCATCCTTCTTATACACTATCTCTCCGGCACCAGCCTGGCCTGCTTGGCCGTAGGTGTATTCGACATCGGTACTAAACGGGTAGTCTATTTTTACGAGCCGGTCAAAGCCGTCATAGACGTACTGTATCTCACTTAACTTACTGCGCAGCAGTGAATCCGATTCCGCTTCAAGAAGCCCTTTACTGTCATAGCGCCATTCTTTCCTTCCGGTGTCTTTACTTTCTAAGGCAACCCTTCGGCCGAGTAGGTCATACGTTACCGAGACAATGTTTTCATTGGCGTCATACGCGCGAAGCATTTCGCCGAGGACTGAGTATTCGTAGCGGCCTTTGGTTAAGCGTGTGCCGTTTTTATCGAGGCGTTCTACTTCCCGGATGTTTCCACGGGCGTCTTTCTTTGTAACGCTCTTATTCTCTAACGGGTCGGTTGCGATTGTTATCTGTAGATTATCTTCTATTGCGTACTCATTTTTTTGCTCGCTCCCGTCGGGTAACAATGTGTTGATTACTCTATCTATTCCGTCGTAGCTGTAGGCGGTTTCGTTTCTAAGTTTCGTAAAGTCGTTCGTTTCATAGAACTGCTCGACGCTTGCGTAAGAAGCTTTGCTTGCAAGCTCAGCCGGTAAATCGCCGCCATAGAAGAAGGGCATTCCTTCTTTTATCTTTCTTCCCGCCTCATCGTAGTGTGTCGCCCCTGATATATTCCAGCCGACATTCGTTTCTCCGGCGGTTCCTTCTCGGTACACTTCTCCTTCTTTCGCCGTGTAGAGGGCGCGGCCTAAGCCGTCATGCATGACTATCGTTTTCATAATGGCCGTGTCGGCCGCTTCGGTGGTAAGCTTATTTGCCGTTACCGTGTACCAGAAAGAAGATGCGGGGGTATGGTATTCGTACTTTGCGTAGGGAGTGCCTGCCGTATCATCATAGGGGCTCTGCACTTCAATGACCCGCCCGAAGCCGTCGTACCGATACTTCATGGTGTTACCCGCGCTGTCGGTTTCTTCAAGCTTTACTCCTAAGGCGCTATCCCAAAGGAGCGTGCTCTCGTACGGCACTCCGCCTGTACTTCCTTCTTCCGTTATCTTAACCGGGTATATCCCGTCTTGGTAGCGGTAGCGCACCTTCTTTCCGGTGGGGCTCGTGAGTGTTTTGATATTCCCGCTTTCATCCCAGTCTATCGTGTAGGTAAGAAGTGTGTTATTGCCCGTGTATTGTTTTACTTCCGTTATCGCGCCCGTTTGGCTATCATAGCGTCCTTCTCGCTTCCGCAACAGCCTGCCGCTCTTGCCGTCCAACACTTCGATGCGCTCAGGATGTGCTTTAAAGTAGCGCCGCTCATCGCCGCTATCCCAATAGCGTATGCGTGCAACGATGTCATCGTTGGGATTCGTAACGTCGCCTTTATCTTCTAAGCTCGTAACATTGCCGTATCGATCATAGCGATAATCGCTTTCCGTTTGTATCGACCGGTATCCTTCCCGTATGGTGTTCCACTCTCGCTTTACCCGTGCATGGGGGACTTCATCCGTTTCATACTCTTTTATCGAATAAACAGCGCCGTTATAGCTTACCGTCTCTTTTTTTACCATCCCTTTGCGGTAATAGGCATCAATGTAATACTCCGTCTCACTCGTCTTTCCCGTTCCCGTTACCGCACGTACTGTCTTAAACCCGTAGAACTCTTTTGCTTTGCGGTCATAGTAGCCGTCTTTGTAGGTGTATTGCGTTTTATAGCTTTGTATGTTTCCGGCTTTTGTTTCAAGCCCTGAGTTCATTGTGACGCTGCTTAACACATACTTACTCTGCGGTAATTCCCGCGTGTTTCCTTCTCTTTGGTACTCTATCTCATAGCTGCCGCCGGTCGGAAGGTGTATCGTTTTTAATAGTCCTACTTTCCCTAACTTGTTCCGCTGTACATACAGCTTATTTGCCCCTCCGACGTTAAAGACCCTGTCGGCTAACCCATCCCCGTCCCCTTTTGAAAATATGCGGGCATCTACTGCGTCGCACGCCGAAAATAAATGCTCACCGTATACCCGATACGCCTCCGCTTTATTTTCGGCTGTCTCCTTGTATCTGCTCCGCCTCTTTTCAAAAGGCTTCGTTTTTCCGCTTCCTATCGTAAGCGGAAAAACCTCCGGCGCAGTGTTTCTTTTTAATGAGCAGTTTTCTTTGGCGGACTGCCGATACTTGTGTACTATCAATACAATGCAAAGGTACACAAGTATCGGCACCGCGCTTTCCGCTCCAATCTTTTTGCCGCTGCTGTTTTGTTCAGGCGGTGTTTTTCCGCTCGGTCGCTTCAAAAACCGCACCTGCATTATACGCGCGGCAAAAAGGATTTCTGCTTCAATCGCTGTCCAGGGAAGAGGATAATTTAGCTGTGAATAAAAGCAATTTGTTTTCACCTTAATAAAATATTTGCCCTTTCAATACCGCCATGGATGGCGGTGGTTCTAAATAATATCATGTTTCGCTATCAGCAAAACATGATATCAAACCTGTACAAGGACGTACAGATTTGATATGGCTTCCCACATACAGCCGTAACTTGTTCTGTGAGAAAGAGAAGATGAAGTCTTATATTATTAATATTATATATCATTGCATAAAAATACAGAAATACATCTTCTTATCCTCATCTATAAATACGACTGTTTGCAGTGGCATATCTCTATCCAACATCCAGTTATAATGTTCCTTGCTTACTTCACAAAAAAATAAGCATCTTCCTTTTTTCCGCCAAACCACCAATCTGCATATTTTTTCTTTCTAACTTTGTTAATAAGCAAAATTGAATCACCAGTATCGCAATACCAATATCTTTCACTATCATGATCTTTAAGTATAAAATACATATTGTGATATTCAATTTTTTTCCATGTATATTCTTTTTCTAACACCGAAACACCATGCACCTCAACTCCTTTTATACTACATATAAGTCCATCATTATTCCTCTGTACCGTAATCTCTCCAATTTCTACTCCTTCTTCATCATATATGACTGATGTATCGGATTTCATCGCTTCCGCTGTTATAAAAGGATATTCTACTAGCCCATCTCGTCTATTCGAACACCTATATACACCATAGAAAAATGTCGGTATTTGCACTAAAGAATAGAACAAGATGTGTATAAGTTTTCTTTTAGGCCATTTACTCATCTAATCGACAGTCCTCTTTATATTTCTTATACGCTTTTTCATAGTCAATTGGCGGCTTAGGATTAGATGAATCGCGTCTTTCTTTATACCTACTGGCTCCATAAAAATCAGCAGCTTTTGTTATTTCTATAACTTGTTTTGAATCATATTTCTTATTACTCTTAATTTCATCTTGAAGTTTCGCTTTCTGATCTTTAAGAAATTCACCATAATCATGGCTTTCAAAAGCCCCTGAGAGATTTTCTAAGATAGAATCAATGTGATCCTATCATTATAATTTACTCGGATATGTTTGCATCGTTTTCATTTAAATGACCATGTTTGTATGTCTTTTTTTTGATTTTCAAGCCTTAGCAGTTTTCCTGTTTTATATTTCTCTATCTGTGTAAGATAAAATATAGTATTTCCTTTACTTAAAATAATTTTTCCATCCGTATAGGGATAAAAATAAATAATAGTACCATACGGAACATCAGCAGGACAATAACGCATATTAATCACTTTTTCAATCTTTCCATTAAAAAAATAATATATTTTCGGTCCAATCCATTCTTCTTTATTATTATCATAATAATAGTATCCCTCATCATAAATGATAATTTTATCGAATTGCTTACAATAAACTGATAAATCAATAAAATTATTTTTTTGTATTTGAGATATAATACTTATTTCTTCCTTTGATTTGCATGATGTTAATAAGAATAGGAAAGAAAAGATTATAAGAGTTATTAAAAGTTTATTTTTTATCATTCTAGCAGCCCTTGATTATTTCTTTTTAAAATCTCTGAATATGCAGTATTATATTCACTATCATTTATTTTTGTTATTCCTACGCTATAGCTTCCATCCTTGTTTTGCGATACTGTATATAATCCAGAGTCGTGAAAAATATCTAATGCTTTCAATGCTAATTCTTTGTTTGATAAATTACTATCCTTTCCTAAACTTCTACCAATAATATTATTCATTTGATCACAATATGTATCCGCATCAATCAAAGAAGTGTAAGAAGCTTGTTTTTCCGGAGTAATTGGATCGTGACTATTGCCAACTTCTGTAGCGATATTCTCTCCAAACTTTGAACAAATAATTGCCTGCCATACTGCATGGCGGTAAGCCCCTTTTTTACTTCCTAAATCTTGAGAAGCTCCAGTAAATGCAAATTTTGATAAACCTGAATTTATAGCAAAATTACTGGCAGCACTATTTATTCCATGTCTCCCACCATCTTTTGGCAGTCCCAATTGTACAGCAATAATTGGATGTCGTGCAGCAAACCCTATCTCATCGTTTCTTGAAGCAACTACCCCGTATCCGAATAAAGTAGCATTGATTCCCCATACAACAGCAGGCGCAATAACAATCTTCCCATCCGGATCCGTATACTTCACCGGATTATTGCCCGCGTAGTGGTACAGGTGCATATTGACTATGTTGTATACCCCACCCATGCCGGGTAAGTTCTCGTTATGCTTCTTCGCTTCGTCGTCTATCGGGGCTTTGGGTATGTAATCACCCAGCGCAGGGTCTCCACTCAGCCATCTACTATACTTCGGGTCAAGGTAGCGCGCTCCGTAGTAGTACAGCCCCGTCTCTTCATCCATCTCTTTGCCGGTAAATCTGAACGGCAGCTTGTCTAAACCGGCCGCTACTTCCTCTATCCACAGTTCCCCGTATGGCGTGTACTCGATGTGCTCGTATTGCTTGCCTCGCCAGTCGGTTACAAACTGCGCGCTGCCTAAGTGGTCACTGTGGTAATAATACCGCTTCTCCCGCTGCTCTGCATTGTCGCCGTTGTTATCGGTGTGCGTCATCGCGGTAACAAGCCGTGAGTTACCCACAAAGATGTGCTTATGTACGCGTAAGCCTTGCGGGTTATTCTTATCCTGCACGGGGATGTGTATCGTGTAGAAGTTATTAAAGTATAAGGTTTCACTTCTTCCTTCGTCCGTATACTTTAAGGCTCGCTGCCCGTCCTCACCGTAGCGGTAGTGTACGGTGTACGTACGGTCGCTTGATTTGGTGAGTAAGTTCTTCTCGTTCCAGGTGTAGTTACGGCGGTACGCAAATAGGTTCTCAGGATGCGTCTCTTCCGTCTCCTTCGGGGCGTCAAGGCCGAAGCCGTAGTCGGTGCCGTAGACGTCGGTGTCGGGGTCGTAGTTGTATGTAAAAATAAACTCATCGTCTTCGGTAAAGGGGCCGTCTTTTTCTGCCGTTATGTTGCCGTTTGCGTCATAGCGGTAGTAGCGGTTTCCTGCGTGTACAAGCCGGTGTGCGTAGGCAGGGTCGTATTCGTAATCAAGGCTGTAGTCAAGCTCTGCGTTCGGGTAGGCGTTACCGCGAGCGCCGGGGAGGTTCGTGGTGCTCATCTTCTTTGTCATGTTCCCGATGCCGTCAAAGGCGAAGTCTTGCTTGTACTTTGCAACATGTACCGGCGTACTTCCAAAGCTCTTTATCGCCTTGTACTGGTTGCTCGTGCCCTCTACGCCGATAAGCTGGTATAAACTGTCGTAGGTGTAGTTTTGGCTCGTCTCGTACACACTTGCGTCGTTACTGTAACCTAAGACGTTCCCGACTTTGTCAAAGCTATAGCTTATCTTTTGGAAGATTTCGTCGGTTTGTTTATTCTTTGTTTCAATGTCTTTTAACCATCGCCGCTTGTCGTCGTAGCGGTACTTGGTTTCTACCCCGTTACCATACTTGATGTAGACGCGCTGTCCGTGTTCGTCATAGACAATCGTGTCGATGTAACTGTAGGTTTCAGAGCCTTTTACCGTGTTCTTGACACCGCTCACTCCTTTCAGCTGTCCGCCTTTGTCGTAGGTGTAGGTAATAGTTTCCCCGTCAGGGTAGCGCATCGTCTGCATACGGCCTAAGTAGTCGGAGCGGTAGGTAAAGCTCGCCGTTTCAGGTTCGCTTAACGGCTCATAGCGCTTAATCGTTCGTGTCTCTTTGACCACTTCGCTTAACTTCCCGTACTTGTAGCGTATTTCTCCTGATTCATCTTTTTTGCGGATTATCTCGCCTGCTCCCGCTTGCCCTGCTTCGCCGTATTCGTATGTTACATCTTCACTGAACGGGTAGTCTATCTTTACGATGCGGTCAAAGCCGTCATAGTGGTACTGTATCTCGCTTAACTTACTGCGCAGCAGTGAATCCGTTTCTGCTTCAAGGAGGCCTTTGCTATCATAGCGCCATTCTTTCCGGCCTGAGTCTTTACTTTCTAAAGCTACTCTTCGGCCGAGTAGGTCATACGTTACCGAGACAATGTTTTCGTTTGCGTCGTATGCGCGAAGCATCTCTCCCAATACCGAATATTCGTAGCGGCCCTTGGTGAGGATGTTGTCTGCCTTGTCTCTTCGCTCTACTTCGCGGATGTTTCCGCGCGCGTCTTTCTTTGTAACGCTCTTATTCTCTAACGGGTCGGTTGCGATTGTTACCTGTAAACCGTCTTCTATTTCGTACTCATTTTTCTGCTCGCTTCCGTCCGGCAACAATGTTTTTATTACTCGGTCTATGCCGTCGTAGGTGTATACCGTTTCGTTGCGGAGCTTGGTAAAGTCGTTCAGCTCATAGAACTGTTCGACGCTTGCGTAGGCGGCTTTGTTGGCAAGTTCATTCGGTAAATCGCCTCCATAGAAGAAGGGCATTCCTTCTTTTATCTTTCTTCCTGCCTCATCGTAGTGTGTCGCCCCAGATATATTCCAGCCGACATTCGTTTCTCCGGCGGTTCCTTCTCGGTACACTTCCCCTTCTTTCGCCGTGTAGAGGGCGCGGCCTAAACCGTCGTGCATGACTATCGTTTTCATCACGGCTTCGTCCGTTGCTTCGGTGGTAAGCTTATTTGCCGTTACCGTGTACCAGAAAGAAGATGAAGGGGTATGGTATTCGTACTTTGCGTAGGGCACTTTTGCCGGATCATCATACGGGCTTCGCACTTCAATAACGCGGCCGAAGCCGTCGTACCGATACTTCATGGTGTTACCCGCGCTGTCGGTTTCTTCAAGTTTTACCCCTAAGGCACTGTCCCACAGGAGCGTACTCTCGTACGGAGTGCCGCCTTTACTGCCTTCTTCGGTTATCTTACTTACATATATCCCATCTTGGTAGCGGTAGCTTACCTTCTTGCCTGTGGGACTTATCAGGGTCTTGATGTTCCCGCTTTCATCCCAGTCTATCGTATAGGTAAGGAGTGTGTTATTTGCGGTGTATTGTTTTACTTCCGTTATCGCGCCCGTTTGGCTATCATAGCGTCCTTCTCGCTTCCGCAACAGCCTGCCGCTCTTACCGTCCAACACTTCGATACGCTCCGGGTGTGCTTTAAAGTAGCGCCGCTCATCGCCGCTATCCCAATAGCGTATGCGGGCAATAATATCGTCGTTGGGATTCGTAACGTCGCCTTTATCTTCTAAGCTCGTAACATTGCCGTACCGGTCATAGCGATACTCACTTTCTGTCCGTATTTCACGGTATCCTTCCCGTATCGTGTTCCACTCTCGCTTTACCCGTGCATGAGGGACTTCATCCGTTTCATACTCTTTTATCGAATAAACGGTGCCGTTATGGCTGACCGTCTCTTTTTTTACCATCCCTTTGCGGTAATAGGCATCAATGTAGTATTCTGTTTCGGTCGTCTTTCCCGTTCCCGTTACCGCACGTACTGTCTTAAATCCATAGAACTCTTTTGCTTTGCGGTCATAGTAGCCATCTTTGTAGGTGTAGGTTGTGCGGTACGATTGTATGTTTCCTGATTTTGTTTCAAGTCCGGAATTCATCGTTACACTGCTTAACACATACTTACTCTGCGGTAATTCCCGCGTGTTCCCTACTCTTTGGTACTCTATCTCATAGCTGCCACCGGTCGGTAGGTGTATCGTTTTTAATAGTCCTACTTTCCCTAACTTGTTCCGCTGTACATACAGCTTATTCGCCCCTCCGATGTTGAACACTCGGTCGGCGAGGCCGTCTCCGTCTACGTCAAAGAGGCGTAAGCTCACCTCACTTTCGCTATAGGTTCCGCTCGCTCCACCTGAAAAGTTACAAATGATATTAATCCCTGCCCATACCGGAAACCCCACCTGTCCTGAAAGACTTCCGGACACGCCCACGCTCCGGCTCGTGTTAAATTCCAGTGCTTTCGGTATCTGTAACAACTTTTCTATTTCCGCTGTTCCAAAACTTTTATTCATGCCACCCGGTCGGTACGGCACTTGGATACGTTCTGATGTCCCTACCAGTCGGCTCAGCGCCCCATTGTAATAATCTTTATACTCCGCCCCTTCAAGATTCCGTACTTCAATTGTCTTTTCTTTTCCGTCGAATCCTGCTCCGCGATTCAATTTGACAGCATAGCTGCCGTCCTCTTGTACGCGCAAAAGGTCGGGCAGCCCGTCTCCGTTGATGTCGGTTATAAGGGTTTCCGTGGCCGTCTGACTGATGTTCACGTTGACCCCGATGTTTCCTCCTCCGTAACTAGCCAATGGCCCGATAGCCAATCCTATCCCGAAGTTTCCTCCTCCGCTTTTGACCGTTCCGCTTGAAATGTTCGCTTCGCTCCATTTCCCGGCCGCTTTAAACGCTTCTCCGATATTCAGCTTCGCTCCTGCTATCGTCTGGTAGTCGGGTAAACCATCGCCGTTTATGTCTACTAAGCCGCTGCTCTGATACTGATTGCCGTGTGAATAATTGCCTCCCACACTCGCGCTTACTCCGTACGGTGTCGAACCTGCCGGTTCTACTGATATATCCTTTATGCTCCCAATCACTGTTCGTACGGTCTGCGTCCCTCCCGACAGTCCCAGTCCTGCTCCGTACACCGTCGAGTTATTGCTGTTCATGCTTAAGCCCCCTCCTCCGAGGTATCCCAGTCTGCTAAAGACTCCTTCACCGCTACCGTACTGTACGCTCAATCCTCCTGAACTTGTTTTTAAAATATCAGGGTAGCCGTCCCCGTCGATGTCCTGATAGCCTTGTATCTGTTTACTTTCTCCGGTGTTACCCCCTAAGCTCCCATTGAAGTTAAGCGCATGCGCACCGACGTTCGTGTCATAGCTTTCACTCTCATTCGCAGAAAGTGCAAAGCCTCCCGCTCCTTTCACCCACGGCAGATTCCGGTATGCCCCGCCGGTTATTCGGCTTGAGTGCAGCACCTCATCATCGATATACGCGGCATAGTAATGTATGACGCTTGCCATCTGTCCGTCTGCATCAAAGCCGTTTTCACTCGTGCCTACAACCGCTCCGACAAGGCTTTTATCGCTAAATATACGTCCGCTTCCCTCATCCTTCTTCGGCGCTTCGCCGGGCGAGTCCTGTTTGCCGCTTTCTTCCACATACTTCCCATACGTCTGTACCGCGCTATATCCGCCCAGAGTGCCTTTTGCTATCTCTGTACGTACCTTATCTTTTACCGCCTCGCCGCTTGGCGCTTTCGATGTTTTCGCATCTGCCTGTTTTTTTAGTTCCTGCTGTTCCTTATCAACTTTTTTTGCTCCTTCATTCCCATTTTTTCCTCCATACTCCTTCTCATATTCATTCGGTGCAAACAGGGCTTGCACACTGAAGCGCTGTTGCCCCCACCTCGAATAAAGTCCGTAGTACCACCGGTTTGCCCCGCCGTACATCTGCTCATACCGGCCGAACCCTGCTATCCCTTCTTTCCCTTCATACTTTCCAATCCAATAGTTCTCATTCCCTCGGTACTCTTGTATCCTTTCCCATGTTGTGACAACCTTCCCCCCTTGTATCTTCACCACTTCTATCTGTCCGCCTTGCACCTCATAAAGGCTCTCACGCGGATACGCTATACACGCTCCGACCCTTTCGTAATAATAACTTTCGACATACGCTAAAAACTCCTGCACTTCTTCTTTTTCAAGCTGCTCTTTCGTCGTCCGGTATTCGCCTCTTACCTTATCATGTGTAAAGTACGGAAAATCATACATTTCACTTTCATACCGCTTTAGCTTCTTTTCCAATCGCGCAACTTTCGCTTCTCCTATCCCGCTCTTTATTTGATACCCATCCCCTATCGCTTCAAAATATTCTTCCCCGATTTCTTTCCTCTCTTCCGCAGTGAATATTCCAATCTCTCGTATCTTCCTTTCCCCTACTCCAGCACATTGTTCTTCGATAATGACTTTCCCTTCTCTCCGCGCTTCTTTCAACGCTTTTACTATCTCTTTTTTATCCTCTTCTGCGGCGCCCTCTTTCAAATGCCACTCGTTCCCCGACTTTTCATACAGTGTCCCTATTGCTATCGTCTCGCTACCTTTCTGTATCCTCTTGTCTTTTATCTTCTCGTATACCTTTTCGCTTATTCTTTCTACTCGATTGATCCGGTATTCCACATCCTTCTCAACTCTATCATTCGCTCCCTTCTCGTACTCCTCTTCACTGATAACCTTGCCGAGCGTTCTCCCCGCAAGCTCAATCGAAAATTCATACCCCTTCTTACTCCGCCCCTCTACTATTGCCTTTACATTCTTCCCCTCTTTTGTTACCACTGCCCCTTCTTTTCTTCTTCCCTGCTCATACAGAATAAGCGCCCCGTTCTCCTTACCCAGCCGGTACGTCTTTCCGTTGATGAGCCCTACTTCTACTCCCTTTTCATTCTCGTAGCCACGCTCACCCTTTTCCCGCTCGCTGTTCACTTTTAACGTAAGCCTATCTCGGTAGTATGCCTTTCCATCCCCGTCATACAGCGGGTACCTTACGCTTCCGTCAACGTTTTTATATCCTGCCGCTTCTTTTTGTTCGCCCTCACTCATCCTTTTGATGATATCGCTGTACAGCGTACTCCCGAACCCATCCCCTGTGTAAATATATTCTTCAAACCCCGCATCGTACTGTACGCTCTTTTTTACCTTTTGCTTTTCATCATCTGTGCCGATTCTGCTAAATACCTTCTCAAACGTCTCCTTTGCTATCTCACTTCCGACGTATGTGTAGTATCCTTTTTCCAGTATCTTCTCTATCGCTTGCTCACTCAGCTCTCTTCGATAATCATTTTTCAGCAGCCAATACCTATCTCGCTTCCCATCTTCATCTGCCTCACTCTCCTCTTCCGTGTAAAGCGAGGCTAATTCTCTATCAGGCTCCTCATTCAGCCTCCCCGGCAGCTGATACGCTATATGCGATCCCAGTAATTCATCTCTTTTATACTTTAGGTACCGTATCCGTATGCTTGCCTTGATGCTCTCCCCTATCTCCGCCTCATCATCCGTCTCAGTCGCAAAATAGATATACTCGCCTCTCCTAATCGCTTCCGTAAACACATACCGCTTCTTCTCCGTGCACTCTCCTATCCTCACCCCTTCTTTATTCGTGCCCTTCCACACGCTTAACTGTCCCTTCCCTTTCTCTTGTATCTCTACTCCTATCTCTATCTCCCCGCTGACCTCACTCCGCCACGCTTGCACTCCTTCCTGAAAGTAATGCCCTTTTTCCGCTTCCTTCTTCTCCGCTTCACTGACCCCGATCGCCGCTTTCTCCGCTCCCTGTAAACCCACTCCTCCTTTAAATCCTCTTCCCCTATCGTTTTCGTAGTATCTTCCGTTCGACACAAAATCCACGTATCCGTCTCGGTTTACATCCGTAAATTCACTTCTACTTTCTCCGCGGCTCCACTGTTTCGTCAGTCCCATCCCCGCTCCGACACCGGCCCCGCTGATATCTAACTTCCCTCCAACGCTCCAGTTCCAATCCTCATTCTCACTTAAATAAAGCCCCTTTAATGCCTTCCCGTCAAAGTACTCAGCACGCTCATATCCTATCTTTCCGTCGCTCCGCTTTTTCCCTTCATATATCCTTATTTCCCCTTTCTTCCACTCCACAATGTCCGCTATCCCGTCTCCCGTCACATCTACAAAATTTCGCTTACTGTGTCCCCTTCCGCTTCCCGCTGACGCCGTTATCCCGCCGGATATCGACACGCTGTTTGTAAAGTTTACTCCCGCTCCTCCGCTGCCGCTTCCCCCTCCGCTTATGTGCACACTTTCCCCGATGCTTCCGCTTCTCTCCCAGCCTTCCGTCTCTCCAAATACTTTTAACCTTCCCCTCTCATCCGTCTCCGCTTGCTCATACCCGAATTCATACCCATATCCTTCGCTGCTTCCCTCTCCCTTTACTTCAAGTTTGACAAGTAGGCTCTCTCCCATCTCGTTTTCTCGGTATTCAAAGCCGTATCTCCTCACTATCCGCCCGCCGACGCTCATCTCTATACTGCTAAGCCGCTTACTCTCTTTCCGCACATACTTTCCCCGTCCCTCAAGCCGCGCATCACCTCTTCCTTCATACGCTATGGTTACCTTTCGATCTCTCTCTTTCCCGTAGATAACCTGTTCAAGAAGTACCTCTTCACCCTCTGCTCCGGTTTCCTTCTTGTACACATACTTCACCTCGTTGCCGAAGCTGTCGCTCTCCCTATCCAAATAATAAATATATTTTGCACCTGCTCCTTTGCCGCTCCACCTTTCTTTCCCGTATACCTTTTCCCGTCCGTCTTTTCCCGTTATCTTAAAATAGTTCTCTTCCGCTCCCCCTCTTCTTTCTGCCCATGCATTCTCTATCCGCTCGTATTTCTGTTCCTTCTCCTTTCTCCACTCTCCCCCTTCATACCGTACCCTACTCCCTTCCACTATGTACGTGTCCTTCCCGTTATACTCAGGTAACCCGAACCTCGTGTCGATGCTGATGCTTTCTATTCCTCCTAAACTCCAGCCCTTCCCTAATAGCCCCCAGCCGCTCCCGCTCGCATAGCTCACCGAGAGAGCAGGCGCCATCCCTTTCACTCCTTCCGGTACTTTGAGCTTTATCCCAAACGATGCGCTTCCTTCACTTCCTCCTTTCAGTCCTTCTATCCCCTCTATCCCGCCTGCCGCATCTGCCGCTTTTAACTCCTTGATGCTGTTTAAGTTCACCCGCACCGGCTCGGGGCTCTCCGGTAAGCTCAATGTCCCATTGATCATATCCGTAAAATGATCCGTATACGATTCGATCCGCTTCCCTTCCTCATCGACTCTCTTTCGCTCTAATGCAACCCACCGCTTCTCTTTCTCATCATAGTAGTACGTATAAATCCCCTGCGCATCTTCTCCTTCTATCCGCGCATCGTACTCAAGCGAGAGTTCGCACGCTCTTTTAAACTTCATCCCCTTAGGTAAAAACCGCCACCCGCCAAACCCTGCCGTGACGTTCTTTACTTCTCCTCCCTCTGCTACTTCATACAGCCGGCTAATCGTTATCTCGACTTCCGCTTCTACCGCCCCGCGAGGAATCACAAACCGCACTCCTTCCGCCTCTAACACGCCTCCTTCTTTCCCGATAACTTTCTTCACCAGCTCCCAGCTTGCTTCTCGCTTTACTCCACGCGCTCCTTCCGTCCGACCCTGGCCGTATGCTCCGCCGGGCGCTATCATCGTAAAAAGATAGACCGTAAATACTGCTTTCTTCACTATCCCTGCCGCTGCTTCTTTTATTCTTTTCATCTGCTTCTCCCTTCTGTTCAGCCTACCGTACCGCCTCGTACTCTATCCACACGCACTCGCTCGGAAATTTGTCCTTCGCCGATATCACTCCTATCACTCCTGCTTCTCCACCTTTTGAAAATATGCGGGCATCTACGGCGTCGCACGCCGAAAATAAATGCTCGACGTATACCCGATACGCCTCCGCTTTATTTTCGGCTGTCTCCTTGTATCTGCTCCGCCTCTTTTCAAAAGGCATCGTTTTTCCGCTTCCGGCAAGGATTGCCGTAAGCGGAAAAACCTCCAACACAGTGTTTCTTTTTAATAAGCAGTTTTCTTTGGCGGACTGCCGATACTTGTGTACTATTATGATTATATAAAAGTACACAAGTATCGGCACCGCGCTTTCCGCTTCAATCTTTTTGCCGCTGCTGTTTTTTTTAAGCGGTGTTTTTCCGCTCGGCCGCTTCAAAAACCGCACCTGCATTACACGAGCGGCAAAAAGGATTTCTGCTTCAATCGCTGTCCGGGGGTGAGGGTAGTTAGGCTGTGAATAAAAACAATTTATTTCCACCTTAAAAAAATATTTTTCCCTTCACTACCGCCATGGATGGTGGTGGTTCTAAACAGTATCATGTTTTGCCATCTGCAAAACATGATATCAAATCTGTACAAGGACGTATAGATTTGATATAGCTTCTCACATACGGCCGTAACTCGTTCTGTGGGAAGTAAAGATGAATCCTTGCTGTTAAGAATACAGTATACCCATCTGCTTTTTATATACTATCACTTTAACCTTTCAAATCATCTCTTATTTACTTTGTCCAGATTCATTCTTATATTTTATATTGTCAGCAATAACATATCTATAACATGATCTTACAATTTGTTCAAAACTATGGAATCTTAAGAAATTCAGATTTGCTTAATCTATGAGAAAAACTAAATCTAAAAAAATGTAAAATTATTATAAAATTCCAGTCATACATAAATCAACATTCTTGATATTATTCAACAAATCTTTATTTTCCGCGGTTATTTGTGTTTTTCCAATTTTTATATGTGTTAGATTTTTTAAGTTTGCTAAAAACAATAAATCGGAAATAGGCGATAAATCGAAAATATTCAAATTTTGTAAATTCTTAAATTCTGACAACGCCTCGTAACTACACAAATGTTTACAATTCTCTATTGTCATTTTTGTAACTTTTGGCAAGTTCTTACCAATATGGTCTGAAGTTTTAAGTTTTGAACAATAAGAGAGATTCAACTCTTCTATATTCGTATTTAACCTGCCAATCGAAATAGAGGGGGTACTTAACTTAAAAAAAGAAAGTTTTTTTAAAAATTGCAAATTACCTATTTGCTGAAAAAAACTTGCTAAATCACTACAGTTATGAACATCGATACTTTGAAGATTACTACATTGAGAAATATCACTTTTTTTAGACCACTTATAACCAATACTAGTTATATTCTTATTAGTAATACTTCCTATAAATTTTGGACTTCCCAATTCTTTCAGATTTGGCATTTCATTCACAAACAAAATATCAATCGTTTTATAATCAAAGAAGAAAGAGTTCTTAAGCTTGCAATAACTGAAAAATCGTCAATGCAATCCGTACTATCAACAGTAAGCTTCTTCAAATTATGCAACTGTAATTCTACCTTAATTTCATCTGAAAAGTTAGTTATTGAAGCTTCAGAAATTTTATTAGTAGTATCTGTATAAAGTCTTAATCCGCTTTTTTCGATCAACATTGTAATTTGCTCCATATGGTTTCTAATTTACCCAAACAACGTCTTAATGAACATAAAAAAACAAATCAAAAAAACAAAGACCGTTGCGACTAATCCCTTAATACTAGAAGGCGCTATTTTATCATTGTCATAGTCATTTTTGAAATCAAAATAGCAAGTTGGAAACATCCCTCCTCCAGCAATAGAGCCGAGAAGATAATACAAAATATATGTTCCTCTATATCCAATTATATACAATATAATTACAATAAAACATGCTACTAAGGCAATATAACAACAAATCCGAGCAGTACGCCTATTCATTCTATTCTTCCACCTTTTCAGTTTTTAATATTTCTTTCATAACAGTATCTACCATCTGCGAAGCAACTTCCGGAGCTATTGCTTGACCAAAATAACCTTCGACCAAATCTTTATAAAGTTGTTTACGAATTCCATCAATTGTTTTTAATGCTCCTCTCCGCCCTTTCATATAGTATAAGCCATTCTTACCAACAGAAATACCGACTAAACTCCCCAATTTTTCAAATCCTTTTTTAACACCATTATTAGCTAACATCGAAAGACCTATTACAGCAATACCTTTACTCCCTTCGACTATATTGCCATTAGCAAAATTATCAATAACTAATAAGCTATCAGCTGCAAGTCCTATGGTACTTGTAATTGCAGCTAATCCAGGTTGCCCAATGGTTAGTAAAAACAATGTAGCTGTTCCAGAATGTTCACTTGTAAATTTCAATGTTTGAACATATACGCTATAACCGTTCTGCATCATTTGATCAATGTTAGCTAAAACCTCATTTGCCATTTCAAATTGAGGATTATATGCATATTGCGAACCATACCTCGAAAAAATTGTGTTATTGAGATTGTAATTAACCCATCCTTTAAAAAAACTTATTATATCTTTCCCATCCGGATCTTCGTATTTAATGGGATTATTCCCCGCGTAGTGGTACAGGTGCAGGTTCACGACATTAAACACCCCGCCCATGCCCGGCAGGTTCTCATTATGCTTCTTCGCCTCGTCATCTATCGGGGCTTTGGGTATGTAGTCGTTTAGCGCCGGGTCGCCCGACAACCACCTACTATACTTCGGGTCAAGGTAGCGCGCGCCATAATAGTATAAGCCGGTTTCCTCGTCCATCTCTTTACCGGTAAACCTAAACGGTAACTTGTCTAAACCTGCTGCAACTTCCTCTATCCACAGTTCTCCGTAGGGTGTGTACTCGATGTGCTCGTATTGTCTGCCTCGCCAGTCGGTTACGAATTGGGCGCTGCCGAGGTGGTCTGAATGATAATAGTACCGCTTCTCGCGCTGTTCTGCATTATCCCCGTTGTTGTCGGTGTGCGTCATTGCCGTAACGAGGCGTGAGTTACCGACAAAGATGTGCTTGTGGACGCGTAAGCCCTGCGGGTTGTTTTTATCCTGCACGGGGATGTGTATCGTGTAGAAGTTGTTGAAGTAGAGCGTTTCAGAACGTCCTTCTTCCGTATACTTTAATGCTCTTTGTCCGTCCTCACCGTAGCGGTAGTGTACCGTGTAGCTCCGGTCGCTCGATTTGGTGAGGAGATTCTTCTCGTTCCACGTGTAGTTACGCCGGTACGCAAATAGGTTTTCAGGATGACTCTCTTCCGTCTCCTTCGGGGCGTCAAGGCCGAAGCCGTAGTCGGTGCCGTAGACGTCGGTGTCGGGGTCATAGCTGTAGGTAAAGACAAACTCATCGTCTTCGGTAAACGGCCCGTCTTTTTCTGCCGTGATGTTGCCGTTTACGTCATAGCGGTAGTAGCGGTTTCCTGCGTGCACAAGCCGGTGTGCATAGGCTGGGTCGTATTCGTAATCGAGGCTGTAGTCAAGCTCTGCTTTCGGGTAGGCGTTACCACGGGCGCCGGGAAGGTTTGTGGTGCTGACCTTCCGTGTCATGTTCCCGTCTCCTTTTGAAAATATGCGGGCATCTACGGCGTCGCACGCCGAAAATAAATGCTCGACGTATACCCGATACGCCTCCGCTTTATTTTCGGCTGTCTCCTTGTATCTGCTCCGCCTCTTTTCAAAAGGCTTCGTTTTTCCGCTTCCGGCAAGGATTGCCGTAAGCGGAAAAACCTCCGGTAAAGAGCTTTTGTTGTTTTTGTTTCTTGCTTTTTTGGCGGACTGCTGCATTTTGTTTACTATTACTATAAAGAAAACAAAATGCAGCACCGCGCTTTCCGCTCCAATCTTTTTACCGCTGCTGTTTTGTTCCCGCGGTGTTTTTCCGCTCGGCCGCTTCAAAAACCGCACTTGCATTACACGAGCGGCAAAAAGGATTTCCGCTTCAATCGCTGTCCGGGGGACTACCTTCCCTATTTCTGTTTGCTTCTCACATACGGCCGTAACTCGTTCTGTGAGGAAGAGAGAATATCACTTTATTTTCTATCAATTATTTTAGTATTTAAAATACATCTCATTTATCCTTAAATGTTCGTGAAAAATATATTCTATCACTAAATAATGCATGGGAAAGTCTAAACTCATCAGTATAAATATCATTAAATATCGTTAATAGTGATTTTACCGGCTTTTCATCTTTTAAATATACTTTTTCATCTTGACATATCAGCTCAGAATCATAAGTTTGCAAAAGATCGTGCTTCTTTAAAATCCGGACATTGCCTTTAATAGGAATTTTTATGTTTTCATTTTCTATTGAATTCTGTAATACATCAGAGTATATTTCAATCTCACTCTCCGGTAGATTTTTTAATAAATAGCTCGAGTCCCAGATACCATTCTCAAAATACATCGTAATATTTGTACAAGTGCCATTATCAAGCATTAGGTCTGTCCTTTTATATACCGGGAATTCAGAACCGTCTATATATACATCATATATGGAACCGTTTTCATCATATCTATATTTCTCAATAACTTTCATGCTCTCTATATCTAATTTATATTTTTTGATGATTGTTGAATAAATCGTTAGTGGTTGAAAATTTTTACCAAATTTTCCGTCAGAATATGCATAAGTCCCTGTAATGCCAATATCATATTCGGCTAATCGATAAGCAGTGTAGTTAAAATCCTCCTGCTCATCTTTTATAAATGAAAATCTTGCATACGCCTTTCCTTTTTTATCTTCTGTAGTAACACTGTCTATTTCCATAAAAGTAAGAACACCATCTTCAGTATAGGTATATCGTTTTTCAAACAGAACCTCATTTGTAAAAAAATCATAGTATACGGTCTTGTATATTTTATTATTTTGTACGGTATCTATAAATTTTACCTTATCAGAGCCATAATACAATCCTTTAATATATTCATGATTTGAATCTTTAAAATAGTGATACGAGAAAAGTGGAATTTTAAGTTTTTCGTTACTAACACTATCCAATTCGTATGAACCGTCAAAATGTCTTACATAATAATTAAAGTTATTCTGTATATCTTCACCGAAAATAGCCGTTACATGTATAAAAGTTAAAAAAATAAATACATACTTCATACCCATATCTCCTATTCGTTAATTTTAATATCTTTATATAGTTCATTTGATGCTTTCACTTCATCCGCAATAAGAAGTATTGCATCTTTTGCCAATATGCCACTTGTTGTATATTCAGTAAAACTTGTAATTGTAATATTCATTATAAAATTAGAGTTTCCATCTTTTTTTTCGTGAACAGGAAAACCTTTCTCAATTAATTTAGTTGATAGATCAGAAATAAATGACTGCTCAATTCCTACCATCATTAAAAACTCTTTCTCGCTTTTGGTATAATTTTGAGCTTTCGCTTCCGGTGTACTAAAGAGAGCCTTTGCTAAATCAGCTAAAGAAATAATTTTTCCTGCAGAACTAGATATAGCTCCAGCGATAGCCTTACTTACTTCTATAAGAGTATCTTTTAAGTCATTACTAGGTAATGATGCTAATGTTTGATAGTCACCCAGTGAAGATACACCTAGTGATGCCTGAAGAATATCCGCTATTTTAAACCAATCTTTTTGATTCTGTGAATAACCACCACCTAAAGGAACCCCTGTAAATTTTTGGAGTTTTGGACCACCCACTTGGAAATTAGGAATATGATACGGCAACACATCAAACATCCCATCAGGATCTTCATACTTCACCGGATTATTCCCCGCGTAGTGGTACAGGTGCAGATTGACTGTGTTGTATACCCCACCCATGCCGGGTAAGTTCTCGTTGTGCTTCTTCGCCTCGTCGTCTATCGGGGCTTTCGGTATGTAATCGTTTAGTGCCGGATCTCCACTCAACCACCTTGAATACTTCGGGTCAAGGTAGCGCGCGCCGTAGTAGTATAAGCCGGTTTCCTCGTCCATCTCCTTACCGGTAAATCTAAACGGCAGTTTATCTAAGCCCGCGGCTACTTCCTCTATCCAGAGTTCCCCGTATGGCGTGTACTCGATGTGCTCGTATTGGCGGCCTCTCCAGTCGGTTACGAACTGCGCACTTCCTAAGTGGTCTGAATGGTAGTAGTACCGCTTCTCGCGCTGCTCTGCGTTATCTCCGTTATTATCAGTATGCGTCATCGCGGTAACAAGGCGTGAGTTCCCCACAAAGATGTGTTTGTGTACTCTCAAGCCCTGCGGGTTATTCTTATCCTGCACGGGGATGTGTATTGTGTAGAAGTTGTTGAAGTAGAGCGTTTCGCTTCTCCCTTCTTCGGTGTACTTTAAGGCGCGCTGGCCGTCCTCACCGTAGCGGTAGTGCACGGTGTAGCTGCGGTCGCTCGATTTTGTTAATAGATTCTTTTCGTTCCAGGTATAGTTACGCCGGTACGCAAATAGGTTCTCCGGATGACTTTCTTCCGTCTCTTTCGGCGCGTCAAGCCCGAAGCCGTAGTCGGTGCCGTAGACGTCGGTGTCCGGGTCGTAGTTGTATGTAAAGACAAACTCATCGTCTTCGGTAAACGGGCCGTCTTTTTCTGCCGTGATATTGCCGTTTGCATCATAGCGGTAGTAGCGGTTTCCGGCGTGTACGAGCCGGTGTGGATAGGCCGGGTCGTATTCGTAATCGAGGCTGTAGTCAAGCTCTGCTTTCGGGTAGGCGTTACCACGAGCGCCGGGGAGGTTCGTGGTGCTGGACTTCTTTGTCATGTTTCCGATACCGTCAAAGGCGAAGTCTTGTTTGTACTTTGCAACATGTACCGGCGTACTTCCAAAGCTCTTTATCGCCTTGTATTGGTTGCTTGTCCCCTCCACTCCGATAAGCTGGTAAAGGCTGTCGTAGGTGTAACTCTGGCTCGTCTCATACACACTTGCGTCGTTACTGTAACCTAAGACGTTCCCGACCTTGTCAAAGCGGTAGCTTATCTTTTGGAAGATTTCATCGGTTTGTTTATTTCTCGTCTCGATGTCTTTTAACCATCGGCGTTTGTCGTCGTAGCGGTAGCGGGTCTCTACACCATTGCCGTACTTGATGTAGACTCTCTGGCCGTGTTCGTCATAGACAATCGTGTCGATATAGGAATAGTTTTCCGTTCCTTTTACCGTGTTCTTTACACCGCTTACGCCTTTGAGCTGTCCGCCTTTGTCGTAGGTATAGGTTATTACCTCGCCGTCAGGGTAGCGCATGGTCTGCATACGGCCTAAGTAGTCGGATCGGTAGGTAAAGGTTGCCGTTTCGGGTTTGCTTAACGCCTCGTAACGCTTAATCGTCCGTGTCTCTTTTACGACTTCGCTAAGCTTGCCGTACTCGTAGCGTATTTCTCCCGACTCATCTTTCTTGTGTATAATCTCGCCGGCTCCCGCCTCTCCTGCCTTTCCGTACTCATACTCAACGTCAGTGCTGAACGGGTAGTCTATTTTTACAAGGCGGTCAAAGCCGTCGTAGTGGTATTGTATCTCACTTAACTTACTGCGCAGCAGTGAGTCCGATTCCGCTTCAAGGAGGCCTTTGCTATCATAGCGCCATTCTTTCCTTCCGGTGTCTTTGCTTTCTAAGGCTACTTTTCTCCCTAACAGGTCGTATGTTACCGAGACAATGTTTTCATTGGCGTCGTATGCGCGAAGCATCTCTCCCAATACCGAATATTCATATCTGCCTTTGGTTAAGACTGTTCCGTTTTTATCGAGGCGTTCCACTTCGCGGATGTTTCCGCGCGCGTCTTTTTTTGTAACGCTCTTATTCTCTAATGGGTCGGTTGCGATTGTTACCTGTAGATTATTTTCTATCGCGTACTCATTTTTCTGCTCGCTTCCGTCCGGCAACAATGTTTTTATTACTCGGTCTATGCCGTCGTAGGTGTATACCGTTTCGTTGCGGAGCTTGGTAAAGTCGTTCAGCTCATAGAACTGTTCGACGCTTGCGTAGGCGGCTTTGTTGGCAAGTTCATTCGGTAAATCGCCGCCATAGAAGAACGGCATTCCTTCTTTTATCTTTCTGCCTGCCTCATCGTAGTAGGTCGCCCCTGAAATATTCCACCCGACATTCGTTTCTCCGGCTGTTCCTTCTCGGTACACTTCTCCTTCTTTTGCCGTGTACAAAGCTCTTCCTAAGCCGTCGTGCATGACGACGGTTTTCATCACGGCTTTGTCCGTTGCTTTGGTAGTCAGCTTATTCTCCGTTACGGTGTACCAGAAAGAAGATTCCGGGGTATGGTATTCGTACTTTGCGTAGGGAGTACCTGCCGTATCATCATAGGGACTCTGCACTTCAATAACACGTCCGAATCCGTCATAGCGGTACTTCATGGTGTTACCCGCGCTGTCGGTTTCTTCCAGTTTCACTCCTAAGGCGCTGTCCCACAAAAGCGTACTCTCGTACGGCGCTCCGCCTTTACTTCCTTCTTCCGTTATCGCAACCGGGTATATCCCGTCTTGATACCGGTAGCGTACCTTCTTTCCGGTGGGGCTTATCAGGGTCTTGATGTTTCCGCTTTCATCCCAGTCTATCGTATAGGTAAGGAGTGTGTTATTGCCCGTGTACTGCTTTACTTCCGTTATCGCGCCCGTTTGGCTATCATAGCGTCCTTCTCGTTTCCGCAACAGCCGTCCGCTCTTGCCGTCCAGCACTTCGATGCGCTCCGGGTGTGCTTTAAAATAGCGCCGCTCATCGCCGCTATCCCAATAGCGTATGCGGGCAACGATGTCATCGTTGGGATTCGTAACGTCGCCTTTATCTTCTAAGCTCGTAACATTGCCATACCGATCATAGCGATAATCGCTTTCCGTTTGTATCGACCGGTATCCTTCCCGTATGGTGTTCCACTCTCGCTTTACCCGTGCATGGGGGACTTCATCCGTTTCATACTCTTTTATCGAATAAACGATGCCGTTATGGCTGACCGTCTCTTTTTTTACCATCCCTTTGCGGTAATAGGCATCAATGTAATACTCCGTCTCGGTCGTCTTTCCCGTTCCCGTTACCGCACGTACTGTCTTAAACCCGT
This sequence comes from Treponema sp. OMZ 906, assembly GCF_024181185.1. NCBI lineage: Bacteria > Pseudomonadati > Spirochaetota > Spirochaetia > Treponematales > Treponemataceae > Treponema > Treponema sp. OMZ 906. The sequence continues at coordinate 229,350 of NZ_CP051196.1, read as the reverse complement.
AGAACTCTTTTGCTTTGCGGTCATAGTAGCCGTCTTTGTAAGTGTAGGTTGTGCGGTACGACTGTACGTTCCCGCTCTTACTCTGGAGCCCGGAGTTCATTGTGACGCCGCTTAATACATACTTACTCTGCGGCAGCTCCTGCGTGTTCCCTACTCTTTGGTACTCTATCTCATAGCTGCCGCCGGTCGGTAGGTGTATCGTTTTTAATAGTCCTACTTTCCCTAACTTGTTCCGCTGTACATACAGCTTATTCGCTCCTCCGATGTTAAAGACGCGGTCGGCTAACCCATCTCCGTCTACGTCAAAGAGGCGTAAGCTTACCTCACTTTCGCTATAGGTGCCGCTCGCTCCTCCTGAAAAGTTACAGATGATATTAATCCCTGCCCATACCGGAAACCCCACCTGTCCTGAAAGACTTCCCGACACTCCCACGCTCCGGCTCGTGTTAAACTCCAGCGCCTCAGGCGTCTTTAATAGCTCGTTTATTTTTTTTGTATCGAGCCCTTTATTCATACTGCCCGGCCGGTAGGGTACTTGGATCTTCTCCGATGTTCCAACGAGCCGGCTCAGCGACTTGCTATAATAATCTTCATACTCCGCCCCTTCGAGGGTGCGTATCGCAATGGTCTTTTCTTCCCCGCCGAAGCCGGCCCCGCGGTTCACTTTGACGGTATAGTTACCACCCTTTACCGTTAATAGGTCGGGAAGCCCGTCTCCGTTGATGTCGGCGATAAGGAAATCGGTGGCTGTCTGAGAGATGTTCACGTTAACGCCGATGTTCCCTCCCCCGTAAACAAGCGCGGCGCCGATATTCAACCCTAAGCCGAAGTTTCCTCCTCCGCTATTGACGCTTCCTTTCGATATGCTTTCTGCCTGCCACGCTCCTGCCGTTGTAAACCCATCTCCGATATTCAGCTTCGCTCCGGCTGCTGTTTTATAATCGGGAAGCCCATCCCCATTTATGTCTATCAACCCGCTTTCTTGCCGCTGCCAGCCTTCTGATGCGTTCCATCCCACACTCGGGCTCATTCCCCCAGGGCTCGATCCTGCAGGCGCTAATGACTGACTCTTTATGCTTCCGGCCGCGCTTCGTATTGCCTGTACCGCTCCCGACAGTCCCAGTCCTGCTCCGTGCACCGTCGAGTTATTGCTGTTCGTGCTTAAGCCTCCTCCTCCGAGGTATCCCGGTCGGCTAAAGACTCCTTCTCCGCTGCCGTACTGTACGCTCAAGCCTTCTGAACTTGTTTTTAAGAGGTCAGGGTACCCATCCCCGTCTATGTCCTGATAACCTTGTATCTGCTTACTTTCTCCCGTGTTAACCCCTACGCTCGTATTGACGCTTGCCGCATGTGAGCCGACATTGAAGTCATAACTTTTACTTTCATTCGCAGAAAGCACAAAGCCTTTGCCTCCTTTCACCCACGGTAACTTCCCGTACGCCCCGCCGGTGATCCGGCTTGAGTGTAATACCTCATCATCAATATACGCCGCATAGTAATGCATGACACTTGCCATCTCGCCGTCTGCGTCAAAGCCGTTTTCACTCGTATTCGCAATCGCTCCGATAAGGCTTTTCTCTTTAAAGAAAAATCCGCTTCCCTCATCCTGCCTCGGCGTTTCCGGAGGCGATTCCTGTTTAAGGTTTTCTTCCGCATACGTGCTATACCGCTGTACCGCGCTATATCCGCCGAGGGTACGCTTCCGTATCTCCTCCGTTACTTTATCTTTCGCTTCTTTCCCGCTCGGCGCGCCTGCCTCACTTTGTTTTTTTAGTTCCTGCTGTTCCTTATCAACTTTTTTTGCTCCTTCCTTCTCATTTCTTCCTCCATACTCCTTCTCATATTCATTCGGTGCAAATAGGGCTTCCACACTGAAGCGCTGCTGCCCCCGCCTCGAATAAAGTCCGTAGTACCACCGGTTTGCCCCGCCGTACATCTGCTCATACCGGCCGAACCCGGCTATCCCTTCTTTCCCTTCATACTTTCCATTCCAATAGTTCTCATTCCCTCGGTACTCTTGTATCCCTTCCCATGTCGTGACAACCTTCCCACCTTGTATCTTCACCACTTCTATCTGTCCGCCTTGCACCTCATAAAGGCTCTCTCGCGGGTACACGATACACACCCCGACCCTTTCGTAATAGTAGCTTCCGACATACGCTAAAAACTTCAGCACTTCTTCTTTTGCAAGGTACGCTTTCGTTGTCCGGTATTCTTTCTTTGCCTCATCATGCGTAAAGTATGGAAAATTATACGTCTTACTTTCATACCGCTTCAGCTTCTTCTCGAACTGCGGTAACCCTTCTCCGCTTATCCCGCTCTTTATTTGATACTCATCCCCTATCGCTTCAAAATATTCCTCCCCGACTTCTTTCCTCTCTTCCGCAGTGAATATTCCAATCTCCCGTATCCGCTTCTCTCCTTCCGGCAGCTCTTCGATAATAACTTTCCCTTTTCTCCGCGCTTCTTTCAACGCTTTTACTATCTCTTTTTTATCCTCTTCTGCGGCGCCCTCTTTCAAATGCCACTCGTTCCCCGACTTTTCATACAGTGTCCCTATTGCTATCGTCTCGCTACCTTTCTGTATCCTCTTGTCTTTTATCTTCTCGTATACCTTTTCGCTTATTCTTTCTACGCGGCTGATGCGGTATTCGATTCCCTTTTCGACTATCTCTGCCATCCCCTTTTCATACTCATTCTCACTGATAACCTTCCCTACTTTCTGCCCGGTAAGCTCAATCGAAAATTCATACCCCTTCTTACTCCGCCCCTCTACTATTGCCTTGACGTTATTTTCCTCTTTTGTTACAACCGCCCCTTCTTTTCTTCTTCCCTGCTCATACAGAACAAGCTCCCCTCCCTCTTTATCAAACCGGTACGTCTTTCCGTTGATGAGCCCTACTTCTACTCCCTTTTCATCCTCGTAGCCGCGCTCGCCCTTTTCCCGCTCGCTGTTCACTTTTAACGTAAGCCTATCTCGGTAGTATGCCTTTCCATCCCCGTCATACAGCGGGTACCTTACGCTTCCGTCGCCGCTCTTATACCCTGCCATTTCTTTCCGTTGCGCTTGGCTCATTTTATTGATGATATCGCTGTAAGGCCCTCCGCCGTTTCCCCTTCCATTCCACACATATTGCTCAAAGCCCGCATCGTATTGTACGCGCTCCTTCAGTGCCGCCTGTTCGCTCTCGCTTCCAATCCCGCCGTAAAATACTTCAAACGCTTCTTTTGCGACCTCATCTCCGGCATACCCGTAATACCCTTTTTCCAGTATCTTCTCTATCGTCTGCTCACTCAGATGCTGAATATACTGAGAATCTTTCAGCTGCCAATACTCACGTCTTTCATCTTCATCATGTTCGCTTTTTCTCTGGTAAAAATGCTGCAAAACTTCATCAGGGCTTTCATTCATCCTTTCAGGCAGCTCATATGCAATATGCGCTCCCAATAGCTCATCTCGTTGGATCTTCCGGTACCGTATCCGTATCCCTGCTCTTATGCTCTCTCCGATTTCTGCCTTGTTATCCGTCTCCGTCGCAAAATAGATATACTCCCCTCTTTTCACTGCCTGCCTAAAACGATATCCCTTCTTTTCCGTGCATTCTCCAATCAATACTCCGCCTTTATTCACTCCCTTCCATACGCCGAGCTTCCCGCTCCCGATCTCTTTTATCTCTACCGCTATCTCGATCTCCCCGCTTACCGCACTTCGCCACGCTTGCACTCCTTCTTGAAAATAGTGCCCCTTTTCCGCTTCTTCCTTCTCTTTCTTACTAACCCCTATCTCTGTTTTTTCCGCTCCGCTTAACGCAACCCCCGCTTTAAAGCCTCTTCCCCCATCGTTTTCGTAGTATCTTCCCTTCGACACAAAATCCACATACCCGTCTCGGTTTACATCCGTAAATTCACTTTTACTCTCTCCGCGGCTCCACTGTTTCGTCAGTCCCATCCCAGCCCCAACCTGAGGCCCGCTGATGTCTAGCTTCCCTCCAACGCTCCAGTTCCAATCCTCATTCTCACTTAAATAAAGCCCCTTTAATGCCTTCCCGTCAAAGTACTCAGCCTTCTCATATCCTATCTTTCCGTCGCTCCGCTTTTTCCCTTCATATATCCTTATTTCCCCTTTCTTCCACTCCACAATGTCCGCTATCCCGTCTCCCGTCACATCCACAAAATTCCGCTTACTGTGTCCCCTTCCGCTTCCCGCTGACGCCGTTATCCCGCCGGATATCGACACGCTGTTTGTAAAGTTTACTCCCGCTCCTCCGCTGCCGCTTCCCCCTCCGCTTATGTGCACACTTTCCCCAATGCTTCCGCTTCGCTCCCAGCCTTCCGTCTCTCCAAATACTTTTATCCTTCCCCTCTCATCCGTCTCCGCTTCTTCGTACCCGAATTCATACCCGTACCCTTCGCCGCTTCCTTCTCCCTTTACTTCAAGCTTTACAAGAAGGCTCTCTCCCATCTCGTTTTCTCGGTATTCAAAGCCGTACCTCCTCACAACCCGCCCGCCGACACTCATCTCTATACTGCTAATCCGCTTGCTTTCCTTCCGCACGTACTTTCCCCGTCCCTCAAGCCGCGCATCGCCTCTGCCCTCATACTCAAGCCGAACCTTTCGCTCTCCTTCTTTCCCGTATACAATCTCCTCAAGAACGACTTCTTCTCCGTCCGCTCCGTTTTCCTTCTTGTACACATACTTCACCTCGTTTCCGAAGCTATCGCTCTCCCTATCCAAATAATAAATATATTTCGCTCCTGCTCCTTTGCCGCTCCACCATTCTTTCCCGTATACCTTTTCCCCTCCGTCTTTCTCTGTTATCTTAAAATAGTTCGCTTCCGCTCCCCCGCTTCTTTCTACCCATGCATTCTCTATCCGCTCGTACTGCTGCTCCTTCTCCTTTCTCCACACGCCCCCTTCGTACTTCACGCGGCTCCCTTCCACTATGTACGTGTCCTTCCTGTCATATGCCGGTAGCCCGAACCTCGTGTCGATGCTGATGCTTTCTATTCCTCCTAAACTCCAGCCCTTTCCTATAAGCCCCCACCCGCTCCCGCTCGCATAACTGAGTGAAAGATTCGGCGCCATCCCTTTTACTCCATCAGGCGTTTTAAGCTTTATCCCAAACGATGCGCTTCCTTCACTTCCTCCTTTCAAGCCTTCTATTCCCTCTATCCCCCCTGCCGCATCTGCCGCTTTTAATTCCTTGATGCTGTTTAAATTCACCCGCACAGGCTCTGGGCTCTCCGGTAAGCTCAACGTCCCGTTAATCATATCCGTAAAGTGATCCGTATACGATTCGATCCGCTTCCCTTCCTCATCGACTCTCTTTCGCTCTAATGCAACCCACCGCTTCTCTTTCTCATCATAGTAGTACGTATAAATCCCCTGCGCGTCTTCCCCTTCTATCCGCGCATCGTACTCAAGCGAAAGCTCGCACGCCCTCTTAAATTTCATCCCCTTAGGTAAAAACCGGTACCCGCCGAAGCCTGCCGTGACGTTCTTTACTTCTCCTCCCTCTGCTACTTCATACAGCCGGCTGATCGTTATCTCGACTTCCGCTTCTACCGCTCCTTCAGGGATACTAAAGCGTACTCCTTTCGCCTCTAACACTCCTCCTTCTTTCCCGATAACCTTTTGCGCCACGAGCTCGCTTGCTTCTCTCTTCACGCCGCGTGCCCCTTCTCTCCGCCCTTGTCCGTACACGCCGCCGGGCGCTATCACCGTAAAAAGGTAGACCGTAAATACTGCTTTCTTCACTATCGCTGCCGCTGCTTCTTTTATTCCCTTCATCATCTTCACCTTCTCCCCTTACCTTACCGCTTCGTACTCTATCCACACGCACTCGCTCGGAAATTTATCCTTCGCTGATATCACCGCTATTACTCCTGCTTCTCCACCTTTTGAAAATATACACGCCGTCTGCTTCGTCGCTTCAAAAAAATTAATCCTCAACGTATCATAGATACGCCTGCGGTTAATTTTTCCTCGCTCCTCGCATCCGACATGTCTCTTTTCAAAAGGCTTCGTTTTTCCACATACGGCCGTAACTCGTTCTATGAGAAAGCGAGTGTTTTTTAGACATTTCATTGTATGCTTCAGTGTTCCTAATTCTTTTCAAAATCTATCAAACACCGTCTTACAGTATCCTTTTCTCTATCTTTTTAAGAGTTTTTAGAGTTATGTATAATCAACCTGATGATAGGAGTTCAACAAACATTTTTAAAGCTATAATAAATATAAAAGATAAAATAAATAATCTTACAAAACTCAAAAATGGCCTTTTCCTTGAATAGTCACCATATCGCCAATCTAAGTAAAGTTTTGGAAGCATACAGCCTATACCAAAAACACCCATAAAAAGAGTATATAAAAAAATATCTTCTTTCCCTATTTTTATAATTATAGGAGAGGCACTTATGGCAATACATCCAATATAAAAAAGAATATCAGTTATTCTCATATTCCTGTATTTCTTCTCGTTTTCTAAGTTAATAGCATATCTCATATATACAATCAAAAAAATCATATATATGTAATTATATATATAAAATCGTTTTAAAAATATTAAAACCACTTCTTTTACACGCATTAAATCCACTGCAATATAATATTCAGCTCCTGAAATTGTTTGTGCCGATTGTGAATTGTACCAACCTTTTCCAGTAATCGCAGTATGTGCTGAATCTATAACGACAGCTTCTCTCTTTAGTGGTACAAAACTCGTCGTGTTTTTAGACTTGTTAAAATATGGATCTATCCACAAAAACAGTAAAACATTCATGACAATCTCAATGCTTATAAAAATAATTATTTTTAATTTATGCTTTTGCGTAAAACCTTTTATTCTATTTATATAACCATAGAGTAAAAAAATAAAAAAAATAAAATTCGGGATAAAAAATACTATTAAACTTAGCATAAGAATTTGTCTTACTTTTTTCATATTTAAACCGAATTCAAATTCTGAACCATTAATATTTAAAGTATAATTTTTATCATATTTTCCAAGCATTTGAAGAACGGGATATATTTGTGATATGGATATATCACTATCATTTACAGGAATATATAATTTATCTGAATGTCCAGGTAAAATACGTAAATACACAATAAATATAATAGCGATATTAAGCAAAATATAAATTGCAATAAAGAAAGCCGTATATTTTTTCCCCTTTAAATTTCTCATATTTTCCTCAATCATATTATTCAAAACGCTTTATTTTTATTGGTACGCCATTATAAAATTCTATCACTTTTATAGGCTTTTCACTATAATTATCTAATAGCTTCTGGATTACACTTGGATCAGCAGTATACTTACCCAAATGTTTTATCTCTTTTCCATTTTTATCCACCAATGCAAAATTCAAATTGCTAGCAAGGATAGTACTTTTTGAAAGCACTTCATCTTTTCTTCTAAAAAATTCTATAGTATTATTTGTTGTTATATCTCCGGTTACATGAATGCTACAATCTCCAGAATCCAAAAGCTCCCCATAGTCAGAAACTGCATTCATAATACTAAAAGCAAAATCATTTATTTTATTTTTTTCATCACTAGACGATGCGAGTACTAAACTTACAAGAGCGGATACAATTCCTGGTTTACTACCCAGAAAACCTACTGCAGATGTTACAATACTTGAAAGAGCCCCTTCATTAGGATTTTTAGAATATTGATATAAAGTTACCGCCATATCACGAGCATTGGTCTTGCCTAAAGTACCATCAATCCTTAGGGTAACTTCAGTTTCAGTTGAAACTTTCCCATCCGGATCCGTATACTTCACCGGATTATTCCCCGCGTAATGGTACAGGTGCAAGTTCACGACATTAAACACCCCACCCATTCCCGGCAGTTTTTCGTTATGCTTTTTTGCCTCATCATCTATCGGAGCTTTCGGTATGTACTCGCCCAGCGCCGGGTCTCCACTCAACCACCTACTATACTTCGGGTCTAAATACCGCGCTCCGTAATAGTATAAGCCGGTTTCTTCATCCATCTCCTTGCCGGTAAACCTGAAGGGCAGTTTGTCTAACCCTGCAGCTACTTCCTCTATCCACAGTTCCCCGTACGGCGTGTATTCGATGTGTTCGTACTGTCTGCCTCGCCAGTCGGTTACAAACTGTGCGCTTCCTAAGTGGTCGCTATGATAATAGTACCGCTTCTCGCGCTGCTCTGCGTTATCTCCGTTATTATCAGTATGCGTCATCGCAGTAACAAGGCGTGAGTTCCCCACAAAGATGTGTTTGTGCACTCTCAAGCCCTGCGGGTTATTCTTATCCTGCACGGGGATGTGTATTGTGTAGAAGTTATTAAAGTAGAGCGTTTCAGAACGTCCCTCTTCGGTGTACTTTAATGCTCTTTGTCCGTCCTCACCGTAGCGATAGTGTACCGTGTAGCTGCGGTCGCTCGATTTAGTTAACTGATTCTTCTCGTTCCACGTGTAGTTCCTGCGGTACGCGAATAGGTTTTCAGGATGCGTCTCTTCCGTCTCCTTTGGCGCATCAAGGCCGAAGCCGTAGTCGGTGCCGTAGACGTCGGTGTCGGGGTCGTAGTTATACGTAAAGACAAACTCATCATCCTCGGTAAAGGGGCCGTCTTTTTCTGCCGTGATGTTGCCGTTTGCATCATAGCGGTAGTAGCGGTTTCCGGCGTGTACGAGCCTGTGTGCGTAGGCCGGGTCGTATTCATAATCAAGACTGTAGTCTAGCTCGGCTTTCGGGTAGGCATTACCACGAGCGCCGGGAAGGTTCGTGGTGCTGGACTTCTTTGTCATATTCCCGATGCCGTCAAAGGCAAAGTCTTGCTTGTACTTTGCAACATGTACCGGCGTACTTCCAAAGCTCTTTATCGCCTTGTATTGGTTGCTGGTTCCCTCCACTCCGATGAGTTGATAGAGGCTGTCGTAGGTGTAGCTCTGGCTCGTCTCGTACACGCTTGCGTCGTTACTGTAGCCTAAGACGTTTCCGACCTTGTCAAAGCGGTAGCTTATCTTTTGGAATACCTCGTCAGTTTGCCTGTTCCTCGTCTCGATGTCTTTCAGCCATCGGCGTTTATCGTCGTAGCGATATTTGGTTTCAACTCCATTGCCGTATTTGATGTAGACTCTTTGCCCGTGCTCATCATAAACAATCGTGTCAATGTAAGAATAGGTTTCCGTTCCCTTTACCGTGTTCTTTACGCCGCTCACCCCTTTCAGCTGGCCGCCTTTGTCGTAGGTGTAGGTGATGGTTTCCCCATCGGGGTATTTCATCGCCTGCATACGACCTAAGTAGTCGGAGCAGTAAGTAAAGGTTGCCGTTTCCGGCTTACTGAGTACCTCGTAGCGCTGTATTGTCCGTGTCTCTTCTACGACTTCGCTTAACTTCCCGTACTTGTAGCTTATTTCGCCTGATTCATCTTTTTTATGGACTATCTCTCCGGCTCCGGCTTGGCCGGGTACTCCGTATTCATACATTACGTCTTCACTGAATGGGTAGTCTATTTTTACAAGCCGGTCAAAGCCGTCGTAGTGGTACTGTATCTCGCTTAACTTACTGCGCAGCAGTGAGTCCGATTCCGCTTCAAGGAGGCCTTTACTATCATAGCGCCATTCTTTCCGGCCTGAGTCTTTGCTTTCTAAGGCTACTCTTCGGCCGAGTAGGTCGTATGTTACCGAGACAATGTTTTCATTTGCGTCATACGCGCGAAGCATCTCTCCCAATACCGAATATTCATACCTGCCTTTGGTTAAGCGTGTACCGTTTTTATCGAGGCGTTCCACTTCCCGGATGTTTCCACGGGCGTCTTTCTTTGTAACGCTCTTATTCTCAAGCGGGTCGGTTGCGGTTGTTACCTGTAGGCTGTTTTCTATTGCGTACTCGTTTTTCTGTTCGCTTCCGTCCGGCAATAATGTGTTAATAACTCGGTCAATACCGTCGTAGGTGTAGGCGGTTTCATTTCGCAGCGCTGTAAAGTCGTTCGTTTCATAGAACTGCTCGACTTTCTCATACGTATCTTTATTTGCGAGCTCAGCCGGTAAATCACTTGCGTAGAAGAAGGGCATTCCTTCTTTTATCTTTCGTCCTGCCTCATCGTAGTGTGTCGCCCCCGAGATGTTCCAGCCGACATTCGTTTCTCCGGCGGTTCCTTCTCGGTACACTTCCCCTTCTTTTGCCGTGTAGAGGGCGCGGCCTAAGCCGTCATGCATGACGACGGTTTTCATCACGGCTTTGTCCGTTGCTTTGGTAGTCAGCTTATTCTCCGTTACGGTGTACCAGAAAGAAAATTCCGGGGTATGGTATTCATACTTTGCGCAAGGAGTACCTGCAGGATCATCATAGGGACTTCGCACTTCTATAACCCGCCCGAAGCCGTCATACCGGTACTTCATGGTGCTTTTGGCACTGTCGGTCTCTTCAAGTTTTACCCCTAAGGCACTGTCCCACAGGAGCGTACTCTCGTACGGAGTGCCGCCTTTACTGCCTTCTTCGGTTATCTTACTTACATATATCCCATCTTGGTAGCGGTAGCTTACCTTCTTGCCTGTGGGACTTATCAGGGTCTTAATGTTTCCCTTCTCATCCCAGTCTATCGTGTAGGTAAGACTCGTGCCGCTTGAGATGTATTGCTTTAGTTCCGTTATCGCACCGGTGTTATTATCGTAGCGTCCTTCGCGTTTCCGCAATAACCTGCCGCTCTTGCCGTCCAGCACTTCTATCCGTTCGGGGTGCGCTTTAAAGTAGTGTGCATCATCGGCACTGTCCCAATACCGTATTCGGGCAATGATGTCGTCGTCGCTTCTACTGACGTCTCCCTTGTCGTCCAGCTCCGTAACGTTACCGTATCGGTCGTATTCATAGTCGCTTTCCGTTTGTATCGACCGGTATCCTTCCCGTATGGTGTTCCACTCTTTCTTTACCCGTGCATGAGGGGCTTCATCCGTTTCATACTCTTTTATCGAATAAACGATACCGTTATGGCTTACCGTCTCTTTTTTTACCATCCCTTTGCGGTAATAGGCATCAATGTAATACTCGGTTTCCGTTACCTTGCCTGTTCCCGTTACCGCCTTTACTGTCTTAAACCCGTAGAACTCTTTTGCTTTGCGGTCATAGTAGCCGTCTTTGTAGGTGTAGGTTGTGCGGTACGATTGTATGTTTCCGGCTTTTGTTTCAAGCCCGGAATTCATCGTTACACTGCTTAACACATACTTACTCTGCGGCAGCTCCCGTGTGTTCCCTACTCTTTGATACTCTATCTCATAGCTGCCTCCGGTCGGAAGGTGTATCGTTTTTAATAGTCCTACTTTCCCTAACTTGTTCCGCTGTACATAAAGCTTATCAGCTCCTCCGATGTTGAAGACCCTGTCGGCGAGGCCGTCTCCGTCTACGTCAAAGAGGCGTAAGCTTACCTCGCTTTCGCTATAGGTGCCGCTCGCTCCTCCTGAAAAGTTACAGATGATATTAATCCCTGCCCATACCGGAAACCCCACCTGTCCTGAAAGACTTCCGGACACTCCCACGCTCCGGCTCGTGTTAAACTCCAGCGCCTCAGGCGTCTTTAATAGCCCGTTTATTTTTTCCGTATCGAGCCCTTTATTCATACTGCCCGGCCGGTAGGGTACTTGGATACGCTCCGATGTTCCAACGAGCCGGCTCAGCGACTTGCTATAATAATCTTCATACTCCCCACTTTCGAGGGTGCGTATCGCAATGGTCTTTTCTTCTGTCTCGAATCCGGCCCCGCGGTTCACTTTGACGGTATAGTTACCACCCTTTACCGTTAATAGGTCGGGAAGCCCGTCTCCGTTGATGTCGGCGATAAGGGTATCGGTGGCTGTTTGAGAGATGTTCACGTTAACGCCGATGTTTCCTCCCCCGTAAACAAGCGCGGCGCCGATATTCAACCCTAAGCCGAAGTTCCCGCCTCCGCTTTTAACGCTTCCGCTTGAAATATTCTCTCCCCGCCACGCTCCTGCCGCTGTAAACCCATCTCCGATATTCAGCTTCGCCACGCCTGCCTGTTGGTAATCGGGTAAGCCGTCTCCGTTGATGTCTACTAACCCGCTTCTCTGATACTGTCTGCCGTCTGAAAAATTTACCCCCACACTCGGGCTCATTCCCCCGGGGCTCGATCCTGCAGGCGCTAATGACTGACTCTTTATGCTGCCGATCACCGTTCGTATCGTCTGTACCGCTCCCGACAGTCCCAGTCCTGCTCCGTGCACCGTCGAGTTATTGCTGTTCGTGCTTAAGCCTCCTCCTCCGAGGTATCCCGGTCGGCTAAAGACTCCTTCTCCGCTGCCGTACTGTACGCTCAAGCCTTCTGAACTTGTTTTTAAGAGGTCAGGGTACCCATCCCCGTCTATGTCCTGATAACCTTGTATCTGCTTACTTTCTCCCGTGTTAACCCCTACGCTCGTATTGACGCTTGCCGCATGTGAGCCGACATTGAAGTCATAACTTTTACTTTCATTCGCAGAAAGCACAAAGCCTTTGCCTCCTTTCACCCACGGTAACTTCCCGTACGCCCCGCCGGTGATCCGGCTTGAGTGTAATACCTCATCATCGATATACGCCGCATAGTAATGCATGACACTTGCCATCTTGCCGTCTGCGTCAAAGCCGTTTTCACTCGTATTCGCAATCGCTCCGATAAGGCTTTTCTCTTTAAAGAAAAATCCGCTTCCCTCATCCTGCCTCGGCGTTTCCGGAGGCGATTCCTGTTTAAGGTTTTCTTCCGCATACGTGCCATACCGCTGTACCGCGCTATATCCGCCGAGCGTACGCTTTTGTATCTCCTTCGCTACTTTATCTTTCGCTTCTTCCCCGCTCGGCGCGCCTGCCTCACTTTGATTTTTTAATTTCTGCCGTTCCTTATCAACTTTTTTTGCTCCTTCCTTCTCATTTTTTCCTCCATACTCATCCTCATATTCATTCGGTGCAAACAGGGCTTCCACACTGAAGCGCTGCTGACCCCACCTCGAATATACTCCGTAGTACCACCGGTTTGCCCCGCCGTACATCTGCTCATACCGGCCGAACCCGGCTATCCCTTCTTTCCCTTCATACTCCCCAATCCGATAGTTCTCATTCCCTTGGTACTCTTGTATCCTTTCCCATGTTGTGACAACCTTCCCACCTTGTATCTTCACCACTTCTATCTGTCCGCCTTGCACCTCATAAAGGCTCTCACGCGGGTACACGATACACACCCCGACCCTTTCGTAATAATAGCTTCCGACATACGCTAAAAACTTCAGCACTTCTTCTTTTGCAAGGGACGCTTGCGTCGTCCGGTATTCGCCTCTTACTTTATCATGCGTAAAGTATGGAAAATTATACGTCTTACTTTCATACCGCTTCAGCTTCTTCTCGAACTGCTGTAACCCTTCTCCGCTTATCCCGCTCTTTATTTGATACTCATCCCCTATCGCTTCAAAATATTCTTCCCCGACTTCTTTCCTCTCTTCCGCAGTGAATATTCCAATCTCCCGTATCCGCTTCTCTCCTTCGGGCAGCTCTTCAATAATAACTTTCCCTTCTCTCCGCGCTTTTTTCAACGCTTTTACTATCTCTTTTTTATCCGCCTCTTCTGCGGCGCCCTCTTTCAAATGCCACTCGTTCCCCGACTTTTCATACAGTGTCCCTATTGCTATCGTCTTGCTACCTTTCTGTATCTTCTTGTCTTTTATCTTCTCGTATACCTTTTCGCTTATTCTTTCTACGCGGCTAATGCGGTATTCGATTCCCTTTTCGACTATCTCTGCCATCCCCTTTTCATACTCATTCTCACTGATAACCTTCCCTACTTTCCGCCCGGTAAGCTCAATCGAAAATTCATACCCCTTCTTACTCCGCCCCTCTACTATTGCCTTTACATTCTTCCCCTCTTTTGTTACCACTGCCCCTTCTTTTCTTCTTCCCTGCTCATACAGAACAAGCTCCTCTCCCTCTTTATCAAACCGGTACGTCTTTCCGTTGATGAGCCCTACTTCTACGCCCTTTTCATCCTCGTAGCCGCGCTCACCCTTTTCCCGCTCGCTGTTCACTTTTAACGTAAGCCTATCTCGGTAGTATGCCTTTCCATCCCCGTCATACAGCGGGTACCTTACGCTTCCGTCAACGTTTTTATATCCTACCGCTTCTTTTTGTTCGCCCTCACTCATCCTTTTGATGATATCGCTGTACAGCGTACTCCCGAACCCATCCCCTGTGTAAATATATTCTTCAAACCCCGCATCGTACTGTACGCTCTTTTTTACCTTTTGCTTTTCATCATCTGTGCCGATTCTGCCAAATACCTTCTCAAACCGCTCCTTTGCTATCTCATCTCCGACATACCCGTAGTACCCTTTTTCCAGTATCTTCTCTATCGCTTGCTCACTCAGCTCTCTTCGATAATCAGTTTTTAGAAGCCAATACCTATCCCGATTCCCATCTTCGTCTGCCTCTCCTTCCTCTTCCGTGTAAAGGTATGCCAATTCTCTATCAGGCTCCTCATTCAGCCTCCCCGGCAGCTGATACGCTATATGCGATCCCAGTAATTCATCTCTTTTATACTTTAGGTACCGTATCCGTATCCCTGCTCTTATGCTCTCTCCGATTTCTGCCTTGTTATCCGTCTCCGTCGCAAAATAGATATACTCCCCTCTTTTCACTGCCTGTGTAAAACGATATTCCCTCTTTTCCGTGCATTCCCCGATCTTCACTCCTTCTTTATTCGTCCCCTTCCACACGCTTAACTGTCCTCTCCCTTTCTCTTGTATCTCTACTCCTATCTCTATCTCCCCGCTTACCTCACTCCGCCACGCTTGTACCCCTTCCTGAAAGTAATGCCCTTTTTCCGCTTCCTTCTTCTCGGCTTCACTTATCCCGATCCCCGCTTTCTCCGCTCCCTGTAAACCGACTCCTCCTTTAAAGCCTCTTCCCCTATCGTTTTCGTAGTATCTTCCGTTCGACACAAAATCCACGTATCCGTCTCGGTTTACATCCGTAAATTCACTTTTACTCTCTCCGCGGCTCCACTGTTTCGTCAGTCCCATCCCCGCTCCCCCGGATGCCGGAGAAATTCCCGCCGATATATCGAGCTTCCCTCCAACGCTCCAGTTCCAATCCTCATTCTCACTTAAATAAAGCCCCTTTAATGCCTTCCCGTCAAAGTACTCAGCCTTCTCATATCCTATCTTTCCGTCGCTCTGCTTTTTCCCTTCATATATCCTTATTTCCCCTTTCTTCCACTCCACAATGTCCGCTATCCCGTCTCCAGTTACATCCACAAAATTCCGCTTACTGTGCCCGCTTCCGCTTCCCGCTGACGCCGTTATCCCGCCGGATATCGACACGCTGTTTGTAAAGTTTACTCCCGCTCCTCCGCTGCCGCTTCCCCCTCCGCTAATGTGCACACTTTCCGCTATGCTTCCGCTTCTGTCCCATCCTTCCGTCTCTCCGAAGACACAAAGTTTCCCGCTCTTATCCTTCTCCGCCTGCTCATACTCAAACCTGTACGCATACCCTTCCGCTTCTCCTTCCCCTTTCACTTCTATCTTTTTAAGAAGGCTCTCTCCCATCTCATTTTCACCCGCCTCATTTCCTACTTCCTTATCTTCTCTATATTTAAAGCCGTACTTCCTCACTATCCGCCCGCCGACACTCATCTCTATGCTCGCTATCCGCTTGCTTTCCTTCCGCACATACTTTCCCCGTCCGTCTATCCGCGTATCTCCTCTTCCTTCATACGCTATGGTTACCTTTCGATCTCTCTCTTTCCCGTATACAATCTCCTCAAGTATAACTTCTTCTCCGTCCGCTCCGGTTTCCTTCTTGTACACATACTGTACCTCGTTTCCGAAGCTGTCGCTCTCCCTATCCAAATAATAAATATATTTTGCACCTGCTCCTTTGCCGCTCCACCTTTCTTTCCCGTATATCTTTACCCGTCCGTCTTTCTCTGTTATCTTAAAATAGTTCTCTTCCGCTCCCCCGCTTCTTTCTACCCATGCATTCTCTATCCGCTCGTATTTCTGCTCCTTCTCCTTTATCCACGCTCCCCCTTCATACCTCACACGGCTGCCTTCTACAATGTATGTGTCCTTCCCGTTATACTCAGGTAGGCCAAACCGTGTGTCGGTGCTGATGCTTTCTATTCCTCCTAAACTCCATCCCTTCCCTAATAGCCCCCAGCCGCTCCCGCTCGAATAGCTCACCGACAGTTCAGGCGCCATCCCTTTCACTCCATCAGGCGTTTTAAGCTTTATCCCAAACGATGCGCTTCCTTCACTTCCTCCTTTCAAGCCTTCTATCCCCTCTATCCCCCCTGCCGCATCTGCCGCTTTTAATTCCTTGATGCTGTTTAAATTCACCCGCACAGGCTCTGGGCTCTCCGGTAAGCTCAACGTCCCGTTAATCATATCCGTAAAGTGATCCGTATACGATTCGATCCGCTTCCCTTCTTCATCTACTCCCTTCCGCTCTAACGCAACCCATCGCTTCTCGTTCTCTTCGTAGTAGTACGTATAAATCCCCTGCGCATCTTCTCCTTCTATCCGCTCATCGTACTCAAGCGAAAGCTCGCACGCCCTCTTAAACTTCATCCCCTTAGGTAAAAACCGCCACCCGCCGAAGCCTGCCGTGACGTTCTTTACTTCTCCTCCCTCTGCTACTTCATACAGCCGGCTAATCGTTATCTCGACTTCCGCTTCCACCGCTCCTTCAGGGATACTAAAGCGTACTCCTTCCGCCTCTAACACTCCTCCTTCTTTCCCGATAACCTTTTGCGCCACAACCGTACTCGCTTCTCTCTTCACGCCGCGCGCCCCTTCTCTCCGCCCTTGTCCGTACACACCGCCGGGCGCTATCACAGTAAAAAGGTAGACTGTAAATACTGCTTTCTTCACTATCGCTGCCGCTGCTTCTTTTATTCCCTTCATCATCTTCACCTTCTCCCCTTACCGTACCGCCTCGTACTCTATCCACACACTCTCGCTCGGAAATTTATCCTTCGCTGATGTTACCGCTATCACTCCTGCTTCGCCTTCCCCTAACGCGTACTCATCCGCATTGTTAATCGTGTAGTCTGCTTTTCCTTCACACCTTTCGTCATTAAAGTATATCTGTATCGCCTTTCCGTCTTTCTTTACGCTGATGCTATTCACCACCCCATAGCCCTTTGCCAACCGTTCGCTCACTTTTTTCCATGCTATATGCTCATATTTCCCGTTCACTGCATAGCCTACCGAGTATCTTCCGTCCGTATGTATCAGTACAACGAGCATCCGGTACTGCTTCTGTCCTACCTCTGTCTTGGTACTGTAGCATACAAGCCCGTATCCGGCTTCGCTTGCTCCTTCTTTCTTTACGACCCGTATGCACGGTTTCTGTTTATCTATCTCTGTCCCGAAAAATTTCCATAAAGTGTATCCCCTCACGCTCCAATATTTTGTGTCTCTCACCTTAAATATAATCTTCCCGTCGGCTCCTTTAGTAAACAATATGTCTTCAGAGGGTTTGCTCTCTTCTTCCTTTTCTTCTATCTCTTTCCCTTCGTCAAGCGGGTTATTTCCGACGGTACCTCCCGAACTGTACTGATTAACACATCCTGTCAATAATCCGAGGCACAACAACAAAGTAATAATCTTGTTTGTCTTTTTCATAGTTACTCCTATAAAATTTTCCGATGCTTTTCAGTTCGCTTCTTCTTCTACATACTTCTTATACAGCCGCATCAGTCGCTCGCTCTTTTTCTCTTTTTTCTCTTTCTCCCGATGCAGATACGGCACAATGTAAATAACCATCTCCGTCACCGTTTCCGCCCCACTCGTATCTTTAAATAACATTCCCGCTATCGGTATATCGCCGAGTCCCGGTACTTTTTTTTCACTCGAATTTCTTTCCGCTTGCAACAAACCGCCGATAATAATCGGCGTACCCGATTGCGTCCTCACCTTTGTCTTTACAATCTTCTCCGACGTCGGCGGCAGCACCCCGCTTGTTACTCCCCCCGATCCCTGCTTCGACACTTGCGCATTTACTTCCATCGTTATCATTCCGTCTCCGGAAACATTCCCCTTGATATTTAGCAATAACCCAGATGTTATCTCCCTCATCGACCCATATAAAGGCTTGCCATTTGAATCGAATGTCTTATCGATATAGCGAAACGTATTCGTATTTTGGAATTTTACCTCTTCTCCCGTCAGTCCGTTCAGCGTTGTGTCCGCTAATACTCGTGCCTTATTTTCGGATAACTCAAAGCTCAACTTCGCAATAAACTGATAGCCGAATTTCGAAACAATATCAAAATTGATATTAAAGATATTACTCATCACTCCGGAAAATTCACTCATCGGCTGTCCCTTACTCTTCTTTACTTCAAGACTCTTAGTCCAATTCATATCCTCGCTTTTCTCATACTGCACCACCAATAATTGGTACCGTATCTGCGCCTTCGGTTTATCGATCAGTTCCAGTTCTTTTAAAAACTGCTCTTTTCTCCCTTCACTCCCGTTAAAAAAAAGAATGTTCGGGTTACTCGTTACCGTTATACTTTCTTTATTCACCGACGGCGGTAAATTCCTTAACAGTTCTTCCGTCGATAGATACTTTAGCGTTACCGCCGTCGCTTTCGGCTCCTCATCCAGTATCCGAATATACTCTTCTACTACCTTTTTCTCTTCTTCTCCGCACCGAATAACAAATCCGTTTCTGTCCGTTAAAATATATATTTTGTTCTTCTTCAATCCTTCCGGTAATGCGTCGATAAATTTTTTCGCTTCAATGTATTGCAGCTCATATTTTTCGCTACTCTTTTCTTCTTCCGCTTCCTGCCCATATAAGCAAAGCGATAAAAAAAGTATACCCAGCAAAACGACCTTTCTTTTCATCTCGCTCTTTCCCTATTCAATTGATAAAAGGCGCAAGGTATACCGATAGCATGCACCTCCCGCACTTCCGCTTACGACAATGTTCTTATCCAATGATATTTTAAACCTCAATTCCTTTTCGTAGTCCGTATCGTTTTTTATCTCAACGAAGCCATTCGTTGCAGGACGCTCCTCCTCTCCGTTGTACGGTTTCGTGATAACAAAGGGATGGTTTGCAACGTTATAGACAATCGTTATCTTCGCCTGCCTCCTCGCCGGAACTCTTATCTTATACCAGTCTTCATCCTCTAAAATCGTCCCTTCCGTCGACCGGTAATAATACACATTTGCTTGTTTATCACTTTCCAAAAGAACCGCATTCTCTTTCTTATCATTCGGCTCATACACATCTTTTACCTGTTTACTGTATATCCCCATGTAATGGGTCTTTCCTTTAAAACCTCTTTTTCCCCGCACCTTATCCAGCCGATATAAGTACCGTGTATCTTCTTTTAACACCGCATCTTCATACCTCGTACCGTCTCCCTCATATACTTTTTCAAAATGTAACGGCTCCCTATCTTCGCTCCTCATCACAATATATCTGTCGCACCGCTCATCTTTTGCCCAACTGCACCGTATGACATTCTCTTCGCTAAATGAATCTACGTTCAGATAAAACGTATCGGGATCTCCCTGATCCCGCGCAACAATGCCGTATATACCGTTCCCGCATCCGCCATATATCACTATTGAACCTACTATTAACGCCGCTGCAACCACGCTCCGTCTCATCTTCCCTTATACTCCTTTTTAAATACTTCCACTTCCACCCCGAACGTCCCTTTATATTTTCCCATCACTTTCTTATAAAAAATACATTCAAAATCATTCTCAAACAGCAAACGCACCTTCTCATTAATTCCGTATTTATATCCAAGTCCAAAAACCATGCCTACCGCTCCCGAGTGGGACACCTTGCCGTCTGCATATTTATCACTATATGAAAGAATATCAAAATCATAGAATACCCCCGTTTTCCCGTATATAGTGTGTTCATTATGAAAATTAACATACACATTCGTATATCCTGCGATATCAATGGTATGTAGGTAACTTTTTATTGCCTCTTTTCCGCTCACTGCCAAACGATAATCCGCTGCAAATCCAATCGAAAAATACATATTTATCTTCTTCCAAGAAAAAACTACGTCTTTCGGTATTACTTCAAGTCCTCCCCCAACGCTTATTGTTCCCGTAAGATATTTGAGCCAATCTTTATTCATAAATGTCCAATAGCCTATCTCCGCTTGTACATTGATTTTACTGTGCGTTTCACCTTTCTCCTCAGCCGGTAGGTAAAAAAGCTCCCGCAACTTTCCTACTACTTTCCCGCTGATATTCCTTATAAACGCTTCATATTCTGTCGCTCCGTCTTTTTCGTATACGGTATAAATGTTCTTACGCCCCTCTCCGTCAAATATCCGTAACTCTCCTTCATACGTATGCTCGCTCTTTTTTACCCATCCATAGAGCAAATACTCAATCTTTTCTTCTTTACATACTTTTAAGGCATCATAGGAAGACCTCACTGTCTTTATCTGCGCGGGTGTTTTTACTACCATCATTTCAAGCGCCTCTTTTTGTTCTTCAAGGCTCTGATAAATATCATCCTGATACCGCTCGTCTATTTCGTACCGTTCCTCACCTGCATCCACGCTTAAAATCGGCGCGATATAAACGCGCTCCCCATGCGCCGCTACCGTATGCAATACTGCAATAACACATGCCAATAAAAACGACTTACCGCCCCTCATCTACTATCCCTCGTTCCTTAAAATTCGACAGCCGAACAAAATATCAATTTTTGAAGCTGCCGAATTCGTGCGCGGTAGCGCACATGTTAATAAGCGATGTTTGCGAACGCAAACTCGCAGCGTTTTTAGACAATGCCAACTGCATTGTCTAAAATAAGCCTTCCTTTCCGATAAACGCTTCTATCTTTTTAAAGCTATCTTCATTCATCCCCTTCCCCCGCAGATATTCGATTTCTTTCAATAAAAACGCATAATTTTCTCTGTTCATTTCATTCGCGTAAAATAAGCTGTACATCCGGTAATACCGGCTCATAAGTCGCTCCGGATCTTTTTCTACAATTTCATTATACAGTTGATATGCCGCGGCATATTTCTTTCCCTTTAAAAGCCGGTAGGCTTCTTCTTCTTTCCCTTCCAAATATGTTTCATCATACAAGAGCCGCACTCCACTCCCGCTTTCTTTTTCTCCTGCCGAAACTTGCCCCGCCGCTCCGCGTTTTAACCGCCCCTGTGCAATCATCGTTTTCTCTATCCTGTCCAGTCGCCCGTTTATATTCGCTTCGCTTACCGCGATCGCTTCTTTTATTTCCTCTCCCTGTGCCCCAAGCGCTTTTTCCGCTGCATCTCTCCCTTGCTCTAAGGCAAGCGTCAGCATCCTTTCCATCTCTTTTTGCCTGTTTTGCACACTCAACAGTATAGCGACATTCAAAACTAAAAGCACAAAAGCCGACACTGCTGCAACTTTTCCAAGATATCCTTTTATCCGCCTCTCCACTTTTATTTCCTTACCGCTTCCAGTCTCTGCATAAACGCTTTTACCGCAGCATCTTCCTTTCTGCTCATGCTTTCTAACGCCGCAAGCGCCTCATCAGCTTTTCCTTCCTTATATCGTATCACCGCTCTCAAAAAAAGGCTCTCATCTCGGCTCTCTTCTATTTCGAACGCTCGATCGAGAAACCCCTCCGCTTCTTCATAGTCTCCTCTTTCTATCACCCCTTCCGCTTCTTTTAATAAGTATTCACCGCTTTCAAGCCTTAAATGCAATAAGCTCAGAGGTTCATAATAAAATACCTGCTTAAATTTTTCATACCCTTCTTTTTCCAATTCTATCAGTTGTTCCTTCTTATCCTTTATATCCGCAAAATAAAACTGTAGGATAAACCGCCCCTGCCCGTCCGACACCGCCTTCAGCGTTCCGTTTACCTTTACGTTGACCAACGCCACACCTTCTTCCCGTTCGTCATAGATCATCCCATACATGACTCCTGCATCATCTTTGTATTTCTTATTCCACACGCTCGTGCAGGACATCACCGCCGCTGCAACTACGGCAGCCGCCAAAACTAAAAGCCATTTATTTCGTTCCATCATCATATATTCTAAAAGCATACCACACCATAATACCGCTGTCAAAATAAAAATAGTTCGTTCTCACCTAAAAGAGGAATGGGGCATCGCGGTTGCTTCACGCTGGAAAAAATCTTGTTTTTTTGCTATCTTTAGCCGGTGAAAAGAAAACTCCTGTGCTTCCTTGTGTTAATAGGCGGCCTACTCTTTTTAAAAAGCTATGTTTTAGATATAAGGCGGATTTCGGGGCATTCGATGGAACCCACCCTTTCCGATGGGCAGTTTGTTGTTATATGGAAATTGGCGTATGGAATTCAGCTTCCTGCTGCAAACCGGTATCTTTGCCGCTGGGGAATGCCAAAAACAGGGGATACCGTCCTCTATCATATAGACGGGCGGTTTGTGGTAAAACGCTGCGTAAAAATAGAAAATACGGAACTGCATTTTATTTCGGCTCCGCAAAAATCGGCGGAAAGTTATGGTTCACTTATATTAGACGATAATAGAACTGTTGCGCTTAACCGCGTCCAATTTAGAAATCTGGGAGGATTTTTACCGCAAGCCGAACAATATGTTCCTGCCGGTTTTATTTTAGCACTCGGCGATAATGCAATCCAATCCCGCGACTCCCGTGATTACGGATTTGTCTCGGTTGATAGTATCTGCGGTCGGTTACTATGGAACTAAATCATTTTATTTCTAAAAAACGCATTATCTTTTTTATCGGCTTGTTGCTCATCTTTACCGGCTTAATCGCTGCAAAATATGCGCGGGCAATGCTTGGGGCGGAACCGGAAGTACGTACCGTTAAGAAGACCCGCGAACGGGGCTCAATTTTAGATCGGAACGGAAAAATCTTAGCTGCAGCCACAACGCTGTATAATCTATCGGTAAATAAAACATTGATTGGGGATGTTAACCGTCTTGTCAATATTCTTTCCCCGATTCTCGAAATATCGGAATCCGAGCTGCTTGATAAAATTCAGGCTTCCAAATCGAATTTTTTGTATTTAAAAAAGAAATTGAGTGAAAATGAAAAAGATATTTTAAAAGATGCAATACGGGAATATAATTTAAAAGGGATCAGACTTGAAGCGGTAGCAAACCGCATCTATCCTGAGAATGCACTTGCATCGACGCTGATCGGCTATCTGGGCGATGACGGTAAGGGATTGGCAGGTATTGAATACTCTATGCAAAATATCCTTTCCCCGCCTGAAGGTACTGCCGGTGCGGACAAAAACGGTTATACGGTTGCCTTAACAATCGATGCTTCCATTCAGTATATGCTGCAACAGATAGCCGAACGGACAATGAAGAGCTCAAAGGCGGAGGCAGTCATTTTTTTGGCAGCAGATGCAAAGACGGGCGAAATCCTTGCGTATATAAACGAACCGTCGGTCGATTTAGCTCATTTTACATCCAGCAAAAAAGAAGAACGGTTTGACCGGCCCGCATATTTTATTTATGAACCGGGATCCGTTTTTAAGATTTTTTCGATAGCATCTTTCTTAGAACTCGGCACGACGAAGGATTCCGATGTCTACACCTGCGATGCACAATTTGCGTTTAAACCGCGGCAACTAAGTGAAAAAAAAGACCAAAATGTGATCCGCTGTTTGCGGGTACACGGCCAAGTAACACCGCGCGACATTATCAGATTTTCTTGTAACGACGGGATGGCACAGATTGCCGACAAAACGGATGCCGCGGCTTTTGCCGAAAAGCTGCGGGCATTCGGATTCGGGAAAAAGACCGGCCTTGAGCTGCCCGGAGAAGCGGCGGGCATTTTTGCGCCGGTGTCGTCATGGTCAGCCCGTACTAAACATACCATTGCGATAGGGCAGGAAATCGGCGTTACCTCCCTGCAAATTGTACAAGCGGCAACGGCATTTACTAATAAAGGCAAAACATTAAAACTCAGCCTATTATCCGAAATTCTGGATTCGGCAGGTAAGCCTGTCTACCGGCATAAACCGAAATCACTCGAACAGGTTATTTCGGCACAAACGGCAAAAACGGTACTTGGTTATATGCAGACCGCCGCTGATGACGGCACCGGCTTTCGTGCTTCGATTAAAGGCGTACCGATTTCCGTTAAGACCGGTACGGCACAGATGGCGCAAGCGGATGGGCGCGGCTACAGTTCCACCGATTACCTCAGCAGCTGTATCGGTATTTTTCCCGTCGATGATCCGCAGATTATCCTGTATATGGCGGTTATCCGTCCTGTCGGGGAAACCTACGGTTCGTTGGTCGCCGCGCCGGCTATCTCGGAAGCGGCCAATGCCATCATCGATTATCGCGGTATGGGGCGGGCAAATGCTCCGAATGTAACCCATACCGGCATTATTCAATCGCACCGTCAAACACCCGTAACCGTCGGCGACACGATGCCTGATTTGATCGGAACTCCCAAGCGGCTGCTCCTCGATTTATTAGGCAGAACCGATATTACGGTTAAGCTGACCGGAGACGGCTATGTAACTGCCCAGAGTCCGGCAGCAGGAACGCCGGTTGTAAAAGGAATGATCATTGAACTCACCCTTGAATAACGGCGCAGCTTTTATCGGCGCAGCTTCTACCGGTAACAATGGGGCTTCCATCGGTGCCGGAGCTACTTCTGCCGGCGTACCCTTTACTATCGATACCGAGGTGTTCCTCCAAAATTGTAATGACTTTACCGCCCGCTTTCCCGAACAGGCGGCAAGGCTCGGACTCAATCGACCGGAAACAGCTCTCCAGTGTTTACAAGCCGTACCGCCCGCATATCGATTAGTACAAGCAAAAGCAAAGGGTATGGAACATACGCCGACGCTGGCGGTAAACGGCAGCTTTGTGCATTCCAAATATAACCCTCAAGAAGAAGCCCGCCGTATCCTCGATTCCGAATTTTTTCAAACCGCAGAGGCGCAGAGCCGCTGTATCTTTACGGGGCTTGGCTTAGGCTATCTTGCGTCGCAGTATATTGAACGGTTCCCCGCCGCCGAAGCGGTCATCATCGAAGCAGATCGGGATATTTTTCTGTGCTGCTTGGCTGCCCGCCCGCTCGATTCCTTTTTTCGGCACCGGCGTTTAAGCCTTCTGATCGGAACACAACCGGAGGAGTCAGCCTCGTTTCTCGCTTCGACGGGGTGGAATAACAAGATACTGTTTAAAGCGCCCGTTTCCTCCGAAACGTATAAATCGTGGTACGGGACTTTTTTTACGCTGCTTGAGCGGAATAAAATGAAAAACAGCATCAATGCCAAAACACTGGAACGCTTCGGTACGCTGTGGTTAAAAAATACGGTAAAAAACCTCGATATGCTTTGCACGACGGCAAAGATCGGCTGTTTTAAAAATGCTTTTCCCGATGCGGTAGCCGTTGTCCTTGCCGGCGGGCCGAGTTTAGCCGCTCATCTTGAGCAGATAAAAAAAAGCGGCAAAGATTTTCTGATTATTGCGGTGGATACGGCGCTGCGGGCATGTCTGCGGGCAGGCATTACACCGGATTTTATCCTCAGCTTTGATCCGCAGTATTGGAACTACCTGCATACCGCCGGATTGGACACAAGCAAGTCTATTCTAATCAGCGAGGCGGCGGTTTTTCCGGCGGTACTCCGGCAGCGTTACCGCGCAGTATTCCTCTCCGAATCTTCAGTACCCTTTGCCCGTTATCTTGAAAGCAAAGGCAAAAAGCAAAACGGCGATGAGGACTGTGTGCTCGCTGCCGGAGGTTCGGTTGCAACGACTGCGTGGGATTTTGCGCGGTATATCGGTGCCAAGCCCGTTATCATGGCGGGGTTGGATTTGGCCTATCCCGGTAAGCAAACGCACTTTGCAGGCAGCACCTTTGAAGAAGCCGTCCATACCCGCTCTACCCGTGTTGCTTCCGCAGAGCAGGCGAACTTTAACAGCTTATATTCGGCATTTCCTTCGCTGCATCAGGATTATGCCGGAGGTACAGTACTGACCGACCGCCGGATGCTGCTCTATGCGTGGTGGTTTGAAAGCACGCTTGCCAAATATCCGGAGGTTAAAACCTTCAATCTTATGCCGCACGGAGTGTTTATTCCCGGAATGCCCGCCTGTACTGCGGAAGATTTTGCAGGCATGACCGGCGGCCTCCCGCGCGTCGCCATCGATGAACGGTTGGAAACTCTTATAAAAAACGTGTATTCCCAAGCATTTTTAACCGACTGCGGTGCGCGGAAGCGGCAGTTAGCCGCTTCGGTCAAGGCAATGACCGAGAGTGCCGCCGGTCTCGCAGCCCAAGCGGAAAAAGCCGAGGCATTGTGCCGCCGCTTAGCGGAGTACAACGAAGCAGGCAAACGTGAAAGCGGAAATTCCGGCAACGGAAGCGGTACCCGTGAACAGGCTGCCTTAATTGCACAACTCAACAAAATAGACGAGAACATAAAGAACGGTTTTGCGAAAGATTTGGTTGCCGTGCTCTTTTTTAATGACGAAACCGGCAAAGACAGCGATTTGCAGCCCATTGCCGCTGCGGAAAATATCTACAAAAGGATTCGTCTGATGGCGTTACAAGCACATGACATATTTAAAAGCCGACAAGTAGATATTTTTTAAAAATGCACCAATATCCTTTCGCATATTTCCATAAAAATAAAAATATTTCTCAATATTTTAAAGCCACCGCCGATAATGAAAAAAGAAGGGGACATTAAACGGCGGTATCAACATCCAGACGCCGTTTCTTATACACCCGAAATAAGGACGGTTTGATGCTGTTGATCAAACCGTCCTTTTTTTGCAAATATACGGGGCATCTACTTCGTTGCCTTGTCAAAAGTGTACATCCTTGTACACTTTTGACAGCGAGTTTCAGCGATGCTGAAACATCGCTTCTGATAGAACCAGCGGCATCCGTGCCGCTACTGAAAAATCCTCAACGTGTCATCTCCACCACGGATGGTGGTGGTTTTAGTCAGTAGCGTGTTTGCCCTGCAAACACGCAGGTAAAAAATATACAAGGATGTATATTTTTTACCGTGCCTGCGGTTAATTTGTGCTCGCGCCTCGTATCTATACCGTCTCGTATAATAAAGTCATTGAATGATCTTATGCATTTTGGGATAGTATACCCGTGCAATATGATGAGATAACCCGTCTGCACGCTGGGGGTGCTCCCCGTAAAATAGACTGGATTTCTTAGCTCCGGTAGGTAGTACACAGATGAGCAGGATGGGGGCATTCCCCGTATCTCACACGAGGATGTGTGCCTTTCGGAGATAAGATCATTCATATTTCACCAATCCATTTATCCCAAAGGAATACAGCATTATGTTTATTGTTGGAATTGATATTGCCAAGAAAACTCACGTTGCTGCTATAACCGATGATACCGGTAAGCTCATCGGTAAAACGTTCAAAGTCGACAACTCCGTCGAAGGCTTTAACGGTCTTCTTCAAAAACTTGCCGACATCAGTACTGACATCAGTCAATTCGTTTTCGGTATGGAAGCGAGCGGACATTATTGGCTGAACCTGTATACGTGGCTGAGCGATAAAGGTTTTACCATTCACGTTATCAATCCCCTCCAGTCCGATGCACTGCGCCGGTTGCAGATACGACGGACAAAAACCGATCCTATCGATGCACAACTGATTGGCGAATGTATACGGCTAGGGAAATACTGTGAAACCAATCTTGCCAACGATGATATGCTCGCTCTGCGTGACCTTACTCGTCAGCGTTTCTATCTGGTCGATATGGCAGGTGATATAAAGCGCAAAGTTATTTCCATGATGGACAGGATTTTTCCCGAATATGAATCACTTTTTAGCGACATGTTCGGCAGAACCTCTTGTGAACTGCTGAAGGAATGCACGAGTCCTGAAGAAATCCTCGCTCTCGACACCGAACGGCTGTGTGAAATCTTACGCAAGTCAAGTAAAGGCCGTTTTAAGCAGCAGAAAGCTGATCAAGTACGAGAACGTGCACGAAATTCTTTTGCAGTTCTTTTATCTTCTCAGTCTTTGTCTCTGCTTGTAAAGCAAATGATCGAACAACTTGAACTTTTAGAAAGTCAAATACGCCAAATTGAGACGCTCATCGAACAACTGTATGCCAAGTTCGATTGTAAATTAACCAAAATACAGGGAATGGGTACTACGCTCGCTGCTGTAATCTTGAGCGAGATAGGTGATATCTCCCGTTTTCAAAATCCAAAACAGCTGACCGCTTTCGCAGGTCTGGATCCGGTTATTAAGCAATCCGGTTCCTTCTCGGCAACAAGGGTTCATATGTCTAAACGCGGCTCTCCGTATCTACGCAGAGCGCTGTGGCTTGCTGCAAACACCGTCAAACAATGGGATCCCTCATTTGCTTTTGCCTATCAGAAAAAAATGAATGCAGGAAAGAATAAATCTCAAGCCTTGGCTTTCATTACTCATAAACTTCTTAACGTCGTTTTTACCATACTCAAAAACAATATTGATTATCTCCCGCTCTTTCCTCCTGATTTTGAGCTTTCTAAGCTGCCTCAAAATTTTCATTTAGCCACTTGACTTTTCATAGCAGGCTATTTTCAAAAGTGCTGTTCGGGAATGTGCAAGGATGTACATTCCCGAACAATGGTATCCGTGCCGCTACTGAAAAATCCTCAACGTGTCATCTCCACCACGGATGGTGGTGGTTTTAGTCAGTAGCGTGTTTGCCCTGCAAACACGCAGGCACGGTAAAAAATATACAAGGATGTATATTTTTTACCGTGCCTGCGGTTAATTTGTGCTCGCGCCTCGTATCTATACCGTCTATTTGCAAAAGCGCTGTTCGGGAATATGCAAGGATGTACATTCCCGAACAATGGTATCCATGCCGCTACTGAAAAACCCTCAACGTGTCAGAACTGCCAAGGACGGCGAGGATTCCATGCAGAATCTGCGGGTGTTTCATACCTATAGCTTTTTCAGTTATTGCCGATACTATGAAAGCTATGGTAGTATCTTTGCCGAAAAAAATCGTCCTACTTCTTTGTACCGCCGTGTTTTATACCACCGGCGCATTTGCCTATGATTCCGTCAATCCTGAAAGGAATGCAGCCGTTCCGCAGGGACAGATTGAATGGAAACCGGTCTTTCCCCGTGCTCTTTTTCTCAATAAACCGGAAATTAGCGTTATGGAAACGGGCGGTCTGGCTGGTCCTATTGAGTATCAGGATATTTTAAAAAACAAAGAGCGAGCGGAACAGGGCTTGCAATCGGTATTGCTCAATAGCGATATTTTTGCGCTATACGGAAAACCGAATGCCCGCACAATGGGTATACTCGGTCAATATTCGCTTACAGAGATTGAGCCGATTATGAATGAATTCGTTAAACTCTACGATGTTGCAAACGGCAATCGAAAAATTATCCCCGCATTTTATATCATTTACGGCACCTGCTGGCCTGCCGGTGAAATCGGCATACTCTCTACCGATATTGTAGAGCAGTACATTGCCTTTGCGGCAGCGCGGGGGTGGTATGTGTTCCTCGACCATCAAATCGGCAAGTACTCTGTAGCCGAGGCAACGAAAAAATTACTCCCGTTCTTAAAATATCCGAATGTCCATCTCGCGCTTGACCCCGAATGGCGCACCACAAAACCGATGAAGGAAATCGGTTCCGTTACAGCGGAGGAGATCAACGAAGCGCAGCAAATTATCCAGAATTATATGATTGAGCACGGTATCGGCGGCAGGCGTATGTTGGTTATTCACCAGTTTAATGCAAAAATGATTCAACAGCGGCACTTGGTAAAAAGCAATTACGAGCGGGTGCAGCTCATCCATTGTTCCGACGGTTTCGGCTCACCGAAGTTAAAAAAAGAAACGTATGCATATAACGCAGTCGCAAAAAATATTCCGTTAAAGTCGTTTAAGCTCTTTTTAAAACCGATGGTTGCAGGCGCCGGTTATGACGTTCCGATTATGAAGCCGGAAGAAGTATTTTTACTCAACCCGCGCCCGTATTTAATTATGTATCAATAGAAACGTTGGAGATGGGGGGAATTGAACCCCCGTCCTAAAAAGAGACACAGGAGCGTCTACAGGTTTATCGGCGCGAGGTGATTGTCGGGATCCGGTGTCAGCGCCGAAAGCGTCGAATCCGTATTGCGGGAAGTGTCCTTTTTACCGTCCGCATCCGGTAAAAAGCAAGCTCCGAATAGCGTCGGAACTCTACCTCGCTCGGAAGCAACACTCGGTAGGTTCCGCGATTACGCAGCTAATGCGTAGTCGGAACTGTCATTGTTGGCAGTTATAAAGTTTGCCGCTTTTTAGGAGTACGGCTCTCCACCTGCAACTCAAGCCTCTGCTTCCTAGTCGAAACCGGAACATCCCCAGGCTTAATCTCATCGAATATACGGATTTACGCGCCTCCTGTCAAGCAGGTCATGGCCGCCGCCGGGTAACCGCATCAAACCGCTTTTACTTCCGGCGTTTTATAGGAAAGAACCTTTGATAAATTGTTCAGGAGTTTGAATGATCAAATCTTTTTCTTTATAATCTTTTATATTTCGTGTTAGTAAGGTCTCCATACCATGTTTGATTGCAGTGTAATATTGTAAAGCATCTTCAAAATCGGCGAAGGATGAATTAAGTGCTATGTCAACCTCTCGTTCCTGTATCGGAATAATATTTACCAAAAGTCGTAATTTTCGTAATGCTTCTTTCGATTTTTCTATCCCTATTGCCTTACGCAAAATATAATAGACATTTGCAACTACCAAAGAAGTAGTATATACGGTTAGCTTTTTCATATCGGCTAATGAAAAAATTTTTGCCGCATATTCATAGTATGGAATCCTTTTACACAGAACATCTAAAACGACATCGGAGTCGACAAAAACTTTTTTAATCATATTTTTTTTCCAAATAGTCGATATAACCGGCATTGTCCATATCTTTTTCGCTGATAATTCCCGTCAATTCTTTTACAAGAGGAGAAATACTAATCGTATCTTTTATTTCTTCGATAGAGGTTTTAAAAAAATCTTCGACCAGTCGTGAAAGACTTTTCTTATTGTTTGCTGCATAACATTTCATTGACTCGATAACATCTTTATCCATTTTTAATGTTAGTTTTGCTTGCATACGCATTGCCCCCCTCTATACGTATAAATATATACATAACAGTACGTATCGTCAACCTAATGGGAACGTTTATTTTAAGCGATACAAATGGTATCTTAAAATGCGTGATGTTTGCGCAAAGCAAACTCGCCGTGTTTTTAAGCGGTACCTCTAAACACCTCACGTTTTAGAGGTATCCTATTGTTTTTTGCTGTCTTCAATGCATAAAAGCTATTACTTCCAGTGCAGTTTTTCTTTTTGATAGTAGTTTTTCACACTTTCTGCAACGGGCTTGCCTTCCAAATCGGTATAGGGGCACTGCTTTGAACCCGTACCGAGGACGACTGCTTCATAAACGCCGTTTGTGATGACATCGATAGGCAGATTTTTGTACGCGATATCGTAGTCGAGCCCACGTGTATTTCTTTCGTATAAAAAGCCGATACCGCCGTCGCGCTGTACCGCCATGGTCGAATATGCACTGTTTCCGTTTTCCACCAAGTAGCTGTGCCAAGCAGAGGCCGAAACAAAATCGCTTACGCTGATAGCGCCGTTCGGCAGCTCCCGCCAATGAATGGTAACCTTTGAACGTCCCGGACCATCGGGAAGTGATTGGAATGCAAGGTAGACCGGTTCTTTTATTCCGGTAGTTTTACGCGCCTTGACGATAAGAATTTCGCCGTTTGTGCCTCTCCCGCTGGGATCAATGTCTAAGAATTCTTGTGTATTCCAGTTTCCTGAAGCTGAATTAGGATCGCTATACGTAAAAATATTAATAAACCTGCCTTTGCCGTAGTCGCCGTTACGGCTGGAAAGCACAACACTACCGTCCGGCAGTTCTTCTGCCTTTGCCTCATTTCCGGGGATGGGAATTGCTGCTGTATTCGGATCTCCTAAAATATGCCATGAAGTACCGAAGTCGTCCGAATATACGACGGCATTGCCATAGTCGTAGCTTAACAGAGCCGAATAAATGCGGTAATGACTGCCAACCTTAATATAACGCGACTGTACGATCTTGCCCGAACCGAAAAACAGGCTTTTCCATGTGGAATTAAACCCGAAAATCGTATCGGAAATATCCTGTCCCGCCAAAAAGGTTTTACCCCCGTCGTGGGAAACGAATTTGATAACATGCTGATGATTACCGGCATTCCCGTGTTGATACGAAATATTTCCGGTAACACACAAGATAAGTACATCATTCGACTCACGGTCAGCCACGATAGCCGCATCTCCGTAGCCGGTTTGTGCAGTTTTAGGTACATTGGTGATATTGACTGATCCCGACCATGTTTTGCCGTTATCTCCTGAACGCTTGATTAATAAATCGATTCGATGTCCGTTACCTAAATCAGCACCATGCCCATACCGTAAATCGGTTACGGCAAGCAGTGTACCGTCATTCGTTACTGCAAAGGCGGGGATTCGGTAAAAATCGTTAGGGTAGGGCGCGGTTTTACTTTGCCATAAGTCTGTTACAGCGTCGTGTTTTCGCTAACCGTGTCGGAAGCGTGGTTCCACTGGTTGGTACACGCAGCCTCTTTAAACCAACCGTCGAACTCCCAACCCGAAAATTCAAGGGGCGGGCTTTGAGCGTCAGTCAATAAGCTGCCTTTCGGTACGGTTAAAGACGCCGGTGTTTTTCCGCGTCCTTGCACATCAAATGTTACGGTAAAGGCCGACGTATCGGGGATATCTGTTTTTTCTCCCGGCAATTTAGGATGCGTACATGTAATCGATATCGCTACAATTGCGATCGTAACAATAAAAAGAAGGTATTTTTTCATAGATATCTCCTGAGCGTATTCTAAGCATTCGATACCATGTTTTACAAACAATGACAAGAGCTCGTTTTAAGAAAAAATCGGATAAAATCCTACTTAGCATGAAACTTCGTTTGTTGACAGACCTGATATTCATTTGTATATTAAGAACATGAACACATCACCTGACAACATTTCATTGCAGCAAGCAAATGAAAAAATCTCTCAGCGGTTTATCACCGCTGTATATGGATGGATGGTTGCAGCTTTAGCAATAAGCGGGCTTGCAGCCTTTGCGGTCTTCAATAGCAGAACGCTTGCACGGTTTATCTTTGGAAGCAACTTTACCTTCATGGGATTAATCCTCGCGGAATTTGCGCTGGTTATTATCCTGTCGGCAGGTATCAGAAAAATGAGCTTTCCGGTTGCAGCCGCTTCTTTTGTGATCTACTCGATTGTTAACGGATTGACGCTTTCGGTGGTACTCTTTGCCTACACGCGTACTTCTGTTGCAAGTATTTTTGTCATAACGGCGCTGATGTTCGGTGCAATGAGTATTTACGGGGCAACAACAAAGAGCAATCTAAACTCGGCTGGTAAGTATTTGATGATGGCGCTTACCGGATTGATCATTGCATCAATCGTTAACTGGTTTATGCATTCTTCTTCGCTCAGTTGGCTGATTTCTTTTGTGGCTGTCGGTGTTTTTACCGGACTAACCGCTTATGACACGCAAAAGATTACACAAGCTGCCCGTTATGCACAGGATAATGAAGATTTTAAGAAGGTTGCGATTATCGGCGCATTAGAGCTGTATCTTGACTTTATTAATATCTTCTTAGCCCTCCTCCGCTTATTCGGCAAAAGAAGATAAAGGCATCTCTAAAAATAGGGTTAGCTTTTAGGGGTTCCCATAACAATTGTTCGAAATGCGGCAACTGAACAAAATATACACTTTGCCGGTTGCTGCATCTCGATAGCGGAGCGCTATTTTCCTTCCATATATTACACATCCACCCAATCGTCTATATATCATAATCCTTCCCTTTTTCGATTTAACGATATATTTTCCAATGTCAATTTATCAAAACTCGTTATGAGGAATGTAATGCTGTTCATTTTGGTTAAGTCGATTATGTACTAACGCGTTGATTCTTTTGCGGTTACCCTTGCACTGCTAAAGATAAACATGGTACTATCGCCTTTATGGAAAGAAAACGAATTTTAACGGGTGATCGTCCTACAGGGAACCTTCATCTGGGACATTATGTCGGCTCGATTAGGAACCGTGTGCGGCTTCAAGACGAATTTGAATGCTTTTTTATCATTGCGGACTTACATACACTGACGACAAAGCCTGATAAACAATATATCGATGAACTTGCCGATAATGTGCGGCAAATGGCTCTGGATTATTTAGCTTGCGGAATCGATCCTGAAAAATCGGTTATTTATCTGCAATCAGCGGTACCGGAAGTATGCGAATTGAACCTGTTCTTTTCCGACCTTGTTACCGTACCGCGGCTGCAGCGTATTCCTTCCATAAAGGATATGGCCAAGGCAGCCCATCTTTCCGAATTACCGCTTGGGCTCCTCGGCTATCCGGTGCTGCAGGCTGCCGATATTCTGTTGCCCCGTGCAAATCTAGTACCGGTCGGCAAGGACAACGAAAGCCATGTCGAATTGACGCGGGAAATCGCAAAACGCTTTAACTATATGTACGGTGATGTGTTTCCGTTGCCGGAGGTTATGGTAAGCGATTGCGGCTCGCTTGTTGGTACGGACGGGCAGGCTAAGATGTCGAAGAGCCTCGGCAATGCGATATTTCTCTGCGATGATGAAAAAACAGTGATAAAAAAGGTACGCAGTATGTACACCGATCCCAACCGAACCAGCGCCGATATTCCGGGAACTGTAGAGGGGAATCCGGTGTTCATCTACCATGATGCCTTTAATCCGAACAAAGCGGAAATTGAAGATTTAAAAGAACGCTACCGGAAGGGAAAGGTTGGCGATGTCGAAGTAAAGGATAAACTCGCCGCCGCCATCAATACTTTCCTTGAACCTATTAGAGAACGGCGTGCGATGTATGCATCCAAACGAGGCTTCATCGACGAAATTATTTACAACGGTACGATGAAGATGCGGGCGGAAGCCGCACAAACCCTTAAAATCGTAAAAAAAGCAATGGGTGTTTCCGGTGTTTGGAATAAAATTTCCCGAAAAGCGGAAGAAGTACAGAAAAAAAACCGATAACGAGAAGAAGATTCAACAAATTATAAAAAAGCCGGTCTATGGACAACCATAAACCGGCTTTTTTTTGCCCTGCGGTTTACACCCATCGGAGCGTATTACCGCAAGTTCTATACAGAGGTCTTCTTTTATAAGCCCCAGAAAGTTTTCAGCATCGGTGCGATAACCAATGAGACCATCGACATCAGCTTTATCAAAATATTGATCGAAGGACCGGCGGTATCTTTGAAGGGATCGCCAACCGTATCGCCGACAACGGCGGCCTTGTGCGCTTCGGAGCCTTTGCCTGCGCCGCTGCCCGATTCAATCATCTTCTTTGCGTTATCCCATGCGCCGCCCGAATTTGCCATAAAGATGGCGAGTACAACGCCGGAGCCGGTAACGCCGGTTAATAGCCCGATAAGCATCGCCGGGCCGCCGACAAAGCCGACTAAAATCGGTGTGATAATGGCAACAAGGCCGGGGATAACCATTTCGCGGATAGCGGCCTGCGTACTGATGTCTACGCAGCGCTTATAGTCCGGCTTTTCGGTGTGGTTCAAAATGCCGGGCTTATTTTTAAA
This sequence comes from Treponema sp. OMZ 906, assembly GCF_024181185.1. NCBI lineage: Bacteria > Pseudomonadati > Spirochaetota > Spirochaetia > Treponematales > Treponemataceae > Treponema > Treponema sp. OMZ 906. Next base: position 193,696 of record NZ_CP051196.1, on the reverse strand, counting down.
CTGACTGCGCACTTCTTCTATCATCTTGTACGCGGCTTTACCGACTGCGGACATCGCCATAGCGGAGAAGAGGAACGGCACCGCAACGCCCAGCAGGATACCGGTCAGAACGGGAATATTCGTAATATCGACAATATCGACGCCGGTATGTTCTTTAAATGAGGTAAAAAGGATGATAGCGGTTAATGCTGCGGAACCGATAGCAAAACCCTTCCCGATTGCAGCGGTAGTGTTTCCGACGGCGTCGAGGCTGTCGGTAATTTCACGTACTTCGCCCGGGAACTCCGCCATCTGAGCAAGGCCGCCTGCGTTATCCGCGATGGGGCCGTAAGCATCGACGGCAAGCTGGATGCCGAGCGTAACCAGCATACCGACTGCCGCAATACCGACACCGTAGAGGCCTGCCAAGCTGAAGCTGCCCCAGATTGCCGCTCCGATCAATACGATGGTCGGGAATGCACTGCGCATACCGACGCCGAGACCGGTAATAATCGTTGTTGCGGCGCCTGTTTCGCATGAATTCATAATCGAAACAACCGGCTTCTTGCCCGTACCGGTATAGTACTCGGTTAAAAGCCCGATAAGAACGCCGGAGGCGAGGCCGGTAATCGTTGCACCGAAGATATGGTACATACCGGCGGTTCCATTAAAGGTTTCTTCGCCGATAAAGAACTTCAATACGATAAACAAGAAAACAGTTGCCAGGATTGCCGCGCCGAAGGTACCGGCGTTCAACGCTTTTTGAGGATCGCTTCCCGGTTTTGCACGTACAAATATCGTTCCGACTAAGGATGCAACAATACCCAAAACCGCAATCAAAAGCGGCAATACCATAAGCTTTAATTTAAGGGAATCGGAAGCGACGACGGTTAAACCGAGAATCATCGCTCCAATCAGCGAACCGACAAAGGATTCAAAGAGGTCTGCCCCCATACCTGCAACGTCGCCGACGTTATCACCGACGTTATCCGCAATAGTGGCAGGGTTGCGCGGGTCGTCTTCGGGAATGTTTTTTTCTACCTTACCGACCAAGTCTGCACCGACGTCCGCCGCTTTGGTAAAGATACCGCCGCCGACACGAGAGAAAAGCGCGACTGAGGAAGCGCCAAGCGAAAAGGCGGTTCCAAGCGGTAACGTTATATTATAAAAAGTCTTGATATCCGTTCCGTAAGTCAGGGTTCCTATAAGCATTACAATAAAAAATCCGAATAGCGCAAGACCGACAACGCTCATACCCATGACGCTGCCGCCGGAGAATGCAACCTTTAATGCCGGGGTAAGACCGCCGTTTTTTGCCGCCTGCGCCGTGCGCGCATTTGCCGCAGTTGCAACCTTCATGCCGATAAATCCTGCCAACAGGGATACTGCTGCGCCCAATACGAAAGTAAGCGCTTCCATTTTAAGCTCGCCTTTATTTCCGGCAGCCAAAAACAAAGCAACCGCTGCAATAAAAGGCACCAATGCCTTATATTCGCGGTTCAAAAAAGCCATTGCTCCTTCCGAGATATACCCGCTGATGCGCCGTAAGTCATCGTTCTCTACCGGCTGCCGGTTAATCCAGCGCGTTTTTGCAAAGGCATACAGCAATGCTGCAATGCTCCCCGCAAGAACAAGCACCAATACGGAATACACAAGATTAGTTATCATACTATTACTCCTCTCAATACTTTTCCCTCTTTTATAAAATTTTTTATAGAAGATTCTATTGCAATTTATAACTATTGCTTCTGTGACGTGTCCAAAGTACTTTTTATTGGAACTGATTTTCGTATTTTAATACATGAAATATGTTTTTTCAAGCCTGATTTTATAGCCATTTTGCGTCTCGTGCTCTATATAAGAGCCGGAGGTTAAGCCATGAAACTTAAACGATTGTTATTTCCGTTCTTTGCCTGCATTGCCGTGGGCGTTTTCTTTCTACAATGCACGCGGTGTACTCCCCTTACGGATAGGCAGTTTAATGAGCCTGTTACACTCGTTACGTATAACACGCAGACATTCTTTGACGCCGTAGAGGACGGTACCGAGTTTAAAGAATACAAAGGGAGTAAATCCCGATGGACAGCTCAGAAGTACAAAGCCCGCCTCGAACGGCTTAAAGGCACCATATTTGCAGCAGGAGAAAAGCTGACAGGGAAAAAAGACCGGTTGCCTGATATCGTGGTCTTGCAGGAGGTTGAAAGTAACCGCGTGATTGAGGACTTCTGTAAACAACTACCGAATGGAGAAAATTATCCCTATGCAGTATGCCCGCCGCATTCGGATAAAGGCGCCTTTACTACGGTGATTTTGAGTAAGTATCCTGTTGAACGCTATTTTGTACATCGCTTGCAGACCGAAAAAAAGGTGTCGCTGCGTCCGCTAATTGAGGTGGTATTGAATACGGGGAGCAAAGATAAGCCGCAGTTATTAACCGTTTTTGCCGTGCATTGGAAATCAAAAACCGGTGGTTCCGACAGTGCAGTCGTCCGCGCTCAACAAGAAGCTCAGTTGATAAAAAAAATTCAAGAACACAGAGAAAGAAATCCGGATATCCCCTTTGTCGTATGCGGAGACTTTAATCAGACATTGGAAGAATTTAATCAGCTGTCTGATTTTCCGGTGTGTTGGAACGTATCGAGCTATAGAACAGAGAACGAAGCGGGCGCACAGCCGAACGGCAGCTATTACTTTAAAAATTCGTGGGAGAAAATCGATCATATTTTCTACGAGAGTGGTACGAGCGATTATGAGGTTTCAGAAAACGCTTCGGATACGGGACAGGCTTATATCGAACCGCTGCTGTTTTTTGTATTGTATGAACCGCCGCTGATTGAAGACGGTAAACCGGTCAGATACAATGTACTGACCGGCGAAGGGTATTCAGACCATTTACCGCTCGGCTTCCGCTTCGAAATACACGATTAAAAGAGAGGCACAACCGCCATCCGTGGCGGTAGAAAAACGGCAGGAATCAACCCCATCGCACGAATCAGCTTGCGGATTGTCCGGGTACCGGTTATTTTCGGGTTGTCCGCAAGCAATTCATCCCGCGGTATTGGTATTGATAAAAGCCATCGGCAAGGACTTTACGGTTCCGGTTTTAACCGGTATGCTATATGGAATACCGATCGGCAAGAGGAATACTTCTATGCGCACTAAACAACCTATAGAAGAAATACGGCATTTTATCTATACCCAAACTCTCATAAAAAAATCCCGGCTTGTGGCTCTTATCATGCTACCCGTTACCGTTGCCGTCATTGTATTGCAGTATATTTCCGTTCTTCCGTCAGATAGGCTGATCAGATTATCCAATATTTTATGTGCGGTTATGCTCGGTTATATCGCAATCAAACCCCGCTTCATCATCCTGTATACGTTTCCGTGTTTGATTGCAGGATTGGTCAATATTTATCATGGCGGCAATTTGCTCGGACTTTCTTTATATCTGGCAGGATTACTCATTCTATTAAAAGCGAATTTCTTTAAAACATATATCCGATATAAGATTAGTGTGTTAGGCGGCAGCTTTGCAGCTGTTTTGATTACCCAGTGGTTTCGGCATGGGAGCACCGCTTTTATGCTTTCGTTGCTGCACATTGGGCTTGGTTTTTTTATGGCAGCTGCCCTGTTTGTCCTGTTTGCAGATGATTTAAAACACTATTATACACGAAAAACGCCCATCCACGTATCTTCGCTCCGGTTAACCGATCGGCAGCACCAATGCCTCTGCTTAGCGGCGGAGGGTATTACCTTCAGACAAATCGGCGACAAACTTTGTATTTCGGAATCGGTGATAAAAAAAGAAATGACCGAAATTTACAAAGCGCTGAACGTTGCGAATTATCATGCCTTTCTCATTTTTATACAGCAGCATGAATTAATTCAATAAGGTCATCAAGACAAACACGTCAGACCGTTTTTTAAACAACCCCGAAAAAAGAGAACCGAAAGTTCTTTTTTTAAGAACTCCGGTTCTTTGCAGAATATCGACTTGACGGCAGAGAAAAGCTCCTTTACGCTTGAGTATAGAGAAGCGGAATACGCGTCGGTTCGGTTTTGGGACGGCGAGTGTTTATGTTATGAACAAGAACTTGTTCAAACCGCAGTTTGTAAACTGCACGTACGGATGCAAAGGAGTGATTATGCAAAGAAAAGTATCGTATCTTTTTATTCTGTCAGCTCTGCTTGCAGCAGCGGCTTGCAAAAATTCAGTGGACGGGACATCGCAGCTTTATGAACCGTTGAGCAGGGTAAAGCTGAGCGTTGGAATATTTTAGAAAAGAGAGGTTATAAATGAAAATAAAAGATTTTATACGTGCATTGGTTTTAGTTGTTGTTTTATGTTTTCCCTTTAGTTCATGCATACAAGTAACGGATATGAGTGAACATACGGCAGAGTTTTATGTTCTGAACATGACAGAAAGTCCGTTAACTGTTGAATTTATTTCTGAGAAAACAAAATCTGTCTTTAATAAATGTTCCATTAATGATATTCAGCCAATTGAAGAAAGCAATCCCATTTTGAACAAAAGTTTTCAAGATATTAGTAAACTTTACGCTGAGGGAAAAATCGGTTATGTATCTTCAAAGTTTGTTCCCGGAACCTACTTTCAAGATATTGATAATTTTTCTGAATCTGAGAATATTTATCCAATAGTTTTCAAAGACGGGAAAAAAATTACTATCAAAAATGGAAAAGCAGCATACATGGATTTGCGATATAATTCAAATCCTCGCAGTTTTTTTATGATCATAAAATCGAAATTAAAATTAAGGATTAATGCTGCTGATTATAAGAGTATTTTAAATGGCACCATGTATAATGATGAGTATAAAGATGCATTAACAACAATTTATTTTAACAGTACAGAACCGGAACGGGATGCAGTACTCAGGACATATTCACTAGGCTCAACTCCGAACACATCAATAAAAACCATCAGGCTTTTGGAAACGATTCCTTTACTTGTAGATGATAATTACGGTTATTTTGTTTTCCAGAAATATCAATGGTTGTGGTAAATATTTTGCCGGTTTTGATGAACGAGAGTTCAATAAATTGGGGTGGTGGCTCATTAATTTCATATTAGATAAGCACCCTGGACTAAGCCAATGGGTAAAGCCGGCATTACAAGCAACAACAGCGGCAGCAGAACAAACCACCTTAAATGAGTACTGCGAAATTCGGGATATGATACCGCAAAGCGATTTTATAAAGCAAAATGTTATAGAATCAAAACCGTATTCCTATCAGGTACAAACCGGCACGACCCGGCACTTGGGATGGGAAAGGGTAACAAACCGCTGGGGATGGAAGTATTGGGCGTTGCGTTGGCAGTATAGTCCTGTGTATAGCACATACATTGGATATAAGCATACGTCTAAACTACCTGAAAACATTCCGATAGGCTATATCGCCGGTACAAAAAACAATGTATTGAGTATAGCCGGAAGTACAGAAAAAGGTATACGTACAGTGCTGAACGTAACAGGAGGATTTTTTGCCGCTGCGGAAGGTATTCATATTGTAAAATGCGTGGGGATTGTCGGCTTATTTACGGGAAGTCCCCGCTATGCGGCAGCCTGTGTCAAGGCGCGTGAATATTGCTGGAACTTCGACAGCCGCGTAAATAACCTGCTCGGCTCATCCGAACACGACGGCCTTGTTGCAAAAGAAAGCCAGTATATCCCGAAGAGTGTACACGGGAAAATTGTAGGAGATAAAGATAAAGGTTATACTACCTTTAACTACAATCATGCGGAAATTTTTAATTATAATGGTACGAAGATGCCGCCAAAAGAAGTGCAAGAGGAGATTACGAGTATGATAGAGCAAGGAAAAGGGATTCGGTAAGAACTTTAATAGGAACTGTTGCAGAAGCTGTTGCTGCCGCAACAGTTCAAAGGGAGCACACTTATGAAGAAATACTCACTTTTTATCTTATCAGCCTTATTGCTTACCGCATGTTCTTCCTGCGATTTGCTGTTCAATAGTAATAAACAGAAGGATACGGAAAGAGAACCGTCCTATACTCCTAATTATGCTTGGCAGCTAAAACTGGATGGAATGCAAATTCATTCTCAAGCATACACTGCAGACAACTATTTATACCTTCTTCAGAATATTGAAAGAGAAAAAGAGGATGGAGTACAGCTGATAAAAATAGATATGGAAACCGGCGCTTATGTATGGAAGGCAGATCAAATATTTGATGGACATCAGTGGTACTCGTCAAATATCGTAAAAGCCGATAATAAGCTCTATTTTATGCGCAAAAATGGTATTATTTATTGTTATTCAGATGTTGACGGTACGCGATTAGCTCGGATACAGGTAGGAGCAACAGAAGCGGAGGCAATCCGTAACCGCTGCTTTCTTAAAACAATTGTAACGGACGGAACTGCGCTGTATTGGGGAAGTGCGGGAGAGCCGGGGAGCATTAGCGCGCATCTTTTAAAACTTGATTTAGATGCAATCGATTACACGCAAAACGGGGCAATACAAACCCGTGTGCCGCGCAGTCTATACACCAAAGCTGATTGGCGCCAATGTATTTTTTGGTCAGCTCCGATTATAGATGACAATATGCTTTATTTTAATACCTACAATCGCGACTATCCTGACGGCTACAGTACACTGGTAGCAATTGATCTACAAAGTGAAACGGTAAAATGGGAGAAACAATTATACGGTGTTGCCGGAACAACGCTTAATACGTTACTCGTACGAGATGATATTCTGTATGTTATCAATAGTTCTCTTTTACGCGTAAATAAGCATACCGGAGACATTTTAACCCGCTACGATAGCGAAGAAAACTCTGCGGAACATCCGGCTACAACCCCTTCACCGTCTTTATGCGGCATTTGGTATGATAACGGTAGATTGTACTATACCACTATCTGCTCAAGCGATGCACATTCACAAACAGGTATACCGAAAAAATTTATTTATTCTCTCGTTTGCATCGATGCAAAGACGCTTAAATTCCTGTGGGGTTTCCATCCGGTAAGCGGAACAAGCAGTACCTATCCGGTAGTAAAGGATGGAAAGGCGTATATCGTAACGCATATAGACGGACTGCGGGTATTCGATGCAAAGACAGGGAAGCTATTGGGTGTAGATAAAAGTATTATTGCATGGGGGAACGAGGCAAATGTGCTGTATAAAGATTACTTCATCTTTTTTAACAAGAACTTTAAAACCAACCGCGCAACCCTGTGCGCAATACGGGTGTAGGGGGATTTGCGGCAGCCTGTGCTGCCGCAGTTTTTAAAGGATTGTACTTATGAAGAAATACTTACTTTTTATCTTATCATCCTTATTACTTACCGCATGTTCTTCCTGCGATTTTTTGTTTAATAGCGGGAAACGAAATAGCAAAGAAGAAGAACCGGTCTATATGCCTAACTATGCGTGGAAATTAGAGCTTGATGGAATGCAAATTCACTCTCAAGCATACACTGCAGACAACTATTTATACCTTCTTCAGAATATTGAAAGAGAAAAAGAGGATGGGGTACAGCTGATAAAAATAGATATGGAAACCGGCGCTTATGTATGGAAGGCAGATCAAATATTTGATGGACATCAGTGGTACTCGTCAAATATCGTAAAAGCCGATAATAAGCTCTATTTTATGCGAAAAAATGGTATTATCTATTGTTATTCAGATATTGACGGTACGCGATTAGCGCGGATACAGGTAGGAACGACGGAACAGGAAGCGCTTCACAATAGATGTAAGCTTGAAAAAATTGTAACGGATGGGGCTGCACTATATTGGGGAAGTGCGGGAGAGCCGGGGAGCATTAGCGCACATCTTTTAAAACTTGATTTAGATGCAATAGATTACACGCAAAACGGGGCAATACAAATCCGTGTTCCGCGCAGTCTATATACCAAAGCTGATTGGCGCCAGTGTATTTTTTGGTCAGCGCCGATTATAGATGACAATATGCTTTATTTTAATACCTACAATCGCGACTATCCTGACGGCTACAGTACACTGGTAGCAATTGATTTACAAAGTGAAATGGTAAAATGGGAAAAAAAATTACATGGGCTTCAAGGAGTTGTCCACAATCCATTGCTGATTCAAAAAAATATTATATATATATTGGATACGTCGCTTCTACGAATCGATAAACAAAATGGTGATATATTAAATCGATACGATGAAATTGGGCCGCCTTTTACACAGCCGATGATGATTCCTGCGATATCTTTATGCGGTATTTGGTATGATAACGATAGATTATACTATACAACAGTTGCTTCCACTGAAACACCTTCACAAACAGGAGACTCATGGGAGCTGGTATATTCCCTCGTTTGCATCGATGCAAAGACGCTTAAATTCCTGTGGGGCTTCCATCCGGTAAGCGGTTCCAGCAGTACGTATCCGGTAGTAAAGGATGGAAAGGCATATATCGTAACGCATATAGACGGGCTGCGGGTATCCGATGCAAAGTCAGGGAAGTTGTTGGGCGTGGATAAAAGTATTATCGCATGGGGGGACGAAGCAAATGTACTGTATAAAGATTACTTCATCTTTTTTAACAAGAACTTTAAAACAAACCGCGCAACCCTGTGCGCTATTCGGGTATAGGGGATTTGCGGCAGCCTTTGCTGCCGCAGTGTTTAAAGGAGAAAACTAACATGAAACGCAAAACTTTTCTTTTTGGTAAGCACAGTACCGGAATAAGCATTTTTTCTGCAACGACTATAATATTATTAATTCTGAGCAGTTCTTGCGATCTTCTATTTATGGGTGTAGAAAAGAAATATCCTCGCTATACCCCCTGTTATGCTTGGCAGCTCTGTTTGGAAAAGGTATGGGACACAAGCAATCCATACACTGAAGGGCAGTACCTGTATCTGCTAGAACGTGAAGATATGGAAACAATGTATCTGGTAAAACGCGATATGGAAACGGGAATCGATGAATGGACAGGGAATAAGATATATATCGGTGACGGCAAAAACTCTTCAAACATTGTAAAAATCGGAGATACTCTTTATATTATGCGCTTTGAAAGCGGGCTATTGTATTGTTACTCAGATACGGACGGAAAATTATCGGCGTTAGTACAAATAGGATCGACAAAAGAAGAAATATCCCGTAACCGTAGCCTATCCAATACGATCATGACGGATGGTAGAGCGCTCTATTGGGGTACAAACGACCTGTTAAAACTTGATGTAATGGCAATCGACTATACACAAGGGTACGCTATACAAATCCGTCCTCCCTCTCCGATGCATCTTAATGCTCATTGGAATGGGGGCGAATTAGTATCCGACCAGCTTATCGAAGATAATATTCTGTACCTGCTGACATGCAATCGAGAGTATCCAAACGGTTACGGGGTTGTCGTTGCCATCGATTTGCAAACCGAAACGATTAAATGGGAAAAACAGCTGGATAATATAGAGGGATACTCCGATAGTAAATTGTGCATCAGGGACGATGTATTATATGTGTTAACCAATTCCTTTATACGTATAGATAAAAGAGACGGCTCAATACTTAATCGGTATGACGGAGAAATAGCGCCTCCTTCAATAGGAAATCTTGCTGAGTCAACTGTTTCACTGCATAAAGTTCGATATGATAATGAACGTCTGTATTACATTACCGTGCGGTTTACGCGAGGACGCATAGGATGGCAACGCGACTATTCACTGATGTGCATCGACGCCGTAACATTAAAATTTTTATGGAGTGCGCCGTTAGAATACGGTTCATATCGTACTCCTTTGATCGTTGCGAACGGAAAAATATACATAATAACATACGGCAACGGCCTATTGGTATTCGATGCAAAAACAGGAAAACTTCTGGGCATCGATAAAACGGTTTCAGGTTGGGCTAACGGTATAAACGTCTTGTATAAAAATCACTATATCTTCTTTAATAGGAACCTTGACGACAAATACGCAACTATTTCCGCTATGCGGGTATAAATCCTATACACAAGGAGGATAAAATATGAAAAAAGATGTATTTCTATGCACTATATTCTGTATAGCTCTTACGGCTTATCCGCAAGGGCTGCTTCAAGCAGACGAAAATAAAGCGGTTCAAAGCAATACCGTTGCCCAAGAAACAACGATAGGGGCAGAGACCTTATCGGAAATTTCCCCTGCTAAAATAGCCGAAGTACAGGGGGCAATGGCAGAAATTCGGATTGATGACCTGATTAAGGATGGACTTTTTAAAAACAAAGCGCTCATCAATCAGCAAGCCTTGCTGCTGCCCGAAGGACGGCGGCTTGATATACAAGGACAATACAGACTGGGGTATGTGAAACCGCTCCTATTTAATTGTTTACTCGGCTTTGGTATCGGTAACTTTATCAATAAAGATAGAGTCGGCGGAATAACACATATGGTAATAGACAGCCTTGCAGTCGGTACCATAGTTACTGCCGGCTCTATTTATTTAGGAGGGGGGCTTATGTACGTTCTTTTATTACCGGCTCTACTATTAGGACAAGACGACAAACAAGTAGCGGACACATTCTCATCAATTGATAAGACAATGAAAATCTCCAAAATAATCGTTCAAACAGGATTCGGCGTCTTTCTGGCAAACAAACTTGCTTCCATTATCAGCGTAAGTGTGCATACAGCAAAATACAATAGAACGCTTAAAGAAGCACTGAGTCCGGCAAAAGCAGAAGTGTCTATTCATACCGTACCTATCATCGCCCCCAACCAATTCGGCTTAGCGTTGAGTATCAATTATTGAGGAGGTTCCCATGTATATAAAATCTAGAGGTTCGTCTTGGCTTTTATTGCTATGTGCCCTATTGCCCATAAACAGCGGTTGTAAAAATCTCCATACGGCGGAAACTACCAACAGAAACGCAAAACTTTCTGTAAGAGCGATCATTCAATCCGAAAAAAACGAAGAAAGTCTGATAAAAGTTTTTGTAGAAAACAAGGATGGGAATGCCGTAACAGCTGCTTCGGTTATCTGTATCGACAAAAACAATCGTGCGTACTTTTTGGAATTCGATGCAGCAAAATATTATTATTGGATACAAGCCGTATTACCGGATAACGGAGATATTAGAATACGAGTACATACCAATGCTGCAACCGATACACTGACGCTCACCGTACCGCATCATAAATTATCTAAAGCTCCACCGATTACCGTGTTTCAAGATGAGTCCGGAAAATCCGTACTGAAAGGAGAGGCCATCTCTTCACAAAAGACAATTCAAATTGCGTGGGAACCTTTGGGCGCAGAATGTGTATATACGGTAGAAATTAAAACAGCACTCAGCAACGTGTATAGCTGCTCGTCAACGGCAGCCCAGCTTACCATTCCTGCGCATACTTTAACTGCGCATAAACAATACCGAATTATTATCACTGCGCAAAGAATCGCAGGAGATCCTCTCTTGGAAAAAGCTTTTTATTATTCAGTATCGTCTCGCCGGACGGAAGGACTACAATTTGAAACCGAATAAAATCTTTTTTATATTTCTATTCGTTTCATTGTTAAGCTGTCAGCACAATAGTATCCAACCTAAAGATTTTACTATTGTGTCTCCCATTGCTGGGAATGTCTACTATGACGATATTCCAGCTACCTGTGCTATCGACAAAAATATTACTTCCGTTTCTTGGAGTTCTTCACTCGATGGGAATCTTGGCACGGGGGCTCAAATATCCTGCCGCCTTTCTGCCGGCACGCATATTATTACTGCCCGTGATGTACACCGGGGCGCCAGTGTTTCCGTATCGATTACCGTAACGGAACGAAATAATATCGAAAAAAACGGAACAAGATTTTTGCTGCCATATCTCCCGTATACCTGTGTTATAAAAAATAATCAATATAAACCGTATATCGTATCCTTGGACGGATCGGCATCGGAGCTAACCTGTATAACAGAGATGTTGCCTAAAGCGCGTTATAGTAATAACGTAGATAACAACATCACTGCGAAAGCAAATGGCCTAAATAACAACGAAGATGAGTTAAAGTTATTTCGTTGTACCGGTTCCGGTGATATGCAAAAACTTCAAGTCGTTTCTCCTCCTCGGATATTCAAACGGAATACTGTTTCTCCTTTACAGGACGAAAATGAAAGAAACTTTCTTATTGTTAATACGGCGTTTCAATCGGGACAACCGCATAACATACTTTTTAAACGCTATTATACCTCAGATACCATAACGGTGTGGCTCCCAAAAGAATATGCAGCCGATACCGCCGCCATTGATGCCTGTATAGCGGAATTTGAAAACACAATTTATATCCGAGTAGCTGAGATTTGGGGAACGGCTGCGGATATTGACCATAATCAGAAATTTACGATTGTCTTTTCTCCTACGATAAATAATGAAAAAAGGGCGCTTGGCTTTTTTAATCCTGCCGATTTTTTTAAACGAAATAACGATACGAGCTCCGAAAATTATAATCCTGCCAGTAACGAAGGTGATATTATTTATGCAGCTATGCCGTCTTCAATACCGAACGATCAGTATTTTTACAAATCGATTGCCGCGACAATCGGACATGAGTTAACCCATGCAGTAACGTTTACGAAAAAGACCTATAACCGGATTAAAGCAGGAGATACTCAAGCAAAACGCGCTGATATATTTCTTGATGAAGGTATCAGTCATCTTTCAGAAAACTTGATTGGGTATGGTATCAGCGGGGGCAATATCAAATTTTTTCATGTCTTTCTTTCCAATACGCTAGGATATTCTTTTTGCAAGAACAGCGCAGCCGGCTTAGATGATTCGGTAGGACAGCGAGGAGCTATGACACTGTTTTTATCATGGTGTTTTTGGCAAAAGGGAGGTATGACGTGGGATAGCCAAAATTCTGTCCATGTTAAAGATGCCGGCGGCATAGCATTTTTGCAAAAACTTATCAGCTCTCCCTATACCGGCTGGGAAGCAATCGGCGAAGCATTCGGTACGCCGACTGATACGCTCTTTTTGCAAATGCTAAGCGATTTGCGGCGAAAATGTCCTGCAACCGGTTTTTTGCCGTACAAACAAGACCCGCTAACCGACGAAGCTGTTGAGTTTTTACCTTGTATGGGAAAGATTAGCGGTGTAGTAGACCGGCACGGTAATGCGCTCATAATCGGTTTGCCGCATCCTCTATTAAACCGCAATGGGACCATCGATCGTTTATTACCGTATAGTTTTGTTTTTTACCGCGCCGAAGATTTTTACTTTGATGAAGTTCCTTTCGGAAATCCGATAAGCTGTACCTTTACTGGAACCGAGATTCTCGGTCGCGTGTTTTTTTGCATAACAAAAAAATGAGGCAGAATCAACACCCCCGACGCTCTAGGTCGGAGATGTTGATCTTATAAGATGGTTGCAGACGATACGGTTTTTATCCACGGCGCAGGGAATGCAGCAGCTTCTGCTTCATTGCAAAGAGCGTCTTTGTAAGCGACACCTTGTAGATGTGCGGGTTGAGCAGGCGGCGGGAAGTCGGATGTAAACATTCAAGCTGCCGGCTTGCCCGCTGATGCAGCTCTTGGAGCGTTTCCTTTTTGCCGGTGTATACGCCATCGGTAATTTTTAGGTGGAGCAATTCCTCCGCCTTTACCGCCTTAAACGAAAAGCTTTGGTAATCGTTCAACGGGTGATAGTAGGTGTTCATTACTTCGGCATCGAGCGTTTCATCATATAAACCGATAATATCAGCTTTAAAAAATCCGTCACTGTCGTAGAGCCGCCACACTTGTTTAATGCCCGGATTGGTAATCTTTGCAGGATTATCCGACAGCTTCATCACCGGCAGCCACGTTCCGTCATCGGATTGACGCGCGGCAAGTTTGTATACACCGGTGAACGAAGATTCTTGCCCGCCGGTTACCATGTGAGTGCCGACACCCCACGAGTCAATCGGCGCTTTGTTCAAAATGAGCGATTCGATAATTTCTTCGGTTAGTTCGTTGGAAATGGAGATTTTGGCTTCGGGTAAACCGGCAGCGTCGAGCCGTTTCCGTACTTCGGTGCTTAAATACTGCATATCCCCTGAATCAAGTCTGACGCCGAAGTTTTTCCCTTGCGCTTGCAGTTTTTTCCCGACTTTTATTGCCGCCTCGATGCCGGAACCGAGCGTGTTGTACGTGTCGATAAGGAATACCGACTTATCGGGATAGATGGCGGCGTATTGTTCAAACGCCTCTTCTTCAGTGGGGAAAGACATCACCCATGCGTGAGCCATGGTACCCATCACCGGTACGCCGTAAAGCTTTCCGCCGAGTGTATTGCTGGTACCGGCCGCCCCGCCGATAATAGCCGCACGGGTAGCGCTCATCGCGCCGTCCGGCCCCTGCGCACGCCGCAAGCCGAATTCCATAATAGAAGACTTCCCCGACGCAAGCCAGATGCGGGCGGTCTTTGTTGCAATCAAACTTTGAAAATTGATAGTATTGAGGATAAGCCCTTCGAGAAGCAATGCTTCGATAATCGGCGCTTCGATACGCAGTACCGGCTCGCTGGGAAATATAAGGCTTCCTTCATCCATTGCCCATACCGAACCTGAAAAGCGGAAATCCTTGAGATAGCTAAGAAAGTCATCATCAAAAAGATGGAGAGTCGCAAGGTAGGCTATATCGGAGTCATCAAAGTGAAAGGCTTGAATCGCTTCGAGCAACGGCTCAAGACCTGCAAGGACCGCGTACCCTCCTCTAAACGGATTGCGCCTAAAAAACATATCAAAGACACACGGCCGATTGTTTTGGCGTTTAAAATAACCTTGAGCCATTGTCAGCTCATAGAGATCCGAAAAAAGTGCACTGGTAATCATCATCACTCCTATAATTGTTTTGCCCGATAGTTTTGAGATCTATTTTCGTACCTCACCTATCCTCCTATAGAGAGAATAAGTGCAATTTCACCAAGAGGGAGATCTACTTTTTCGGCAATAAAGTCGATCGAGAATCCTTGTCGTGCCAGTTCGACAACTTGTTCCCGAGGATTCAAAAGAGGCGAGACTTTTGCCGCAGCTTCGGGGATGCCGATAGGTTTTTTATAAATCATCACGGTATTTTTTTTCGTATCGACTGCCGGTTCAGTATCTTCTTGCTGCAAAGTCCGACGGGAGCCAAGAAAATCTTTTTGCATTCGCCATTTTTCATGCTCCTGCTCGACAAGCGCGATATGTTTGTCCGTGTCGGCAAGGAGCTTCTCTATCTGCTGAATTTTATCTTCAAGTACCGTTACCGCATGATCCGATTCATGTTCAATATCGATAATAAGCCGATTTACTTCTTCCCGAATACGGTCACGGTATGCATTTTGCGAAAAGTTATGTGATGTCTTTCGATAAAAAACAATCATTAAAATAATATTAATACAGAGCAGTATGAGGGCAACAATAAGCATAGGAATTATCCTGAAATATCGATTTTTTTTCCAAGCAAGGGATCTTGAATATAATATGATTTTTCGTCTGTAAGAGGCGTTTCATTTTTTTGCTGTTGAGGAGTATTGTTAAATGCCCCTCCTGAAGAACCGTTTGAACCGTCTTTATTTATCGCCGTTTTTTCAGCTCCTGTAGCCTCGGTTTTCTGTACCGTTTGCTGGCGCCGCGCGGCATCTTCTTTGTTAGCTTGCTGACTGTTTTCGAATTCTGCAGCAAACGTCTGCCGTGCGTCTCCTTGAAGCTTTCCGACCTTATCAAGTTGAGTATAAAGTGTCTGTAGATCAATCGGTTGAATACCCACTGGGCGTCCTCTTTACGTCATCATCATTGGTATAGTCCTCATAAGGGCCATACCGCACGAGACCGTTTTGCAAAAAGAATGTCGTTGCCTTGCAATCAACCCGTACATCTTCGATAATATCTTTAATAACAATCCGAACACCGGTATAAATATTACCTGAAACAGAAACCCGTCCATCCGTTTTTAGCGCAGCAAGATAATCTCGTATCCGTTCTATTTCGTTTCGCAGCTCCTTAATTTCCGTTTCGTTAATATAGCGTAACTCTTTTTTCTTTTTAAGCAATGCTTCTTTCTCTTCGGAGAGCTCTTTGAGAATCTTTTTTTGTCCTTCAAGCGATTTTAAATCAAGCTTTAAGGCTGTGAGCGCTTTCTCGGAAGCAAGCAGATTTTTCTCTAGTATGACAAGTCGCTCCTTGCTGCGTGGATCGAAGCCGACACTGATAACCGTATCAGAACCGCCTGCAGGGCTACCGAGATTTCGAGCATACACCCCCTCGCACGCGGTTACTTGACTACCGATGATATCAGCACGCTTTCCACGGCAAATAACTTTATGATTAGCAATAATTTTTGAATTTAAGATACCGTCCGATACGATAACCATATCTCCCGCTTCTACCAATTCGATATTTTGGATGAATTTAGACCATATCGACTTACCCGCACGGATATGCCCACCTTCTTTCCCGGCAATACCTTGACTGACGACGATATCACCTTCCGCATCCAACGATGCCTTTCCGACAGTACCTTTTACTTCGATGTTACCCGCAGCCTTAATAGAGAAGCCGTCATCAACATTTCCCTTAACAAATACCGTACCAAGGAACACGATATTCCCGGTCTTGATCGACACATTACCTTCGATCGTCATAATCGGCTCGACATTGATCTTGTTTTTTATCAGCAAAACTTGACCTTTCGTTTCGGCAACAACCGTCAGATTATCCTCGGCTAATCGAGTATTTTTTCCCAATGGGATAGCTATATCTTTACCGGATGCAGCGGGTAGGTATTTTCCGGTAACGGTTTTTCCGCTTTTCCCTTCTTCAGCAGGAACCTTTTGGGCAAGCGGTTGCCCTTCAATGACATTTTGAATAAGATTGAGCTCTTTAAAATTAATCTGCCCGCTCTTGTTTTCTTTTAGGCGCAGCTGCGTATTATCGGTTTCAAAATTGAAAAGGATCTTCGCATCGGCGCCTTTTTGCGGCGGTGTTCCTTCTGCGATTAAATAATTTTCACGATATACGGGACTATCTTGGAATTGTTTAACTCTTTTTTCATTAACACCTGAAATGACACGATTATTTGATAAGAAGGTGATAATCATATCTGCCGACACATCGGCGCCGCCGGGCATCGGTGGAGACACAAAAAGATATGCTTTCATCTCGTCATCGCTGATTTCAACGGACATCAGCGCATCGTTACCGGGCACATATTCATAATGTCCTATTCTGACATATTCATCCGCACAGGCTTTAACAATCGGTTTTAAAATTTCATCCGGCGGGACAGCCACATTTCTATCGCGTATTCGTTCCACAACATCGGCAAGCGCTACTTTTCTGCCGTTACCGATGGGCGGCGTAACTTTCAGGAATACACCGTCGGGCGCGCAGAATACATACGCAGCTCCGTCCCTATCCATATTTTCTTCCGGTAATTCTTCCGTACTGAGACCTGCAGCGACCTCCGCATGAACATTAGGTTTACGCACTTTGTGTGCTTCGTAAGCACGAATTTTCCATTCTTTGGGGTTTAAGACAAAAAAACCTGAAGCCCCTTTTTGTAAAATTTCATAGTCGATAAGGGAGCGGCGTAAACCGAGCTCGACGGCAGCATTGTCAATTGCTTCTTCGAGGGTTTGCCCTGTAACTTCAACAAAAAAACGGGAGGAATCCTTTTCGTACTGTTCCTTCATCTGCTCCCGAATTTGTTCAAAATGTATCATAGCAACGCTCCTAACGGATACCCTTACGAATATTGCTCAATTTTGCTTTAAGTTTTAGGTTTGCACTGGTATGAATCTGAGACACCCTCGATTCGGTTACCTCTAATACTTTCCCAATCTCCCGTAATGTCATATCCTCATAATAATACATGATTAATACTTTTTTTTCTCTATCGGGAAGTTCGTTAATTGCATCCACGATAATTCGCTTCATTTCTTCTCGTTCTACAATGACATCGGGATTAAGCGAAGCCGGCGCTTCAATACTGTCTACAACAGGCGTCTGTTCGGAATCATCCGACCCAAACCGTAAATCGGTAAGGGAGATGATACTGGTACCTGAAATTTTTAATAAAACTTGATGGAATTCTTCGACACTCATGCCAAGTGCTTCGGCAATTTCCGAATCGGTCGCACCGTGCCCTAACCGAGCTTCCAAATCCGCTATTACTTCCTCAATTTCACGGGATTGCTGACGTACCGAACGAGGAACCCAATCAATTGAGCGTAATTCATCAAAAATAGCGCCGCGGATCCGCGTCACTGCATAAGTATTAAATTTCACATTCTTTTCGGGATCATATTTATCGATAGCATCCAGCAGACCAAATACGCCGTACCCGACTAAATCATCAAACTCAACATTATTCGGCATACCAACGGCAACCTTACCGGCAACGTATTTTACAAGAGGTGCGTATTTTATAATAAAAAACTCACGAAGCTGTGGGTCTTGTGTATGTTTATACTCAAGCCAAAGCTCATCTTCCGGTCTCGTGTCTAAACTGATATTTCCCATACTATATCAACATCCACCCTCTAATCCTCAGTTGCTAAAACGGTTCTAATTGCCTGAGCCATTACTTTACTATCAGTACCACCGGTCTGAATACCGGTCATAGAAAAGCCGCTACTATCCGGTTGTACACTATCATCGATATTTTCATCAAAATCATCATCTATAAATGAGCCCATATTAGGTAAATCCGATAAGCCACCATCGCCTTCAGAGCTATCGCTAAAAGAAAGAGGGGAAGAATCGGAATCTACAGGCGTTTCATATATAGTATCGTTATCTGAAGAGCCCGTAGCAGAATCATCAGAAAACGCCTCCGAGCTTTGAGACTCTGCCTGCGCTCCCGCTGTGGCGCTCGGTGTTGCAGAAGTTCCCATATTACCTCCTGCTGTTGCAGGAGCTACTGCCGTCAAGTCGTCATCAAGGGTAATATTAATATTTGATCCGGAAGAGCTATCTGCCGTTTCAGCGATATCCGATAAAACAGGAGGTGCAAAAAGGTCGGGGATAAATCGCTTTAAAAGAATCCGTGCACAGAACACAAAGCTTCCGGCTCCTACACCGGCAATAAGCCCTCTTCCCAAAATATGTAAGAATCGAACCCCACTTATCAGTCCGATAAGCATAGATAAAACACATGTTGTACCGGCAATGATTAAGGGAGCTTTTAGCTTCAACACGGACAAACCTCCACTTCAATAGCTTATGCGAATTTCTATCTCTCGTCAAGGCATTGCCTAGACTTGCTTGTTAATCTTCAGATATCGGCTTAAACACATTTTTACTTCCTTGCAAAAGTCGATACATATCGAGTAATTCGCTGCGGATACCGGAAAGCTCCGTAATCCGGCTGCTCCCACCCTTGTCGGAAAGATCGGAGAGGAGCTGCCGGCCTGCACCTTCAAGCGTAAACTTTCGCACCTCAATCAGATACTTCATACGGAAGATTAAATCGAGGTGATGATCGGTATACAGCCGCCTGCCCTGCTCATCCTTTTGCGGACGCAAAAAGGGCTGCGTTTGTTCCCAGTAGCGGAGAACATGCGCCTTGATACCGGTTATCTTTTCAACTTCGCCGATGGAAAAGCCTGTCACGGTTTTACCCGGTCTTCCCATTTTACCCGACTACCCTTTACCCGTACTAAAAAGGGGATTGAGCTAAAGCCGAGGTCTTTCCGTATCCGGTTGGTGATGTACCGGAGATAGGATTCCGAGACAAGGTCGGGTTTATTTGCAAAGATCAAAAACTCAACCGGCCGTGCGGAGGTTTGCACCATATACTTGATCGTAAACGAATTGCGCTGCCCGTGCGGAGGAGGCACCGCCTCAAGCCAGTCCTTGAGCGCGAGGTTGAGCGCGGATGTTTCTACCTTTTTTGTCAGTTGCTCGAACAGCTCAAGTGCGGTGTTGAGCAAGTCGGGGATGCCGCTCCCTTTCTGTGCGGAAACAGGGACAATCGGCGCATATTCCATCTTGCCGAACATAATCTTGATATGCTGCTCCGCATCGCGGAATTTTTTTTCGCCTTTCACCAAATCCCATTTATTCAACACAAAGATAACGCCCAGCCCCCGCTTGGTCGCCTGCACGATGATCTTTTTATCCTGTTCGGTGAGCCCTTCCTCCGCATCGATCAGGTGAAAGACAATGTCGGCATGTTCCAAGCTCTTCATCGCGCGGACAACCGAGTAATACTCAATATCCTCTTTTACTTTTGCCTTGCGCCTAATCCCGGCAGTGTCCTGAATGATAAACTGTCTGTCTTTATAGAAAAACTCTCCTTCCACCACATCGCGCGTTGTACCGGCAATCTCCGACACAATCGATGCGGAAGTCTTAGTTAGGTAGTTGCTGAGTGTGGACTTGCCGGTGTTGGGCTTGCCAATAAGTGCAATGCGGATTGCAGTATCGGCGGGCGCTTCGCATACACGCGAAAAGTCCAAGCCCTTGGTTATCTCTTCGGCAAGCGGCGTAATATTGTCCCCGTGTTCGGCACTGATACATAAGAGTGTCGGAAAGCCGAAGCTGAGGTAGTTATAGGCTTCCGCTTCGCCGCGCCCACCTTCGGTTTTATTCACCGCAGTGATGAGCTTACCCCAATAGGGACGCAGAAAGCGGATAAACTCTTCGTCTTCCGCAGTGGGTGCAGAGGCCTCTAATAATAGAAGAATTTTATCGGCACGGCGGAGCGCTTCCTGCGTTTTTTCTATAACCAGCTCATCCATCTGGTCTTCTTTTTCGTCGCCGCTGCGGGTCAGCTTAAAACCGCCCGTGTCCATCAGCCGTACCGGTTTCCCGTTGATAATTGCCTGTGCCTCGATGGGGTCGCGGGTTACGCCGGGCGTCGGATCGGTAATGGCGCGGCGCTTCCGCAAAAAGCGATTGAACAGGGTAGATTTCCCGACATTCGGACGCCCTGCTATCACCACAAGCGGCGTGTTCTCATATTTTT
This sequence comes from Treponema sp. OMZ 906, assembly GCF_024181185.1. Classification (NCBI taxonomy): domain Bacteria; kingdom Pseudomonadati; phylum Spirochaetota; class Spirochaetia; order Treponematales; family Treponemataceae; genus Treponema; species Treponema sp. OMZ 906. The sequence continues at coordinate 172,780 of NZ_CP051196.1, read as the reverse complement.
TGCGGTAGTCGAATTCCGCACCCGCAGCTTCTATGTTCGCATCCGTATCACTATACACGGCCGTATCTGTACCGAATGCCTCATCGTCTCTGGCGACATCTATCCTGTGATTTTTGCTCATTATATTTCCTTACACACTTACCGGATTGCAATTATAGAAAATTACCGCAGCTCTCTCAAGCACCCATCAGGATGTTCGAGGTTGTCCAAAACTTGCTTTCAAAAATTGACCTCCTTGCTGATACCTACTGTCAAAAATATTGACAAATTGAATCAATATAGTACAATATCCTACGTTGAGGAGGTGATAGTATGGCGTTTTCAATACGGTTGACAGAAGCAGAAAGAGCTATTGCGAATAGCTATGCAAAACTGCATTCGGTATCATTGGGAGAAGCTTTTAAGAATGCATTGTTTGAAAAAATTGAAGATGAATATGATATTACTGTTGCTGCGGAGGCATATCAAGAATATGTGAGTACCGGGAAAAAAAGCCGTCCATTTTCTGAACTCAAGAAAGAGTTAGGTTTGTAATGTACAGGGTTGAAACGACTGCTCGATTTGATAAAGAATTTAAAAAACTGGATAAATATACGCAACGCATGATAGCTGCATGGATTGATAAGAACCTTGAAGGCTCGGAAAATCCGCGCGTACATGGCAAAGGACTCACAGCAAATAGAAGCGGACAGTGGCGATACAGAATAGGAGATTATCGGCTGATATGTGCGATACAAGACAATGAACTTGTTATTCTTGCTCTAACTGTCGGCCATAGAAGGACGGTTTACGATCAGTAGTCTCTTGTAAATACGCTGCACCCTCACGGTTCTACCAAGCCTGTCTATTTACCGTGCTACCCTACAGCGGAAAGCGCTTCATTGTTTCGCGACGGATTCCTTCAGCGGTATCCAGCCGGCTGACAGCTTCGCAGAGAGCCTCCGCATCGGAAATCCGGATAGATTCAATCCGCTGCGCAATCTCAGGGATTTTTTGCGCTGCCATGCTGAACCGCCGCAAGCCCATCCCAAGTAAGAGCGGAATTGCCTCCGCATTAGAAGCCATCTCTCCGCACATGGACACAAATCCGCCGCGCGAATCACCGGTGCGGTGCAGAAGCGGTTCCGCCTTGATAACATGCCGGATAAGCCGCAGCACTGCGGGCTGAAAACAGTCGGCTAAATGCGCAATGGTTTGATTTTCCCGATCCGCTGCCATCGTGTATTGAATAAGATCGTTGGTGCCGATAGAAAAGAAGTCAACGGCCGGTGCATACAAGTCGGCAGAGATTGCGGCGGAAGGAACTTCGATCATAATGCCCACCGGAATATCTTTCTTATACGGTATCCGATTCTGTTCACACTCCTGCTCAATCTCTTTGATTAAATTCCGCACCGCGGTGATTTCTTTTTTACAGGATATCATCGGAAGAAGAATATGCAGATTGCCGGCACAACCTGCCCGTAACAGCGCCCGCAGCTGCGGCTTAAAAATTTCGGGACGATCTAGACAATACCGGATTCCTCGCCAACCGAGCAGCGCATTTCGCTCCAAAAGATTTTCCTGCTCTTTCAGCATCTTGTCGGCGCCGGCATCAAAGGTGCGGATCAGCACCGGCTTTGAGCCCATTCGTTCCAAAACGGTACGGTATGCTGTGTACTGATGCTCTTCATCGGGAATATCTTGAGTTCCTAAAAACAAGAACTCAGACCGAAAGAGCCCGATTCCGGCGGCGTTCTGCACGAACGGCAGTTCTGATTCCTCTGTAAGTGCGATGTTTGCGCTCAAATGAACGGGAATACCGTCTTGCGTATACACTTGCGTATAATCCTGCTCTTCTCCGGGTGCTTCAATCCGGCCGCTGCCGACGGCTTCCATTTGTGCAATAGTTTTCGCATTAGGTTCCAAAGTCAACGTCCCATTCGTAGCATCCAGCACGGCATACATTCCGCTCTTTGCCGAATCCATAAGTCCCTGAACGGCAATCAGCGTCGGAATATTCCACGCTCGTGCCATAATCGCAATATGACTGGTCGCGCCCCCTTCTTCCATAATAATTCCACAGGGTGCAAGTTTTTTTATTTCGAGCGCTTCGGATGGCTTGAACGCCCGCGCCGCAAGCAAAGAGTCAGGCAATACCCCTACAAACCGAGAGGGAGTCTGCTTATGTTGGGGATTTAAATAAGAAAAAACCGGTTCATATGCATCCTGAATATCGACCGCCCGTTCGCACAGATAGCTGTCACCCGAGGCGGTTAGCATGGCTATAACTTCATCCAATTTCCGTTTGAGTACCGATTCGGCATTCATCAGCGAAGTTTCAATTTCTGCATAAATTGCACGGATAAACTCTTCGTCAGCGAGCATTGCCTGATGGGTTTCCAAAATAGTCTGCTCGGGGGATTTAGTGTCAGCATCTGCCGTCCGGTATTCGATAAGCGCCTGCCTCAGCTCCTCTTGGGCAGCTTGCACCGCAGTGCGCAACCGCTCTTGTTCGGATTTAATATTTTGTGCAGTAATTGTGTAAACAGGCGCCGTTTGTACGGCTTTTTCGGGGATGCACACAATCCGCCCCACAACAAGCCCACCACAGACAGGTAAACCGGTAAATTTTTTCATAAAAGCATTATAGAAAAAATGATGAGGTTTGCATATATAACCGAATTTGATATGCAACAATACGATAGGAAGAGACCGGTCCCTACGGGAATCGAACCCGTCTTTTAAGATTGAGAATCTCATGTCCTAACCGATAGACGAAGGGACCAAAACAGAGCATCGGGTGCTTTACTAAGCAAAAACCTCTAAAAATGATTATTTTTAGAGGTTTTCGGCACATTCCCCAGGGAGGATTCGAACCCCCACAAGCAGAACCAGAATCTGCGGTGCTACCATTACACAACCGGGGAAAGTTGACGGAGGGTATACTATCATATATTACTACTACGTGTCAAGAATACGCATTGCCTCACGTTAAATCTAACCGAAAAAGATAGGGGAGCGGCTCTGATTATAGAACAAACTGCATCTTATTGTGTTTTTCAACAAAAACTGGTATCGTGGAAATATAAAATGCCTTATCAGCAGAACTGACGGCAGATTTTAAATATGAAATAAGTGAGGTAGGATATGTTTTCCAATAAATGGGTTGCATTCGGTGTAGGTGTTGCAGCGGGATTGGCTGCAGCTGCTCTTATTCGGACTCCGGCATTCCGCAAGGCCTGTGTAGCAGTTACGGAAAAAGGTATGCAGCTCAAACAGGATGCGGTTGCCTTTATGGAATCGGTGAAAGAGGACGCACAGGATATCGCGGCCGAAGCTGCGTATAACCAATCGCAAAACGCATAAGAACTTTTTATCAATTTATCAATGAACGTAACCGTTAAACACTCCCTGCCCGGCAGAATAAGACTGCACTACAATGCGGTTGAAATTTCGCCGCGGCAAGCTATTCTTGCGCAGACACTCATCGCGGTGCAAGAAGGAATAACCGACATTCAAGTTAATCCCAAAGTCGCATCTTTTTTGGTTTATTACGACGTAAAGACCCTTTCGGAAGCTGAAGTGCTCGCCTTATTCCGAGTCCTTTCCGATAAATACCTGTCCGATGAAAGCCTGCTTGACTCCGTTGCAAAAGTCCCGATGCCCGAAAGCATCTTCGATGTACTCGCCTCCACGCTCTTTGACGTTACCGTACGAGCACTTCTCCCGATGCCGATACGCAATCTGTTGCTCTACAAAAGGATTGTACCGCGCATTGCCAAAGCGGTTCAGTCCATCTTTGCAGGAAAATTCTTTAGCACGGATTTACTCGATGCAACGGCGCTGACAGTTGCAGTTCTTGACGGTAAGGCGCAGACTGCTCGTTTTGTAGCAACGTTGCTCGATATGGGAGAAGAAATTGAAGAGCTGACCCGTCGGCAATCGTACAATAATCTGGCGCAAACGCTTTTGGTTTCAAACGAGCCGGTACATCTTATCGAAGGAAATGAAGAACGAACAATTCCTCCTTCCGCACTTAAAAAAGATGACCTCATCGTCGTTCGCGCCGGCAGCCAAATCCCCGCAGACGGGAATGTTGAACAGGGTGAAGGACTCGTGAACCAAGCGAGCATCACCGGTGAATCGCTGCCGGTAGAAAAAAAGAGTGGCACGACTGTCTTTGCAGGGACTATTTTGCTGGAAGGTGAGCTATACATCCGCGTACGCACGGTCGGCTCGGAAACAAAAGTGAATAATATCATCGCGATGATCGACCGCTCTCAATCCTTAAAAGCCGCCGCTCAAAAACGGTCGGAACGTATCGCAGAAAAAGTAGTGCCTTTCAATTTCCTACTGACCGGTTTAACCTATTTATTTACGCGGAATATCACCAAAACCGTTGCAACATTGATGGTCGATTATTCCTGCGCGATGAAACTGGCCGCTCCTATTGCCGTTCTTTCCGCAATGAAGGAAGCGGCGGAGCACGGCATTTCCGTAAAAGGCGGAAAGTATTTGGAAGCGGCGGCGCTTGCCGATACCGTTATCTTCGATAAAACGGGAACCCTCACGTATGCGGAACCGGTCTTAACCGGAGTGCACCCGTTCGGCTCCTTTACAAAAGACGAAGCATTGCGGCTCGCAGCGTGTCTTGAGGAACATTTTCCGCATCCGTTGGGGAGAGCCGTGGTACGAGCCGCTCAAGAACAAAACCTTGTCCATCCCGAGCGCCATGCGAAGGTAGAATACATTGTCGCACACGGTATCGCGTCCTCGTTAGAAGGCAAACGGCTCTGTATCGGAAGCGCTCATTTTATTTTTGAAGATGAAAAAGTTCCGACCACCAAAGCAATAGCCCGCGTGCAGAAGTCTGCGGAAAAATCAGGCTATTCATTACTCTATTTGGCGGTTGACGGACAGCTCGCCGGTATTTTGACTATTGGAGATCCCGCCCGGGAAGGTACTGCAGAAACCATCTCCGAGCTGAAACACTTGGGTGTACGCAATTGCGTTATGATTACAGGAGATGCCGAACAAGCGGCTGCAAAGGTTGCAGCTCAGGCCGGTATCACGGAATATCATGCGCAGACGCTGCCGGAAGATAAGGTGCGGTATGTGCAAGAAGCACGAAATGCCGGACATAAGGTAATTATGATTGGTGATGGAATCAACGACGCGCCTGCACTTTCCGCCGCGGATGTCGGCATTGCGATGGGCAACAGTTCTTCCATCGCAGGCGATACTGCCGATATCGTATTGGCCGACGACGGACTTTCCGGTTTAATTACGGTGCGGAAGCTCGGTCAAAAAACGCTGTCACGGATAGATAAAAACAACAAGCTGATTATCGGCGGCAATTCACTGCTCTTGTTTGCCGGTATGTTCGGTCTTATCCCACCCGCACTCGCGGCGACGCTGCATAATTCGCTGACCATTGCCGTCAGTATCGAATCCATGCAAAAGTTGTTAAAGGACGCGCGATGATTACCGGCTTTTTTCCCGGTCGCATACGGCTGCGGGCGCCTGTCTTTAAAGACACCGCAATCACCGAGCGGGCATTATCCATCCTGAAAGCTCCGGCGCTTTCATCAATCATCAAAGAGATTGAGCATAATCCCGTTACCGGAAGTGTGTTGATAAAGTACCATCCGACCAAGGTACCGATAGCGAAGCTTACTTCATTGCTCCCGTTTTTTAAAAAGCTGGAGAAAGAGGCTGAAGCTTATTCTGAAAAAAATAAAGCTGTCATTCTTGCACTGCTGGATGAGCTGGAAGGATACGTCAAAAACTGGGAAACGGCGTAACCGCTCCGGTAGCGTTTAAAACGCAGAGCAACCGTATCAGAAATATTTTAAGCGGTTGCTTTCCTTCTGTGCGAAATTTTAAATAAAATTTCGCACTTTTTTTCAGTGGTGGACGGGCAAACGCATCAGGCAGGATAGATTAAAATCGCAGAATAATTGGGGTTAATGGTTAAAAATAATTTTTGCGTTAGCCTTTTGAAAAGAGGTGAGGCAGATACGAGGCATGAACAAAAATTACCCACAGGCGTGCTTTTTGCACGTCGAGGACTAATTTTTGTGAAATAACGAAGTAGATGCCCGCCTGTTTTCAAAAGAAAGGTTGAACAGCCCGAATCATTCTGCGGGGCTATTAAAAAAAACGCCTGATGCGTTTGCCATGGTTTAAAACAGCAACCTTGTTACCACAATATATATCGGGATAAGCACTAAACTCAACAGTGTTCCCCACGCGGTGAGTCCCGCAGATTTCCCCGTATGGCAGTAATGTGTTTCAAGCACGATAATGTTGGCGGCAGGCGGCAAGATACAGATCATATACAACGCCTGCTTGTTGGCGGTTATTAATCCCAAGTGCAGCAGCCCCGCAATAAAGATAAAGAGCGTCATTAGACAGCAGACTGTAAGAGCCCGCATTATCGCCAGTTTAAGCGTTAGTTTTAAATCCTTGATTTCAAGCTTAATCTTTGCAAGCCACATACCGAGTACACCCATTCCTAAAATACTCATGACTAATTTAAGTATTCGATATAAGGGCGGCAAATAGAGTTTGATACTATCCCCGAAAGGAATACAGATAATGCCAATAATGAGCGCAGCCACGGGCGGAGATTTCAGCGTCCGTTTTATATCGACCTTTGCAGCGCCGTTATTGATCAACATACCGGCGCCGATGGAATTTCCGAAAAGAGAGTTGCCGATATACAGCGAGAGCACGGCGGTCGCAGCACTGTCTCCCCATACCGTTGCAACAATCGGCAATGAAAGCCACCCGATATTTAAATAGAAAAAACATAACCGTTCGACGGCATCGGCGCTAAAAAGCCGGCTCATATACATCATTACCGTCATCATAATAATCATAGCGAATATGCTGACAAATAAGTCGGCACGGCACGTTGAAATATTGTAAATAATGATCAGCGGAATAATTACTCTGGTAAGCAAATATGCCGTCTGCTTTTTTATATCGATCGGCGCTTTTCCCACAAGAAAACCGAACCCGAGATACAAAAACGGAAGCACTATTTTAACAGCCATTATTCCCCCTTTTTACAGCAGACAGGTAAACATATCAGTAATATTTTAAATATTTTCCTATCTTTTGAAAATAGAGATACCCACATATTTTCAAAAGATAGGATCTTGACAGCATCCTCACCTACACATATAATCAAACTAACAATTGAACATCTGTTCATATATTTGTTTAATATAACACCTGTCTTGCTCATTTGAATAAGCAGAGTGATTTAAACGAACTGAACAGGGCAAAAAATGCCTACAACGTTTGCCCTTGACGTAAGGAGGCCGCACAATGGAAAACCAAGAAGAACCGATGAGTGATGAAGCGGCAGAGTATTTTAACCCCGATGCCGTAGCTCATGCACGCTCAAAGATCCCCGACGAGGACACGATGACCGCATTGAGTGATTTTTTTAAGAATTTCGGTGATTCGACCCGTATCAAGATTGTATCCGCGTTAATGGCGGGTGAGCTGTGCGTTGCCGACATTGCGGAGGTACTTGAAATATCCGCTTCGGCAATTTCTCATCAACTGCGTATCCTCAGACAAGCAAAAATAGTGCGTTCGCGGCGGGTGGGAAAACAAATCTACTATTCTATAGAGGACAATCATGTCGGCATCTTATACAGCGTCGGCATGGAGCATATTCTGGAAGGGCGCTAGACCAAAGGAGAGATGACAAAAAACGCTGTCTAAAATATCGCCAGCGCTTTTTGTCTCAAGTTTGCGTTGCAAACTTGATTATTTACGTGTGCGCGTAACGCGCACGACTAAAAACTTTTTCGGATGTTTAAACATCCTGCAAAAGTTTTTATAGGAGGTAAGATGGCTTGTAGTTGTATGGCATGTAATCATATACACGAAACGCATAATCATGATGAACATCATCATGACAGTTTGTGGGATAAACACGATATTATCCGGTTTAGCGCAGCGGCGGTGTTTTTTATCGCCGGGATTGTATTGAAAATTGCTTCCGAACCTTTCAAAATGACCGTTCAGTTCAGCGGCGCTTCTTACTCCATTGCACTTTCATCACTGCTTTTTGTCGGTTCGTGGCTTGCTGCGGGACTGGAAGTTATTCAAACCTTGCTAAAGACCATCGGTAAGGGGAGTATTTTTGACGAAAACTTTTTGATGACCTTTGCGACACTCGGTGCATTCATACTCGGAGAGTGGTCGGAAGGCGCCGCCGTTATGCTGTTTTACAACTTGGGTGAGCTGCTGCAAGCGGCCGCCGTTCAACAGTCCCGCCGTTCCATTACCAACTTGATGGATTTGCGTCCCGAATTTGTCCGGCTCTACCGTAATCCTGCCGACTCCGAATCGGGACACAGCGATGCACATAGTTGTTGCGGTCATGAACATGAGGATGATGATCACCATCACAGCCATGAACACATTCACGCCGAGATGTGCGAATGCGGGCACGAACACGGTGAACATCACCATACCCATTCGGAAAACTGCGAGTGTGGACACGAACATAGCCATGAACATCATCACGAACATGAAGAATGCGATTGCGAGCATGAACACGAACATACGCATAATCATGCCGAAGAGTGCTGCTGCGGGCATCATCATGAAGGGGATGACCCTGACATTGTAGCCCCGGAAGATGTTCCTATCGGTACGCTGATCCTCGTAAAACCGGGAGAGAAGGTTCCGCTTGACGGGATACTGGTCGAAGGAGCGTGTTCTTTTGACACCTCTTCAATGACGGGAGAGAGTGTTCCGCGTTTTATTGAAGTAGGCGGTACGGTACTGGCAGGATTCGTCAATACGGACGGGCTTGCGGTGATTAAAACCACCGTAGCGGCGGAAAATACCGCTGCGGCAAAAATGCTGCAGTTGGTGGAACATGCGCAAGACCGCAAGGCAAAAACGGAGCGGCTTATTTCGAGCTTTGCGCGGGTATACACGCCGATTGTAACGATCGGTGCAGTGGTGCTGGCGCTCCTTCCGCCGCTTGTACTTTCAGCTGTACACGGCAGCCCGCTTTCGTGGAACGCCTTTGTTCCGTGGATTTCGCGCGGACTGGTATTCCTTGTTATATCCTGCCCATGCGCCTTTGTTATCTCCGTTCCGCTCGGTTACTTCGGCGGACTCGGCGGTGCCGCAAAAAAAGGTATATTGATAAAAGGAGCGGATTTTATTGACTCGCTTGCCAAAACGGACAGTGTTGTATTCGACAAAACCGGCACATTGACCGCCGGTATTTTAACGGTACAGCATATTCTTCCTGCCGAACAATTTAGCACGGAGGAATTGCTTGAGCTTGCCTATATCGCCGAGTATCATTCCGGCCATCCGATTGCCGTTGCGATAAAAGGCGCTATTCAAGGGCAGCTCGGCAAAGAGAAAACAGCCGTGTTTGAAAAAGAAGCAGCCGAACTCCGGCAATACACGGAAAAAGCCGGTTCCGGTGTTAAAATGCTGCGGAACGGACAGGAGCTTGCGGCCGGTTCCGCACTGTTCATCTTCGGCGATGCGGAAAAGCAGCCTGCTTCCATTGCTCAAATTGAAGGAACAAAGGTATTCCTTTCCTACGGCGGGCGTTATGCCGGCTGTATTATTTGCAGTGACAGTATTAAACCGCAATCCGCACAAGCGATACGGGAACTGCGCGGCGCCGGGGTCGGATATCTTGAGATGCTGACCGGCGATACGAAACGTACGGGCGAAAAAATAGCCGCTGAATTGCAGCTTGACCGCTGCAGCAGCGAACTGTTGCCGCATGAAAAGGTCGCCCGCTTTGAAGCAATCAGCGCCGATCGGAAAAAAAGCAACGCCCGCGCTGTCTGCGTGTTTGTCGGAGACGGGATTAACGATGCGCCTGTTCTTGCCCGCGCGGATGTAGGTATCGCGATGGGCGGAATCGGCAGCGACGCCGCAATCGAAGCCGCCGACGTCGTTCTTATGACCGATAACCCGCAGCTCATTCCGCAGGCAATCAAGTCGGCACGCTTTACACGGCAAATCGTCAAACAAAATATCGTTATGTCGTTTGTTGTTAAAATCGCCTTTTTAGCAGGCGGTGCTTTAGGGATTATCGGATTATGGGCAGCGGTGTTCGCCGATGTCGGCGTCGCGCTTCTTGCCGTGTGTAACTCGCTACGGGTGCGACGGTAGGTTGTTACGGCTGGCTCTCAGCCAGCGCTTTGACAAATAGCCTGTTGAACAGTGTACGTCCGTGTACACTGTTCAACGACGAGATTTGTGCATAGCCTAAATCTCGCTACTGCTTGGAACCACCGCCCTCCATGGCGGTTTTGCATAGCCAGTGCTGTTGAAAAAACTATCCGTAAGCCTTTTGAAAATAGTGGTGCCGGATACAAGGCGCTGAATAAACAACACCCGCAGGCGTACTTGTTGTACGTCGAGGACTGTTTTTTGTTAAGCGGCAACGCAGATGCCCGCCCTTAACCAACGCTTTTGCAAAGAGACGGTACAGATACGAGGCGTGAGCGAAAATTAACCGCAGGCGTATCTTTGATACGTTGAGGATTAATTTTCGCGTAACAACGAAGTAGATGTGCCGTATATTTGCAAAAGATCACTCAAAGTCTAAAGCTCCCGTGTAAAGTTGATAATACCGTCCCTTTTTAGCAATAAGGCTTTCGTGTGTGTCGCGTTCGATAATTTCGCCGTGATCCAAGACCATGATAACGTCGGAGTTCATGATGGTGGAAAGGCGGTGGGCGATGACGAAAACGGTTCTGCCTTCCATCAGCCTATCCATACCTTTTTGGATGAGCGCTTCGGTTCTTGTGTCGATTGAAGAGGTTGCTTCATCCAATATCATAACGGGCGGATCGGAGACTGCGGCGCGGGCAATGGATAAGAGCTGCCGCTGTCCTTGCGAAAGGGAGTTTTTGCTGCCTTCAATAACCGTGTCATATCCGTGGGGCAGCATCGTAATAAAGTTGTGCGCATTGGCAAGTTCTGCCGCTGCGATACACTGTTCGTCGGTTGCATCCAAGTTGCCGAATCGAATGTTTTCCATAATAGTGCCGGTAAATAAATTCACCTCTTGCAATACGATACCGAGCGAACGCCGCAGGTCTTCTTTCTTAATGCGGGTAATCGGTATGCCGTCGTAGGTAATAGTGCCGCTGTTAATATCGTAGAAGCGGTTGATCAAATTGGTAATCGTTGTTTTGCCTGCACCGGTCGCCCCGACGAATGCAACCTTTTGTCCGCGCTCTGCAAAGAGGTTTATGTCCTTCAGCACGTTTTTCTCAAGGCTATAACCGAAATCGACATGTTCAAAAATCACCTTGCCGGTCAAACGGGTTAAAGAAATTGCACCGTCTTCATGTGTTTCCTTCCACGCCCATACCCCCGTGCGTTCAGCTGCTTCGGACAAGGTGCCTGCTTCTTCCCGTGCGTTGACAAGCGTAACGGTACCGGCATCTTCCTCCGGCGCTTCGTCCATCAGCGCAAAAATCCGCGAGGCTCCTGCAACGGCATTGATCACCGAATTGAGCTGATTGGATAGCTGAGAAATGGGATTGGTAAAGCTCCGCGACAGCGTTAAAAATGAAGCGATGGTACCGAGCGTCAGCGTGTTGATACCGGCAATAGTCGGATTGGGGATTTTTGCAATGGCAAACCATGCACCGACAAGCGCGACAATCACATACTGAAAATATCCCAGCGCATTCATAAAGGGCATGATGATATTTGCATACGCATTTGCTTTTGCAGCACTCTCCTGCCATGCGGCATTCTTTTCTTTAAATTCAGCTTTTACCGCTTCTTCCCGGCAGAACACTTTAATCACTTTCTGTCCGTTTATCATCTCTTCAACATAGCCGTTGAGCTGTCCGAGTGTCTCCTGCTGGCGGACAAAATAGAAGCCGCTCTTTTTTGCGACGAACTTAATCACGTTCAAAATAGAAAAGATGGAAGCGACAACAATGACCGTCAGGTACACACTCTGATACAGCATCGCACAGAACACGGCGATAATCGTACACACGGAAGAAACAAACTGGGGCATTGACTGTGTAATCATCTGCCGGAGTGTGTCGGTGTCGTTGGTGTAGCGGCTCATAATATCGCCGTGCGTGTGCGTGTCGAAATACCGGATCGGCAGGCGCTGCATCTTTGCGAACATCTCATCGCGGATCCGCTTGAGCGTCCGCTGCGCCACATTGATCATCAAACGGCTGTAAATCCATGAACAGAGGACACCGGCGCCGTACACCGCTGCCATAACGATGAGCGCCCGTAGCAGTCCGGTAAATACCGGAGTACTTTGCGCAAGCAGCGGCAGAATATACTGATCAATCAATACTTGCAGGAAGAGAGAGGCGGCGGCGGTTGCGCCTGCGCTTAATAAAATACAGACCGTCACAACCGCAAGGATGCCCCTGTACTGTTTCTGATAGGAAAGAAGCCGTTTGATGGCCGGCATGGAAAGCTTCATTTCCGGTTTCGCACCGTGAGCAGGTTTCATATTATGCATCGGAACCTCCGATTTTTCCGTCAGTTCCTTTTTGTTGCGTTTCAAAGACTTCTTTATAGATGGCGCTTGTATGCAGCAATTCATCATGTGTGCCGACCGCAGTAATGACACCGTTATCGAATACGAGGATTTTATCTGCGTGCTGCACGGAAGAAATCCGCTGTGCAATAATGATCTTTGTTGTGTCGGGTAAGAAGTCTTTAAATGATTTTTGAATCAGCGCATCCGTTTTGGTGTCTACCGCACTGGTTGAATCATCCAGGATTAAAATTTTAGGTTTTTTGAGCAGCGCCCGCGCAATACAAAGCCGCTGTTTTTGTCCGCCGGAAACATTGGCGCCTCCCTGCTCGATACGGGAGTTATACCCATCCGGCATTGCTTCCACAAATTCGGCGGCGCAGGCAAGGCGGCACGCTTCGGCAATTTCGGCATCGCTTGCGTGTTCGTTGCCCCACTTTAAATTATCCTTCACCGTACCGGAGAACAATTCGTTTTTCTGCAATACCATCGCCACCGCATCCCGCAGTGTTTTTATATCGTAGTCCTTGACACTCACGCCGCCGACGCTGACCGAACCTGCGGTAACATCGTACAAGCGGGGTATCAGCTGCACGAAAGAGGTCTTTGACGAACCCGTGCCGCCGATAATTCCAACCGTCTCTCCCGACCGGATACTTATATTTGCATCATCGATGACTTTTTTATCAGCACCGGCGGTATACATAAAGTCGGCATGGGCAAATTGAATTTCACCGTTTTTTACCGCCATTACCGGATGCTCGGGATTTTTAATATCGGGATGTTCGTTCAAAACTTCTGCAATGCGTTCCGCAGATGAGCGGGAAATGGTAATCATCACAAAAACCATCGAAAACATCATCAAGCTCATCATAATTTGAGCGGCATACGAAAACAGCGCCATCAGCGATCCGGTAGTTAGCCCCTGTGCAGCATTGTTCCCGCTCGCAACAATCTCCTTTGCACCGAACCACGAAATCAAAATCATACAGGTATAAATACACAGCTGCGCCATCGGCATCATCAGCGTAATGTACCGCTCCCCTTTTGAAAAGCCCTTGTAAATCGATTCGGAAATGTTTTCAAACTTGGTAATTTCGTACTGCTGTCGATTAAAGGATTTTACCGCCCGGACACCGCGTATGTTTTCCTGCACCACATTGTTGAGCTTATCGTAGGTTTTAAAAACAGTTCTGAATATCGGATGTACCTTCCGGATAATAAGAAAGATACCGAGTCCCAGCAGCGGAATCATACCGAGAAAGATGAGGGAAATATTCGTACTGATTCTAAACGATGCAATCATCGCAAAGATCATCATTCCGGGTGCGCGCACGGCAAGTTTTACCAGCATCTGATAGGAGTTAAGCACGTTTGTTACATCGGTGGTAAGCCGCGTTATAATGGAAGACGGTGAAAATTTGTCGATGTTGGAAAAAGAAAAAGTCTGCACGTTGTCGTACATATCCTGCCGCAGATTTGCCGCAAAACCCGCCGATGCCTTTGCCGCAGTAACCGACGAAAACACGCCCGTCAGTAATTGAATAAGCGCAAAGACCAAAAGCGCCGCCCCGTACTTGAACACCGTTTGCATTGCACCGGCTTCAATTCCAAAATCAATGAGATACGCCATACAGGAGGGGATGATTATTTCAAACACCACCTCCGTAATTGTCAGCAGCACTGCGATAACGGATGTTCGTTTATATTCCCGCAGGCTTTTGGATAACGTCTTCAGCATGATGACTTATCGTAGCACAGTCTAAAAAATTAGTACACATTTTAAGGGTTCTATGTATTTTTGCCTTTTTGTTCTACTATATCCATTTTATCCCGCACCGCCCGGATGCGATAACTAAATCGCTCAGCCATTCGGCACATTCCGGGGTAAGCAAACCGCGCGGCATGCGCCATGTCCAGTTTTTTCCAAGGGTAGAAGGTTCGTTCATGCGCGCTTCCGCTCCCAGCGCATACAGGTCTTGGAACGGAATAACGGCAAAAACCGCTACCGAGAAAAGCGCTTGCTTAATCAGTTCGGCGCAGAGATCGTCTTTAAAAGCAGCGGCTTGCAAAGCCGTCCCATCATCTGCTGCAGGAGACGCCGCATCGGCTGTGCCGTGCCGTACTGCGGTATGCTCTGTCGGTTCGGACGTACTATTCCGTGCTTCAGTATGCTCCGCCGAAAACAGCTCGTCGAGCAATTCTACGGCAGGTCTTTCACCGTAGAGGTAGAACAGCAGTACTTCAAAATCATCCCGCGAAAGCGTATCAAGCCATGCTCGCAATGTAGTGTTGTCATGAGTACCGGTGTACACGACAGCGTTTTGCGTATACCGGTGCGGTAAAAAGGCATCGGTAAAGCCAACTTCCCGTACCTCTGCGGCGCTAAAAGCAAACTGTAAGATTTTCATTCCCGGCAAATGGAAGTCGTCGCGGAGACGCTCCACCTGCGGGGTAATGACCCCAAGGTCTTCGGCAATAATCGGCAAACCTTTGGCATATTCACTGTTCTTTTTGAGTAGGGCGCGCTGTACCGCTTCAAAAAAATGATGATCGGGGCCGGGCAGCCATTCGCCTTTTTCCGCAGTCGGAGCGCCGAAGGGTACCGCCCAATACGCTTCAAAACCACGGAAGTGATCGATACGAATATAATCGACGAGTTCCAAACATGCGTCAATGCGGTCAATCCACCAGCGGTATTTATCAGCCTTCATCGCCTCCCAATTATAGAGCGGGTTTCCCCACAGCTGCCCCGTTGCGCTAAAATAGTCGGGCGGTACTCCGGCAACCGCTGTCGGTACGCCGTTTTCATCCAGCTGGAAAAGTTTTTGATTCGCCCATACGTCCGAAGAATCCGGTGCTACGAAAATCGGGATATCCCCGATAATCGAAATACCTTTTTCGTTTGCATACTGTCGAAGCCGCGTCCACTGCTCAAAAAAGAAAAATTGAATGACCTTATATCGGTCAATCTCATGCCGATGTTCCTGCGCCCAACGTTTTAATGTCTCCATGTCGCGGCAGGCAAGGGCTTTCGGCCAATAGTTGTTCCACAGTTTTCCGGATACACCTTCTTGAGCTGCCTGCGCATCGTATACTTCTTTAATCGACATGAAAAGCGCATAGTCATCAAGATGTTTATTCGCCTTTTGAAAACGCCGGAATGCGTCCTTCAATTCTGTGTCGGCGGTACTACCGTCTTTAATCCTGTTGAGAAACGCCGATGCGGCTTTTTTTAAGAGCGGTATTTTCCAATAGACTACCGAACCGAAGTCGATATTACCATCTGTAGAAAGGTACTCCGGCAGCTTGATATCATCGGCAGTCAAATATCCTTGCTCCGAAAGTGTTTCCAAGTCGATCAACAGCGGGTTCCCGGCAAAGCTCGAAAATGCCGCATAAGGAGAATCCCCGTAACCGGTCGGACCGAGCGGCAGTACCTGCCATAGTCGTATGTGCGCAGAGTGAAGCCAATCGATAAAGTTATAGGCGGTTTTGCCTAGTGTGCCAATCCCTTCATTACTCGGAAGGGAAGTCGGATGGAGCAGTATTCCTGCAGAACGGTTTAAAAGTTTTGAAAGCATAGTATCTCCTGTTGCTAGATTGCAGCTAAATAGAAGCACTTTTGATAACTCCATGTTTGAGGAATGTCGGAATATTCATTTTGAAAATTCGGACATTCAGCAATACTTTTTCCCGATTAATAACTCACATACAGCTTTTGTCTTTTCATCGGCATCTTGTTTGCTACCGCCAGCTTCAAGGCGTTTGATTTCGTTTAAAATGATTTGATGATTCTCCGGTGTAACTTTAAATTGTGAAGCAAACAAAATGCCAAGCAGTAGCATACAGACAGGCAACACGATAAACATCAATCTGATTTTATTGAGCGTTTCCTGTTTTTGCTGCGGCTTTTGCGCCTGACCAATACCCGAATACTTAAAATCGATCGCATCCAATAACACTTTCAAATCATATAAATCGGATTTTGTATAAAAACCAATGGGAATTATTTTTTTATACATGGTACCTTCTTTCTCGTACGAAGACGCTACAAGAAATTTATTATCGGCCTGTGCAAAGTCTGCAGTATGGAAAGACGGTAGGATAAAATCATCAAATATACTTGTCGGAATCTCTGTAAAAGAATCAGTGTTTTCAAAAAAAGAAATCACTTCAGTACTCGCGACGGCTTTGTGTTTCTTATAGATACTTTTTATTATGCCGTCCGTATCTTTGCCGGCGTACTTCAAATGCAAATTGCCATCTTCATATAGAGCATAATATTTTTCTATTTTCGAAAACGATGTCGCCGTACTTTTGCAAAGTGCTTCCGCTTCCGCAAATTGGCTCTGCGTCAAAATTGAAGGCACCGGATTTTTATATCCGATTTTGCTCAACCCGACACCGATTGTCGGCATGATAATCAAACCTAAAAACAGCTTCCGCGCAAGCGTCATCGCCGCTGAATATGTACCCGTACGCTGTTTACCGCTCATCACACGGTCTATATCGGAAATAAACGGCAACAGTTGATGAGGAATTAAATTATTCGCTGCTATGCCTATTCCCATCAGTACCATGTTCAGTATTAGCCACACGCCGCTGGATGCGGAAGTATGAAGCCCCATCAATAAAATAGCGAGGATGAATACGGTAAGCGCTGTAATGTAAACAGGCTTATGCCCTTTCCGGTTGATAAAATAGCTATGCACCGGCAACATCACCATCATAGCAATTAAAAGACTTCCCTGGGCAATAACAAAAATATTTCCCTTATTTAAATAGTCGACAATATAAAAAAGTACAAATGACATAAAAATATCAAGCGCACCGAAAGAACACACGTACATCGCAATATGAATTCTACATGACCTATTTTGAAATAGCGATAAGAAATTTTTTATAAACGATTGAGTTGATTTTTCTGCGGATTCATTCTGAGGAAGTTCCCATGTTTCAAAATAAAGCGGTATCCATGGGAGTGCAAAAATGAGTGCAAATACGCATCCCATGATAAAATACCCCTGAGCACTTCCGTTAAAATGGTCAATAATAGGCTGCGCCAGCACCCCGCCAAGCAACGTTGCAACAAACGAAAACATCAGTCGAGTGCTGTTCAGCTTATTCCGCTCAGAAAAATCTTTTGTTATTTCGGCGCTGAGCGCTGCATACGGAATATAAGACACGGTTGAAACCGTAAAAAAGATGATATAAGCAACGGTATAAAAGATAAACTTGCCTGTTTGCCCTTCAATGGTAATCGGAAACCAAATAAGGATAAATGATAAGGCTATGGGAAGAATAGAAACTAAAAACCATACGCGCCGTTTGCCAAACCTCGTCCGCGGGGTGTTATCGGAAATATATCCCATCATCGGGTCGGAAACCGCATCCCATACCTTACCGATTGCCGGAATTAAGCCAGCCAATGCGGGATGCACCCCGATGACGTTTACCAAATAATACATTGAAAATGTCGTAACAATAAAAAAACAACCGCCGCCATACAAATCCCCGCCGCCATAGGCAAGGTATGTACGCCATGTCATTTGTCTTTCTTTTATTTTCATGGTCTTATCATACAATAGACTCTCATATATTACAATCGACTTTTTCTGCAAGGAGATGATTTATTATATCCGTTAAGGCAGACTGCAAAACAGTTTTCGGACAGTTTTCTTAGATTTAGATGCAATGTTTAAAATTAAGTCATTATTGCATAAGACTTAATTTTAAACTTGCGGGGATGCCTAAAAAAGCAGACAAGTTTCCAGACATCCCTATTTTCTTTAGAATACATCAAATCGAAGACCGACCGATATATGCGGACGAACACCCTTTATCTTGGATGATGATCCTTCGCTGACATCGGTCGGGATAAACCAAAGTTGCCCCTCCGTATACACAGCGAAACTTCTAAAATATTTTATCTTTTTCTTTGGCAGCTTAACGCGAGGGAATTCTATCTGTGCAAGCATAGCTGCAAGGACTTGCGGTTTTCCCTTTTGGGTTTTTGTAAAGACCGAGAAATTTGCCCCTAAAGCACCGGTCATATATAACCACGACCAATCAGGCCCCGCGAAAGATTCAAAAGGTAGCTCGAATACATTTGCTAGGATCTTCATACTGACGACGTGTCCGCCATATCGCATGCTTTCACCCTTATAGAATAAATTCCATTGCGAGGGCAAAAACTGCCCATAATGAAGTTGTAATTTCACATTGCTTCCGAAGAAACTTAATCCAACTCCTGCATTCCACAACGTAGCACCCCAGAAACCAACATCAAAATGCAACCCTTGTATGACCTTGGGTATGCCGTAAAGGTATTTATCGCCCTTCCGTAAGGACAAAGCAACATTGGTAACGGAAACATCATCGGTTGCTAATCCTGCATACCTCAAAGATTGGTTATAGGTCCCGCCTTCATCCGGAGTAAGCAACGTAACAACAGGAGCAGTCTTATCAATACTTACCACCATACGACAAACAGCAGTTTCATTATTTGCCATCCGGGCACGCACGAGCAGGAAATGCTCACCTTCTGCCATATCTCCGGTTTCAAGCCGGTACCTCCAGTTAGCTTTTGAACCAAGAGAGATAAATGTTCTACCATTATTAAAGCTAAGCTCTACAGCAACTAATTTCTTTGCGGCAATTGCCTCGCGAATACCGACTGCTGTAGATTTATCTTTGAGCAATAGCTCCTCTTCCTCGGAAAGAGTGTATCCCGCCCTGCCTTTCAAATACGGCCGCTCGACGGCAAAATCACCCATCGCAAAATTATCAATCGTAATCCATGGACCTGTAGCCTTATAAACTATCGAATGTACGGCAGAAGTTTCCGGCTTGTTTTTCACAATTTCCGCTTTAACCGATACTTTATGTGGACCTTCAGTCATACCTTCAGGCGTTATTTTAAAATTGAAATAACCGGTCGGAGAAATAGTGGCTGTACCACGTTCCGCACCATCGATATATAAGGTCGCGGAATCAGGGAAAATCGTACTGGATATCTTTCCATATATATTAAACTCGCCTACCAATGTTTCTCCCATAAGTGGAGCAAGGAGCTCGATCTTTCCTTTATCATTACTACGATCAATGACAAAATTTCGGGCAATATTGGTGACATTTCCGGCCTCATCTGAACCGACAATTTCGAGGTTATAAGATCCTTCAGGAAGATCTGCAACATTGATAGTCTTGGAGACGATAAGCTTCGGCTCTAGCACCGTATTTGAAAACTTCGCCGGTACCGACTGACCTTGTAACCCTTTTATATGGACAGCAACTTCTTTTAAGGCGGTTTCGTCATATACCTGCCCTGAAATAAAAAGGTCATTACCGTATTTTCCACCGGGAATTGGATATTCAAACTTGAGAACCGGCGCTGTATTATCAATGTTTACCAAGGTAGAGGTTCGAGATTCTTCGCCATACTGATCTATAGCTTTTATAAATACTACATGAGTCCCATCGGCAATCACAGCAGTATTAAAATCGTAATGCCAGTTTTCGCTCCCCTCCGCCTTAGAATACGTATTCCCGTTATCAAGCGACACCTCAATTGACTTAACGCCATTTTTATCGGCTGCAGTTCCTGTGATAGTAATAATATCTTTTACTATGGACGTACTTACAGGTGTTTGAACCGCTACCGAGGGAGGTGCAAGAGAAACCCGTACCTTCCGCTTAAACACATTGCTCTTAACACCGTAAATATCTTCGGCATAAAGCGAAATAGTATGTTCGTTATCCGTAAAATCGGTTAAAGCAAACGGAATCGTAAAGGTATTTTTTACTTCAAGGGATTTTATTGTGCCATTGTCAATCTGATAAAAGACTTTCGAAACGCCGTCATCATCATGTATAATACCGGAAAGAACAAAATCTTTTACCACAATAGCATCTTCTTCCGGTAAGTGTACTTCAATAACCGGCTTATCCGATTCAGTATCTATTTCAAAAGGATACTCGTTATATGTTGAGACATTCCCTGCCTTATCTGTAAATCGGAACACCATTCCCTTACCAATCGGTGCGGACGCCGTACCGATAATCTTGTGGGGAAGAGGGGAAATTTCTATCAGCTCCCATGGACGATTAGAACCTTCCGGTTTATATTCGACCTTTTCGAGCGCAGAATAGTTATCCGGTTTAAAAACCATCAAAATAGAGCCGTTAACTTTATCTCCTTCACGAGGGAGAATAAGTGACACCTGCGGCCCCTGTGAGTTTTTATAGAATGTCCGATACGCAGAGCTTTTCTGTCCAAGCACATCGACTGCATGTACACCCACGACAATAACTCCGTCAGGATAATTTCCCAAAGCGATTTTCTGAGAAAACTTAGCGGAGGAAAGCGGTTGAGCCTCGGAATCGCCGACCGTGTATGTTATTGACTGTAATGCAGAAATATCGGAAACTGTGCCGGCTAATTCCAGCGATTCTTTTATAAAGCGCGGTTCTTCGGTAAGCGCCAGCTTAATTACCGGAGCAGTTTTATCCATGAGGATATTAATACCTGAAGATGTGAAGGTACGGCCTTCCGTATCGGTAACAGTAATCCGTACATTTTTATACAAGCCTTCTTCAGTAATTGCGAGCGCAATGATGTGACCTGAAAACGATAGTTCGCAGGGTATTGTAGAACCAGCTAATTCGGCAGAAGCAATCTCCGCCCCTCCTGCAGGGCGATACACTGCTGTTAACGTATTGTTATCGGATAAAATAAAAGTTCCATCAGAAGATTTATTTCCTTCCGCCCATACAAAAGCTTCTCCTTCCGAAGTCGTCTGCGAATCTATTAAAATCGTTTGAGCAACCGCCCGACCATATATATCAGAAGCCTGTACCGCAACGGGCACCACCCTGCCGGTAAATGAAGCATCAATCGGAATCCGGATAAGCGTATTTGCAGCCCCTTTCCTTATGGAAACCGGAATTTCAGCATTATCTGCAACAGTATATGAAACTGAATCAAGTCCTGCCCCAGCGCTAACATTTATTGTAACAGGAGTGCGGCTGTCAGGTGCTACCGACTGTACGACACTAGAGGTTCCCTCAAGTCCGATAACAGGCTTCGTACCTATTACCGAGAAAGATACCGTTTCGGTATTACCTCTTACACCTTGGGGGGTAACGGCATAAACCGAAATCGTATGCGCCCCTCCTGCAATATTGGTAACAGGAACACCAAACGCACCCATACTGACAGGCACAGTTATTTCTTCCTCTCGATCGAGCCTGTAGCGTATCTCAGAGACCCCCGAGGCACTTTCAATTGAACCGGCAAGATACACACTGTTACCGGTAACGGCATTAGCAGCAGGCTGCGCTATTGTAAGGCGTGGAATATCCACCGATTTATCGATCGTAATTGTCCGCATTACCTTCGTAATGTTGCCGGCTGCATCTTCGGCAGTAATTTCGACCGTCTCGGTTTTATTTGAAAAACTGCTCACATCGAATTCTTTAACCCAATAAGAATTTCCTTTAATCAGTTCAAAATCTCCTGCCTGATTTCCCATTCGCCACGATAAAGACTTGAGGTTTACCGAATCGCTTGCAAAGCCTGCTATTCCAAAAACACTGCTAACCCTTTCCGCGGGGGCAGGATAAAAGAAATCAACCACGGGGGGAGTATTATCAATAAAGAATAAAAACGTGGAAATACCCTCTGCCCCTAATTTATCCACAGCCTTAAACCAACATACGGTCGGCCCCTCTGGCATTTTACGTGTATCAAGGTCAAGCTTAAAGGAAGAAACGCCTGCTTTTTTATCATATTTAAGAGCAAGCGGTGTATAAGTATGCCCGGCGTCAAGCGAATAAAATAACTTGCTTACACCGTTTCCATCTCGCACAATTCCTTCTAACACCTTCTTGCCTGAAATCAAGGCGCCGTCATCCATACTTGTTACAAAGGTTTCGGGCGTATGCAAGTTCAAATTAAACTCAACCAAAACCCCATCACTCTTTAATCCGTTAATGTCGGTGCCCCATGCAGTAATACGGTGTACGCCTTCTTGCAAATCAGCTGTATTGAAAGTCTGCGTCCAAAACTGTTTGCCTTTTGCACGAACAGGTTCATTGCCATCCAACGCTACTTCAATATAATCAATACCATCATCATCAAAACAGGTACCGGAGGCACTGAAAGTTCCCGTAATATTCATATTCTTGACGGGGTTGGTAATAGACACAACAGGCTGATCGGAGCGGGGATCAATATATATATTAAAGGGACCGGCCTCTCCGATATTACCAGCCGAGTCTTCAGCCGTAACAAGTACATTATATTTACCCGGTTTTTTCTCAGTAAGATCAAAGGCTTCATCCCAGCTTTCAGGGTTATCTACAGTACGAGTTTCAACTTTACCACCCGCAGATAGAAATGAGACCAGAGAGAGAAATAGACAAACACAGAGCAGTAGCTTTTTCATAAAAGTTCCTTAAGATAAAACAAATAAGCTCTCGCTTAATACGGAAGCTTTCCCCGGAAACCTACAGAAAGTACCGGTAGGCTACAACTTTTATACTAATTTTGATTAAGGGCATTATTGCATAAACACCCTTTTATTGTATCGGCACAATACCCCAAAAACTTGAATATATCAAATCGGTTGAGGCATGAACATCAAACGGAAACAACTTTTTTTACATCGGGATAGGATTCTTTTAATTGAGCTTCGATGCCGGACTTTAACGTCATCAAAGCCATTGGGCAAGAACCGCAAGCCCCTTTCAATCGGACGGAAACGACACCATCATCAGACATTGAGACAAATTCCACATCGCCCCCATCAGCCTGCAAATGAGGACGAATACCGTCCAGAGCCTTTTGAATTTGATCGACTGTAACCATACTTCCTCCTTTTTTACGCACGCAGAATGCGCTTATCATTATAATTATAGCATATTATATAATAGAAATCTTTATAGAGTAAACATCTCTAAAACATCCGATTGTTAAAAGAGTCCTAATACGCTATAACCGTATCTAGCGGCAATAGTTACAGATTAAGCAGCTTTTATACTATAAGTGCGGTTAATAGTTAATATGAGAAGCAATCTATCGTAAAAGCTGCGCGGGCGAGCGTTAAGAAATAGCTACGGCAGCCTTCATCCTTATCCTATAATCACAAGCCATTTCACTCAGCAGCTCATCATGGGTGATAATGACAACGGTTTTTCCCGCCTGTGCAAGCGCATCAACCCACTGCACCATACTTAAAAGACCTTCGCCGTCCATACCGCTGGTCGGCTCATCAAACACAAAGAGCTGTGCTTCCGAGCAATACGCCGCGGCAATTACCACCCGCTGCTTTTCTCCGCCGGATAGTGACGCAGGATGCCGGTTCCGTACCGCCTGCAAGCGGAACAGCTCAAGCGCTTCTTCTGCTCGTTTCTTTATGTTTTGAGACGGTTCCCGTCCCAACAGCAGCTCATTGATCACGCTGTCGGAGTACAGCTGATAATCGGCATCCTGCATCACAAAATAGCTCATTCGCCGCCGCTGTGCACACGAGAGCTTCTGTCCGTTCAGGGTAATACTACCGTTTTGTTGCCGCAGGAGTCCGCACAGTACCTTGCACAGGGTAGTTTTACCGGCGCCGTTTTCTCCGGTCAGTGCAGTAATACTCCCCTGCGGAAACGTAAGGCTGATATTTCGTATACCGCATTCCATTGCTCGGCTGGAACCATCTGCGCCGCGACATTCCGTATACCGTCCGTTCCGGTATAAATACGTTACATTCGACACACATAAAGCAGTTTGCGATGCATCCGGCTCTATTTTTGCCGCTTCCGGTAATTTTACAACCGGATCCGGTGTTGACGTTTCTACTGCTGCTCTTTTCGGTGTTTCGTTTAGTGCGGCGCTTTCAGGTTGTCCTATCACTTCCGTTGTATGAATGTTATTTGTTCGCAAAGATAAGTTCGCCATACCGGGATACCGGAAGCCGAACTGCCGTAACTCACCTTCCTGCAGACGGCAAAACTCATCTGCTGTCCACCGGTGTGCAGCCCTGCCGTTTTCGATATGCAAAAATGAATCTGCAATTCCTAAAAATGTGTGCAGCCGGTGCTCACTGATGATAATCGTCGTTCCCCGCTTTTTAATCTCCGCCAAAAGACCGGTAAGAATTTCGATACCATCCGCATCCAAATTGGAAACAGGTTCGTCTAAGATCAAGATTTGAGGCGATAAAATAAGCGCTGCAGCAATCGCTACCCGTTGTTTTTGCCCTGCTGACAGTGTATCAACGGTTCGGCATAACAGCGGCTCTATGTTAAGAAGTGCAGCCGCTTCTCGTACCTTTTCTTTCACGTACATCGGCTCCAGTCCGATATTCTCTGCGGAAAACGCAATTTCATCCTGCACACTGTTCATAAAAAATTGACTGCGCGGGTCTTGAAACACAACCCCGAATGTTTGCACTCGCTGCTCAGGCGGCATAGACGCAGGTTCTCTCCCGGCAACCAGCACCGAACCATGCAGTGTTCCCTCGTAAAATGCCGGAGCTAAACCATTGATCAGCCTCAACACGGTACTTTTTCCCGCTCCCGATTTTCCGCACAAAACAACGCATTCCCCGTCCCGTATATCGAAGGACATGCCCTCAATGCAAGCATCCTGCCGGTTGTCAGCGGACCCCGTTTCCCCATAACAAAACGATACATCACAAAACGTAATCATAGACATCGCAACCGTATTTTATACAATGGCAATCAACACCATCACAACACCGTATAATCCAACGGTAAGATAATCGTAGATGGATAACGGAACGGAATACATGCTGCTTCGTTTTTGGGGAGCGTCCAAACCGCGCAGTTCCGCCGTTGCACCCAATTCTGCCGACAGCTTTAAACAGCGAACGGTAAACGGTACAAAAAAACTTTCATACACAATAACCGGATGACGGACATAATCATACCACTGTGGAAACAAACCTCTTGCCTTAATCCCCTCCCGAATCGCCGCCATTTCTTTCCGCAGTACCGGAAAAAAGCGCATCATCATGCAGAGCATAATCGTCACGGACTTAGGAATGTGCAGGCTTTGCCAGCTTGCCATCAGCCTGCTCGGATTGCTTTTTACAATGGCGGCAGCAAACGTCACGAGCGGAATTGAGCGAGCAAAGGTATGCAGGATTACATAGAGCAGCGCTGTATGCGGCGCACAGATCCGGGCAAGTACTTGGAGAATAGTATAGAAAAAGCACAAACGCCACGCAGTCTGCACTTCCTTCACCTGCAGCAGATAACAGCCTGCCAGTAGGCACAGGCAATGCATTTGTCCGATCCGCTCGTAGAAAAACCAAACAACCGTGGCGCACAGCATAACAGCAAGGTGTGTTCGAGGGTCGAGATTTCGCACTGACTTTACGCTAACTTTGCTTTTTTAATATGTTTTTTGAAAAACAGCATACCGACCCAAAATCCTACAGCCGCAAGTGCCGCCGAAATCAAACCGATAAGCAGCATCATATCGAGCGAACCGTAAAAGCGAATCAATACTTGCTTGCCTTCTTCGGTATATGAATCACCTAAGCTCTTCAAATACCGCTCTTTAAAAAAGAACAGCGGAATTGCACTACCCCATGCGTACAGCGTCCAATATACCACATAGCCGATACCGTTCCGCACCGGATTTTTGTAGGTATTATTGCCCAGCATCAAAAGCTCGCAGATGAGACCTACTGCAAGCATCACTGCAGAAAACCATGCCGAGCCGAACGCAGCCATCATCAATCCGCAAAAAATTGCCGTTACAAGGAATGTTCCGTGTTTCGCCGTTTTGTTTGACATAACAATGTAGAGCGGTGCGCAGAAAAAAGCCATCACGCCGACGTAAAAAAGGTAATCGAGTGCGGGCGTTGCCGCTATTGTCATCACCATCTTAACGATAACCATAATCACCAGCATCGCGATATTAAAAATCGAAAGTGTGATAATATCCTTTAACCGCAGCCGTGCTGAACCGTCTGTTTTTACTTCCATATTAGTTCCTCCTCTTGAGTTAACATCTGCTAACTCAAGAGAATACTATAGCGGCAATGAACAGCTGTTTTCCACTCCATTCAGTCAAAACCTATCCAAAAAGCCGTGAAAATTGGCCAGGGTAAACGCATCAGGCTGTTTTTTTAATATCCCCGCAGAAAAATTGAGACTATTCAACCAGAACTGCCATGGATGGCAGTAGTTCCATACAGTAGCGATGTTTTGTGCACGCACAAAACTCGCCTTCAACTGATGTACATGGACGTACAACAGTTGAAGATGGTTCAAATGGTCTCACAGTCTCAATTTTTCCGCGATTTTTATCTATTCTGCCTGATGCGTTTACCCCTTTGATGGAAAAATGTGCGAAATTTTATGCAAAATTTCGCACAGAAGAGAGGCTTGAAGATAAACCTTCCGTTAGCCTTTTGAAATAGATGGTACAGATGCTAGGAGCGCACAAAAAAACACCCGCAGGCACGACAAAGAATGAACATCCGTGTACATTCTTTGTCTGCGAGTTCGCAGTGCGAACTCGATTCCGTTTGAAACCACTGCCATCCTTGGCAGTTTTGATACGTCGATGATTTTCAAAAGCGGCATGGATGCCGTCGGTTCTAAGCAACAGCGATGTTTTTTGCTTTGCAAAAAAACTCGCGTGCAAATTTTGACACGGAAGTCAATTCAGAACGGACAAGGATGTCCGTGGTATTAGACAGACGCGATGTTTTGACGTAAGGCAAAACTCGCAGTCAAAAATGTACAAGGATGTACATTTTTGACGTTGCGTTAGGGATTGCAGCGATAGCCTTTTTGCTGCCAGAAGAAGTCACATGCAGTTTTCGACGTGAGGAGAAACACTGCTGAAATGATACAAACGCAGCAAAAAGCTATAAGCGTAAAGCCCGACGGGAACCGGAACGCCCAAAATAATTATCCATTACAAAGTATCAATTATAAATTATTCCGGCGGTATTCCCGCGGAGAACATCTGAATGTATTCTTAAAAGCGGAAGAAAACTTATTCGGGTTTTCGTATCCAATTAGGGAGGCAATTTCCGTAATTGATTTTTCCGTAGTGTGTAATAACTGCGCCGCTTTTTGCATTTTGTATTCTTTTTGAAAAGCATAAATCGGTTTTCCGTACACTGCTTTAAAACAGTCTTTCATTACCGTTAAACCGATACCGTATTTTTGCGACAAATCTTTTAACCGCGGATTTTCGCTCCAGTGTTCCGTAATATCAGCTTTAATCGCTTTTATCTTTTTTATATATACTCCTGAAAAACAGGTATGTGCCGCAGACTGCTTTTGCGGTTTATAGTGCTGCAATAAAAACAACAGCTCTAAAACTTTCAGCCGCAGGTAGCCGTTTGTTGTATCAGAGGAAAAGCGGCAATCTTGGGATGCTTCATATAATTCATTGAATATACGGAGCAGCATTGGCGGTGTTTTAATAACTGCGCATTTATTGTCAGGGCAGCAGTTTTGCTGTAGTGCCGCTAGGTCAATGGATATGCCTTCGATAATATTCTGAAAAACCATACCTGTCTTTTTGACATCGATAATGATTGTGCAGCCGGTGTAATATCCTAACGGGAAAAAAGGCTTTTCCGTTTGAGCTTCCAGAATGCCGATCGCGCAATCATCGTCTCCAAGGTAGGTAAAGTAACCGCTTTTATATTCGCATTCAAACCTGCCTGATTTGCAATAGGCTATTTCTAGAATATTCGGTACCGGCTCTTTTCGGTAATCACATGAGGACGCTTCAAAAGTTGTAAGTGCATAATCAACTCCTGAGAATAAATGAAAGGTTTTCATACGCCCGTTCGGTGTATCGCAGTTGATAGCGTATTCCGTTATCAAATTGGTATTAGATACAATAGCGGCGCGTGTTCCGTGCCATTCGGTTGCGTGTACACAAGATGTCATATTAGGCCTTCAATTTTTTTAAGAGTATATACAATCTCTATATATGTCAATAAAAAATGAATTTAAAAAACTTTACTCTTGCAATCAAAAACCGTTTCCTGTATAATTTATAATCTTGCTTATAGGCAGTTTACGAAAATTGATATTTTTTAATTGCCGGTTTTTTGACGTAGAAATCT
Source organism: Treponema sp. OMZ 906 (assembly GCF_024181185.1). NCBI lineage: Bacteria > Pseudomonadati > Spirochaetota > Spirochaetia > Treponematales > Treponemataceae > Treponema > Treponema sp. OMZ 906. The sequence goes on along the minus strand of NZ_CP051196.1, from coordinate 144,133 downwards.
ATAGAAATGAGGTAGAAGAATTATGAGTAGTGATATTTCAAAAATGAGAAATATCGGTATAAGTGCGCATATCGATTCGGGAAAAACAACCCTTTCAGAGCGTATCTTGTTTTATTGCGACCGTATTCATACCATTCATGAGGTACGCGGAAAAGACGGTGTCGGCGCCGTTATGGACAATATGGAATTGGAACGGGAGCGCGGTATCACCATTCAGTCCGCATCGACACAGGTAAAATGGAAAGATCACACCATTAACGTTATCGACACTCCCGGACACGTCGACTTTACCATCGAGGTTGAACGTTCCCTGCGCGTTTTGGATGGCGCTATTTTGGTACTGTGTTCCGTTGCCGGCGTACAGTCTCAATCTATCACCGTTGACCGCCAGTTGAAACGCTACCATGTCCCGCGTATCGCCTTTGTCAACAAGTGCGATAGAACCGGCGCCAACCCGTTAAAGGTACGGATGCAGCTGCGCGAAAAGCTCGGCCTGAACGCCTATATGATGCAGCTCCCGATCGGACTTGAAGATAAACTTGAAGGCGTTATCGACCTCGTAACGATGAAAGCGCTGTATTTTGAAGGAGACAGCGGTACCGAACTCCGTGTTGCCGAAATTCCTGCTCATCTTTTGGATGAAGCAAAAAAGTACCGCGAAGAAATGATTGATGCAGCTTCCATGTTCTCCGATGAGCTTGCGGAAGCATACCTCGAAGGAGCCGAAACGGAAGAGATGATCCGTGCAGCGGTACGCGCCGGTACGTTAAAAGAAGCTTTTGTACCGGTGTTCCTCGGTTCAGCCTATAAAAACAAAGGTATCCAGCCATTGCTCGATGCTGTAACGTACTACTTGCCCAATCCGACAGAGATTACCAACAAGGCACTCAATTTGGATAAAAACGAAGAGCCGGTTGTATTGACTTCCAACCCTGACGATCCGGTTGTTTCACTCGGCTTTAAGCTGGAAGACGGAAAATACGGTCAGTTGACGTATGTGCGTATCTATCAGGGAACGCTAAAAAAGGGCGGCGAACTGTACAATACCCGTTCACGTAAAAAGTTTAAGGTCGGACGTCTTGTCCGTATGAACTCCGCCGAAATGGAAGATATTACCGAAGGCGGCCCGGGAGACATCGTCGCGCTCTTCGGTATCGAATGCGCATCAGGCGATACGTTCTGCGGCGGAGACCTTAACTACGCGATGAGCTCGATGTTCGTGCCGGATCCGGTTATTTCGCTGTCGGTTACCCCCAAAGATAAGAAATCCGCCGACCAAATGGGCAAGGCGTTGAACCGCTTTACCAAAGAAGACCCCACGTTCCGCACGTATGTAGACCCCGAATCGAACGAAACGATTATTCAGGGTATGGGCGAACTTCACTTGGATGTATACATTGAACGAATGCGCCGCGAATACAAGTGCGAAGTAGAAACCGGTATGCCGCAGGTTGCCTACCGCGAAGCGATCAGCCAGCGTGCGGACTTTAACTACACCCATAAAAAGCAGACGGGCGGTTCCGGTCAGTTCGGCCGTGTTGCAGGCTTTATCGAACCTACCTCCGAGCAAGACTACGAGTTTGTCGATCAGATTAAGGGCGGCGCCATTCCTTCGGAATTTATTCCGTCTTGCGATAAGGGCTTTAGAGCGGCCGTTAAGAAGGGCACGCTGATCGGCTTCCCGATTGTCGGCGTACGGGTTACCATCAACGACGGTCAAACACACCCGGTAGACTCTTCCGATATGGCATTCCAAGCTGCAGCTATCGGCGCTTTCCGCGAAGCGTATAAAAAAGCCAATCCGATTGTGCTTGAACCGATTATGAAGGTTTCTATTGAAGGCCCGCAGGAATTCCAAGGAAATATCTTTGGACTTATTAACCAACGTCGTGGTATAATATTAGCATCCACTGAGGATGAACAGTTTACCCGTGTCGATGCGGAAGTCCCGTTAAGCGAAATGTTCGGTTTTTCAACCATTTTGCGCTCTTCAACGCAGGGTAAAGCTGAATACTCAATGGAATTTGCGAAGTACGGCAAAGCTCCCCAGAGTGTTACGGAAGCATTAATTAAAGCGTATGAAGAAAAACGCAAAGCGGAACAACAAAAATAGGAGGCGGGAAATGGTTAAAGAGGATTTAATCGAACGCAGCGCTGTTCGTAATTTTGAAAAAGCGCTCGGAGGGGCGTTACAGCCGGGAGAAATCGGCATTGTAACGGCTAAAAGAGGCGTTGGAAAAACTTCCATGCTGGTTCAGCTCGGATTGGATCAGTTGCTGCAAGGTAAACCGATTGTACATATCTCGTTCAGTCAGCAAACCGATTATGCCATTACATGGTATAACAATATGTTCGACGAAACAGCTGAGAAAAAACACCTTGAAAAAGCTGCCGAATTAAAATCTGAGGTTATCGCACGGCGTATTGTTCTTAATTTTAATCAAGATATCGTGCGTACAACCCAGATTATCAAAACCGTAAAAGCACTATTTGAAATCGGTTCCAAACCTTCCGCACTGATGATCGACGATTTTGATTTTTCAAAAGCGGTACCTGAAGCGATCCAGCAAATAAAAGCTTTTGCAAAAGAGACCGGCATGTTTGTTTGGTATACAGCTTCCGCAGACGTACGCGAAAAGGTTATCCACCCTGATCTGAAACCGTATGCTAATGATCTTGATGTTATCCTGTATTTGGAACCCGCACCGGAAGCAGTTAAAATCTATGCGCTAAAAGCCCGTGGCAAAGCAGACTTTGATACCGGCTGCAAGCTTGATACCAAAACGATGTTGTTAGCGGAAAAATAATTTTCCTTATAGCTCCAGCTAAGCGCACCGAGGCCATAAAGGCTATCGAAAAGCCCTGTCGATTATATCGGCAGGGCTTTTTTTATGCAGTGACCATTTGAACCAACAGTTCAACTCTGGTTGAGCAGCCTCTCTTCTGCTGCGGGGTTGTTAAAAAATGTCTGATGCGTTTGCCCCGTCCATTTTTGTTTTCCTCTTGACTCTTGGGGGGGGGGGGTATTATGGAAGAGAAGTTCTAAACATGAACCAACTCCATCGTTTGGAACACCTTAACAAAAGAGGAGGGCAAAAATGCCGAATACGACAAAACGTCCGGCAGGAAAAAATCATCCTGCGGATATCCAAACTGCCAATAACAGAGTAAAAAAATACATCTCCATTATAAGCGCTATTTTATTACTCTGTGCCGTTATTGGATGTAACGGACCCGTTAATAATCCAACACGAACACCAACTGCAAAAGGGGTGTATGCGCCGACGGATGTAAAGGCTGAACTTGACAGTAACACGGTTAATGGCATAACTATTTCGTGGACAGATACCGGCGCAGAAACCTACTGGCTGTATTACAACACACGCAACGATTCATCTACAGCTACTGTTTTAACTCGTTCGGCATATTCATCAAAGTATTCCACCACGCTATCGGCAACAGGGACGTACTATTTTTGGCTAAGAGCCGCCGACGATTTGACATCCTCAAGCAGTTTGAGCAGTTTTAGTAATGTTGCGTCATTATCGTTTACCTACACGACACTTCAAGTACCGGCGAACGTACAAGCGGAGCTTTCCACGGAAAAGCTCAATACGATTACGGTGAGCTGGACTACAACCGGAGCAAAATACTACTGGGTTTATTATGGGACAACCAATAACACGGCATCTGCCATATTATTAAGCGATACGGTTTCATCAACAAGTTATTCTAAGAGTTTTTCGGCTTCCGGTACATATTATTTCTGGGTGAAAAGCGCCGACGGCAATAAAACAGATGATAATACAAGCGCCTTTAGCTCTGTTGCTTCATATACATGGACGGAATAAAGCCCTAGGCTGTCTGTTCCGAAACGGAAGTCTCGGAACAGGTTTACTCTGCATCCTCCGGTTGAGCGGGATTTTCCGGTTGCGGAACCGAAACAACCCCGGTTGTGCCCGCCGCTTGGTTAGAGGATGCTGCCTCCGTAGAAGGAGCGGCGCCGGTGCTTGTATTTGAAACGGCAGCAGGCGGTACCGGCCGCACGGAAGCAGACTCCTGCGGAGCCGAACCGAGCAAAAGGCGTATGGTTTCGTATTCGCTTTTATGTCTCATCTTTAAGTATAACGTTTTGCTGCCGGCATTGTACGCATAGCCCGAAGAATTATACATCTCGAAGCGAGCATCGCTTCTAAAGGGGATGCCATACATTTCTATCCGGTAGAAAGGCCTAATACCGTGCAAGGTAAGATAGTGAGATTGCCCTTCCGGGAATCGGATTCGTAATACTAAGGTTTTTGAAGTGTTTTCTAAAACCTCGATGTTCTGTGCGCATGTCCATGCCCAAATACCGGCCTCCGCCTGTAAAGCAAGTGACTGGGCATGGGGATACCAACTGTTATCCGGCTTCAGCAGAGGATAGAGCGTGCCGACATCCAGCACATCACTGTCATCGGCCGTAATTACCAACTGTGTCGATTTACTGCCGGTTACGGTAAGTCCTACGGGCAACCCGGCCAATTCACCTGAGTATCTTAATAAAGAAGTTACCAGCATTCGTGCAACGGATTGCCATACCGAAGATTGCTCCGTTCCGTATCGCATCAATATCCGTGCAGAAGCTAAAGCGGCAACGCTGTCGATATACGTACCGTCATTACTCATGTACAACCCTTCATCGATCAACAACAGAGCATCGGTAATTTTTTTCTCGCACACTGGCAGCAAATCTTCAAACAACGTTTTCCGTTCGGGGTAGTAATGCGTACAATCGAGCCATACTTCCAACACGCCCGCAGCCTGCCGTGCATTAAGCTGTGCAACATCCATCTTCTCTATCAACCGGAATAAACCTTCTATGCTGCGCCTAGAGCCGCGGTCGGTTAAAAACGGTATTAAGCCGTCTTGTTCAAAAATTTCAAGCGAATTATCCGTGATAAGCGCGGCGTACCGTTCCCTTTTTTTTGCATCGTCGGCAATCAATCCTACATGAGTTTCCTGCACATTATCATAAAAAGGATTTGAAAGGTATGTCCGTACGTTTCGTGCAAGCGTTTGAGCAGGGGCTGTTTCCATCGTTCCGGCAAATTTACCGCGCTGCCCCATCTCGGCAATATATGCTATCAACGTTTTCTCCGTTATCCGTTTAGACGAAAGTGCCTGCGTCCCTGCATGAACAACCGCCGAGGAAAAACTATTAAGCGCTGCCGTATAAGATTCCGCAGAAGCCTGTACCATCGATGGGATGGTTGTGATATCCAATTCTTCAAGCGGCAAATAGGTTTTGTAAGAGGCAAACGGTTGCCCCTTGGCAAGCACCAAATGAGGTTCTTCGAACTGTGCCGCCGTATCCTCTCCATCCGTGTCAAAACCGAAACTGCCGGTAAACGTATACTGCTTTTTACCGGAACGCACAAAAATCTTACCGTCTGCACGTTCAATACCGGCATTTTGAGTAATCTTCCATGGGAGCAATATTCTTTTTATTCCTTCGGGAAGTACAGCTTCGACCATGAGACTGTCAACATCGCCGCGTCTTTCTGAAAAAAATGAAATAACAACATCATCCGAACAATGTACCGAAAATCGCGCTTCCGCCTCATAAAATTGATATGCCAAAACGCGCAACGCAGAAGTGATATCCCCTTCGTCCACGGCATACACGGGATTTTGCTCACTGATATATAAATTCAGCCCATTCGAGACGACATGAAGGGGTAAAAGAGGAATCATTTTGCCCGACTCGGCACGTTCCTGCCTGCCCGTAACGGTCATAGACCCTAACGTTAAAGAGAAAGTTTGCCCTTTGGTAAACTGAAGAACAAAAATACCGAAAATAACACTACAATAAAGGACGGTATATGCAACTATTCTACCTGCAATATGCTTCATACGCTGTTAGTCTAATAAAAGGGGATAATAATTGCAACAGTAAAACCGCCACGGCTGACGGAAAGTTTTCTTATGATATACTGCTGTTGAAACCGTTTAACATAACCGCTAGACCAGATTGGAAAACTTGGGTAGACTAGCGGGGTTATGCAAAAGCGAAAGGCTTTGAGCAGTTTCTTTAGTTTTAGTTAATCACCGTTCCGTAGGAGTCTTCATGAAACATTTGTATAGAAGTATTTCAAAAAAAACCGTATGTATCTACCTTATAATCGGTATGCTTTTCTGTTTAAGCGCACAGGGAGCAAAGCCTCATACACAATCCAATCGGCAAGGGACCGAAAAATCCGCACGCTCCGACAATAAGGCGGAAGCCAAGGAGGAAATTCCACCGCGAGTCATATTCGGACAACAATTAAGTGCATTGTTAAGCGAGCAAAAATGGGATGAAGCTATCGCACTTTTTGACACTTTACCCGAAGAAGACAGAGTTTCTCTTTCCATACGGAATTTAAAGGTAGCCGTACTCATTTCAACCGGCCGGATAAAGGACGCGGAAGCAACGGCAAAAGCATTGGAAAAGCAATATCCCAGCGACCTCAATGTACTGTATACCATGACAATGGTTGCTCAAGCAAAAAACGACAAAAAAATGCGAAGAACATATTTAAAAAAGATATTAAAACTCGATCCCGATAACATACAGGCATTACAAGAAGAGGGCGTCGATTTATACGATCAGAGAAGCTATAAAGAAGCAGGAAAGATATTCAACAAAATTTTGCAAAAACATCCGAATGATATTCAAGCGCTTATTTGGTGTGGAAAGGTTTATTATTTAGATAACAAGATGCCGGAGGCGGAGCAATGCTACACAACAGTCTTGAAGTATCAGCCGAAGAACAGCCTTGCAATTGCCGAATTGGCGCGGATAAAATCGGAGACAAATCGTATGGCGGAAGCTATTGCGGATATACAAAAAGCAACCGAATTGGAACCCGATGCCGCTCCGCATTGGACGGATCTCGGTTCTTATAATCTACAAATAGGGAGAAAAGAAGAAGCTCGTGCCGCATTTAAGCGTGCAATCGAACTTGTCCCCGATTCCTATTTTGTTCATATTTACCTTGCAGGATTAAATGACGACCTCGGCAACAAAGAAGACGCGATAAAGCACTACAAAAAAGTAACCGAACTCTACCCGCAATATTATTATGCGTATGAAGGACTCGGGATTTTATTGTTTGAAAAAAACGATTGGGAAGGCGCCCGCGCGGCCTTTGTGAATGCCCTGCGCTATGCTCCTACGAATACCTATTATGCGTTATCCGCAACGGTATGCAGCTATAAACTGAATAAAAAAGCGGAAGCAAAAGATTTTATGTCAAAATATCTTAAAACGATAGACCGTACAAAGCGCGAAACCGATTACTATCTTTGCCGCCTTTTTGTCGACTTTGCAGGCGATAGCGATGTCAATAATCGTATTACAAAAGAAAAGGACGAAACGGAGCGTTTACGCAAGTTCTTCTATTTAGCCGAATTCTACCGACTTGCAGGAAAAGGTCATCTTGCCGAAAAGTTCCTGCTCGAAATTAAGACTACCCCAACCCCGACCTTTTTTGAATATCGACTTGCAATAAGTGAACTCACTACAAATCCTGATACCTCTACAAAAAAATAGGATAAGTCTATGAATCAAACATTGAAACGCATTACTTTAAATGATAAAGAAATCATCCTACTTGGAACGGCGCATATTTCAAAAGAAAGCATCGATGATGTTGAGCGATGTATTCACGATGAACACCCCGACTGCGTTTGTGTAGAATTGGATGAACAGCGATACAAAGCGCTTACCGATGAAAAGCGGTGGCAGGAACTCGATATTGTCGAAGTGCTGAAAACCGGAAAAGGTTTTTTGCTGCTTGCTAATCTCGTGCTTGCTGCTTTTCAGAAACGGATCGGCGCCGATGTCGGGGTTAAGCCGGGGGATGAAATGAAGGCGGCTATTACCGCCGCAAAAGAACTTTCGATTAAAACGGAACTTGTCGACCGGCCGATTCACATCACGCTCAAACGGGCATGGGCAAAGAACAACTTGTGGGGTAAGTCGAAGCTTTTGGCAACACTGCTTAGCAGCGCTTTTTCTACCGAAAAACTCAGCGCGGATGAAATTGAAGCGCTGAAAGACAAAAGCGAAATGGACAGCATGATGGCGGAAATGGCGGAATATTTGCCGCAAGTAAAAGAAGCCCTCATCGACGAGCGCGATCGCTATTTGGCGACAAAAATATGGAATGCGGCAGGAAAGAAAACCGTTGCGGTACTGGGAGCAGGACACCTTGAAGGCACCGCCGCCTATCTTGAAAAACTGCAAAACGGAACAGCGCCGAATGATGTAAGCGATATCGCAGACGTACCACCGAAGAGCGGTTTTGCAAAAATTTCCGGCTGGATACTCCCGGCGCTGATTGTGCTGCTTATTGCAGCGGGATTTATGAAAGGCGGCGTCGCAGCGTCAAGCGCGTTGCTGGTACGCTGGCTGCTCTGGAACGGAAGCCTTGCCGCACTCGGAACACTGCTCGCACTTGGTCATCCGTTAAGCATCATTACCGGCTTCTTAGGCGCCCCGCTCGCAACCCTTAACCCGTTTATCGGCGTCGGCTTATTTACCGGTATTGTTCAAGCATGGGTGCGAAAACCGCAGGTCGCCGACATGGAAAACCTAACCACCGATGTAACGAGCATTAAGGGATGGTATAAAAACAAAATAGCGCACATCCTGCTGATCTTCTTTTTATCCAGCCTCGGCGGAGCAATCGGTAACTTTATCGCAGTCCCCGCACTGGTAAGCGGCTTATTATAAGGAAGTGTCCGGTACGATTGCCGTGGAGGAAATGATGGAATCGATTAAAAGTAAGCTCTTGTCGATGCAAGATACGGCATATAGGGATTTTAATGCAAAACTTATTCCCACCGTTGATCCGAAACTCATGATTGGGATACGGACGCCTCTTTTACGGAAATTTGCGAAAGACCTGTTTAAGACGGAACCTAAGCAGGCTGCCGCTTTTATGCAAACCCTTCCGCATCGGTATTTTGAAGAAAACAATCTTCACGCATTCCTCATCGAAAATATCAAAGACTTTGATACCGCCATAACCGAAACGGAACGGTTTTTACCGTTTATCGACAACTGGGCAACCTGTGACAGTTTTGCACCGCGCCTCTTTAAAAAATATCCCAATGAGGTATATCAAAAAATTTTGCTCTGGATACGGTCGCCCCGTACTTATACCGTCCGTTACGCCATCAATCTCTTGTTGTCGAATTACCTTGATGAGCTGTTTAAACCGGCAATGCTCGACCTTGTTGCCTCTGTAAAATCGGACGAGTATTACATCAATATGATGATTGCCTGGTATTTCAGTTTTGCGCTGATTAAACAGTACGACGCCGCGCTCCCCTATATCAAAAAGCAAACGCTTGCTCCCTTTACCCACAACAAAACCATTCAAAAAGCGATAGAGAGTCGCCGGATTTCTCCGGAAACAAAGGACTACTTACGGACGTTGAAAGTGTAACAGTAGTGCCGTATTAACCTTCGATAACCTGTATATCAAATTCCAGCTGAGGCATACACTCCGCTAAATCGCTTTGAATCCGTTTGAGCGCTTCTACACGCATTTCTACGGAAGTATTGGCATTTCCCTGAATAATAAAGATTGCGTTTTTTGTTTTGTCATCAAATTTATAGTTTTCCCCATCGCGGACATCCAACCACGCCATAATTCCTTTAAGGTCACGGTACATATAATCGGTCTTTGCAACATGCTTTTCCGTCGATAGGATAGGCAAGAACACATCTTCCTTTTTACTGACGGCAAATTCTATCTGTCCGTCTACCTTTCCAAGATCATGCCCGCCTATTGCCAAAAGCGAACGCAATGATTCGACATTATAAATGTCGATAACACTGTTGATATGCGGGATAGAACCACGGTGTTGAATGTTTCGGATAAGAGCCGGCACGGTCGGCATATATTTTTTGATGCTGCGTCCGACACTTTGCAGCATATCGGTGTATCCCTGAATGACAGGATGATAAAATATTTCATCAATATCGCACTTTAATGCCCATTCTTCCATTTCTTTTTGCTTTTTTAAAAATACATCGGATAACGGCGCCTGTGGGTCTACATTTTTTGCAATGCCGACCACAATGCTTTTAATTCCCAGTGCTGACATACTTTCGTCCACAATAAATTTCATAGCAGTTGTACCTCCATAGTTTCTATTCGGTATAAGTGAATTGATTAAACCTATTCGACAACGAAGTGATCGAACCGAACTATTATACCATTGACTTTAAGTTTTTTAAAGCCAATAATAAAAAGGGTACGTGAGCAGAAAATATGATAGATATTTGCAAAGATTTAAACGAACATCAAAAACTGGCGGTAAAAACGGATGAAAATGCCGTTGTGGCGGCGGGAGCCGGTTCGGGAAAGACGAAGGTTCTGGCAAGCCGCTATGTATACCTGATTACCGAAAAAAACTATCAGGTTGAACATATCCTTGCCCTCACCTTTACGGACAAGGCGGCGGCGGAAATGCACCGGCGTATCTATCGGGAGCTGCAAAAGATGTATGCGGGAACCGATGATGCGGTACAGCGGAGCCGCGCCGGCGCTGCATTGGATTCTTTTTTTAAAGCGCAAATTATGACTATCGACGCATTTTGTCATAAGATTGCCGTAACCGCATGCCGGCGCTTCGGTATCAGTCCCGATTTCACCATCGACCTTACCGAATCGAAACGGCTCGCCTATAACCTTTCGCTTGATTTTTTCCTTGAACACCGCGCGGACACAAACCTGCAATATCTGCTCGGTGATAAACCGATTACCGATTTTATCAACGACTTCTTTGTCAAAATATTAAACGATTACGTTACGGTCTCCCGCCCGATTGATTTTTCTGAGGCCTTGCAGAATCAGCTGGCCGCTGCCGAACCATTATTTACCGGCTATCGCAAACAAGCCGAACGCATTCTCGGAGATATTGCCGCTCATCTTGAAGGAACCGATAACTACATCAGCGCAGTAAAAGAAGCATACGTGCAACTCCCTGAATTCCCGTTTACACTAAACGATCCGCAGTTACCGTTCTTTCTTGAACGGCTGAAAGCAATTTGCAGCGTTAAAAAAACGATGGGTTCAAAAAAGGATGAGGACGTAAAAGCGTGCAAGGCGCTCTGCGGTGAACTGAACGAAAGCTCCGGCCGCTTGCAAAGTCTGTATCATTTTTATGCACACAAAGAGCAAATGCAAAAGATATACGCGCTTTGCAGTATTTTGCAGGAACGGTTCATTGCTGAAAAAAAGCGGAGAAGCATACTGCACTTCGGCGATATTGCGCAGCTTGCTGTTGACGCGCTCATCATCGATCCCGACTTGCGGCTTTTTTATAAAAAACAAACCCATCGGATTATGATCGATGAATTTCAGGATAATAACAGCCTGCAGCGCGACCTCTTGTTCCTGCTTGCGGAAAAAGAAGAACGTACCGGCCAATCGATACCGAAGCCGGATGAGCTGGTGCCGGATAAACTTTTCTTTGTCGGGGACGAAAAACAATCGATCTATGCGTTTCGAGGCGCCGATGTTTCGGTGTTCCGTACGCTGTCGCAGGACTTACGGCAAGGAGGAGGTTCCGCTTCGATTAACCTGCAAACAAATTACCGCACTGAACCTGAACTGCTCAACTTTTTTAACAGTGTATTTATGCGGGTCTTTTATTCGGAAACCAATCGGCCCCTTATCGGCACCGTGCCTGCATTTGAAGCGGAATTTATCCCCATCCTCAGCAGAGAGGCGGTTCCCAATTTGACACCTCAGACAGATATCTTCTTTATCGATAAAAAACGCTTTCCAAAAGGCGTCGACACCGATACCGCCTTCCTCAAACCGATTGAATGCGAGGCGTATACGCTTGCACAAAAAATAGCCGCGCTCCATGACGAACGCTACCTTGTATACGACGATGCCGCACAGTCTACCCGTCCCTGTATATGGTCGGATTTTGCCGTGCTGCTGCGCGCTTCGACGCATCAAGCAGTCTACGAGCGGTTTTTCCGTGCATTTAAAATCCCGTACATTTCCGTACAGCAAAAAGGATTGTTCCACGACGCGCCGCTCAACGATATCTGCGCCTTGCTCCGCTTAGCGGTGTATCCGCATGACAGAGCCGTGTATGCGCAAGTACTCCGCTCGCCGTTTGTCCGCCTCAGCGACCGCTCTTTTACCCGATTGATGCTGCACAGCCTTGAGCATGCCCCCCAACCGTTTGCTCCCTCCGCTGCCGCAGAACTGGACGCGGAAGACCGGCAGTACTTCTTAAATGCTTGCGCTCTTTTTGAGCGACTCCAAGGCTCTATCAAAAAAAAGAGTAATGCCGAATTGGTTACCGCACTGTGGTATGACGAAGGGTATCGATACATATTGCTTACGGAGCCGCGCTACCACCGCTATCTGGAACTATACGACTATCTTTTTGCGCTTGCGGTAAAAGCGGATGCCGCAGGGCAGAGTCTTTCGGCTTTTATCGACACACTGATTTCGTATATTCATGCGGAAGAGCGGGTTGAAGATATGGAAATTCCGCTCGAACACGGCGGCGACGCGGTTAAAATTATGACGGTGCATAAGAGCAAGGGCTTGGAGTTCCCGATTGTCTGCCTTCCCGACTGCGGCAATGCAGGAAAGTCTGAAAAGAAAGAAGGCCTGGTCTTTTTGCACAAGGATTTAGGACCGGTTATCCATTTACCGCCGGAGGCAAAAAACGATCCTTCCGCCAATATCTTTTTTGAGGAACTGCGGCAGGAAGCGAATGCCAAACACCTCGCCGAAACAAAGAGGCTTCTCTACGTCGCCGTTACGCGGGCTAAGGTTCGGCTGCTGATGAGCGGTGTGCAAGAAACCGACGGTGATATTGAGGAACTACCGGAAATGCCCCGCATTTTGGAGGAAATCCGCCAACAGCTTGTACAACCTCAGAAGGAAGAAAATAACCGAAGTTTTTTTCAGCTCTTATTACCGGCGCTATCCGGAGATATCAACTGCGTGCATTTTACGGAAGTGTTACCGCTCCCCGCCTCGGCAGTACAGCACACCACGGAAGACCGGCAGCGCTTTAATCTTGATGAAACCCGTGCCCTATACTGGCAGGCTGCGGAAAAAAACTTCCCGCTTGCGGAACCGCGCGTCATACCGGCAACTCAATTTGAAAAAGACCGGCAGTGGCTTCATTTAAGCGAAGCACCGCTTGCAATGTTTCCAAACCAGGAATTACAAGATATGGAACATTCACAAATGATGGCTCAATCTAAAACTATGAAACATACCGAATTAAATGAACATATCGAGCAGGGCGACAATACCGGTGAAAAGGATGGCGATGAGCTTTCCTCCACCGAGTTCGGAACTTTGGTGCACAAGGCGATGGAAGCCCGCTTTTTAGACCGCCCGTGTACACTGCCTGCAAAGTACGCCCGGGAAGTGGAAAAATTGTGCACCGCTTTTCTTTCTTCGCCGCTAGGACAAAAGGCGTCAGAAGCCTCATTCAGAAAGACCGAATACGGCTTTTTAACCCTCTACGAAGGAAAGCTCGTCATAGGGCAAATCGATTTGCTTTTTGAATACGAAGATACCGCGTATATCATCGATTATAAAACCGACCAAAAAATCTATCCTGAACAACATCGAAGGCAGCTTTTAATCTACAAAGCTGCCGTGGAGAATTTTTATAAAATGGAAGGGTTCGGCCAAGACACCGGCGGACAACAGTCGCCCAAATCGGTTAAAGCCTACATTTTCTATCTCCGCAGCAAAACTGCCGTTGAGGTGGTGTAAAGGCGGACGTTAGAACTTGCCGCCGCCGAGCTTAAAGCTGAGGTTATAGCCGATGGAGCCTTTACTGTGCGATGCAGGGCTCAGCGGATACGAGAATATCGGCCCGGTACTCATCTGTACAAACTTAAATATCTTCCAGTTAAGGCTGAGTGTTGTAAGCCCTTCAAGCTCACTGATTGCGAACTGCTGGAACAAATTTGCCGTCAAATCTTCCGTACCGATCTTGTTCTGGGATATTGTAAATGCGATGTAATGCTGGCCTCGATTTCCCATTGCGGCGATATTCTCGTATTTTTTGAGCGAAGGATCGGTAAAATTTTGGCTTTTCAGTGCAGCTACCGCAGTGTCCGTAATATTGTCGGCGGCCTTTGTGTTTGCATAACCGAAGCCGTTATAGTAATATTGGAATGCAAGCATGGTATGCGAGTCTGCATTTGAATACGAGCCGCCGAGCGTCGCTTGGAAAAACGGCTTGTTCTTTACCGTATACGGCGTCAGCGTGGCATCATTCTTATAATAGGTATAATCGCTGCCCCATGCAAATACGCCTTCCGCAAAGACGGCGACCTTTCCCGCGATACTGCCGGAGAGGGTTGTAATAAACCGCGGCGCCTTTTCATAGCGATACCAACCGCCGACACCCAACTCCCAGTCGCCGAACACAAACTCTGCCTTTGCAGCTCCCGCCGTATACTGCGGCTTAAACGTTTCCGTGTCGGGCAGCAAATACAACCATATATTGTACTGCGTCTTAGGAATAACAATATGCGTTCGCAGCGAAACGGGACCTTCCCGGTCTTCGGTCGGTTTTTGAGGGTCTATCCGCGAAATATTGATAACATCAGCAGGGCTGTAAAAATAGCCGGTTCCCCACTTAACCGTATGTTTTCCGAACCGGAAAAACGCAATATCCTTTGTCGAAAAATCGGTATACATCTCCCAAATTTTAAAATTCGGAGAACCGTTTACGCTCACAGGCGCTGCTAATCCGTTGGGGAATAATCCTTGTAATGCAGGCGGTAGCTGCTCTTTTCCGATTGACGCGGCTCCATTCAAGTTTTTTTCAAACGGAAATTCAAAAAGGAACTTGCCGTACAGTTTTAAGTCCTGTACCGGTCGCGCATCAAAAAAGAGATTTGCACCGATTGTCGGCCGCAGCTGTGCCACCTCAGGATTTAAAAATGCTTTTTTTGCATCGTTCTTTTTTGTGTACGGATCAGCCCATACATATTTAAGACCTAATTCAGCGTTTAACGAGCCGCCGATACGCAATTTATTGCTTTCAAGTGCGAGTGTTGCGGTTTTAAGATCGCCCGTTAGGGAAACACCGTCTTTTTGAGTTTCGGCGTTTGCCTGCTCCGGTGTTACGAGCGCTTCAGTATCACCACCGAACAGCTCATCTTCAAGACTGCCTGTTTCAGTTCCAGCCGCTTCCTGTGCGAATACGGCACTCACAAGCATCATCATAAAAAACAACGCAATTATTTTTTTCATATATACCTCTTATACACTTCTTAAAATCAACGGGCATCTCTAAAAACTTGGTAGTTTTTAAAGATGCCCTGTTATCAATTAGAACCGCAAAGCGGCGGTTCCGTTACATACAAGAAAACAGCTTTCGGCAGTGTTCTATTTACGGCGAAGGTAGGCATCACGGATTTCGCAGAAATAGACGTAGTGAAAATCTTTCTTGGGATAACAGTCGATAATGACCTGCGGGTCTAAAAACAAGTCCATATCGAACTGACTTCGATAGAGTTTCCGGCATGATACGGTGAGTATGGCTTCCTCAAATCCGATAACGGTATTATCGTGGAATACCGGTGTAAGCCCTGCACTGGCAGCTTTATCTTCATCCCTGCCCGACACGGTACCGCAAATTTTAAGGGCTTCGCACATTTTTTCATCGGCAGTATCCAAAAAGGACACGCTCAAGTAATCTTCTTCTTCGGCAAATACCGCGGTATGCCGCTGCGGTCTAATAAACAAAGCAGCCATCGGACGGTTCCATAAATGTCCCATCAATGCCCACGATGCGGTCATAGTATTCCATTCGCCGCGCTCCGTTCCGTGTCCGGCACTAACCAACACACCGTGCTCCGCTAATGCAGAAAAAGGCTTGATTACCTTGTTTACTAATTCAGGTGTTACTTGTAAAGATTCAAACATACATTCCTCCCACTCAAAAAGATATACGATTATTGTTCATCGGTGACATCTTCCTTCCGTTCCGTTGCTTCCCCTCTTTTAGAAAAGAATGAGACGGTTACATAACCGATAAGAAATACTGTTCCGGAAATAACCCGCATCGTAAAAGGCTGGCAGCTGGTACTCGAATAGAGATAGAGTATCGAACCCGCAACCAAACCGAGAATAAAAGCATACATCGGCGCAGGAAAGCGTTCTAACAATACGGCAATCAGCCGCGCTCCGAATACCAGCCCTGCTCCAACGCCAAGCGCAATAGGTATAAGCAATAGCATATTAAAGTCTGCGACTGCTTGCAGTACTGTCGGATACACGCCGAGAATCAACAACACAAACGAGCCGGAAATACCCGGAATCAACATCGCAACCGCAGCCAAAGCTCCCATTACCGCTAATTTTGCTGCAAACATCGGTGAAAAGGCGGTAACAACGGCAGCAGCCTGTATACCGCGGCGCTGTAAGAAAAACATTCCCAGCATCAGCGCAAAACCGGCAGCACCGCAGCATAGTGTCCCATACAGCCATCCGGATTTCAGGGAACCATCCTCTGCAACTGCTGCAGCGGGAATGCCGGCACGGGTTTTTCGGAACAAAAACGGTATGCTCCCCGCCACAACCCCGATAAAAAAGGCACTGGTCTGTGCCGGATACGCGCGGTATAGCAGCGTAATTACCTTTGCAAACAGCACAATGCCCGCACCGATTCCCAGTGCAAGGCTTAGTATATCCTGCCAGGCCTCCTTTATCCGTTTAAAATTAAGCGAACTCAATATGATTAGTTTATCGTAGACATTACAAATCACCGCAATCGTACCGCCGGAAACTCCGGGTACAACATTGGCGATTCCAATGAATACTCCGACACCGAAAAGTTTTAAAAGCGAAATCATACCGTATAAACCTTATTATTTTTCATATTGATATGACAGCACCGGGTTGCTCTTGCTGTATTAAGCCGTACACACGCGGTTCCGCCCCTGCTCTTTTGCACGGTACAAGGCTTCGTCGGAGTGCTTGAGTATATCCGGAATATTATCGTTATGAGCGCATGGGACTAAGCCAATTGAACAAGAAACCGCAAGTTCGGGATGTTCGTTAAATCTGATAGCGTTCACACCCTCACAAACATTTCGGCAAAGCGTTTCGGCACGTTCAAATTTTCCCCCGACAATAAAACAGAACTCGTCACCGCCATACCGTATCAGCGTATCCTGATGGTCAAATGTTTTCTTAAACACATCGGTAATTGCAAGCAAAATATTGTCGCAGAACACGCTCCCGTAGGTTTTGTTCAAGGTGCCGAAACGATCAACATCCACCATTGCAAAACTGGCGCCGGTGGTTTCGGTGTTCCGGCGGATAAGGTTTCCGATATTATCATCAAGATAGCGTCGGTTAAAGAGCCCTGTAAAGGGATCGGTGATAGCGCGCTTCTTGGCTTCGTCGCCCCACTGTATAACCTGCGTTAAAAAGCTATTTGTCCGTAAGAGGCGCGAAACCGTACTCGAAAGCATTTGCTGTAAAATGGAAACGGCAATAACAGGGTCATTCACAATAATCTGCGAAAAATCCCGCGCTTTAAGCATAAAGCATGAGGTGTTTTCCACCGCCGTACACGAAGCTGAACGGGCAGTTTGTTCAAGCAGCGACATTTCACCGAAAAAATCGCCGGAATGCAACCTTCCCAATTCGATATTTTCTTCTCCGGATTTTACCGAAATCGATATACATCCTTGGACTATAATAAAAAGCTCCGATCCTATTTCACCTTCATATACAAGGGTTTGACCCGCTTCCAACTCACAATAAAAGAGGGAGGAAAGCACAACTGCCATTTGATCAGGTGTTAAGCGCGAAAAAAGAGAAGTTTTACGTAAAACTTCAAGCCACCGCTGTTTTACTTCGAGCATTATATATCCTCCGGAAATAAAATCATAGAACCGCCGCGTTGCCTGCCTATCAACGGCATACCGGAACATCGTGTTACAATATCGGTATAGATTTTACCATGTTGCGGAAATAGAACGACACCGAGGCTCATACTTAAAAAGATTTTCTCACCGTTAAAAATATGGGAAAGATCCAATGTTTCGAGTTCTTTTTTAATTTTTTCTGCGAAAGCCCGTGCGGATTCTTTATCGGTGTACAGGTGAGTGAGAACTGCGAATTCATTTCCTTCGTAGCGCGCCAAAATAGTATTTTCCGAAAAGGCTTTTTTTAGATGACCGGCAATAAAGATAAGTGCGATATCACCTGCTTCATGACCGAAGCTGTCGTTGATCTGCTTAAAGTTATCCGGTTTCATCATAATGAGTGCAAAAGGTTCCTTGCAAAATTCTGCAAAAGATTCCTCTAAATAGGTACGGTTGAATAGACCTGAAAGCTTGTCGCTATATACCTGATTTCGCAGCTCGCGTACAACCGGTGAATTCTCTTTGATGAGCAGATTTGCGGCTCTGGTACGTTGGGAGGTGAAAATCAACAATGATTGAAAAAGATGTGCAAGTATTCGCGGTTTATCGTGGAAGAGGGTTTCAAGCGGAACCCCATCTTTGGGAAATTCTAAGATACGGGCTTGTTTACGTGCTATGGCATATGCATCGTGCGGTTTACCGGTCAGCAAGGCAATTTCGCCGAATAATTCCCCTGCAACAAATTCAGCCAATGCAGTCTTTTTGTCGGGGGAGAGGACTTCGGCACTGCCGTTCAATAGCAGATACACCTTGGAGCCGTTTTCTTCGGGCGTAAAGATTATACTGCCGTCCTCAAACTCGTTTGCCTGACAGTGCATCATAATTTCATCCAGTTCGCTGTCTGTCCAGCCGGAAAAGAAAGATGTTTTTTGCAAAAACTTTTTTGCTTGAACAGCAAAATCCGCTGATAATGGTATTTCTTGCATACCCTGTACTATATCACAAAATGAACTGGTAGTCATTAAAAGGGGAACACTTTTTTGGGCTAAATGCATTTTCATATATCTCATTTGGAATACATGATAAGTGTTTTTATATTAACAAAAGACTCGCCGCTCCACAGCCTTCAAAAATCCGTATCACACACTACTGCACAGATGTAGAATATATGCTACAATATATTCTTCTTTCATTTATACGACACCCTGATAAAAAGGAGTTTCTAATATTTATGGATCATTTTGGACTATGGGGGATCATACCTCCGGTTTTAACCATCGCACTTGCTTTCATTACAAAAGATGTTATCGTTTCGCTCTTTTTGGGGATTTTATCCGGTTGTATGATCGTTGCCGGCGGGAATCCTGCAGCGGCGCTTATGAAACTAACGGATTTACTCGCCGGTTCTTTAGCGGATAGTTGGAATATCCGCATTTTTCTCTTCTGCGGATTGCTCGGCGCATTGGTCGGTATGCTGTCAAAAACGGGAGCGGCGCAGGCGTTTGGTTTGTGGATGTCTAAAAAACTAAAGAGCGGAACGGCTTCTCAGTTTGCAACGTTTATATTCGGTTTAATCGTTTTTATAGATGACTATTTCAACTCTTTAACCGTCGGAACCGTTATGAGGCCGATAAATGATCAGCATAAGGTGCCGCGTGCAAAACTTGCCTATATTTTGGATTCCACTGCAGCCCCCGTGTGTATTTTAGCCCCTGTTTCCAGCTGGGTCGTTACCGTTATGTCCATCGTGAGAAATTCCGAAGGGTTCAGCAAACTGGGTATCAGCGATTTTGAATTTTTTATCCGCGCTATTCCGTACAACCTTTATGCGTTGACAACAATCTTGATGATTCTTGTCATCATCTTTTTTAAATCTGATTTCGGTCCAATGAAAAGATCCGAAAACTTAGCAAAAACAACCGGACGCCTCTGGAACGAAGAAGTCTACGGTGTTATTTCCGGCGATATCCCCGAGGAGCAGACAACCCGTGCAAAACCAATCGATATGCTACTGCCCATTTTGCTTCTTATCGTTTTCGCCATTGCCTTTTTCCCTGCCGTTTCGTGGATTAATGCCGTAAACGGCACTACAATTACTACCATATCGCAAGCGGCCGCATCGATGAGTATCCGTGAGGCTTTCATCAATACCGATTCATCCTATGCGCTTTTTTACGCCATTATCTTTACTTTAGTCGTTACGTATATTTACTATCTTGCGCGCCGCCTTATGAATCTAAAAGAAGCAAGCGAAGCTGTCCGCGACGGTATAAAATCTATGGTTCCCGCCCTTATTATCTTAACGATGGCGTGGTCAATCGGAACGGTTATACGCTCATCTCCTGCAGACGGCGGTTTAGGACTGGGGCGTTATCTTTCTGAGCTGGTCGTGAGCAGTTCCTTCCCGTTATGGATACTCCCTGCTATCGTTTTTGCGCTATCAGCAGTTATTGCATTTGCAACCGGTACGAGCTGGGGTACGTTCGGTATTATGATTCCGATTATTATGCCGATTGCCGTCGGGCTAACGGAAAACGCCGGATTAGCGCAAAACGCTGCGTTTAATGCCATATTTATCTGTATTTCGGCCGTTCTCGGCGGAGCCGTATTCGGCGACCATGCATCCCCGATTTCAGACACAACGATTTTATCTTCTACCGGAGCAGCCTGCCCGCATTTGGAGCATGTTGCAACACAAATGCCTTATGCACTTTTTGTTGCAGCTTGTTCGTTAGTAGGTTTTATCACCGGTGGAATTTTTATGAATATCCTTTCCGCATGGATCGCTGTTTTAGTGGTATTTACCGGTGGCATGATTCTTCTACCGAAGATAACGAAGGGGTAAGGAGACTTCTATTACTATTGGCCTATTACAAAAAGCCGCTTCTAAGGAATAATTATATCTTTAGAATCACTGGTAAATGAAGTCTTACTGCAAAACACTACATCAAACGTACGCGGGAAGCATACAGCTATTGGATAAGCCGTTTTATCCGTGAACATAAGGATAAAAATCTTAAAACGCGTTTTGCCTGTTTCGGGCGAGCAAGGGCGACACCATATTGATCCTTCGGTCATTCAGCGCACTTTGCACGAAGCTGTTTTACGGTCGGGTATTCCGAAGCCAATCGGCTGCCACACGTTCCGCCTCTCATTTGCAACGCATCTACTGGAATCCGGTTACGATATCCGCACCATCCAAGAGCTTCTCGGTCACAGCGATGTTTGAACCACTATGGTTTACACCCACGTCCTCAACCGCGGCGGTCTCGGCGTTCAAAGCCCTATCGGCCGAATGTGATTCGTTTTAGCTTGTTTAGTGAAGATAGGTCTAATCTGGCTGTTGGTGATGCGTTCCGGCGTATATTATGGTAGGAAGATGATAGGTTTTTGATCTGTGGCAGTTTAGATTGAAAGCATGTAGTTTCTATGATATAATGAGGAAAGGTCGAAAAGATGTTAGGTGCACGCCTTTCGGCGGGCAAGAAAGAAGATTATTTACACATAAAGATAAATGTGGTAAATATATATCTGTAATAATTGAGAGGAGAAAAGGCCGGAAATGAACATATAAGATTTATATAAATTATCTTCACCATAATAATTATAGGAGTTTTATATGTTCGGTCCTCAACCCAATGAAATACACCCCATGAAGGGGTTTGATCAAGTATGTTTTATTAAGAATATAATTACTAATCCAAATATAATCGTTGGTGATTATTCGTATTACGATGATCCGGTAAATTCGGAAAACTTTGAAAATAATGTTCTGTATCATTATCCATTCATTGGAGA
Source organism: Treponema sp. OMZ 906 (assembly GCF_024181185.1). Classification (NCBI taxonomy): domain Bacteria; kingdom Pseudomonadati; phylum Spirochaetota; class Spirochaetia; order Treponematales; family Treponemataceae; genus Treponema; species Treponema sp. OMZ 906. The sequence goes on along the minus strand of NZ_CP051196.1, from coordinate 122,409 downwards.
CAAATTAATTATTGGAAAGTTTTGTGCCATTGCCCGAGATGTTAAGTTCATAATGAATGGTGCAAATCATAAAATGAATTGTTTCACAACATATCCATTTTCAATATTTAGAAATGGATGGGAAAAAGTAACACCGGAAATGGAAGAGTTACCAATTAAAGGGGATACGGTAATTCAGAATGATGTGTGGATTGGTTATAATTCTTTAATAATGCCCGGAATAAAGATAGGTAATGGTTCAATAATTGCATCAAATTCTGTTGTAATAAAAGATGTAGAACCATATTCAATCGTTGGAGGAAATCCTGCAAAATTAATACGAAAAAGATTTGATAATGAAATTATTGATCTTTTAGAAAGTATAAAATGGTGGGATTGGCCAATAGAAAAAGTAACGACAAATCTCGAGATACTTACCTCAAATGATGTAAGTAAATTACGAGAAATTAGTGATATGAAAATCACCTAACACCCGCTTCAACCTGACATTGCGGACAAGCCGCAAACGCAGGTTAAGCGAATGTTAGGTTTATTGGAAAAACAATAGTAACTGAGAAAGGAGAATATTATGAATTTAGCCGATTATGCTAACTTGGGAACAACGATAGGCGCATTAGTATCAGCACTTACGCTACTATCTGGCTTCATTCTTTATTATCTTTCAAAACGCGATTCAAGTGTTTACTCCACAAAGGAAATTTTAGTAAAAATACGTGAAGCGTGTGAAAGTCTAAATAATTCTGTAACATATGAACTTGCACATGAAATTTCAGAAGCAGTCATCTTTTGTCCTGCTATGACTTACAATTTAAGGAAAATATGGATATATATAAATGAAAAAGAAAGAAATATTGATGAAATCAAAAAATATATAGATGACGATTTTCCACCTGTTACAATTCCAATTCATACGCCACTAACTCAAGAAATTGATGCAATAATTAGAAATGCAACTTCTGATTTAGCTAAACTAAGAAACACCAATCCGGGGATTTATCGTGTTGCATCTCCTGTAATTATTATGTTGTCGAACATAATAACTAAGTATAAAGGTATTATTCGGGATGATGAAATATGGAAAAAAATGTTAGTCAACTGTTTCCAAGAACTGTACGCAGAAAAAAGTGAACAAGATTTGCAACACAGGATTTTGTACATCCAAAATGCATTATTAAATGATATGGCTAAAAAAGATCAAGAAGATATTGATGATATGTTAAGCATAATGGATATGACTTTCGATAAATATTTGGGCATGAATACTAGAAAAGTAAGCAAAATATCAAGGAAAGAACGAAAGTTGAAATTCTTATCTCCCAAAGAAGCTCCAAAAGTGACTGATGACTTACGAGATGCAGAAAAGTTTTTATTAAGCATATTTAATCAACATGAATTACTAAGTTATAGAGAAATGATCGTCAAAGTTGAACAACGTCATAAAGACAAGACGGAATAAGTAGCAAAAACCTAACACCCGCTGCAACCTGCCATTTGTTTTGTCATAAAACTTGCTTAGCGTGCCTATACGGCACCGCAAGTTTTGCCGCCGCTATGCGTCGGCAAAGGCACAAATGCAGGTTAAGCGGTAGTTAGACGGATGCCTTACGGCACGATAAGCTGTAACTTTGAAAAATAGGATATATTTTTATAAATTAAAGTTTAAAGCCCCAATTAATGGGTTAGGTTACTTTGAGCAAGAGTGTCTTTTATTATAATGGCTATTTAAGGATGAGAAAAAATAAATTTTTATCTAATAATTTTAAAACTTATTAAGGAAATTAACAAAATATAAGTCATTCCGACGGTTGTGGTGTTTGTAATATTAGGATTTATTGTTAAAAAACTGGAAAAGTGATATATTATTTATAGTATGATATTCGATTGGAATAATGAAAAGAATATAATGCTTAAAAGAGATAGAAATATATCGTTTGAGCGGATTATTATAGCAATTGAACAAGATAGTTTGTTGGATATTTTAGAGCATCCAAATAAAGAAAAATATCCAAATCAACTTTTGCTTCTTGTAGAAATTGATAGATATGTATATGTAGTTCCTTGCGTACTTGAAAATAATGTTTGTTTTTTGAAAACTATTTTTCCAAGTAGAAAATATACGGCAAAATATCTTGATATTAAAGGAGAAGAAAATGAATACTGAAAAAGAGCTGTATGAATCTATAGAAAATGATGAATGGAAAGCGGTAAAAAATTTTTATGATCTTCGCAATGATTTAAAAAAAGCTGCTAAAACTATGCTTATGAAAAAAGAAAAGATAGATGTAATACTTGCCAAGCAAGATATAAATAATCTAAAAGCCAAAGCTTTTGAAGAAGGTATGGAATATGAAATTTTTGCAGGAAGTGTTTTACATAAATATCTAACAGGAAGACTTATAGAGGGATAAAAATTCAATTCGTCTAACACCCGCTCCAACGCTGACATTGCCTTTATGGCAATGCAGGTTAAGCGAATGTTAGGTGGACTACGCAGAGCGTAGCAGTTAGGTAATAGTTGTAAATTACATATCATATATGGTGGATGAAAAATGAAGATAGCTACTTGGAATTTAATGGTTACAGAGGATTGGAGTAAATTAAACAGTCAAATATTCATTGAAAAACAAATTGACAGGCAAAGACAAGCATGGAATTTTCTTAAAAATAAGCTAAAGCCAGATATAGTTTTTTTGCAAGAAGTATTACTAAAATCAATTGATGAATCTGAATTGGGTGTTAATATTTTCTGGACAGAAAGTCATACATCTATGAAATATTCAAAAAATGATACTTCAAAATGGGGTACGGCAATATTTGTAAATAAAAAGTATTGTGACTTTACCAAAGATATTACTTTAGAAGTATTTCCAAATGAAGATAGCAAATATACAGGTAAAGTTAAAGTAGTGTAAGTCAATTTTGATAATGATCAAATACTGTTTTCTAGTCTTCATCTAGATACTGGTGAAAGTGGTTTAGAACAAATAAAAAGTTTTTTTAATGAAAAATTTGTTTCACAAAAAAATCTTGTAATTGGAGGAGATTTAAACTGTGATAAATACTATATAAATAGAACTTTTGATAAAAAATTCTTCAATGAAACAATAGGGTTCTCTAATTTAATTGAATGTGAGCCTTTATACAAACAGACATTTTTTCGTGGTAACTTGAACGATGATAATGATGTGGAAGCAATACAAGATGATTATATTTTTGTTAGTAAAGAATTATATGAGTTTGTGGAGACGCAACACATAGATGAAGTAAAACAGTATAAAGGGAAAAACTTCAATTATGGGAAGATAAAAACTTTAAGTGATCATTCAATATTATATATATCATTAGATGTTAAGGAATAAAATTGCACCTAACATCCGCTTCAACACTGACATTGCGGACAAGCCGCAAATGCAGGTTAAGCGGCAGTTAGGATGACGGCTCGCTGAGCCGCAAAATATAAAAAAATAATTCAAAGAGGAAAATGTTATGGGAATAGAACGTGCAATACAAGAGAGTATTGAAAACAAGAAAAAAGTTGAAACAAAACAATGGATACAAGAACTTCTTCAAACAAATCAACTTGTCGGTGATTTGTACTCAATTAACTATGAAAATGCAAAGGTTATTATTCACGATACTTTTAGGCATAATGTAGGCGGTATCCCAAGTTTAAGTTTTTTGATTGCCTCTCGCCTTGATCCCAATAATTGTGATGATATTGATTACAAAGACGAAGACACTTCTTTTATTCTCTTGAGAGTAATGGATTCTACAACTCTTCCTCAGGATATTGACGCTGAAAGAATTAGAGTTGAAACTGCTCAGAGGGTTAGTGGAGATGCATCAAAAAATTATGATGATAATTCCACTATGGATTATAGAACAAAAAATCTTTTGAGCTTTGCAGGCATTCAAAGCCGAATTATTGGTACTTTCTACCTTGATGATAACATTGCAAATCCAGAGGGAAGTCTTCAACTTAGATTTGGAAGTGATATTTCAAATTATTATCCAAACCGTGGTTTAAAAGTCTATAAACCAAATGGGAAAGCTCTTGAAAAGATTATCAACTATATTGATCCATACACAGACTTGGCAAGTATTGAAAAATATGGTTCTGATAATAAAGTAAAGATTGGTAATGTACGTTATGCATCTACTAATCGCCGATTTCAGAATATTGATAATGTTCCAGTATATATTTATCCGGCAGACTTGCTTTCCCAGAAAACAGCTTTGTTTGGTATGACTCGTACCGGTAAGTCAAATACGACAAAGATTATTGCTAAATCTGTTTTTGAACTAAGAAAAAATCAAAATAAACCTTTGAGAATAGGTCAAGTTATTTTTGATCCGAATGGTGAATATGCAAATGAAAATATTCAAGATAATAACTCTGCATTAAAAAATATTTGGAAAATGTTGCATGGAGTACAAAAAGAGAATGAAGTTGTAACATATGGTATAACAAAACACCCAAATGATCCTGATAGAAAGATGATGCTATTAAATTTTTATTTGGATGAAAATCTTTCTATTGGAAAAGAAATTATTAATACAATTTTAGCTACTGATACTTCAAAATATATAAGTAATTTTGTGCAAGTAAATTTTGATAAACCATCTGATTATGATAGTAATCATTCTGCAAAAACTAGATATGATAGAAAGGTTCTTGCATATAGAGCAATACTGGCTAAAGCTGGTTTTCCTATTTCTAATGGAGTTTCTGTATATACAAAAGGGCTTTTTAATAATGATTTACTAAAAACAATGGAAAACAGTCATAGCGATAATGCCACAGAATATATTCAAGCAGCAAAAGTCTTTAAAATGGAACAACCTTCTTTAATACAGTTGGCAATTGCTTTTGAATCATTAAATAAATTTATTGTAGAAAACAAAGAATATAAAGATTTTGAAACAGACTATATAAAAAAATCAAAATCTGGAAATTCATGGGCTGATGATGATTTAAAAAAAACATTAGGTATATTTGAACGACAAAATGGAACACGACAAATTGGAAAGGCAATTCCACAACACAGTGCAGATACATCCTCCGATTATGCTGACGATATTTATCGTGATTTAGTTACAGGAAAATTGGTAATTGTTGACCAATCATGTGGAGAACCAGATTTGAATAAATCTTCTGCATACCGAATCATTACGAAGATTTTTAAGAATAATCAGCAAGAATTTATAAACGGAAATGAACATATTCCTGAAATTCTTGTTTATATTGAAGAGGCCCATAATATTCTGCCGGCAGGAAATGATTTAGATATGAGTGATATGTGGGTTCGTACTGCAAAAGAAGGCGCAAAATATCGAATAGGAATGGTTTATGCAACACAGGAAGTAAGCTCAATTCAAAAGAATATTCTTAAAAATACATCAAACTGGTTTATTAGCCACTTAAATAATACAGATGAAACTCGTGAACTATGTAAGTATTATGACTTTGCAGACTTTGAACCTTCAATCCGAAGAGCTCAAGATAAAGGATTTTTGCGGGTAAAGACTCTTAGCAATTTATTTGTGATTCCTGTACAAATTGATAAATTTGATTTACATAAAAATTTTAATACTTAAGGTTTGTTATGAGTTTTGAAGGTGAATTTGCTAACTATGAGCCGTTAAGAAGAATTTTTTCATCTAAGAAAGTTGAACAATTTTTAGATGAATTAGAAGTTTGTGATGTGGCTTCTAATGTAACTAATATACTTGAAAAAGTAATACAAAAAAAAGATTTGAAAAATACCGATAATATCCAGCCTGATTTAATATTAGCCATGGACGGAAGCGTTGCAGAAGCTTCCGTAACGAAAGGCTTTCCGAATGCTAATTACGGATATATCACAATTGCCTCTGTCTTAATCGATATGGAAAAAATAAAAGTAATACAATCTGAAAAATTTCCTGATCCAAGAAAAGTAAATGCAATTGAATCAGCTTCTACATTTGAATCTGTTTTTCCCGGTTGTAATGTCTTTCAATCAAAAACAGAAGCCCCTAAAGAATTTTTACGACGTAAAATTTATGAGGAATTACAGGAAAATTCAGCTTTTCCAAATGGTGGAGAAACACTTCTTGATACATATGAATATTTATTAGATATAAAACTAAAAAATAGTGGAAATCCACCAAGGTGTCCGATTGAAGGATATGAAGATGAAGATCTCATAATTCAACGTGGAATATATAAACATGCAAAAACAGGTAAGCCATTATATTCAACAGATGCGCTTCGATTACATGAACTCATGAATCCTTCAGGATCAAACGGAGAGTTGTTTGGACAGATTATGTCTGCTTTTGAAAAGATTTGGTTTGTAAATATTTTAAGAGCTTTTGAAAAAAAAGGATGGCTAGGTACACTTAGGCGAGTTGCTTTTTTTATTGATGGACCGCTAGCTGTTTTTAGTACTCCTTCATGGTTGGCAAAGTCTATTAGTGAAGAAATAATACGTATAAATGCAGAACAAAAAAAGATTAATAATCAAGATATGATTATTTTAGGTATAGAAAAAACAGGTATTTTTTGTAATCATTTTCAAGATTTAGACACCAACAGAGAAGGTGTTAAAGATATTTTTCCTCGCGAAACAGCGTTCCTTATTAATGATCAATATATTAAGGAAAATATAATATTTTCAGATAGCATTAAACCTTATGGTGAGGATACATATTTTGGCAGAAAATTTTTCTATAAAACATCGTCAGGAAAAAGATTAATACCAGTCGTAGCTACATATTCTGATTATGAAAAGAATTCAAAAACTGCAAATGTATCTCAATTTTCTAGATTAAAGGATATTATGGAATTGTTAGATCGACTTGTTTCAAATAGATATCCGAATGCAATAACGCCTTTAATATCTGCTCATGCGGAAGCTGCTATTCCATTTAATATGGGGCAAAAGCTTTTTGAACAAATTGCAAGGCAAATTATTGAAAGAGACAAAACAAATGGATAATCTAAGTCAATATTATAGAGGACATAGCACAGCTGAGGCTCGCTGGGCTAGGTTTGGTCCTTATTATGCAATGTTTCCAATAGATTTTGCGTTTAATGTCGTTGATAAATATTCAAAACCTGGTGATAAAATTTTAGATCCTTTTAGTGGAAGAGGATCAAGTATATATGCCGGAAGTATATTAGGTCGTGAAAGTATTGGAATAGAAATAAATCCGCTTGGATGGTTGTATAGTAATGTAAAATTATATCCTGCTAACCTTGAAAAAGTTTTAAACAGACTAAATGAAATCTATGAATTAAGAGAAAATTATAGACATGATATTTTAAATTATAATGAATTCTTTAGAATGTGTTATTGCGATGAAGTATTAAAATTTTTATTATCAGCAAGAGATAATCTGGATTGGGGAAAAAATAACACAGATAGAACTTTGATGTCTTTTATTGCTGTATATTTACATGCAAATCTTGGAGAAGGTTTGTCTAATCAAATGAAATTGACAAAATCATTAGGTAAGCAATATTCAATAAATTGGTGGAAAAAAAATAATTTAGAAACTCCACCTCAAATTAATCCATTTGCTTTGATAAAAGAAAAAATTGAATGGAGATATAAATATGGAACCCCTAATAACAATAATAGTTATGTAAAATTAGGGGATAGTTGTTTAATAACAGAGGAAATGATTATTAAAAATGATTCCAACTATGCATTGCTTTTTACTTCTCCTCCCTACTGTGGAGTTACGGATTATTTTATGGATCAATGGCTTCGATTATGGTTATTAGGTGGATCTTCAGAACCTGAATATAGAAAAGAAAATTATAAAGGTAGATTTGGAAATAAAGAAAAATACAAAGAAATGCTTGAAACTGTGTTTGGGAATTGTGCTACACTAATGTCAGATAATGCAACAATTTATGTAAGAACAGATTCAAGAGAGTTTACACTTAATACAACAATCGATATTTTACATGAAAAATTTCCAAATCATATTATGAAAATATATAATAAACCCATAGGAGAAAATGTAAAAACGCAAACGGCTTTGTATGGCAATTTTTCTAAAAAGCCCGGAGAAACAGACATAATTTTAACAAAAAAAAGATAATGCTAATACCCCGCTTCAACGCTGACAAACGGGACTATGCCCGTTTGCAGGTTAAGCGGATGTTAGAACGACATATTGCTGACGTTTTTCTACAAAACTCTAGATATTATGATATTATCCTGATAACGGAGGTTCGTATGATGCAAATTAGACCTGTTTCAGATCTGCGTAATAAATTTTCAGAAATAGAAAATATAGTTTTAGCAAACAGAAGTCCTGTATTCCTTACAAAAAATGGTTATGGCTCTATGGTTGTGATGAGTCTTGATTTGTACGAAAGCCTTACACATACTATTGAAAGTCAACTTAATGAAGCGGATACTCAAGCGGCATCAACAAATGCTCGTCTTTCGCATGAAGAAGTTTTTGCTCATATCCGTTCCCAAATAAAGATAAGCTGATTGATGGGCGAATATACTTTACGCTACCTTCCTCTAGCCGAACAGGATTTGAGCGAAATTATGAATTGTATTCAGAATAATTTGGAAAATCCGATTGCGGCAGAAAATACTCTTTCAAAAAGAGACTTTGATTTAAAAATAGCGACTTTACACCGATTGAGGAATAAAATGGACAAGAAACTAATTGAGTTTTTGATAAAAGCTAAACGGAAAACGTATGCAGGAAAAGGATCTGAAACGGCTTCTTCAAGAGAAAAATCACATGACTTAGTATATCGTGAAAATAATTTTATGTATTATGACACCTATCTTGGCGGAGAAAAATTTGCCGGAGAAGAAGCTCTTTGGATTGCAGATAATCCGTATTGGAGCATGAATTATATTGGACGTGTGACCGGAGAAAATTTTAATGTAGATTTTTTGAAGGAAGCATTGTTGAATGTTCCTTTTGAAAAACCGTTTAGAGGTCCGGAAAAATATGAAGATGGTCGTTATGAGTATAAATGTTCTATAAATGGAAATTTTGATTGGTTTCAAGGGAAAGAAATAATAAGTTTCTGTGGAAAAGAAGTTTATGAATGTTATTTTCATGGCGGGTTGATAAAGTAGAAGCGTTCTAACACTCGCTTCAACCTGACATTGCGGCACCATTTGACAAAAACTCAAATCTTTTAGGTACTTTCTTTGGCAGTCCTATTGGTTACTCATTTCGTTATTATGTAGAAGGAATAACACAAAATATAAATGTAAAAAAACTGATAGATTGGATTCTTTCTCCTGAAGGTCAAAGGATTATCGATAATAATGGCTATATTCCGTTAAAAACCGCCTAACACCGTTTTCAAATCCGACAAACGGTCAAGTCCGTTTACAGGTTAAGCGAATGTTAGATTGGACTGTCTATCGACAGGTAGGTACAGAACATATTGTACCTTTTCTTCATCTGGCATAGTATTTACCCTGCTTATCAAAACAATTCCAGCTGCACATTCGTCTTTCCGGGGATTTTATCAAAAGCGCTTAAATACGCAAATATGACATCAGGGTTGGTTTCTATGCCGTTTTCTTTGCAGCGTGCGTGGAAGATATTCATAAGGCGTGTATTGTGCGGACTTATAACGGAATAGCGAGTACCGTAACGCTGGATATATTGTTCTTTTAAGCCCGGAAACGCTGCATCAAGTTTTTTATAAAAATATTCGCGGTTGCCGTCCCTGAGCGTCAAGCCCATGCCGAAACAGATGATGCCGCGTACTTTTGCCTCGATACAATAGTGCAAAATACCTTCGAGATTTTCCACCGTATCATTGATGAAGGGAAGAATAGGCGTAAGCCGCACAACGGTGGGAATACCTGCGTCGCGCAATGTTTTAAGCACGGCAAACCGTTCACTGGTAACGGCAACATTCGGTTCAAGTATTTCGCATAAACTATCATCATAGGTGGTCAGCGTCATTTGTATAACGCATTTTGCTTTGGCGTTTATCGCCTGTAAAAGTTCGAGGTCGCGCAATATCAGCGGCGATTTTGTTATCACGGTAAAACCGAAACCGTAGCGCTGGACGGTCTCTATCGCTTTCCGCGTCATACCGAGTTTTTCTTCCAGCGGCATATACGGGTCAGTCATAGAACCGGTACCGATCATGCACTTATTACGCTTCCGCTGCAAGGCATCTTCGAGCAGCTCTATTGCATTTTCTTTTATTTCTATATCTTCAAAGCGGTGGTTTATATGATAACACGCACTGCGCGAGTCGCAATAGATACACCCATGCGTGCAACCGCGATATAAGTTCATCCCATTTTTCGCTGATAAAATTCCTTTCGCTTGTACAAAGTGCATCTGTTATTCCTGAAAATCCGGCAGTTTTTACATTATCGTGTTCTATATTTTTTCAACGCTTTGTTTTATACCGATTTTGCATAATCTCTTTTTGCATAAAATATATGCAATATATATACAATCTTTTCTTTATCATCAATCGAATACAAAGCTAGATAGTTTTTATAAAAAAGGAATCTATGATATCCTTTCTTCTGCAATTTTATATCATTACAAAGTGGATACATATATGGCGAATTCTGTAAATTATTTTTCTGTTTTACAAAGTCTGCAAGCAAATTGGCGGCAGCTGTTACATTTGAAAGCTTTTCCGCAATATACCTGATAATCTCATCAAGATCAGTCTTTGCTTTATCGGTTACTCTGACTTTATAAACCATACTTTGACTTTAGTTCTGCCACTGCATCATCAACATCGGTAACACGGCCTTCTTGTACATCTTGTTCCGCTGCATGCAGATTATCATACAGACGATCGAAAAAAGAGTTTCTTTCAAACGTTTCCATGCTCATAATCACCATATCACCGTAACCGTTTTTTGTTATAAAAATAGGTTCATTACTTTCATGACACAAGGCGGAAATATTTGCAGTATTCTTTAAATCACGTATCGGAACTATTTGCGGCATAACTATCCCCCTATAGCATGATAGTACCACAATAAAGCCGTATTGTCTATGAAAGATTAAACCTGTTCGGAGACGAAGCTATCGACCAGATCTATTATATCCTGAAAACCCGACAGTGTTTGTGTTGGAAACCGCTAAAAACCGCAGTTGTTAGAGATGGCTGTTATCGCGCTCTATATTTTTTCAAGGCTTTTTTAATATCCTTGAACGCCCAATTATAGTGGCTGGAAGTTGCAGACACGCAGTAGCTGCCGAGCGTCGTCGTTCCCGTCCAATCGAAAACGCCTTTGGAAAAAAGCTCTTCGTCAGACATTTCGCCGATTAAGGTCCACAGTTTTGCGAATTGTTCATTTGCGGCTTGTATTAAATCGGCTTTGGTGGTAGGTCTTGGCATAGTTTGTTGTTACTCCTTTAGCATAGTAAGATGGACTATCAGAAATTGATAACTTACTATAATTAGAATCTTCAAAAGCACCTATCATCTGCATAATATAAGTATAGACACAAGGAGGACAATACACTCGTCATCGAAAAATGTATATACCATTTTATAACTTGACAATTAAATAACAGCGCTTTACACTCATGTTAGTTTGTGTACATAAAGAGGGGTGTGTATGATTTCGGCATTGCACCATAAAAAAACTACCATAAATTTATGTGAAGATTCTTTAACCTCCGGTATTTTTGACACTCTTTTTTTACTCCCTGAACAGCTTTACTGGGAAATACTAAGAAAAGCTGTGCGTGCAACTCCTCAAAATACGGAACAAGAGATGCCTACACAAGTAGGTCACTTGCTGCATTATACATTCTGGCCAAAATGGAATCCCGAAAATACGCAAAATTTAAATTATGTTGAACCTGATGTATTTATACGTTTTTCAGAATTTGATGTAACAATTGAAGCAAAGCTTTATGAGGAAGGTCTGCAAAATAGTACTCAATGGGAAAAAGAAATCATTGCCTATCGAAATGAATATGGTCACTGTAAAAAATTATATTTTATCGCCCTCGGAGGACTTTGTGATGATAAAATTAAACAAGTGAAAAAAGTTCCGATATTCAGATGCCTATGGAGCAATCTATTGGATGCCGCTGACAAAACTTTATCAAACGATGAATGTTTTTGTTCTATATTAAGGCTATTAGTAGGCTAATCTTTAAGAGCATATATAGCCTATCTGAATAAGAACGAAATTTATGATATCAAGCTTAAGGAATTAGAGTAGCATTTTTACGCTGCACAAGAGGCATTTGAAATAGCAGTAAAAAAAGTATTGACAGCCTTGTACCGGAAGCCGGTAAATTTAAAATAGAGAGATCAGAGAGCGAGAGGTATTATTATAAAAGTAATCAAGAGAAAAAAATCGAGTCTCATTATCCCTGCGGTCATCGCCGTGCTCTTTTATGCAGCGGCACTGTATGTGCTTGTATACAGTGCGGTTCAAGGAGTGAAAAGTTATGCCGCCTATTGCGCATTGGTTCCGTTACTTTTATGTATTCCCCTGCTGCTGACGGTGATAATTATCGTCGCGGCAAGATCGTATTTTATATTCGGTTCCGATTATTTTGAGTACCATACGGCCGGAAAATCGATTTTAATTACTGCACGGAATTTGCGATACTTTACTTTCAGTGGCGGAATATTGACTGTTTATTTTATTAAAGAAACGCTTGAGTCCGTATCATTCCGCATTGCCGGAGAAAAACGAGTCCAAGAAAATACAGCGGAGAAAGCTCTTACCATACAAAATAACGGCGTTCTTTTTAAGATCGGAATTCCTGCAATCGGACTGTACGAGCATGGCGATCAAATACTTGCATGGTTCTATAAGAATCTGCCGCTCTATGTAGATGGTCAGACATTGGAAGACCTCCGTGCGATTGAAAAGCGGTACAAAGATATTGATTATGCGCAGGTTCAAAACGCTTTGATCAAGGCGGAAAGAATTGCAAAAACGCTTAATCTGATAGGCATCCTCCTCGGCATATCGGTCAACGCGTTTCAGACCGAGTATCGGCTCACCGTATTTTTATGCGCGGTATATCCGATTGCCATGCTTTTTCTGCTGCACTTCTTAAACGGTTGGGTCAGGTTTGATAAAAAAGGAAACTCAATTTATCCGTCCATAGCGATTTCTCTGATTGCCTGTACGTTTGGCCTTGCATGGAGAATGCTTGCTGTATACAGTATTATAGATGTAAAGAAACTGTTTTTTATCGCAACCGTATTTTATTCGGCATACTTTATCTTATTCCTTGTAATGCAAAAAGAATACTCTTTTAAAGACCGCTATGCGTATGCAGCGGCACTAGTGTACTCTGTCTACTTTTTTGCCTACGCGCTTTCAGCGGTAACGGCGGTCAACTGTGCCTTTGATACCTCATCGCCGGTAGCAACCGTAATAGTCGAAAACCGACAAGAAAAAACAGTCTATACCTACCGAGGTTTACTTGGTATACCATGGCAGTATGATAAGTAAACTGACAAAGCCATTGGAAATACTTGAGGGAATCTTTAGAAACTGGGGGGGTAGAGGTTCCCACTATACTTTCCAGTTTATAAGAGCTGCAAAGTGTGAAAAATCAATAATCTCAATGCAAAACATAGGAGTATGATCTTTGCAGATCGTGTTGTTGCTAATACTATTGTATACGCTATTCCCTTTATTTTCGTTTTAATAGCTGGCAGGAAATAATTTCACCCAAAAATCTGTCCGGGCAGCTTTAAGTTCTCTTTATACGGAAAGTCTACCTCATATACAGCGAAGTCATTCGGATGTTCATCGCAGACGGCATAGCCCTTCGGTGTAGTATATTCTCCGGTAATACCGGTCAGATAGCCAAGAATTATATCGACTATATAAGCAGATGGAATGTACTGTAATTCTTTGCTATAATGCCAAAGATGAAGCAAACCAACATTCCGCAGCAAACACATTTTATCGGGGTTCTCCTCCCAGAGGATATAACCCTTACTCTTGAAGATTGCCGCCGTTATATGAACGAGATTCACGGCTGCAAGTCAGGGCATGGCACGCCCATCCATGTTACACTCGTCCCTCCGTTCAGATTGCAAGAAGAATATTCAACAGCTGATTTAATCAGCGCGATTGAAAAAGAAGTCTTGCCCAAAGGCTTAGGTTTTACTGCTCATATTGATAACTTTGATGCGTTTGGAGATAGAACGCTTTTTGCAAACGTCGTTGCAGGTGATGCGTGGACAAAGCTCCGTGATAAAACGGTACAAGCACTTTTGAATGCCTGTCCGGGCTGTACTAAAAAAGACAAAAAGCCTTTCCAACCTCACGCAACTGTTGCAAATCGGGATATTCCTGTAGGCATAATGACGAAGGCGCTTCAGGTTATGAACGAACTAAACCTTGCGGAAGACTTTCCGGTTGATAACATCACGATTTTTGAACGGAAAGGTAACAGGTGGGAAGCGGCGATTACTCTGGAAATTCCCATGTATTGACTTTAGAATTCAGGGTAAACTCATCAGGTCGTTTTTTTAATATCCCCGCGGAAAAATTGAGACTATTCGAACAGAACTGCCAAGGATGGCAGTAGTTCCATACAGCAGCGATGTTTTGTGCGCGCACAAAACTCGCCTTCAACTGTTGTACACGGATGTACAACAGTTGAAGATGGTTCAAATGGTCTCACAGTCTCAATTTTTCCGCGATTTATATCTACTCTACCTGATGCGTTTACCCATTTGCTGGAAAAATGTGCGAAATTTTAAGCAAAATTTCGCATAGAGGAAGGAAGGCAACCGCTAAAAATATTTGTAATGCGGTTGCCCTGCTTTAGAATTTGCGTATGCCGGTTGGCAGGATTGGGAAGATTTCTTAAAATAATTTATTGTTTCGGATTTATAGATGTAGAATAGGAGCTATTTTAAATGAAAAACGCTGTTATATATGTACATGGAAAAGGCGGTTCTGCAGACGAATCAAATCATTATAAAAAACTTTTTAATGACGATTATGAGGTTTTAGGTTTCGATTATAAAGCGGAATTACCGTGGCAGGTGAAAGAAGAATTTCAAAACTATTTTGATTTTATCGCTCCAAAGTACACTGAAATTTTACTAATCGCAAACAGCATCGGAGCTTATTTTTCTCTGATTTCTTTATCGGAAAAGCCAATCACAAAAGCTCTGCTTATTTCGCCCATTGTCGATATGGAAAATCTAATCTTAACTATGATGAAAAAGGCAAAGGTATCCGAAGAAGAACTGAGAGCAAAAAAGATAATCATTACTTCTTTCGGCAAACCATTATCGTGGGAATATCTTTCTTTTGTCAGGAACAATCCTATAACATGGAATATTCCTACCGGCATTCTTTACGGTAAAAAAGACGATATGACTTCTTTGGAAACAATGACGAATTTTGCACATACAATAAACGCGAGCTTAACGGTTTTTGATAGGGGCGAACACTGGTTTCATACGGAAGAGCAAATGAATTTTTTAGATACGTGGGTTAAAAGATTCATTCAGTAGATCAAAATCATATCAAGCTTACCTCGCGTAGTTCGCTAACTGCGTTTTGGTCAAGGTGCAGTTTTCCGGCTCATGCAAAAAAGCTTGTTTTTAGGCTTTTGCTTGATCGGCATAGTTTTCAGTAAAATTATCTTGCGCAGATTCAAACAGTTTGATACAGGCTGATACTGATGCTAAAGGTGCTTCCGGCAATATTTTTGCTTGTTTGATAATTGTTTCGTAGGACATTGAGGGGATACTGTGTGTTAATATTGATATATAAACTTTTCCAGTTGTATATCTTTACTTTTCAGGCTTTTGTTTTTTATAAAACTACTCTTTTTTCGCATAACACTGACTTTTCTTAATCGATTCAAGATCGCAGTGGAACTGTTGTACAATTTATTTTAAGTATGCATCAGATTTCTTTTGCACATT
Organism: Treponema sp. OMZ 906; assembly: GCF_024181185.1. NCBI lineage: Bacteria > Pseudomonadati > Spirochaetota > Spirochaetia > Treponematales > Treponemataceae > Treponema > Treponema sp. OMZ 906. The sequence goes on along the minus strand of NZ_CP051196.1, from coordinate 106,505 downwards.
ACAATCAGTTTTCAGGATTAATTTTCTTATTGGAGTGCTCGCGTACTTTATTTTTACATCCCTAGTTTTTTACATTGCTCGACCCAGCGGATAACCGTACAGATATATACTTTAAACACCGGTGTCGCTTGCCCCACATTATATCCTTCCTTTACGTGCTGATTGCGCCCAGTTTTAAGTCTCTACTATATGCAATATTAGCCAGTATGATTGATTTTTATTGTTATTTCAAACCAATTAGCTATATATCATTAAATAAAGTTAATTGCATTTTATTGGTTTGTTCCTTTTCTGTTTTTTTTCTTTTGTCTTGCAGATCTTTCCGTTATCATATCTCCAAGATGTTGCTCGATAACTTCATGAATTTTATCTTGTGAACTATCAACTTCTATTTTATCATCTTTATCATCGCCTTGAATAGGATTTTTGATTTCATCAGTTAAGTTTATCCTATCATGATCTTTTATTCCGTCATCACATTTATTTAAGATATACTCAGGTATGAGCTCATATTCAATTGGATTTATTTGAAATAAATAATCATTTTCTATATGAAATGTTTCATTTATGAATTTTTTAAACACATTATCAATTTCTTTGATCTGCTTATCTTCAAAATTACCATCTTCAGGATTTTCTAAATTTAACAAACGATAACATTGAAGTTTTTCATATCCTACAGAGGTATTATGATAAGCTTCAAGTAATTTAACATTACTCCTAATAATTCCTATTACACTCTTGTATGTAAAATCAGGTATGTAGCATTGAATTTCTTTCTCCCCTTTAGTTATTTCTCCTTCGGTCATTGGGATAAATAATTCGCCTTTGTTTATAATAGGTATATTTCTTTTGTGAAATAGGTTAGACAATAATTGATATCCCATATTTTTTTCATTTTCAAATTCAAATAACCGTCTTAAATATATAAGTGAAGTTAAAATCGATTTAGAAGAAATATTTTTCAAAGCTATTTGCTTATAAGATAGAATATCAGACTTTGTTATATCTTTCTCAAGAATACGTCCATTTTTATTTTCTAAAAAAAATGCTTTTGCGCCTATTTTATCATTAAGATTATAAATTGAATCAATAACTACACTGAAATCATGTGATAGCAAAAGTACTGTTTTATCATGAAAGTTCTTTTTGCCTATAAATAATTTGTTCAGTATTGCAAATTTTTTATTCCCATCGAATGAAGAAATAGGATCATCAAGAATTATTAAATCAGGCTTTTGTTTTATTGCATCATACATGAATAAAATTAACGCAAAAGCATTTCTTTCGCCATAACTCAAAGTCTCTGAACCTGAAGTAATAATTTCATTAAACTCATTATGGTACAATACCAGTCTAGATTCTTCATCTTTTTCTATCATGTCAACTTTATAGTTATAACCGGCGTATTCAAGAAAATCATTTATATCTTTTTTATAGAAATTCACTTTTTTTACTATGAGATTCTTTTGTTTTATTATCTTACCTTTTAAATTTCCAGCTTTCTTGATTAGTTCATCAATAGCAGCATTTATAGAACTTACTGATTCAGCCATTTTCGCAGAATTTAGATTTTTTAAAAGAGGAAGATCAATCTTCAATGAAGATATTGTCGCAACTATATCATCAATATCTTTAAAAGATTGATATCCTATATTTTGCATACTTAATATTTTACTATATAGTGTTTCTATTTCTCCATTTACTGCTATCAAATAATTCTTTTGCTCAGGTGAAATGCCATCAATATTTATCTTTATTTTATTGATTTGTGTTTTTGCATCATCAGACAAGAAGATGGATAGTTTTTCTAATAACTCAATCATTTTCAGTAAATGTTCAATATATTTTGGTTCATATTCTTTTTTTATTTTTTGAATTATTTCCTTTTTAGCTTCTATATTATCAGAAGAACAAAACGGACAACACTTACCAATAGATAAATAATCATTTCCAGTTATATGCCACTGTAACCATTTTACAGTATTTTCACTCTTTAAAAACGGCTCATATACCTCTAATCCCGTAGGTATGTTCTCTAATTTATTACCCTTTGCTAATCCCTTACCCATGGTTCCATTTGCAGCCCATCCAGTTTTTGTAGCTTTAAAATCATCTATAAAATTTTGCAATAGTTTACCAATTTCCTTTATTGTTTCATTCTGTGTAAATAAATTTTTAACTTCATTAACAAGTTCTTCTATTTTCTCTTGATTCTTTATATAGTTTTCGTCTTTTATAAAAATTTCGAAACTGTTTTTAATTAATTCTATTTTCTGAAAAAGAATTGTATTTACGTATTCCTCATTAAATATTAAAACTTTCGACAATTTATCAATACCGCTTATGGAAGGAGTTATATTTTGATTATCCTTATACTTAAATGGTCTTAAAATATCTAAAGTAGCATCTTTGATAGCCAAAGAAATCGCTTTTGCAATGGTAGATTTTCCTGTACCATTTAATGCATATTTTATATTCAAACGATTTTCAGCTATCTCTATTGAAGCTTCATTTATATTATTGCAATGTTTTATATTAATTTGCATATAAGATAACCTCTATAATTATATATAATAACTTTGATACACACAGAAAGTATATCATCCTATTGGTTATTGTATAGGCACAGATTATTTTATCCTCTATAAAATATGCTACCATGTTAAATTAAAATTTTAGTAATCACCTACTCCCCCTCCACAACCTTCACGTCATCAGCCGCCAACCCATACAGCCCATATACAACAGTATTTATCTGCTTATCCAAAATATCAACCCGCTGTTGTAAGAATTTCTTATCAGAATCGGATATTGCACTGTTCAGCTGTTCCTGTGCAGTAATCATCTGGTCAGCCAACACACTTAAATGTGCCTGCTCCGATTCTGTTGGGACAATCAAGGGTAACTCAAGCAGGGGTTCTTTATCTACCTGAAAGTTATCCCCTTGCATTTTTCCCTTATAGCGCAGCCAGAACTTAATCACATTGGAATTTAATATGGCGGTTAAGAATTTAAGATTGAACCGTTCGGTTTTAATAACATTATAACTCTGTGAAACATAGCAATCAAAATCAGTGTAGGTAAAGCACGGTTCCGCTGTTTTCCGTAATGAAACGATCTTTTCTCCTCTGAAAAATTTCTCATCCCGCGCACGGTGCAACCCATACGGTTTATTATCAGATGTAATCACTTGGATAAATTTGTCAAGATGCGCTTTGAGATTTGGATATGCCTTCATTTCGCTTTTATTTTTAAACTTTGACGTTGTATATATCACCCATAGTTTATTATTTGCATTGCCGTAATATTTATGCAACTCCGTCGAAGTGTAAAAAGGTTTTACCAATTCCTTTTCTTCGGACGATAAATTGAGTGCATTATATTCATCCATCGAAAGATTGAATATACCTGTACCTTGCAGATTTTCATCACCTAATGTTAGAGCTGATGCTCTATTACAAAAATCTTGGGGCGCTACAATCCCTTGTGCAATTTCGCCTTCTGTAAGCCCTGCATTACTGTTTCTTTTTATATGATTAAGAATGACAGAATTTTTCTTATTCAAAAAGAGAATATATGTATCTTTACAGACATTTTTTACAATTTCTGCTTCAAACCGGGTTATATTTTCTTCTCCGTTCCCCGCTAAAAAATCAATCACTTCAGACAGTTCGGCGTGGGCATTATTAAGCCGCGAATATTCAACCGAATAACACTCATTCATTTTCGTTTTTTGCATAATGTATATCATTGTTTGAATTGAGGCGGTTTCAAATACCTTGTAATTGCCGAAGTCCGTATACGTTACTATCTTTGCATTATCCAATACAAAATCCCTAAACAAAGAAGCCCCCGCATTTGTTATCCAATTATTCGGTGCGATAAATCCGACTAATCCGTTTTCTTTTGTAAACCGAATCGCTTGATATCCGAAAAAATACCACAAATCCATTTTTCCTTGATAGCAAGGATGATTATGTAAACCTTCAAAGCAGCCTGTATCGGTATATTCTTTTACATACGGCGGATTCCCAATCACGCAATCAAAACCGCCGTCTGCAAATATGCCCGGGAACTGAGCATCCCAGTCAAAGGCGTTCACCTTGCGTTGTTCCTCGATGCCGAACAGTGTTAAATCCTTGCCCGTGTAGTAATCTGTTCCGATAAGGCTGTTCCCGCATTTAATATTGTGCGACATATTCGGTAAAATTTTTGCCTGTATGTCGCTCGTTCTGAACAGTGCAGCCTGTCCCGTTGCGGAAAGCGCCTTGCCCTCATTTTCCAAGAGCTTCAAAAAGAGCGAAAGCTTTGTTACCTCCACCGCCTGTGCGTCGATATCCACACCGTAGATATTGTTTAGTAAAATACGTTTTTTCTCTTCAATGCTCAGCTTATACCCTTGCGTTGCTGCATCCTTGTAAATAAGCCCCTTCTTCTCTGCCTGCGCACGCCGCGCTTCCGCATAATACCAATCCAAGTGCCAGTCCAGCAAATACTGATACGCCCCGACAAGAAAACTCCCCGAACCGCATGCAGGATCAACAAAACGCAAACGGCTTACCTCATCAGGCGTTCTGCCTGCAAGCTTTTTACCGATTGTGTTTTCAACGATGTATTTAACGATATAAGGCGGCGTATAATACACACCCCCAGCTTTTTGTACTTCCGGCTTTTCAAGAATTTCTATGCTGTGCCCGTTCTTCGTTTTGCGCGTAAAGCGGATAATCTTTCCCAAAAAGCGTTCATAAATGGAACCGAGTATTTCAACTGGCAGCACACTGAACTCATACTGACATTCAGGATAATAGAGCGCATTGATAATACTGATAAGCGTTTTATCCGCAACGGCAAGTTCGTCAAGCCATTGGTCGGAAGCAAACAACCCTGCATTGAATTTAGCATTCGCATTTTCAAAAAGCCGCTGCACATTTTTATAAATAGCCGTTTTTTGCTCCGCGATTTTTTTAAGCTGATTTCCTTCTTCAATTTCTTTATCTTCACAAATCCGTAAGAAGAGCAGCCGGTCGATAATTTTCTGCACAGCGCCCGTCAAATTGAATGCATCGATTTCGTCATTATGCAGCGCAATATCTTCGGCAAGGACCATCCGCCATTTTTCGATCATATTCAAAATATCATCATCGACAGTTGCCGTCCCCCGCTTATCCTTCGTCCCTTCGTAATAGGTATCGAACTTACCAAGATCGACGGCATCCCAACTGATTTTATCATACAGCGATTCAAAATTTTCAGAGAGCTGATCGTAAGTCAGATACTCAATGCGGGCAGTAGCGGCAGTGTCTTTTTCGGACGGCTTAATCCGCGTATCGTAAATCGCCAATTCCTGGAAGTCCGTCAGCACCGCAATCGGCATCTTTGAGGTATACGCATACCGCCGCACCTGCAGCGCCGGTTCGGGATTTGTTTTAAGGTCAACACTCGGCTGCTTTGCTTCCACATACATCTTCCGCTCGCCGCCGTAACAGAGTGTATAGTCGGGATGCTTCACCTGCCCGTTCATCACCACACGGTCTTCGGTAATAACCTCCTGCCGGTCATGCCGCGCTCCTTTCTCGTTTTTGACATCCCATTTCAGACATTCAAGCAGCGGATCGATAAACTTATTGCGCACTTCGCTTTCCACAAAATTCTTGGAAAGATAAAAGGGCTCATTTTCCTTAAATTGACTTACCAGCTGTGCTACACGTTCCTTGCGTTCCGCCATCGTCATGTCTTTTGCCTTAATGGACATCGTCTACCCCTACTCCGCTTTCGCATTTGAATATAGCGTACATTATAGCACACTCGGACGAGTTTGTAAAAACGATACAGAGAATTAATTCAAGGTTACTATAGAATTATGTATGAAATTTCAGAAGACAAAGTAATAGTGCACACAATTATTGATGGTCGAAGAAATTTTGAAGATATAATCATTTCAAAATTGTCTCGTTATTATGGAAACAAAATCTAACATTGTTCCAAACGTTCGTCCTTGACAAACTTTTCCGTTTAATATATACCGCTGATATATATCAGTGATATAAAATACTAAAAACAGGAAAAGGGGCGGCAATGGAACAAAAAAAATTACAAACAAAAGACTTTATTTCGATAGGGATTTTTTCGCTGATTTATTCGGTTGTCGCTTTTGTTGTCGGCGGCATAGCGCAGATGACGCCGCTCACGTTTCCTTTAATGCCTGCATGTATTGCGCTGTTTACGGGTACCGTCTTTATGCTCTATGTTGCAAAAATTCCGAAGCGCGGCGCATTAACCTGCCTCGGTGTTATCGGCGGCATTTTGCTTTTTATCACCGGTATGTTTTGGATGATGAGCCTTTTTTTTGTGCTGTTCGGTATTGCGGCCGACTGTATTTGCGCGTCGGGGCATTTTCAGTCGTTTAAAAAAAATCTTACCGCATATTGCATAATGGCACTTGCTCCCTTCGGCGCATACGTTCCCATGGCGCTGCTTCCCGCACAATTTGACGCTTTTATGAAAAAAAAGGGAAACACTGCCGCCTTTGAGCAAATCATTCACACAATCGGTACGAGCGTATGGGTGCTTCCGGCAATGATTGCAATTACACTGCTGTGCGCCATCCTCGGCGGTTTAATCGGCAAACGCATTTTGCGCAAGCATTTTGAAAAAGCGGGTATTGTGTAGTTGTATGAAACTCGATCCGAGAACAAAATTGTTTATTTTGGCGATTACCGGCATAACGGTATTTTTGAACGACAATCTGTTCATTGAATGTTTGTTTGCGGTTTTTCCGTTTGTTTTGCTGTGTACGGCAAAACGGCTGAAAATTGCATTTTCCTACGGACTTTTGTTCAGTGCTCTTGTTGCGCTGCAGTACATGTTGGTGCCGCTTATGCCGGCGACGGCGGGAAGTATTGTCTATGTGTTTTCGGTATACATCAGAAAACTCATTCCCTGCCTTATGCTTGGAAATTTTTTGATTGCAACAACGCAGGTAAGCCGCTTTATGGCGGCTCTGTATAAAATGCATATTCCCAAAGGTTTTGCCGTTGCCTTGAGCATTACGCTCAGATACTTTCCGACGATGAAGGAAGAGTGGACGTTTATAAAAGAAGCGATGGCACTTCGCGGATTGTCGACGTCTTTTCCGGCCGTACTGCGCCGACCGATAAAGACGATGGAATACATTTACGTACCGATGTTGGTTTCTGCTTCAAAAATTTCCGATGAAATTACACAAGCTGCTGTCACGAGGGGTATCGATCACGTGCAGCGCAGAACGTGTATCGAAACCGTGCGATTTTCCGTTTTCGATGTGCTTGTGCTGGCGGTTTATGCCGGTATTGTGCTGTTGTTTTTACGCTCAAATGGGGTACTGCCGGTATGATGGTGGAATTCAATTCGGTTTCATTTTCATATACCGAAAACGGAACAGGCGCCGTGCACGATATTTCGTTTGCAATACCGGAAGGACAATTCGTCCTTGTGTGCGGTGCAAGCGGATGCGGCAAAACGACAATAACAAGGCTTATAAACGGACTTATACCGCATTTTTTTTCAGGCAATCTTTCGGGAAGCATCCGCGTTGCCGGCAGGGAAACGTCCGCCACACCCATAGCGGATATATCGGATACGGTCGGATCGGTGTTCCAAAATCCGCGCACGCAGTTTTTTAATGCGGACACCGACAGCGAAATCGTATTCGGCATGGAAAATCGAGGAATGCCTGTAAACGACATTTTGGAACGCTTGGAAGCCGTAACCGCCGAGTTAAATTTGCAGCGCTTGCGCTGTAAAAACATTTTTGAACTGTCCGGCGGCGAAAAACAAAAAATCGCTTTTGCATCTGCGTATGCCGCTTTTCCGAAAGTACTGGTGTTGGACGAGCCGTCATCCAATTTGGATTATCACTCCATACTGGAGTTGGCGCGTCTTTTAAAAAAAGCAAAAAATGGGGGATTGACGGTTATCGTATCCGAGCACCGGCTGTGGTATGTAACGGATATTATCGACAGGGTGCTTTTTATGAAAAACGGCAGGATTGAAAAAGATTTGAGCGCACGCGAATTTAACGATCTTGCAGAGAAGCCGTACAGCGAGTTCGGTTTGCGGACACGCACATGCATTGTACCAGAATCCAGCCAAAAGTGTGATATGCGTTGCGAAATGGCTGACGGAACGAACGGTTCAACCGTTTTAACAGCGGAAAACCTGTCGGTACAAATCGGAAAACACACAATCCTTAACGGTGTTTCGTTTGAAGTTCGTGCAGGAGAAATCCTTGCAATTACCGGTAAAAACGGGTCGGGAAAAACGACGCTGGCACGAGTGCTGTGCGGACTTCAAAAATCTTGCGGTACGGTAAGGTTAAACGCTCACCGTTTGAACAACCGGGAGCGAAAGAATATTTCGTATATGGTTATGCAGGATGTCGGACATCAACTTTTTACCGACAGTGTACAAGCCGAATGCTCGCTCGGAATCAAAGAAGCGAATGCAGCACAAATAGAACATGCACTGCGCGCTATGGGGTTAAATGAATACAAAGGCAGACACCCGCTTGCTTTATCAGGCGGACAGCGCCAACGGCTTGCGGTGGCGGTCAGTATGATTTGCGGCAAACAATTACTTGTTTTTGACGAGCCTACCAGCGGTTTGGATTTACACAGTATGCACCAAGTTGCCCGTTTGCTTAAAGAACTTGCACGGCAAAATAAATTAGTAATCGTTATTACCCACGATTATGAACTCATAGAAACAGCCTGCACGCGCGTGATGAATATTGATTATATCAATCAACAACCCCGACGCAAGCGTCGGGGTACAATGCTCAACATTTCGCATTGTATGTTCTCATAAGGTGGTTGCAGTCGGCTTTAATACCCTTTGTTACGACGCAGAGCGTTGCCGAGGACGGCGGGTATTAAACCCTCCGCACGAATAAAAGCGGACAAGGAGCGAAAATGCAAAAACAAAAATTATTGCTGTACGGAACGCAGATGAAAAGTCTGGTTGATACGCTGTCGAACAAATCGGCGGAGAAAAACGCAGCGCTTGTACTGCGTATGGAAAGCGAATATAAACACCTTTTAAGCGAACAATCTTTTGCAAACGCAATGCTGGCGCGCCACTTAAAAAAATCAATACTGCCTGCCGTCGCCGCATACAAAATGCTCCTTGCAGCCGGAAAAACAAAAGAGCAAGCGTTTGAAGCCGTGCGCGCTTCCGTGCTGTCGGATTCGGAAAAACAAAAAAGAGCGTTTCAAAAAATCGGTACACTGCCGTTCGGGTTTTCGCTTATGCGTCTTATGACTCCCCTATCGTTAAAAACGACTTTCGGTCCGAGCGGCTGGGATTTTACATGGAAACAAAACGACCGCCGCGCGCTCAAATGGGATTGCAGTCGCTGCTTTTATGCCGATATTTTTACGCAGCACAAAGTAAGCGAACTGACCGCGATTTTTTGCGAAAGCGACGATGTCGTATACGGAAGCATTCCGACAATACGCTGGGCGCGCACGCGCACTATCGGCAACGGCGATGATATTTGCGATTTTGTTTTTTACAATGAACGTACCAAAAATGCACACATCGAAAACAAACGCGGCAAAGACAAGGGCAAAAAGGCGGGAAATCATGTATAAAACGTTACGGTCGCTTAGTGATGTTTTCCGCCGTTTATGTCGTGCAGCAGTATTTTTTCTTTGCCTCTGTGCCGCCGCGCAAGATGTACAACCGGTAAAAAGCGGATACGAAAGCATCGTCGACGGCGTAGCTGCATCCTATGTTGGAAAGAGCGTTCCGGGAGCATGCATTATTATCGCCGAACACGGTACTGCCGTTTTTTCAAAATGCTACGGATACGCAAACCTCGACACACAACAGCGCATACGGCCCGATACCGATTTTTTTGAGTGGGGTTCCATTACCAAAACGCTCGTATGGGTAAGCGCACTGCAACTTGAAGAAAAAGGCTTGCTTGACCTTAACGCGGACATACGGCGCTATCTTCCCGAGAACTTTTTGCGCAACATACGATACGATGCGTCCATTACCATACTCGACTTAATGAACCATACGGCAGGTTTTGAAGAATATTTAATCGATTTTCGTTATTTGAACGAACAGCCGGTAAAGCCGCTCGCCGACATATTGTCCGCACATCAGCCGGCGCAAGTGTTTGAGCCGGGAAGCGTATCGGCGTACTCAAACTGGGGCGCGGCACTTGCGGGTTTTATCGTAGAACGGGTAAGCGGACAAAGTTTTGACGAGTACGTTTCCGAACACATCTTTGCGCCGCTCGGCATTCAAGACGCGGAGCTGAAACCACAGTGGAGCGCCGAAACGCTCAAAAAAAAGATAAACGGCTATTCGTATGCGAAAAAGGGATTTCGCAAAGAAGATTTTATGCGCTTGCGGCTGTACCCCGCAGGTTCATTAAACGGAACGCCGAACGCGCTCATAAAATACGCATCCGAATTAGCAAAAAAAAGCGGCGAGCCTTCGCTTTTGTTTTCGGATCCTGCGACGAAGGACAAGCTGTTCGGCGAAACATACCGTTCTTTCGGAGCCGCTTCGGGGCTTGCGCACGGATTTTGGGAGTATACGAAAAACAACGGCATATTCGGACACGAGGGCGGAACTTACGGTTTTCAAACCCAGCTGTGGGTTCAGCCGGAGCGGGAGCGCGCAATCCTCATTGCAACGAATGTTATGGAATCCGATTTTTGCCGCAGTCTTATGAATGAACTTATTCAAAGCGATCGGACGCAAGCCGGCAAGGAAACGAGCGCAAATACAAATGGAAATGCCGGCACAAATGCCGCTGCCGCTGCCGGTGCCGATACGGCGGACTTTGCACGGTTTTCGGGCGAATATTTTCCGGCGCGTTCCGTATGGACTCACGCGGGAAAACTGAACGGTTATATGCAAATGATTTCCATACAACAAAATACGGACGGTATTGTACTGAAAAAAAGAAGCGACGGTAAAAGCCTCGCGTATCGGTCAATCGGAAACAACCGCTTTTATTGCAAAGAAGCGCTGCCAGAAGAACAATACGCTGCTTTTAAAACCGAAAACGGAGATGTCCTTTCCATGACTTTTTTTCTTGCGCACGATTATGTTCCGGCAAAAGGAATGTATACCACCGGCTTTTTGCTGTCGTGTGTAACAACTTTTGTACTAGCCTTTGTATTTTGGCTTGGATCCGGTATAGCCCTTGCAGTGTCGGACATTCGCTCGCTGCGCCAGACGATTAAATCCGCACCTACTATACGTGCCGGCTTCGACCGGCTGCCAAAAGTTCTATGCACCGCATGCGGCTTAATTGCGGATGTGAGCATAATTGCGGGAATGCGCAATTGGTTTGCAATTTATACGATAGATTCGGTTCAGATGAATCTTATAGTTGCGATAAATGCCGCATGCGCACTGTGCATGATATGCAGCTGTGTGTACTTGTTTTATAAAAAGCGTTTCGCTGCGGCAGTGATGTTTTCCGCCGTCTGTGCGGTGCAGCTGTACTCGTCGATTTGTTTAGGCTTTTTTCATGCCGTGTAATTTTTATATATAAGGGGTATGTATGAGTGAGGTAAGGGAAGAATTATTAAACAAAAATCCGTGGAGTTTAATGATTAAGTTAAGTCTTCCGGCAATTTTGGGACAGTTTGTAGTCGGCTTATATGCCTTTGTCGATTCGATTTATGTCGGGCAAATGGTGGGAACGGATGCGATGAGCGCGGTTTCTGCAGCGTCTCCCTTTGTGCTGATTAACAACGGCATTGCGGTGTTGCTCGGTATCGGATCGGGTTCCATACTGTCGCGTGCAATCGGCGCTAAAGATTGGCAAACGGTTGATAAAATTATGGGTAACTTAAGCGTTTTAGTACTTTTAATGTCCGCCTGTGTTATGGTAGCCGGCATTCCGCTTGCCCCCGTATTTTTGCGTTTGTCCGGAGCGCAAGGTGCCGTCCTCGATATGGGCGTTTCGTATTTACGTACGGTGTATATCGGTTCCGTGTTTGTCAATTTTATGCAAGGCGCCAATATGGTGCTGCGTGCCGAAGGACGTATGGGAATTGCTATGGGCATTATGGCAGGCGGTGCCATTTTGAATATCATACTCGATCCGGTTTTTATCATCTTGCTGCCCGGATTCGGACCGCAAGCGGTTGCAATCGCTACGGTTGTGTCGCAACTGCTGCAAGCCGCCGTTACCCTGTGGTACTTTTTGCGCAAAAGTCCGGTCGTTAAATTTCACGCCCTCCGCCTTGAAAAAAAGCTCACCGGAGAAACTTTTGCCGTCGGTGTAAGCGCCATGCTCATGCAAGTGATGATGCTCATTCAAATGACGGTCGTGTACAATACGGCGGTTAAATACGGCGGCGCCGATCAAATCGCTTTAATGGGAGCCGCTTTGCGCGTTATGCAGCTTGCCTTTGTGCCCGTGTGGGGCATGAGTCAAGGTTTGCAGCCTGCCGTCGGAACGAACTACGGGGCAAAAAATTATGACCGCGTAAAAAAACTGACAAACGTTTTTATCGCAGGCTCTACGTGTTTGTCGCTTGTATTTTGGCTCGTTATAGAATGTTTTGCGCGCGGGATTTTGTCGGCATTTATTACACAAGCGGACATCGTTGCTAAAGGAATAACGAACTTCCGTCTTATGTTCGCCGTTTTTCCCACCTACGGTCTTCTTATTATGACACTCACGTATTTGCAATCGTTGGGAAAAGCAAAGCAGGCGGGCTTACTTGTCGTGTTCAGACAGCTTGCACTCGTCGTTCCCTTAGTGCTTTTAGTTCCCGTATTGCTGGGCGGAAACGTCGTCGGCGTGTGGGTGGCGCTCCCCTTAAACGACATCGTCATTTTGGTATTTTCGCTCGTTTTGCTTATAAAGGAATACAAAGTACTGGAAAGGATTTGATCCGGAATGGAGCAATTTTACCAAATTCTTTGCACAGAACTTTGCAGCATTCGGATTAAAAAACTCATCAGCACCAGCGACGCCGTCGAAAGTAAAACGTATAAGCACTATCAGCCGAGCTTATTCGAGACGGAGATATAAAATACTTATACGGATAAAAATGTATAAAGATTTTCTGATGATGTATCGGAAGACATCAAAGTCAAAACGCAAACTCTTTCAAAAAAAATTCGGGATTTACAGCCCCCATATTCAGCCGCACTTCCCAGTGCAGATGCGGACCGGTTGCAAGTCCCGTTGCACCTGAAAGGCCAAGCTTTTCCCCTTGTTTGACATATTGACCTTCTTGCACGTTCAGTGAATCCATGTGGTAATAGAGACTGTAAAGTCCGGGTAAATGTTCTACCACAACGCTCCAGCCGGTAGAAATACGGTTCTCCGCCAGCACAACCTTTCCCTCGGCACAGGAATGAACGGGAGTCCCTGTCGGTACACCATAATCTATTCCATAATGCAGCGAAGTGCTTGTCTTTTTGTCAGTGTATTCAAAGACACGGCGATCCCCAAAACCGGACGTTATCCGTTTTGAATCTACCGGTATTGTAAAGGGCTTCAATGTATACACATCCTGCGGTGTTACCGTTTCAAGAATTTTATTGAGTTTTTCGCTTTGTGCACGACGTTCAGGACTCACATCCTTCCTAATTCCTGTATTTCTTGCATCGAGCACAATACGCTCGGAAACAAATTGTTTTTTCTGAATACTGAATGGCAGCGTTATTTCTTTTTTCTGTGCATCCCCTGTTGAAATAATCACTTTAAGTGAATACGTCTCCTCACCGGAAAGCCATGTCGAAAGCGGAATACCCGCAAGCATCTCAGCCGTTTCCGCGCTGCGATTTTGGGGATTTGTAAAGAAAAACTGCGTGGAAGCTGCCCGCTCTTTTCCCTTAAAGAGCTGCAAAACGGCGATAGGCTTTTGTGAAGTCTTATCAGACGTTGTTTCGGGCACCTTCATCGAAAGACGCACGAACACCGCGTCTCCCGGCTGAGCCTTTTCGTTGTACGTTACAGAACCGCTGTAAGTCTGCTCCTGAAAACGCACCGTCTCAACTGCAAATAACTGTGCCGCAACAGCAATGCTGATAATAAACCAATAAAAAAATCTTTTGTTCATGTTTATATTCCTGCTCATTCCCTAATGGTACCGCAGTTTTATATATCAAGCAAGATATATCATCAGATCATCATTTTGCGAGGGGGCTCTCCCCGACTAAAAGCCGCGCTTTCCCCTCTACCCCACACGCACTTTTTTGCTATAATAAAAGCACTATGAACGAACATGATTTTTTGAAGCTGCAAAACGGTAGCGATATCCGCGGCGTTGCGCTGGAAGGTGTTGACGGCGAACACGTAAATTTAACGACCGAAGTCTGCCGGAACATCGGCGCAGCGTTTGCGCTCTGGCTTTCCGCAAAAACAGGACGCAGCACGGATACACTGGTAATCGGTATCGGGCGGGATTCCCGGCTTTCCGGCGAAGCGCTTGAAAATGCACTCGTCGAAGGACTTGCGGCGCAGCGGGTTACTATCGTGCGCTGCTCGCTTGCTACCACACCGGCAATGTTTATGGGTACCGTGTTTGAAGAAACAAACTTTGACGGCTCAATTATGATTACCGCAAGCCACCTCCCCTTCAACCGTAACGGGTTCAAGTTCTTCGATAAATCCGGCGGGCTTGAACGCGCCGATATCACGGAAATTTTACGCAGTGCCGCCGCACAGCATGATGCTACAGCGCAGCACAGTAATGCCATTCCGCCTGATACCGCCGCACAACAGATTACCGGCGGCAGCAGCGTGCCGAAATGCCGGTCATTCGATTTAATTGCACGGTACTCAAAACACTTGCAAGACGCCATCCGGAAAGGCTTGAGCTTCCATGCCGAAAAGCCGCTTGCAAACTTGAAAATCGCGGTCGATGCCGGAAACGGTGCGGGCGGCTTTTTTGCAGAGCAGGTATTAAAAGAGCTTGGCGCCGATACAAGCGGCAGCCGCTTCCTTGAGCCGGACGGCACATTCCCCAATCATATCCCCAATCCCGAAAACAAGGCGGCGATGGAAGCGGCAAAAACCGCTACCGTGCAAAGCCATTCCGATTTGGGCCTGATTTTCGACACGGATGTTGACCGTATGTCGGCAGTGCTGTCCGACGGAACGGAGGTCAACCGCGATGCAATTATCGCAATGACGGCAGCAATCCTTGCACCCAACTATCCGCACAGCACCATCGTTACCGATTCGGTAGCTTCCGATCGGCTCACCTTCTTCCTTGAGCAGGAGCTGGGGCTTACCCATTTGCGGTATATGCGCGGCTACAAAAACGTAATCAACAAATGCCGCGAATTGAATGAGCAGGGGATTATCAGTCCGCTGGCGATGGAAACGTCCGGACACGGCGCGCTGAAAGACAATTACTACCTCGATGACGGCGCTTTCCTTGCGGTAAAGCTGGTAACGGCGCTTGCGAACGCAAAGCACGAAGGAAAAAGTATCGAAAGCCTAATTGGAAAGTTCCCGCCGATGGTAGAAGAAACGGAATTGCGTTTTAAGATACGCGGCGAAGATTTTAAAGAATACGGCATGTCAATCCTGCAAGCATTTAAAGAGCGCGCCGAAAAAGCAGGCTTTGAACTGCCGCAATCGTATGAAGGGGTGCGTATTTCGTTTAAAAGCACAGAAGCACAGGGCTGGATGCTACTCCGCTTATCCTTGCACGACCCCGTTATGCCGCTGAACATCGAAAGCAGCCGAAAAGGTGATCTTGCAAAGTTGAAAGCTATCGCCCGCACCTTGCTGGAAGGTTTTGACCGGCTTGATATAAGCGCCCTGGAGTAAGTAAAGGACAGCGAAGGATAAATGCACAGGGAAACGAAACGGTAGATGCGTCAACCATGATGGTATCCATAGCAATTTCGAACTAATCGTTTCTCTCAACTTTTACGGTACTTCTACCAAAAGCGCATGGGTCTTTTTATCCCGTTGATGAAATTTAACGGCCTCTTCCGGCAGGATAAGCAGTGTGCCCGATACGGCGGTGTTTAACACCGATTCTTTGTACGCATGACCGGTAATGAACATAAATCCTTTTTCCGAACAGGCATATCTACCGATAGTTTGCGGATCCGGTTTGATGATATCCGAACAGATGCGCACCGGTATTCCATCGGAAGCCCCCCGCTGTGCGGTGCCGGAAGATATGGCAGATGAGGATAACGTTCCGTATAAAAAACTTAAACTTGCACGCTCTTTTCCCAAATGTGAAGCCTCTGAAAGACGGAGAAGGTTCTCAGGCGAATCGTGCGTTTCAAAAGTAAAATGGCACCATTTATGAAACGCTACCGGCATTTTCGCCGTTCCGGTTTGGAGAGGACGATTGGGGAAACAACAAACTCCGGCATGGGGACACGGCGCATATATAGAAAAACCTGCCGCTAAAAATTCTGTTCTCAACAGGCTTAAAAACTCGCCTGCAAGTGGTATCCCCGGTTCAATGAACAGAACCGAACCGGCGGGCTTTAGATAGTGCATAACCGTACGGTGCGTTTTTTCGGCCTGGTCATCGAGGGAGAGCGGGCTGTTCCAAAATATCTCATTGAACATATTTGCTTCCGTTATCAGTGACACTTTTTCGGACAATGGCGTACCGAATGCTCCGCATACCTTCTTAACAGTCCAGGGAATTTCTCCGTTGTCCTTTTTACCGGTGTATGCACAGAGCGCTAAAAAAAGCTCTTCTCCGAAGCTGAGCGCTTTATTGGAAATATCTACACAATACCATGTCAGCCGTTTTTTCCGTAGCTTCGGTTTTGCAATCCACAAAGCGCAGACCAAAGTAAGCGGCCCCGAACCGAAATCTGCCGCATAATCGCCGTCATCAAGCGGGATCTCAAGATTCTGCAGAAGTTTCGTAAGCCGCACTAAATTCCACCACACATAATAGTGCGTGTATGCAGAAAGCTTTACCGGATCATTTAAATAGTGCGTTTTTCTGCTGCTTCGCTCATCCGTTAGTTCATGGAAAAGCGTGTGAATATGCTGCGGTAACAGTTGTTTCTTTTTTGCATCAAGCGGTAAAACCTGATCCAACAACATAGGAAAATACTCTAAGATATTTTTTGCTTCTGACGTAAGTCCGGAAAAAACAGGTTTTCCAAAGGTATAAGGCGTACTGTTTCGGCTTCCACGCAATTTCTCATTTTTTTGATTGAGCTTCTCACCGAAAACTTTTGTATATTGCTTTTTGTCTTTTGATTGATGGTTCTGACGGCTTTCTTTTGACTGAACATGATCCGCTTTATCTTGCGTCTGGGGCGAGGCGGTTTTTTTAACGAATTTTTCGTAGAACGGTTTTTGCATACTCATTATCATCTTAGCATTATAGAAAAAACAAGCGTCTTTTGCAAACGTACATGGATTTTTGTGATAGCTTCTAGAGGTTTTCAATATTCAACGTTTTGCTATTTTCAAAAGATGGACGCTTGCATAATAAAAAAATTTTTTTTATTATGATATCATTATGACAGCAGTATTAGTGTATTTTGATAAAGGAGAAAAGGCACAAACACAGCTTCTTCTGAAAGCCTTAAAAGAGGCGGCTCATAATCGGTGTGATGACGTTCGCGTTTTGAACGGATATGCGTTGGCCGATACCGATCGGCTTAATATGTACGAGTATATTGTCGTTTTCTGCGCCGAAAAACCGCTTTTTACCTCCAAACCCGATTCTGCTGTTGTAACCATCCTAAAAGAACACGGCCTGAAAGAAGGCTGTAAGGGCTGCGTTCTGACCGTAAGCCGCGGCTTGTTTTCGGATAAATTTACTCGGAATGTGATGAATGCATTGGAAAGCTGCGGTTTTATGATTGACTACTTCGATACATTGCGGAATGCTGCGGATGCTCGCCGTGCGGGGGCAAATATTGGGTAGTAAGGCGGAAAGCGGACAGCAGGATAGCGAAGAAGGACGCAGAAATCGATCAGCTCATCAAGTTCTAGAAATAGAAGATTATTATAAGATTTTAGATATTTCTCCTTCTGCTTCGACCGCAGAAATCAAACGGGCATTTAGAAAAAAAGCTAAAGAATTGCATCCCGATATTCCGCATAATATTCGGAATACCGGCGGCAAAAAAGCAAATGAGCAAGCGCTGATGCGGCTTATCCGCGCCTATGAAGCATTGCTCGATGTAAAACGTCGGGCGGAGTTTGATTTTTTCTATAATAAAACCGCAAAAAAAGGGGAAAGTTTTGATTACCGTACGTGGCTAAAAGGGCGGACGGATCTTGAAAGCAGAGCAACGCTGATCTTTTTTGACCTCTTTCATAATGCAGAAGATGAAGCGATACAGGAGTTTTTACGGCTCCGGTCGGTACAGCCTACGTTTTCGCTTCGCCATTACTTTAGCAGGGGAGATTTTATGGATTGCGGTTTTGTTCTTGCAGAGGAATTGTATTTCCGCGATCACTATTATGAGTCTTTTTTGCTGCTTGACCGGATTATCCGCGAAGAGCAAAAGCAGGCATATTTCCGCCATTTTTTCCCCGAAGTTCTTATCCTCGCCCGCAAACTTATCCGCGAGAAACTTATCTATGCCCTTGCCGATGATCTACTGCTCGATTGCTGCGAAGCCGCGCTGGATTTTGGGTTGAGTAAAGCGGATAATGCGGAAATATTAAAAAAGATGGCGGAAATTTATTACCGGATGGGTGATTTTAGCACTGGTGACGGATGCGCAGCGGCATCCGTGCGGATGAACCCCCGTATCCGCGGTATAACAAAGTTGAAAAAAAACTATCAGCAGCAGCTTTGGCGTTAACGGTATGCCGGATATCCTTAACACAAGATAACCGGTGTATCCTCCTAAGAAGGTAAGGCTGCGCAAAAGGTAAGGAATATATGATACGGATTAAGACAAAGGAACAGATAGACGGCATTCGCCTATCCTGTAAGGCATTGGCACGGCTCTTTAAAGAGCTGACTCCTCGTGTGCAACCTGGCATAACCACTAAAGCGCTGGATGACTTTTGTGTTGAGTACATTAAGAGTATCGGCGGCGTTCCCGCATGGTATGCAGAAGATTTTCCGGGGGCAGCCTGTATCTCCATCAATGAAGAAGTTATTCACGGCATTCCCAGCAAAAAGAAAATCGTACGGGAAGGAGACCTCGTATCGCTGGATATCGGTATTGACCTCAACGGATACATCAGCGATTCGTGCGTAACGGTACCAGTCGGAAATGTAAGCCCTGAACGAGCCCAGCTCTTAAAGGTTACTACCGACTGCCTCTACGCAGGAATTGCCGCCTGTCAGGCAGGGAAGCGTGTAAATGCGATATCCCGCGCGGTATATGATTTAGCGCGGCAGTATAAATACGGCGTTGTATATGAATACTGCGGACACGGAGTTGGGCTTAAGGTGCACGAAGACCCCAATATTCCGAACGTACCGGAGCGTGGTGCGCCAAATCCGCGGCTGGTACCCGGTATGGTAATCGCGATTGAACCGATGATCAACCTCGGTACGGCGGATGTTAAAACCCGTGCCGATGGATGGACGGTTGTCACCGCCGACAAGTCCTGCTCCTGTCACATGGAACACACAGTTGCCATCTTCGAAGACCACACTGAAATTTTAACTCAACTTGCCCCCGGTGAAGTGTAAATAAACGCAGCGCATAGTTATCATACGTTAGTTGTAAGTTAAACAGAAGGGGCACCTCTAAAAATCTAACCGAGTTTTTAGAGGTGCCCAAGAAAGGCCGCTAAAAGGTAAAATTTTTAGCGGCTATCAAGGGAGCTTCCGTTATTTTACCAATTCAAAGGCTGAGTATTCGTTGGTGCCGTCTAAACTGTTTATCACCGTGTATCCTGCAGCTGCTAATTTTTCCGCAACGGCAAAAGCGCGGTTGCCGGAATAGCAGTAGGTCAGTACCGGTTTGTCTTTAGGCAGTTTGGGGAGTAATTCAGCAAAGGTATCCGCATTCCCCGATATCGCGCCCTTTAAATGCGAAACGGCATAGTCCGCAGGTTCCCGGGCATCGACCACCGAATATCTTCCGGTATTTACCAACTCCTGCATCTGCTTTCCCCGTACATTTGCGACTTTGGTGAGCGATTTATAAGAGTAGCTGCCGACTCCATCCGCGTTGAACAGTTTTTTAAATCCGTTCTTTTGTAAGATTTCTGCAGCTGCTCGGCTCCGTCTTCCACTTCTACAAATAACGATAATATTTTTATCCTTGAGGTCGGCAATATCACTCAGTCTGTTACCGATATCGTTAAGGCTGATGTTGATTGCATAGCGGACATGCCCTGCATCATACTCATATTTTTCACGCACATCGATAACAAGATACTGCTCTTTTTCCGCCTTGTCGTTCATAATGGTGTCCAGCTCGACGCCTTTCATGTCCGTGATAGCTGTCATACCCTTCGAATCGCTTTTGCCTTCTTGCGCTGTACAGGCATTTCCCAACAGCATAATACAGACCAGTGCATATATAAGGACACTTATCTTTTTAAGATCAATTTTCCGACTATACATTTCGGACTCCTCTATGTCAGGATGTAGTAAAACAACCCGGTAGCGGTACCTTATGTTTTACATATTACACCTTAAATTTTGAGACTTCTTTTGCAAGATTCTCAATGCTATGCTTGTTTTTCTGCGTAAGCTCATTCACTTCTTGTATAGCGTTATTAATCTGCACCGCACCGGATGCCATTTCGCTCATGCTATCGGTAATAACACGAGTAAGTTCATCAAGCTTCTGCATTTCGTCTGCAACACTTTCACCACCTTTCAGCATTTCTTCTGAGCCGGCCTATACTTCCGCCGTTACCGTATTGATATCTTTCATAGCGGTTAATACTTCTCTACTGCCGTTTTCCTGTTCCCGCATTGCTTCGGTAACAGTATTACTCATCTCTTTTACCTGTTCGGCAAAGTTAAAAATCGTATTGAATTTTTCCTCTACGGTTTTTGACGAGCTTGAAAGCATCTCTATTTCTCCGGTCAAGTTTTTTAGTGTAGCGGTAATAGTTTTCCCTTGCATCGAGGACTCTTCTGCAAGTTTACGTATCTCATCCGCAACGACGGCGAATCCTTTGCCTGCTTCACCTGCATGAGCAGCTTCTATTGCAGCATTCATTGCAAGTAGGTTTGTTTGTGATGCGATATGCTGAATAACGCTGGAAGCCTCCATTAACGAACCGGACTCTTCTGCAATTTTTTGCGTCACAGTATTCGAGGTAACAAGAGTGGCTTTGCCGTCTCCGGTTGCTGTTGTCAAATTTCCGATGGCGCCATCGGTTTTGCTGAGCGTCTGGCTGATGGAAGCGATATTTGCTACCATTTGTTCTACTGAAGCGGAGGATCGTGCAACACTGCCCGCTTGATTTTCAATACTGGTATTAAGCTGTTTAATCGTCCGTACGATTTCTTCAACAGTTGCTGCGGTTTCGGTAACGCTGGCGGCTTGAGTTAAGGCCTGCTGTTTAACACCGTCAATATTTGCGCTAATTTGGTTTACTGCGCTTGCCGTTTCGGTCATATTGGAGGCAAGTTCATCGCCGATTTCTTCCATGGTATGGCTATTGCTCCCAACCGTTCGTATCGATGTACCAATCTTATCGATCGTTTTGTTAAAGTATTCGGACAAATCCGTTACCTCATCATTACCAATCGCCGGTAGCCGAACTGTTAAATCTCCTTCCCCCTGCGCAATATTTTTTAAGGCATTAACAGCAGTCTGAACCGGTTTTACCATTGTACGGGCAACAAAATAGACCACGATCAGTGCACCGATCAGTACGCTAATACCAATACCAATCATCGCGGTGCGGAGCGTGTTGACGGTTCCCATAAATTCGTTGACGGGAGCGCGTATGATAATCGACCAACGAGTAGCTTTGACTGTTGCAAATGATGCGATATAATCAACCCCTTGATAGTCATAGTAACAGACTTCGCCTTCGCTACTATCAAGGACATGCTGTAAAAAGGCAGCAGTTGATGCGAGCGAGGCGTTTGTTTTTGCTTGTTCGATGATATTATCTTGTTTTTGCACTAAATCGGTATCCCTATCTGCGATGATAATTCCTGACGAGCCCATAATATAACAGTTACCGGATTCTCCTACGACGATATCGGCAATGGCTTCGGACAAAGTAAAACCTGAGATATCGGCAGACAACACTCCTACAATAGTTTTGTCATCATCATATACAGGCACGGAAAGGGTATTGATCAATTGCCCGTTTGCACGCGAGATATACGGTTCCGAAAAAAAAGACTTCCCTGCAATGGCGGCACGAAACCAATCTCTGTTAATGACGGATAATATACTTCCATCGGCAAGTAAACATTGTCCTTGCGCATCCGTCATATTTAATTCTACTATTTTTTCGTTAAAGGCTACTTCTTTTGCGAGAAAGCTTAATTTTGCGGCAGATGAAGAATTTACACCTCGAAGAATTGGCATACGGGAAATCCCTTCGATAAACTGTAATAACGACGTTACTCTCCCGTTAATAATTTCAGCGGTATCATTTGCTTTGTCGATAAGGTGGGCTTCAATTTTTTCTGTTACTGCCTTTCGTGCAATGACAACAGCGAAAACAATTTCGATTATTCCCGCAGCTGCGATTAAAATACCAAAGATGAGAATAAGTTTTTTTCTTAAAGAAAAACGATTTCTTACCTTTTCGGTGGTGACATACGCCTTATCTACTTGTTCTTGATGGGTGTGGATGGTACTTTTTTCATTCATTTTGTCAAAACTCTCCTTTTATGACAAAAGATCACCTCCGCCTATCTTGTCCGCCTTTTAGAAGGTAATAATAAGCGGAGCCGTGTGTATGTTGTGCATACAAGAAAAGTATAGCCCTTTTGCCGGTAGGTGTCCAGCAAGAAATAAGTAGTGGTGGTAAAGAAAATTAAATCTAAAGAAAAGCTCTAAATAAAATAGAGAGTTCTATAAAATAAAAAGCGTGTAAACTACTTTTTCTCTGGGACAAGGCCGTCAACAAAATACTTGTCCGGTAGTTTTGCAGGTTTTCCGTTTCTATCCACGCAACCCCACGAAACTTCAGCTTCAACACAGACAATGCCCCCCGGATTTGTGATTACCTGCCGGAAAGTTCCCGAAAGCTTGCCGAGTTTGATAGGGGTAACGTCAATACGGAGCTTATCGTAGAGTCGCGCGGAATATTTATAGTGGATATCGATATGAGTTACATAGAGCATATAGCCTTCTTCGATTAACCCGACATAATCGAAACCGATACGGCGTAGGTACTCCATACGGGCATATTCCAAATAGTTTAAATATATGGCGTTGTTTACATGATTATACGCGTCCAGTTCATAACTCCTAACCTCTACTTCTATCGGTTGTATCATTGTTTTTCCTCCTTTAAACCTTAAAATTAAGTGCGTAAAAAAAAAGACTGCAAGTTCTCTTGCAGTCTTTTGAGCTATGATGGATTCGAACCATCGACCCACGCCTTAAAAGGGCGTTGCTCTACCTACTGAGCTAATAGCCCATATCTTGAAATAACAGGACGAGTATATAGGATATTGAGTGCTATGTCAAGTATCGCTCCTGTAAATATTTTTGTTTTGCCGTATACTATCACGTTTTACCACATTTTTCCAGCATTATTCGAGGCAAAAATCACATTTTTCCAGATATTTTATGGTGATTTATCACATTTTTCCATAGACAAACTGCTCAAATCAATATCTTCTTTGCAGCACCGCCGTAATATTCATTGCGGAGTGCGTGGACGTGCTCATCGCGGATATAGTCGTCAAAGGGCATCATCCGGTCGATTACACCGCCGGGGGTAATTTCCACAATGCGGTTTGCGATCGACGAGATGAACTCATGGTCATGCGAGTTGAACAGTACGACACCGGGGAAGGCGATGAGCGCCTCGTTCAAACTGGTAATCGCTTCCAAGTCAAGGTGATTGGTCGGTTCATCCATAATCAGCACATTGGCGCCGGAAAGCATGAGCTTACTGAGCATACAGCGTACCTTTTCCCCTCCGGAAAGCACCTTAACGGGTTTGAGCGATTCATCGCCGGTAAAAAGCATGCGTCCCAAAAAACCGCGCACGTAGGCTTCGTCCTGTTCGGTGGAAAATTGCCGCAGCCAATCGGTAATGTTCAAATCAGTTTCAAAGTAGCTGGAATTATCCTTGCTGAGGTAGGCATTCGTAACGGTCTGTCCCCAATACACATCTCCAGAATCGGCGGTTTTAACACCGGCGATAATATCGAAGAAAGCCGATTTTGAGTTATGCTCCTGCCCGACAAAGGCGATTTTGTCCGTTCGGTTCACGGTCAAGCTGAAATCTTTGAGCAGCGTAATACCGTTGCCCGAACCTTCTTCCTTAGAGGTATAGTTGAGCTTTTCTACGCGGACAACGTTATTGCCGATTTCTCTATCCGGTTTAAAGTGAACATAGGGGAACTTCCGAGTGGTAACTTCCAGTTCTTCCAGAGCAAGTTTATCGTACACTTTTTTGCGGCTGGTTGCCTGCCGGCTTTTTGCCGCGTTAGAAGCAAAGCGCAGGATAAATTCGCGTAGGTCTTTCATCTTTTCTTCGCGTTTTTTCTGCTGATCGCGTGCCTGCCGCTGCATAATCTGACTCATCTGATACCAGAAGTCGTAGTTACCGCTGTACATACGGATTTTTCCGAAGTCGATATCGCAAATATGCGTACACACGGTGTTTAGAAAGTGCCGGTCGTGCGATACCACGATCACGGTATTCGGGAATTCAATTAAAAACTCCTCAAGCCAGCTGATGGATTCAAGGTCGAGACCGTTCGTCGGTTCGTCCAACAAAAGAATATCGGGATTGCCGAACAGCGCCTGCGCCAGCAGCACACGAACCTTCTGACTTTCGTCCAGCTCGCTCATCATGCGCTCGTGGTTTGCCTCTTCCAAACCGAGCCCGGAGAGCATCTGCTCTACCTGATTTTCCGCCTCCCAGCCGCCCATATCGGCAAACTCACCCTCAAGCTCCGAGGCGCGGATACCGTCCTCTTCGCTGAAATCTTCTTTTTCGTAAATGTTTTCCCGCTCTTTCATAATTTTGTAGAGCTGCGGGTAGCCCATGTATACTGTGTCTTTGACGGAATATTCATCAAAAGCAAAGTGATCCTGCCGCAGTACCGCCATCCGCTCGCCCGGCGTAATACTGATTTCACCGCTATCGTGCTCTAATTCGCCTGAAAGCAACTTGAGAAAGGTTGACTTTCCCGCTCCGTTCGCTCCGATAATGCCGTAGCAGTTCCCGGGGGTAAATTTTAAATTGACATCTTTAAAAAGAGGTTTTTCCGAAAATTTTAAACTAACATCGCTTACTGTAATCATACAGGGCAGTATAGCTTAAAAGGAAAAAAGAGTGAACGGGATGGATGAATAAACGCATCAGGTCGTTTTTTAACATCCCCACGGAAAAACTGAGACTATTCGACCAGAACTGCCAAGGATGGCAGTAGTTCCATACAGCAGCGATGTTTTGTGCGTACACAAAACTCGCCTTCAACTGTTGTACACGGATGTACAACAGTTGAAGATGGTTCAAATGGTCTCACAGTCTCAGTTTTTCCGCAGTTTTTATCTAGTCTACCTGATGCGTTTATCCATTTGTGGGAAAAATGTGCGAAATTTTAGATAAAATTTCGCACAGAAGGGCTGTTACGGATTATGGGGGTCTGCAAGTACCTGTTGGTAAACCTCTACAATTTTCTGCGTCATCGTTTGATAATTGTCTTGCAACGCGGCTGTGCTTATTTCTTCTTTGAGGGCTTTGCTATTTTTAGCGCTTTGCTTTTTTTCATACAGATTGTGTAGGATTTTATTAAACGCGGCCGAATCTTTAAATGCGAAACCCGTCACTCCTTCAATATATTGATCTTCATTTTCTTTATCGTATAGATGGACGACAGGCATGCCGCAGGCAATTGCTTCCAAAGCAGAAACCGAATGATTTTCTGAAAGCGAGGTCATAATATATGCATCGCATAAGTGATAATAGTATTTGATATTCTCATGCAATACGGCTCCGGTAAAAATTACCGAATTTCCAATGCCATAATCCTTGGCCTGCTTCTCAAGCTCAGCTTTAGCGGGACCGTCCCCGATTATAAATAATTTTGCATTCGGCATACCGGCTGCAAAATCTTTCCAATACTCTAACGTAAGGGAAAGATTTTTTTCCGCTGCAAGTCTACCGCAAAAACAAGCAACAAAATCTTCAGGTTTGATGTTGTATTGTATTTTGAGATTACGAACAACATCTCGATTAAGCGTTTCTTCTGCAAAATCGGACGTAATGCATGCATTGGGAATTTTATAGATCGGCGTTGTCACCTTGCACTGTTTTAAAAAATCTTCCAGTTTTGTCGACGCACAGATAACCGCTTTAGCGGCATTGGTATACCGTAAAATACCGTGGTCGATAAAATCTTTTACCGCTTTAAGATTTTGCAATGCGCCGAAATAGTGAATATAATCGTAGTACATACTATGGCACGTGTATACGATCGGTATATTGAGTTTACGTCCTGCATACAAGGCAAAAAGACCTTGGCTGAATTCATGGTGAATATGGATAATATCGGGATTCCATTCTTTTAGTAGTTTTAATCTGGTTCTACTATGCGGGTAAGAGACAGAGTAATTGTAAAGATGGGGCAATTTTACGGCAGGACTGTATAAAATACCGTCGGTAATATGATGATGCTTTGTATTTGCATCGGGCTTAACGATAAGAACCTCATGCCCCAATTCAATTAAACCTTTCCTCAGCGCTTCGATATGATATACGGCGCCGTTAATTTCCGGAAGATAACACTCGGTGATAATAGCAATTCGCATATAAGCAGCCCTTTATAAGACAGCTTTTATCCTAGCACGGTCAGTCGGTAAAAGCAAGCCGTAAACAAAACTTCAAAATGCCTATGATATTGTGTAGGAGCTTGCCGGCATACGTCCAAGATTTTTTGGGCGATCTGTTGATATGTGCAGCTGGACATCGCTTTACGTTTTATCTATAGTATTTCCAATTATCTCTTAGGATTAAAAAATGAAGCGTTTTATTGTCATTTTATTACTATCTTTAGAAATGTTCGTTTTTGCTTTTGCGGATACTCCATATGCGTTATTTGTAGAAAATGACCATTGGATTTATGATGCAATGCATATTTTGTCGGTCGAATCGCGGCAGACGACGCTTGCAGACCGGCAACCGCTTTCTAAGGGTGAGCTTGCCGAATATTTTTCTACTTTTGACAATGCTGCTATACCTCAGGCGAGTGAACCGCTGTACCGTATGATGCACGATTATTTTTCCGGGCATTCGTTTTTGTTTACTCGTAAATATTTTTCATTTGATGTGAACGGCATTTTTGCGCTGCAGGGGCAATATGTACACAACCGTGAAAATGAACCTCGGCTTGATAGTTTTTTACGGTATAATAGAACTCCTGCTATTGTTTCTATCCCAATGCATGTGATGTTTACCCGGTATGTTGATTTTTTTGCTAACCTCAGCTTAAAGAAAAATTACTGGGCTGCGGTATTGTCCTATCCGTATACCAATTTGCCGTTGGAAGGCAATGCCTTTGAAGCTGCCTTTCCTACTCAGGCGGGACTCAGTCTTGGTAATCACTTCTTTAACTTTACCATTGGACGCGGAGCTTTAAATATCGGCAGGTCGCTAGCAGGTAGTATGCTGCTTGCGGATACCGTAGATCGACTGGATTACATAACCGCCTCATTTTTCTATAAGAAGGTACGATTAGCACTGAATGTATTGGAATTAGAGCCTACTCGATTTGTATTTTCTCATGAAGCTTCGTTTCGTCCAATTGATTGGATTACACTCCGCCTTTACGAAGGGATCGTACTTAATGCTCCGTTTGACCCTAAATATTTAAATCCAATGATGATTTTTCATAATTTTTTCGGCTGGCGAGAGAAGACTTTTAATGGAAATGCTTCTGAAGAATCCGGGAAATCAAGTCTTGGTTGCCAATTCGGTGTCGGTATTGATATAGTTCCGATACGAGGTTTGCGGTTATATGGTCAATACGGTCAAAATCAATTTCAAACATCATTTGAGCTGAAAAACTATCCTAAAGCCCGGAATATTCCTAACAGCCTCGGCGGCTTAGCCGGTATTGAGTATATCCATCCATTCAGTTTTGGACATCTTTCCATAACAGGCGAGTTTTTATATGCCAACCCGTGGATGTATATAATGGAAAATAAGCATATCAGTCTCTACCATCGCCGGAAGGATACTGTTGCAGGCAAGGGAATGACAGACTCGTATATCCGGCAATGGGTTGCAAATCCTTATGGACCGGATACAATAGGAGCCTTTTTACAAGTTACGCTAACGGACCCCCAAAAATACCGTGCAAAGCTTGGCTATCGTTTTTTGGTGAAGGGAGAAAACGAAGATAATTTTTTTGATCCCAGTAAAGAAAAACCCGGAAAGCCGGGGATCTATTACCCTGATGCCGATCACTATGAAGCAATAGCACAGGCAAAGACCCCGTATGGGAACCCTGCATATTTTCATACGATTTCGTTGGAAGGCTCATACCGGGTGATAAAACAGCTTGAACTGAATGCGGGGCTGAACTGGACGATTGTATCCGGGAGAAAGAAGGGACACGCGGTGGATATTTATTCTTCGGTTAAATATACGATCCGGTAAAGTCTGCTCATACAGGATGTTCCTGCTTGAGTATATTGCCTGTTTTTGGTAATTTCGTGAAATACTATAGAAATCATTATGAAAAAACGAGGTTATGATGAAAAAGATTTTGTGCGTTGGGCTTTTGTTTGCTGCACTATATATGAATATAGGCGCCCAGGCTGCAGTCAATGTATTTGATCCCTTTTACGAGGATTTGTCGATATGGGAGGGGAGCGGTTTAATTAATGATGCTCCCAATATTCGGCCATATCCTCTGCAAGAGATACAACGTATTTTGCAAATTGTTATTGATACAGGCGATGCCGGTCAGCGGCGGCGGGCTGAAGAGTATTATAACCGCTTTTTTGGAAGAGTCTTTCATTTTGGTGGGTTGGCTGAAATAGCGGTAAAAGCTCCCCAAAAGCAGTATGAATTAAATTTGGCTCCCTTTATGGATATTAATTATTCATTGCATAGACTTTTTACGATTTCCGGAAGGGTGAGTGTTTTTCTGACAAATAAGCTTTTTTCCCAGGCGCTGACTCCGCTCTTTCAATATTCAAAATATGATCTTGCGGATGACGGCGTCTTTGCCGGCAAATTTCTGGTACTGCCGGTATTTAACACAGGGATTGCTTTTGGTACTCCTCAGTATTATGTTACTGCCGGTATTGCACGTACCAATCATGGTCCATTTTACGATAACAGCCTCTTTGTCGGATCTCAAGCAATGCATCAAGGGCAATTTACCTTTGTTGTCAATAAAGAAAAATGGACATATAATCAAGCACTACTTACGTTAACCGCAACAAGTGACCGCGGCGGTAGCCGTAAGCCGGGTAAGTTTTTAGCAATCCATTCATTGAATATACGCCCGCTGTCATGGCTTTCATTTGGGATTGTTGATACGATTATTTATGGTAATCGGTTTGAGCCTATTTACTTACTTCCTTTCTCTGCATTTTTTATCAGCCAAGGGTTGTATGCCTTTCCTGATAATAGCCTCATAGGTGGAACTTTTACGATTAAACCGGTCAAGGGTTTACGATTAGACGGAGCCCTCTATGCTGATGACCTCGGATTTAACGAAATTGTTAAGTTCAAAAAAGATGCTAAATGGCGTATGTCGGGGCAATTCGGCATAAGCTATACCATGCCGAAAACACATTGGTTTTCTTTTGTCGATTTGAATTATACATTTGTATTTCCCTATACATATACGCATTTTGATGGCTCTTCTATAGGCGTACCGAACTATCAGAATTATACCCACAATGGAGTTCCTCTCGGTAGTAATTTGGAACCTAATTCGGATAGAATTCTACTGAAACTAAAGTTCAGGCCGCTCTATGGGTTAGATATTAATGTGTCGAATACTTTTGTCCGCCATGCAAATGTAAATGAAAGTATTACCGATCCTGAAATACTAAAAAATTATATTTCAAAAGACTATATAACTGATGGTTCAACACGTAACCATGCAACTATAACAAATAACTCAGAACCAATAACCCACGCATATCTTTATGCAAATCCTTTTATGCGACAACAGACCATCCAATATGTTAACCAGCTTGCATTGGATATCAGCTGCCATTTACCGATTTTAAAATCAGGCGGGTATATGCTGTTTAAATTCGGCTATGTGTTTGAGGCAAATATCAACCCGGGTGTAGGGCAAAATATCTATAAGGCAACTAAACCCAATTGGTATGGCCAAAAACTTAGTGACATTACTGATGATGATGGCAATACAGGAGAAGTTGCGATTCGAAAAGAAGCCGCCAGACAGCTTGCAGACTGGCGTGCCAAAGCTATCGGCAAGCAGTTCAACCACTATATTCGGTTAAGCGCAGAGTTTGCATATTAGATAGCTATCAGTTTTCCGCTTCGAAAAGATTCGGTACATTTACCGGCAATAACGGATACCGCCGTACCGTCATATACGGAGACGGACGGTTTCCGCCTTGAGCGGATGCAGTCTACAAATGCTTCCATTTCGTGCAGATAAGCCTGTGCGAACCGCTCCTGAAAATTCTCCGAACACTCTTTGCGGACACCGTACCGGTCAAGGATTTCAACCAAGTTCTTTTGCGGTACGGAAGCGATTCGCAGCGTTGCCTTCGTTCCGATAATTTCCGTTTCGACGTTATACCCGTGCGGTGCGGTTCTACCGGCAAAGAGGAAGGCCATTGCATCGTTTTTAAACTTCATTAAGCAGGAGACATTATCACCGTCTTCATACTGAGCAAATTCGGGATACGCATAACAACCGCCGACCGCATAGACCGAAACAGGTTCGCTTGAAAGCATCCAACGGGCAAGGTCGATATCGTGAGAAGACATATCGTAAAATTCGCCGCCGCTGTGCGGGGCAAACGCAATCGCGCCGTCAATACAGCTGATCGGATCCTGACTATACGAGCGGAACAGTATCGGCCGGCCAATCTCGCCTGCATCGATTTTTTCTTTTGCATAGCGGTAGGATTCATCAAAACGGCGCATAAACCCAAGCATAAACACTGCGTCGGGATGGGCTTCTACCGCTTTTTCTGCGAGGCGGCATTCTTCAAGACTGGTACCGAGCGGTTTTTCACAAAACACGTGCTTACCGCGCTCCAAAGCCTGCGCAATCTGTGTACAGTGGAGAGCCGATGGGGAAACAATCGCTACCGCATCAAGATCCTCAATGGCAAGCATTTCTTCAAAAGTCGTACAGTAATGGCGAACACCGAGCTCTTTCCCAACCCTGTGCAGTTTTTCGGTATCAATGTCGCACAAAGCAACCAGTTCCGCGCCCGGGATTCTGGTTGCAATATTTTTTGCGTGTTCAAGTCCTAAGCGGCCTAAACCGACTGAACCTATCCGTATCTTGTCCATTTATTTTTTCCCCTTATTTTTCCGCATATCGACGATAACCGCCGCTACAATGATGACACCTTCGGCAATCTGCTGCCAATAGGAACTGACTGACAAAAGCGTAAGCCCATTCCGCAATACGGAAATAAGCAGAGCTCCGACAACTGCACCCCAAATCGTGCCGATACCGCCGGTATGACTGGTGCCGCCAACCGTTGTTGCGGCAATCGCCGTCAGCTCGTAGCCGGTTGCAGCGGAAGGATGCATACTACCCGCCCGTCCTGCATACACAATAGCTGCAACACCGGCAAGCAGTCCGCAATAGGCATAGATGATAATCAGCGTTTTATTCACATTTACGCCGGAAATTTCCGCTGCCCGTTTATTCCCGCCGAGTGCATAGACAGCCTTGCCGAACTTGGTATTATGCAGCAGTATCCACGAAATGATAATCATCACAACATACACCAGTACCGCAACCGGAATGTATCCGAAAAGCTTGCCCTGTCCGATCACATCAAAGCCGGACAGCAAATTGCTGATCGGCGTGCCGCCCGTATAAACAAGCACAAGACCACGCGCGACGGTATACATACCGAGCGTGGCAATAAACGGCGGGATGTGCGTTGCCGAAATAAGCCATCCGTTCAGCGCACCTGAAGCGGCGCCTACCGATAAGGCCGCAAGGATAGGAACAATAAGCGGCATTTGAGGTAAGTTCGGGAAATAGCGCGGTACAGCACCTGCAACCTGCCCGATGCTTGCCATAATACAGCCCGCCAATGCAAGTACCGAACCGACGGAAAGATCAATTCCCTGTGAGGTGATGACAAAGGTCATGCCGAGCGCCAAAATACCGTAAATGGCCGTTTGGCTCAGTACATTAAAAATATTTGTTAAACCTAAGAATCTCGGATTTAATATCGAGATAACAATAATCATCAGAATGAGCACCAGCACGATACCGTAGGTTTGTATCAGCGTCTTTAACGTTTTTATATCAAAGCGACTTGTCCCTGCTCCAGCCATATCCTTATTCCTCCTCGTAAGTATCAGTATATTTTTTTAAACCGCTAAGTCCGCTTTGTTTGAAGCATAGGCCATAATAGTATCCTGCGTAAGGTTTTTATTTTCGAGGATACCGGTAACATGTCCTTCCGCAACGACGACAATCCTATCGCTCATACCGAGTATTTCAGGCATTTCGGAAGAAACCATAATGATGGCTTTTCCCTGTCCTGCAAGCATGCTGATAAAACGGTGAATTTCAGCCTTTGCACCGACATCGATTCCTCGCGTCGGTTCGTCAAGAAACAGAATATCCGGCTCGGTTAAAAGCCACCGAGCAATGAGAACCTTTTGTTGATTTCCCCCCGATAAAAATTGAATTTGCTGCCCGACACTAGGCGTCTTAATTTCTATCGACCGCACATATTCACTACAATCTTTTAAAATATTCTTTTTATGTAAAAGGCCAAAACGGTTGATATAGCGATTGATGTTGGATATTACGATATTGTCGCTCACCGGCAATACGGGAAAGATGCCTGAAAGCCGCCGATCTTCGGTAAGAAGCGCTATCTTATGTTTAATTGCATCGCGGGGATTTTTAATCTGGACCGGTTTACCGTTTATTTTGACCGTTCCCGCTACAGCGCGGCGGATACCGAAAATAGTTTCGATAATTTCGGTTCTTCCGGCGCCTACCAAACCGGCAAGTCCCAGTATTTCTCCTTTCCGTAACGAAAAAGAAACATCAGTAAAATACCGTCCATCGCTTAAACCTTCTACTGAAAGGATATCCTCTCCGATAGGACAGGGAATTTTAGGAAACATCGTATCAACAGGACGCCCGACCATTTCGGTTATCATCTGTTCCATCGATAAATCTTTCGCGGCATGAGAGGCGATAAAATGGCCGTCGCGGAAGATGCTGACAGTATCTGCAATTTGCGCAATTTCATCCAGCTTATGCGTAATGTAGATAATGCTTTTATTTTCGCTTTTAAGCTTTCTTATAACGGAAAAAAGTTGATCCCGCTCCCGATCCGTTAAGGCGGAAGTCGGTTCATCCATAATGATAAGCTTTGCGTCATAGGAAACCGCTTTCGCAATTTCTACCATCTGCATCTTTGCCACCGTTAAAGTTCCAACTTTCGTCTTAGGATCTTCTTGCAGATGCACCTGTTCCAGCACAGCTTTGGTCATTTCATACATTTTTTTATGATTGACCAAACCGGTTCGGTAAAGCGGCTCCCTTCCAAGCCAGATATTTTCCATAATCGGCCGTTCGGCTACGGGGGAAAGTTCCTGATGGATCATGGATATACCCCACGAAAGCGCTTCCGCTGTCGTGTAGTACTGCGGAAGCTGCTTACCGTCAAAGATAATCTCGCCCGAACTCACCGGTTGAATACCGATAAGACATTTCATCAATGTCGATTTTCCGGCGCCGTTTTCTCCCATTAGGGCATGGACTTCCCCGCGTTTTACATCGAGATGTACGGAATCCAACGCACGCACACCCGGAAAAAGCTTCGAAATATTCTTCATTTGCAAAATATAATTGCCGTCACTCATCCGTACATCCTCCATAGATGATCCGCCTCGTAAAAATAAACAGACCTTTTAAAGGCTCCTTATTTCAATAGTGGAGAATCCTTGTCAACCAATTGGAACGGTACCCACGTTATTTTATCGGGGTTGCCGCCCTTTATCTTTGTGGTGATAACCTTTGCAGCGCCGCCGCCTTGTCCCTTCGCATCCTGAAATACCGTTGCCGCCATCAAACCTTCCCGCACGGCATTCCGCCCGTCAAGCGTTGCATCTACACCGAGAACCAAAACATCTTTTCTATTTCCTGCTTCCAACGCTTTAATAGCGCCGAGAGCCATTTCGTCGTTGTTTGCCAATATCGCATTCAACTTATTTCCGTATGTCGTAATCCAGTTTTCGGTAACGGTAACCGCTTGGTCGCGCTGCCAGTTTGCCGTTTGTTCGGCAAGTACGGTAATTTCGGGGTATTTTGAAGCGAGCACTTCTTTATTACCCTCAGTCCGCTTTAATGCACCCTCATTTCCGAGGATACCGACCAGAATTGCAACGCCGCCCTTTCCTTGCAGCAGTTCTCCAACCCGCTCACCTTGAAGCCGCCCTGCAACGATTTCCTGCGATCCGACATAATACACACCGTCAGGCATACTCTCTTCTTTACCGGCAAAAGGATTTCGGTTGACATAGCAGAGCGGAATACCTGCATTGCGCGCCGCATTGGTGATGGCATCCATCGAACTGGTGTCTACCGGTACGACAATTAATCCCTTAACACCCTTCGCAATAAAGCTGTTTACCTGATCCTGCTGCTTGATGGTGTCCTCGGTTGCATCGTTAACCTCAATATTTCCTCCCGCTTCGGTAATAGCTGCTTTTGCAGCTTCCAGAATATACGTCTGAAAAGTATCATTGAGATTATTGATACAATAACCTACCGTAAAGCTGTCGGTCTTTGTTTCGGATGTCCGAGACGTATCAGCCTCTTTCTTTGCACATCCCAACAACATTGCAGCCGCTACTGTAACATACAACATTCGCTTTGCAAAAGTTTTCATCTTTTCCTCCTAATGTTTCCGCCGATTTGATAAAATCCGCGTACATTTCGCCGATCCATTTTTATATAAACCGGCATTTTTAGATACGTATATGTTAATAGTAGCATTGAAAAATAGTGACGTCAAGAAAAATATTTATAAAATACTCAAAATATACCCATTTTATTGTTAAATATAACAAACTATTGATAAAATATTCCCTTGCAGGAGGAAGAGTAAGGACTTTGATGTTTTGTTTAACTATTGCATTTTAAGGAAGGTATAACTTCTCGGCAACCAAATAGGGTTGCCGAAGTTAACCGTCGAGTTTGCTTACGCAAACATCGCAGATTGTATGTACGCTATCGCGTACTAATTGAACAACTTCCAAAGTTGACACTTTGTTCAGTTGTTCAATTTTAAGGAAGGTTTATTTTCAGCCGCTGAAATAGCGCGGCTGAAAAACACGTCAAGTTTACACAAAGCAAAGTTGCGGATTATATGTGCGCTACCGCGCACGAATTCAACAGTCTCCAAAATTGATATTTTGTTCGGCTGTTGAATTTTAAGGAACGATTCTAGATGCCGGTGTTCCGATACAATCCGCGAGCACAATTTCAACATCATTTTTTTGAAGAGAAATGAGTAAATCGCCTGTCGGCTGTTTATCGGTTATTAGCGCATCAAAATTACTGAAAGAGCTATAGGTTACCATCGATGTTTGATTAAATTTACTGCTGTCTAACAAAAGATATACTTCCTGTGATCGGGCGATAGCAAGTTTCTTTACTACGGATTCTGCCGGAACCGTATTGCTGACTTCCGCATGGGTGCTGATACCAGTTGCCGCCATGAAAGCCTTAGAAATATTATAACTTTTCAAGACCTCAAGCGTATGCGGGCCGGTAAACGAAAGCGTGCTCCTGTCCAGTTCACCGGAGAGGCTAAAAACTTGCAAACCGGTATACGGCACTGCCTGAATGAGAAATTCAAGATTATTGGTAAGTACCGTCACCTGTTTGTTTTGCAGCCCTTCTATCATGTGGCAGGTCGTAGTGCCTGAATCGATAAAGATAATATCTCCATCTTTCACATAATCGCAGGCAGTGCGCGCAATCCGTTTTTTTAGATCAAGATTTTGAACCGTGCGATCGCCAAAGGAAGGAAGCGTTATCCCCTCTTTTGCAACACGTACCCCGCCGTATGTTTTTTCAATTTTCTTCCCCTTAACGATCTCATCAATATCCCGCCGGATAGTGTTTTTTGATACTTTAAAGGCATCACAAAGTTGATCAAGGGTTACCGCTTGATAATGATAAACAAAATTTTCAATTTTCTCCAGTCGCTGTGTTCTCATATTATGAATAATTTAATACCCAATACTACCGAATTGGTCAACTATCCAGCGATGTTCGGGCGCATCGCAGCGGCTTGTCCACGGGTTTCCATCAAGATGCCGAATCATCCAAACATAGGCCATACGGTAGGCAGGAGCCGCAACCTGCGGATGGGTTAATCCGCCCGGGATAGCTGCAAAGCTTTCATGTTTGATTTTAAACACCTCATCCCCGATAAAACAGGCACCAAATCCTTGCGGCTTATCAAATCGATAGTAGTATACTTCGGGCTGTTCATGGGTATGCGGAATAAAGCTTGACCACAGCCCCGCATGGTTAAAGATTTCTCCGATAACCATGTTGGAATACGGAGCCGTGCTGTAATCAAAGATGGTGGTAACCTCCCGCACCGCCGTATTGCCGGGGATATTGGTACCGAAGGTGTTGATTTTTATCGTATCAGGGGTATAGAACACAGGGGTAAAGCTGCGGAAATTTTCCGTTTGCTGTACCAGTACAAGCGAGGGCTGCTCCGCCGTAACGGTTACCGCAGTATTTTTGGGAATATGCAGGCAATAACCGGCATTGTCCCAAGTAGTAGGACGCACGGCGATTTCGGCTTTGTCCTCCCAAGCAAAATGCACGGTACCCTCAAGGAGCAGCACCGCAGTCTCTTGCGCCGAGTCCCGTAAAGAAAGCGTTTGCCCCGCCATAAGCCGGTGAACAGAAATATTCATCAGCATATTTGCATAAAGGCCGTTTGTTTCCGTAAGTATCTGTACCCCGTGTTCGTTAAACGTAGGGTAGCCGAATAGCGATTTTCTATCGTACTTCATAGTCATTACCCCTCCCGCGCAACCATCTCGCCGTATTGTGCTTTACACTCTTTGATAAACTGTCTCACCTTTTCTTCAGACGGCATATCGGCGGAACAGCCGTGACTTGCCACCAAAAGCGAAGCCGAAGCGCTGCCGAATTCAAGACATTCAATCATATCCCAGCCGTTAAAGATACCGAATAAAAATGCCGAAGCATAACCGTCACCGCCGCCGAACGATTTAAGCGCCTTTACCGGAAAGGGTTTAATCGAAAAGTCTTTTCCGTCCTGCGTATACGCCGTCGAGCCTTTTTTCCCGTGCTTAATAACAACGATTTTTGCTTTTTGCGAATGCCAATAGGCTGCCGTCTCTGCATCATTTTTACCCGGCCCTATCAGCCGTTCAGTTAAATCATACTCTTCACGGGAACCGAGTATGACAGTACTTTCGTGCGCAACGATCGAATAATACAGTGCGGTTTCATCCTCGCTTTTCCAGTTATAGGGACGGTAGTCAATGTCGAAAATAATCGGTGTATTGGTTTTCTTTGCAAACGTAACCGCTTTCAACATCGCTTCACGGGAAGGGCTTTGCGCCAATGCGGTACCGGAAATAAGCACTGCCTTTGCCGATTGAATATAGTCTTCGTGAATATGCTCCGTAGAAAGCGATAAGTCTGCCACTTGATTGCGGTACATCAGAATACTACTTTCGTGTTCATTGAGGATTTCCGTAAAGGTAAGACCGAGTTTTTCTCCGTGCGTTGTCCGCACCATTTGGGAGATATCAACCCCTTCTTTTTGAAACGTGTCGGTAATAAAGGTACCGAACTGGTCATCGGAAACGGCTCCTACAAAGCCGGCTTTTTTCCCGAGGCGAGCAAGTCCGACTGCAATATTCGCAGGGGAGCCGCCGAGATATTTTTTGAACGAAACGCAATCCTGCAGCGGATGGAAATAATCAATAGGGTTTAAATCGACGGTTGCCCGTCCAAACAACACGAGATCCAGCGGTCGAGACCGGTCAAAATCAATATACATCAGCCTTTCTCCTCATTATTAAAAACCGCGATGTGGCGAAGAACATTTTCGTATACGCCTTGCACGGCGGCTTCATGTATGTCGAAAAACATTGGCGTACCATGTTGAGCGCAATAAGCGCGTATACTGTCCGCAGCAGCATCAAAATTTGCCGTTGCAATGTTAACCTTCCGTATACCACAGTTTATACACCGCCTGAAATCTTCATCGCTGATGCCGGTACCGCCGTGCAAAACCAGCGGCACCGGTGTCAGTGCACGTATTGTTTTAAGCACCTCAAAATCAAGTTGCGGCGTTCCTCGATAATGGCCGTGCGCATTCCCGATAGCAACGGCAAGTGCATCAGCCGGGGCGCGGCTTAAAAATACCCTTACGGTTTCGGGATCGGTAGTAATGGCCTTTTTTTCGGCGCCGCCTTCGCTGCCGCCGATTGTTCCCAACTCCGCTTCGACGCCTGCGCCGTATTTTTTTGCTGCGGCAAGCGTCTCATTCGTTATTGCAATATTTTGTTCCAGCGGAAGCGCGGAACCGTCAATCATGACGGAAGTAAAGCCGTAGTCGAGTGCGTTTTTGATGACATCAAGGGTTTGTCCGTGGTCAAGATGCACTGCTACGGGTACCTTTGCGGCACGGGCGGCGCTCACCATCATCGGTGCGATTAGATGGAACGGGGAATAGATCAGCCGCGCCTGCGCAATTTGAAGAATAATAGGGGTATTTGCCGTTTCCGCCGCCTTTATCGCACCGATAATCATTTCCATATTGGCAACGTTAAAGGCACCTACCGCCTCATTATGTTGTTCAGCCTCCCGCAATAAATCAGTCATCAGCGCTAATGCCATGCCGGTTTCCGCCTCTTACTTTATTTCCGATAAAAGTACCGGACGGTGTTCTTTTAAGGAACGCAACGCTGCGGCGGCGATCAATACCGGCTGCAATCCGTCGTTAATGTCAACCGGTACGGGGCTGTCCTGCTCAATTGCCTGTACGAACATACGCACCTCTTTTGTAAAGGAAGCCATATACCGTTCAAGGAAAAAGTAGAGCGGCTTTTCGGTATGGATACCGGTTTCACTGCTCAGTATGAGCGATGAGTTCGTGTCGTTAGAAACGCTTGCTTGGCCTTTCGAACCGAACACCTCCGCACGTTGATCATATCCGTATACCGCCTTGCGAGAATTGTCGATAACGGCTAAGGCGCCATTCGCCATTTTAAGCGAAATAATGGCCGTATCTATATCGCCCGCTTTCCCGATAAGCGGATCTACCAGCACAGCGCCGTTTGCAAACACCTCGACAACATCGCTTGCGGTTAAATAGCGTACCATATCGAAATCATGGATAGTCATGTCGAGGAACATGCCTCCTGAAACGGCTGCGTATTCGGGCGGCGGCGGTGCAGGGTCGCGAGATGTAATGCGTACAATATGCACATCGCCGACATCTCCATTTGCGACGGCGGCGCGTACCGCTTCAAAATTATGATCAAACCGGCGGTTAAAGCCTACTTGATATTTAAGTTTTGTTCCTTTTAATTTTTCCATTACCTGACGGATTTTTGCAATGTCTTGAGACACGGGTTTTTCGCAAAACACATGCTTACCGGCTGCGATTGCCTCAAGCGAGATGTCTGCATGAGTGTTCGTTGATGAGCAGATTAAGACCGCATCAATTTCGGGGTCATTTAATATCTTTTTATAATCTTTTGTGCAATCGGACACACCGAGCACGCGGAGCGAGGCTTCGGTCTCCTCATTCATAAAAGGATCGGCAATCGTTTTAAGCCGCACCGATGTAATGTGATTCATAATACTTTGTGCATGAACCTTTCCGATTCTTCCTGCACCGATAATGCCGAGAGAAATCATTTTCTTCAGCCTCCTTACTATTCTGACACAAGTATACTATAGGTTTTGGGTAAATTCAAGCAATAAATTGATAAATAATGATATATTAAATATAATTTTAATATTATATATATGTTATATATTGGTTATATCTATTATTTTTAATGAGTATATAATGAGCATTTCTTAAAAAATTCTTGACGGCGTGCTCGTTCAATGCTACTATTTAAACTATAGATGTGGATTTAACCGACGTTCTTTAAGAGGCTATAAAGGAATATCTTTAAAAAAACGGTTGTTTTTAGAAGTTTCCATATGATGGAGGAATTGGCGATGGTACAAAAGACAGTTGGACAGGCGATAACGGCATTTCTTGACCGCCAATATGTGATGCGGGACGGTAAGAAGATAAAGTTTGTAGAAGGGATATTTACAATATTCGGGCATGGAAATGTCTGCGGTCTCGGTGAGGCCTTAGCGACCGACCCGGGTAATTTACGGGTGTATCAGGGAAGAAACGAACAGGGGATGTGTCATGCGGCGATCGGTTTTGCCAAACAGCACAACCGGCAAAAAATCATCGCGTGCACATCGTCTATCGGTCCGGGTGCCGCAAATATGGTAACCGCTTGCGCGCTTGCAACGGCAAATCATATTCCCCTCTTGGTCTTTA
Organism: Treponema sp. OMZ 906; assembly: GCF_024181185.1. Classification (NCBI taxonomy): domain Bacteria; kingdom Pseudomonadati; phylum Spirochaetota; class Spirochaetia; order Treponematales; family Treponemataceae; genus Treponema; species Treponema sp. OMZ 906. Next base: position 65,636 of record NZ_CP051196.1, on the reverse strand, counting down.
CCGGCGATACCTTTGCAACACGGCAAAGCGACCCCGTACTGCAGCAAATAGAGCAGCCGTACAGTGCGGCTGTTACTACGAGCGATGCCTTTAGACCAGTATGCCGATACTGGGATCGCGTACAGCGCCCCGAACAGCTGATGACAGCGCTTATCAATGCACTGCGGGTGTTGACCGACCCCGAACTGACCGGCGGGGTGTGTATTTCCTTGCCGCAGGATGTACAAGGTGAGGTCTGGGATTTCCCCGAAAGTTTTTTAGCGGATCGGATACACACAATTGAACGCCGCCGTCCGGATGAAACGCTGCTTAAGCAGGCGGTAGCCTGCATCGCTGGCGCTCAAAAACCGCTAGTGATTTGCGGCGGCGGCGTACGGTATTCGGAAGCAGGGGCTGAGCTTTTATCGTTTTGTAAGATCTTTGATATTCCATTTGCAGAAACGCAGGCGGGGAAAGGCTGTATCGCAGGCAGTGAACCGCTGAACCTCGGCGGCGTCGGGGTAACCGGAAACAGCGCCGCCAATACGATTGCAAAAGAGGCGGATTTGATTATCGGGGTAGGGACGCGCTTTACCGACTTTACCACTGCTTCAAAATGGCTGTTCCGGCATCCCGGCGTCCGGTTCCTTTCGATAAATGTTAGCGGCTTTGATGCGGGAAAGCTGGATGCGCTGCCGCTTGTGGGTGATGTGAAAGTCTGCCTTGCGGAACTGCTTCCGGCGCTTAAAAACGCGCAGTATCATACCGGATATTCGGGAGAAATCGAGGCTGCGCAAGCCGGTTGGCATACGGAGATGGAGCGGCTTTCAGAATATGCCTATCTTAAAAACGGAACGGGATTTCAACCGCTTATTGAAAAGCGCAATCCTCATTCGATTGATGATTTTATCCGCGCAACCGGCGGCGTTATTACGCAAACGGCTGCCCTTGCGCTTATCCGCAAGACAATCGAAGCCGATGCGGTTGTAACCGGCGCCTCGGGCAGTTTACCGGGGGATTTACAGCGGATGTGGACAACGGATTCACCCGGCGGCTATCATCTTGAATACGGGTATTCCTGTATGGGCTACGAGATTGCCTCCGCTGTCGGGGTAAAACTTGCGGAGCCTGCGCGCCCTGTGTATAGCATGGTCGGGGACGGCGCTTTTTTAATGCTGCATTCCGAGTTGATAACAGCGCGGCAGGAGGGGATTAAGATTACCGTATTGCTGTTTGATAATTGCGGCTTCGGCTGTATTAATAACCTACAAATGGGGCAGGGAATTGCCAGTCTTGCAACGGAATTCCGGTTTAGAAATGCTGAAACGGGAGCGCAGGACGGTGAAATGGTTCCGATCGATTATGCGATGGTGGCGCGGGGCTACGGACTTAAAGCTTATACGGCACGAACACTTGATGAACTGGCTTACGCGTTGAAAGACGCAATGGCTGTCCCTGAATCCGTACTGATCGATATTAAGGTGTTGCCTAAGACCATGACCGACGGATACGGCGCTTGGTGGCATGTCGGTATTGCAGGTAATTCGGCATCGGAATCGGTACAGGAAGCATACAAGCAAAAAGAAATACATCTTGCCCAAGCAAGAAAATACTAGCTATAGAGGAGAAAGGATTATGTTTGATGCAAAGAAAATTCGGCTCGGCATTGCACCGATCGCATGGACAAATGATGATATGCCCGACTTAGGCAAGGAAAATTCATTTGAGCAGTGCATCAGCGAGGCTGCCCTGGCAGGGTATGCAGGTACGGAAATCGGGAATAAGTATCCGCGTGATCCGGCTGTCTTAAAAAGATACCTTGAAATACGCAACCTTGCAGTTGCAAGCGCGTGGTTCAGCGCTTTTTTGACAACGAAGCCTTTTGAAGAAACGGCAGAGGCGTTCAAAAAGCACCGCGACTTTTTACATGCAATGGGAGCAAAGGTTATTGTCGTGTCGGAACAGGGACACAGTATTCAGGGACAGCAGGATACGCCTATATTTGAAAAAAAGCACTGTATGAATGACGCCGAATGGAAGCTGCTTTGCGAAGGGTTAAACAAACTGGGCGCTCTTGCACAGGAAAAGGGTATGAAGGTTGTCTACCACCATCACATGGGGACGGTTGTACAGACAACGGCGGAAATCGATAGGATGATGGCCAAAACCGATCCGTCGTTAGTATATCTGCTGTATGATACCGGACATCTGGTGTATTCGGGCGAGGATCACATTGCAATTTTGAAAAAGTACGTCGATCGTATTAAGCATGTGCATCTTAAAGATATCCGTCCGGCGATTGTTAAAAAAGTAAAAGATGAGCATTTAAGCTTTTTGCAAGGGGTCAGGCTTGGTGCATTTACCGTCCCGGGCGACGGTTCGATTGATTTCGACGCAGCTTTTGCAATCCTTGCGGAACATAAATATGAAGGATGGTTCCTTGTTGAAGCCGAGCAAGATCCCGCGCTTGCCAATCCGTTTGAATATGCGGTAAAGGCACGTCGCTTTATCCGCGAACATGCAGGAATATAAAAAAGAAATATAAGAAAAATCGCAATGCATAATTCATCAGTCTCCTCCTGACTGATGATTACGCATTGCAATCATTATCATAATCAGTATGCCTTATCTTAAATAGTACCGTCCCATGTGCTCACTTCGCTTGAATGAATTTCATGTTCATCAAACCAATGGGCGGTAACGACTTTTGTTTCCGTAAAAAAGCGATAACCGTCTTTACCGAGCGTATGTAAATCGCCGATAAAGGATTCTTTATGCCCCGAGAAGGGGAACATTCCGATAGGTACCGGTATACCGACATTTATTCCAACCATTCCCCCATCGGTATGACGCACAAATTCCCGCGCATAGTACCCATTTTGGGTGTAGATAACCGATCCGTTTGCAAACGGGTTTCGATTCATAATTGCGAGTCCTTCTTCAAAGGTTTTTACCCGCTTAATACATAACACAGGGCCGAAAATTTCTTGCGTACCGACTGTCATATCCTCTGTAACATTGTCGAGGATAGTCGGACCGAGATAAAAGCCTCTTTCCGCACCGGTAACGGTATAGTTTCTGCCGTCTAAAACAAGCGTCGCCCCTTCTGCGATGCCTTTTTCTATCCATTTAATAATAGAAGCTTTATGTTCAGCATTAACAACAGGCCCAAGCTTTGTGGCTTTATCATAGGCTTTCCCGACAGTGAGCCGCTGGGCTGCCTCTTTTAGCTTTGCAACAAGAGCATCGGCGATATTCTCTTGTACAACAACGACCGGCAGCGCCATACAGCGCTCACCGGCACACCCGTATGCCGCATTGATAATCCCCGCAGCAGTTCGTTCAATCGGTGCATCCTCCAATACCAATGCATGATTCTTTGCTTCACAGAGCGCCTGAACTCGTTTACCGGTCGCCGCTGCAGTCGAATAGATATGCTTGCCGACCGATGTTGAACCGACAAAAGTTATCGCTTTAATATCCTTATGGGTTAATAAAATCTCCGCTTCGGTACGGGAGCAGGTTACAATGTTAATAACTCCATCAGGTAACCCCGCTTCTTTATACAGCTCTGCGATACGCAATGCCGACTGCGGTGTAAAAGTTGCGGCTTTGAGTACAATGGTATTCCCGCAGGCAATACAAATGGGGGTCATCCATCCCATCGGTATCATCGCAGGGAAATTGAACGGGACAATACCGGCACATACACCGATCGGTTCCCGATACAGCACCGTATCGTAACCACTTGAAGCATCCATCAAACTTTCGCCCATAATAAGCGAAGGGGCAGAAATCGCTTGTTCGGTACCTTCTTTTGCTTTCAACACATCGCCTTGTGCTTCTGCCCATGCCTTTCCATTTTCCAGCGCTACCAAATGAGTAAGTTCATCCATGTGCTCAATCAGTAAATCTCTGACCCTATACAATATTTGCGTCCGTTTTTGTACCGGAGTTGCAGACCATGCCGGAAAAGCTTTTTTTGCGGCGGACACCGCAGTATTTACTTCTTCCGCTGTGCAGCAAGGGACTTTTGCAATTACCTCTCCGGTACTTGGATCATACGCATCTGAAAATTTCTGTGTTTTTGAAACAACCTGCTTTCCATCGATAAAAAGCGGCAATGTTTTAACCATCAGTTCCTCCTTATAAGAACAACATTCCCCATCACATCAGGACTGCTGATCAAATCGTTATATTATAAGTATTTTATGAGTAACTTATGGTTATATTATAGAACCTCTATGGTTATATGTCAATTAAAATATTCATATAGGTGGTATAGCATACCGGGACATAAACAATGACCATGATGATGCAAAGGTTATTTCGTAATTGCAGGGCTTATCATTATCAGGGACTTACCCGTACAACCTTATCGGCGCGTTCTACAACCGTGCCGATAATTGCCGGTTTTCCGCAGACGGTATTTTCAAGGACGGTGCAGAGTTCTGTGTATAACTGTTGCGCATCTTTTTGTGCTACCGCAATAACAAGACCGCCTGATGTCTGCGGGTCAAACAGGATATCTTGATAGGCGCGAGGCACTCCATCCAACGCAGCATTATCGCCGACAAAGCTCCTGTTTGAATACGCTCCGGCGGGAACAAAACCCATTTCGGCATATTCAACGGCAGCGTCAAAAATCGGCAGCGATTTACAGGTAAGCTCAATACTAAGGCCGCTTCCCTTTCCCATTTCATACAAGTGCCCCAACAGTCCGAAGCCGGTGATATCCGTACAGGCATGAACCTCGTATTTGGTCATCACAGTGCAGGCGGCGGCATTTAAAAAGGCCATAACATCATACACGCCTTTAAGCTCATCAGCGCCGAGCATATCAGCTTTCGCTGCCGTCGTTAAAATACCGGAGCCGATGGGCTTGGTTAAAATCAGTACATCACCCGCTTTACATGCTGAATTTCGCAGTATTTTATCTGGATGCACAAAACCCGTTACCGCTAAACCGTATTTCGGAATGCTGTCGTAAATGGTGTGCCCTCCGCAGATAATTGCTCCCGCCTCAAACGCTTTGTCGGCGCCGCCTCGCAGTATCTCTTTGATAATGGGTTCGGGCATTTTTTCCGAAATACAAAAAAGATTGAGTGCCAGTTTCGGAACGCCGCCCATTGCGTAAATATCGCTGAGCGCATTAGCGGCTGCAATTTGCCCGAACATATACGGATCATCCGTAATGGCCGGAAAGAAATCGGCGGTAAAAATTAACGCCGTCTCGTCATTGATCTTATAAACAGCCGCATCATCCGATGTATCAAAGCCGACCAAAAGCCGGGGATCGGAGCAAATAGGGAAGCTTTTTAATAATCCGTCCAGTGCACCCGCACTTAATTTTGCCCCTCATCCCGAATAGGACGAAGATTTAATTAAACTGAAATTTTTATCCGAGACTGCACAGCTCATGTTTGCCTCTTAGTTATCCGCTGCGGTGTATGTTCCGGCGGAGTCAAAGCTGAACACTTCATCGCGTTCAATGTTTGCAAAGTTCTCTACGCCGAACACAGCGTCGTCTTTTATCATAACTTTAACCGCCGTACCGCAGGCAGAGCTGAGTTCGCGCGGCACGGGAATAAGCTTGACGGTAATCACGCCGTTTTGCACAGCCTCGCTTTTTTCGAGACTGCGCATACAAACGAGCGCTTCGTAATGAGTGTGAAACGTTATTACGTAGCCGTCAATCATTTTGAAACGGTGATTTTCCAGTCGCTGCCGTCGGCTGAGACGGAGGTCTTTGCCTTCATCTTATCGCAAAAGCGGATAACATTTTCTTTTGAGGTTTCATTATCGACAAGCACCGTAAAATTCTGATGCGCATCGAATGCTTTTTTTGTCCGTACCACCGGTTCGGGGCAGGAAAGCCCCCGTGCATCTACCGTATAATCTTCCATTTCTCTATCTCCTTCGAGCGTCTCTAAAAATTGAGTTATTTAGAAGCTCCCTTTTGTATGTTAAAAAAAGAGACATCCCTAATGAGGTCGATAATTAGAGATGCCGCAAAAACATTATTTATTTTTTGCTGCGTAGTATATGCTGACGCAGGCTGTTACGACTAATCCGATAACAACGGCGATCATGCCGGCACTGGTCGGCCCTTTACCGGAAGAAGCAAGCCCAAAGTTGTGAGCGAAAGCGGCGCCTGCAATCAAACCGGTTACGGTTACAGCCGAGTCGGTGTTACCCTCGCCGGTTAAAATGAGCTGGCGTAAAGGGCAGCCGCCGAGCAGAACACTTGCCCATCCGACGAGTACCATACCGAGCGCGTTCCACAACCCATCGGTGTGAGCAACTGCCTGCCCCGCAAGTCCGAGCTTAAACTGTCCGGTTACAAGCGTTCCGATAAGCACGGCAACTAAAATAGCAATGCTGCCCGTTAAAAGGTGGAAGTCTTTGAGCATAATCGCATCGCGGATACCGCCTGCGGTACAGAGCCGGCTGCGCTGTGCCAATGCGCCGCCGACAAGACCGATACCGAGTGCGAGTGCAATCGGTGCATGCATTGAACCGGGTCCTTTTTCGCTAAAGGCGAGAACGGCGGGGAATGCAACCAATAAAATGAAGAATACGATCATCACGATGGGGGCAAGCATACCTTCCTGTCCGGATTGGGGATACGCGCGGCTCAATGAGAAGTTTTTGTTGAGGAATACCACTCCGATCGCGATACCGATGATGAACCCTACAAGACCGAACACCGCATTCAAATCGCCTGCGCCCAAACGTAAAAACATACGAAGCGGGCAGCCCAAGAACATCAACGCACCGATCATTACGAAAAAGCCTAATACAAAGCGGGTAAAAGGCGCCGAACCGCCGCGCGGCTTAAACTCTTTTTTTACAAGCGCGATCGCAAAAGCGCCAACGATAAGCCCGATAACTTCGGGGCGCATATATTGTACCACAGCTGCATTGTGCAGTTTTAAGGTACCTGCAATGTCGCGTAAGAAACAGGCAATACAGAAGCCCATATTTCCCGGGTTTCCGAATTTAACCAATACGACAGCCGCAATACCGATAAATGCGCCTGTCAGTGCTACCATGAAATGCTTTTTCATACCATTCCTCCGGTTTTAATATTTTAAATAAAACCACAAAAAAAATTATATATAGTATGATACAAGGTGTTCATGGAGCTGTCAAGATTTCTTTTGAAAACATACGGTGCTCTGCGTTGCCGCATCGTTAAAACTATATGTTTTGTCAGCTTTTTCCCGCTATCTTACGACATGTCGCCCTGATGGGGATGCCGGACAGCTTATTCCGGCTGAGGTAACAATTCTATCACCGAGAATGCTTACTTGACGACCGCAGTGGATACAGTGGACGCCGTCATACACGGCAACATGCTTTTTCGTCGGGTTCTTAGTACAAACAATATCGCCGGTCGCTGATACTAAATTATGCCCGACCGGTTTTACATCTTGCTCACAAAATCTACATTTCATAAAAAACTCCTGTAAAAAGCAATAGTTCATTCTTTCTATCATTTTTTATGAGAGAAATCAAGACAATGTGTTGCCTCGCGTTAATTGTACTGCACAATCGATTGCGGGGAAACCCAGCCGGTAACTCCGTCGGCGGTTTTAATGTAGTACCATTGCGGTGCTTTGCGTATGATAATGACGCTTTCACCTGCCGACAATTGATATACGCTGCTGCTGCTCGTTTCCGGTATCCGCCGCACTGCTGGATCGACATTACCGCCGGTATATACCCCTTGCGGCCGCAGTATGAGCCGAAACAGTACGGCGGTGAGGCATCCGCTGCACAATGCGATGATGATACAAAGCAGCATAAACCGCTTTTTATTGCGGAAACCGCACACCGCTGCACCGATCAGCAGTAAGCCGGAGATTACCGCCGTTAGAATGCCGAGCAGGCGCGGATACAGCGGCAGCGGATGCGCAATCTCCAACACAGCTTCCAGTTTTCTGCGTTCACGGCGGATTGCGGGAGAAAAAAGCGTCGCGGCTTCCTGCTTACGGTATTCGGCTATTTGTTTTGCCGCGGCGCTTTTTTCTTGCTCGGACATAGTACTGCCGCTGTACTGCGTTTCAGGCGGGAACGCCTGAAACGCAGCGGCGGTGAAGCCGTCCGCGCCACCTGCACCGGCGGCGGCCTCGGTAATTGCCTGCCGGTCAATGCGGTAGGTAGCAGGAGCGCTGAATGCTTTTCCACCCGCTGCAAAAAATATCTGCGCTTGAGGAAAGCTTTGAACACCTATCCGCAAGGGTATCAAACTAAAGGCGGCAAGAACATAATACTCATCGTCGGTCTCGAAACTGCCGGTATTAGACAGGGCAGTATTTGACAAAGCCGCCGAGTTTATTAAAACAGCCGCATCGAACGGCAATTCGGCAAGAGAGAGCGGTTTCAGCGCGGCGCTTTCGGATGGAGCGCATTCGATACGGACTATTTCAGCCGGTAACGGCAGCCCACTGTGAATATCCCGAACAGCAGCGCTGTTACGATTCTCTTGGGAGCCGGACGATTTGAGGCGGGCAGCTTCGATTTGAGCGGAGGCGGTCTGTAAAGCGTGCCGGTAACGCTCGGTATGTCCTGCCGAATAAAAAGCTGCAGTTAAACACAGGATGTATTCTGTGCCTTGTTCAAGGGTTGTGCCGTCCGCAACCGGCAGACCGCTTACAGAATACAGCGTCCACACAAACGGCGTATGTTCCGAGAGCCGCGACCGGTGTACGGTTATATCCAGCGGTGTCAGCTCGACCGTTTGCCGTTTCCATTGCAGCTCCGGTTCGAATCGGAATCTACCGGTTTTATTAAACCGATACCGATAGCGCAAATGCAGGCCGTCCCGTTCGGGAATTGCACTGCTCTGTATCAGCTCTGCCGTATCTGCGCTCTGCTCAAGGATAAATCGCGGCGTATCGCCATTATTCTTCTGCAAATACGGAGCCTCTCGTTTGATGATAACTTCAATTTCAAATTCGCGATCAATTGATAATTCGGTACCGTCTATTTTGAGTTCAATAAAATGCTCAGCATAATCGTTTTGCTGCCCATAGAGACTTGCGGCTGCACAAAAGAAAAAAAAGATTGTTGCCGTCTTCGCGACTAGCATGCATACTAAAAGTCCTAATAATCGTTTATCGCCGGTTCCGATTCGCGTTGTGTTTTTTTCCATTCGGTTTGCTCTCTTTTGCGAATAATATCTAAGATAATCGAATCCGTCAGATCGGCTTCGGGATCTTCGGGCGTCTGTTGCGGAGCTTGATGCTGCATCTCCCGCTGTGTGTCGCTCAACTTTTTACTCAATTCATAATTAATCTTTGCTGCCATGTCATTGCCGGACAGCTCCAAGGATTTTCGGAACAATGCCGCCGCTTCCGCATAATCCTTTGAGTGAAACGCAATAATACCTTGTTGATAAAACCGGTGCGCCCGTAAAATCTCAGGTGCCGTTTCGGAAATATTTTGTAATTTTCCGGACGCAGCCTCATCCTCTCCCTGCATCAGATATGAAGAGGCAAGGGCAAAATCCGTGTACGGTTTTATGGTCTCATCGGATAACTCCGCCGCTAAACTTTCAGCCTCATAAAAATACAACACGGCATCATTCCAATCGCTCCGCATCCATGCGAGTGTTCCTTTTACGTGTGCAAGTTTGGTTTGCTGTTCTGCGCTACAGCCCGATAGGGCGAACATCGTCATCAGTAAAAAGATAAAGCTCACCGACAAAAATGATGACATGGGTGATATGACGGCAGCCGGACGTCTACATTTTTTTAGCACGGATACCTCCTGCACAAAGACCGATACAAAAAAAGAGGAGCGCCATCGCCGTACACTCGAATGTCCGCCGTACCGGTTTTTGCACATATCGTATTTTCTCGCTTTCGGCATCGCCTTCTGTCAGCGATTGCAGCACCTTCTGTGCCGAACCGAGGTCGGCCGCGGAAATATAAAAACTTCCGTTCAATGCTTGCTCCGCATAGCGTTTAAGAACAGATTCCTCCAACGCGCTTTTTTGCACGGCCGATTCGTGTTTTTCATTCAAGATGGAGAGCGTGCCGCCTGTTTCCGTTCCAAAGCCGATGATAATCAGTTGAACACTTTCTTGCCGATACCGCGGAAGAATACGCGGCACCGAACCGATTGTTTCACCGCCGTCGGTACACAGCACAACCGTTTTTCCGGTCAATCGATTTTCGGGGAATGCCTCCAATGCGACACGCAGTCCGTGTTCAAGATTGCTTCCCGCCGAGGTTGCATTGAACGGCGACAGTGTTTCCGCTGCGGTCAGTACACTCTGATGATTAAAACTCAACGGTACGGCAAGCGTACCCAGTCCCTTTATCGTAACGAGTCCGCAGGCGGTTTCCGACAAGCGTTCTATCAAAAAGGAAACATAACGCTTTGCAAATTCAAGCCGGTTCGGTGCAATGTCGGCGACGGTCATACTGCGCGAAATATCGACGGCAAAGATGACCGCATTTCCGTGTTTAACTACGGTGGTTTGTTTTGTGCCCCAGAGCGGTACGGCTGCGGCAATACTGAGAAACAGCCAGCCGATGCTCCAAAGCGCCGTTCGGATTCGCAGTGTCCGTATAATGGCGCGAATCTCTCCCGCTGCCGCGTAGCTTTCTTTTAATTTTTTTATGCGGTACAACGTAACGGCACAGGCAGGCAGAATACCGATGATGCACAACAGGAAAAACGGTTTTTCAAATTCAATCATTATGACACCGCCTGCATTCCGATTCTGCGGAGCAGCCATGCTCCTGCCGCGCAGCTCATTGCAATCAATAAAAACAGCCCGTCAAGGTACGCGTATTTACGCATCGTCATTGAAGGAGGCGTCGCCGGTATTTTTTGAATAAATCGATTAAAAATATCCGTTAATAATTCGGGTGACTGTGCCGAAAAATAGCGGCCGTTACCGTAACCGGCGATTTTTTGTAACTCCGCTTCATTAAACACGGTGTTGAGCGTACCGGAAATTTCTTTTTTTTGAATGGGATCAATATACTTAACCGGCGCATATCCCGACTTCCCCAATCCGATAATGTAAAATCCGATTTTTTTATGCTTGATGATATCCGCGGCCGCGCGGGGATGTACCTCGCCGGTGTTGTTATCTCCATCGGTAAAGAGAATGATATGTGAGGTGATCGCGGAATACTGCGTCAGATGCAGCACGGCAGAGGCAAGCCCCATACCGATTGCCGTTCCGTCGCCGAATTCACCGACTTGCAGTTGATCCAAACGGGTCAGAAATGTGTGCCGATCGATTGTCGGCGGAATGAGTACGGCGGCGGAACTTCCCAGCGCGGTAAGCCCTAACGAGTCGCCTTCGTACTTTTCCGCAAAAGACTTGATAATCTGCTTCGCCGCCTCAAGCCGTGTCTGTGTTCCCATGTCCTGTGCCGCCATCGAGGGGCTGGTGTCGATGACAAACATCAGCGCCTGTCCCGAACCGGCATACATTGCTTCGGAAGTTTGCCGTACCGGTTCCGCAAGCGCAGCGACGGCGAATACAAAGGCTGCCGCAAGGGTGTACTGGGAGATACGGTGCGCCAGATACACCCGCAGATTTTTTTCAGGAACAAATCCGTTCCAATTTCCAAGCGGCAGCGATATCGATACCGCTTGCAATCTCCCCGTCCGCCGGAGCAGTACAAAAGTCGGCAGTAACAGCAGGAGGAAAAAAGAAAGCGGTCGTTGAAAATTCAGCACACGGGTATCCTTATCACGGTCATTATACCACATCCGCAGCAGTTTTATAAGCTAATTCCACGTTTAACCGTCCGTCACGCTCCCCGGTGAAGTTTGTATGGGGATTTGTTCGCCTAAATAGCGGGGACGCACTTTGATAAATACTGCGCCGACTGCTTTTATCCGAGCAAAAAATTCCCGCAGATGGCGGCTGTTTTTTCCGTAGATAAACCGCCGATCGCTTGCAACTCCGTAAGCGTCAAGCCCCAAACAGCGTGCAATATACACAGCTCGATATAAATGATACCGCTGCGTTACGATCACAACCTTTTTTGCACAAAAAATATCCCGCGCTCGATAGCAGCTATCATAAGTGGAAAATCCCGCGTGATCCATAAACACGCAATCTGCTGGAACAGTTCGTGCTACAGCATACTGCTTCATCGCCTTTACTTCATCGTAGGCTTTTGTACCATGGTCGCCGCTCATCAGTAACGCCGGAGAAATACCGGCACGGTACAAATCGATACCGGTTATAATTCTATCTTCTAAGATATGGCTCGGATACCCGTTTTTTAAAACACGGGCGCCCAATACCAAAATGCAATCCGCTTCCATAAGGCTCGCATCATCCGCATTTTTGATATACGGCTTTGCAAACCGTACCATATCGTAATTGATCCAAAGAGCAACAAAAACGAGTGCACTGCATATAATAAGTGTCGTTTTTAAAAGTGCTTTACGTTTCGGCATTTTCATGCATCCTCTTCTCATCAGCTGGTAGGGCATCTCTAAAAACTCGGTTGGCTTTAGCGATGATCGGCAGTGACTTTATATCATTTCTCGTAACTTCCCATATAGTCGGCGGAAGTGTACAGCGATAAAAAGACCGATAAGGCAGGCTGTCAATGAGCCAAACATTGCTTTAAGTGAGCTCATTGTTTGAGCAATAAATTGCAAAATCACTAAAAAATACGGCTGTTGTTCGAAGATTGGATATGCGGTATACTCATGAAAATCTGCCACTGCAGACATCCCTATAACAATCACCCCTAACATCACAAGAACAAGAGAAATCCCGAAATACAATCTAAAATATTTTAACAGGAATTTCATGTATTTTTTTCCTTGCACAGTAACTTAGCAAAAACTTGACCTGTACCCCAGAATACCAATCCGAGTGTTACATTCGATACGGTCTTTTCAAGATATGCTAATTGCTGTAACGTTGCATGACCTTGCGTTAAAATATCAATAACTAGATTAAGAGCTGCAGCAAAAACAGAAAGAGCGATAAAAATAACACTGGCGATTTGAATATATTTCGGTATATCAATGTCTTGCAATGTCTGTTTTGGTTTTTCCACGGCCTCATTTTCATTCATGATATTCTCCTAGAGGATGATGTTATTATTGAGTATAAACAGCTTCGAAGAAACGTCAATTAGTAAAAATTTAACGATGAGTAATACGGCAAACCGTTTAGCTCAACCGATGGAAATACCACTTGTTACACGGATACAATTTCTCCCCTTTAAAAAAAAGCCAAAATTCGGTATACTCGCCCGCATGGAATTAACGCAAGAGTTTATTGACGGTCTTGTAGTGAACGAGATCGACATTATGAAAAAGGTTGCGGAGGAGCTGAACATTAGAATGCAGCAGGTTTCCGCAGTTATCACATTGGTCAACGAAGGATGCACAATCCCTTTTATTTCACGGTATCGTAAAGAAATGCACGGCTCACTCGATGAGGTTCAGGTGCGGGATTCCGATAAGCTTTTTAAGTCGTATCTTAATCTGGAAACGCGGCGGTTGGAGATTGTGCGGGGTGTGTTTGCGGCGGGAAAGCTGACTGAGCTGCTCTATGACAACATTATGAAGGCGTCGACTTTGACGGAGCTTGAAGATATTTGGGCGCCCTTTAAAAAGAAGAAAAAGACACGCGGTATGCTTGCTGTTGAACGCGGTTTGCAGGGTCTAGCCGATTTAATGAAGGAATTGGAAGAGGCCGAGCTTGTAAAACGGGCGCAGGACTTTGTTAAAACCGATTGTGAAGACGAAACACTCAATGTGCCGACGGTAGAGGATGCGCTTGCGGGAGCTTCCGATATTATTGCCGAAGAAACAGCACAGGATACTGAAAACCGGAAAGCGGTACATGATTTCTTTATGGCAACCGGTCTTTTTGAAGTGAAGGGTATCGGGGATGAAGAAGCGCAGAAAACCTCCGTGTATCAGATGTACTGGGAGTATTCCGAAGCGCTGAACCAGATTAAACCGCACCGGGTGCTTGCCATCAACCGCGGAGAGCGTGAAGGTGTTTTGGAAGTAAAAATCAATGTTGATGTAGACGAAGCGGTTGCGCGGGTGCAGAGCCGTTCGGTACAGCACAACAAATACCACAGTGAAGCGATTGCAGACGGAGTCGTGCGGCTGCTCAGCCCTGCGGTACTCCGCGAAATCCGCAGCAACTTAGGCGAAGATGCTGACACCCACGGCATTACTATTTTTAGCGAAAACTTAAAACACCTCTTGATGACGCAGCCGATTAAGGGAACCCGCGTACTCGGCGTAGACCCCGGTATTAGAACCGGCACCAAATGCGCCGCCTTAGACGAAACCGGCAAGTACCTCGGCTCTTTTGTTATTTATCAGCATAAGGCAGAGGAAGCAAAAGCAGCGCTGCTCAAGGCGGTAAAAGACTATAAGGTACAGCTCATCGCAGTGGGCAACGGGACAGGCTCTCACGAGGTGCAGGAAATCGTCTCCGATGTGATTAAAACACATTGCCCCGAGGTGCTGTTTACGGTAGTTGATGAGGACGGAGCCTCCGTGTACTCCGCAGGAGATGTGGCGCGCGAGGAATTCCCTGATTTGGATCTGACCATCCGCGGTGCTATCTCCATCGGGCGGCGCTTACAGGATCCCCTTGCCGAACTCGTCAAAATCGATCCCAAGTCTATTGGCGTCGGGCTCTATCAGCATGACTTAAACCAGAAAAAACTTTCAGAAGAGCTGGATGCGGTTGTCGGTTCGGTAGTAAACAACGTCGGCGTCAATTTGAACACCGCAAGCGCCTCGCTGCTCAAATACGTATCCGGTATTACGAGCGGATTGGCGAAAAAGATTGTGAGTTACCGCGAAAAAACCGGCATCTTTACCGACCGGGAGCAGCTTCATAATGTCAGCGGTTTAGGCCCCAAGGCCTTTGAACAATGCGCAGGTTTTTTAAAGATACCGGAGAGCGCCAATCCGCTGGATAACTCGTGGGTACACCCCGAAAACTATCCTGCAGCGGAGGTTATCTATCAGATTGTACGCAAAAACGAACCGGTAACCAAAGAGGTGCGAATGGAGTTGCAGGAAAAGTATCAGCTCGGCGAGCAAACAGTCAGCGATATTATCGAAGAGCTGAAAAAACCGAACCGAGACCCTCGTGAGGACTGCCCCAAGCCGATTATGCAGCAGGGCGTTCTCTTGTTTGAAGACCTTAAACTCGGCATGACCGTTAAGGGCAAGATCAAAAACGTTGTGGACTTCGGCGCCTTTGTTGACCTCGGTATTAAGGAAACCGCCCTGCTGCACATCTCCGAGATGAGCGACAGTTTTGTTTCCGACCCGCTTGAGGCGGTAAAGGTCGGCGATATTGTGGAATGCCGGATTATTGCGCTCGATGAAGCGCGCCGCCGCATCTCACTCAGCCGGAAAAGCGAAAGCGGGGTACAGGGGAAGCTGACCACAAAGCAAAAGGCGGAAGTAAAAAAAATCACCGTAAAAACCAAGGACGGAAAAACCGTTGCGGTAAAGACCAGCGGCGCTCCTGCCGTGCAGGGAGAAAAACACTTGAGCCACCGCGGAGAGCGACAGCCCGCAGTCCGTTCGGAGCGGCGTGTCGCAGAAGCCCGCCCGCGAAAGGATGACGACGGCACAAAGTACAATCCCTTTGCAGCGTATTTTAATAAGAAGTAAGACAAAAAATCCCGACAAAAGAAAGGCTTTCTTTTATCGGGATTAGTTCATTAGAAAACGCATACCCTTTAGGTATTTGAAGGGTATGAATACAATAGTGTCAATACTTTATATAAAAGATACCTTAATGAACAGCCTTTTTTATTTCTTCTTCAGTGGGGCTGGAAACCTTCTGCAGCACTATCTCTTTATCATCACCGTCAAAACGTCCTTTCAATGTCATCTTTTCGCCTTTTTAGGTAAAAAATCAGTAATTACGGCAAAGGGAGTGGTGTACTGAGAAAGCCGATTGATTGGTCGGAATTTTCTCCGAAACACTGGATATACCGTGCATCTGTAGGTCTATTCTCAAGCATTTCAAACGAACCATTTTGTCGCTCGGCATCGTTTATTTGCAATTGATACACAGTCAGTGGCTGTAAATCAGCACTCAGCATAATCAATGAAAAATGTGAACATGCGTTGCTATGAGTAATGTGCAGCATCCATTGTTCATTTTCCAACGTAAACTCAAAGGGTAAAGCGGTTATCACTTGGGGTTCCTGCAGCGAAAAAGATAGTTCCGTTTTATTTCCACCCAAATCTGAGGCTGTAAGTGTATACTGCCCTGCGGGAAAAAAGCGGCGGGGATACTTGAACTTATTTGAACCTACCCATTGTGTATTTTTTGAATATCCTGCTTCCTGTAAAAAAACAGTATTTTCCCGATGGAGTGCCCACTCCAGGCCGGTAGCATTTTCACGTAATATCAAGCCTTTATAATCATTTCTTCCATCGTTGTCTTCAATCAGCATAAAAACAGCCAACCACTCCGTTAAGGCACCTTGTTGATTATAACTATATATCCGTTGCTCTTTTGCAAGTACAGCAGACGGCGTATTAAATGAACATGAGGTATATATTAAAATAAATGATAATAGATAGATAAAGGACAGGTGCTTCATCGGCCTAGAACATAAAAGATAGGTTGACGACTGTTAAATCGGAAGCAGATTTGCTTGCACTGGATTCAAAGTGAACATTTCTACTCTCACATTGTTCTATAAGATACGAAATATAATACATGCCAAGACTGCATATATCAGACCCTTCGGGCAGCGCACGGTAAAAATCGATAAGCGAATTTTTGTTAATGTCTGCCTTTTTCATGTCGTTTATACTCGCTTTTATTGCTTCGGAAGAATCAGCTTTATTGTACACTGAAATTTGCATTTTACCCTGTGTACCGATCGAAGTAGTACTGCCACCTCCAATTTTCCATGAGACAAAGACTTTTTCTTCTTTCCGTTTCAGTTCAGCAATAAGCAATTGGCGAACTTTCGGGTCGAAAAGTGCATCTTGTGGATCTTCTATATTGGGGAATAATTGCTTTGCTTCATTCCGCATATTTATATTTTCGGCACTTAAAATCAACTCCATCAACACAAGTGAGATATATTCGGCTATTTTAGTTTTGTCGATATATTCATTAAGGCTGGTACGGATTGTCCGTATGATAAGATCAAAATTCGGGGCGGTTTTAAATTTTGTAATGATAAACCATATAAAGGGCCGCAAATTATTAAGGAATTTTTCACTTAGGAAGAGCTTCATATTTTTATCTGCGGGAGAGAGATCTTCTTTGCTGATAAAGGCAGACAATGGCGCCAAGATTTCCTTTTTTGTTTTGTAAATAATATCTTCATTTTTTTTTAAAATTGCTGCTAAATATCTCTGATTAATG
The DNA here is from genome assembly GCF_024181185.1 of Treponema sp. OMZ 906. Lineage (NCBI taxonomy): Bacteria > Pseudomonadati > Spirochaetota > Spirochaetia > Treponematales > Treponemataceae > Treponema > Treponema sp. OMZ 906. The sequence continues at coordinate 48,271 of NZ_CP051196.1, read as the reverse complement.
TGCGTCTTCTCATCGATAATGTTCGCTGGGTTGAGTCTATTCCACTTCTTAATTACCGGTGAAGCCAATATCTGCTTAAATATAAACACATCGTATTGACGATATAATAGAGAAAATACAATCAATTTGGATAAATCCATAATTTCTTGGCGAGAAGAGCCTAATTCCGACTGCGAGATTTCAATCTTTGAGATATAGTTTGCAAGGATAAGCCGCTGAATGTTGTCGGGGACAAAAGAATCCAGAGAGATTCCATACTCTTCAACATTTCCTGCCAAAGTAAATCGCAACAGTTTCTTATTCTGCTTAATAAAGAAGGTCGAACCTTCCTGTGTTAAAACCAACTTAATAGGAAGATTTAACAACCGTTTCTTTTCTACTGATGCCATAATCGTTATCCTTGCCTTAAAGATACTACCAAAACAGCCGAAAGGCTAATAAGTACCGTTATAAAAATTTTCATTTCTAAAGATTAACCAACAACTTTTTAACTTCGGCCGCATGACGATCATTTGGCCTTTGTTTAAGCAACTGCTCAAAAATGGCCTTTGCTTCCGCCTTGTTATCCAAACTAATATACACTTTTCCGAGCTCATAGTAACTATCCCATGCCTGCGGATTTGTTTTTATGATAGTCTGATAGGTATCGCGTGCATTTTCTTTTAATCCGGCTGATAGGTAGACAGCTGCGAGATTCTGACGTGCATCAATATTATTCGGCATAATTTTTATCGCATTTGTATAATAATCGATGGCTTTCCCATATTCATGTTTTAACCCGTAGAGTTTTCCTAAGTTTATATTTACTTCAAAATTTGAAGCTTCTGCCCTGTATGCCGCGAGCAGATGCTCTTCTGCACTATCGAGACGACCGGCTTCCAGCTGTATCCGTCCGAGGTTGATGCGGGGTTTACCGTATTGTCCATCGGCTGCCACAGAACGGGCATAATAGTCTTCCGCTTCGCGCAGCCGATTGTTTTTTTCAAGCGCCAAACCATACGTATATAAGAAGCGGGCGTCCTTATCGTTACCGGCTAACGCTTTTTGAGCATTTTGTAGCGCTTCCGTCACCTTACCAAGTTCAAGTTGTACCGCAGCGAGATTATAATACGTTACCGGATCGGTATCCCCTAACGCTAATGCTTCTTTAAAATAGCGCTCCGCTTGTTTGGCATCTTTTTGTTTTGAATACACTTGCGCCATCTCTTTTAATGCTGAAGTATTTGATGGTTCCAATGATAATGCCTTTCGATAGTTATTAATTGCCTCACTATAATTTCGTTTTTTATCTTGCATACGGGCTATTTCGATCCAGGCACGGACATAATCCGGCTTTAACGTTGCAGCTTTTGAAAAAGCTGTAAGAGCAGCGTCATTTGCGTTCATAACCTTATGCGTCATACCGAGATTGAAAAAAGCTGCTTCAAATTGCGGATTGGATTTCACGGCTTGTTCAAAACAGGAACGGGCTTGGGGGTATTTTTTCTGTGCAAAATACTTTCTACCCAACTCATAATTATATTGAGCATTTTGCGGATCGAAGCGGCGAGCGGACTCCAATTCCTGTACGGCAAGCGCCGCATTGTTTTGGGCATCTGCTATTTGCGAATATACATAATGAGCTTTTGCGTCATCGTTTTTAGCCGCCAGCGATTTCTTAATATAGCCGGCTGCTTCGTTTAGTGCTTGCCCTCTATTAGCCGGAGAATTGTTTGAAAGCGAATACATGGCCTCCGCCATTTCCCTGTATTGTTCGGCCGTAAAGGAGGTATCACCTGACGGCATCTGCGCCGCTGCTTTACTGAAAGCGCTTTGCGCTGCGGCAAAGTTGCCGCTTGCTGCAGATTTTTTTCCTTGTTGCACCAGTGCATCTACTTCATGTTTTTTGGCCAGCAACTCTGCTTGTGCTTTTTGTGCAGCCTCCGCTTGAGCTGCTGCGGCGCGGGCTTGTGCTGCCGCTCGCGCGCCCGCATTATTTGCCGCATTGTTTTTTTGCGGTACAGTAGATTGCGCTTGGCGTGAGGCGGCGGTTTGCTGCGCAGCCTGCGGTTTTGCAGAGGGGCTTGCTTGCGCTTGGAGTGCCGATTGCGCATTGGTAATTTTTGCAGCTAAGGCTTGCGATTCAGGGGTGTTCTTTGCTGCAAGCCCCTTTTTAATATACTCACCGGCTTTTTTTAATGCACTTGCTTTCGTCTGCTTGTCCGTTGAATTTTCCGCCAAGCCGAACATCGCATCGGCCATTTTGCGATAGGACTCTTCCGCAAAATCATTATCTTTTGGCATGATGCGGCCTGCCCTGTCTAAAGCAAGAACAGCGTTATTCAGCTGTTTCCGTTGAGCTGCGGCAGTTCCCTGTGCTATAAGGTTTTCCACCTGTTTGTACGCAGCCGTTTTCGGTTTTTCCTGCTGTTTACGCTGAGCTTCAGCCCTTGCCTGGGCAAGCCGTTCCTGTTCTTTGCGTTGTTCTTCGGCTTTTTTCTGCGCTGCGGCTTGGGCGGCCTGTTCTTGTTGTTTACGCTGAGCCTCAGCTCTTGCTTGCGCAAGCCGCTCTTGTGCTTTGCGTTGTTCTTCGGCTTTTTTCTGCGCTGCGGCTTGGGCGGCCTGTTCCTGCTGTTTACGCTGGGCTTCAATCTTTGCCTGTGCAAGTCGCTCCTGCTCTTTGCGTTGTTCCTCAGCTTTTTTCTGCGCTGCGGCTTGAGCAGCCTGTTCTTGCTGCTTACGCTGAGCCTCAGCTCTTGCTTGCGCAAGCCGCTCCTGTTCTTTGCGGGCATCAAGTATTTTAGCGTAAAGATTACGGGCACCGGAGCTGTTCTGTGCAGCGAGCGCTGCTTTAATGTAGTTTTCGGCCTTATTCAGCGATGTCTGCACATCGTTCGGATCGGATAGGCGCTGTGCAAGATTGAGCATCGCATCTGCCATTTCCGCGTATGAATCGCTTGCGAACTGTTTATGGTCCGGCATCGAAGCGGCCGCTTTATCGAAGGATGATACGGCGTTATTCAGCTGCCGTTTGTTTACGGCGTTTTTCCCTTGTCCGATCAGTTCTACGACCTGTCTCCGCTGCTGTTGTGCTTGATCTTCTTTACGTGCGCGTTCTGCCGCTTGCTGTTGGGCTAACAGCGCCTGCTGACGCTTTGCTTCGGCCGCTTTTTGGTGCTCAGCTATGATATTACTATAAAGCTCGCGAGCGTCCGTATCATTGCGAGCCGCGAGAGATTTCTTTATATACCGTTCAGCTTCATCCCGAGCTTTTTGAGCAGTCTGAACATCAGGCACCGTTTTTGATAATAAAAAGAGCGAAGATGCTATATCGTAATATGAAGATGCTTCAAAATCTTTGTCATCAGGCATAGCTTCATCAGCCCGTTCAAAAGCAGTGAGTGCATTGCCCAGCTGATTTTTTTGAGCAGCATTTTTCCCTTGCACAATATGAGCGCGTACTTTATTGCGTCCTTCCTCAAGTTTTTGATTTCCTATTTCCCGTACTGCTTCCTGCTCCTGTGTTCCGCGGTTAAGCGCAAGCGTGTCATAGCCGAATACTCCCTGATAGGCATCCCCGGTTCCATCCGCTTGACCGTTCGATAAACTTTGCTGATTTTGTACGTTGCTTCCATCTTGGGGATCATACTTTTTAGTAAGACTTTCATTTGCAGCTTGTGCAGCCAAAAGCCGTTCCTGTTGTTCCTGCGTGAGTTCATTATTGTCATTTTCGGGTACAAACACACCATTATTCCCTAAAATATCGGAAGAGCGCCCTGGAGAGGTTCCCATAGCGTCACCATTCAGTTCATTTTTTGAAATCGGTATGTTATTTGTTCCTTTTCTACCGAAAATAAGAGAGTACCCGCCCCAAATTAAAAGGCACAGTACAATACCCGCCGCCGTTCCTATTAAATATTTGTGTAAATCATTCAAGATTATAGTCCTCCGAATAGTCAAGTGTTTCATCCGATCCGACAGAAAGAGAAGAAGCATTATCCACTGATTGTAAATTAGCATTTATTTCATCTTGTAACTTTTTATATCGATCTTCTGCGGCCTTCCGTTCGGCTTCTTCCGCCAACCTCCGTGCTTCTTCCTTCATCCGAATCATTTCCGCCTCACGCTGTTCCGATTCCAAAAGCGATACCATACGCTGAATTGCCTGTCTTTGGGAAGTAGCAGGATCAAGGTTTAAATAAAATTTATAATCTTCCAATGCTTGCGGATATTGTTCCAATTTAATATAGGTATTCGCTCTATTCAACACCGCCGGTGGATAGGCACGGCGTGCTGCCAACGACGCAGTATAAGCCTCCTCCGCCTCTGTAAAACGACTTTGCAAAAAATAGACATTCCCTAAATTATATGAGTAGAGATATGAACCTGTGGTATCTTTGCTTTTGCCAGCCAGCAATTGCTGTTCGGCTTCTGCATATTTACCGAGGCTAATATAGCATACACCTAAATACAAGTTGATTTTAGGGTTGTCCTTTTCTTCCGCCATAGCCTCATAGAAAAGTGGCACTGCCTTATCCGGCTGGTTATTCAGCAGTAATTTCTTTCCTTGTGTTATAGCGTCTTCTGTAAAACCCTGTGTGGCTATTATTAGATAGATAACAATCGAAATTAATTTTCGAGCCGATACGCGGCAAATATACTTCATTGACATTACCTCTCAAAAATTATACCATAAATCTATGTCTTTGTACCTTATTAGTTTCATTGGTATCCTTGCTTTCTCTATTTTATTATTAGCTTTTTTACTAATACGCTCGATTCTTTCACCGAAAAAAACAGCTATAATAGAAAAATATATCAATGCCGGCAAGTATGCAACAGCAATTAAACGGGCAAAAGCTATTATAGCAAAAAACCCGCGTGATACAAAAGCCCACTATCTCCTTGGAAAAGCTTATTTAGCTGATGGTCGTGCCGAACTCGCTTTGATGGAGTTCAAAACCATCAGTAAGGCCGTATTTGACTCGAAAGCCCAAGAAAAAGAATTCCGAAATTTAACGGCGCAACTATATGAGCGGTTCCAACAACATACGGAAGCACTCGCAGAATATGCATTACTGATAAAACTCGACCCCCAAAATGCGGAATATCATTATGCTATCGGGCAACTTTTTGAGCAGCTCAATAAGACGGAGCAGGCTATTTTTCATTACCGGCAGGTGATTAATCTTAATTCTAAACATGCCGCAGCTCATGCAGCGCTCGGATTGCTTTTATTCCGCAATAAGATGATGAATGAGGCAAAACAGGAAATCGCTATCGCACTGAAGCTTGAACCGGATAATACGACTGCTCTGTACTATCAAGGGCGGCTACTTCGTGAATCAAAAGAATATGCACAGGCGTTGGCTTCATTTGAAAAAGCTGCTCGCAATGCAGATCTCCGACAAAAGTGTTTTACCGAGCGCGGTTTGTGCTATCTTGATGCAAATAGTCTTGAAAAGGCCGCCTTTGAGTTCGATCGCGCGCTTAAACTCACGACTGCAAAAAATTCGAATCCCGATACGTTACGTCTCCGTTATGCGGCTGCGGCCTGTTACGAAAAAATGAGAGACCTCGACCGCGCTATTGAGCAGTGGGAGGCAATCCATACTGTAATGCCGAGCTATAAGGATGTTACAGAGAAGCTGAACCAGTATCGAGACCTCCGTTCAAACGATCTCATGAAGGAATATCTTACCGTTAGCGCGGAAGCATTCCTCAAACTCTGTAAAGCGGTTACAGAACAAGCATTCGCGCTTTTGGTTCAGTCTCAAAAGGAAATTAAACAAGGCTGTGCCATCATCGCCTTGGAAGATAACTCCGAAAAATGGATGAATGTACGGAAGCAGCCCAAACTCTTTATCTATTCGCGGGATAGCGACATCATAGGAGATTCCTTTTTGCGTTCGCTACATGAACAGATGAAAGCGCAGGGATTAGTGCGGGTCGTTGTCATTACCTCAAGCGGTTTCTCACGGGCTGCATTAAGCTTTGCCGAGAATCGTCCATTTGAATTAATAGATAAAGACAAACTGGAGTCAATTTTAAAAACAATAAAAGGCATATAGGCATGAAGATCCTCTGCATTTCCGATCAAATCGATCCGCTCATTTACAGTGTCAATATCAAAGAGCGGTACCAAGATGTCGATCTTGTGATTTCGGCAGGGGATTTACCAATGGAGTATTTGGAATTTATCGTTTCATCGTTGAATAAACCGCTTTTCTTTGTGTTTGGGAATCATAATCTCACTGCATTGCCGTACTATCATAAAAACCTTGGATCGAGCGCTTCCTTACAAACTATTGCCGCAATCCGCTCTGAAGGGTACGGGTCAACGTATCTTGGCTTTACCACACGCCGAGAGAACGGCATACTTTTTGCCGGGGTTTCGGGAAGTATCCGGTATAATAGCGACATCGGGCAATACACTGAACATCAAATGAAGATGCAGCTACTCGCAATGGTACCGCGCCTCATTTACAACAAGCTGCGCTATGGTCGATATGTAGATGTTTTTGTCGCTCATGCAGCGCCCTTCGGTATCCACGACCGCCCCGATCCATGCCATGTGGGATTTAAATGCTTTTTATGGTTCATAAAAAAGTTTAAGCCGCGCTATTTTTTACACGGACACATTCATCTTTATGATCTTCAAGCCCCGCGAGTAACCGTCTACGAAAACACAACAGTCATCAATGTGTTTAGCAACTATCTGTTGGAATTCGATACTACGCAATCTGCCACTTGATCTCATTAATAGAGAGCTAATATCTTTTATCCTTTATGTTTGAGAGCTAAATATTATATATATAGAACAGTACAAGGAGTATTTTGATGATAGATAACGAAACCGTGCTTTCTCGTAAAAAGCTCTTTAACGAAACGGGCGACATCGAAGTCCATCTGCGGAAGATGATAGGCGGGAATACCACCAACCTCAACGACTTTAACAACATGAAGTATACATGGGCAAGCGAATGGTATCGGCAGGCGATGAATAATTTCTGGATACCGGAAGAAATCAATATGAATACCGATGTGCAGGATTACCGCAAACTCAGCCCCGCGGAAAAAACCGCGTATGATAAAATCCTTTCCTTCCTCATTTTTTTGGATAGCATTCAGACGGCGAACCTACCGAATGTCGGACAGTATATTACCGCAAACGAAGTAAACCTCTGCCTTACCATTCAGGCGTTTCAGGAGGCAGTACACTCGCAGAGCTACAGCTACATGTTGGACACCATCTGCTCCCCCGACGAGCGGACTGCCATCCTTTATCAGTGGAAGGATGATGAGCACCTCTTAAAACGAAACAAGTTTATCGGCGACCTATATAATGAGTTTCAGGATGATAAAAGCGCGCTTGCCTTGCTCAAGGTTGCCGTCGCCAATTATATTCTGGAAGGGGTATATTTTTATTCCGGCTTTATGTTTTTTTATAACCTCGGTCGGAATAACAAGATGCCCGGCTCCGTGCAGGAAATCCGCTACATCAACCGCGACGAAAACACGCATTTGTGGCTATTCCGCTCGATCATCCATGAGCTGCAAAAGGAAGAGCCGCAGCTGTTCACGCCGGAAAACAACGAGCTGTTCCGCAGCATGATCCGCGAAGGCTGTGAACAGGAAATTGCATGGGGGCATTACGTTATCGGCGACGACATTCCCGGACTGACCCGCGGCATGGTTACCGACTACATTCAGTACCTCGGCAACCTTCGCTGCGAAAACCTCGGTTTTGAACCATTGTACGAAGGCCACCGTGAAGAACCTGCCTCCATGAGCTGGGTAAGCCAATACAGCAACGCAAACCTCATCAAGACGGATTTCTTTGAAGCAAAGTCTACGGCTTATGCAAAATCTTCCGCGCTAAAGGATGATCTATAGGGAAGAAAATGCAATTTAAAAGATTTTCGCTGGGGCCGGTTCATTTTTACCGGACGGCACTCGGATTCGCCATACCGGTAATGATTCAAACCTTTGTGCAGAGCCTCGTTTCGCTGATTGATAACTTTATGGTCGGCGGGTTGGGCGACATCAAAATGAGCGCGGTCAATATCACCAATCAATTCACCTTCCTCTTCTTGACAACGATCGGGACGTTTGCCGAAACCGGCGGTATGTTTATGTCCCAATTTAACGGCGCAAAAGATGCAGGCGGAATGCAGCAAACGTACCGGTTTAAGCAGATTATGATGCTTGCCTGTGCCGCGCTGTTTACGGTTTTCTCATTCTTTTTTTCAGGACATATCCTCGGCTTTTTAGTTCATAGGAATCAGCAGGCGCCGGAAATCGTTGCAGAGGGGCAACGGTACCTGCATATTATCCTACTTACCTTTATCCCTATTGCCTTTTCTACCGCGATTACCTCTTCCCTGCGTGACATCGGCAATGTAAAGATTATTATGTACAGCGCAATTATCTCTACCTTGATCAACACCTGTGGAAATTACATTCTGATCTATGGGAATTTCGGGGCACCGCGTCTGGAGGTAAAGGGCGCTGCGTATGCGACGCTGATAGCTCGCTGTACCGAAGTTGTTCTGCTGCTTGCCTACGTGCATATCAAAAAACCTGCATTTTATGTACGGATATTGTCGCTTTGGAAAGTCCGATGGAAATTGTTCATGCAGATGGTTAAGAAGCTCGGTTTGGTGTTTGCATCCGATATTTCGTGGGTGGGAACCGAAACGATTGTCGCGGCACTGTACAACAGCCGCGGTGGGGCGGAGGTCGTCGCAGGCATGGCTGCCGGTTGGACGATTGCAAATATATTCTTTTTAATTTTTCCGGTGATTTTTACCTGCGTACGTATAATCGTCGGCAGTTCGCTCGGACAAAATAAATTGGACGAAGCCCGCAAACAGGCGCGATGGTTCCTTTCGGGGTTTTTTATCTTCGGTATCTTCGTCGGCATCTGCGAGGCTCTCACGGTGTTTCTTATTCCCGTTGTGTTTATCCGGCTTTCGCCGGCCTCACATATCATCACGCGGAATCTTATATGGGTTATCGCGCTTTATATGCCGCTGTGGTCGTACCTTAATACGCAGCTTGCAATTTCCCGCGCGGGCGGTGATGCTCAACTTGGCGCATGGGTCGATATCAGCGTCAACTCAATGGTATTTTTGCCGGTAATGCTTATTTTCACCTATTGTACCGCGCTTTCGCCCGTTGCGATGTTCGGACTTGCAAAGCTCAGTGATTTTCTTAAACTGCTCATCGCCAGACATCAACTGAAAAAAGAGCGGTGGGTAAAGAATTTGACTGTTGCGTAAGGGTTTATAAAAAAGCAATACGGCACTACGCAGGGTGCCGAGGATTCCGGCTTTCATACGGAACAATCACGCTCTTTTGCCCTGCATGATGCCTTCTTTTTCCTGCAGGAATTGCATCGAATAAAGCTGATAGTAGTGTCCTTTTTTCTGCAGCAGTTCTTCGTGCGTACCGGCCTCAATCATCCTGCCTTTTTCGATAACGATGATTTTATCGGCATTGCGGATAGTGGAAAGGCGGTGCGCCACTACGAACGAGGTTCTGTTTTTCAACACGGCGGCAATCGCTTTTTGAATTTTTTGTTCCGTTTCCGTATCGACGGAAGAAGTGGCCTCGTCCAACACAAACAGGCGCGGATTCCGCACAAGCGTACGTGCAAACGAAATCAGCTGCTTTTGCCCCGTTGAAAGTAAGCCGCCGCCTTCGCCTACCTGCGTTTGGTAGCCATCCGGCATCGTGGAAATAAATTCGTGAGCGTCCACGAGCTTTGCCGCCGCGATAATTTCTTCTTCCGTTGCATCAAGCTTGCCGTAGCGGATGTTCTCTTCGATTGTGCCCGAAAACAAATGAGGTGATTGCAGTACATAGCCGAGGTTTTCGTGTATCCATGTTTCCGGCATTTCAGTGTAGTCGATTCCATCAATTAAAATACGTCCCTGCTTCGGCTCATAAAATCGGCAAAATAAATTTACGATAGTCGACTTTCCCGCCCCGGTAGAACCGACGAGAGCAAGCGTTTCACCGGCCTGCACCGTCAAATTAAAATCGGTTAAAACGGGTTCGCTCTCCTTATACCAAAATGATACGTGCTCAAACCGTACGGTTCCTTTTATAGCAGGACGCTGCACTTCCGTCGGATTAAGCGCGGCGCCGTATTTTTTGATAACCGCTTCCGTATCCTGAATATCAGGCTTCTCTTCCAGCAGTGCAAAAATCCGTTCCGCCGCTGCTTGTGCCGATATCAGTTCCGCAAATAGCGTGGATGCTCCTGCAAGCGGGGCGTTGAACTGAGTAACATACGAAAGGAATGCAACAAGCAGTCCCAAACTAATCGCCTGCGAGATAACAGCATTTCCGCCGTAAAAGACAACCAGCCCCGTACCTAACGATCCGATAATCTGTACCGAAGGCATCAAAATAGAAGAAAGCAAAATTCCACGTATCGAAGCAGCCTTCATCTTCTCCGTTTTGGCGAAAAACTCTTTTGCGTTCAACTCCTCTCGCACGAGCGTCTTGGTCGTCTTTGCGCCTTGAATATCTTCGTTATATGCCGCCGTCAGCTGCGCATTTACCGCCCGTACTCTCCGCTGCGCTTTTAATATCTTTGCACGCAGATAAATGCTCAATGCAATAATCAGTGGGAATGTCGTTAATACAATAAGGGCGAGTTTGATATTGTCATGGAACATCGTAAAGATGAGCGCGAATAACATAAAAAAGCCCCACAATAAATCGGATATGCCCCACGCCACCAGCTCCGATAATTTATTGATATCCGAGGCGATACGCGACATAAGAGAGCCGACTGAATTCGCATCGTAAAATGAAAGAGAAAGACTTTGTAAATGATTAAAGCAACGGATTCGTAAGCGATTGCACATCTTTACTTCGACCGTGCCGATTGTCATAATGTAGAAAAACGTAACGAGAACTGCGAACACTATGAAGACACTGGTCAGCACAACGACCGGAATAAAATTCTGTAAATTCCGCTCTTTTACAAAAACGTCGATAACATAGTTGGTGATTTTAGGTTGTGCAATTGCGCAGATTCCTTCAAGCCCTGAAAAAATGAAACCTAAAATAAAGAGCAATTTAAAGAACGCAAATTCTTTTACAATCCGCTTCCAAACTCCGCCGTTAAACTTTTGGTTGTAATCGTTTTCTTGATCTTGTTCCATAATAGTACCTTGTCGTTACAATGTATTGGGGCTTTTCAAAAAATTCAATTAATTCTCGTAATGTCCACGGCAGGAAAGGATTTCTAAAGTATTTTTACTCACTCGGTACACAAGCCTATTCACGTCATCAATACGGCGACTCCAAAACCCGCTCAATTCGCCCTTTAGAGACTCCGGTTTACCTATACCGTCAAAGCTTCCCCGTTCAATATCTTTAAGCAGCATATTGATACGCTTTATTGTTTTTTTATCTTGTAGTTGCCAATATTCATAATCTTCCCAAGCTTCATCAAACCATATTTTTTTTCATTCTATGCCTCGATAAGCTCATGCTCTACGCCTTTCCCAGCATTCAGAGCCTCAATGCCGCGGCGTAAGTGAGCCATGTTGCTTTCACTGTAAAACGGATCCGTTGATATTTCAAACGGTATTTTTTGTTTCCGAACCGCCGTTTTTGCAAATACGCAAAATGCTGTTGTCATAGTCATCCCAATGTCGGAACAAAAAGCTTCAAACTGCTTTTTTAGGTTCTCGTCCATACGGATATTTATGTTTGTCTGTGCCATAGTAGTAGCTCCTTTTATCTTTATTGTAGATAGATTTATTGATAGTGTCAATATAATTTCAACTTTAGAGATATCATACCGGAAGTTTTGTTGACTTTGTACTACCGGTTATTCGTGCAATATTACATCATCATATTGACACTTCTACACTGCCTATCAATACTATTCGGACAAACATTTCTCTGCATAAGGAACTTACAATGAATAAAAACGACTATATCATCCGTTTGGAAAGAAAAGAAGAATACCGTGATGTTGAAAACCTTGTACGAGAAAGTTTTTGGAATGTGTACCGTCCGGGGTGTCAGGAACATTATATTCTCAAGCAGCTGCGGGATGATCCGGCATTTGTGCACGAGCTTGCTTTTGTGATGGAAAAAGACGGGAAGCTGATCGGGCAGAATATCTTTGTCAGGGCTCTGATTAAAACTGATGACGGACGCGATCTTCCGATTATGACGATGGGACCGATTTGTATTGCGCCGGAACTAAAGCGGCAGGGCTACGGAAAAATACTGCTGGATTATTCTCTTGATAAAGCAATGGCGCTCGGCTGCGGTGCGGTGTGCTTTGAAGGCAATATCGATTTTTACGACAAGAGCGGATTTACCTACGCGAGTGCATACGGTATCAGGTATCACGGATTGCCGGAAGGCGCAGATGCTTCGTTCTTTCTCTGTAAAGAATTAATTCCCGGCTATCTGACCGGTATTACCGGAGAATATGCTACGCCGAAGGGCTATGCTGTCTGCGATGAACATCCGAATGACTTCGCTGTGTATGAGGCAGGTTTTCCGTACAAAGAGAAGTTAAAGCTGCCCGGACAGATTTTTGACTGAAATAAGCGGGAATAGTTGACCGGTTGTGTGGATAAACAATGCTGCAATAATCGATTTTACAGGTATCTCTTGAATGTTTTTTTCATTTTAATCATAGTATCTATCAACCAGTCAAACTGTTCTTTCCATTGCGCTCTATCAGTAAAAATAACATTTTTCTTGATAACGATTCTACTCGCCTTTCTTTCCGGTAATTCTCGCCAATCAAAAGTTAATCCTGAATCTGATTCAATAGAGTTCTTATTCTGTAATAAAGAATGGAATAGGTCTTTATCTTCACTGATATATAGTTCCAAATCCAGTTCATTGCGTTTTTGAATTTGTGATACCGCAATATGACAAGCAGATGATCCTATACTGAAATTCATCCAGTGATCTTGAGAGGGCTTTCTACGATTAAAATTATTTGCAAATAGTTGATTTTGGAAAGCATAATTTTGAAATTCAACCCAATAATTATACCGTTGTTGTTGTGTTTCATTAGCCACTTCACTACTTTTTACTTCTTTTGCCCAATCGTTCGGCTTCTCAATAACTTCAAATTTTACAGCTGGATTAGAATTCCCAATACGATAGAGTTTAATCTCGCAGAGAAAGAAGCCAATTCTATCATCGGTATGATTATTCAGCCATTCGATTGCCGCTTTATGTTCTTCACGAGCGTGCTTTACGACCCATATAATCATATCTGCTGATTTACCGGCCGCGTAGGTTATCAACTTCCCGAGGTGGTCATGATTTGTGTCTTCCAGTTGATTTTCAATAATAATTTTTCTGTCTGTCCCTGTTTCTGACGCGAATATATCTACTTTAAAATCACCCACAGAAGTTTCTGTACCATCTACCGTAATATCAAAGCCTACTGCATCGGCAAGAAGCGCTATGTTATCGTCTTGCGAAAGCCATGGAGTAAAATCTATAGCCTCATGTGGCCATATTGTTCGCAAATCTTTTATCTCTTCTAACTTAGTTAAATTCTGCATATCTTTCTTCCTTATCTTCCACCGATGAGTTCATACTTTTTTTAAGAAGTTCTAAGAATGTATTATTTCGAGCTTCTGCATCATTCAACATTGTATGATATGATAAAATAAAAACATCAACATCAACTTCCTCAGCTTTACGCGGATCAGGTATTATCGATTGTAATTTATGATACACATCTCCCAGTGAAAAAACTTTTTTGAAACTGTCTTCTCTTAAAGATGCTTCAAATTCTATGTCGAAATCAATAATACCATAGAACCATATCCGCTGAATTTTATTGGGATAATATTGAATAAGACGACGTGCTCTCTCTCGTAATTGATCTAGTATTCTTCTCTTGTCGCCTATAGGCAATCCTAATTTTTTTAATTCAATGATAACAACATCAAATGTTTGTGCAGCATTGGGATCATTTGAAAAAATAATAGTTATATCCGGTCGACCGGTTTCCTTATCACTATAAATATGAGTTCCTTCTTCATTTATATCTCCATAGATAGTTTCAATATCTTTATCACTTAGTATTTTAGTGTAAGACATATATCTATCATCAAGTACCCATGCATTATTATGAAAGTAGTCTGCGATAACTTTATCGCTACTCGAATACGTTTTTTTCATAGGAACAATCAAGTTATGTATTGTTGCTTCATCATCATCTGTTGTAATTGCCTGTAATTTTTTTATAATTTTTGCCCTATATAAAATATATTCAACAAGAATTTTTGATGACAAATTTAATGACTTTTCATATTGTTCATTATCTAAATTATCTGCCTCCAGGATTTCTTTTTGATCATTAAAAAAAGAGGCTTGAGCATCTACCAATAATTTATTTTTATCAACAAGTCCTATTGACATCTTATCAACATAACTATACAAATGCGGATATGTTGCCTTTATATCATCTGAAGTTTGTATGTTATATTTTTTAATATCAGGCAATTCTTCTTCTATAATCTTAGCGACCATATTTATAAAAGTTTTTTGTATATATTTATAGTCGGATTCACTGATATCCATTTTATCTCTTGCTGCATTTGTTTTACCATCAAATTGTGTGGAATATAAAAGGAAGATCATTTTATAATTGGCAATACAATTTTTATCGGTAATGATTTCAACCGGTATTGTTCTATCATCAGCACAGATAGCGCTGATGATACTATTTTCGGTATACGTTTTTTCAATCGAGTAAAGAAGTTTAAAGGTATCAAAAAAACTTCGCGTATCCTCTATTGATTTCTCTTTTAACTCCGGTAATTCTCTTAGGTCAAAAATAGCTGAACTATGCTGGAATTCAAAACTCGGATCCTCTTTCAGTATGTCTAACGATATGGATATTTTTAATTTATTATTTTGTAATTTTAATTTGTATAATTGAGGTAAAAAATGATAAATAATATTTTTCTTTAATGGCTCAGGTCGTATAAAATCATGTTTATATAGTTTTTCTTTCCGGTATTCTGAAAACACAAGTTTTGTCTTTTGGGAAGTATCAGTTGTTCTTGCAATATTACATTCACCATCAAAGTCATCATCAAAGGTAAATTTCCGATACTGCTGATTAAACGTACTTTCTATTTCAATTTTTGAGAAAAAATTAAGGAAAACTAATCTTCCAATTCCTTTATGTTGCTTGTCATCAGCAGATAGAACATTACAAAATTTTTCAAAGTTTTTATCGGTGAAGCCTTCTCCATTATCAATAATTGTTATATTTAATGTCTTATGGTCTGTGAATTTATCAATAATAATGGCAATATCTATATTAGTTGCTCCTGCATCAATAGCATTGGCAATAGCTTCGTAGTATACATACTCAAGAGAGGTGTTGGGAAAAAATAAATTAGCGGCTTGTTTAGTAACTATTTTCATAAAGCTCTCCTCAGCTTTTATACTAAATTTAACAATAATTGTATCATATTTACTCTAAGACTTCCAGTTGCCCCGAAAATTCGCTCAGATGTTTCTCTACGTAATCTTATAAGTTGTTATAAAATATGGGTTTCTTCCATCCCTACCCCCTCCCCTGTTTCTTAGCACGCGAAGTCAAACCCTTCCATCTTCTTCCCATACAGCTCGAACAAAAAAGCCACACAGGAGGCATCGTCGAGGAAGGCTGTTTTACGATAGAGCTTATCCACAGCGGAATCAAGGGTGGCGTGCGCTTTGGTGAATACCGAAAGTCTGCCGAATAAAATACGGCTGCGATAAAAAACAGTTTTTTTACATCTATAATACTGTATACAGCAAGCATTCTCCATGCAAGGCCAAACGTACAGGCAATCAGGGAAATCGCTATGGACGGATAAATTGAGTTTCCTTTTTTATCAAATCGGACACAACCGTTTAAGAAGTGCAGCAGAAAAAGCAGGACAATCGGATATGACGCGCATAAAAATACGGTGAGCCGATACGTGGCCTAAAACTCGTTGACCGGTATGCAAACTCTATTATCAGCGCTGCAACTGCTATAATTTTAATTGTCCTTTATAGGAACCCGTCTGCTTTTTATGCTATACTTTTATCGTTATGCGTTCCGAACGGCTTTTTGAAATCGTCTTTATTCTCCTCAATAAAAAACGAACGACGGCGCAGGAGCTTGCGAAAAAATTTGCTGTATCGATTCGTACCGTGTATCGTGATATTGATATTTTAAGCTGTGCCGGTATTCCGGTGTATACGGTGCAGGGAACAGGCGGCGGAATTTTTATTGACGAAACATACACCATCAATAAATCGATTGTAACACAAGAAGAGCAAGATAAAATTCTGCTCGCCCTGCAATGTTTATCGCCTGTTGACGAGATACATACCGAATCGATTTTAAACCGATTGTCTGCTGTCTTTCAGCGTCATGCCGATTGGGTTAAGGTTGATTATTCTCGCTGGGAAAACAAAAACGACACGTCCATTTTCGATACGGTTAAACAAGCCATCTTGGAATGCCGTGCGCTCCGCATTGAATATCTCAGTTCCTATGGAGAAAAAACTGAGCGTACGATTTATCCGCTTCGCCTTTTGTTTAAATCCAAGACGTGGTACGTTGAAAGTTTGTGTACCGACAAAAATGCTTATCGGCTTTTCCGGTTAAACCGTATGGTTTCCGTTATGCAGACAGTAAGCACATTTAAGCGTACGGAATTGCTCAACAAGCTACCTGACCGTACAGACTATTCCGATGCGCTGACGCTTACGAACATAAAATTAAAATGCACCGCCGGAATCGCCTATCGGTTTTATGATGAATTTCCTCCCGATCTTATCACAAAAAATATGGACGGCTCGTATACGCTTTCAGTATATCTTCCGATCGATCATTGGCTGTACGGATTTATTTTGTCGCTCGGTACCGAGGTAGAAATTCTTGAACCGGAAACTCTAAAACAAGGAATAATCGATTTTGCTGAAAAAATAGCGGCGCACCATAAAAAAGTTTAAATGTTTTTTCAAACCTGACATACCGTGTCAGCTTTCTATGGTACAATAGGGCATCTTACTATCCTACAGGAGTCACAATAACCTATGCCAAGACCTACCACCAAAGCCGATTTAATACAAGCTGCAAATGAACAATTCGCAAAACTATGGACGTTAATCGGCGAAATGTCTGACAAAGAAAAGAGCGCGGATATTGTTCCGAACGAACGCGATAAAAACGTGCGGGATGTTTTGGTTCATCTATATGAGTGGCACTGTCTTCTGCTGAATTGGATACGGTCAAACACAAACAGGAATCCTGCCCCTTTTTTGCCGGCGCCCTATAATTGGAAAACCTATCCTCAGATGAATGTTGTTTTTTGGGAAAAACATCAAAACACATCATATACCGATGCAGAAACAATGCTCAAAAAAACGCATAAAGAGGTGATGGCGCTTATCGAAACATTTTCCAACGAAGACCTTTTTTCCAAAGGCGCTTTCGATTGGACAGGAACGACAACGCTTGGCAGCTACTGCGTGTCTGCAACTTCCAGCCACTATGATTGGGCGTTCAAGGATATTAAAAAAGCCTTGAAAAAATATAGAGCACGATAACAGCCATCTCTCGCAACTAACTCGACCGCTTTGTACTAATCGAAAAAGATACTGGGTCTTATCTACATAGAGATAATGATCTTCCCGTAATACTTTAAAACTCTGTACGCCGATCGGCAATTTCCGTGAAATGTTCATACTGTCACTATAATACGGTTACTGCTTTTCTGTAATTTAACAAACGGCACGGCAATCAATCACTCCGATGCAGAGCGCAGCTGAGAAGCGGTAGGTATTCAATTTTGCTATGAATCACCGATCTCGATTACTCTGAATATCATAAATACGTTTATATAGGCCGTCGTGTTGTATCAGCTCACGATGCGTTCCTTGTTCCGTAATCTTTCCCTTTTCCAAAACGATAATAATGTCGGCATCTTTTATGGTAGCGATGCGGTGAGAAATGATAATCACCGTTTTATGCTTGCTCTCCTTTTTTAAGGCAGCTCTGATTGACGCATCGGTTTCCACATCGACTGCAGAAAGTGAATCGTCAAAGATCAAAATAGGGGCATCCTTTATCAGTGTTCGTGCAATCGCCAGCCGCTGTTTTTGTCCGCCTGATAGAGAAACGCCGCGTTCCCCGACAACGGTCGAATATCCGTCTGCAAAATAGTGAATCTCTTCGTCTAAGGCTGCGATGCGGGCGTATCGTTGTGCGGCGGCATCGTTCGTATCGGGAGCGGCAAGTTTAATATTTTCCATAATTGTTTTAGCGTAGAGAAACGGTTCCTGCAAAATCAGTCCTATCTGCGACCGTATCCAGCCCTTGTCTATCGAATGTAATTCTACGCCGTCTATTGTGATAGAACCTGATGTATAGTCGTAAAGCCGGTCAAGCAGATGCACCAGCGAACTTTTCCCCGAACCGGTCGGCCCTAAAATTGCCGCCGTTTGTCCCTGTTTGATGCTGAACGAAACATTATCCAAAACAGGCGTATTCTCCGCTCCCGGATAAGCAAACGACACGGAATCAAAAATGATGTTGCCCTTAATCTCCGGTTTTTTCTGTGTGGGGAAAAGCTCCTCAGGTTCCTCGCGGAATAGCTCTTCAATACGGCCGACCGACACACATGCCTTGCCGATATTGCCGAGAATCCGTCCGAGCTGCCGTACCGGCTGTATCAGTATACCGATATACGAGATAAACGCGATCAACATTCCTACTGAAATTTCACCGCGGTATGCTAAGAAGCTTCCGTAGAGGATAACGATAAAAATCTGGATGTACGATAAAAAATCGGAACCCGACCAAAAAAACGCAAAGCAGCGTATCACGATCAAATTCCGCTTCATATACGCCTCGCTGGCCGTTTTGAATTTTTCCATCTCGTATTGCTGACGGGTAAAAGCCTTAATCACTCTAATACCCGTAAGACTTTCTTGGAGAACCGCGGTCATTGCCGCTTCCCGATCTGCTGCGGTTTTAAACTGTTTTTCAATTACATAAAAGAAGATACCGGAAAAAATAGCCGTAATCGGTAATACCGCGCATGACACAAGCGCCAGCTTGATGTTCGACTGTATCATCAAAAAGACTGTGTATATAATTAAAAATACCGAGCCGACCGTTTCGGGAATCTGAGAATACAATGCAATGCGGATAGTATCTATATCGGAGGTACAGCGTTGGATAAGATTGCCCGTTTTTGCATTTGCGTGATATGTGTATGGTAATAGCTGAATATGATTATACAACCGGTTCCGTACATTTTGAATAACCCGCTCGGTTGCTGCATTTGCCGTATTCATCTGCAAAAACGTAAATATACTGCGGCATATCGCAAATGCAAGAATCAGAGCGGCCATAATAAGCAGTCCGTTTGTCCCCTTTGCAGCCGCTCCGAAAAGTGCAACGAGCCGTTCAAGGGCTGTATGCGTAAGCGGTTCATTGCCCAACACCGAATCAACAGTGATTTTGATTAAGCCCGGCTGCAAAGCTGCGGCAATCTGAGCAAGCAACACAAACATCAGAGCAAGTAGGTATAAGGGGCGATGGCCTTTTAAATATGAAAAGAGCCGAACAAGGTTTTTCACGGCGTTTATTATAACAGGAGCATCCGTTGTATTCTATGCACCTTGCTCAAGAATAGTGCATAATTTATAATCCTTAATTATAAAATCATGAGTTTCGCATTATGAATTTATTTTACGAGGTGTTACATTAAATGCACAAAAAGTATGTTTTTTTAGATTCGGGGATAGGCGGCTTGCCATACTTCCGGTACTTTCATAAAAAAGCACCGCAAGCATCGGCTGCGTATGTAGCGGATTTGGAACATTTTCCCTACGGAGAAAAAACGCGGGAGGAAGTGATTAAGTATGCCCTCGATGTTACGGAAAAAATAATAGACCGGTTGAATCCCGCAATGATTATTGTTGTGTGCAATACTATGTCAACGGCTGCCCTCGATGCGCTGCGCAAACACTTTTCAATTCCTTTTATCGGTACTGTACCGGCGGTAAAGGTCGCAGCAGAAGTTAGCGCGAATAAACGCATCGGAGTTATCGCCACGGCACGGACAATCAACGACCCGTATCTTGATAACCTCATTGAATCATTTGCTGCAAGGTGCACGATCGAAAAACGAGCTGATCCCGAATTAGTTGCAAAAATTGAAAACGGCCTCATTACCGCTCCTGATGAAGAAAAACGGAAGGCGGTAATGCCTGCAATCCGGCAGTTTAAAGATGCCGGTGTCGATACGATTGTACTGGCATGTACGCATTTTCTGCATCTTGCAGATATTTTTACCGAATGCGCTGCGCCGTCAATTAAGATTGTTGATTCCCTTCCCGGCGTGGTCTCTCACGCTTTGGAGGTTCTCCCCCCGCTACCCGGCGTAGAAGTATGCCGCAGTAGCTGCTATGTTACGGGCGAAATCACCGATCGCATCGACCGGCTGTACCGTGGCTATTGCGAGCTTTTCGACCTCGACTGGAAGGGAGAGCTGTAATGCAGGGGCTGGTATTAAGCGGCGCAAATAACTTTTTTGCAGTACGCACGCCCGAAGGAAACGTAGTACGCTGTTCTATTAAAGGAAAAAAACTGAAGGAAATTCGAGGGTATTACAACCCCTTAGCGCCCGGCGATACGGTTGATATCGAATACGATACCCTCCATCCCGATCAGGGGCAAATCACCGCACTCATACCGCGGCGCAATGGTTTTGCTCGCTGGAATCAGAAAACACGCAGTCCGCAGCTCTTAGCTGCAAATATCGATTTACTGCTCTGCGTTACCACTCCTGCCAATCCCCCCTTCCGACCGCGCTTTACCGACCGCACGCTGGTACAAGCCGCTGCAGAAGATATCCCTACACTCATCATCGTAAATAAAATCGATTTGGGGATTCCGGAATCGATACGGGAACGTATACGAGATTGGCAGCGTATCGGCATACAGGTATGTGAGGTATCGGCAAAGACGGGAGAAGGCCTTGAATTGCTCGCATGTCTCCTCTCGGGTAAAACCTGTGCCGTTACCGGACAGTCGGGCGTCGGAAAGTCAAGCTTGCTGAACAGCCTTGATCCCAGCCTTGCGCTTAAAACCGCCGATATTTCGTTTAAGTACGATCGCGGTATCCATACGACAACGCAGGGCGTTTTTTTACCGATGACCTTTACCGCTCACGACGGAACGCGGCTGCCGTTCAACATCATCGATACGCCCGGCATCAGACACTTTGCGCTGTGGGGCATTAAACCGGAGGAGGTCATCTTCTACTTTCCCGAAATGGAGACCGCAGCAATACAGTGTGCTTTCGGGCTTTCCTGCTCACATATTCACGAACGCGGCTGCCGTATCTTGGAAGAACTGGACGCAGGACATATCCACCCCGACCGCTACGAAAGCTGGCGTTCTATGCGTGACGAACTAACACTGCTTACCGC
Source organism: Treponema sp. OMZ 906 (assembly GCF_024181185.1). Taxonomy (NCBI): domain Bacteria; kingdom Pseudomonadati; phylum Spirochaetota; class Spirochaetia; order Treponematales; family Treponemataceae; genus Treponema; species Treponema sp. OMZ 906. The sequence continues at coordinate 26,782 of NZ_CP051196.1, read as the reverse complement.
AGACGAATACTAGGAAATGAAGTATCAAATAGGCAATTTATCAAGGCAATCATAAGGCCTGTTCAGCGCTTGAGGTGATAATCCCGATAGAAAGAGAGCCTTTCTATCGGGATTTTTTTTACCTTACCGTGCAAGCAGCTTGTCTTTCCGATATTGCCGTCATCATCCGCAATGTCCTTTTGCGAATAGGAATAAGCAGGTAACAAGTTTTCATTATCCAACTTGTTTAATCCGTTAAAGCTAACGTAAGCTGAAATAGTCAATAGTTTCATTATTGAGTAATTCAGTTTGGCAAATGGACTTATGACAAATTGCTTTTGAGAACCCCGTGAGGCAAAATTGAATTCAACTCGCCCTCCGAAATGAAAAGCACGGTGAAAGAATCGCGCTTGATATTCGGAAGCCTTTCGCCGTTGATCAGCATCTCCTTTCTCTATGACAATTTGTAAAAGTCGCTCTATTTCCTGTAGAGGATACGGACGAATACTCGGTGCATCATTGATCAATCCTGCTCCTTCCCAAATCGACAAATCTTCATAGAAGGGATCGAATAAATCTACCGGCGCTTGTGCAAAAAGATGTGCCGTATAAATCGCTGTAAACAATACAAGAGTGCATATAATTTTTTTCATAAAAATCTCCCATAATACTATATAAAATCCTTTAAAACTAGGTCAACATTGTTGAAAAGTCAAGGGCTTTGGTTATTGATTTACTGAGTAACGTCTTCATTCCATTTTGTAAATCAGTAAAAACACTCTTGACATTTGAGGGGGGGGGGGGGGGGGGGGGAATATGGAAGAGAAGTTTCAACTTTAAACTGCTTTAATAATTAAGACAGTTTAAGCCATGGAGGTAAAATAATGAAACAAAAAAGATTGATTTCTTTTATCGGAACGGTTTGTGTATTTATGGGTGCACTGTTTATGATGACCGGATGTCCAACTCAGCAAAATCCTCAGATCGACTCATCGCAAGTTAAAGAACAGGATGAAAAACCGAAACCGCAGACTTTTACAATTACGTATGAGTTCCCCGATTGTACATCAACTACCGGTTTTTCTAATGATTGGAAGCTAAAATCACAGACTGCAAAATCAGGGGAAGAAATAACGCTTGCAAAAGACGGCAGTGAAAGTACCTCCGGCAAACCGTGGAAAGTCGAATATGTAAAACATAAGGATAGTAAAGCTATCAAAGGATGGAGTAAAAGCAAAAATAGCGAGACAGTTGACTATGCCTTCGGTGAAAAAATAAAACCTACCGGTAATATGACGCTCTATCCTGCCTTATCGAAATATGGAATGGGAGATGTTATTGATGGTAAAACGGTGATCTATGTCCGGCACGGTAAAAAAGATAAAATACAAACCCAATTTTTATTGGAAGGGACGTATACGGACTATAATGTGATCGGAGAAAATTGGCGGTATATAGCAGCGGATGTTGATGCCGGAAAGAATTCCGAAAAAAAGCAATGGAGTTCATTAGCAAAAAATATAATTTCGTCAAACGGCATCGGAGGCGGTAAAGAAAATACTGAAAAAATACTAGCAGCATATTCGCATGATGATGAAACAAATAATGCCGCAAAATACTGTAAACACATAAGCCCGAACGGATATTTGCCATCAGAAGCTGAAGTATTCCTTATATTTAAGGCAATAAGGGATAAAAAGATAACGGGGCTTCCAACTTTTTCTCAAATAACACATATAGGAGGATCATTTTCCGGGGACGTAGCACATTTTTGGACATCGACACAACACGATGTATCTAATGCGTATGCCATAAATTTAGTCAAAGATGAGTTGATTTATAGCGGAAAAACAGAAAGAGCGAAAATAAAAGCAGAAAGTTTCGTTTGTCCCATTATTTACTATGATGATGACGGAAATGTTGTAAAATAGACTGTCGGCAGTTGTGCAGCAATGTACAACTGCTCAACGACAAGTTTTTATAGCGAAGAAAAAACGCTTGAAGACGTAATCCCGATAGAAAGAGAGTCTTTCTATCGGGATTTTTTACCAAATGGTTTTTATCGTATACAACGGAATGTTCTCATCCCTCGTTATCATGGTTAATTCATTTTCTTTAGCTTGTGCGATGAGGAGTCTGTCAAATGGATCTTTATGAATATCAGGTAAACTTTTTATTCTTTCCGCATCATATTCTGTTGGAAAAAGATACACAAATTCTTCATTTTCCAAAACATTCTTCAACCTCGGAATATCAATCTTAAAATCAAGTGTTCCTTTCGCCTGCTTTATTGCAATTTCCCATAATGAAACATAACTGAAAAAACATCGTTTCGTTTCCATTAGATTTCGTGCTGTTAAAGAAAGTTCATTGCTGCCGGTTACGTACCAAATGATTGCATGAGTATCCAACAAATACATCACATATACTCCGCAAACTCTTCAAGCGGTTCGTCAAATTCACGTGACATTTTGCAAGGAATATCTTTCAAACAGCCAAAGCCTTTTTTGGAGCTTTTGGGTGCAGTATTTTTTTCTGCTGTAGTAAATTTAAAGAAAATATAGTCCACATAAGAAGATACCTCTTCAAGCGCTGCTTGCGGAAGCAATTTCAATTTTTTTTCGAGAGTACTGTATGGCATAAGACACCTCCTCGTACATTTTGACTATATCATAAATTCTATTTCTTGCAATTCCCTGCCCCGATATTACACTATCGAGGCGGGGGATAATGCCAAAGGCTTTACCGTGCAAGCAGCTTGTTCAAGCGTTTTACAAAGTCGGCGGTGTCTTTGAGCGTACTGCCTTCAAGCAGCAGCGCCTGATCTAACAGCACAAATGCAGTGTCGGCGATGAATGTTTCGTCATCGGTATCTTTTAGCCGCTGCAAGATGGGGTGTTCCGCATTGATTTCCAAAATGGGCTTTACCTCGCCGCGGAGCTGCTGCCCCATTGCCCGCATCATGCGCTCCATTTGCAAGCTCGGATCGTTTTCGTCCACGACAATACACGAAGGTGAGTCGGCAAGCCGTTTGGAAAGGCGTACTTCTTTTACCGCATCGCCGAGCGCATTTTTAATCTTTTCAACAATCGGCTTAAAGTCTTTTTCCTTCTGCTTTGCTTCTTTCTTTTCTTCGTCAGTACTCAGCTCTTCGTCGGAGCCGGCGCGGTTTGCAGCCTTGAGTTCCCAATCCTTATACTTGCCGACGGAGGGAATCACGATATCGTCAATTTCATCCGGCATAATCAACACTTCCAAGCCCTTTGCCTTGTATGCTTCCAAGTGCGGGGACTGCCTCAGCGCCTTTTCATCGCCGCCGGTGATATAGTAAATCGCCTTTTGTCCTTCCTTCATCCGCTGTACGTAGTCGGCAAGACTCGTCCATGTGTTTTCCTCATTCGTTGTTCTAAAGCGGATCAGTTCCAAAAGCTCGTCGCGATGTTCATAGTCGCTGTATAAACCTTCTTTTAACGGCCGGTTATATTCGGCGATAAAGGTTTCGTATTTTTCCTTATCATTTTCAGAGAGCTTTTTAAATTCACTCAAGAGTTTTTTTACCGAGGCGGAGCGGATGTTGTTCAAAATACGGTTCTGCTGCAGGATTTCGCGGCTGACATTGAGCGGCAGGTCTTCACTGTCGATAATACCGCGTACAAACCGTAGATACACCGGCAGCAATTCTTTCTCATCCTCCGTGATAAACACCCGCTTTACAAAAAGCTTTACGCCGGGCTTGTAGTCGGCATGGTACATATCGAATGGAGCCTTTGCCGGAACATAAAAGAGCGTGGTGTACTCCAGCGTCCCCTCCGCCTTGGTGTGGACATATAAGAGCGGATCGGTAGAATCGTGCGAAAGCGACTTATAAAAATTCTTGTAGTCCTCGTCTTTCAGCTCAGACTTCGGCTTTTGCCACAGCGCGCTTGCATCGTTGATTTGCTCGCTCTTTGCTGCCTGCGATTTTTCGTTCCCCTTATCATCATATTCTTTGTGAATATAATGGAGATAAATCGGGAAGGCTATATGATCCGAATAGCGTTTGATAATGTCTTCAATCTTCCAGCGACTTGCAAATTCGGAATCTTCATTGTTCAGATACAGGGTGATGCAAGTACCGTTAGCCCCTTCGGGAACGTCATCGATGAGCGGGAACGCCGAATCATCGGTTTGCTCCAGTTCATATTCGCCCTTGCCGTCGGAAATCCACTTCCATACGGTAGTTTCACCTGCTTTTTTCGAAATCACTTCGATCTTAGATGCAACCATAAAGGCTGAATAAAAACCGACGCCGAATTGACCGATCAGGTTGGAGTCTTTTTTATCATCCGCGGCAAGCTGCTCCAAAAATGCCTTGGTGCCGGAGCGGGCAATCGTACCGAGGTTGTTTTTGATATCCTCATCGTTCATACCGATACCCGTGTCGCGGATAGTCAGCGTCGGCGTTGCGGCATCTTCGTTAAACGTAATATCGATACGGGGATTGAATTGCAGATTTTTTAATGCGGCATCCGATACGGTCAGATATTTCAGCTTATCGAGCGCATCGGAGGCATTCGACACCAGCTCCCGCAGGAATATTTCCTTATTTGAATACAGAGAATGGATAATCAGGTGGAGCAGCTGATTAACTTCCGTTTGAAACTCATACTTTGCCATGCTATAACCTCAAGTTAATAAAAAATTTTAAGCGGTCTGAAACTGTTTATTGCCGCTATTTATTGAAGATAGCGAAGAATAAACACTATCGCTTTTGAGCCTTTGCTGGTTCTAAATGAAAAGGCAGATTAAATGTACTCAAAATAGTGGAAAACGGCAAATCAGCGTATTCCAATGCAGAGTACGAATATTCACCTTTCCATATAAATCAAACTATTTTTTTGGCATCCTAATTTTCTTTTTTTATTGTTGATTTTTCCATTTTTATCCCTTATACTAATACGGTAGAGTTAGCTCATTGATGAACAGTCTTTAAAAATCTCAATTTTTTAGGGACTTCCCTTAGGTATCTTTTGTGTGTATCCGCTTTGGGTATCCACAATTACATAATATCTTTCCGGATGGAGTATGCTATGGTATCATTAACCGTTAACGGCCGGATTGTTGAAGCCGAAGAAAATCAAAAACTCATCTATTTTTTACGGGATACATTGCGTTTAACTTCCGTTAAAAACGGTTGTATGGAAGGTGCATGCGGTACTTGTACTGTTTTAATAGACGGAAAACCGATGAAGGCCTGTGTACAAATTACAAACAGATTAGTGGGAAAATCGATCATGACGATTGAAGGCTTCCCCGAACGTGAATATGCCGTGTATCAATACGCATTCGCGCACTGCGGTGCGGTGCAATGCGGTTTTTGTATTCCCGGTATGGTTATTTGCGCAAAAGCACTTATCGATACAAACCCCGCCCCCTCTCCTGCAGATGTAAAACAGGCAATCCGCAATAATATTTGCCGCTGTACCGGCTATGTAAAAATTGAAGAAGCTATCTTATTAGCAGCAAAGATGTTACGTGAAAATATACCCGTGCCGGAAGCAAAAATCGAAACGGCGGTAGGCAGCAGTGCGCTCCGTGTCGATTCATATACAAAAGCGGTGGGATCTGCCGAATATGTCGACGATATGTATCCGGACGGGATGTTGTACGGAAGCGCCGTACGCACTGCATATCCGCGAGCAAAGATATTGTCTATCAATACCGAAGAAGCGGAGAAGATGCCCGGCGTTCATATTGTAATGACAGCAAAAGATCTTCCCGGTATGCAAAAGATCGGACACTTAAAAAAAGACTGGGATGTGCTTATTCCCCTCGGTAAAGAAACGCACTATTTGGGTGACGCCATCGTTCTGATTGCTGCCGAAAGTCGCGAGATTTTGGAAGCTGCAAAAAAAGCGGTAAAGATCGAATACGAAGAACTACCGCCCGTGTGTTCTATGGCAGAAGCAATGGCAGAAGATGCACCTCATGTTCATGAAGGCGGGAATCTCCTTTCAAAAGAACACCTCGTGCGCGGCAATGCCGATGAGAAGCTAAAAAATTCAAAGTATGTCGTTTCACACCACTATTCCGTTCCCCCCACCGAACATGCCTTTTTGGAGCCGGAAACGGCAGTGGCTATGCCGGACGGAGAAGGCGGCGTCATTATTTATTCGGGGGATCAAGGTATATATCAAACAAAACGGGAATGTTCGGAAGCGACCGGCTTGCCCATCGACAAGGTACGGGTTATCGCAAAGATGGTTGGAGGCGGATTCGGCGGCAAAGAAGATATGAGCGTGCAACACCATGCGGCTATCCTTGCGTTAAAGACCGGACGCCCCGTAAAGGTAAGCTTAAGCAGAAAAGAGAGTATTATTATCCACCCGAAGCGGCACGCGATGGAAATGGATTTTACACTCGGCTGCGACGAGAATGGTTACCTAACCGGCTTAAAAGCCGTGCTCCATTCGGACACCGGCGCTTATGCTTCGCTCGGTGGGCCGGTACTACAGCGTGCCTGTACTCATGCGGCAGGGCCGTATAACTATCAGGATATCGACATACTCGGCTGCGCGTGGTACACCAATAACCCGCCGGCCGGTGCATTCAGAGGATTCGGCGTAACGCAAAGCTGCTTTGCCGTTGAATCGTGCATCAATCTATTGGCGGAAAAGGTCGGCATCAGTCCATGGGAAATTCGCTACCGGAATGCAATCCGCCCGGGACAAGTACTGCCGAACGGCCAATATGCCGACGATTCAACCGCTCTTGTACAAACCCTCGAAGCGGTAAAGCCATATTATGACGCTCATCCAAAGGCAGGTATCGCGTGTGCCATTAAAAACTCCGGACTTGGAGTCGGTATTCCCGATTTCGGACGGACGACTTTGCGGCTACAGGCAGACGGTGTGCATATCTATTCGAGCGCGGCCTGTATCGGGCAGGGAATCGGAACAATTTTATTACAGATTGTCAGTCACGTACTTAATTTACCACGCTATCTTTTGCACTACGAGACACCCGACACTAAATTTGCTCCCGACGCAGGAGAAACAACCGCCTCACGTCAAACCGTATTTACCGGCGAAAGTGCTCGCATGGCTGCTACCGACGTCAAAAAAGCGCTTGAAGAAGAACTGCAAAAGCGCGGCAAAACAGGTAAGCTTTCCGAACACATAGATATACTGCCCGAGCTGTTTACTGCTCTGAGTACCAAAGAATTTTTTGCGGAATATACCTATCCGACGGACAAACTGGGTTCCGATAAACCCCATCCGGTAAGTCATGTTGCTTATGGATACGCAACGCACCTCATCGATTTGGATGAAGAAGGAAAACTCGCGTATGTGGAAGCTGCACACGATGTTGGCCGCGCGCTTAATCCGATTTCGCTGCAAGGGCAGATCGAAGGCGGCGTCGTGATGAGCCTCGGATATGCGCTAACGGAGGACTATCCGCTGCAAAAGAGTGTTCCGACCGCTAAATTCGGTACGCTCGGCTTGTTTAAAGCGCCGCAAGTACCGCCGATAAAGGTCGATATTATCGAACATAACGATAATGAACTTGCCTGTGGAGCGAAGGGAATCGGTGAAATTGCCAGTATTCCGACAGCGCCTGCGGTTGCTCTTGCGTATTATAACCGCGACGGTATCTTTAGAACAAAGCTTCCATTGGAAAATACGCCGTATAGCCGGAAAAAGTAAACGAAAAAAGCCGATTAAACACATCACGTGTTCAATCGGCTTTTTACTATTTTGACGGTTGCAAGTTTTTTACTTTATCGCTTCCGCGAGATTATTCGCATTCAAAAGGCGAATATTGTTTGCCGTATCCTGTACAAGCAAGCCTTTTTCCGTAACACTTATCGCTGTGTACGGAAGAACGGTTACACTCGATTTCGCTTGCATTTCGAGATTATTGTTGAAGCGCGCAAGGTAGTTTTTGCCCGATTGCTCAATTACGGCATAGTAGCTGTCATCAGCCTGTATTAAAAGACTCTGGGCAGCAATAGGTACTGTCGCCTGCTTGGTCATTTCAAGTGTACGAGGGTTAATAGCAACCAATGTAATCATCTGATTACCGGATTTTGAACCGGCAATCGCGATAAGGGAATCCGTTCCTTCGATAAGGGCACGCCCGCGTATGGTATTCAGCGATGAGGTTTTCAGCGGTTTTTCCGTTTTAAGGTCAAGTAGCACCACTTCTGAAAGCAAAGAACCGGAATCAACTACTTTCAACATGGCTCCGGGTAATGCAGACGCAAAAGCCGCCTCATCTTGAGCTTTCCGCTCCTCCCGCTTTTCTTCGATAATTTTCCGGGTATCCGCAGCAACATCTTTCCGGTCGCTTTGGGCTTCCTGCTCTTTTGTATCGGCAAATTGCTTTTCGGAAGAAGCTTCACGTTCTTTATCTTGAGCTTGTTTTGCAGCTTCATTGGCAGCCTTCTGCTTTGCATCGGCTTCTTTCTGCTTTGCCGCTGCGTCCTGATCACCTTTTTTTGCTGCATTTGCTTTCTCTGCAGCAGTTTTATCTTTATCGCTTGCTTCTTGCTTATTTTTTGCGGCTTCTTGCTGTTTTTTTGCAGCTTCTTCGGCTGCTTTACGATCATTCGGATTTTTCTGAGCCTGCTTCTGCGCTGCTGCTGCTGCTTTTTCGGATTGGGCAGCCTTCTTCTTTGCCGCTTCTGCATCCTTCCGAGCTTTTTCCGCATCTTGCTTTGATTGAACCGCAGCTGTCTTTGATTTATCAGCTTCCTTTTGTGCAGATGCAGCTTCATTCCGTTTTGTATCAGCATCTTTCCGAGCCGCGGCGGCATTTTTCTGTGCAACATCCGCACGATCGCGGGCGGCGCTGCTTTCGCGCTCTTTCAGGTCGATCATGTCTTTGCGTGTCGCGATATCTTTATCATCTTGCTCACGCATCTTGTCAACGACGTTCTTATCGGAGAGCGATTTTGTATCGATCGTGCTTAACGTACCACTGTATTTCTGATCGGAGAGCGGAATAACAATTTGTGTCTTTCCCGGCCATTCATCATAGCGTAGCGCCAAACCGACTTTATCGGTAGCCAAATTCTTGATAACAACCGCTTTATACTTACTCTTAAACATATTCATGTCGCCGCGGTATACTGCGTTGTAAATCGTTACAAAATGGGCAATTGTCTTCGCATCTTTTTCGGAGTATCCATAGGCGCGTTGTAAATAACCGGCGATAATAACCCGTAAGTTGTTGATATGGTCTACCCTAGCCCCGCTTCCGATAATCATGATATCGGCATCGAGACCAGTCTTCACCGACGGATCGACCGCGTGGATAACGGCGTAGCGATTCGTATCACCGGCGCGTCCTCTTTGGGCAGCCCCTGCAAGCGATTCCCCGATTTCTGCGATAGCCCGCAGCGTATCGATTTCGGCATGAGGCCCTGTGTAGTTGATAAATTCAATCGGCGTATTTCCGGCCTGCTTCAGTTCACTTTGATCGACCTCTATCGCAAAAGCCATACTCATAAAGGCAAATGTACAGAGGCATACAAGCGCTATTCTTTTCATTGAACAACCCCTTTCTATGAAGATGATACGGAGAAACTCACACCCTCGGTATCCCGGAGGAAAAGAGCTTCTCAGTAAAACAAAGTTCAGTTTTATTCTACTATAGTTTTTATCTTTTGTCTTGCATACTGTTTAATATTTTCGGGAAAAGCACTCGCTGCGATGGTAAATAGTGCTTTTACAGCTGAACCGGCAGTCTGTTTATCACCATATTTTGCAATTTCAGTCAAAGCATCACAGGCGGCATACGCGGGTTCATAGACGCGTACCCCACAACGCTGTAGCAACAGTTGTATCGATTCGATCGAACTTGTGTCAGGGTCGGCAGCAATAAATCCCAATGCACGGATAATTGCGACAGCTAAGGTTGGGTCGGAAGTTTTTGATGCCTCATCGAGTAAAATCGTCCGATACTCCAATGATTCTAATAGTCCGAGTAATTCCGCTGCCCGTGCCCGCTCATAAATCGTAAAATTGTATGGGAAATACGCTGCCTTCTGATTGTTTGTTAAAATAGTTTGCAGGGTAAGTGCGTATGCCGCTTCATTTGTACCGAGTGTTCCTTTTGTAATGGCTTCATCGATGCTCGATAGTAGTGAGCCCGTATCTCCATAGGGAACGAAAAAAGGAAGTACTTGCGTTTTTTCTTGTGTTTTCAAAATGTGATACTGAGGCGGCGCTTCCGGCTGCGGATTGCTTTGCATAATTTTTGTATCCAGTCGCCAGCTGTTGATGACCCAATCATCAACGGCAATAAGGATGCCGCTTGATGTAATAACCGGCAGAAAAGCGGAGGCGGCAATTTTTTGTTCCCGCTTTACGGTTCCCGTTCCGCTGATAATTGCTGCTATACTTTTACAGGCAATATAATATTCACCATCCGTCTTGGAATAATATACTGGAAGCGCTATGCGGCTACTCAACTTTGCCATCCAGTTAATTTTATTTGAGGCAATGTCCCGCCCCGAAACGGTACCGTCGGCATATATGCACACCAGTTCATCGCCGGAATTTTGTATAAACAGCGGAACGGGCTCCTGCGCTTGCCAAACTGCAAAACCATTGTCGGTTGCTGCACCGACTTTTTCTTGCCCTACGGTTTTTCCATTCTGTCCGGCATTGGTTGTATGCTGTGCGACGGCTTCAGCGGTTGTTTTCCTGTTTCCAGTAGAGACCGTTTCGCTGCGGTAATAGGCGAGGATGCCGTCACCGGTGCTCATCACATACCCGCCGGGAGCAGCGGAAAGTACGGCAATATCTTTTTTTAAAGTCTTTGTGTTTAACACCTGTCCGGTGAGGGAAATAGTTAAAAAATCTTTGTTCGTAAGGATCAGCAATAATGACGCTGCTCCCGTTTCGCATAACTGCCGGGCCGGCGGAGAGGATAATTTCACCTGCCACTTAAGTTTCCCTTTTACGGAAAAACAGTAAAGATTGGATCGCGTAAGTACGCATATTCTACCGTCGGTTGTACTGTAAGGGGCATAGATAGCCGGTTCCGGCAGCTGCACCGACCACAGATAAATCCCCTGACCGGAAACAGCCTGCAGCATCCTCGACGCATCCGCAATAATCAGTATACCGGAATTGGAAACGGTCAAAAACGGTTTTATCGTTCGTTCAATATTTCTCCGCCACACAAAGGAACCGGTGTAATCGATACAGTTAAGAGCCTGATCCGAGCTTAACGTATAAATATATTCTCCATGTAAGACCGGATCGCAGAGTGTTTCGCCCGCCATAACCGCCGACCATTGGGCTTGCTCTATTTGTGCGGTTTGTGCAGTAAGTAGGCTTACCGGGATAAATAAAAGAACGAACGAAAGGATCGCTGTAGATAAGGTGACTAAAAAATACTTCGAGTTTTTCATCGTATAAAAATTCCTAAAAGTTCGCAGTGGTGCGTTTGCGGATAAAAGTCGAATAACCGGTACTCAATAAATCGGTACCCCAATGCGGTTAGTTTTTTTGCATCGCGGACAAAGGTTGCGGGGTTGCAGGAAACATAGTGAATACGCGGAATTTTTGCTTGCCCCAAATAGATAAGGACTCGTTCATGGATACCCTGCCGCGGGGGGTCGATAACGATGGCATCATAAGTGAGTTGTGCAGCGGGGATATCCGGCCAATCGGCATCGGAAACTGTATGGAAAAAGCATCGGCAGGGGCTGTTTTTTTCCGCAATAATCCGGTCAAGATTTTGCTTTGCCGTGATAAGTGCCCGTTCGTTGTGTTCCACCAAGTGAAGTTCGGCCGCTTTGCCCGTTAAAAAAGCGGAGAACGTACCGACGCCGGCATAAAAATCGAGTATTCGTGTGCATCGAGGAAGATCGGATACCGGTTCAATCAGTTTTTCCAGCACTGCAATATTCGACTGAAAAAAGCCGAATACGTTAAAGTTCAGTACGGTACCATTTACCCGTGCCGAAGCATTGGGGCGGGCAGGGCTGTACACCACCGCATCTTGTGCAAAAACATGGAGCCGATCTTTATCCATCTTTTTATTATGAGGAAAAAGTTTTTGCAGTCCGCCTTGCTGCAAAACGGTACGCAACGCAGGTGCCGCAATAGGACAGTCGCGTACGGGAATAACCGTGTTGCTCGAAAACCCATGCATCCCGATTGTTCCGTTTTTATCCGTATGGAATTGAAACCGATTTCGATATTCCCATGCGGGTCCCGCAATAAAAATCGGTGGACGTTCCGGCGTAATATGCGCCCTGTCGAAAAGCTCTGCAACCATTATCTGCCGGAGTGATTGCTGAAAGTCGTCATCCGCAATTTGCAGATTACATCCGCCGCAGTGTCCGAAATACGGGCAGGGCGGTTCAATCCGGTGCGGAGAAGGAGTAAGAACTTTTTTAATGGCGGCTTCGCTGTAATCGCGTTTATTTACCGTAACGGTAATATCGAGTTCTTCATCGGGAAGTGCAAAGGGGATAAACACGGTTTTCCCGTCAACCCGCGCAAGAGCTTTTCCTCCGAATACGATCTTTTCCGTAGTAACCCGCATAAAGTGTAGTATACAGGAAACCGGACGTTTTATAAAGCAGCCGCGGAGACAGAAACGGTCGGCGCTGCCGTTATTTCAAATACACAAACGGGATATCATCGATGCGTTGGAACCGGATAGCGCCGCAACCTTTTTCTGCGTACATAACATTCAGCATCGCGGTGATGTTGCGTTCAAAATCGGGATTAGTTTTTTCTTCTACGGCTGCGATACCTCCGCCGTAAATGCAGTAGACAAGGTCGGCGTATTGCAAGGCAAGCGCGGGGTTATGAATAGAAACGAGTACCGTCTTGTGCGCTTTTGTGCAAAGCTTACGGGTAATCTGCATAATCTTATGCTCGTTGTAAAAATCGAGATTGGCGGTCGGTTCATCCAAGAGGATGATGGGCGCATCCTGTACCATGCCGCGGGCAAGCATCACAAGCCGCGATTCCCCGGAGCTGAGCTGACTGTAATAGCGGTCTGCGAATTGCGTTAAGCCGAATACCTCAAGCGCATGATCGACATATTCCCAATCTTTTCGCGACGGGGCTTGCAGCGCGGTTTGATGGGGATTACGCCCCATCACGACAAAGTCGCGTACCGTGTAGGTAAATACGCCGGAATGTCCCTGCGGAATGTAACATACTTTTTGGGCAAATCGCTTTCGTGTAAGCTGCGCCGCATTTTCTCCCAATACCGAAAGCGTACCGGACGCGGGCATATCCAATCCGGCGAGCAGCCGCAACAGCGTGGTCTTGCCCGCGCCGTTAGGGCCTATCAGCGCAATAACCTGTTGCTGCGGAATATCCAGTCGGAGATCTTTCAGAATAGGCTGCGTTCCCCGCACCGCCGTAACGCCGTCAAGCTCAAAAGCCGCGTTCATATTCCAATCCAAATATCGTTGTTCCGGCGGAGCATCAGCTGCGCAAGAATCGGCGCGCCGATTACAGCCGTGATAATACTGACCGGTATCTCATTGCCGGACAGAGAGCGGGCAACGGTATCCGCAAACAGCAGCAGGGCGGCGCCGCACATAAAAGAAAGCGGGGCAACCTTGTAATTGTTATTGCCGAACAGCAGCCGGATAACATGCGGCGCAATAAGCCCGATCCAGCTGATAATACCGGCGGCTGACACGACGCTTGCAACCAACAATGTTGAGGTGATAATAAACAGCAGCCGCATCTTTTTAACCGGCGTACCGAGTGATGCCGCTTCTTCGTCGCCGAGCGAGAGAATATTGAGCTGTCTGCGGAACAGGATAATAAAGCTGCATCCGGCAATGGCAATCGGTAAAAAGGCGGCGAGTTTTTTCCATGTGATAACGTTAAAACAGCCCATCAGCCAGAACTCCAGAGCAGGCAGCTCGTTGAGCGGATCCGCCATGTATTTGATAAGGGATACCCCGGCTCCGGCAAGGGCATTGATGATGACGCCTGCAAGCACGAGGCGTATCAGGCTGTGTTCTCCGCCGATGTTCGAAAGCTGCAACACAAGCAACGTCGCCCCGATGCCGCCCGCAAAGGCGCAGAGCTGGATGCCTGCCGAACTTGCATGGAGCAGCACGATACCGATTGCCGCACCGAGGGAAGCGCCGGTAGAAACACCGATGATGTCGGGCGCCACCAGCGGATTGCGGAACAGACTTTGCAGACTTACCCCGCTTAACCCGATTGCACCTCCTGAAAGAAAGACAAAGAGCGTACGCGGCAGCCGGATGTTCATAAAGATATTGTAATCGGCTGTGGTTATCGCCGCAAATGCATCGGTGCGGAACAGGATCGAAAGTATCTTAATAAAAGAGAGCGGATAACGCCCCCAGCTCAGCGAGAATATCAGCGCCGCCAGAGGCATTATACAGGCTGCACATATCAGTTTAGTCCGGTACCGCATCTGCATTGAAAGGTTTTATCTTTTTATTTTACATTAAGAGAGGCGAGGCCTTTTTCTTTACCGAAGAAGTCCCGATAAAAGGCCTTGGTTTTTTCCGCTAAATAACCGGCAGGAACTTTTCCCGGATGCAGTTTATCGGCAAGCCAGATAACACCAAGGCATGAGCACGGAATGGGGGAATCCCACTCGTCAACACTTGACGGGAATACATAGACCTTGCCGTTATCCACTGCAGGAATACCCTTCCATTCAGCCTTTCCTGCAAGTTCTGCCGGAGTTACCTCCGAGCCTGTTGCGGCAACGATAACCTGCGGGGCATATTTCTGTACCTGTTCCAGCGATACTTTTGTCCAATAGACATCGGTAATATCATTGCTCACCAATTTTCCGCCTGCTGCCGCAACGAGTTCTGCTTGGAACATCTTGGGGCTGAGCGCATTCAGAGGATCGGAGCGGCTGCTGACATAAACGGATACCGCCGGTTCGCCTTTTACGAAACCTGCGACATCATTTAAGATTGTCTTATAAAAAGTCAGTAATTTTTGCGCTTGTTCGCGATTACCGGAAGCGGCGCCGAGCATTTCGACATAGCTGAAAAAATTCTTCATCGTTTCAGGCTCAATCACCAATGCGGGAACACCGAGCGCTTCGATTTGAGGAAGCTGCTGTGCGGCCTTAAACGGCACTAAAACGAGATCGGGCGACAGAGAAGCAACCGCTTCGAGGTTCAAGTTCTTTGCGCCGCCACATGCGGGTTTGTCTGCCAGCTCGGGAGCAAATTCTTTAATAAACGGCCGTCCGCCTTTCCCGCCGTCGCCCGATACGATATATTCCCGACAGCCGATTGCCAATGCTGTGTTGCTGAGAATATAAAACGGCGCGACAATCCGCTCCGGCTTTTTGGGGATAACAACGGTTCTACCCTGATGATCGGTTACGGTTGCAAAACCTTCCGATGTTTTTTTGTCCTGCTTTCCGCCTGCCCATACCGGCAAAGCTGCAAGCATTACAACTAAGATTGCTAATGAACAGAGTTTTTTACACATAGGATCCTCCTTTATAGACTTAGATAGACGTTAACATAATCTTCTTAATAAACTCAACCCCGTCTGCAAGCTCTTTATCATCAGGGTGTCCTTTGCCTAAGCCGCCGAACAGCTTGAATGGCCCGAAAGTATCAAATCCCTTGCATTCAAACTCCCCCAAGACGGTAAAGCCGTTTGCCTGTAAATAACCGGCAAATTTTTTCGCATACCGACCTTTTCCCATTCCACTTGTACATACGGCAAAAGCATATTTCGGAAATTCATGCCGGTGATGTTTCAAAAATGCATATATCGATTTATGAAATCTTCCCGCATATATTCCCGAAGCGAAGCCGACACAATCATATTCCGAAAAATCGACATTTTGAGCTTGTTCCGCCTTAAACAGCGTTACCGGCATATCGTGTGCCATTGCCGTAACTACTTTTTCCGTATTTCCATGATGAACCGATGCATAGATAATAGCCGCTTTTTTCATAAAATCTCCCAATAAAAATGTTAAAACTCCATGCCGAGCAATGTACTTACATTATCCGACAGCGTCTTTTTTTAACGGTGCGATTGTACTACTTTTCCGATACCGATGCAAATGATAAATCAGGGTAAACACATCAGGTCGTTTTTTTAACATTCCCGCGGAAAAATCGATACTATTCTACCGAACTGCCAAGGATGGCAGTGGTTCCATACAGTAGCGATGTTTTGTGCGTGCACAAAACTCGCCTTCAACGGTTGTACATGGACGTACAACCGTTGAAGACGGTTCAAATGGTCTCACAGTCTCAATTTTTCCGCGGTTTTTATTTACTCTACCTGATGCGTTTACCCGCCTGTTGAAAAAAATGTGCGAAATTTTATTTCCTTAAAATGCAACAGTTGAACAAAATATGAATTTTGGAAACTGTTGCATTCGTGCGCGAAAAGCGCACACATCAATACGCAAGTTTTCGAAAGAAAACTTGACGGTTAAGGTGAGCGGCGTCATTGTAGACGCTCACCTTATACCTATGAAATTTCGCACAGAAGGAAGGCAACCGCTAAAAATATTTTTAATGCGGTTGCCCTGCCGATAAATATTCCGGTATGGAAAATAAGCTCTTGGCGTGATAAAATAATCATCAAAAAGCAAAAGGAATCAAGAATAAGGTCGGCGAAAAGAATGTCCCTCAGAATGTCCCTCAGAATAAGAAGGAGCTGATTGAATTTATAAAGGCAAAGGTGAGGTCAAATAATAAGATTACAAGACAAGCTATTGCAGATAGTGCCGGCGTAAGTGTAAAAACTATTCAGAGAACCATAAAAGAGATAGAGAATCTACGATATATCGGTACCGGAAATAACGGATATTGGGAATTGAATGAATAGTTGTGAATTACAAAAGCGAGAATTTGAAAAGGAATAAAACGATCGGCATATGGAATTTGATTTTAAGCATGCTTCATTACAGGAAATCCTTGACTACGCACCCGACCTCCGTAGGGAGGCCTATGTAGATGCGACACTGCGGATGCAGGCGGATAATAATATCGTTGGGGTGTTCGGCTCTGCGTATTCGGAAGCTCAGTCTCCCGTCATCGACGAGGCGCTCATCTACGGCTGCGGTCTTGTGCCGGTGCCGATTGTCGGAGTGGATGCCTTTATTTTTAAACACGGTGATTATCCTGCCTGCGATGCAATCAAGAGTACGATGGTATATTTAACGACGCAAAAGTGTCCGCTGCTGTATTCTTCCAAGATGTATGTACTTGACGGCTGTTGCCCTGCTGTCGAAACTGCATTCCGGCAGTGTACGCAAAAAACTGTGCATATATACAACGATGCGGAGACACTCAAGACCGTGCTGCAACAGGTGTACTGCTGCAAGTATTCCGCTGCCCGCTATCAAGACGCGAAGTCTGCCTTTGTAACGCTGAGCGGCTTGCTGCAGCAGCTTGAGCAAAGTGTACTTTCCGGCAATGAGTTTGGAATGCTCGCTTTTTATTCCCGCTTTATCTTTGAGCTTGAAGAACGGATCGCTTTCTTGGCGCGGGTATGCGAATTGATTTCTTCCGCAGCAACCTGCAAACATTCATCTCATTTACCGGGAAAACGAGTGCCTGTTTCAATTCATTGTCCCGACGGCATCATACAAAAAATCAAACCGGCTGCCGGAAATTATTTTAAGCCGGTACGGGTGAAGCCCGGAAGCTTCGCGGATATTGCTTGTGCGGGGTGCATCTATCCCGCGGCTGAGTATGTGGGCTATTGAGGGAGCTGTTCTTAACTTCTCGTTGAACCGTCCTAATAATGAAACTGTGCAATATACCAACAGCAATTCTTAATTATTCCTGCACGGAATATTGAAATTTTTTTGAATCCCAAAAAATTTCTGAAATTCTTGTCTCATAATTGTCAATAACAGCAGAATATTTGCTTCTTTCTAACTTCATTGAATGCATTTTTTTATTCACATCGAGAATAAAACAAATATCATCTTGTGCAGGTAAAGTTATCTTAAATGCTCCATTATGGAATTCCCAAAACTCCAAAGTCACACCTTCTTCTGAGTATGCTGATTGAGCAAACATAAGTTCCGTAATTCCATTCTCATTAAAATCTCCTACCCAACCAAAACGATAGGGCTTGCCTAATGCTGATAAGTCCTGTTCCATTTTCAAAGATTTATAAAAAGAATCCATGTTTTCTTCATAATTATAATAGCAGCAATTGATTTTTAATTCTCCCCACAATTTAGGCTTTTCGTTATGAACCTCATATAAGAATGTTTTCTGCACCGTTTTTGATGCGTTTTTATTTTTTACAGCATCACAAAAAATAATGATAGAAGTCTCTTCTTTAGAAATGAAGTTTCCGATGGCATAATCTATGATATAGAAATTGTTAGGAATAGAATATGAAATATCTTTTAATAAAGCAGTATCGCTATTTTGTGCATATATTGCAACCGTAGAAAAAACATATAAGACACAGAGTATGTCTATCTTTTTCATGGTATTACTCCTTTGAGGAGAATATGTTAATGAAAGACCGAGTGTTTATTTCACCACGATATTGCCTTTGGAATCTGCAATGGAAATACGCGCGACAACCGAATAATTAAAATCCAGATAATCATCTTGAATGCCGTCGGAAAAGATGATGCCGTTTTCTCCCATCCTCGATTCAACGCAGAAATCCGTACCGGGGGTGATAGAACCGAAAATAATCTTTGTACCGGTGTTGACGCTCGGGAACGGTTCCCTCACGGCAAAGGTGAGTTGTTCTTTGCCCCAATCGATGACGGACTTCGCTTTAATTGCGAGCGATTGTTTTGATAAGCGGCCGGTAATTCCCGAAGCGCCTGCCAATACGCTTTTCATCCAACCGGAGCGTCCGAGCGGCGTAGAAACGATAATGCCGCTTGAAGATTGATTTTCTACGGCTCCGTCAACCGTAATAGCATACCGCGCCGACGCATGATTTTTAACACCGATAAAAAAATCGTTGACGGCATACAGCACCTGATTATCGGAAAGCTGTACTTTCGCTTTGGTAACCTGCTTTACGGTTGCCTCATCATTCAATGCCTGCCTGATAACCGTTCCGGCCTCATCTATGGAAAACTGAGACAGGACGCCATCCCACCTGCTCGGATCGGGATTGATGCCGATCAGTTTTTGTGCTTCCAGATATTTCAGTGTATTGGCGATAAGACCGTCCTGTCCGACGGTGATAACCGTATCATTTTTGCCGAATATAAAATTCGGTAAAAATTTCCAGTCGATAACTTGTACGTTGCCGATACCTTGCGCGGTTTTTACCAGCCTATCCAATACCGCATAGTACGTTTCGTGTTCCGCTTCATAATCCTTAAAATCCGCATTCAGATGTTCGATGTAAAATTGAGCCTGCTGCTTTGTATTAAACCGCGCGACAAGCGCATCCAAACGAGTCGGACGGCGGATAATAATCAGCCTGTCCATTATTTTTTCATCAGCTGCTGTAATAGTTCCGAACTGATGTTCAGTTCACCGATTTTACCGGCATTTTCCGCGAGTCCGGTAAACGCATTTGCGATCAGCTTTTCGGGCGCCATACCGATTGAAGAAAGCGCTTTGATAATTTCGGGATTGATCTTGGACATCGGCTCCAGAACGGCATTCAGCGAATAGGCTTTAATATCCGCTTCGGTCTTCTTGTTCTTAACGGAAATTTCAATAAGCTTCGCATTTTCCTGCTCCTGCTTAATTTTGAATGCCATATCTTCCTGTAAAATAACCCGTTTCTTTTCTTGAACCGCTCGTTTTCCCTCCATGTGCGCTTCCATAATTTGCCGTTGTTTTTCTTCAACTGCAATCTGCGTGTTCAATTCGTTTTCTTTTATTTTCCGCTCCTGCTCTACCGCTGCATTACGCCGCTTGTACACCGCATCATCCGCTTCGCGCAGAATATTTTCTCGCGTTTCCGCTTCCAACGCCCGCGCTGTTTCTTTGTTCGGCAAGATTGAAAGAATATTGATATTTGTGATTGTGATTCCCAAATTTTGCAGATATTCGTTGTGCTGCACCGCTTCTTTTAATGCTCCTGCAATTCGATCAATTGATTGTATCGCTTCCCGCAAAGGCAGCTTAGAAACTTCGGTTTTGGTCATCGTATTTACCAAATTGATAATAATCCGGCTCAATTTTTCAGGATCATCCGAGAGGTACGCATAATTTTTAAGATCGACAGAGAAATTAACTTGATCGATAATTTTTTCGGTATCGGTTATTTTATAGATCAAATCACCTTGTATGGTCAGCGTTTGATAATCACTCGAAAGCTCTTCAAACATGAACGGTACGTTTTTTGTTTCAAGCGGAACGGTAATAATCGAAGTCGAAGGTTTATAAAACCAAAACGAAAGCCCGCGCCCTTTTTTTACCACACGTCCTTTTTTAATTACGTGAATATACTCATTTGGTTCAAATTTTACAAATCGAAATCCGAACATATCGGCTCTCCTCTGATAGCTGGTACAGCATAATGCAATGACTCTTTACACCTAATCCAATCTTTTTATTTTGATAAACCGTACTTCTTGCCTGTAAGCGCTTACCATTGTAAGAATTGAGGACAGTATTAAGACTCCGCCGTTTATCAATAGATCTCTTCTAACCAGCTTTGCGATGTCCGGTTCAGTGAATATAAGCTCCGGCGTTTCTTTTAAAACATCAAAGAAACTAATAAGTTCATTCTCGGGGTTCTCGTGTACTACCTCGTAGATACGCCAGCCGTATTCCAATACGGTTGCCGCTGCGAGCGCGATGCACAACACAATAAAAATCATAACGATGGCTTTTATGGTTGTTTTTTTCCCCAGTCGTTTATATACAGCATAGGATATTGCGCTGAGCAGAGCAGGAATCGCCCAAACATAGAGGTTCATTTTTCCGACGATAACATAGAGTAAGATTCCCGCTAATGCAACGCCGATAACGCCCAATGTACCGAGTAAAAAATTTTCTTGCGTGTTTTTGTCTTTTTCTTTTTGATCGGTAAGATCGGCTTCTTTTTCCGCCCGCTCTGCCTCGGTTAGGTACAGGTACTGTTGTCCTATTTGAAACAACCGTATCGTTCCATCATTTTTACCATAGATAAATCCGCCGGATTTATACTTATTCTCTATCAGGAATGGGATAACGGTATCATTCAGTAAATCAAATGTTTTCTTATAATTGCCTAATGCCGGCGTAGGATATTCAAAGATTAATGTTGCGTTATCGATACGCGTTTTTACTTTTTTTATTTCGCAAAGCCGCGATTGCAAAAGGGCGAACAAGTCTTCTCCATTTTCTGCCTTAGAAGCGCCGATGGTAAGGATACATTTCTTCGCATTGGCATCTACGTGAAAAATCGTATAAAACCCTTGCAGCATTCCTGCGTATACATTCTTATATTTTTTAAATTGATAATCTTTAGATAAAAAGTCTAAACTTCCCATGAGTGTTCCTCTTTGAGTAAATAAGGTGTGCCGCAAATAATGCGGCAGCTGTTAAGTCTATCCTTTTTTTATATAAAGATAAAGAGGCCGACTCGGAGTAAACGCAGCAGGCTATTTATTTAACGCCCGCGCGGAAAAATTGATACGTTGAGGATTTTTCAGTAGCGGCACGGATGCCGCTGGTTATATCAGGAGCGATGGGGATGTCTCAAAAGTTGGTTACTTTTTCGACATCCCCGCGAGTTTAAAATCAAGTCTTTACACAGTAATGACTTAATTTTAAACATCGCATCTAAATCTAAGCCGTAGACGGTATGCATATTTTCAAAAGGAAATATTACGCGATAATGCCCATTTCTTTTCCGACTTTTTCGAAGATGGCGATAGCGCGGTCGAGCTGTTCGGTGGTGTGTCCTGCCGTTACCATACAGCGGACACGTCCGGTGCCTTTGGGTACGGTGGGGAACACGATCGGCCCGATGAATAAGCCGTTTTCAAACAACTTTTTGGAGAACTCGAGTGTTTTCGCTTCTTCCCCAATGATGACCGGCGTAATGGGGGTTTCGCTGTGTCCGGTGTTAAAGCCGAGTCGAGCGAGCTTTTCTTTGAAGTAGCGGGCATTTTTCCACAGCCGGTCGGTGTATTCGGTTGATTCCATCAGCATTTTAACGGCTTCGATACAGGCACCGATAGCGGCAGGGGGAAGTCCGGTGGAGAACAGGAAGGGGCGGCCGCGGTTTTTCAGCCAGTCGATAGTAACTTGCTTGCCGGCAACGTAACCGCCGACAACGCCGATTGCCTTGGACAGGGTGCCGATTGCAAAGTCTACTCGGCCGTGCAGGTGGAAGTGGTCAACGGAGCCGCGTCCGCTTTCGCCTAATACACCGCTTGCGTGGGCGTCATCCACGTAGGTTAAGCACTCGTATTTTTCTGCAAGTGCAACAATTTCCGGCAGCTTGGCAATGTCGCCGTCCATGGAGAACACGCCGTCGGTGATGATGAGGATGTTGCGGTAGTTGGGGCGCTTTTCTTTTAAAACCCGCTCCAAGTCTGCCATGTCGGAGTGCTTAAACACTGCCTTATCGGCTTTTGAAAGGCGGGAGCCGTCGATAATGGACGCATGGTTTAATTCATCGGATAGGATGAGGTCGCCTTTGTCGGTAACTGCTTGGATAACCCCGGCATTGCAGTTAAAACCTGACTGGAAGGTGAGTACTGCTTCTTCCCGCTTGAACTTCGCCAACAGTTCTTCCAGCTCATCGTGGATTTTCATGTTGCCGATGATGGGGCGAACTGCTCCTGCACCTGCGCCGTAGGTTTCGATCGCTGCGATTGCAGCCTTCTTTAAACGGGGGTGGTTTGCAAAGCCCAGATAGTTATTTGATGAAAGGTTGATAACTTTCTTTCCATTGATAACGCATTCTGCTTCGTTCGGTCCGTCAAGGGTTACCGGTACCTTATACAAGCCTTGATCTTTTAATTCCTGTACTTTTTGTTGTAAAAAAGCCATTTCGTGAATATTGCTCATTGTTTTCTCCTCTTCAATGAAATTTAATGCTCATTGGAACGTTTCTTTATTTCCGTGCCGACTGATACGCAACGCCGAGTCGCTTGCTCAGTTTTTCCAGCATATCGACGGTCATGGTTTCCAGTGTGTATTCGGGTTTCCAGTTCCATTCATTCCGTGCGCAGGTGTCATCGATGGAGTTAGGCCATGAATCGGCGATTGCCTGCCGCATGGGATCAACCTTGTAAGTCATTTGGAATCCCGGGATGTGCTTTTTAATTTCCGCTGCGATAATTTCCGGCGTGAAGCTCATCGAGGCGATATTAAAGGCGTTACGGTGGATTAACTTTGACTCATCTGTTTCCAAAAGCTGCTGAACCGCTTTGAGGGCATCGGGCATATACATCATGTCCATATAGGTGCCTTCTTTAATAAAGCACTCGTATTTTTTGTTCTTAAGCGCTTCGTAATAAATGTCAACGGCATAGTCGGTAGTGCCGCCGCCCGGAGGAGTTGTATACGAGATGAGGCCGGGGAAGCGCACGCCGCGGGTGTCAACACCGAAGCGCTTGTGGTAGTAGTCGCAGAGCAGCTCACCTGAGACCTTTGTTACGCCGTACATTGAGGTAGGGCGCTGAATAGTGTCTTGCGGGGTTTTATCTTTTGGAGTACCCGGTCCGAAAGCTGCGATAGAGCTGGGGACAAAGAACCGGTATTTGTTTTCCCGGGCAATTTCCAGCATATTATATAATCCGTGGATGTTGATGTTGAATGCCATTTGCGGATCGCGTTCCGCAACAGCGGAAAGGAGCGCTGCTAAGTGAATGACAGTATCGACCTTATATTTTTTACATGCATCAGCAACCTTCTGCGGTTCCAATACGTTTAATTGCTCAAACGGCCCGGATTCAAGGACTTCCGGCATGTCTTTTTTAACTACATCACTTGCAATTACATTGCTGCCGCCGTAGGTCTTGCGTAGGTGCATAACCAGCTCACTGCCGATTTGACCGAGGGCTCCTGTTACCAGTATTGTTTTCATATTACCTCCTATAAAAACTTTTGCAGGAAATATCAATTTCCGAAAAAATTTTTAGCCGTGCGCATAATGCGCACATAACAATAATCGAGTTTGCAACGCAAACTTGAAATAAAAAGTATCGGCGATAATTTCAGACGGTACTTTTTATGATACCTCCTCAGATAATACACTTTTACCTTCGCACGAAATTTTAAATAAAATTTCGTGTATTTTATTTTAAGGAAGGGCAAACGCATCAGACAAATATGTAAAAATTCAGAATAAAAGTTTACCACATAGAACCGACGCTTTTGAAAAGAGACTTTTCGTTAGCCTTTTGAAAAGAGAGCGGTAGATACAAGGAGATAGGCAAAAAAGCACCGCAGGCGTATCTTTGATACGTTGAGGATACTTTTTTGCCGTACGACACAGTAGATACCCCTCTATTTTCAAAAGAACAGGTTGAACAGCCCCAATTATTTTGCGGGGTTATTAGGTAACTGTCTGATGCGGTTGCCCTGATATATTTAGTATATCACTGCTGTTCCGATTTTGCTATAATAAAATAATGAATGACACTATTTTGACAGATGAAGCCAAGGGCTTCACGAAGAAAAAGAATTTCTTGCCGGTTCTTTCCGGACTCTTTATCGGTGTTTTGGTTCTGTCGAATATTTTGGCAGTAAAAATGGTGCAGATCGGTCCGTTTGTTTTTGACGGTGGAACGCTGCTGTTTCCGTTTTCGTATATCTTCGGAGATGTGCTGACTGAGGTATACGGCTATCGGGATACGCGGAAAGTCATTTGGACAGGTTTTGTCGTCCTCATTTTTATGGCGTTCAATGTCTGGCTGGTGAGTATTTTGCCGGCAGAGGGCGGCTGGAATCTGCAAAGCGATTTTAATAATATTTTGCTGCAAATGCCTCGTATCAGCGCAGGTAGTATCTGCGGCTACTTTGTCGGTGAGTACAGCAATTCTACCGTTCTTTCTAAAATGAAGGTGCTTACCAGCGGTAAACACCTGTGGATGCGCACCATCGGTTCCACTTTGGTCGGAGAACTGCTGGACAGTATCATTTTTGTGATGATTTCGTTTTCAGGGCTGTACGCATCTTCTGTTTTAATTGTAATGGCTTTTTCCAATTATCTTTTTAAGACAACGATAGAGGTTGTCTGCACACCCTTTACCTATCTGGTTGTCAACTTCTTTAAAAAACACGAACAGCTTGATACCTACGATTATGGCGAGCGGTATAACCCGCTGCCGCAGTTTAGCAGGTGATTTACAAAAAACTACTTCAGTACGGCCTCAGAATGGTATTGTTAAGAAATATACATCCTGAGTACATTTCTGAATTATGAGTTTTCCTCAAGAAAACTCAATACTGTTTAGAACTACTAACGCCGCTACTCAATCCGATATACAGATATATCGGATTGAGCAAGACTTATCAGCGTTATTGGTTGGCGTTGGTGATGCGTTTTTTTAGCTCGGCGATGGTAACTTCCAGCGAAGGTTCAAGCGCTGTCTGTGTTTCTATTTTTTGATGCCCGTGCATAACTGTCGAATGGTCTCGTCCGCCTAATTCAACACCGATTTCCGTAGTGGAAAATTCGGTCATTTCACGAGCCAGATACATTGCCACCTGCCGTGGGAAAGAAACATTTTTTGTCCGTTTTTTTCCTTTTAAATCGATATATGAGATACCGAAATAGTCGGCAACGATTTTTAAAATCGTGTCGATTGAAATATTATGCTGACGGGGAGATCCGAACATGTCTTGTAAAAGTCGCTGCGCATTTTCGAGCGTAACGGGACCAGTCAGCTCCGAATACGCTTGTAATTTAGTGAGCGCACTTTCCAAATCACGGACATTGGAAGAAACATTCTTTGCAATTAGGTGTACTACTTCGTCGGGAACAGAAAAATGTTCATCTTGAAGCTTTTTAAATAAAATAGCACAGCGAGTTTCATACGAAGGTATCTTTAAGTCGATACTCAGACCGCGGGTAAAGCGGGAGCGGAGCCGGTCGGTTAAGTTTTTCAGTTCTTCTACCGGACGGTCGCAAGTAAATACGATTTGCTTATTATTTTCATAGAGGGCGTTAAAAGTGTGGAACAGCTCTTCTTGAGTCCCTTCCTTTTTCTCCAAAAAGTGAATATCATCAAGCAGCAACACATCCGCATTGCGGTATTTATTTTTAAATTCATGCATTTTATTTTTATTTACATGAGCGATATACTCATTTGTAAAGGTTTCCGCCGGGGCATACAAAATCTTCAAGTTGGTTGTTTGATACAAGGCATTGCCGATTGCCTGCATCAGGTGTGTCTTGCCCAATCCTACACCACCGTAAATTAGCAGCGGATTATAAGCCGTCCCGGGATTCTTTGAAACGGCAATCGCAGCATTTGCCGGAAGGGGGTTGTCGGCATCTATCACGAATTTATCGAATGTATAACGTTCATTCAGCAGCGGGTGCTTCTTTTTTTCTTCAGGCAGCGCCGTCTTTTGCGGTTCATGGGAAACCGATGCTAACGTCCCCGCCGGTTTATCTTTTTTAGGTACCGACTGAATATCCATTGCCTGCGGAGCTTTTATTTCAAATTCAATACTGATACGAGAGCCGAGCAGCTCCAATAACTTTTTTTCGATGAGAAGTTCATAGCGTTGCCGCACATTATCGCGATAAAAACCGGAAGGTACCGATAAAACGATTACGGTATCCGTTGCCCTCTCGTAGCCAATACGCGAGAACCACATGGATATTTCCTGTTCGCCTATTTCATCTTTTAATTGTTTTACGGTTTCTTCCCAAAAAATACGATAATCGCAACTATTCAT